>NZ_CP195122.1:0-2617379 GCF_057365085.1 Herbiconiux sp. J20-20
GGACATCCAGCAGGATGTCGGCCTCACCTTCCTCCATGTGACCCACGATCAGGAGGAGGCCATGACCATGGCCGACACGATCGCGGTCATGAACAAGGGGCGCATCGAGCAGATGGGCGCACCGGAGGAGCTCTACGAGCTGCCGACGACGGCGTTCGTCGCGAATTTCCTCGGGCAGTCGAACCTGTTCAGCGGCCCGGTCACCGCCTCGGCCGGCGACACCATTGTCGTCGACGTCGCCGGACGCAAGATCGCGACGCCGACCTCGCGCGCCCAGCGCCACACCGGCGAGGTGACGATCGGCGTGCGACCGGAGAAGCTGACCGTGCACTCGAAGGAGCCCGCCGAGAAGGCCGGCGTGAACATGCTGGGTCCGGGCCGCGTCAACGATGTGTCCTTCTCGGGCGTCAGCACCCAGTACCAGATCGGCATTCCCGGGGTCGGCAACATCGTCGCCTTCGCGCAGAACATGGGATTCGGTCCGGCGGTGCACGATGGCGCCGAGGTCTGGGTGACCTGGAACGTCGAGCACGGATTCGGCCTCGCCGATGACCCGGCCGACCTCCGCCGCTTCGACCCCGATGACGACACCAAGTCGATCGCGCTGCAGCAGCGTCAGCGGCTCGAGGCGGAGCTCGGGAAGGCCTGACGATGGCCTTCGGAGCCTTCGCCGGGACGCCCACCAGCACCGCCGAACCGGCGGTGCGGCGGCGCAGTCCGATCGCGCTCTTCCTGCTGCTGCCGGGAGCCTTCTACCTGCTGCTGTTCTTCCTGGTGCCGCTGTTCTCGCTCATCCTGACGAGCCTGCAGGCGCCGCGCGAGTTCGGCGACATCGGGCAGTACGACTACGCCTTCAAGTGGGAGAACTACGTCACCGTTCTCGACACCTACTGGCCGGTCATCATCCGCTCGTTCGGCTACGCGGCGACGGCGACCGTGTTCGCGCTCATCATCGGGTACCCGCTCGCGTATTTCATCGGCGTCAAGCTGCGGCGCTTCCCGCTCTGGCAGGCGCTCGCGCTGACGCTGGTCATCGCCCCGTTCTTCATCAGCTTCCTGCTGCGCACCCTCGCCTGGAAGCAGATCTTCTCCGATGAGGGCGTGGTCGTGGGCGCGCTGCAGGCGCTGTCGCTGATCGCGCCGGGGGATTACATCACCGGCACGCCGTTCTCGGTCATCTTCGGTCTGACCTACAACTTCATTCCGTTCATGACCCTGCCGATCTACACCTCACTCGAGCGACTCGACCTGCGCTACGTCGAGGCCGGCGGTGACCTCTACGCCAGCCCCGCGAGCACCTTCGTGCGTGTCACGGTGCCGCTGTCGCTGCCCGGCGTGATCTCGGGCACCCTGCTGACGTTCATCCCCGCGGCGGGCGACTACATCAACGCGAGCCGCGACTTCCTCGGCTCGACCGACACGGTCATGATCGGAAACGTCATCGAGGCGAACTTCCTCGTGCTGCAGAACTTCCCGGCCGCCGCGGCGCTGTCGATCGTGCTGATGGCCGCGATCCTCGTGCTCGTCAGCGTCTATGTGCGCCGGAGCGGAACGGAGGACCTGCTGTGAGCACCTCGACCCCCGTGCGTCGCACCGCGACCCGTCGACCGTTCCGGCTCGGCGTCGGCAAGTGGGGGCTCGGCGCCTACTCGATCATGGCGCTCATCTTCCTGCTGATCCCGATCGCCTACACGATCGTGTTCTCGTTCAACGACGTGCGCCGCACCAACATCGTCTGGCGCGGATTCACCTTCGACAACTGGCTGAACGTGTGCGACCAGGAGGAGGTGTGTGTCGCCTTCGGCAACAGCATCCTGGTGGGTGGCGCGGCGACGATCGCCGCGACGACGCTCGGCACCGCGATGGCGATCGCGCTGGTGCGCTACCGGTTCCGCTTCCGCGCGGCGACGACGCTGCTGCTGTTCCTGCCGATGGCGACGCCCGAGGTGGTGCTCGGCGCGGGGCTTGCCGCGCAGTTCCTCTCGGCGGGCATCCCGAAGGGGCTGCTCACGATCATCATCGCCCACACGATGTTCTGCATCAGCTTCGTCGTCGTCACCGTGCGCGCCCGCGTGGCGAGTCTCGACCCGGCGCTCGAGGAGGCGGGGCGCGATCTGTATGCGAGCCCCGGCCAGGTGTTCTGGCGCATCACCTTCCCGCTGCTGCTGCCGGGCATCATCGCGGCCGCGCTGCTCTCGTTCGCGCTGAGCTTCGACGACTTCATCATCACGAACTTCAACTCGGGTGCCGCCGTGACCTTCCCGAAGTACGTCTACACGGCGGCCGCGCGAGGCATCCCCGCGCAGGCGAACGTCATCGCCTCGGCGGTGTTCTTCGCGGCGATCATCCTGGTGGTGGCCGCACAGCTCTCGGCCGCGGCGCGGCGCAAGAAGCTCGCGAAGACCGGCTGACCCCATGTACGCCGACCGGGACCGGCTCGCACGGCTCTTCGAGGAGGAGCTCGCGCGCTACACCGAGGCGCGCCCGGAGTCGAAGCGGCTCTGGGAGGCGGGGCGCGAGCATCTGCCCGACGGCGTTCCGATGCTCTGGATGGCGAAATGGCCCGGCCCCTGGCCGCCCTACGTCGTCTCGGCCGCAGGCGCGCACTTCGAGTGCGCCGATGGGATCGACCATGTCGACCTGTGTCTCGGCGACACCGGCGCGATGGTCGGGCACGCGCCCGAGAGGTCGGTCGCCGCGATCACCGCGCAGCTGCGCCGCGGCTCCACCTTCATGCTGCCGACCGCGGATGCGGCGGCGGCCGCGGGCCTGCTGGCGGAGCGCTTCGGCCTGCCGCGCTGGCAGTTCACGCTGAGCGCGACCGACGCGAACCGGCACGTGCTGCGCTACGCCCGCCAGGCGACGGGGCGCGGCAAGGTGCTCGTCATCGACTTCTGCTACCACGGCACCGTCGACGAGGCCTACGCGACGCTCGACGACGAGGGCCGCGTCGTCTCGCGGCGCGGCAATATCGGTCCGCCCGTCGACCCGGCCCAGACGACGGTCGTGGTTCCCTTCAACGACGTGCCGGCGATCCAGGCGGCGCTCGCCACGCGCGAGATCGCCGCCGTGCTGATCGAACCGGCGCTCACCAACATCGGCATCGTGCTGCCCGAGGCCGGCTGGCACGAGGCGGTGCGCGCGGCATGCGATGAGAGCGGCACGGTGCTCGTCATCGACGAGACCCACACGCTGTGCGCGGGGCCCGGCGGCATGACCGCGCGCGACGGACTGCGACCCGACGTGGTCGTGGTCGGCAAGACCGTCGGCGGCGGCATCCCGGCGGCGGCCTGGGGGATGACCGACGAGCTGGCCGATCGGGTGAGCGAGAGCCTGCACTGGCGCGGCGAGGGTCGCGAAGACCTCGACGTGGGCGGGGTCGGCGGCACGCTCGCCGGCAACGCGCTGTCGATGGCGGGGATCCGCGCCACCCTCGGCGAGGTGCTGACCCCGGAGGTCTACCCGGGCATGATCGAGCGGGCCCGGGAGTGGACCGAGGGCGTGCAGGCGGCGATCGACGAGTTCGGCGCGCCGTGGCAGGTGACCCAGCTCGGCTGCCGCGCCGAGTACAGCTTCCGCCCGACGCCGCCGCGCGACGGACGCGAGGCGGCCGACGCCGACGACTTCGAGCTGCAGCAGTACCTGCACCTGCACGCGCTGAACCGCGGGATCCTCATCACGCCGTTCCACAACATGGCGCTGATGTGCCCCGCGACCACGAGCGACGACGTCGCACGCCACACCGTCGCGTTCCGCGAGGCCGTCGCCTCCCTCTACGCCTGACCCTCGCACAAAGTCGGAGATTCCGGTGTTTCGTCCACGAGTCGTGGATGAACCTGCCGAATCTCCGACTTTGCGGGGGAGGAGGGCGCGCGGACTAGAGCGCGGCGAGGCCCTCCTCGAGCACGCCGAGGGCGTCGCGCAGCTGCTCGTCGGTGATCGCGAGCGAGGGCAGCATGCGCAGCACGTTGCCGTAGGTGCCGGCCGAGAGCAGCAGCACCCCCTGCTGGGCGGCGTACGCGACGAGCGAGCCGACGGCGGCCGCGTTCGGGGCGCCGGTCTCGGGGTCGGCGAGCTCGATCGCAATCATCGCGCCGATGCCGCGCACCTCGCGGATGACGGGGAAGCGCGACTGCAGCTCGCGCAGCGCCGGCAGCAGCACGCCCTCGATGCGCGTCGCCTCGGCGAGCAGATCGTCGCGCTCGATGCGGTCGAAGACGGCGATCGCCGCGGCGCAGGCGACCGGGTTGCCGCCGAAGGTGCCGCCGAGGCCGCCGGGCTGGGCGGCATCCATGATCTCGGCCCGGCCGGTCACCCCGGCGAGCGGCAGTCCGCCCGCGATGCCCTTGGCCGAGAGCACGAGGTCGGGCACCAGCCCGAAGTGCTCGCTCGCGAAGTAGCGCCCGGTGCGCGCCATGCCGGACTGGATCTCGTCGGCGATGAACACGATGCCGTTGGCGGTGCACCAGTCCTGCAGCGCGGGCAGGTAGCCCTCGGCGGGCACGACGAAGCCGCCCTCGCCCTGGATCGGCTCGACGACGAGGCAGGCTAGGTCGCTCGCGCCAACCGTCTTCTCGAGGTACGAGATGGTGCGGGCCGCCGCCTGCTCGCCGGTGAGTCCGTCGTGCAGCGGGTAGGAGTTCGGGGCACGGTACACGTCGCCCGCGAACGGCCCGAAGCCGAGCGAGTAGGGCATGGCCTTGAAGTTCATCGCCATGGTGAGGTTGGTGCGGCCGTGGTAGGCGTGCTCGAGCACGGCGACGCCGGAGCGCCCCGTGAACTTGCGGGCGATCTTGACGCCGTTCTCGACCGCCTCGGCGCCCGAGTTCACGAGCACGGTCTTCTTGGCGAAGTCGCCGGGGGTGTGCTCGGCCAGCAGCTCGGCGACCCGCACGTACTCCTCGTACGGCGTGATGGTGAACAGCGTGTGGGTGACGTCGCCGAGCTGCTCGCGCGCGGCGGCCACGACGGCGTCGTCGGTGTGGCCGATCGTGGTCACGCCGATGCCGCCCCCGAGGTCGAGCAGCGCGTTGTCGTCGACATCGACGAGGATCGCACCGTGGGCGCGTGCGATGTAGACGGGAAGCGCCGAGGAGACGCCCGCCGAGACCACCGCGCGGCGTCGCTCCTCCAGCTCCGCGGAGCGCGGCCCCGGAATGGCCGTGACGACGCGGCGCGTGGTCGGGACCGGGGCTAGCGTGGGGGAGGACAGCGTCTCGCTCATGCTCAGATCCTACGACTCCGGGCGCGACGAAGATGCACGAAAAGCGCAACAAGAACGCGCCGAAAAGAGGGATTCCGGTGAAAAACGCACATGAGTTTGCGGTTTCCGTCGAGTGGACCGGAAACCGGGGCGAGGGCACCCGCTCGGCGCGAGGATTCAGCCGCGAGCATCGTGTCTCTGCGGCCGGCAAGCCGACGCTCGAGGCCTCGAGCGCGCGCGTCTTCCACGGGGATGCGGCGCGCTGGAATCCCGAAGAGGAGCTCATCGCGGCGCTCAGCCAGTGCCACATGCTGAGCTATCTCTACGTGGCGACGGCCGCGGGCGTGGTGGTCGAGGAGTACCAGGATCAGGCCTCCGGCACCCTCGTGGTCGACGCGGACGGCGCGGGGCGCTTTCGCGAGGTCGTGCTGCGGCCGGTCGTGACGATCTCGGCGGGCGACGCCGAGAGAGCGCGCGCGCTTCACGCGGAGGCGAACGCGCTGTGCTTCATCGCCAACTCGGTGAACTTCCCCGTGCACCACGAGCCTCAGCTCGTGGTGCGGGCTTAGTCCTCGGGGGCGGGGTTCGCCGAGTTCTCGGCGTCGTAGCGGAACGGCACCATCGTCGGGCCATCGTGCGGTCCGGTGTTCTCGGCCTCACCCGCGCGACGGTAGATCAGCTGCCCCTGCTCCCAGGGCAGGATCAGCTCGTCATCGACCTCGGCGAGCGTCGCCGCCGAGAGCGGCAGCGTCTGGCCGCCGAGCGGTCCGCCGCTGAGTTTGCCCAAGATCGTGTCGCTCATCGCTTCTCCTTCGAAGGTCGTGACCCGATCGTACGACTGTTTGACGGTTAATCCTCGACGCTCGACGGCGCTTCTGTGCTGGAGAGCTGCGAATACAGGTCGACGTAGCGGGCATCGAGGGCGTTCAGCTCGGCGACCAGTTCGTTGTACCGGGCGGTGTCGGCGTTGAGGGCGATCCGGTCGGCCTCCAGCGCGTCGCTGCGGGCGAGCAGCGCCGCGCGTTCCGAGTTGAACTGCTCCTGGCTCTCGAACTCGCCGTCGTCGGCGCGCCGGTTGAAGTCCTCGATCTCCGCGTTGAGCGTCGCGAGCTCCTCCTCATACCGGTTTCCCCGGCTTTCGAGGTCAGCACCGAGGTCGTCGATCTGGGCGACGAGCGCGTCGATCTCGCCCTCCAACTCGGTGAGCGCCGCGCGCGACTGCACGTTGAGGTCGACGATGAGCTGCCGATCCTCGAAGTACTGCGCGTAGTGCTCCTCGAGCTCGGGGCTCAGGTCAGCGAACTCGGTGGCCAGCCGCGCGTGCCACTCGTCGGCGAGCTGCGAGTCGGCGTAGGTCGCGAGCACGTCGCGCACCGGGTCCGTCTCGGGAATCTCGGCGACCGCCGCCGCGACCAGGGCGTCCACGCGCTCGCGCTCGGAGCGGGAGAGCCGGTCGTAGAGCGCGTGCATGAGTTCGTGGACAGCCGTCACCTCGACCGTGCCGGCGAGCCGCTCATCGGTCACGTTGAAGACGTAGATGCGCTCCGCCGCGTAGCAGCCGAGCACCGTCGAGCCCTCGATCGCGCAGTGCTCGTTGAAGGTCTCGGCTTCCTCGATCACGGGAAGGCTCGCGAAGAACACGCGCCGGGCGTCCTCGGTGAGCAGTGTCGAATCGGCGATCGCCTCGATCTCGGCGCTCGGCGGATTCATCCACACGGTGATCTGGTCGGCGATCGCCTGGCGGCGCTGCGCATCCCACGGCGCGATGACGATCGCCGCGACGGCGATCACGCTGATCGAGGCGATCAGGGAGATCCAGGGCGAGCGCCGCGACTGACGGTGCCGCCCGGAGGCCGGCGACAGGCTCGTGCTCATCGGAGGTCAGGCAAGCGAGGCGAAGGCCTCTTCGAGCACCGTCGCGGCGTCGTCGATGAGCTCCTCGCTGATCACGACGCTCGGCATGATGCGCAGCACCGAGTCCCAGCTTCCGGCATCGAGGGGGATCACGCCGCGGGCGAGCGCGAACTTCAGCACCGCGCTGAGCGCCTCCGGGTTCGGCTCGCGGGTGCCGGGCTTCACCAGTTCGACGCCGAACATGGCGCCCTTGCCGCGCACCTCGCCGACGATGTCGAACTTCTCGGCCCAGTCGCCGATGCGCGCCTGGAGCGCGCGCTCGACGCGCAGCGCCTCACCCAGCAGGTTGTCGCGCTCGATGATCTCGAACACCTTGAGGGCGGCCGCGGTCGAGACGGGGTTGCCGCCGAAGGTGCCGCCGATGCCGCCGGGCTGCACGGCATCCATGATCTCGGCCCGGCCGGTGACGGCGGCGAGCGGGAAGCCGCCCGCGATGCCCTTCGCGGTGGTGACGAGGTCCGGCACGACGCCGTGGTGCTCGATCGAGTACCAGGTGCCGGTGCGGGCGATGCCGGCCTGAATCTCGTCGGCGACGAAGACGATGCCGTTCTCTTCGCAGAACGCCTTGATGGCCGCGAAGTAGCCGGGGGCGGGGATGACGATGCCGCCGTCGCCCTGGATCGGCTCGACGAAGAAGGCGGCGACCTCGCTCGCACCGATGTGGGTCGTGATGTAGTCGATCGTCTTGGCGGCGGCCTCCTCGCCGGAGAGCCCGTCGCGGAACGGGTAGCTGACCGGCACCGAGTACAGCTCGCCCGGGAACGGGCCCATGCCGGCGCGCTCGGGCCAGGGGCGGTAGGTCATCGCCATCGTGAGGTTGGTGCGGCCGTGGAAGGCGTGGTCGAGCGAGACGATCGCACGGCGCCCGGTGTACTTGCGGGCGATCTTGACAGCGTTCTCGACCGCTTCGGCGCCCGAGTTGACGAGGATCGAGTGCTTCTCGAAGTCGCCGGGGGTGATCTCGGCGAGCTTCTCGGCGACGGCGACATAGTTCTCGTACGGGGTCACCGTGAACAGCGTGTGGGTGAGCTTCTTGGACTGCTCGTACGCGGCCTCGGCGACCTCCGGATGCGCGTGGCCGATCGTGGTGACGCCGATTCCGCAGCCGAGGTCGATCAGCTGGTTGCCGTCGACGTCGACGAGGATCGCGCCGGCGCCGTGGTCCATGTAGATGTTCGCGAGCGTTCCCGCTCCGCGCGACACGCTCGCCACGCGGCGCTCTTGCAGCGCGATCGACTTGGGGCCGGGGAGTTCGCTGACGAGCTTGCGCTGCTGCGGGACGCTGAATTCCATACCGCCCAGCGTAGTTCGCGCCCGCCAGCGGGGCGTACAGCGCGAACATAGCTTTCTGCACGAGGATGAACGAAACCAACCGGAGGAGTCCCGTGCGTTTCGCTGTGCCCATTCTGTCTCTGAGCGTTGGCGCGCTCGTTCTCGCGGGCTGCACCGCGACCACCACCGACACCGAGACGAGCACGGGAGACGGCTCCTGCGTCGGGGTCGCCTCCGGTTCGGCCTCGGACGCGATCTCGGTCGTCGGCAACTTCGGTGAAGAGCCGACGGTCACGATCGATTCGCCGGTCTCGGTCGACGCCACCGAGCGCACGATCGTCAGCGAGGGCGACGGCGACCTGGTCGAGAGCGGCAGTCTGGCGCTGCTCGACTTCACGCTCTACAACGCCGTCACCGGCGAGCTGGCCACCTCGACCGGCTTCGGCACGGGCGAGTCGATCCAGCTCACCGTCGATGAGGCCGTCACGCTGGCCGGCATCGTCAAGACCGTCGAGTGCGCGCACGTCGGCGACCGCATCGCGAGCGTCGTGTCGTCGGAGGACGCCTTCGGCGACAGCGGCTACGCCGACTTCGGCATCGAGGCCGGCGACTCGGTGATCTTCGTCGTCGACGTCGTCGACGTCGTGGCGACGGCCGCCGACGGCGAGGAGCAGGAGCTGCCCGAAGACTTCCCGCTCTCGGTGGAGTTCGATGAGGATGGCCGCCCGACGGTCACGATCGCCGACGAGGACGCCCCCGACGAGCTGACGATCGCGCTCACCCGTGTCGGCGACGGCACCGTCGTGGCCGCGGGCGACACGGTCACCGTGCAGTACCAGGGCATCAACTGGCGCACCGGTGAGATCTTCGACGAGAGCTGGGGGAGCGGCCCGACGAGCTTCTCGACCGAGGGCGTGATCGAGGGCTTCGGCGACGCGCTCGTCGGACAGACGGTCGGCTCGCAGGTCGTCGTGATCATCCCAGCCGACCTCGGCTACGGCCCGAGCGGCGGCAACGACAGTGCGGGCATCGAGGAGGACGACACCATCGTCTTCGTCGTCGACATCCTCGCCACGCAGTCGGTGTCGTAGCCGCGAATCGCTGCCCGTGCCCGCCCTCCCGGAAATGGGGGTGCGGGCACGGCGTTGAGTATTCCTTTTGTTGGCTTCGCGGCTCTAGTCTGAACCCGCGGTCGACTTCAGCAACTGATTGGCGACGCCTCACCCGTGAGACGCAGGGCGACGCGCGCACGGCGCCGCCTCATTCGGCCGTGCTGCCACACCCGCGAGCGGGCCGTTCTCCACCGTTCGCCAGAGGATCAGTTGGACGGAGCGATGATGAGCCGGAAGAGATCGAGGTTGAGAGGGCTCGCGGTCGCGGTTGCCGTGTCGCTGTTGCTGGTGGGGTGTGTGAAGCTCCCGCAGCCGAGTGACTCGGCCGAGGATCTCGTCGGGGTGTGGGAGTTCGTTGACTCCGACGGTGTCACGTCCACGATGGTGATCGAGCCGAATGGTCAATTCCCCGTCGATCTAGCGCCCATTGAAGCTTTCAGCGTGCAGGGGAATCTCGAAGTCGGGGCTTGGGACGGCGAAGTGGACTGGCATCGGGCGGTGCCCATCACAGGAGACGTCTCGGTTGATGGCGGTCGCATTACCTTTCGCACCGTGGAGTGGGGCGCAATTCGCGCCTACGAGAGTGGGCTACGAGGAGATCTGGAGTTCGCAGTCGGAGACCCCGATCACCGGGTCGGCATCGCGTACGCCCGCGTTGAATAGCAGTTCTCGACCGTTCACCAGAGCATCAGTCAGACAGAGCGATGATGAGCCGAAAGAGTTTGATCTTCCCCCAGTTTCCCGGAGGGGTTGGGTAGGGGATAGTTGCCTATCTGCGCCAAGCCGCGTCGAGCCCATGTACGGCCAGCCTGGTGGCGGGATAGAAATCACGACCGGATCGCCAATCGACGTCCGTGGACTCACCTTGAGGAGTTTTCAGTGACCGAGCCCAGAAGAAGCGCGTACTTGATCGCCTACGACTACGGCACGGGCGGACTTTGGGGTGCGATGTTGGCGCGTGACGAGACCGAGATTCGGATGAAGTTTCCAGAGCTGATCATCGTTGACGAGAGGCCGAATTGGATGAGCGAGGCCTACTATTCAGACCTCCTTGCGACGCCCTATGACATCGATGAACCGCCTCGCGGCCTGCTGGCTGCGTTGCTCGCAGATCGCGACCGAGGCTAACCGAATAATGGACGACACAGGTTGTCTTAGAAAGTGCGCTTCTTTCAGCCGCGCACGAGCTCCCAGCTTGTAAAGGGGCACGGTGTTGTTCTTCTTAGGCGCGGGTGATTTGGCCTGGGTTTAGTGCCTATCCGGTTTTCTGTCCGGCGGTCGTCGGCAGGGTTGATTCTTGGTCAGCGTAGTAGGCCTGCTCGATCTCGACCGGGGTTCGGTAGTCGAGCTCGCCGTGGAGGCGAGAGTTGTTCCACCACCACACCCATTCCAACGTCGGGGACTGCTGGCGGTTGAAGTGACTCTTCGCCGCGGGCGACCGACGCAGACCATGAGTCCGCGACGAACTGGTCGAGAACGCGGCAACGCGGCCGACCCCGGCCGGTGCCCTGAGTCGCCCGCTAGCCTGAACACATGCGTCGCGTGATCGTCCTCGGGTCCACCGGCTCCATCGGAGTCCAGGCGCTCGAGGTGATCGCCGCGAACCCCGACCGCTTCGAGCTGGTCGGGCTCGCGGCCGGCCGCAACAAGGAGAAGCTCGCCGAACAGGTGCTCGCGACCGGCGTCGAGCGCACCGCCCTCGGGGTCGACGAAGCTGTTCAGCTGGTGCGCGACACCCCCGCCGACGTCGTGCTCAACGGCATCACCGGCTCGGTCGGGCTCGCGCCGACGCTCGCCGCGCTCGAGACCGGGGCGACGCTCGCTCTTGCCAACAAAGAGAGCCTGATCGTCGGCGGCCCGCTCGTGAAGGCGCTCGCGAAGCCCGGGCAGATCGTGCCCGTCGACTCCGAGCACTCCGCGATCGCGCAGGCGCTGCGCTCGGGAACGGACGCCGAGGTCGCCCGACTGGTGCTCACCGCATCCGGGGGGCCGTTCCGCGGTCGCAGCCGGGATCAGCTGCGCGAGGTGACGCCAGCGGAGGCGCTCGCCCACCCCACCTGGGACATGGGCAAGGTCATCACCACCAACTCGGCCACGCTCGTCAACAAAGGCCTCGAAGTGATCGAGGCGCACCTGCTCTTCGACGTGCCCTACGACCGAATCGCGGTCACGGTGCACCCGCAGTCGATCGTGCACTCGATGGTCGAGTTCGTCGACGGGTCGACGATCGCGCAGGCCTCGCCGCCCGACATGCGACTGCCGATCTCACTCGGCCTCGACTGGCCGCACCGGGTGGCCGGTGTCGGAGTTCCGCTCGACTGGACGACGGCCTCCACCTGGGAGTTCGCGCCCCTCGACGAGGAGGCGTTTCCGGCGGTTGCGCTCGCCAAGCGGGTCGGCATGGCGGGGGCCACGTTCCCCGCGGTGTTCAACGCCGCCAACGAGCAGGCGGTCGAGGCGTTCCACGCGGGCGCCATCGGGTTCCTCGACATCCTCGAGACGGTCGAGCGCGTCGTCGAGGCGCACCAGCCGGAGTCCGAGCTCAGCCTGGAGACGGTGCTCGAGGCGGAGCGCTGGGCGCGCGAGCGCGCCGACGGCCTGCTCGCGGGCTGAGTCCGCGCAGCCGTTGGACCTGCACGCTGGCTCACCCCGAGTTACGCGTAGCTGAACAGCGGCGGGAGCACCACGACCATGAGCAGCGCCCACGCACCGAACAGCGGCAGGTAGCCGGTCTGCCAGCGCTCCGGGGAGGCCGGAGCTCCCCGGCCTCGAAGCGCGCGGATTCCGAGGCCCGCGGCGACCGCGAGGTTGGCGAAGAGCAGCACGTTGAGCCCGAGCGCCGCGACGCGGTTCGGGGTGAAGCCGAACTCGCCGATGCGCGCGAACATCGAGCCGAGGACGAGGGCGTCGAGCGCCAGTGCTGCCGCGATCGCGACGAGGCGCAGCACATCCATCACGTGCGACGCCGTTTCCGGGCGTCTCGCCGACAGCCCGTAGAGCAGCAGGGCGAGCACGACGATGAGCACGATGTCGAAGGTGGCGAGCAGCTCGCGGTCGAAGTCGCGACCGATTCCGAAGGCGGCGTAGAGCGCCGCCGAGATGGCGAGCATGACCGCGAACAGCGGCGTGAAGATCGCCGTCAGCACGGGCGCGATGTTCTCGATCACGCTCTGCTTCGACTCCACCAGCCAGGCCGCCACCACGAGCGCGGCCGCGCCTCCGGAGGGAAGGATCCATGCCGCCAGTTCAGACACCGCATCCGGCGCGATCGCCCCGATGATGACACTCGTCAGGCCGAACAGCACTCCGCCGCCGAGCACGATGAGCACGACGTAGATCGCGAACTCGCCGGTGAAGCGAACGACGTCCATGCGGCGCTCTGACGACCTCCACTCGGTTCCGAGATAGGTCAGCGCGACGGCGAACCAGAGCACGACCGGGGAGTGGATCGCGGCGACCGGAGCTGTGAGGCCGCCGAGATCGAAGGGCGGGATGAGCAGAGCGAGGGTGGTCACCGTCACGAGCACCGCGGGCGCCGAGATCTCGGCGGGGCTCAGACGCCGCAGCCAGGCGAGATAGCCGACGACGGGCGTCGTGAGCACGGCGGGCAACAGCCCGCTGAACCACCGGAACCCCTCGGCTCCATACGGGGAGTCTGCGCTGGCTGCGCCGGTTCCGAAGCGAAGAAGCTGCACGAGCACCGCGGCGCCAAGGGCGAAGGCCACCACGACGAGAAGCTCGTGTCGCCGAGCGCGACTGGCCGCCGCCGCCTCCGGCCCGACCCCGGAGAGCACGAGCTGCTTCCAGAGCCGGGCGCTGTGCACGCGTGCGAACTCACGGGAGATCGGGTCGAGCGCGCCGAGGCGCTTCGCGGCGACCAGGAACGCCTCGTCGTCGTCGAGCCCGGCCTCGCGAAGCGCGTCGATCGAGTCGCGCAGGTGTGACTCGAGCTCGTCGGCATCGAGTGCGTCGACGGCGCGGCTGCGGGTGGCGAAGGCGCGCCACTCGGCGATCCGGGTCTCGAGTGCGGCGCTCACGCGGTCACCGCCGAACCGAGGCCGAAGTCGAGGCGGCCGAAGGCGCGTTCCAGCGCGCCCGAGGCGGTCGCCCACTGCGAGCGCTGCTCGCCCAAGGCGCGCCGGCCGTCGGAAGTGATCACGTAGTACTTGCGGCGCCGGCCTTCGTCGGAGCTGCGCCACTCGCTCGTGACGTAGCCGAGTCGGTGCAGCCGGTGGAGCAGGGGATAGAGCATGCCGTCGGTCCATTCGAGTTCGCCGCCGGAGAGTTCTGTCACCCGGCGGAGGATGGCGTAGCCGTAGTTCTCGCCCTCGCTCAGGATCGCGAGCACGAGCGGGGTGGCGATCGCCGCCACCAGGTCCTTGTCGATTCGCATGACTCTCCCTCGATACCTTGAGGAACTATACATTGCAGAACAATGTATGGGCGCGTTTGCGGGCAATTCGCGGCTCGGGCGCATTAGCCTGAGCGCGTGGAAACGGTCCTGCTCTACGCGCTCGGCGTGCTGATCCTGCTCGTCGGCCTGATGCTCTCGATCGGCCTGCACGAGGTCGGGCACCTGGTGCCGGCGAAGAAGTTCGGCGTCAAGGTCGGCCAGTACATGATCGGTTTCGGGCCGACGCTGTGGTCGAAGAAGTTCGGCGAGACCGAGTACGGCGTGAAGGCCATCCCGCTCGGCGGCTACATCTCGATGGCGGGGATGTTCCCGCCTGCCAAGCCCGGCGGACGCGCGCGCACCGCCAGCACCGGCTTCTTCGACACCGTCATGCAGGAGGCGGATGCCCCCGCACGACGCGGCAGCACCATGATCGCCGAGGCGCGCGAGGCCTCCCTCGACGGGCTGGAGGACGGCCACGACCGCGCCTTCTACAAGCTGGCCACCTGGAAGCGCATCATCATCATGCTCGGCGGACCGGCGATGAACCTGCTGCTGGCGATCCTGTTCTTCGGGATCGTCTACAGCGGCTTCGGCATCCCGCAGGTGAGCACCACCGTGGGCAGCGTCTCCGCCTGTGTGCTGCCGATCACCAGCGAGCGGCAGGAGTGCCTCGACACCGATCCGGCGGCGCCCGGCGCGGCGGCCGGACTGCTGCCCGGGGACGAGATCGTCGAGGTCGACGGGGTCGCGGTCGCCGGCTGGACCGAGGCGACCGAGATCATCCGGGCTCACCCCGACGAGACCATCTCCTTCGTGGTGCTGCGCGACGGCGCCGAGACCGACCTGAGCGTGACGCCGATCCTCACCGAGCGCTACACCTTCGACGACGCCGGTGAGGTGGTGCTGGATGCGAGCGGAGACCCCGTGCTGGAGCCGGTCGGCTTCGTCGGCATCTCGCCCGCCTACGAACGGGTGACCGAGCCGGTCACCGCCGTCATTCCGGCGGTCTGGGATCGCGCCGTCGCGGTGGGGGAGGTCATCATCACCCTGCCCGGGCGCCTCTACGACCTCGCCGTCTCGACGTTCTCGGGCACCGAGCGCGACCCGAACGGGCCGGTCGGCATCGTCGGCGTCGGCCGCATCGCGGGTGAGATCGCGAGCCTCGACACGATCCCGGTGGTCGATCGCGCCGCGGGCATGATCGAACTGCTGGGCGGGCTGAACCTGGCGCTCTTCCTCTTCAACCTGATCCCGCTGATGCCGCTCGATGGCGGTCACGTCGCGGGCGCGATCGTGGAGTCGATCCGCCGCGGCCTCGCCAAGCTCTTCGGGCGCCCCGATCCGGGCCCGGTCGACACGGCGAAGCTGATCCCCGTGACGCTGACGATCACCACGGTGCTCGCGCTCATGAGCGTGTTCCTGATCTTCGCCGACATCGTAAATCCGGTGAGCATCCTCTAGTCGCGACCGCGGAAACGGCGGGCTCCCCTCGGGGGAGTCCGCCGTTTCCGTGCGCGCGCCGCCTTGACTTCGGCGGGGGCGATTCCTAGGCTGACTGATACCTGAACCACCTGTCAGGTTTTTTGCAATCCTTCTACGGCAGCAGGAAAGGTTCCACCATGCGAGTAACAAAGAAGTTGCTGGCGCCGGCGATCATCAGCATCGCCGCGCTTGCCCTTGCGGGCTGCGCGCCCACGTCCGACACCCCGGACAACTCCGGCGAGACCCCGATCGACATCGCCATCATCACCTCCGAGACCGGACCGCTCGCGGCCTACGGAGCGTCCTACCTCGCCGGCTTCGAGGCCGGCCTCGACTACGCCACCGACGGCACCGGCACCGTCGACGGACGCGAACTCAACATCGAGTACGCGGACGACGCCGCCGACGCCGACAAGGCGGTGAGCGCGGCCAAGGACTTCATCGGCCAGGGCTTCAAGATCATCGCCGGCACGGTCTCCTCGGGCGTCGCGCTCGCGGTCGCCGAGCAGGCTGACCAGAACCAGGTGCTCTACATCTCGGGCCCGGCCGCCGCCGACGCCATCACCGGCGTCAACGGCTACACCTTCCGCTCGGGTCGCCAGACCTACCAGGATGTCGCCACCGCGGGAACCTTCATCGGTGATCCGGCCGGCCAGGACATCCTCGTCTTCGCTCAGGACACCGCCTTCGGCCAGGGCAACCTCGCCGGTGTCGACGCCGTCCTCGGCGCCGCCGGAGCGAACGTCTCCAGCGTGCTGGTTCCGGAAGACGCGACCGAGTTCACGCCCTTCGCGCAGCAGATCATCGACGCCTCGCCGGACCTCGTGTTCGTCGCCTGGGCCGGTGCCACCTCGGGCGCGATGTGGGAGGCCCTCACGCAGCAGGGCGTCTTCGACGCGACCACCGTCGTGACCGGTCTCGGTGACGTCTCCACCTACGGCGCGTACGGCGCGGCGAGCGACCAGCTCAACTTCCTGAACCACTACTTCGCCGGAGCCGCGGGCACCGACGTCGAAGCGGCCATGATCGAGAGCATCGAAGCCGCCGGCGGCACTGCGGACCTGTTCAGCCCCGACGGATTCGTCGCGGCGCAGATGATCGTCCAGGCAATCCGCGAGGGCGGCGACGATGTCGACGCCATGATCGCGGCGCTCGAGGGCTGGACCTTCGACGGCCCGAAGGGCAGCACGACCATTCGCGCGGAGGACCACGCGGTCATCCAGCCGATGTTCCAGGCCCGACTCGTCGCCGACGGCGACAGCTGGATCCCGGAGCTGGTCGACGTCGTTGACGCCGACACGGTCGCCCCGCCGGTCGCAGGCTGAGTCATGACAGATCGGCCCGTGCTCACCGTCGAGCACCTCGGCCTCTCGATCGGGGGCGCACGCATCATCGATGACGTGTCGCTCTCGGTCGCCGAGGGAGAGATGCTCGGAGTGATCGGCCCCAACGGGGCCGGCAAGACAACACTGTTCAACCTCATCTCGGGTCTGATGGTCCCCACCGAGGGGCGCGTCGAACTCGAAGGGGTCGACGTCACGTCGCACTCCATCCCACGACGGGCACGGGCCGGTCTGGGCCGCACGTTCCAGACGTCGAGCCTCTTCGGCGGCCTGACGGCTCTCGAGAACGTACGGCTCGCCGCCCAATCCAAGCTCGGCGGTGCGCTCTCGGTCGTCCGCTTCCCGCGCATGCGGGATCAGGCGACCGAGATCGCCCGCCAGCGACTGGCCGAGGTCGGCCTCGCCGACTACGCCGACACCGAGGCGGGAGTCCTCTCGCACGGTGACAAGCGCAAGCTCGAGATCGCGATGCTGCTGGCGCAGGAGCCCCGGGTCATCCTGCTCGACGAGCCGATGGCCGGGGTCAGCTCCGGCGACGTCGCCGGTCTCGTCGAAGTCATCCGCGGCGTGCACCAGAGCGGTCGCACCGTGCTCATGGTCGAACACCACATGGATGTCGTGCTCGGCCTCGTCGACCGCGTCGCGGTCATGCACCACGGCAGCGTGCTCGCCTGCGACACGCCCGACAAGGTCATGGCCGACGCCACCGTCCAATCCGCCTACCTGGGGGAGTCCCTGTGAGTGAGCCCATCCTGCGCGTGAAGGGTCTGCGCGCCCAGATCGCCGGGCAGCAGGTCGTCGAAGACGTCAGCCTCGAGGTTCCGTCGACCGGAGTCACGGCCCTGCTTGGCCGCAACGGCGTCGGCAAGACGAGCACCGTCAAAGGCATCCTCGGTCTGATCGAGCGCAGCGGCGAGATCGAATTCGCCGGTGAGCGCATCGACCGAGAGCCCACCCACCGGATCGTGCAGCGCGGCATCGGCTACGTGCCCGAAGACCGCGAGGTCTTCGCGAGCCTGAGCGTCGCCGAGAACCTGCGCCTCGCCGAACGCGACCGCGCGCCGCGGCGCGAACTGGTCGCCGAGCTCTTCCCCGACATCCACGCCCGGTCTGCCCAGCAGGCCGGCACGCTGTCGGGCGGACAGCAGCAGATGGTGTCGCTCGCGCGCGCCCTGCTCAACGACAACCGCCTGCTGCTGGTCGACGAGCCCACCAAGGGGCTCGCCCCGCGCATCGTCAGCGAGGTCGCCGTCGCCCTGGAGAAGATGGCCGAGGCGACGCCGATCCTGCTGGTGGAACAGAATCTTCAGGTCGTGCGCCGCCTGGCGGCGACCGTGGTGGTGCTGGAGGCGGGACGCGTCGTCTTCGCCGGCCCCGCCGCCGCCCTGCTCGACGACGAGGAGAAAACGATGTCGCTGCTCGGCGTGCACTCGGCGGAGGACGCCGCATGAGCACCGTCATCCTGCTGCTCATCACGGGCCTCGGCCTCGGGGCGCTCTACTTCCTGATCGCCTCCGGACTCTCGCTGATCTACGGGCTGATGGGCGTGCTGAACTTCGCCCACGGCAGCTTCCTCACCCTCGGCGCGTTCGCGGGCTTCGAACTCGCCCGGAGGCTCGACGGCGCCAGCTGGGGAACCTTCTTCCTCACCGTGATCCTCGGCGCACTCGTCGGTGCTCTCGTCGCGGCCCTCACCGAACTGCTGCTGATCAGGCGGCTGTACAACCGGCACATCGAACAGGTGCTCGTCACGGTCGGTCTCGCGCTCGCGAGCGTCGCCCTGTTCGAGGGCATCTGGGGCACCGACCCGATCTACGTCTCGGCGCCGGAGTGGTTCTCGCAGACCACCGAGATCCTCGGCGCGCGCATCCCCAACGACCGCTTCATCCTGATCGCGGCCGCGGTGATCGTGCTGCTCGGCATCGTGTTCTTCCTGCGGTTCACCCGCTTCGGCCTCGTCATCCGGGCCGGGGTCGAGAACCGGTCGATGGTCACCGCGCTCGGCATCGACGTGCGCAAGGCGTTCACGGTCGTGTTCGCGATCGGCGGCGCCGCGGCCGGGCTGGGCGGCGTGCTCGCCTCGCACTACTTCGGCTACGTCTCACCGCACCTCGGCGGATCGCTGCTGATCTTCGCGTTCATCGTCACCGTGATCGGCGGCCTCGGCTCGCTCGCGGGCGCCGCGATCGCCTCGGTGATCGTCGCCGTGCTGCAGCAGTTCGCGAACTTCTATCTCGGCGGCACGGGCGACCTCGTCGTCGTGCTGCTGCTCGCGGGCGTCCTGCTCGTGCGACCGTCCGGACTGCTGGGGAGGAAGGCATGAACCGCGTGCGCGCATTCATCACCGCGAACCGTTCGTGGCTGCCCTGGGCGGTCGGCGGGGTGTTCCTCGCCCTCGCGGCGGTCCTGCCCCTGCTGGCGATCGAGATCCCGGGCGTGTTCCCGGGGGCCAGCTACACGCCGGGCACGCTGCAGCTGCTCGCGCTCTGCCTGCTCTTCGCCTCGCTGGCGCTGAGCTACCACCTGCTGTTCGGCACCGTCGGGCTGCTCTCGTTCGGCCACGCGCTGTACTTCGCGGTCGGCGCCTACGGCCTCGGCATCGTGCTCGAGCAGACCGACCTCGAGCTGCTGCCCGCGGTCGGCCTCGCGCTCGCCGCCGCGATCGTGATCGCCTCGCTGCTGGGAGCGGTGAGCCTCCGGGTCACCGGAATCTCGTTCGCGATGGTCACCCTCGCGTTCGCGCAGGCGGGCAACGTGATCGTGCGCCGAAACCCGGCGATCACCGGCGGCGAGGAGGGCATCCGACTCGACATCGAGCACGTGCCCGACTTCCTCGTGGGTGTGCTCAACACGCGCAACCTGTACTGGCTGACGCTCGTGCTGCTCGTGGTCGTCTACCTCGCGGTGCTCTGGTTCGAGAAGTCGCGCGGCGGCCGAGTGGCCGCGGCGACGCGCGAGAACGAGCTGCGCGTGCGCGTGATCGGCCTGCGCCCGATCATCATCAAGCTGGCCGCGTTCGTGCTCGCCTCGGCGCTCGCGGCGCTCGTCGGCATGGCCTACCTGCTGCTGCAGAGCGGCGCGACACCGCGGGCCACCTCGGCCGACTTCACGCTCACGCTGCTCGTGATCGTGGTGCTCGGCGGCGTCGGCTCGCGCTGGGGTGCGATCGTGGGCGGCATCATCTACACGCTGCTCGACCAGCGGCTGACCTCACTCGCCGGCTCTGACGCGATCGCGGGGCTGCCCGACATCCTCCGCATCCCGCTGTCGGAACCGCTGTTCATCCTCGGCACCCTGTTTATCCTGGTCGTGCTGTTCCTGCCCGGGGGCATCGCCGGGATCGCGCGCACCGCGGTCTCCGGTCGAGGCTCGCTCCGCAAGGACCGCGACGAGCTCGAGGAGGTCTCGTGAACCAGGGCGATGGACTGCACACGCTCGGGCGGTGGACAGCGGATCGTGCGCTGGCGACCCCGGATCGGGTCGCGATCGATGACCGCGGGGTCGTGCTCAGCTATCGCGCGCTCGAGGATCGCGCCACCGCGCTCGCCGCGGCGTTGCTCGACAACGGTTACGGCGTCGGCGACCGCATCGCGACGATCACCGGCAACAGCGCCGACCATGTGGTGCTGTTCTTCGCCTGCGCGAAGGCCGGGCTGGTGCTCGTGCCCCTGTCGTGGCGGCTCTCGCCGCGCGAACTCTCGGAGCAGCTCGACCTCGCCGACCCCGCGCTGCTGCTCGTCGAAGAGGAGTTCGCCTCGGTCGCCGAGGCGGCGCGCGAGCGCCTCGCGAACCCGCTCGCGGTGGGCGCCCTCGGAATGACCGGCATCGAGCGCACGATCGTCCCGCCGGTGCGTCGCACCGCCGATCCCGTCACCCGCCGCGCCGTGCGCGACGACGACGCGCTGCTGCTGATCTTCACCTCGGGCACCCTCGACCGGGCGCGCGCGGCGATCCTCACGCACGCGAACTGCTTCTGGACGAACCTGTCGCTCTCGCGCACCGCCGAGCTGACCAGCTCCGACGTCGTGCTCGCCGTCATGCCGCAGTACCACGTGGGCGGCTGGAACATCCAGCCGCTGCTGGCCTGGTGGATGGGCGCGACCGTCGTCCTGGAGCGCACCTTCGACGCGGGCCGTGTGCTGCACCTCATCGAGGACCGCCAGATCACGTCGATGATGGGCGTGCCCGCCAACTACCTGTTCCTGGCGCAGCACCCCGCCTTCCAGACCACCGACCTGACGAGCCTGCGGCACGCGATCGTCGGCGGCGCGCCGATGCCCGAGCCTCTGCTGCGGGTCTGGCACGGCCGCGGCGTGGCGCTCACCCAGGGCTACGGGCTCACCGAGGCGGCGCCGAATGTGCTGTGCCTGCCTGATGAGGACGCGCGCCGCAAGGTCGGCTCCGCCGGCAAGCCGTACCCGCACGTCGAGGTCGCGCTTGCCGATCCGGTGACGGGGGAGCACGTGACCGGGCCCGGCTCCGGCGAGCTGCTGGTGCGCGGCCCCGGGGTCTTCGCCGGCTACTTCCGCGACCCGGCCCAGACCGCCGCGACGATGCGCGGCGGCTGGCTCGCGACCGGCGACCTCGCCCGACGCGACTCGGAGGGCTACTACCGGGTCATCGACCGGCTGAAGGACATCTTCATCACGGGCGGCGAGAGCGTCGCCCCGGCCGAGATCGAGAGCGTGCTGTTCCAGCATCCCGCGGTGGCCGATGTGGCCGTCGCGGGCGTGCCCGACGACACGTGGGGCGAGGTAGCGGTGGCCTGGGTGGTGGCGCGGCCCGGTGTCGCGACCGACGAGCACGACCTGCTCGCCCACTGCGAAGGAGCGCTCGCCCGCTTCAAGGTGCCCAAGCAGGTCCGCTTCGTGACCGCGATCCCGCGCTCGGCGGCCGGCAAGACACTGCGGCGCGCGCTCGTCGCCGAATGGCTCGCCGAGAGCGTGCTCGGATCACGGGATCCGGCCGCGTCGACCGACGCCGACGCGGAGCGCCGGCCATGACGATCACGCCGCCGCGAACCCCGCGCGGCACGCGCACCCGGGCCAAGCTGATCGAGGCCGCCGAGCACGTCTTCTCGGCGGTCGGCTACGCCGACGCCTCCGTGGTGCGGATCACCGAGCGCGCCGGGGTCGCCCAGGGCACGTTCTACCTGTACTTCGAGAGCAAGCTGCAGATCTTCGAAGAGCTGGTCGAAGACCTCAACCACCGCGTCCGACTCGCGATGAGCGAGGGCGCGCGCGGTGCCGTCGGGCGCCTCGAGGCCGAGCGGGCCGGCTTCCGGGCCTTCTTCCGCTTCACGGCCGAGCACCCGGCGCTCTACCGCATCATTCGCGAGGCCGAGTTCGTCTCACCGCGCTCGCTGCGGCTGCACTACACGCGCATCGTCGAGGGCTACATCGAGGGCCTCACCGCGGCGCAGGCCGCCGACGAGATCAGCGACGTCGATCCGGTCGTCGCTGCCTGGGCGCTCATGGGCGTCGGCGAGATGATCGGGATGCGCTGGGTGCTCTGGGGCGACGGCGATGCGGCGGGCGACGACGCCGATCCCACCGCGAGCGGCACCTCCGAGGTTCCCGACCACGTCTTCGACGAGATGATGCGCTTCATTCGGGGCGCCCTGACGGCACCCAAGACCGAGGGGACGGCGACACCATGACCGAGCAGACCGCGCCACTGAGCGGACGCCACGCGATCGTGACCGGAGGCGGAAGCGGAATCGGCGAGGCCTGCGCACGCGCGCTCGCCGCGGCCGGCGCGCGCGTCACGGTGGCCGACATCGACCTGGCCGCCGCCGAGCGCGTCGCGGGCGACATCGGCGGAACGGCCTGGCAGGTCGACCTCGCCGACACGGCCGCGCTCGCCGAGCTCAGCCTCGACGCCGACATCCTGGTCAACAACGCCGGAATCCAGCGGGTCAGCCCGATCGAGGACTTCGATCCCGAGTTCTTCGCGCGCATGCTGCGCATCATGCTCGAGGCGCCGTTCCTGCTGATCCGCGCGAGCCTGCCGCACATGTACGCGCAGAACTTCGGCCGCATCGTCAACATCAGCTCGGTGCACGGCCTGCGCGCCTCGCCGTTCAAGTCGGCCTACGTCGCCGCCAAGCACGGCCTGGAGGGGCTCTCGAAGGTCGCGGCCCTCGAAGGCGCCGCGCACGGCGTCACGAGCAACTGCGTCAACCCCGGGTACGTGCGCACGCCGCTCGTCGAGAAGCAGATCGCCGACCAGGCGCGCGTGCACGGCATCCCCGAATCCGAGGTCGTCGAGAAGGTCATGTTGACCGAGTCGGCGATCAAGCGACTGCTGGAGCCCTCCGAGGTCGCCGACCTCGTCGTCTGGCTGTGCGGCGAGACCGCCGGCATGGTGACCGGCACGAGCCACACCATGGACGGCGGGTGGTCGGCGCGATGACCGGGTACCGACCCTTCACCGCGCCGGTGCGCGGCGGGGAGCTTGCGGCGGGGGAGTGGCGCCACGGCGCCGAGCCTCTCACGCCCGTGCTCGCGGTGCACGGAATCACGGCCTCGCATCGCGCGTGGCCGCTCGTCGCGGAACGCCTCCCCGGCACGCGGCTGATCGCGCCGGACCTCCGGGGTCGCGGCGGCAGCCGCGGGCTCCCGGGGCCTTGGGGCATGCCGCAGCACGCCGACGATCTGGCGGCGCTGCTCGATGCGGCCGAGGTCGAGAGCTGTCTGGTCGTCGGGCACTCGATGGGCGCGTTCGTCGCCGTCGAGCTGGCGCGGCGCCACCCCGACCGGGTGACCGGACTCGTGCTCGTCGACGGCGGACTGCCGATTCCTCGACCCCAGGGCATCAGCGACGACGAGCTCGCGGCGGCGCTCATCGGTCCCGCGGCCGCGCGACTGTCGATGACCTTCCCCGACCACGCGGCCTACCGGGCCTACTGGCGCGACCACCCCGCGTTCGCCGCCGAGTGGAGCCCCACCATCGAGCAGTACATCGACTACGACCTCGTCGGCGAGGCGCCGAGCCTGCACCCCGCGACACGTCTGGAGGCCGTGCAGCAGGATTCGCTGCAGCTGGACGGCGACACCGAGTACGCCGCGGCGCTCGCCGCGCTGCCGATCGGCGTCGACTTCGTGCGCGCACCGCGGGGACTTCTGAATCAGGTTCCGCCGCTGTACCCGGACTCGGAGATGGAGCGCTGGCGCGCCGCGCTGCCGAAGATCGAGATCCACGAGGTCGCCGAGGTCAACCACTACACGATCGTCATGGGAGAGCGCGGCGCCGACGCCGTCGCCGACCTCGTCGCGCGTCGCATCGCCGAGACACACGCAAGGAGCAGGGGATGAGCATCGACAAGACCGTCGCGACCGCCGCCGAAGCGGTCGCCGATATTCCCTCCGGGGCATCCATCGCCGTCGGCGGATTTGGTCTGAGCGGGGCGCCCATGGCGCTCATCGAAGCGCTGCTGGAGCAGGGCGCCGATCAGCTCGACATCGTCAGTAACAACTGCGGCGTCGATGACTGGGGGCTCGGGATCCTGCTCGGGGCCGGCCGCATCCGCAAGATGACCTCCTCCTACGTCGGCGAGAACAAGGAGTTCGAGCGCCGGTATCTGAGCGGCGAGCTCGAGCTGGAGCTGACCCCGCAGGGCACCCTCGCCGAGAAGCTGCGCGCCGGAGGCTCCGGCATCGCCGCGTTCTTCACCCAGACCGGCGTGGGCACGCAGGTCGCCGAGGGCGGACTGCCGCGTCGCTACGCCCCCGACGGCTCCATCGCCGTCGCCTCGCCGGCCAAAGAGGTGCGGCGGATGATGTACGCCGGGCGCGAGCGCGACTTCGTGCTCGAGGAGTCGATCACGACTGACTTCGCGCTGCTGCACGCCTGGCGCGGCGACCGCCACGGCAACCTCGTGTTCCGCAAGGCGACCCGCAACTTCTCGCCGCTCGCCGCCATGGCTGGACGCACCTGCATCGTGCAGGTCGAGGAGCTCGTCGAGCCCGGCGAGATCGACCCGGACTCGGTGCACCTGCCCGGCGTCTACGTCTCGCGCATCCTCGAGGTCGGCGGCGACATCGAGAAGCGCATCGAGAAGCGCACCGTGAGCTCGACGAAGGAGTCCTGAGATGCCCCTGGATCGCATCGGAATGGCGGCGCGGGCCGCGCTGGAGCTGCCCGACGGCGCCTACGTCAACCTCGGCATCGGGCTCCCGACGCTCGTTCCCAACTACCTGCCCGAGGGGCGCACCGTCGTGCTCCAGTCCGAGAACGGGATCCTCGGCGTCGGCCCGTACCCGAGCGAGGACGCGGTCGATGCCGACCTTATCAACGCGGGCAAGGAGACGGTGACGACCCTGCCCGGCTCCGCGTTCTTCGACTCCGCGACCAGCTTCGGCATGATCCGCGGCGGCAAGATCGACGCTGCCATCCTCGGCGCGATGCAGGTCTCTGAGCACGGCGACCTCGCCAACTGGATGATCCCCGGGAAGATGGTCAAGGGCCCCGGCGGCGCGATGGACCTGGTGCACGGCGTCCAGCGCGTGATCGTGCTGATGGAGCACGTCGCCAAGGACGGCTCGGCCAAGATCGTGCGGGAGTGCTCGCTTCCGCTGACCGGGCGCGCGGTCGTGCACCGCATCATCACCGACCTCGCGGTCATCGATGTCGAGCCCGACGGCCTCGTGCTGCGCGAGCTCGCCCCCGGCGTCACCGTCGACGAGGTGCGCGCCGCGACCGAGCCCGAGCTGCGCGTCGACCTGACCGCGTAGATCCCCGCACCGCCCTCGAGAACAAAGGAGTTCCTTGATGTCGCAGTCCCTCTTCGACGGAATCGTCGCCCATGATGTGACGACCCCGCGCCTCACCGCGCGCGTGCTGGAGCGCGCCGCGGCCGGGGAGGCATCCGCCACCGTCGTGCTCATCCACGGCAACGTGTCGTCGTCGCTGTTCTTCCAGCCGACCATGCTGGCGCTGCCCGCCGAGTACCGCGCCCTCGCGATCGACCTGCGCGGATTCGGCGAGAGCCAGACCCTTCCGGTCGACGCGACGCGCGGCGTTCGCGACTTCTCGGACGACGTCGCGAGCGTGCTCGACGCGCTCGGCGTGACCGCCGCGCACGTGCTCGGCTGGAGCATGGGGGCGGGCGTCGTCATGCAGCTCGTGCTCGACCGCCCCGACCTGGTGACGAGCATGACGCTCGAATCGCCGATCTCGCCCTACGGCTTCGGTGGCACCGGCGCGGGCGGAAAGCGCCTCGACGCGGAGGCGGCCGGCACCGGCGGCGGGGGAGCGAACCCCGACTTCGTCGCCCGTCTGGAGGCGGGCGACACCAGCGCCGACGAGCAGACCTCGCCGCGCTCCGTCTACCGCGCCGCGTACGTCGCGCATCCGGAGAGCATCGAGCACGAAGATCTCTGGGTCGCCTCGATGCTGACCACCAAGACCGGCGTCGACAACTACCCGGGCGACGCGCGCGTCGTCGACGCCTGGCCCGGCTTCGCGCCCGGAGGTCGCGGCGTGCTCAACACGATGTCGCCCGACCACTTCGACACCACGGCGATCGTCGACCTGCCGAACAAGCCGCCCGTGCTGTGGGTGCGCGGCACCGCCGACGCGATCGTCTCGGACGCGTCGTTCTTCGACCTGAACATGCTCGGGCAGGTCGGGGTCGTTCCCGGCTGGCCGGGCGCCGACGTCGCTCCGCCGCAGCCGATGGTCACCCAGACCCGCGAGGTGCTGGAGCGCTACGCGGAGGCCGGGGGGTCGTATCGCGAACTCGTCTTCGAGGACTGCGGGCACTCGCCCCACCTCGAACAGCCCGCCGAGTTCGATGCGGCCTTCGCCGCGCACATCGCGGCGGCCGAGTAGCGGTGCGCGCGGTGGCGGGGTCGCAACGCGCGACCCCGCCACAGCGAGTCCTGTGCTTCGACCCGTAGGCTGGGGTCTGTGCCTGCACTGAACATTGGGATGCCGAAGCCCGCCCCCGAGACCCTTGCCCCGCGACGCAAGTCACGTCAGATCAAGGTCGGCAAGGTGCTCGTCGGCGGCGATGCGCCCGTCAGCGTCCAGTCGATGACGACGACCCCCACGACCAACATCAACGCGACCCTGCAGCAGATCGCCGAGCTCACCGCCTCCGGCTGCGACATCGTGCGCGTGGCCGTGCCGAGCCAGGACGACGCGGATGTGCTGCACATCATCGCCAAGAAGAGCCAGATCCCGGTCATCGCCGACATCCACTTCCAGCCGAAGTACGTGTTCCAGGCGATCGACGCCGGCTGCGCCGCCGTGCGCGTCAACCCGGGCAACATCCGCAAGTTCGACGATCAGGTCGGCGCCATCGCCAAGGCCGCCAAGGATGCGGGCGTCAGCCTGCGCATCGGCGTCAACGCGGGCAGCCTCGACCCGCGCCTGCTCCAGAAGTACGGCAAGGCCACGCCCGAGGCGCTGGTCGAGAGCGCCGTCTGGGAGGCCTCGCTGTTCGAAGAGCACGACTTCCACGACTTCAAGATCTCGGTCAAGCACAACGACCCGATCGTGATGGTCAAGGCCTACCGTCAGCTCGCCGAACGAGGCGACTGGCCGCTGCACCTCGGCGTGACCGAGGCGGGCCCCGCCTTCCAGGGCACCATCAAGAGCGCGACCGCGTTCGGCATCCTGCTGGGGGAGGGCATCGGCGACACCATCCGCGTCTCGCTGTCGGCTCCGCCCGCGGAAGAGGTCAAGGTGGGCCTGCAGATCCTGCAGTCGCTGAACCTGCGCGAGCGCAAGCTCGAGATCGTCTCCTGCCCCTCCTGCGGCCGCGCCCAGGTGGACGTGTACACGCTCGCCGACGAGGTCACGGCGGGGCTCGAGGGCATGAGCGTGCCGCTGCGCGTCGCCGTCATGGGCTGCGTCGTCAACGGTCCCGGCGAGGCGCGGGAGGCCGACCTCGGTGTCGCCTCCGGCAACGGCAAGGGCCAGATCTTCGTCAAGGGCGAGGTGATCAAGACCGTTCCGGAGTCGGAGATCGTGGCCACTCTGATCGAGGAGGCGAACCGTCTCGCCGCCGAGATGCCGCCGGGTGAGAGCGGAACCCCCGAGGTCGTCACGGTCTGATTCTCGGGCCTTCCTCACATTTCTGCCCCCAGAACCGGGGTCACGCGGAGCTTTACTCAACAGACTGGTCGGTCTACCTTGGAGGTACCCGGACTTACCAACCGGGCTGTCGGTCGTAATTGACCGGCCCATTAGGAGATCAGGGACTCCGTGGGGCATGTCTTCATGCGTTCCTGATCACCGACCGCTGGGGGTCAGGACATGGGGCAAAAAATCACGGCGCGTCGAGCGCGCGCACGCAACAGAATCATCGCACTCGGCTCTGCCGGGCTCGTACTGGGCGGAGGGATCGCCGCGGGCTCGCTGGCAGCGTGGACCGATGTCGAGTGGATCACGGGCGGAGTCGACAGCTCCGCCGGGGTGACCGCGTCCACCTTCGAGGTGGAGCAGAATGTCGGCGCCGCGGCAGCGTGGGATCACCACGAGACCGAGCCGGCGGCCAACACCGTCGACTTCAGTGCGGCGGCGGCGACACTCACTCCGGGAGACACGGTCTACGGCTTCGTGCGGCTGCGCACGCCCGTCGACTCGCTCGGGGGTGAGCTCAGTCTCGTCGCCGACACCGACACCTCGGATGCGAGCAGTCTCGAGGCAGCGCTCACCTATGGTGCCGTCGTGATGGACGCGCACACCAGCTGCAACGCGACCGACTACACCGACGACGCGACGTCGACGCTGGTCGCTCTCGGCTCGGCGCTGGACAGCGACGGGGCGGCCACGTTCGACCTCGCCGCCGCGACGGCCACCCTGCCGGGAACCGAGCAGACGGTGTGCTTCGCGCTCACCTTCCCGGCGAGCTATGCGAGTGACGACTCCCTCCAGGGGGAGACCGCGACGCCGGTGTGGCACTTCGACGCGATCTCGGTCGCGCCGTAGTCCGCAGCTCGCGCGCCGAGATGTCGACGACTCTGCTGCCGACGCCCGCGACTCGCGGGCGTCGGCCTCGCCGAGCGACCGCGTCCTCGCTGGTCGCCGGTGCCAAATCCACGGTCATCGTGATCGCGGGGCTGCTCGGGCTCGTGATGGCGCTCGCGAGCATCGCACCGGCGTTCGGCATCGCGATGGTGCGGCTCGAGACGGGCTCCATGGCGCCCACCTATCCCACGGGCGCACTGCTCGTGGTGCGCGACGCGAGTGTCGATGAACTGGCGGTCGGCGACGTGGTGACCGTCTCGCGGGCGGGTCACGCCCCCGTCACCCACCGCATCGTCGCCCTCGAGCGGGCCGGCGACGGCGCCGCCCTGACGCTGCGCGGCGACGCCAATGCGACCGACGATCCGCAGCCGTATCTGGTGCAGCGGGTCGGTCTGGTGCTCGGCGGGGTTCCCGTGGTCGGAGCGCTCGTCGGCGCGGCGCAGCAGCCCGTCGGCGTCATCGCGCTGAGCGCCGTGGCCGCCGCCGTCGTGCTCTGGGCATGGTGGCCGCCGCGACGTCGCCCCGATCATCGGGCGGAGCCGGACTCATGAGCGTGATGACCCCCCGCATCCTTGCTGTGGGCGGCGCACTGACCGTCGCGGTGTCGCTCGCGGTCGGCGGTGCGGCGGCGCCCGCGGCGGCCGACATCGTGGACGACGGCGCCTCGAGCCTGCTCTGGATCGACGCCACGCCCGTCACCATCGCGGCCGAGCTGGAGCCCGGCGACCGCGTCTACTGGTCGTTCACGACCGGCCTGTCGGATGCGACCGACGGCGAGCTGTGGATGACCGTGCGGCGCTCGGGAGAGCTGGCCGCGCATCCTGACGGCCTGCGGATCGAGATCCGCGAGTGCTCGACCGCCTGGGCGGTGCCGGCCGACTCAGCCGACGAGGCGACCTGCGCCGGTGTCGCGACGACGACGCTCACGGATCGCGCGTTCGCCGACATCGGAGACGACGAGCTCTGGGCGCTGGGGGCGCTCGCCAACGACAGTGAGCGCCACTTTCTCGCCACCATCAGCTTTCCCGACCTCGCCCCGAGTGAGCTTCAGGCCACCTCCGCGGGTTTCGACATCGAGTTCCGGGCCGCCGGTGACACCGAGGGGATAGCCGGCGGCTCCGGCCAGCCCTCCCCGAGCATTGCGCTCACCGGGGTCAACCCGGCCGCGGCGCTCGCGCTCGCCGCCGTCCTGCTCGGTGCGGGCGGGTTGATCGTCGCCGCGGCGCGGGCCCGATTCGCGCGCACATCGGAGGCCCGCTCGTGAGCGCGCGAGACGGCCGTCGAGCACGTCGTGGCGCCTCGGTCGCGGTCGCCGGGCTCGCCCTCACCTCGATCGTCGCCAGCGGTCTGGTCGGCAGCTCCACGGCGGCGTGGACCGACACCGAGTGGGTCGAGACCGCCTCCGCCGGGCTCGACTGCACGGCGCCCGGTCTCGGTACCAGCACGGCGGCGGGCACCATGCTCGGCGGCGAGCTGCTCGGACTCGACCTCGCGACGATCGTCGAGCTCGACGGCGTCCGCGTCGACAACGACGGAACCGACGCCGCGCCGACGCCGGCGAGCGCGGATCCGGTGCCCGCATCCGACGACGAGGCCTGGCGCGACCCGCTCGAGGTCTCCGCCGCCTTCGACGCGATCAATCTGTCTCTCGGCGATGTGCTCGTGCTTCCGCTCGACACCGACACGGGCGTGTACCACCAGTACGCGCGCGCCTCTGACGACCTCGGTTCGGCGGCCGCGGCGGGAGCGGTGACCGACACCGGGGGGATCGCCCTCGACGCGTTCTCCGGCCCGCAGGACGACCGCCCGAAGTTCGGCACCCTCGAACTCGGCACCGTCCTCGCCGGCGCGACCGGCGAGACGCTGTCGGACCTGGTCACCGCGAATCTGACCGACCTTCGGCTGGAGCTCGGCGCGCTCGCCGGCGTCGCGCAGGTCGACGGGTGCGGCGCCGCCTGGAGCAACGACATCTATGCCGAACTCGAGCGCGACTACGCGATCGCCGGGCTCGACCTCGACGTCGACTCGCCGCTGGTTGGAAGCCTGGTCACCTCGGTGCAGTCCGCACTCACCGCACTCGAAGGCGCGGTCGCCGCCCTGTCGGGGGATGCCGGACTCACGAACGCCCTGGCATCCGGAGTGCTCGGCTCGCTCTCCGGAGTGCTCGGGGCGCTCGGCGTGGGCACACCCTCGGCGACCGTGGCGGTGACGGTCGACTTCTCGGCGGTCGATGCGCTGCTCGACGACACGATCAGCGACGACGAGGGCATCGTCGAGATCGACCTCGCCACCGGAACGATCGGCGTCGACCTCGCAGCTCTGCTCGGCGAGCAGTACGGCACCGACGGGCTCAACGGCCTCGACCCCAACACCGAGCTGCTGATCAACGAGGCGGTGCTCACGGCACTCACCGACGCGGTCTCGGCCGCCCTCGCCGACTGGGTCGCCGACGTGGTCTCGGCCATCGAATCCGCGCTCGACGTTGTCGACGTGAGTGTCACCGTCACCGTGCCGGTCAGCGTCACGGTCGTGGTCACGACGGTCGACCTCGGCAACCTGGTGATCGACATCGATGGATCGCTCGACGAACTGCTGGCCGGCTCCGGCACGATCGACGCGACCCTCGGCACGGGCTCGTGCGGGCTGGTCTGCGCGGCCGTGTCAACGATCGTGAACGGCGTGCTCACCGGCGTCGAAGGCTCCATCGCCACCCTCGGCCCGGTCGTCGGCGGCCTCGTCCAGACCGCGCTGTCGACCGCGACCGGCCCGCTCGTGACCAGCCTCGAGTCGACCCTGTCGTCGACCGCCACGGCGCTCATCGGGGTGCTCGGGGGCACGCTCGGCGGGCTGTTCGGCACCGACGGGATCCTCTCCGTGCTCGTCAACGCGCAGAACGACCCGGACCCGGCGGTCCTCGGCGCGGGCGCCGAGCCTCCGTCCTGGGCCAGCATCCCGGGAACTCCGAGCGACGCCCCGTTCGACACCGGACGCTATGACGTGGCGGCGCTCGTCATCGGCGTCGTGGGGGCGATCGAGGCCGTCGAGGTGGCGCTCGCGCGCGCCTCCGTCGGGGGCAACGCAATCGACTGAGCCGCATGCGCCGCGCGGATAGGCTGTACGCCGTGCCTACGCTCCTGTCTCAGCTCTTTGTCCGAACCCTGCGCGAAGACCCCGTCGACGCCGAGGTCGCGAGCCACCGGCTGCTCGTCCGCGCGGGCTACATCCGCCGGCAGGCGCCCGGCATCTTCGCCTGGCTGCCGCTGGGGCTGAAGGTCCGCCGCAAGATCGAGGCGGTCATCCGCGAGGAGATGGAGCGGGCGGGCGCGCAGGAGGTGCACTTCCCGGCGCTGCTGCCGCGCGAGCCCTACGAGGCGACCGGCCGCTGGGAGGAGTACGGCGACGGCATCTTCCGGCTCAAGGACCGCAAGGGCGCCGACTACCTGCTCGCGCCGACGCACGAGGAGGTCTTCACGCTGCTCGTGAAGGACCTGTACTCCAGCTACAAGGACCTGCCGCTGTCGATCTACCAGATCCAGGACAAGTACCGCGACGAGGCCCGGCCGCGTGCCGGACTCCTGCGCGGGCGCGAGTTCTCGATGAAGGACGCCTACTCCTTCGACTACACCGACGCCGGGCTCGACGCCTCCTACCAGGCGCAGCGCGACGCCTACGAGCGCATCTTCACGCGCCTCGGACTCGAGTACGAGATCGTGCAGGCCGACGCGGGTGCCATGGGCGGATCGCGCTCCGAGGAGTTCCTGCACCCCACCCCGATCGGCGAGGACACCTTCGTGCGCTCGGCGGGCGGCTACGCGGCCAACGTCGAGGCGTTCACGACGACCGCGCCCCCCGCGCTGCCGATCGAGGGCCTCGCACCGGCCGTCGTGCACGACACCCCCGACACCCCGACGATCGCCACGCTCGTCGACGTCGCCAACCGGAACCACCCGCGCCCCGACGGCCGCGAATGGACGGCCGCCGACACGCTCAAGAACGTCGTGCTGGCGCTCACCCACGTCGACGGGTCCCGCGAACTGGTCATCGTGGCCGTTCCCGGTGACCGTGACGTCGACATGAAGCGCGCCGAGGCGGCGTTCGCGCCCGCCGAGGTGGAGCCCGCGACCGCCGAGGACTTCGAGAAGCAGCCCCTGCTGGTGAAGGGCTACATCGGGCCGTGGAGCCCCACCGGTGCGGTGCTCGGCGCCGAGTCGGCGACCGAGATCCGCTACCTGCTCGACCCGCGCATCGTCGACGGCACCGAGTGGATCACCGGGGCTAACGCCGACGGCAAGCACGTCTTCGGCCTCGTCGCCGGTCGCGATTTCGTGGGCGACGGCACCGTCGAGGTGGCCGACGTGCGCGCGGGCGACCCCGCGCCGGACGGCTCCGGCCCCGTCGAGCTGCTGCGCGGCATGGAGATCGGCCACGTGTTCCAGCTGGGACGCAAGTACGCCGAATCGCTCGGCCTCAAGGTGCTCGACGAGAACGGCAAGCTCGTCACCGTCACGATGGGCTCCTACGGAATCGGCGTCACCCGCATCCTCGCGGCGATCGCCGAGACGACCGCCGATGACCGCGGACTGCTCTGGCCCGCCGAGGTGGCGCCGTTCGACGTGCACGTGGTCGCCACGGGCCGCGACGCGGCGGCCTTCGAGCTGGCCGCGTCGGTGGCCGCCGAGCTGGAGGCATCCGGCCGCGACGTGCTCTACGACGACCGCCCGAAGGTGTCGCCCGGCGTCAAGTTCGGCGACGCCGAGCTGCTGGGCGTTCCGACGATCGTGATCGTGGGTCGCGGCGCGGCCGACGGCCTCGTCGAGCTCTGGGACCGTCGCAGCAACGAGCGCACCGAGGTGCCCGCCACGGAGCTGCTCGCGCGCCTCGCCTGACGCTGTTCAGCGCGGCGCCACCGTCGCGCTCGCAAGTTCGGCGAGCCTCTCGGCGGCGCGGCGCGCGCCGGACTGGGTGCGAAGCCGCGCGCCGATCGTGGCCGCCGAGGCGCGGACTGCGGGATCGTCGAGCAGTCGCTGCGTCTCGGTCGCAATGCGGGCCGGCGATGCGGAGGCCGGCAGTCGTCGCCCGGCCCCGAGCGACTGGACCGCGGCTCCGACCATCGGCTGGTCGAGCAGCGGATGCATCGGAAGGATGAGCAGCGGCAGATCGTGGGCGAGCGCGGTCGCGGTCGTCGAGTGCCCGCCGTGCCCGATCACGAGGCTCGCGCGCGGAAGCACCTCGGCGTGCGGGATCCGGTCCACGACCTCGACATTCGCTGGCATCACGAGCTCACGATCGGGAGCGAGGCCGCCGAGGGTGATCAGTCCGCGCACCTTCAGCGTGCCGAGGGCGTCGGCGATGCGCTGGTAGGCGGCGGTCTGACCGGGGAACCAGGTCGTGCTGAGGCTCACGACGACGAGGGGCGCTCCCGCCTCCGCGCGGGCGGGGACGCCGGTCTCGACAACGCCCGTCCACTCGAAGCCGTCGCCGTTCGCGCGCAGGTCCAGCGCGGGATCGGTGAGGACCAGGCGCGCGTCGGCCTCCCGCCACCGCCGACGCGGATCGTGACCGCGCAGCCGCGCGATGAGTCCCACCGGGCCCGGCGCGAAGGAGCGCTGCCAGAAGCCGAGCAGGGTGTGGAAGTGCACGGCCACGCGTGCCCCGGCCGAACCGGCCCCGGCGATCGCCGACGCCATCATGCAGTCGACGAATGCGGCATCGACGGCGAGCTCGCGGATGCGCTGCGCAACCTCGCGCTCGATGCCGCGATCGTAGGCGAGTCGTGCGGCTTCGCCGAGCGCTTTCGGCACCGAGCGGGCGTGGCGCGAGTCGTGGAACTCGAGGCTCGACAGGCCCGTGAACTCGGCTCCGAGCTCCTCGAACCGCGCCCGCTGGCGCTCGTGGCCGAGCGCGACCACGCGGTGTCCCGCGGCGAGCAGCTCCCGGGCGACGGCACGGGCGGGGGGCACGTTGCCGCCGGCATCGGCGGTGACGATGGCGATCGTGGACATGGCGGGCTCCTGGAGTGTCGGGTCAGGCGGTGGAGAGGAGCGCGTCGACGGCGCGACGCATGCGGCGGGCGACGGCGTCCGGGCTCAGGCCGCGATCGCGGCGCAGCAGCTTCCAGGCGTAGACGTCGGTCGCGACGACGAGCAGATCCAGCAGGGATTCGTCGTCGTCGGCCCGCGCCAGGCCCTGAGCGAAGACGCGCGCAGCCCAGTCGCGGTGCAGCGCCTTGCCGGGGGTCGTGACGGCGGCGGCGGTCGGCTCCCACGACTCCTGGGCGAGCAGCAGCAGGACGCCGTCGCCGCGCTCCTCATAGTGATCTAGCAGCGAGCGAAGGCTCGCCTCGATGTCGTCGGGGTCGGCGAGGCGTTCGGCGTGGACGAGGGCCGTTCCGTGCTCGTGGGCCGCGGCGAGGAGCCCGTCGCGCGATCCGAAGCCCCGCAGGACTGTCTGCACCGTGACGCCCGCGTCCGTCGCGACGGCCGGAAGCGTGACCGAGGCGAGGGGGACCGAGAGTCCGAGCCGCAGGGTCGCGTCGAGGATGCGCCGGCGGGTCTCGTCGGCGCGCGCGGTTCGCTTCCGCATGTCGTAGCGTCTCTGCTGGTTCATGTTAGTTCTTATTAACATGAACTTGGGCGGACCTGTCAAGAGCCGGATGCGCGAGGACTCGAGGCGGGAGCGCGCCGCGCGATCCCCAGCTCGTATGCCGACCCCGTCGTGCTCGGTTAGACTTCATCGATGCGGCCGAGGGTAGGCCGCCCACAATCTGAATAGCGGAGGCCTAGATGGACATCGACCTCGGAATGCTGCGGCTCATGGAGCGCGAGCGAGAGATTCCGTTTGAAGAATTGGTCGGGATCATCGAGCAGGCCATCCTGACCGCGTATCTCAAGCACACCGACCAGGGCCCCGAGGTGGGCGCGCGCGTCGAGCTCGACCGCAAGACCGGCCACATCACGGTGTACGTCCCCGAACTCGATGAGGACGGCCAGGTCGTTGGCGAGGCGATCGACAACCCCGCCGACTTCGGACGCGTCTCCGCCTTCGCCGCCAAGCAGGTCATCTCGCAGCGGTTGCGCGACATCGGCGACGACAAGGTGCTCGGCGAGTTCAAGGGGCGCGAAGGCGACATCGTCGCGGGCGTCATCCAGCAAGGACCCAACCCGCGCATGATCCACGTCGACCTCGGCGCGGTCGAGGCGATCCTGCCGCCCGAAGAGCAGGTGCCGGGCGAGGACTACGCGCACGGGTCGCGCATCCGCGTCTACGTCACCAGCGTCAGCAAGGGCCCGAAGGGCCCGGCGATCACCGTCAGCCGCACCCACCCCGGTCTCGTGCGCAAGCTCTTCGCGCTCGAGGTGCCCGAGATCGCGAGCGGCATCGTCGAGATTGCGAGCCTCGCCCGCGAGGCCGGACACCGCAGCAAGATCGCGGTGCGCGCCCTCGAGCCCGGGATCAACGCCAAGGGCGCCTGCATCGGCGAGCTCGGCCAGCGCGTCCGCGCCGTCACCGCCGAGCTCGGCAACGAGAAGATCGACATCGTCGACTACTCGGATGACCTGGCCACCTTCGTGGCGAGCGCCCTCAGCCCGGCGAAGGTGACGAGCGCGTTCGTCGTCGACGAATCGCTCAAGGCGGTGCGCGCTCTCGTGCCCGATTACCAGCTCTCACTCGCGATCGGCAAGGAAGGTCAGAACGCGCGACTCGCCGCCAAATTGACGGGTGCGCGCATCGACATCCAGCCTGATTCGGTGATGGAGTCCTGAGCCGGGGTAGGATGGAGGCCGTCAGAACCTGCCTGGGTTGCCGACAGCGCGCTCCCCGCTCCTCGTTATTGAGGGTGGTGGCGCGCGACGGACGGGTCGTCGCGGATGCGGCGGCACGACTTCCGGGCCGGGGCGCCTGGGTGCATGACAGCCCCGAGTGCATTGACACCGCGATCCGGCGCCGCGCCTTCGGGCGAGCGCTGCGGGTCGCAACTGGACTCGATCCCTCGAGTCTGACCACAGTGGAATCCGGTGCGAATGACCGCCCCGGAATCGAACGGACTGAATAGGCCGAAAAGCACATGGACAAGTAATGAGCAACTCGAAATGAGTTCCCTCACCCTTTGATGTCCGCTCCTGCCTGGAGTGGACCCAGACAGGAGAATTGTGGCTAACCCCCGCGTGCACGAGATCGCGAACGAACTCGGCATCGACAGCAAGATCGCTCTGGCGAAACTCACCGAAATGGGCGAGTTCGTCAAGAGCGCCTCATCCTCGATCGCTCCGCCGGTCGCTCGACGCCTGAAGAAGGCGCTGGAGGAAGACGGCGTCGCCAAGCCCGCCGCGGCGCCCGCGCCGAAGCCGGCCGCCAAGCCTGCGCCGAAGCCCGGCCCGAAGCCGGCTCCCGCCGCGCCCGAGGTCAAGGCCCCCGAGCCCGAGAAGCCGGTCGAGGCCGCCGCGCCCGCCGCCGAGAAGCCCGCGCCCGAGCAGCCGGCCGCGAAGCCGTCGGGCGATGCCCCGGCCCCGCGCCCCGGAACTCCGCGTCCGGGCAACAACCCGTACTCCAGCTCGCAGGGCATGGCCCGTCCCGGCGCCCCGCGTCCGGGCAACAACCCGTTCTCGAGCTCGCAGGGCATGCCGCGTCCCGGCGGCGCCGGCGGCGCCATCCCGCGTCCCGCAGCGCCGCGTCCCGGCGCGCCCCGTCCCGGCGCCCCGCGTCCCGGTGCACCCCGTCCGGGTGCTCCGCGTCCCGGTGGCGGCGCCCCGTTCCAGCAGCGTCCCGGCGGCGGTGGCCGTCCCGGCGGCGCCGGCGGCGGATTCCAGCGTCCCGGTGGCGGTCCCGGCGGCTTCGCCGGTCGCCCCGGTGGTGGCGGCGGTCGCGGTCGTGGACCCGGCGGTGGCACCGCGGGTGCCTTCGGTCGCGGTGGCGGCAAGAGCAAGGCCCGCAAGTCGAAGCGGACGAAGCGCGCCGAATTCGAGATGCGGGAGGCCCCGACGCTCGGCGGCGTCGCGATCCCTCGCGGCGACGGCAGCAAGGTCATCCGCCTGCGCCGCGGCGCCTCCATCAGCGACCTCGCCGACAAGCTGGAGACGCTGACCAAGTACAGCGTTCAGCCGGGCGCGCTCGTCACGGCGCTGTTCCACCTCGGTGAGATGGCGACGGCGACCGAGTCGCTCGACGAGGCCACCTTCCAGATCCTCGGAGAGGAGCTGGGCTACAAGATCCAGATCGTCAGCCCCGAGGACGAGGACAAGGAACTCCTCGCCGCCTTCGATCTCGACCTCGAGCAGGAGCTCGAAGACGAGTCGGACGACGAGCTCGAGATTCGGCCCCCGGTCGTCACCGTCATGGGTCACGTCGACCACGGTAAGACCAAGCTGCTTGACGCGATCCGCGAGGCGAACGTCGTCGCGGGCGAGGCCGGCGGCATCACGCAGCACATCGGTGCGTACCAGGTCTGGACCGAGCACGAGGGCAACGAGCGTGCCATCACCTTCATCGACACCCCGGGTCACGAGGCGTTCACCGCCATGCGTGCTCGTGGTGCGCAGGTGACCGACATCGCGATCCTCGTGGTCGCCGCCGACGACGGCATCATGCCGCAGACGGTGGAAGCCCTGAACCACGCGCAGGCGGCCAACGTGCCGATCGTCGTCGCGGTCAACAAGGTCGACAAGGAGGGCGCCAACCCGTCGAAGGTGCGCCAGCAGCTCACCGAGTTCGGCCTGGTCGCCGAGGAGTTCGGTGGCGACACCCTCTTCGTCGACGTCAGCGCGCTCCAGCAGAAGGGCATCAACGAGCTTCTCGATGCCGTGCTGCTGACCGCGGATGCCGGACTCGACCTGCGTGCGAACCCCAACAAGGACGCGCGCGGTGTCGCGATCGAAGCGAAGCTCGACAAGGGCCGCGGTGCCGTCGCGACGGTGCTCATCCAGTCCGGAACGCTGCGCGTCGGCGACGCGATCGTCGCGGGAACGGCCTACGGCCGCGTCCGTGCGATGCACGACGAGAACGGCGACCCGGTCGAGGAGGCCTACCCGGCCCGACCGGTGCAGGTGCAGGGTCTGTCGACCGTGCCCCGAGCCGGCGACACCTTCCTCGTCACCGAGGAGGACCGCACCGCCCGTCAGATCGCCGAGAAGCGTGAAGCGGCTGAGCGCAACGCCCTGCTGGCCAAGGCCCGCAAGCGCATCTCGCTCGAGGACTTCACCAAGGCGCTCGAAGACGGCAAGGTCGAGAGCCTCAACCTCATCATCAAGGGTGACGTCTCCGGTGCCGTCGAGGCACTCGAGGAGGCGCTGCTCAAGATCGAGGTCGACGACAGCGTCCAGCTGCGCATCCTGCACCGCGGTGTGGGTGCGGTCACCGAGTCGGACATCGACCTGGCGACGATCGACAACGCGATCGTCATCGGGTTCAACGTCCGACCCGACGTCAAGGCGCGCGAGCGCGCTGCCCGCGAGGGAATCGACGTTCGGTTCTACTCGGTCATCTACGCGGCGCTCGACGACATCGAGGGCTCGCTCAAGGGCATGCTCAAGCCGGAGTTCGAAGAGGTCCAGTCGGGTGTCGCGGAGATCCGCGAGATCTTCCGCTCCTCCAAGGCCGGCAACATCGCCGGTGTCATCGTTCGCTCCGGCACGATCACGCGCAACGCCAAGGCGCGCGTCATCCGTGACGGCGTCGTGGTCGGCGACAACCTGCAGATCGACTCGCTGCGTCGCTTCAAGGACGACGTCACCGAGGTGCGCACGGACTTCGAGGCCGGTATCGGTCTCGGCAAGTTCAACGACATCCAGATCGGCGACGAGATCGAGACGATCGAGATGAAGGAAAAGGTCCGGGCGTAAGCCTGGGTGCCGGATGCGGCCGGGACATTCCTCCGGGCCGCATCCGGCGACCACCCCTTCGAGGTGGTCGCTGCCAGGCCCAACCAGCGGCCCGGAGAAATGCCCCGACCGCTCCCAAGCTGACGGCCGGTGAAGTGAGAGCAGGGAGAGGGAGAGATGGCTGCGGGAGATCGCGCCGCCAAGATGGCGGATCGCATCAAGGAGATCATCGCGCGTCGGCTCGAGAAGGGGCTGCGTGATCCGCGTCTCGGCTTCGTGACGATCACGGACGTGCGCGTCACGGGCGACCTGCAGCACGCGAGCGTGTTCTTCACCGTGTACGGCACCGACGAGGAGCGCGCCGACTCGTGGGCGGCGCTCAAGTCGGCCACCGGCATGCTGCGCAGCGAGGTCGGGAAGAACATCACGGCGCGGCTGACGCCGAGCCTGGAGTTCATTCCGGATGCCCTCCCCGAGAACGCGGCGGCGCTCGACTCGCTGCTGAAGACGGCGCACGAGCGCGACGAGGTCGCGCGCCAGTCGTCGGTCGGCGCGACCTACGCCGGCGAGGAAGACCCCTACGTCAAGCCGCGCGACCTCGACGACGACGAGGACTGAGCTGGTGCCTCCGCCCGTTCGCCGCGCTGCGGTCGAGGACGCGGAGGGAATCGCGCACGTCCACGTGCGCGCCTGGCAGGAGACGTACCGCCATCTCGTTGCGCCCGAGCGGCTCGACGCGCTGCGGGCAGAGGACCGCGTCGAGCGTTGGCGCGAGATCCTCACCGGCTCCGAGGAAGAGGCGTGGGTCGCGACAGACGGTGACGAGGTCGTCGGCTGGGTCACCGCATCCGATCGGGATCCCGGGAGGCATCCGCGTGCGCGCGAACTGAATGGGGTCTACGTGCTGTCGTCGCACCACGGCTCGGGTGCGGGTGCCGAGCTGCTGACGCGGGCGCTCGGCGACGCGCCTGCGTTCCTCTGGGCGGCGCACGACAACCCCCGCGCGGCGGCGTTCTACCGCAAACACCACTTCGTGCCCGACGGCGAGACGGCCGAGTACGAGACGCTCGGCGCGACCATCCGGATCGAGCGCTGGGTGCGCTGAGCCGCGCCGCGCGCGCCCCGCGCACCCGTCGAGCGGTGCGAAACGTGGGGTGTGGGGCGCGCGGATCGCACTTTTGGCACCGCTCGCGGGGAGGTGGGGTGCGGAGCGCGCGCTAGGCGCGGGTGAACTCGAGGGTGCCCGTGGCGACGTCGGCGCGCGTCAGGCGCACGCGGAGCGACTCGCCCGGTTCGACGTCTCCGGTGAACTCGGCCTCGACGTCGGGGTCGGCGAGCTGGATGCGCCCGCCCGAGCCGGTGGCCCGCACCACGACGGCATCGAACTCCTCGCCGACGCGCGGGGTGAGCACGGCGGCCTCGACCAGGTCGAGGGTCAGCCGGTCCAGGCGCCCGGCCGCGCTCGCGGCGCGCCCCATGATGCCGGGCAGCTCCGGCAGCGCCTCGAGCACCCAGGCCGGCGGCCGTTCACCGCGGACGAGCGCCTCGCAGACAAGCAGCGCGAACCGGTCGACCAGGCGCCGCAGCGGCGCGGTGACGTGCGTGTACGGCGCGGCGATCGCGGCTTGGATCTTCTCCTCCGGCTCGGCGCCGTCGAAAACGGTGTAGCTCGCGCCGCGGAACAGTGCCGAGGCCGCGTGCAGGATCGCCAGGTCGCGCGGCTGCTCGCCGTCGAGCTCGCGCAGGTAGTCGCCGTAGGCCTGATCGGCGGGCCAGGCCCGTCCGAGCGCGCGCGTCTGACGGCGGAAATGCTCGACCGACTCCGCGTCGGCAGGAGGCATGGTGCGCAGGATCCCCACGCCGCCGTCGAGCATGATCTGCGCCGCCGCCATGCCGGTCATCAGCGAGAGCTGGGCGTTGGCGCGCTCGATGGCGTGCAGAGCGCGGCGCTCCAGCGTGTAGCGGTCGCCGTCGTGGGCGACCAGGATCTCGGGCGTCGACAGGCTCGCCCCGCCGCGCTCGGCTTCGAGCGCGAGGCGCAGCTCGCCGAGCTCGAGCAGCAGCCGCAGTGTCTCGATCGACTCGCCGGCTCCGGCCGCGAGCTCCGCATCCGCCTGCTCGTAGGAGAGCTGGCGGCGGCTGCGCACCCGGGCCCGCTCGAGTGAGGTCTCGACGACCTCGCCGCGGCCGTCGAGGCGGAACGTCCACACGAAGGCGCCGCGCACCTCGTTCGGCAGCAGTGAGGCGGCGTGCTCGCTGATGGCGACCGGATGCAGCGGGATGCGTCCGTCGGCCGCGTAGATCGTCATCCCGCGCTCGCGCGCCGTGTGATCGACCGCACCGCCGGGGGAGACGAAGGCGGGCAGGTCGGCGATCGCGTAGTGCACGACGAGCCCGTCGGCGCCGCGTTCGAGGGCGAGCGCCTGGTCGAGGTCCGTCGAGCCCTCGGGGTCGATCGTGAGGAAGGGGATGTCGGTGCGATCGGCCTCCGGCAGCGGCGTCGTGGCGGCGGCCGTCTTCGCCTCGGCGAGCACTTCGGGCGAGAACTCCCGCTCGAGTCCGAGGGAGGCGGGCAGTGCGGCAAGCGCCGTGACCAGCTCGGCCTCGGCGGTGGCACGGGCAAGGCGGAGCGGATGAACGGGCACGTCTCAACCCTAGGCGGCGGGCAGCGAGTAGCCCTCGGGCGCGGCCGTGATGAGCCCGTCGCGCTCGAGCCCGGCAAGCGCCCGCGCGAACTGCTCGGCGTCGTCGAGGCCCGCCGCCGACCACCGGGCGCGCAGTGCTTCCAGCGGCACCGGCACCTCGTGCGCGCGCAGCTCGCCGAGCACGAGCCCGCGCACCTGCCGGTCGGAGCCCTCGTACTTCTTCTGGCGCGGCGCCCGCGTTCCGGTGTACTCGGGGTAGCCGGCGGCGCGCCAGGCGCACAGTGCGGCGATCGGGCACTCCTCGCAGCGCGGCGCTCGCGCGGTGCAGACGGTCTGGCCGAGCTCCATCGTGCCGGCGTTGGTGAGACGGGCGGTCGCCGCATCCGTCGGCAGCGTCGCCTCCATCTCGGCGAGGTCGCGCCGGGTCGAGGGCGGGCCGGGCTCCGCATCCCCGCGCAGCGCTCTCGCGAGCACGCGGCGCACGTTGGTGTCGACGACGGGCGAGCGCACGCCGTAGGCGAAGGCGGCGACCGCGCGGGCGGTGTACGGCCCCACGCCGGGGAGGGCGAGCAGGGCCGCTACGTCGTCGGGCACGCGCCCGCCGTGCTGCTCGGTGATCGCGACGGCCGCCCCGTGCAGGGCGAGCGCCCGGCGCGGGTACCCGAGCCGATCCCAGGCGCGCACCGCCTCGCCCGGCGGCACCGCCGCCAGGTCGGCGGGGGTGGGCCAGCGCTCCAGCCACGCCTCCAGACGGGGGATCACGCGGGCGACCGGCGTCTGCTGCAGCATGAATTCGCTCACCAGGATTCCCCACGCGCCGAAGCCGTCGCGGCGCCAGGGCAGATCTCGATGCCCGGCCGCGAACCAGGCCGCGACCCGGTCGCCGAGTTCGGCGCGAGGGTCGTCGGGGGAGTCGGGCGCGTTCATACCCAGCCAGGCTACGACGCCGTGGCTACGCTGAGATCATGCCGACATGGTCGCCCGCCCGCGAGGACGTGCTCGAGGCGCTCGCCGCCGAGATCCTGGCGCACTACGCCAAGGGTCGCGTCGCGGTGGCCGTCGAGGGCGCCGAGGGCTCCGGATCGCGCGCATTCGCGACCGACCTGGCCGTCGTCCTGGTGCGACGGGGGCACGCCGCCGTCGTGGCCCACATCGACGACTTCCAGCGCCCGCGGAACGAGCGCGGAGCCGACACCCCCGAGGGGCGCTATCGTGACGCGTTCGACTACTCGGTGTTCCGTCGGGTGCTGATCGACCCGTTCCGGCTCGGCGGCAGCGCCGCGTTCGTGCTGGCCGCCTTCGACGCCGACGCGGATCAGCCGCTCGAGCCGACCTGGACCACCGCGCCCGCCAATGCGATCCTTCTCGTCGAGGGGGAGTATCTGCTGCGGCCGGACCTGCGCTCGATCTGGAATTTCAGCATCTGGCTCGACGGGCCGGGCGAGCCGCTGGCGACGTACGCCGCCGACGCGGAGCCGCGCACCCGCGCGAGCGCGATCGTGGACAACGCCGACCCGGAGAGCCCCCGCCGGGTGTTCGCCGACTCCTGCTGAGGGGACGCGGTCGACTAGACGGGAACCCGCGCGAGCACGTCCTCGGGGTCGAGGAACTGGCCCGACCGCTCCACCTGGTGCACCAGGTTCACGAGCGCGGCGTTCGTCGGCGTGCGCATCCCCGCCCGCTGCGCCGCCGCGACGACCGCGCCGTTCAGGAAGTCGATTTCGGTGAGCTGTCCGCGCTGGATGCTCTGCAGCGTCGAACCGGGGTTCGGCACGTCGCCCATCCGGTCGGCGAGCATTCGCGGGAACAGGGAGCCGATCGCCAGCGGGGCCCAGCCGATGGCCTCGAGCAGGCGACCGGAGACCCCCTGGATCTCGCCGAGCCGGATGTCGAGCCGACGCGCGACGCGCACCGTCTCGCGCATGCTCGCAGTCATCACGCGTCGAAGACCCGGATGCGCGACCACCTCCTGCACGCTGAGTCCGGTGATCGCCGGCAGCGCGTTCACGTGGTTGACGAGGAGCTTGCTCCACTGCGCCGACTCGAGGTCCGGCGCGACCTCGGTCGGCAGCGCTTCGCGCAGCGTCGCGGCAAGCGCGTCGAGCTCGTCGGGGGTGGTTCCGTCGCCGGCGCCGATCACGAGCGGCAGCGCCGCGGTGATGGTGATGCGGCCGGGCGAGAGGTAGGAGGCGGCGAACAGTGCCAGCCCGCCGAACAGCGGCGAGTCGGGAAGCTCCTCGCGCGCGACGGTGAGACCGCCGAGACCGTTCTGCACCACGAGCAGCGGAACGCCCGCCAGCACCGTGCTGTGCGCGTCGAGGGCGACGCGGGCATCCTGCGCCTTGGTGGCGAGGATCGCCAGCTCGGGGGCCGAGGTCAGGAACTCGTCCGCACTCACGCGCGCGACGTGCTCGCCGAAACCGCCATCCAGTCGGATGCCGTTCTCGCGGATCGCGGCCAGCTGCGCTCCGCGCGCCGCAACCGCCACCTCGTGCCCCGCCTTCTCGAGCAGCGCGGCGAGGGCGCCGCCGACGGCTCCGGCCCCGATGATTCCAATTCGCACTCTGGCATCGTAGGGGCGCAGGCCGGGCGGGCGTGCGGCGATACGATGGCGAGGTGTCTGCAAGCCCGGGAGTGTTGCTCGTCGACAAGCCGCAGGGCTTCACGAGCCATGACGTCGTTGCGAGGGCCCGCCGCGCCCTGGGCACCCGCAAAGTGGGTCACGCCGGCACCCTCGACCCGATGGCGACGGGGCTGCTGGTGCTCGGTGTCGACAGCGCCACCCGTCTGCTGACCTACCTCGTCGGACTCGACAAGGACTACGCGGCGACGATCCGTCTCGGCCAGTCGACGAGCACCGACGACGCCGAAGGCGAGATCACCGGCGGCGCGGATGCGCGCGGCCTCGATCGCGGCGCGATCGACGAGGTCATCGCGAGCCTCACCGGCCCGATCACCCAGGTTCCGTCGACGGTCAGCGCGATCAAGGTGCAGGGGCGGCGGGCCTACGAGCTGGCGCGCGCCGGCGAGACGGTCGAGCTGCGCGGCCGCGACGTCACCGTGAGCTCGTTCGTCGTCGACGAGGAGCGGCGCGGGTCTGAGCTGCCCGAGGGCACGATCGATCTCGACGTGCGGGTGAGCGTCTCCTCCGGCACCTACGTGCGCGCGCTGGCGCGCGACCTGGGCGCCGCGCTCGGCGTCGGAGGGCACCTGACGGCGCTGCGGCGCACCCGGATCGGCCCGTTCTCGGTCGACGACGCGATCGTGCTCGACCCCGAGCAGCCGGAGCGGGCCCGCGCGGCGCTGCTCGCCCCCGGCGCGGTGGCGACCGCCCTCTACCCGAGCTCGATGCTCGACGAAGCCCGGCTGCGCGATCTGGCGCACGGCAAGCGCATTACGGTCGACCACCCGGATGCCGAGGTCATCGCTCTGCTCGGACCGGACGGCCGGCTCGCGGGGCTCGCCGCCATCGTCGACGGCACCGCGCGCATCCTCGTCAATTTCCCCACCCAGGAGGTGCTCTCGTGATCTCCTGGTTCACGATCATTCAGGTCGTCATCGCATCGCTCGCGGGGCTGTACTGCGTCGGTCTGGGCATCACCAAGCGCGCGCCCAACGACGCCGCGATTCTGTCGGTCGCGCTCGTGGAACTGCTGCTGCTCGCGCAGCTGATCATCGCGCTCGTGGCGCCCGGCTTCGGCAACGTCGCCACCGGCAGCGTGCTGGAGTTCTTCGTGTACCTCGTGACGGCGCTGCTGATCCCGCCGATCGCGGTGCTGTGGGCGCTGATGGAGCGCTCGCGCTGGAGCAGTGTGGTGCTGGGGATCGCGGCGATCTCGATCGCGATCATGATCTACCGCATGCAGCAGATCTGGGCGATCCAGCTGGCCTGAGATGCGCGGCGCGCCGCGCCCGGCGGCAGTACGCTGGGGGGCGATGTTGCGCTCACCCGAATCGAGTCCGTCGTCGCGGCGGATCAGCGGCTCCGGCCGTGCCCTCGTCGCCGTCTACGGCATCCTGGCGATCGCGGCGACCGGACGCTCGGTGCTGCAGATCGCGACGCGCTTCGACGAGGCGCCGCTGGCCTACTCGCTGTCGGCGGTCGCTGCCGCGGTCTACATCGTCGCGACGCTCGCGCTCGCGCTGCGGTGGGACCGGCTGGCGTGGATCACCATCGGCTTCGAGCTCGTCGGCGTGCTGACGATCGGCACCGTGAGCGTTGTCGCGCCGGGCCTGCTGGGACTCGACTCCGCGTCGCCGATCGGCGGCCAGGCGACCGTCTGGAGCGCGTTCGGAGCCGGGTATCTGCTGATCCCGCTCGCCTTGCCGATCCTCGGGCTGTGGTGGCTGCGCCGCAGCACGCGCGTCTCCGCCCCGGCGGCGAGCTCGTGAGGATATTCCGCAGTCTGAGCGAGGTGCCCTCCGACTTCGGACCGTCGGCGATCGCGATCGGCAAGTTCGACGGGGTGCACCTCGGGCACCGCGCGCTCCTTCAGACGCTCTGCACGCGCGCCGATGAGCTCGGCATCGCGCCGGTGGTGGTCACCTTCGATCGCAACCCGCTCGCGCTGCTGCGCCCCGAGCTCTGCCCGCCGGCGCTGGTCAGCAACGAGCAGAAGCTCGAACTGCTGGCCGCGGCGGGCGTCGCGGCGACGCTCATGCTCACCTTCGATCGCGAGCTCAGCGCCGTTCCCGCGACCGAGTTCGTGGAGAACGCCCTGGTGCACGCCCTCGGCGCTCGCCTCGTGCTCGCCGGTGCCGACTTCCGGTTCGGCGCCCGCGGTCAGGGCGACGTCGATCTGCTCACCCGGATCGGGGCCGAGAGCGGCTTCGAGACGGTCGTGATCAGCGATGTCGCCGGGTCGGGGGATGCGGTGACCGGCTCGGACCGGCGGGCGTCATCCACCTGGATCCGCGAGCTGCTCGACGAGGGCAAGGTCCACGATGCGGCGAAGCTTCTCGGCCGCCCGCCGACCGTGCGGTCGATCGTGGTGCACGGCGAGCATCGGGGGCGGGAGCTCGGATTCCCCACCGCCAATCTCGACCCCGACATCGAAGGCTTCGTGCCGGCGGACGGCGTCTACGCGGCCTGGGCGACGATCGACGGCGAGCGCTACGCGGCCGCCGTCTCGGTCGGCAACAACCCGACCTTTGAAGGGATTCCCGAGCACCAGGTCGAGGCCTACCTGCTCGACGTCGACGTGGATGTCTACGGGCGCACCATCGAGCTCGAGTTCGTCGACTTCGTGCGTCCGATGCTGCGCTTCGACGGCATCGAGGCCCTCGTGGCCGAGCTTGCCGCCGACGTGGCCAAGGTCCGCGAGATCCTCGCCGCGCAGTCGCCGCGCTGACCGGCGTCAGCCGCCGGGGACGCCGCGGTGGCCGTAGAGAAAGAGCACGATCGCGGCGGCGCTTCCCGTGATCGGGGGCCCCGATCCGATCTCCCACCCGGCGTCGCTCGCGATCAGTCGGCGACCGCGCACCACCGCGCGGATCGGCATCGGCGCAGCGAGGCTTCGGGCGAGCGCCACGGCGCCCGACACCGTCGAGGTGACGGCGAGCGGCCGCCCGAGCGCGAGCGCGAGCTCCCAGGCGTCGGCGAGCGTGGCGCCGAGCTCGGGCACGCGGACGCGAGTGCGGGCCGCGAGGCGCTCCATGGCGAGCGTGCGGATGCGGCTCGTGAGCTCGGCAAGGCTCTCGCTGGCGAGGGCGGTGCGCTCGCGTCGTCCCCGGGTGACGGTGCGGGCGATCGAACGCGCGAGCTCTTCGACGGTGACGCCCGCTCGCAGGGTTGCGTGCGTCGCGGCGCCGGGTCCCTCCGCCTCGAGAATCTCGGCGACCGCGAGCAGCAGCTCGCCCTGACGGCGCGACCAGTTCGACTCGACGCGCGACTCGTCGCGACGCGCACGGCTGCTCAACGGCAGGTGCCGTGTCAGATCACTCATGGTGGCGACTGTACGCGGGCCGGCGTGCGCACGGCACGGCGCCGCACAGGCCGGCGCTCCTAGACTCGTGCGGTGAGTGAACGTGAGGCCTTCGAGGCTCGAAGGCTGCGACGCGGTCGTGTGCTGGTGTTCGTCGGCGTCGTCCTGCTCGCCCTCAACCTGCGCACGGCGGTGGCCGCGATCTCGCCGATCGTCGATCTCATCTCGGCGGAGCTGACCCTCGATCCTGTGGCCCTCGGCGTGCTGGGGGCGACGCCCCCGCTCGCGTTCGCCGCCTCCGGGCTGATCGGACCGATGGTGGTGCGCCGGGTTGGGCTGGAGCGCGCCCTGGTGCTCGCCATCATCGTGATGGTCGCCGGCCACTTGGGACGCGCGCTCGCGGGCTCGACCCTCATCCTCGTGACGGCGACGATCGTCACGCTGCTCGGCGTCGGGGTCGCGAACGTGTTGCTTCCGCCGATTGTCAAGCGCTACTTCCCGACCCGGGTCGGGGCCGTCACGGCGATCTACGCGACCGTGATGTCGGTCGGGGCCACCATTCCGGCGCTGATCGCGGTGCCGGTGGCGGAGGGTGCCGGCTGGCGGGTGTCGCTCGGCGTGTGGTTCGCCTCGGCGATCGTGGTGGCGATTCCGTGGGTGATCAGCCTGCTCGGACGTCACGATCAGGCCCACGATGCGGCGGCGCGCGCCGCCGAGGCGGTCGAGACCGGCGCGCTTCCGGTCGCCTCCCGGCTCAGCGTTCTGCGCTCGCCGACCGCCTGGTCGGTCGCCGGGGTGTTCGCCACGGCGTCGTTCGGAGCCTATGCGGCCTTCGCCTGGCTGCCGCTCATGGTGAGCGACGTGGCGGGCGTGGAGCCGGCCGCTGCGGGCGGTCTGCTTGCTCTGTTCACGATCGCGGGCTTCCCGGCCGCGCTGCTGGTTCCCGTGCTCGCGTCGCGGCTGCGCTCCGCGACCCCGCTCGTGGTCGCCGGGATCGCCTTCCACCTCGCCGGCTATCTGGGACTGCTCATCGCCCCGTCGAGCGCGACCTGGCTGTGGGTGCTGATGGCCGGCTTCGGCCCGCTCCTGTTCCCGCTCGCGCTGGCCCTCATCGGACTCCGCTCGCGCACCGCCGGCGGAGCGGTGGCGCTGAGCGGGTTCGTGCAGGGCTTCGGCTACCTCGTGGGCGCGGCCGGACCGTTCCTGGTCGGGGTCATCCACTCGGCGACCGGGGGATGGATCGCCCCGCTCTGGCTGCTGCTCGCCGCCGCGATCTTCGCCGTGCCCGCGCTCGTGGTGCTGGCACGCGGTGAGACCGTCGAGGACGAGCTCGAGCGCCGCGCCGGCTGAACCCGTCAGGCCGGCGCGTCTCCCGACGCAAAGCGCGTCTCCCGACGCAAAGTCGGAGATTCACGCGTCTCGTCCACGGGTCGTGGACGAACTCGCCCCAGCTCCGACTTTGCGCGGGGCGGGGGCGGGCCGGCGGCGGCGCCGAGCGGCTAGGAGTCGATCAGCTCGGAGCGGTGGATGAGCGCCGCGGCGCCGATCAGCGGACCGTCGCCGGAGAGCCCCGACGGAACGACGCGCACCTTGGTGACGAAGCCGAACTGGACGTGCTCGGCGATCGGCTCGCGGATCGCGTCGAAGAGGTCCGGCGTCACGTGCGAGAACCCGCCGCCGATCGCGACGACGTCGAGATCGACGAGTGCCGTCGCGGAGGCGATCGCCTGGCCGATCGCGCGGCCGGAACGGGCGACGGCGCGTCGGGCGACCTCGTCGCCGGCGGCGTAGGCCGCGGCGAGCTCCTCCCCGGTGCTGCCCTCCCAGCCCTCGCGGCGCGCCCAGGCGACCGTCTTGGGGCCGGAGGCGACGGCCTCGAGGCATCCGGCGCCGCCGCAGGCGCAGGGGTCGTCGAAGCCGGCGACCTCGACGTGTCCGATGTGGCCCGCATTGCCGGTGGGGCCCGGGACGGTGCGGCCGCCGAGGATCAGTCCGCCGCCGACGCCGGTCGACACGATCATCCCCATCGCATTGCCGGCACCGCGAGCGGCACCCACCCAGTGCTCCGCGAGGGCGATGCACAGCCCGTCCATGCGCAGCGTCACCGGCACACCGGGCGCGACCGGCTCGACGACGCTGCGCACGAGGTCGCGCAGCGGGTAGTCGCGCCAGCTCGCCAGGTTGAGCGGCGAGACGGCGCCGGCCGCCACCTTGATGGGGCCGGCCGCGCCGATGCCCGCGCCGATCAGCTCGTGCTCGGGGCCGACGCTGGCGAGCGCCGCCATCGTCGCGCCCGTGACCGCCTCAGCGAGCTGCTCCGAGCTTGAGTCGGGGCCGGTGGGGCGCCGGTGGCGCGAGGAGGCGACGACCGTGCCGTCGGCGGTGACGAGTCCGGCTTCGACCTTCGTACCGCCGAGGTCGATGGCGAGGGCAACAGGGATCACGGCAGAGAGCTACTTTCGATCGGCGGGATCACGGGTTCCCCCAGCGTAGCGACCGCCGCGTGGCTGCTCATCCGGGGTTGACAGAGCAGTACACTGGCCGCGTGAACGGCGTCTCGCGGCTGGAACGGGTGATCGATCTGCCGCGCTCGATCGTCTGGGAGGCGATCGTCGACCCGATCCTGATGGAGGGCTGGCTGCATCCGGATGCGAGCCTCGTCGAGGGCGTCGAGGTGCTCGAGCGGCGCGACCCGGCCCCCGATGAGCCGGCGGTTCCCGCGATCGTCGAGAGCGACGGGCCGCGACTGGGCCACGTGCGCGTCGAGCTGACCGAATCGCAGGGCGGATCCCGCGGCGGCGTCACCGAGCTCGTCCTCACCGTTCCGCAGCACATCGACAGCCGTTTCCGAGCCCCGCTGATCGCCGGTTGGCAGACCCGGCTGGATCAGCTGGAGGAGTTGTTGCGCGGGCATCCGGTCGACTGGGAGAACTGGGAGCGCGATCACGGTGCCGACTACGAGCAGCACCTGCTGCGCGCGGCGACCGTCGCGTCCCCCTGAGAGTTTCAGGCGTGCTCGCTAGACTCGGGGGGTGAATGCCACCTCTTCCGGCGTGACGACGCGCACCGCGCTCGCTCCTGCCGAACGCGCGACCAGGCTGCTCGGCGCCGAGCTGACCGAGAAGAGCCTGCGACTCCACCTGGAGGGCCTTCCGGGCGTCGACGCGGTCGGCCTCGAGCAGCGTGCGGCGGCCCTCGGAACGCGCTCCATCAAGACGACCTCGAAGGCCTGGGCCCTCGACCGCATCATCGAGCTGATCGACCTCACGACGCTGGAGGGTGCTGACACCCCCGGCAAGGTGCGCTCGCTGGTCGCGAAGGCGATCACGCCCGACCCGAGCTCGCCCGACACGCCCCGAGTGGCGGCGGTCTGCGTCTACGGCGACATGGTTCCGGATGCGGTGGCGGCGCTCGGCGCCCTCCACGGCGACCCGGATGACGGCCTCGTCTCCGTCGCGGCGGTCGCCACCGCGTTCCCGAGCGGTCGCGCCTCGCTCGCCGTGAAGCTCGCCGACACCCGCGATGCGGTCGCGGCGGGCGCCGACGAGATTGACATGGTGATCGACCGCGGCGCGTTCCTCGCGGGCCGCTACGGCGAGGTGTTCGAGCAGATCGTGGCCGTGAAGGAGGCCTGCCGCCGCGAGGATGGCACGTTCGCGAGCCTCAAGGTGATCCTCGAGACCGGTGAGCTGAACTCCTACGACAACGTGCGCCGGGCCAGCTGGCTGGCGATTCTCGCCGGCGGCGACTTCATCAAGACCTCGACCGGAAAGGTGAGCCCCGCGGCGACGCTGCCGGTCACCCTGCTGATGCTCGAGGTGGTGCGCGACTGGTACCGCCTGACGGGGGAGAAGATCGGCGTGAAGCCGGCCGGCGGCATCCGCACCTCGAAGGATGCGATCAAGTACCTGGTGACGGTCGCCGAGACGGTGGGCGAGGAGTGGCTGCAGCCGCACCTGTTCCGGTTCGGCGCCTCGAGCCTGCTCAACGATGTGCTCCTGCAGCGGCAGAAGCTTCAGACCGGCCACTACTCCGGCCCCGACTACGTCACGATCGACTGAGGACCGCAGCATGGTGAAAGACATTGACATCCCCGCCGGTGGCGGCTTCCTGGACTACGCCCCGGCGCCCGAGTCGACGAGCATCCTGAAGCTTCGCGACTCCTACGGCCTGTTCATCGACGGCGACTTCGTCGACGGGCACGGCACCCCGTTCTCGACGGTGTCGCCCGCGACCGAGAAGGTCATCGCCGAGATCGCCACCGCCAATGAGCGCGACGTCGATCTGGCCGTTGCCGCGGCCCGCCGCGCCTACGACAAGACCTGGTCGAAGCTGTCGGGCGCCGACCGCGGCAAGTACCTGTTCCGCATCGCCCGCCTCGTGCAGGAGCGCGCACGCGAGCTCGCCGTGGCCGAGAGCCTCGACAACGGCAAGCCGATCAAGGAGAGCCGCGACGTCGACGTGCCGCTCGTGGCCGCCTGGTTCTTCTACTACGCGGGCTGGGCCGACAAGCTCGACTACGCGGGCCTCGGCGCCAACCCGAAGGCGCTCGGGGTGGCCGGTCAGGTCATTCCCTGGAACTTCCCGCTGCTGATGCTCGCCTGGAAGGTCGCCCCGGCGCTCGCCGCGGGCAACACGGTGGTGCTGAAGCCCGCCGAGACGACCTCCCTCACGGCGCTGCTGTTCGCCGAGATCCTCCAGCAGGCCGAGCTGCCGAAGGGCGTCGTCAACATCGTGACCGGCGCGGGCGCCACCGGGGCGACGCTCGTGCGCCACCCCGACGTCGACAAGGTCGCCTTCACCGGCTCGACCGCGGTCGGCCGCGAGATCGCCAAGGCGGTCGCCGGCACCGGCAAGAAGGTCACGCTCGAGCTCGGCGGCAAGGCCGCCAACATCGTCTTCGATGACGCGCCGATCGATCAGGCGATCGAGGGCATCGTCAACGGCATCTTCTTCAACCAGGGCCACGTCTGCTGCGCGGGCAGCCGCCTGCTCGTGCAGGAGAACATCCACGACGAGGTCATCGACCGGCTGAAGAGTCGACTGTCGACGCTGCGCCTCGGTGATCCGCTCGACAAGAACACCGACATCGGCGCGATCAACTCGCAGGAGCAGCTCGAACGCATCACCGCGCTCGTCGCGGCCGGCGAGGCCGAGGGCGCCGAGCGCTGGAGTGCCCCGTGCGACTTCCCCGAGAACGGCTTCTGGTACGCCCCGACGATCTTCACCAACGTGTCGACGAGCTCGCGCGTCGCCCGCGAGGAGATCTTCGGCCCGGTGCTCAGCGTGCTCACCTTCCGCACACCCGCCGAGGCGATCGCCAAGGCGAACAACACGCCGTACGGCCTCTCGGCCGGCATCTGGAGCGACAAGGGCTCGAAGATCCTCGCCGTCGCCGACAAGCTGCGCGCGGGGGTGATCTGGGCGAACACCTTCAACCGCTTCGACCCGGCGTCGCCGTTCGGCGGCTACAAGGAGTCCGGCTACGGCCGGGAGGGCGGCCGCCACGGCCTCACCGCGTACCTCGCCGCAGGCGGGTCGAGTAGCGCGCGCAGCGCGCGTATCGAGACCAAGGGAGCAGCTCGATGACCCACCTGACGATCCCCAAGACTTACAAGCTCTACATCGGCGGCAAGTTCCCGCGCACCGAGTCGGGCCGCAGCTACGAGGTGACAACGCCGAAGGGCAAGTTCCTCGCCAACGCCGCACTCGCCAGCCGCAAGGACGGGCGCGACGCCGTTGTGGCCGCCCGCGCCGCGCAGCCCGGCTGGGCGGGCGCGACCGCCTACAACCGCGGTCAGGTGCTGTACCGGATCGCCGAGGTGCTGGAGGGGCGGAGCGAGCAGTTCGTCGCCGAGGTCGCGGCCTCCGAGGGCGTGTCGAAGTCGGCGGCGATCGCGCAGGTGGATGCGGCGATCGACTCCTGGGTCTGGTTCGCCGGATGGGCCGACAAGTACGTGCAGGTCGCCGGAACCGGCAACCCGGTCGCGGGCCCCTACTTCAACCTCTCGGTGCCGGAGCCGACCGGTGTCGTCGCGATCGTGGCGCCGCAGGGCACCGGCGGATCGCTGCTGGGCCTGGTCAACGTCGTGGCGCCCGCGATCGTGAGCGGCAACACGGTGGTCGTGATCGCGAGCAAGCAGCACCCGCTCAGCGCGATCAGCCTCGCCGAGGTGCTCGCCACGAGCGACCTGCCGGGCGGCGTCGTCAACGTGCTCACCGGCTCGCCGGCCGAGATCGCCCCGTGGCTCGCGAGCCACGCCGACGTGAACGCGCTCGACCTGGCGGGAGCCGATGCTCTCGACTGGATCGACCTCGAGATCGCGGCGGCCGACACGCTGAAGCGCGTCCTGCATCCGGAGCCGGGCGTGCCCGCGCGCTCGCTCGACCGGATCGTCGCGCTCACCGAGACGAAGACGGTCTGGCACACCAAGTCGCTGATCTGAGCCGGCCGTCGCGTTCGCCGTCGCGCGCCGCGCGACCGGTGCCAAAAGTGCGATCGCGGCGTGCAAGATCGCGCTTTTGGCGCCGCTCGCGGGGAGGGGCGCGCGTTTCACGGGGGCTGCATCTCGTCGGGACCCGGGGTTTCTTCAGCCCGGAGGCTTAGCGTGGCGGCATGCGCATCCTCCTGACCGGCGCGACCGGGTATCTGGGCGGGCGCTTGGCTCCCCGGCTTCTGGAACGCGGTCACGAGGTGCGCGTGCTCGTGCGCGACCGCGCGCGACTGCGCGATGTGCCCTGGGCGGCCGATGTCGAGGTCGTCGAGGGAGACCTCGGCGACCCGGAGGCGGTGCGCCGTGCGCTCGACGGTCGCGAGGTGGCGTACTACCTGGTGCATTCGATGACCGCGCACCGCGACTTCGCCGACGTCGACCGGCGGCACGCCGAGGCCTTCGCGGCGGCGGCGCGCGAGGCGGGCGTCTCACGCATCGTCTACCTGGGCGGCCTGCACCCCGAGGGCAAGCTGTCGCCGCACCTGCGCTCGCGCGCCGAGGTCGGAGACATCCTGCTCGCCTCCGGGGTGCCGACGGCGGCGCTGCAGGCGGGGGTCGTGATCGGCTCCGGCTCGGCGAGCTTCGAGATGATCCGGCACCTCACCGAGGTGCTGCCGTATATGCCCGCACCGAAATGGGTCCGCAACTTCATCCAGCCGATCGCCGTGCGCGACGTGCTCTACTACCTGCTCGAGGCGGCCGAACTGCCACCCGAGGTGAACCGGGCCTTCGACATCGGCGGGCCGGATGTGCTGCGCTACGGCCAGATGATGAACGGCTACGCCGTCGAGGCGGGGCTCCACCAGCGGCCGATCGCCTCGCTGCCGGTGCTGACGCCGTGGCTCGCCTCGCACTGGGTCAACCTGGTCACCCCGATCCCGCGCGCGCTCGCCGTGCCGCTGGTGACGAGTCTGCAGAACGACGCCGTGTGCCGCGAGCATGACATCGCGCGCTGGATTCCCGACCCCGACGGCGGGCTGACGGGCTATCGGCGCGCGGTGCGCCTGGCGCTCGGCAAGATGCGCTCCGGCGAGGTGGAGACCAGCTGGCAGAACGACGCCGTGCTGGGCGCCCCGAGCGATCCGCTGCCGAGCGACCCGGAGTGGTCGGGGCACACCGTCTACGTGGATGCGCGGGAGCAGACCTCGACCGCGTCGCCAGCGCGACTGTGGAGCGTCATCGAGGGCATCGGCGGTGACAACGGCTGGTACTCCTTCCCGCTCGCCTGGGCTCTGCGCGGCTGGCTCGACAAGCTCGTCGGCGGGGTGGGGCTGCGACGCGGGCGTCGTCATCCGCACCGGTTGGCGCTCGGCGAGGCGCTCGACTTCTGGCGGGTGGAGGAGCTCGACCGGGGGCGCTTCCTGCGCCTGCGCGCCGAGATGAAGCTCCCGGGCCGCGCCTGGCTCGAGCTCTCCGCCGTGCCGCACGATGACGGCTCGCTGTACCGGCAGCGCGCCGTGTTCTTCCCGCGCGGTCTCGCCGGGCGGCTGTACTGGTTCGCGATCCTCCCGTTCCACGGGGTGATCTTCCGCGGCATGGCCCTGCGCATCACCGCGCGAGCCGAGGCCGAGGCGCGCGCGGACGCGGCGGGCGGGGACGCCGCCGACCAGATCACGACTCGGTGACGAATAGGTAACAAACCGGTAACGCAACCTGCTAGGTTCGAGGCACCCGCAGCGACGCGGGGACCACATCCGTGGTGAACCCGAAACGAAAGCGTGTCAATGACGACAGCGCAGCCCGTTGCCGAGTCCCCGAAGCTCGGTCACCCCACCCACCCGCTTCGTCGCGCTCTCGTCGCGAGCGCCCTCACCCTCGGGCTCGTGCTCGTGATGGCGCTGAACCCCGACGCCGTCCGCGTCTTCGCCGCCAGCCCGTTCGGCGAGCTGCGCAGTCCCGGCGAGTCGGCGTTCATCGCCGCGCATCGCGGCGACCGTTCGGATGCGCCCGAGAACACGCTGCCCGCCTTCCAGTCCGCGTTCGACAGCGGCTTCGCCTACGTCGAGACCGACCTTCAGCTGACCCGCGACGGGCAGGTGGTGCTGATGCACGACACCACCGTGGATCGCACCACGAACGGCACCGGCAGCGTTGCCAACAAGACGCTTGACGAACTGCGCAAGCTCGACGCGGGCTCCTGGTACGACGAGCGCTTCCGCGGCACGCTCGTGCCGACCTTCGGTGAGTTCCTCGACCTGCTCGCGGATTCGGACTCGCGCGCGCTGCTCGAGCTCAAGGGCGACTGGACGCCCGAGGAGGTGCGCTCGATGATCGCCGAGATCTTCCCGCGCGGCGTGCAGAACCGCGTCTCGTTCGCGAGCTTCAGCAAGGTCTCGCTCGCCTCGCTCTCCGAGGTCGCCGCCGCGTTCCCGCGGATCGTGCTGCGGAAGACCCTGCCGGAGGATCCGGTCACGCTCGTGCAGAAATACACCGCCAGCGCGTTCATGACCCGCACCGAGGAGCTCGAGCAGCGCCCCGAGGTCGTCGAGGCGATGCACGATGCGGGACTCGGGGTGCTGCTCTACACGCTCAACGATCGGGAGAGCTGGGCCGAGGCGCTCGCGCTCGGGGTCGACGGCATCGCCACCGACCGTCCGAGCGCCCTCGACGGCTGGATCGCCCAGACGGCCCCCGGAACGTAGCCGACGTCAGCTGCGCGCGAGCAGGTCGCGGAAGAACTCGATGCCGCGCAGGTAGGTCGAGACGCGGATGCTCTCGTCGATCGCGTGCAGCGTCGCCCGCTCCGCGGTCGTCAGATCGAACGGCAGGAAGCGGTAGACGTGCTCGCTGATGCGGGTGAAGTGCCGCCCGTCGCTGGCCTGCAGCATGACGTAGGGCGTGACGATCGCCTCGGGGAAGAGCTCTCCGATGGAGGCGGACAGCCGCTCCCACGCCTCGCCGCTCGCGGGCGAGACCGGCGAGGGCTCGGAGCCGTAGACGAGGCGCGCCTCGACGCCGTCGCGGCGCACCACCTGCTGGATGTGGGCCAGCGCCTCCGCCAGGCTCGACCCGACCGCGATGCGCACGTTGACCATCGCGGTGGCCTTCTCGGCGATGACGTTGTCGCCGGCCGAGCCGCGCAGGCGGGTGACGGCGTAGGTGGTGCGCACCATCGCGTTGGTCTCCGGGCCCAGACGCGAGAACACGGCGGTGAGCAGCCCCCGGAACAGGCCGACGTGGGTGAACAGGAAACGCATCGGCTGCTTCGTGTGGGCGCCGAGCCGGCGGATCATCTCGGCGGTCGGCTCGGCGAGCTGCGCGGGGGCGGGGGAGCGGTCCAGCCGCACGATGGCCCGCGCGAGTCGCGTGGTCGCGCCGTCGCGCACGGGCGTGGAGGCGTGGCCGCCGCTGCGCTCCACCGAGAGCTCGATGCCGGCGAGCCCTTTCTCGCTGACGCCGACGACGGCGACGGGGGCGGCGACGCCGGGGAAGATGCCCTCGACGACGGCTCCGCCCTCATCCACCACGAGGGCGGGGCGGATGCCGCGCTGCTCGAGCAGGTCGACGATCGCGGGGGCGCCGTGGCCGGCGACCTCCTCGTCGTGGCCGAACGCGAGGTACACGTCGGCGGCGGGGGTGAAGCCTTCGGCGAGCCGCGACTCGACCGCCTCCAGGATGCTGCCGAGCGCGCCCTTGTCGTCGATGGCGCCCCGACCGCGGACGCGCTCCTCGCCGTCGTCATCGCGCACCAGCTCCGCCTCGAAGGCGGGGAACTGCCAGCCGGGCTCGTCGGCGGGCACCACGTCCTGGTGCGCCATCAGCACGAGCGGCGCCGCGGCGGCGTCCCGGCCGGCCCAGCGGAAGAGGAGCGACGCCTCGCCGACGAGCTCGTGCTCGAGGCGCTCGTGCACGAGCGGGAACAGTTCGGCGAGCTTCGCGCGGAACGCCGCGAAGGCCTCCCAGTCCACCTCCTCGGAGTTCGAACGGGAGACGGTCGGAATCCGGATGAGTTCGCGCAGACGGTCGACAGGGGTGCTCACTCCTCGACATTACAAGCGCGAGCGCGGCGGTCGCGCTCGATAGGCTTTCGGCATGAGTTCGAGGTCGCGCGAGTCCGCTCCGGTGCCCCGGCGCCTCGCACTCGCGCCCGCCGTCATCGCCGCGATGGCCCTGCTGATCGGGGTGGCGCTGCTCGACAGCGACGCGTTCCTCGTCATCCGGTTCGTCGTCTCGATCTTCGCTCTGATCATCGCCTGGTTCGCGGTGCGGGCGCGCCACTGGTGGTGGGTGCCGCCGCTCGGCGCGATCGCCGTGGTGTGGAATCCGGTGCTGCCGATCGCGGTGCCCGGAGAGTGGTGGCTCGGGATGCAGTACATCGCGGTGCTCGTGGTCGTTGCCGCGGGCATGCTGATCCGCATCGCGGTCGTGCCCGCGAGCGGGTCGCGAACCCGCTAAGGCGAGGATTCGGCTAGACTGGGGCCACGTTCCGCCCCACCGGCCAAAGCCGGGTCTGGGATTCCGCGGGAAGTACACGGTGAACGCCGATCCCGCATGGCGGTCCCGTTTTACACAGCAACGGCCTGAGCATCAGGCGGATCGACCGGCATTCTGGCGAATGCTCGAGGAGAATCATGGCCCAAACCGGGCAGAAGTCGCGCAACGGGGGACGCCGCGCTGCGCCGCAGCGCAAGCGTCAGCACCAGGACGAGACGGGTGTCATCCCCGTCCTGGCGCGCATCGTGCGCACGATCGAGAACTCGGCCGAGCGCGGCAAGGTGAACGCCGCGAACCGCACCCGGTTCCGCGTCGTCGCGGTGCTCGTGCGCGAGGAGCGCGCGCGGATCAAGGCGGATGCGAGCCTCGGCGAGGCCGAGCGCAGCAAGGAGCTCACCCGCCTCGACGGCATCGCCACGATCATGGCGAAGACGGCCTCGCGCGACACGAGCCTGATCCAGCTGCTCACCGACACGGCGCCGCTGTCGACGGCCGCGCTCGAGGTGCGTCGCACGATCCTGATGGAGGCGGGCGCCGAGCTCAGCCCCGAGGATCTCGTGATCGTGACCGAGACGCCGGAGAAGACTCCCGCGGAGGACCGCCAGGTCATCCCGCAGTCGGTCAAGCAGTACCAGATGTCGAACCCGTTCCTCGCGCCCGACTTCAGCGCTGCCCAGGCCAAGCCGACCACCGAGGGGCGTCTGGCGAACTGGGAGCTCATCGAGCCGCTGTTCCGCTCGTTCGAGGTCGGCGCTGGCGGCGGCGCCGCCACCATGAACCTGCCCGCGCCGCGCACCCGCGAGACGCCGGGCGGCACCGAGCTGATGATCCACCAGGCGCGCTTCATCGAGTCGGCGCGCACCGGGCACCGCAGCTTCCTGCTCGCCGACGAGCCGGGTCTCGGCAAGACGGCGCAGGCGCTGCTGGCGGCCCACGTCTCGGGCTCCTACCCGCTGCTCGTGGTCGTGCCGAACGTCGTCAAGGTGAACTGGGCGCGCGAGGTCGAGAAGTGGACGCCGCAGCGCACCGCCACCGTGGTGCACGGCGACGGCGACGACCTGGATGCCTTCGCCGACGTCACGATCGTCAACTACGAGATCCTCGACCGGCACGCCGCCTGGCTCAGCCGTCGCGGCTTCAAGGGCATGATCGTCGACGAGGCGCACTTCATCAAGAACAAGGACTCGCAGCGCTCGAAGAACGTGCTCGCGATCGCGAAGAGCATCCGCGCCGTCAGCCCGAACGCCCTGTTCATCGCCCTCACCGGAACCCCGCTGATCAACCAGATCGAGGACTTCCGGATGATCTGGCAGTACCTCGGCTGGATCGATGACAAGCAGCCGCTCGCCCAGCTGATGAAGAAGCTGGAGGAGACCGAGCGCACGCCCGGCGACCCGGGCTTCTTCGCCGCCGCGCGCGGCGCCGTGATCGACATGGGCATCGTGCGTCGCAAGAAGGAGGATGTCGCCGCCGATATCCCCGCGCGCCGCATCGCCGACATCCCGGTCGAGCTCGACGGGGAGGCGGGGCGCTCGATTCGCGCCGCCGAGCAGGCGCTCATCTCGCGTCTCGTGGACCGCTACCGTCGCGTGCTCGCGCAGCGCCCGGACGCGAACCCCGAGGACATCATCCGGCTTGTGGCGCACGCCGAACTCGAGGAGTCGCGCTCGGCGGCCTCGGGCGGCGACAACGTGTTCACGATGGTCCGCAAGATCGGTCAGGCCAAGGCCACCCCGGCGGCGGACTACACGGTCAATCTGGCCCGCAACGTCGGCAAGGTGGTGTTCTTCGCCAAGCACATCGACGTGATGGACACGGCGGAGAAGCACTTCGCGGCGGCGGGGCTGCGCACCGTCTCGATTCGCGGCGACCAGAGCTCGAAGGCGCGCCAGGAGGCGATCGACGCGTTCACCAACGACGAGGACGTCGCCGTCGCGGTGTGCTCGCTCACGGCGGCCGGCGTCGGCGTCAACCTGCAGGCCGCGTCGAACGTCGTGCTCGCCGAGCTCAGCTGGACGAACGCGGAGCAGACGCAGGCGATCGACCGCGTGCACCGCATCGGCCAGGGGCTGCCGGTGACCGCCTGGCGCATCATCGCCGCGGGCACGCTCGACGCCCGCATCTCGGAGCTCATCGACGCCAAGGCGGGCCTCGCGGCCCGGGCCCTCGATGGCGTCCACCTCGACGAGAGCGAGGAGGGCTCGGTGCAGCTCTCGGCGCTCGTCACGATGCTGCGGGACGCCGTTTCCGAGCTCTGAGTGCCTCGCCGTTTTGTACCCCGAACCGGTCGTCCTGTCCTACATGTGAGGGACACCCAGAATGGGGGGAGCGCGAGGGTGGCGGGATCAGTAACTTCATAAGTGCACTAGTTGGGGGACTAGGGGCGGCGGTGACATCGTCGAAACGCGAATACCGGCTACGGGGGTAACCGGACACAGCGGACGAAGTCACCGCCGCCAGTAACATTTAACGGGCCGTTTTCGCCCGCAGCCTCCTCGGGCCCAGCGCTCAGCGCCGCGTGCTGTTGGCCGTTCGGCCCCGCACGATGCCGATGAACGTGTCGATCCGCGGGTCCGCGGCATCGCCCGCGTCGCTCACGCGCCAGGCGAGCCCGATTCTCGTGGGGGCGCCGTCGCGGATTGGACGCGCCACGACGTCACGGCGCGAATGGGTGCGGGCGACCGACTGCGGCATCCGCGCCACCCCGACGCCCGCCGCCACCAGCGCGACGGTGTCGGCGTCGTCGCCGGGCTGCACCACCTCATCGGCGAGGTCGGCCTCGCTCACGTCGTCGACGACCGAGAACACGTGCTCCTTGGCCGCCACGACCACCGGGGTCTCCTCATAGAGCGGGATGACGTGCAGCTCCTCGCTCGCCGCGACGTCGCGCACGAACGCCATCGCGGCGCTCCCGTCCTCCAGCGCCGCCAGTGCCTCCGACTGCGAACTGGGGCGCAGCTCGAGCGGGTCGCGGCGCATCCGCTCACGCCAGATGCGCTCCCACTTGGTGGGGGTGACACCCGGCACGAAACACACGACGAAGGGATCTGCCACCCGCTCAGGCTAGCCTGGGGCTGTGAGTGAGCAGACGATGAACCCGGCAACCGCAGCCAAGAAGCTGGAGCTGCTGCTGGCGGCGACGCCCGAGGAGTTCCGCGCGAAGCCGCTGACCCGCTCCGAGGTGCAGGCGCTGATGACCGATCCGCCCGAATGGCTGAAGGTGCTGCGCGCTGACGGACCGCACCCGCGCGAGGTCGTCGCCCGCAAGCTCGGCGTCTCCAACTCCGGGCTCGCCCGCGGCGGCATCATCGAGCCGCTCACCACGCCGGAGATCAAGGCGCTGCTGGACGAGATGCCCGACTGGCTCGTCGCCGAGCGGGAGCGCCAGGCCGCCGTGGTGCGCGAGAACGCGCGCATCAAGCGCGAGAAGCGTCCGGCGGGCGAGTCGCGCGACACCCGCAAGGGCGGCTCCGGGGTCTAGGCCGCGTCGCGCCTACGCGCTCCAGCGCAGACGATCCAGCCGGCCGAGCATCGACCACACGGTCTCGCTCAGTTGCGGGTAGGCGAGCGCGATCTGGCGCAGCATTCGCCGGTCCACCTCGGCGCTCGGGCGCCGGCCGTTGTCGGCGGCGATCAGCTCGGAGCGCAGGCCCAGCACCACGAACTCGTCGATCGTCGGCAGCACCTCCATGAACGCCCACGGGTCCTCGCCGCCGTGCAGGCGCTCCCAGACGACGGTGCTGAGCTCGTCGTGCGCCTCGGCGCGCAGCACCTCGAGGCTCGCGCGGCGCAGCACCCCGGGGCGGGGCATTTCGGGGCGCTCGTTCGTCACCCTTCGAGACTACGCGCCCGGCTAGGCTCGCGGCATGAGTCGAACTCAGCGACGCATCCGCCGTGTCGCCGGCGTCCTCGCCGTGCTCGCGGCGGTGCTCATTCCGGCCGCCTCCGCAGCCCCGACGGCGCGGGCGGATGTCGACGACTTCGAGATCGCCTCCTTCGACGCGGTCTACGCGCTCGGGCGCGACAGCGAGGGCTTCGCGACGCTCGACGTGATCGAGACGATCGTCGCCCGATTCCCCGACATCGACCAGAACAAGGGCTTCTACCGCGACATCCCCGAGTACTACGGCAACGTGCAGCTGCACACCGCGGTGCTGAGCATCACCGACGCCGACGGCGACCCGGTGCCGTACTTCACCGAGTACTACGAGGACTTCTACAGCATCGGCCTCGGCGACGACAGCTACGTCTACGGCGAGCAGACCTACGTGATCCACTACGAGCAGCGCAACACCATCCGCTACTTCGCCGATGCCGAGGTCGACGAGTTCCAGTGGGATGTCAACGGCACCGGCTGGGCCCAGCCCTTCGGCCGCGTGACGGCGGAACTGCGCGTCGCGCCCGAGCTCGTCGATTCGATCCAGGGTGAGGCGTTCTGCGCCGCCGGCGCCTTCGGTGCGACCGGATGCCCCGGCGGTGTCACCCGTGAGGACGACGCGGAGACGGGGGAGGCGGTGTTCCGTGCCACCGCGGGCCCGTTCGCCCCGTACGAGAACCTGACGATCGCGGTCGCCTTCGCGGGGCACACCTTCGCCGAAGGGCCGACCACGTACCCGCCGTCGAGCTACGACGACGACTATGGGCCGTACACGCCCCCGCCGCGGGCCCCGCAGTGGATCGAGATGGCGCTGTTCCTGGTCGGACCGGTCGGCGTGGTGGTGGGCATCATCGCGCGGCTGACGCGGAAGAAGGACCTGGCCGCCGAGACCGCGCCGAGCGACATCATCGTGCCGCAGTACACGCCGCCGAGCGAGAACATCATGCTCGCGGCGCACATCGCGGGGCGCCCCGATCGGGCCTTCGCGGCGCAGCTCGTCGATCTCGCGGTGCGTCGCAAGATCCGCCTGCTCGACCCGGGCACCGCGGGCGGCGACGACTACTCCGCCGAGCTCGTGACCGCCGAGGGCGTCGACCGCCACGAGCGCGCGCTGCTCGTCGGCATCTTCGGCGGCGACCTCGCGCCCGGCTCGCGCGTGTTGCTGTCGAGCTCGAGCACGAGGCTCTCCGTCGCGTTCCACCGGGGGCAGACGGCGATCACCGACGAGATCACCTCGCAGGGTTACGCCGCCGGCACCAAGCTGCGTCCCCTGTCGTCGGGGCTCATGTTCGCCGGCACCGGCGTCGCGGTCGGCGCCGTCGCGCTCGTCACCGCCTCCGCTCCGTATTCGGGCAGCGAAGGCGCCTTCGTCGGGGTGCTCGCGGCCGGATGGGGCGCGGTGCAGACATTCACCCACTCGTCCAGCCGTCGCGTGCTCACCCCCAAGGGTGAGAAGCTCAACGACTACCTGCTCGGGATGAAGGACTACCTCGAACTGGCGGAGAAGGACCGCTTCGCGGTGCTGCAGTCGGTCACCGGCGCCGACCGCATCCGCGTCGACGATCAGACCGAGCTCGTCAAGCTCTATGAGAAGCTGCTTCCCTGGGCGGTGCTGTGGGGTGTGGAGCGCAGCTGGGGCGAGGTGCTGGTGACCGCCGCGGAGCAGGCTCACACCCCGATCGACTGGGCCTCCAGCAGCGATCAGCTGACCAGCTGGCGGCTCTACTCGATCGTCTCCAGCGTCAGCCGGTCGACCCCGGCGCCGCCCGTGGTGGCGCGCTCGCGCTCCACCGGATTCTCGTCGGGCGGCGGCTGGTCCTCCAGCGGAGGCTCGAGCTCGAGCAGTTTCTCCTCCGGAGGCGGGTTCTCGGGAGGCGGAGGCGGCGGAGGCGGCGGCCGCGGCCGATAAACTCGACCGATGCCCGATTCTCCCTTGTCCGCGAGCCCCTACGAGGTGCTCGGTGTTGCGGCGACGGCGAGTCATGACGAGCTGCGGAAGGCCTATCGCAAGCAGCTGCGCGCCACGCACCCCGACTCCGGCGGCAACGTCGAGCAGTTCCACCGCGTGCAGCGCGCCTGGGAGCTGATCGGCACGCCGGAGGCGCGCGAGGAGTTCGATCGCGCCGGTGAACCGGTGATCGGGGGGCGCACCTGGGCGCCTGGCGGGCCGCCGCCGCGCCAGGACACGCGTCCGCAGACGCGCCAGCACGGGCATCCGGGCGGTTGGTTCCGCGAACAGTATCTGGCCGAGCTGCGCGAGTGGGTGGGTCGCGGCGTCACCATCGCCGACCCCTACGACGCGGCACTGCTGCGCCGCGCACCGCACACGGTGAAGCACCTGCTGGCTTCCGCGATCGCCGAAGAGGACACGGCGCGCGTGCTCTCGACCCTGGGCATCGGCTTCACCGTCTGGCACGACGTGTCGACCGGGGTCGGCGGCGGGCCGCCCTCGCGGATCGGGGTCGGGCATCCGGGCGGAACGCCGATGAGCCAGGTCGAGAAGCTCGACCACATCGTGCTCGGCCCGACCGGGCTGTGGGGGATTCTGAGCGAGGACTGGGGCGAGCCGGTCAAGGTCAAACGGGGCGAGATCATCGGACCGGGGCTGCAGCCCGGCGAGCAGCCGCTCAAGGCGCTTGGCGCGCGGGCTCGATTCTTCGCGCGTGCGGCGAAGGTGAAGTTCTCGGGACTCGTCATCGTGGTGCCGGAGGGCGCGGCGCCGGCCGACGTCGTGCCGCTCGGCATGGTGAAGGGGGCGCACGCGCTGCTGGTGCAGCGGCCCCGCGTCGTGCAGCTGCTGCGCACCGGAATCGCCGGCATCGGCACCGGCGGAACCGACCTGTTCGAGGTGCGGTCGCGCGTGCAGGCGACGGCGCGCTTTGTCTGAGTCTCTCGACGCTTCCCTGTGGGAGCGGTACCGTGAAGTGCCGTGACCCTGACACACACCCTGATCCACCTGCTCGGCGGCCGTGCCGTTGAGCGTGCGGTGATGCGCGGATTCGCCAGAGATGGGCGCCTTCCGGTCGCTCCGACCGGACCGAGCATGCTCCGCCCCGGCGACAACATGCTGCGCGTTCGGCTGGTCGGCGGCGGCATGGTGCGCAGCATCGGCGTCACCAATGCCGAGCTCGGGTTGGCGGGACATCTGAGCCGTCTGCTGCAGGCCTCGCTCGGGCGCGGCGTCAGCATCGACGCCTGGGGCGAGGTCGGTGCCGACCTGCCCGACATGGCACCCCGGCTGCGCCCGACCGGCGCCCCGCGCCCGCACGTGCGCGTCGTGCTCGTCGGTCTGATCGAAGCATTCCGGCTGCGGCCGAGCGCGCGGTGGCGAAAAGACCTCGCGCTGCTGGAACCCGCCGTCGCCGCGGGGGAGCCGCCGCTCGTGGTGGTGCTGGCGCCGAGCCTGCCCAGCGACCTCCCCGTCTCGCGGTGGGTGCGCCGCCACGTGACGGAGGCGATCGCGAAGCTCAACCAGACGACCACCGACTGGGTGGACCGGCATCCGGGGGCGCATCTGGTGCCCTCGCTCGCGCCGAGCACGCGCAAGATGCTCGGAACCTCGGAGGACTACGCGCGCGTCGCGGGGGCCATCGCACCTGTCGTGGCGGAGGCGGTATGGGCGACGGAGCAGTAGCGGCCGGGGGCGGCGGCACGCTCGCGCTGCCGCACACCGTCGGGCCGATCGAAACCGAGCGGCTGCGGCTGCGGGTGGTTCGCGGGAGCGACCTCGAGGCGATCCATGCCGTGCAGTCGCGTGAGGACGTCTGCCGCTACCTGCCCTTCGCGCCGCGTTCGCGCGACGAGATCGCCGAGAAGATCACCGTGTGGGCTGCCGGGGGAGTGCTGGCGGCAGACGGCGACGTGGCGATGCTCGCCATCGAACGGCGGGAGGACGGTGTCGTCGTCGGACACATCCACGTCGAGCTGTCGAGCGTCGAGAACGCGAGCGCCACGGTCGGCTGGGCGCTGCACCCGGATTTCGCGGGGCAGGGCTATGCGAGCGAGGCGGCGCGCGCCCTGCTGCGCGAGCTGTTCGGCCGGGTCGGCCTGCACCGAGTGTTCGCCTGGGTGCGGCCTGAGAACCTCGCCTCGGCGGCGCTGTGCCGGCGTCTCGGGATGCGCATCGAGGCCGAGCGCGAGCACTTCGGCTGGCTGCGTGGCGGCTGGCGCAACCTGCAGGTGTGGGCGGTGCTCGACCGCGAGTTCGCGGCGGCGGAGGCGGGGGCGCCCGCGCCGGCAGGACGGGACTTCGTGCGCGACGTGCCCTATGGCGCGGAGTCGAGCGATGCGCCCGACCCGGCGCTTCCGGCCGAGTTTCCTGGCATCCGGACGGAGCGACTGCGACTGCGGCTGCTCACCCCCGACGATCTGGATGCGGTGCATCGCTACCAGAGCCGCGAGGATGTCTGCCGCTATCTGCTGTTCGAGCCGCGGACGCGGGACGAGGTGGCGGCGAAGCTGGCCGAGCACGCGGCGCACACGACGCTCGCGGCCCGCGGCGACTACTGGCAGCTCGCCGTCGAGCGGACGGACGACGGAGCGGTGATCGGAGACCTGTACTTCGCCCTCGCCGAACCCGGCAGCGCGGCCGCCGAGATCGGCTGGACGTTCCACCCCGACGCCCACGGTCAGGGCTTCGCGACCGAGGCGGCCGCGGCGCTGCTCGACTTCGCCTTCGACACGCTGAGGCTGCACCGCGTCGCCGCCGAGTTCGACCCGCGCAACGACCGCTCCATCGCGCTCTGCCGCCGCCTCGGCATGGTGGAGGAGGCCCACTACCTCGAGGACCTCTGGTTCAAGGGCGCCTGGGCCGACACCGGCCAGTACGCCCGCCTGCGGGTTGAGTAGCGCGCCCCGCGCGCGTATCGAAACCGCGGTTCTGCGGGTTGAGTAGCCGCGGCAGCGGCGTATCGAAACCCAGCACCCCCGCCTACGCTGGAACCCTATGAGCGACTACCGCCTGCACCCGATCGACGAAACCTCCCGCGCCCGCCTGGCCGAACAACGCCTCACCCTCTCCCTCGTCGACGGCCTCGACGAGACCGAGGCAGGAATTGCGCGTTACGACGCGTGGACGCAGGCCGACGGTCGCGGCTTCTACCTCGACCGTGCCGCCGACGACGCTCTCGCGTTCTTCCGCGCGGGTGTCGGCGACCGTCGCACCACGGGCGTCTGGGACGACGCCACCCCCGACACGGTTGAACCCGTCGCGACGATCAACTCCTGGCCGACGGAGCTGAGCGTGCCCGGCGGCCGCACCACCACCGGCTGGGCGATCAGCTCGGTGACGGTCTCCCCGACGCACACGCGCCGGGGCATCGCGCGCTCGCTGCTGGAGGCGGAGCTGCGCACCGCATCCGCTCTCGGCGCTCCGGTCGCGATTCTGACGGTGTCGGAGTCGACGCTCTACGGACGCTACGGCTTCGGGCCCGCCGTGCTCGCCACCGACTGGGTCATCGAGTCGCGCCGCGCCCGTCCGCTGCGCCGCCGCACCGAGGCGGGACGGGTGGAGTTCATCTCGCTGAAGGACTTCCGGTCAGAGGTGGCGCCACTGCACGAGCGGGTGCGCGCGGAGCGTCCCGGCGAGATCGCCGTCTGGGCGTCGCGGTGGGATCAGATCGCGGGTCTCGCGCCGTCGCAGGAGGCCGAGGCGAAGAAGCTGCGTGCGGTGCGCTATCTCGACGCCGACGGCGTCGTGCAGGGCGTCGTCATCTACACGGTGTCCGGCGGCGAGGAGGACTTCACGCAGCACCGCGTCGACGTCAAGTATCTGCTCGACGCGACGCCGGAGGCCTCCGCGGCGCTGTGGGGTTTCGTCGTCGAGCTCGACCTGGTGCGCGAGGTGACGGCGCGGCTGCGCAGCGTCGACGAGCCGCTGCGCTGGATGCTCGCCGACTTCCGCGCCGCGAAGGTCAGCACGATCGAGCACGAGTATGTGCGCGTGCTCGACGTCGTTGCGGCGTTCGAGGCACGCGGCTACTCGGCCGCGGGGTCTCTCGCGTTCGAGGTGACGGATCCGCATGGCTTCGCCGACGGCGCCTGGATGCTGGAGTCAGACCTGGCGGGCCATGCCACGGTGCGCGCGGCCGGCGCGGTGCCGGACGGCGTTCCGTTGCTGTCGCTCGGCGTGCCCGAGCTCTCGAGCCTCTATCTCGGCGGGGTGTCCGCCGTGACGCTCTCGGCCGCTGGGCGCCTGCGTGAGCGCACCCCGGGCGACGCGGTGGCCGCGGATGTGCTGCTCCGCTCGCCCGTGCCCCCGCACCTCTCCGTCTGGTACTGAGCCGGTTGAGTAGCCGCGAAGCGGCGTATCGAAACCGCGCTCTAGCGGGTTGAGTAGCCGCCATTGGCGGCGTATCGAAACCGCGCTCTAGCGGGTTGAGTAGCCGCCATTGGCGGCGTATCGAAACCCAACACCCAGCACACCCCAACCCCACAGTCGCACCCTAGAACGGTGACAACTCCCAACGACGACCCCACCCGCATCCGCTCCCAGCCAGCGCTCACGCGCTCCTCGGGCCGCGTCTGGCTGATCGTCGGCGGTCTGTTCACGGTCATGGCACTCGCCGTGCTGCTGCCGATGACGACCCTGCCGCCCGCGGGCGTCGCCCCGGCGGCCGCCATCGTGGTGGTGCTCGCCTACGCCGCGATCGTCGTCGCCCGCCTGCTGGTGCCCGCGTCGCGCCTCCGACTGCGCCTCGGCATCATGGCGGTGTCGATGCTGATCTCGGCGGCGGTGGCGTTGGTTGCCGCGGTGATCGTGGCGACGGCCGCGGCGCAGGAGCTCGCGGGGGTGCTCTGATGCGCCGACTGCGGGACGCCTAGCTGCGAACGCTGGCGACCCACAGTCCGTCGCGTGCACGCGTCATTGCGACGTAGAGCTCGCGTCGTTCGCGCTCCTCCCGTTCGAGCAGCGATTCGGCGCCTTCGAGCGTGCGAACCGTGGCGGGTGACACGAGGTGAGCCTTCGTCCACGGCAGCAGCACCTGCTTGAACTCCAGACCTTTCGCACGCTTGGCCGTGCCGACTTTGACCGCATCCACCTGCGTGCCGGTGTATTCGAGCAGATTGACCGATCGGATTCCTTGCGCCGCCAGCAGCGTCTGCGCCGCCTGCACCTGCCCGTTGGTGGAGCAGAGGATTCCGATGTCGCCGAGGTCGGTGTCGATCGATTGAACGAGCGAGCGGATCCGCGCGCACAGCGCCTCGTCGTGCTCGCGCCGCGAGTCGAACCGCACGAACATCGGGCGCTGGCCGTGGCGCGACGGCACACCACCGCCCTCGAACCCGATCGTCGCCGCGTCTTCGATGTCGGTGTACTGATCGTCGGCGACAATGCGTCCGGCCGCCTCCAGGATCTCGGCGGTGTTGCGGTAGTTGACGTCGAGCACGACGCCTCGACCGGCGAGCGAGATGCCGACCTCGGCGAGCGAGTATCCGCCGGGGTAGACGGTCTGCTGGCCGTCGCCGATGAGGGTGAAGGCATCCGGCCCGTCGCCAGCGACCGCCCACATCATGCGCACCATGGCGCAGGAGAGGTCTTGTGCCTCGTCGACGATCACGGCCGAATAGCCGTCGAGGGGTTCGCGCTGCAGCTCCCGCTCGGCGAGCAGGATGACGTCGGCGAAGTCGATGACGCGCAGTCGGCGCAGCTCCTGCTCGTAGGCCGTGTAGAGATCCCACACCTCGCGTCGCTGGTCGATGGTGAGGCGGCGCTTGCGGCCGATCCGAGCGCAGTCGGCGTACTGCTCGAAGACCGTGAACCCGCGGCCCTTGATGACGCTCTCGATCTCCTCCTGCCAGTAGTCCGCGTTCTTCTCGAGACGCTTCAGGTCGCCGCTGCTCGTTCGCCATACGGTCGAGAACGCGTCGGATGCCTTGCGTCCGTCGAGCCGGACGGCCACTCCGCGTTCCTTCAGCACCCGCAACGCGAACGCGTGGGCGCCGACGAACTCGACACGGTCGGTGAGCTCGGGCGCGAGGCGGGTCAGCAGATTCTTGAGCACGGCGGGCAGGGTTCGCACGTAGGTCGTGACGAGCACCTTGCCGGGGCGGGTGCGAGCCAGGTAGGCGGCGCGGTGCAGCCCGACCACCGTCTTGCCGGTGCCCGCAGCGCCGCGGATGCGGGCGGGTCCGCCGAAGCTGCGGCGCACGAGCTTGGCCTGATCGGGGTGGAGAAACGCCATCCACTCCTCGATGGGCGGAGCGAGCATGCTCTCGAGGTGGAGCGCTTGCACTTCGTCGGCCGAGGGGAGCTCGGGGATGTCGAGCGTCGTCGCGGGGGAGGGTGCGATCGGCTCGGGCAGGGTGACGTTGACGGGGGCGGGCGCCCCGACGACAGGGAAGAACTCGGTCAGCACGCGCAGCACCGAGTTGACCTGGTTGGCGGTGAGGCGCTGCCCGCGCTTCAGCACGTGGCGGGCGACGTCGACGTCGCCGATCAGGTCGACCGCGCCGACCTCGCCGCGGATGTTCTTCTTGCCCGCGAACGCGACGACAGCGTGCACCTCGCCGGGGGCGAGTCCGATCTCGGCCAGCGCCGCCTCGGTGTCGAGGGTGAGCGAGACCAGCTTGTCGAACTCGTCGGTGACGTCGGCCTGGTCGCGGAACACCCGCCCGGCAGCGACGGTGACGTCGGCCCACGCCTTGGTGTCGACGATGAAGACGCCGGAAGGGCCGATGACGACGAGGTCGACCTGGGCGCGGCGGCTGCCCGGCCACTGCCGGTCGGCGAGCAGGTGGTAGCCGTGCGCGGTCAGAGGGGCGAGCGCCTCGGCGGTGCGCTTCTCGGTGCGGTAGGCGGCCATCCATCGAGCCGCGTCGGCCTCCGCGTCACGCGCGGCCCGGGCGTGCGCATCGCGCACCAGCAGTTGCCGTTCCGCTTCGAGGCGCGCAGAGTCGCCTGCCCCCATGTCGCACCCCCAGTCGCGCCGATACTAGAACCATCCTCAGTTGTGCGGCGAGGCTGCGCTATGCCACGTTGTGGGGGTACGGGCGCGGATGGGTATACCGCGCGTATACTTCGCGCATGGTGGCGACGACGATCAAGGTTCCGAGTGAACTTCGCGACAAGCTCAATGCCGAGGCGCGCTCGCGCGACACCACCGTCGCGGGGGTCATCGAGCATCTGATGGCGGAGCGAGACCGCGCCGAGCGTTTCCGACGGATGCGGGTCGAGCGTGCGGCGCTCACTCCCTCCCAGCGCGCCGAACTGGCGGCCGAGTACACCAATGCCGAGGCTGCGGCCGTCGCCGATGTGCCCGGCGCGGCATCCTAACCTCGTGCTCGAACTGCATTCCGGTGACGTCGTGTGGGCGGACCTCGGGGGCTCCACCGGTCGGGAGTACGCGGGTCGTCGTCCGCTCGTGGTCATCGCGGGGGAGGAGTACCTCGACATCGTCGACTCGTTGGCGATCGTGGTGCCGGTGACGACGCGCGATCGGGGCTGGTCGAATCACATACGGCTGGCGGGTCCGACCGGGCTCGATGCGCCGAGCTTCGCGGTGACCGAGCAGCCGCTGACGGTGTCGCGCGCGAGGCTGCTCGCGGTGGCGGGCCGGGTCGACGATGCGTGTCTCGGCGAGATCCGTGGATGGGTGCAGGACTTCGTCGGTGCGAACTGACTGCGTGCGTCGCGATGCCGGTGCGCACGGTGTGCACGTTCGTGCGTCCCGAAGACCTAGAGGCTCGTCACCCACATCCAGAAGACCCAGAGAATCGTCGCCGGAATGAGGAAGTCGCGAACGATGACGTCGGCGCGTGAGCGACCTCGTCTTGGCTGAACCTGCGATTTCGAGGCCGACTCGGGCACTTCCGGCGATGGTGCGGTCGTCGTTCTCGGTGAGCTGCCCACGGTGGCGTTGGTCTGGCTTCCGGGCCGCCATCCGTCGCCGATCAGCGTCTCCAGCGAGAGAAATTCGCTCAACACCACTCGCGGATCGCTTGACCTACGCGGAAGGCGCTGCCAGGTCTCCGGCCGACAGGCTGCCGCCGCGACTTTCGCCGTCTGCTCTGCGGTTAAGACCGACGGGCCCCGCAGCGTGTGCGGGATCTGCTCGTCGGACAGGACGAAGAATTCCGGGTCGCCTGGTGCGGGCTGATGAGGACGACGGTGCGTGATTCGCTCGGGCTCGACGAATACGAGAAGTGAGACCACTGGGACGGTCACTCCTGACGCGCGCGAGAGCAATTCAGACGCACGCCGTCCTTCTCGGAGGGATTTGCTGACGTAGGGCACGCTTCGGGGGCCGACCATGAGTGTGCGCCCTGCGACCCAAATCGAGGCGCCGGGACTGTACTTGGTATTGATGGTGAACACGCCAGCGTCGCCGATTGCCACGTGGTCGATATCGCCGTGGTCACCGATGGGCACCGAGTGAAGGATCGTCCAGCCGTCGCCGAGCTCGTCGAGCAGCGCGGCGACATGTCGTTCGCCGATGACGCCGCGATACCAGCTCATCGCTTCGTCATCGATCACGAGCTTGCCGGCTTCCGTTCCGGGCCGGATGGCGCCGCGCTCCCGCTGTCGCAGCAACTCGTCAATGAGGGCATGGCCGGGCACCCTTTCCCGAAGATCGCTCACGGTCTGAGAGTGCCTCACCGACGATGGTGAGGCACCCCCGAGTTCGGGTGGCAATCCGCGCCGGTCGCCCCCTACGCCCCGCGCGCCTCCCCGCGCTCACCCTCGTCGAACCCGCGCTTCCGCTTCGCCCGCACGTCCCGCATGTAGCGACTGGTGGAGCGGCTCATCCCGCGCACCCCGTCGGCGCCGGCGTCGTAGGTGAGGGCGGCGTCGCGGTCGATGCCGAGGTCGCGGGCGGTGAGCACGGCATCCTGGTTAGCGCCGAGGAAGACGAAGTCCCAGTTGTACTGCTCGGTCTGCTGGGTGATGAGGTCGCGCACCATGTCGTGGTCGTATTCGCGGCTGGAGTTCTCGTGGCCGTCGGTGACGATAATCACCTGCACGGTTTCGGGGCGGGCATGCTCGGGCAGAGCGGCGAGCTGCTGGCCGAAGATCTGGATGGATGCGCCGAGCGCATCCATGAGGGCGGTGCCGCCGCGGGGCTCGAGCTCGATGCGCACGGTGCGCGCGTCGGCCATGGTGTGGGTGTGCTCGATGACGCCGTCGAAGATGACCACGTCGACGGTGAGCAGTCCGTCCAGCGCGGACTGCTCGGCGAGCAGGCCGTTGAGCGCGTCGACCATCTCGTCGCGGATGGTGATCATCGAGCCGGAGCGGTCGACGACGAGCAGCAGGGCGGTGTAGTTCGGGTCGGTCATGGGGGCTCCTCGTGTGAGATCGGATACCCGCGAGCAGCGAGTCGATCAGTTTGAGGGGAGCCGCCGACATTTGGTGCGCCAGTGGCGCGTAAATGGCCTCATGCCACGCGGAGCTTGTCCCGAATCTCTGACCAGGCGCGTGCGACAACAGACAGTTCGAGGAAGTGCTTGTGCACCCACACCATTTTTAGATCAAGCAACTTGCGCGCGACCTCGAGCTGCGTGCGCCCGTGCGCGTTTGCGATCTGCGCGAGGCCGGTGCGCGCGCGGTGGGCGGCAGCAACTTGCTTTGACTCCTCGGGAGTCCACGGAGCGGCGCTGTGGGGCGCGTTCGCTGCGTCGTCGAGTGGCCCGGAATCCCAGAGGAGTAGCCGCGTCAATGCGACCGCGGCGTCCCGTTCGTCGAAGCCGCCAGCACTTGCGGCCTGTGCGATGTTTCGCAAATCGCGATAGTCCCAGACGAGTCGTTTCAGCTCGGATGGCGACCAGTCGCGCTCTGCACTTGGTTTGGCAGCCAGCCGAGCCGAAGAGTTCGGCCTTCCTCGCGAGAAGGATGGCTGACGTCCCGAACCTGCGAAGGAGCCCAGATTCGCTGAAGCTACGTTCCGGGCGCGTCCGTCGGTAGTCGGCACGGGCGCAGGGCGTAGTGCTGGCGACGATGCCGCCGCTGTGCGCTCCTTCACGGCCGGTGGCTCGCCGACGTACGCGCGTCCCAGGATGCGAGCGATGGCGGGCCCGATCGCGCCGATAGACTTCGCCTGCAGTTGGCGGATGCGTTCGCGCGTCACGCCGAGTTCGTGCCCGACTTCGTCAAGCGTCCACGGTTCCCGGTCCCACAGCCCGAAACGGAGGCGAACGATTTCGGCCTCGCGCTCGTCGAGGCCGTCCACGACCGCGTCGATCCTTCGTCGTGCCTCACCACGCTCGACCTCTTCAACCATCCGTTCGTGGCTGCCGTCGTCGAGCGTTTCGCCGAATGTCGTGACCGACGTCGTCGGCGCGCCGTACTCGTCGACTTCGAGACCGTCGATGTCGTCCCAGTCCCCATCGATGACGCTCGCATCCAGAGACAACGGCGTTCGTGACATGCGCAGGTACAGCTGTACCTTTGCCTCCGGTTCGTCAATGTGCTTGGCAATCGCGCTCGACGTCGGTTCGTCGAATCCGTCGCCGATCAAAGCCCGGCGTGCTTCGCGGACTTTCGGCCCCAACTCCTCCATGTGCACGGGAAGTCGGATCGCTCGCCCTTGATTGGCAATCGCACGGGTGATGCTCTGTCGAATCCACCACGTTGCGTATGTGGAGAACTTGAGACCTTGCGCGTAGTCGAACAGCTCGACGGCGTGCAGTAGGCCCAGGTTGCCTTCTTGGATCAGGTCGAGCGGGTCTAATCCTGAGCCCCGGTGCCGTTTCGCGATGTTCACGACAAGTCGCAGGTTCGCTGCCACCATGGCGTCCAAGGCGCGTCGACCGTCGTGTTGGACCCAAGCGAGCTCCCGACCGACAGTCGACCGTTGTTGGTCGGGGTCGAGTTCGGCGAACGTCGCGGATGCAAGCACGCCAGCTTCGATTCGACGGGCGAGAGCTACTTCGTCTTGGGCGCGTAAGAGCGGAAACCGGCCGAGTTTCGCGCGGTACGCCCGCAGCCCGTCGACTTCGATTTCTTCGTCGGGCAGCCCTCGTGGTGCGGGTTCGGGGTCGGACCAGAAGTTGATCATCCCGTCGGGAAGTGCCAGCCGCGGCTCCACTTGCGACACGGACTGCGACCCAACGCGAACCTGAGCCTCGGAAGCTGGCGGAGGCGGAGGCGGAGGCGCAGGCAGAGCGGAGACCGGGCTAGCTGCGACACCGATCGGCGTCTGGAACCCGTCGAGGTGATTGAGGGAGTCGCTTTCGAATGAGTTCGCGGTCGTAGTGTCGCGGGGGATCCCCAGTGCCGCGCCGATTATCTGCTGCCATGCGTCGATTTGATCCAGAGTGACCTGCTGGAGGTGTGTCGACGAGAAGTGCTTCTCCAAAAGGAGAAAGAGCATGCTCTTGACGAGGCCAAAGCCCTCGTCTGCTCCGCCCGCGCGCATCAAATCGCGGTGGCGTTCGTTCAGCCAGATCGTCGAATGGTCGAGGTCAAGCAAGAACACCCGAGTTGGCAGCAGCCGCCGCCACCTGAAGTGGACGGACCGTTCGTGTTCGCGGAAGCCGAGTAGCTCTTGCGCGACATCTTCGACTTCCGCTGGCATGCCCGAGCCGATTGTGGCGACCGGCTTGAGCTTGAGCTCCCGTCGGTTCGACTGCTTGAACACGTCCCGAGCGTCGTCGAGATAGTCGATGAAGGAACGCCCGTCATGCTCGGCGGCACGGAGCGCGCGCACGAGAGCCGGAAGGAGCACGACACCGTTCTTCTCCGCATTCATCCCGAACCAGTGGGCAGTCTCGGGCGTGATGTCGATGGCGACGCGGGCAAGCTGGAGGTCGTTCCGTTTCTCGGTGACGTCATCCCAACCCGCCGCACGCAGAAGTCGGTCTTTTCGATAGACGTAGATGCCTTGCCACTCGGCGCGTGAGGTGCCGAACAGTGCGACGTTCGGCCCGTTCGCGCCGGGCGCCAGCACATGGCAGACAACGGGTAGTTCTGCGCCGTGATCGGCGCCAGTCCGCAGCGTCTGCGGGTAGCCGAGCTTGCCCGTCGTCACCTTGAAGGGGTCCAACGCGACCGGATGGAATCGGATCCCGGGCGCACGTACGTCGGCGTCGTAGGTGTCGAGGGTGATGGCGAGCCGCTCGTTCGCGAGAAAACGGTGAAACGTCAGACCCAAGTGCTCGCGAAGCGAGTGGATCTTCTTGTCGAGCCATGCGCGCCGGACGCTGCTTTCGTCGGCGTGTGATGCGAGTCGAATCTCGGTCAGTCGCACGAGTGTGCCGGTCGAGGGAGCGGCCGGGACGTCGTGCGCGGCGAGCGCATGCTCTGCGTCGGCGGTGGCGAAGACGTCTGCGACGATCTCGTTGAGGTCGCCCGACCGTTGGATTCGGATGGCGCACGCTGGCCACCCGCTCGACCGCGTCACGACATTCAGGACGCTTGCTTGGCTGAAGGCGCTCGCCTTGAGGCCAACACCGAAGTGGCCGAGGTCGTCATCGGCATATACGCGGCGCGCACCGAGCCGCATTGCGTTCCCGAGTTCTTCGGGTGCCATGCCATCGCCGTTGTCCGCAATCAAGATGTGCTGGAGCCGATGATCGGCGACGACGAAGCGGACGTGAACGGCGCTCGCGTGGGCATCGATCGAGTTGTCGATGATGTCCGCGATCGCGGTTTCGAGGGTGTGCTGCAGGCCGATCGCTTCGAGGATTCGGGGGTCAGGCGGCAACTTGTCCGAGCGGACCGGGTCGCCGATCGACTCATCGTCGGAAGCGTTTGAACCCAGCTGCACCATAGTTGTGATTCTGTCGAGTTCCACTGACATGCGCCAAACCCGCGATCGGGGGTGTTCGGGTGGGGCTAGCGCGGAATGTCAGAGTTTGTGCGCGAGCTGCGCCGCGATCGCCTTCCCGAGCGGAATTGGTACCGCGTTGCCGATTTGGCGAGCGATGGCTGTCTTCGAGCCGATGAATCGGTGGGTCTCGGGGAACCCCTGCAGCAGCGCGGCCTCGTAGTGGGTGATCGCACGAAGCACGCGCGCGTCGGGGTGAAGGTACCGGCCTTTTTCGGGTTTGAAGAACTCGGTGCGAATCGTCACGGCGGGGCGATCCCAGTGCAGCCGGCCCATGACGTCGCCAGAGCCGCTTCGATGCGACTTCCAACATGCGGCGAGGAGTTGCTCGGGCAGGGCGAAGCGGTTTTCGCCTTCTTTGATGTGCGCGAATCGGTTGAGCGAGAGCTCTGAGTAGTTGCGGCTCCAGTGGAGGTCGCGCGCGACGAAGCTCCCCGCGTATGTCTTGCCGTTGAAGTTGGTCGTCCGCTGCGAGAAACGGGCATCGCGATCGGGTTCTGCGGGGACATGCTGGAGAACGTCGCGCACCGTTCGGTGCGGAGGCAGACCATCTCGCTCGGGGTGCGCGCTGTGCGTGGGGTCGGGGAACCCGGGGAAGTCGAGGTCTCGATGGTGCCCGATGAGGACGGCCCGCTTCCGGGCCTGGGGCGCGCCGAAGTCGGCCGCGTTGAGTACACGATGGTCGAAGTCGTAGTCGGCAAGGAATCCGTCGGGGGCGACGGCAGCTTGGAAGTCGCCGAACTGCGAAGACTTGGCGAACGCTGCGACGTTTTCGACGACGAAGTATTTCGGTTTCGATCGACGAATGGTTTCGGCGTACTGCTGCCAAAGCGAGTTGCGTTCGTCTTCGGCATCTTGTTTGCCGAGGGTTGAAAAGCCCTGACATGGGGGACCGCCGACGACGACGTCGACTTCGGGGACGTTGTCGTCGCGAAGCCAGTCCTGAATGGACCCCGCGTACGCAACGTCCTTGCCAAAGGTTGCCTCGTAGCCCGCAGCGGCAGCATGGTCCATTTCGACGGCACGCACGGTGCGGAAGCGCTCGGGAGCTGCTGCGTGAAATCCTGCGGTGAGTCCACCGACGCCCGCAAATAGGTCGAGCACCCGGATCTCTTTTTGCCTCACCACAGTCGCGAGTGTAGCCGGCGGAGGGGACCGCGGTTGGACGCGACGCGGCTGGTCTTCACGAGGAGTCGTCAAGACCCAATAGAGTCGATCCAGACTCTGCCGACGGTGTCGGTAGAGCATGAGAGAAAGGTCGACTGCGCGCTGGGCGCAGCTCGAATCTGCCAGGAGTTGCCGGATGCCGCGTCGCAAACTGATTGAAGTCGCTCTGCCCTTGGAGGCGATCAACAAGCAGTCCGCGCGAGAGAAGTCGATCCGGCACGGGCACCCGTCGACCCTGCACTTGTGGTGGGCGCGGCGACCGTTGGCAACCGCTCGTGCGGTGTTGTTCGCCCAACTTGTCGATGACCCGTCAAACTTCGAAGACGCCTATCGCGCCGAGGCCGAGGCGGCGGGCGAGGCCGATGTGGAGGCTGCAGTCGAGGCGCGCGTGAACGCGGAGCGTGCTCGACTGTTCGACCTCATCGAGCGGATGGTCGATTGGGACAACCTCGGCGACGAGGCGCTGTTCGATCAAGTGCGCGCCGAGATCATGCGTTCAACAGATGGCCACCCGCCCGCGATCTTGGACCCGTTTGCGGGTGGCGGCACAATTCCGCTGGAGGCGCAACGGCTTGGGCTCGAGGCGCATGCGTCAGACCTTAATCCTGTCGCGGTGCTGATCAACAAGGCTCTCATCGAGATCCCGCCGAAGTTCGCAGGCCGCGCGCCGGTGTTCCCCGATGCCGCGGGGCAGCGTAACTTGTGGCCGAACGCAACAGGTCTGGCAGAGGACGTGCGGCGCTACGGCGAGTGGGTCCGGGACGAGGCGCAGAAACGCATCGGTCACCTCTATCCGAAGGCAACGTTGCCGGATGGGTCGGAAACAACCGCAATTGCCTGGATCTGGGCGCGCACCGTCACGTGCCCAAACCCAGCATGTGGCATTGAGATGCCGTTGGTGCGTTCCTGGTGGTTGAGCAAAAGACAAGGCAAAGAAGCTTTCGTTGTACCTGCGGTGGTGAACGGTCGCGTGGAGTTCTCGGTGCAACACTCGAGCGCGGCGGCGCCCTCGTCAGCGAACGACGGCACGGTTAGTCGCGCGGGGGGAGTTTGTGTTTCTTGTGGCGGTGCGGCGACGACGCAGTATTTGCGGGGTGAAGGGAAAGCCAAGGGCATAAAAGCCCGCCTGATAGCCGTGGTCGGGGAAGGCGATCGCAGACGTCAGTATCTGTCGCCGTCCAGCGAGCATTCGACGATCGCGGAGGCCGGGCGCCCGATCGATGTTCCGCAGGCTCTGATAGCGGAAAACCCGCGTTGGTTCTCGCCGCCAGCGTACGGGATGCGTTCGTTTGGCGACCTGTTTTCGAATCGGCAGCTCGTGGCGCTTACTACTCTTAGCGATCTCGTTGCCGAAGCGCGCGAACGTGTGCTTGAGCACGCGCTCGCGGCTGGTGCCCGTCGCGGTGAGCGATTGGAACAAGGCGGATTGGATGCGGAAGCGTACGCGGATGCGGTTGCAACCTATATCGGCCTCGCGATTGGGCGTGCGACGGATTATTTTTCGACGCTGTGTACTTGGGTACCTGCAGGCGAGTTCGTCGCTCATGTCTTCACCCGCCACGCCTTGCCGATGGTTTGGGACTATCCAGAGACCAATCCGTTTTCTAGTTCAACAGGCAACATCAAAGGTCAGTTTGAGTGGGTCGCGAACGTCATCGAAATGTTGCCAGCACGTGGTCGCGCGACCGCGAGACAGGCAGACGCTTCAACTCTTGGCTATGCGGCCGAGCTTCTAAGCACCGACCCGCCTTACTACGACAATATCGGCTACTCAGACCTATCCGATTATTTCTATGTATGGCATCGACGGTCTCTGCAAACGATCTACCCGGAGCTCCTAAGTACGCTGCTTGTCCCAAAGGCAGAAGAGCTCGTTGCGAACCCGTACCGCCACGGCAATAAGGCTGGTGCCGAAGACTTCTTTGAGACGGGGTTCGCGAGCGTCTTCTCGCGTGTGCGCGAGACTGCGGCGGACGACTTTCCGATTGCGGTGTATTACGCGTTCAAGCAATCTGAGTCGAATTCAGACGGAGTATCTTCTACAGGCTGGGCGACGCTCCTGGCAGCACTAATCCGATCGGGGTGGTCGATAGTCGCGACGTGGCCAGTTCGATCTGAACGAGGCACAAGGATGATTGCCTCGGGTACGAATGCGCTCGCATCGTCGATTGTGCTCGCTCTTCGGGTGCGCCAAGCCAGTGCTCCGCCTCTGGATCGGCGGGGTTTGTTGGCGGAATTGCGCGACGTTCTCCCGGCACGTCTCCGGGAACTTCAGCAAGGGTCGGTCGCACCTGTAGACATGGCTCAAGCAGCGATAGGCCCAGGGATGGCTGTGTTCTCGAAGTACTCGCGCATTGTGGAGCCGGGCGGGGGCGAAATGAGTGTGCGCGACGCGCTTCGGCACATTAACGCGATCCTCGACGAAGTTCTGGCCGAGCAAGAAGGGGACTTTGACGGCGACACGCGTTGGTGTGTGGCGTGGTTTGAAGGGCACGGTTTCGACTCCGGGCTCTACGGCGAGGCAGAGACGCTCGCGAATGCAAAGAACGCGTCGGTTGCGGCGCTGGCACGCGGTGGCGTTCTGGCGAGCGGCGGCGGAAGAGTCAAGCTGTTCGCACCGGATGAGCTTCCTGCGGACTACGATCCGACGGCCGACGACCGCATCTCCTTGTGGGAGATCGTGCTGCACATCGCCCGCGCGCTCTCCGACGAGGCAGGCGGGCTCGCCTTGGCGGGGCGAATCTTGCACCGGGCCGAAATGCGGGGTGTCGATCTGACCGCGGCGAAAGAGTTGTCATACCTGCTCTATTCGATTGCCGAGAAGCGCGGCATGACCGCGGCTGGCATCCTGTTCAACGCTCTCGGCTCGTCCTGGCCCGAAGTGATTGCGGCGGCACGCGCAGAGGCAGATGTGCAGCCTAGCGAGGTGGCGGCGCAACTCGACTTCGACGAATTGGAGAGCTGATGGTGGTTAGTACGTCGAATCGCGACAGAATCGGTCGAGCCCTCGAAATCCTGGCCGACTCCCTTGGGCCTTTCATCGTGCAGACGCTTGCGCCAGCCCTTGAGGCCGGGAAGGAGTGGCCGGAGCTGATCGCGGCGAAAGACAACAAGCCTGGGATGACCTACGAGGCTTCAGACCCGCAGCTGATGCTTCGGATCATCACCGAGCCGTTCCCACCAAAGGGCTATCTGTTCAACTCAGTGCTATCGCGCGCGCAACAGAACCTTGCCTCGGAACTTCGGGAAGTGCGAAACGCGTGGGCGCACAACAAAGCATTTAACCCCGACGACGCGTACCGCGCGCTCGACACGTGCGAGCGGCTCCTCAAAGCGATTAACGAGGTCAAGCCCGCGGCGGAGGTGCGTCGACTCCGGCTCGACGTTCAAGCCGCGGCCCGCGACGAAGAAGCCCGCAAAGATCGAGCCGCGATCGGCAAGCTGCCCGACTTGGCGAGCGGCCTTCCCGCCTGGCGCACAGTCTTGCAGCCGCATCCCGACGTCGCCTCCGGTGACTACATCTCCGCGGAGTTCGCGGCCGACCTGTATCAAGTCTCGCAAGGTGAAGCGGGCAACGACTACTCAGATCCCGTCGAGTTTTTTGGGCGCACCTACCTCACCGACGGTCTTCAAACTCTGCTCAAGTTATCTGCGCGCCGCATTGCCGGCGACGGCAACGCCGAACCCGTCATCAACCTTCAGACCACGTTCGGTGGCGGCAAGACCCATTCGATGCTTGCCGTCTGGCATCTCTTCAGTGGGCAGAGCCTCAGCCGCTACCCCCAGGGCGTGCAACAGCTGTTGGCTGACTACGATCCGAACTTGTTCGCGCGAGAAGTCCGTCGTGTCGCGATCGTCGGCAACGAACTCGCGCCCGGTCAGCCGTCTCAACCCAAACCGGATGGTACCGTCGTCCACACCATCTGGGGCGAGCTGGCCTGGCAGCTCGGCGGGTCCGACGGCTACGCGATGGTTGCCGAGTCTGACCGCACAGGCACCAACCCGGGTAGCGCGCTGCGCGAACTGATCGCCGCGCACTCGCCAGCGCTCATCTTGATTGATGAGTGGGTTGCCTACGCACGCGGTCTGTACGCGCGCGATGATCTGGTTGGCGGCAGCTTCGAAACGCAGTTCACGTTCGCACAATCGCTGACCGAAGCGGTCAAGTCTGTGCCCGGCGCGCTTCTGCTGGTGTCGATTCCGGCGTCAGATGTGCGGCGTGATGACGATGAGCCGACAGCGTCAGACCTCGAAGTCGGCGGAGCCAACGGGCGTGCCGCTTTGGAGCGCCTCCAAAACGTGGTCTCGCGTGTCGCCTACCGGTGGACTCCGGCATCCAGCACCGAGTCTTTCGAGATCGTCAAACGACGGCTCTTCAAAGAGCCCGACGCTGAAGCGCAGCGCACCATCGACGCCGTCGCACGCAGATTCATGCAGTTCTATCGCGAGAGGGTTGGGGAACTGCCCGCCGAATCGCGCGAGGACGCGTACGAGCGCCGAATTCGCGCCGCGTACCCTATCCACCCAGAACTGTTCGACCGGCTCTACGGCGACTGGTCGACGCTTGAGCGGTTTCAGCGTACGCGCGGTGTTTTGCGTCTGATGAGCGGTGTGGTGCACTCGCTGTACGCCGCCGAAGATAGCTCGCCCCTCATCATGCCGGGGTCCATGCCGCTGTCTGTCGCATCAGTTCGCGACGAAGTTGGCGGGTACCTCGACGACGCATGGAAGGCGATTATCGAGCGAGACGTCGACGGTGACAACGCGACGCCCGTGCTGATTGACCGCGAACGGCAGCTCTTTGGTGCGCGGTCGCTCACGCGACGCATTGCGCGCGCACTGTTCATGGGCTCAGCGGCGACGCTGAGCGCCACCCATAAAGGGATCGAACGCCAACGCGTCTTCTTAGGTGTGGCGATGCCAGGCGACACCGTCGGCAACTTCGGCTCTGCGCTCCAGATGCTGTCCGACCGCGCCACATATTTGTACTCCGACAATCAGCGGTATTGGTTCGATCGCCAACCTTCCATCAACCGAGCCGCAGTCGAACGGGCCGAAGGACTCGTCGTTGCAGAAGTCTGGGACGCGGTCGTTCGTCGACTTCGCCAAGAGCCGCGACAGACCACCGAATTCGCGGAAGTCCTCGTTGCGCCGAACGATACAGCCGATGTCCCGGAGACCGACCGGCTGCGACTAGTCATCGCCCACCCGCAGTATGTGCACGACGGCAAAGGCAAAGACTCGAGCGCGCGCAGCTTCGCGCACGACGTCGTCACGCGCAGGGGAACCGCCCCACGGCAAAATGCGAACACCCTGGTTGTGTTGGCCGCCGACGCTGCGCGATGGGTCGAACTCGAGCAGGCGGTGCGCCAGCACATCGCGTGGACGCAATTGGCGACGTCGGCGGAGATCGACTCGAAGAGCCAACTTGAGCAAGCACGTCGCCGCGCCGATGAGTACAACACCATCGTCGAGCAACGTATTCGTGCCACCTGGATCTGGGCGTTGTACCCAGAACAGAACGACGGTGCTGAACCGCTTCGGGTCACCGCGGCCAAACAGGACGGCGCAAACGGAAGCCTCGCGCAGTACGTCGGGTCCCGTTTGCGAACCGCCGATATCGTGCAGGTGGAGACCTCGCCGCTGCAGATCTCCATCGCGCTGAAAGGTGCGCTCCGCAAAGCGTGGAACGAGGGACGGATCACGGCCGGTGATCTTTGGGAGTACCACGCCCGCTACCCGTATCTTCCGCGACTACGCGAAAAGCAGGTTCTGTACGATGCGATTCGCGCGGTCATGCGTGACCCCGGATGGTCCCAGAGCGGATTCGCTCTTGCCGCTGGATTCACCGATGGCGAGTTCGACGCGCTGCGGATCCCGATCGAGGATGATGCGCCACAGATCCTCGACTCGACCGTGCTGGTAGACCCGGCTGTGGCTGAACGCAACCGACCTCGACCCGCGGTCGATGCGGAAGCGGGCGACAGGCCGGGCCCGGATCGGCTAGTACCCGGAGTCGACGGGCAAAGCCCGCAGCAACCAACGGTGACACCGGAACGGGTCATGAATGCGCGGTACAGCGGCGTCGTTGACCTTCGACCTGGCGTCGACATCCCCGCAGCGCTGAGTGAGATCGCGCGGGAGCTTCTCGAGCACCTGAAGAGGGCTGACCCCGACACCCTCGAGATCCGTCTCACGGTCGACGCAGGAAAGCGAACCGGGTTCGACGATGACACAGTGCGAACCGTGCGCGAAAACGGTCGCACACTCGGCTTCACGCAGAACGGATTCAGCGAGCTGTGACACGCGAAGGCCCGCGCATCACCGGCACCCGGCGAATTCCGCCGGACCCGGCAATCGCGCGCGCCGTCGGCCGCCACCACTCGTTTGAGACCGCCGTCGCCGACCTCATCGACAATTCGATCGACGCGGGGGCCACCCACCTCCTCGTGCGTTTCATCCAATCGCGCGGCGCGATTGTCGGGCTGCGGGTCATCGACAACGGGCGAGGAATGAGTGCGTCCGACCTCGACGGGGCGATGACCTTTGCGCGCCAACGCGACTACGAGCACGGGGAGCTCGGCCACTTCGGTGTCGGATTGAAGGCAGCGTCGTTGAGCCAAGCTGAAGAGCTTCGCGTGTACAGCCAGAGGCTCGGCGCGACCCCGGCCGGGGCGTCGATCGAAGCACGCGACCCTACGTCAGTGTCGACGCTCGACGTCGACGACGTTGCTCGTGAGATCGACCAGGCACGCTCCGGGTTCGCACTCGGAACCGGCACGATCGTTGAATGGTCTCGGCCGCGCACCTTCTTGACCTCGGCCGATGCCGGAGACCGCGCGCGATGGATCGAAGAGCGCATGACGTCGCTTCTTGCTCATCTGGGGCTTGTGTTTCATCGGTTGCTCTCCACCGACCGGATTGTGATCAGTTGCGATATCTTCGACCGCGACTCGGGCTCCGCGGGAATACCTCGTCGAGCACGACCGATCGACCCGTTCGGGTACAACGCGGCCATGGCAGCCGCACCTGCCGAGCTTCGTTTCGAGGTCGGCGGTGTGAGCCGAGTTGCGAAAGCCCACGTGTGGCCCGCAGCGCAGAGCGGCGGCCCCAACTTCCGGCTCGGTGGGCGCCCGGGAACTTTGTTTCAAGGCTTCTTCTTCTACCGCGGCGACCGCCTCGTGCAGGCGGGCGGGTGGAACACGTTGACCGTGGCCCGGCCAGAACTCGAGTACGCCCGCGTGTCGATCGATCTCGATGAAGAACTCCTGGAGCACGTCGCGCTCAACCCTGAGAAGGCCGGCCTCGAGCTCAACGACGACCTGCGGGCGGCGATTCGGAACTCGCGCACCGATGACGGCGAAGTCGACTTCGCGCGTTACCTCCAAATCGCTGAAGGCGATCGAGCGGCATCGAGACAGTACACAAAGCGGGCGGTTGAGCTGATGCGGCCGGACCGCGGGTTCGGCCCCGAAATGATTGCGGCAGTTCGTGACTCCGTTGAGCTCTCTGCGGCGGGCGAGCTTTCGATTCGGTGGCGAGTGATGGACTCGGAGTCGCCGTTTGACGTCGACGTTGAGCGCCGGACGATCTGGCTCAACGAACAGTACCGAGCGCTGTTGGCGCCGAACAGCGACCTCGACCCCGATGACGCACCGTTCGTCAAGACACTGCTGCTGATCGCGTTTTCACGCTACTTCGACGGCTCATACTTGGGCACTCGAGAAAAGGCAGAGATCAGCGCCTGGGACCAGATCTTGACCGCCGCACTGCGCGAAGAACTAGCGCAACAAGCCAGGAGGATGAGCGAAGAGTGAACGACCCCATCACCCCGCCGCATCTGAGCCCGGAGACAGTCGAAGATTACTTCCGCGCGGGGGTCCCTGCGGGTTTCACGCTGAGTGCCGAGCTTCGCGCTCGACTCGAGATCGACCCGCCACATCATGAGCTCAGATTGATCTGCCCTGCGACGGGGGCAACGCCGGACGTCACCGCGTTCGAGCGAATCGAAATCGAGCGGACCGCAATCGTCGGCGAGCAGGGCGAATGGTTCATTATGCGAGTGCGCGCCGATCGCATGCACTACGAGGCCTATGTGCTGATCGAGTCGATCGTTGATCAGCTTCGAAGCGGTGCCTCGTTCCGGCACTCCGTCTCCGAGTCTGTGGCCGGGCTCAAAGGGCTTCTTGCGTCGAGAAAACGACTCACTGACGAAAAAGAAGCGGGACTCATCGGAGAGTTGCTTCTGTTACGCCACCTCATCGTGACCGAAGGCGAAGAGGCCGCGGTCCAGTCGTGGCTGGGGCCGCTTTCGGAAGAGCATGACTTCGGCTTCGAGACGATTGATGCGGAAGTGAAGACCACGCGCTCCGAAGGTCGCATCCACCAGATCGGCAGCGAGAACCAGCTTCAGCCGACGGGCGACCGGCCGCTGTATCTCGTCTCCATTCAGATCACCCTCGCGGGGCAGGCGGAAAACGCCTTCACGCTCGGCGACCTGATTTCGAGTGTTCGGCAGCATCTGGAACGAACCCGCCGCACCTTCGACTCTGCGCTCGAAGGGCTCGGCTGGGTTGATGCTGACGCCGACCTGTATCGTTCGCGATTCCAGCTTCGCGCGGAGCCTCGTGCCTACCTGGTCGATGCGGACTTCCCGGCGATCACGGGGGCACGACTTGACTCGGTCGTGCCGCAACGGAATCTGGTGAGTTCCGTGTCATATCGAGTCGACGTGGCCAAACTCCCGCATGCGACCGCCCCCCACCCGATTCGTGACTTCTGCGAGGTTGCCCGATGACCGAAATCACGCCCGACATCAAGAAGCGGATCCACGCGGCTTTCGAGGCAATGCGTGCCACGGGCCCTACGACGTTGGTCGACGACGTCAATTATCAACTGCGCAAACTCGGTACGGAGTTGACCGAGCTTGAGCTCATCGCCGCGATCACGACCGGCGATCCGAATGACGTGGCACGAAAAGCAGCACACATGGCGTTTTCGAGCTGGGACGCGCAAGACGTCGTGGACTGGGCAGACGGGACACCCAACGGGTCGAAAGCGCGCCGCGATGCGGTGTACGAATTGCTCGAGGTAAGCCTCGAGGCGCGACAACTTCTCGAGGCGGCGTTTCCGGTGCTCGCCCAGCGCGACATCGTCATCGCCGAACCAGGGCCGTGGGATCCGTGGTACCTGCCCGAGCGCCGCGCCGCGCACAACTTCTATTGGCGAGCATACGAAGGCGTCTTGGCTCGCAAAGGGTGGGACGCGGGGACCATCGCCTCGCTCGATCGGGCAACCAACGACATCATCGGCCGGCTGGCCGACCCCACATCGCCTCAGAGCTATCAGTCGAAGGGGCTCGTCGTCGGATATGTGCAAAGTGGGAAGACGGCAAACTTCACGGGCATCGTCGCCAAAGCGGTGGATGCTGGCTATCGCCTGATCATCGTCATGACGGGAACGATCGAGTTGCTTCGCGGGCAGACGCAGCGTCGACTTGACATGGAACTCATCGGCGAAGAGAACATCCTCGGCGGTCGAGACCGTAACAACCCCGAGGCGATTCGCGATGTGGACTACATCGGCGATGATCACGACGCTGACTGGTACGCCGACAAGTTCTTGAAGCACGGGATTGACATCAATCGCGATCCGACCGTGCCGTCGATCAAGCGCCTGACATCGGCAAAGCGGGACTACCGGCACCTCGGGCCGGGACTCGACACGTTGGACTTCCGGCGTACTGGGGAGCTGAAGGACCCCAGCAAGCCGTTGTACGACCCAGAGAACCTGTACGGCACCGACGTGCGGATCGCGATCATCAAGAAGAACAAAGCGGCTTTGACGTCGCTGATTCGCGACCTCGAAGATATCAATGCCGACTCACGCGAAATCCCGACACTGATCATCGATGATGAAGCCGATCAGGCCTCCGTCAACACGACCAACCCGAAACGGTCGCGGAAGGAGCTTGCTGACCGAACTGCGATCAACCGGAAGATTTCTGAGCTGCTGAAGCTCCTACCGCGAGCACAGTACCTCGGCTACACTGCGACCCCATTCGCGAACGTCTTCGTGTCGCCCGACGATGTTGCCGACATCTTCCCCAAAGACTTCATCATCAGCCTCGAGCCGTCCGCCGAGTACATGGGCGGGAAGCAATTCCATGACCTCGCCCCTGTCGCGTCGGACCCCAGCGGGTCAGGGATGTCCAATGAGGAAGCGCACGTCCGCGCTCTCCTGGCCGGCGGCGGCGCTGACGATGACGCTGCTGAGCGTGAAGAGATGCAGGAGGCCCTCGACGCGTTCGTCTTGAGCGGCGCGATCAAGCTTTGGCGCCAACAGCACGTCGATGGACTGAGCTTTCGCCACCACACAATGCTGGTGCATGAATCAGTCAAACAGGCGGAGCACAAAGACCTTGCCGACATGGTTCGCGACGTGTGGGCCACGAGCGACTTCAGCGGCCCCGGGGGCCTCGCCCGACTGCGTGAGCTGTACCTGGCCGACTTCGTCAAGGTGCACGCCGCGCGGGATTGGGGAGCGCCGCTCCCAGCCGACTTCGACGAACTGCTGCCCCACCTGGGCGAGGCACTGGTGGAAATCCTTGCTGATGGCGACCCCGTCGTAATCGTCAACGGGTCGAAAGACAGCGACTACGACGCAATGGACTTCTCACGCAGGCCCTACTGGCGAATCATGGTGGGAGGCGCAAAGCTCAGCCGCGGATTTACCGTGGAGGGCCTGACGGTGTCGTACTATCGCCGCCGCGCGATGGCCGCCGACACTCTGATGCAGATGGGGCGGTGGTTCGGTTATCGGCCCGGCTACCGAGACTTGGTCCGCTTGTATATCGGGCGGGATGTCATCGATGCCCGCGGCAAGTCGTTCGACCTCTACGACGCATTTACGGCGATCCTGGAGGACGAAGAAGAGTTCCGCGATCAGTTGCGCGCCTTTGCGGAGCTCGACGACGAGGGACGGCCGATGGTCCTGCCGCGAAACGTGCCGCCGATGGTGTTCTCACAGTTGAGCTGGCTCAAGCCCACGGGGACGAACCGGATGTACAACGCCGTGCTGAAGATGATGGCGCGTGGCGGTCAGCTCAAAGATCGATTCAACATGCCAGCGCATGGAGAGAAGAAGCACGAGCACAACTTGCGCCTCGCGCTGAAACTCATCGACGTGCCAGGGCAACGGCGCGAGCTGCTGCAGACAAAGTCGGACTCGATTCGATTCCCGGCGCGAGTGTCGTTCCGGAGCGCCCAAGAGGTGCTGGCCGTTCTCAAGAACATGGCCTGGGGTTCGCACATCGACCCAGACATCCAGTTCATGTTGGATGCGATCTCCCGCGGAACGCTGAATGATTTTGCGATCGTCTTGCCGGAACTCGACGACGCGAAACGGCGGACGGTGCTCGAGGTCGATCTCCCGATCATCCAGCGAAAGCGTCGTGCCGGACGTGGAGACTTCTCGGGAAGCGAACCCAAACACAGAGGCGTGATCGAGTACATCGCCGGGAACCCCGAAACGTGGCCGAACCCAGACATCGAAGAAGGGGCGATGATTCCGGACTGCCGCTACGACGACAGCCGCGAGCCACCGCTCGCTGACGATGCGGGCCGCCGCGGTGCGATCTTGATCAACTTCGCGTACGAGTCGGGTGATGGTCGTTACCTCGTGAAGGATCTTCCTGACGAGGTTCCGCCCCAAGATGTGGTGACGCTGATCTCGATCGCGATGCCGTACGCTTCTGCGCCGCGGGGTCGAATCGCTTTCCAGGTGCGTGACGCGGGCCACCCCGACGCGGTGACGGTAGACGTGTAAGTGACGCGGTCTCGGAGTTCGGGTCGCCGTCGCGTCTATTGCCGCTTTTCAGGATCGTGGGAGTTCCGACTCGAACTGGTACGTTGGCGCGGTGAATCCTGATCACCTTCGCGACGAGCTCCGCGCGTTCGTCGCCGAGCGCGACTGGGCACAGTTCCACACTCCGGAGAACCTTGCGAAGAGCATCTCGATCGAGGCGGCCGAGCTGCTGGAGAACTTTCAGTGGAACGCCGACGCCGATGTCGAGGCGGTCAAGGAAGAGCTCGCCGATGTGCTCACCTACTGTCTGCTGCTGGCCGACAAACTCGGGGTCGATCCCGAGCAACTGGTGCGCGACAAGCTGGCGGTGACCCGGGCGAAGTACCCGGTCGACAAGGCTCGGGGCACGAGCACGAAGTATGACGCGCTTTAGCATCGAGCGGCTGCCGTTCGACAAGCAGTCGGTCAAGGAGTGGGGCGACCGAGACCCTCGTCACCGCAACTGGCCGGTCGTCTACGTCATTGACGGACAGACGGGCGCGCCGATGAAGGGTCAGATCTACGTTGGCGAGACCGTCAACGCAGCCAGTCGGATGCGCCAGCACCTCGACGGCGGCAAGAAGAGCGCGCTGCAGTCGGTTCGCGTTGTCGTCGACGACACCTTCAACAAGTCGGTGTGTCTCGACCTCGAGTCTCACCTCATCCGCTGGCTTGCCGGCGACGGGCAGTTCACCGTGCTCAACGGGAACGAAGGCATCACCGACGCGGCATACTACGACCGCGAGTTGTACCGCGAGTCGTTCCGCGACGTCTTCGAAGAGCTGCGCGAGGCGGGCGTCTTCGAGCGCACGATTCCCGAGATCGAGAACAGCGACCTGTTCAAGCTCTCGCCGTTCAAGGCTCTGACCACCGATCAGGCGGTCGCCATCGAGGCGATCGTCGAAGGCCTCCTGAACGACCTCCACGCCGCGGCGGCGACAGGCGAGACGCGCCGCAGTCGGAGCGTCGTGCAGGGCCATCCGGGCACGGGCAAGACGATCGTCGCGATCTTCCTGCTGAAGCTGCTCGCCGACATCAAGGCATCCAGCGTTCTCGACGACGTTGACCCCGACTCGATGTTCTCGGAGTTCTTCACCGACGAGAACCGCGCGCTGCTCGCCGACTTCCGGATGGGGCTCGTCATCCCGCAGCAGTCGCTGCGGAAGTCTGTGCAGAACGTGTTCAAGAAGACGCCGGGCCTCGATTCGAGCATGGTGCTGAGTCCGTTCGACGTCGGCGGAGGAGGCACGCACTTCGACCTGCTCATCGTCGACGAGACGCACCGGCTGAACGTGCGTGCCAACCAATCGTCAGGGGTGCGAAACAAGCAGTTCGCCGACAACAACATCGCCCTGTACGGCGCGGACGACGCCACGAAGACTCAGCTCGACTGGATCGCCGACCGCAGCAGCCACCAGATCTTGCTCGTGGATGCGGAGCAGGCGGTCCGTCCCGCCGACCTGCTGCCCGCGATCCTCACGGACCTCGTGCGTGCCGCGGATGCGGACCACCGCCTGTATCGCCTCGCGTCGCAGATGCGAGTGCAGGCTGGCGCCGACTATGTGGAGTTCGTGCGCGCTCTGCTCCGGGCTGAGTCGCCGGGCGCGGACGCATCCGCGTTCACCGGTTACGACCTGCGGTTCTTCGACGACGTCGGAGAGATGCGCGACCAGATCCTCGCGCGCGATGCGGAGGACGGTCTTGCCCGCCTCGTCGCCGGGTATGCGTGGGAGTGGAAGTCGAAAAAGGACAAGACCGCGTTCGACATCGAGCTTGACGGCGTGGGCCTGCGCTGGAACAGCACCGACACTGACTGGATCAACTCACCGAACTCGCTCCAGGAGGTCGGCTCGATCCACACCGTGCAGGGCTACGACCTCAACTACGCGGGTGTGATCATCGGGCCGGAGCTCCGTTACGACCCTGCTTCGGGAAGGCTGTTCGTCGACCGTGAGGCGTACCGTGACGGCAAGGGCAAGGAGAACAACCCCAAGCTCGGAATCGTGTTCGACGACGACGATCTGCTCGTGTTCATCCGCAACATCTACGGGGTGCTGCTCACCCGCGGGATCCGCGGCACGTACGTGTACGTGTGCGACCCTGCGTTGCGGGAGCATCTTCGTCCGTACTTCACCCGCTGAGCGCGCCGCCTAGGTCGCCTTCGTGGCAATCCGCGACGGCCCGCCCGGCTCGTCACCGCCTCGGCCAGACCCAGCGCGAGTGCGAGCGACATGCTCTTCGTGTTCGGCGTGCGGCCGTGCACCGTCTCGGTGAGGCTGTTCAGCACCGAGAACTCCGCCGCCAGCTCCTCCGTGGCCGCCAGCTGCTCGGCGAGCTCGGCGCGACGGGTCTGCAGCTGGGTCGCGCGCGACTCGGCGTGGGCGGCGGTCGCCTCTGTCACCGAGATCACCTCCTCCGGCAGGCCGTGCAGATCGGCTTGCTTCCAGAACAGTGTGGTCTTTTTCGTCGCGGAGGTCGGTCAAGCGGTGCACAAAGAAATCGCCAGGAACGCTGAAGGCAAGGAGCGACTGCCTTGGCTATTTGGAGAACGGCACCGAGTCGTCCATGTACCGGCAGTCGCCGTCGAACCGTCTCCATGGGGTCGACGGCCAAGTCGTCGTGGGTTCGACTGATGGCCAGATGCTCGCCGACGACGAACTGACTGGCTATCTCTACGTGCTTCTGTCGTTGAGCGGCCCCCTCAGATCGGACGAATCGAGAACCTCCATAAGATCGGCCCCTCACACGGCCCCGTCGAGGCCCGCATTTCAAACGCCGAGCGGGAGCCGACCTACCTGATCGCGCCGGTCTAGATCGTGGCGAGCTTCCGAAAGTACAACTTGAGGATCGCGGAGCTCGGAGCTCGCGCACTTGCGCCACCGAGCCTTCCGCGATGTGCGCCGCGACGTGAGTCGGTTCGGCGAAAGCGGACGCTCCTACGAGCCGTTGGAGTCGCATGCGGCCCCGATCGACGTCATCGACAAAGCCATAGGGCTGATTGCGTCGGGCGACATCATCGACTTTGAGTGCGACGCGACCGCGCAGGTACTCAAAGCGATGTGAGCCGCCGGTGATGCCGGATGTCGTCGGCATCTGCGAGTCTTAGAGACGTGACGGAAGATCATCTGAGTCTGCGCCGCCGGATTCACCGCGTCGAAGTGCCGAGCGACTACTCCGAAGGGGACGCGTGGGGTTGGGCTTTGGCTATGCCCTATCGTTGCCTTTCTGGCGATCGCGGATTCGCCTCTATGCCGGCCGCACCTCGTCCTGAGAATCACGATCTCGCAGACTGGGAACAGTGGTTTCATCAGAATCTCGCCTACTACACGGCACTGCAGTCCTTCCTCACGTACTCGTTTGGGTGGACGCGGCACGACAAGGGGCTGGCCTCGTGGTACGAAGCCGGGTGCCCCGAATATGACCCTCGGTACTCCCTCATCAAGGCCATCTGGTTTCTCGATGGAACACTCGATTCTTACCTGGCGTTCGTGATTGCGCAGGATCCGATCGACGCGTTGGCGCCTCTCCGCCCTTGGGCGATGCACACGGATCTTGCTCCGTTTCGTGCGAGGCGGGAGTTGTCTCGTCGGCTCGAGCCTGCGAGACGAATGGGCATCTGGGCAACCGGAAGCGATCCGATGCATCTTGGTGGCGGCTGGCACGCCGGTTCAGCATCCGGGCATTACGCGTTTGGAGCCGACGGACGCCCCCCGACAGCTCGCGCACGAATCGTCGGCATCGACGCCGATGAGCGGACGGCGGTATTCGTCGCGGACGGCATCGTCGGTTGGTACGGGCGTCTAGCCGAGATCGGCGGCGAATTGCCGTTGCTCGCGGATTCCAGAAGCTGGCACGTAGACGTGTACGTGCGGCCGATCGGCTTCGTAGGCACCTACCGGCGCTCAAGGCAAACGGGCCTTTGGTTCTCCGGCCAACACCGCCACCACAGCGTCGGCAACTAGTCGTCCAAGTTCCTTCTCGACACCACGTTTGTCACGATCTCGACCGAACTGCCGAGTCCCCCAGAAGCGAGTTGACATTAGCGTGTCTTCGACACGAACTTCGGGCGCGCGGTCAGCCCCCCGGTGCGGATCGCCCGGCCCAGGACCGACAAGGTCGAAGGTCTGCGGGCGGTCGCCGGGGCGCCGGTGTGTCGAGGTGTGGTGCCGCGAACGTTCCGCGGTTACCCCGCCTCCACCGCAATCCGCGACGGCCCGCCCGGCTCGGCGACGACGCGCAGCTGCGCGGCGATCTGCTCCTGCATGGAGGTGACGTGGCTGATGACGCCGACCGTGCGGCCGCCCTGCTTGAGGGAGTCGAGGGTCGACATGGCGATTTCGAGGTACTCGGTTGAGAGGCTGCCGAAGCCCTCGTCGACGAACAGCGTGTTCAGCTCGATGCCGCCCGCGCGGCTCGTCACCGCCTCGGCCAGACCCAGCGCCAGGGCGAGCGACGCCAAGAACTGCTGACCGCCCGAGAGCTGGTTGGCGGGGCGCGCGGTGCCGGTGAACTCGTCGAACACCTCGATCTCCAGACCCGCGGCGGCGCCGGCGCGCCGCATGCCGCGCTCCGTGTGGCGCAGCTCGAACCGGCCCTGTGAGAGCGTGTGCAGGCGGATGTTCGCCGCCGCGAGCACATCCTCCAGCTCGGCGGCGATGTAGTAGCTCTCGAGCGACATGCTCTTCGTGTTCGGCGTGCGGCCGTGCACCGTCTCGGTGAGGCTGTTCAGCAGCGCGAACTCCGCCGCCAGCTCCTCCGTGGTCGCCAGCAGCTCGGCGAGCTCGGCGCGACGGGTCTGCAACTGCGTCGCGCGCGACTCGGCCTTCGCCTTCTCGGTGGTCGCCGCCCGCGACGCGCTCTGCGCCTCGGCGTGCGCGGCCGTCGCATCCGTCACCGAGATCACCTCGTCGGGCAGGTCCTGCAGGTCGGCCTGCTTCAGGATGCCCCGGTTCTCGCTCACCGCGGCGGCATGCTCGTCGATCCGGCCCGTCAACTCGGCGGTCGCGCGCTCGTTCCGGAGCGCGCCCTCGACCTCCTCGACGGTCTCGAACTTCTCGACCGTCAGCTTCGCGGTGAGCTTCGCCTCCGCCGCGCTGCGTTGAGTCGTCGCCCGCGCGAGCGTCGCCAGCGCCTCGACCAGAGCCTTCGCCGCGTCGCGTTCGCCGACCAGGGAGGCCTGCCGCGCCGCCACGCTCGCGAACTCGCCCCGCAGGGCGGCCACCTTCCTGGCGAGGGAGTCGTGCTCGGCCCGCAGCGTCGTGAGCGCCGTCGCGGCGGACTTCTCCGCCGTCTCCAGCCGGGCGCGCTCGGCGACCAGCCCGGAGCCCTCGGCACCGTCCGCGCCCTCGGGGTGCGAGCCGTCGAGCTGCGTGCCGTTCAGCTCCGCGTCGATCGCCTCGATCCGCCGCGCCGCCGCGGTCGCCTCCGCGAGTTTCGCCTGCGCCGACTCGGCGGCCGACGTGAGCGCCTCGACGTCGCCCTCGCCGGCCGCGGCGGCAAGCGACGCCGCCGTGACCTTCAGCTCGTCGACCCGGTCGCGAGCCTGCGCGGCGGGCGGCTCCAGCAGCGTCACCCGGGCCTGCGCAGCGTCGACATCGTCTTGCGTGAGCGGTTCGCCGGTGAACTCGGCGGGGGAGGGGTGCTCGGTCGACCCGCACACCGCGCACGGCTGCCCGTCTTCGAGCGTCTTCGCCAGCACGGCGGCCTGGCCGTTCAGGAAGCGGTCGAGCACGTCATCGGCGTGGGCGCGCGCGGCGGTGAGCGCCTGGTCGGCGGCGAGCTGCGCCTCCTGCGCCGTTCGCAGCGTCTCGGCCACGCTCGCGGCCTCCGTGGCCGCTGTCAGCCGCGCCTTCACGCGCGCGGCCTCGTCCGAGGCTGCGGCCGCCTGCGCGGCCGTCGGAACGAGCGGCGCCCGTTCCTCCTGAAGCCGGGTGATCGTCTCGGCGGCGGCGGCGAGTTGGGCGGTGAGCGCATCCGCCTCGCTCGTCTTCTCGGTGATGGCGGAGGCGAGCTCCTGCATCCGCTGCTCGTCGCGCAGCGCCTCGCTGAGTGCGCCGAGCTCCTCGGTGAGCCGCGCCACCTCGGCGCCGAGCGCCTCATCGGCGGCCGAGCCCTCGTACGCGGCGCGCGCCTCGGCGACCGCCTCGCTGGCGCGCTGCGACGCCTCCCGCTTCTCGGCGACGTCGTCGAGCAGCGGGCGCACCGTGTCGGCGTGCTGCGCGCGCTCGAGCTCCGCTCGGGTGGCGTCGATCTCCGGCTGTCGCGCCGTCAGTTCGGCAAGCCGCTCGCGCGCCGAGGCGGCGCGGGCCTGCTTGCGGGCCACATCAAGGTGGGCGAGCGCCGCCTTCTCGCCGGCATCCGCGGTCACGACGCTCTCGGCGGCGGCCTGCAGCGCCTCGGCGGCGTGGGCGATGACCCGGTCGAGCCAGTCCAGCTCATCGCCGGTCGCCGGCTCGCCGAGCTCCTCCGGGGCGTCGACCAGCTCCAGGATCGTGCCCTGCTTGGCGCGCGAGCCCTCCAGCTTCTTGCGAAGCTCGCCGCGCTGCTCGGCGAGCTTCGCCTGGTAGGCGGCGAAGCGTCCGGTGCCGAACAGCTTGCTGAGCAGTTCGAGGCGCTGTTCGCTGGTGGCCAGCAGGAACTCCTGGAACCGCCCCTGCGCGAGCATGATCACCTGCAAGAACTCGTCCTTGTTGAGCTTCAGCAGACTCTGCACGAGCTCCGCCGCCTCGCGCTCCTTCGTCGCCTTGCCGACCCAGGTGTCGCCCTCGAGCACCTCGACGACGACGTGCGCGCTCTGCCGGGTGGTGCCGACGCCGTTCTTCTTCGGCCGGTCGAACTCGGGCGACCGCGTCACGCGGTACTCGAGCCCGTTGGTCTCGAACTCGACGATCACCTCCGTCGGGTCGTCGACGCCGCAGAAGTCACTGCGCACGGCGTTGCTCGCCCCGGCGGCACTCACGTTGTCCCAGCGCGGAGTCTTGTTGTACAGCGCGTAGGCGATCGCATCCAGGATGCTCGTCTTGCCGACCCCGGTCTCACCCGCGATCAGGAACAGCCCGTCCGCGTCGAACTCGCGGAAGGCGACGTGCTGGCGCTCCTTGAAGGGCCCGAAGCCCTCGATGGTGACGGTGCGGATCCTCATCGCAGCTGCGCCTCCGCGTCGGTGGTGGCGACGACCGCATCCAGGATCTTCTGCTCCTTCGTCGTCGGACCGTCGCCGCTTCGCACGTCGACGAGGAATGACTCGATCACCTCCGGGTCCGTCTTGCCCTTCACCCGTTCGGCGTAGCTCGCGGTCGACGTGGCGACCCGCTCGCTCGGCTCGTGCACCACCTCGGCGCAGTGCTCGAACCGGGCGCGCAGGCGCTGCAGCGGCTCGAGCTGCTTGTTCGTGTCGGTGTAGACGGCGCGCACGTAGTGCTCGGTGAACGGCTCCCACGCGGAGTCGGTGAGCAGCTCGGCGAAGGTGCCGCGGATCTCCTTCAGCGCGCGCGGAATCGGCAGATCGACCCACTCGACCGTGTCGAGTCCCGCCGCCCCCAGCTCGACCAGCCAGCCGCCACGCGGCTTGCCGGCCTCCTTGAAGGAGTAGTGCAACGCGGCACCGGAGTAGCGGATGTGCTCGGCCAGCTGCGCCCGCCCGTGGATGTGGCCGAGGGCTACGTAGTCGACGCCGTCGAAGGCGGTCACCGGCACCGCATCGACCCCGCCCGCCACCAGCGGCGCCTTCGTGATGGCGCGCTCCGAATCCGAGGACTCGCTCTCGGCGCCCGCGACGAAGGTGTGCGCGATGGCGACGGTGCGGCGGCCGGCGGAGGCGCGCTCGGCAATCGACTCGCGCACGCGCGACATCGCCGCAGAGACGACGTCGTGCTGGGTGCGCGCGTCGCTCGGCGCCCAGGGCAGGTGGCGCACCAGCTCGGGCTGCAGGTAGGGAAGGCCGTAGACGTCGACGACGCCGTGCTCGTCGGCCAGCTCGATCGGGGTGCCGACCGATGCCGCGTCGGTGACGAAGTGCAGGCCCGCCGCGGCGGTGAACGGCCCCGCGAATCCGAGTCGCACCGCCGAGTCGTGGTTGCCGCTCGTCACGATCACCTTCGCGCCGGTCTCGAGGATCGACACCAGCGCGCCCTGCAGCACCGAGACGGCGTCGGCGGAGGGGTTCGTCAGGTCGTAGACATCGCCCGCGACGATCACCGCATCCACCCGGCGCTCGCGCACGATCGCCGGGATCGCGCCTAGCACCTTGCGCGCCGCGTCCAGCGTCGAGTAGCCGTGGAAGGTGCGGCCCACGTGCCAGTCAGAGGTGTGGAGGATGCGCATCGAGGCTCCGGCTTCGGCGGGGTGTTCGGGCGGGGTTTTGGGTGGGGTTGCGGGCGGAAGCCTCAGTTTTTCAGATGCCGGGGACGTTTCGGCGTGCATTGCGAGATCGGCGAGGCGGGGCGGCCGGTGCTCCCGGCAGCGTCGCACGTTGCCGCTAACCTGCCGCTGTGTTCATCCTCCGCGACGCGTCCGGCGAGGGGGCGACCGCCGCGCGCGGTGCCCTCGTCACCAGCCCCAGCGACCTGAAGCTCCTCTCCGACTGCGAGTTCGCCTTCGCGCGCATGCTCGACCTCAAGCTGGGGCGTCTCAAAGGGGTCCCGGTCGACGACGACCCGATGCTGAAGCGCGCCGGGCGGCTCGGCGACCAGCACGAAGCGGATGTGCTCGACGGCTACCGCACCGAGCATCCGGATGCCCCGGGCGGTCAGCCCGCTGTCGTCGAGATCGCGCGCCCCACCCCGTTGACCGTCGAGAACCTGCGGGCGGCCACGGTGGACGCGCTGCGAGGCGGCGCGGCCGTCGTCTTTCAGGCGACCTTCTTCGACGAGACCGACCCGGCCGCGCCCACGATCGGCTACGCCGACTTTCTGGTGCGGCAGCCCGACGGGCGCTACCGGGTGCAAGACACGAAGGTCGCGCGCTCCGTCAAGGTGAGCGCGCTGCTGCAGCTCGCCGCGTACCACGACCACCTGCAGCGGCTCGGCATCCCCGTCGACGACACCGTCGAACTGCTGCTCGGCGACGGCTCCGTCAGCCGCCACGCGATCGCCGACATCGCCCCCGTCTACCGGCTGCGACGGGAGCGCCTGCGCGAGGTCGTCGCGGCCCGGCTTGCCGCCACCGACCCGGCCTCCTGGGGCGACCCCGACCTCGCCGTCGACGGACGCTGCGTGCACTGCGCCGAACAGCTCGAGGCGCACGATGACCTGCTGCAGGTGGCGGGCATCCGCCTCGCGCAGCGCCAGAAGCTCATCGACGTCGGCATCACCACGATGGCCGCGCTCGCCGCCACCCCGGAGCGCCCCGAGGCGTGCACCGTGCCCGAGCGCAGCTACCGCGCCCTGCATGAACAGGCCCGGCTGCAGACCGAAGGGCCGGATGCGCACGGCCTGCCCCGCATCGCCCTCCACACGCCGGGGGCCATCGCCGAGCTGCCCGCGCCCGACGCCGGCGACCTCTACTTCGACTTCGAAGGCGACCCGCTGTGGCGTGCCGAGCGCGACGGCCGCGTGCTCTGGGGTCTCGACTACCTGTTCGGCATGACCGACAACGATGACGCGTTCACCGCCTTCTGGGCGCACGATCTCGACGCCGAAGCGGAGGCGCTGCGCGCCTTCCTCGACCTCGTCGCGGCGAGGCGGGCGGCGCATCCGGGCATGCACATCTACCACTATGCGTCGTATGAGAAGACGCACCTGCTGTCGATCGCGGCGCGGCACGGGGTGGGGGAGCGCGAGGTCGACGAGTTGCTGCGCGCCGGCGTGCTGGTCGACCTGTACCCGCTCGTGCGCAAGACGCTGCGAGCGGGTGTCGGCTCGTACTCGATCAAGAAGCTCGAGCCGCTGTACATGGGCTCCGAGCTGCGCAGCGAGGACGGCGTCACCACCGCGGTCGGCTCTGTCGAGGAGTATCAGCGCTCGCGTGAGCTGGCGCTCGCCGGCGACGAGGCGACGGCGCAGAAGATGCTCGACGACATCGCCGACTACAACCGTTACGACTGCGTGTCGACGAGGCGCCTGCGCGACTGGCTGATCGAGCGCGCCGCCGAACACGGGGTGGCCCCGGGGGTGCCGCAGACGGTCGAGGAGGATGAGCGCGCCCCTTTTGAGGAGAGCCCGCTCGCGCTCGGTCTCGAGGCGCGGGCGCATGACGCGGATGCGGCCGGCGACCCCGCCTCGGCCGCAGGCCTCCGCCTGGCGGCTGCCGCCATCGATTACCACCGTCGCGAGCAGAAGAGCTTCTGGTGGGAGCACTTCGCGCGGCTCGCCGACCCGCTGCGCGAGTGGGCGGAGCAGCGCGGGGTGTTCGTCGTCGAGCGGGCCGAGATCGAACGCGACTGGTTCAAGGAGGGCAAGCAGCGCAACCTGCGGCGCCATGTGCGCCTGCACGGCGAGTGGGCGCCCGGCAGCGGGGTGCCGCGCGACGGCGGCGACGCGTTCGCGCTGTACGAGGCGCCCGGACCGTTCCCCAAGAAGGGGCGGGCCCTGGGGTCGCGGATCGACGTCGGGGTGGCCGTCCTCGGAGAGGGCGACGAGACCAGCGTGCTCATTCAGGAGGTCTGCCCGGCCGGCGTCGACGAGTGGAATGAGCTGCCCGAGGCTCTCGCGCCCGGCCCGCCGCCGAAAGCCGGCAGCATCGAGGTCGCGATCCAGGAGTTCGGGGCGAAGCTGCTCTCGGCGGCCTCGCTCGAGGCGGGGGAGTGGCCGCGCTCGGCCGCATCCGACGTTCTGATGGCGACGACACCGCACACCGACGGGCCGCTCGCGGTTGCCGCCGGAGCCGACGACGTGGTGCGCGCCACCGTCGACTCGCTGCGGCGGCTCGACCGCAGCTGCCTGGCGGTGCAGGGCCCGCCCGGCACCGGCAAGACGTACCTGGCCGCGCACGTGATCCGCGCGCTCGTCGCCGAGCACGGCTGGCGGGTGGGCGTGGTCGCGCAGTCGCACCGCGTCGTCGAGAACGTGCTCGACGGCGTTGTCGAGGCGGGGCTGGATGCGCACCTCGTCGCCAAGGCGCCCTCGCGAGAGGCTGGGGCGGGCTACTACTCCGAGAGCCGGTTCAGCGAGCTGGTGCCGAACGGGCACGCCGCGTTCCATGCGGAGCACGCGGCCACCGGCTACGTCATCGGCGGCACCGCCTGGGACTTCACCAACCTGAACCGCGTCGCCCGCGGGCAGCTCGACCTGCTGGTGATCGACGAGGCCGGCCAGTTCTCGCTCGCCAACACGATCGGGGTGGCCGAGGCCGCCGCGCGGGTGCTGCTCGTCGGCGACCCGCAGCAGCTGCCGCAGGTCAGCCAGGGCATCCACCCGGCGCCCGTCGACGGCTCGGCGCTCGGCCACATCGGGGGAGGGCACGACGTGCTGCCGCCCTCGCTCGGGTACTTCCTCGCCGAGACCCGGCGGATGCATCCCGCCCTTGCCGCCGTCGTCTCGCACCTCAGCTATGAGGATGCGCTGCACGCGCACCCGAGCGCCACGGCGCGCGAGCTATCGGGCATCGAGCCGGGGCTGCACGCGGTGCCGGTCGCTCACGCCGGCAACGCCACCGAGTCGCCCGCCGAGGCGGAGCGGGTGCTCGAGATCGTGCAGTCGGCGCTGGGGCAGCCCTGGGGGTCCGGCCTCGGCGCCGCGCCCCGGGCGCTGGTCGCCGACGACGTGATCGTGGTGACGCCGTACAACGCGCAGTTGGAGTGCATCCGCGGGGTGCTCGATGCCGCCGGGTTCGAGCGGGTGCGCGTCGGCACGGTCGACAAGTTCCAGGGGCAGGAGGCGGTGATCGCGATCGTGTCGCTCGCCGCGTCGAGTGCCGACGCCGTGCCGCGCGGACTCTCGTTCCTGCTCTCGCGCAACCGCCTCAACGTCGCGATCTCGCGGGCGCAGTGGGCCGCCTACCTGGTGTACTCGCCGGCACTGCTGCGGGCGCTGCCGACGACGCCCGAGGGGGTGGCCGAGCTGAGCCGGTTCGCGGAGCTGGTGGCGGGGCGCGAGGGCTGAGCGCGGGTGCGGCGGGTGCGGCGGGTGCCGGGGGTGCGGTGGGTATGGCAGGTGCCGCGGTCGCGCTGGTCGCGTTGATGTTCCGGGTGCGGCGGTCGCGGCGGTCGCGGTGATGCTGCGGACTGCGGCGCGGGATCGACTCCTCCCCAGCCCCGTGGCTGCGCCGATCTGAACCAGCGCTGCCGAGCGGCGGAGCGACGGACGGGTGCGTCGAGCACACTGCTCGCATGCCGTCGCGACCCGATACCCCCACTCCCGAACTGCGTGACCACCCGGTCACCACCGACAACGACGCGCTGCGTCTGGTGGCATTCCTCGTCGAACGCGCGATCCGCCGGCAGCTCTGGCTGTTCTGTCTCGACGAGACAGGTCGCCCGCGGGCGCGGATCCTGCAGTTCGACGTCCCCGCCGGCCCCGCGCATCCGCACGATGCGATCGGGATCGTCTCGCTGCTGCAGCAGGCCGTCGGTGTCGAGGGTGCCCGCGGCGTCGTGGTCGCGCTCGAGGCGGGTCGGCCGTTCGTGTCGCGGCGCGGGCACGGGGCGTTGCGGCGCCTCCGGAGCCTCCGGCAGGTCTCCACGCTTGCCGACGACCTCAGTTGGCTCGCGCTCGTGACGGCTGTCGCGCGTCGCGTGCGGGTGTGCACCGCGAGCCCATGCCCGGGACCGGAGCTGTGCGATGCCGACGCGCTCGACCTTCGCGCGTCCGTGATGGTGACGCCCGACGGAATCCGTTGCGCCAGCCCCGACGACCTGTGCACATCCCTTGATCGATTCGAATATATGTTCTAAACTGATCCTGTTCGTGCCGAACACTTCACGTCAAGGACGAACGGATGCCCGGCACACTTCTCGACCCGCCTGCGGTCGGCAGCGCGCAAGCTTCGTTCGCGGCCGGGTCGATCGCGCAGGCTTCGATCGCGCAAGCTTCGATCGCGGCGGCTTCGCCCGCATCGAGCGTCGACGAGTCGCTTGCTGCGCTGAGCGACGACAGCCTGCTGGCTGAGTTGGCGCGCTGCGCGGCGGAGCGGCGCCGTATCGATGCGCGCACCGCCCTCGTCTCCGCCGAGATCGCCCGGCGCTCGCGCCGCGAGCTCGGCCATTCCGGCCTCGCGCAGCGGTCGGGGGCTCGCACCGGGGAAGAGCTCATTCAACGCGTGTCGGGGCAGTCGGGGCGCGACACACGCGCTCTGGTGCAGGTCGGGGCGCTTCTGTCGACACCGGGTGCCGACGCGCCGGAGCGGTCGTGGCTTCGTCCGGTGGCCGAGGCGGTGCGGGCGGGCGTTCTCGCGGTCGACGCGGCGCAGGCGATTCGCAGCGGACTCGGAGAGCCCTCGTCGACGGTCGCCGCACCCGCTCTCACGGCAGCGGCCGAGCGGCTGGTCGCACGTGCGCACGAGATCGGCGTCGATCGTCTCGCCGAGTTCGCGCGCCAGGAGCGCGACGCCATCGACGAAGCCGGCGTCGCCGCGCGCGAGGCGGCCCGATTCGAGCGCCGCTACCTCAAGCTTTCCCCGACCGACGACGGAATGACCCGACTGCACGGGTTGCTCGACCCCGAGTCGGCGGCGCTCGTCAAGGGCGCCTTCGACCGCGTGACGTCGCCGCGGCGTGGCGGGCCCCGCTTCGTCGACACCGCCGAGCGGGCCCGTGCGGCCGCACTGATCGACGACCCGCGCACCACCGAGCAGCTCGCTCTCGACGCGTTCGTGGCGATGATCCGACTGGCCACCGACGCCGACGACGGTGCGCTGTTCGGGCGCTGGCAGCCCGGCGTGCGCGTGCACGTGGCCGAACGTGACCTCGCGCGCCGTGCCGGAGCTGGGCACCTCGAGGGCGAGAGCGCGGCGGTGTCGATCGCCACCGTCGAGCGCATCGGGTGCGAGCAAGGAAGCGTGCCGATCGCCTTCGACGATGACGGCGAGGCGGTCAACGTCGGGCGCGAACAGCGACTCTTCACCCGGCGTCAGCGCATCGGCCTCGCCGCTCGCGACGGCGGCTGCCGGTTCCCCGGATGCGACCGGCCGCCGTCCTGGTGCGAAGCGCATCACGTGGATGCCTGGGCGGCCGACGACGGCCGCACCGATCTCGCCGCCGGAATCCTGCTGTGTCGCTTCCACCACCTCAACGTGCACAACCTCGGCTATCGCGTCCGCCGTCGCGGCGCCGAGTACTGGCTCGAACCGCCGGGCGGCCCGCCGCAGCACGCGATCCCCATGCCCACCCGCAGTCGGGTCGTGCGCAGATGACTCGCGCACGTGGCGACATCTGCGCGGGCGGCCGGTGCGTGGGCAGCCGGTGCGCCGACGACCGGTGCGCGGGCGGCCGGTGCGCCGACGACCGGTGCGCGGGCGGCCGGTGCGCGTGGCAGCGGTGCGCGTGCCACCGCCGCGCGTGCCACCGCCGCGCGGGCGTCACGCGTCCGTCTCGAGGGCGCCGTCCGAGCGGTGGGCGTCACGACGAGAGAGACTCGCGGCATCACCCGAAACGTCCCCCGAAGCGCGCACGTCGGCCTCCCCGGAGTCGCGTACGGTGGAACCCGCACCCCACGCTTCACCCTGAAAGGCCCGCACCCTCATGCCCGAATGCATCCATGGTTTCGACGAGGGTCTTTGCGACAGCTGCTTCCCGCGGAAGGCTCCCGAGCCGAAAGAGGTTCCTGCGCGTGCCCCGCGCGCCACACGCCGCTCGAGCGTCTCCAGCCTCCGTGAGAGCCCCTCCTCGACGGGTCGTGCGCGCGCCACGCGCACCTCGTCCAGCAACGTCTCGGCCGGCGGACCGGCCGCGTACAACCTCGCCACGCAGCGCGTCTTCCACTTCACCCACATCCGCAACCTGGCGAGCATCCTCGCCGACGGAGCGCTGCGCGCCGACGCCACGCCCGCCGTCGACGTGACCTCGCAGCTCGCTCGCGAGGCCCGCGCCGAGCTGGAGACCCCGGTCGGCTCGCGCGTCGCCGACCATGTCGCCTTCGCCCTGAGCGCGGAATCCGAGCGCTGGCGCGAGCTGCGCGCGATCTTCGCCCGCGAGACCCCCGTCACGCCGCACTGGGCCGCGATCGTCGCCGCGCAGGCCGCCAGCGACTTCGTGGTGCTCGCGCTTCCGGTGGCGAAGCTCGGCGCCGAGGTCATCGTCTCTGATGGGGACGCGGCCGCGGGGTCGTCTCGCTTCGCGGTCGGCGTGGATGCGGGCAACATCCTCCTTCGCCAGCGTCGCAGCTCCGCCTACTTCGCCGACCCCGACGACACCAGCGCCGACATCGGCCTGCGCGACGGAGAGCTGCTGGCGGGCGCCAGCGTCCCGGTCTCCTCGATCGCCCTGATCGGTGTCGCCCACGAGCCGGCGCGGGATCGGGTGCGCGAGATCCTGGGCGAAGCGTGGCCGAGCGGCGTCGGCGCTGCTCCGAAGGTCGCGGTGTACCCGCCGTGGTTCCAGGTCGCCGAGTAGCGGGTCAGGAGCCGCTCGAGGCGTCGTCCTGAGAGCCATCGCCGACGTTGTCGCCAGCGTCGCGGGCGTCGCTCGCGTCGATGTCGGTCAGCGGCTGAGGGCGTCGGGCCGACATGTGATGCTCGTGCGCCATCAGTTCCCGCTCGCGGTACGGACCGGTGACCCGGTCGTCGTGCAGCGACAGCCCGTTGACCGGCGTGTTCGTGCGACGGCTCCGCTCTCCGCCGATCGCCCGCTTGAACGCGCCGGCGGCGCGCCGGAGCGTGCTCGGGCGGTCGAGAGCCCGGTCGGCCGGGTGGTCCGTCGGCGGGGTGAGCTTCCGCTCCGCGCTTGCGCCGAGGTTCGGGTCCCGTTTGCGGTCGTTCCTCCGCTCGAGCTTGTGGTCGCGGCCGGGTTCTGTGCGCGGCGACGCGGTCGTGTTCGGGCGAAGGGAATCGGCGGCGGCGTTCAACGGGATCTCGACACCGAGACCCTTGCGCCGTCCGCTCTCCGAAGCTGAAGGTTTCTGAGGCGTCATGACGCTCCTTTCGCGCCACCTCAGTGAACTACGTCCCCGTGCGGAACCTCTCAATTCGCCCCGAATCCGGTGGCGATCCCCAGCTAGCCTTCAGCGAGATCGAACGACTCGCCCGTCGGATCGGCCGCCATCGGGTCAATCAGTCGGCGGCCGCCGAGGGGGCGATTCATCCACGACTCGACGACGAAGCCGTCCTGGCGTGACCCTTCGACGACGACGATTCCCGTGTTCTCCAGGTCGTTGCGCACCGCGAATCCGGGGTCGACGTTGAGTGTTGAGCCTCCGCACCACACCCGGATCGCGGCACCGTGGCTCACCACCGCCACGGTCGCGTCGGGTTCCGGATGCCGTTCGCTGATCCGGTCGAGGGAACGGTTGTAGCGGTCGAAGAACGTGAAGCCGTCGGCGGCACCCGGCATGACAGTGTCCAGCCTGCCGAGGCCCCACTGGTGCAGCGTGTCGAAGTACTGCATGACCGACTCCCGGTCGCGGCGTCCCTCGAGTCCGCCTGCCTCGATCTCGTGAAGGCCGTCTTCGACCACCGGGTCGAGGTTGAGCGCGGCGGCGAGCGGCGCCGCGGTCGCGTGCGTCCGCACCAGGGTCGACACGTAGATGCCGTGGATACGCTCGGTCGACAGCGCGCGTGGCAACGCCGCGGCCTGCTGCTCGCCGAGTTCGGTGAGGCCAGGGCCGGGGTGGTCGGTGGCGAGAATGCCCGCCACATTGGCGGGAGTCTGCCCGTGGCGGATGAAGAGAATGCGCATCGCCTCCAGCATGGCACGCGCGCCTGGCACGAGGCTGGTGAGTCCGCCCGCGGTGGCCGCTGGCCGTGCGAGCAGCAACGGGCGGCAACGGGCGGCGACGGGCGGCGACGGGCGGCAACGGGCGCGGCGGGTGCGCCCCGAATGCTCGTTCGAGGGTGGCGCTGCGTCTCAGGTCAAGTCGCCGAAGGCGGCGCGCCCCGCGGCACGTTCGTCACGCGGACGCAGCTGCGGGCGCCGCGCGCGTCGGGTCTCCAGCGCGCCGGTGTCCGCGGCGCCGGTGTCGACGGTGGCGGTGTCGATGGCAGCGGTGTGGATGGCGCCGGTGTCGATAACGCCGGTGTGAATGGCGCCGGTGTCGCCGGCGGCAGCGTCATGAGCTGCAGCGTCATGAGCTGCGGTGTCATGAGCTGCGGAGGCGTGAGTTGGGGAGCCGTGAGTTGCGGAACCGTGAATTGCGGCGTCGTGAGCTGCGGCGTCGTGATCGCCGGTGTCGTCAGCGGTGGTGCGGTTGCTGTCCGCATCGAGCACCGGAGCCGCTGCCTCACGCGCATCCGCGGAGTCGCCGGAGTCCTCGACTCGAGCGGCATGCGCGCCGCGCACGCGAACCCGTAGCTCGCCCGCCGTCGGAGTGGCGCGCGGGACGGTCTCGATCAGCTTGGCTGAGACGTGCGCGGTCCAGCCCTGTCCGTCCCACCAACGCAGGGTCTGCGCATCCGTGGGGTCGGGGTACCAGCCGGCTTCGGTGCTCTCCGGTACCTGGGTCATGATCGCTGGTCGCTCCCGAGGGCCCCTAGTTGACGGCGTAGGCGTAGCTGAAGTCGCCCGTGCTGCTGTCGAGGCTCACCCAGACCAGCCGCTCGGCGCCGGTCGGCATGACCGCTTCGCAGGTGTAGGTCGTGCCCTCCGCGGTGGATCCGAGCCAGAGCGGGCAGCTGACCGAGGTCGCGGTGCCGCCACCGACGAGTTCGCGCACGAGGGTGTCCTGCACCTCGACCGCGACGATCATCGGCTGAGCGAACCCGGTCGCGTAGGCCGCGACCGGGGCGCCGATCGCGGCGATCCCGAGCAGCAGGAACGTGACGAGCGGCCCCGCCCCCGCAACGCGCACCCGTCGTGCGATGAGATACACGAACGCGCCGAGGAGCGCGAAGGCCGCGCTCGCCGGTTCGAAGCCGCGCGCGCGCAGCGTCCGAACATCCGACAGCGCCCACAGGATCGTGAGGAGGTACGCGATCGCGACCACGGCGAAGACGAGCGGCTGGGGGAAGAAGAACAGGTACACGTAGCCGGCGGCCGCGGCGAGCACGAGCGTCAGCAGCGGGCTCAGTGCGATCAGCCATGCGGGGCCGGTCGAGGTTCCCGCGTCGGGAAGCAGGTAGCGATCCGGGAGGTCGCGGCGACGCCCGTCCACGGCCGGGATCGACCCGGTGGCGAGGGACTCGGTGGCGATGGAGCCCGTCGAGGTGGAGCGCCAGGCGGTGTCGTCGGTGCCGGCGCCGTAGCTGCTGCCGCCGGACGCGCCGAAGCCGTCGGATCCGGTCGAGCCGACGATCGGCGTCTCGCTCGTGCCGATCCCGAATTCGACCTCCATCTGGCGGGCGGCCGCAACGCGGGCGGCGGCCTCGTCCGAGGATTCGGTGGCGAAGGGGTTTGCAGACTCGGGGCTGACGTAGCCAGCGGCAGCGCCGGTGGCCGTGCCGGTGCCCGTCGTCGCACCGTCATACGATCCGGCCGATGCCGCTGCGGCCGCCTGCTGGGCGGCCTGCGCGCGGGCGGCCGCGTCGCGCTCAGCTGCCGCTCGTTCCGCGGCCGCGCGTTCTTCGGCGGCACGTGCCTCCGCTGCGGCCTGGTCTTCGGCGCTTGGCTTGTCGGCGACGTGCTCGGTCCAGGCGATGCCGTTCCACCAGCGCACCCGCGTCGGAGAGGCCGGGTCGTCGTACCAGCCTGCGGGCACGACCCGTGTCGCTTGGTCGGTCACGGGTTTCCCCTCCTTGCCGTCGACGTGTCATTCAGTTTAGGCAGAACGACCTGTGCACTTCATGTCCCCAAACGGGGACGGTTCGAGAGCACCCGGTTCGCCGAAGCGAGGTGATGCGGGGTGGTGCGGGTGCCTCAGGGGTGATTCGGCTTTTGCTCAGCGATGGTTCAGGGATGCTGAGGCCGGATGCCGACTCCAGATAACTACATCGTGAAGATCCCCCAGTCATCGACACGCCAGTTGATCCAACCATTTGCGCGTTGAAGACTGACGGTGACGATGAATTCCTGACCGCGCGCGTTGGTCGCGGCGCATCCGAAGCTCTGCCCGACGAGCAGCGGCGGCATCTCCGGGCAGTCGAGGTCGATCTCGCCGCCGAGCGTGGCGGCCGCGTCCTGGACCGAATTCTCGGCCTCCTGAGCGAACGCGTTCGGCGCCAGGGCGATCACGAGTCCGGGCACGGCGATGACGGAGCCGGCCAGGACGACCGTCAGCGACACCCACGTCATGAGCGGACCGAAGCCTCGGCCCGACTCGCGCACCACGGCGGTCATGCGCACGATCAGATACGCCGGTGCGGTAAGGAACGCCCATGCCCAGTGCGGCGGCTGTTCGAAGCCGAGCCGTGAGAGGGCCCGCGAGTCGACGAACGCGAGGATCACGACCAGCAGATAGGGAACGACGATGACCAGTGCGAGGAACACCGGCGAGGCAGGTCCGGCAAGGCCGGACAGCAGGAACAGCAGGCCCAGAACGAGGAGCACCAGCGGCAGCAGTGCGATCGACCACACGGGGCCGGTGCCGACCTGGCGCGGGATCTCGGCGGCGACGCGCGAACCGTGCGCGGCGCGACTCGGGCGCGGCTCGTCCTCGCTCGTCGGGCGGCGCCCGCTGCCGGCGGTTCCGCCCGCGCCCGCTCCTGCTCCCGCGGTGCGGGTCGGACGGTCGGACGAGACGGTGGCGCGGCGTGCGTGCTCGGCATCCGGGATGTACCGCTCCTCCTGATCGCCGAGGTGCGACGTCGCCGTGCGCGGAGTCGGGGTGTCGCCCAGAAGGTCATCGAAGCGCGAGTCGAGGTTGTAGGCCTGGCTCGTCGGAGCGCCGGCGGGCACACCGTAGCTCGCGTAGCGCTGCGCGGGGGAGACCTCGTCGGGGAACAGATCGCTGTAGTCGGGCGCGGCGAGCGAGAGCGACGGGTCGGCGTAGGCGAGGTTCGGCGTGCCGAACAGCAGATCCGAGTCGTCGGCGGTCGCTGTCGCGGTGTCGGCCGAGCGCGGTTCGAAGACCTCGAACGGGTCCGCGTAGTCGACTCGCGTTGCCGGCCGCGACTGACTGGGCGTCGCCGGACGGCGGGCGTCAGAGGTGTGCTCGGTCCAGGAATGGTTGTCCCACCAGCGCAATTGCGGCAGGCCCAACGGGTCCGGATACCATCCCGCCGGAACGCGGGCGTCGTTGTTGGACACGCTCACGCTCCTTCTTTGTCCCCCAGCAACGGTGGCAGAAAAACGCACCGATTACCAGGATATTCTAAGCCGCCCGTCTCGCGGAGGGTAGTCAGATCGGTACACCCATAGCGGGGGGCACCCGGATGCGGCTCGTCGCGCGGGGTCCCGAAGCCGTGGCCGCAGCGAGTAGGGCAGACTCGAACGCATGCTGACCGATCGCCTTGCCGCCACCCGTCCGGCCGGCGAATGGGATCCGGATGCCTTCATCGCGGTCTTCGATGACTGGGCGAGCGAGCAGGGCATCCGTCTGTATCCCGCGCAGGAGGAGGCGGTGCTCGAGCTCGTGCTCGATCGCCACCTGGTGCTGTCGACGCCGACCGGCACCGGCAAGTCCCTGGTCGCGGTGGCCGCGCACGCGGCAGCGCTCGCGCAGGGGAGGCGCAGCTTCTACACCGCGCCGATCAAGGCGCTCGTCAGCGAGAAGTTCTTCCAGCTGACCGACACCTTCGGCGCGCAGAACGTCGGCATGGTGACGGGGGACTCGAGCGTCAACCCCGAGGCCCCGATCATCTGCTGCACGGCGGAGATCCTGGCGAACCTGGCTCTGCGCAACGGGCCCGACACTGACGTCGACGTCGTCATCATGGACGAGTTCCACTACTACGCCGATCCGGATCGCGGGTGGGCGTGGCAGCTCCCGCTGCTGCAGCTGCCGACGGCGCAGTTCGTGCTCATGTCGGCGACGCTCGGCGACGTCACCGCGCTTGCCGAGGATCTGGAGCGCCGCACCGGCCGCGAGGTCGCGCAGGTCACCGGTGTCGAGCGTCCCGTGCCGCTGCACTATCGCTACGTGCAGACGCCCGTGCACGAGACCGTCGCCGAGCTGCTGCGCGACGGTCTCGCCCCGGTGTACCTGGTGCACTTCTCCCAGGCGGCCGCGGTCGAGCGGGCGCAGGCCCTCGCGAGCGCTGGCGTCGCCAGCCGCGAGCAGCGTGATCGCATCGCCGAGGAGATCGGCGGCTTCCGCTTCGCCGCCGGCTTCGGCCAGCAGCTGTCGCGACTCATCCGACTGGGCATCGGGGTGCACCACGCCGGAATGCTGCCCAAGTACCGTCGGCTCGTCGAGCAGCTCGCCCAGCTGGGGCTCTTGCGGGTGATCTGCGGCACCGACACACTCGGGGTCGGCATCAACGTGCCGATCCGCACCGTGCTGCTGACCGGGCTGACCAAGTTCGACGGCACCCGGATGCGGCAGCTCACCGCGCGCGAGTTCCACCAGGTGGCGGGGCGCGCCGGGCGCGCTGGCTTCGACACCGCCGGGGAGGTCGTGGCCGAGGCCCCCGAGCACGAGATCGAGAACGCGATCGCGACCGCGAAGGCGGAGGCGCGCGGCAAGAAGCAGGGCCCCAAGAAGCGGGCGCCCGAAGGCTTCGTCAGCTGGGGCCCGGCGAGCTTCGAGCGCCTCATCGCCGCCGAGCCCGAGACGCTCACCAGCTCGATGCAGGTGACCGCCGCGATGCTGATCAACCTGATCGGTCGCCCCGGCGCCGACGCCCCGGCGCGCGAGGCCTCGAGCGCCTTCCAATTGGTGCGCGACCTCGTCTTCGACAACCACGAGCCTCCCGCGCGGCAGCGGGAGCTCGCGCGGCGGGCGATCGGCGTGTACCGCACCCTGCGGCAGGGAGGTGTGGTGCTGCAGACCGGCGGCGGCTTCGACGGCTCGGCGAGCATCCGGCTGATGGTCGATCTGCCGCCGCACTTCGCGCTCAACCAGCCGCTGTCGCCGTTCGCGCTCGCCGCGTTCGAGCTGCTCGACCCGGAGGCCGAGGTGGGCCGGGGTGGCCCGGAGGCGCATCCGGATGCCGCCGGAACCGACCACTACGCCCTCGACATGATCTCGATCATCGAGGCGACGCTCGACGACCCGCGACCGGTGCTCGCTCAGCAGCAGTACCGAGCTCGCGGCGAGGCGGTCGCGGCGATGAAGGCGGAGGGCATCGAGTACGAGCAGCGGATGGATCTGCTCGAGGAGATCACCTGGCCTAAGCCGCTGGAGGCGCTGCTCGAGCAGGCGTTCGAGACGTTCGCGTCGTCGCAGCCTTGGGTGCGCGACTTCGAGCTGAAGCCGAAGTCGGTGGTGCGCGACCTGTACGAGCGGGCGATGAGCTTCGGCGAGTACATCGCCTACTACCAACTCGGTCGCAGCGAGGGGCTCGTGCTGCGCTACCTGTCAGACGCCTACCGCACGGCGCGACAGTCGATCCCCGACGAGCGCAAGACGGAGGAGCTGACCGATCTGATCGAGTGGCTCGGCGAGCTCGTCCGCCAGGTCGACTCCTCCCTCCTCGACGAATGGGAAGCCCTCCTCACCGATTCCGGTGGCGGGGATGCATCCCGGGCGTCGGGGAGTGAGGCGCGCGGCACGCGGGAGGGGCGCGAGTCACTCGGTCCGGCGGCCCCACGCAGCGTGCTGACCAACCGGCGCGCGTTCATGGTGCTCGTGCGCAACGAGCTGTGGCGGCGGGTGCAGCTCGCGGCCCTTCAGAAGGACGACGAACTCATCGCGCTCGACCCCGACGTCGACTGGCCCGCGGCCCTCGATGCCTACTTCGACGAGCACGACAGCATCGGCATCGGCCCGGATGCCCGCAGCGCCGCCCGAATCCAGATCGACGAGCAGCCGGATCGCTGGGTCGTCCGCCAGGTGATCGACGACCCGGCCGGTCACCACGACTGGGGCATCAACGCGGAAGTCGACCTGGAGGCGTCGGCCGAGCAGGGGATCGCCGTCGTGCGCGTGCTGGCGGTGGAACGCCTGTAGCTGTCGGCCGACAGCGCGAACAGCCGAACTCCCCTTGGCACGACCCCGTGCGTGGTGATCGATCTACTCTTCGTCGTCGAGCACGGAGAAGCGTCGTGGCATCACGGAGCGAGCGGTTGCGGCCTCGAGTTCGTGGGGCACGTGCGCTGCGCTCTGGATCGACTCCACCACCCAATTCACCGCGGGCAGGATGCTGACCAGCAGGCCGAGCGCGCCGAGGCCCGAGAAGGTGATCGCGACGACGGGTGGGGCGATTCCGGCGCATCCCAGTTCAGTGCCGGCGCACGGCTGACTGGCCATTGCCACGTCGACGATCGCGAAGCTGATCGCGGAGACGACGATCGCCGCCAACGCGAATACGCCCAGCGCGCGTCGTGATTGCACGTACCAAGCCCCCTGCCGCCCGCCCCCTGCGGTTGCGTTTCAGCGTAGGCGGCGCGCCCGCGCCCGCGCATTCCCCCGTCTGGGGAGCCCGCGACTGGGGGTCACGTCGACTCGCCCGCGTACCGCGCGCCCCATCCGCGTGCCGCGCGCGGCACTCCCAAACGCCCGGGATGCATCCCCGCCGCCCCCACCGGCGGGGTTGCGGGGGGCGCGAGCGGGGAGGAGGATGCGGGCATGGTTCCCGAGATCAACTACATCGCCGTCATCCTCGCCACCATCTCGAGCATGGTGGTGGGCTCGATCTGGTACGCCGAGAAGGTCTTCGGCGCGCGCTGGATGAAGCTCTCCGGGATGACCCCCGAAGACACCCAGACCGGCTTCGTCAAAGCGCTCGTCATCACCTTGATCGTCAGCTTCGTCACGGCGCTCGTGCTCGCCGGCACCGCCACGATCGTGCACGACTACTACGGCGGCGGCAGCTTCCTGATCGACACCGTTGTCACCGCGATCGTGCTCTGGGCCGGCTTCACGGCCGCGCGCTTCATCACGCACGACCTGTTCGACCGTCGCCCCGCGGGCCTCACAGTCTTGAATGTCGCGCACGAACTCGTCACGCTCGTCGTCATGGCGCTGATCATCGGCGTCTGGCCGGTTTAGGCACTCCGAACGCGCGCGACCCGACGTACACTCGGATTCGTGGACGACCCCGACGGTACGCCAGTCACTTCCGGTCCTGAGCAGGCCCCAACGCTGTTGGCCTCGCCCGGTCCGACGCGCACCGAGCGCGATTCGCTCGGCGAGATGGAGATCCCGGATTTCGTGCTGTGGGGCATCCACACCGCCCGGGCGCTCGAGAACTTCCCGATCTCGCGTCGCGCGATCTCGAACTACCCGGACCTCATCCGGGCGCTCGCCCTCGTCAAGCAGGCCGCCGCGCGCGCCAACCGCGACCTCGGGGTGCTGAGCCCCGAGAAGGCGGACATCATCGACCAGGTGTGCGCCCGCATCGCCGACGGCGAGTGGCACGACCAGTTCGTGGTGGGTGTCGTGCAGGGCGGCGCCGGCACGAGCACCAACATGAACGCCAACGAGGTGATCGCCAACGCGGGGCTTCGGATGATGGGCTACAACCTCGGCGAGTACCACGCGCTCCACCCGATCGACGACGTCAATCGGAGCCAGTCGACGAACGACGTCTACCCGACGGCGATCAAGCTCGCGATGGTCTTCGGCCTGCGCCGGCTGCTCACCGAGCACGCGCTGCTGATCGAGAGCTTCGCGGCGAAGGCGCGCGAGTTCGAGAACGTCCTCAAGGTGGGGCGCACCCAGCTGCAGGACGCCGTGCCGATGACGCTCGGGCAGGAGTTCCACGGCTTCGCCACGACGCTGCAGGAGGATGCCGATCGGCTCGGCGAGGTGATCCCGTGGCTGAACGAGATCAACCTGGGCGCGACCGCGATCGGCACCGGCATCACCGCCGACCCGCGCTACGCGGAGGCGGTGCGTCGGCACCTGGAGGAGCTGACCGGCATCCCGCAGGAGACGGCGCCCGACCTGATCGAGGCGACGGCGGATGCGGGCATCTTCATGACCGTCTCCGGCACTCTGAAGCGCGCGGCCGTCAAGCTGTCGAAGATCTGCAACGACCTGCGACTGCTGTCGTCGGGGCCGCAGGCGGGTCTCGGCGAGATCTCGCTCCCGGCCCGTCAGGCCGGCTCGAGCATCATGCCGGGCAAGGTCAACCCGGTGATCCCCGAGGTCGTCAACCAGGTCGCCTTCGCGGTGATCGGCGCGGATGCCACGGTCACCGCCGCGGCGGAGGGCGGGCAGCTGCAGCTGAACGCCTTCGAGCCGGTGATCGCGCACAGCATCCTGCAGTCGCTGTTCTGGATGACGAACGCGTGCCGCACCCTGAGGGTGAACTGCATCGACGGGATCCGCGCCAACGAGGCGCGTCTGGCGATGCAGGTCGAGTCGAGCGTGGGCGTGGTGACGGCGCTCACGCCGTACATCGGCTACGCGGCCGCCGCCTCGCTCGCGCACGAGGCACTGACCTCGAACGCGTCGATCTCGCAGCTGGTGCTCGATGCGGGACTGATGACGCCCGAGCAGGTGGCGAAGGTGCTGCGGCCGGAACGGCTGAGCGGGCTGGTGCCCGCCACCTCGGTGATCACGCTCCCGACCCCGGAGGACATGGCGTGAGCGCGGCACCCCCCGCGGCCGTGTCGTCCACGCCGTTGGAGCTCGATGGCGAGCGCACGGCGAAGCTGATCCCGGCTCTGGCGATCGCGTTGTCGGCGTTCGCGCTGTTCGCGCTGCAGCTGCCGCTGCTCGGCTATCCGCTGCTGGTGGGCGGGTTGGTCTGGGCGCTCCTGCTCGACCGGGCGCTCGCGCAGGATCTGCTGCTGATCGGTCTGGGCATCGCGATCGTGTCGACGACGAGCGTCGAGGCGGATGTCTCCTGGCCGAGCTTCATCCGGATTGGCATCGTCCTCGGGGCCGCGGTGCTGGTGCCGTTCCTGGTCGATCGCTTCGTCTATCGCCGCCGGGCGGTGCGCTTCCCCTGGCGCAGTCGCGAGAAGAAGACGCGCCTCGAGATGCTGTACCTGTTCGCCGTGCCGGCGCTCGGCTGGGCGATCCTGCCGTTCTACTTCATCCGCTCGGGGGCCTACGAGAACTGGCCGAACATCGAGAACGCGTCGGAGCTGGCGCGATTCTTCGTCGGCGTCAACGCGGTCGGCACCTGGGACGAGCTGTTCTTCATCTGCACCTGCTTCGCGCTGCTGCGCAGGCACTTCCCGGTGTGGCAGGCGAACCTGCTGCAGGCGACGATCTTCGTGTCGTTCCTGTGGGAGCTGGGCTACCGCGCGTGGGGTCCGTTGCTGACGATTCCGTTCGCGCTGCTGCAGGGCTTCCTGTTCAGCCGCACCCGATCGCTCGGCTACGTGCTGATCGTGCACCTGCTGTTCGACGCGATCGTGTTCCTGGCGATCGTGCACGCGCACCACCGCGACTGGATTCCGATCTTCGTCTACTGACCTCCGTCGACCGGCGCCGCGGCGCCGTCGAGTTCGGCTTCGGGATCCGTCTCCGGCTCGACCTCGACTCGTTCGTCAGGGTCGATGGTGGCCGGCGGCAGCTCGGTCTCGACCGCATCGTCGAGGGGCACCTCGCGTTCGTCCTCGGGGTTCGGGATGTATTCGAGGGTGTCGTCGGTGTTCGGCTCTCGTTCCATGGCGGACTCCTTCCGTGTCTTCATTGTCGCGCGCCGCGCTCGCCGCGGATAGCCCCGCTCGGGGCGAGGCTCAGTGCTCCCGCAGCGTGCGGATGAGCTCGTGCTTGCGGAGGTCGGAATAGCCGGTCAGCCCGAGCTCTTTCGCCCGGGAGCGCAGGTCGGCGACCGTCCAGTCCTCGTAGGCGGGGGATTCGCCGCCGCGCTCGCCGACGGCGCTGCGCCCGTCGCGCGCGGCGGCGTTGGAGATTCGGGCGGCTTTCTCTTTGCTGTTGCCTTCGTCGCGGAGCTTCTCGTAGAGCTCGGGATCTTTGAGTGAGGTGTCGCGGGAGGTGGGCATTCGATGTCTCCTTCCGGGATGGCTGGTCGGGTGAGGTCGGAACGGGGTCAGAGCGGCTTTCCGCCGGTCACGGGCACGATCGCCCCGGACACGTACGAGGAGGCCGGGTCGGCGAGGAACACGTAGGCGGGTGCCAGCTCGGCGGGCTGTCCGGCGCGCCGCAACGGCGTGTCCTGGCCGAAATCGGGCAGCGATTCGGGCCAGCTGGTCGCGGGGATCAGTGGGGTCCAGATCGGGCCGGGTGCGACCGCGTTGACGCGGATTCCGCGGCAGCCGAGCTGCTGCGCAAGGGCTTTCGTGAACGCCACCTGCGCGGCCTTGCTCATCGCGTAGTCGATGAGGGTCGGCGACGGGTCGAAGGCCTGGATCGAGGTGGTCGAGATGATGGAGGAGCCCGGCTTCAGGTGCGGAATGGCCGCACGCGCCATCCAGAGCGGGGAGTAAAGGTTGGTCTCGAACACCCGCTGGAACTCGTCGGTGGGCAGGTGCTCGAGGCCGTCGCGGTTCTCCTGGTAGGCGGCGTTCAGCACGAGGATGTCGAGGCCGCCGAGTCGTTCGACGACCGTCTCGACGGCGGTCTCGTTGGCCTCCTCGGAGCGCAGATCACCCGGCAGCCCCATGCCGACGCGGCCCGCGTGCTCGACCCAGCCGATGGTGGCGGCGGCATCGTCGACCTCATCCGGCAGGTAGGTGATGGCGACGTCGGCCCCTTCGCGGGCGAACGCGATCGCGACGGCACGGCCGATGCCGGAGTCGCCGCCGGTGATGAGGGCGCGCATCCCGTGCAGCCGCCCCGAGCCGACGTAGCTCTCTTCGCCGTGGTCGGGCACGGGGACGGTCGCCTGGGTGAGGCCGGGCTGCGCCTGCTGCTGCTCGGGGAAGCCGTCGGTGCGGTAGCGGGTGACGGGATTCAGGTCGAGGTTGGTCATGTGTCCGGTTTACGTCGTCGCGCGCGCCGGTGGGCCGGTTTTGCTTGCCTTCTCACCGCGCGCACAGCGGCCGTCCAGCCGTGCTGGCGAGTCGACGGGGTGCGCGCGGCCGTGCGGCGGGGAGGTCTAGGAGTCGGTGCGTCGCGCGCGGGCGAGGAGCGGCAGCAGGAACCAGGCGATGATCGCCAGAGAGAGCGTGACGCTGCCCGCGACGATGCCCGCGGTGCGCCCGAGCACGACATCGAAGATGAGCAGCGCCGTGCCGGTGAGGGTGCCGGCGAGCGTGACGAAGGTGATCCGCATGATGATGTTCGCCAGCGCCACGAGCTGTGGCTTCGCGCGCTGCCGGAACAGTGCGCGGTGCAGGGTGACCGGGGTGAGAGCCAGCAGGGTGGCGAGCACGGCGAAGCCGACGAGCACGAGGTAGATGACGCGCTCGTGGGTTTCGAGCTCGCTGAAGCGGGACTGGAACGGGATGGTGAGCAGGAAGCCGGTCAGGATCTGCGAGCCGGTCTGCGTGACGCGCAGCTCCTGCAGGATCTCGCCCCAGTTGCGGTCGAGACGCTCGACCTCGGTCTCGTTGCGCCCGTCGTTCCCCGGGTGCTCTCGCGTGCCGTGGTGGGCGTCTGACTGCTCCGTCGCCATGACCCTGATCTTAGGAGCGCGCCCTCCAGAGGTGCAGCGTCGCGTAGCTGCGCCACGGCGCCCAGCGCACCGCATGGGCTGACAGTGCCGTGGCGGATCCGGGGAGGCCGTGCGCAGCTGCGGTCTGCCGCACGATCAGATCCTCGGCCAGGAACGTGTCGGGATGCCCGAGGACGCGCATCGCGACATACCCCGCGGTCCACGGCCCGATGCCCGGCACCGCGAGCAGCGCGGCGCGCAGCTCCTCGGCCCGCGTCTCGGCATCGAGGCGCAGCCGACCGTCGAGGATCGCCTGGGCGGCCGCGACGATCGTGGCGATGCGGCGGGTCGGACCGCGCAGCGCCTCGGTGCCGTGGTCGGCGAGCTGCTGGGCGGACGGGAAGCGGCCGGCACCGAGCTCGGCCACGAGCCTGCCGGTCACGGTGCGGGCCGCGGCGACCGAGATCTGCTGCCCGAGCAGGGTGCGAAACAGCGTCTCGGCGCCGTCGACGCTGCCGGGCAGCCGCACGCCGGGGCGCGCGGCGATGAGCGGGGCGAGCACCGGATCGGCGGCGAGGGCGCGGTCGACGGCGAGGGCGTCGGCGTCGAGATCGAACAGGCGGCGGAGGCGGGCCGACAGGGCGGGAACGTCGGCGAGGTCATCGAGCCGGGCTCGCACAATGACGCCGGGCCGGTCGGCGTCGACGCGCACGCGCACGGCCGCCTCCCCGCGAGGCAGAACGATGACGCGCGCGAACTCTGTCGGGTCTTCGCTCTCGAGGCCGGGGACGGCGTGGTCGGCGAAGAACCGCAGCAGACCGGCACCGTCGAAGGGCTCGCGCGCGGGAAGGCGCAGCGTGAGCGAGGTGCCGGCGGCGGGCTCGGTCTCGGGCGTGCTGTGCCGTGCGGACGAGGACGCGGGGGAGCGGGGCCCGACACCGCGCGGGCCGCGGCGGGCGAGTGCGCGCAGCTCGGTCGGGTTCACGCGGTACAGCTCGGCGATCGTGTCGTTGAACTGGCGGAGGCTGCCGAATCCGGCCGCGAACGCCACGTCGGAGATCGGCAGCTCGGTCACGGCGAGCAGGGTTCGGGCGGTGTGGGCGCGGTGGGCTCGAGCGAGGGAGAGCGGCCCCGCCCCGAGCTCGGCGCGCAGCACGCGACCGAGGTGGCGGCTGCTGTAGCCGAGGCGGCGTGCGAGGCCGTCGACGCCGTCGCGCTCGACCACCCCGTCCTCGATGAGGCGCATGGCGCGGGAGGCGAGGTCGTCGCGCAGATTCCACTCGGGGGAGCCGGGGACCGCATCCGGCTGGCAGCGCTTGCAGGCGCGCAGTCCGGCCTCGTGGGCGGCCGCCGAGGTGCGGAAGAACCGCACATTCTGCGGTTGGGGAGTGACGGCCGGGCAGCTCGGACGGCAGTAGATGCCGGTCGTGGTCACCCCGGCGATGAACTGCCCATCGAAGCGCGCGTCGCGCGCCGACAGGGCGGCGTAGCGTTCGGCGAAGGCGGCGTCGGGCATGCTTCAGGGTGTCACGCGGAAGGCGCGTTCGTCAGCGGAAAACGGACATCGCGGCCTCCCGCTCCGCTCCGCCCCACGCCGCTGCCGGATAGCCTCGGGGCATGGGTCACGATGAACTCGATCGCCACCGGGAGGCGCTGGCGGCGCTGCTCGGCGCCGCGCTGATCGTGGAGCCGTCGGTGCTGGAGACGCTGCGCGCCGACAAATCGGGCCACCTCTCGGGTGCGCCGCCGCTCGCGCTCGTCGAGGCGCGCAGCATCGAGGACGTGCAGGCGACGCTGCGCTACGCGAACGAGCACGGCATCCCGGTCGTTCCGCGCGGGGCCGGCACGGGACTCGCCGGCGGTGCGATCGGCGGTGCCAGCGAACTCGTGCTCTCCACGCGCGCGATGCAGCGCGTGCTCGAGCTCTCGGCGGCCGATGAGCTGGTGGTGGTCGAACCGGGGATTCTCAACGGCGACCTCAACGATCAACTGGCCGCGCACGGGCTGTGGTTTGCGCCCGATCCGGCGAGCCGGGCGATCTCGACGATCGGCGGCAACATCGCGACGAACGCGGGCGGCCTCTCCTGCGTGAAGTACGGCGTCACCCGCGAGGCGGTGCTGGGGCTCGCGGTCGTGCTCGCCGACGGACGGCTGCTGCGCACCGGGCACCGCACCGTCAAGGGCGTCACCGGGCTCGATCTCACGGCCCTCATGGTCGGTTCCGAGGGCACGCTCGGCGTGATCGTCGAGGCGACGCTGCGGGTACGGCCGAGGCCGCTGGGCACCGCTGACACGGTGAGCGTGAGCTTCGCGTCGACGCGCGACGCGGCGCGCGCGGCGTCGGCGATCATGGCGGCCGGCATGCAGCCCTCCGCACTGGAGATCCTGGATGCGGCGGCGCTCCGCGCCATCGGCGACTACCTGGATCAGGATCTCTCCGATCGCGGCGCGCAGCTGCTCATCCGCACGGACGGAGAGGGGGCCGCCGAGGCCGCGCAGAGCGCGCTGGAGCTGGCGGCAGAGCTCGGCGGTCGCGGCGAGCTCGCGGTGAGCGTGGAGGCCGGCGAGGAGCTGTTCGCGATGCGACGCGCGTTCCACGGCGCCATGGCCGCGCGCGGCGAGGTGCTGATCGAGGATGTCGCGGTGCCGCGCAGCGCGCTTGCCGACATGTTCGACGAACTCGAGCGAATCGGTGCGCAGTTCGGGGTCGACATCGCGACGGTGGCGCACGCGGGAGACGGCAACCTGCATCCGAACTTCGCATTCGAGAGCCGGGGGTTCGACGCCGCGGGCGAGCCGATCGTGCCCGAGGAGGTGTGGGCGGCCGCCGACGCGATGTTCACGGCGGCGCTGCGGCTCGGCGGCACGCTGACCGGCGAGCACGGCGTCGGATTGCTGAAGCGGCGCTGGCTGCGCACCGAGATCGGCGACGTCTCCTTCGAGCTGCAGCGCGAGATCAAGCGCGTGTTCGACCCGCGCGGGATCCTGAATCCCGGCAAGGTCTACTGACCCCGCAGCCCAGTTCGCTCTGAGCGAATTCTCAGGAAACCCGGGAATTCCGCAGAGGTAGACCGGGTTTTCTCCTGTTGAGGTGAGTACGTCCAACACGATGAATACGATCGAAGCCGTTACCAGCACTCCGAGTCCGCTGTCAGAGCGCACGGGCCGCGCCCGCACGCGCTCCGGCATCCCGCGTCCGTCGACCGGACGATTGCGTCTTCGCCCCACCCGCCGCGGTCGCGGCTTCGTGGTCGGTGTCGTCGACGCCGCGGGTCCCGACACGAACGGGTTCGCGCCGCGCGACCGCGTCGCCTGGCGCGACCGCGGTCAGGAGCTCGGCGATCTCGTGCTGCTCGACCAGACCGATGTGCTCGGGGTGCCCGACTGGATCAGTGACGAGCAGGTGGTGAGCTACCTGGCTCCCGGGCTGATCGCCCGAGCCCTCCTGCGCACGCGTCCCGTGGTGCGGGGCGCCGACGTGCGAGTCGAGTCGACCGACTCCGTGGTCGCCGAGATGACCGCCGCGTGGGTGCGCTCGCTCGGCGCGCGCGTCGTCGAGGCCGAGCAGGCGATCGCGATCCGGGACGAGCCGCAGGCGCGCCGCATCGGGCTGGGGAGCCACGGCCGCCTCGCGCAGGCCGCGGTCGAGGTGTTCCAGGCGATTCGTGCCGGGGTGTTCAACGACGTCGAGCCGATCGAAGGTCGCCGCCCGAACCTGGCCGCCTGAGGCCGCCCGCGCTGCTTCGAGCGCGGGGTAGGGTCGCAAGGTGAACACCGATGCCCTGATTGCGAGTTCGGCCTTCGTCGGTTTCGTCGTTCTGACCCTGCTGATCGCCGACGCGATCTCTGCCTGGGTCGATGCACGTCAGGTGCGCGATGACGACGAGCCGGATGCGCTGACGCGCCGTCGCATCCGCGACCTCGCCTGGCTGGTGGCGATCGTTGCCGCGCTCGCCGTGATCGTCGCGTTCGCCGTCGATTCCGCCGCCCGCGCGGTGTGGGATGCCGACGACCCGGTCGCGGCGGCACTGATCCTGTTCGCCGTGACGATGTTCTCCTTCCTCGTCGGGGTGGGGGCGGTGGTGGCGGCCGGTCGCCGCGAGCGGCCCAGCTACGCCCGGATCCGTCGCGACCTGCGCGACCGCGCGATCTACAGCTTCGACGACGAGGAGCTGCTCGACTTCGAGCGCCGGCTGGCGCTCGCCGATCGCACCCGGGTGCGACGCACTCAGAACGCCCTTCCGCTGCGCCTGCTCGGCGTCGCGGTCGTCGTCGCTCTTGCCGTCGCGAGCTGGCTGCTGGTCCCGGGGGCGTTCTCGATCGTGTTCACCGTCGGTGCCGTGATCTCGCTGGCGGCGGTCGGGCTCGCGGTTCGCGCCGACTCGGTGCGGCAGGCCGCGCTGCAGCTGGTGCTCGAGGCGCAGCGCGCCGAGGTCGTCGCCTTGCTGGAGCGTGCGCGCATCCCGCAGCGTCGCCGTGTTCCCGGCCTCCGCGACCGGGTCAGTCGCGCCCTCGCGATTCTGCGCGAGCAGCAGGGCTGACCACCGGCCGACGGCAGCGCGCGACCGATCGGGGTCGCGCGGTCTCGCCCGCGGTTCGGTGAAGATTCCTCTCCGTATTCTTCGGCTGGAATAGGCTGGCTCCATGAGCCAGGAGAGCCCCGATGCAGCACCCGACGAGGTCCGCCTCACGACCGATCATGCGCCCCAGGCGGTGCTCGAGCGCCCCGCGCGTCCGCGCACCGGGCGTGTCGTCGCTGCCGTCATCGGCTTCACGATCATGGGCGGCGCGCTCCTGCTGCTCGCCGCCTACTTTCTGGCCTTCCTCGGGCCCGCTTTCACCCTGATCGCGGCGATCATCGCCCTGATCCCGCTCGCGGTCGTGCTCGTCGGCGTCGGGTGGATCGACCGCTGGGAGCCCGAGCCGCGGGGTGCGCTGCTGTTCGCGTTCCTCTGGGGCGCCACGATCGCGATCCTGGTCGCCCTGTTCGTCGACTCCGGTCTGCAGGAGGTCATCGCGGCGATCGGCGGGCCGACCGACTTCACGAACTTCGCACAGAGCGCCATCCAGGCGCCCATCGTGGAGGAGGTCGGCAAGGGCATCGGCGTGTTCTTGATCTATCTCGCCGCCAAGCACCACGTCGATGGTCCGATCGACGGCATCGTCTACGCGGCCGTGGTCGCGGCGGGCTTCGCGTTCACCGAGAACATCCAGTACTTCGGTCTCGAGGTGTCGGGATACTACGGCGAGGATTCCAACGTCGCGCTGGTCTTCTTCGTGCGCGGCATCCTGTCGCCGTTCGCTCACGTGCTGTTCACCGCGTGCATCGGCTACGCGATCGGGGTCGCGGCGAAGCGGGGCAGCGCGCTCTGGACCTTCGGCGCGTTCCTCGTCGGACTGATCCCCGCGATCGTGCTGCACGCGTTCTGGAACGGCTCCACCTACTTCGCCGACTTCTTCGTCGTCTACATCGCCATCCACGTGCCGATGTTCTTCGTCGCGGTCGGCATGGTCGCGATGATGCGCCGCCAGGAGGTGCGCCTCACCGGCGAGCGGCTGTCCGAGTACGCGGCGGCCGGGTGGATCAGTGCCGCCGAGGTGCCGAGCCTGGCCACGCCCGCGGGCCGGCGGCAGGCGATGCAGTGGGCGAAGGCGCACGGCATCGGGTCGCTCATGCGCGACTACATCCGCGATGCGACGAAGCTCGCCTACGCGCGCCAGCGGATGATGACCGGCCGAGACCTGATCGGCAACCAGGCCGACGAGGCAGCTCTGCTCGCGAAGATCACCGACACGCGGCGCCGGCTCGCCGAGGCGCGACCGACGACCGCTACGGCCTGAGGCCGAACAGGGACCCCAGCAGGTCGGGAGCGATGCCGAAGATCCAGACCAGGGCCACCGCCACCAGACCGATGACGGCCGGCACGGGAAGACCCCGGCGCAGGCGCTGACCCGCGGGGGCGACCACGTTGACGGTGAGGGCGTCGGCGACGCGCTCGTCGCGGTAGCGCTCCGTCTGATCGATCGTCTTCGCTCCCACCGTGTCGGCGATGCGCAGCAGTCGCTGGTACACGGCGGGCGAACCCGACTCGAAGCCTCCCGGGTGGTAGACGAACATCCAGTCGTCGACGATCTCGACGTCGAACGGCGCGGCCTCGTCGATCAGCAGCGCCATCAGATCCGGCGTGAAGACGTACAGCGCATCCTGCTCGTAGCGCGCCGGGCAGTACAGGGTGAAATAGCGATCGAAGTCGCCTTCGAGACGGAGGCGCTGCGAGCGATCGAAGGTCGCCGGGAGATTCGAGATGCCGAAGAGCCCGTTGTTGGCGCGCGAGTCGAGCACCATGTGCGGCAGGCGGCGGTCGAGGTGCAGTGCGAGGAAGCCCCACCGCTGCACGCGGCGGTTCTTCCCTGACCCGGTCGTGTACTGGTAGTTGCCGAAGTCGAGAAACCGCCCGTCGGCGCTGCGGAAGTGCTCGGTCGAGGCGCGGGAGGCGCCGATCCCGAAGATCGATCCGGGGTACGTCGGTGCCGCGCTGTGCGGCGAGAACTCGAGTCCGTTGGCCAGTGCGAAGCGGTTCAGCTGGGCCCAGCGGACCCACTTGCGGCGTCCCAGCAGGCTGATGATCCCGCCGCTGACCACGATCGCGACGGCACCGACCAGAAGGATGCCCACGAATGCCGGGAGTGCGGAGTCGACGCGACCGAGGAACGCGGTCACGGCGGCTCCGAAGAGGATCGACCCGCCGAGCAGCACGATCGGCAGCACCACGACCACCCGGACGAGGTTGCCGGGAGCCAGGAGCGTTCCCGGCAGGCCGATCGCCCGCGCGCGGCGCTGGTACTCGCGCACCTCCGCTGCGGGCGGCGCGATCAGGAGCGGGGTGTAGTCGACGGTGCGGCCCATCAGCCCATCTAAGCGGGTCATGAGCGTTCGTCGCGGCTTAACAGACTCGTCGCCCAGCGGCGGGTCAATGACTCCGGCTCTTCTGGGCGACGAGTTGTTCTGTAATCAGGGTGCACCTCGGGAGCGTCGGCGTCAAGAGCCTTTTCGTCGAGCGCTGCTCAGGCGCACGACCGCCGCGCTCATCCGGCGACGCAGCTCCCGGAGGAGACGCTGGAGCTGAGCTCGGGCGCGATCTCGACGACGGGCGCGAGCTCGGTGTTCGTCATCGCGTAGCCGAGCTGTGAGGAGTCGGCGCTCTTCGCGAACACGACGCCCGCGACCTCGCCATCGAGCGCCAGCAGGGGACCGCCCGAGTTGCCCGGGTTGATCTCGGCGGCGAGGGTGTAGACCTCGCGCTCGCTCGTCGAGCCGCCGTAGATGTCGCGCAGGCGCTCGGTCGACACCGCGAGCACCTCGGCACCCCCCGAGACGAACGGTCCGCCGAACGGGTAGCCCTGCACCACGCTCTCCTCGCCCGGCTCGAGAGGCTCATTGAGGTCGAGGGCCGGCACGGTGAGTCCCGTTGTGGCGATCACGGCGAGGTCGTCCTGGGCATCGAAGTAGACGACGCGGCCTTCGACGCTCTGGCCATTCGGGGCCTGCACCACCGGCTGGTCGACGCCCGCGACGACGTGGGCGTTCGTGACGATGCGATTGGCGGAGACGACGAAGCCCGTGCCGGACTGGTTCTGTCCGCAGGCGTACGCGGTGCCGGTGATCCGCACCACGGAGGCCGACGCGGCAACCAGCGGGTCGGTGCTCGTCTCGACCTCGGGGGCGGTGTCGGGTGCCGTCGAGACTCCGCCGATGTCCTGCCCGAGCACGGGCACCCCGTCGGCCAGGATCAGCGACCGAAGCCGTGCCAGCGCGCTGTCGACGGGGTCGGGGGTCAGCCGCTGGATGCCGGAGATCACCGCGGATTCGTTGGCCGCCCGCGACAGCACAGGGGCGCCGAGCGCGGTGACGCTTCCCGCGAGCAGCGAGACGGCGAGGGCGGCCGTGACGAGCGTGGCAGCTCCGCCGAGGAGCCGATCGATGGGCCGGAGCGCCGTGCGATCGACGCCGCGCCCGATCAGTCGACCGATGGCGCTGCCGATCGAGTGCCCGACGATCAGCAGGAAGACCGCCGCGGTGACCACGAAGAAGACGCGCCACAGCGGCCACGGCACGATGCCGGTGAGCAGCGGCGCGAGGAAGTAGGCGGCGACCGCGCCCGCGGCGAGGCCCAGGATCGAGCCGAGGCTGCGCGCGAGACCGCGCCGCAGACCCGAGACGAGGAAGCCGATCAGCGCGATGACGAGGATCACGTCGAGGGCGAGGGCAGCGGTCACCGAGATGCTCCAGTCAACAGAACGGACGCATCCAGTCTGTCGGATGCATCCGTCCGTTGGCTGAGCGCAGGGCGCCGCCGCCGACTCAGCCGGTCACATCGCGGCGGTCGAGTGCGACCACCGCGCCCCCGATCGCGAGGGCGGCGATTCCCCAGAGCAGGGCGAGACCGCCGAGGTCGATGCCCTCGGAGAGCGGATTGCTGCCGTAGGCCCAGTCGTAGGGCGAGAAGCGCTGAAGCCACTCGACATCGGCGTTCTGGTTGCCGACGGCGTTCAGGACGTACCCGGCGATCGCGATGCCGGCCGCAGCGCCGGTGGCGATCGCCCGGGTTCCGGTGAGCGCTCCCGCGAGGAGTCCGATGCTCGCGGTCAGCAGCGTCAGGCCGAGCAGGGCGAGGCAGGCCGCGACGATGCCGCTGACCTCGAGACCGAGCTCGGAGGGCTCGTTGAGCAGGGCAGTGACGACCCCGGTGTAGGCGACGAGCCAGGTCACGCGCACCACGACCGCGAGCGTGGATTCCAGCGCGAACTGGATGCGCCCGACGCCGTGCGCGAGGGTGAGCTCCAGCCGGCCGCTCTCCTCCGCCCCGGCGATCGCCGACGACGACCACGCGGTGGCGGCGATGGTGAGCAGGGCGAAGACGATGAGTCCGAAGATCGTGGCCTGCGCGTAGCCGGCGCCGCTGGTGAGGTTCTCGTAGCCGAGGGTCTTGATGAGCTCTTCCGGCATGCTCTCGAGCACCGCGGCCATCTGGTCGTTGCCGATCGCCGGGTACAGCGGCAGGTACAGGAACAGGGCGGCGCTGACGCCGGCCGTCCAGCCGAGGGTGCCGCGCCAGGTGTCGACGACGAGTCGGCGGAAGATCGGCAGCGGCAGTCGCCGAACTCGAGGCGCGGAGGCGTGAGCCGGGGCGGGGGTCTCGGTGCGGGTCATGAGCTGACCTCCTGTCGTCCGTAGAGATCGAGCACTGACTCCTCGAGGTCCGGCTCCTCGACCGTCAGGTCGGTGAGGCGGTAGCGCGCGAGCATCTTCACGACCTCGTCGATGCTGCCGTTGACGGTGGCGTGCACGCGCACCGTGGGGCCGTCGACGACATCCACCTCGCGCAGATGCTCGATGCGCGCCAGCGCGGCTCGGATCTCTGCGGCGGGGGAGTCGGCGATGCCCGCGTTGAGGCGACGGATCGCGTTGAGTCGCAGCGACGCCACGTCGCCCTCGGCGACGAGGCGGCCGTCGGCGAGCACGGCGACCTGGTCGGCGGCCTGCTGGATCTCGCTCAGCACGTGGGAGCTGAGCAGGACCGTCTGGCCCCCGTCGCGTGCCTCCCGCAGCAGCTGCAGGAACTCGCGTTGGACGAGCGGGTCGAGGCCGCTGGTCGGCTCGTCGAGCACGAGAAGCTCGGGGCGGTGCATGAAGGCCTGGATCAGCCCGATCTTCTGCTTGTTGCCCTTCGAGAGCGTCCGCACGGGGCGGGTGAGGTCGAAGTTGAGGCGCTCGGCGAGCTCTTCGATGGCGCCAGGGGCGACGGGGCCGCTGATGTCGGCGAAGTGCTTCAGCATGGCCAGGCCCTTGACCCGGCCTCCCAGCCTGAGCTCACCGGGGATGAACCCGATGCGGCGGCGCTGGCCGGCTCCGCCCGCGCTCGGGTCGACACCGAGCACCCGCGCCGACCCGGAGCTGGGTCGGATGATGTCGAGGAGCATGCGCAGCGTGGTGGTCTTGCCGGCGCCGTTCGGGCCGATCAGGCCGTAGACGGTGCCGCGCTCGACGCGGATGTTCAGATCGTGCACGGCGGTCACGGAGCCGAACGTCTTGGTGAGAGCGGTGGTCTCGATCGCGGGATTCATGCGAGTTCTCCCTCGGAGGGGGCGGGCAGGTCAGGGCCGGCGGAGTCGGTGGAGGCGAGTGCGCTCTGGGCCGCCACGAGGAAGCGGTCGTCGGTGTACAGGCCGTGCGTGTAGAGCTCGAGCGTGGGGATGGTCATCCGGCGCACCATCGCGTCACCGAAGTAGTCCTCGCCGAAGACGCGGCTGAGCTGTTTCGCCATCAGCAGCGAGGAGAGCCCGGAGAGAGCGATCAGGGCGGCACGCGCCTCGGGGTCGTCGCTCGGCCGCATCATGCCCGCGTCAGTGTGCGTGTCGAGCATGGCGCGGGTCGAGACGAGCAGTTCGTCGAAGAGACGGTCGGCGGCGGGGGAGCCGTCGGTGAGCATGCGGGCGAGGTAGTCGAGCCACGGGCGGTACTGGTCGATGTGGGCGAGCCAGCGCTGCAGCTGCTCGCTCAGCTGTGAGGCGTCGGTGGCGGATTTGCGCTCGAACAGCTCGGCGATGATGACCTGATCGCAGGCATCGCGCAGGCTCTCCTTCGACCCGAAGTGGTGGATGACGAGCGCGGGGCTCACTCCCGCTTCGGTCGCGATCGCGCGCACGCTCGTGCGGTCGACGCCGTCGCGCCCGAACAGCGCGATGGCGGCGTCGCGGATACGCGCCCGCGTCGTGCGGTCTTCCTGCCGCCGATCCAGTGCTGAACGCATGTTCAACATGCTAAACGCGCGTTCAGTGCGCGTCAAGGCATGTCCGCTGCATTCGACACCGTGTCAAAGAAAATTGACACGGTGTCGAAGAATGTGTACCTTCAAGACGTCAAACCTCTTTTACACACTGAGAACATGGAGGACACATCATGGTTGCGGAACAGCGCAACGCCTGGATCGCTCTGGTCGTGGCCGTCGTCGGCTACGCCGTCTACTTCGCGATGGTGATCGGAAACGCGGCGGGCGGTCCGCTCGCGGCGGCCGACTACATCACCCCGATGCTGATCGTCATCGTCGGCTCGATCATCGGCACCATCGTGCTCACGGTCGCCGTCGCCGTCATCACCGCGGTCGTCATGGGAGTGCGCGACCCGAAGACGGCCGAGGTGAACGTGCGCCGCGCGATGGAGGTCAGCGATGAGCGGGATCGTGCCATCAACAAGGCGGGAGAGCTCGCCGCGCGCTGGCTCATCGTCGCCGGGGCGCTCGCCGCCCTCGTCTTCGCGTGGTTCGAGTTCGAGCACTTCTGGATCGCCAACGTGATCTTCCTCGGCTTCTACGCCTCGGCGATCTTCGGCGGCGTCTACAAGCTGTCGGCCTACCGCTGGGGTCTGCGCGCATGAAGTCGACCCAGGTCACCAACTCGATCCGGGCGCTCCGGTTCGCTCACGGCGAGATGACTCAGTCGGAGCTCGCCGACCGGGTCGGGGTGACGCGGCAGACCATCATTGCGATCGAGCAGGCCAAGTACTCGCCGTCGCTGGAGGTCGCCTTCCAGATCGCGCGCGCCTTCGAGGTGCCGCTCGATGAGGTGTTCCACTACCCGGACGAGACGGGCGGGGGGCCGGCCAGCTAGCCGGCGATCTCGTCGGGCCGACGCGAGCCGCGCTGCTCGTGCTCGGTCTCGGCGACCGTCGGCGCGGTGCCGCCGAGGCGCGCCGGCTGCCACCACTGACCCATGCCGTCGACGGGGTAGTTCGACTGGAGGTCGTCGGTGAGCCGCTGCAGGGTGGCGCGCAGCGCATCCGTCGCCTCGGTGACATCAGCGCCCGCCGCGACCGTGATCGGCTCACCCACCAGCACATGGACGGGCACGCCGAAGCGGTCGCGGCGGCGTCCCTTCGCCTGCTTGGTGAGGATGCGGTGCCCGCCCCAGACGGCGATCGGGATGATCGGAACACCGGCCTCCTGTGCCAGTCGGGCGGCACCGGTCTTGAGGTTCTGCACCTCGAAGCTCCGGCTGATCGTCCCCTCCGGGAAGACGCCGATCAGTTCGCCCTCGCGCAGCGCCGTGATGGCCGCGTCGTAGGCACTCGCGCCCGCCGCGCGGTCGACCGGGATGTGCTTCATGTTGCGCATCCAGAACCCGAGAGGCCAGCCGCGGAACGCGCCCTTCTTCGCCATGAAGCGGATTCGACGCCGGTTGTGCAGCCAGAGCACCCACTCGACGAGCGCGAACTCGAGAAATCCGAAGTGGGTGATCGCGATCACCGCTCCGCCGTCCTCCGGCAGGTTCTCGGCGCCGCGCACGTCGCGCTTGACCCGCAGAGCTCCGAACATCAGCCGACCGGCGCCGATGGCGGCGGTGTAGATGGGCTCGTTCCGGTACCGGGGGCTCATGTGCCCAGCGTACGCGGCGGGTAGCGAAGCACGACGCATCGGAGGACAGTGGGGGTCATGCCCGACTACGGCCACGAGTTGTCGTTCGGCACGTTCATCACCCCGAACGTGTCGCCGACCGACGGCGCGCTCCGGCTGGCGCAGCGCTCCGAGGAGCTCGGGTTCGACTTGGTGAGCTTTCAGGATCACCCGTACCAGCCGGCGTTCTTCGACACCTGGACGCTCATGACCTGGGTGGCGGCGCACACCTCGCGCGTGCAGATCTCGGCGAATGTGCACAACCTCCCGCTGCGCCCGCCCGCCGTGCTCGCTCGCGCGGCGGCGAGCCTCGACCTGCTCTCGGACGGACGGGTGGCGCTCGGGCTCGGCGCCGGCGGATTCTGGGACGCGATTGTCGCGATGGGTGGGCCGCGTCGCACGCCGGGCGAGAGCATCGAGGCGCTCGACGAGGCGGTCGGCATCATTCGGGGTCTCTGGGACGTCGACGATCGCCATCGTCTGCGCATCGAGGGCACGCACTATCGGGTCGACGGCGCGAAGCGCGGCCCGCGGCCCGCGCACGACATCCCGATTTGGGTCGGCGGCTACAAGCCGCGCATGCTTCGTCTCGTGGGGCGCCTCGCCGACGGCTGGCTGCCCTCGCTGTTCGGCCTCGAGCCGGGCGATCTAGCCCGGGCGAACACCGTCATCGATGAGGCCGCGTTCGAGGCAGGCCGCGACCCTCGCGCGATCCGTCGCATGCTCAATGTCGGCGGCGACATCTCAGCGACGGGCACTGAGCCGTTCCACGGGCCCGCGGAGAGGTGGGTCGAGGACCTGCTGCCGCTGGCGGTGCGCGACGGCATCTCGACGTTCATCCTGGCGACCGACGACCCGGCGATGATGGAGGCCTTCGCGCTCGAGGTGATGCCGGCGCTTCGCGTCGCCGTGACCGCGGCGCGGGGCGAAAGCGGCAGGGGCTCCGACCGCGGGCGGGGCAGGGCCGCCCGCGCCCAACGGACCCTCGGCATCGACTACGACGCGCTGCCCGCCTCGCTCGCCTCCGAGGCGATCGAGCCGGGGGATCCGGGCTATGCGGCGGTGCGCAACACCTACAACCGCGGCGGTGCGCCGGGGCTCGTCGTGACCCCGCGCACCGTGGAGCAGGTCGCGGACGCGATCGCCTTCGCGCGCCAGCAGCCGGTGCCGCTCGGCGTACGCAGCGGCGGCCACGGGGTGAGCGGACGCTCGACCAACGTCGGCGGCATCGTCATCGACATGTCGCACGTCGCCGAGATCACGGTGCTCGACGAGGAGAGCAGGCGCGTGCGGGTCGGTCCGGGCGCACGGTGGAAGGATGTCTCCGCCGTCCTCGCGCCCTACGGCTGGGCGCTCACGTCGGGCGACCACGGCGCGGTCGGAGTCGGCGGGCTGGCGACGGCGGGCGGCTTCGGATGGTTCGCCCGCGAGCACGGACTCACCATCGACCATCTGCGGGCGGTCGAGCTGGTGACCGCGTCCGGGCAGCTGGTTCGCGCCAGCGCGGACGAGAATCCCGAGCTGTTCTGGGCGATGCGCGGGGCGGGCGCGAACTTCGGTGTGGCGACGGCGTTCGAGTTCGAGGCGCATCCGGTGCAGCCGCATGTCGGCTGGGCGCAGCTGGCGTTCGAGGCGTCCGCGGCGCCCGGCGGTGTTGCCGGGTTCCTGGTCAACTGGGCCGCGGCGATGGTGGTGACCTCCCGCGACGTCACCTCTTCGCTGGTGCTGACGCCGTCGAGCCCGGGGCAGCCGCACATCGTGCGCCTGTTGGCGGTGGTCGACACCGCCGATTCCGGGGTCGTGATCGAACGGCTGCGGCCGTTCGCCGGTCTGGCGCCGATCGTGGGCCAGCAGGTGCAGATGGCGCCCTACGAGGAGGTGGTCGCGACGCTGGTCGAGCACGCCCCGCACGACGAGCACGGGGAGCCCGTGTCGCGCTCGGGTCTCGCCGACACGTTCGGGATCCAGCTGGCCACGCGAACGGTGCGGCTGCTGGAGAAGGGGGCGAGCCACTTCGTTCAGCTGCGCTCGCTCGGCGGGGCGGTCTCCGACGTGGCGAGCGACGCGACCGCCTACTCGGGGCGCTCGGCGACGGTGTCGATCGTGGCGCAGGGCAGCGACGAGCGGGCGCTTGACGCGGAGTGGCGGCGGATCGGGCCGCTGCTGTCGGGCTCGTATCTCAACTTCGACTCGAGCCTCGACCCGGCACGGCTCGGGCGCGCCTGGTCTCCGCAGACGCTGGCGAGGCTGCGTGCGCTGAAGGCGGAGTGGGATCCGGAGAACGTGTTCCGCGACAACTTCAACGTCGCGGCCTCCAGCGACGGGGCAGGGGCCGAGTAGGCACGCGCGTGAGTGTCAGCCGATGCGCACGGTCTTGAACCGAGCACCGTGGCCGCGCGTGATCTCCACGCGGGAGGGGGCGACGCCGAAGTGTGCGGCGAGGGCTTTTTCGACCGCGGTGTTTGCGGCGCCGTCGACGGCACGCTCGCGCACGAAGACGACCAGGGTGCCCTCGGCATCCGTCTCGATGAGCGGTCCTTTGCGACTGCCCGGCTTGACGCGGATGCGCAGCTGAGCGGGCGGGTCGACGGGCGGGGTCACCCGTCCAGCTTGGCACGCGGTGCGGCCGAGAGTCGGGCCGGACGGCCGGTGAGCGTTGACGCTGGCGAGCGGGGATGCGAAGGTGGCGCCACGACGACGCGGGAGGTCGGGCCGATGGCGCGCACACGGGGAGAGACGTTCGACAGGGCGGGCGCGGATCGCTGGGCGGACCCGCCGCGACAGTGCGACCTGGTGATGAAGGGCGGCATCACCTCGGGGGTCGTCTACCCGCTCGCGATCGCCAGATTCGCCGAGGAGTACCGCCTGCGCGGCGTCGGGGGATCTTCGGCGGGCGCGATCGGCGCGGCGCTGGCGGGGGCGGCCGAGTTCGGGCGCGAGACCGGCGGCTTCCGCACCCTGACCGAGATCCCGGAGCGACTGCGGGGCGGTCGGCTCGAGGCGCTGTTCCAGGCACAGCCCAGCACCGAGCCGCTGCTGCGGGTGCTGTTCGCGGTGCTGCGGGCCAGGCCAGGCGGGGCGGCGAAGACGCGGGCCGCGGTGGGCGCGCTGGTGGCGCGCTTTCCGGGCCGCAGCGCGCTGGGGGCGCTCGCGGGCGTCCTGCTGTTCGTGCTCGGCGTCGCGGGCGTGGTGGTTGCCGTACTCGGCGAGCAGTGGTTCCAGGTGGCGCCCGGCACGGCGCTGGCGCTCGCCGCGCTGGCGCTCGTGGTGGTCGGCTGGGCGCTGGCGCTCGCGTTCCGGCTCGTTGACCTGCTGACGGTGGCGGTGCCGCAGAACCTGTTCGGCATCTGTCGCGGCCTCGGCGCCGAGGCCGGCGGCCCCGGCTTCACCGACTGGCTCTCCGATCTCATCGACGAGGTCGCGGGCCTGCCCGCGGGCGGCCCTCCGCTCACCTTCGGGCAGCTCTGGGGCGACGACGAGGCGGCCGCCCACGACCGTCGGGCGCGGGACATCGATCTGCGCCTGATCACGACGTGTCTCAGCCGCGGGCGGCCCTACGAGATGCCGCTCGAGGGCTCCAACTTCTTCTTCGACCCGAAGGAGTGGGCGACGCTGTTCCCGCCGAACGTCATGGATTCGCTGCTGGCGGCGCCCGCGGTCTGCGCCGAGGCGGAGGAGGGCGCGACGGCGGCGAAGGGCCGTCGCGAGAACCAGGCGGCCGCCGAGCACGGGCTGGTGCGTCTGCCGGAGGCCCGCGACCTGCCGGTGATCGTGGCGGTGCGCATGTCGCTGAGCTTCCCGCTGCTGATCTCGGCGATCCCGCTGCACGCGGTGCGCCGGCGTCGCGGCGAGAAGCTGCAGTTCGAGAAGCTCTGGTTCACCGACGGCGGCATGTGCAGCAACTTTCCGCTGCATCTGTTCGAGGCGCCGCTGCCGACGAGGCCGACTTTCGCCATCAATCTCGGCTCGTTCCGCAGCGACGCCGACCAGCATCCGACGGACGAGTCCGAGAACATCGTGTTCGCGACCCGCAACTCCAGCGGCATCCAGCCGCCGTATCAGCCGATCGCCGAGGAGGGCGTGGGGGCGCTCGTCGATTTCGCGGGCACCATGCTCGACACCTCGCGCAACTGGCAGGACAACTCCTACGTGACGATGCCCGGCTACCGCGACCGCATCGTGCGGGTGCTGCAGACCAGCGATCAGGGCGGCCTGAACCTGAACATGTCGGATGACGCGATCGAGCGCCTGGCCCGGCGCGGCGAGGCGGCGGCCTCGGCGCTGATCGACCAGTTCACGAAGCCGCACTACCGGGGCTTCGACGGCTGGGCGAACCACCGCTGGGTGCGCTACCGCGCGCTCATGGCGACCCTGCCCGAGTTCCTGAGCTCATACCGCCGCGGCCGCGCCGAGCTGCACATCGACCCCACCGACCCGCCCGGCTTCGACCTGCCGGCGTCGGGTCGTGCGCTCGCCGGGAGGCTCAGCGGGGCACTCACCCACGGCGCGGAGGCGGTCGCGGCGGCCCCGGAGGCGGCGGTCGAGTCGCTCACCGACTCGCCCAAGCCGCGGGGGAGCTTGCGCCGGGTCGCGCGGATCTAGATTCGGCGGGGGATGGCCTCTGCGCTCTGCTAAACTTTCAAGGTTGCCGTCAGAACGGCCGCGGATGAAGAGAGCCCACACATCAGGTGAGGGGCGCCGCGCAACGAGAGGAAGGGGTCCCATCTATGGCACTCGACAACGAGACCAAGAAGGCGATCATCGAAGAGTATGCAACGCAGCCCGGTGACACGGGATCCCCCGAAGTGCAGGTCGCTCTCATGACCAAGCGCATCAAGGACCTCACCGAGCACCTCAAGGAGCACAAGCACGACCACCACTCGCGTCGTGGCCTGCTGCTCCTCGTCGGTCAGCGTCGCCGCATGCTCGGCTACCTCCAGGACATCGACATCGAGCGCTACCGCTCGCTGATCGAGCGCCTGGGTCTGCGTCGATAGATTCCGCGAACTTCTTGCCAGACGGGCCGTCACCTTCGGGTGGCGGCCCGTTTCGTCTGTTCCGGATGCGCTGACTCGCCTACGCTCTCAGCATGCCCGCGGCGCTCAGCGAGATCGACCTCCCCGAACGAGCCGGGGGCAGTCGCGGACTGACCGCGGTGCTCGGCGTCCCCGACGGCGCGGGCCCATGGCCCGCCGTCGTCATGGTGCACGAGGCCTACGGCATCAACGATGTGATGCGACGCCAGGTCGAACGGCTGACCTCGGCCGGCTACCTGGTGCTCATGCCCGACCTGTTCGCCGAGGGCGGCGCGCGCCGCTGCCTGGTGTCGACGTTTCGGGCGCTGCGCGCGGGGGAGGGTCGCGCCTTCGTCGACATCGAGCGCGCACGCGAGTGGCTGCTCGCGCGCGAGGACTGCACGGGCCGGGTGGGCGTCCTCGGCTTCTGCATGGGCGGCGGGTTCGCGCTCGCCGCCGCCAGCGGTCGCGGCTTCGACGTCGCGTCGGCCAACTACGGGATGCTGCCGGCGAACCTCGACGACGACCTGCGCGGGGCGTGCCCGATCGTCGCCAGCTTCGGCGGCCGCGACGGGTCGCTGCGGGGCGCCGCCGACCGGCTCGAGGCGTCGCTTGAGCGGCTCGACGTGCCGCACGACGTGAAGGAATACCCGGAGGCCGGGCACGCGTTCCTCAACGACGCCGACTCCGGTCCGCTCGCGGCGCGCCTGCTGTTCACGCGATTCCTCGGGCTCGGCCCGAACCCGGAGGCGGCGGCCGACGCGTGGCGGCGCATCGAGCGCTTCTTCGCGGCCGCTCTCGGCGACCCGGCACCCCAGCCGGGAATACCCGACTAGGGGCTGGCGTTGCGCCGGAGGATGACTGCCGCACCCGCCCTCTCTGTGCTCGACCTCGTGCCCGTGCGGCGCGGCCAGACCTCCGCCGACGCGGTCGGCGCCTCGCTCCGGCTCGCCCAGCGCGCCGACGAGCTCGGATATCGCCGCTACTGGTTCGCCGAGCACCACAACATGCCCGCGGTCGCCTCGACGACGCCGCCGGTGCTGATCGCGCTCGCGGCGGGGCGCACCCGGAGCATCCGACTCGGATCCGGCGGCGTCATGCTGCCGAACCACGCGCCGTTCGTCGTCGCCGAGCAGTTCGCCGCCCTCGAGGCGGCGGCCCCGGGACGCATCGACCTGGGGCTCGGGCGCGCGCCGGGCAGCGACCCGGTGATCACGGCGCTGCTGCGCTCGAGCGGACCGACGAGCGACGCCGACCGGTTCCCCTCGCACGTCAACGACATCCTCGCCCTGCTGCGCCGCGATGGCGCCTCGCTGCAGCTCGGCGAGCGCGACTACACGGTGCGCGCCACTCCGGCGGCGGCGGGCGTTCCCGAGGTGTGGCTGCTCGGCTCGAGCGACTTCTCGGCTCAGCTGGCCGCGAGGCTCGGGCTGCCCTACGTCTTCGCCCACCACTTCTCGGGCGAGGGCACCGAGCGCGCGCTCGACCTCTACCGCACCGGGTTCCAGCCGAGCGAGCACGCGGCCGCGCCGCGCACCTTCGTCACCGTCAACGTGGTCGTGGGGGAGACCCGCGAGGAGGCGGAGGCGCGGGCGCTGCCGAGCCTGCTCAACATGGCGCGGATGCGCTCCGGGCAGCCGCTCACGGTGCTCGACACGGTCGAGCAGGCCGCGCGCGCCGAGATCAGCCCCGCGCAGCACGAGCTGATTGCCGCGATGCGCGGACGGTGGGTGGTCGATGCACCGGCGCCAGTGGCCGCGGCGGTGCGCGCGCTCGCGGAGCGCTTCGGCGTCGACGAGGTGATGGTCTCGCCGACGGCGGGGGCTCGCGAAGGTGACCCGGTCGACCGCAGTCTCGCCCGCGAGCAGACCCTTGAGGCGCTCGCCTCGTCGTAGCGCGACCTGGCCCGGCCTGATCCGATGGGACCTGACGCGACCCGGCGCCGGCCCGCAAAACGGAGTACACTCATAAATAAGTGCAGTCCGTAAGGAGGCAAGGATGTCGGAACTCGGTCGCCGCGAGCGCAACAAGGTCGAGAAGCTGACCCGCATCCTCGATTCCGCCCGCGCCGTCTTCGCCGAGAAGGGCGAAGCCGCGGCCACGACGGCGGAGATCGCCGACCGCGCCGACGTGTCGCACGCGACGCTGTTCCGCTACGCCGCCACCAAGGCCGAGCTGTTCATCATGGTCGGCAACGAGAGCCTCGCGCGGGCGATCGACCGCGGCATCGCCGCGGCGGCGAACGAGGCGACGCCGCTGGACCGACTCCAGGCGCTCATCGCGCCCGTGGTCGGCGACGGCTGGAGCCTGCCGAACCTCGCCGCCTATCAGCGCCGCGTCGTCGACGGCTCCGCCAGCGGCGACCAGCGCGACATCGCGCTGCACATGGTGCAGCAGATCGTGGATGAGGTGGCGAGCATCCTCACCGAGGCGTGGCAGGGCCCCGGCCCGGCGCCCGCGGCAGAACCGGCCGCGCGAGCGATCTACGCCGCCATCCACCTCGAGGTGCTCGGCGCCGAGCGCGACGAACGACGTCGCGCCAACTTCCTTGCTGACATCCGAGCGCAGGCGGAGATCATCCTGCGCGGATACCTGACAACACCCCCTGAAAGGACAAACCCATGACCGCCATCAAGAAGGTCACCGTTCTCGGCACCGGCGTGCTCGGCTCCCAGATCGCGTACCAGACCGCCTTCCACGGCTTCGAGGTCACCGCGTGGGACATCGATGATGCCGCCGTCGCCGCCGCCCACACCCGCTTCGCGGGGCTCGCCGCGACGTACGACGCCGAAGTCGACGGCGCCAAGGACGGCACGTCCGCCGCTGCGCTCGAGCGCATCACCGTCACCAGCGATCTCGCCGACGCGGTGAAGGACGCCGACCTCGTCATCGAGGCCGTGCCGGAGAACCCGGCCATCAAGACCGACACCTGGACGAAGGTCGGCGAGCTCGCGCCGGAGAAGACGATCTTCGCCACCAACACCTCGACGCTGCTGCCGAGCTCCTTCATGGAGGCCACCGGACGGCCCGAGAAGTTCCTCGCGCTGCACTACGCCAACCGGATCTGGGCGATGAACACCGCCGAGATCATGGGCACCTCGAAGACCGACGCGGCCGTGTTCGACACGGTCGTCGAGTTCGCGACGGAGCAGGGCATGGTTCCGATCCCGCTCAAGAAGGAGCAGCCCGGCTACGTGCTGAACTCGCTGCTCGTGCCGCTGCTCAACGCGGCGTCGGCGCTGCTCGTCAACGAGGTCGCCGAGCCCGAGACGATCGACGCCACCTGGCGCATCGGCACGGGCGCGCCGCTGGGGCCGTTCCAGATCTTCGACGTCGTCGGCCTGACCACCGCGTACAACGTCTCGGTGATGGGCGACGAGACCTCGAAGAAGTTCGCGGAGCTCGTCAAGCGCGACTACATCGATCAGGGCAAGCTCGGCGTCGCCACCGGCGAGGGCTTCTACCGCTACAGCTGAGACCGGGGGCGCTAGTACGCCTCCAGCACCGCCGTGACCGCCCACACCACGCTCGCGCCGATCAGCGCGGTGAACAGCAGCAGCCAGAAGACCGACGGGACTCCGGTGCGGCGAGATAGCAGGTAGGCATCCGAGGAGGTCAGCCGGGTGCGGCCGCGGGTGTGCACGGCGATCACGGCGGCGAAGCCGCGCACGCTGCCCACCAGCAGAGCGATCGCGATCACCAGCAGCGCGTAGCTCTGCTGGGTGGGCGTCGCCCACAGCCACAGCGCGACGCTCGCCGCGGCCGACACGGCAACCACCAGGAAGCCGACCAGGTTGCGGATCACCAGCAGCGTGAGCACCAGGATGGCGCCGCCCACGACGAGCGCGAGCGCCGTGTAGCCCTGGGTGACGCACCACAGCTGCACGGCGCCGACGATCGCCGGTGCCGGGTAGCCGAGGGAGCCGCTGATGACGGCGCCCAGCTTGCCGCGCCCGCTGCTCATGGCTTCACCCGAATGGTTCATCCGGATCTTCACGCCGCGCACGAAGCGTCCGGTCAGGATGGCACCGACGGCGTGCCCCAGCTCGTGCACGAGGGTGGTGAAGAGCCCGAACCACCGCCAGATCGGCTGCGGGATGCTGAGCACCGCCGCGGCCGCGACCAGCACGATCAGCAGCGTCGGCGAGATCTCGACGGGGTCGGTGCGCGCCAGCGAGTCGAGAAAGTCATCCACGCCCGCAGTCTCCCACGGGGCGGCTCGGCCCGAGTGCGCCTAGCGGTCCGGGCTGGCGTCGCCGCGGTCGCGCGCCGCCCGAAGCAGCGCGGTCACCTCGGCGTCGGTCGTCGCGCCGAACTCGCGGTAGTGCGCACCCACCGCGTGGAAGTCGCGGGGCTGGATGAGGTAGACCACCTCGTCGGCGCCCCGCACAAGCGCGGTCGCATCCGGCCCGCCGACCGGCACGGCGAGGATCACCCGCTGGGCGCCGTGTGCGCGGGCCACCTGGCACGCGGCGGAGGCGCTGGCACCGGTCGCGACGCCGTCATCGACGATGATCGCGGTGCGACCCACGAGGTCGACCTGGCCGAACTCGCCGCGGATCCGCTCGGCGCGGGTGTCGAGGGTGCGGCGCTCGGCGCGCTCGACGGCGGCCACATCCGCATCGGTGACGCCGGCGCGCCGGACCAGGTCGGCATCCAGCAGCCGCACTCCGCCCTCGCCGATAGCGCCCATCGCCACCTCGGGCGAATACGGCACGCCGAGCTTGCGCACGATGATCACATCGAGTGGGGCGCCGAGCGCCGCGGCGACCTCGGCGGCCACCGGCACCCCGCCGCGCGGAAGGCCCAGCACCACCGGATCGTCGAACTCCCGTTCGGCCAGCCGTGCGGCGAGTCGTCGGCCGGCCTCGACGCGATCGCGGAACTCCGCCGTCATGTTCGACCTCCTCGTCGGGTGGGGTGGCGCGCCTCAGTCGCGCCGGATCTCGAAACCGGTCACCCCGGTCGGCTCGACCGCGTGCTCGTCGAGGCGGTCGACGCGCGCGCCGAACGGGCCGACGCGCAGCCAGTCGAGCAGGCGCTCGACCGTGTCGGGGGCACCCTCCACCTCGCACTCGACCGAGCCGTCGGGTCGGTTGCGCACCCAGCCTGCGAGGCCGAGACGCTCGGCCTCGGCCCTGGTCGCCCAGCGGAAGCCGACGCCCTGCACGATGCCGTGGATGCGGGCGTGGATGCGCGTCGGGGGCGGGGGTGCGGGTCTCGATACGCGCTGCGCGCTACTCGACCGGCCTACGTCGGCTGGTGTCGATACGCGCTGTGCGCTAATCGACCGGCCGCCCAGGTCGAGGCCGATGTCGATGAGGATCACGTCGCCCGCGAGCTCGGCGCCGGGGGAGTGCAGCAGGCCCGCCTTGAGCGCGCCGAAGGTGACCGTCACATCGGCGGGCAGCACCGTCGGGTCGGGCAGGCTGCCGTTGTCGGCGTCGATGCCGCTCGGCAGATCCACCGCGACCACCAGCGGGGCGGTCTCCGCCTCGAGCAGCGGTCGGATGCGCGCCACCACCTCCCGGGCGCGACCGCGCAGCGCCGGGGAGCCCGCACCGCCGATGCCGAGGATCCCGTCGAGCAGGACGTCGGCGGAGCCGACCAGCTGCGCCAGCCGCGCATCGGCCTCGGCGTCGCTCACCAGCTCGACACCGGCCGCGCGGGCCGCCGCGGCGCCCGCCTCGTGCACGCGCGATCCGGTCGGCACCGCGACGACCCGGGCGCCTGCGCCCGCGAGCTCGGCGCCTGCGAAGAGCGTGTCGCCGCCGTTGTCGCCCGCGCCGACGAGCAGCACCACGCGCGCCGCGCGATCGGGCGCGCGCTCGGCCAGCAGGCGCGTCACCTCGGCCGCAAGCCCGGCCGCCGCGCGGCGCATCAGCGGCACTCCCGCCTCCAGCAGCGGGCGTTCGGCGGCGCGGATCTGCGCCGCCGTGTAACCCCGTCGTTCGTGCGCGGTCATCTCTTCAGGGTAAGCGCGGGGGCCTCGATACGCGCTGCGCGCTACTCGACCGGCTCGGCTGCGCGTGGGGGTCTCGATACGCGCTGCGCGCTACTCGACCGGCTCGGCTGCGCGTGGGGGGTCTCGATACGCGCTGCGCGCTACTCGACCCGCTCACGAGTTCGGGTGGCACCATGGGGGCATGACCCCCGCGATTCACATCACCGGCGATGCCGCCGCCGACGAACTGCTCTCTTCCGACCCGCTCGCGCTGCTGGTGGGCATGCTGCTCGACCAGCAGGTCGCGCTCGAGACCGCGTTCGCGGGACCGCACAAGATCACCCAGCGGCTGGCGGCATCCGGTCGGCGCTTCGATGCCGCGACCATCGCCGCGCACGATCCGGACGCCTTCGTCGCACTCTGCGCCGAGACGCCCGCGGTGCACCGATTCCCCGGCTCGATGGCGGCGCGCATTCAGAAGCTCTGCACGACGCTCGTCGACGAGTGGGACGGCGAGGCAGCGGCGCTCTGGTCCCGCGGCGAGCCCGACGGTGCGACGGTGCTGAAGCGCCTGAAGGCGCTCCCCGGGTTCGGCGAGCAGAAGGCCCGCATCTTCGTCGCACTGCTCGGCAAGCAGTACGGGCTGACGGCGCCCGGCTGGCGTGAGGCGGCAGGCCCCTATGGGGAGGCTGGCTCGCTGCGCTCGGTGGCCGACATCGTCGACCGTGACAGCCTCGAGAAGGTGCGCGCCAACAAGAAGGCGGCCAAAGCGGCGGCGAAGAACGGCTGACCTGCGGAACAGGCGGGTGGGGTGCCGGGCGAGAACGCCCGACACCCCGACTCGAGCGGCCTACTCGTAGCGCAGCGAGGTGACCGGATCGGCTCGTGCGGCGCGAGCCGCGGGGAGGGTACCGGCCAGGAACGCGATCGCCATGACCAGCAGGATGATGCTGGCGATCGACACCGGGTCGAAGGCGACGAGGTTGAGGCCGGGCAGATCCGTCAGCAGCGTGCGCGCCAGCACCGAGCTGAGCGCGGTGCCCGCCCCGATCGCCGCGACCGCGCCGATCGCGCTGCCGAGGAACCCGATGAAGGTGGCTTCGAGGCTGAACATCGCAAAGACGCGGCGGCTGCCCATGCCCATCGCCTTCATCAGTCCGATCTCACGGGTGCGCTCCTGCACCGACATGAATAACGTGTTGACGATGCCGAACGCGGCCGCCAGCAGCGCGATGATCGCGAAGGCGTTCAACACCAGCACGATGCCGTCGATCACACTCGTGACGGTGCCGAGGGTGTCGGCGACCGTCGTGCCGGTGTAGCCGGCGTCGGCAAGCGCCTCCTTCAGCGCATCCACCTCCTCGGGCGTCGCCTCGGCGTCGAACCACACGCTCGCCTGCACGTAGCGCTCGGCCTCCTCCTCGGTCAGCCCGGTGCTCTGCGCCTCGAACAGCGCGTCGCTGAGGGCGTCATTGATGAGGATGCTCGACCCTGTCGGCGAGGCCAGCGCCTCCTCGGTGACGCCGACGATGGTCGCCTGAATGAGATGACTCTCGCGAAGCGCGTCGGTGATGCCGAGGGTGACCGTCTGTCCGATCGCTTCTGCCCCGTCGTCGAAGCCGAGCGGCTCGACGTAGGCCTGCGGGAGCGCGACCTGCAGCTCGGCTGCTGAGTCATCCGGTTCGACGCCCTCCGCGAGCACGGTCGTCTGCCCGGCAACCAGGCTGCCGACGCTGGCGACGAACTGGGTGCCGTCGTCGAACTGCACGAAGTCGGGGCTGATCGTGCGATCTGCCTCCGCGCGCACGACGCCGTCGATGGCGCGCAGCTCCTCGATGTCGTCGGGCGTCAGTGCGATCACGGTCCCGCCGGGACCGCCGGTTGCGCCGCTCGACACGGCCTCGGGGTCGTACTCGGCGGGGGTGTCATCGCCGGCGAAGAACCGGTCCGCCGCATCCTCACTGACCTTGGTGACCGTCATCGCGTCGGAGGCGCCGACGCCGCTCACGACGTCGTCGATGTAGGCGTTGATGCCCGTTCCGAGCCCGCTGGTGATGGCCAGGGTGAAGGCGCCGATGAAGATCGAAAGGATCGTCAACAGGGTGCGCGTCTTCGAGCGGAACGTGTTCGACACTGCGGAACTGATCAGGTCGCCGGTCTTCATGCGGCCACCGCCGTCGTGTCGTCGACGAGCAGTCCGTCGCGGATGCGCAGCTGACGGTCGCAGCGCGCCGCCAGCTCCTCGTCGTGGGTGACGATGATGAGGGTGATTCCGTGCTCGCGGTTGAGGCTGAACAGCAGCTCCTCGACAACGGCACCGGTGACCGAGTCCAGGTTTCCGGTCGGTTCGTCGGCGAAGACGATGCGCGGGTTGTTGACGAGCGCGCGCGCGATCACGGCGCGCTGCTTCTGGCCGCCGGAGAGGTCGCTCGCCTTGTTCTTCGCCTTGTCGGCGAGCTCCAGCTGTTCGAGTGCGGCGAAGCCACGGCGCTTGCGCTCGGCGGCGCCGACTCCGGCGATCTTCATCGGCAGGATCACGTTCTTGAGCACCGTGCTGTTGGCGTTCAGGAAGAACTGCTGGAACACGAAGCCGAAGGTCTTGTTGCGGGTGCGGTTCAAGCGCGAGCCGCGGAGGGTTCGGGTGTCGACACCGTCGAGGGTGATCACACCGGAGGTCGGGGCATCGAGCAGCGCCAGGATGTGCATCAGTGTCGATTTGCCCGAGCCGCTCTTGCCGAGGATCGCAATCGACTCTCCTTCTCGGATGTCGAAGCTCACCCCTTTGAGTGCATCGAAGCGGTTCTGGCCGCGGCCGTACGTCTTGCGTACGTCCTCGACGTGAAGGAGGGGGCTGGTCATCAAATCTCCGGATTTCTGCCACGCGGCATCGGGCGTTCGAGGTCCCCAGTCTCATCGGATCGGTACCGGCGCGCGTCATCCGCGTGGAGTCAGTTCGGTACTGCGCTGGCGGTATGGCCGGGGTAGAGAGATCTGTCTATGTTGCGGTCTCCGATGGACAAGCGGAGCATGAAGGCGGGGTCAACAGAGAAGAGACGACGATGTCGAAATTCCTGATCATCTACCACTCGCCTTCGAATCCGTCGATGGAGGAGGCTCCGCCCGACGTCGACATGGACGCCGAGATGAAGGCCTGGATGGCCTGGGGCGAGGGCCTCGGCTCGCACCTGACCGATTTCGGTTCACCCCTCGGCGGCGGCGTGCATGTCGCGCCCGGCGGCGCCACCTCCGACAGCTCGCTCGACGTCTCCGGCTATTCCTTCGTCGAGGCGGCCACCATGGAGGAGGCGCTGGCATTCACCAAGAACCACCCGCACCTGAACTTCCCGGGCGCGAGCCTCGAGGTGCACGAGGTGCAGCCGCTTCCCGGCATGTAGCGGCGAGTCGTACGCCACTCCTACACTCGCCGCATGAGCGATGCGGCGTTGATCGAGTGGATGCGCGACTCCGACCCCGCCCTGCGGTGGCAGGTGGAGCGCGATCTGCTCGGCGCCCCCGATGCGGTCTGGCGCGCGACGCGCGCCCGCGTGGCTACTGAAGGATTCGGCGCTGACCTGCGATCTCGACAGGACGCCGACGGCCAGTGGGCGGGCGGCGCGTTCTTCCCCGCCGACTTCGACCTCGATGGCCCCGAGGCCGCCGCCGACGCGGGGCAGCCGTTCACCGCCACCTCATGGTCGCTGAGCGCCCTGCGCGAGTGGGGGCTCGACCCCGATGTGCTCGCCGGAACCGCCGAGAAGCTCGCCGCGCACAGCCGCTGGGAGTACGACGACCTGCCCTATTGGGACGGCGAGGTCGACTGCTGCATCAACGCCGCCACGGTGCTGAACGGCCGCTGGCTGGGCGTCGACATGGATCCGCTCGTCGACTGGTTCCTCGAACACCAGCTTGCCGACGGTGGCTGGAACTGCGAGTGGGTCGAGGGTGCCGCCGTCTCGTCGGTCGACTCCACGCTCAACGCGCTCATCATGCTGCTCGACGTCGAGCAGGGCCGCGGCGGCGACGAGACGCTGCGCGCCGCGCGTCACCGCGGCGAGGAATACCTGCTCGAGCGTCGGCTGATGTTCCGGGTCTCGACCGGCGAGCTCATCGCACCCCGGCTGACGCGCTTCGCGTACCCGTATCGCTGGTTCTACAGCGTGCTCCGCGCCGTTGACCACTTTCGTTCTGCGTCGCTGTACGAGGGCACGGATCCAGATCCGCGCCTTGCCGAGGCGGTGGGCGTGATCCGCAGTCAGCGGCAGCCCGATGGGACCTGGCTTCAGGCGCGGCGGCATCCGGGGCGCGTGTGGTTCGAAGTCGACGTGGCAGCGGGTGAGCCGTCGAAGTGGCTGACCTTCTACGCCACGCGCGCGCTCGACTGGTGGGACGCGGCGCGCGACTGAGCCCGCGGGACCTTCGCCCTATCGCTTCCGCGTGCCGAAGCGCACGCTGAGGAGTACGGGGCAACGACGCCCCGCTTCAGGAAGGCAGGGTTTCCATGTCTCGCACCTACGTCATCACCGGTGCCGCGAGCGGCATCGGCAAGGCCACCGCCGATCTGTTGATCGAGCGCGGCCATCGCGTCATCGGGGTCGACATCGCCGGGTCCGACGTGAACGTCGACCTGACCACCGCCGACGGACGTGCCGAGATGATCTCGGCGGTCACCGAGCATTCCGGCGGATCGATCGACGCGATCATCGCCAACGCGGGGCTCGCCACCCCGACCGCGCGCACCGTCGCCGTCAACTACTTCGGCGCCGTTGCGACCCTCGAAGGCCTGCGGCCGCTGCTGGCCGGCTCGGAGGCGCCGCGCGCCGTCGCCACCGTGTCGATGGCGTCGCTCTTCCCGCCGGACGAGGCCCTGCTCACCGCGCTGCTCGGGGGAGACGAGGCCGCGGCGCTGCACCGCGGTGCCGAACTGGAGGCCGCCGGCGGTGACGCCGCCAACCTGATCTACGGCACCACCAAGGCGGCGCTGTCGCGGTGGATCCGCAATCATGCCGCCACGCCTGAGTGGGCCGGGGCGGGCATCCCGCTGAACGCCGTCGCCCCCGGTGTCGTCGAGACGCCGATGACCGAGCAGTTCACCTCGACGGCGGAGGCGCGCGAGGCGATCCTGCAGATGGTGCCGATGCCGCTGAATGGCATCTTCGCGCCGCGCGATGTCGGCTATCTGCTGGCCTGGCTCACGAGCGAGGAGAACGCGCACCTGTGCGGCCAGGTCGTGTTCATCGACGGCGGATCCGATGTGGTGATCCGCGGCGACTCGACCTGGTGAGGCGCGACGCGGCGTGACCGGTCCGGCAGAATCGGCCCATGAGACTGCCTCGCGCCCTGCGTCCGCCGATTGCAGCGCTCTCCCGCACGCGGCTCTTCCGCCGCATCGGTCCGGCGATCATGCCCGGTCTCGAGCGCGTCCACCGCGCGCTGACGCGGAACCGCGCCCCGCTGAGCGATCTGGCCGTGCCCTCGCTCGTGCTTCACACGGTCGGGGCGCGCACGGGTGAGCCGCGCGGGGTGCCGCTCATGTACTGTCCCGACGGCGAGCGGATGCTGGTGGTCGGCAGCAACTTCGCCCGAGAGCGGCACCCGGCGTGGACGGCGAACCTGCTCGCGCATCCGGATGTGGCGGTCACCGTCGGCGGACGCCGTGTGCGGGTGCACGCCGAGCCGATTGCATCCGGCGAGCGCGAAGCGGTCTGGCGACAGTTGGAGCAGAACTGGCCGGGCTACCGCGACTACGAGCGGAAGGCGGGGCGCGAGCTGCGGATCTTCCGACTTACGCCGCGGGCCTGAGGCACGGCCCGAGCGAGGCCACTAGCCTTCGGGCATGGCGCGCATCGGCTTCGAAGAGCTCGACTTCCAGACGACCCCGATGGGTGAGATCTCGTTGCGCCGTCGACACGACCCGCACCTCGGGGTCGAGGTCTTCGAGGTGAAGCTGAACGACGAGTACCTGATGTCGAGCCTGTTCACGGTGGCGGAAGAAGAGCTCGCCACCCTCGGCCTCGCCGCGGTGTCGGGTGACGCGCTCGACGTGCTGGTCGGCGGCCTCGGACTCGGCTATACCGCGGTCACCGCGCTGGTCGATTCGCGGGTGCGCTCGCTGACGGTGGTGGATGCGCTTGGCGAGGTGGTCGGCTGGCACCAGCGCCGACTGCTGCCGGTCTCGAACACCCTCGTCGATGACGACCGCACGAGTCTCGTCGTCGACGACTTCTTCGACCTCGCGCGCCGCGAGCGCGCGACCGACGCCCCGAGGTTCCACGCGATCCTGGTCGACATCGACCACACGCCGACCCACCGGCTCGACTCGACGCACGCCGACTTCTACACCGCCGACGGGCTGCGCCTGCTGGCTCGACACCTCCACCCCGGCGGGGTGTTCGCGCTCTGGTCGGACGACCCGCCCGAGGAGGGATTCCTGGCGCTGCTGGCGGAGGTGTTCCCACACGTCGCGGGCGAGTTGGTGAGCTTCGACAACCCGATCACCGGGGGAGTGTCGACCAACTCGGTCTACGTCGCCCGGCTCTAGTCCCGCCGCCGCCAAGTCCGCGCCGAGCGCGTATTGAGGTGCGCTCGAATCCGCCATACTGATCCCATGATCTTTCCGGGGGACTCTCTGACCGTTGGCGTGCTCGTGGCAGTCGTGGTGGTGCTTGCCATCATCGCCGGGATCGTGATCCTGGCCGGGATCAAGGTGGCCAAGCCCGACGAGGCGATCATCGTCACCTCGCGCCAGCAGCGCGGGCGCAAGGGCGAGGACTTCGACGCCAGTGCGGGGCAGAAGGTGGTGCTCGGCTCGCGCGTGTTCGTGAAGCCGATCGTCGAGGCGCACTTCAAGCTGAGCCTGCGCAGCCGGCAGCTGAACGTGCAGGCCACCGCGCAGACGCGTGACGCGATCACCATCAAGGTGAATGCGGTCGCCGTCGTCAAGGTCGGCGGAAGCGAGTCGATGGTGCGCGCCGCCGCCCAGCGGTTCCTGAACCAGCAGGACCAGATCGAGTCCTCGACCGAGGAAGTGCTCTCCGGCTCGGTCCGCTCGATCGTCGGCCAGCTCACCGTCACCGAGATCATCACCAACCGTCAGGCGCTCCAGGGTCAGGTCCTCGAGACGGTGCGCGAATCCCTCGACGTGCAGGGTCTTGTCATCGACACCCTCCAGATCAAGGAGATCGACGACGACAACGGCTACATTCGCGACCTCGGGCGCGGCGAGGCGGCGCGTGTCAAGCAGGTCGCCGAGATCGCCGAGTCGGAGGCGCGTCGAGCCTCGGAGCAGGCCCGCATCGGCGCGGACCAGGCGGTCGCGGAGGCGCAGCGCGAGCTCGACCTGCGGAACGCGGAGATCCAGAAGGAGACCGACAAAGCGCGCGCCGAAGCCGCGGCGGCGGCCCCGCTCGCCGAGGCGATCGCACAGCAGGAGGTCGTGGCGCAGCAGGAGGTGACCGCGCAGAAGCGGGTCGGGCTTCGCACGCAGGAACTGGATGCCGAGATCAAGGCCGTCGCCGACGCCGAGGCGTATGCGATCGAGAAGCGAGCGAACGCGAATGCGCAGGCCGCGATCGCCAACGCGAACGCCGACCGCGATGCGCGCAAGGCCGCCGCGCAGGCCATCGAGTCGGAAGGTGTCGCCGAGAAGAACCGACGCATCGCCGCCGCCGAGGCGCTGCGTGCCGAGGGCGACGCGGAAGCCGAGGCGATCCGGGTGAAGGGTCACGCCGAGGCGGAGTCGTCGCGCGCTCAAGCCGAAGCGCTCGACGAGCGTTCGGCCGAGCTGCTGCGTCAGCAGATCATCGCGCAACTCCCGGACATCGTCCGCGCGGCTGCCGAGCCGCTGGCGGCGATCCAGAACATGACGGTGATCTCGTCCGATGCGACCGGCACGGCGCAGATCGGGCAGAACCTCGAGAGCCAGCTCGCGACGACCCGTCAGATCATCAAGGACCTGGTCGGTGTCGACATCTCGGAACTGATCACGGGGCGAGCCGTCGGGCAGGCGGCGGGTGAGGCTCTGGCTGGCGCCGACGGTCCCGCAGCGGTTCGCCGACGTTCCTCCCGCGCGGCGAACTCCGGGGAATAGCACTCGGCGCGAATAGACTCGCCGACGTGACATCGACGTCTGCGCTGCTCCCGCCCGTTACCCGCCCCCGACTCGGGGTGGTCGTCGACTACGCCGACGACTTCCGTGACGCCGTCGCCGACGTCGTCGAGTACGAAGCGCTCGGCGCCGACCTGGTGACCGTCTCGGAGGCGTACTCCTTCGATGCCGTCTCGAAGCTGGGCTTTCTGGCCGCCCGCACCGATCGCATCACGCTCGCCGCCGCGATCCTGCCGATCTACTCGCGCACGCCCACGTTGATCGCGATGACCGCGGCCACCCTCGACACCATCTCCGGCGGACGCTTCGAGCTCGGGCTTGGCGCGTCAGGGCCGCAGGTCATCGAAGGCTTCCACGGGGTGCCGTTCACCGCCCCGCTCGCCCGCACGCGCGAGATCATCGAGATCGCCCGTGCCGCGTGGCGCGGCGAGCGCATCGAACACGCCGGCAGTCAGTACACGATTCCGCTGCCGGCCGATCAGGGCACCGGGCTCGGCAAGCCGCTCAAGATGATCGGACAGACCTCGCGGGAGCGCATCCCGGTCCACATCGCGGCGCTCGCCCCCAAGGGCGTGGCGCAGGCGGCGGAGATCGCCGAGGGCTGGATCCCGCTGTTCTTCCATCCTGAGCTCGGGTCCCGGGTGTGGGGTGAGCCGGTCGCGGCCGGGCTGGCGCGGCGAGACGCCACGCTCCCGCCGCTCGAACTGCTCGTGCAGCTGCCGGTCTACATCGGGCCGGGCCACGAGCGCGCCCTCGAGGGCTATCGGGCGCGCGCCGCGCTCTACATCGGCGGGATGGGCGCCAAGGGCGCCAACTTCTACAACACCGTCGTCGCCTCGATGGGGTTCGAGGCGGAGGCCGAGCGCATCCAGGACCTGTATCTCGCGGGCGACAAGGCGGGGGCCGCCGCCGCGGTGCCTGACGAGCTGCTCCGGGCGACCGCGCTGATCGGCGACGAGGAGCACGTGCGCGAGCGCGTCGGCGCCTTCCGTGCCGCGGGCGTGTCGAGCCTCATCGTGCAGCCGCTGGCGCACAGCCGCGAGGCGCGCATCGCCCACGTCGCGGCCGTGCGCGGGATTCTCGACGAACTCGACTGAGGCGGGTGTCGGCCCCGGTCAGTTGCCGGAACGCGGCGGGCGGCCCTTGAGACCGTTCGGGTCGGGTCGTTCGGGTTCCTTGGCCGTCGCCGGGCTCACCTTCGAGTCGTGCGGCGGATCCACCACCTCGGAGGGGTGCTGGCGCTCGCCGCGTTCCGCGTCCGGGTCGGGGCCCTTCTTCTCGTGGTCGTTCATGACCCGATCGTCGCGCACGAACCGGCCGCGTGCCGAGATTCCAAGGAGAATCGCAACATGGGGTTCACGCGCGACGAGCTCGAGTCGTTTCGAGACGCCGAGATCGACGATCTCGTCGGTCCGGGCCTGCGGCTGCTGTTCGTGGGAGTGAACCCCGGTCTGTGGACGGCGGCCACCGGAACGCCGTTCGCCCATCCCGGCAACCGCTTCTTTCCCGCACTCGTCCAGGCCGGCATCCTGCCGGAGCGCCCCGGATTCGCGCGCGGACTCACGGAGACGGAGCGGGCGAGCATCGTCGGCGCGGGCGTCGGCATCACGAACCTCGTCCGACGGGCCACCGCGCGGGCCGACGAGCTCGGGCGTGATGAGCTTCGCGCCGGGGCCGCACGGCTGCGCGCGAACATCCGCGACTGGCGGCCGGACGTCGTTGCGATCGTCGGGATCACGGCCTACCGCGACGGATTCGATCGACCCCGCGCGGTGAGCGGCCGTCAGGTGGACGGCATTGAGGGAGTGCCGCTGTGGGTGCTGCCGAGCCCGAGCGGGCTCAATGCGCACGCCACCGTTGCCTCGCTCGCCGAGGCCTACGCCGAGCCGGCGCGCGCCGCGGGCCTGCTACCCGGTCAGGCTTCCTCGGAATCCTGACCGCGAGCCTCCGTCGCCCCGGCGATCGCGTCGGCGGCGCGCACGAGCGCCAGATGAGAGAACGCCTGCGGGGTGTTGCCGAGATGAGCGCCGGTCACCGGGTCGACTTCCTCGGAGATCAGGCCGACGTCGTTCGCGAGCCCCACCAGGCGGTCCATCAGCCGGATCGCATCATCCTGCCGTCCGGACCGCGCGTACTGCTCGACCAGCCAGAATGAGCACGCGACGAAGGGGTGCTCGTCCCCGGGAAGCCCATCGACGCCCGACTCGGCGCGGTAGCGCAGCAGCAGACCGTCGCGCAGCAGCTCGTCCTCGAGCTGAGCCACCGTGCCGAGCATGCGCGGGTCGTCGGGCTCGACGAACCCGATCTGCGCCAGCTGCAGCAGCGAGGCGTCGACGTGCGTCGCGCCGTAGTACTGCACGAAGCTCCCGAGCTCCCGGTTGAAGCCGTGCTCCTCGATCTCGGCTCGCAGCTCGTCGCACTGCGCGCGCCAGAGCTCCACCGGGCCCTCGAGGCCGTGCTCCTCCACGGCCCGCACCGCGCTCGCGAACGCGGCCCACATCATCGCGCGGGAGTGGGTGAACCGGCGCACCGGGCCGCGGATCTCCCAGATGCCGTGGTCATCCGACTCCCGCGCCTCGACGAGGCGATCCATCAGAGCGAGCTGCAACGACCACGAGAACGAGTCCTCCGGCACGCCGATCGTGCGGGCCTGCTCGAGCGCGAGCATCACCTCGCCGAAGACGTCGCCCTGGAACTGCTGGGCCGCCCCATTGCCCACGCGCACCGGGGCTGAGCCGCGATACCCGGGGAGGCTCTCGATCGTGGTCTCCGAGAGTCGACGCTCGCCCGCGAGGCCGTACATGATCTGCATGTCGGCGGGATCCCCCGCGATCGCGCGCAGCAGCCAGCTGCGCCACTCCTGCGCCTCCAACTCGTAGCCGTGCAGCATCAGCGCTTCGAGCGTGAGCGCCGCGTCGCGAAGCCAGACGTAGCGGTAATCCCAGTTGCGCACCCCGCCGAGCTCCTCCGGCAGGCTCGTGGTGGCGGCCGCGACGATGCCGCCGGTGTCCTCATGGGTGAGCGCCCGCAGCACCAGCAGCGAGCGCCGCACGGCATGCTCATAAGGGCCGGAGACGGCGCAGCGATCCGCCCAGTCGCGCCACCAGTCCTCGGTCGCCTCCAATTGGTCGTCGACATCCAACGCGGGTGGCGGCTCGCGGTGGGCCGGGTGCCAGGTGAGCACAGTGTCGACGACCTCGCCTGCCGAGACCTCGAACTCGACGCGGTGCACATGATCGTCGGGTGTCATCTCGGGGCCGCGCAGCACCAGCGCATCCGGCCCCGCGACGGCGAGCAGCGCGCCGTCGTAACCCTCCGCGTGGCGAGGCGACTGGCGCACCCACGGAACCGCGTTGGCGTAGTCGAAGCGCACGCGGAACACCTGCTCCATCGCGACGGTTCCCGAGATGCCGCGCACGCGGCGCACCAGATCGGCCCGGCGGTCACCGTGCGGCATGAAATCGATCACCTCGACCTCGCCGGTCGCAGTCTCCCAGCGCGTCACCAGCACGAAGGTGTCGTCCCGGTACGCGCGCGAGGTGCATCGCTTCGAGTCGCGAGGGCCCACGCGCCACCGCCCGTGGTCGGCGCTGCCGAGCAGCGCGCCGAAGGTCGAGGCGGAGTCGAAGCGAGGCAGGCACAGCCAGTCGATGTTGCCGTCGATGCCCACGAGCGCACCGGTGTGGCAGTCGCCGATGAGGGCGTAGTCCTTGATATCGAGCGCCATCGTCACTCCTCGGATCGCGGGCGGATGCGGACGAGGTCAGCCAAGCAGAGCAGCGCGCTCCGGGTGCTGCTCGAACCAGTCGGCGACGAACCAGCATCCCGCGCGGATCGGCCCCACGCCCCGGGCCTCCACATCATCGACCGCGAACTCGACCAGCTGGGCGGCGTAGCCCTGATTGCGGTGGTTCGGCACGGTCACCGTGTGGAAGAACGACACCGCGCCGTTCTGCTCGGCGTATTCCAGCACGCTCGCGATCGCACCATCGATGCGGAGCACGTAGCGGTGTGCGTCGGGTTCGTGGCTCATTTCCGGGGCAGCCATGAAACCAGGCTATCGAGCCGAGGCCAGCGCCGCTCGGCCAGCGCGCGCGGCGGCCGCCGCATATCGTGGAGGCATGGGCATCCGCGACATCGAACTGACCACCATCGACGGGGAGCCCACCACCCTCACCCGGTTCGGCGACCGTGCCGTGCTCGTGGTCAACGTCGCGTCGCGCTGCGGGCTCACCCCGCAGTACGAGAAGCTCGAAGACCTCCAGCGGCGCTACGAGCCGCGCGGGTTCACCGTGCTCGGGTTCCCGTGCAACCAGTTCGCCGGCCAAGAGCCCGGCAGCTCCGACGACATCAAGGAGTTCTGCTCCACCACGTTCGGGGTGACCTTTCCGCTCATGGAGAAGGTCAAAGTCAACGGAAAGCACGCGCATCCGCTTTTCCAGGCACTCAAGGAGACGCCGGACGCCCACGGCAAAGCGGGTCGAGTGACGTGGAACTTCGAGAAGTTCCTCGTCGCACCCGACGGCAGCGTGACGCGCTTCCGGCCGACGACGCAGCCCGACGCCCCCGCCGTGATCGAGGCGATCGAGACGGCGCTTGCGCAGCGCGCCGAGAGCTCCGAGCCCGCGGAGCGCGGCGCCTAGAGCTCGTCGCGGTGTCGCAGCCGTTCGAGCTCGCGGCGGTCGCGCTTGGTCGGCCGCCCCGCCCCGCGGTCGCGCACGCCGACCACCGAGCGCTCCTCCGGCGGGGGCGGGGGAGGCGAATGGTCCTCCAGCGCCTCGGCCGCGAGAGCGGCGCCGACGCGCTTCCGGATCAGCTGTCGCACGATCACCACGCGCGGTCCGGCCTCGGTACGCACTCGCACCTCATCGCCGATCGACAGCGCGTGCGCCGCCTTCGCTCGATCACCGTTGACGCGCACGTGGCCGGCGCGGCAGAGGGCGGTCGCCGCCGACCGGGTCTTGGTCAGCCGCACGGCCCACAGCCAGGCGTCCAGTCGAGCGCTCACGACAGCGAGCATACGGACCGTCGCGCCCGTCGCGCTCATTAGGCTGAAGGCGTGACGCGAGCCAGCCATGACCCCAGCGCTCGGCGGCCGCACGGTCCGGGCGATGCCTGGGTGGACGGGCCACGCGGGAGGTTCTGGGGAACCTACGGTGCCGCGGGGCTGCTGGTCGCGCATCCCGGTTCCGGCGTTCTCCTGCAGCTGCGCGCCAGTTGGAGCCACTTCGGCGGCACCTGGGGACTGCCCGGCGGGGCGCGCAAGCCGGACGAGTCGGCCGTCGAGGCGGCGATTCGTGAGGCCGACGAGGAGGCGGGCGTTCCCCCGGATCGGGTTCACGTGCTCGAGACCGTCGTCAACGATCTCGGCTACTGGTCGTACGCAACCGTCCTGGCGCGCGTCGACGAGCGCTTCGAGCCCGTCATCGGCGACGCGGAGAGCGTGGCGCTGGAGTGGGTGGCGTTGGATGACGTCGCGGCCCGGCCGCTGCATCCGGGCTTCGCGGCCTCGTGGCCCGCGTTACGAGATCGCCTGCGCGAACTGGATGTCGCGCTCGGCTGAGCGCTGCTCGTCCTGCTCGGCGAGCGAGGCCTTCCACGCCACAAGACCGCGCACGACCTCGCTCTCGTCCTGGGCGAGACGCTCCATCGCATCCGCGGGCACGTAGAAGTTCACCGCGACCCAGCCGCGCACCGACTCGTTCTCGTCGCCGGCGAGCTCACGCAGCAGGTCGCATGGCGCCGCCTCGTTGCGGGCGACGCACGCGCGCACGCCCGGGTCGCTGTCGCGCGCCAGACGCTCGAACACCTCGGGGGGCGTGTGGTAGCTGCTCGCGACGCTCTCCCGGATCTTCGGGTTGCTGTCCTGGGCGAGCAGGCGCAGACGACGGATCTTGCTCTCGGTGACCGGGGGAGCGGGGTGGAGTGCCGCGGCCTCCTCGGCCGTCAGCATCTTCGGAGCATTCGCACGCATCTGCGCGCGCTGGGCGGGCGTGTTGAAGCGGATGCACGACATGCGGCGAGTTTAAGTGCTCGCGCCGTGCTCGGTCCGGTGACCCGCCGCACCCGAGCCAGTGGCGGGGATGCGTTCAGGTGCAGAAATCTGCAATCGTGAAGATGGCTCCGTCGCCCTAGACTCAGAGGAGGAGGGGACGTGTGACCGAGGTCAGCAACCGGATCGTGACGATCCCCAACGCACTGAGCCTGCTTCGACTGCTGCTCATCCCGGTGTTCCTGGGCACCCTCATCGCCGCCGAGTACCTCTGGGCCCTCGTCATCCTCGTCGTCTCGAGCGTCACCGACCTCATCGACGGCGTCGTCGCGCGGCGCTTCGACCAGATCACGAGGCTCGGGCAGCTGCTCGATCCGGCCGCCGATCGGCTCTACATTCTGGCCACGCTGATCGGGCTCGCCTGGCAGCAGTTCATTCCGTGGTGGCTGGTCGCCGTGATTCTCGCGCGAGACGTGATGCTGATCGTGCTCGGGGTCGTGCTCGCCAACCACGGCTACGGGCCGCTCTACGTGCACCACCTGGGAAAGATGGCGACCTTCGCGCTGCTGTTCGCGCTTCCGGTGCTGATCCTCGGCGGGGCCTTCGCCGCGCTGGAGCCGGTCGCCACGGTGCTCGGCTGGTCGGCCGCCCTGTGGGGCGCATTCCTGTACTGGTGGGCGGGCATCCTGTATCTTCGCGAGACGATTCGAGTGGTTCGAATCGCTCCGGGATCGGGTCGCAGCGCGTCCGATAGTCTGAACGCTTAGAGGAGGTCGTGATGGTCGACACGGGCGAAAACGGTGCCCCGAAAACGCCGCAGGTCGGCGCCGACGGGCAGCCGACGGCGATGCCGCCGGCGGACACCACCGCGCACTTCTCCGACGAGTTCGTCGCGCAGCTCGCCGCGATGGAGGCCGGCATCAGCCTCGAGGAGCAGGAGGCGATCGCGGCTCTGCCGTCCGGGTCGGCCCTGCTGATCGTGCGTCGTGGACCGAACATCGGCGCGCGCTTCCTGCTCGACTCGGACCTGACGATCGCGGGGCGCCACCCCGACGCCGACATCTTCCTCGACGACGTCACCGTCTCGCGTCATCACGCGCGCTTCGTCCGCAGCGGCACCGCGTTCCACGTGGAGGACATGGGGTCGTTGAATGGCACCTACTTCCTGGGTGAGCGCATCGAGGCGGCACCGCTGTCCGATGGCGCCGAGGTGCAGGTCGGCAAGTTCCGTCTGACGTTCTACGCCTCGCGCGCCGATGTCGCGGGTGCTGCGTCCTGATGCCGGCTGGTTCTTCCGCAGCGCGCTCCCACTCCTCCCCGCAGCTGCTCAGCATCGGGCAGGTGCTGGCGAGACTGAATCCTGAGTTCCCCGAGCTGTCGCCGTCGAAGCTCCGCTTCTTGGAGGAGCGGAAGCTGGTGACCCCGTCGCGCACGGAGTCGGGCTATCGCAAGTTCTCGCATGCCGACGTCGAACGGGTTCGCCTCGTGCTGTCGATGCAGCGCGACTACTACCTGCCGCTGAAGGTCATCCGCGCCTACCTCGACGACCTGGATGCCGGACGCGATCCGGTGCTTCCCGGCGGCGGCGCGGTGCTCGGTCCGTCGATGCTTCCGACCGAGCGCCGACTGACTCGCGACGAGCTGATCCGCGAGGCCGGGGCGACGACGCTCCTGCTCGGCGACGCGATCTCGGCGTCGCTCATCGTTCCGGCCGATCACTACGGTGACGAGGCCCTCGCCGTCCTGACTGCTCTCGTGGAGCTGCAGCGCTCCGGCATCGAGCCGCGACACCTGCGCGGCTTCCGCGCGTCGGCCGAGCGCGAGCTGGGCCTGATCGAGACGGCGCTGATTCCGGTCGCACGCCGCACCGACTCGTCGAGCCGGGCGAAGGCGCGCGAGATGGCGCGCGAGATCGCCGGGCAGCTGGAGATCGTGCGCTCCAACCTGATTCGCTCGGCGCTCAGCAAGCTCTGATTCATCGAATTCGCTCGACGCTCCCGCGTGTCGCGCGCGATGTGATTGTCGCCGCCGCGTGTCGTGGGTACCGTGGGGGAAGACGAGAAGTTGAACTTCAACTTCAAGCTGAGGGTTACCCCGGCGGATCGAGGATGGCAGATGAGCGACGTGAAACGCAGCGAGGACTCGCGCTACGACCTCGGTCTGCTCTTTACCGACGGGTTGCCCGAGATGGACGACACCGCGGGCTACCGCGGAACCGTCGCCGCACGTGCCGCGGGCATCAGCTACCGACAGCTCGACTACTGGGCGCGCACGCAGCTCGTGGAGCCGACGGTGCGCGGGGCGGCCGGATCCGGCTCGCAGCGCCTCTACGGCTTCCGCGACATCCTGGTGCTCAAGCTCGTCAAGCGACTCCTCGACACCGGGATCTCACTTCAGCAGATCCGCACCGCCGTCAACCAGCTTCGCGAGTCCGGCGTGAACGACCTCGCCCAGACGACGCTCATGAGCGACGGTGCGAGCGTCTACCTGTGCACGTCGGATGACGAGGTCATCGACCTGGTGAGCCGCGGGCAGGGCGTCTTCGGCATCGCGGTCGGCAAGGTGCTGCGCGAGGTTGAGACGAGTCTCGTCGACCTCGACACGGTCACGGCCGACGAGCAGCGCGACGACCTCGCCGCCAAGCGCGCCTCACGCGCCGCCAGCTGACCCGCCCCCAACTCGCCCCGCCTTCCCCCGAGCGCTACCCAAACTCACGAGTGCGGTCGGTTCTTCGGTAGCGCTCGCGAGTTTCGGTAGCGCTCGGCGAAGTGGCGAAGGGGCGGGGTTAGGGTGTGGGTTCGGGTTCGGGCGCGACGCCGGGTTCCGGGAGCGGCGCGTCCTGCAGGTTCGCCGTGCGCAGCACGCGGTCCAGCAGCTGATCGAAGTGCCGCGCCATCTCCTGAGCGCTCTCGCCCGGCCAGATGTGCAGCGGTTTCGCGGCGCCCTGCGCCTGCTGCAGCGACGTGCGCTCCGGCAGCTGCGGTGAGAGCACGAGCGGGCCGAACATGTCGCGCAGCTCCTTGATGCGGAACTGGTGCTCGAGCGACTGCACGCGCGCACGGTTGACAATGATGCCCAGCGGCTGCAGTCGAGGGGAGAGCCCGCGGCGGATCTCCTCGATCGCGCGCAGCGCGCGGTCGGCCGCGGCGACCGAGAACAGTCCCGGCTCGGTGACGACGGTGACGCGGTCGCTCGCCGCCCAGGCGGTGCGCGTGAGGGCGTTCAGCGAGGGTGCGCAGTCGATGAGCACGAGCTCGTAGTCCTGCTCGACGTGGGCGAGCGCCTCCTCGAGCTTCCAGATGTCGCGAATGCTCGGGTGCGGGCCGTCGAAGTTGATCGCCGACGGAGAGCCGATCAGCACATCCACCGTGCCGCGGTGGCCCCGCGTCCACCCCGAGGGGGCGATCGCGGACCGCACGATCTTCTCCTTCGGCGACGCCAGCACATCGGCGATGTTCAGATGACCCGCAACGGAGATATCCATTCCGGTCGACACATCGGACTGCGGGTCGAGGTCGACGACGAGCGTCGAAACCCCGCGCGCGAAGGCGGCGGACGCCAGGCCGAGCGTCACGGTTGTCTTGCCCACACCCCCTTTGAGGGAGCTGACGCTCAGTACGTGCACGAGAAGGGAGCCTACCTTCAGTAATCTGAAAGGAGCCAAAAATCAGCCGCGTGCCGAGAGGACCGAATGTTCAAGAAGATCCTGGTTGCGAACCGCGGTGAAATCGCGATCCGTGCTTTCCGTGCCGCCTACGAGTTGGGCGCCAAGACGGTCGCCGTGTATCCCTATGAGGATCGCAACTCGATGCACCGTCTCAAGGCCGACGAGGCCTACCTGATCGGCGAAGAGGGGCACCCCGTCCGGGCCTACCTCGACGTCAGCGAGATCATCCGCGTCGCGAAGGAGGCCGGCGCCGACGCGATCTATCCCGGATACGGATTCCTCTCCGAGAACCCCGACCTCGCCCAGTCGGCCGCCGACAACGGCATCACGTTCATCGGTCCCGGCAGCAACGTGCTGGAGATGGCGGGCAACAAGGTCACCGCGAAGGAGCACGCGATCTCTGCCGGCGTGCCGGTGCTCAAGTCGACCCCGGCGACGACCGACATCGAGGTGCTGCTCGCCGGTGCCGACGAGATCGGATTCCCCGTCTTCGCCAAGGCGGTCGCCGGAGGCGGCGGTCGCGGAATGCGCCGCGTCGACAAGCGCGAAGACCTCCGCGGTGCTCTCGAAGCGGCGATGCGCGAGGCCGACAGCGCGTTCGGCGACCCCACCATGTTCATCGAGCAGGCCGTCGTGCGCCCGCGTCACATCGAGGTGCAGATCCTCGCCGACGCCACCGGCGAGACGATCCACCTCTTCGAGCGCGACTGCTCGGTGCAGCGCCGCCACCAGAAGGTGGTGGAGATCGCCCCGGCCCCGAACCTCGACGAGGACACGCGCCAGGCGATGTACCGCGACGCGGTCGCGTTCGCGAAGTCGATCGGCTATGTCAACGCGGGAACGGTCGAGTTCCTGCTCGACACCGCGGGGGAGCGCGCCGGGCAGCACGTCTTCATCGAGATGAACCCGCGCATCCAGGTCGAGCACACGGTGACGGAAGAGGTCACCGACGTCGACCTGGTGCAGTCGCAGATGCGCATCGCTGCGGGCGCCACACTCGCCGAGCTGGGACTGACCCAGGACTCCGTGCACCTGCACGGCGCCGCGCTGCAGACCCGCATCACGACCGAAGACCCGGGAGCGAACTTCCGCCCCGACACGGGAAAGATCACCACCTACCGCTCTCCCGGCGGCTCGGGCATCCGGCTGGATGGCGGCACCGTGCAGACCGGCTCGCAGATCAGCCCGCACTTCGACTCGATGCTGGCGAAGATGACCGCGCGCGGGCGCGACTTCCCGGCCGCGGTCGCGCGCGCCAAGCGCGGTCTGGCAGAGTTCCGCATCCGCGGCGTCTCCACCAACATCCCGTTCCTGCAGGCGGTGCTCGAAGACCCGGCGTTCGTCGCCGGCGACCTGTCGACGAGCTTCATCGACGAGCGTCCCCAGCTGTTCAAGGGGCACGAGTCGCGCGACCGCGGCACCAAGATCCTCAGCTGGCTCGCCGACGTCACCGTCAATCAGCCCAACGGATCCGGCGCTCACGCGATCGACCCGGCCCGGAAGCTCCCGGCCGTCGACCTGGACGCAGAGGCGCCGTCGGGCACGCGGCAGAAGCTGCTGGAGCTCGGACCGGTCGGCTTCGCCACCGCGCTGCGTCAGCAGACGGCGCTGGCGGTCACCGAGACCACGTTCCGCGACGCGCACCAGTCGCTTCTCGCGACCCGCGTGCGCACCAAGGACCTGACGGCCGTCATGCCGCACGTGGCGCGGCTCACGCCCGAGCTGTGGAGCGTCGAGGCCTGGGGCGGGGCGACCTACGACGTCGCGCTGCGCTTCCTCGGCGAAGACCCGTGGGAGCGTCTGGCCACCATGCGTGAGGCGCTGCCGAACGTCGCGATCCAGATGCTGCTGCGCGGCCGCAACACGGTCGGCTACACGCCGTACCCGACCGAGGTGACGAGCGCGTTCGTTCGCGAGGCCGCCTCCACCGGGGTCGACATCTTCCGCATCTTCGACGCCCTCAACGACGTCGACCAGATGCGACCCGCGATCGATGCGGTGCTCGAGACCGGCAGCACGGTCGCCGAGGTGGCGCTGTGCTACACGGCCGACCTGCTCGACCCGAACGAGACGCTGTACACGCTCGACTACTACCTGAAGCTCGCCGAGCAGATGGTCGACGCCGGAGCGCACATCCTGGCGATCAAGGACATGGCGGGCCTGCTGCGCGCCGGAGCCGCTGAGAAGCTCGTCACCGCCCTGCGGGAGCGTTTCGACCTTCCCGTCCACGTGCACACGCACGACACGGCAGGCGGTCAGCTGGCGACGCTCATGGCTGCCTCGCGCGCGGGAGCCGACGCTGTGGACGCCGCGAGCGCCCCGATGGCCGGAACCACCAGCCAGCCTTCGCTGTCGGCCCTCGTCGCCGCGACCGCGCACACCGAGCGCGACACCGGGCTCTCGCTGCAGGCGGTCAGCGACCTGGAGCCGTACTGGGAGGCCGTCCGCGGTGCCTACCGGCCCTTCGAGTCCGGACTTCCGGGCCCCACCGGCCGCGTCTACAAGCACGAGATCCCCGGCGGTCAGCTCTCCAACCTGCGCCAGCAGGCGATCGCGCTCGGCTTGGAGGACCGGTTCGAGGTGATCGAGGACCTCTACGCCGCCGCCAGCCAGATGCTCGGGCGTCCGCCGAAGGTGACCCCGTCCTCGAAGGTGGTGGGCGACCTCGCCCTCGCCCTCGCGGCAGCGAACGCCGACCCGGCCGACTTCGAGCAGAACCCGGACAAGTTCGACATCCCCGACTCGGTCATCGGCTTTATGGCCGGCGAACTCGGCGACCTGCCCGGCGGATGGCCCGAGCCGCTGCGGAGCAAGATCCTCGAAGGCCGCAACATCAAGATCGGCGTCGAGCCGATCACCGCCGACGACGAGAAGGCGCTGGCGGGCACACCGGAGGAGCGTCGTTCGGCTCTCAACCGCCTGCTGTTCCCCGGCCCGACCAAGCAGTTCGAGCAGGTGCGCGAGATGTTCGGCGATCTGTCGGTCGTCGACACCATCGACTACCTGTACGGGCTCAAGCCGGGCACCGAGCACGCCGTGCCGATCGCACCCGGAGTCGACCTCTTCGTCGGGCTTGAAGCCATCGGCGAGATCGATGAGAAGGGCATGCGCACCGTCATGACCACGCTCAACGGCCAGCTGCGTCCCGTCTTCGTGCGGGATCGCAGCGTCGCCGTCACGACGCTGTCGGCGGAGAAGGCGGATCCGGCCAAGCCCGGCCAGATCTCCGCCCCGTTCTCGGGGGTGGTGACTCTCAAGGTCGCCGAGGGCGACAAGGTGGAGGCGGGTCAGGCCGTGGCGTCGATCGAGGCCATGAAGATGGAGGCCGCCATCACGTCGCCCATCGCTGGCACCGTGAAGCGTCTGGCCATCCCGAGCACGCAGCAGGTGGAGGCGGGTGACCTGTTGGTCGTCGTCGAGTCGTGACCGCGTCGCGCCGGTAGACTCGGACGTTGGCGCGAACCTGCGTCGACGAAAGGGGAGTGACCGTGGCGCGAGTGCGCAACGAGAAGCCGACGACGGCCGATGAGGTCGGCGTCGCAGCTTCCGAGCTGGATGGCGACGAGGGTCTCGCGGCCCAGTTGCCGGAGAGCCTCACGGTGAGCATCGAGCTGCCCACGACCGTGCACGAGCCCGCCGACGACGAGGCCGCCGTCGCGCTCCACGACATCGCGATCACGCCCGTGCTGCCGCAGGGCGACGCGCTGGCGACCACGTCGATTCACCTGGACGCCGAAGAGCACGCTGAGCTTCCCGGAGACAGCGCCGACGCCGACCCCGCCGAGCAGTCGGTCGCGGTCGTGCCGCCGCTGCCCGGCGGCGACGTCGACGTGCAGGTCAGTGCGACGTCCTCCCCGGAGTCGGCTTCCATGCTCACCGCGGAGCGTCTGCTGCACGAGAAGAGCGGCGCCCGGCGCGGCGCCCCCGAAGGCTTCTGGCCCCACCTCGTCTACCAGGCGAGCTTCCACCAGATCAACCTCGGTGATTCGCCGGCGGTGCGGGAGCGCAAGCTCCTGGATGCGCGCATCGCCAAACGGCTCGAGGGCGGAACGCGCTTCGTGCCCGTGCTGACACGCAAGGGCGGAGTCGGCAAGACGACGATCACGACGATTCTCGGCATGGCTCTCGCCGACGTGCGCGAAGACCGCGTCATCGCGGTCGATGCGAACCCGGACCGCGGCACGCTCTCCGAGCGGGTCAACAAGCAGACGCGCTCGACCGTCCGTGACCTCGTGACCCACGCGCCGAGCATCCGCGACTTCTCGGAGCTGTCGAGCCACGTCTCACGCGATGAGACGCGCCTGGACGTGCTCGCGTCCGACACCGACCCGCTGCTCTCCGAGGCCTTCGATGAGGACGACTACAACGTCGTCGCCGACATCGCCGCCCGCTACTACTCGCTCGTGCTCACCGACTGCGGAACCGGCATCGTGCACTCCGTCATGCGCGCCACGCTGCAGCGTGCGGATGCCGTGGTCATCGTCTCCGGTGGCAGCGTCGACGAGGCACGACTGGCCTCCGAGACGCTCACCTGGCTCGAGGCGAACGGCTACGGCGACCTCGTCAAGAACGCGATCGTGGCGCTCAACACGGCCACTCAGGGCACCAACCTCGTCAAGCTCGACGAGATCGAGGCGCACTTCCGCTCGCGCGTGCGTGAGATCGTGCGCATTCCCTACGACCCGGAGCTCGCCGCGGGCTCGGTGGTGCGGTTCTCGGCGCTGCAGAAGTTCACGCGCGATTCGGCCCGCGAACTGGCCGCGCTCGTGATGGACGGGCTGCCGGCCCGGCGGTCCGCATGACCGAACGTCAGATCCGGCTCTTCGGAGATCCGGTGCTTCGTTCTGCGAGCGATCCGATCGTCGTGAAGCCGGGGGACGCGAGACTGGTCGCCCTCGCGGAGGACCTCGTCGACTCGGTGAAGCTTCCCGGTCGCGCGGGTGTCGCCGCGCCCCAGATCGGCGTCGGGCTGCGGGCGTTCTCGTACAACGTCGACGGCGAGGTCGGCTACGTGTTCAACCCGGTGCTTGAGGTCTCGGGCGAGCCGGAGGATGTCGACGAGGGATGCCTCTCGGTTCCCGGGTTCTCGTTCCCGCGTTCGCGCTACCCGTTCGCGCGCGTCACCGGGGTCGACGCGCACGGCAACGAGGTCGTGCTCGAGGGCGATGGGCTGATGGCTCAGGCGCTCCAGCACGAATGCGACCACCTCGACGGCAAGCTGTACGTCGAAGGCCTGGCGCCCGAGATCAAGCGCGAGGCGCTGCGGGCGATCCGTCAGTCCGACTGGTTCGCGCCCCGCTAGACCCGAGCCGCCGGTTGAGTAGGCGCGGGGCGCCGTATCGAAACCGCGGTGTTTGTGCGCGGTGTGGTTTCGATACGCGCCTGCGGCGCTACTCAACCAGCAAGCCGAGCCGGTTGAGTAGGGCCGCGCAGCGGCTCGTATCGAAACCGCTCTGCTTGTGCGCGGTGTGGTTTCGATACGCGCCTTCGGCGCTACTCAACCCGCAAGCCGAGCCGGTTGAGTAGGCGCGGAGCGCCGTATCGAAACCGCGGTGTTGCGCGGGTGTGGTTTCGATACGCGCCTTCGGCGCTACTCAACCGGCGGGTGACTAGTGGACGAGCGACTGACCGGTGGTCTCCGGCGACGCCGACGAGTACATCTCGTCGATCTCGCGCGAGAAGTCCGCCATGATCGGGTCGCGCTTGATGCTCATCTTCGGCGTCAGGTGGCCGCTCGCCTCGGTGAACTCGGTCGCGAGGATCGTGAACTTGCGGATCGACTCGGCGCGCGAGACCCGCGCGTTGGCGACGTCGACCGCGCGCTGCACCTCGGCGATCACCTTCGGGTTCTTCGCCGCGTCCTCGAGGGACTGGTCGGCGGCCTCCCCGTTGTTGTTCAGCCAGACCGGCAGCATCTCGGGGTCGAGAGTGATGAGCGCCGAGATGAACGGCTTCTGGTCACCCACGACGACGACCTGCGAGACGATCGGGTTGGCGCGCACCGGGTCTTCGAGCACGGCGGGGGCGACGTTCTTGCCGCCGGCCGTGACGATGATCTCCTTCTTGCGGCCGGTGATGGTCAGATAGCCCTCGTCATCGATGGTGCCGATGTCGCCGGTCTTGAACCATTCGCCGTCGAAGGTCTCCTTCGTCGCCTCGGGCTTGTTCCAGTAGCCGGCGAAGACGTCGACGCCCTTGACGAGCACCTCGCCGTCGTCGGCGATCTTGATGCCGACGCCCGGCAGCGCCGGTCCGACGGTGCCGATCTTGAACTTGTCGACGAGGTTGACGGTCGCCGGGGCGGTCGTCTCGGTGAGCCCGTAGCCCTCGAGGATCCGCAGGTCGAGGCTGCGGAAGAAGTGGCCGAGTCGCGGTCCGAGCGGCGCCGAGCCGGAGACGGCGTAGCGCACGCGCCCGCCCATCGCCGCCTTGAGCTTGCTGTAGACGAGCTTGTCGAAGATCGCGAACTTGATCTTCATGCCCAGCGGAACGTGGCCGGCGTCGAGCGCCTTGGAGTGGGCGATCGCGGTCTCCGCCGCGGCGCGGAAGATCTTGCCCTTGCCGCCGGCTTCGGCCTTCTGCTCGGCCGAGTTGTAGACCTTCTCGAACACGCGCGGGACGGCGAGGAGGAACGTCGGCTTGAAGCTTCCGAGCGAGGGGAGCAGCTTCGACGTGTCGCCCTGGTGACCGACCTTGACGCCGGTGGTGACCGCAAGGATCGAGATGAAGCGCGCGAAGATGTGCGCGGTCGTGATGAACAGCAGCGTCGATGCGCCGGGAGCGACGACCTCCTTCATCGCGACACCCGCGTTGCGGCACAGCTCGACGAAGTTGGAGTGCGTGAGGATGCAGCCCTTCGGCCGCCCGGTCGAACCCGAGGTGTAGATGAGGGTGGCGAGGTCGGAGCCCTGTGCGATCTTCCGGCGACGCTCGATCTCCTCATCGGAGACCTCCGTGCCGCCGGCCACGAGCTTGTCGAGGTCGCCGAGGCTGAGCTGCCAGACCTGGTCGACGTCGGGAAGCTCGCTGCGCACCTCGTCGAAGCGCGCGAAGTGGTCCGGCGTCTCGACGATCAGGGCGGTGGCACCGGAGTCGCTCAGGATGTATTGCACCTGCGACGGCGCCGAGGTCTCATAGATCGGCACCAGGACGGCGCCCGCGAACCAGGCCGCGAAGTCGATCAGCGTCCACTCGTAGCGCGTCTTGCACATGAAGCCGATCTTCGTGCCGGGCTCGATGCCCGCGGCGGCGAAGCCCTTGGCGAGCGCGACGACCTGGCGGTGGAATTCCGCGGTGGAGACATCGCTCCACCCGTCATCGCCCGTCGGCAGCGCGAAAAGGGGGGCTTCGGGGTCGATGGCCAGGCGGTCGACCAGCAGGTCGGTTGCGTTGGCCGTGGGATCCGCCGGAACCAAGGCCGGGGTGAAGAACTCGCTCACGGAAACTCCTTTGTCACCGGGTATGTGTGGTGGCCTCCAGTCTACGTGTCGCGCGCGGGCTGGTGGGGCCGCGGCGAGCAACACGCGGCTAGACTCGGGCGTCGTGCATGCCATCGGAATCGACATCGGCGGAACGAAGATCGCCGGGGCCCTCGTGTCCCCTGAGGGCGAGATCATTCGGCAGCTTCGCCGCCCGACCCCGGCGGGTGACCGGGACGCGCTCATCGACCACGTCGTCGAGATCGTCACGGAGCTCGCCGACGGCGAGGATGTCGTCGCCGCGGGGGTCGCGGCACCGGGCTTCATCGACGCCACTCAGTCGATCGTCTATTACGCGCCCAACATCAACTGGCGCAGCGAGCCGGTGCGCGAGCACCTGAGCGAACGGCTTCCGGGTCTGGCCATCACCGTCGACAACGACGCGAACGCGGCCGGATGGGCGGAGTACCGTTTCGGCGTCGGCCGAGGCGTGAGCGACATGACCCTGCTGACGATCGGCACCGGGGTGGGCGGGGCGATCATCGCCGACGGCCAGCTGCTGCGCGGCGGGTTCGGCACCGCGGGCGAGATCGGGCACCTGCGCGTCGTTCCCGGCGGCCTGGCCTGCGGGTGCGGTCAGCGCGGCTGCATCGAGCAGTACGGCTCCGGCCGTGCCCTGCTGCGCATGGCCAATGACATCGCGGATGCCGGCGGCATCGGCCAGAACCTGGCCGCCGTCCGGGAAGCCCAGGGCGGGCTCGACGGCGCCCTCGTCGCCGCGCTGATCTCTGAGGGCGACCCGGGGGCGCTCGCGGCGCTGCGGGAGCTCGGCGGCTGGCTCGGTCAGGCCGCCGCGTCGATCACCGCCATTCTCGACCCGGAGGTCTTCGCGTTCGGAGGCGGTGTCGCCGCCGCGGGGGAGCTGCTGCTCGAGCCGGTGCGCGAGGCGTATCTCGCCCATGTGCCGGCTCGCGGCTACCACCCCGAGCCGACCTTCGTCGTCGCCGAGCTGGTCAACGACGCCGGCATGGTGGGTGCCGCGGATCTCGCCCGGATTCGCGCCGAACGCAGCGGCGAAACCGCGCGCTAGGCTCGTCACAGGTTTCCGGAGGTGCCGTGTTCTACTGGTTGATGAAGTACCTCATCGTGGGCCCGTTCATGCTCTCGGTGTTTCGACCGTGGGTGCGCGGCCGCGAGAACGTGCCCGAGTCCGGGCCCGTCATCTTCGCGAGCAACCACCTGTCGTTCATCGACTCGGTGTTCCTGCCGCTCGTCGTGGATCGTCCGATCCGGTTCCTCGCCAAGAGCGAGTACTTCACCGGCCGGGGTGCCAAGGGCTGGCTCATCAAGCGCTTCTTTCTCGCCATCGGGCAGCTGCCGATCGATCGCTCGGGCGGCAAGGCCTCCGAGGCGTCGCTGCACGGCGGTCTCGAGCACCTCGCCGAGGGCGGCCAGCTGGGCATCTATCCCGAGGGCACGCGCAGCCCTGACGGCCGCCTGTATCGCGGGCGCACGGGCGTCGCGCGCATGATCCTCGACTCGGGAGCGATCGTGGTTCCCGTGGCGATGGTCGACACCGAGAAGGCGATGCCGACGGGGACGTTGATCCCGAAGGTGCGGCGCATCGGGGTCGTCTTCGGGGAGCCTCTCGACTTCTCGCGGTTCGAGGGCATGGAGGGCGACCGCTTCGTGCTGCGCTCGATCACCGACGAGATCATGTACGAACTGGCGCGCATCGGCGGTCAGGAGTACACGGATGTGTACGCGACCTCGGTGAAGAAGCGCCGGCCCTCGCGCGTCGGCTGACCACCCCCGCGACGGCAATGCACGCACCGGTCGGCTAGGGTCGATCGTTGGGCTGTCTTAGCCCTTTCCCGAGATTAGAAGGACCGACCGTGGTAGACCCGTCCGAGACCGTTGTGCAGGCAGATCCCAGCGTGATCGCCGGTCTCGACTATTGGCGTGAGCTCCCCATCAAGCAGCAGCCCCAGTGGCCGGATGCGGAGGCCGTCGCGGCGGCGTCCGCTGAGATCGCGACGCTCCCGCCGCTGGTGTTCGCCGGTGAGGTCGACATCCTGCGGGAGCGCCTGGCGCGGGTGGCGCGAGGGGAGGCCTTCCTCATGCAGGGCGGCGACTGCGCCGAGACGTTCGCGGGTGCCACCGCCGATCAGATCCGTCGCCGCGTGAAGACGCTGCTGCAGATGGCGGTCGTCCTGACCTACGGCGCGTCGATGCCCGTCGTCAAGATGGGTCGCATGGCGGGCCAGTTCGCCAAGCCGCGCTCGAGCGACACCGAGACGCGCGGCGAGCTGACGCTGCCCGCGTACCGCGGCGACATCGTGAACGGCTTCGATTTCACGCCCGAGAGCCGCGCCGCCGATCCGCGTCGCCTCATTCAGGGTTACCACACGGCGGCGTCGACGCTGAACCTGGTGCGTGCCTTCACACAGGGCGGTTTCGCCGACCTGCGCGAGGTTCACCGCTGGAACCACGGTTTCGCGATCAACCCGGCGAACCAGCGCTACGAGGGCCTCGCGCGGGAGATCGACCGCGCCGTGAAGTTCATGGAGGCCGCCGGTGCCGACTTCGACGAGCTGAAGCGCGTCGAGTTCTACACCAGCCACGAGGGCCTGCTGATGGACTACGAGCGCCCGATGACGCGCATCGACAGCCGCAACGGCACGCCCGTGAACACGAGCGCCCACTTCCTGTGGATCGGGGAGCGCACGCGCGATCTCGATGGTGCGCACATCGACTACTTCTCGCGCATCCGCAACCCCATCGGGGTGAAGCTCGGCCCGTCGACGACGGCGAGCGACATGGAGAAGCTGATCGACAAGCTCGACCCCGAGCGCGAGCCGGGTCGCCTGACCTTCATCACGCGCATGGGCGCGGGCAAGATCCGCGACTCGCTGCCGCCGCTGCTCGAGGCCATCAAGGGCATGGACGCGAACCCGATCTGGGTGTCCGACCCGATGCACGGCAACGGGATGACCACGCCGACCGGCTACAAGACGCGTCGTTTCGACGACGTCGTCGAGGAGGTGCGCGGCTTCTTCGCGGCGCACCGTGACGCCGGCACGCACCCGGGCGGCATCCACATCGAGCTCACCGGTGACGACGTCACGGAGTGCCTGGGCGGCTCGGAGATGATCGACGAGGCGACGCTGGCGACCAAGTACGAGTCGCTGTGCGATCCCCGCTTGAACCACATGCAGTCGCTCGAGCTGGCGTTCCTCGTGGCGGAAGAGCTGGGCGCGCCCGCGAAGTAGTCATCGTCGACGGACACCCGGCGAACTGACCGTCGCCGGGTGTCAGTCGGCGCTCAGCCGGACCCGGACGGTGCTGTTCTTCGGCACGGTCTCGCCCGCGTCGGGGTCGATCTCCTCGACGGTGGCGATGCCGGGAAGCGTCTCGCCGATCAGTCGGCTGTTGTTGTTCCAGTACTCAACGACAAGGCCGGCCTCTTCGAGGATGGGGCGCGCCTCGAGCCAGGTCTTGCCCTCGACGTCGGGGATCTGCACCGGTTCGGGTCCGCGCGAGATCTCGAGCCCGACGATGTCGCCCGGCTGTCGCGGCCCGCTGCTGCTCGTGAGTCCGATGACTCGTCCCTCGGCGACGTCGTCGGAGTAGGAGCGGATCTCCAGCCCGCCGTCGACGATCAGATCGACCTCGGCGAGCAGCGCGGTCGCGTCGTCGATGGTCTCGCCGCGAACCACGGGGACGGCGCCGACCGAGACGACGAGCTCGATCGTGCGGCCTTCGAAGGTGGATCCGCCCTGCGACAGATCCGTTGGACCGTCGTCGGCGTCGAGATCGGTGACGCTGATCACGAGCCCCGCGTCGAGATCGGAGCTGAACTGCTGGATCACCGGGTCGGCGACCGTGAGCCCTTCGGCCGTGAGCACCGCGGTCACCTCGTCGAGAGGCTGCCCGGAGAGCGCCTCAAGCGTCACTTCGCGCGGGCCGAGCGAGACGACGAGAGTGACCTCCTCGCCGAGGCGGATGCTGGATCCGACCTCCGGATCGGTCGCCATGACCGCCCCTTCGGGAACGTCGACGCTGTGCGCCGTCTCGTGCTCCTCGGCGACAGCGAGACCGAGATCGGTGAGGATCGCGGTCGCCTCCTCGGGCGTCGCGGTGACGACGCTCTCGGGAATGGTGGCGTGCGCGCCGGGCCCCGCGCCGAAGTACCATCCGGTCGTGCCGGCCACGGCGGCGAGCAGCACCACGAGGATGAGGATGAACGGGGCGCGACGCCGACGACGGCGCGCGATCGTGGCGAGCTGCGCGGTCGCCGCACCGACCGGCGCGGGGCCGGTCTCGTTGCGCGGAGCTCCTCGAGGCCCCAGCACCTGCGTCTCCGCATCGGAGCCGGTGAACTGTGCGGCCGGAGCGGGCGGCAGGACCATCGTGCGCTGCGTCGCCGTCGATCCGGTCGGCAGAGCGGTTCGCAGCAGGTCTTCGGTCTCGTGCAGCTGGTCGAGCATCTGGCCTGCGTCGCGCGGGCGGTGCTCCGGATCGCGGGCGGTCGCCCACAGCACCAGCTCATCGAGCTCGGCGGGAACCTTGCTGTTCTTTCCGCTGGGCACCGGAACGGAGTCGTTCGCGTGCTGGTAGGCGATCTGCATCGGCTGCTCGCCCTTGTACGGCTGCTCGCCGGTGAGCATCTCGTACATCATGATGCCGACGGCGTAGATGTCGCTGCGCGTGTCGGCGACACCGCGGGTGACGAGCTCGGGGGAGAGGTAGGCGATCGTGCCCATCAGTGCCGCACCGGTCGCCGTGTTGGCGGTCGCCGCGCGCGCGAGGCCGAAGTCGCCGATCTTGATGCGACCGTCGTCGGCGAGCAGCACGTTCTCAGGCTTCAGATCGCGGTGGACGATGCCCGCCTTGTGCGCCGCGGCGAGGCCGGAGAGCACCGCCTCGGTGATGTCGAGGGTCTGCTCGGCGGTCAGCGATCCGTATTCCTCGATGAGGTCGCGCAGCGTGATTCCGGGCAGGTACTCCATCACCAGGTAGGCGTAGTCCTCGTCCTGGCCCTGATCGAAGACATTGACCACGTTCGGATGCGCGAGCCGCGCGGCGGAGCGGGCCTCCTGGATGAAGCGCTGCTTGAACGCGCTGTCGTCGGAGAGGTGCCCGTGCATCACCTTGATGGCGACTCGTCGCTCCAGACGGAGGTCGGTGGCCAGGTAGACGGTGGCCATGCCGCCGCGGGCGATGCGTGAGCGCACCTGGTACCGCCCGTCGATCAGGCGGCCGATCATCGGATCGGTCGTATTCGCGCTCACGCCGGAAGTCTAGATTGCGCCGGCCGACCGAACCTGTTGCCACACGGCGGGCGACGAGCTCCGCGGATGGGCCCGGCGCTCAGCCGAGCTGGGCGAGCCACGCGGTCGCGCTCGCTTCCCACTTGGCGTAGGCGTCCGGGTAGGCGGAGATCTGCACGGCCTGGGCGGCCTGCGTGACGGTCATGCTCTGCCAGCCGGAGATGTCGAGCAGTCCGCGGGTCTTGCCCTTGTTCGGGTTGCTCGGACCGCCGTAGAAGAGCTTCGCGGCGTAGCTCGGCGTGGTGAGCTGCTCGACGGTGCCCCACCCGGTGCTCGGGCGCTGCTGGAACAGCCCGACCGAGTCGCGATCGCCGTAGCTGATGTTGCGAAGGCTCGATTCCTGCATGGCCGCGGCGAGGGCAATGATGATGCCCCGGTCGGGAACCCCGAGCGAGCGGCCCACGTCGATGATGATCTGGGCGTTGGCCTTCATCTCGCTCGTGAGAGCGGTCACCGAGGTGCCGGCCGTACTCGTCGACGTCTTGCCGGGGATCAGGACCTTCTGGCCGGGGTAGATGATGCTCGACCAGCTGAGGCCGTTCGCCGTGAGCACGGACTGCGTGCCGAGTCCGTACGCGGCGGCGATCTTCGAGATCGTGTCTCCGGAGACCACCGTGTGGAAGTACTGCGTGGCCGTCGGTGTCTCCGTCGCGGTCTCCGGCTCGGTCGACGAGTCCGGCTCGGTGGGCGTCGTGCTGACGACCTCCTCGACGTCGATCGACGGCTCATCGGCGGGTGCGCTCGGCGTGGTGGTGTCCTGCGGGATGACGATGCGCTGACCGGGGTAGATGATGCTCGACCAGCTCAGGCCGTTGGCCGACAGCACTTTCGACGTCGCGATGCCGAAGCGGGCGGCGATGCCCGAGATGGTGTCGCCCTTGACGATCGTGTACTTGTTCGTCGTGTCAACGGCGGGCGTCGTGGAGGTGGTCGTCGTTCCGGGCAGCTTGAGGACTTGTCCGGGGAAGATGAGCGACTTCCAGCCGAGGCCATTGAGGGCCAGCACGGACGCCGTGGAGAGCCCGTATCGGCTGGCGATCGCGGAGACGGTGTCGCCGGTGGCGACGCGGTACGTGCTCGGCACGGTCGTCGTGGCGACGACGGCGGTGACGGCGGCAGCGAGGGCGCGCGCACCGGAATTCTGCGGAAGCGTGGGCTTCTTGGGCTGTGCCGACGCGGGCGGCAGCGGCGCCGTCACGTTCATGCTCACGGTGAGAGCCCCCGCGAGGACGAGCGGCATCGTGGCGCGCATGCCGCGGGTGACGCGTCGCGTCGCGCGGTCGCGGTCGAGCTCGGCCCTGGGGTCGGCGACGCGCGACTGCGCGCTCGGCGTGAGGCCCGCAAAGACGGCGCGAGCGATCTCGTCGCGCTCGCGAAGGTTCGACACATCGACCGCCTTTCTCCCCGCCCCCGGGATTCACCTGGCTGTGTCCGGAATAACGCTGTCACAGATGGCAATTACTGTCAATCAAAGTGACTAATGTGATTGATGTGACTCGCGCGTCCCTGGGGGAGCCTTCGCCCGCAGCCGCGCGCCACATGGCACTCTTGACCCGTGAGTTCCCTTGCCGACCGTGAATGGTTGACCGTCCCCGACCTCGTCGAAATGCTCGGCGTCTCCACCAGCCGCGTTCGCCGGCTCTTCGAAGACCGCATCCTGCTCGCGGAGCGCCGTGACGGCGTGCTGCGCGTCCCCGCCGACTTCCTGAAGGACGGCGAGCCCCTGCACGAGCTCCGCGGCACGCTCATGGTCCTCGCCGACGCGGGCTTCAGCGACGAGGAAGCGATGCACTGGCTCCTCGACGAGGACGAGATCCTCGGCGCCGCGCCCATCGACGCACTTCGGCAGGGTCGCAAGTCCGAAGTGCGCCGAGTGGCGCAGTCGCTGGCCTTCTAGATCGCGACGAGCGCCGACTGGACGGCGACCACGTCCGGCCCGTAGATGGCGTCGAAGTACTCCTGAATCGACCCGTCGTCGTAGTACACGGTGACGAACAGGTACCCGTTCTCCGTGAACGAGAACAGCACGTCAACGGGAAGGTCCGTCGACACCACCTCCTGGATCTCACGCAGCTCCGCATCGGAGCTCTCGCCGGCGTTCTCCGGGTCGAGTCGCGGATCCGGGTCGCTCATCATCGGGTCGTAGAGCGCGAGCGGCACGGGGTCCTCGGTCACCGTGAAGGTCTCGCCGTCCCAGGTCCCGAAGACCGCGAAGGAGCCCCAGGTGACGTCGTTCTCCGTCTCCTTGATCTCGATCGCGTCCCAGTTCCAGCCGACGATCTCGGCGCCGGCGCACTGCGGCGGGTACGACTCGGCGATGGCGCCCAGGCAGAGCTGGGGTGCGGCGTCGCCGACCTGGAGAACCGTGCCCTGACCGACCACGGTGCCGGGGGCGGCAGGCGAAACGGCGGGCGGAACGGCCGCCTGACCGCCCGGGCCCATGCCCGCGCAGCCGGCGAGCAGCAGAAGTGCTGCGCCCGCAACCGCGGGCGCGAAACGTCGAATTGTCATGCATCCAGTTTCGAGTTCGATCCCGCCGGCGACCACCCAACCTTTGCCACGACTTTGACGTCAGGTGACTCGCGGTCGCGCAGTGCTACCCTGGATGCGTGCTGTTCGGCCTGCTTCTTCTTAGCTGCCGCGACGAGGCCTAGTTCAACGGCCTTCCTCGTCGCGGAGTTCGTCGTTGGCTGAGACCCGACTCGTAGAGAAGCAGAAGACCATGAAGAACACCCAACAGCCCAGCGGAATGCCGGCTCACCGCTACCGCTCGTACGCCGACCAGTTCCGGACCCACCTGGCCGACCGCACCTGGCCCGACAAGGTCATCGACAAGGCTCCCATCTGGTGCGCCGTCGACCTGCGCGACGGCAACCAGGCGCTCATCGATCCGATGAGTCCCGAGCGCAAGCGCATCATGTTCGAGCTGCTCGTCAAGATGGGCTACAAGCAGATCGAGGTCGGGTTCCCGTCGGCCAGCCAGACCGACTTCGACTTCGTCCGGCAGCTCATCGAAGAAGACCTGATCCCGGACGATGTCACCATCCAGGTGCTCACCCAGGCGCGCGAAGAGCTGATCGCCCGCACCTACGAGTCGATCGCGGGCGCCAAGCAGGCCATCGTGCACTTCTACAACTCGACGAGCGTGCTGCAGCGCGACGTCGTGTTCCGCACCGATCAGCAGGGCGTCCTCGACATCGCGCTTCAGGGCGCGCGCTGGTGCAAGCAGTACGAGGCGACGATTCCCGAGACGAGCGTCTACTACGAGTACTCGCCGGAGAGCTACACCGGCACCGAGCTCGACTTCGCGGTGAAGGTCTGCAACGAGGTGCTCGAGGTGCTCGAGCCCACCCCCGAGCGCAAGGTGATCATCAACCTGCCCGCCACCGTCGAGATGGCGACGCCGAACGTCTACGCCGACTCGATCGAGTGGATGAGTCGCCACCTCGCTCACCGCGAGAACGTGCTCCTGTCGCTGCACCCGCACAACGACCGCGGAACGGCCGTCGCGGCCGCCGAGCTCGGCTACCAGGCCGGCGCCGACCGCATCGAGGGGTGCCTGTTCGGCAACGGCGAGCGCACCGGCAACGTCGACCTGGTCGCGCTGGGGCTCAACCTGTTCACGCAGGGCATCGACCCCGAGATCGACTTCAGCGACCTCGACGAGATCCGCCGCACCGCCGAGTACTGCAACCAGCTCAAGGTGCACGAGCGCAGCCCCTGGGCCGGCGACCTGGTCTACACCGCCTTCAGCGGATCTCACCAGGACGCCATCAAGAAGGGCTTCGAGGCCCTGGATGCGCGCGCCGAGGCCGAAGGCAAGCACGTCTCCGAGCTGGAGTGGGCCGTTCCCTACCTGCCGATCGACCCGAAGGATGTGGGTCGCGGCTACGAGGCCGTCGTGCGCGTCAACTCGCAGTCCGGCAAGGGCGGCGTCGCGTACCTGCTCAAGTCGGACCACGCGCTCGACCTGCCCCGTCGTCTGCAGATCGAGTTCAGCCAGGTCGTGCAGGCCAAGACCGATGCCGAGGGCGGCGAGGTCACGAGCGAGCAGATCTGGGAGATCTTCCAGGATGAGTACCTGCCGGCGCCGGCGGAACGCCCCGACGACAAGTGGGGCCGCTTCGAGCTGCTGTCCACGCGCACGGCGAGCGACATGTCCGGCTCGGTCGAGTTGGACGCGCGCCTGCGCATCGGCAGCAACCTCGAGGAGGTGCGCGGCGTCGGCAACGGTCCGATCGCGGCCTTCCTCGGCGTGATGGCCGAGCAGGGGCACGACATCAGGCTCTACGACTACGTCGAGCACACCCTCTCGGAGGGCGGCGACGCGCTCGCGGCGGCCTATGTCGAGCTGCAGGTCGGCGAGGTTCGGCTCTGGGGCGTCGGCATCGACGGCGACATCTCGACGGCGTCGCTCAAGGCGGTCGTGTCGGCGGTCAACCGCGCGGTGCGGATGCGGACCGCCGATCGCGAGCTCGTCTCGGCATAGTCCAGGGCTCACCACCCGGCGAGCCGACAGTCCCGCGGCCCGTTTCTTCCGAAAGCCAGGAGAAAACGCGGCCGGATGCCGTGATCCCGGGGACCGCGGCGCCGTCCGTCGACGAATCTCCTGCATTTCGTTGACGGGGCGGCGGAGGTGGCGGGAGCGGAGCGGAGCGGAGCGGGATCGGGAGCGGAGCGGGATCTCAGGGCGGAACGACAGGGCGGGGCGTCAGATCTCGGCGTCGGGGGCGTCGCGGCCCAGCCGCCGCGGCCACAGGTTGCGGGTGATCGGCCGCTGCTCGGGCAGGCTCCAGTGGAACAGCACGGCGAGGATCCGCACGACGAAGGTGAGGGCGACGCAGACGACGGCGCCGATGAAGACGGGCACGCCGAGCGCCACCAGCACGACCAAGCTGGTGGTGCCGACGATCGTCGCGACCGCGTAGAGCGAGCCGACGTGCATGAGGGCGATCGGGAGCCCGAGCAGCAGGTCGCGGAGGATGGACCCGCCGACCGCGGCGAGCACGCCGACGAAGATCGCGGGCACCGCGGGAAGCCCGAGCGAGAGCGCCTTCGTCGTGCCGAGCGCGCCGAACAGGCCGATCGTCAAGGCGTCGAGGACGGTGATGAAGGGGGCGATCCGGTTGACCAGCCGCTCCAGCAGCATCCCGAGCAGCGCGGCGGCGGTCGCCACCGGCAGATACCAGTTGCTCAGGAGCGTGGCGGGCACCTCGACCAGCAGGACGTCGCGGAGCACGCTTCCGCCGAAGCCGGTCGCGAGTCCGATGATGGCGACGCCCAGCAGGTCGAGTCGCCGATCACGGAACTGCGCGGCGAAGGCGGCCCCCTGCATGCTCCCGATCGCGACAGCCAGCACGCCGATCCAGATGGGGATCTCGAAGGAGGAGGTCACGGTCCATTGCTAGCACGCGCCGAGCGCGCCGCGAACTCCTCGAAGGTTTCTCGTCCGAAGCCGGGCAGGCCCGCCAGCTGATGCCCGGCCCGGAAGGCGCGGACCGTGCGCCCGCCGAGCCGCAGCGCGCGCACCCGCTTCGCTGCCCCGTGCGCCCGGTGCCAGATCTCGGCGATCTCGGGAAACGACAGGATCTCCGGCCCGCCGACTTCCTCGACGCGCCCGGCAGGGGGCCCGCCGGCCAGCTCCGCCAGGCGGTCGGCGACCTCCTCGACCGCGATCGTCTGCAGCGGAATGTCGAGCACACGCGTGGTGGCGAAGCGGCCCTGCATCTCGATGAGCTCGACCGGGAAGGAATGGAACTGGGTGGCGCGCAGAATCGTGAACGGGATCCCGCTGCTCTCGATCACCGCCTCGCACCGCACCTTGTCGCGGTAGTAGAAGTACGGGATCTCCTCGACGCCGACGATCGAGATGTACACGATGTGCTCGACTCCGGCGTGCGCCGCGGCGCGCAGCAGGTTCTCGGTGCCGTGGCAGTCGCGACGCCGGTTGGTCGCGAGGTGGACGATCGTGGCGGCGCTGGCGACGGCCGCCTCCAGGCCCGCGTTCCGGTCGAGGTCGCCCGCCACGCGCATCGCGCCGGGATGGCGGCTCAGGATCTCAACCTCGTGGCCGCGCGAGCGCAGCGCCTCCACGGTCGGGCGTCCGAGCCCGCCTGTTCCGCCCGTCACCAGAGTCGTCGACATGATCGCCCCTTCGCGAATCGCCGCGCTTACTCCAGTGTGCCACGCACCCGGCTCGCGGGGGAGACTAGGGGAGTGCCGACCTACCGTGATGAGGGCGTCGTGCTTCGCACCCACAAGCTGGGCGAGGCCGACCGCATCGTCACGCTCCTGAGCCGCCAGCACGGCAAGGTGCGCGCCGTCGCGAAGGGCGTGCGCCGCACGGCCTCCCGCTTCGGTGCCAGACTCGAACCGGGCATGGTCGTCGACGCCCAGTTCTACGTCGGTCGCAGCCTCGACATCGTGCAGCAGGCGGACACGATCGGCTCGTATGGCGCGGACATCGCCGACGACTATGGCCGCTACACCGTCGCCATGGCGATGCTGGAGACGGCCGACCGGCTGACGGATCACGAAGCCGGAACGCAGCACTACCTGCTCCTGGTGGGGGCGCTGCGGTCACTGGCGCGTCGAGAGCACGCCGCCGGCATGACCCTCGACGCCTACCTGCTCCGTGCACTGTCGATCGCCGGCTGGGCTCCGAGCTTCGTCGACTGCGCCGTCACCGGGGCGCCCGGCCCGCACTCGGCCTTCGTCGCGCAGCTCGGCGGCGTGGTCGCCGACGAGGTCGCTCCGCCCGGAGCGGTGCGGCTGGACGCGGCGACGCTGGAGGTGCTCGGGGCGCTGCTGGCGGGCGACTGGCCGGTCGCGGAGTCCGCCGACGAGCGGGCGCTCGCGCAGGCGACCGGGGTGGTCGCGGCGTACACGCAGTTCCACCTCGAACGGGCGCTGCGCTCGCTGCCGCACGTCGACCGCTCCGGGGTCTGAGACGCGCCGTCGAGGTGAGCGTTCGGGGGGCCTTCGCGAACCCCTAGAGTGAACCCAACTCCCGACTCGAGGAGTAGTGGTCACAGATGACTGATGGAGGACCCCGGCCATGAAACTCACCTCACGACGCATCGGCGTCGCCGCAGCGGCGCTCGCCGCGACTCTCGCGCTGTCGGCGTGCGTGTCGACCTCGACGCCCGACGACAACACCTCGATCACCGTGGCCCTGCCCGGGTCGCTCTCCAACCTGTACGTCGGTCAGGAGAACGGGATCCTCAACTACTACATCGCCTCGATCGCGCAGGAGGGTCTTGTCACCCTCGATGCCGAGGGTGAGATCCAGCCGGCCCTTGCCGAGAGCTGGGAGCAGGTCGATGACCTGACCTATCGCTACACGCTCCGCGAGGACGCGACCTTCCAGGACGGCACGGCCGTCACCGTCGACGACGTGATCTTCTCGATCGAGATGGCGCAGGACCCGGAGCTCTCGCCCGGCTTCTCGTACTACCTCGGCGGCATCGCCTCGATGGAGGAGACGGCCGAGCGTGAGCTGACCATCACGCTGTCGTCGCCGGATGCGACCTTCGCCACCCTGATGAGCACCACCGGTGCGCTGTACGTGACCTCGAAGGCGTACTGGGAGGCCAACGAGGGCACGGTCGGCACCGGCGAGGGGCTGCTGCTCGGCACCACCCCGTACCGGGTGACCGAGTTCGTTCCCGACTCGCACGTGTCGTTCGAACGCGTCGACACCTGGTGGGGTGGCGTTCCCGAGATCGAGAACGTGCGCGTCGACTTCATCCCGGATGAGAACACCCGGCTGCTGGCGGCGCAGACCGGCAACATCGATGTCGCCTTCAACGTGCCGTTCCAGCAGGCCGACCAGTGGGCGGCCATCGACGGCGCCGAGGTCCAGTTCCTCAACGACCTCTCCTACGTCGGTCTGCTCTTCGACCTCGAGGTCGCGCCGTTCGACGATGTCAACGTCCGCGAGGCGGTCGCCCACGCGATGGACCGCTCGGCCGTCGTCGAGAGCGTGCTTGACGGGCACGGCGAGGTGGCCCTGGCCATTCCGACGCCGGAATCGCTGATCGCCGCCTACGGTGACCAGGCGGACGCCCGGCTCGCGGCCCTGCCGCAGCGCGATTTCGACCTCGACGCGGCCGCGGCGGCACTGGCGAAGTCGTCGGTGCCGGACGGCTTCACCGCCGAGCTGACCTACCCGGCGACCGGTCCTGAGCTCGGCCGCGCGGCGCTCGCGCTCTCGGCGAACCTTGCCGAGATCGGCGTCACGATCGACGTGCGCGAGGTCACGATCGAGGAGTGGCTGGCCACGATTGGCGACGGCGAGCACGGGCTCGGCTACATGTGGTACTTCTCGACGACGGGCGACCCCGGCGAAGTGATCAGCTACCTGTACGGACCGGAGAACCCGTCCCGCTACTCGAACTCGGCGGTCGAGTCGCTGCTGGCGGAGGCGTTCGTCGAGAGCGACCCGACGGTGCGCGCCGACCTCATCCTCGGCGCCGAAGAGCTGGCGCAGACCGACCTGGCGAGCTTCCCGCTCTGGTGGGGCCAGTCGGCGACCGCGTTCCTCGACGGGTGGACGATCGACACGGACACCCCGTTCGTCTACACCAACCCGTGGCCCGCGCTGCTGACGCGAGGCGAATGACATGAGCGGTGCGCCTCGGCGCGCGCTCCTCGCCGGGTGGGCATCCTCCTTCTGGGGGATGCTCACCCTGCGACTCCTCGGAGTTGTCGCGATCGTCTTCGTGCTGTCCGTGCTGATCTTCGGCATGATGCATCTCATCCCCGGGGATCTGGTGCGCAACCTCCTGGGTCTGCGGCCCGCGAATGAGGAGACGATCGCGGCCATCCGCGAGCAGTACCGCCTCGACGATCCGTTCTGGGTGCAGTACGCGACGTGGCTCGGCAACGCCCTGGGCGGCGACTTCGGCACCTCGATCCGCTACCAGCTGCCGGTCGCCGACGCGATCGCGCAGCGCATCCCGCTCACCGCCACGCTGTCGGTGCTCGCCATGCTGATCGCCGCCGTGACCGCGATCCCGCTCGGCGTCGTCGCGGCGCGGTTCCATCAGAAGCCCGTCGATCGCGCGGTCACCGGCTTCTCGGTGCTGGGACTCAGCGCGCCCGCCTTCGTCGTCTCCCTGCTGCTGCTCTACGTCTTCGCGTACTACCTGCCGATCTTCCCGGTGTACGGCGGCGGGGGCGGGGACCTGCTCTCGCAGCTGTACTACCTCGTGCTTCCCTCCACCGCCCTCGCGGCCGGCCTCGGCGCCATCCTGATGCGGCTGACGCGGGCCGCGATGATCGAGTCGCTCGCGAGCGACTACATCACGTTCGCGCGCTCGCGCGGGCTGGGCGAGGGCCGCGTGCTGCTGCTGGCGCTGCGGAACTCGGCGATTCCGATCGTCACGGCGGCCGGACTGGTCTTCACCTATGTCATCGGCGGCACCATCCTCGTCGAGGCCGCGTTCGCGCTGCCCGGACTGGGACTCATGCTGCAGGACGCCGTGCTGTTCAAGGACATCGCGCTCGTGCAGGCGCTGGTGCTGCTTGTCGCGGCCGTCATCGCCCTGCTCACGGTGGCGGTCGACTTCACCTACGCGGTTCTCGATCCGCGCGTTCGCAGCCGAAGGAGCGTCGCATGACCGCGCCCAAGACCACGGCCATCGCGCTGCGCCCCACGCTGCGCGCGGGCCGCGGCGGCCTGTTCGGCCTCATCGTGACCGGCGGCATCCTCGCGGTCGCGCTCGTGCTCGCCGCGTTCGGAACGCTGCTGGCGCCCGACGCGCTCGTGCAGGACATCCTGCTCGGGGCCACCCCGCCGGGGACTCCCGGTCATCCGCTCGGCACCGACGAGCTCGGGCGCGACGTCCTCCAGCTGCTGATCGCGGGGTCCGGCTCGGCGCTCGCGGGACCGGTGGTGATCGCGCTCGGCTCGATGCTGCTCGGTGTCGTCTTGGGGACGATCACCGGCTACGCGCAGGGGTGGCTCGACTTCACGATCGGTCGGGTCACGGATCTGCTGCTGGCGCTTCCCGTCGTGGTGGTCGCCATCGTCGTCGCCGGTGTGTTCGGCAGCGGCTACTGGGTAACCGTCGCCATGCTCGTCGTGCTGTTCGCCCCCTCCGACATCCGGCTCGTCCGCTCGGCGGTGATCGAGCAGTCGGCGAGGCCGTACATCGAGTCGGCTCGCATGCTGCGCCTCGGCCCGTTCCGCATCATGTTCCGCCACATCCTGCCCAACGTGTCGCCGATCATCGTCACCAACGCCCTCGTCAACTTCGCGATCGCGATTGTCGCGCTCTCGTCGCTGTCGTTCCTCGGTGTCGGTGTCTCGCCCGGCGCCGCCGACTGGGGGCGGCAGCTCGATGACGGGCGCGGACTGCTCCCGATCAACCCCGCCGCCACGATCGCCCCGGCTATCGCGATCGTCGTCGTCGCGTGCGCGGCCAACCTGCTCGGCGATGCCATCGCGGCCCGGGCCGAACGCAAGGGAGGCGCCGAGTGAGCGAGCACCCGATTCTGCTCGACGCGCGGGGGCTCAGCGTGCGAGGCCCGCGCGGCACGATCGTCGAACCGGTCGACCTGCAGGTGCGGGCGGGTCACACCCTCGCCGTGGTCGGTGAGTCCGGGTCGGGCAAATCGCTGACGGCGCGCGCCCTCACCGGCCTGCTCGATCCCGCCCTCGAGGCGTCGGGAACCGTGCTCTGGGGCGACCGTGAGTTCGACCTGGCGGGCACCGTCCCGTGGGCGGGACTGCGCGGCTCGGCGATCTCGCTGCTGCTCCAGGACCCCTTCACCTCGCTCAGCCCGGTGCATCGCTGCGGCACGCAGATCGCCGACACCGTGCGGGCGCTCGCGCGTCGACGTGGAAAGCGGATGACCGGGGCCGCGATTCGCACGCTTGTCGAGGATCGACTGCGCGAGGTCGGTCTCGACCCCGCCATCGCGCGTCGCTACCCGCACGAGCTGTCCGGCGGCATGCGACAGCGCGTCGCCATCGCCGCCGCGATCGCCGGAGACCCGGATGTGCTGATCGCCGACGAGCCGACGACGGCGCTCGACGCCTCCACCCAGGGCGAAGTGCTCGCGGTGCTCGCCGAGCTGCAGCAGCGTCGCGGGCTCGGGCTGATCCTCATCTCGCACGACCTCGGCGTCGTGCGCGGCTGCGCCGACGAGATCGTCGTGCTCTACGCCGGAACGGTCGCCGAGCGCGGCCCCGCCGGTGTGGTGCTCGACGCGCCGGTGCATCCGTACACGGCGCGACTGCTCGCCGCCGACCCGCCGCTGGATCACCGGCTGGAGAAGCTGGAAGGCATCCCGGGTTCGGTTCCCGCGCCCGGGCAGCGACCCGACGGCTGCGCGTTCGCGCCACGCTGCCTGATGGCGACCGAGCTCTGCCACACCGAGGCCCCGGCGCTCGAGGCGGTGCCCCGCGGCGGTGTCGTCGCGTGCCACCACAGCCGGACGCCGCTCACCTTCGAGGAGCGCGGACGTGCCGTCCAGGCGACGGCGGCACCCGCCGAGGCGCTGCTGGCGGTGCGCGGGCTGCGAGCCCAGCACGGACCGACCGAGATTCTTCACGGCGTCGACCTCGAGGTCGGTCAGGGCGAGATCGTCGGCGTCGTCGGCGAGTCTGGGTCGGGCAAGACGACGCTCGCGCGCTGCGTGGCCGGCCTGCACGCGCCGTCGGACGGCGAGGTGAGCCTCGACGGCCGCGCGCTGTCGCGACGCCTCGCGGACCGCGACCCGCGGGACGTGCAGATCGTCTTCCAGGACCCGTACTCGGCGCTCAACCCGCGACTCACTGTCGGCGATGCGCTGCGCGAGGCCCTCGCCGTCGGCGGTCGCCCGCCCGGCGACGTCGGTGAGCTGCTCGAGAGCGTCGGGCTCCCCGCGCGCTACGCCGCCCGGCGGCCGCGCGACCTCTCCGGTGGCGAGCGCCAGCGCGTCGCGATCGCGCGGGCTCTCGCGCCGCGGCCGCGGCTGCTGATCTGCGACGAGTCGGTGTCGGCGCTCGACGTGTCCGTGCAGGCGCAGATCCTGGCGCTGCTGCTGCGCCTCCGCGACGAACTCGGCACTCCCGTGCTTGTCATCACGCACGACCTCGCCGTCGTGCGCCAGGTGTGCGACCGGGTGCTCGTGCTGCGCCGAGGTGAGATGGTGGAGTCGGGGACGGTCTCCCGCGTGTTCGATGCGCCCGAGCATGCGTACACCGCCTCCCTGCTCGCCGCCAGCGAGATCACGGCCGAACGGAAGGAGCCGACCCGCGCATGACCGAGACGACATCGGAGCCCCGCGTGCCGACCATCGCCGAGCTCGCCCCCGCGATTCCCGCGCGTGAGCAGTCGACGGGGCTCGTGCTGCCGGATGCCGTGGCCGAGGTCTGGGCTCGCCCCACCGGCAGTGCGATCGTGCACCGCGCGCTGCTCGGGGAGGCCAAGGCGCCGCTCGCCGGTGCGCTGCTGCGCCGTCGACCGCAGACGGTCGGCTCGGTCATCACCGGTGCGTTCGGCGCGCCCGATGACCTGGCGTTCGTGATCGAGGCGCTCGTCGCGCGCGAGACCGAGGCCGGGCATCCGCTGCTCAAGTGGGAGGTGCGACCGGGGCAGGACGTCGACCCCTCAGCGCATGGGTTCCGGCCGCTGCGCACCCCGCACCGCTCGGGCGACGGGACCGAGCCCGGCATCCACGGCTGGGTGCGCGATCTGGTCGACTGGCCGCGCGAGGAGGTCGTCTACTACCGCCAGACCACCGACTTCACCTGCGGCGGCGTCTCGGCGCTGCTGGCGCTCGAGGCGGTGGGGGAGCGCCTGCTCGGCGATGACGCGGACGCGAACCGGCTGACCGAGCTGCGCACCTGGCGGGCCGCCACGAACGTTCCCGCCTGCGATCCGCTGGCCCTCGCCGTGACGGTTGACCGGCTGCGCGGCGACGCGCACCGGGTCGAGGTCTACCTCGACACCGACGAGCCCGTGCTGCTCGAGCAGCTCGACGAGCCCGAGGAGCTGTCGTTCCGCGCCGATCTGCAGCGCCTCGCCGCGATCGAGCTCGACGAGCGCCACGTCACCTGGCATCACGAGAGGCTCGGCATGACCGAGGTCGCTGAGGCGGTGGCGGGGGGCGCCGTGGCGCTGCTGCTGATCGACCTGGAGCCGCTCATCGACGACCCGACCCCGCACTGGGTGGTCGCCTCCGCGGTGCGCGACGGCGTGCTGCTGATCGACGACCCCTGGGTCGAAACCGAGATCGGGGAGAGCTGGGTGGTGACCCACGAGCTGCCGATGACGACGGACGCCCTGGACGGGGTCGTGCGCTGGGGGCGCGGCTACCGCGGCGTCATCCTGCTGCACCGCTGAGCGAGGCCGAGCACGAGGCTGGCTAGGCTGACACGGTGACGTCGACCACGCATCCCGATGCGGAGCCGTTCCGGCCCCTGGACTGGACCGGGCTCTATCCGCCCGCCTTCCCCGCGGGGTCGGTGCCCGCGCACGTGGCGATCGTGATGGACGGCAACGGGCGCTGGGCCAACCAGCGCGGGCTGACCCGCACGCAGGGGCACCAGGCGGGCGAGGTGGCGCTGCTCGACGTGGTCGCCGGCGCCATCCAGGCCGGGGTGAAGCACCTCAGCGTCTACGCCTTCTCGACCGAGAACTGGAAGCGCAGCCCCGACGAGGTGCGCTTCCTGATGGGCTTCAACCGCGAGGTGCTGCACCGGCGGCGCGATCAGCTCAACGAGTGGGGTGTGCGGGTGCGCTGGGCCGGGCGGCGTCCGAAGCTGTGGCGCAGTGTGATCGACGAGCTGCAGTTCGCCGAGCGGCTCACCGCCGGCAATTCGACCCTGACCCTGACGATGTGCGTCAACTACGGCGGACGCACCGAGATCGCGGATGCGGTGCGCCAGATCGCGGCCGAGGCGGCGGCGGGGCGGCTGAACCCGGCCCGCATCAGCGAGAAGACGATCCAAAAGCACCTCTACGTGCCGGATCTGCCGGACGTCGACCTGTTCGTGCGCAGCTCGGGGGAGCAGCGCACCAGCAACTTCCAGCTCTGGCAGGCGGCGTACGCCGAGATGGTGTTCTTGGACACGCTGTGGCCCGATTTCTCGCGCGAGGACCTGTGGCGCGCGATCGGAATGTATGTGGGCCGCGACCGCCGGTTCGGCGGCGCCGTCGACGCCCCGACGCCCCGCTGAGCCCGGCGGGCCGAGCGGCGGCCCGGGTCCCGTCTCTGCGGGTTCAGGTCAGCGTGACCCGAAGTGCTAGAATCTGTTCGGGTTGAAATGACTCTTACACCGAGTCGCCCGGGAACGGCACGGAAGGAGTCGCGATGGATGCCGATCGACAGATCTCGCTCGCGGTCTCGACCGTGATCTTCGCGCTCCGCCCGCATCCGATCTCTGGCCGCAGCGTCGTCAGCCTGCCGCTCGTGCGCCGCACGCGCGAGCCGTTCGCCGAGCGCTGGGCGCTGCCCGGCGGCTGGGCGGACCCGTCCGAAGGGTTCGAGCAGACCGCCGCGCGCAACCTCGTCGAGACGACCGGCGTGCGCCCCGGCTACCTCGAGCAGCTCTACTGCTTCGGCGACCCCGACCGCTCGCCCAGCGGCCGCGTCGTCAGCGTCGTCTACTGGGCGCTCGTCGCCCCCGAGCAGACCGACGCCGACCGCGAAGCCGACAACGTGCGCTGGTTCGCCGCCGACGAGCTGCCCGAGCTCGCCTTCGACCACAACCTGATCGTCGAGTACGCGCTTTGGCGGCTGCGCAACAAGCTCGAGTACAGCCAGATCGCGCACGCGCTGCTCGGTGAGACCTTCACGCTCAGCGAACTGCGCCAGGTGCACGAGGCGGTGCTCGATCGAGAACTCGACCCCGCCAACTTCCGGCGCCAGATGGAGTCCTCCGGCGCCCTCGTGGCCACCGACCAGCGCGTCGTCGGCGGGCGCCACCGTCCGCCACGTCTCTACCGCTACGACTCCGCGGCCGCTCTCGTCGACCACGGACCCCTGACCGAGCACCACGGCCTCGCCCGCGCGGCCGCCCCGACCACCACCCCCGCAGGAGAGGACGCCGATCATGGCCTCCGTTGACACCACCATTCAGCTGATTCGCACCACGGGTCGCAACGCCGAGGGGCAGCCGCAGGAGGCGTGCAGCCCGGCGCTCGCGAAGAGCCCGTGGGACTTCGATCGCGAGCTCCAGTACGGACCCGGCTCGTCGATGGGCGACGTGATCCCCACGGGCTCGCCCCGCCAGGGCGCGATCCCGCGGGAGTACCAGGACGCCACTCCTGAGGAGCTGGATGCGCGCATCCGCGCCGCCAAGCAGACCCTCGGCGACCGCGTCGTCGTGCTCGGACACTTCTACCAGCGCGACGAGGTGGTGGAGCACGCCGACTTCCTCGGCGACAGCTTCCAGCTGGCCAACGCCGCCCAGACGGTGCCGAACGCCGAGGCGATCATCTTCTGCGGGGTGCACTTCATGGCCGAGACCGCCGACATCCTCGCCCGTGACGACCAGGCGGTCATCCTGCCGAACCTCGCCGCCGGCTGCTCGATGGCCGACATGGCCGACGAGGACTCTGTCGAGGAGGCCTGGGCCGAGCTCGAGGCGATCTACGGCACCGAGCCGGATGCCGACGGCAAGGCCCCGATCATCCCGGTCACCTACATGAACTCCTCCGCCGCGCTCAAGGCGTTCTGCGGCCGTCACGGCGGCATCGTCTGCACCAGCTCGAACGCCGAGACGGTGCTCGAGTGGGCGTTCGAGCGCGGGCAGCGCGTGCTGTTCTTCCCCGACCAGCACCTGGGGCGCAACACCGCCAAGAAGATGGGCGTGCCTTTGGAGTGCATGCCGATGTGGAATCCGCGGAAGCCCCAGGGCGGCAACACCGTCGACGAGCTGCTCGATGCGCGCGTGGTGCTCTGGCACGGCTTCTGCAGCGTGCACAAGCGCTTCAGCGTCGCGCAGATCGACCAGGCGCGCGCCGAGCACCCGGGCGTGCAGGTGATCGTGCACCCCGAATGCCCGATGCCGGTCGTCGACGCCGCCGATTCGGCCGGGTCGACCGACTTCATCCGCAAGGCGATCGCGGCCGCCACCGAGCCGACCACCTTCGCCGTCGGCACCGAGATCAACATGGTCAACCGCCTGGCGGCCGAGTTCCCGCAGCACGAGATCTTCTGCCTCGACCCGGTGGTGTGCCCGTGCTCGACGATGTACCGCATCCACCCCGGCTACCTGGCCTGGGTGCTCGAAGCGCTCGTGCGCGGCGAGGTGCTGAACCAGATCCGCGTTCCCGAGGAGGTGGCGGCCGATGCCCGCATCGCCCTCGAGCGCATGCTGGCCGCGCTGCCCAAGGACGCGGCCCCCACCACGAAGGACTGAGGATGCGCGTCGTCGTCGTCGGGACCGGGATCGCCGGCCTCATCACCGCCTACCGCGCGAGCGCGAACCACGACGTGGTGCTCGTGACGAAGGCCGAGCTGGCCGAGAGCAACACGAAGTACGCGCAGGGCGGCATCGCCGCGGCGATGTTCCCGGACGACAGCATCGACTCCCACGTGGAAGACACGCTCGTCGCGGGGGCGGGCCTGTGCGACCGGAACGCCGTCGAGGTGCTCTGCGGCGAGGGGCCGCAGCGGGTGCGCGACCTGATCGCGCTCGGCGTCGAGTTCGACCGCGCGAGCGAGGAGCCGGGTGCCGAGCTCGCGCGCGGCCACGAGGCGGCGCACTCGCACCGCCGCGTGCTGCACGCCGGCGGCGACGCCACCGGGCTCGCGATCGAGGTGGCGCTGCTGCGCGCCGTCAAGCGACTCGCGGTGGAGGTGCACGAGCACACCTTCTTGCGCGACCTGATCGTCGACACCGATGAGACCGGCGCCCGCCGCGTCGTCGGTGTCGAGGCGATCGATCCCGACGGGCGCGAGATGACCATCGCTGCCGACGCCGTGGTACTCGCCAGTGGCGGTGCGGGCCAGCTCTACCGCCACACCACCAACCCCGAGGTGACCACCGGCGACGGGGTGGCCATCGCCTACCGCGCCGGGGCCGCGGTGCAGGATCTGGAGTTCTTCCAGTTCCACCCGACCTCGCTCGCCGTGCCCGGCAATCCGCTCGTCTCGGAGGCGGTGCGCGGCGAGGGCGCGATCCTCGTCGACGAGAACGGGCACCGCTTCATGTTCGACGTGCACCCCGACGGCGAGCTCGCCCCGCGCGACGTCGTGGCCCGCGGCATCGCCGCCGCCATGGCGGCGCAGGGCGGCCGACCGGTGCTCCTCGACGCGACGGCCCTCGGCGGCGAGTTCCTCGCCGAGCGCTTCCCCGGGATCACGCGCGTGGTCACCGAGCACGGCTTCGACTGGGGGAGCCAGCCGATCCCCGTCACCCCGGCGGCGCACTACTGGATGGGCGGGGTGCGCACCGACACCTCCGGACGCTCGAGCCTCGCCGGGCTGTACGCGGTCGGCGAGACCAGCTGCACCGGCGTCCACGGTGCCAACCGGCTCGCCTCGAACTCGCTGCTGGAGTCGCTCGTCTTCGCCTGGCGGGCCGCGGACGCCCTGGATCTTCCGCCGCATCCGCTCGCCCTGGATCCCGCCGAACTGGACCCCGCCGGTCTCGACCCGGCCGCCGTGGCGAGCACACCTGCCGCCCGTGTCGACGAAATGCAGGAAAAACGGGCGGATGCCGACCTCGCCCCGCAGCAAACCGGCGGCGAGGTCTTCGCGCGTCCTGCATTTCGTCAGCTGATGTGGGAGCAGGTGGGGCTGGAGCGCGACGCCGAGGGGCTGCGCGCCGCGGCCGCGCGACTCGGCGAGATGCGGGTCGTCGGCGACACCATCGACGACCACGAAGACCGCAACCTGCTCGAACTCGGCCGCCTCATGGTGGCGGCGGCACTGCGCCGCGAGGAGTCGCGGGGCGCGCACTCCCGCCGCGACTTCCCCGAGACCGAGGAAGCCTTCGCGCGTTCATTCCTGTGGGTGCATGAGTCGGCTCGCGCCGCCGAGCGCGTCGTAGCGGAGGTGCTCGGATGAGCGGCGCGATGACCCCCGAGTACCTCGACGACCTGATCCGTCGCGCACTGGCCGAGGACGCCCCCTGGGGCGATGTCACCAGCGAGGTGTTCGTTCCCGCGGATGCGCGGGCCACCGCCACGCTCTCCTCGCGCGAACCGGGCGTGCTCAGCGGCCTGACGGTGTTCGAGCGCGTGTTCCAGCTCGTGGATGCCTCGATCGGCATCGACCTGCTCGCGAGTGACGGCGACGACGTCGAGCCGGGAACGACCCTGGCCCGCGTGACGGGACCGGCGCGCGCGATTCTGCGCGCCGAGCGCATCGCGCTCAACCTCTCGCAGCGCATGTCAGGCATCGCCACCGCGACGCGGCGCTACGTCGACGCGGTCGCGGGCACGAGCGTCCGGATCGTCGACACCCGCAAGACGACGCCGGGCCTGCGTGCGCTCGAACGACAGGCGGTGCGCGACGGCGGCGGGCACAATCACCGCTTCTCGCTGTCCGACGCCGTGATGGCCAAAGACAACCACCTCGCCGTGCTGGCGGCGCAGGGCATCGGCACCGGCGACGCGATCCGCGCCGCGCGCGCGAAGCTCGGCCACACCGTCCACCTGGAGGTGGAGGTCGACCGGATCGACCAGATCGAGGAGGTCGTGGCGGCGGGGGTCGACACGATCATGCTCGACAACTTCACCGTCGACGAGCTCCGCCAGGGAGTGGCGATGGTCGCCGGCCGCGCGGTCGTGGAGGCCAGCGGCGGCGTGACGCTCGACACGGTCGCCGACATCGCCGCCACCGGCGTCGACGTCATCTCGGTGGGCGCGCTGACCCACAGCGTTCGCGCCCTCGACCTCGGTCTCGACGTCGAGGTGCAGCTGCCCTCATGAGCTACCTCGACCAGGCGGCGACCCGTCCCGTGCGCCGCGAGGTGCTCGAGGCGATGTGGCCTTTCCTGGCGGGGGAGTACGAGGGCGAGTTCGGGAATCCGTCGAGTCGCCACGAGATCGGCGACCGCGCCGCGCGGGCGCTGTCGGAGGCCCGCGGCCGCATCGCAGGGCATCTGGGCTGCCGGCCCGGCGAGGTGATTCTGACCTCCGGCGGCACCGAGGCGGACAATCTCGCGCTGAAGGGCATCGCCCTGGCGAATCCGCGTGGCCGTCACCTGGTCACGACGGCGATCGAGCACGAGGCGGTGCTCGAGAGCGCCGAGTACCTGCGCCGCCTGCACGGCTTCGAGGTGACCTTCGTCGACCTCACGCCGGAGGGGCTCGTCACCCCGGCGGCGCTCACGGCGGCTCTGCGTGACGACACGACGCTCGTCAGCATCCACCACGGCAACAACGAGATCGGATGCGTCCAGCCGATCGCCGAACTCGCCGCCGTGGCGCGCGAGGCCCGCATCCCGTTCCACACGGATGCGGTGCAATCCGCCGGCTGGTTCGACGTCGGTCTGGCGAGCCTGGGCGTCGACGCCGTCAGCATCGCCGGCCACAAGCTCGGCGCGCCGAAGGGCGTCGGGGCGTTGGCGGTGCGCCGCGGTATCGCGCTGGAGCCGCTCATCCACGGCGGCGGGCAGGAGCGCGGGCGCCGCTCGGGCACCGAGAACGTCGCGGGAGCGGTGGGCCTGGCGACGGCGCTCGACCTGGCGGCCGCGGCGCGCGTCGCGGCCGACGACACCGCCGCCGCCCGCGATGCGCTGATCGACGGCGTGCTCGCCGCGGTGCCGGGCGCGCTGCTGACCGGGCCGCGCGAGCCGCGGCTGCCGGGCCACGCCTCCTTCTGCTTTCCGGGCACGAGCGGCGAGGCGGTGCTGCTGGAGCTCGAGCGCCGCGGGGTCGTGTGCTCCAGCGGCTCGGCGTGTGCGGCGGGCAGCGACGAGCCCTCGCACGTGCTCACCGCGATCGGCATCGCGCCCGAGGTGGCGCAGACGGCGGTGCGGTTCACGTTCGGGGCGGAGTTCACGCCCGCCGACGCCGAGAGCGTGGCCGCCCGGGTGGCCGAGTCGGTGGCGGCGGTCGGCGGACTCTCGGCATCCTGAGCGATCTTTGGTATTCTCGTCGACGTGTTCCTGTGAATCGTGATCCGTCCCGCGTCCGTGGCTGTGCCCGGCGGGGCTTTCCGATCTCACGAACAGGAACCCCATGTCTCCCCGCTCTGCGGCGGCGCTGCGCGCCGTCGGGCTCTCCCGCACCTTCGGTGATCGCCGCGTCCTGACCGATCTCAGCCTGGTGGCCGCGCCCGGCACCCGGCTCGGCCTGATCGGCGACAACGGCGCCGGGAAGTCCACGCTGCTGCGCCTGCTCGCCGGACTCGACACCCCCGATGCGGGGTTCGTGGAACGCCCGCCTCGCACCGCGCTGCTTGCGCAGGAGGTCGACCTGCCGGCCGAGAACTCGCTCGGATCGATCGTCGAGGCGGCCGTCGCGCCGCTGCGCGCCCTGGAGCAGGAGGTGGAGTCCGCCGCGGCGGGGCTCGACGGATCAGCCTCGAGCTCCGAACGCTTCGCGTGCGCTCTCGACGCCGCCGAGCGGGCCGAACTCTGGACGCTCGACGCCCGGCGCGACGCACTCCTCACCGGGCTCGGCGTCGACGCTCTCGGCCTCGACCGCGCGATCGGCACCGTCTCGGGCGGCCAGCGCGCCCGCGTCGCCCTGGCCGGGCTGCTGCTGGCGCGCCCCGAGGCCCTGCTGCTGGACGAACCCACCAACCACCTCGACGACGCGGCGGCCGAGTTTCTGGCGCAGACCCTGCGCGGCTGGCACGGCGTGGTCGTGTTCACCAGCCACGACCGGGTGTTCCTCGACGAGGTCGCGACCGACCTGCTCGACATTGACCCGGCGCGTCACGGCGCGACGCGCTTCGGGGGTGGCTTCACCGACTACCTGAGCGCCAAGGCCGGCGAGCGTCGACGCTGGGAGGAGCAGCATGCCCGCGAGACGGAGGAGGCGGCCCGGCTCGAGCTCGTGGTCGCCGAGACCGGGCGACGCGTCGCACCGGGGCGCGGCCCCCGCGACAACGACCGCTTCGTGCACCACTTCAAGGGGGCGAACGTGGAGCGCACCGTGGCCCGGCGGGTGCGGGATGCGCGTGGACGGCTCCAGGAGCTGACCGAGACGCGCGTCGCGCCGCCGCCTCCTCCGCTGAGCTTCGCCGGGATCCCCGGTGGCGCGCATCCGCTGCCCGGGGATGAGCCGGTGCTCGCGCTCGACCGGGCGCTGGTCGATCGCCGACTCGACATCGACTCGTTCTCGTTGGCGCCGCGGGACGCCGTCCTGCTGACCGGTGAGAACGGGGCCGGCAAGTCGACGCTCCTGGGTGTGCTCGCCGGGACGATTCCGCTCGATGCCGGGCGGCTCCGGCGCCGTCGGGGGCTGCGCGTCGCCGTGCTCGAACAGGATGTGCGCTGGCGCGACCCCGATGTCACCGCGCGCCAGCTGTACGCGCGTCAGCTCGGCGAGGCGCGCGCCGACCGGCGACCGCTCGCCGACCTCGGCCTGCTTGCCGCCGCTGACCTCGATCGTCCGGTCGGCGCGCTGTCGATCGGCCAGCAGCGCCGCGTCGCCCTCGCGCTGGTGATCGCCCAGCCGCCGCACGTGCTCCTGCTCGACGAGCCGAGCAACCACCTCTCGGTCGGACTCGCCACCGAACTGGAGGAGGCACTCGGCAGATATCCCGGTGCGGTGGTCGTGGCCAGTCACGATCGCTGGCTGCGCTCGCGGTGGGGCGGGCGTCGCATCCGGATGCAGGCGGGGCGCCTGGTTGACGATCACTAGAACATATGTTCGAATGAGGCATGCGGTGGAGCGGGCAGCAGTTGAGCGCAGAGAACGTCGAGGCGCTGCCCGGCCTCGCGCGGCTCAACAACCTGGTGCGCAGCGTGCAGACGCCCGAGTTCGCGGGTGTCACGTTCCACGAGGTGCTCGCGAAGTCCGCCCTCAACAAGGTGCCCGGCGGCGGGGGAGCGCTGCCCTTCGGGTGGACGATCAACCCCTACCGGGGCTGCCAGCACGCCTGCACCTACTGCTTCGCGAGGCCCACCCACGAGTATCTCGACCTCGACGCGGGCCGCGACTTCGACAGCCAGATCATCGTCAAGACGAACGTCGCGGAGGTGCTCGAGCGCGAGCTCGCCCGGCCCAGCTGGCAGCACCACCCGGTCGCGCTCGGTACCAACACCGACCCGTATCAGCGCGCCGAGGGTCGCTACCGGCTGATTCCGGGCATCATCGCGGCGCTGGCGGCCTCCGGCACCCCGCTCAGCATCCTCACCAAAGGCACGCTGCTGCGGCGCGACCTGCCGCTCTTGGCCGAGGCGCGCGAGCACGTGCCCGTCGATCTGGCGATGTCGATCGCGATCTTCGACCCCGACCTGCAGCACTCCGTCGAACCGGGCACCCCGACCGCCGCCGCGCGGCTGCAGACCGTGCGGGCGGTGCGCGAGGCGGGCTTCGACTGCGCGGTGCTGCTGATGCCGGTGCTGCCGTTCCTCACCGACACGCGGGAGCACCTCGACCGCGCGTTCCGGATGCTCGCCGAGGCGGGCGCCACCAGCGTCGCCCACTCGGCGCTGCACCTGAAACCCGGCGTGAAGGAGTGGTACCTGGCGTGGATCGAGCGGGCGCATCCGGAGCACCTGGAGCGCACCCGCGCGCTCTACGCGGGCGGCACCTACGCGCCGAAGGAGTACCGGCGCTGGCTCGCCGAGCGCATCCGACCGTTCATGCGCCAGTACGGATTCGAGCGCACCCGGCTCGCGCCCGGAACCGGAGTGCCCGCGTCGTCGGCGCATCCGGAGGCCACGATCCGCGGTTCGCGTCTGCTCGCGACCGAGTTGTCGCCGCGAGCCGCCGCGGTGCTGCAGCCGTCGCTGTTCTGAGACGGCCAGACCGTGCGGCGTGGCTCTTGCCGTGGCGCGAGACGGGCGCAATGCTCGGAGCATGACATCTGAGGCACTCGCCGCGGCGATCGATCAGTTCGGAGACCCGCGGGGGTACCTCGCGGTGGCCTCCATCGGACTCCCGCCGCAGCGCTCCGTCGACGCCATGATGGCCGACCTCGAGGCGTGGGCGGCGGCCGACCGCGACCCGCAGGGCTATGACCCGGTCATCGAGCGGACGCGCGCCTCCTATGCGCGGCTGGTGCGGGTGCCCGTCGACCAGGTGGCCATCGGCGGGGCCGTCTCGGTCATGACCTCGCTCGTCGCCGAGGCGGTGCCGCCGGGGGCCGAGGTGCTGATCGCCGACCACGACTTCTCGTCGGTGCACTTCCCGTTCCTGCAGCGCCAGGGGGAGGGCGGCATCCGCGTGCGCGTCGTCGCCCTCGACGCTCTCGCCGACGAGATCCGCGATGACACCCACCTGGTGGCGTTCTCGCTCGTGCAGTCGGCGACCGGGCAGGTGGCCGACGTCGGCGCGATCACGGAGGCGGCCGCGCGGGTCGGTGCGCTCACCTATTGCGACGTCACCCAGGCCGCGGGCGTGTACCCGGTCGACGCCTCGCTGTTCGACATCACCTCGTGCCACACCTACAAGTGGCTGTGCTCGCCGCGCGGCGTCGGCTTCTTGACCGTCAGCGAGCGCGGCGCGCGGGCGCTGCGGCCGCTGCAGGCGGGCTGGTACGCCGGCGACGACGTCTGGAAGAGCACCTACGGGCCCGAGATGCATCTCGCGACGAACGCCCGGCGCTTCGACGTCTCGCCCGCCTGGCAGGCGTGGGTCGGCGCCGAGCACGCGATCGAGCTGTTCGCCGGGCTCGACATGACGGAGGTGTGGGAGCGCACCAGCGGGCTGGGCGATGCGCTCTGCGAGGCGCTCGGCATCCCGCCGCAGCACCAGCCGATCGTCACCTGGCCCGACACCAGCGGGCAAGACCTGCGCACGCTCATCGCGGCGGGCATCCGGGTCTCCGGTCGGGCGGGACGTCTGCGGGCGTCGTTCCACCTCTGGAATGACGAGTCCGACGTTCGGGCCGTCACTCAGGCGCTCTGGGGGGCGTGAGCGCCGGTAGGCTGACGGGAAGCGTCCGGCGTTCGCCGTTGACGCATCCCGCGCACCATCGACCGCGCAGCCAGCGCGGCTGACCTCTGGAGTTTCTTCGTGGCAACGCCCAACCCGCTCGATTCGATCATCTCCCTCGCCAAGCGCCGAGGCTTCGTCTACCAGGCGGGTGAGATCTACGGCGGCTCCCGTTCCGCCTGGGACTACGGCCCGCTCGGCACCGCGCTGAAGGAGAACATCAAGCGCGAGTGGTGGAAGTTCATGGTGCAGACGCGCGACGACATCGTCGGCATCGACTCCTCGGTGATCCTGCCGAAGAAGGTCTGGGAGGCCTCCGGTCACGTCGAGGTCTTCAGTGATCCGCTCGTCGAGTGCCAGAGCTGCCACAAGCGCTACCGCGAAGACCACCTGCTCGAGGAGTTCGAGGAGAAGAAGGGCCGCGCGCCCGAGAACGGCCTCGCCGACATCGCCTGCGCCAACTGCGGCACCCGCGGCCAGTGGACCGAGCCGCGTGCTTTCAGCGGACTGCTGAAGACCTTCCTCGGCCCGGTGGATGACGAGGCCGGCATGCACTACCTGCGGCCCGAAACCGCGCAGGGCATCTTCGTCAACTTCGCGAACGTGATGTCGAGCGCCCGCATGAAGCCGCCGTTCGGCATCGCCCAGGTCGGCAAGAGCTTCCGCAACGAGATCACCCCCGGAAACTTCATCTTCCGCACGCGCGAGTTCGAGCAGATGGAGATGGAGTTCTTCGTCGAGCCCGGCACCGACGAGGAGTGGCACCAGTACTGGATCGACGCGTGCATGAAGTGGTACCGCGACCTCGGCATCCACGAGGAGAACCTGCGGTTCTACGAGCACCCGAAGGAGAAGCTCAGCCACTACTCGAAGCGCACCGTCGACGTCGAGTACCGCTTCCGCTTCGCCGGATCCGAGTGGGGCGAGCTGATGGGTGTCGCCAACCGCACCGACTTCGACCTGAAGACGCACTCCGAGCACTCCGGCGTCGACCTGTCGTACTTCGACCAGACCAAGAACGAGCGCTGGATCCCGTACGTGATCGAGCCGGCGTTCGGCCTGACGCGCGCGCTGATGGCGTTCCTGGTGGACGCCTACAGCGAGGACGAGGCCCCCAACACCAAGGGCGGCGTCGACAAGCGCACCGTGCTGCGTCTCGACCGTCGTCTCGCGCCGGTCAAGGTCGCGGTGCTGCCGCTGTCGCGCAACGAGAAGCTCTCGCCGGTGGCGAAGGAGCTCGCCGCCCGCCTGCGCCAGCACTGGATGATCGAGTTCGACGACGCGGGTGCGATCGGGCGCCGCTACCGTCGCCAGGACGAGATCGGCACGCCGTTCTGCGTCACCGTCGACTTCGACACCCTCGACGACAACGCGGTGACCGTGCGCGAGCGCGACACGATGAGCCAAGAGCGCATCCCGCTCGACGGCCTCGAGCGCTACCTCGCCGGCCACCTCCTCGGCGCCTAACCCCCCGCCCCCCTCCGCCGAGCGCTACCCAAACACGCGACCGCCACCGGAGAACCGGGTGCGCTCGTGAGTTTCGGTAGCGCTCGGTGGGAATATGCGCGGGGCGGGGGCGTTGAGGGTGAGGTGAGTGACGTGATCAAGGTGGACATCTGGTCGGACGTGCAGTGCCCCTGGTGCTACATCGGCAAGCGGAAGTTCGAGGCGGCCGTGGCCGAGTTCGACGGTGAGGTCGAGATCGAGTACCACTCGTTCGAGCTGTCGCCCGACACCCCGGTCGACTACGAGGGCACGACCGCGCAGTACCTCGCCGAGCGCAAGGGACTGCCGATGCCGCAGGTCGAGCAGATGATCCAGCGCGTCACCGACATCGCCGCGAGCGTCGGGCTCGCCTACGACTTCGATCACGTGCACCAGACCAACACGGTCAAGGCGCACGAACTGCTGCACTTCGCGAAGGAGCGCGGCCGCCAGGCGGAGATGAAGGAGGCGCTGCTGAAGGCGTACTTCGTCGACGGCGGACACGTGGGTCGCATCCCCGACCTGGCCGACGTCGCGGCCCGCCTCGGATTCGACCGCGACGAGGTCGTCGAGGCGCTCGAGAGCGAGCGCTATCTGCCCGCGGTGAAGGCGGACGTGGCCCAGGCCGCCGCCTACGGAATTTCGGGGGTGCCCTTCTTCGTCTTCGAAGAGCGCTACGGTGTGTCGGGGGCACAAGACACCACCGTGTTTGCCGACGTGCTTCGCCAGCTCAGCGCCGAGAAGGAGACCGCAGCATGACTCAGCCCACGACCCCGAGCCCGCTTGAGATGGTGGGAGCCTCGGATGCGGCGGCCTGCGAGGGCGATGCCTGCGTCGTCAATGCGCACCCGGAGCACGCGCTCGTGACGCGCGCCCTCGACGCGGACGCGGTCTGAGCGCCGAACTCGACTAGTCTCGCGCCGCGATCGGCTCGGTGATATCGGCGAGCGTCGCCTCGAACGATCGGATCACCGCGTCCGCGTCAGCGAACAGGCTGAGTCCGTGCTCCCCGGCTCCCATCGACACCCGTCGCCCCACCATGCTCGCGTCGGCGACGACGGGCCATGCGGTGGTGGAGCCGAACGGCGTGATCGTGCCGCGCTCATAGCCGGTCGCCTCGAAGGCGACCTGTGCATCCGGGAGCTTCAGTCGGTTGACGCCGAGCAGGGCGCGCAGCTTCGGCCAGGAGATCTGCCGGTCGCCGGGCACCAGCGCGAACAGGTACGTTCCGTCGCTGCGCTTGACGACGAGCGTCTTCACGATGTCGGCCGGGGTGATGCCCAGGATCTCGGCGGCCTCCTCGAGTGACCGGGCGGCGGTGCGCTCGATGATCTCGATCTCGATTCCGCGCGCAGCGGCATCCGCTTCGACGCGTTCACGCCCGTTCGTCACGTGCTCAGGACCTTTCTGGGAGAATCGAGACGATGTCCATTCTCACCGTCACAGACCGCAACGCCGAGAGCCCGGCGTCGATTCCCGACGCGCGCGCCACGCCGCTGCGGATCGGGCCGATCGAACTGGACGTTCCGGTCGTGCTCGCGCCGATGGCGGGCATCACCAACACGGCGTTCCGGCGGCTGTGCCGCGAGTACGGCGCGGGGCTGTATGTCTCCGAGATGATCACCAGCCGCGCGCTGGTCGAGCGCACTCCGGCAAGCCTGCGGCTGATTCAGCACCACGAGTCGGAGACGCCCCGCTCGATCCAGCTCTACGGGGTCGACCCGAAGACGGTTGCCGAGGCGGTCACCTTCCTGGTGGCCGAGGATCGCGCCGACCACATCGACTTGAACTTCGGGTGCCCGGTGCCGAAGGTCACCCGCAAGGGCGGAGGCTCGGCGCTGCCGTGGAAGCTCGGGCTGTTCCGCGAGATCGTCGAGGGCGCGGTGAAGGCCGCCGGCGATATTCCGCTGACGGTGAAGATGCGCAAGGGCATCGACGCCGAGCATCTGACCTACCTGGAGGCGGCGAAGGCCGCCGAGGGCGCCGGCGTGGCCTCGATCGCGCTGCACGCCCGCACGGCGGCCGAGTTCTACTCCGGCCACGCCGACTGGTCGGCGATCGCGAAACTGAAGGAGACCATCCACAGCGTTCCGGTGCTCGGCAACGGCGACATCTGGAGCGCCGAGGATGCCCTGCGTATGGTGGCCGAGACCGGCTGCGACGGCGTCGTCGTCGGACGCGGATGCCTGGGCCGCCCCTGGCTGTTCGGAGACCTGGCCGCGGCGTTCCAGGGCGGCCATCTCAAGGCGGAGCCGACGCTCGGCGAGGTGGCGACAGCGTTCCAGCGTCACGCCGAGTTGCTCGTCGAGTTCTTTGACGACGAGGGCCGCGCCTGCCGCGACATCCGCAAGCACGTCGCCTGGTACTTCAAGGGCTACTCGGTCGGCGGTGAGCTGCGCGCGGCGCTGGCACGCTCGTCCAGCCTCGATGAGATCGCCGAGCTGCTCTCGCAGCTCGACCCGGCCCAGCCGTATCCGGGTGCCGAGGCGGAGGGTCAGCGCGGCCGCGCCGGAACGCCGAAGGTGCCGACACTGCCGTACGGTTGGCTGGACAGCCGGGAGCTCGAGGGCGCCCAGCGCAGCGAGTTGACCGAGGGCGAAGGCGACACCAGCGGTGGCTGAGGCGCAGCCGCCGGTCGGCTACTCCGAGCACGACATCGAGCGCTGGCTTCCCGAAGATCACCACACCACCCCGCGCACCGACTTCGCTCGCGACCGCGCGCGCATCCTGCACTCGAGCGCGCTGCGTCGGCTGGCGGTGAAGACGCAGGTGCTCAGCCCGACGGCGGGGCTCGACTTCGCGCGCAACCGGCTGACGCACTCGCTCGAGGTGGCGCAGATCGGCCGTGAGCTGGCGATGCGACTGCGGCTCGACCCCGATGTGGTCGACGCGGCGTGCCTGGCCCACGACCTCGGGCATCCGCCGTTCGGGCACAACGGCGAGAAGGCGCTCAACGACTGGGCGGCGCCCTACGGCGGCTTCGAGGGCAACGCGCAGACGCTGCGGCTGCTGAGCCGTCTCGAGCCGAAGGTGTTCGGCCCCGACGGGCGCAGCTACGGTCTGAACCTGACGCGTGCGAGCCTGGACGCGAGCTGCAAGTACCCGTGGCCGCAGGCGCAGGGGATCCCCGATCCGAGCGGTCGCAGCAAGTTCGGCTTCTACGCTGACGACACGCCCGTCTTCGAGTGGATGCGCGAGGGGGCGCCCGAGCGGGTGCGCTGCATCGAGGCGCAGGTGATGGATCTCTCGGACGACATCGCGTACTCGGTGCACGATTTCGAGGACGCGATCGTCAACGGCTACCTCGATGTGCCGGCGCTGAGCGCTCGCGTCGATCATGAGGCGCTGGTGGATTCGATGTTCGGCTGGATCGGCGGCGAGATCTCGCGCGACGAGCTGCTCGCGGCCTTCGACCGGCTCGACGGGCTTCCGTGGTGGATCGACTCCTGGGACGGTTCGCGGCGCGACCTCGCCAAGCTGAAGAACCTGACGAGCCAGCTGATCGGGCGGTTCTCGCACGCGGCGATCCACGCAACGCGCGCCGCGCATCCGCAGGTCGCCCTGGCGCGGTTCGGCGGCGATGTGCGGGTGCCGCCGGAGACGCAGGCCGAGATCGCCGTGCTGAAGGGCATCGTCGCGGCGAACGTGATGTCGACGAACTCGCGGCAGCCGTACTACGAGCGGCAGCGCGAGATCCTCACCGAGCTGGCGGATGCGCTGTGGAGGCGTCCCGAGCACCTCGATACCGGGTTCGCGGCGGACTGGGCGACCGCGTCGGATGACACCGCGCGGCGGCGCGTGATCGTCGACCAGGTGGCCTCGCTCACCGACGTTTCCGCCAATCAGCAGCACGAGCGCCTGCGGTAGACCGCGGCGTCCGCGCCGCGCGCCGTAGAATCAGCGGCATGCCCGGGCTCATTCGTCGAAACGACATCGACGAAGTGCGCAGCCGCATCAACATCGCCGACATCGTGGGCGACTTCGTCACCCTGAAGAGCGGCGGCGTGGACTCGATGAAGGGCCTGTGCCCGTTCCATGAGGAGCGCAGCCCCAGCTTCCACGTGCGGCCGAGCGTCGGCCGCTACCACTGCTTCGGCTGCGGGGAGGATGGCGACGTCTTCAGCTTCCTGCAGAAGATGGATCACGTCAGCTTCACCGAGGCGGTGGAGCGGATGGCGGCCCGGCTCGGCTACGAACTGCACTACGAGGGCGGCGGGGCTGCCCCTGACCACGGCAACCGGGCGCGGTTGATCGCCGCGAACGCGGCGGCGGAGGAGTTCTTCCGCGAGCAGCTGCGCACGCCGGCCGCGCAGGTGGGCCGCGATTTCCTCGGTTCGCGCGGCTTCGACGCCGCCGCGGCCGAGCGCTTCGGCGTCGGCTTCGCGCCGAAGTCGTTCTCGGCGCTCGGCGACCATCTGAAGGGCCGCGGCTTCAGCCAGGACGAGCTCACCGCATCCGGCCTGCTCAGCACGGGGGAGCGCGGCAACGTCTACGACCGCTTCCGCGGACGGCTGGTGTGGCCGATCCGCGACGTCACGGGCGCGACGGTCGGCTTCGGCGCTCGCAAGCTCCTCGACGACGACCAGGGGCCGAAGTACCTGAACACGCCGGAGACGCCGATCTACCACAAGAGCCAGGTGCTCTACGGGCTCGATCTGGCCCGCCGCGACATCGCCAAGAGCAAGCAGGTCGTGGTGGTGGAGGGCTACACCGACGTGATGGCCTGCCATCTGGCGGGGGTGACGACGGCGATCGCCACCTGCGGGACGGCGTTCGGCGTCGACCACATCAAGGTGCTGCGCCGCGTGCTCGGCGATGTCGACAACAGCAACACCCAGGGCACCGGCCAGGTGATCTTCACCTTCGATCCGGACGAGGCGGGGCAGAAGGCCGCGAGCCGCGCCTTCGCTGAGGAGCAGCGCTTCGCGGCGCAGACCTTCGTCGCGGTCGCCCCGGACGGCCTGGACCCGTGCGACCTGCGCCTGCACCGCGGCGACGAGGCCGTGCAGTCGCTCATCGCGACCCGCAAGCCGATGTTCGAGTTCATGATCCGCCGACAGCTGGCCGGGCACGACCTGGAGACGGTGGAGGGCCGGGTGGCGGCGCTGCGAGCGGCCGCTCCGGTGGTCGCGGGCATCCGTGACAGCGCGATGGGTGTCGGATACGTGCGCAGCCTGGCGGGCTGGCTCGGCCTGGACCCGCGGGAGGTGAGTCGCGCGGTCTCAACGAGCCGCGGCACCTCGACGCGCGCCCCGGAGCGCTCCGCGCCGCCGCGCGCGGGCGCCGAAGAGACGGCAGAACCGGCCCCGGAGTTCCGGCTGATGGAGCTGCCGACCGATCCGCTGACCCGCGGCGAACGCGATGCGCTCATGGCGATCCTGCAGCATCCCGAGCACGTCGGTCGCGAGCTGCTCGAACGCGTCACCCAGGTGAAGGTCGGCAATGCGGCGCTCGGCGTGGTGCGCGACGCAGTGGCGGCCGCTCTCGCCGAGGTCGAGGGCGATCCCGCCGCCGAGGACCGTTGGGTCGCGAGCGTCGCCGAGCAGGCTCCGTCGGGCTTCACGAGCCTCGTCTCGCAGCTGGCGATCGCGCCGATTCCGCAGCGACCGGACCAGATCGCGGCCTACTGCCGAGACGTGGTGACCTCGCTCATTGATCGCGATCTGCTGCGGTTGAAGGCGGAGGTGCTCGGGGCGATGCAGCGGGCGCAGTCCGATGGAGACCAGGAGCGCTGGTCGATTCTGGCGCGCGAATCGGCGGCTCTGGAGACGGAGCGGCGGCGCCTTCGGGAGAGCTGAGCTCCGCTCAGCGCGCGCGCCTCAGGCTCGGTGTGTTATCAAGAGACGTGGTCTCGACGCGGTGACACCGGTCCGAGTCCGACACCCCACCTGAAAGGCCGCGCGTGAATCACCTGTTCGCTCTTCGACGGAGAGGTGTCGTGGCGATCGCCGCGGCATCCGTCGCCCTGCTGCTGTCCGGCTGCGCCGGTGCGGGAGCCCCGCGCCCGATCGTGGTGGGCACGACCGCGGACATCGTCTCGCTCGACCCCGCTGCGACGCGCGACGCGGCGACCAGCGAGTTCCTGCACCAGCTGTACCCGCGTCTGGTTGAGATCGTGGCTGATACCGGTGAGATCGAGCTCTCACTCGCCGAGAGCGCCGAGTTCACCTCCGACACCGAGTACACGGTGACGCTGCCGTCGGGGCTGGAGTTTCCCAACGGCGACGACCTCACGGCCTCCGACGTGGTCTTCAGCTTCGAGCGCCAGCTCGCGATCAGCGACGCCTCGGGTCCGGTGACGTTGCTGCGCGGACTGCAGTCGGTGGCGGCAGTGGACACCAACACGGTCGTCTTCACCTTGCGCGAAGAGGATGATGTGACGTTCCCCAGCGTGCTGGCGGGACCGGCCGGGGCCATCCTCGACGAGGAGATCTTCGCCGCCGACGCGATCACCGACGACGCGGTGATCATCGCCGGCGGGGGGTTCGCGGGCGAGTGGAAGATCGCGAGCGTCGACGGAACCGCCTTCACCGTCGTCGGCTTCGAGGACGACATCGAGGAGCCGACCGGCACCGTCATCGTGCTGGAGACGGAGCTCGAGGCGGCGAGCCTGGCCGAGCGGGTGGCGTCAGCGGAGGTGGATGTCGCGTTCGGCAGCTTCACCGCCGAGGAGCGGGCGGACCTGATGGCGACCTCGGGCCTGACGACGCGAGTTCAGCCCACGAACAGCATGCGGATGCTGGCGTTCGACTTCAGCACGATGCCGTTCGGCTCCGCCACGGAGGAGGCCAGCTCGAAGGCGGCGCTCGCCGTGCGCAAGGCGATGGCGGACCTGGTGGACCGCGTCTCGCTCGCCGACATCGCCCCCGCGGAGTGGTCGCCCAGTTACGGGTTCCTTCCGGTTGCCCTGCGCACCGGCTCGCTCGAGGCGGGAACCGCCCCGGGTGAGCAGGGTGTGCTCGCCGTCTACGGTGACACCGAGGGCGGGGCGGATGTCGAGCGCGCGGCGGCGCGGCTGTCGGACGCCGACGTCGAGACGCCGGTTCCGCTCGTGATCAGCTACGTGGCAAGCGCCGCTGATGTCTCGGGCGAGGCGATCCGGGCCGAGCTCGAGTCGCAGCTGGAGGAGGGCGGCCTGTTCGCGGTCACGTTCGACGAAGTCGACGGCCCGTTCACTCGCGCGACTCTGGGCGCTGAGCGCTACCCGATCTTCCTGTACACCACCACGCCCGCGGGGGTCGACGTCGATGACGCCCTCACCCGGCTCTATTCGTCGGATCTGGGGCTGCCGACCGGGATCGACGACGAGACGACGGACGAGCTGATCGCGCTGCAGGGCACGACCGCGAACGTGGATGATCGTCAGGAGACGATCGCCACCCTCGAGGAGCGCCTCGCCTCGCGTCTTCCGACGCTGCCGCTGCTGTCGGGCCGACAGACCATGTACCTCGCCCCGGGTGTCACCCTCGCCACGATCGCCGAGTTGGGTGAGGGCTGGCTCGGCAGCCTCACTCGGCGGTGACGTGGCGTAAGTTGTGAGCGTGAGTCACTCCGCCGTCACCGTTCGCGCTGACGACCTGACGCTTGGCTACGGCGTCCGCGAGGTCGCCGTCGACGGGGTCAACTTCGAACTGTTCGCGGGCGAGATCCTCGGCATCGTCGGAGAGGCGGGCTCTGGCAAGAGCACGCTCGCGCGCGCCGTGGCCGGTCAGACGCTGGTGGGCGAGACCGTTCCGCCGCGGATCTTCGGGGGCGGACTGTCGGTGCTCGGCGTTCCGCTGCGCGACGCATCCGCTCGCGCTCGTGCCCAACTGGTCTGGCGCGTCGGCTATCTGCCGCAGGACGGCGGATCGACCCTGGAGCCGCGGATGACGATCGGCGAGAACGTGGCCTCGCCGCTGTTCGAGCGCGACCGTCACGCGGATCCCGACGACGCGGGTCGGCGCGCGGCGGCTCTCATCGACGCGGTGCGGCTTCCGCTTCGCGTGATGGACAAGTTCCCGCACGAACTGAGTCGAGGCCAGCGTCAGCGCATCGCGCTCGCGCGCGCCCTCGTCGTGACGCCCGAGATTCTCGTCGCCGACGACCCGACGATGGGCGTCGATGTGCTGATGCGCGGGCGCATCCTCGACGTGATCAAGGAGATGCAGCGGGAGCACGGCTTCTCTGCCATCGTCGTCGGCCACGATCTGCGCGAGCTGCGCACGATCACCGACCGGATCGCGATCATGCACGCGGGCCACTTTGTCGGGTACGGCAAGGTCGATCAGGTGCTCAGCGACCCGCTGCATCCCTACGTGCGCACCCTGGCAGCCCTGCAGCGATGACGGAGTTCCTGCTGGGCGGCTACGGCGCCGCCATGGGCGGCCGTGCCCGTGGCATCGGCCGTGGTCGAAGCCACGCCGACGGGCGTTTCGAGTACCTCGGCCTCGTCGCGGAGGTCGAGTCGCCGTCGTGGGTGACGGTGACTCCGCGTCGCGTGTTCGCCGCGCTGGAGGCCGACTCGGCCATTGCCGCCTGGGACCGGGCGGAGGACGGCGCCCTTCGCGAGGTCGCGGTGCGCGACAGCGGCACGGCGGCGTCGCCGTGCCATCTCGCGGTTGCGGCACGCCCGTCCGGCGGCGAGGCACTCGTCGCCGCGCGCTACGGCGATGGCGTCGTGGCGGTGCACGGCGTGGGTGCGAGCGAGGGCGCCGGCGAGGGTGAGGGGCTGGGGCCCGCCGAGCAGGAGCTCGACGCGATCGGCGGCGGCCCGTGGCCGGCGCAGGCATCGCCGCACGCCCACCACGTGCTGGTGCTCGACGACGGGCGCATTGCCACGGCCGACCTCGGGGCGGATCGCGTGCATCTGCATCGCTGGAGAGGAGCGCGACTGGAGCGCGTGGCATCGATCGCGCTTCCGGCGGGCACGGGTCCGCGCGACCTGCTGGCGCTCTCCGGCGGACGCCTCGCGGTGCTGGGGGAGTGGGGCCTGACGGTGAGCGTGCTGGAACCGGCCGAGGACTCGTTCGAGTTCGGCGGTTCGGTGCCGCTTCCCGGCGAGCCGGGGCGCAGCCAGGCCGCGGCGCTGGCGCTGTCGGCCGACGGCCGCTTCCTGATCGCGGGCGTGCGCGGCGCGAACCGGATCGCGGTCACCGGCTGGGACGGCGCGGAACTCACCGCGGTCGGAGACGTCGACTGCGGGGGCGACTGGCCCCGCCATCTGGTCTGCGACGGGCGCTTCGTGCACGTGGCCAACCAGCTCTCCGACTCGGTGACGAGCTTCGCTCTCGGTCCCGAGGGCGCGCTGACGTCCCTCGGCGAGCCGGTTTTCGCGCCCTCGCCGACATGTCTTGCGGCGCTTTCGTGACGGGGACGCAGGCGGACAGAATGGCCTCGCAGGTTTGCTAAGCTAGACCGGCTGTTCGCAGCAATCCTCGGTAGCTCAATTGGCAGAGCAATCGGCTGTTAACCGATAGGTTCTTGGTTCGAGTCCAAGCCGGGGAGCCACTTCACGAATCAGGTGCTGATTCCGCGCGCTACTCCTTCGGGAGTAGTCGTCGCGCACCCTCGGGCCGATGCCGGTGCCGACGGTCGCGCGTACGATCGGGGGATGCCCGGCTCTTCGACCCCGTCCGAGGTGACTCGGGTGACGACGCCGCCGTGGATGCATCCGCCGCGGTGGGCGACGCTGTGGCTCCCGGTGATCATCAGCTTCGTGGTGCAGGTGCCGATCGCGCTGATCCGCGTGCGCGTGTCTCTGCTCCCCGCCGACACGTTCGGCGGGCTGTTCGTCGTGCAGCCGCGCGAGGCGATCGTCTCACTGGTGCTCGCGGTGCTGGCGCCGATCATCCTCGCCGGCGCGCGCCGGTATCCCGGTCCTGTGATCGCGCTCATCTCCGCGGCGGCGTCACTCGATCTGCTGTTCGGCGCCGACGCCAGTCCGCCGTACGTCGCGCTTGCCTTCGCAGTGGTGGGGGCGATCGTGCGGGGTGCTCGCGTCTGGGCATGGGTCTCGATCTCGATCGCCTGGGTCGCGACTCTCGCGATCGCGCTCCTGCCGCCGTTCGGCGCGTGGACGCCGGGGCGCGTGGCCGTCACCACGCTCGGGATCCTCATTCTGCTGGGGGTCGGTGAAGGAATCCGCTCGCGGACCGAGCGGGCGCGCGAGTACCTGCGCGAGGAGCGCGAGCGTCAGCGCAACGAGGTGCAGGCCGAGCGCGTGCGCATCGCCCGAGAGCTGCACGACGTTCTTGCGCATTCGCTCAGTCAGATCAACGTGCAGGCGGGGGTCGGTCTGCATCTGATGGAGCGTCAGCCCGACAAGGCGGCGGATGCTCTGGCGAGCATCAAGGAGACCAGCAAGTCCGCGCTCGACGAGGTGCGCGCCGTGCTGGGCGTGCTGCGCGCCGAGCGCGGCGCCGACCCGAGTGCGCCGCTCGTGCCCGAGCCGGACCTGAGCCGGCTGCCCGGGCTGATCGCGTCGGTGGAGGCCAGCGAACTTCGAGTGACACTCGACGATCGCGTCGCGCACCACGCCGTGCCGAAGCCGGTGCAGCTGGCCATCTACCGCGTCGTGCAGGAGTCGCTCACCAACACCCAGAGGCACGGGCACGGCGCTCGGACGGTCTCGGTGAGCCTGGCGCAGTCCGGGTCGCGTCTCCACCTCGAGGTGGTCGACGACGGGACCGCTGCGCCCGGCCCTGCCAGCGAATCCGGAGGTCGCGGGCTGCTCGGCATGCGCGAACGCGCCGAGCTGCTCGGCGGCCAGCTGACGGCAGGACCTGCGCCCGAGGGCGGCTTCCGGGTCGTCGCCGAGTTCCCGGTGCCGTCCGACCTTCCGGAGGATTCATGACCATTCGCGTTGCTCTCGCCGACGACCAGCACCTGATCCGGGCGGGCTTTCGGAGCCTGCTCGAGGCCGAGCCCGATCTCGATGTCGTCGGCGAGGCCTCGACCGGGCGCGAGGCCGTGTCGCTCGTGCGGCGAGAGCGGCCGGATGTGGTGCTGATGGACATCCGCATGCCGGACGGGGACGGGCTCTGGGCGACTGAGCAGATCGCCGCCGACCCCGCGCTCACCGGCACGCATGTCGTCGTCGTGACCACGTTCGAGCTCGACGAGTATGTTGCCCAGGCGATCCGCGCGGGGGCGAGCGGCTTTCTCGTCAAGGACACCGAACCGGTGGAGCTGCTTCGTGCGGTGCACGTCGTGGCCGCGGGGGAGGCGCTGCTGAGTCCGCGTGTCACCAAGCGCCTTCTCGAGCAGGTCGCCAGCGGGCTGACCACGGCCCCCGACGCCAGCCGACTGGCGGTGCTCACCGATCGTGAGCGCGAGGTCTTGGCGCTGGTCGGGCAGGGCATGACGAATGACGAGATCGGACGTGAGCTCTTTCTGAGCCCGCTCACCGCGAAGACCCACGTCTCGCGCATCATGTCGAAGCTCCTCGCCCGCGACCGCGTGCAGCTCGTCGTGATCGCCTACGAGACGGGACTGGTGGCGCCCGGCCGCGCGGAGTAGTCCGCCGCCCGAACGTGCACCTGGGGGAGTAGCGAGAAGGCTCCCGTCGGCAGATTCGCCGCGGCGCCGCGACGGCGAGAGTGGAGTCATCAGGTTCCGCTGGAACCCCGAACACAAGGAGCACTCGTGCTGAATTCCCTCGCCATTGCCGGTTCGATCGCCCACACCGGCGGCCACGCAGCGTTCTGGTTGGCGCCGCTGTTCTTCCTCCTCTGGTTCGCACCGATCGTGGTGCTGATCATCGTGCTCGCCCGTTCGCGTCGTCGATTCGCCGGGGCCGCCTGGCACGCTGCCGCGCACGAGGGCGCTCGCGGCGCCGAGAAGACGCTCGCCGAGCGCTTCGCCAACGGCGACATCGACGAGGTCGAATACCGCGCCCGCCTGGAGGTGCTGCGCGCCAACCGGCCCACGCCGCCGGTCGAATAACGCGACCGCGCGCCGCACGGCGCCGGTAGTCTCTCCTTCGGGCCCGAACGCCCGAAGGAGAGACCCGCGTGAACGACTGGATTCAGGACAACTCGTTCGTTGTCATCGTCGGACTGGCGGTGGCGGCGGGCGTCTTTCTCGTTGCGGCGCTCGTGCTGGCGGTGCTCTGGCGCCGCGCTCGTCGCGCGAACGGTCGCGATGGCAGCGACCGCGTCACCCTCGAGCGCGAGCGGCTCGACCTCGAGCTGGAGCTGGCCGAGCAGGGCTCGCGCCTCACGATCGTGCGCGAGCTGCATGAGCTGATCGTGCACTCCGTCTCGGTGATCATCAGCCAGGCCGACGGAGCCCGGTATGCGGCCGCGGCCGACCCGCAGGTGGCGGCGCGCACGGCGGCGACGATCGCCGACACCGCCCGCACGACGCTCGGCGACCTGCGGCGCGTCATGGATGTTGTGCGGGCCGGGGAGGCGCAGGCCGGACCTCAGCCGAGTCTCTCGTCCGTCCGCGAGCTGTTCAAGGTGATGCGCGACGCCGGCCTCGTCATCGAGTTCGTCGAGACGGGAACGCGGCTCGACCTGAAGCAGGGCACGGAGCTGGCGATCTACCGGATCCTGCAGGAGGCGCTCGCGAACTCGCTCGGCCACGGCGGCGAAGGCACCGAGGTGCGCGTCAGCTTCAAGTGGACCGACCACGGCTTGGAGGTGCTCGTCGACGACGACGGGATCCGCGCGCACGCGCGTCGCGAAGGTCTCGACCCGAACGTCGAAGCGCAGCAGCGCGCCTACTCCCAGGACGACGACCTGGCCGCGCTCACCCAGCGCCCGACCGGTCGCGGGATCTCCGACATGCGCCAGCGCGCCGAGCTGTTCGGCGGCGTGTTCAACGCCTACGAGGTGCCCGGGGTCGGGTTCTCGGTCTCGGCGATCTTCCCCGGGATCCACCGCGAGCCGCGCGCGGAGAACCGGTGAGCCCTCGGCGTCCGCCGGCCCCGCCCATCCGGGTGCTGATCGTCGACGACTCCAGTCGGCAGCGGGAAGGCTGGGCGCTGCTGCTCGGCTCCCAGTCCGAGTTCGAGGTCGTCGGGCAGGCGAGCGACGGGGCGGGGGCGCTCGCGTTCGCCCGCCGCAACGCGGTCGACGTGGTGCTGATGGACCTGCACATGCGACGTGTCGGAGGCGCCGTCGCCGCCGAGCGCATCCGCAGCGACGAGCGGGTCGCCGAACAGGGCACCCCGCCGCGCGTCATCCTGTTCGCCACGGTCGACCTGGACGAGCAGCTGCCGGCCGCCGCCGAGGCAGGTGCCTACGCGGTGCTCTTCAAGGATGTCGAGCCCGAGGCACTCTTCGACGCGATCCGTTCGGCGGCCGCGTACCGCCCGAGCTGAGCGGTCAGGCGTCGAGGTCGTCGACGCCGGGCATCCACGACTTGCCGGGGGAGCCCCAGCTCTGCTTCTTGATCGCCTTGACCACCGCACGGTTGTGCGGGTAGCTGAGCCGGTCGGCGTAGAGCACGCCGTCGAGGTGGTCGTACTCGTGCTGGAAGATGCGCGCGAGCCAGCCCTCGGCCTCGATCTCGAAGGGCGCCCCGGAGGCGTCCTGAGCGCGCAGCAGCGCCCGAGCTGAACGGCGCAGCGGGAACCGCTCGCCGGGAATCGACAGGCAGCCCTCCGACTCCTCGTCCTCGTCGGGCTCGCCCGGCTCGGGGGGCGAGATCCAGAGCTCCGGGTTGACCGCGGTGCCCTCATGGTGCACGCCGTCCTCGTCGTCCCAGCGGTAGACGAAGACGCGCAGCGGCACCCCCACCTGCGGGGCGGCGAGACCGACGCCGGGGGCGGCATCCATGGTGTCGACCATGTCGCGCACCAGCTCGGCGAGCTTCGGCCCGAAGTCGGTCACCGCGGCGGCGGTGGTGTGGAGTACGGGATCTCCCGTGATGACGATAGGGAGAACGGCCATGGGTCAAGGATATCGGCGCGGATGCCGCTAGATTCGATTGGTGCCCCCCGTCCTGAGCGATTTCGATGCCTCGAGCTTCGTCGGCTCGCTCGCCCCCGTCGGCATCGTGATCGCCTTGATCGGCGCGGTGTTCCTCTCGCTGGGGGCGCAGTTCCAGCATCGCGGCGTGGAACAGGTCGAGGAGTCGCACGGGTCCGGGGCGAAAGCCGGCCTCAGCCCGGGGCAGCTGTTCCGCCTTCTGGCGCGGCCGTGGTGGGCGCTCGGAACCCTGATGCTCGGCCTGGCGATCGTGTTTCAGCTGACGAGCCTCACCTTCGCGCCGCTCATCGTGGTGCAGCCGCTCGGCGTGGTCGCTCTCGTGCTGACCTCGATCCTCAACGCTCGGCTGTCGGGGCACCGGCTCGAGCACCGGGCGCGGAACGCGATCTTCATGTGCGTCGGCGGGATCGGCGTCTTCGTCGCCATCGCCGCCGTCTACGCCAAAGAGCACGTGCTCGGGGATGCGCAGCTCATCATCGTGCTCTCGGCCCTCGCCGCGATCCTCGTCGCGCTCGGCCTGGCCTTCGTCCGCTGGCGCACCAGCGCTGGCGCGATCTTCTACATCCTCGCCGCCGGCGTGCTCTACGGCTTCGTCGCCACGCTCGCCAAGGCGGTCATCAACCGGCTCGGCAACGGCAACTTCGAGTGGCTCACCGTGCTGTGCATCGTCTCGCTGCTGGCGGCCGCGGCGCTCGGCGGCTACTTCGTGCAGACGGCGTACTCGGTGGGCGCGCCCGACCTGGTGATCGCGGGGCTCACGGTCGTCGACCCGCTCGTCGCGGTCGTGATCGGCATCACCGTGTTCGGTGAGGCATCCGAGGTTCCGCTCTGGGTGATCCTGACCTGGCTCGTCGTGGGCACCGTCGCCGTGATCGGCGTCTTCCAGCTCGCGCGGCACCACCCGCAGACTCACCGCTAGTCGCGTCGGCGTTCCCCCCGCACTGGGGTACCTTGAAGGGTGCCCGACACCCGAGCGAAGGAATCCCCGCGTGCCTGACGCCTCCCCGGCCGCCGCGAGCGCGCCGCTGAGAATTCTGCTGGGCTGCGACACGTTCGCGCCCGACGTCAACGGATCGGCGAGCTTTGCCCGCCAACTCGCCGTCGGCATGGCTGGCCGCGGCCACCATGTCGAGATCATGGCGCCCGCCCCGAAGGGCGTGCGCGCTGGCACCTACCGCGAGATGCACGGCGGCACCGAGTTCACGGTCTACCGCATCTACAGCTGGCGCTGGATCTTCCACCCGTGGCTGCGCTTCGCGCTGCCGTGGCGCGCCGTCGCCAACTCGAAGCGCGTGCTCGCGCTGTCGAAGCCCGACGTCGTGCACTTCCAGTCGCACTTCGTGCTCGGGCGCGGACTGTCGATCGTCGCCGAGCAGCAGGGCATCCGTCTCGTCGGAACCAACCACACCATGCCCGAGAACATCGCGCAGCACGTGCAGATCATGACGAAGTCAATGCTGAAGGCGCTCATCAGCGCCCAGTGGCGCGCCGCCGCGCGCGTGTTCGAGCGCTGCGACGCCGTCACGAGCCCGACGCGACGCTCCGCCGACTACCTGGAGGAGAACACCGGGCTGCGCGACACCTACGCGATCTCGAACGGTCTGCGCCTGGATGCCTACACGCCCGACTTCACGGCCCGCGAGCGCAATCGCATCGTCTTCCTCGGCCGTGCCGACGAGGAGAAGCACATCGAGGATCTGATCCGCGCGGTCGCGAAGCTCGACCCGGCGCTCGACGTCGCGGTCGACATCCTCGGCGACGGAGATCAACGGCAGAAGCTCATCGCGCTGGTGGCGGAACTGGGACTGCAGGACCGCATCCGGGTGCCCGGCCGGGTGAGCTACGACGAGCTGCGCTCGACGCTGAATCGCGCCTCCGTGTTCGCGATGCCGTCGATCGCCGAGCTGCAGAGCATCACCACGATGGAGGCGATGGCCTCGGGGCTGCCGATCGTCGCCGCCGACGCGATGGCGCTGCCGCACCTGGTCACGCCCGGCGTGAACGGCTACCTGTACCCGCCGCGCGATGTGGACGCCCTCGCCGCGCGCCTCACCGACGTGCTGAGCGCACCGGAGGCCGAGCGCGAGCGCATGGGCCGCGCCTCGCTTCAGGCCGTGCAGGCGCACGACCTCGACCGCACGATCGACGCCTTCGAGGCGATCTACCGCGGCGTCCCCGTGGTCGAGCCGGTCGAGTAGCGGCGAAGCCGCGTATCGAGACCAGCCCCCGCGCGGCCTCATGCCGGTCGAGTAGCCGCGCAGCGGCCCTTGCCGGTCGAGTAGCCGCGCAGCGGCGTATCGAGACCCCACAGCCCCACCGCGGCGCATCGAGCCCCACCCCCACGCTCCCGATACACTCAAACCCGCACGGGGCGGTAGCTCAGCTGGTTAGAGCAGCGGACTCATAATCCGTCGGTCACGGGTTCAAGTCCCGTCCGCCCTACTCTCGCGCTTCGACTCGACGTGCCGTGCGCGCGCATCCTTCGCGGCGTCGATCGCCTTCTTCGCGGTGCGGTTGACCTTCTTGCTCAGCTTGCGTGCTCCGGTGAACTCGGTCGCGAGCACGCCGAGCCCGCCGATGGCGATGAGGGTGCCGGGGCCCGGCAGGGGCATGAGCACGAACCCGACGACGATCGTCGTGCCGCCGACGACGCCGACGCCAGCGCGGTACAGGCGGTTGGCCGCCGGATTGCGGCGGATGCGCTCCCGGCGGCTGAGCGGCGCGTCATCCGCGGCGGCCGGTTCGGCACGCGACTCGGGCGACGCTGCAGACATGCTCGCAGTTTAAAACTCGTGCCTGTCGATACCCTGACCTGATGCAGTGCTCCTATTTCGACGCGGGCGTGTGTCGCTCGTGCGAGTTCATGGGGCAGCCCTACGAGGCCCAGCTCGCGGGCAAGGTGTCCGCGGCGCGCGCGGTGCTGGCGGAGACCTCCGGCGCCGACGTCGCCGAGTGGCTGCCGCCGGTGGCCAGCCGGGAGGACGGCTTCCGCAACAAGGCGAAGCTCGTCGTCGGCGGCACCGTCGACGCGCCCACGCTCGGCATCCTCGACGAGCGCCAGCGCGGGGTCGACCTGCGCCAGTGCGGCATCCACGAGCCCGGCCTGCGCGCCGCGGTTCCGGCGATCGCCGAGTTCATCGGGCAGGCCCGGCTCACCCCCTACGACGTGCCGGCGCGCGCCGGCGAGCTGAAGCACGCCCTCCTCACCGAGGCGCCGAGCGGGGCGCTCATGCTGCGCTTCGTGCTGCGCTCGACGGAGTCGGTGTCGCGCATCCGCAAGCACCTGCCGAGCCTGCGCGCCGCCCTGCCGCAGCTCGAGGTGGTCAGTGTCAACCTGCAGCCCGAGCACAAGGCGGTGCTGGAAGGCCCCGAGGAGCAGCTGCTCACCGAGGCCGACAGCATCGGGATGCGCGTGGGCGGCCTCGACCTGCATCTGCGGCCGGGCGGCTTCTTCCAGACGAACACGGCGATCGCCGAGGGCATGTACGCACAGGCGCGCGAGTGGGTCGACGAGGCGGCGCCGTCGAGCGTGTGGGATCTGTACTGCGGCGTCGGCGGGTTCGCGCTGCACGCCGCCGCACCCGGCCGGGCGGTGCTGGGGGTCGAGACGAGCGAGCAGGCGGTGCTCAGCGCGCGGCGCACGGCCGCCGAGGCGGGGCTCGCCGACGTCGAGTTCGTGGCGCTGGACGCGACGGCTTTCGCCGAGACCGCCGCCGAGCATCCGGAGCTCGTCATCGTCAACCCGCCCCGGCGCGGACTCGGCGAGCGGCTCACGACCTGGCTGGTCGCCTCCACGGTGCAGACGATCGTCTACTCGAGCTGCAACGTGCACTCGCTGGAGTGCGACCTGCGCGCGCTGCCCGGCTTCGTGGCGCGGCGCGTGCGCGTGTTCGACATGTTCCCGCAGACCGCGCACAGCGAGGTCATGGTGCTGCTCGAGCGCCGCGGCGCCGAACTCTAGGGATGCCGTTGCGCTACGGGTGCACCGGCGCGGCCGTGTACGCCGCCGCGACTGCCGGGTCGCCGCTGAGGGTCAGCGCGGGGGTGTCAGCCAGCGTCACGCGATCCCAGGCGAACGCGGCGAGCCATCCCGCGGGCCCGGCGACCGTCGTGGTCCCGGGGCGGGCCGACGAGGCGCCATCGTTCTGGGCCACCTGCCAGTCCTCGAGGATCGTCCAGCGCACTCCGGCATCCGTCGCGTGCAGGGCGAACGGGGCCGGCAGCCGGTCGAGGCTCGGGCGCGAGCGATCGAGGAACACCCCGAGGTGCTCCGCGATGCCGTCGGCGAACACGGCGGTGCTCGCCTCCGCGGGCGGGGCGTAGCCGGTGCCGTCGGCCGTGCGCAGATCGCCCAGGTGCATCGTCGTCTCGTGCAGCATGCGTCGGCGCCAGAACCCGGCGGTGCCGGGCTTGTCGTAGAGCGTCCAGCAGGCCCGGGTCGGCTCGGTTGTCGTCAGGGCATCGAGCAGAAGCGCGCGGGACTCGCGAAACCACGACTCCAGATCGCTCTGCGTCGGCGTCGTGTGCGCGCCGCGTTCGGCGCACTCGCCGCTTCGCACCGTGGCCGCCACCCAGCGGTAGATGCCGCCGAGGTGGTCGACCATCCGTGCCACGGTCTCCCAGTTCGGGTTGGCGACCGCTGCGTCCGGGTCGAGACGTCCGGACTCGGCCGCGAAGGCGGCCGAGAGCTCGGCGATCGCGTCGAGCGGATCGCCGACGGCGTCGAAGAGGGAATCGGTCACGCGATGACGCTAGCAGTGCGACCCGCGCCGGCTCGCGCCGACTCGGGGGAATGCGCTCGTGTCGGCGTGCGTTGCATACGCCGACCCGACAGGATGGAACCATGACCGAGCAGAGCACCGCGACAGCCCCGACCACCGCCGAAGACGCCTTCGCGCTCTACCACTCGCGGCGCGAGCAGGCGGTCGTGCAGCCGCTCGGCAGCCTCGCGCTGGTCAACACGCAGGTGGTCGACTCCGAGCAGCCGATCTGGGGCGTTCCCGGGCGCTGGGCGCCGCTGGAGGCGGGGCAGTCGGGTCTCAAGGTCATCGCGGCCGCGGCCGACGGCATCCGCGTCAATGGCGAACTCGTCGACGGCGAGGCGGTCGTGCGCGGCAAGGATCACGAGACCCCGGGCGACGTCGTGTTCAGCGACACCGTGCGCGGCGCGGTCATCGCGCAGGCGACCGGCGGGTATGCGCTGCGGGTGTGGGATGCCAACTCGGAGGGCATCCAGAACTTCGGCGGCATCGACGTCTTCGACTACAACCCCGACTGGGTGATCACGGCGCGCTGGGAGGAGAACCCCTCCGGCACGACGGTCGGCTTCGAGCACCTGAAGGACGACGGCGTCACGCGCGAGCAGGTGGTTCCCGGGCGGATCATGTTCGAGCGCGACGGCCACGAGTTCGACCTCGCCGCGTTCAAGGCGGGGCGCGCGCTGCAGCTCGTCTTTGCCGACGCCACCAACGGCGAGTCGACCTACAGCGTCGGGCGCTTCCTGTTCCTGGCGCCGAACGCCGACGGCACGATCACGCTCGACTTCAACCGCGCGGTGATTCCCCCGTGCGCCTTCAGCTACGCCTTCAACTGCCCGATGCCGCCGAAGCAGAACCGCTTCCCGTTCGCCATCGAGGCGGGCGAGAAGAACGTGCTCGGCAAGGACGGCCAGCCGCTGCACTGAGCCAGGCCGTCCGCCCGGCGGTCCCGGCCCCGGCTGCCGCCGAGCCCGATTGTCGCCCGCACGAGGCCTGCCCCGCCCCCCCCCGTTCAGAAATGCAGGAGATCTGACGGATGCCGGGGTCGACGGCTCTGTGATTCCGGCATCCGCGCTCCGTCGCTCCTGCATTTCGCAAAAGGCGAGGCGATGGCGGAGCCGGGCGGGAGTCGAGCGGGGCAGCGCGACGCGCGCGGCGAGGGGCAACCTGAGCGCGGGCCTGCCAACCCTCCGCGATTCACCAAATGCAGGAGATCTGGCGGATGCGGGGGTCGCCTGCCCCGCGATCCCGGCATCCGCGCTGCGTTGTTCCTGCATTTCGTCGAGGGCGGGCGCGGGCGCGCGTCGGCGGCAGGCGCGAAGATGGGGTGTGCACATCGCGTTGAGCTCGGCGGGCGAGAACGTCGTCGCGGTCGAGCTCGATGACGATCTCGCCGAGGTCGCCCGGCACGAGCTGCCGCGCGACGTGCTTGCGAGCTGGGTCGCCGAGCGCGAGGCGCAGCACCCGCGCTGGGTGTGGGGCGACTCGACGCGCTGGCATGCCGAGCTGCTGGCCGAGGGAGTCCGCGTCGAGCGGGCGCACGACCTGCGGCTCTGCCGCCGCATCTTGCGCGGATCGACGCACACGCGCGGCACCGCGCTGGCCCGCGCGCCGCGCGACGACTGGGACGCGCCCGCGACCGAGCGAGCCGCGATCCGCCGCGACGGGCTGTTCGACCTCGAACCGGCGCAGGCCCCCGATCCGGACCCGGTCGAGGAGTTGCGCCGCCAGCGTGCCGCTGTGGTGGCTTCCGATGCCCCCGGTCGGCTGACCCTGCTGCTCGCGGCGGAGAGCGTCGGCTCGCTGATCGCCGCCGAGATGCGCTTCGCGGGGCTGCCGTGGAACGCCGAGCGCCATGACGAGCTCCTGACCGAGGCGCTCGGACCCCGCCCCGCCCCGGGCGAGCGCCCCGCACGGATGACCGCCAAGCTCGCCGAGCTGCGCGACGCGCTCGGCGTCGACGACGTCAACCCCGAGTCGCAGCCGAGCCTGCTGCGCGCTCTGCAGAGCGCGGGGCTTCGCGTGCAGAGCACCAGTAAGTGGGAGCTGCGCGGGCTTGAGCATCCGGCGATCACGCCGCTGCTGGAGTACAAGTCGCTGCAGCGCCTGTTCACGGCCAACGGCTGGAACTGGCTCGACGAGTGGGTGCACGCGGGGCGCTTCCGCCCGGTCTATGTGCCCGCTGGGGTCGTCACGGGTCGGTGGGCGAGCGATGGCGGGGGCGCCCTGCAGCTTCCGAAGTCGGTGCGTGCGGCGGTGGTCGCCGATCCGGGCTGGACGTTCGTCGTGGCCGACGCCGCCCAGCTCGAGCCGCGCGTGCTCGCGGCCATGTCGGGCGATCTGGCGATGGCGCGCGCCGGTCAGGCCCACGACATGTACGAGGGGATGGTCGCCGCGGGGGCCGTCGAGTCCCGCCAGCAGGCGAAGTACGGCATGCTCGGCGCGATCTACGGCGGCACGACGGGCGAGAGCGGGCGGATGCGTCCGCGCATCGCCCGCGCCTTTCCGCGGGCCATGGAGTTCGTCGAGGCCGCGGCTCGGGCGGGCGAACGCGGCGAGTCGGTGACGACCTGGCTCGGCCGAAGCTCGCCGGCGGGCAGCACCGCCAGCTACGACGAGACGCGCACGGATGCGGAACAGCGACGCGCGCGCACCGACTCCGCCGCGTGGGGCCGCTTCACCCGCAACTTCGTCGTGCAGGGGACCGCCGCCGAGTGGGCGCTGTGCTGGATGGGGGCGCTGCGCCGGCGCCTCTGGGAGCTGGGCGGGGGCGACGCGTCGACGTCGCCGCTCACGGTGCGCCCGCATCTGGTGTTCTTCCTCCACGACGAGGTGATCGTGCACACGCCGCAGGCGCATGCCCCCGCGGTAGAGGCCGCCCTGCGTGACTCGGCCGTCGAGGCGGGGCGCCTCCTGTTCGGCGACGGCCCGGTGGAGTTCGCGCTGAGCGTGGTCACCACGGCGAGCTACGCCGAGGCGAAGTAGCCGGAGCGCGGGCGCACAGCGGGAGCACAACCGCCGATCAGCAATCACATGCTTGTGATTCCTGAGCATTGTGCGCGATAATCGAGCAACAACTGAATCCGATTGCAGATCGATGGGGAAGTCGCATCTGAGGATCGGAGGAGTTGTGACTGTTGTAGCCGGTGATGACACCGTTATTCGTCGCGCCTTCACGCGCGGCGTTGTCTACGTGCACTCGGCGCCGCGCGCGCTGTGCCCCCACGTCGAGTGGGCTGCCGGTCGCGCGCTCGGTCGGGCGGTCAACTTCGACTGGCGTCCCCAGCCCGTCCTCAAGGGCGCGCAGCGCACCGAGTACTACTGGGAGGGTCCCGCCGGCACCGGGGCCGAACTCGCCTCCGCCCTGCGCGGCTGGGAGCACCTCCGCTACGAGGTGACCGAGGATCCGTCCGCCGGCTCCGATGGCGGACGCTGGATGCACACCCCCGATCTCGGCATTTACTTCGCCCAGACCGACTCGGCAGGCAACACGGTCATCCCCGAGGACCGCGTGCGCTTCGCCATGGAGTCGGCCGGCTCGGATGCCTTCGAACTCCACCGCGAACTCCGACTCGCGCTGGGGCAGGCCTGGGACGACGAACTGGAAGTGTTCCGGCACGCGAGCGATGAGGCGCCCGTGGTGTGGCTGCACAAGGTGGGTTAGGAGCGATCATGCGAATTCTGCACCGGGAGTGGGATGACGTCCTGGAGGGCGTCGCGCCGCCGCTGCTCGACCTCGCGGAGCTCGAACGACTCGTCACCGCCGACGAGCTGTACCAGCTGGAGGACGACTGCACCGAGCACGACGGCTGTCGCCCGATCCGCACCCGCTGACGCGGTTCGCGGGCTAGCCCAACAGCTGCCGCTCGAGGTTCTCGATCGGGGCGTACCAGCCCTGATCGAGCACGAAGGTCTGCGCGACCTTGTCGAGCCCGAGGATCACCGCGATGCCGACGAGGATCATGATGATCCCGATGACCCGCCGGAACCATCCGTCGGGCCGATTGAGCCACCCGAGCCGGCGGGCGAACGACTGCCCGAGGAGCGCCACCAGCAGCAGGGTGATCGCGAGTCCCAGCGCGTAGGCGATGATCGCGGCCAGACCTTCGCCGAAGGAGACCGGAAGCACCGCGGCGACGATGAGGGCGTAGGTCGGGCTGCAGCTGCTGAACGTGGGTCCGAGTGCGGCCCCGAGCAGCAGGTCGCCCGCGGGGCCGCCGACGCGTGACGAGCGATCGAGTGCGGCACCCGAGCGCGCTTGAAGTCCCGTGACGAGCATGAGGCGCTCCCACAGGTGAGGAAACAGGAGCGTCACGCCGAAGAGCACCACGATCCCGCCTGCGACGAGCTGCCAGACGATCTGCGGCACGCCGAGCAGCGCCGTGGTGGCCTTCAGGAGCAGCGTGAAGGCGATGACGGAGACGGCGAGGCCCGTGGCGATCAGCAGGGGCCGTCGCCACGCAGCGGCGCTCTGGGCGCCGCCGGGGCCGCGCGCGATCGACCCGCCGACGATCACGGGCAGGAGGGGGAGTACGCAGGGCGCCGCGGTCGTCAGGACGCCGGCGACGAACGCGACGAGAAGGAGGGTGAGCACGGCCGCGCCCTAGAGCATCGCGGCGACGACGGCAGCGAGCGTCGGCTCCTCGTACGCGACGTAGCTCTGCAGGGCGGATCCGGTCGAGTCGACCTCGACGAGGGTCGTCTGGATCGTGACGCCGTACTCCTGGCGCAGGTCCTGGTAGTCGTCGTAGTCCACCTTGATGATGGTGACGCCCGCGGGCACGCCGCGCGCGAGGATGTCGCTCTCCAGGTCACGGCACTGCGGGCACCAGGAGGCGTGGAAGAACAGCAGGATGCGGCCGTCGGCGTTCGCGATCGCCGTGTCGCTGTACTCGACGTAGCTTCCGGCGACGGTCGAATCGTCGGAGCCTGACTCGGGCTCGGACGAGGGATCGCTCGAGTCCGTCTCGGTCGCCGGGGAGGACGTCGTCGTCTCGGGCGTCGTGTCGAGCACGGATTCTCCGCTCGATGCCTGAATCGCGATCACCGCGATCACCGCGATGGCGATGATGCCAGCGAGGATTCCGATGATGGCTCCGGCGCGCAGTTTCATCCGCTCAGTCTGGCAGGGTGCCAAAAGGGGGCGCCGGACTCGTCCGACGCCCCCAGTGAATTCTCAGACTGCGGGTCAGCCCTCGTAGCTGCGAATCGCGATGACCGAGTTGTGGCCGCCGAAGCCGAAGCTGTTGCTGATCGCGAGCTGCGGCTCGTCGCCGAGCTTCTGCACGCCGGCGCTCACCAGCAGCGGGATCTCCGGATCCTGGTCGACCAGCGTCGCGGTCGGCGGCGCCTGGCGCTCCTGGACCGCGAGGATCGTGAAGATCGCCTCGAGGGCGCCGGTTCCGCCGAGCAGGTGGCCGTGCGCCGCCTTCGTCGCCGAGACCGGGATGCCCTTCACCCGCTCGCCGAAGATCGCGAACAGCGCCTTGTATTCGGCGATGTCACCGACCGGCGTGCTCGTGGCGTGCGCGTTGATGTGCGTGACCTGGTCGGCGGTCGCGCCGGCCTGCTCCAGCGCCGCACGCACCGCACGGGCCGCTCCGCGACCCTCGGGGTCGGGCGCGGTGATGTGGTACGAGTCGCTCGTGACGCCGCCTCCGGCGATCTCGGCGTAGATCTTCGCGCCGCGCGCCTTGGCGTGCTCTTCGGTCTCCATCACGATGCTGGCGGCGCCCTCACCCATGACGAAGCCGTCGCGGCTCACGTCGTACGGGCGCGACGCCGTCTCGGGGGAGTCGTTGCGCTTGGACAGCGCCTGCATCGAGGCGAAGGCGGCGAGCGGCAGCGGGTGGATGCACGCCTCGGTGCCGCCGGCGATGATCACGTCGGCGAGCCCGGCCTGCAGGTGGTCGTAGGCGTTGGCGATCGCCTCGGTGCTCGAGGCGCACGCCGACACGTCGGTGCGGGCGAACGCACGCGCGTCGAGCGCCATGCTGACGGCCGCGGAGGCCGCGTTCGGCATGAGCATGGGGACCGTCATCGGCAGGACGCGGCGCGGTCCCTTCTCACGCAGGGTGTCCCAGGCGTCGAGGAGGGTCCAGAGTCCGCCGATTCCGGTGGAGTATTCGACACCGAGCCGCTCGGGGGCGAGGTCGGTGATGCCCGCGTCGGCCCAGGCCTCACGGGCGGAGATGAGGGCGTACTGCGCCGAGGGGTCGAGACGCTTGATCTCCTGGCGCTCCAGCACCTCTTCGGGGCGAACGCGAGCCTGTGCGGCGAAGGTGACGGGCAGCTCGTGCTCGGCGACCCAGTCCTGGGTGAGCGAGCGAACGCCGGTCTCGCCGGCGAGCAGCGCGTTCCAGCTGTCGCGCGCGGTGCCGCCGAGCGGCGACGTCGCGCCGATTCCGGTGACAACGATCTTCTTGGTCATTCCAACTCCCGTAGATCCTCGGGCATGCCGAGGCCAGACGACAACGCCGGGCGGCGTCCGTCGTTGACGCGCGCGCCGAGGTTGCGGCGCGCGCGTCGAAACTCAGCCCTGGGCCGAAACGATGAAGTTGACGGCGTCGCCGACGGTCTTGAGGTTCTTGACCTCTTCGTCGGGGATCTTGACGTCGAACTTCTCTTCGGCGTTGACGACGATGGTCATCATCGAGATCGAGTCGATGTCGAGGTCGTCCGTGAACGACTTGTCCAACTCGACGGTGTCGGTGGCGATGCCGGTCTCGTCGTTGATGAGCTCGGCCAGGCCCGCGAGGACCTCTTCGGTGGACAGTGCCATGTCGTTTCTCTCCTTGTGTGGTGCGTGGTAGTCGGGTGTAGGGGTGACCGTGTCGATCCTAGGGCAGGCGCACGACCTGGGCGCCGTAGACGAGTCCGGCGCCGAACCCGATCTGAAGGGCGAGACCGCCGCTCAGCTCGGGGTGCTCTTCCAGCAGACGATGGGTGGCCAACGGAATCGACGCGGCCGAGGTGTTGCCCGTCGTCGCGATATCGCGGCCGATCATCACGTGCTCGGGGAGCTTCAGCTGCTTGGCGAGCTCGTCGATGATGCGCATGTTCGCCTGGTGAGGAATGAACGCGGCGAGGTCGTCGGCGGTGATGCCGGCGGCCTCGAGAGCCTGCTTGGCGACCTTGGCCATCTCCCAGACGGCCCAGCGGAACACGGTCTGTCCCTCCTGGCGCATGGTGGGCCACGGCTTCTCGCCGTCGAGGTACTCCTCGAAGGTCGCGTTCATGCCGACCGCGTCCCACTTCGAGCCGTCGGAACCCCAGACGCTCGCCGCGATGCCCGGCTCATCGGCCGGACCGACCACGACGGCGCCGGCGCCGTCGCCGAGCAGGAACGAGATCGAGCGGTCTTCCGGGTGCACGTACTGGGACAGCTTCTCGGCGCCGACGACGAGCACGTACTCGGCGGCGCCGCTGCGGATGAGCGCGTCGGCCTGGGCGATGCCGTAGGTGTATCCGGCGCACGCGGCGCTGATGTCGTAGGCCGGAGCCGGCGTCACGCCGAGGCGGTCGGCGAGCAGGGACGCCATCGACGGGGTGACGGCGACGTTGCTGATCGTCGACACCAGCACGGCGCCGATCTTCTCGCGCGGAACCCCGGCCTTCTCGAGCGCCTCGCTCGCCGCCGTCTCAGCCAGGTCGATCGCGTTGATGCCCTTGCTGGCACGCTTGCGCGTGATCACGCCGGTGCGCTGGCGAATCCACTCGTCGCTGGAGTTGATCGGCCCGATCAGGTCCTCGTTCGGAACGACGAGGTCACCGCGAGCCGCGCCCACGCTCAGAATCCGGGTGTACTGGGCTCCGCTGGACTGCGTCAGGGTGGGGGTGCTCATGCTGCTCCGTCGATGAGGGCCTGCGCGGCCGGGAGGTCGTCGGGCGTCTTGACCGCGACGGTGGGAAGGCCTTTCAGCCCACGCTTGGCGAGACCGACGAGAGCTCCCGCGGGGGCGAGCTCGACGAGTCCGGTGACTCCGGCGGCCGCGAACGCCTCCATCGTGAGGTCCCAGCGCACGGGGCTGGCGACCTGCCCGACGATGAGGTCGAGGTAGGCGGCGCCGCTGCTGACGGTGCTGCCGTCGCGGTTGGTCCAGATGGTGGTGGCCGGGTCGCTGACCGCGACGTCGGCCGCGGCCACGCGCAGCGTCTCGACGGCGGGAGCCATGAAGCGGGTGTGGAAGGCGCCGGCGACCTGCAGCGGGATGACGCGCGCGCCGGGCGGCGGGGTCTCCTTGAGCCGCTCGAGCGCCGGAAGCTCGCCCGCGACGACGATCTGGCCGCCGCCGTTGAAGTTGGCCGGTTCCAGGCCCAGGGCGGCGAGCATGCCGAGCAGCTCGCCCTCGTCGGCGCCGATCACGGCGCTCATGCCGGTCTTGACCTCGGCGGCGGCGGAGGCCATCGCGCGGCCGCGCAGCGCGACCAGGCGCATGGCGTCGGCGTCGCTCAGGATGCCCGCTCCGGCCGCGGCGGCGAGTTCGCCGACCGAGTGGCCGGCGATGCCGGCGAGACGGCCTGCGCGCGCGGAGTCGTCGCCGAGCACGGCCCGCAGCGACAGCAGCGAGGCAGCGACGATGAGCGGCTGAGCCACCGCGGTGTCGCGAATGGTGTCGGCGTCCGAGACGGTGCCGTGCGTGACGAGATCCACCCCCGACGCCTCGGCGAGCTCGCCCAGGTGTGCGGCGATCGTGGGCTCAGCGAGCCAGGGCTCCAGGAATCCGGGGGTCTGCGAGCCCTGACCGGGCGCAACGATGACGACACTCACGCCCTCCAGTCTGTCAGCCGTCGCCCGGTGGCGCGAAACAGGTGCCACGAAGTATCGCCGAAAAGACTGGAGGGAACCTACAGGCGCGTCACTTGCGGTCGGTGTCGGAGATGCTGCCGACGACGAGCGCGACCTGCAGGATGAGGGCCTCGCGGGCACCGGTGGCGTCCCAGCCGATCACCTCGCTGATGCGCTTGAGGCGATATCGCACGGTGTTCGGGTGCACGAAGAGCTCACGCGCGGTGGCCTCGAGGGAGCGGCCGTTGTCGAGGTAGCACCAGAGCGTCGTCAGAAGCTCGGTGGAGTGGTTCTGCAGCGGAACGTAGATCCGCTCGACAAGCGCCTTGCGGGCGAGCGGATCTCCTGCCAGGGCGCGCTCGGGCAGCAGGTCGTCGGCGTGGGTGGGGCGTGGCGCATTGCGCCAGGCCTTGGCGACGGCGAAACCGGCGAGCGCCGCCCGAGCCGAGCGCGCCGCGTCGACCAGAGAAGGCACGGTGTGCCCGAGCACCAGGTGGCCGTCGCCGAAGCCCGGCTCCAGCTGCGCGGCGATCTCGAGGAAGGTCAGGCGCTCCCGCGTCTCGGCGGATTCCTCCCCCTCCGCCGGGTTGGTGCGCCCGATGACGAGCACCAGGCGACTGCCCTGCACGCCGATCAGCACGTCCGCGTCGAGGTGACGGGCGGTGCGGCGCAGCTGATCGACGTCGAGACTGCGCGGGGCCGTGCCGACCAGCACGCTCACCTCGCCGTGGCCGTTCCAGCCGAGGGCGGCGACCCGGCTGGGAAGCTCGCTGTCGTATTCGCCGGTGAGGATCGAGTCGACGACGAGCGCTTCCAGTCGCGCATCCCAGAGCCCTCGCGCCTCGGCGGCGCGGGCGTAGACGTCCGCCGCCGCGAAGGCGATCTCACGCGAGTACAGGAGGATCGCCTCGCGGAGCACCTCATCGTCGTCCTTGATGCGGTGCTCGACCACCTCGACCGTGACGCGAATCAGCTGCAGCGTCTGCTGCAGCGACACCGAGCGGAGCAGCTCGCGCGGGGCGGCGCCGAACACGTCGGCGGCGATCCACGGCGTCGATTTCGGGTCGTCGAACCAGGAGATGAACGAGGTGATACCGGCCTGCGCGACCAGCCCGACGGCGCTGCGCCGGCCCGGGGGCATGTCCCGGTACCAGGGCAGCGTGTCGTCGAGCCGCTTCAGCGTCGCGGTGGAGAGTTCTCCGGTGAGCGTGCGAAGCCACGCGAGCGTCTGCTTCTTGGTGCGCTCCGCCACTTAGCTCTCGCCGCCCGCCGATCCGGACGTTCCCGCCGTCACGTCGTGCAGACGGTACTGCTCGATCGCGCGAGCCACCGTCGCCGGGTCCACAGCCCCGCGCCGCGCGAGCGACTGCAGGGTGCGCACCACGACCGACGGGCCGTCGATCTTGAAGTAGCGGCGAGCCGCCGGACGCGTGTCGCTGAATCCGAAGTCGTCGGCGCCGAGCGTCGCGAAGTCGCCGGGCACGAACTGGCGCACCTGGTCGGGCACCGCGTGCATGTAGTCGGTGACGGCGACGAACGGGCCCTCGGCTCCGCTGAGCTTGTTCCACAGGTAGGGAACCTGCGGCGGCTCCTCCGGGTGCAGGAAGTTGTGCTCGTCGGCGGCGAGACCGTCGCGGCGCAGCTCCGTCCAGGAGGTCACGCTCCAGATGTCGGCCGACACGCCCCAGTCGCGGGCGAGCAGCTCCTGCGCCTCGTACGCCCAGGCGAGCGCGACGCCGGAGGCCATGATCTGCGCCTTGGGTCCGCTGGTCTCGGGGCCCGTGCTGACCTTGTGGATGCCCTTGAGGATGCCGTCGACGTCCACGTTCTCCGGTTCGGCGGGCTGCACGATCGGCTCGTTGTACACCGTCAGGTAGTACATGACGTTCGGGTCCGGGTGCGTGAGCCCGTTCTCGTCGGTGCCGTACATGCGCTGAAGGCCGGCCTTCACGATGTGGCCGATCTCGTAGCCGTACGCCGGGTCGTAGCTGACGACGGCGGGGTTCGTCGACGCGAGCAGCGGCGAGTGCCCGTCGGCGTGCTGCAGACCCTCACCGGTCAGGGTGGTGCGTCCCGCGGTGGCGCCGATGATGAATCCGCGCGCCATCTGGTCGCCCGCGGCCCACATGGCGTCGCCCGTGCGCTGGAACCCGAACATCGAATAGAACACGTAGACCGGGATCAGCGGCTGGCCGTGCGTCGAGTACGAGGTGCCGATCGCCGTGAACGCGGCGAAGGCGCCCGCCTCGTTGATGCCGACGTGCACGATCTGGCCCTGCGGGCTCTCCTTGTAGGCGAGCAGCAGGTCGCGGTCGACCGAGGTGTAGTGCTGGCCGTTCGGGTTGTAGATCTTCGCCGTCGGGAAGTACGCATCCATTCCGAAGGTGCGCGCCTCGTCGGGGATGATCGGCACGATGCGCTGCCCGAGGTCGGGCGTGCGCAGCAGGTCCTTGAGCAGTCGCGCGAAGGCCATCGTGGTGGCGACCTCCTGCTTGCCCGAGCCCTTCTTGACGACCTCGAAGGCCTTGTCCTCGGGGAGGGTGACCGGCACGTGCGTCGCGCGGCGCTCCGGCAGGTACCCGCCGAGCTCGCGGCGGCGCTCGTGCAGGTACTGGATCGCCGGGCTGTCGTTGCCAGGGTGGAAGTACGGCGGGAGGTAGGGGTTCTCCTCCAGCTGGGCGTCCGTGATCGGGATGCGCAGCTCGTCGCGGAACTGCTTCAGGTTGTCGAGCGTGAGCTTCTTCATCTGGTGGGTCGCGTTGCGGCCCTCGAAGCTCTTGCCGAGACCGTAGCCCTTGATCGTCTTGGCGAGGATGACCGTCGGCTGGCCCTCGTGCTCGACAGCGGCCTTGAACGCCGCGTAGACCTTGCGGTAGTCGTGACCGCCGCGACGCAGGCTCCACACCTGGTCGTCGGTCATGCCCTCGACGAGCTTGAGCGCCTCGGGGTCGCGGCCGAAGAAGTTCTCGCGCACGTAGGCGCCGTCCTCGGTCTTGTAGGTCTGGTAATCGCCGTCGGGCGTCTTGTTCATCAGGTTGACGAGGGCACCGCTCTCGTCGCGGGCGAGCAGGTCGTCCCACTCGCGACCCCAGATGACCTTGATGACGTTCCAGCCGGCACCGCGGAAGAAGCTCTCGAGCTCCTGGATGATCTTGCCGTTGCCGCGCACCGGGCCGTCGAGACGCTGCAGGTTGCAGTTGACGACGAAGGTCAGGTTGTCGAGCTTCTCGTTGGCGGCCCACTGCAGGGCGCCGCGGCTCTCGACCTCGTCCATCTCGCCGTCGCCGAGGAACGCCCAGACGCGACTGTCGGCCGCATCGGCGATGCCGCGGTTGGTGAGGTACTTGTTGTTCTGCGCCTGCCAGATCGCGTTGATCGGGCCGAGACCCATCGACACCGTCGGGAACTGCCAGAACTCCGGCATGAGCCGCGGGTGCGGGTACGAGCTCAGCCCGCCGCCGGCGTGCGACTTCTCCTGGCGGAAGCCGTCGAGCTGGTGCTCGGAGAGACGGCCTTCGAGGTAGGCGCGGGCGTACATGCCGGGGGAGGCGTGGCCCTGGTAGAAGATCTGGTCGCCGCCGGAGGCGTGGTCACGGCCGCGGAAGAACCAGTTGTGGCCGACCTCGTAGAGCGACGAGCTCGACGCGTAGGTCGAGATGTGTCCGCCGACGGCGATGCCGGGGCGCTGCGCGCGGTGCACCGTGATCGCGGCGTTCCAGCGGATCCAGCGGCGGTACTCGCGCTCGAGCTCCTCGTCACCGGGGAACGGCGCCTCGTTCTCGGGCGCGATCGTGTTGATGTAGTCCGTCGTCGGCACCATCGGAACCCCGAGGTGCAGATCCTTCGACCGCTTGAGCAGGCTGAGCATGACGTCGCGACCGCGGCCACGGCCCTTCTCCTCGACGAGTGCGTCGAGGGACTGCTGCCATTCGGAGGTTTCCTCCGGGTCCGGGTCAGTGTGGCTCACCGAATACGGGTCCTGGTCGTTGACCGTCACGTCTGACTTCTCCTTAGGAGTCGCGGCATGGCGGGTGGGCCATGCGGTGGCGTCCGCGCTCGACAACCCTCCGGGTTCTCGGTGGTGGGGAGCGGGGTATCGAAAGGCAGTCTAGTTGTGTGAACGCCACAGTTCTGGACCGCTCGGCGCAATCGTGGCGTCGGGCGTAGGATCGGTCGCTGGACTTGTCGGGTGAATGCCCGGCCGGAGAGGAATCGCTGCGACCATGGCGCTGGAGAACGACACCCAGGCTCCCGACTTCGATCTCGCGAACCAGTTCGGCGAGCACGTGCGGCTGAGCGACTTCCGCGGGCGCAAGCCCGTCGCGCTCGTCTTCTTCCCGCTCGCGTTCTCGAGCCGGTGCACGGGGGAGCTGTGCGAGTTGCGTGACAACTTGGCGATGTTCCGCGAGAACGGCGTCGAGCTGATCGGCATCTCGGTCGACTCGAAGGCGAGCCTGCGCGCCTGGGCCGAGCAGGAGGGCTACGACTTCACCCTGCTCGCCGACTTCTGGCCGCACGGCGCCGTCGCCCGTGAGTACGGAGTGTTCCTGGAGGACAAGGGCTTCGCCAACCGGGCCACCTTCGTGATCGATGTCGATGGCGTCATCCGCGCCTCGTTCATCACGGCACCGGGGGAGTCGCGCTCGCTCGAGGAATACCGCGCCGCGGTCGCCGAGGTCGCACCTGCGGGCCTCGACGCCGCGTCGCGCTGACCGGCCGGTTTCGCTAGCTGAGCAGCTCGTTCGCGAGCCCCACCAGCTGAACCCGGTAGTCGCCGATGTCGGCGCCGTCGGCGAACCTGTTGTAGTTGAGCTGGATCAGGACGTCGTCGTCGAGCCGGAGCACGAGGTTCTTGTCGTCGGGCAGGTTTCCCGAGTACGCGGCTTCGGTGCCGAGACCGGAGACCGGTTCGAAGGTCTGGATCAGATCGAATCCGGGAACGGGGAGGCCCTCCGTCAGCGCCTGCTCGAGTCGCTCGGTGTAGGGCGTCGGCGTGACGTCGGCGGAGTCGTTGACGTCGATGGCGAGGATGAACACCGAGAACGCCCCCGAGTCGCGCAGCTCGTAGCGGCACACCTTCTGGTCGTCCTTGTCGCGCACATCGTCGAGCGAGACCTCGGCGCCCGGAATCCCGAGCCCGCTCGCCACCGCGGCGCCGTCAAGGAACTCGCAGGCGCCCGTTCCGGTGACCGAGAAGCTCGTGCCGACCGGCTCCGACGTCGCAGCGGATTCCACGGGTTCGGTCCCGCCTCCCGAGTTCGTCGTGGCGCCGCTGTCGGCGGCAGCGCATCCGGTCAGCGCGAGGGCGAACACGGTGAGAAGAGCAGGAACGGAACGCTTTCGCGCGATGAGCATGTCGGATCCTTCGGGAGCGAGCGTGAGCGCCCGGCCGGCGCCGGGCTCACCCTCCCAGCCGCACGCCGCGGGCGTCACTGCGTAGTTTCTACTCTGACCGCCGGTGGTCCGCGCGAGGCGGCCTCGGCGCGGAGGGAGAGCGCGCTAGCATCGATCGACCGGGCTCTTAGCTCAGCTGGTAGAGCGCCTCGTTTACACCGAGGATGTCGGGGGTTCGAGTCCCTCAGGGCCCACCGTTCGTATCGGGCCCAGTTCGTCCTCGGACGAGAAGGAGCGGCGCGATGAATCCGGGTGCAGTCGTGGCGCTGGTGATTGCGGCGACGCTCTGGGGAACGACCGGAACCGCGGCCAGCTTCTTCCCCGACGACGTCAGCCCGATCGCCGTGGGTGCCGCCACGATGGGCATCGGCGGGGTGCTGTTGTTCGTCTTCGCACACCGCCGCGCGGTCGCGGTGCTGCGGCATCGCGTGCAGCGTCGCTGGGTGGCGCTCGGCGCGCTCGGCGTTGTCGTCTACCCGCTCGCGTTCTACAGCGGCATGGATCTCGCCGGAGTGGCGGTCGGCAACGTCGTCGCCCTCGGCTCGGGCCCGGTGTTCGCGGCTCTCCTCGAGTGGATGCTCGAACGGCGACCGCTCTCGCGGCGCTGGGTCATCGCGACCGTGTTCGCGCTGCTCGGAATCGCGGCGCTCGCCACGAGTCGCGCGATCTTCGGCGACGGCTCCACGGAGGAGGGGCGCCCGGGCGACGCGCCGGTGCTCGGGATCGCGGTCGCTCTGCTCGCCGGGCTCGCCTACGCGCTGTACACCTACGCGTCCGGCCGGGCCATGGCGGCGGGCGGCACGAGCCGCGGCGTGATGGCGGCGATGTTCGGGCTCGGTGGTGCGCTGCTTCTGCCGGTGCTGCTGGTGACGGGGGCGCCGCTGCTGCAGAGCCCTGGCACCGTCGGCATCGCCGGCTATCTGGTGCTCGGCCCGATGGTGCTCGCCTATCTGCTGTTCGGCGTTGGGGTGCGCGAGCTCCGCAGCTCCCACGTGACCACGATCACGCTGTTGGAGCCGGTTGTGGCGACGGTGCTCGCGGTGCTCATCGTCGGCGAGCGCCTCGCGCCGCTCGGCTGGGGCGGCATCGTCCTGATCCTGGTCGGGCTAACTGTTCTCGTGTCGGCTCGTCGTACCCCGATATTGAGTGAGCGCCTCTAGGCTTTTGCTATGACCGACGCTCCATTCGGCAATGGTGGCGCGGAGCCCGACTCCGTGGACGACACTGCGCCGACAGGCAAGCGCCGATCCACGTTCACGCCGTTGCCGCGAGATGTGGAGCCGGCCTTCGAGACGCCCGCTGCGCCGGTGGATGCGGAGGAGTCGGGCGCGCGCGACGCGGGGCCCGAAGTCGAACCGTCGGAGTTCACCGACGACGATGCGATCGCCGAGGCGCTCGCGGCGCAGTTCTCGACGTACACCGCCCCCGTCTCGGTGATTCCGCCGACCCCGGAAGCATCGGATGCACCGGATGCACCGGATGCACCAGATCTGTCGGACGTGCCGGATCTGCTCGACGCACCGGCGGTGTCCGAGCCCGCCGATGAGGAGTTCCTGCCGCTTCCGGACTTCGATCCCGAGCCAGAGCAGCCCGCGGTCGCGTTCGAGTCGGAGCCGGGTGCGCCGGACCCGCGTCAGGCGGAGCCGGTCGCGTTCGAGGCGGAGCCGAGTGAGCCGGAGCCGGTCGCGTTCGAGGCGGAGCCGAGTGAGCCGGAGCCGGTCGCGTTCGATGAGGAGCCGGACTCGTTCTCGGAGGAGCCCGACTCGTTCGAGCCCGAGCCCGAGCCCGAGCCCGAGCCCGAGCCCGAGCCCGAGCCGGATCCCGATCTGGTGGAGCCCGACCCGAACTCGTTCCATGACATCCCGATCGCAGCAGAACCCGTCGAACTGGTCGAGCCGGAGCCCGCCCCGACGCCGCCGGTGACGGGCGACGAGAGCGACCTCGACGCGGTGATGGGCGAGAGCTCGACGCTCGCGGCGATCGAGATCCTCGAGCAGCAGCTGCGCCTCCGCGAGGAGGATCCCGACGCCTTCCGCGCCTGGCAGGAGGCGCTCGCGACAGGCGCGGTCTCCCTGCCGGGCATGCCGAGTCTTCTGGAGGACTCGCCGGTCGATCGGGCCGAGCCCGAGCCGCAGCCCTCGGCAGAGCAACTCCCCGAACCGGAGCAGCTTCCGTCACGGTTCGCTCCGCCCGAGGAAGCGCCTCCGCTGCTGGTCGAGCCGCCCGCGTTTCCGACATCCGGCGAGGTGCCGACGCTTCGCCCGCCGATGCCGCCGCCCGACCCCGAGGCGATCGTGCTCGACCCCGAGCTCGCCGAGCCCATGCCCGCCGAGCCCATGCCCGCCGAGCCGACGCCCTTCGAGCCGATGCCCTTCGAGCCGACACTCGCCGAGCCGATGCCCTCGGAATCGGCGGACGAGGAACCCGCGGACGACGCCGAGGAGCTGCCTCCTCTGCTCGACTTCAGCTCGATGCCGCCGCCGATCGGCATCGAGCCCGCGGATCTGCCGCCCTACGTTCCCGAAGGCGAGACGAACGACTCCCCGCCCGCCGCCAGCGAGCCGCCTTCGGTCGCGGTCGAACCCGTGACGCATGACTTCGATGACCGCACGGTGCCGAGGGCATACGTGCCGCCGCTGGCTCCGGTGGCCCAAGACGTCGATCTCGACCTCGAGAACGACGACGTGGTGGACGAGGTCGATCGGCTGACGGGCTCCGTGCCGATCGCGGTTGGCGCGGCCGGCGTCGCCGACGTGCTCGCACCGCCCTCGGAGCCGATCGCCGTGCAGCGCGTCGCCGACGACGACCCGCTGCTGGCGGCGCAGGCGCGCCGGATGCCGAGTGCGCGTGAGATCGAAGCGACCGGAGTCGAGCCGACACCTCTCGATCGTCGTGCCGGCCGCTCGGTGCGGCTGTTCTGGCTCTGGTTCGCCCCGAACGCCTCCGTGATCTCCATCGCGGTGGGCGCCATCCTGGCTGCCTCGGGCATGAGCCTGCGGCAGGCGATCGTGGCGGCGCTCACCGGCGTCGCGGTCTCCTGGATGCCGCTGGGCTTCGGAACGCTGGCCGGCAAGTGGACAGGGCAGCCGGTGATGGTCGTCTCGCGCGCCGTGTTCGGCCACCTGGGGAACCTCGGACCGGCCGCCCTCGCCCTGGTGACACGGGTGTTCTGGGGCGGAGCGCTGCTCTGGCTCTTCGCCGCCAGCGCCGCCCACATCGTCGAGATCGCGGGTGTGGATCCCGGTCTCGGGGTCGAACTCTGGACCTTCCTCGGCATCATCGTCGGGGTCATCGTGATCGCGACCGTCGCGGTCATCGGGTACGGCCTGCTGGCGCTCGTCCAGCTCGTGTCGACGATCGCCTCGCTGCTGCTGATTCTGGGCCTGATGATCTTGACCGCGCCGATGCTGGACTTCGGCACGGCACTGTCCAACGGTGACGGATCCTGGTTGCTGGTCGTTCCCGGCGCTGCGCTCGTGTTCAGTGTCGTCGGGCTCGCCTGGGCTCAGTCCTCCGGCGACGTCGCGCGCTACCAGCGCCCGGACGGCTGGGGTGGGGCCGCGATGGTGTCGAGCTCGCTCGGTGCGACGCTGCCGCCTTTCGCGCTGATCGCCTGGGGCGCGCTGCTGGCCGCATCCGATCCGGAGCTCGGGGCGGCGCTCATTCTGGATCCGGTCGGCGCGCTCGCCTCGCTCCTTCCGCTGTGGTACCCGGTGCCGTTGGTGCTCGCGCTGGGAATCGGACTGATCTCGGGCGCGACGCTCGCGACCTATTCGGCTGGATTCGCGATCCAGTCGCTCGGGGTCCGGGCGCCGCGCACGTCGACGGCGGTCCTCGCCGTGCTGCTCGTCGCCGTCGTGGCGGCGGTTCTCGCTTTCGTCGCTCTCGAACCGGGTGAGATCCTGTTCGACCTCATCGTCACGATCGCTGTTCCGGTCGCGGCGTGGGTGGGGATCCTGGCGGCCGAGATGATGTTCCGCAGCACTCGTCTTGATGCCTCCTCCCTGCTCGAGCGCGGGCGTCACTATCCCGACGTTCGATGGGGCAATGTGGCGATCCTGGTCGCGGCAACGGTGCTCGGCTGGGGGCTCACCTCGGCCGGAGTGTCGTGGCTGTCCTGGCAGGGGTTCCTCTACTCGGCGCTCGGCATCTCGGCGAGTGACCTGTGGTCGACCAGCAACGTCGGCGTCTTCGTCGCGCTCGCGCTCGGGCTGGTTGCCACGCTTGCGACCGCACTGCCGTCCATTCGCCGTCAGGAGCGCAGCGTCGCCACCGATTCGGTGATCCACACTGGCGCCGTCAGCACCCCGCGCGGCGACGTCACCGGCTGACCCGCACTCGTAGACTGGGGGGATGCCTCCCACCCTTGCCGATGTCGCGGATGTGGTCGAGACGCTCTGGCCGATCGGCTCGGCCGAAGGCTGGGATGCGCCGGGGCTTCTGGCCGGCGATCCGACGACCGAGGTCACCCGCATCCTGCTCGCCGTCGACGCCGTCGTCGACACGGCGGAGGAAGCCGTCGAGCAGGGCGCTCAGCTGCTGCTCGTCCATCACCCGCTGTTCCTGCGCGGTGTCACCACGGTCGCCGAGGACACCTACAAGGGTTCGGTCGTCTCCCGCCTGATCCGGGGCGGGTGCGCGCTGATCGCCGCCCACACGAACGCCGACATCGTCGCCGACGGCACCTCGGCGGTGCTGGCCGCACGTCTCGGGCTGGTCGACACGCGTCCGATCGTGCCGTCGGCCGCCGACGCGGCCCTGGGGCTGGGCCGGGTCGGGCGCCTCCCCGAGCCGATGACCCTCGGTGCGCTCGCGCGCGCCCTCGCCGACGTCGTCCCGGCGACGGCGCAGGGGATCCGCGCCGCGGGCGAGTTCGACCGTCCGATCGAGACGGTCGCCCTCTGCGCCGGCGCCGGCGATTCCCTGCTTGCGGATCCCCAGGTGCGGGCGGCCGACGTCTACATCACGAGTGACCTGCGCCACCACCCGGCTTCCGAGGCGCGCGAGCTCGCCCGCCTTCGGGGCGGTCCCGCCCTGCTGGATGTCTCGCACTGGGCGAGCGAGTGGTTGTGGCTTGATACTGCGGCGGCGCAACTGCGCGCCGCGCTCCCGACGGTGGAGGTGCTCGTGAGTGAATTGCGCACCGATCCCTGGGACTTTGCGATCGTGTGATGAAGGAGAAACCATGGCGTTGACGGCTGCACCCGAGGATCAGGCCCTGCTGCTTGATCTGCAGGCGCTGGATACCAAGCTCGCCCAGTTGGCGCATCGCGCGTCCACCCTGCCGGAGGCCGGCGTCGTGACGGAGCTCACCGCGGGACGTGATGCCCTGCAGCGGCGACTCGTCGAGCAGACCGGCGCGGCCGAAGACGCTCGTCTCGAGCTCCGGCGCACCGAGTCCGATGTCGAGGTCGTCGACGCGCGGATCGCACGCGACCGCGAGCGTCTGCAGTCGAGCAGCTCGGTGAAAGACATCCAGGCCTTCGAACAGGAGCTTGCCGCGCTGGCGGTGCGCAAGTCCGATCTGGAGGACATCGAGCTGGCCGTCATGGAAACGGTGGAGGCCCGCGACGCGGAGCTTGCCGCCACGCGCACCGAACTCGCCGAGCTCGATGAGCGCATCGCGGCCGCGATCTCGGCGCGGGACGCGGCGCTCGAGGTGATCGCGGCCGACCGACGCCACGCCGAGGCCAATCGGGCCACCGTCGCCGGCAAGGTGCCCGCTGACCTGCTCGCCCTCTACGAGAAGCAGCGCGCACGCTATGGCGTCGGAGCCTCGCTGCTTCGCGCGGGCGTCTCGAGTGCGAGCGGCGTCGCCCTCAATTCCACCGATCTCGGCGCGGTGCGTGCGGCTGCCCCGGACGCCGTGCTGCTGTGCCCGGACTCGAACGCGGTGCTGATTCGCACGGCGGAGTCCGGCCTGTGAGCGGCGGCGGGGCGCGCGAGCTCATCGTCGAGGCCGACGGGGGCTCACGCGGCAACCCCGGTCAGGCGGGAAGCGGTGCGCTCGTGCTCGACGCGGCCACCGGCGAGGTGCTCGCCGAGCTGGGGCTGTACGTCGGCATCGCGAGCAACAACGTCGCCGAGTACAAGGGCATGATCGCGGGCGTTCGGGCGGCGATCGAGTTGGACCCGGAGGCGGTGCTGCGCGTGCGCATGGATTCGAAGCTCGTCGTCGAGCAGATGTCGGGCCGCTGGAAGATCAAGCACCCCGACATGGCGACGCTCGCCGCGGAGGCGCGTCAGGCGCTCACCGGAACCCCGGTCGCGTTCGAGTGGATTCCGCGCGCTGAGAACTCGCGGGCGGACAAGCTCGCGAACGAGGCGATGGACACGCGTCGCGACTTCCGCCGGTAGCGGTACCCTGGACCCAGTGAACGGGCCGACCAGACGGTCGCGTCAGGAATCCTTCGGGATGACTGCCGAGGAACGTCCGGGCTCCACAGAGCAGGGCGGTGGGTAACACCCACCCGGAGCAATCCGCGAGAAAGTGCAACAGAAAGCAGACCGCCTCGGCTTCGGCCGCGGTAAGGGTGAAACGGTGGTGTAAGAGACCACCAGGAGCCCGAGTGATCGGGCTCGCTGGGTAAACCTCGCCTGGAGCAAGGTCAGACAGGGAACGTTGAGGCGGCTCGCCGAGTTCCCGGGTAGACCGCTGGAGATGTGCGGCAACGTACGTCCGAGATAGATGACCGTCCGACGCCCTTCGGGGCGGCGACAGAACCCGGCGTATCGGTCGACCCGTTCACCTCACGCGGCAGCGTGCATCGCTTCGCGCATGCCGGGCGTGATCAGCATCTCGCCCGCACGGTCGACGGTGAGCACCTCGATCGGGAAGCGGGAGGTGGCCTCGTCCAGATAGTCGTGTCCGCCGGCCACGATCGCGGTGGCGAGCACATCCGCGGTCACGATGTCGGCGGCGATCACCGTGACCTGGCGGAAGCCGTTCGCGTCGAGAGCGCGGGCTCCCCAGATGTGGTCGCCGCGCTCGGCCGACCCGCTGGTGGCGATCGCGCGCCGCGCATCGTCGAGAGAGACGGCGGTGAGCAGCTGAGCGCGGTCATCCGGGTCTGCGACACCGGCAACCCAGGGTCGACCCCGCTGGTCGGTTCCGTCGGTCACGACATCGCCCCCGACGTTCAGGCACCAGTTCTCGGCGCCCCGTTCGCGCAAGGCATCGGCCGCGGCGGCCATCGCCCACGGCTTCACGATGCCGGAGAGATCGAGCACGCCGTCGGGGCGATGTGCGGTGAACTGGCCGCCGGTGCGCCGGCGCCAGTCGAGCGCGAGGGCGTAGGCGGCGAGCAGTTCGGCAGAGGCCTCGACCAGGGGGAGTCCGCGGGCGACGGCCGAGAGCTCGGAGTCGGCGCGGAAGAGGCTGAACCGCGCATCCGCCGCGTTCAGGATGCGGGCGACGGCCGCCGCCGCCAGCTGATCCTCGGTGACGAGTTCGAGGGAGCTGACCGTGCCCATGGTCGGGAACACATGGCGACTCACGAGAAGGCCGCCTCGTCGAGGGCCGCCTGCAGCGAGCTCAGGTAGGCCTCACTGGTGTAGGTGGCGCCGCTGACGGTCGAGACCGACGCGGATTGGGCGCTGATCACCTCGGAGGCGAGGATCGGCGTGGCGTTCGCCGCGATCTGGATCGAACGGCTGTCGGCATCGGGGGTCTGAAGGGCCGACACCTCGGTGATCTGGCCGCCGCTGATCGTCACCGCGACCTGGACCTCGCCCCACCGCGTCGACTCGACGCTTCCGGTGAACGTGCCATCGCTCGCCGCGTCGGTGCTGCCGCCGGCGTCGGTGGCGGCGCCCGTGTCGGTCTCGGCGCCGGTAACAGCATCCGTGGTCGCGTCGGTCGTTCCCCCGGTCGCGGTGGAGGACACCGTCGCGTCCGGCAGTCCCGCGACGCCGAGCTGCCAGCCGACGCCGAGAATGCCGAGCGACGCGAGGGTGCCGAACGCCCGTGCGCGGGCGCTCATGAGGCGAACCTCTCCACGTGGATGCGCCGGGCCGGAACTCCGGCCGCGAGCGCGTCACGCTCGACCGCCTCCGACCAGGCGTCGGGTCCGCAGATGAACAGGTCGGAGTCGAGGAGGTCCGGGAAGATCGAGCGGATGGTGACGCCGCGGGCGACATCGCGGGCGGCGAGCCAGCCGTGCGGGTCGCGGGTGCCCACCGAGGAGTACACGGCCGCCCCGCGCTCGGTGGCGAGCTCGACGATCTCGTCGAGCAGGTACAGGCCGTCGCTGGTGGACGCGCGCAGCAGCACGGTGGCGTCGCCGGGTGAGGTCGAGGCGCCCTCGAGCAGAGCGCGGGCGGGAGTGATTCCGATGCCGGCGGCCGCGATCGCGAGTCGCGGAGTGGTTCGCGCGGCGTCGCGGAAGAGGCCGTAGGGGCCCGCGAAGCTGACGCGCGTTCCGACCGGTACCGCGGTCAGTCGTCGAGTTCCCGCGCCGAGCAGGCGCACGGTGATGCGCAAGCGGTCGCCGGCGGGCGCGGCCGACAGCGAGATGGGGTGGGCGTGCCACCAGGTCTGCCCGGTCCAGAACCGCCAGGTGAAGAACTGTCCGCCGTGCGCGGCGAGGCGGGAGATGTCGCGTCCGCGGAGCCAGATCGAGGCGACGTCGTGCGCGATCCACTCAACTTTGTCGACCACGAGTCGGTGTCGCAGCGAGCGGACGGCAGGCACCGCGAACCGGAACACCAGGATGCTGGCGAACGCGATGGCGGTCAGGCCGATCCAATACACCCGCTGCCAGGTGCCCTCCATCAGGATTCCGCCGAGACTCAGCTCGTGCGGGAGCGCCACGACCACGGCGGCATAGCTGAGCAGGTGGATGCCGTGCCACAGCTCGCGCGGCAGGTGGCGTCGCACGGCGATCACCGAGGTCACGACCACCGCGATGAGCAGCCCGAGGCCGAGGTAGGCCAACGGCATGTCGGTGATGGAGAACAGCAGGAGCGTCTCGCTGACCACATCCGTGCCGTCGGCGATGGTGTAGCCGAGCGTCAGGAGGACGGCGTGCGCGAGGAGCAGGTAGAGAGCTGGCTTGCCGAGTCGCCCGTGCAAGGCGATGGCGCGGTCGTGGCCGATGGCGCGGTCGAGAAGCGGGATCCGTGCGGCCAACACGAGCATCACCAGCACCAGGTCGGTCGCGATGAGTCCGGTGAGGATGCCGGCCGCGGTGAGGGCCGAGCCGAGGTCGGCCACCTCGGAGAGCACGCCGGAGGCCAGGGCGAGCGCGGCGGCGACGGCGCCGGAGCTCCACGCTGCGACCTCCAGCACGTCGGCGAGCGCGGCGCGTCGCGCGGTTCGCCGGGCCAACTCGTCCGTGACCGAGTCGCGCCTCTCGGCGACGACGACGCGCGGTCGAGCGGTGTCGGCGTGTGTTGCGCTCATCTGACTCCTCGGGTTCCTGACGATGACGTCGTGGAGCCCAGAGTGGGCGCGCTCGCTATCTGTCGGCTATGAATCGCGTGAGAAACGGTTTCGACCGCCGGAGATGCGAAAAGCGCCGCCCGGCGAACCGGGCGACGCTTTTCAGAGTGAGTGCGAGACTCAGGCCAGCTTGATGGCCGAGGCCTGGGGCCCCTTGGGGCCCTGTGCGACGTCGAACTCGACGCGCTGACCCTCTTCGAGGCTGCGGTATCCCTTGGCCTCGATCGCGGAGTAGTGGGCGAACAGGTCCTGGCTGCCGTCATCGGGGGTAATGAACCCGAATCCCTTTTCGGCGTTGAACCACTTCACGGTGCCGGTGGGCATAGTGACTTCCTTCATGAACTGCCGGTCGCGTACTTCGCGTCCGTCCGTCGCGGTGTTCTTCTTCCGCGTTCATGAAGGCGGCACGGCGCCGACGGCGCCTCACTGCCTGCACATCCTGCGCAACACAACAACTTCGTCTGCAACGCTAGTGCACGAACGTGCAGAGGGACAGTCAGTTTTCATGTCGGATTTATCACGGTGTCGTAAACGATTGGCGACAGTGACGCGATTCTCGGGGGATCGGCAGGCAGGCGGGATAGCATCAAGCATCTGAGAGCACACGCTCACCCCGGCGGCTGAGAAGTCGAATTTGACTTGCGAAGGCCAGCCATGACGAACACCTCCACCCTCGGCCCGGTGCGTGCGACATCGCGTCGCGACCCGAACCGGGTCAATCCGACCAGCACGTACACGGCCCTGCTGGCGTCGGTTCGCGAAGAGGGTCTGCTCCAGCGCAGCCGCGTCTTCTACATGAGCCTTCTCGCCACGCTCGTGCTGGCGCTCGGTGGCTGCATCACCGGATTCATCCTGCTCGGCGACAGCTGGTTCCAGCTGCTGATCGCGGCGGCCCTCGGCATCGTGTTCACGCAGTTCGCCTTCCTCGGGCACGAGGCATCGCATCGCCAGGTCTTCGAATCGGGCAAGGCGAATGATCGCCTCGGCCGCATCCTCGCGAGCGGCGTCGCCGGCCTCAGCTACTCGTGGTGGATGACGAAGCACACCCGCCACCACGGCAACCCCAACCAGATCGGTCGCGACCCCGACATCGACCCCGACACGGTCTCCTTCTACGACGAGGATGCGGCCGCGACGCGCGGCTGGCGCGCGGCGATCGTTCGCCGTCAGGGCTACCTGTTCTTCCCGCTGCTCACCTTCGAGGGCGTCAACCTCCACGTTCACTCCATCAGCCACATCTTCGGCCGCGGCAAGGTCGACCGTCGCTGGCTCGAGATCACGCTGGTCGTCGCGCGCCTCGCCGCCGTCGTCGCGGCCGTGTTCCTCGTGCTTCCGCTCGGAATGGCCTTCGCGTTCCTCGGCGTGCAGCTCGCCGTGTTCGGCTTCTACATGGGTGCGGCGTTCGCCCCCAACCACATCGGCATGCCGGTCATCCCGGCTGGCACGAAGCTCGACTTCCTGCGCAAGCAGGTGCTGACCTCCCGCAACATCATCGGCGGAACCTGGGCGACGGTCCTCTTCGGCGGGCTCAACCACCAGGTCGAGCACCACCTGTTCCCGAGCATGGCGCGTCCGCACCTGGCCCGTGCACGGGCGATGGTGCGCGAGCACTGCCGCGTCGAGGGGATCGACTACACCGAGCAGACGATCGGGCGCTCGTACATCAACGTCATCCAGTACATGAACCGGGTCGGCCTGCACGCACGCGACCCGTTCAACTGCCCGGCGCTCGGCAACCTCCGCCGGGTCTAGTTCCGCGCGGCGCGCGGCTTGGCCGCGAGAGCGGCCGCACCCAGGATTCCCGCGTTGTTGCGCAGCGTCGCCGGCACCAGCGGGGTCTCCACCTTGATCAGCGGCAGGAACTCCTCGTGCTGCTTGCTGACGCCGCCGCCGACGATGAACAGCTCGGGGGAGAACAGGAACTCGACGCGGGCGTAGAAGCGGGTCAGCCGCTTCGCCCAGGACTTCCAACTCAGGTTCCGCTTCTCGCGGACCGCGTTCGACGCGCGCTTCTCCGCCTCCCGACCGTCGATCTCCAGGTGCCCGAGTTCCGTGTTCGGCACGAGTTCTCCGTTGTAGAGGAACGCGCTCCCGATCCCGGTGCCGAGGGTGGTGAGGATCACCAGCCCCTCGATTCCCTTCGCGGCGCCGTAGCGGGCCTCGGCATAGCCGGCGGCGTCAGCATCGTTGACGAAGTGGATGTCGCGTCCCAGGGCCTTCTCGAAGAGCTTCTCCGCCTGCAGTCCCACCCACTCGTCGGAGACGTTGGCGGCGGTCATCGTGCGACCGTCGCGGACCACCGCGGGGAACGTCACCCCGATCGGGACGCCGTCCGCCGAGTCTCCGAAGCGCGAGACCAGCTCGACGGTCGCGGCGAGGATGTCGTCGGGGCGGCCACCGCGCGGGGTGGCGATCTTCTCGCGTGAGCTGACGAGTTCGCCGGTGTCGACGTCGACGAGGGCGCCCTTGATTCCGGTGCCGCCGATATCGACGCCGATCGCGAGAGTGCTCATGGGGTGATCGCCTTTCTAGGGCAGGGTCAGGATGTCGGCGCCGCGCTCGGTCACGACCAGGGTGTGCTCGAACTGGGCGGTCAGCGCGCGGTTGCGCGTGACAATCGTCCACTCGTCGTCCCACTCGTCCCAGTCGGTGCGGCCGGGCGCCGTGACGGTGCCCAAGGTCAGCATCGGCTCGATCGTGAAGACCATGCCGACCTCGATCAGCTCGGCGTGCGCCGGTGCGGCGTCGTAGTGCGGAATGATCAGCCCCGAATGGAAGGCCGCGCCGACGCCGTGTCCGGTGAAGTCGCGCACCACCCCGTAGCCGAAGCGCTTGGCGTAGCTCTCGATCGCACGCCCGATGACGTTCACGGGTCGCCCCGGCGCGACCGCCTTGATGCCGCGGTTCAGCGCCTCACGGGTCCGCTCCACCAGGTCGACCGCCTCCGGCGCGACGTCGCCGACGAGGAAGGTCTTGTTCAAATCGCCGTGCATGCCGTCGTGAAACGCCGTGATGTCGATGTTGATGATGTCGCCGTCGACGAGGACCGTGTCGTCGGGGATTCCGTGGCAGATCACCTCGTTGAGGGAGGTGCAGCACGACTTGGGAAATCCGCGGTAGCCGAGCGTCGACGGGTAGGCGTCGTGGGCGATGAGGAACTCGTGCGCGACCCGGTCGAGCTCGTCGGTGGTGATGCCGGGGCGGATCGCGGCTCCGACGGCCTCCACGGCCTGCGCCGCGATGCGGCCGCTGGTGCGGATGCGCTCGATGTCCGCGGGGCTGTACACGTCGGAGCCGGTGAACGGCTGCGGCCCGGGCTTCCCGACGTACTCCGGGCGGGGGATGTGGCGCGGGACCGGTCGCTCGGGGGAGATCGCTCCCGGAATGAGGTGTCCTGCGCTGTCCCGAGGCATGCCGCGAGTCTACCGGGCGCGCCCGGCCCCCTCGGCGGCCCCGAAGCCGCGCACGGCCCATCGCGCGCCTCCGCACTCGGCGTAGGGTCGGGGCATGACGGAGCACACGACGCAGTGGTGGTACAACCACAGAACCGGCGAAGTCGAGGAGGGGCCGCAGTCCCTCGGGTCGGACCGGGACGGCCCGTACGCGACCCGCGCGGAGGCGGAGCGCGCGCCGGAGATCGCGCGGGAGCGCGCCCGGCGGTGGGCCGAGGAGGAAGAAGGCGACGGGGCCTAGCTCACTCCTCGTATTCGTGCTCGGGTGCCGGGTAGGCACCCGTCGCCACGTCAGAGATGTAGGCCGTCGCCGCATTCGTGAGCACCTCGGCCACGTTGGCGTACTGCTTGACGAACTTGGGGATGCGCCCCGTGGTGAGTCCCGCCCAGTCGGTCCAGACGAGCAGCTGCCCATCGGTGTGCGGGCCCGCGCCCACGCTGATCGTCGGGATCGAGAGCGCCTTGGTGATTCGGGCCGCCACCGCGGAGGGCACCATCTCGAGCACCACCGCGAAGGCTCCGGCGGCCTCGACCGCGTGCGCGTCGGCGAGAAGCTGATCGGCGCGGTCGCCGCGGCCCTGGATCACGTGTCCGCCCAGCTGATGCTCGCTCTGCGGGGTGAAGCCGATGTGCGCCATCACCGGGATGCCCGCCGAGACGATGCGGCGGATCTGCTCGGCGCTTCGCTCGCCGCCCTCGAGCTTCACGGCGTGAGCGCCGGTCTCCTTCATGAAGCGGAAGGCGGTGTGCAGCGCTTCGTCGGGGCCGGTCTCGTAGGAGCCGAAGGGCATGTCAGCGATGACGAAGGCGCGCTTCACCGCGCTCACCACGCCGCGTGTCAGCGGGATCAGCTCGTCGATCGTGACCGGGATCGTCGTGTCATAGCCGAGGACGGTGTTGCCCGCCGAGTCGCCGACCAGCAGGAAGTCGATGCCGGCGCGGTCGAAGATCCCCGCGGTGAGCACGTCGTAGCTCGTGAGGCCGGTGATCTTGATGCCCTGTTCCTTGGCATTCTGAAAATGCCGGGTGCGAACCTTCTTGACGACCGCGTCTGCCATGCCGTCAGTCTAGGGTGAGCGATCCGCCGCCCGCCGGGCGCGCCATCACCCCGCCGGGCGCGACGTGATCGGAAGGCGCCGGTCACGGCCGAAGGCCATGCCCGAGATCTTCGGGCCGATCGCCCCTTGGCGGCGCTTCCATTCGGAGCGGTCGACGAGATTCGCCACGAAATTCACCGTCTCGGCGTCGAATCCGCGCGCCACCACATCGCGCCGACCGAGGCGCTCGGACACATACAGCTCGAGGATCGCATCGAGCACCTCGTACGGCGGCAGCGTGTCCTGGTCGGTCTGGTCGGGGCGCAGCTCGGCGCTCGGCGGCTTCTCGATCGAGTTGGCCGGGATCGGCTCCACTTGTCCGAGCGCGCGGGCGTGCTCATTGCGCCAGCGTGCGAGCTCCCACACCAACAGCTTCGGCACATCTTTGATCGGGGCGAAGCCTCCCGCCGAGTCGCCGTAGATCGTCGAGTAGCCGACCGCGAGCTCGGTCTTGTTGCCGGTCGTCAGCACGAGGTGACCGTGCATGTTCGACTCGGCCATCAGGATGATGCCGCGGATGCGTGCCTGCACGTTCTCGGCGGCGGTTCCGGTGAGCCCCAGCTGGGTCTCGATCGGATGGACGAGCTCGCCGATCGCCTCGACCGAGTAGTGCAGCCCGATCCGATCGGCGAGGTCTTCGGCGTCATCCTTGGAGTGCTCGGAGCTGTAACGGCTCGGCATGCTCACGCCGTAAACGCGGTCGGCGCCGATCGCGTCGGCGGCGAGGGCCGCGCAGACGCTCGAGTCGATTCCGCCGGACAGTCCCAGGACGACGCTGCGGAATCCGTTCTTCTCGACGTAGTCGCGCAGACCCAGCACGAGAGCGTTCCAGAGCTGCTCGTGGTCGTCGGGCAGCTCGGCGATGTCCGGCTCGCGGGCGGCGTCGGAGGCCGGCCGCGCGGTCAGCGCCACGCGCGCGACGTGGTCGACCTCGACCGGGTCGGTCGCGGCGCTCGGCTCCACATCCACCACGAGCAGGTGTTCGCGGAACTGCGGCGCGCGCGCCAGGATCTCTCCGCGCTCGTTGACCACGACGCTGTCGCCGTCGAAGACCAGGTCGTCCTGACCGCCGACGATGTTCGCGTACGCGACGACCGTCTCGGTCTCGACGGCGCGGCGGGTGACGAGGGGGAGACGGACCTCGTTCTTGTCGCGCTCGAACGGGCTCGCGTTGATGACGAGCAGCAGTCCCGCGTCGGCATCCAGCACCCGGCTCACCGGGCCCCCGTCGCGCCAAAGGTCCTCGCAGATGACGAGCGCCACGTCCACGTCGCGGATGCGCATCACCAGCAGCTCGTCGCCGGGGATGAAGATGCGGTACTCGTCGAACACCGAGTAGTTCGGCAGGTGATGCTTGACGTATCGCGCCTGCGCGACGCCGTGCTGCAGCACGCTCGCGCAGTTCTGCGCGATCGCGGTCGGGGCGTTCGAGGTGCCGAGGGTGCGAGGCGCGTGCGGGCCGTCCGGGTGCCCGACGACGACGATGAGGTCGCCGAGTCCCTCCTCGACCAGACGGGACGCCAGGGTCTCCACCGCGGCGCTGGCTTCGCGCAGGAAGCTGGGTTCTTGGGCGAGGTCTTCGATCGGGTAGCCGCTGAGCGCCATCTCCCCGGTGACGAGGATGTCGGCGCCGTCGGCCCAGGCCTGTCGCGCTGCGTTGAGGATGTGCACGATGTTGCCGGAAAAGTCTCCGACAATCGGGTTGGTCTGGGCCAAGGCCAGTCGGAGGCGGGGCATACCGATAGCCTAGTGACGAGCAAGAAAGGGGCCTGCATGGACAAGCAGCGTGACTTCGTTCTCCGCACCATTGAAGAGCGGGGCGTGAAGTTTGTGAGGCTGTGGTTCACCGACGTCGTCGGAACCCTGAAGTCGGTCGCACTCGCCCCCGCTGAGGTGGAGGGCGCCTTCAGCGAGGGTGTCGGATTCGACGGCTCGGCGATCGAGGGGCTCACCCGCTCCTACGAGGCCGACGTCCTGGCCCATCCGGACCCGACGACCTTCCAGATCCTTCCGTGGCGCGGCGAGATCGACCCCACGGCGCGCATGTTCTGCGACATCCGCACCCCCGACGGTCAGCCGGCAGTCGCCGACCCGCGCAACGTGCTCAAGCGCACGCTGGCCACGGCCGCCGATCGCGGGTTCACGTTCTACACGCACCCCGAGATCGAGTTCTATCTCCTGAAGTCGAACAAGCTGGAGAACGGCCAGCCGGTCCCCGTCGACTCGGCGGGCTACTTCGACAACGTTCCCGGCGGCACCGCGCACGACTTCCGTCGCGCGTCCGTGCGCATGCTGGAGGACCTCGGCATCTCGGTCGAGTTCAGCCACCATGAGGCGGGACCCGGCCAGAACGAGATCGACCTCCGCTACGCGGACGCGCTCACGATGGCCGACAACATCCAGACCTTCCGCACGGTGGTCAAGGAGGTGGCGATCGACCAGGGCGTCTACGCGACGTTCATGCCGAAGCCGATCGTCGGGCAGCCGGGCTCGGGCATGCACACCCACATGTCGCTGTTCGAAGGCGACACGAACGCGTTCTTCGACCCGAGCGGGCAGTACCAGCTCTCGACGATCGGCAAGCAGTTCATCGCGGGCCTGCTCCGGCACGCGCCGGAGATCACGGCGGTGACGAACCAGTTCGTCAACTCCTACAAGCGGCTCTGGGGCGGGGACGAGGCTCCGAGCTACGTGACCTGGGGTCACAACAACCGCTCGGCTCTCGTGCGTGTGCCGATGTACAAGCCCGGCAAGGGGCAGAGCGCGCGTGTCGAGTACCGCGGCATCGATTCGGCCGCGAACCCGTATCTCGCGTACTCGCTGATGCTGGCGGCCGGACTCAAGGGCATCGAGCAGGGTTACGAGCTTCCTCCCGAGGCCGATGGCGATGTCTGGAACATGACGAACACCGAGCGTCGTGCGCTCGGCTACGAGTCCCTTCCGGCGAGCCTGGACCACGCGGTGCGGCTGATGGAGAAGAGCGAGCTGGTGGCCGAGACCCTCGGCGAGCAGGTCTTCGAATTCGTGCTGCTCAACAAGCGTCGCGACTGGGCCGGCTACCGGGCCCAGGTCACGCCCTACGAGCTGCAGAACAACCTGGAGATTCTCTGACGGACGCCGCCCCTCCGGCGGCGACGGAGCTGCGATGACGCGTGCCACGCTGACCCTGACCCACCTCGCCCGACTCGGCTTCGTCGAGCTGGACTGGGCGCACGGCGCCCTGGAGGGGTTGCCGTCGGGGCTCGCGGACTCGTTCTCCGTCAGCGCCGACTCCGATCTCGCGCTGCGCGGTGTGCTCACGCTCCACGAACGTGCGCCGGAGAAGCTGGCGCGGGTGCTCGATGACGTCGATGCCCGCCGGCGTCTGCTGCTGCTCGCCGGCGCATCCGAGGGGCTCTTCGATTTCCTGGTGCGCCATCCGGAGCAGCTGGATGCGCTGCTCGACCCGCTGACCGACCTGCTCAGCCCCGAGCAGGCGCGTGCCACGATCGTGTCGGCGACCGACGGGCTGACGGGGGAGGACGGCTGGAACGCGCTTCGGCTCGCCTACCGTCGCGAACTCGTGCGGCTGGCGGCCTGGGACCTCGATCAGGAGGATTCGCTCAGTGTCGTCGACCAGGTCGCGGCGTCGCTCGCGGATCTTGCCGGAGCAGCGCTCGATGCCTCGCTCGCGGTGGCGCAGCGGTCCTCGCGCTTTCCTGCCGAGCAGATCGAACTGACGCGGCTGGCGATCATCGGGATGGGCAAGTCGGGGGCCCGTGAGCTCAACTACCTGAGCGATGTCGATGTGATCTTCGTCGGCGAGAGCGCCGACAGTGAGCAGCTTGCGGACGGCCGGGCGGTGGAGATCGCCACGTTCCTCGCCGCCGAGACGATGCGCGGGATCCAGGACCTTGCGCTCGAGCCGATGCTCTGGGAGGTGGACGCGAACCTGCGCCCCGAGGGCAAGGACGGCGCCCTCGTGCGCACTGTCGAGTCGCACCTGGCCTATTACGAGCGCTGGGCGAAGAACTGGGAGTTCCAGGCCCTGCTGAAGGCCCGTCCGCTGGCCGGTGACCCGGGGCTCGGCGAGCGCTACCTCGGCAGCATCGGCCCGCTCGTCTGGACGAGCGCCTCGCGCGACGGCTTCGTCGAGTCCGTGCAGAAGATGCGGGAGCGCGTGACCGCGCACATCCCGCGCGACGAGGTGGATGTGCAGCTCAAGCTCGGTCCGGGCGGACTGCGCGACATCGAGTTCACGGTGCAGCTGCTGCAGCTCGTGCACGGCGCGAACGACGACCAGGTGCGCGACCGCTCGACGCTCGGGGCGCTCCGCGCGCTGTCCGAGCGCGGCTACATCGGGCGCGTCGAAGCGGCCGAGTTCTCGCGCGACTACCGGTTCCTCCGGGTGGTGGAGCACCGCATCCAGCTGTCACGTCTGCGGCGCACCCATCTGATGCCGCGCGACGAGGGGGTGCTGCGCGTGCTGGCGCGCGCCGCCGGGCTCGGCACCTCGGCGAATGATCTGCTCGGCCAGTGGCAGAAGATCAAGACCTCGGTGCGGTCGCTGCACGAGCGCCTGTTCTACCGTCCGCTGCTCGAGGCGGTGGCGTCCCTCCCCGACGAGGGCACCTCGCTCACGAGCGAGCAGGCCACCGCCCGACTCGCGGCGATCGGCTTCGTCGATCCCGAGGGCGCGCTGCGGCACATCGCTGCGCTCAGCGGTGGCGTCTCGCGTCGTGCGGCGATCCAGCGCACCCTGCTGCCGGTCATGCTGCAGTGGTTCTCCGACGGCGCCGACCCCGACTACGGACTGCTGACCTTCCGCAACCTCAGCGAGCAGCTGGGGGAGGCGTACTGGTATCTGCGCATGCTCCGCGACTCCTCGGGCGCCGCCGAACGGCTCACGCACGCGCTGTCGAGCTCGCGCTTCATCGGCGGGCTGTTCGAGCGCATCCCCGAGGCGGCCGCCTGGCTGGAGAAGGACGAGGAGCTGCGTCCGCGGTCCCGGGAGGCGCTGCTGGAGGAGACGGCCGCGATCGTCTCGCGGCACCGCGATGATACCGACGGGGCGAAGTCGGCGCTGCACATCGCGCGGCGGCGCGAGGTGCTCCGGCTCGCCCTCGCGGGCGTGCTCGGCGTCATCTCGGTCGAGGAGCTGGGGCGGGCGCTCAGCGACGTGACGGATGCGATCCTGACCGGCATGCTCGGCGTCGCGCACCGCTACGGCGACGGCATCGAGTTCGCGATCATCGCGATGGGGCGCTACGGCGGACAGGAGCTCGGCTTCAGCAGCGACGCCGACATCCTCTACGTGTACCGCCCGGCCGGCATCGAACCGGAAGAGGCGCAGAAGCGCGCCGAAGGCATCGTGCGCGAGCTGTCGCAGCTCAGCCAGGACCTGCGACTTCCGCTGGACCTCGACATCGACTTGCGGCCCGAGGGCAAGAATGGCCCGGTGGTGCGATCCCTCGACTCGTACCGCGCCTACTACGAGCGCTGGTCGCTCACCTGGGAGGCGCAGGCCCTGCTGCGGGCGCGCGGTGCCGTCGGCGACCCCGAGCTGCTCGCCGAGTTCGAGGCGCTGGCCGACGAGGTGCGCTATCCGGAGCAGATCTCCGATGCGGATGTGCGGGAGGTCAAGCGCATCAAGGCCCGCGTCGAGTCCGAGCGGCTGCCGCAGGGGGCCGATCCGGCGCGCCATCTGAAGCTCGGGCGCGGTTCGCTGAGCGACGTCGAGTGGTTCGTGCAGCTGCTGCAGCTGCAGCACGCCGCCCGTGTGCCGGAGCTTCGGACGACGTCGACGCTCGGCGCCCTGGCCGCGGCTGTCGATGCGGGCCTGGTGTCGACGACGGATGCGGCGCGGTTGCGCGACGCCTGGATCATCGCCTCGCGCGCCCGCTCGGCGATGACCTTGTGGACGGCGAAGACCGCCGACGTGCTTCCGAGCGACCGCCGCTCGCTGGAGGGCGTGGCGCGGCTGATGGAGTACCCGCGCTACTCCGCCTCGCAGCTCGAGGAGGACTACCTGCGGCTGACGCGGCTCGCACGTCAGGTGTTCGAGCGCGGCTTCTACGGCATCGACTGACGCGTGCGGGGGCGGGCCGGGACGCGCGCGCCGCGCGCGCAGACCCGTCAGAGGCGGGGTGCGTTGCGCTCAGTTCGGCGAGCAATCGTGTCGCGTTGCAAATACATCACACGTATGATCTACTTGTCCTGCCCGCCCACAGGGGGCGGTGCGTCGTCAACGAAGTCGACCAGAAAGGCCCGTGACATGGCCCCACAGCACAGCACCTCTGTCCGCGCTCCTCGAAAGCTCCTGATCGGCGCCGCGCTCGCGAGTGTCGGGCTCCTCGCCGGATGCGCGAGCACTGGCGCGGGGGAGATCAACCCCGAGTACGGTTTCGCGACCGTCGAGCAGATCGCCGACAGCCCCATCACGATCTGGGTCGACGCGACGCGTCAGCCCGCGGTGGAGGCGTTCCAGGCCGCGTACCCCGACATTGAGGTCGACCTCGTCGTCGACGACGGCTCGGCGGGCGCCTCGGGCACCTTCCAGACCAAGATCGCTCTCGCCGACCAGGCTGGCGACGGCTGGCCGGACGTGGTGTTCTCCTCGCAGGCGAACGACGCGTCGTGGGCGTCGCAGTCGAATGCGGGGCAGCAGGCGTTCGCCGCCCCTCTCAACCAGGGATTCCTCGACGACGACTTCCTCGACGGATTCACCGACGGTGCTCTCGAGCCGGCAACCATCGACGGCACGGTCTACGGCCTGCGCAATGACCTCGCGCCGGTGCTGTTCTGGTACAACGCGGCGCTCTTCGAGGAGTTCGGATACGACGTCCCCACGACGTGGGAGGAGTACGAGGCGCTCGGCGCGACCCTCGCGGCGGAGCACCCCGGCTACTTCCTCGGCTCGATCGGCGACTCGTTCGTCGGCCCGTACGTGTACTACTGGGCGGGCGAGGCGCCGATCTTCACGGTCGACGGCGACACCTTCAGCTCGGACCTCTCCGACCCGAACTCGGTCAAGGTGACGACGATGCTCGACAACATGGTCGCCAACGGCTCCCTGATTCAGGACAGCCTGTTCAGCGCCGAGTTCGTCGCCCAGTCCGACAAGCTCCTCGCGATCCCCGGTGCTGCCTGGTACAGCGGCGCGCTCTTCCAGAACCCCGACAACGTCGGTGCTGACGCCGGCGAATGGGGCGCGGCAGCGCCGCTCGTCTGGGAGGACGGCGCCGAGGTCACCGGCAACATCGGCGGCGGCATGTGGTATGCCTCGAGCCACTCGGCCAACCTCGACGCGGTGAAGACGTTCATGCAGTTCATCGTCTCGGATGAGCAGACCGCAGGAACCGGCGGCCTCCCGGCGTACGAGTCGGCCGCCCAGGCGTGGCTCGCCGGCCAGGCGGAGAGCGGGTTCTTCGTCGGCGACTTCGAAGGCGCGATGAGCACCGCCGCCGCGACCGTGTGGACCGGCTGGGGCTTCCCGAACTTCTCGCCCGAGACCGCCTACGCGAAGATCATCGTGCCCGGACTCGCGGAGGGAAAGACGATCGCCGAGCTGTCGGCCGACTGGCAGCAGGAGATGGAGAACGAGGCGCAGACGGTCGGTTACACGATCGGCTGATCCGCCCCGTCATCCGCTCACCACCTGAAAGATGTCTTCATGAGTTCCACAACCGCCGCTGCCGCCTCCTCCACCCGGGGGCGGCAGCGGGCCGGTGCGCGTCCCGCGCCGGCCCGCGCTCAGGCTCGCATGGGCGCCATCTTCTCGAGCGGCTACACGCTGTTCCTTCTGGCCTTCGGCGTCGGCCCGGCCGTCTACGCGCTGTTCCTCGCGTTCACCCGGGAGGGTGCCTTCGTCGGCTTCGACAACTTCGTCCGGGTCTTCGCCGACTACCGGTTCCTGCCGGCGGTCGGGCACGTCGCGCTCTTCGTGGTTGTCTGGCTTCTGAGCCTCATCGTCTTCGTCGTCCTGCTGGCGCTCATCGTGCACGCGGTGCGCGTGCGCTGGCTCTCCACGACGACCCGATTCCTGTTCTACATCCCCGGCGCTCTCGCCGGCGCCTCGAGCGTCATGCTGTGGCTGTTCGTGCTCGACCCCGCCGTAAGCCCGGTCTCCTTCATTCTCGAAGCCCTCGGCAAAGAAACCTTCGTGCAGGTCGTGCAGACCGACACGCTTCACATCGTCCTCGCGATCATCGCGTTCTGGACCGGCGCCGGTGGCTGGATCGTCATCATGTACGGAGCCCTGAACAACATCAGCGATGAGGTCATGGAGGCCGCGCGCATCGACGGTGCCGGACCCATCCACACCGCGTGGCACATCCAGATCCCCCTGCTGCGCAAGTGGATCTCGTACATGGCGATCCTGTCGCTCGCGGCCGGGACCCAGCTGTTCGTGGAGCCGCGCGTGCTCGCCCAGGCGAGCAAGGGTGTCGTCACGCAGGACTACTCGCTCAACCAGCTCGCCTTCCTCTACGCATTCCGCCAGAACGACTTCAATGGCTCGGCCGCGATCTCGCTCGTGCTGCTGGTCGTCGCTCTCGGCCTGAGCGTCTTCTTCGTCTTCCGGGGTGGTCTCTTTGAACGCGAATAACGTGACATCACGTGCCGGGCTCGCCCGGCGCGCCCGGGCGGTGACCCCAGGGATGTTCCTCGGGCGCATCCTCGCTGGCGGCGTCGTCGTGTTCTTCCTGATGTTCTTCATCGTTCCCATCGCCTGGCTGCTCATCGCGCCGACGAAGGACGGGCGACAGCTGCTGCTCGACAACCCGTTCTCGGTCGGGACGCTTGAACAGTTCGCGGTGAACTGGGAGAGCCTGATGACCTACCAGAACGGTCTGGTCTGGACGTGGCTCGGCAACTCGGCGCTCTACTCGCTCAGCGCGCTCGTCATCACCCTGGTGATCAGCATCCCCGCGGGCTATGCGCTCGCGCTCACCGAGTTCCGCGGCCGTCACCTGCTTCTCGTCGTGACGCTCGTGGTCATGCTCATCCCGAACACGGCGCTCGTGCTGCCGGTGTTCCTCGAACTGTCAGCGGTGCGTCTGATCGGCTCCCCGCTCGCCGTGATCCTGCCGTTCTCGTTCTTCCCGTTCGGCGTCTATCTGACCTACATCTACTTCTCGACGACGATCTCAAAAGATCTGCTCGATGCCGCTCGCATCGATGGGGCGAGCGAGCTGCGCGTGTTCCGCCAGGTGGCGCTGCCGCTGGCAACGCCCGTGGTGGCGCTCGTCGGGTTCTTCTCATTCACCGGCAATTGGACCAACTACTTCCTGCCGTTCGTGACGGTTCCAGGTCGCAGCGCTCCGATTCAGGTCGGCCTCGCAGAGCTCCTGTCCAACGTGCCGCAGTTCAACCCCACGACCGCGGCCTCGACAACGATCGATCTTCCTGCACTCGCGCTCGCGACGGTGCTGTCGGTTGCGCCGGTGCTGATCGTCTTCCTCTTCTCGCAGCGGTTCCTGGTCACGGGAATGACCGCGGGCGGCACGAAGGGCTGATTGCGGGGCGACGTGCCTCGAGGTCTCGTCCGCGGGAGCAGTCGCTACGAGGAGGCGGAGTCGGGGAATCGGCGGCGCTGCCACGCTTCTTCGATGTGGCGGTGCATGGCAAGATCGGCTCCCGCGGCGTCGCCGCGCTCGATCGCCGCGAGGATCTCGCGGTGCTCGTCGAGGGTGATCTGCAGCGACTCGACGGGGGGAGCGCCGACGAAGCGAATGCTCTCCAGCGCGCGCGAGAACAGGATCTGCGTGATGTTCGCCGCGAGCCGGTTTTTCGAGAGCTCCATCACGAGGAAGTGGAAGCGAGCATCCGCTTCGGCGAAGTCTTCGATGTTGGAGATGGTCGCGGCCATCTCGTCGTAGGCGCGGGTCAGGTCCCGGATGTCGTCCTCGGTGCGGTGGGCCGCGACGGCGGCGGCCATTGAACCCTCCAACGACCCACGGACGATGGCGAGCTCATCGAGCACGCCGAGCGAGTCGTCGTTCTCGACGAGAGCGGAGAGCACGACCGGGTCCAGCACGTTCCACGACGACGGCGGGTTCACCTGGGTGCCGCGGCCCTGCGCGACGGTGAGCATGCCCTTCTCCTCGACGCGCTTCACCGACTCGCGCACGACCGTTCGGCTGACGCCGAAGGTCTGACTCAGCACGCCCTCCGGGGGCAGCACCTCGCCGGGCTTCACCTGTCCAGTGACGATCGCGGTGACGAGGTCGTGAACGACCGCGACGCCGAGACGCGCGGCGGGAACGCGGGGCGTCCGGCTGCCGAGCGCGCCGAGGTCTGCGGCAGGGTCCGTCATGCTGTCAGTGTATTCCGCGGCTGTCCTGGGCACGGTGCGGCATGCGGAAGGGTGACGAACACGGCTCTACGGGCGCGAGGGCAGATCGGCGGCCAGAGAGAGTCCCGCCCGACTCGAGCGCACGTGCGGGCCCTGTGCGACCAGCCACGAGCCGTCAGCGGAGGCGTGGGCCGCGATTGCGGCCTCGTCGACGTGGATGCCGGCGCCCGGCTCGTCGCCGAGGACGATGCCGCCGTCGCTGAATTCCTGATCGACGGTGACGCCGAAGGGCGCGCCGAGATCCTGCACCTCTGCGGCGAGGTGATTCGGAATCGCGGCGGCCGCGTGCGCAACCGCCGCGTTCGCGGTCAGACCGACCGGGCTGACGGGGAGGTCGCGGCTGTGCGCCGCCGCGGCGACGCGCAGGAAGTGGGTGACGCCCCAGCCGGCTCCCGCCTGGACGATGTCCACGGCGCCCGCGTCCAGCAGCGGTCGGTACTGCTCCAATCCCGTGAGGTTCTCACCGGTGGCGACCCCCGCGCGGATGGCGCTCGAGAGCCGGGCGTGGCCCGCGGCGTCCCAGCGTCGCAGCGGCTCTTCGATCCAGGTCAGTTCGACCTCGCTCTCGATGGTGTGCAGGTAGCGCACCGCCTGCTTGAGGTTCCAGGATTCGTTCGCGTCGAGCATGAGCGCTGGCTCGACGCCCGCAGCGGCGAGCTCGCCCGCCATGATGTCGAGTCGCCGAAGGTCGGTGGCGGCGTTCTGGCCGCCCTTGAGCTTGCCGCTGGTGAAGCCGCGATCGGACATCGTGCGATAAAACTCCGCCAGCTGCTCGTCGCTCAGTGCGATGTCGAGTCCGGAGGCGTAGCCCGCGACGTAGCGGTCGCGAGCGCCCAGCAGGCGCCACAACGGCTCTCCGGCGACCTTGGCCTTGAGATCCCACAGGGCGGAATCCAGCGTGCCGATGCCGCCGAAGGTCGCGCCGGAATGGCCCGACTTGAAGACGCGGGAGAGCATCCGGTCATAGAGGGCGCTCACCGCGCGCGGGTCTTCGCCCTCGATCGCCGGGAAGATGCGTTCGATGTCGTGGGCAGATCCGGTGGCGTAGCCGTTGACGCCTTCGTCGGTTTCGAGCACGACGATGGGCACCTCAGTGATGCCCGATTCGATGACGCCGTTGGCGTCGCCGATGGGCCGTCCCCAGTCCTGATAGCTGGTGAGGCAGTGGTATCCCGTGATCTTCATCATCGCCCTTGACGTTCGGGCGGGCGACGCCCGCACTAAAGAGCATACATCATATGTTCTTCAGTGCGGTGTCGAGCCGGAAACGCGGAACGGGCCGCCCTCCCGAAGGAGAACGGCCCGTTGCCGGTGAAACGCGGGATCAGACCCCGAAGTACAGCTCGTACTCGTAGGGGTGCGGACGCTGCGCGAAGGGGAGAAGCTCGTTCTCGCGCTTGTAGTCGATCCAGGTCTCGATGAGGTCCTTCGTGAACACGCCGCCCTCGAGGAGGAAGTCGTGGTCGGCCTCGAGCGCCGCAAGCGCCTCGTCGAGCGATCCGGGCATCTTGGGGATGCCAGCCGCCTCCTCGGGCGGAAGCTCGTAGAGGTCCTTGTCGACCGGCTCGTGCGGCTCGATCTTGTTCTTGATGCCGTCGATGCCCGCCATCAGCTGCGCCGCGAACGCGAGGTAGGGGTTGCCCGAGGCATCCGGCGCGCGGAACTCGATGCGCTTGGCCTTCGGGTTGGTGCCGGTGATCGGGATACGCACCGAAGCCGAGCGGTTACCGGCCGAGTAGACCAGGTTGACCGGAGCCTCGAAGCCCGGGATCAGGCGGTGGTACGAGTTCACCGTCGGGTTGGTGAACGCGGCGATCGCCGAGCCGTGCTTCAGGATGCCGCCGATGTACCAGCGCGCGATGTCCGAGAGGCCGCCGTAGCCGCTCTCGTCGTAGAACAGCGGCTTGCCGTCGTTCCACAGCGACTGGTGCGTGTGCATGCCCGAACCGTTGTCGCCCATGAGCGGCTTCGGCATGAAGGTCGCGACCTTGCCCCACTCAAGCGCCGTGTTCTTGACGATGTACTTGAACTTCAGGATGTCGTCACCGGCGTGAACCATGGTGTCGAACTTGTAGTTGATCTCGCCCTGGCCGGCGGTGCCCACCTCGTGGTGGCCGCGCTCGACCTCGAAGCCAGCGTCGATCAGCTTGAGCACGATGTCGTCGCGGAGGTCGGCGTGCTTGTCGACCGGCGAGACGGGGAAGTATCCGCTCTTGTACGGGGTCTTGTTGGAGAGGTTTCCACCCTCCTCGACGCGGCCCGTGTTCCAGGCAGCCTCCTCCGAGTCGACCTCGTAGAAGCTCTTGTTCTGCTTCACCTCGAAGCGCACGTCGTCGAAGATGTAGAACTCGGCCTCGGGGGCGAAGAACGCGGTGTCGGCGATGCCGGTCGACGCGATGTACTTCTCGGCCTTCTTGGCGACCTGACGCGGGTCACGCGTGTAGATCTCGCCGTTGCGCGGGTTGTAGATGTCGAAGACGATCACGAGGGTGCGCGCGACACGGAACGGGTCGAGGTACGCGGTCGAGATGTCCGGGACGAGCTGCAGGTCGGACTCGTGGATCGACTGGAAGCCGCGAATCGACGAACCATCGAACATCTGGCCGACGGTGAAGAAGTCTTCGTCGACGGTCGACGCGGGGATGGTGAGGTGCTGCTGGATACCCGGAAGGTCAGTGAACCGGATGTCGATGAACTTGACATCCGTGTCCTTGATGAACTTCAGGACCTCAGACGAGTCGCTGAACAGAGGGCTGGACATAGGGAATGACTCCAAGGGCCGTAGAACGGTTGAGACTGCAGGTGCAGCCTGCCCCTCGACCTTAGGCGGAGGGGGTTTCTCTGCCATGACGCAATTGTTTCCGGCATGTTACGGCGGCGCGAGCGCATAGGCTCGTGGGGTGAGTACGGGAGCCGCTGAGAATTGGCCGGGACGCGCGTTGGGGCTCCCCGAAACGGGGCGGCGTTCGGTCGCCCGCGTGGGGCGCCGAGCGGCTGCGCTGGCCATCGACTGGGCGCTGGCGACGCTGCTCTCGCTCGCGTTCTTCTCTCCCGGCGACTGGCAGACCGACCCCTTCGCCACGCTCGGCATTTTTGCCGTGCTGCAGGTGGTCTTCCAGATCTTCTTCGGCGGCGGGCTGGGCCACCTCATGCTCGGGATGCGCGTCGTGCCGATCACGGGCGGGCCGCTCGGCATGTGGCGGCCGCTCGTTCGCACGCTTCTGCTGTGCCTCGCGATCCCCGCCCTGATCTGGGACAAGAACCAGCGCGGCATGCACGACGTGGCCGCCGGCACGGTCCTCGTCCGCACCTAGCCCCCGCCCGCGCCCCCCGCGGTCGCCGAGCGCTACCGAAACTCGCGAGCGCGACCAGAAATTCGGTGGCGCTGGTGTATTTCGGTAGCGCTCGGCAAGCCGGTGACGCGGACTAGCGCGGGCGCGGCGCGCGAACCTTGGTCGGGTCCATGCCCTTCGGGATCGGCAGCGTGTTGCGGTTGAGCGAGGCGAGGCGGTTCGAGACAGCCGTGACCTCATCGCGACGCAGCGTCTTCTTGAGACGCGCGAGCGTCGGCACGATCTTGTGCAGCGGCGTCGAGTCGTGGTCGGGGCCCACGTACATGAGCGTGACGGTGACGTTCGGGAGGATGCGCGAGACGTTGGCTCGCTCCTTGTCGAGCATCGGCTGGGTGCGCGAGCGCGGTCCTTCGCCGATCAGCACGACGCCGCCCTTGCCGACGGCGCGGTAGACCGCATCCTGGGTTCGCGGGCTCACGTTGATCGGCATCTCGCTGCCGACCCAGCTGCGCCGCAGCGAGCTCTTCAGCACGGCGCCCACCGCGCCCGCCTGGCCCTCGATCTGCGAGAACGCCGCGCGTTCGGCACGCCGCCCCAGCACGATCAGCACCAGCAGCACACCGCCGAGAACACCCGACACGTTATAGAGGATGATGCCGATGATGTTGTCGCTCGAGAACAGGATCGAGATCACGATCGCCGCGCCGATCGGGGCGATCAGCGCCAGGATCAGCATCCAGACGATGTTGCTGTCGTAGCGGCGGGTCATCTGGAAGACCTGCCACATCTGCTTGAGACGACCGGGTTCTTTCGCGGGGCGAGGGGTGCGGGCCATGAAAACTAGGATACGGGTCGGCGCGGATGCTCGGGACACGTGCGCCGGGGATGCTCAGGGGAGTCGGGTGCGGGGTCGCCGTTCGATACGCGACTGCGTCGCTACTCAAGGCGCTCGATGGGGGTGCCTTTCGATACGCGACTGCGTCGCTACTCAAGGCGCTCGATGTCGCTGCTACTCAGGACACCGCCTGGGCGAAGGCGGAGTCGGACTCGGCGGCGTCGGCAAGATGCTGCAGCTCCGGAGGCACCGCCCAGCCCTTCGCTTTCATCGAGCGCGCCCAGAGCCGCCCCGCACGGTAGCTGGAGCGCACGAGGGGTCCCGCCAGCACCCCGAGGAAGCCGATCTCCTCCGCCTGGGCCTTGAACTCGACGAACTCCTCCGGCTTCACCCAGCGAGCGACCGGCAGGTGTCGCGGGGTCGGTCGCAGGTACTGCGTGATCGTGATGATGTCGCAGCCCGCCTCGTGCAGGTCGCGCAGCGCCTCCGTGACCTCGGCGGGCTCCTCACCCATGCCGAGGATCAGGTTCGACTTGGTGATGAGTCCCGCGCGCCGCGCCTGCGTGATCACATCGAGCGAGCGCTCGTAGCGGAATGCGGGGCGGATGCGCTTGAAGATCCGCGGCACGGTCTCCACGTTGTGCGCGAAGACCTCCGGCCGCGACGAGAACACCTCGCCGAGCAGGTCGGGGTTGCCCGAGAAGTCGGTCGCCAGGATCTCGACCCCGGTGCCCGGGTTGGCCGCGTGGATCGCGCGCACCGTCTCGGCGTGAAGCCACGCGCCCTCATCGGGCAGGTCGTCGCGGGCGACACCGGTGACCGTCGCGTAGCGCAGGCCCATCGTGACGACCGATTCCGCCACCCGCCGCGGCTCGTCGGTGTCGTAGTCGGCGGGCTTCCCCGTGTCGATCTGGCAGAAGTCGCAGCGCCGCGTGCACTGGCTGCCGCCGATCAGGAAGGTGGCCTCGCGATCCTCCCAGCACTCGTAGATGTTGGGGCATCCGGCCTCCTGGCACACGGTGTGCAGGCCTTCGTCCTTCACGAGGCTCTGCAGCGCCGTGTACTCGGGCCCCATCTTGGCGCGGGTCTTGATCCAGTCGGGTTTGCGCTCGATCGGCACGGAGGCGTTGCGCACCTCGAGGCGCAGCATCTTGCGGCCGGCGGGCTCGGTCGCGCGGGTCTCGTTGAGGGTCATGCGGTCACCGTTTCGGTCGAGGAGAGGCTGTCGGCGAGGTGCGAGTCGAAGACCCGGGCGATCACCGGGACCACCTCCTGCGGCGTCACTTGTCGGCCCAGTTCACGCGAGATGCTGGTGACACCGGCGTCGCGAAGGCCGCACGCCACGATTGTTCGGTAGGCCTCGAAGGAGTTGCTGCAGTTGAGGGCGAAGCCGTGCATGGTGACACCGTCAGCGACGCGGATGCCGATGGCGGCGATCTTGTCGCTTCCGCGCAGCCACACTCCGCTGCGTCCGTCGACTCGCTCCCCGGGCACGCCGAACTCGGCGAGGACCGCGATGAGCATGTCCTCGAGCCGCCGCACGTAGGCGACCACATCGATCGGGTCGCGCAGGCGCAGGATCGGATAGCCGACGAGCTGACCGGGACCGTGCCAGGTGATCTTGCCCCCGCGGTCGACGTCGATCACCGGGGTGCCGTCGGTGGGGCGCTCGTGGGGTTCGGTGCGCTTCCCGGCGGTGTAGACGCTGGGATGCTCGAGAAGGAGTACGGTGTCCGGCGCCCGACCACTCGTGACGTCGGCGTGCAGGGCACGTTGACGTTCGAGGGCCGTCGAATACGACACGGAGTTGGCGCTTAGCCCCGCGTCGACAAAGTCGACCATGCGACCAGCTTAGGCGCGCGGGGGAGCGAACGCGTCCTCCGCCGCCACCCAACGCCGGCTTCGTCCACGGCGGCGGCTCCGGACGCGCGTCGACTCGCGCAGAGGTTCAAACTTCGATGGTGACGGTCGTGGAGCCCGAGGTGATGGCGGGATACCGCGTGACGCGCACGATCGCCCGCAGCGCGCAGCAGGTCGTGCTGATCGGCCACGATCCTGAGGCTGGCGTCGTGGTGCTGAAAGCTCGGCACGGGCCCGATGCCGTTGCACGCACGGTGCGCGAGGCGGCCGCGCTGCAGAGGGCCGCCGGGGAGCACGTGGTGGGGCTGCGGGATGTCGCCACCGGCTCCTCCGCCACCGGCGACGACCGCGGATGCCTGGTGCTGGAGCGCTGCGAGGGCGGCACGCTCGCCGAACTGCTTCGCCGACGTCGCCGTCTGGGCGCGGGTGAGGCGGTCACGCTGCTGGCGCCCGTGGTCGCGACCCTGGCGCGCCTGCACGACGCCGGGGTGGCCCACGCCGCGGTGACTCCCGAGCACATCGCCGTGGGTGCTCGCGGCGAGCCGCGACTCATCGGGTGGGGGAGCGCCGACCTGTTCGAGCCGAGCGCCGCCGAAGTGGTGCTCGAGCGGGAGCCGGGCGTGCGCGCGGATCGACGGGCGGTGCGCGCGCTGCTGGCGCGGGTCATGGCGCTGGTCGAGCTCGAGGAGGCTCCGCTGCGCGACCGGCTCTGTGCCCGGATCGAGGCCTGCCCCGATGACCGGTTGTTCGAGGTCTGCGAACGCGAGCTGTTCGGTCTCGCGGCGGCGTCGCCGCTGCGCAGCACGGACCCGGATCTGTCGCCCGGCGCGCCGCCGACCACCCGCGCCATCGGCGGCGCTCCGGGCACGGCGCCGCGGCTCGTGCCCGCCGGTGACCCGGCGCCCGCGCCAGAGTCAGCGAGTCGCGACGACGACGCCCTGCCGGGCCAGCTCGCGGCGCTTCTGGCGGGGGTGCTGCCGGATCGCGTGCATCACCTGCTCGCTGCGGTGCGACGGCGCCGGTGGCGTGAGCTGGGCGACGCCGTGGGCGCTCAGCCCGCGCGCGCCGCTTTTGCGCGTCTCGCGCGAGCCTGGGCCGACGCGAGCCGTGGCCGCCGTCGCGCGGTGATCGCGGGCGGAACGGCCGCGCTGGTGGTCGGGGTCGGCGTGCTCGGCCTGCCCGGGGACGGGATCTCCGATTCCGGGTCGCAGATCGATGACTCGAAGGTGCCGGCCGCCTCGGACGCCGGGACGGGCCGGTCCCCGGCGGCCGAGGCTGAGACGGACAGGAACGACACGACCGCGATTGTTGATGATGATCCTCTCGCCGCGGCGGACGCGCTGGTCGAGACGCGTTCGCGCTGCCTCGCCGACCTGTCCCTCCTGTGCCTCGATGAGGTGTTCCAGCCGGGTTCGACCGCGCTGGACGCGGATCGGGCGGTGATCCTCGCACTGCAGTCCGGCGGCGAGGGCGAGGCGACGCGCTGGAGGATCGACTCGGGCGCGAGCGAGTGGGTCCTCGTCGAGCGCCTCGGCGGCACCGCGCTCGTGCGTTTGGGGCCGGAAAACACCGCGGCCTCGCTCCTTCTGATGAAGGGCGAGGCCGGGTGGCGGGTTCGCGAGTATCTCGCGATGAGTTCGGGCTAGACGCCCAGCACTCCTGCGAAGTTGCCGCCCTCGAGGCGGTTCTTGACCGTGGTCAGGAAGCGCGCCGCGTCGGCTCCGTCGACGATCCGGTGGTCGTACGACAGCGCGAGGTAGACGGTCGAGCGGATCGAGATCGCGTCGAGGCCGTTGTCGCTGACGACGACCGGCTTCTTGACGACGATGCCGGTTCCGAGGATGGCCACCTGCGGCAGGAACACCACCGGGGTGTCGAAGAGCGCTCCGCGCGAACCGGTGTTCGTCACGGTGAACGTGCCGCCGGCGAGCTCGTCGGGCTTCAGCTTGTTGTCACGCGTGCGCTCGGCGAGATCGGCGATCTCCTGGGCGAGCTGCGCGAGCGTCAACTCGCTCGCGTTGCGCACCACCGGCGTGAGCAGGCCGCGCTCGGTGTCGACGGCGATGCTGACGTTCTCGTGGTCCGGGTACACGATGCTGTCGCCCTCGACCGTCGCGTTGATGATCGGGAACGCCTTGAGCGCCTCCGCGGCAGCGAGAGTGAAGAACGGCAGGAAGCTGAGCTTCACGCCGGTCTTGGAGAGGAAGTCGGCCTTCACCTGGTCGCGGTAGGCGGCGACGCGGGTCACATCGACCTCGACCACCGTGGTGAGCTGCGCCATCGACTGCATCGACAGCACGGCGCGCTCGGCGACGACCTTGCGCAGGCGCGACATCGGCACCGTGGTGCCGCGCAGCGGCGACACCTCGAGCTGCTCGACCGGAGCGGGGGTGCCCGCGGGCGCGGCGGCCGGTGCGGCCGGGGTCGCGTCGAGGATGTCCTGCTTGCGGATGCGTCCGCCGACGCCGGTGCCGGTGACGGTGGCCAGGTCGACGCCGCGCTCGTTGGCGAGCTTGCGCACGATCGGGGTCACGTAGCCGGCGTGGCTTGCCGGGGCAGCGGCAGGTGCCGGCGCGGCGGCCGGAGCGGGTGCAGCGGCCGGGGCGGCAGCGGGAGCCGGAGCGGCAGCGGGTGCCGGAGCGGCGGCCGGAGCAGCAGCGGGAGCCGGCGCCGCGGCAGGTGCCGGAGCAGCAGCGGGAGCCGGCGCCGCGGCAGGTGCCGGAGCAGCAGCGGGAGCCGGTGCAGCAGCGGGTGCCGGAGCGGCAGCAGGTGCCGGTGCAGGCTCGGCGGGAGCCGGCGCGGCCTCGGCGGGTGCAGCAGGGGCCTCCGGTGCCGGTGCCGGAGCTTCCGGCGCGGTGGGCGCCTCGGGCTCGGCAGCGGGAGCCTCGGGCTCAGCAGCGGGCGCGGCAGCGGCTCCCGAGCCGTCACCGATGGTGACCAGCGCGGTGCCGACCTCGACGGTCTCGTCCTCGGCAACCAGGATCTGCTCGATCACGCCAGCAACAGGCGAGGGGATCTCGGTGTCGACCTTGTCGGTCGACACCTCGAGCAGCGGTTCGTCGACCTCGACGCGGTCACCGACCTGCTTCAGCCAACGGGTCACTGTTCCTTCGGTGACGCTCTCACCGAGCGCCGGAAGGGTGACGGATTCACTCACGGGAAAACTCCTTTTGGAAACCTGGTCGGTTCTAGCTTAGTTCGCGCTTCGCGCAAAGGTTGGGGGGGATCAGATGGCGTGAAGCGGCTTGCCAGCGATCGCGAGGAAGGCCTCGCCGAGCGCCTCGTTCTGGGTGGGGTGCGCGTGCAGGAACGGAGCGACGTCCTCGGGGTACGCCTCCCAGTTCACCGCGAGCTGCGCTTCGCCGATCAGCTCGCCGACGCGCGCGCCGATCATGTGAACGCCGACGATCGGGCCGTCGTTGAGCCGGACGACCTTGATCGATCCGGAGGTCCCGATGATGTGGCTCTTGCCGTTGCCGGCGAGGTTGTAGTCGTACGCGGTCACCGCGTCGGCGCCGTACTCTTCGACCGCCTTGGCCTGGCTGAGGCCGATCGATGCCACCTCGGGGTCGGAGTAGGTGACCTTCGGGATGTTGACGTCGGAAACGACCACCGGGTTCAGGCCCGCGATCTCTTCGGCCACGAAGATGCCGTGCTGGAATCCGCGGTGCGCGAGCTGGAGGCCGGGCACGATGTCGCCGACCGCCCAGACGCCGGGAACGTTCGTCTGCAGGCGCTCGTTGGTGAGGACGAAGCCGCGATCCATCGCGAGGCCGACCTCTTCGAAGCCGAGGTTCGCCGTCTGCGGGCCACGGCCGACGGCGACGAGCAGGATGTCCGCCTCGACGGTCTCGCCGTTCTCGAGCGTGACGACCACACCGTTGTCGTCCTGCGTGACTCCGGAGAAGCGGACGCCGAGCTTGAACTCGATGCCGCGCTTGCGGAACGCGCGCTCGAACTGCTTCGAGATGGCTTCGTCCTCGTTCGGGACCAGGTGCGGCAGCGCCTCGATGATGGTGACGTCGGCGCCCCACGACTTCCAGACGCTCGAGAACTCGACGCCGATGACGCCGCCGCCGAGCACGGCGACCTTCTTCGGCACGAAGTTCAGCTCGAGTGCCTGCTCGGAGGTGAGCACGCGTCCGCCGATCTCGAGACCCGGGAGCGAGCGCGAGTAGGAGCCGGTCGCCAGGATGACGTTCTTGCCGGTGATGGTCTGGTCGCCCACCTGGACGCTCGTGGGGGAGACGAGGCGACCCGCGCCCTCGATCGTGGTGATGCCGCGGGCCTTGATGAGGCCCTGCAGGCCCTTCCACTTGCTGGCGACGACCTCCTCGCGGTAGCTCGTCACCGCCGCGACATCGATGCCGCTGAAGGTGCTGGTGACGCCGTACTTGGCGGACTCGCGGGTGACGTCGGCAACCTCAGCCGAGTGCAGCAGCGCCTTGGTCGGGATGCAGCCCACGTGCAGGCAGGTGCCGCCCACCTTGCCCTTCTCGATGAGCGCGACGCTCATCCCCAACTGGCTCGCGCGCAGCGCAGCGGCGTAGCCACCGCTTCCTGCGCCAAGAACAACAAGGTCAAAGTTCTGCTCGGACACCCGGCGACTCCCTCGAGATGCAGTTGCGGCACCGCAATCAGGGTGGCGAGCGGCGCGATCTGACGACACGTGGTTGCGTGCCAGAACGACACTACTACGGTCGGGAAAAGTCTTCCGTCATCGCGATCAGCGTGCGGACCGTGGCACCGGTCGGCCCCTTGGCGGTCACGCCATACGGCGCGCCGCCGTTGCTCGCCGTCCCGGCGATGTCCAGGTGCGCCCAGGGGATGGGCGACCCGTCGCGGGTGCCGATGAACGACTTGAGGAACACGCCCGCCAAGAGCATGCCGCCCGCCGTGTTGCCCGGCTTCGCGTTGGCGATGTCGGCGACCTCGGTCTCCAGAAGGGATGCCAGTTCGGAGGGGAGAGGCATCGGCCAGAGCGTCTCGCCCGCGCGCACGCCCGCCTCGACCAGGGTCCGCGAGAGCTCAGCGTCGCCCATGACGGGGATCGTGCGCTCGCCCATGGCGACGCGCGCGGCGCCGGTCAGCGTCGCGATGTCGATGATCGCATCGGGCTGCTCCTCGCTGGCCGCGACGAGGCCGTCGGCGAGCACGAGGCGCCCCTCGGCGTCGGTGTTGAGCACCTCGACCGTCTTGCCGCCGCGGATGCGGAGCACGTCGTTGGGGCGGATCGCCGTGCCCGAGGGCATGTTCTCGGCGAGGCACAGCCAGGCCGTGACGCGCACGGGGAGCTCGAGCTCGGCCACCGCCATGATCACGGCGAGCGCGGTCGCCGCGCCCGTCATGTCGTACTTCATCCCGACCATCGAACCGGCCGGCTTGAGCGAGAGCCCGCCCGAGTCGAAGGTGATGCCCTTGCCGACGAGGGCCAGGTGCTTCGTCGCCCCGGCCGGCGCGTAGCGCACGATCGCGAGACGCGGGGGCCGGCTCGAGCCCTGGCCGACACCGAGGATGCCGCCGAAGCCGCCGTCGGCGAGGGCCTTTTCGTCGAGCTCTTCGATCTCGACCGGGAGCCCCTCGGCGAAGCTGCGGGCGCGCTCCACGAAGCTCGCCGGGTAGAGATCGTTCGGGGGAGTGTGCACGAGGTCGCGCACGCGGTGCACGCCCCCGGCGACGGCGCGCGCGCGGGCTACCAGCGCCTCCGCGTCATCCGGGAGCGAGTCGACCAGCACCGTGATCTCGGCCACCGGCTGCTTGGCGCTCTCGAGGGTCGAGAAGCGGTAGGCGACGAAGCTGTAGCTGGCGATCGCTGCCCCTTCGAGCACGGCGCCGATCTGCTCGCTCGCAGCTCCGGGAAGCGCGAACGCCACCGATCCGGTGCCCGCGAGCTGACGGATCGCCGAACCGGCGGCGTTGCGCAGCGAATCCGTCGTGGGCTCATCGGCGCCGTCGGGCAGAGTCCCGAGACCGACCAGTGCGAGCGACGGCGTACCGGGGCGAACGAGCGGGCAGACGGCGGAGTTCGTCGTTCGCGCCGCTGACGCCGATCGAGGCAAGTGAGGCCTCTACTCCGGAGAAGTCGTCGGTCGGAGCGAACAGGCGCGGCCCGGCGGGGGTCTTGGCCACCCCCACCACGAGCACCTCGGCGCTCGAGTCGAGAACGGATTCGGAACGAAGTTCGAGCGAAGGCATCGGCATTCGCTCAGCCTAATCGCGCCGGATGCGGGTTCCGTTCGCCGTGTTCGCTCTCGGCTTGCGCGGCCCCCGGTGCCCGCCCAGACCCCCGAATAGACTGGGGGGCATGCGCGATCCTCACGGGCTCTACGACCTCACGTCCGAGTTTGTCGAGGTTCCGCGCGGTCTCCACCTCGTCGCCGGCCTGACCGGTTTCACGGACTCCGGCTCGGCCGTCACGCAGTTCAGCGAGTACATCCTGGAGAACCTCGAGGCGCGCGAGATCGTCAGCTTCGACAGTGACGCGCTGCTGGACTACCGCGCCCGCCGACCCAGCATGTACTTCGATCTCGACCACCTGACCGAGTACCGGCCGGCCAAGCTCTCGCTGTACCTGGTCGAGGATGAACTGCATCAGCCCTTCCTGCTGCTCACCGGCTATGAGCCGGATTTCCAGTGGGAGCGGTTCAGCGCCGCAGTGGTCGAGCTCATCGAGAAGTACGGCGTCACGGACACGACCTGGGTGCACGCGATCCCGATGCCCACGCCGCACACTCGGCCGCTCGGGGTGACGGTGAGCGGCAACCGGCGCGAGCTGATCGACGCGATGTCGGTCTGGCGGCCGCAGACCGAACTGCCGGCCAACGCGCTGCATCTGGTGCAGTACCGGCTTGAAGAGCTCGAGCATCCGACCACCGGCTTCGTGCTGCTGGTGCCGCACTACCTGGCCGACACGGAGTTCCCGACGGCCGCGGTCGTCGCCTTCGAGAGCATCAGCGCCGCCACCGGCCTCATCTTCCCGACGGATGAACTGCGTGAGCGAGGCCGCGAGTTCATCGTCAAGGTGGAGGACCAGGTGCGCGGCAACCCGGAGCTTCAGCGCCTGATCAGCACGCTCGAGGAACGGCACGACAGCTACATGGAGGAGAACCCGCTTCCCTCGCCGTTCGTGGATCGTCACGGCGAGGTGCCGTCGGCGGACACGATCGCGGCCGAGCTGGAGAAGTTCCTCGCCAACCGACGCGACGACGAGCCGTCCTGAGCGGCGGAGGGCACCGCGGGCGCGCTAGCCTCTCTGCCGTGCACCTCAGCTCTGCGGCCGGGACTCCGGCGTGAACTCCTGGCGTTCCTGGGTGGTGTTTGCGGGCGCCGTCACCGTGTATCTGATCGCCGTGACCCAGCGCACGACTTTCGGCATCGTCGGCGTCGAGGCCACCGATCGCTTCGGGGTGAGCGCGGCCACCCTCTCGACCGTCGCCGTGGTCCAGGTCGCCACCTACGCGGCGCTGCAGATCCCGGTGGGCGTGCTCGTCGACCGGCTCGGTCCGCGCGTCCTGCTGATCGGCGGCGCCGCGATCATGGCTCTCGGTCAGGTGCTGCTCGCCTTCGCCGACGACATCGGGCTCGCGATCGCCGCCCGAGTGCTGGTCGGAACCGGCGACGCGTTCACCTTTGTCTCGGTGCTGCGCCTGCTGCCGAACTGGTTCAGCGGACGGATCCTGCCGCAGCTGGCGCAGTGGGTCGGGATGATCGGAGCGACCGGTCAACTGGTGGCGGCCATCCCGTTCGCCTTCCTGCTGCACGCCGTGGGTTGGAACCTCGCCTTCCTGATCGCAGCCGGCATCTCGCTCTTCGCGGTGCTCATCGGAGTCGCGGTGATCCGCACCGGCACCCGACCTCCGCTCACCGAGGAGATCACCACCAGCTCCACCTGGTCGCGCCTCCGCGCCAGCGTCGCGCGACCCGGAACACAGCTCGGATTCTGGTCGCATCTGCTCGGCGGCACCGCCCCGCAGACGATGGGTGTGCTGTGGGGCTACCCGTTCCTCACCGCGGCTCTCGGCTACGACGTGGCGACCGCGGCGGGGGTGTTCTCGCTGCTCGTCGTCGGGGCCGTGCTGCCGGCTCCGCTGATCGGCTACGCGGTCGCCAGCTACCCCTTCCGGCGCGGTGATCTCGTACTCGGGATGGCGGCCCTGGTCTACGGGGCGCTGGTCGCGGTGCTGGTCTGGCCGGGCCAGCCTCCGCTCGCGCTCGTCTGCGTGCTGTTCTTCCTGATCGGCGCGGGCGCGCCCAGCTCGCTGATCGGAATGGACTACGCGCGCACGCTGAATCCGTCGCACTCGGTCGGGACGGCGAGCGGGTTCGTCAACGTCGGCGGATTCCTGGGCGGCTTCGTGTCGATGTTCCTGATCGGCGTCGTCCTCGACATCGTCGACACCGTCCGCGTGGCGACCGGTCACGTCTCCGACCTGTACGCCTGGGAGGCATTCAGGTTGGCGCTGCTCGCGCCGCTGGCGATCGCCGCCGTCGCGGTGGTGGGAGTCGTCGTGACGCGCCGCCGCGCGCGCACGGTCATGACGCGCGATGAGGGAATAGAGATCACCCCGCTCTGGGTTGCACTGTTCCGGACGCGCCGCGGCGGGCCTGGCGGTCGCCGCTAGCGTCAAAGCGGGTCCGGTGTCAACGGTCAGTTCAAGACTGTGAGATAATCGAATTTCTGGACCCGGTCAGGTCTTCGGATGGGCGTTGCGAGCATCGCCCGGAGGACTTGACATGGGTCCTTGTACTGCCCAGATCCACCCGGGAGGGGTCAGAATGGCAACCCGAACCACCGCGAAGGACGCCGCCGACACCGGCGAGAAGAAGACGACGCGGGCGCGCGCCACGAAGGCGACCGCGGAGGCGGCCGAGGCGAAGGCGGCTGACGCGAAGACGCCCGCCAAGAAGCCCGCGGCGCGCAAGGCGAGCACCACGAAGGCGGGCGCCGCGAAAGCGAGCCCCGCCAAGGCGAGCAAGGCGAAGGCCAGCAAGGCCACCGAGGACGACGAGGATCTCGACGAGGTCGAGGTCGATGCCGAGGACGTCGAGGTCGACTCCAAGGACGACAACGACGCCGCCCCCGCCAAGTCGGCGAAGTCGGGCGACAGCGACGACTCCGACGATGAGGATGACGACGAGGAGAAGTCGACCTCGCTCGACGAGCCGTTGCCCTCGGGCGCGATTCGGCTCTCGTCGCGCGACGACGAAGACGAGATCCCGGTCTACTCCGCGGCGATCACCGGCGCCACGGCCGACCCGGTCAAGGACTACCTGAAGCAGATCGGCAAGGTCGCGCTTCTGAACGCGGCCGAAGAGGTCGAGCTCGCGATGCGCATCGAAGCGGGCCTGTTCGCCGAGGAGAAGCTCGGCGGCATGACCGATGCGGAGAAGCGCTCGCAGCTCGGACGCGAGCTCGCCTGGGTCGCGCGCGACGGCCAGCGCGCCAAGAGCCACCTGCTCGGCGCGAACCTGCGACTCGTGGTCTCGCTCGCCAAGCGCTACACCGGTCGCGGAATGCAGTTCCTCGACCTCATCCAGGAGGGCAACCTGGGTCTCATTCGTGCGGTCGAGAAGTTCGACTACACGAAGGGCTTCAAGTTCTCGACCTACGCCACCTGGTGGATCCGTCAGGCGATCACCCGCGCCATGGCTGACCAGGCGCGCACGATCCGCATCCCCGTGCACATGGTCGAGGTCATCAACAAGCTGGCTCGTGTTCAGCGTCAGATGCTGCAGGATCTGGGCCGCGAGCCCACGCCCGAGGAGCTCAGCCGCGAGCTCGACATGACGCCCGAGAAGGTCGTCGAGGTGCAGAAGTACGGTCGCGAGCCGATCTCGCTGCACACGCCCCTCGGCGAGGACGGCGACAGCGAGTTCGGTGACCTGATCGAGGACACCGAGGCGGTCGTTCCGGCCGACGCGGTCGGCTTCACGATGCTGCAGAAGCAGCTCGAGTCGCTGCTCGACTCGCTCTCCGAGCGCGAGGCGGGCGTGATCCGCATGCGATTCGGTCTCGGCGACGGCATGCCGAAGACGCTCGACCAGATCGGCGACACCTTCGGCGTGACGCGTGAGCGCATCCGTCAGATCGAGTCGAAGACGATGGCGAAGCTGCGCCACCCGTCGCGGTCTCAGTCGCTGCGCGACTACCTCGAGTAGGCCGACCGTGCTGCGCGTCCTGCTCGCGATCTGGGCGGGGAAGCTCGCGAGTGCGACGCTGCGCGCGCTTGGGCGTGCCGGAACGCACGTGCCGGGCATCATCGCGCGCCGGGTGCACCCGGGCATCATCGGTGCGATCGCGCATCCGCCGAAGGTGATCGCGGTGACCGGCACCAACGGCAAGACGACCGCGTCGAATCTGCTGGCCGCGGCGCTGGCCGCCCGGGGCCTGCGCGTGGCGAGCAACCGCAACGGGTCGAACCTGGCGGCGGGGGTGGCGGCGACGTTGATCTCCGCCGTCGACTGGCGCGGTCGCTCGCGCGTCGATGTCGGCGTGTTCGAGGTGGATGAGCGCTCCGCGAAGCTCGTCCTGCCGGGGCTGCGACCGGACGTGCTCGTCGGGCTCAACCTCACGCGCGACTCGATCAAGCGCAACGCGCACCCGGCCTACATCGCGTGGATCCTCTCCTCGGCGCTGCCGACGTCGACGACGCTCGTGCTCAACGCCGACGATCTGATCGTCGCGGGGCTCGGCGGTGAATCCAACCCGCGCGTCTATTTCGCGGTCGATCGGATGCCGACCGACGGCGATCGGCCGGCGGGCGCGGCGGTCGACGCCGCCATCTGCCCGGTGTGCGACCATCGGCTCAGCTGGGACTACTGGCGTTACAACCACATCGGCGCTGCGCACTGCGAGGCCTGCGGATTCCGCTCGCCCGCGGCCGCCTACCGTGCCCGCGAGGTCGACGCCGCTGCGCGCCAGGTCGTGCTGAGTCTCGACGGCGAGACGCGGACGGCAGCGCTCGTCAACGAGAACATCGTGAACGTGTACAACCAGGTCGCGGTCGCCGCGGCGCTCGGCGTGCTCGGCTACGACCGCGACACGGTCGCAGGCGCGTTCGACGAACTCGCGCCGCCAGAGACGCGCTTCATGACCGACGCCGTGGGGGCGACCCGCGTCGTGCGGATCCTGACCAAGGGCCTCGTCGGTGTTGCGTGCTCGCGGGCCTTCGACTACCTGCGGTCGTTCCCGGGTCGCAAGTCGATCGTGCTCTCGATCGACGAGGTCAGCGAGCGGACCACCGATGTCGAGAACACCGCGTGGACCTACGACGCCGACTACGAGTACCTGGCCGATGACAGCGTCCGGCAGATCGTCGTCGGCGGCATCCGCCGGCACGACCAGGCGCTGCGCCTGGCCATCGCCGGCGTCGACCCCGACCGCATCGTCACCGTCGCCTCGGAGATCGAGACCGCAGACATCGTCACCCTCGACGGCATCGACGAGGTCTTCAACCTGCACAGCGTGCACAACGCGGTCATCACCGGCACGCCGGTCCAGGCTCGCCTGCGCGCCCGTCTTGCCGAGCGAGAGGCGGCGACCCGATGACCGGCGCTCTCACGATCGAGATGCTCTACCCGGAGGTCGCGAATCTTCACGGCGACACCGCCAACATCGACTATCTCGCCCAGTGCCGCCCGGATGCGCGAGTCGTGCGCACGGCCCTCACCGAGACGCCGGCATTCGCCACCGGCGACGTCGACCTGGTCTACCTCGGTCCGCTCACCGAGCACGGGCAGCTCAAGGCGCTCGAGCGGCTGCGGCCGCACCGCGACCGACTGGTCGAGCTCATCGAGGCGGGCACGGCGTTCCTGTTCACGCACAACGCCCTCGAGGTGCTCGGCGAGCGGATCCGCAACGACGAGATGGGCTACGACGTTGCCGGCCTCGGCATCTTCGAACTCGAGTCGACGCTGTCGATGTTCGGCCGCTACAACGGCAAGGTGATGGGAAACCTCGTCGAGGTGGGGGCGGAGGCGCCGATCGTCGGCTACAAGTCGCAGTTCTCGACCGTCACGGCGTCCGACGCTCTGCCCGGCTTCCTGGTCGCGGAGCGCGGCATCGGCCGCAACGCGGGCACCGCGATCGAAGGGGTGCGCCGTCAGAACTTCCTCGGCACCTCGCTGCTCGGCCCGCTGCTGATCACCAACCCGCACCTGACGCGCTGGCTGCTGGCAACGATCGACCCCGACACCGAGCCGAACCTCGCCCACGAGGCGCTCGCGACGGCCGCCTATGAGGCGCGCCTGCGAGACTTCCGCGACGCGAAGCGCTGGCATCCGTTCGAGCGGGTGACGGCGCCGCGCCGCTGACGAGCTGCGGCGCCTAGAAGCCGATCGCGGCGCGGTAGCGCGGCAGCAGCCCGGTGCGGATGCCCGACACGCTCGGCTTCGACTGGTAGACGCCCGAATTGGGGTTGCCCTCGATCACGACGGGTCCGTCCGGCGCGATCGCCACGTCCCAGCCGACGTACGGCACCTCGGGGATCTCGCGCGAGAGCTCGTCGACGAAGGCGATCACCTGGTCGAAGTACGGCACACGGAATCCGACGATCGGCGTGCCCGAGAGCGGATGCGTCGCGAACGTCGTGCCGCTCTCGTCGAAGGCGGGGGAGTGCACCACGCCCTCGTCGTCGAGCATCGTGTACATGCCGCCGCCGGAGAAGTTGTCGATCGGACCGCCGTTGCCCATCTTGAGCACGCTCGCGAGCAGGTGGGTCCGGTCGCCGTCGAAGTAGGTGATGACGCGCAGCGAGTTCACGCTCGACGGGTTGAGTGAGGCCATCGCGTCGTGCTGGGTGATGAACTCCTCGACGAGGAACTGCCGACGCTCCAGCAGTCGCTCGCGGAAGGCATCCCAGTCGGCGACATCCGACGCCTCGATGCGCTCGATGCCGTAGCCGGAGAGGCTGTCGGGCACCTTGATCATCACGACCCCGCGGCGCGTCACGAACTCGCGCAGTGCTGCCGCATCCGAGGAGCGCACATCGAGCCACTCGCGGCCCAGCCAGCGGTCGAAGCGGGGATTGAACTGCGCCTTGTCGGCGAAGATCTTCCGCAGCTCGGGGTCGTTCAGCTTCTTGGCCAGGTGATTCGACTTGGGATGGGTGATGTAGGTGCGGCGCTCGTGCCGGTTCAGCAGGACGAAGTCCCAGTCCAGGTAGTCCTGGAACCCGGTCTCGTAGCGCACGGAGCACCACAGCATGTCGACGACCACCAGCGGCACCGGCCTGCGGGACAGCTTGGCTGCCTCACGGGCGATGCGCGTGACGTTGCCGAGGTTGATCGCCTTGGCGCGCGTCAGAAGGTAGCGAACCCGCCGTCCAAGGCCGAGCCCGCGGGTCTGCGACACCTACCGCTCGTCGGTGGCGGGAACGGCGCTGAGTCGCGCGCTCTCGTCGTGCCACTCCAGTGCGGTCTCGGCGAGCTTCTCCTTGAACTTCGCACCGTGGTGGGCGCAGAACAGCAACTCGCCGGAGGCGAGGGTCACTCGGACGTACGCCTGCGCACCGCAGCTGTCGCATCGGTCGAATGCCGTCAGCTCGGGGGCATCCAGCTCGTCGACTTCGCTCGTGATCTGCGACATGGTCTGCTCCCTCTCCGTCATGAACCGTGGGGTGTGTGTTGCGTGCGATTCTGACGTATCCAGTCAAACACGTCGCTCTCTGTGACGTGTGTCGCCGACGTTACATTTCGCTTTGGGCGTATCCAGCCGCATTCGCGGCGGGGCGCCGTCTGAGCGGTGCCGGGATCAATAGTGTTAACCCGGTATGAGCAGCGACTATTCCGCCCGTCATCTCTCCGTCCTCGAGGGTCTCGAAGCCGTGCGCAAGCGGCCCGGCATGTACATCGGCTCGAACGACTCTCGCGGCCTGATGCACTGCCTGTGGGAGATCATCGACAATTCCGTCGATGAGGCGCTCGGCGGTCACGGCTCACGCATCGAGATCGAGCTGCACCCGGACGGCAGCGTCGAGGTGCGCGACCGTGCGCGAGGCATCCCGGTCGACATCGAGCCCAAGACGGGCCTGTCGGGCGTGGAGGTCGTCTTCACCAAGCTGCACGCCGGAGGCAAGTTCGGCTCCGGCTCCTACGCGGCCTCGGGCGGTCTGCACGGCGTCGGCGCCTCCGTCGTCAACGCGCTCTCGGAGCGACTCGACGTCGAGGTCGATCGCGACGGCAAGACCTGGGCGATGTCGTTCCACCGTGGGGAGCCCGGCGTCTTCGACGATGCCGGCACGCCGCGCCCCGACGCGCCGTTCAGCCCTTTCATCTCGGGCAGCGAGCTGCGTGTCGTCGGCAAGGTCGCCAAGGGCGTCACCGGCACCCGGGTGCGGTATTGGGCCGACCAGCAGATCTTCGCGCGCGGCGCCGGCTTCGTCATGGACGAGCTTGTCGCGCGTGCACGACAGACCGCGTTCCTGGTGCCCGGGCTCGGCATCGAGATCGTCGACGCCCGCGACGCCTCCGTCGAGCCGGTGCGCGAGAGCTTCCGCTTCGACGGCGGCATCGCCGAGTTCGTGGAGTTCCTGGCCCCCGACGCGGCGGTCACCGACGTCTGGCGCATCCAGGGCTCCGGCGGCTACACCGAGACGGTGCCGGTGCTGCAGGAGAACGGCCACATGGTCTCGACCGAGCTCTCCCGCGAGTGCGAGGTCGACATCGCGCTGCGCTGGGGATCCGGCTACGAGACCGTGTTCCGCAGCTTCGTCAACATCATCGCGACGCCCAAGGGCGGAACCCACCAGGCGGGCTTCGAACAGGGGCTGCTGAAGTTCATGCGCGCCGAGGTCGAGAAGAACGCGCGCCGGCTCAAGGTCGGCAACGACAAGCTCGAGAAGGATGACGTGCTCGCGGGCCTCACCGCTGTGCTGACGGTGCGTCTGCCCGAACCGCAGTTCGAGGGGCAGACGAAGGAGATCCTCGGCACGCCCGCGGTGCGCAACATCGTGTCGAACGCCGTGGCGAAGGCGATGGCGGCGAAGTACGCCTCCAGCGCGCGGGCCGACAAGGCGCAGGGCGCGCTCGTTCTCGACAAGGTCGTCGCCGAGATGAAGAGCCGCATCTCGGCTCGCGCGCACAAGGAGACGCAGCGCCGCAAGAACGCGCTCGAGAGCTCCAGCCTCCCGGCGAAGCTCGTCGACTGCCGGTCGACGGACGTCGCCGACACGGAGCTGTTCATCGTCGAGGGCGACTCGGCGCTCGGCACCGCGAAGCTCGGTCGCGACAGCGAGTTCCAGGCGCTGCTGCCGATCCGCGGCAAGATCCTCAACGTGCAGAAGGCATCCGTGTCGGACATGCTGAGCAACGCCGAATGCGCGTCGATCATCCAGGTCGTCGGCGCCGGCTCCGGTCGCAGCTTCGAACTCGACCAGGCTCGCTACGGCAAGGTCATCATCATGGCGGATGCCGACGTCGACGGCGCGCACATCCGCACGCTGCTGCTCACCCTGTTCTTCCGCTACATGCGACCGATGATCGATGCCGGTCGCGTGTTCTCGGCCGTGCCGCCGCTGCATCGTGTGGTGGTGATGAATCCGGGGTCGAAGCCCAACGACGTCATCTACACATACTCCGAGGCGGAGCTGCAGGGAGTGCTGAAGGGACTGGAGAAGCGCGGCAAGAAGTACCAGGACCCGATCCAGCGCTACAAGGGCCTGGGTGAGATGGATGCCGACCAGCTCGCCGAGACGACGATGAGCCGGGCGCATCGCACCCTGCGCCGTGTCCGCATCGACGATGCCGAGAACGCCGCGCGGGTCTTCGAGCTCCTCATGGGCAACGACGTCGCCCCGCGCAAGGAGTTCATCATCGCCGGGCAGGGTCTCGACCACGCCCGCGTGGACGTCTGACCCTCGACGGGACTCGATTCGCGCCGGCGTCGCGCCCGCGTTACGGTCGCTGCCTTTCCGCAAAGTCGGAGATTCGGCCACCTCGTCCACGAGTCGTGGACGTCAGCGGCGAATCTCCGAGTTTGCGGGGGAGCGGGGATCGGGGACGGGGACGGCGGGGACGGAGCCCGGCCGCGGTCGAGCTACAGGGACGTTCCGACCGAGCCGATGACGGCGTCGAGCGGAATGCCGGAGGCGTCGCGCTTGGAGCCGGACTCCGGCAGCGCCCGCAGCGACCCGTCGGGACCGACGGGGACGGCCGGCGCCGGGCCGACCCAGGCGAGCTCGAGGCTGCTCTCGCCCTTGAGGAAGGATTGCGCGCGCACCCCTCCGGTGGCGCGACCCTTACCGGGGAACTCGCTGAAGGCGCTCACCTTCCCGCGACCGGCGTCGGTGCCCGCCAGCACGCCGTCCGGCGTCGAGATGGTGACCACGACGGCGTCGTCGGGCTGCTCCACCGCGCCGAAGAAGATCACGCGCGCCTTGGGCGAGAGCTTGATGCCGGCCATGCCGCCCGCGGAGAGTCCCTGCGGACGCACGCTCGAGGCGCCGAAGTGCAGAAGCTGGGCGTCGTTGCTGACGAAGACGAGTTCGCTCGCCTCGGTGGTGTGGCTGACGCCGACGACCTCGTCACCGGGCTTGAGAGCGATCACCTCGAAGTCGGGGCGACTGGGCCAGACGCCCGGCGTCACCCGCTTGACGACCCCCTGCGCGGTGCCGAGCGCGATCGGCTCGTCGCTCGTCAGCGAGACCAACGCGATGACGTGCTCCTTCTTATCGCTGAGCCCCAGGTAGTCGCGAAGCTTCGCCCCCGCGGCCAGCTGCACCGAGTTGGGCGGAACCGCCGGGAGGTCGACCGGGGTGAACCGGATCAGGCGACCGCGGTTCGTGATCGCGCCGAGTTCGCCGCGTGAGGTGGCCGAGACGGTGGAGCGGATCGCGTCGTGCCGGCTTCGTCGCGCCGGGGCCGCCGGAGCGTCGACGCCTTCGGGGAGGTCGACGCGCACCGCGCGGCCGGTGGTCGACAGGATCACGAGGGTCGGCACGTCGGCGATCTCGAGCGCGGCGGCGGCCTGCTTGGCGGCCGCGGAGGCGCTGCGCGGCGGCGCCGGACGGGCTTCGGTGAGCAGCGTGCGTCGCGGGGTGCCGAACTTCTCCGCCGCATCGGCGAGCTCGCTCGACACGAGCGCGCGGAGGCGGGTGGGGGAGCCGAGGACCTTCTCGAGCTGCGCGATCTCCTTCTCGAGCTTGTCGCGCTCGGTCTCCAGCTCGATGCGGCTGAACTTGGTCAGCCGGCGCAGCTGCAGCTCGAGAATGTAGTCGGCCTGCAGGGTCGAGAGGTCGAAGACCTCCATCAGCCGGGTGCGGGCCTGCGCGGTGTCGTCGGAGGTGCGCACGACCTGGATCACCTCGTCGATGTCCAGAATGGCGATGAGCAGGCCGAGCACGAGGTGCAGCCGCTCTTGGCGGCGCGCCAGCCGGTAGCGCGAACGACGGGTGACGACCTCGAGGCGGTGCGTCAGGTAGACCTGCAGCAGCTCCTTGAGTCCGAGTGTGAGAGGTCGGCCCTCCACGAGTGCGACGTTGTTGATCGAGAAGCCGTCCTCGAGCGGGGTCAGCCGGTAGAGCTGCTCGAGCACCGCTTCCGGGCTGAAGCCGGTCTTGATGCCGATCACGAGGCGCAGACCGTTCTTGCGGTCGGTGAGGTCGGTGACGTCCGAGATGCCGGTGATCTTCTTCGACGTCACGCCATCTTTGATCTTCTCGATGACCTTCTCGGGTCCGACGAGATAGGGCAGCTCGGTGACGACGAGTCCGGTCTTGCGTGCCGTGATCGGCTCGATCGAGACCTTCGCGCGCGTCTTGAACGAGCCGCGTCCCGTCGCGTAGGCATCTTTGACGCCGTCCAGACCGACGATGGTGCCGCCGGTGGGAAGGTCGGGCCCGGGCACGAATGCCATCAGCTCGTCGAGCGTCGCATCCGGGTTGTCGAGGAGGTGGCGCGCGGCGGCGACGACCTCCACCAGGTTGTGCGGGGCCATGTTGGTGGCCATGCCGACCGCGATGCCGCTGGCGCCGTTGACGAGCAGGTTGGGGTACGCCGCCGGAAGCACATCCGGCTGCGTCAACTGGTTGTCGTAGTTCGGAACGAAGTCGACGACGTCTTCGTCGAGTCCCTCCGTCATGGCCATCGCGGTCGGCCGAAGCCGCGCCTCGGTGTACCGCGCGGCCGCGGGGCCGTCATCCAGCGAGCCAAAGTTGCCGTGCCCGTCGATGAGCGGCACGCGCATGGTGAAGTCCTGCGCGAGCCGGACGAGGGCGTCGTAGATGGCGCTGTCGCCGTGCGGATGCAGCCGGCCCATCACGTCGCCGACGACGCGGGCGCTCTTGACGTGGCCGCGGTCCGGACGCAGGCCCATTTCGCTCATCTGGTAGAGGATGCGTCGCTGAACCGGCTTCAGACCGTCGCGCGCGTCGGGCAGCGCGCGAGCGTAGATCACCGAGTACGCGTACTCGAGGAACGAGCCCTGCATCTCGGCAGAGACGTCGATGTCCTCGATGCGCTCGCCATTCGGCTGGGCAGGGGTGACGGGAGAAGATGCGCGCGGAGTCATAAGATCGGGGCAATGTTACCGGCGGCGAAATCCCACCGGTTCAGCCTTGCCGACGTTCTTCCGAATTGCCTTCAGGCCTTGCGGGGGCAACGCGGATCGCTGGGCCTTTCCACGGTGACGCATGCGGTCGTGGTGCTCGTCGATGGGCTCGGATTCGAGACCCTCGCGGCGCACCGCGGTCACGCGCGCACTCTCTCGACGCGGCTGGACCGCGATGCGCCCATCGACAGCGGCATTCCGTCGACGACGGCCGCCGCGCTGGCGTCGCTGACGACGGGAACGCGGCCGGGCGAGCACGGGATGGTCGGCTACTCGGTGCTCGATGCCGCCCGCGATCGCGTCGTCAACCAGCTCACCGGATGGGGACCGGACGGCCTCGACCCCGAGCACTGGCAGCGGTCGGCGACCGTGTTCGAGCGCGCGCACGAGTTCGGGGTCGCGTCGGTGGCGATCGGCCGGGAACGGTATCGCGACTCGGGTTTCTCCGCCGCGGTGCTGCGCGGTGCCGACTTCCGCTCGGGCGAGACGATCGAGGATCGTGTCGCGGCCGCCGAGCAGGAGCTTCGCCAGGCGGGGCCGCGTCTGGTCTACCTCTACGTTCCGGAACTGGACGTCGCCGGTCACGCCAAGGGGGTGGCCTCCGCGGAGTGGACGGCCGCACTGGAGACCTTCGACGCGGCGCTCGCGCCCCTGGTGTCCGGCCTCACCGGCTCGCAGGGACTGCTGGTGACCGCAGACCACGGAATGCTCGACATCGCCCCCGAGGCACACCGGATCGTCCCCGCCGAGCTGCTGGCGGGGGTGCGCCACGTGGCGGGCGAGCCGCGCGGGCTGCAGCTGCACCTGGAGGCCGGGATCGACGCGCAGGCGGTGGCGGAGGCATGGCGCGCGAGCGAGGGCACGCGCGCGTGGGTGGCGACGCGCTCGGAGGCGATCGACGCGGGATGGTTCGGCGCGGTCGACCCGGAGGTGCTGCCGCGGCTCGGTGACGTATTCGTGTTCGCGCGGCGGCCGATCGCGTACTACGCGGACCCGGCGGACGGCGGACGGGGCATGGTCGGCCAGCACGGTTCGCTCACGTCGACGGAGCGATCGATTCCGCTGCTGCGCTTCGGCGCCTTCGCGCGCTGACGCCGAGGCGCCGCGGAAGGCTACTCGTCGTCGGGCCGGGCTCCGAAGACGATGTCGTCCCAGCTCGGCATGGAGGCGCGGCCCTTGCGCCCGCTCTTCGGCGCGGCGGGCGGAGCGCTTGGCCCCGGCGCGGCCTTCTTCGCGGGGATGGCCGTCTCGATCGACACCGTCTCCATGGGCACATCGATCACGCGGACGGTTCCGGTGCCGGGACGATCGGCGAGCTGCTCTTCCGGTTCCGGATCCATCGGATCGCGTTCCCCTCGGCGTCGACGCAACGCCTCCAAGAGGTCGGCGGTCTGGCCGTTGTTGCGACTGGCACGCTCGCGCGGCGGAGCCGCGGCAGGTGCCGCCGGCTCCGGCCGATCGGCCGTCGCGCGCGTGCGGGGGGCGGGGGGAATCGCCTCGAGGCGCGGCCCGGAGCCGTCCTCGTCGTGTTCGACGCGGAAGGCTCCGCTGTCGAAGCGCGAGTTGGGTTCGGCGGAGTCGACGTCGTCCGGCGCGACGGCGCGCAGGCGGGGGATCAGGGGTGCGGGCACGTCGCCGTGCTGCGAGAGCGACTCGGCTTCGCGGTTGAGCGGCGAGAGGGCGCCGCGCTTGGGGTCGAAGCCCCAGCGGGCGTCGTGGTCGACGTCGTCGGCGGTGAAGGTCAGCTTGACGATCCAGCCGCCGCCCTGTTCCTTCCAGCTGGCCCAGCGCTCATTGACCGCGCCCGCATCCACGAGTCGACCGCGGATGATGTCGCCGAACTGCGCCGTGTCGGCGGGCTCGGTCTCGCCCGGACCCCGAACGGCCACGGCGAGCGCCGACTGGATCACGTACTCGCGCTCGGCGAGGACGGGGCCTTCGAAGCGTCGGATGTCGTCGAGCGAGGCTCCGGTCACACTGGCGACGTCGTCGGCCGACATTCCGGCGCGGATCTGCGCCTGGATCTCGCGGGGAGAAACCTTGCGGGTGGACGTGCCGCTGCTCGAGGCCTGCCGCAGTCGTGCGTGCAACGCCTCATCGACGGGGACCCGATAGCGGCCGCCGTCATCATCCGCGAGCAGGAGCGCTCCGCTCTCAACTCCGGTGACCTTCAACTCGTGCATGTCGAACGACCTCCAGCCGTCACGATTCACGCACAGGATGCCACGGGATCGCCGGTAATCATGGGAATAACGCGGGCGCGCCGCGAGTTGCACGGGAAGCGCTGAGGCACGGAGAAATGAAGGTTTGCGAATCACGAGCGAATCATGCAGACTGTGCCCGCCGATTTGCACCGACGGCACCCGAGAAATGGAACGAGCATGGCAACCGACTACGACGCCCCGAGGAAGACGGACGAGGAAACCGAGTCCATCCAGGCCCTCCAAGAGCGTGTGCCCGACAAGATGTCGGGAGTCGTGGATGTCGACGATTCCGACAACCCGGGATACGAGCTCAGCGGCCAGGATCTGGCCGACATCGACCTCGACGTCGTGGTGCTTCCGCCGCAGGCGGACGAATTCACCTGCGTCAGCTGCTTCCTGGTGAAGCACCGCTCGCAGGTCGACCACGAGAGCAAGCTCGGTCCGGTCTGCCTGGAGTGCGCCTCATAACAGGCGGCTGAGGCCGCTGCCCGCTAGCGCGTGAGCGCGGTCGCGAGCTCCTCCGGCCGTCGGCTCGACACCAGCCAGTACGGCGTCGGGTCGTTGGGGTCGTCGAGCTCGATCTTCACGACGGGCGAGACCCAGCCGCGCAGCAGCAGCCACGCGCGCGCATCCAGACGCGGTCCGCGTTCGGCGGTGGCCGCGTGATCGCGGTGCGCGTGCGCTCCGGCGACCAGCTCGCGCGCGATGGTCGCGCTGCCGGCCCTCAGCTGCGAGTCGTCGACCTCGATCGTCGGTGTCGCCAGGATCAGCCCCGCGACGATCGCGGCGTAGAAGACGATCGCGGTCACGATCCCGGCGGGAACCGAGATCGGCAGAAAGACGAGCAGGCTCGCGGGGATCACCAGCGCCGAGGCGAGGAACACCCACGCCGAGGGCCAGAGTCGTTCGCGATACGGTGCGGGGGCGGGAGTGCTCGTCATGTCTTTATTCGACCATGGACTAGCCTCGATGCGTGACCGAGTCGATCGAAGTTCTGCTGCGTGCAGCCGCCGAGCCGACCTATGCTCACCCCGGCGACGCCGGTGCCGATCTGACCTCGACGGAGAGCGTCACCATTCCGGCGGGCGAGCGCGTGACGCTCGGAACCGGCGTCTCGATCGCGCTTCCGGACGGGTTCGTCGCGTTCGTCGTTCCGCGCAGCGGCCTGGCGGCCAAACACGGCATCACGATCGTCAACAGCCCCGGCACGGTGGATGCGGGGTACCGGGGCGAGATCCGGGTCACCCTGCTCAACACCGACGCGCGTGAACCGTATTCCGTCTCGGCAGGCGATCGCATCGCCCAGCTGATCGTGATGCCGGTCGTGCGCGCGCGCTTCATTCCGGTCGACGTTCTTCCGGGGAGCGATCGCGGTCAGCGAGGATTCGGCTCGACGGGATACGGTTCCGGCGAGTCCACGACACACACGGGAGATTCTGCGTGAGCGATACCAGCACGGGCGCGACGTCCGCGCCCACCGAGCACCCGAAGTCGGCTCCGGCCGACCGTGAGACGGCGGGCCCCCTCGACGAGAGCGAGGCCAACGCCGTTCGGCCCTATGTCGATCTCGGCGGGGTCAAGATCCTGCCGCGGCCCGAGTTGGCGCTGCGACTCGAGGTGGAGGAGGGCAGCAAGCGCGTTGTGGCGGTTGCGCTGGACTTCGCCGAGTCGACGCTGCAGGTGCAGCCGTTCGCGGCGCCGCGCTCGAGCGGGCTGTGGCACGAGATCCGAGCCCAGATCGCGGATCAGATCCGCAAGCAGGGCGGCTCCGTCGCGGAGGCGAACGGATCGCTCGGCCCCGAGCTTCATGCGCAGATTCCCGCGACCGGCCAGCAGGGCGGGTCGCGCCTGGCGCGCTTCGTCGGCGTTGACGGCCCTCGCTGGTTCCTGCGCGGCGTGATCAGCGGCAAGGCCGCGGTCGACGCCGAGGCCGCGGCGAAGATCGAGGAGCTGTTCCGGAGCGTGGTGGTGGTGCGCGGCACCACGCCGATGCCGCCGCGCGATCTCATTCCGCTGCACGTTCCCGCGTCGGCCCAGGACGCGCGTCCGGGTGGCGCCACGTCATGACCGGTCCTCGTTCCGAGGAGCCCGGTGCCGAGGAGGATGCGCCGCGCGACGCGATGAGTGAGGCGCTGGCGCAGGCGGCGCGGCGCTCGGCCGTCGGCCGCGTCATCCCGGGTGAGGAGCCCACGGGCGCGGCACTCTGGGCCGCGGTGGGCGGCGTGCGCGGAGTCGTCGAGTCGATCCTGCCCGGACTGCTGTTCCTGGTGCTGTTCACCCTGACAGGCGAAGTGGTGCTGTCGGTGCTCGCGCCGGTCGCGGTTGCGCTGGTGTTCATCGGGGTTCGGCTCGTCCGTCGCGAGCCGCTCGGCTCGGCCGTCGCGGGTGCCTTCGGGATCGCCCTGTCGGCCGGCATCGCGCTGTTCACGGGGGAGGCGCGCGACAACTTCGTGGTCGGCTTCTTCATCAACGCTGGAATCACCCTGGCGATGGTGGTGAGTCTGCTGGCGCGCTGGCCGTTCATCGGCGTGATCGTCGGCTTCGCGGTCGGCGACCGGGAGTGGCGCTCGGACAGGGCGAAGTTCCGGGTCGCCGTGGTGGCGACCCTGATCTGGGCGACCTTCCCGCTGGTGCGACTGGCCGTCGAGCTGCCGCTGTATTTCACCGATCAGACCTCGGCTCTGGCGACCGCGAAGCTCCTGCTGGGTGTGCCGCTCTACGCGATCGTGCTCTGGATCACGTGGCTGCTGGTGCGCAGCGTCTGGAGCTTCGGCATGTCGCCGTCGGATTCCGCCGAGAAAACGCGCTAATATATCTTGACGTCGAGATAAATCGGCGCACGTGACCCGGGGCGAGACACTCCGGCGGGGCTTAGGCTTGCCTTGCTGGACGACGCCAGGCGTCGCGAACAGGATGAGTGTGCGGCGAGGAGATCGCTGCGGACGGTAGAGGGAGTCCCACAGTGTCGACGGTCAACAGTTTCAACGCCCGCACTACGTTGAGCGTCGGTGACACCGACTACGAAGTGTTCCGGATCGACACGGTCCCCGGTCACGAGAAGCTTCCGTTCAGTCTCAAGGTGCTGCTCGAGAACCTGCTGCGCACCGAGGACGGCGCCAACGTCACGAAGTCGCAGATCGAGGCGCTCGGCGGCTGGCAGCCCACGGCCGAGCCGGACACCGAGATCCAGTTCACCCCGGCCCGCGTCGTCATGCAGGACTTCACCGGCGTTCCCTGCATCGTCGACCTCGCCACGATGCGCGAGGCGGTCGCCGAGCTCGGGGGAGACCCGAACAAGATCAACCCGCTCGCCCCGGCCGAGCTCGTCATCGACCACTCGGTCATCGCCGACCTCTTCGGCACCGAGAACGCGCTCGAGCGCAACGTCGAGATCGAGTACGAGCGCAACGGCGAGCGCTACCAGTTCCTGCGCTGGGGTCAGACCGCCTTCGACGACTTCAAGGTCGTTCCGCCGGGAACCGGCATCGTCCACCAGGTCAACATCGAGTACCTGGCCCGCGTCACCTTCACCCGTGAGGTCGGCGGCGTGCTGCGCGCCTACCCCGACACGCTCGTCGGCACCGACTCGCACACCACGATGGTCAACGGCCTCGGCGTGCTCGGCTGGGGCGTCGGCGGCATCGAGGCCGAGGCGGCCATGCTTGGCCAGCCCGTCTCGATGCTCATCCCCAAGGTCGTCGGGTTCAAGCTCTCCGGCTCGATCCCGACCGGCGTCACCGCGACCGACGTCGTGCTCACGATCACCCAGATGCTGCGCAAGCACGGCGTCGTCGGCAAGTTTGTCGAGTTCTACGGCGAGGGCGTCGGGGCCGTTCCGCTGGCCAACCGCGCCACGATCGGCAACATGAGTCCCGAGTTCGGCTCGACGGCCGCCATGTTCCCGATCGACGACGTGACGCTCGACTACCTGCGTCTCACCGGCCGCAGCGAGGAGCAGGTGAAGCTCGTCGAGGCCTACTCGAAGCTGCAGAAGCTCTGGCACGACCCCGCGGTCGAGCCCGAGTTCAGCGAGTACCTGGAGCTCGACCTCTCGACCGTCGTGCCGTCGATCGCCGGCCCGAAGCGTCCGCAGGACCGCGTCGAGCTGAGCCACGCCAAGACGCAGTTCGGAGAGGACCTGCTCTCCTACGCGGGCGACGCGCACTCGCGCGTCGACGCCGCCGTCGAGGGAACCTTCCCCGCCTCCGACCCGATCGGCTTCACTGCCCAGGACGAGGACTCGGCGCACGAGTTCTCGCACGTGCACGTGAGCCACGCGCCCGCCTCGGCCTCGAAGCCGACCGCGGTCACGCTGGCCGACGGCCGCGATTTCACCCTCGACCACGGCGCCGTTGCCATCGCGGCGATCACCTCCTGCACGAACACCTCGAACCCGAGCGTCATGCTCGCGGCCGGCCTGCTCGCCCGCAACGCGAACAAGAAGGGCCTGAAGGCCAAGCCGTGGGTCAAGACCACGCTCGCCCCGGGATCCAAGGTCGTCACCGACTACTACGCGAAGGCAGGGCTCACCGACGATCTGGAGGCGCTCGGCTTCTACACCGTCGGCTACGGCTGCACCACCTGCATCGGCAACTCGGGCCCGCTGCTCGACGAGATCTCGGCGGCCATCAACGACAACGACCTCGCCGTCACCGCGGTGCTCTCGGGCAACCGCAACTTCGAGGGTCGCATCAGCCCCGACGTGAAGATGAACTACCTGGCGAGCCCGCCGCTCGTCATCGCCTACGCGCTGGCCGGGTCGATGAACTTCGACTTCGAGACCGACGCGCTCGGCACCGACCAGGACGGCAACGACGTCTTCTTGAAGGACATCTGGCCCGACGCCGCCGAGGTGCAGCAGACGATCGACTCCTCGATCGACACCGAGATGTTCACCCACGAGTACGCGAGCGTGTTCGAGGGCGACGAGCGCTGGCGCTCGCTGCCGACGCCCGACAGCGAGGTGTTCGAGTGGGACGCGCAGTCGACCTACGTGCGGAAGCCCCCGTACTTCGAGGGCATGACGCTCGAGACCACGCCGGTGGCCGATATCGCCGGAGCCCGCGTGCTCGCCAAGCTCGGTGACTCGGTCACGACCGACCACATCTCGCCGGCTGGCTCGATCAAGGCCGACAGCCCCGCGGGCCAGTACCTGCAGGCCAACGGCGTCGACCGCAAGGACTTCAACTCCTACGGATCGCGTCGCGGAAACCACGAGGTGATGATCCGCGGCACCTTCGCGAACATCCGTCTGCGCAACCAGCTGCTCAACGACGTCGAGGGCGGCTACACGCGCGACTTCACCCAGGCCGACGGCCCGCAGTCGTTCATCTACGACGCGAGCACGAACTACCAGGCCGCGGGCACCCCGCTCGTGATCTTCGCCGGCAAGGAGTACGGTTCGGGTTCGAGCCGCGACTGGGCCGCGAAGGGCACCTCGCTGCTCGGCGTTCGCGCCGTCATCGCGGAGAGCTTCGAGCGCATCCACCGCTCCAACCTGATCGGGATGGGCGTCGTGCCGCTGCAGTTCCCGGCCGGCGAGACGGCGGACAGCCTGGGGCTGGACGGAACCGAGGTGGTCAGCATCGCCGGGCTCGAGGAGCTCAACGCGGGCACCACGCCGAAGACGGTCCGCGTGACGGCCGCGCCGAGCGAGCACTCGCCCGCGGGCAAGTCGGTCGTGGAGTTCGACGCGGTGGTTCGCATCGACACCCCCGGTGAAGCCGATTACTACCGCAACGGCGGGATTCTCCAGTACGTGCTGAGGTCGCTCGTCTAGGCTCGACTCATGTCGATTCTCGAGTCCATCCGGTCGCCTCGCGACCTGGACGGTCTGTCGCCGGAGGAGCTCTCGCAGCTCGCTGAGGAGATCCGCCGGTTCCTGGTGTCCGAGGTCTCGAAGACCGGCGGGCACCTCGGTCCGAACCTCGGCGTGGTCGAACTGACGATGGCGATCCATCGCATGTTCGACTCGCCGCGGGACGCGGTGATCTTCGACACGGGCCACCAGAGCTACGTTCACAAGCTGCTCACCGGCCGACAGGACTTCTCGCGACTGCGGCAGAGCGGCGGGCTCGCCGGGTATCCGCAGCGCGCCGAGTCCGAGCACGACATCGTCGAGAGCTCGCACGCGTCGAGCTCGCTCAGTTGGGCGGACGGGATCTCGCGCGCGTTCGCGATGACCGGGCAGACCGACCGCTATGTCGTCGCCGTCGTCGGCGACGGCGCCCTCACCGGCGGCATGACGTGGGAGGCGCTCAACAACATCAGCGACGACAACTCGCGTCGCCTGATCATCGTCGTCAACGACAACGGTCGTTCCTACGCGCCGACGATCGGCGGCATGGCGCGCTTCCTGAGCGGTGTGCGCACCCGACGCGCCTACCGCCGCCTCTACTTCACGAGTCGCGAGCTGTTCAACCACCTCGGTCCGGTCGGCCGTGCCGTCTACCGCGGCACCCGCGGGGCGATCCGCGGCTTCGTCTCGCGCTTCAGCAACAACGAGGCGCTCTACTCGAACCTCGAGATCAAGTACGTCGGCCCGGTCAACGGCCACGATCAACGGGCACTCGAGCAGGCGTTCCGCCAGGCCAAGGAGTACGACGCTCCCGTCATCGTGCACGCGATCACGCAGAAGGGCTGGGGCTACGAGCCCGCCCTGGCCGATGTTGCCGACCAGTTCCACGCCGTCGGGCAGATCGACCCCGAGACGGGGGAGCCGGTGGATGCGGCGAGTCGCCCGTCGTGGACGAGCGTCTTCGCCGACGAGATCGTCGATCTCGCCGATGGAGATGAGCGCATCATCGGCATCACGGCGGCGATGCTTCGCCCGACCGGTCTGCACCGGCTGGCCGAGAAGTACCCGGATCGTGTGCTCGATGTCGGGATCGCCGAGCAGCACGCCGTCGCCAGCGCGGCGGGGCTCGCGTTCGGCGGTCTGCACCCGGTCGTCGCGCTCTACGCGACCTTCGTCAACCGTGCCTTCGACCAGGTGCTCATGGACGTCGCCCTGCACAAGGCGGGCGTGACCTTCGTGCTGGATCGCGCCGGGGTGACCGGGCCCGATGGGGCCAGCCATCACGGCATGTGGGATCTTGCCATCCTGCAGGTCGTTCCGAACATCCGGATCGCGGCGCCTCGTGACGCCAGCCGACTGCGCGAAGAACTCGGCGAGGCGGTCGCGGTGCAGGATGCGCCGACTGTCGTGCGGTTCTCCAAGGGCAGCGTCGGCACCGAGTTCGAAGCCGTGCGCCGCACCAGCGACGGCGTCGACGTGCTGCGCGAGGCGGGTCACCGCGACGTGCTGATCGTGACGGTCGGCCCGATGGCGAAGCTGGGACTGCAGGTGGCTGAGCGGCTCGCCGCGCAGGGCATCGGTGCGACCGTGATCGACCCGCGCTGGGTCGTTCCGGTGCCGACGAGCGTCATCGAGATGGCGGCGACCTACCGCCTCGTGGTGTCGATCGAGGACGGCATTCGGGTCGGCGGTGTCGGCACGCGGATCCGTCAGGACCTCCGGGCCGCCGGCGTCGACACTGCCGTGGACGAGCTGGGGCTTCCCGACGAGTTCCTGGACCACGCCTCGCGCGATGAGATCCTCGAGCAGGTCGGGCTGACCGACCAGCGCATCGCCCGTGACATCGTGGCTCAGGTGCTGGGCACGCGGATCCCCGTCGCACGCCCGCTGCCCGAGGAGCTCACGCTCGGCTCGGATCGGATCGACGCCGAGCGAGAGTAATCCGAGCGTAAATCCGGGAATCATCTGTCGGCTGCTCGGGTTATCGTTGTTGGTGCGCCGCCTGCGCGGGCGCCTTCGGCCGTCTCGGCCCCTTTCCTCTCTCATTCCGGAGTGCTCACGTGACCCACAATTCGCCTGCCGCTGCGACGCCGCAGTCGGGCGTCGAGCCGCTGTCGGCCCAGACGCGCCTCGCCCTCGTGCTGCTTCTGGCAGCGACCTTCGTCGTGTTCCTGAACGAGACGACCATGAGCGTCGCGATCCCCGAGATCATGGACGACCTCGACGTCACACCGGCCCTCGGCCAGTGGTTGACGACGGCCTTCGCCCTCACCATGGCGGTGGTCATCCCGATCACCGGGTGGCTGCTGCAGCGTCTCAACACCCGCCCGGTGTTCATCGTCGCGATGGTGCTGTTCAGCGCCGGCACTCTGCTCGCGGCGATCGCCCCGACCTTCGGGCTGCTCGTCGCGGCGCGCGTCGTTCAGGCCAGTGGGACGGCGATCATGATGCCGCTGATGATGACCAGCGTGCTGAGCCTCGTCCCGATGCAGTCACGCGGTCGCATCATGGGGCGGGTCTCGATCGTCATGTCGATGGCGCCGGCCATCGGCCCGATCGTGGCCGGACTCATTCTCGCGGTCTCCACCTGGCGGGGGATCTTCTGGGTGATGCTCCCGATCGCGCTCGTGATGCTCGGCGTCGGGATCGCGCGCGTGCCCAACGTCTCGGAGCCGCGACGAGCGCCGCTCGACGGCCTCTCGGTGGTCCTGTCGGCCTTCGCGTTCAGTGGGATCGTCTACGGTCTCTCCACTTTCGGCGAGGCGGCGGAGGGCGAGGTGCTGGTTCCGCCGACCGTGCCGCTTGTGATCGGCCTCGTCTTCCTGGCGGCGTTCGTCGCGCGGCAGCTCATGCTCCAGCGGTCCGACCGCCCCCTTCTCGACCTTCGCACGTTCCGATCTCGCACCTTCACCGTGTCGATCTCGATGCTGTCGATTGCCATGGTCGCGCTGTTCGGCATGGTGATCGTGCTGCCGATCTACACGGCGCGCGTGCTGGGACTCGAGGCGGTTCAGACCGGGATGATTCTGCTGCCCGGCGGCCTGATCATGGGGCTCATGGGGCCGCTCGTCGGTCGACTCTACGACCGCGTCGGACCGCGACCGCTCGTGATCCCCGGCGCGGTGATCGTGAGTGCGGTGTTCTGGGGGCTCACCCTGATCTCGACCGACACGCCGGTCGGGCTCCTGGTCGCGGCGCACGTCGCGCTCAGTGTGGGCCTCGCGCTGCTGTTCACGCCGCTGTTCACCTCGGGGCTGGGGGCGCTGCCGCCGCACCTGTACTCCCACGGCAGCGCGACCGTCGCGACGATCCAGCAGGTGGCGGGTGCCGCGGGTGCGGCCCTTTTCATCGCCTTCCTCACGATCGGGACGATCGCGACCGGAGCCCCCGACCCGAACGTCGCCACGCCCGACGAGCTCGCCGTCGGCGTGCGTCTCGCCTTCTTCACGGGGGCGATCGTCTCGCTGGCCCTGATTCCCGCGAGCTTCTTCGTGCGGCGCCCCGCGCGGCCGGAAGTCACCGATGCCGAGCTCGAAGCGGTTGCCCCCGCGGATCACTGAGCACCGAGCGCGTCGCACACCAACGAGAGCGGGCCGCCTCCCAGGGAGACGGCCCGCTCTCGTGGTGACGGCGGTCAGCTGACGCCGGCGACTCGAGGCTCGTGGAATGCGGCGCCGAAGGCTCGCTCGCTCGCCCCGACCCGGTCGAGGTACGGCGTCGCGCCGCCCATCTGGAACGGCCAGCCGGCGCCGAGGATCATGGCCAGGTCGATGTCCTCCGCGGCCGCGACGACACCGTCGTCCAGCATCCGCTTGATCTCGTCGGCCAGGCCGTCCTCCAGCTGAACGCGCAGCTGCTCGGGCGTGAGCGGCTGGGCGTCGGCCGGACGGTGCTTCGCGACGATCGCGAGCGCCTTCTTGTCGTAGCCCTTGGTCTTGCCCTTCGAATCCTTCTCGAAGATCTGACCGTGCTCCGCGAGCTCATGCAGGGCCGCGCTCTCATAGAACCGCTCGGGGAAGGCGGCGTGGTGCGTGTCGAGGACGTGAGCCCCCACCTTCAGGCCGACCAGCTCGAGCAGCACGAACGGATCCATCGGCATCCCGAACGGACGCACCGCCTCCACGACGTCATCGAACGACATGCCCTGCTCGACCGCGTGCATCGCCTCGCCCAGCACCTTCGCCAGCACGCGGTTGACGATGAAGCCGGGGGAGTCAGTCGTGATGATCGCCGTCTTGCGCAGCTTCGCCGCGATCGACATGGCCGTGGCGAGCGACTCCTCATCGGTCTTCGCCGCATTCACCACCTCGATGAGCGGCATGACCGCCACCGGGTTGAAGAAGTGGAATCCGACCAGCCGTTCGGGGTGCGCGAGCTTCGCGCCGATCTCGTCGACGGAGAGCGATGACGTGTTGGTCGCGAGGATTGCTTCGTCGGAGAGGAAGGGCTCGACCTGGGCGAACACCTCCTGCTTCACGCCGACCTCCTCGAACACGGCCTCGATGACCCAGTCGCAGCCGGCGAAGTCGGCCTTGTCGGTCGTGCCGGTCACGAGCGCCCGCAGCTGGTTCGCCTCGTCGGAGCCGATCCGGCCCTTCTCGTGGAGCGCATCGATCTCGCCGCGGATGTAGTCCAGGCCCTTGTCGACGCGCGCCTGATCCAGGTCGGTGATGACCACCGGCACCTGCAGGCGGCGCACGAACAGCAGCGCGAACTGGGAGGCCATGAGCCCCGCGCCGAGCACGCCGACCTTCGTGATGCGCCGCGCCAGCTCCTTCGGAGGGGCGCCTGCGGGCTTCTTGGCGCGCTTCTGCACCAGATTGAAGGCGTAGATCGAGGCGCGGAACTGGTCACCCGCGATCAGCTCGGCCAGCGCGGCGTCCTCCGCCGCGAAACCGGTGGCCTTGTCGGTGTTCTTCGCCGCCTTGAGGAGCTCGAGTGCCCGGTAGGGGCTCTTCGCGACGCGCCCGATGCGACTGGCGAGCGTCTTCTCGGCGATGCCGATCGCGACATCCCACTTGACGGCCCGCTCCAGCTTGCCCGGCTCGTTCGGTCGCTTGACCTTGACCGTGCCGCTGAGGACGCCGTCGGCCCAGCGCAGCGACTCCTCGAGGAACATCGCCGGACCGAACATCGCGTCGGCGATGCCGAGCTCGAACACCTGGGGGCCCTTGAGCATCCGGTTGTTCTTGAGCGGGTTCGAGATGATCACCTCGAGGGCGTTCTCGATGCCGATCAGGTTGGGCAGCAGCCACGCGCCGCCCCAACCCGGAATGAGGCCGAGGAACACCTCGGGAAGCGCGAACGCCGGCACCGAGGAGTCGACCGTCCGGTAGGTCGCATTGAGGCCGATCTCGACCCCGCCGCCGAGGGCGAGGCCGTTGTAGAACACGAAGGACGGGACGCCCAGCTCGCCGAGCTTGCCAAGCACGTGGTGGCCCAGCTGCGCCATCAGCAGCCCCGTCTCGAAATCGGGGATGTCGCCGACCCGCGAGAGGTCAGCACCCGCGGCGAAGATGAACTGCTTGCCGGTGATCGCCACGCCGTGGATCTCTCCGGCGGTGGCGCGCGCGGTCAGCTCATCGAGACGCTCGCCCAGCTCGACGAGCGTCTGTGGCCCGAGGGTGTTCGGGCGCGTGTAGTCGCGGTCGTTGTCGAGCGTGATGAGCGCGAGAGTCTTGCCGCTCGGCAGAGGAACGTCGCGCACGTAGGAGTGCGTGACGACCTCATCGGGGTCGAGCCCCAGGAGCTTGGAGAAGTCGGGGGTCTCGGTCGTCGTCGTCTTGGCCATCCGTCTTACTTCTTTCCGGTGTAGTGCGGGTTCTCCCAGATGACGCTGCCGCCCTGGCCCAGACCGACGCACATCGCGGTGAGGCCGAAGCGGACATCGGGGCGCTCTTCGAACTGGCGGGCGAGCTGGATCATCAGGCGAACGCCCGACGAGGCCAGCGGATGTCCGATCGCGATGGCGCCGCCCCACGGGTTGACGCGCGGGTCCTCGTCGTCGATGCCGAAGTGGTCGAGGAAGGAGAGCACCTGGACCGCGAAGGCCTCGTTGAGCTCGAACAGCCCGATGTCATCGATCGTGAGTCCGGCCTTGCGCAGCGCCTTCTCGGTGCTCGGGATCGGTCCGATGCCCATCACCTCGGGCTCGACGCCCGCGAAGCCGAAGCTCACGAGCTTCATCTTGACCGGCAGGTTGAACTCCGCCGCGGCGTCCGCGCTGGCGATCAGCGACACGGTGGCGCCGTCGGTGAGCGGGGAGGCGTTGCCCGCCGTCACCCGACCGTGCGGCCGGAACGGCGTCTTGAGGCCGGCGAGGCCTTCCATCGTCGTCTCGGGGCGCAGGCCCTCGTCCTTGGTCGCGAGCCCCCAGCCCTCGGAGGTCTTGATGGCGACCGGAATGAGGTCGGGCTGGATCTTGCCCGCGTCGTAGGCGGCGGCGACCTTCTGCTGGCTGGCCATGCCGAACCGGTCCGAGCGCTCCTTCGTGAGCGAGGGGAAACGGTCGTGCAGGCGCTCGGCGGTGATGCCCATGTTGAGGGCGTCCGGCGAGACGAGCTTCTCGGAGAGGAAGCGCGGGTTCGGGTCGGCGTCGAGACCCATCGGGTGACGGCCCATGTGCTCCACGCCGCCGGCGATGGCGAGGTCGTAGGCGCCGAAGGCGATCGCTCCCGCCACGGTGGTGACGGTCGTCATGGCGCCGGCGCACATGCGATCCAGCGCGTAGCCGGGCACCGTGATCGGGAGGCCGGCGAGGATCGCGGCGGTCCGACCGAGCGTGAGCCCCTGGTCGCCCTGCTGCGTGGTCGCGGCGATCGCGACGTCGTCGATGCGATCCTGAGGAACGTTGGGGTTGCGCTCCAGAAGGCCGATCATCGCCTTCACGATCAGGTCATCAGCGCGGGTGCCCCAGTACTGACCCTTTTCGCCGGCTCGGCCGAATGGAGTGCGAACTCCATCTACAAAGACGACTTCTTTTCCGTGGGCCACGATGCCTCCTGAGCGTTCTCGAGCGACCGCGGGCTTTCCGCGGTGGCGCAGACGGGAATAGTCCGAATCTTACGAAGGCCAGACGACTCCGTCGCGTCCTTTGATTCTTCCTACGAATCGCTCTCGGCGCTGGCGGCGGGCTCTTGGGGCGGATCGACAAAGATGTCGGCAATGAGTTGTGCGGTTGCCGCACGCTGCCAGGGTCGCGCTCCGAGCTCCTCGAGGGCTCGATCGATCGTCTCCGCGCTGAGCGGCTCCGGCGGCGTCCACGCCACGCGGCGCACGAAATCAGGGGTCAGCAGGTTCTCGAGCGGGAGCGCCATCGACTGCGCGAGCTCGTCGAGCGCAGGTCGCACCGCCTTGAGCCGCGCGTTGGCCTCGGGGTTGCGGTCGGCCCAGATGCGCGGAGGGGGAAGCTGATCCGAGGGGGGCCGCACCGCGGGCAGATCCTCGGTCGTGCGCCCGGCCTCGATCGCCGCGAACCAGCGGTCGAGCTGGCTCCGGCTCGCGCGACCCGTGAACTCCTTGATCCCCGCCAGCTCCTTCTTCGTCGCGGGCGCGCGGCGTGCGGCGGCGACGAGCGAGGAGTCGGGAACGAGTCGGCCCGGCGCGGTGTCGATCTCCTGCGCGTAGCTATCGCGCGCGATCCAGAGCTCGCGCGCGATGGCGAGAAGGCGGGCGTTGCGCAGCGACTGCACTCCCGACAGCCGGCGCCAGGGCTCGGCGCGTTCGACGACCGGGCGATCGAGCACCGCCTGGAACTCCTGGCGAGCGATCTCGTTCTTGTCGTTCGCGTCGAGGATGGCCGCGATCTCATCGCGCAGGCGGGGGAGAAGCTCGACGTCGAGGGCGGCGTAGACCAGCCAGCTCTGCGGGAGCGGTCTCGTCGACCAGTCGGCCGCGGAGTGCTCCTTGGCGAGGTGGATCCCCAGAAGCTGCTCGACCACCGCGCCGAGACCGACGCGCGGAAGGCCCGCGAGCCGTGCGCCCAGCTCAGTGTCGAAGATGCGGGCGGGGTCGAGCCCCACCTCGCGCAGACAGGGCAGGTCCTGGCTGGCGGCGTGGAGAATCCACTCTTCATCCGCCATGACGGCCGCAAGCTCCGAGAAATCGCCGATCGCCGGCGGATCGAACAGGAACGTCCCGGCGCCGGTGCGGAAGACCTGGATGAGGTACGCGCGCTGCGAGTAGCGGAAACCGGAGGCCCGTTCGGCGTCCACCCCGAACGGGCCGGTGCCCGCCGCCAGCGCCTCGACCGCGGCGAGGTAGTCGTCGCGGGTCTCGATCACGGCGTGGTGAGCGGCCGGAGCGGGCGTCAGGGGTTCAGGGGGAAGTTGATCAGTCACGAGCCATCCGGTGTCGAGGGAAGAGCCCGACGACGTCTGCCGACGGGGGAAGGCCCGCCAGGAGACACAGCAGGTCGCCCCACGCTTCGAGGTGTGCGTCGAAGTCATCGCCGCGCGGTGTCCACGAGGCGCGGATCTCGATCTGCGCACCATCGCCGTGCCCGGCGAGCTCGCCGAAGCCGGTCGACAAGATCTTCGTCGCAGTGCCGGACTCGGCGAGATGTTCAGCGTGACGCGCCGCCAGGGCGTCCACGAGCCAGGACCATGCTACGTCGGCGACGAACGGGTCGAGGCCGATGTCGGTCTCGAGCGGTGCCTGCGCGAAGCAGACGATGCGGAAGGGGCCGCCCCACGCCTCGGGCTCGTCGGGATCGTGAAGCAGGATGAACCGTCCGGTGCCGAGCACTGAGTCGACACCGTGCGAGGACGGGCGCACGTCGGCGGCGAACGCGATGGCCGAGGGGGCAAGACCGGTCGGCGCCGGAATCTCGGTGAGCACGAGCTCTGACCGCACCGTGGCGCTGCGCACGGTCGTCACCGCGGCCTGGAATGCCGCGGGTTCCGTGAGGTCAGACACTGGAGCAGCCACCCCCGCAGACTAGGGTTTAAGTCGACGTGGTGTCACATGCCACGCCGACTCACGAAGCCCCTGGGGGTACGGATGCGTTCGAATTCGCGTGGTGTGACGGCGGGTCGCGTCGCCGCCGTTCTCGGTGTGGGCGCCCTGGCTGTGGTGGGGGCGCTGGCGGTGACCGCGGGAGCGCTGAGCGTCTACGCCGCCCGCACGGTGATCACGCCTCCGTCGCGACGCCCGGATGACATCCCGATCCTGGACGTCGATCTCGCGGACGGCATCATCGTGCTCGGCTCGACCCTGGACTCGCTCCTGCCGGGGGAGTACAGCTTCTGGTTCGCCGGTGACACCGGGCACGCGCGACTCGGGGAGATCGTCGCCACGGGCGCCGGCACGGTCACACGACGCCTCCTGAAGGTCAACTTCGGCGACCTCGAGCGGGCGCGAGCGGGTCGGCTGAGCGGCTGGGTCTACCTCGACCCCGATGAGCTCGGAGTGCGCTCCCGCGACGTGCTGATCGCGACGCCGCTCGGCGACGCGCCCGCCTGGCACGTGCCTGCGACGTGGGACGAGGGCGATCAGCCCGTCTCGAACCGACGCTGGGTGATCCAGGTGCACGGCCGCGCCGTGCGGCGCGCCGAGACCCTGCGTGCCGTCCCGGTGTTCGCCGAGCACGGGTACGACTCGCTGCTCATCTCGTACCGCAATGACGGCGACGCTCCACGCAGCCCCGACCACCGCTACGCGCTGGGCGCTCGCGAGTGGCGCGACGTCGAAGCCGCACTGCGCTACGCGGTCGCGCACGGCGCTCGGGAGATCGTGCTCATGGGGTGGTCGATGGGCGGGGCCACGGTGCTCCAGACTCTGACCCGCTCGGCCTACGCGAAGCACCTTCGCGGCATCGTGCTCGACTCACCGGTGGTGGATTGGCTCGTCACGCTCGACTTCCAGGCGGCGTCGCGGCACCTGCCGAGGATCGTCCGCTTCGGCGTCTTCACTCTGTTCCGTGAACGATGGGGTCGCTTCTTCACCGGGCTCGCCGAGCCGCTCGACTTCGAGCGAATGGACTTCGTCGCGCGCGCTCGTGAGATCAGCGTTCCGGTGCTGCTGCTGCACAGCGACGATGACGGATTCGTGCCCTCGGACGCCTCGCGGGCGCTGGCCGCGATCCGGCCGGATATCGTGCAGCTCGAGGTGTTCGACGTCGCGCGACACACCAAGCTCTGGAACTACGACCGTGCGCGCTGGGAGCGCGTCGTCGGCGCGTGGCTCGGTCGGCTCACGCCGTCGACTTCTCCCGAAGCTGACGCTTGATCCGCGCGAGCATCGCCGTCATCCCGCGCAGACGCAGGGGGCTGACCGCCTCGGTGAGGCCCAGGGTCAGCGGATAGTCGTCGGGCACGGCGAGCACCTCGTCGGCGCTCAGCCCGTCGAGCCCCTGCGCGAGAATCGAGGCGAAGCCGCGGGTCGTCGGCGCCTCGCGCGGAGCGGTGGCGTGCAGGTGCACGCGGGCTGCCTCGTCGACCTCGGTGAAGATGAAGACGGGGGACTGGCACTCCTCGACCCGCTCGAGCAGGTCGGGGTGGTCGACATAGCGCTCGGGAAGCGCGGGCAGCTCCTGGGAGAACTCGAGCAGCAGCTGGAGTCGCTCGCGCTGCTCGATGGCGAGGAACTCGTCTCGGATCTCGTCGAGGGCTCCGCTCACGATGCCGGCACCAGACCGGGCTCGGTGCCCTTCACGATCGGGACGCGCACGGCGCTGCCCCACTCGGTCCAGGAGCCGTCGTAGTTGCGCACGTTCTCGAAGCCCAGCAGGTAGGTGAGCACGAACCAGGTGTGCGCCGAGCGCTCACCGATCCGGCAGTAGGCGATCACGGTGTCGCTCGTGCCGAGTCCCGCCTCGTCGCGGTAGATCGCATCCAGCTCTGCCCGGGTCTTGAAGGTGCCGTCCTCCGCAACGGCCCGCGCCCACGGCACACTCGCCGCGCCCGGGATGTGACCGCCGCGCAGCGCACCCTCCTCGGGGTAGTTCGGCATGTGCGTGCGCTCACCCGAGTACTCCTCGGCCGAGCGGACGTCGATGAGGGGCCGGCCCAGATGAGCGAGGACCTCGTCCTTGAAGGCGCGAACGGTGCTGTCGTCGCGCTCGATCACGGGGTAGTCGGTGCTAGGGCGCTGGGCGCGCTCGGTCGTGTAGGCCCGGTCTTCGGCCTCCCACTTGGCGCGGCCGCCGTCGAGCAGCCGGACGTCGGCGTGCCCGAACAGGGTGAACACCCACATCGCGTAGGCGGCCCACCAGTTGTTCTTGTCGCCGTAGATGACGACCGTGTCGTCGCGGGCGATGCCCTTCTCGCTCAACAGCTTCGCGAATGCCTGCCCGTCGATGTAGTCGCGGGTGACCGGGTCGTTCAGCTCGGTGTGCCAGTCGACTTTGACCGCACCCTCGATATGGCCGGTCTCGTAGAGCAGTACGTCCTCGTCGGACTCGACGACGACGAGCCCCGGTTCGCCGAGGTGCTCGGCGAGCCACGCGGTCGACACGAGGCGTTCCGGGTGGGCGTACTCGGCGAAAGCGGGGGTGGGATCGGGCTGGATCGTCATGAGGTCTCCTGGTGCGGGGGCGGCGCTAGGCTGGGAGCGAACCGCATCATCAACTCTATGCAGTCGCTCGGAGACGCGCCGAGGGCAGGTAAGAGTTCGACACCTTCCTTCGTGAGTGAGGCCCTCTCGATGCCGCCGAGCATTTCGTCGTTGACCGACCGCACGCCGCAGATGAGCGGCGAGGAGCTCGCCGCGTCCCTGGTTCCTCCGCGACAGTTCGAGCAGGCGACGCTCGACAACTACCGGCCCGACCCTGACTTCCCCTCGCAGGCCGAGGCGCTGGAGGCGGCACGGGCATTCGTCGCACCTCGGCAGAGCGCCGGCCTCTTCTCACGCAAGAAGGCGCCCGCTGCCAAGCCGGGCCTCTATCTGGACGGCGGATTCGGTGTCGGCAAGACGCACCTCCTCGCCGCGCTCTGGAAGGTCGCGCCCGGGCGCAAGTACTTCGGCACCTTCATCGAGTACACGGCTCTGGTCGGCGCGCTCGGCTTCGCGGGCGCATCCGCCCTGCTGAAGGGCGCGAGCCTGATCGCCATCGACGAGTTCGAACTCGACGACCCGGGCGACACGATGGTGATGACTCGGCTGCTGGGTGAGCTCGCCGAGGGCGGCACGCGGATCGCGGCGACCTCGAACACGCCGCCCAACGCGCTCGGCGAGGGGCGCTTCGCCGCCGCCGACTTCCTGCGCGAGATCCATGCTCTCTCGGCGCGCTTCGACATCGTCCGCATCGACGGCCTCGACTACCGGCGTCGCGACATCGAAGGCCACGCCCGGACCTTCGAGGCTGCCGACTACGCCGAGGCGCTGGAGCAGGCGCCCGGTGCCGCCACCGATGACGAGTTCGATGCGGTGCTGCGGCATCTGTCGCGGGTGCACCCGTCGCGCTACGTGCGACTGGTCGAGGGTCTCGAGGTCATCGGACTGCGGGACGTGCGCACCCTCCACGACCAGTCGGATGCGCTGCGCTTCGTGGCGCTGGTCGACCGCGTCTATGACGCGCAGGTGCCGATCGTCTCGACGGGAGTGCCGCTGGATCAGGTGTTCGGCGACGAGATGCTCGGCGGCGGGTACCGCAAGAAGTATCTGCGCGCCGTCTCCCGGCTGATCGCGCTCACCACCGGCGCCGACTGAGGCGCCGAGAGCCCCGCCCTAGGCGACAGGGTTCTCCTGCGCCTCGTCGGGTTCGAGAGTGTGACTGGCGCGGTGCTGCCGCACGCGCACGACGGTGATGATCACGCCGATGATGATCGAGAACAGCGATCCGCCCAGCACGGCGAGTGTGCCTTCGGCCGCGACCTCGGGCACCGCTTCGAAGGCGAGCTCGTTCATCAGCAGGGAGACGGTGAAGCCGATGCCGCCGAGCGACGCGACCACGAGCACGTCGCCGATCGAGAGCGCGGCGGCGCGCTCCCGCTTCGGTGCGAGCTGTCGCGCGATCAGCGCTCCCGCCGTGATGCCGATCAGCTTTCCGACGGGGAGCGCCACGAGGATGCCCCAGAACACCGGGTTGAGCTCGTCGACGCCGACGTCCGGGATCAGCACGATCGAGGCGACGAGCGCGAACAACGGCAGCACGAGGGCGTTCGTCCAGGGCTCGAGACCCCGACGGGTCGGCTCCGCGCTGCCGGGTGTCATCACGAGGCCGAGGGCGACACCCGCGATGGTCGGGTGAATGCCCGAGTGATAGACGAGGACCCAGGTGACGAGTCCGATCACGATCATCGCCGTGATGACCAGCGGGGCCCGCTTGCTGCGAACGCGGAAGCTCAGCCATCCGAAGAGGAGCACCAGCGGGACGGCGCCGATGAGGGCGAGGGGCTGGAGGTCGGTCGTGAAGAAGAAAGCGATGATCAGGATCGCGATGAGATCGTCGATCACGGCGAGCGCCAGCAGCATGGCGCGCACCCGCGACGGCAGCCCGCGCCCGACGAGGGCGAGCACGCCGAGCGCGAAGGCGATGTCGGTGGCGGTGGGGATCGGCCAGCCGACGGCGTAGACCGGGTCGGTGACGATCAGCAGGAAGACGAGCGACGGAACCAGAACGCCGCCGACGGCGGCGACCATCGGGATGAGCGCCTTCCGGCGGGAGTCGAGCTCGCCGTGCGTGAGCTCGTGGCGCAGCTCGATTGCGGCGACGAAGAAGAACACCGCCAGCAGCCCGTCCTTCACCCAGTGGCTGATCGACAGATCGAGGCCGAGGAACGGAATCGCGAGGTGGTAGTCGCGCACCGCCACCGCGACGTCGCCGAACGCGGAGTTCGCGACCACCAGCCCCACGAAGGCGGCGATGACGAGCAGGAAGGCGGCAACGCGTTCAGAACGCAACAACGACACGAAAGACCCCAAAGACTAGGCAACGGCGGGAGGAATCCGCCCGCGTCCAGTCTAGAAGTTGTTCCTGCCGCGAACTCGAAGCGAATCGGGGGACGCCCGAAACGCGATGTTTACATCGGCCAGTCCCGCGTAACCTGCTCGAAACATTGAGACAGCGCCGGTGAAACCTCATGCCGACAAACTGGCGGCGTACCTGCGGAGTGCCCCCGACTCCCTGAGCGACTGATCCAAGGGTGCATCCATTGCAAATTGAGAGGTAACGACAAATATGGATAGCGGTAATACAGCCTGGCTGATTGCAGCCACAGCACTCGTGCTTTTCATGACGCCCGGTGTCGCGTTCTTCTACGGCGGACTCGTTAAGGCCAAGAGCGTTGTCAGCATGATGATGATGAGCTTCGGTGCCATGGGCCTCATCGCCGTTCTGTGGATTCTCTACGGAGCGAACATGTCCGCCATCGGTGAGGGCGACTCGCCCTTCCTCGCGGGCAACCCGTTCGCGGACTTCGGTCTGGGTGGCGCGGACAGCGACACGCTGCTCGGTGCGACCTTCGGCGCGACCTTCGCGATCATCACCGTGGCGCTCATCTCGGGTGCCATCGCGGACCGCGCGAAGTTCGGTTCGTGGATGATCTTCGCGGGCATCTGGGCCACCCTCGTCTACTTCCCGGTTGCGGCCTGGGTGTGGGGCGGCGGCTGGATCATGAACCTCGGTTCTGACCTGGGTCTCGACGTCGGCGTCATCGACTACGCCGGTGGTACCGCGGTGCACATCAACGCGGGTGCGGCGGCTCTGGCCCTCGCCCTCGTGCTGGGCAAGCGCGTCAACTTCCAGAAGGGCGCCCACAAGCCGCACAACGTGCCGCTGACGCTCCTCGGCGCGTCGATCCTGTGGTTCGGCTGGTTCGGCTTCAACGCCGGTGCTGAGGGCCTGGGTGCGCTCGGAACCGAGGACACCGTCGTCGGTCTGATCGTCATCAACACGCTGGGCGCCACGGCTGCGGCCATCCTCGGATGGGCCGTCGTCGAGAAGATCAAGGACGGCAAGGCGACCTCGGTCGGCGCTGCCTCGGGTGCGGTTGCTGGCCTCGTTGCCATCACCCCCTCGTGTGCCAACCTCGACCCGATCTGGGCCCTCGTGCTCGGTGTCGTCGCCGGTGCGGTCTGCGCCCTGGCCGTTGAGCTCAAGTGGAAGCTCGGCTTCGACGACTCGCTCGACGTGGTCGGCATCCACCTCGTGGGTGGCCTCATCGGAACGCTGTACCTGGGCTTCTTCGCCCAGGGCACCGGCCTCTTCGTCGGTGGTGACGCGAGCCAGCTCCTGGTTCAGTTCATCGCTGCTGTGGGCGTCCTGGTGTTCTCCTTCGTCGTCGCCTACATCGTGGGCTTCGCGATCGAGAAGACCATCGGCTTCCGCATCAAGAACGAGGACGAGATCGCTGGCGTCGACACCGTGGTTCACGGTGAAGAGGGCTACGCCATCGCCGAGTAAATTCCGGCTCCTTGCTGTGGGGCGTCATTCCTTCGGGGGTGGCGCCCCACACGCGTATCCTGCTCGCGAGTGCTCGCGGTGAGCCGGCGCATGGGTCAGACTGCGGGCGACGGATTCGGACTGGGACCGAGGAGTCGGACACGACATGAGTGGCATCACCTTGCTGGGCGCACTCGGCGCGCTGAGCGCGTCGGTCGCGATCGTAGTTCTGGCGGGGCGAGATCGCGGGGTGCGCGCCTTCCGCGGCGCGCTGCTGGCGGCTCTCGGCGCGGGGATCATCACGGTCTCGCTCGGTCTCGCCTTCGACCTGGCTGACCTGCACTACCTCCTCGGTGTGGTGCTGTTCGCTGTGCCGGTCGCGCTGCTCGTCGAGTTGGCGGCGATCGCCGCGGGGGCCGACCGGCTGTCGCGCTGGGTGCTGGTGGTCACCTGGGGGCTCGTCGTGTTCCCCGTCGCCGTGCTCGTGCCGTTGGGGGTCGTCGCGGCGTGCCCGGGCCCGGAGTGCGCGGTGGAGGACTTCGGCGGCGGGCTGCCGCTGTTCGTCTCCGCCGCGGCCTTCCTCGCACTCACCTGGATCTCCCCGGTGGTTCCGGGGGCGGTGCGCGCCGGAAGCCGCGCGAGGCTCGCGGTCGCGCTCGCCCTGATGGTCGTCGGGTTCCTGACCTGGCTGGTCCACCTCGAGGGCGCCTGGGATGCCTACGTCTGGCGCATTCTGGCTGCCGGGACGCTCGCTCCGCTCGCCTCGGTCGCGGGGTGGCTGATCGTCGATCGGCTGCGCGGCAGCGGGATGCCGGCGGTGCGGATCCTGTCGGGCGGTGTCGCCGCGGGCATGGTGGCGATTGCGCCGGGCGCCGTCAGCGTGCACTTCCCCTGGACGGTCATCGTGGGCCTGCTGGCCGGGGTGACGGCCGCGGTCGTGCACTCGTCACGGGCGCTGGCGGACGCGGGAGAGGTCGCGCGCTGGGCGCTCGCGCTGCTCGGCGCGGCCGCCATCGGATTCTTGGCGCCGCCGATCTCGGGCGATGCCGTGGGGATCGTCTTCTCGGCGCGGATCGCGGCGCTGTCGATGCCGATCATCCTGTTCCTGGGGGTCTCGGTGTTCGCGATCATCGCGTCGACCCCGGCGTGGCTGCTGCTGCGACGCCACGCGATGTCCCTCGTGGACAGCCGATGACGGAGGCCGAGCCGCTGTCGAGCTCGGCTCCGCCCCTCGCAGGTCCGGTGCTCGCCTCGCAGCGCTGGAGCGAGCTGTGCTTCGTCCACTGGCGGGTGCACCCCGACCTCGTCGCGCCGCTGCTTCCGCCCGGACTTCGACCGGATGTCTGCGAGGGCGCCTCCTGGGTCGGGCTGATTCCGTTCTTCCTGGATCGCGCCACGCTGTGGGGGAGCCCGCCCGTGCCCTACGTCGGCGAGTTCGCCGAGATCAACGTGCGGCTGTATGCGGTGGACGCCGAGGGGCGCCGCGGCGTCGTCTTCTGCTCCCTGGAGGCCTCCCGGCTGCTGGCGGTGCTCGCCGCGCGGGTGAGCTTCTCGCTGCCGTACTTCTGGGCGCGCACCCGGCTTCGGGTCGACGCGGCCGAGCGCGCGGCGGAGTCGCGGCGTCACGGCTCCGGGGTGATCCACCGCTCACGCATTCGTATCGGCGACGCGATCGAACCGGGGGAGCGCGAGCTGTTTCTCACGGCCCGCTGGGGCATGTTCGTGCGGCGTTTCGGACGCACCCTGTTCGTGCCCAACGAGCACGAGCCCTGGGTGCTGCACGACGCCGAGCTTCTGGAGCTCGATGACGAGCTGCTCGGCGCCGCCGGGTTCCCGGGGCTGGCTGCGACGCCGCCGGACTCGGTGCTGTGGTCGCCCGGCGTGACGACGCGATTCGGCAGCCCCCGCCGCGTCGCATGACGGGCGACTCGGTCTCGCCCTCCCGCCGCGCGCTCATGCGCGCCCGAGGTAGTCGAGCTCGAGGTCGGTCAGCCGTGCCAGCGGAGCCAGGTCGAGGGTGCTGGATCTGGCGAGCCGGACTGACCGCAAACTCGTGATGCCGGCCAACGGGGCGAGATCGGTGACAAGGGTGTTGAAGAGGCTGAGCGCATGCAACCGAGGGAGACCTGCCAGCGGGGTGAGGTCGGAGACGTTGGTGTAGTCCAGATTGAGGTCGACCAGTTCCGCCATGTCGGCGAGCGGGGTGAGGTCGGTCACGCTCGTGTAGGTCAGATCGAGCTTCTTCAACTTCGACAGCCCGGTCAGCGCAGTGAGATCGACGACGTTGGTCTTGTAGAGGGAGAGCGTGTGCAGTGCAGCCAGTCCCGAGAGCGGGCTGAGGTCGGCGACGCGGGTCTCGCTGAGGTACAGAACATTCAGGCCCGTCAATCCTGCGAGCGGGGCAAGATCAGAGACGCTGGTGTCACTCGCATCGAGGGTGACGAGACCGGTCATCTCGGAGAGCGGCGCGAGGTCACGAATGTGAGAGCCCGCCAGGTCAAGGCGTGTGACGGTGCGGGCGTCCGCGACGCTGACCGGGAGGTCACCGTTTCGCCCCAGCGCTCGGTTGATCGCGGCGCGCAGCTCTGCGTCGTCGGCGTGGGCACCGCGTTCGCTGACCATGGTCACCCATGAAAGCAGATGTTCGCCGGCGCCGAGCCCGACGGCCCGTGCGACGCGAGAATGCCGCACCAGACGCGAGAACCCCCGGGATCCCGGGGGTTCTGCGGTGTTTCGTGAGTGGGCGATACCGGACTCGAACCGATGACCTCTTCCGTGTGAAGGAAGCGCGCTACCAACTGCGCCAATCGCCCAGAGCCACGAGTTTAGCGCACGGCGGAGCCCCGTTTGACCCGCCCCACAGGCGAGGCACGCGGATGTTGACGCCGGTTTGGAACCTCGACCCAGAATCGACTACAGTCATGTGAGCACGAGGAATCGTGCATGCGGATGTGGCGCAGTGGTAGCGCATCACCTTGCCAAGGTGAGGGTCGCGAGTTCGAATCTCGTCATCCGCTCGAGTGAAGTCTCACGGTTCGCCGGGTCCCCGAGGTCTGGGGAGCCGCACACCTGGTGGCGTGGCCGAGAGGCGAGGCAGCGGCCTGCAAAGCCGTCCACACGGGTTCGAATCCCGTCGCCACCTCACTCAACCGCCAAAATCCTTCGGGATGACAGCGGGCGATTGGCGCAGCGGTAGCGCGCTTCCCTGACACGGAAGAGGTCACTGGTTCGATCCCAGTATCGCCCACCAAGAAAACCCCTGGTTCGCCGGGGGTTTCTTCATGTCCGGCCGTCGCCCCGTCGTCTCGCTGCGACGTGAGTCGACCGGAACCGGTGCGTCGCCGGTTGGCGAGGGGGAGCGCTCCCAGCCACCCGCGCTTGGGGTACTTGCCGAATCGGCGCGGGGGGCGGAACATGGTGTCTATGGCACGGGGAGCGGTGCCGGGGGATGTGACGCTTGACTACGTGCGGGCGCTATGCGACACCGGCCTTTTGACAGACCAGCAGTTGGCGCAGGCAGAGCTTGCCGCCGCGCGCACGGGAAGCGATCTGGACGAGGTCCTGGTGAGTCTCGGGTTCGTGACGGAAGCGGTGCTGCGCAGCGCCTTCGCACGGGAGTGGAACCTGCCGGTGCTCGACGTTCGCACCTCGGTGCGCGACGAGGACTTCATCCGGCAGTGGTCCGGGCAGCGGATGCTGGCCGAGCACTGGATGCCCTTGCGTCGCAATCCGGATGGCAGCGTCGTCGTGGCGACGTCGCGCCCGGTCGATGATGCGCGGCGCGCCGCCATCTCGGCCACGGTCGGCGGCCACGTCGAGTTCGGTGCCGCGACCCAATGGGACCTTCGGCAGTTCGCGCTCGACGTGTTCCGGCACGCGATCGCCGACGAGGCCGCCAACGATCTCTTCCGCAAGAACCCGGTGATGTCAGCACGGGTCGTGTTCTCCCGCGGTCAGAAGATCGGACTGGTGCTCCTGACGCTGGTCGCGCTGGTCGCGCTGGTGCTCTGGCCCGTCGCTCTCGTCATCACCGCCATCACGATCGTCAGCCTGGTGTTCCTGGCGGGAACCGTCTTCAAGTTCCGGGTCGCGATGCGCGGCGCCCGCTACGACGTCGTCGAGCGCGTCACCCGCAGTCAGGTGGAGGCGCTGGCGGACGACAAGCTGCCGCGGTACACGGTGCTGGTGCCGGTGTTCCGCGAGGCGAACATCGTCGGGCAGCTCGTCGAGAACCTGGGCGCGATCGACTATCCCGCCGAGAAGCTGGAGGTTCTCATCCTCATCGAGGAGGAGGACACGCTGACGCGCGACGCGCTCCAGTCGGCGTCGCCGCCGCCGAACTTCCGAGTGATCACCGTGCCGCGCGGCACCCCGCAGACGAAGCCGCGCGCCTGCAACGTGGGCCTCTACTTCGCCACCGGCGAGTATCTCGTGATCTACGACGCGGAGGACACTCCCGACCCCGACCAGCTCAAGAAGGCGATTGTCGGCTTTCGTCGCGGAGGCGAGAAGCTCGTCTGCATTCAGGCCTCGCTGAACTACTTCAACGCCAACGAGAACGTGCTCACGCGCATGTTCACCCTCGAGTACAGCTACTGGTTCGACTACATGCTCGCTGGCCTCGACGCGCTCGATCTGCCCATCCCGCTGGGGGGAACCTCGAACCACTTCCGCACGTCGGCCCTGCGCGAACTGGGCGGCTGGGATCCCTACAACGTGACCGAGGATGCCGATCTGGGCATTCGCGCAAGCGCGCTCGGCTACCGGGTCGGTGTCGTCAACTCGACGACGATGGAAGAGGCCAACACCTCGATCCCGAACTTCATCCGGCAGCGCAGCCGTTGGATCAAGGGCTATCTGCAGACCACGCTCGTTCACGCGCGCCGTCCGGGCGAGCTGATCCGCGAGATCGGATTCCGCCGCTTTCTCGCCTTCGCGCTGCTCATCGGCGGGACGCCCGCGACCTTCCTCGGAGTGATCCCGCTCTACGTCGTCACGTTCTTCACGATCGTGTTGCCCGCACCGGAGCTCGGCCAGTTCTTCCCGGTCTGGCTGCTGTGGCTTGCGCTCGTCAACTTCGTCATCGGCAACTCGGTGATGGTCTACCTGTCGATGATGGGGCCCTTCAAGCGGGGCACGTTCGATCTTCTGCTCTGGGCGCTTGTGAACCCGCTCTACTGGGTGCTGCACTCGATTGCGGCCTACAAGGGGCTGTGGCAGCTTCTCACCCGCCCGCACTACTGGGAGAAGACCGAGCACGGTCTCACCGCGCAGACATCGACCCCGTCGTCGGACGCGCGCGAACTGGCGGAGGTGTCCGCATGAGCGTCATCGAGGCGCCGGCGTCCCATCCCGCGGAGCACCGAGGCGCCCGCCGGCGACTCGACGCGTTCCCGGGCGATCGGCTCGTGCGGTGGGGAACTCGCCTCGCCCTCGCGATCCCGACGCTCTGGGTGGGATGGCGGGCGCAGACCGGAACGTCGGACCAGCTGAACACACCCAATCAGCAGCTGCTGGACAGCGTCGCGGCGATCGACTGGACGCGCGCCGACATCGCCTGGGTGGGCGACATCTTCCCGCCGGTGTCGACGCTGCTCGCAGCCCTGATTCCCGGAGGACGCACCGGCCTGGCGATCGCCGGGGCGCTCATGGCGGGGATCTTCCTGCAGAAGGTCCTCGAGATCATGGTGCAGCGCCGCGTGCCGGTCTCGACGACCGTCATCCTGCTGATCGCCCTCTCGATCAACCCGCTGTTCGCCTACACCGCCACCCAGAACTTCGCGGCGTTCCTGGGGCTGGCGTTCTTCGGCCTGGGAATCGCCGACGTGCTCCGGTTCGTGGTCTGGGGCAACACTCAGGCGGGGTTCCGCGCCGGCATGCTGCTCATGCTGGCCACGCTGTCGGATCTGAGCGGGCTGCTCTACGTGATGACCGCCGCGCTGGCGGCGCCGTTCCTGCGGCTCGGGCGGGGCAAGATGCTCGGGATCCGACGCGCGAACGTGACCGTGGTGGTCTTCCCGACCCTTGCCGCACTCAGCTCGCTGCTCTTCCTCAACTGGGTGTTCACGGGCAGCACCTTGGGAACGGTCGGCGCTCGCCTCCTCGAGGGCACCGTGGAGCGCTGGGAGTACCTGCCCGAGCTTTACTCGACGCTCAACGGATGGCTCATCGTCGCTCCGGTGCTGAGCGCGTGGCTCGTGGCTCTGATCGTGCGGCGACCCGGCTCGATCATCGTCGCATCGCTCGTGTTCGTGGCCATCAACCTCGCGTACGTGGCGGGTCTGCTCCCCAGTGGATCGGCCGGTAACACGTTCATCGTGATGACGCTGCTGGCGATCTCGCTGATCCCCACCGCGAAGTCGATCCTGACCGTCATCCTGATCGACCTGGTCGCGCTCCTGCAGATCGTCATCGCATGGATGGCGGCCTTCAACCGCGAGTCCGTCGTGGTGTGGATGGATTCGCTCGGGCATCCCCTCCTGGGGCTGGTCGGGGGCTGAACTCCGCTCAGCATGGAGGCGCGCCGGGGCAGAACTTGCTGTTCACCCCCCGCGTGCAAAATGATGAGCGCATGGCATATGGTGCGCTCCCCGACGCGGACGCGGACGCCCTGGAGCGACTGCTGTTGGACACCGGGCTCGTCACGGAGCATCAGGTGCAGATCGCACGCGCCGCAGAGACGCGGACGGGCGCACCGTTCGACGAAGTTCTCGTCAGCCTCGGCATCGTGTCCGAGAAGGTCCTGCGGAGTTTTCTCGCCCGCGAATGGGGTCTCCCGGTGCTGGATCTCGCCACCACGGATCGCGACGAGGAGTTCATCCGACAATGGTCGGGGCAGAAGCTTCTCGCACAGCACTGGATGCCGGTGCGCCGCAACCCCGACGGCGGGGTGGTGGTTGCGACCTCGCGGCCCCTGACTCCGACGCGACGAGCGCTCATCGTGGCAGATCTGGGGGCGCCCGCCGAATTCGGCGCCGTCAGCCAGTGGGATCTTCGGCAGTTCGCGCTCGACGTGTTTCGTCACGAGATTGCCGACGAGGCCGCGAACGGCCTGTATCAGCGCAATCCGTTGCTGTCGGCCAAGAAGGTGTTCTCGCGCGGTCAGGCATTCGGCTTCGTGCTGGCGGCCCTTGCGCTGACCGCGCTGGGCGTCCTGTGGCCGGTGCAGCTGGTCGGCGGGCTGATCACCGCGATGAGTGCGATCTTCGTCGTCGGCACCGTCTACCGGTACATCGTGGCGGTGCGCGGCGCACGCTTCGACATGGTGCAGCGCGTCTCTGACGACGCGGTGGCCGAACTCCGCGACCGCGAGCTTCCTCGGTACACCGTGCTCGTGCCAGTGCTCCACGAGGAGAACATTGTCGAGCGCCTCGTTGCGAGCCTGGCCCGACTCGACTACCCGACGGAGAAGCTCGAGGTCCTGCTGCTGGTCGAAGAGGACGACTCCCTGACTCGGACGGCGATCCGCTCGGCCTCCCCGCCGGCGAACTTCCGCGTGATCCTGATCCCGCCCGGCGAGCCGCGAACCAAGCCGCGTGCACTCAACGTGGGGCTGTTCTTCGCGACAGGGGAGTACCTGGCGATCTTCGATGCGGAGGACACCCCGGACCCGGACCAGCTGAAGAAGGCGTTGATCGCGTTCCGCCGCGGGGACGAGAACCTCGTCTGCGTCCAGTCCTCGCTCTCGACGTTCAACCCGACCGAGACGGCACTCACGCGGATGTCGACCCTCGAGACCAGCTACTGGTTCGACTACATGCTCGCGGGGCTCGACGCGCTCGACCTTCCGATCCCGCTCGGCGGCACCTCGAACCACTTCCGCACGTCGGCGCTCATCGAGATGGGCGGATGGGATCCGCACAACGTCACCGAGGATGCCGATCTGGGGATCCGCGCCAGCGCGCTGGGATACCGCGTCAGCCTGATCAACTCGACGACCTTCGAAGAGGCCAACACCTCGGTTGCGAACTTCGTGCGCCAGCGGAGCCGGTGGGTCAAGGGCTACATGCAGACCGCGCTCGTGCATCTGCGTCGTCCGCGACAGCTCATCGCGAAGATCGGGTGGCGCCGATTCGCGTCGTTCGTGCTGCTGGTCGCGGGCACGCCTCTGACGCTGCTTGCCGTGATCCCGCTGTGGGCAGCGATGGCGGCGATGTTCTTCGCGCCGACCGAACAGCTCGGGACCCTGTTCCCGGTCGGCCTGCTGTGGCTCTCGTTCATCAACTTCCTGGTCGGCAACGCCGCCATCGCCTACATCTCGATGATGGGGCCCTACAAGCGCAGTCAGTTCAATCTCATCTTCTGGTCGGTGCTGAACCCGTTCTTCTGGCTTCTGCAGTCGTTGGGCGCCTACCGAGCGCTCGTCCAGCTGCTGACGAAGCCGCACTACTGGGAGAAGACGCGGCACGGACTCAGCCACGCGACTCCGGCTGATGCGACGCCTGCCGGCGCGGAGGCCGACCGATGAGCGCCACCACGCAGGCGACGCGGCGCACGCGCACGAGACGTGCCCCGCACGGGCGGCTCGACCCGTTCCCCCGCGACGCCTTGATGCGCTGGGCCCTGCGACTCGTCTTCGCCCTGCCAGGACTGTTCGTCACCTGGCGGGCGACCGCGGGCGACGGCGCCGATCTGGCCACACCCAACCAGCAGCTCCTCGACCATGTGGCGACGTTGGACTGGACCAGCGCCGACGTCGCGTGGGTGGGGGACATCTTCCCTCCGCTGTCCACGCTGCTGGCGGCAGCCATCCCAGGCGGACGCGTCGGCATGGCACTGGTGGGGTCGCTGCTCGCGGGGGTCATGCTGCAGAAGGTGCTGGAGCTGATGCTCCAGCGGCGCTTCCCCCGGTCGACCGCGACGATCTTCCTGATCGCCTTGGCGGCGAATCCGCTCTTCACCTACACCGTGACCGAGAACCTTGCGGCATTCCTCGGCCTGGCCTTCTTCGCACTGGGCATCGCCGAGGTCGTGCGCTTCGTCGCCTGGCAGAGCACTCAGTCGGGCTTCCGTGCGGGGCTGTTCCTGATGCTCGCCACGCTGTCGGATCTCAGCGGACTCCTGTACGTCCTCGTCGCCGCCGTGGTGGCCTCATTCCTCCGCCTCGGGCGCCGGGGTCAGCCGGGAGCTCGAGCGGCCAACCTGCTCGTCATCCTCTACCCGACGCTGGTGGGTGTGGCCTCGCTCGTGCTGTTGAACACGATCTTCGTCGGCAACCCGCTCGGCGAGCTCGCCACGCGCGTTACGACGGGCTCGATGGAGCGACTGGCATCGCTGCCGCTCGTCTACAGCGACCTCAACGGATGGCTCCTGTTCGCCCCCGTCGCGAGCGCGTGGCTCGTCGCTCTGGTCGTGCGGCGTCCGATGGCGATCCTGATCTCGACGTTCGTCTTCGCGTCGATCAACATCGCCTACGTCTTCGGGCTGCTGCCGGATGGGTCCGCCGGCAACACCTTCATTCTGCTCACCCTGATGGCCATCGCGTTCATGCCGATGGCGCGCGGGCCGGTGAGCAGGCGTCTCGTCGACGTGATCGCGCTCGGGCAGATCGCGATCGCGTGGGCGGCGGCGTTCAACCGCGACATCGTCATCCACTGGTGGACGTCGCTCGGAACGCCGATCCTGGACATGCTGTCCTGAGCCCGCGTGCACGGGGCGGTCGTGGCCTGCGCCGCACGCGAGCGGAACTAAGATCGACGGGTGAGCACTCAGTCCGGTTTTGACCTGTTTCCCGACCGATCCGTGGTGGCGCTGCGCGTCAACGGAGAACTGCGGGACAAGGCCACGACGCTCACGCCGGACGATGTCGTGGAGCCGGTCGAGATCAGCTCTCCTGACGGGCTGAACATTCTGCGGCACTCGGCGGCGCACGTCCTCGCCCAGGCGGTGCAGCGCATCAACCCCGAGGCGAAGCTCGGCATCGGCCCGCCCGTCACGGACGGCTTCTACTACGACTTCGATGTCGCCGAGCCGTTCACCCCGGACGACATGAAGGCGATTCAGAAGGAGATGTCCTCGATCATCCGCGAGGGCCAGCGCTTCGTTCGCCGTGTCGTCACCGAGGAGGAGGCGCGCGCGGAGCTTGCCGACGAGCCGTACAAGCTCGAGCTCATCGGGCTGAAGGGCTCGGCCGCGTCCGGCAACGATGGCGAGTCGGTCGAGGTCGGGGGAGCGGAGCTCACCATCTACGACAACGTCGCCAAAGACGGCTCGGTCGCCTGGAAGGACCTGTGTCGCGGGCCCCACGTGCCGAACGTCGGCGCGATCGGCACCGGCTTCTCGCTCATGCGGATCGCCGCCGCCTACTGGCGCGGCTCGGAGAAGAATCCGCAGCTGCAGCGCATCTACGGCACCGCGTGGCCGAGCAAGGACGAGCTGCGCGCCTACCTCGAGCGACTGGAGGAGGCCGCGAAGCGCGACCACCGCAAGCTCGGCAAGGAGCTCGACCTGTTCTCCTTCCCCGAGGAGATCGGCTCCGGACTGAGCGTCTGGCACCCCAAGGGCGGCATCATCCGCCAGGCCATCGAGCAGCACGCCTTGCGCCGCCACCGCGAGGCTGGCTACACCTACGTGTACACGCCGCACATCTCGAAGGCGGATCTCTTCCTGCAGTCGAACCACCTCGTCACCTACGCCGACGGCATGTTCCCGCCGATCCACATGGACGAGGAGCGCGACGCCGAGGGAAATGTCACCAAGCAGGGCTCTGACTACTACCTGAAGCCGATGAACTGCCCGATGCACATCCTGATCTACAAGGAGCGGGCGCGCAGCTATCGGGACCTGCCGATGCGCCTGGCCGAGAACGGCACCGTGTACCGCAACGAGCTCTCGGGCGCGCTGCACGGCCTCACCCGCGTCCGCGGCTTCACCCAGGATGACTCGCACCTGTTCGTGACCCCCGACCAGCTCGAGAGCGAAGTCAGCAAGGTGCTCGACTTCGTGATCTCGATGCTGCGCGACTTCGGATTGACCGAGTTCGAGCTCGAGCTGTCGATGCGCGATGACGAGAAGTCGAAGTGGATCGGCTCCGACGAGTTCTGGGAGTCCTCGACGCAGGCGCTTCGCAGCGTCGCGCAGCGCAGTGGCCTCAAGCTCACCGAGGTTCCCGGCGAGGCCGCGTTCTACGGCCCGAAGATCGACCTGAAGACCCGCGACGCGATCGGCCGCACCTGGCAGCTCTCGACCGTTCAGGTCGACCCGAACCTTCCCGAGCGATTCGGTCTGGAGTTCACCGATCGCGACGGGCAGAAGAAGCGCCCGATCATGATCCACCGCGCGCTGTTCGGCTCGATCGAACGGTTCTTCGCGATCCTGCTCGAGCACTATGCCGGTGTCTTCCCGGCGTGGCTCGCACCCGTGCAGGTCGTCGGCATTCCGGTCGCGGAGGAGTTCGCTGACTACCTCGGCGACATCATTGACCGGCTGCGCGCCGAGGGCGTTCGCGCCGAGCTCGACGCGAGCGATGACCGCATGCAGAAGAAGATCCGCAACGCGACGACCGCGAAGATTCCGTTCCAGCTGATCGCCGGTGCGCAGGACCGCGACGCCGGCACGGTGAGCTTCCGCTTCCGCGACGGCACGCAGGACAACGGGATTCCGGTTGACGAGGCGGTGCGTCGCGTTCGGGACGCGATCGACTCGCACGCGCAGGTCTGATGAGCGACGAGACCGCACCGACCGACTACGACGGGACCCGCTACCCGGACGCGGAGCCCGCCGCAGCCTTCGTGGGGGTTCCCGATGGGTTCCAACGGCTCTGGACGCCGCACCGCATCGCCTACATCCAGGCGGGACAGTCGAACCCCGCGGAGGACGAGTGCGTCTTCTGCACCGCGCCGACGCTGAGCGACACCGAGGCGCTCATCGTGCACCGCGGTCAGCTCGCCTACGTCATCCTCAACCTGTTCCCGTACAACTCCGGGCATCTGCTGGTGCTGCCGTATCGGCATGTTGCGACGTATGACGCCGCCACCGCGGAGGAGGTCGCCGAGATCGCTAGCCTGACGCAGACGGCGATGCGAGTGCTTCGTGAGACCTCCCGGACCGACGGGTTCAACATCGGCATGAATCAGGGGGCGATCGCGGGGGCGGGCATCGCCGCGCACCTGCACCAGCACGTCGTTCCGCGGTGGGCCGCCGATGCCAACTTCTTTCCGATCATCGCCCAGACGAAGTCGATTCCTCGGCTTCTCGGCGAGGTCCGCGACGAACTGGCTGCGGCCTGGCCCGCCTGAGAATCAAGCCACGCACTTCCCTGCGGCACGGCGCCGCGCCCCTGTCACGAAAGTAGAATCGACCCCATGAGCGACACCACGAGCACCGAGTTCGGCACCAACCGCGTCAAGCGCGGTCTGGCGGAGATGCTGAAGGGCGGCGTCATCATGGATGTCGTCACCGCGGAGCAGGCGAAGATCGCCGAGGACGCCGGGGCGGTGGCCGTCATGGCGCTCGAACGCGTCCCGGCCGATATTCGCGCCCAGGGTGGCGTCGCGCGCATGAGCGACCCGGATCTGATCGACGAGATCATCTCGACCGTGTCGATCCCGGTGATGGCGAAGGCCCGCATCGGCCACTTCGTCGAGGCGCAGGTGCTGCAGTCGCTCGGTGTCGACTACGTCGATGAGTCCGAGGTGCTCTCGCCCGCCGACTACGTCAACCACATCGACAAGTGGCCCTTCACCGTGCCGTTCGTCTGCGGCGCGACCAACCTCGGCGAGGCGCTGCGGCGCATCACCGAGGGTGCCGCGATGATCCGCTCGAAGGGCGAGGCCGGCACCGGCGACGTCTCCGAAGCCACCAAGCACATCCGCACCATCACCGGCGAGATCAACGCGCTGAAGGCGAAGTCGAAGGACGAGCTCTACGTCGCCGCGAAGGAGCTGCAGGCGCCCTACGACCTGGTGGTCGAGATCGCCGAGACCGGCAAGCTGCCGGTGGTGTTGTTCACCGCGGGCGGCGTCGCGACCCCGGCGGATGCGGCCCTCATGATGCAGCTCGGCGCCGACGGCGTCTTCGTCGGCTCGGGCATCTTCAAGTCGGGCAACCCGGCGAAGCGCGCGGCCGCGATCGTCAAGGCGACCACGTTCTATGACGACCCCGCGGTCATCGCCGAGACCTCGCGGGGCCTCGGCGAGGCGATGGTCGGCATCAACGTCGCCGACCTCGCCGCACCGCACCGCCTCTCCGAGCGCGGGTGGTGACAGCCGCGACGTCGGGCGCAGGCCAGGGACTCACGGTCGGGGTGCTCGCGCTCCAGGGCGACTTCCGCGAACACCTCGCCTCGTTGCGCTCGCTCGGCGCCGACGCGCGCCCGGTGCGTCGCCCGGAAGAGCTCGCCGAGGTTCAGGGTCTGGTGATTCCCGGTGGCGAGTCGAGCGTGTTGGACAAGCTGAGCCGCGCATTCGGCCTTGCCGATCCGCTGCGCGCGCGGATCGCCGCCGGAATGCCGGTGTACGGCACCTGCGCGGGGCTGATCATGCTGGCCGACCAGATCATCGACGGCATCGAGGGTCAGCAGACCCTCGGCGGGCTTGACATCACGGTGCGGCGCAACGCGTTCGGCAACCAGAACGACTCCTTCGAGACGGACCTGTCGATTCCGGTCTTGGGCGAGGAGCCGGTGCACGCGGTGTTCATCCGCGCGCCAGCGATCGAGAGCACCGGCCCGGATGTGACCGTGCTCGCGGCGCTTCCGGACGGGCGCGGGGTGGCCGTCGAGCACGGCAATCTGCTCGGCACGGCCTTCCACCCCGAGGTGACCGGTGAGCGTCGGTTCCACGAGCGCTTCCTGCAGCTCGTGCGCGCCGCGGCGTAGCCGGTCGCCAAGCGCCGCGCGAGCGGCCATGCTGGGAAGCATGAACTGGTACTCGGACTTCCCGGCCCGCCGAACCTGGCAGACCATCGGCGATCTCATCGCGATCGCCACCATGGTGCTCGCGATTCTGGTCGGCGTCTCGGTGCACGCCTTCATCGCGACGTTCGCCGATGTCGGAGCACAACTGGAGGAGGCCGGGTCCGGGTTCGCCGACACCATGACCGAGGTGGGGGAGAACCTCGGCGGGGTTCCGCTCATCGGTGCGGGCATCAGCGCTCCCTTCAACACCGCGAGCGACGCCGGCGCTGTCCTCGCGGACGCGGGTCAGGCACAGCAGGACTTCGTCACGCAGGGAGCGCTTCTCGCCGGTGTGCTCGTCGCGGCGGGACCGATTCTTGCGGTGCTCGTGCTGTGGCTGCTGCCGCGGCTGTCCGGGGCGCGCCGTGCTCGGGAGGCGCGCGCTCTCGCGGACAGCCCGGACGGGCACGAGCTTCTTGCGCTGCGCGCGCTCACGACGCGGCCTGTCCGCGAGCTCGTGACGGTGCACGGCGAGCCGCTGACAGCCTGGCGCGACCGCGATGAGGTCGCGGTGCGCGGTCTCGCGCAGCTCGAGCTCCGACGAGTCGGAGTCCGGCTGCGCTGACGCGCTACAGCGTCTCGGTGTGCAGGAAGATCGCGGCCGGCGTGGCGGTGGCGATCGCCCGATACGCGGCCGAGGCGCGCAGGCTCTTCTCGAACTCGGTGCTCGCGGCCGGGCTGAAGCACCACGCATGGCCGCGGCCCAGCGCACGGCGGGTGGGCGTCCACCGATAGGCGAGCGTCACCGAGAGCTGCACGATCGGCGCATCGTCATCGTCGCGGACCAGCTGCCTCGTGAGATCCACGGTGAAGCGCTCGGCGTCGGCATCCGGACCCCACTGCCAGAGCAGACCGTCACCCTCGTCGGTGATCCGGGCGTGCTGGGCGCGGTATTCGCGGTAGAAGGCGAGCACGAGCGTGGTGGCCTCGGGAATGCGCAGCCCCGGGAGCGAGGTGCCCCGGCCGTCGAGAAAGCGGCGGAACGCGTTCTCGGCGTAGGCGATGCGAAACCAGCGTGACGGCACCCCGCGAGCATAGTCGGCGGGCGGTCGCCGAGGCCTCGCTAGAATGGGCGAGATTTCCAGCAGCGAAGGAGCACCGTGAGCGGGCATTCCAAATGGGCCACGACCAAGCACAAGAAGGCGGTCATCGACCAGCGCCGGGCGAAGTCGTTCGCGAAGCTCATCAAGAACATCGAGGTCGCGGCGAAGATGGGCGGCGCCGACCTGTCGGGAAACCCGACCCTCGTCGACGCCGTGCAGAAGGCGAAGAAGACCTCGGTGCCCAACGACAACATCGATCGCGCGATCAAGCGCGGCGCGGGGCTGTCGGGTGAGTCGGTCGATTACCAGACGATCATGTACGAGGGCTACGGCCCCAACGGCGTCGCTCTCCTCGTGGAGTGCCTCACCGACAACAAGAACCGGGCGGCGGCCGAGGTGCGCACCCTCATGACGCGCAACGGCGGCACGATGGCCGACCCCGGCAGCGTGGCCTACAACTTCAGCCGCAAGGGCGTCATCTCGATCACGAAGACCGACGGGGTGACCGAGGACGACATCCTGCTCGCGGTCCTCGACGCCGGGGCGGAAGAGGTCATCGACCAGGGCGGCGGCTTCGAGGTGCACACCGACCCCTCGCAGCTCGTCGCGGCGCGCACGGCGCTCGTAGATGCCGGCATCGACTACGACTCGGCCGAGGCCGAGTTCGTGCCGAGCCTGCAGGTCGAGGTCGACGCCGACACGGCGCGCAAGGTGTTCAAGCTGATCGACGCCCTCGAAGACAGCGACGACGTGCAGAACGTGTTCAGCAACTTCGACATCCCCGCCGACGTCCAGGCCGAGCTCGACGCCGACGAGTAGTCGCCCCGACGCGCGGCTCGGCGCGCCCTCGTACATATGTTCGACTGCATCGGGTAGCGTCGAGCCATGCGCGTTCTGGGAGTCGATCCGGGGTTGACCCGATGCGGGGTCGGCGTCGTCGATGTCGCGGCTGACCGGCGCGCCCGCCTCGTGCACGTCGGAGTCATCAGAACCGCGCCCGACATGGCGCTTGAGGAGCGGCTGCTGGCGATCTCGACCGGTCTGCGGAGCCTCGTCGCCGAGCACCGTCCTGAGGCTCTCGCCGTGGAGCGCGTGTTCGCGCAGCACAACCTCCGTTCGGTGATGGGCACGGCACAGGCCAGCGGCATCGCGCTGCTGGTGGCGGCCGAGCACGAGCTCCCGATCGGGCTTCACACGCCGAGCGAGGTGAAGGCGGCGATCACCGGCTACGGCGCTGCCGACAAGGCGCAGGTCGGCGCCATGGTCGCTCGCGTGCTGGGGCTCGCCGCCGTGCCCACCCCAGCGGATGCCGCCGACGCGCTGGCGATCGCGATCTGCCACGCCTGGCGCGGGGGAGCCGTCGACGCGCCGACTGCCGTGCTGACTCCCGCACAGCGCGCGTGGCGCGACGCCGAGCGCAGCCGACCTCGTAAGGTGGCGCCATGATCTCGTCGGTTCGCGGCCTCGTGCTGTCGGCCTCCGGCTCGCTCGTCGTGATTGAGGTGGGCGGCATCGGCCTTACCGTGCAGACGACGCCCGCTGCCGTCCTGTCGGTGCGGGTCGGTCACGAGGCTCGGCTCCACACCGCGCTGCTGGTGCGCGACGACGAGCTCGCTCTCGTCGGCTTTCCCACCGCGGAGGAGCTGGAGGTGTTCGAGCTGCTGCGCAGCGTCTCCGGGGTCGGACCGAAGTCCGCCATCGGCGTGCTCGCCGCGCTCAGCCCCGCGGAGGTCGCCGTCGCGGTCGCGAACGACGACGACGGCGCGTTCCGCAAGGTCTCGGGCATCGGCCCGAAGACCGCCAAGCTCATCGTGGTGTCACTCGCCGGCAAGGTGCACGCTCCCGCCCACGCGGCGCCCGCGATTCGGGCCCACAGGATCGACGAGAGCGTGGTCACAGCGCTGATCGGTCTCGGCTGGTCGGAGCGGATCGCGGCGCAGGTCGTCAGCGAGGTCGTGGACTCCGCACCGGAGGATGCCGACGTGCCGGCCGTGCTTCGACTGGCCCTGGCCCAGCTCGGACCGGGGTCTCGCTCGTGAGCGAGTTCGACGCGGTGACCCGGGCGACACCCGAGTCGGACGCCGAACTCGCCTTCGAGGGGGCGCTGCGGCCGCGCTCGCTTGCCGAATTCGTCGGGCAGGCGAAGGTTCGCGGCCAGCTCCAGCTGCTGCTCGATGCGGCGGCCCTGCAGAACCGCACGCCCGATCACATTCTTCTGGCGGGCCCGCCGGGCCTCGGGAAGACGACGCTCGCGATGATCGTCGCCCACGAATCCGGCCGCCCGCTGCGCATGTCGAGCGGACCGGCGATTCAGCATGCCGGCGATCTCGCCGCGATTCTGTCGAGTCTGGTGCCCGGCGAGGTGCTCTTCATTGACGAGATCCACCGAATGGCGCGCTCCGCGGAGGAGATGCTCTATCTCGCGATGGAGGACTTCCGGATCGACATCATGGTCGGCAAGGGCGCCGGTGCGACGAGCATCCCGCTGGATCTCGCGCCGTTCACGCTCGTCGGCGCGACGACCCGATCGGGGCTGCTGCCGAACCCGCTGCGCGACCGCTTCGGCTTCACCGCGCACCTCGAGTTCTACGAGGACGGCGAGCTCGAGCGGGTGCTGGATCGCGCGGCCCGGCTGCTCGAGCTCGAGATCCCCGCCGATGCGCGCCACGAGATCGCCTCGCGCAGCCGCGGCACGCCGCGCATCGCCAATCGGCTGCTGCGTCGGGTGCGCGACTACGCGCTCGTCCACGGGGCCGATCGCGGCCGGGCGGCGCTTGAGCACGTGAGCGCCGCGCTGGAGCTGTACGACGTTGACGAGATCGGGCTGGACCGACTCGACCGCGCGGTGCTCGACACGATCGTCCGACGCTTCGACGGCGGCCCCGTGGGGCTGGGTACGCTGGCCGTCTCCGTCGGCGAAGAGGCCGAGACCATCGAGTCGGTGGTCGAGCCGTTCCTGGTGCGAATCGGGCTGCTCTCGCGCACGCCGCGCGGCCGCGTCGCGACCCGGCAGGCGTGGTCGCATCTCGGGGTGGCCCGGCCGGAGGCCGGAGTGCTCTTCGACGATGACGTATGATTTCCAGGAGCCGTCGAGCCAATTTCTGATGCTCCGAACCGGTTCCCCCTCAACTTGGAAGGTCTTCTTCACCCCATGGATCCACTGACAATCGGCCTGTTCGCGCTCATCGCGGTCATGATCTTCTTCATGTTCCGCAACTCGCGGAAGCGCCGCCAGGAGGCGGAGGAGCTCGCGCTCAAGATGGTTCCCGGTGCCGAGATCATGACGCAGCACGGCATCTACGGAACGCTCGTCTCCCTCGACGAGGAGAAGAACGAAGCGATCATCGAGACGACGCCCGGCACCCAGCTGCGCGTGCACCGTCAGACTCTCGCGCGCGTCGTTGAGCCCGAGGTCGTCGAGGACGCCGATGCCGAGGTCGAGTCCTCGGAGCCGAGCTACTCGCTCAACGAGGACACCGCGATCCCGGCGGAGCCGGAGTTCGGTGAGCGCACCGACGAAGCGAAGCCGAAGCGCGCCCCGCGCAAGAAGGCCGCGGAGTAGCCGCTAACCTGAGGTGCTCTCCCGGTTCGATCGGGATGAGCCCCCCGGCTGGTGCCGGGTGCCCGATGCACGCCTGAAAGAAAGCAGAGCCGCCCCGTGGTGACGACGACGAGATCGACCCCGGTCCGCAAGGCCTGGAGATCGCTCATCTGGCTGGTCGTGATTTTCGCGGTCCTGTTCGGAATCCAGGGCGCGGGTGCGCTGTTCTCCAACTGGGGCTGGGCGCCGAAGCTGGCCCTCGACCTGGAGGGCGGCACCGCCCTCACCCTCACTCCGCTGCTGGCGGAAGGGCAGGAGGTCTCGCAGGAGCAGCTCGACCAGGCGGTGGCGATCATCCGCCAGCGCGTCGATGCGGCAGGTGTGGCCGAGGCCGAGATCTCGACGCTGGGTGTCGGCACCGAGCAGAAGATCGTCGTCAGCCTCCCGGGTGAGCCCGACGCGGAGACGCTCGCGCGCATCCAGTCGTCGGCCAAGCTCGAGTTCCGCGCGGTGCTCGCCGCGGACCTGGCCTCCAACGTCGTCGTTCCCGACCCCGCCGAGACCGCCTCGCCCGAGGACGGCGAGACCACGGACACGGAGACGGAGCCGACCCCGGATCCGACGCCGACCGATGCGAGCGACCTCGCCTGGATCACGGATGAGCTGCAGGCCGAGTTCGACACCTTCGACTGCACCACGATCGACGCCGCCGAGACGAACATCGCGCCGGCCGATGAGCCCCTCATCACCTGCGATGACATCGGCTCGGTGAAGTACATCCTCGGCCCGGTCGAGGTGAGCGGCGAGACGATCTCGGATGCGACGCACGGCCTCGTCACGACGTCCACGGGTGCCTCGACGGGCCAGTGGGCCGTCAACATCGTCTTCAATGACGAGGGCACCGAGCAGTTCGCCGCGGTGACCACCCGACTGATCAGCCTTTCCGGCGTTCAGAACCAGTTCGCGATCGTGCTCGACGGGCGTGTCATCTCGGCGCCGACGACGAACGCGGCGATCACCGACGGGCGCCCGCAGATCACGGGAAGCTTCACCGAGGAGAGCTCGAAGTACCTCGCTGACCAGCTCAAGTTCGGTGCGCTGCCGATCGGATTCCAGCTCGAGAGCCAGGAGACGATCGACGCGACGCTCGGCGCCAACCAGCTCGAGAGCGGCATTCTGGCCGGTCTCATCGGCCTCGCGCTCGTCGTCGTCTACTCGTTCTTCCAGTACCGCGCGCTCGCCTCGGTCACCATCGCCTCGCTCGTGGTCGCGGGGGCCCTGACCTACTCGGTCATCACGATCATGTCCTGGCACTATGGCTACCGCCTGTCACTGGCCGGTGTCGCGGGCCTGATCGTCGCGATCGGCTTCACGGTCGATTCGTTCATCGTCTACTTCGAGCGCATCCGTGACGAGCTGCGCGACGGGCGCGGACTCGTCGGGGCGGTCGAGTCCGGCTGGAAGCGCGCGCTTCGCACGATCTACGCGGCCAAGGGTGTCAACCTGCTCTCCGCGATCGTGCTGTTCATCCTCGCCGTCGGCAGCGTGCGCGGATTCGCCCTGACCCTCGGCGTGACGGTCATCATCGACGTCCTCGTCGTCGTGATCTTCACGCACCCGATGATGCAGCTGCTCGCCACGACGCGCTTCTTCTCGAGCGGGCATCCGCTCTCGGGGCTCGACCCGCAGGCGCTCGGCGCGGTCTACCGCGGCCGGGCGGAGTTCCGCTTCACGGCGGAGTCGCGCAAGTCGGGCGCGAACCGGGAAGCGCAGCGTCGCCAGACCATCGCCGAACGCAAAGCCGCCGAACTCGCCGGGACTCCGCGCGACGGCGGGAAGGAGTCCTGATGGCGGCCAGCATGCTGACCCGGTTCGGCAATGACCTCTACACCGGTGAGCGCTCGGTCGACTTCGTCGGCAAGCGCAAGATCTGGCTCTCGATCGCGGTCGCGCTGATGGCGATCGCCGTCCTCGTCCCGTTCGTGCGCGGGGCCGGCGACTACGCGGCCGGCTTCAACTTCGGCATCGAGTTCCGCGGCGGATCGCAGTTCCAGGTGCTCGGCGTCGCCGACACCGATCCGACGATCGCCGAGGACGCGATCCAGGAGATCGTTCCGGACACGGTGGTGCGCGTCACCACCGTCGGCGGCGACGGGCTTCGGATCCAGACCGAGCAGGTGACCAACGCGGAGACGCAGGAGATCGCGGCAGCCCTCGAGGTCGCCTACGACACGGACTCGATCACGAGTTCCTTCGTCGGTGCGACCTGGGGAGCGGACATCACCCGGCAGGCGCTCGTCGGACTCGGCACCTTCGTGCTCCTGGCGGCGCTGATCATGGCGGTCTACTTCCGCACCTGGAAGATGTCGGCTGCCGCCATGCTGGCGCTGCTGCACGACCTCGTCATCACGATCGGCGTCTACGCCGCCTCCGGCTTCGAGATCACCCCCGCCGCGGTCATCGGCTTCCTGACGATCCTCGGCTACTCGCTCTACGACACCGTCGTGGTCTTCGACAAGATCCGCGAGAACACCAGCGAACTCGGCTCGGACGGACCCCGCACCTTCGGCGAGACCGTCAACCTCGCGGTCAACCAGACCCTGGTCCGCTCGATCAACACGAGTGTCGTCGCCGCACTGCCGGTCGCCGCCATTCTGTTCCTCGGCTCCTTCGTGCTGGGCGCCGACACGCTTCGTGACATCTCGCTCGCGCTCCTGGTGGGCATCCTGGTCGGCACGTACTCCACGCCGTTCATCGCGGCGCCGCTGTACGCGCTGTTCCGCCGCAGCGAGCCCGAGATCGTGACGCGCGACAAGCGCGTGGTCGCGGCGCGCGAGAAGACCGTCACGGCGTAGTCGCGACGCGCAGGTTCGGCATCCTCGTGACTCGTAGAATCAACCTGTGAGGGCGGAGATGAGCACGCGATGAGCGAGACGCAGGCACAGAGCTCCGCCTCGCTGAGGACGATTCTGCCTCGCCTGTTCTCGCGCGCGCAGCCGGCCGGCTCGGTGGAGCGGCTGCTGCGCACAGTCCGCTCGCACCACCCGAAGGCCGATCTGGCTCTCGTGGAGCGGGCCTACAAGGTCGCGAACAAGGCGCACGCCGGCCAGACCCGCAAGAGCGGTGAGCCGTACATCACGCATCCGGTCGCCGTCGCGCAGATCCTGGCTGACCTCGGAATCGGGGCCAAGACGCTCGCCGCCGCGCTGCTGCACGACACCGTCGAAGACACCGACTACGGACTCGAGGAGCTGCGCGCCGACTTCGGCGACGAGGTCGCCATGCTCGTCGACGGCGTCACGAAGCTCGACAAGCTGAAGTACGGCGACAGCGCCCAGGCCGAGACCGTGCGCAAGATGGTCGTCGCGATGAGCAAGGACATCCGGGTGCTCATCATCAAGCTGGCCGACCGCTTGCACAACGCGCGCACCTGGGGCTTTGTTCCGGCCGAATCGGCGCGACGCAAGGCGCAGGAGACGCTGGAGATCTACGCGCCGCTCGCGCACCGACTCGGAATCCAGACGATCAAGTGGGAGCTCGAGGATCTCAGCTTCGCCATCCTGCACCCCAAGCTCTACGTCGAGATCGAGAGCATGGTGCGCGAGCGCACGCCGCAGCGCGAGGAGTTCGTCCAGCAGGTGATTGACGCCGTCTCGGAGGATCTGCGCGAGAGCCGCATCAAGGGCCAGGTCGTCGGTCGCCCCAAGCAGTACTACTCGATCTACCAGAAGATGGTCGTGCGCGGTCGCGAGTTCAGCGACATCTACGACCTCGTCGGGATTCGCGTTCTGGTCAACAACATCCGCGACTGCTATGCGGTCCTCGGCTCGATCCACGCGCGCTGGAACCCGATCCCGGGCCGGTTCAAGGACTACATCGCCACCCCGAAGTTCAACCTGTACCAGTCGCTGCACACCACTGTGATCGGCCCGCAGGGTCGCGCTGTCGAGATCCAGATCCGCACGCATGAGATGCACCAGCGCGCCGAGTTCGGTGTCGCCGCGCACTGGAAGTACAAGGAGCGGATGGCCAACGGTCGCGCCGACACCAGCTCGGGCCCCGACACCGAGATGGCGTGGCTGGCCCACATCAGCGACTGGCAGTCCGAGACGGCAGATCCGGGCGAGTTCCTCGACAACCTGCGCTTCGAGATCGGGGCGAAAGAGGTCTACGTTTTCACGCCGCAGGGCAAGGTCATCGGCCTGCCGTCGGGCGCGACGCCCGTCGACTTCGCCTACGCCGTGCACACCGAGGTCGGGCACCGCACGATGGGCTCGAAGGTCAACGGGCGACTCGTTCCCCTGGAGAGCGTGCTCAACTCGGGCGATGTCGTCGAGGTCTTCACGTCGAAGAACCCGGATGCCGGGCCGAGCCAGGACTGGCTGAACTTCGTCAAGAGCCCGCGGGCGCGCAACAAGATCCGCGGCTGGTTCACCAAGGAGCGTCGCGAAGAGGCGATCGAGCAGGGCAAGGATTCGATCGCGCGCGCGATGCGCAAGCAGAACCTGCCGCTGCAGCGTCTCATGTCGGCCGATGTGGTCTCGGAGATCGCCTCGCAGATGCGCTACGAGTCGGTCGAGGCGCTGTACGCCGCGGTCGGCGAGGGGCACGTCTCGACGCAGCACGTCATCGAGAAGGTGCTCGCCTCGATGCAGGCGGCGCCCGAGAATGACGAGAACGAGGTCCCGTTCGCCCCGAAGGGCCGCGCTCGACAGCTGCGCCCCAGCGACTCGGGCGTCCTGGTGCGCGGTGCCGACGACATCCTCGTCAAGCTCGCGAAGTGCTGCACGCCGGTTCCCGGCGATGAGATCGTCGGCTTCGTCACCCGCGGCGCCGGGGTGTCGGTGCACCGCAGCGACTGCACCAACGTGAGCGCGCTGCTCGCCGAACCCGATCGGATGATCGATGTGGAGTGGGCACCCACCTCCTCGAGCGTGTTCCTCGTTCAGATCCAGATCGAGGCGCTCGACCGCTCCGGGCTGCTCTCCGACGTGACGCGGGTGCTCTCGGAGCACCACGTGAACATCCTGTCCGCCTCGGTGAACACCTCGACCGATCGACTCGCAATCAGTCGTTTCGTCTTCGAGATGGGCGACACGGTGCACCTGGACCGGTTGCTGAGCGCCGTGCGGCGGATCGAGGCCGTGTACGACGCGTATCGCGTCACCGGCGGCTGAGCTCGGGCTCGCGCGCGAGATCGCGGAGTCGGCGCCGCGCCCGCTCGGCATGGGTCAGGTGACGTCGGGAGTCCAGTACGGCGCGTGCGGTGCGGGCATCGATACGGGCCAGCGCGAGGAGCCCTGCGACGATCTCGGGGGAGTACTCGCCGTCGTCGCGGAAGCGTGCCAGATCGATCGCGGTGCGCACCGGGCTGGTGACGCGACGACCCGCGATCATGACGATCTCGCCGTCGGCAATGGCGACCTCGCGCACCGCGTCGAGGGCACCCGGCGCGAGGCGGGCGCGTTCGGCGAGGCTCGCACAGAACTCGAACCGGCGGGGGAGACCGGCGCGCACGCCCCACACCCAGGCCGCCGTGTCCAGCTCGGCGATCAACCGCGAGGAGTGCCGGCCGAAAGCGGCGCGGATCCGATTGGCGGCGTCGCCGAGAGCATCGGCGACCAGATACGCGTTCGCGAACGGGAAGAGCGTCCCGTCGAGCCGCAGCGCGCTCAATTCGGCGGCAGGAAGCTCAGAGGTGAGCACGTCGGGCAGGCGTTCGCCCGGGACCTCGGACCGCGAGACGTCGATGACAGCCATGCGGCGAGCCTGCCGTCTCGAGCACCCGTGCCGAGCCCCGCCGAGCGCATCCGTGGAGAGCTCGGCCTGGGGACGACGACTAGCTGCCGATCGCGCCGAGCCAGACCTTGCGTGCCGCGATGGCCTCCTCGGCCTCGGCGATCTTCTTCTTGTCGCCGCTGGCCTTGGCCTCGGCGAGCTCGGCCTCCAGCTTCGCGATGGCGTTCTCGAGCTGCGAGGCGAGCCCCTCCGAGCGTGCCTGCTTCTCGGGGTTCGAGCGGTTCCAGTGATCCTCGTCGAGCTTGCGGACGTGCGTCTCGACCTTCCGCAGCCGGTCCTCGACGGCACGGAAGTGGTCGCGCGGGACCTTGCCGATCGCATCCCATTTGCGCTGGATGCCCAGCAGCGTCTCCTTGGCGGCCGTCCGGTCGGTGACCTTGAGGAGTTTCTCGGCCTCCTCGAGCAGGGCCAGCTTCTCCGTGAGGTTGCCGGCGTACTCCTCGTCCTCGATCGCCATCAGCTCGGCCTTGGCGGCGTACAGCGCGTCGCCGGCCTCCTTGAACTTGGCCCAGAGCGCGTCATCGAGCTTCTTGCCGGCGCGACCGGCGGCCTTCCACTCGTCGAGCAGACGGCGGTACTCCGGGATCGCGTCGGCGCCCTGCGAGGCGAGCTTCTCGGCACGCTCGATCAGCGCCTGCTTGCGGGCGCGGACCTCCTTGTGCACGGAGTCGAGCTCGGCGAAGAAGGCCTTGCGGTGCGTTTCGATCGTGGTGCGAGCCGCGCGGAATCGCTTCCACAGCTCGTTGCTCTCGTTCTTGGGAAGACGGGGGCCGTTCTTCTGGTGGTCCTGCCAGCGCTCGAACAGCGCATCAAGCTGCGCGCTCACCTGCTTCCACTGCGCCTTGGCGGGGTCCGCTGCGGCGAGTGCCTCCGCCTCGGCGACGAGGGCCTCGCGCGCCACGAGAGCCTCCGCGACAGCAGCCTTGTTCTCTTCGAGCTGCTTCTCGGTGAGCTCGCCCACCGTGCCGCCGAGCTTCTGCAGACGCTCCGTCAGCGACGCAAGGTCGCCGACCGCGTTCGCCCCGGCGACGGCGTCACTCAGGTGCTCGACCGCCTTCGCGACGTCCTTCGCGGGAGCTCCGCCGCGGACGCGCTGCTCCAGCAGTGCGACCTGGCCCTCCAGCTCGGTGAACTTGCGCGTGAAGTACGCGAGCGCCTCCTCGGGTGTTGCGTCCGGGTATTGCCCGACCGCACGCTCTCCCTCCGCCTCGCGGACGTACACCGTTCCCTCGTCGTCGACGCGGCCCCACGGGGCCTTCTCGTCAGTCGCCACTGGTCAATTCACCTCACGTCGTCGTCGGCGGCCTCTCGCCGGACCGACTCAGCCTATTGCACGGCCGTCCGCGCGCTCCTACTGCAGGGTGATCTGTGTGATCGTGGTCGCCACCAGCGGGCCGCCCGTGCCGTCGGCTCCGAGCAGATCCGGATCGATCCCGGCCGAGGTGATCTGGTCGATCAGGTCGTCGAGTCCGCTGGTGATGGTTCCCAGCACGGTGTAGCCGCCAGCCGCATCCGACGGAATCGTGGAGTCGCCGTAGACGAGGAAGAACTGGTGACCGTTGCTGTAGTCGTCGCCGCTGGCGCGAGCCATCGCGATCGTGCCGGCCGGGTAGAAGTCGTCCGCCGGCGCGTTCTCGATCGGGCCGTAGCTGAAGTCGGGGTCGCTCGAGCCGAGGCCGTCGATCGAACCGCACTGCAGCAGCTCGAACCCCTCGCTGGTGGCGAGTCGGTGGCAGGTCTTGCCGACGTAGTAGCCGGTGTCGACGTCGGAGAGGAACGCCGAGACCGCCTGCGGAGCCGCGGCGCCGTCGAGCTCGATCTCCAGGGAGACGTCGTTCAGCGTCAGCTCGCCGGTCCACGTACGGTACTCGGCGTAGTCGGCCGAGGGCACGCCGATGTTCTCGCCCACCACGGCCGAGGCGCTGGGCTCCGGCGTGGGAGCGCCCGGACCCGCGGAGAAGTAGAAGAACTGCGTGGCGGCGGTGAGAGCGACCACGGCGGTGACGCCGAGCACGGCGATCACGTTGTCGCGCGTGCGACGCGCTCGGGCGTGATCGTGGACCTGCTGCCGCGCCGTGTAGGCCTTGAGGCGCTCGCGCACCTCTCGCGACTGGCGGTCCTTGTTCTTCGATGCCACGCGGTGCTCCTCCATCTGGCCGCGCTCGCGCGGTCCACGAGAACTCTAGTCAGCGCGGTCCGCTTGGCGCCAAACGCGGGCGGCCGGGCGCCGGTGCCGATTACGATGACAGCCATGAGCGCATCGTCGGGACTGCGAACCGGCGCCACCCCTCTCGCGGTTCGGATGCGCCCGACCTCGCTCGACGAGGTGGCCGGTCAGCGCCACCTGCTCCGACCCGGATCGCCGCTGGTGAACCTCGCGAACGACCGCACCGGGGAGTCGGGATCGGTCTCTGTCATCCTGTGGGGTCCGCCGGGCACGGGCAAGACGACGCTCGCGCAGGCCATCGCCCACAGCTCAGGCCGGCGCTTTGTCGAACTGTCGGCCGTCACGGCGGGCGTCAAGGACGTGCGCGAGGTGATGGAGCGCGCGCACGCCGACCGCGATCTCTACGGGCTCTCGACGGTGCTGTTCCTTGACGAGATCCACCGATTCTCGAAGGCACAGCAGGACGCCCTGCTGCCGGGCGTCGAGAACGGCTGGGTGATTCTCGTCGCCGCAACCACGGAGAACCCCTCCTTCTCGGTGGTGGCGCCGCTGCTCTCCCGATCGCTCCTGCTGACCCTCGAGACCCTGAGCGACGACGACCTGGGTGTGCTCGTCGACCGCGCCGTCAGCGACCCGCGCGGTCTGGCGGGCGCCGTCGAGCTCACGGAGGACGCGCGAGCATCCCTCGTGCGGCTGGCCTCCGGCGACGCGCGTCGCGCCCTGACCGCGTTGGAGGCCGCCGCGGTCGCTGCCGCGGCCGAGCCCCACGATGCCGAGACGCCACCCTCGATCACCGCCGAGATCGTGGCCGACACGGTCGATCGCGCACTGCTGCGCTACGACCGTCAGGGCGACGAGCACTACGACGTCATCAGTGCGTTCATCAAGTCGGTGCGCGGCAGCGACGTGGATGCGTCCCTGCACTATCTGGCACGGATGATCGAGGCGGGGGAGGACCCGCGGTTCATCGCCCGCCGGGTGATGATCCTCGCCGCCGAGGACATCGGCATGGCCGACCCGCAGGCGCTGCCGCTCGCGGTCGCCGCGGCTCAGGGCGTGCAGCTGATCGGCATGCCGGAGGGTCGCATCCTTCTCGCCGAGACCGTCGTCTACCTGGCGATGGCACCCAAGTCGAACACCGCCTACCGGGCGCTCGATGCGGCGATCGCGGACGTCCGCGCGGGCCGCATCGGAACAATCCCGAGCCACCTCCGCGACGCGCATTATCCCGGCGCGAAGCGTCTCGGTCACGGCAAGGGCTATCGCTACGCGCACGACGCCGAGCACGGGATCGCCACCCAGGAGTACCTGCCCGAGCAGCTGCGCGGAACCCGCTACTACGAGCCGACCACGCACGGCTACGAGCGCGACGTGGCGGCTCGACTGGAGAAGATCCGGGCGATCCTCCGCGGGGAGTAGTGCCGCCGCGTCCGTCTGGTAGTCTTGACCGGCTTGCCAGTGTCGATCGAGACCGTCGAGCGCATCCCCCTCTCTCATACCTCCGGTACGTGTCGACGTGCGGCCGGGCAGGTGGAGCGGGATGGACGTCTGTGAGGCGCGAAAGACGCGTCCACGTGGTGGAAGGATTCCCTTTTGGTTACCAAGTCTCAGGACCGTCGCAAGGTCCGTCTGTCTCGCGCGCTCGGCATCCCGCTGACGCCGAAGGCCGCCCGCTACCTCGAGAAGCGTCCGTACGCTCCGGGTGAGCACGGTCGCACCAAGCGCAAGGCCGACAGCGACTACGCGGTCCGTCTGCGCGAGAAGCAGCGTCTGCGCGAGCAGTACGGCATTCGCGAGAAGCAGCTGCGCATCGTCTTCAACGAGGCACGTCGCACTCAGGGTCTGACCGGTGAGAACCTGGTCGAGCTGCTCGAGATGCGTCTCGACGCGCTCGTGCTGCGCGCCGGCTTCGCCCGCACGACTTCGCAGGCCCGCCAGTTCGTGACGCACCGCCACATCCTGGTCGACGGCAAGATCGTGGACCGCCCGTCGTTCCGCGTGAAGCCGGGTCAGCTCATCCACGTCAAGGAGCGCTCCGAGGGCACCGAGCCCTTCCAGGTCGCCGCTGCCGGTGGCCACGCCGAGGTTCTGCCCCCGGTTCCGGGCTACCTCGAGGTCGAGCTCGACAAGCTGCAGGCGCGCCTCGTGCGTCGCCCGAAGCGCGCCGAGGTGCCGGTGACGGCTGAGGTTCAGCTCGTCGTCGAGTACTACGCGGCTCGCTAGGCTCACGCCGCACTGCGTTTCGGCGAAGGCCCCGAGGTTCGCCTCGGGGCCTTCGCGTATTCCCGGCGCCGTATGGGATGCGGTGCACCGTCCGTGCGTCACGGCGCACTCTCTGCATCCGTGCCGTCGATGCCGACTAGGCTGGACGGGCGGCGCCATGACCGGCGTCCGATCACTTCGACGGAAGGATTCGCTCTCATGAAGAACGTTCTGCTGCTGATCGTCGGTGCCGCCGTGGGGTTCGTTGCGGCTCACCAGTTCTCCAAGACCCCGCAGGGCAAGGAGTTCTTCGCCGACGTCGACGCGAAGGCCAAGGACTTCGGCTCGGCCGTCGTCGACGGCTACAAGGCCCGCGAAGCCGAGCTGCGTGAGGCCGTCGCCAACGCCGAAGAGGTCATCAACGACCTCACCAACCGCACCAAGTAGCGCCGCGCACCGGCGCAGCGCCCCCGTCATCACCCTCATCAACCCGGCACCGCTGTGCCCGTCAGGATCACCCCGTGCAGACCGCTGAAATTCAACGCCGTTGGCTGACCTTCTTCGGAGAGCGCGACCACACGGTCGTGCCCTCGGCCTCGCTCGTCAGCGATGACCCGGCGCTCCTGTTCACGGTGGCGGGCATGGTCCCGTTCATCCCGTACTTCACCGGGGTGGTTCCGGCGCCGTTCCCGCGCGCCACGAGCGTGCAGAAGTGCATCCGCACCCTCGACATCGAGGAGGTCGGCAAGACCACCCGGCACGGCACGTTCTTCCAGATGAACGGCAACTTCTCCTTCGGCGACTACTTCAAGGAGCAGGCGATCGCCTACGCCTGGGAGCTGCTCACGAGCTCCGAGTCCGACGGCGGACTCGGCTTCGCCGAGAAGGATCTCTGGGTCACGGTCTACGAGGACGACGACGAGGCCGCGGCGCTCTGGACGAAGATCGCCGGCCTGCCGGCGGAGCGCATCCAGCGGCTCGGGCGCGCCGACAACTACTGGCACACCGGCCAGCCAGGCCCCGGCGGCCCCTGCTCAGAGATCTACTTCGACCGCGGACCCGAGTTCGGACCGGAGGGCGGACCCGCCGTCGACGACACGCGGTACATCGAGATCTGGAACCTCGTGTTCATGCAGTACCTGCTCACCGATGTGACCAGCAAGGTCGACTTCACGGTGCTCGGCGAGCTGCCGAAGAAGAACATCGACACCGGCATGGGCATGGAGCGCGTCGCCTTCCTCAAGCAGGGCGTCGACAACATGTACGAGATCGACCAGGTGCGTCCGGTGCTCGATCGCGCCGCGGCGCTGTCCGGACGGCGCTACGGCGCGGACCACGACGACGATGTGCGCATGCGTGTCATCGCCGACCACGTCCGCTCGAGTCTCATGCTGATGACCGACGGAGTGACGCCGGGCAACGAGGGCCGCGGGTACATCCTGCGCCGTCTGATGCGCCGGGTGGTGCGCGCGATGCGTCTGCTGGGCGTCGACTCGACCAGCTTCCCGGAGCTGTTCGCCGCGTCGCGCGACGCGATGTCGCCGGCCTACCCGGATGTCGCCGAGCACTGGGAGCGCACCTCGCGTCTCGCGTTCGGCGAGGAGGAGACCTTCTTGCGCACGCTCGCGGGTGGAACCACCATCCTCGACACCGCCGTCGCCGAGACGAAGAAGGCGGGCGGCGAGGCGCTGCCCGGCGACACCGCGTTCCTGCTGCACGACACCTTCGGGTTCCCCATCGACCTGACGCTGGAGGTCGCGGAGGAGGCGGGGCTGTCCGTCGACCGCGCGGCGTTCGACTCGCTCATGCAGGAGCAGCGTCAGCGCGCCAAGGCCGACGCGAAGGCCAAGAAAGGCCAGATCGCGGACCTCTCCGTGTACTCCGGCTTCCGCGCCGAGGGCGAGACCGTGTTCACGGGATACGAGTATCTCGAGACCGAGTCGCGCATTCTCGGCATCCTGGTCGACGGCCAGCCGGTGCTGAAGGCGAGCGCGGGTGAGATCGCCGAGGTGATCCTTGCCGAGACCTCGCTCTACGCGGAGTCCGGTGGACAGTCGGCTGACCAGGGCTCGATCGTCGGCAACGGCTTCGACCTCGAGGTGCTCGACGTGCAGAAGCCCGTCAAGGGCCTCATCAGCCACACCGTGCAGGTGCGCTCCGGCGAGGTCGCCGTGGACGACGTCGCGACGACGGTCGTGGATGCCGTCTACCGTCACTCGGCCGCGCAGGCGCACTCCGCCACCCACCTGATCCACGCGGCGCTGCGTGACACGCTCGGCTCCGACGCGCACCAGTCCGGCTCGTTCAACAAGGCCGGCTACATGCGGCTCGACTTCTCCTGGAACCAGGCGCTCAGCCCGGCGACCCGGAGCGAGATCGAGGAGATCGCCAACAACGCGGTGCGCGACAACCTCGAGGTGACGACGCGCATCCTGCCGCTGGACGAGGCGCGCAAGGCGGGAGCCATGGCGCTGTTCGGCGAGAAGTACGGCGAGACGGTGCGGATGGTCGACATCGGCGGCCCCTGGTCGCGCGAGCTCTGCGCCGGCACGCACGTGCGCACCTCCGCCGAGATCGGCCTGGTGAACCTGGTCAGCGAGTCGAGCGTCGGGGCGACGAACCGCCGCGTCGAGGCGCTCGTCGGCATCGACGCGTTCCGTGAGCTGGCGGCCGAGCGCACCCTTGTCTCGCAGCTGACGAGCGCGCTCAAGACGCCCAAGGATCAGCTTCCCGGACGCATCGAGCAGCTCGTCGCCGACCTCAAGGCCGCCGAGAAGAAGATCGCCGCCTTCGAGGCGCGCCAGCTGGCGGGCCGCGTTCCCGCCCTCGCCGACGCAGCCACGCCGATCGGCGACGTGATCGCCGTCGTCGACGACCTGGGCGAACTCAGCTCCGCCGACGAGGTGCGCTCGCTCGTGACGAGCGTGCGCGAGCGCCTCGCGGCGCAGGCTGCGGTGGTCGCCCTGGCGGCTCGTGTCGACGGCAAGCCGGTCGTGATCGTCGCGACGACGCCCGCAGCGCGCGAGGCGGGAGCCAAGGCCGGTGCCCTGGTCAAGGTCGCCGCGACGGAGCTCGGCGGTGGCGGCGGCGGCAAGGACGACATGGCGCAGGGCGGCGGCGCCAACGCGGCCGCGATCCCCGCGGCTCTCGACGGCATTCGTCGCGCACTGAAGGGCTAGCGTGCGCCCGGGAGTCCGACTCGGCGTCGATGTCGGCCGCGCGCGCGTCGGGGTTGCCGTGTGCGATCGTGACGGGCTGCTCGCCACGCCGGTTGTGTCGCACCCGCGGGGGAAGGACGATGAGGGCGCATTCCGCGCGCTCATCGAGGAGTACGCACCCGTCGAGATCGTCGTCGGCCTGCCGCTCTCGCTCGCCGGCACGGACACGCCCTCGACGGCGGACGCCCGGGAGTTCGCACGCTGGCTGACGACGCTCGGAGGCCCGCCGGTGCGGCTCGTCGACGAGCGGATGTCGACCGTCAGCGCGCAGCGCGGACTGCACCAGGCGGGGCGGAATACGCGCACCTCGCGCGCCGTGATCGACCAGGCGGCCGCTGTTATCATCCTGCAGAACGCCCTCGACTTCGAGCGCTCGGCCGGTCGCCCGGCGGGTGTCGCGGTTGCCCCTGACGAAGGACTCTGACTCGTGGCTCAAGAACCCAGCTGGGACGACATCTTCCGGCCGAGCGGAACTCCGACGCCCGGATCGGGCCCGGGCGACACCCCGGCGCCCCCGGCGTTCCCCGAGCAGCCGCGGGTTCCGGAGCACGCGGCACCGGACGTGGCGCCCGCCGCGCCGAAGTTCGCCGCGACGCCCGCACACGACGCGGTCACGCCCGGCTCGCGCCGCGCGGCCCGGGAAGCCGCCCAGCGCGGCGGCGCGCGCGGTGGGGGAGAACGCGGTCCCCGGCGCACGCGGCGCCTCTGGTGGCTCTGGGTGCTGATCGCTCTGCTGGCGGTCGGCATCGGCGGCGCGGCCACCGTGTGGGTGCTCTACGAGGACAAGGTCCGCGAGGTGCTCGGGTGGGAGCTTCCCAATGACTACGAGGGCGCCGGCAACGGCGTCGAGGTCACCATCGTGATCCAGAGCGGCGACATCGGCTCCGATGTCGCCAAGACCCTCAACGAGGCGGGGGTCACGATGACCTTCGACGCCTTCTACGATCTGCTGCTGACGCGTCCGGACGTCAGCTTCGAACCCGGCAACTTCCTGCTGCAGGAGCAGATGAGCGCCCAGGCGGCCCTCGACGCTTTGCTGGATCCTGCGAACAAGATCACCAACACGGTGACGATCCCCGAGGGCACCTCCTACGAGGACGCCTTCGCCCTCATCGCCTCGGCAACCGACATCACGGTCGACGAGCTGCTCGCCGCAGCCTCCGACCCGACGGCGTTCGGAGTGCCGTCCGAGGCGCCGAATCTCGAAGGCTGGCTCTTTCCGGCGACCTACCCGCTGGATCCGGGGGTCACCGCGAACGAGGTGATCCAGCTGCTCGTCGACGAGATGCTCTCGCGCCTGGATGCCCTGGGCGTTGACCCCGAAGACCGGCTCGAGGTGCTCATCAAGGCGTCGATCGTGCAGCGCGAGGCCGGATCGAACATCGACGACTTCTACAAGGTCGCGCGTGTCTTCCAGAACCGGCTCGACCAGGGCTGGCGCCTCGAGTCCGACGCGACGGTCGCGTACGGAACCGGCAACACGCACACCGTCTGGACGACGGATGCGGAGCGCGCCGACGCGAGCAACCTCTACAACACCTACGCCAACGACGGGCTCCCGATCGGGCCGATCGGCCTGCCCGGCGAGGCCGCGATCGATGCGGCGCTCAACCCGGCCGACGGCCCGTGGATGTTCTTCGTTCCGATCAACCTGAAGACCGGTGAGACGGTGTTCTCGGAGACCGTTGATCAGCACCTCGCCGCCGTCGCGCAGCTCCAGGCCTGGTGCGCTGCCAGCACGGAGAACGCGGCGTACTGTGCCTGAGTCGCCCGAGCTCCGCCTCGCGGTGCTCGGTTCGCCGATCTCGCACTCGAAGTCGCCGGCGCTGCATGCGGCCGCGTACCGCGTGCTGGGGCTCGACTGGAGCTACGAGGCGATCGAGCTGGATGCGGCGCAGCTCGGAGATTTCGTGGCGGGCCTGGACGACTCCTGGCGGGGTCTCTCGCTGACGATGCCGCACAAGCATGTGGTGCTCTCGCTGCTCGATGAACGCGACCCGCTCGTCGATGTGGTGGGCGCCGCCAACACGCTGCTCCTCGGCGACGGGGCGCGTCGCGGCTTCAACACCGACGTGGAGGGCATCGTGCGCGCCTTCGGCGATCACGGGGTCACGGCGCTCGACACGGTTGAGATCCTGGGTGCGGGCGCCACCGCGCAGAGCGCCCTGGTCGCGGCGGGCCAACTGGGCGCGCGCGCCGCACGGGTCGCCGTGCGCGACGTCGCCCGTGCGGAGTCTCTGATTCCGCTGGCCGAGCGACTGGGAATCGAGCTCACGCGGGTGCGCTTCGGTGAATCCCGTGGCGCACAGCTGCCGGACGCGGTCATCTCGACCCTCCCCGGTGGTGCCGCGGTCGAGCACGAGTTCTCGGCCGAGCTGCGGAGTCGGGCCGTCTTGTTCGACGTCGCCTACGACCCGTGGCCGAGCGCCCTGGCGACCTCGTGGCAGCAGGCCTCCGGGCGCGTCGTGAGTGGTCTCGAGATGCTCGTGCACCAGGCCGTGGCGCAGGTGCGCATCTTCGTCTCGGGGTCCGCCGATGTCGCGCTAGAGCGCGAAGACGAGGTCCGCGATGCGATGCGGTCGGCCGTCGGGCTGGGAACCTGAAAGAATCGACGACATGCTTCGTTGGTTGACCGCCGGGGAATCGCACGGCCCCGAACTCGTCGCGATTCTCGAGGGCATGCCCGCGGGCGTGCCGATCTCGCCTGAACAGATCCAAGACGACCTGCAGCGTCGCAAGCTCGGCTACGGCCGAGGCGCGCGCATGAAGTTCGAACAGGACGAGCTCTCGATCTCGGGCGGCATCCGCTTCGGCAAGACCGTCGGCGGTCCGGTCGCACTGCGCGTGGGCAACACCGAGTGGCCGCGCTGGGTCGACGTGATGAGCGCCACGCCGGTCGACCCGGAGACCCTGCCGAAGGGTCGAGGGGCCGCGCTGACGCGACCCCGCCCGGGCCACGCCGACCTCGTCGGCATGCAGAAGTACGACTTCCCCGAGTCGCGCAACGTGCTCGAGCGCGCGAGCGCCCGCGAGACGGCGGCCCGCGTCGCCCTCGGCGCCGTCGCTCGTGCCTTCCTCGGCGAGCTCGGCGTGCGTCTGGTCGCGCACACCCTCTCGATCGAGACGGTCCGCGTGCCCGACGGCGCCCCGCTGCCCACGCCCGATGACGTGGACGCCCTGGATGCGGATCCGCTGCGCTGTTTCGACGCGGCCACGAGCGCTGAGATGGTGGCGCGCATCGACCGCGCCCACGACGACGGCGATACGCTCGGCGGCGTTGTCGAGGTGCTCGCCTACGGCCTCCCGCCGGGGCTCGGCAGCTACGTGCACTGGGACCGTCGGCTGGATGCGCAGCTCGCGGCCGCGATCATGGGCATCCAGGCGATCAAGGGCGTCGAGATCGGCGACGGCTTCGAGACCACGCGCCGCCCCGGATCGCAGGCGCACGACGAGATCGTCACCGCCGACGGCGTCATCGGGCGACTCAGCGATAAGGCCGGCGGCACCGAGGGCGGCATGTCGACCGGCACGCTGCTGCGCGTCCGCGCCGGCATGAAGCCGATCGCGACCGTTCCGCACGCGCTGCGCACCGTCGACGTCGCCAGCGGCGAGGAGGCGGCCGCGCACCACCAGCGCTCGGACGTCTGCGCCGTGCCCGCCGCGGGTGTCGTCGCCGAGGCCATGGTGGCGCTGGTGCTCGCCAACGCGATGCTCGAGAAGTTCGGCGGCGACTCGATCGGCGAAACGCGCCGCAACCTCGACGCGTACCTGGCGGCGATCCCCGAGTCGCTTCGCACCGCCTCCGCGACGGTCACCGAGTGAGCGCTGTGCACCCCGCGGCCGTCTTCATCGGTCCGATGGGCGCCGGGAAGACGCGCATCGGCAAGCGCGTCGCGCGGCTTCTCGGCACCGGCTTCACCGACACCGACAAGGTCGTCGTCGCCGCGCACGGGCCGATCCCCGAGATCTTCGAGGAGCACGGCGAGGCGCACTTCCGCCGCCTCGAGCGAGAGTCGGTGGCCGCGGCTCTGGCGACGGACCACGTCGTCTCGCTCGGCGGGGGAGCGGTGCTCGACTCCGACACGCAGGCCGACCTGGGCGAGCTGCCCGTCGTCTACCTGACGGTGACCGCCGAGACGGTCGCGCCGAGGCTCGTCGACGGCAGCCGTCCGCTGGTGAAGGACGGCATCGAGAGCTGGCAGCGCATCTTCGACGCCCGCCGACCTATCTACGAGCGACTCGCGCGCCTCACGGTCGCCACCGACGGTCGCCGCAACGACGACATCGCCCAGGAGGTGGCCGCATGGCTGCAGACGCCGTGAGTGCAACGACGATTCACGTGGCCGGGACCCCCGGCTACGACGTGACCATCGGGCGCGGACTGCTCGACACGCTGCCGAGCCAGCTCGGCGCCGCCGTGGCGCGCGTTCTCATCGTGCACGCGCCGACGCTCGGCGCGCGCGCCGAGGCGCTGCGCGAGCAGCTGTCCACGCAGTACCAGGTCTATCTCGCTGAGATCCCGGATGCCGAAGGCGCCAAGCGCGTCGAGGTCGCCGCGTTCTGCTGGCAGATCATGGGCCAGACCGACTTCACCCGCAGCGACGTCGTCATCGGCCTGGGCGGCGGCGCGACCACCGACCTCGCCGGATTCGTGGCCGCGACGTGGTTGCGCGGCGTCGACGTCATCCAGATCCCCACCACGGTGCTCGGCATGGTGGATGCGGCCGTCGGCGGCAAGACGGGCATCAACACGGCGGAGGGCAAGAACCTCGTCGGGGCGTTCCACGCGCCGCGGGCGGTGCTCTGCGACCTCGACCTGCTGAACGGTCTGCCGAAGAACGAGATCCTCGCCGGCTACGCCGAGGTGGTGAAGGCCGGGTTCATCGCCGAGCCGGAGATCCTCGACATCGTGGAAGCTGATGTGGATGCCGCGACCGATCCGACGGCGGCGGAGTTCCGCCGGTGCATCGAGCTCGCGATCGCCGTCAAGGCGCGGGTCGTCGGGGAGGACTTCACCGAGCAGGGACTGCGCGAGATCCTGAACTACGGGCACACCCTCGGCCACGCGATCGAGCACGCCGAGCGCTACCAGTGGCGGCACGGCGCCGCCGTGTCGATCGGCATGATGTTCGCCGCCGAGCTGTCGCGACTGACTCGCTCCCTCAGCGACGAGGAGGTGGATCGGCACCGCCGCATCCTCGAATCGCTGAGCCTTCCCACCAGCTACCCGCTCGGGCGATGGAAGACGCTCTTCGCGACGATGCAGCGCGACAAGAAGGCGCGCGGCTCGATGCTGCGCTTCATCGTGCTCGACGGGATCGGCCGTCCGACGACCCTCAACGGCGTCGACGAGTCGCTGCTGTTCACCGCGTACCAGGAGATCGCCGAGTAGCTTCTCCCGCGCCCGAGAGGGGTGGACAAAAAGGTCCTCTTGACGCCGCGGTGCAAGTGCTTACGCTGGCCCCATGAGCGTTGAGGACCTCCTCGGCGACGAGCCGGGTGCAGTGATTCGTCCGGGTGACGACGGCTACCTCGTGGCCGCCACCTCGGAATCCCGGGTGGGCAGCCCACTCGCCATCGTGCGGCCGCGCACGCCCGCCGGAGTCGCGGCCGCTGTCCGCGCGGCGACGCGGGAGCGTCTGCCGATCTCCGTCCGCAGCGGCGGCCATACGGCCTGGGGCACCAACGACGGCGGCATCGTGATCGATCTGGCCGACCTCGCCGACATCGAGGTGGTCGGCGACGTCGTCCGCGTCGGCGGCGGCGCGCGCTGGGGCGACGTGGCGACCGTCCTCGCCGAGCACGGTCTGGCGCTGTCCTCGGGCGACACCGCGAGCGTCGGGGTGGGCGGACTCGCCCTGGGCGGCGGCATCGGCTGGATGGTCCGCTCGCAGGGACTCACCATCGACAACCTCCTCGGCGTCGAACTGGTCACGGCGTCGGGCGAGGTCGTGCGCGCGGATGACGCGGAGAACTCGGAGCTGTTCTGGGCGCTCCGCGGCGGAGGCGGCAATTTCGGCATCGTGACCCGATTCGAGTTCCGCGCGCGTCGCCTCACCGGCGTCATCGCCGGAACCTTCGACTACGAGCTCGACGAGCTCATCGCCGTCACGAGGCTGTGGCGCGACGTGATGGCCGCGGCGCCGGACGAGCTCACCGCAACGCTCGTCTCGATGCCGGCCCTCGGCCCCGAGATGCCCGCCTCGCTGCAGATCATCGCCGCCTGGGCGGGGGACTCGATCGCGGCGGCGCGCACCGCGACGGCCGCGTTCGCCGAGCATCCGGGGGTTCGAGGCGGCGAGCTCGCCGCGGTGCCCTACCGGTCCCTTCTCGACGACGACTTCGAGATGGATGGCCCGCCGCCGCTGATGGCCTTCACCTCCGACTTCTTCGGCAGGTTCGACGACGACACCGTCGACGAGCTGGTGCGCGTCCATCGCACGTTCGAGAACTCGATGCTCATGCTGCGCAGCCTCGGCGGTGCCTACAGTCGCGTCCCGAGCGACGCGACGGCCTTCGCCCATCGCGACGCCGACGTGCTGGCCCTCCTGGTCGCGTTCTTCCCTCCCGGGACGCCCGCCGCGCAGGCGGAGGGCGTGTACGAGATGTGGCGCGCTGCGACCGGGGGACGCAGTCTCGGCACCTACGGGAACTTCCGCAACGATCGATCACCCACACTGCTCGATGAGATGTACCCGGCCGCGACGCTCGAACGCCTCCGCGCCGTCAAGCGGACGTGGGATCCGGAGAACGTATTCGCGCACAATCACAACATCGTCCCGGTCTGAGTCACGCGCGCCTTCGCTAGGCTCGCAGTCATGACGCGCGTCTTCGTTCTCAACGGCCCCAACCTCGGCCGCCTCGGCAGCCGGGAGCCGGAGGTCTACGGGCACCAGGATCTGTCGGCGCTGCGCGTGATGCTCGCGAGCGATCCGAGCGCAGAGGGCATCGAGATCGATCTGCGGCAGACCGACGACGAGGGCGAGCTGATCGGCTGGCTGCACGAGGCGGTCGACGCGAACGCCCCGGTCATCCTGAATCCGGCGGCCTTCACGCACTACAGCTACGCGCTGCGCGACGCGGCCGCGCTCGTCACCAAGGCGGGCCTTCCGCTCGTCGAGGTGCACATCTCGAACCCGCACGCGCGGGAGACCTTCCGGCACACCAGCGTGATCTCGGGCATCGCCTCGGGCGTCATCGCGGGGTTCGGCTTCGACTCGTACGTGCTCGCCCTCGCGGCGGTTCGTCGCGCGAACTGACGCTCGTCTACACTCGACTGCGGCACTGCGGGGTCTCGATACGCCGCTTCTCGGCTACCCGACCCGCTCCAGGAGGCAAAACATGGCGACCACCAACGACATCAAGAACGGCAGCGTGCTGTCCATCGACGGCCAGCTCTGGAACGTCATCGAGTTCCAGCACGTCAAGCCGGGCAAGGGTGGCGCCTTCGTGCGCACCAAGCTCAAGAACGTGATGAGCGGCAAGACCGTCGACCGCACGTTCAACGCCGGCACCAAGATCGACTTCGCGACCGTCGACCGCCGCGACTTCCAGTTCCTGTACAAGGACGGCGAAGACTTCGTGTTCATGGACACGAGCGACTACGACCAGCGCACCATTCCCGCCGCCGTCGTCGGCGACGCCGCCAACTTCATGCTCGAGAACCAGATCGCGACCATCGCGACCCACGACGGCGAGGCGCTCTACGTCGAGCTCCCCGCCTCCGTCGTGCTCGAGGTCACGTACACCGAGCCGGGCCTGCAGGGCGACCGCTCGAGCGCGGGCACCAAGGCCGCGACGCTCGAGACCGGCTACGAGATTCAGGTTCCGCTCTTCCTCGAGCAAAACACCCGCGTCAAGGTCGACACGCGTGACGGCTCGTACCTCGGTCGCGTGACCGACTAGTGAGCGCACGGACCAAGGCCCGCAAGCGCGCGCTCGACATCCTGTTCGGGGCCGACGTTCGCGGTATTCCGATCGCCGACCTCCTGGCCGACGAGTCGGTGCGCGCGGCGTCGCAGCCGCAGCGCGAGTCGTCGTGGCTCTACGCGCGTGAGATCGTGGCCGGCGTGCAGGAGCACCTCGACGAGATCGACGCCGTGATCATCGAGCACGCGCAGGGCTGGAAGCTGGACCGGATGCCCGCGCTCGACCGCGCGCTTGCGCGGCTGGCGACCTGGGAGATCCTGTTCAACCCCGAGGTGCCGAACCCGGTGGCGATCTCGGAGGCCGTCGAGGCGGCCACGATCATGAGCACCGAAGACTCCGCGGGGTTCCTCAACGGACTGCTCGGCGGGGTCGCGCGCAGCCAGGAGTAGCGGCATGCGGGGCGCGCTCATCCTCGACTTCGACGGCACGCTCTGTGTCGGCGATGCGCCCGTGCGCGAGTACGCGCGCCACGCTTTCGCGAACGTGCGCGATGGTGCGGAGCGCCTGTCGCGACTGGATGCCTTCCTCGCCCGCGGCGGGGGGCTCGACTCCGCCCGCGACGGCTATCAGGCCGTCGCGGCGCTCGCGCGCGAGGCCGAGGTCCCGCGCGAGGTGCTGCAGGAGGCGTTCCAGCGCAGCCGTGCCGACATCGCCAGCTGGATCGGCGAGGTGCGCGCCCCCGAGGGGATGCGCGACCTGCTCGCCGAGCTGCACGACGTCTCCCGCATCCTCATCACCAACTCGCCGGCCGGGGGACTCGACGAGGTGATCGACGGGCTCGGCCTCGCCGACGTGCTCGACCAGGTGGTGACCGACGCCCGGAAGCCCGTGGGCATGGCCGCTGCGCTCGATCGTGCGGGCGTGCACGCCTCCGGCGCCGCGCTGGCGAGTCTCGGCGACATCTGGGAGAACGACCACGCCGAGATCCAGGCGCGCGACGGCGTCACCTTCCTGATCGATCGACACCAGCGGGGCGACGGAACGCCGACCCGCCGCGCGTCCACGGCGGAAGAGCTGTATCCGGCGATCCGCGACTGGGCCGACGCCCTCGCAATGTAAACGTTGGGGAAACTCTCACGTCTCGCGCTCAGCAGGAATCCGAGGCACGCTTAACGTGGAACGGTGCCCCCGTTTGCGGGGCAGCTATTCCAGCGCCGCACCTCGGCGGCGATTGAGGCATGGAGGACATCGTGAAGAAATCGTTCCTGACCCTGGCGACCGTCGCGGTCGCGGGTCTCGCACTCTCGGCGTGTGCGACGACCGACAACGCGGCGCCGGAGGCGCCCGAGACGCTCGTCGTCGGCCTGGTGCCGTCGCAGGACGTCGACCAGCTCGTGCTCGACGGCGAAGAGCTCGCGGGGCTCCTCGAGGAGCAGCTCGACATGCCCGTCGATGTCATCGTGACCGACAGCTACAACGCCCTCGTCGTCGCCATGCAGGCAGGCCAGGCCCACGTCGGCATGTTCGGCCCGATCGCGCTCGTGCAGGCCGTCGACCAGGCCGGGGCCGAAGCGGTGCTGCAGTCGGTCCGCTTCGGATCGAGCACCTACGTCACGCAGTGGTTCACCAACGACACCGACCGCTTCTGCACGACCGACATCGTGACCGACGAAGACGGCTACACCTTCTGCAACGGCACCGACACCGCCGAGTCCGGCCCCGTCGGTCAGGACGCGCTCGCGAACATCACCGAGGACGAGGTCATCGCCTTCGTCGATGAGGGCTCGGCCTCCGGCTACTACTACCCGGCCACGCAGCTCCAGGAAGTCGGACTCGACCCGTTCAACCTGACCGGCGCGTTCTTCGCGGGCGGACACCCGAACGCGGTCAGCGCCGTCGCCCGCGGCGAGGCCACCGTCGGAACCAGCTACAACGACGCGCGCTCCAACGTCGTCGAGGAGATCCCGACCGTGGGCACGGATGTCACCGTCTTCGCCTGGTCGACCAACATCCCGAACGATGGCATCGCGGTGGGCGGTGACCTGCCGGCGGACCTGAAGACGGCGATCACCGACGCGTTCCTCGCCATTGCCGACACCGAGGACGGCATCGCCATCCTCAACGCCATCTACAACATCGACGGACTCGTGCCCGCCGACCTCGACGCGCTCGACGCAGCGCGCCAGGTCGAGGCCAACTTCGGCGAGTAGTCCGAAGAAGTTCCGCAACTCGGGGGCGGCGCTGCGGCGCTGTCCCCGAGTTTCTCGATGGGGGAGGATGGGTCTGTGATCCGCTTCGCGAAGGTGTCCGTGCGCTACCCGAACGGGACCATCGGTCTCGACGAGATCGATCTCGAGATCCCCGACGGCCAGTTCGTCGTCGTGGTGGGGCTCTCGGGGGCCGGCAAGTCAACGCTGGTGCGCTCGATCAACGGTCTGGTGACCCCGACCGGGGGAGAGCTCGAGGTCTCGGGCCAGCGGGTCGACGGTGCCAAGAAGGGCGCCCTGCGGCGCCTGCGCTCCAAGGTGGGCATGGTCTTCCAGTCCTTCAACCTCGTCACCCGCACGAGCGTGCTGAACAACGTGCTGGTCGGCCGACTGCACGCGACGCCCACCTGGCGCGCCCTGCTCGGCTGGTACCGCAAGTCCGACATCGAGCTCGCCTTCCAGGCCCTCGAGCGCGTCGGCATCGTCGAGAAGGCGTACACCCGGGCCTCGCAGCTCTCCGGCGGCCAGCAGCAGCGCGTCGCGATCGCGCGCGTTCTCGCCCAGCAGCCCGACGTGATCCTCGCCGACGAACCGGTCGCCTCGCTCGACCCGCCCACCGCCAACCTGGTCATGCGCGACCTGCGCCGGATCAACCGCGACCTCGGCATCACCACGGTCGTCAACCTGCACTTCCTCGACCTGGCGCGCACCTACGCGCAGCGGATCATCGGGATGCGCGGCGGCAAGATCGTCTTCGACGGTCCGCCGGAGGATGCCGACGACGCCGTGTTCGCCGAGATCTACGGACGCTCGCTCACCGCCGAAGACCTGCTGCCCGACGCGGGAGCGGTGGCGGACGCGGCTCCCGGCGCCACCGCATGACCGCGGCCACCGCCTCTGCCGCGCCGAGTCGAACGGCGCGTCCGGCACGCCCGCGGCCCCCGCTCGGCGCGTGGTCGCTCATCGCGATCGCCGTCATCGTCACGATCGTGGCGGGCAGTGCGATCGACTTCACGATCCTGCCGCTGTTCACCGACACGGGCCGCGGCTGGTTCATCATCAGCCAGTTCTTCGCTCCCGACTGGAGCTTCCTCGTCCAGACCATCCAGCCGATGTCGGTCACCCTCGCCACTGCCGTCGTGGCGACCGTCGTCGGCACCGGCATCGCGCTCGTGGTCTCATTCTTCGCCTCGACCGTCTCGAACCCTAACGCGATCGTGTACCGGGCGGCGAAGCTGATCCTGTCGGTCGGGCGCTCTCTTCCCGACGTGGTCTGGGGGCTGCTCTTCGTCGCCTTCGTCGGCATCGGCGCCCTCGCCGGCGTGCTGGCGCTCATCATGTTCAACATCGGCATCATCGCCAAGCTCACGGCCGAGACGATCGACGCGGTCGATCCGGGGCCGTTGGAGGCGGCGGACGCCTCCGGGGCGAACGTCGTGCAGCGCTCCCGCGTTGCCGTGCTGCCGCAGATCCTGCCCAACTACGTGTCGTACTCGATGTACGTGTTCGAGCTCAACGTGCGCGCCTCGGTGGTGCTCGGATTCGTTGGCGCCGGCGGCATCGGAACGCAGATCGCGGTGCAGCTCGCCCGGTTCAACTACGACAACCTCTCGGCGATCATCGTGCTGCTGTTCGTGGTCGTGTTCCTGATCGATCAGAGCTCCGGCTACCTGCGACGGAGGCTGGCCCGATGACCGCCACCGTGCCCGCGACGCGTCCGCAGACTGCGCGCCCGGCGCCGCCCAAGAAGTGGCGCGTCATCACGATCGAGCTGATCGCGCTCGCCATCGTGCTGCTGTGCCTCTCGGCGATCGAGATCAAGTGGGAGCGGCTCGCGCAGTTCCCCGAGAACTTCGTCACCTACACCGGGCTCATGCTGCGCGGCGCGCTCAACAACCCGTTCGAGGCGCCCTACGCCGAGTACTGGCTCACCTCGCTCGAGTTCATGGGGCAGTCGCTCGCGATGGCGTGGGTCGGAACGGTGATCGGCGCGCTGCTGTCGTTCCCGATCGGGTTCCTCGCCGCCTCCAACACCGCGCCCCGCTGGATCGTGGTGCCGACCCGGCAGGTGCTCAACGCCATCCGCACCGTGCCCGACGTCATCTTCGCGATCGTCATCATGGTGCCGATCTTCGGCCTCGGGCCGCTGCCCGGAGCCCTCGCGCTCGGCGTCGGCTCGATCGGCACGCTCGGCAAGCTCACCAGTGAGGTGATCGAAGGCATCGACACCGGACCGGTCGAATCAGTGCGCTCCTCGGGAGCGAATCCGCTGCAGGTGATGCGCTGGGCCATCCTGCCGCAGGTGATGCCCGAGGTGATCGCGTTCTGGCTGTACCGCTTCGAGGTGAACATCCGCGCCGGGGCGATCCTCGGCGTCGTCGGCGCCGGCGGAATCGGCTCGCTGCTGTCGCGGGTGTTCGACCAGCGCGACTGGGATCGCATCGGAATCGCGCTCATCGTGATCATTCTCGTGACGATGATCGTCGACGCGATCTCGGGGGCGGTGCGCCACCGCATCATCGCCGGGGCCCCCACGGGGAGTGCCGGCGCCGTCGTGTGACGCCGTGAAAGACGAAGTGTGACGCAAGGTTTCGCTTCGTGACACGCCGCGTTGAGTTGGGGCGGCGATGTCCGTAACTTCACAGCCATGCCCGCCGTCACCTCCGTCGCCACCTCGCCCGCGCTCCGCGTCGGGCTGCGTGGCGTCGGCCGCAGCTTCCCGACCGACGCCGGGGACTCCCGCGTCATCCTGCGCGACGTCGACCTCGAGGTCCGACCCGGCGAGATCGTCGCCCTGCTCGGGCCGTCCGGCTGCGGCAAGTCGACCCTGCTGCGTCTGATCAGCGGGCTCGACCGGCCGAACGCGGGCGAGCTGCGCATCGATGGCAGCCCGGTGGCGGATGTCGACCAGCGAAGCGCGGTCGCCTTCCAGGAGCCGCGGCTGCTGCCGTGGCGCTCCATTCAGCGCAACGTCGAGCTCGGCCTGCCGCGCGGAACCGACCGCGCCGAAGGCACGGCCCGCGTGACGGAGCTGCTGAAGCTCGTGCAGCTCGACCACGCCGCGGAGCTCCGCCCGCGTCAGATCTCCGGCGGCATGGCGCAGCGCGCCTCGCTTGCCCGCGCCCTGGCCCGCGGTCCGGGGGTGCTCCTGCTCGATGAGCCGTTCGGCGCCCTCGACGCGCTGACCCGGCTCACCATGCAGGACCTGCTGCTCGACATCCACGCGGCAGAACCCGCGACGATCGTGCTCGTCACCCACGACGTCGACGAGGCGCTGCAGCTCGCCGACCGGATCGTGCTGCTGGGCACCCAGGAGGCGCATCCGGGCGCGTCGATCCGCCGCATCCTCGAGGTGGGCAAGCCTCGACCGCGGGACCGTGCCGACCCCGGAATCGCGATCCTCCGCGCCGAACTTCTCGACCTTCTCGGAGTCGAGACGCACCACCCCGAGAACTACATCACCAAGGCGATCAAGGCGCAGCGCGCGCAGCGCGGCGACTGATCGCACCCCCAACCCCATCCGCATCACCTCCCCACAGCACAAAGGACACCTCATGAAGAAGACCCTCCTGGCCGCCGCGGCCACCGCGGTCATCGCCTCGCTCGCCCTCACGGGCTGCGCCGGCGAGAACGCGACGCCCGACGCCGGCGCGGGCGGCGAGTGGAGCAAGTCGACGCTCAGCCTCGACTTCGCCACCTACAACCCGCTCAGCCTGATCATCAAGGAGCAGGGCTGGATCGAAGACACCCTCGGCGACGACGTCGCGGTGACCTGGACCCAGTCGCTCGGATCGAACAAGGCGAACGAAGGCCTGCGCGCCGGCGCCCTCGACGTCGGCTCGACGGCCGGATCGGCGGCGCTGCTGGCGCGGGCCAACGGCTCGCCCATCCAGACCATCGGGATCTACACCCAGCCCGAGTGGTCGGCGCTCGTCACGCTGCCCGGCAGCGGCATCGAGTCGGTGGCGGACCTGCGCGGCAAGACGGTTGCGGTCACCATCGGCACCGACCCGTACTTCTTCCTGCTGCAGGCGCTCGACGAGGCGGGCGTCGACCCGAGCGAGGTCGACATCCAGAACTTGCAGCACGCCGACGGCGGCGTCGCGCTGGTCAACGGCAGTGTCGACGCCTGGTCGGGGCTCGACCCGATGATGGCCGCGCACGAGCTGAATGACGGTGTGGAGCTGTTCTACCGCAACGTCGACTTCAACACCTACGGCTTCCTCAACGCGACCGAGGACTTCATCACCAACAACGCCGACCTCGCGCAGGTCGTCGCCGACGCCTACGAGAAGGCCCGCGCCTGGGCGCTGGAGAACCCGGACGAGACCGCGCAGCTGCTCGCCGACGTCTCGGGCCTCGACCTCGAGGTCGCCAAGGTGGTGCTCCTGGAGCGCACCGTGATCGACCTCGACTTCGCCCCGGGCGCCGCGCAGTACTCGGTGCTCGAGGTCGTCGGACCGATCCAGGTCGCCAACGGCGACATCCCCTCGCAGGACCAGGCCGACGCCGCGCTCGAGACGTTGTTCAACACGACGTTCGCCGACGCCGCCGACCCGAGCCGGGTGGGCTGAGGATCATGGCGGCTTCCCCCAGATACCTGAACGGCGAGACGGTCGTGCGCGGCGGCAGCGCCGGGCCCTCCGCCGACCCTCAGGTGACGGGGGAGGCCGCCACCCTCGTCGCGGTCGGCCGTCAGGGCACGTCCGCGGTCGAGCGCCCGCGCGCCGGCCGTCGCGCCGGGTCGCGGGCGGCGCTCGGCGCGATCATCCCGCTCGCGCTGCTCGCCCTCTGGTGGGCGGCCTCGCACCTCGGCTGGGTGCCGCTGTTCAAGCTGCCCACGCCGGAGTCGCTCGTCGTCGCCGCGGTCGACCTCGCCCAGCGCGGGCTGCTCTGGGAGCACATCGGCATCTCCACCCAGCGGGTCTTCCTCGGCTTCGCCATCGGCGCCGTCGCGGGCCTCGCGCTCGGCTCCCTGGTCGGGCTGTCGCGACTCGCCGACGGCTTCCTGGCGGCGACCGTCGGGGCAGCCCGCGCGGTTCCGTCGCTCGCCTGGGTGCCGCTGCTCATTCTGTACCTGGGCTTCGGTGAGGACTCCAAGGTCACCCTGGTCGCGATCGGGGCGCTCTTCCCGGTCTACACGACTGTTGCGGGAGCCCTCCGGCACGTCGACCCGCACCTGGTCGAGCTGGGGCGGGCGTACGGGTTCCACGGCATCCGGCTGCTGTTCACGGTGCAGCTGCCCGCCGTCATCCCGGCGATCGTGTCCGGCCTCCGGCTCGCGCTCGCGCAGGCCTGGCTGTTCCTGGTCGCCGCCGAGCTGCTCGGCTCGACGATGGGACTCGGGTTCCTGCTCATTGAGTCGCAGAACAACGGCCGCATCGACCGCCTGTTCCTCGCGATCATCGTCCTCGCCATCCTCGGCAAGCTCTCCGACGCCCTCATCGGCCTCCTCGAGCGCGCCCTCCTCTCCCGCTGGGGCTAGCCGTCCCCGCCCGACGCCTTCCGCCGAGCGCTACCGAAACTCACGAGCGCGACCGGAGTTTCGGTAGCTCTCGCGTGCACGGGTAGCGCTCGGCGGTGGGGGTGTAGCATCGGGGGAACACGACATCCTTTAAGTCCGTCCGGGAGGCGGGGAAGGAGGTCCGGATGCGCACGCGAACCGTGCTGCAGCAGGACGACATCCAGAGGGCTCTCACCCGCATCGCGCACGAGATCCTCGAAGCCAATCGCGGAGCGTCCGATCTCGTGCTCCTGGGCATTCCGACCCGGGGCGTGCTCCTCGCCGAGCGTCTCGCCGCCACACTCGAGAAGCTCGAGCCCGGCTCGGCCACGGTCGGCTCCCTCGACGTGACCATGTACCGCGACGACCTCGCCGCACAGCCGACCCGCACCCCGCACCCGACGCGGATCCCTGCCGGCGGCATCGACGGCAAGACGGTCGTGCTCGTCGACGATGTGCTCTACTCCGGCCGGACGATCCGCGCCGCCCTCGATGCCCTGAACGACCACGGTCGCCCGCGCGCCGTGCGTCTCGCCGTGCTCGTCGACCGTGGTCACCGCGAGCTGCCGATCCGCGCCGACTACGTCGGCAAGAACCTGCCGACCTCGACGACGGAGCGCATCAACGTGCACCTCGCCGAGACGGACGGCGACGACCTGATCGCGATCTCGGCGCCCGACGAGGAGGAGACGCGATGACCGAGCTGCGCCACCTGCTGAGCGCGCACCAGCTCAATCGCGAGACCGCGATCGCCATTCTCGACATCGCCGAGGACATGGGCGACGTCGCCACCCGCGCCGTGCCCAAGCTTCCGACGCTGCGCGGCCGCACCGTCGCCAACCTGTTCTTCGAGGACTCCACGCGCACCCGGCTGAGCTTCGAGTCGGCGGCGAAGAAGCTGTCGGCCGACGTCATCACTTTCAGCGCGAAGGGCTCGAGCGTGTCGAAGGGCGAGAGCCTGAAGGACACCGCGCAGACGATCGCCGCCATGGGCATCGACGCGGTCGTGCTGCGGCACAGCGCCTCCGGGGCCGCGCACACCCTCGCCACGAGCGGCTGGATCGACGCGGCCGTCGTGAACGCCGGCGACGGCACGCACGAGCACCCCACGCAGGGCCTGCTCGACGCGTTCACGATGCGCAAGGCCCGCCACGGCGCCGCCTCCCGCGGCAAAGACCTTGAGGGCCTCCGCGTCACGATCGTCGGCGACGTGCTGCACTCGCGCGTCGCGCGCAGCAATGTCTGGCTGCTGACAACGCTCGGCGCTCGCGTGCACCTGGTTGCGCCGTCGACGCTGCTGCCGACCGGCATCGCCTCCTGGCCGGTGACGACGGGATCCAACCTCGACGAGGCGATCGCGGCGAAGCCGGACGTGCTGATGATGCTGCGCATCCAGCAGGAGCGGATGCACGCCGCCTTCTTCCCGCACGAGCGCGAGTACGCCCGCCAGTGGGGCCTCGATGACGCCCGGTTCGCCCAGCTTTCGCCGCATACGATAGTGATGCATCCCGGACCGATGAACCGCGGTCTCGAGATCTCGGCGGCGGCCGCCGATTCGCCGCAGTCGCGGGTTCTCGATCAGGTCACCAACGGGGTGTCGATTCGAATGGCGGTGCTCTACCTCGTGCTCTCGGGAACTTCGTCGACCGCACCCACCACGACCGGAGGCCCCAGCGCATGACCATCCTGATTCAGGGCGCCACGCTCCCCAGCGGTGAGACGACGGATCTGCTCGTCCGCGACGGCGTGATCGCCGAGCGCGGGGCGGGGATCGCGGCCTCCGGCGCCCAGCTGATCGACGCGAACGGTCTCCAGGCGCTGCCCGGCCTCGTCGACCTGCACACCCACCTGCGCGAGCCCGGCTTCGAGCAGAGCGAGACGGTGCTCACCGGCTCGCGGGCGGCGGCGGCGGGCGGCTTCACCGCCGTGCACGCGATGGCGAACACCTTTCCGGTGGCCGACACCGCGGGCGTTGTCGAGCAGGTCGCCTCGCTCGGCGCGCAGCACGGCTATGTCACGGTGCGCCCGATCGGCGCGGTCACGGTCGGCCTCGCCGGGGAGCGCCTCAGCGAGATCGGCGCCATGGCGCAGTCGCGCGCCCAGGTGCGCGTCTTCAGCGATGACGGCATGTGCGTGCACGACCCGCTGCTGATGCGGCGCGCGCTCGAGTACGTCTCCACGTTCGGGGGCGTCGTCGCCCAGCACGCCCAGGAGCCGCGCCTCACCGAGGGCGCCCAGATGAACGAGGGCGAGCTCTCGAGCCGCCTCGGGCTCGCCGGCTGGCCCGCCGTCGCCGAAGAGTCGATCATCGCGCGCGATGTGCTGCTCGCCGAGCACGTCGGCGCCCGGCTGCACATCTGCCATCTCTCGACGGCGGGCAGCGTCGAGGTGGTGCGCTGGGCGAAGGCGCGCGGCATCCAGGTCACCGCCGAGGTCACCCCGCACCACCTGCTGCTCAGCGAGCAGCTGGTGGAGAGCTACGACCCGCGCTTCAAGGTCAACCCGCCGCTGCGCCGTGACGAGGACGTGCAGGCGCTGCGCGCAGCGTTGGCCGATGGCACCATCGACATCGTCGCGACCGATCACGCGCCGCACCCCGTCGAGTCGAAGGAGTGCGCCTGGGCGGAGGCCAGCTTCGGCATGGTCGGTCTGGAGAGCGCACTCAGCGTCGTGCAGGAGGCCGTCGTCGACAGCGGACAGCTCGGCTGGGGCGATGTCGCGCGCGTGCTCTCGAGCGCGCCCGCCGAGATCGGTCTTCTCGGCGGCTACGACGCGCCGTTCGAGGTGGGCAGCCCCGCGCATGTCACCCTCTATGACCCGAGCGCCCGCTCCGACTTCAGCACCGCACGGCTCCGTGGCAAGGGCATCAACTCGCCGTACCTCGGCCGGTCGCTTCCGGGCCGCGTCGTCGCGACGCTGCACGGCGGCGTGCCCACGGTGCTGGACGGCGAGCTGCGCCCCGCCGAGGAGGTGTCGCATGGATAAGGTCCTGCCGACCCTGATCGTCATCGCCGTGCTCGCGCTGGTGTTCGGCTCGCTCGCGGTCGCCTGGCGAGCGCGCGCGCGTCGTCACGCGAGCCTCGGCTCTCTGCCGCCCCTGCCCGCCGAGCTCGGTGAGGCACGCGTCAGCTTCGAGGCGCTGTACCTCGCCACGACGCAGGCCGAGCACCCGCTGGAGCGGATCACCGTGCCCGGCCTCGGCTTCCGCGCCCAGGCGGTGCTCCGCATCCACGATGCCGGGCTCGAGCTCGACCTCGGCGGTCGCGCCGGCCCGGCGTTCATCCCGCGTGAGCGCATCGTCGGCGCCGGCCGCGCCAATTGGACCATCGACCGGGCCTCCGGCGGCGACCGGCTGGTGTTCGTGCGCTGGCTGCTCGGCGACGCGGACCTCGCGGTCGACTCGACCTTCCGCGCCTCCGACCCGGCGACGCTCGCCGACGCGCTGGGTGCTCTTCTTCCCGTTTCAACCGAAAGCGACGCCTCATGATCCGCCACGACCCCGCCGTTCTCGTTCTGGAGGACGGCACGCGCTACGCCGGCCACGCCTACGGCGCGCGCGGACGCACCCTCGGCGAGGCGGTCTTCGCCACCGGCATGACCGGCTACCAGGAGACCCTCACCGACCCGAGCTACGCCGGTCAGATCGTCGTGCAGACCGCGCCGCACATCGGCAACACCGGGATGAACGACGAGGACCCGGAGTCGCGCCGCATCTGGGTGGCCGGCTACGTCGTGCGCGACCCCTCCCGCGTGGTCAGCAACTTCCGCGCGCTCCGCTCGCTGGATGACGAACTCGACAGCACCGGCATCGTCGGCATCAGCGGCATCGACACGCGAGCGCTGACCCGCCGCCTGCGCGACACCGGCTCGATGCGCGCTGGGATCTTCTCCGGCTCCGACGCCGAGCTGGACGCCGAGGCGCAGCTGGCACTCGTGCGCGAAGCGCCGGAGATGGCCGGCCAGAACCTGTCGGCCCAGGTCTCCGTGGAGGCCGCGCTGGTGACGCCTGCGGAGGGCGAGCGGATCGGCAACCTGGCGGTGCTCGACCTCGGCATCAAGCAGGCCACGGTCAACAACCTGGCCGCGCGCGGTTTCGAGGTGCACGTGCTGCCGCAGTCGGTGTCGCTCGACGAGCTGCTCGCGATCGACCCGGTCGCGGTGTTCTACTCCAACGGCCCGGGCGACCCGTCGGCGAGCGACGCCCACGTCGCGCTGCTGCGCGGGGTGCTGGATGCGGGTCTGCCGTTCTTCGGCATCTGCTTCGGCAACCAGCTGCTCGGCCGCGCCCTCGGCTACGGCACCTACAAGCTGCCCTTCGGCCACCGCGGCATCAACCAGCCGGTGCTCGACAAGGCGACCGGCAAGGTGGAGATCACCGCGCACAACCACGGCTTCGCGGTCGACGCCCCGCTGGATGCCCCGAGCGACAGCCCGAACGGCTACGGCAAGGTCGAGGTCAGCCACATCGGCCTCAACGACCAGGTGGTCGAGGGCCTCAACGCCCTCGACATCCCCGCCTTCTCGGTGCAGTACCACCCGGAGGCGGCGGCCGGTCCGCACGACGCCAATTACCTCTTCGACCGTTTCCGCGACATGGTCGTGGCCCACCAGAGCAAGAAGGCCCAGAACTAGTGCCCAAGCGCCCCGACATCAACTCCGTCCTCGTCATCGGCTCCGGCCCGATCGTGATCGGGCAGGCGGCCGAGTTCGACTACTCGGGCACGCAGGCCTGCCGCGTCCTCCGCGAGGAGGGCGTCCGCGTCATCCTGGTGAACCCCAACCCGGCGACGATCATGACCGACCCGGACTTCGCCGACGCCACCTACATCGAGCCGATCAACGCCGAGGCGCTGGAGGCGATCATCGCCCTCGAGAAGCCGGATGCGATCCTGCCCACCCTGGGCGGCCAGACCGCGCTCAACGCCGCGATCGCGCTGGATCGCGACGGCATCCTCGACAAGTACGGCGTCGAGCTGATCGGCGCCAAGGTCGAGGCCATCAACAAGGGCGAAGACCGTCAGATCTTCAAGGACCTGGTCATCGAGGCGGGCGCCGACGTCGCACGCAGCTATGTCGTCAAGACGGTTCCCGCGGCCGTGGAGGCGGCCGACGAACTCGGCTACCCGCTCGTGGTGCGCCCCTCGTTCACCATGGGCGGGCTCGGTTCCGGGTTCGCGCACGACCGCGCCGAGCTGGTGCGCATGGTCACCGATGGCCTCCACCAGTCGCCGACCACCGAGGTGCTCCTGGAGGAGTCGATCCTCGGCTGGAAGGAGTACGAGCTGGAGCTCATGCGCGACACCGCCGACAACACGGTCGTCGTCTGCTCGATCGAGAACGTCGACCCGGTCGGCGTGCACACCGGCGATTCGATCACGGTCGCGCCCGCGCTGACCCTCACCGACCGCGAGTACCAGAGGCTCCGCGACATCGGCATCGACATCATCCGCGCTGTCGGCGTCGACACCGGCGGCTGCAATATCCAGTTCGCCATCGACCCCGCGAACGGCCGCATCATCGTCATCGAGATGAACCCGCGCGTCTCGCGCTCGAGCGCGCTCGCCTCGAAGGCGACGGGCTTCCCGATCGCGAAGATCGCCGCAAAGCTCGCGATCGGCTACCGCCTCGACGAGATCCCGAACGACATCACCAAGGTGACTCCGGCGAGCTTCGAGCCGACCCTCGACTACATCGTGGTCAAGGTGCCGCGCTTCGCGTTCGAGAAGTTCCCGAGCGCGGATGCGACCCTCACCACGACGATGAAGAGCGTCGGCGAGGCGATGGCGATCGGTCGCAACTATGCGACCGCGCTGCAGAAGGCGCTCCGCTCGCTGGAGAAGCGGGGGAGCAGCTTCCATTGGGGCGAGGAATCCCGGACGAAGGCCGAGCTGATCGAGATCAGCCGCACGCCCACCGACGGCCGAATCGTCACCGTCCAGCAGGCGCTGCGCGCCGGCGCCACGGTCGACGAGATGTTCGAGGCGACCGGCATCGACCCCTGGTTCCTCGACCAGATCGTGCTGATCAACGAGGTTGCCGACGAGGTTGCGGCGGCCGAGGAGCTCAGCCTCGAGGTGCTGAGCTTCGCGAAGGACTACGGCTTCTCGGACGCTCAGATCGCGCAGCTGCGCGACCTCGGCGAGCAGGAGGTGCGTGAGCTGCGCTGGAAGCTGGGTCTGCGCCCGGTCTTCAAGACCGTGGACACCTGCGCGGGCGAGTTCCCGGCGCTCACCCCGTACCACTACTCGAGCTACGACGCTGAGACGGAGGTGGCGCCGTCCGAGGGCAAGAAGGTGGTCATCCTCGGTTCCGGCCCGAACCGCATCGGGCAGGGCGTCGAGTTCGACTACTCGTGCGTGCACGCGAGCTTCGCGCTCTCGGCGGCCGGCTACGAGACGATCATGATCAACTGCAACCCGGAGACGGTGTCGACCGACTACGACACGAGCGACCGGCTCTACTTCGAGCCGCTCACCCTGGAGGACGTGCTCGAGGTCATCCACGCCGAGTCGCAGTCCGGCGAGCTCGTGGGCGTCATCGTGCAGCTCGGCGGCCAGACCGCGCTGGGCCTCGCGAAGGGTCTGGAGGCAGCGGGCGTGCCGATCCTCGGCACCAGCCCCGATGCGATCGACCTCGCCGAGGAGCGCGGGCACTTCTCGCGCATCCTCAGGGACGCCGGCCTCGTCGCGCCCCGCAACGGCACCGCGACGGATGCGCCGAGCGCGATCCGCGTCGCCGAGGAGATCGGCTACCCGGTCCTGGTGCGCCCGAGCTACGTGCTCGGCGGCCGCGGCATGGAGATCGTCTACGACTCGCCGAGCCTCGAGGACTACTTCGAGCGGGTGCGCGAGCACGCCATCATCGGTCCCGGTGCGCCGCTGCTGGTCGACCGCTTCCTCGATGACGCGGTCGAGATCGACATCGACGCGCTCTACGACGGCACCGAGCTCTACGTCGGCGGCATCATGGAGCACATCGAGGAGGCCGGGGTCCACTCGGGCGACTCGGCGTGCACCCTGCCGCCGGTGACGCTCGGCCGCGGCATCCAGGATCAGGTGGTCGACGCCACCCGCAAGATCGCGGAAGGCATCGGCGTGCGCGGCCTGATCAACGTGCAGTTCGCGATCGGCGCGGGCGTGCTCTACGTGCTCGAGGCGAACCCCCGCGCCAGCCGCACCGTGCCGTTCGTCTCGAAGGCGCTCGGGATTCCGCTGGCGAAGGCGGCCTCGCTCGTCATGGTCGGCAAGACCGTGCGTGACCTCGTCGCCGACGGCCTGCTGCCCGAGCACGATGGGTCGGTCGTCTCGCTCGACTCGCCGGTCTCGGTGAAGGAGGCGGTGCTGCCGTTCAAGCGCTTCCGCACCCGCGAAGGCAACGTCGTCGACTCGGTGCTCGGCCCGGAGATGCGCTCGACCGGTGAGGTGATGGGGATCGACGCCGACTTCCCGCGCGCGTTCGCCAAGAGCCAGGATGCCGCCTACGGCGGTCTTCCGGAGAGCGGCCGCGTCTTCGTGTCGGTCGCCGACCGCGACAAGCGCGCGACCGTGCTGCCGATCCTGCGCCTCAGCCAGCTCGGCTTCGAGATCGTGGCGACGGAAGGCACCGCGGAGGTGCTCGCCCGCAACGGCATCGAGGCGACCACGGTGCGCAAGTACTTCGAAGGCCAGGTGGACGACGGCGGCGAGCCCACCGTGGTCGACCTGATCAACGCGGGCGAGATCGACGTCGTGATCAACACGCCGAGCGGTCGCACCGCGCGCGCCGACGGCTTCGAGATCCGCACCGCGACGGTCGCGGCCGACAAGCCGCTGTTCACGACGATCGCGCAGCTCGCGGCCGCCGTGGCCGCGTTCGAGATCAAGCGCGGCGACATCCGGGTGCGGAGTCTGCAGGATTACGCCGCCGACCGCGCGGTGCGGGAGGCAGCGCGGTGAGCACGCCGGCGGCCCGCACGCAGGTCGAGAGCTTCGGCTCTCGGCTGGCGCGCGTCTTCGATGAGCGCGGTCGACTCTGCGTCGGGATCGATCCGCACGGGTCACTGCTGGCGTCGTGGGGTCTGCCCGACTCCGCTTCGGGTGTTCGGGAGTTCGGTCTGCGCGTTGTCGACGCGTCCGCGGGCACCGCGGGCATCGTCAAGCCGCAGGTCGGGTTCTTCGAGCGTCACGGCGCCGCCGGATTCGCCGCGCTCGAGGAGGTGCTCGCGGCGGCGCGTGCCGCCGGGCTCCTCGTGATCGCCGACGTCAAGCGCGGCGATGTCGGCAGTTCCGTCGACGCCTACGGTCAGGCGTGGCTGACGCCGGGCTCGCCTCTCGAAGCCGACGCGATGACGGCGGTCGCCTACCAGGGCGTCGGCTCCCTCGATGGGGTGCTCGACCAGGCGTCGGCGCACGGCAAGGGCGTGTTCGTGCTCGCCGCCACCTCGAATCCCGAAGCCGCCGACGTGCAGACCGCCGTCGTCAGGTCCGGCGGGCAGCAGGGACGCACCGTCGCCGCGGCCACGGTCGCGGAGCTCCACGCGCGGCGCACCGAGTCCAGCGCCGCCGCGCCGCTCGACGAGTTCGGTGTCGTCGTCGGCGCCACCGTCGATCTGACGGACTACGGCCTCTCGCCGGACGAACTCGTCCGCACGCCGATTCTGGCGCCCGGATTCGGGCACCAGGGGGCGACGTTCGCCGAGCTCCCCGCGCTGTTCGGACCCACACTCGGGGCGGTCATCGCCAGCGCCTCGCGCAGTGTGCTCTCAGCCGGGCCCGACGAGTTGGCTGCGGCTGTCGCCTCGGCCGTGACGGAGGTCGAGACCGCATGCCGCGGCTGAGCCCGCCCGAGGTCGACCGCGTCGCCGCCTCCCGCGCGGCGGTCGCCGCGCGCCGCGCCCGCGCCGCGATCAAGCACGCCGTCGCGACGGGGGAGAAGCGCGCCCTGGAGGTCGCCGAGACCGGCTGGGCCGCCGAGCCGACGGCGCCCGAGGCGACCCTGCGGGTCCGCGAACTGCTGATGAGCATTCCCACCGTGGGCGCGACGCGCGCCGACCGCGCGCTCGACGAGCTCGGCATCGCCCACTCGAAGCGCGTCGGCGGGCTCGGCGTCCGGCAGCGCGCGCGGCTGCGCGACTACCTCCTGACTCGCGAGGGGCGCATCGAGACGCCGCAGAGCCGCCTCGTCGTCCTCGCCGGACCGACGGCGGTCGGCAAGGGTTCCGTGTCGAGCTTCATCCGCGAGAACTACCCCGACGTCATGTTCAGTGTGTCGGCGACCACGCGCGCCCCGCGCCCGGGTGAGGTCGACGGCGAGCACTACTACTTCATCAGCGACGATGAGTTCGACCGCATGGTGCGCGACGGCGAGTTCCTCGAGTACGCGACGGTGCACAACGCCTACCGCTACGGCACGCCGCGGCCGCCCGTCGACGCCGCACTGGCTTCGGGCCGCAGCGTGCTGCTGGAGATCGATCTGCAGGGGGCCCGCGCGGTCCGGCAGGCGATGCCGGAGGCCCTGCTGGTGTTTCTGCTGCCGCCCAGCTGGGAGGAGCTGGTGCGCCGCCTGGTCGGGCGCGGCACCGAGCCACCGGCCGAGCAGACGCGCCGATTGGAGACCGCGAAGGTCGAATTGCGCGCCCAAGACGAGTTCGATGTGCGCGTTGTGAACCGCGACGTCGGCCAAGCGGCGCGCGAGGTCGTAGAATTGCTGGCAGTGCCCGGCGCCTGAGCCGCGGCGCGACGACTCTCCGGAAGGAAACCCATGGCTGACAAGAGCAAGGGCATCATCGACCCGCCCATCGACGAGCTGCTGTCGCGCGTCGACTCGAAGTACCAGCTCGTGATCTTCGCGTCGAAGCGCGCTCGCCAGATCAACGACTACTACGCCGACCTTCACGAGGGCTCGCTGTTCGACAACGTCGGACCGCTCGTCGACTCGACGATCGAGGACAAGCCGCTCTCGGTCGCGCTTCACGAGATCAACGAGGACAAGCTCGTCCTCACGCGCACCGCGGAGTAATCCGGTCCCGCGATGAGGATCGTCGTCGGGATCACCGGCGGCATCGCCGCGTACAAGGCGGTGAATGTCGTGCGCGCCTTCGTGCTCGCGGGCCACGACGTGCAGGTCATCGCGACGGAGGCGGCCCTCCGCTTCGTGGGCCGTCCGACGCTCGAGGCGATCAGCCGCAACCCGGTCCACTCCGAGCTCTACGAGGGCGTCGCCGAGGTGCGCCACGTCGCGCTCGGCCAGCGCGCCGACCTCATCGTGATCGCGCCGGCGACCGCGAACTCGCTCGCCAAGCTGGCGCTGGGGCTCGCCGACGATCTGCTCGGCAACACCGTGCTGGCGAGCACCGCGCCGCTCGTGGTCGCCCCGGCGATGCACACCGAGATGTGGCATCACCCGGCGACCGTCGCCAACGTGGCGACGCTCCGAGAGCGCGGCGTCACGGTCGTCGGCCCGGCCTCGGGCCAGCTCACCGGCAGCGACTCCGGCCCGGGTCGGATGTCCGAGCCTGACGACATCGTCGAGGCGGCGCTGGCAGCGGTCGGCCCCCGCGACCTGGTCGGCCAGCGCATCCTGGTCACGGCGGGCGGCACGCGAGAGCCCCTCGACCCGGTTCGCTTCCTCGGCAACCGGTCCAGCGGCAAGCAGGGCGTGGCGATCGCGCGCGCGGCCGTTGCTCGCGGGGCCGACGTCACACTGATCGCGGCTCACACCGATCCGGGAGTGCTTGAGGGCTCGCTGGGCGGTGTCGAGGTCGTGCGGGTCGAGACGGCGCGCGAGCTCCGCGACGCCGCGCACCGGGCCGCCGAGTCCGCCGATGTCATCGTCATGGCGGCCGCGGTCGCCGATTACCGCCCCGACGCAGTCTCGGATCGCAAGATCAAGAAGGAGACGCAGGGCGATGCACTCGAGCTGCGGCTGGTGAAGAACCCCGACATTCTGCGCGAACTCGTGGATGCGCGTCGCCCTGGCCAGACGATCATCGGCTTTGCCGCCGAGACCGAGCCAGACCGCGAGGCGCTCCTTGAGCTGGGCCGTCGCAAGGCGGAGCGCAAGGGCTGCGACTTCCTGGTGGTGAACGCCGTCGGCTGGAACGAGGGCTTTTCGCAGGACGACAACACGATCGTCGTGCTCGATTCCGCGGGGTCTATCGTGGAGGAGGCCTCCGGCAGCAAGGCGTCGGTGGCCCACCGTATCCTGGATCTCACGCGCTGAGCTTCGGGTCAGCGCTGATCCCCGCCCCTCGACCGACAGGCCGACCGTGACTTCTTCCTCCTCGTCCTCGCTGCGACTGTTCACCTCCGAGTCGGTCACGGAGGGGCACCCCGACAAGATGTGCGACCAGATCAGCGACGCCATCCTCGACGCGCTGCTGACGCAGGACCCGAACGCGCGCGTCGCGGTCGAGACCCTCGTGACGACCGGGCTCGTCCATGTCGCCGGCGAGGTGTCGACGCACGGCTACGTCGACATCCCGGGTCTCGTCCGTAAGACGATCACCGACATCGGCTACGACTCCTCGGACGTCTGGTTCGACGGTCGATCGTGCGGCGTGTCGATCTCGATCGGCGAGCAGTCGCCCGACATCGCCGGAGGCGTCAACACCGCCCTCGAGGTGCGGGAGCACGCGAGTGCCGACGCACTCGACATGCAGGGAGCGGGCGACCAGGGAATCATGTTCGGCTACGCCGTGCGCGAGACGCCCAGTCTGATGCCGCTGCCCATCTGGCTGGCGCACCGGATGTCCGAGCGTCTCGCCCAGGTGCGGCACGAAGGCCTCGTCGACTATCTGCGCCCCGACGGGAAGACGCAGGTGACCGTCGGCTACGAGAACGGCGTGCCGGCGCTGATCGACACGGTCGTGCTGTCCACCCAGCACGCCCCGAACATCGCGGTGGATGCGCTGCGGGCCGAGATCGAAGAGCTCGTCGTGCGGCCCGTGCTCGACGCGGTGGATCTGCCCTCGCGCGACGCACGCATGCTCATCAACCCGTCCGGCAAGTTCGAGATCGGCGGTCCGCACGGTGACGCCGGCCTGACCGGCCGCAAGATCATCGTCGACACCTACGGCGGGGCGGCGCGTCACGGCGGTGGCGCCTTCAGCGGCAAGGACCCGTCGAAGGTCGACCGCTCGGCCGCCTACGCGATGCGCTGGGTGGCGAAGAACGCCGTCGCCGCCGGGCTCGCCGACAAGCTCGAGATCCAGGTCGCCTATGCGATCGGCGCCGCGGCGCCGGTGGGCCTCTATGTCGAGACATTCGGCACGGCGCACGTGCCGGAGGAGCGCATCATCGCGGCGATCCGCGAGGTGTTCGACCTGCGTCCGGGCGCGATCGTGCGCGACCTCGACCTGCTGCGTCCGATCTACTCGCAGACCGCGTCGTACGGCCATTTCGGGCGCGAGCTGCCGGACTTCACCTGGGAGCGCACCGATCGCGTCGACGACCTCCGCGCCGCGGCCGGTCTCTGAGGGAGCGCGCGGTGTGAGGATCGCCAGGGTTCTCGTCGACTCGCCGCTGCCTCAGCTCGATCGTCTGCTGGATTACCGGATTCCCGAGCTCCTCGATGGCGTCGAGCCGGGCCAACGCGTCTCCGTGCCGCTGCGCAGCGCCGGCCGACTCGCCACCGGATTCCTGGTCGAGATCACGCAGCAGCGGGACTATCCGGGACCGCTCAGCGACGTCGCGGCGGTGGTCTCGCCCGTGTGTGTGCTCGCCCCCGAGGTGTGGCATCTCGCGCGTGCGGTCGCGGACCGCGCCGCCGGGTCGGCGAATGACGTGCTCCGCCTGGCGATCCCGAAGCGCCAGGCGCGCGTGGAGAAGACGTGGCTGGCACGCGAGGCGGATGCCCCCGTCGCCACGTTCGAGTCGCCCGTGGTCACCGACTATGTGCCCGGCGAACTCGAGGGCGCCCTCGCGGATCGACGACGGATCGCACTGAGCGTGCGACCGGGCGTCACCCGCACCGCCGACGGGCGGTGGGTCGGCCGCTGGGCGCGCACGCTGGGACAGCTCGCGGCGCGCACCCTCGCCGCGGGCGAGTCGGCCATCCTCGTCGTGCCCGACCACCGCGATCAGGAGCAGCTCGCCGCGGTGCTCGCCGAGCTGGTGCCGTCCGATGCGCTGGTGCGCGCGGACGCCCGGCAGAGCGACCCGGAGCGCTATCGCGGCCTGCTGCGGGCCCGGGAACCGGCCCCCGTCGTCATCGTCGGCAACCGTTCGGCGATCTACGCCCCCGCGTCGAAGCTCGGCCTCATCGCGATCTGGAACGACGGCGACCCGCTGCTCGGCGAGCCGCTCGCGCCGTACGTCCACGCGCGCGACGCCGCGCTCGTGCGTCAGGAGCAGCAGCGCTGCGCCCTGGTGCTCGCCGGGCACACGCGCTCCACGGAAGTGCAGCGACTGGTGGAGGTGGGCTGGCTCGGTGAGGTTGCTCCAGAGCGGCCGCGGCATCCGCGGGTCGTCCCCACCGCGAACATGGCCGCGAACGACGGACTCGCCGCTCAGGCGCGTATTCCGTCGTTCGCATGGAAACAGGCGCGGGCGGCGCTCGAGGAGGGGCCGGTGCTCGTGCAGGTCGCGCGGCCCGGCTACGCTCCGGGGCTGAGGTGCCAGGACTGCGGGACGGCAGCCCGCTGCCGTACATGCGCCGGCCCGCTGCGCGAGCGAACCGCCGGAGCGGTGCCGTCGTGCACCTGGTGCGGCGCGCTGGAGACCTCCTGGCGGTGCCCGACCTGCGAGTCCACGCGTCTGCGTCGCAGCGGCGTCGGCGCGGGGAGGACGGCCGATGAGCTCGGGCGAGCCTTCCCGGGGGTGAGAGTCATCATCGCCGACGGCGAGCGCACCGTGCTCGAGGTGGACGAGCGCCCCACCCTGGTGATCGCGACGCGCGGCGCCGAGCCGATCGCCGCGGGAGGCTATCGGGCTGTGCTCCTGCTCGACGGAGAGCGGATGATCGCGCGCGAGAGCCTGCGCGTCGCGGAGGACTGCGCTCGCTGGTGGGCCGACGCCGCGGCGCTGGCCGCCGACGACGGCGTGGTGGTGCTCGTCGGGGTCGGCGGAGCCCTCGCCTCGTCGATGGTGACCTGGCGCTTCGACACGCTCGCCTCCGCCGAGCTGTCCGATCGTCGCGAACTGCGCTTCCCGCCCGCCGTGCGGATGGCGACGCTCGACGGGTTCCCCGATGTCGTGGCCGCGGCGGTCGCGGAGCTGCCCCCGACCGTCGACGTGCTCGGCGTCACCGAGCACGACGGCCGCAGTCGCGCGCTGCTGCGCTTCGACTACGCCGCGGGTGCCGCGGTCGCCCACGCGGTGCGCGGGGAGATCATCCGCCACGCGACACGCCGACGCAAGCCCGTTCCCGGCAGTCCGCGTCGGGGCCGTCAGCCCTTGCCTCTGCGGGCCCGCTTCGACGACCCGGAGCCTTTCGAGGAATAGCTCGGCCACGTGCTGAGAGAATGGTCGAATGCCCGTTCCGCTCCGCCTCATCTTCGCCGGTAGCCCGGCCGCCGCCGTGCCGAGCCTGGAGGCGCTCATCGCGGGCCCGCACGACGTGGTCGCGGTCGTGACCCGGGAGGATTCGCCCCAGGGCCGCAAGCGGGTGCTGACGCCGACCCCCGTCGCCGAACTCGCCGAGCGCGAGGGCATCCCGGTGATCCGCGCGAACCGGATGGGGCCGGTGACCGAGCAGCTCGCGGCCCTCGACGCCGATCTCGGCGTCATCGTCGCCTACGGCGGCCTGATCCGCGAGCCGCTGCTCAGCGCTCCTCGGCACGGCTGGATCAACCTGCACTTCTCGCTCCTGCCGAAGTGGCGCGGCGCGGCGCCGGTTCAGCGCGCGATCATGGCCGGTGACACCACCACGGGAACCGCGGTCTTCCAGCTCGTCGAGGAGCTCGACGCGGGCCCGGTGTTCGCCATCGAGTCGGTGCCGATCACACCGCTGCAGACGGCGGGGCACGTGCTCGAGGCTCTCGCGCTCTCCGGCGCGCGCCAGCTCGCGAGAGTCGTCGACGACCTCGCCTCCGGACGCGCGCAGGCGACGGAGCAGACCGGCGAGCCGAGCGCGGCGCCCAAGCTCCGGCTGGAGGATGGCCGCATCGACTGGAGTCGCCCCGCCGACCTCGTGAGTGCGCACATCCGCGGCGTCACCCCGGAGCCGGGCGCCTTCACCGAGATCGGCGGCGACCGGGTCAAGGTGCTCGAGATCGCGCCGGCGCGCGACGCGGTGCGGTTCGCGCCGGGCGCGCTCGCCAGTGTCGGCTCCGCCGTGCTCGTCGGCACCGCGACCGATCCGATCGAGCTGGTGCGGATTCAGCCCGCCGGCAAGAAGCCCATGCGCGCCGCCGACTGGTGGCGAGGTCGCCCCGTCGACGCCGAGGCGGTGGCCTCATGACCGAGATGAGAACCGGGGCGAAGCGCCCCCGCCCGACGCGCGCCTCCAGCTCGCGCCGCGTCGCCTACGACGTGATCGCCGCGGTGCGGGAGAGCGATGCCTACGCCAACCTGCTGCTGCCGGTGCGTCTCGCCGAGGCGGGCCTCGACGCGGCCGACTCGGCGCTGGCCACCGAGCTGACCTACGGAACCCTGCGAGGGCTGGGCCGCTATGACCGCGTCATCGAGCTGGCAGCCGGTCGCCCGACTCACCGGATCGATGCCGAGGTGCTCGACGTGCTGCGGCTCGGCGTGCACCAGCTGCTCTCGACCCGCATTCCGCCGCACGCCGCCGTGGATGAGTCCGTGCAGCTGACCGTCGCCCTCGGTCGCCGCTCGGCGAGCGGCTTCGTGAACGGAGTGTTGCGCTCGATCGCTCGGAAGCCGGCGGAGGACTGGTTCGCCGACACGCTCGCGGGGCTGACCGGTGACGCGCGGCTCGCGATGGAGCACGCCCACCCGCGCTGGATCGTGGAAGCGTTCCGCGCCGCGCTCGGAGCGGAGAACCGCACCGACGAGCTCGATGAGCTCCTGCACGCCGACAACCTGCCCCCCGCAGTGAGCCTGGTGGCGCTGCCGGGCCTCGCCGAGCCCGCCGAGGTCGGTCGGGCCGGGGGAGTCTCTCCGGTTGCCGTCCGCTCTCCGGGCGGCGATCCGCGCTCCGTCCCGCTGGTCGCGAGCGGACGGGTGCGCGTGCAGGACGAGGGCTCACAGCTGGCGGCCCTGGCCCTCAGCCGGGCGCGTCCGGTGCGCGCGGGGGAGCGCTGGCTCGACCTGTGCGCCGGCCCCGGCGGCAAGGCCGCGCTGCTCGCCGCCGAGGCACAGCGAACCGGCGCCGAGCTCGTCGCCAACGAACTGGTCCCGGCGCGCGCGGGCCTCGTCCGCAACGCGCTGAGCGTGTTCGATGCGCCGCCGGTCGTGCTCGAGGGCGACGGCACTCGGTTCGGCACGGGCACCGGCGCCGAGGCCGCGGGGCGCTACGACCGGATCCTGCTTGACGCGCCCTGCACCGGACTCGGCGCCCTGCGCCGCCGCCCCGAGGCGCGCTGGCGCAAGCAGCGCAGCGATGTGGCCGAGCTCGCGCCGCTGCAGGCGAGCCTCCTGGACGCCGCGATCACGTCGCTGGCGCCCGGTGGTCTGCTCGCCTACGTGACCTGCTCGCCGCACCTCGCCGAGACGCGCGACACGGTCGCAGCGGCGCTCGAACGCCACCCCGGACTCCGTGCGGTCGACACCCCCGCGGTGGTCTCGGAGATCGCCACCAGCGAATTGGAGCTGCCGCCGGGCACCGCCGTGCAGCTCTGGCCGCACCGCCACGGCACCGACGCCATGTTCATCCAGCTTCTGACTACGCTCGAGTCGTGACCGTGCGCATCCAGCCGAGCATCCTGTCGGCCGACTTCGTCAACCTGCAGTCCGAGATCGAGCGGATCGGCGCCGCGGACGGCGTCCACGTCGACGTCATGGACAACCACTTCGTGCCGAATCTGACGTTCGGGCCGCAGATGGTCGGACGCATCCAGGACGTCTCGGCGCTCCCGCTCGACGTGCACCTGATGATCACCGACGTGGATCGCTGGGCGCCCGGTTACGCGGAGCTCGGCTGCTTCTCGATCACCTTCCACGCGGAGGCGACCGAGAACCCGGTGGCGCTCGCGCGCCGGATCCGCGAGATCGGGCCCCGCGTCGGCCTGGCTGTGAAGCCCGGGACGGCGATCGAGCCCTACCTGGAGCTGCTGCCCGAGTTCGACCAGATCCTGGTGATGACCGTCGAGCCCGGCTTCGGTGGACAGAGCTTCATGGCTGACATGATGCCGAAGCTGCGCCTGCTGCGCGCCGAGGCCGCCCGGACCGGGTCCGCCGTGTGGCTGCAGGTCGACGGCGGCATCGCGCTTGACACGATCGGCATCGCCGCCGAGGCCGGCGCTGACACCTTCGTCGCCGGGTCGAGCGTCTACGGTGCCGCCGACGTCGAGACCGCGATCGAGGAGTTGCGCGCCGCGGCCACGGGACATTCGCACGTCTGATTGACTGTTCTCATGAGCAACAAGACGAAGCCCGAGATCGAACCGACCCTCGGCGATGCGCCCACCGAACTCGTGATCACCGACCTCGAGGTGGGTGACGGAGCCGAGGCGACGCCCGGCGCGAACGTCGACGTCCACTACGTCGGTGTCGACTTCGAGACCGGCGAGCAGTTCGACGCCAGCTGGGACCGCGGCGCCTCGATCCAGTTCCCCCTCAACGGCCTCATCAAGGGCTGGCAGGACGGCATCCCCGGCATGAAGGTGGGCGGCCGTCGTCAGCTCATCTGCCCGCCGCAGTACGCCTACGGTCCCGTCGGCGGAGGGCACCGGCTCTCGGGTCGCACCCTCGTCTTCGTGATCGACCTCCTCGCCGTCGGATAAGCCTCCGCGCGCCGGTACCCTGGAGGCGTGAAGACTTTCGACTCGCTCTACGCGGAACTCGCCGAGAAGGCCGCGACGCGCCCCGCTGGCTCGGGCACGGTCGCGGAACTCGAGGCGGGTGTCCACGCGATCGGCAAGAAGATCGTGGAAGAGGCCGCCGAGGTGTGGATGGCCGCCGAGTACCAGAGCGACGCCGAGACCGCGGAAGAGATTTCGCAGCTCCTGTACCACCTCCAGGTGCTCATGCTCGCGAAGGGCCTGAGCCTCGAGGACGTCTACCGACATCTGTGAACGTCGCCCAGGCCGTCACGTTCACCACCAGAAAGCAGAATCATGCTGAGAATCGCGGTGCCCAATAAGGGATCGCTCTCGGAGACCGCCGTCGAGATGCTTCGCGAGGCGGGCTACGCCACCCGGCGCGACCCCAAAGAGCTCATCGTCGCAGACCCGCGCAACAACGTCGAGTTCTTCTACCTGCGTCCGCGCGACATCGCGACCTACGTCGGCTCCGGCGCGCTCGATGTCGGCGTCACCGGCCGCGATCTGCTGCTGGACTCGCAGTCGCCGGCCGTCGAGATCGATGAGCTCGACTTCGGCGCCTCCACGTTCCGGTTCGCTGGCCCGGTGGGCCGCTTCAGCGAACTGAGCGATCTCGCCGGGCTGCGGGTGGCGACGAGCTACGACGCACTGGTGCGAGACTTCCTCGCCTCGCACCACGTCGAGGCCGACGTCGTGCGACTCGACGGCGCCGTGGAGTCCGCGGTGCGCCTCGGCGTCGCGGATGCGGTGGCCGATGTGGTCGAGACCGGGTCGACCCTCAAGAAGCAGGGGCTGGAGATCTTCGGCCCGGTGATCCTCAAGTCGCAGGCGGTCCTGATCGCCGCGAACGATGAGGTCGCCGGCCTGCAGACGCTGCGCCGTCGCATCCAAGGCGTCATGGTCGCCCACCAGTACGTGCTGATGGACTACGACCTGCCGGCGGAACTGGTCGAGAAGGCGTCGGCCATCACCCCCGGGTTCGAGTCCCCGACCGTGTCGCCGCTGCGCGACACCGGCTGGGTCGCCGTGCGCGTCATGGTGCCGCGCGCCGAGACCAACCAGGTCATGGACGAGCTCTACAGCCTGGGTGCACGCGCAATTCTGGTCAGCTCCATTCACGCCGCGCGGATCTGACGATGCCCGACGCTGTGAGTCTCGGCGAGGTGACCCGGTGAGCGTCGCCACCCGCGTGATCCCATGCCTCGACGTGGCCGCCGGCCGCGTCGTGAAGGGCGTGAACTTCCTCAACCTGCGTGATGCGGGCGATCCGGTCGAACTGGCGAAGCGGTACTACGAGCAGGGCGCCGACGAGGTGACGTTCCTCGATGTCACCGCAACGGTCGAGGACCGCTCCACGATGTACGAGACGGTCACCGCGACCGCGGAGCAGGTCTTCATCCCGCTCACCGTCGGAGGCGGCGTGCGCTCGACGGAGGATGTCGGGCGGCTGCTCGGCTTCGGCGCCGACAAGGTCGGCGTGAACAGCGCCGCGATCGCGCGGCCCGAGCTGCTCGGCGAGATCGCCGATCGCTTCGGTGCGCAGGTGCTGGTGCTCTCGCTCGACGTGAAGCGCAGCGACCGCACCGCGAGCGGGTTCGTGGTGACGACGCACGGCGGGCGCACCGAGACCGACCTGGACGCGCTCGCCTGGGCGCGGGAGGCGATCGAGCGCGGTGCGGGCGAGCTGCTCGTGAACTCGATCGACGCCGACGGCACCAAGCAGGGCTTCGACCTCGAGATGGTGGCCGCGATGCGCGAGCTGAGCACCGTCCCGGTGATCGCCAGCGGGGGAGCGGGGGCGCTCGAGCACTTCGCCCCGGCGATCCAGGCGGGGGCGGATGCGGTGCTCGCCGCCTCCGTGTTCCACAACGCCGAGCTCACGGTGGGCCAGGTGAAGGACGCGCTGCGCGCAGAGGGAGTGGTGGTGCGATGAGCACGCTCGATGCGACAACCGTCAGCGAGGTCGTGGCGCGCGCACGCTTCGATGCGCAGGGTCTGCTCCCGGCCGTGGTGCAGCAGCACGACACCCGCGAGGTGCTCATGCTCGGCTACATGAACGCCGAGGCGCTGCGACGCACGCTCCTCGAAGGCCGCGTCACCTATTGGTCGCGCAGCCGCCAGGAGTACTGGCGCAAGGGGGACACCAGCGGCCACATTCAGCTGGTGCGCGGCGCCGCGCTGGACTGCGATGGCGATACCCTGCTGCTCCAGGTCGAACAGGTCGGCCCTGCCTGCCACACCGGCGCGCACGCCTGCTTCGACGTCGACCCGCTCGAGCCCGTTCTCGGAGAGACCGAATGACCACCACCACGCGCGCCGACTTCGACGGCTCGATCGCCGCGGGGCACCGCGTCGTTCCCGTCCTGCGCCGCCTCTTCGCTGATGGCGAGACGCCGGTCGGCGTCTACCGCAAGCTCGCCGAGGGCCGGCCGGGGACCTTCCTGCTGGAGTCCGCCGAGCAGGGCGGAATCTGGTCGCGGTACTCGTTCGTCGGCGTCGGCTCGCTCGGCGTGCTGACCCAGGACGGCGACCGCGCCGTCTGGCTCGACTACGGGATCTCGGCCGAGCGGGCACTCGGGGACGACGCGCCGACCGGCCCGCTGGACGCTCTGGCCCACCTGTACTCCCGGTGGTCGACGCCGCACGTGCTCGATCAGCCGCCGCTCACCGGCGGTCTCGTCGGCTTCGTCGGCTGGGAAGCGATCCGCCAGCTGGAGCGGCTGCCGAACCAGCCGCCCGCCGACTACGTCGTGCCGGGCCAGGCGCTGAGCTTCGTCTCGGAACTGGTGGTGCTCGATCACCGCACCGGAACCGCCACCCTGATCGCGACGGCGCTCAACGACGGTCTCGAGACAGCCGACGAGCTGTGGAGCGCCGCCCAGGAGCGCCTCGACGCGCTGCAGTCGGGCCTGGCAGCACCCACCGAGGCGTGGATCGGCGACGTCGATCTCAGCGCCGAGCCCGCGCCGATCGCGCGGGTTGCGGAGCAGGACTTTCTCGACGCGGTCGAGCGCTCCAAGGAGTACATCCGAGACGGCGACGTGTTCCAGGTCGTCATCTCGCAGCGCTTCGACCACGAGATCACCGCGACGCCGCTCGAGGTCTATCGGGTGCTGCGGATCCTCAACCCGAGCCCGTACATGTATCTGCTGGCACTCGAGTCGCCCGCCGGTGAGCCGTATTCGGTGGTCGGGAGCTCGCCCGAGGCGCTCGTCAAGGTCAAGGACGGCCGCGCCTTCACGCATCCGATCGCCGGCTCCCGGCCGCGCGGCGACACGCCGGAGCACGATGGCGAGCTCGCCGACGAGCTGCTGGCGGATCCGAAGGAGCAGGCCGAGCACCTGATGCTCGTCGACCTGGCGCGCAACGACCTCTCCAAGGTCTGTGTCGCCGGATCGGTCGATGTGACCGAGTTCATGCAGGTGGAGCGCTTCAGCCACATCATGCACCTGGTCTCGAGCGTCGAGGGCGACCTGCGCCCGGATGCGACCGCGATCGACGCGTTCCGCGCGACGTTCCCCGCGGGCACCCTCTCGGGCGCTCCGAAGCCCCGCGCGCTCGAGATCATCGACGAGTTGGAGGTCGCGCAGCGCGGCGTCTACGGCGGCGTCGTCGGGTACTTCGGTCTCGCCGGGGACGCGGATCTCGCCATCGCGATCCGCACGGCGACGATCGTCGGGGGACTCGCCCGCGTCCAGGCGGGTGCGGGGCTGGTGGCCGATTCCGATCCGGCCAGCGAGCACCTCGAGTCGCAGAACAAGGCCGCGGCACCGCTGCGCGCCGTGGCGATCGCCAACGCCCTGCGTCGCGCCGGCTCGTGATGGCGCGCCCCAAGTCGTTCCTGCTGACGGCGATCGTGCTGGCGGGCGCGGCGCTTCTGCTCGCCTGGTCGCAGGACTGGTTCCTCGTGACGATGTCGGGTGCGGCGCACCCGGTCGGCGGCGATGTCGCCGCGGGAGCCCTCGCGGCGCTCGCCCTGACGGCGTTCGCCCTGGTCGCCGCTCTTGCCCTCGCCGGGCCGGTCTTCCGCGTCGTGCTGGGAGTCCTAACGGCGCTCGTGGGCGGCACCGTGGTGCTGGTGGCCCTGTTCGTGCTCGCCGAGCCGATCGTGGCGGTCGCCCCCTACCTCAGCGAGCAGTCCGGCATCTCGGGCCTCGCCTCACTCACCGAGCTCGTCGACGGCATCGGCGCGACGGCCTGGCCGTGGGTCTCGGTCGTCGTCGGCGCGATTCTCGCTCTCGCAGGGATCGCGGTGATCGTGACCTCGCCGCGCTGGCCGAGTTCGGGCCGTCGGTTCTCTCGCGAACGCTTCGAGGCGGCAGACGGCGGCAGCGCCATCGACGAATGGGATGCCCTGAGCCACGGCGACGACCCCACTGATCCGCACGATCCGCACCGCGACGACCGCTAGACTCGTGACGCCGACACACCTTGAAGGAGCATCGCTGTGAGCAACGAACACGAGACGGGTCACGGACACTCGGTCGCCGCCTGGACTTCGGTTGTGGTGATGCTCGTCGCGATCACCGGAGGAACGATCGCGTTCTGGTTCGCCATCGTGTGGCTGGTCTGGGCTTTTGCCGGCCTGCTGCTGGTCGGTGCGCTCCTGTGGGGACTCCTGAACAAGCTCGGCTTCGGCGAGAAGGTTCACGAGTCCATCGAGAAGGTGCACTCCTAGAGTGCTCTCCGATCTCGTCGCCGGGGCCGTCGCGGACGCCTCGGAGCGGCGCGCGGCACGCAGTCTTTCTGTCGTCGAGGCGGAGGCGCTCGCTCGCCCCGCCGCGCTCGACGCTCTCGCTGCTCTCGCTCCTTCCGAGCGGGTGAAGATCATCGCCGAGGTCAAGCGCGCCAGTCCCTCGCGCGGCGCGCTGGCCGAGATCGCCGACCCGGCGTCACTCGCCGTGTCGTACCAGACCGGCGGTGCCAGTGCGATCAGCGTGCTGACCGAGGGTCGCCGGTTCCAGGGTTCGCTCGCCGACCTCGAGAACGTGCGCGCCGCGGTCGAGGTGCCGGTGCTGCGCAAGGACTTCATCGCCGAGCCGTATCAGGTGTTCGAGGCGCGGGCGGCGGGAGCCGACCTCGTGCTGCTGATCGTCGCGGCGCTCGACCAGGCGACGCTGCGCGAGCTGCACGACCTCATCGTCCAGCTGGGGATGACCCCGCTCGTCGAGACGCACTCCGCCGATGAGGTGGAGCGGGCGCTCGATGTCGGCGCCTCCCTGATCGGCGTCAACGCGCGCGACCTGAGCACCTTCGAACTGGATCGCGACCTCTTCGGTCGCCTCGCCGATCGCATTCCGTCGGGCGTCGTGCGGGTGGCCGAGTCGGCCGTGCTCGCCCCCGACGATGTCACCCACTACCGCTCGGCGGGCGCCGATGTCGTTCTCATCGGCGAAGCCCTCGTGCGCGGAGACGACCCGGTCTCCACCCTCGAGGCGTTCCTCGCGGCCGGATCACACGGAGCAGAATCATGAGCCTGCGGGACCAGCCCGGCCCCTTCTTCGGTGACTTCGGAGGGCGCTTCATGCCCGAGTCGCTGATCGCGGCGATCGATGAGCTTGCGGCCGCCTACGAGGCCGCCAAGGCCGACCCGGCCTTCCACGCCGAGCTCGCCGAGCTGCACCGCACCTACACGGGCCGCCCCTCGATCATCACCGAGGTGCCCCGCTTCGCCGAGCATGCCGGCGGCGCGCGCATCATCCTGAAGCGCGAAGACCTCAACCACACCGGTTCGCACAAGATCAACAACGTGCTCGGCCAGGCGCTGCTCACCCGGCGCATCGGCAAGTCCCGCGTGATCGCCGAGACCGGGGCCGGTCAGCACGGCGTCGCGACCGCGACGGCGGCGGCGCTGTTCGGGCTCGAGTGCACGATCTTCATGGGCGAGGTCGACACGCAGCGTCAGGCCCTCAATGTGGCCCGCATGCGGCTCCTCGGCGCCGAGGTCGTCTCGGTCACGACCGGCTCGCGCACGCTGAAGGACGCGATCAACGAGGCCTACCGCGAGTGGGTGACCAGCGTCGAGACGACGAACTATGTCTTCGGCACCGCCGCGGGACCGCACCCGTTCCCCGCGATGGTGCGCGACTTCCAGAAGATCATCGGCGAGGAGGCGCGCGAGCAGGTGCTCGCGCTCACCGGCCGACTTCCGGATGCGGTCGCCGCGTGCGTCGGCGGCGGTTCGAACGCGATCGGCATCTTCCACGCCTTCCTGGATGACGCCGACGTGAAGCTCTACGGCTTCGAGGCCGCCGGCGACGGGGTCGACACCGAGCGGCACGCAGCCTCGATCGAGCGCGGACGCCCGGGCATCCTGCACGGCGCCCGCAGCTACCTGCTGCAGGACGAGGACGGCCAGACGATCGAGTCGCACTCGATCTCGGCGGGACTCGACTACCCCGGGGTCGGCCCGGAGCACGCCTTCCTCGCGGATGCGGGACGCGCCGAGTACCTTCCCGCGACCGACACCGAGGCGATGGAGGCGCTGCGGCTGCTCAGCCGCACCGAGGGCATCATTCCGGCGATCGAATCCGCCCACGCCCTCGCCGGCGCGCTCCGGCTCGGCCGCGAGCTCGGCCCGGACGCGATCATCCTGGTGAACCTCTCCGGTCGCGGCGACAAGGATGTGGCGACCGCAGGGGAGTGGTTCGGTCTGTTCGATGAGGGAGCGGTGCAGTCATGAGTGCGACCCCGCTGTCGGTGGGCACCCGGATCGAGGAGCGACGCGTCGAGGGCCGTGGCGTCCTCGTCGGCTACCTGCCGGTCGGATTCCCTGACCTGGCGACCAGCATCGACGCCGCGGTGGCGCTCGTCGAGAACGGCGTCGACGCGATCGAGCTGGGACTGCCCTACTCGGACCCCGTCATGGACGGCATCGCGATCCAGCAGGCAACGCAGACCGCCCTGGCGGCCGGCTTCCGCATCCGCGACGTGTTCACCGCCGTCGAGGCGGTCCGCTCGCGGGTGGATGCCCCGGTGCTCGTCATGACGTATTGGAATCCGGTCGTGCAGTACGGCGCCGATCGGTTCGCCGACCAGCTGCGCGACGCCGGCGGCGCCGGGCTGATCACGCCCGACATCACCCCGGACTCGGCCGCGGAGTGGATCGCCACGAGCGACCGGACGGGTCTTGACCGCGTGTTTCTCGCCGCCCCGTCCTCGACCGACGAGCGCCTGAAGCTCACCGTCGAGAACTCGCGCGGCTTCGTCTACGCGGTCTCCACGATGGGCATCACGGGTGCTCGTGCGGACGTCGCGGCCTCGGCCCGCACCCTGGTCGACCGGCTGCGGGCGGCCGGGGCCGAGAACACCTGCGTCGGCATCGGCATCTCGCGCGGCGACCAGGTCGCCGAGGTGCTCGAGTACGCCGACGGCGCCATCGTGGGGTCTGCGCTCGTGACGGCCCTCGCCGAGCGGGGTGTGGCGGGTGTCGCTGCCACCGCCGCCGAGCTGGCGACCGGGCTCCGCCCGGGCACGTCCATCCCGCAAGCTCACTAGACTCGACCCCGGCGCTTCGCGCCTCCGTTCCTCGCCGAAAGGTCTGCCGTGTTCCCGCTGAGTATTCCGAGCCCGCCGTCTGATTGGCGCTACTTCGATCTCGGTGCGTGGCTCGCGTCCTTCCTGCCGTTCGTGCCGGAGGACTTCTCGCTGCGCATCCACGCGTACGCGATCCTGATCCTGATCGGCATCTTCGCGGCCGTCGTGCTCACCAACCACCGCCTCACCAAGCGCGGGGGTGAGCCGTGGATCATCATCGACATCTCGCTGTGGGCGGTCGTCTTCGGCATCGTGTTCGCGCGGCTGTACCACGTGGTCACCCACCCCGGCGACTACTTCGGCGAGGGCAAGGACCCGTGGGAGATCGTCCAGATCTGGGACGGCGGCAACGCCATCTTCGGCGCGCTCATCGGCGGTGCGATCGGCATCGCGATCGCCTGCCGGATGACCGGCCTGCGCTTCTGGAGCGTCGCGGATGCCCTGGCTCCGGGTCTGCTGCTCGCCCAGGCGATCGGACGCCTCGGCAACTACATGAACCAGGAGCTGTTCGGGCTCCCGACCGACCTGCCGTGGGGCCTGGAGATCGATCGGCCGAACTCGGCGATCCCGGTCGGCATTCCCGACGACGCGCTGTTCCACCCGACTTTCCTGTACGAGCTGCTCTGGAACCTCGCCGGGGTGGCCGTGATCCTGCTCATCGAGAACCGCGTCCGGTTCGTCGCGGGTCAGAAGCTGCCCGAGTTCGAGCGCCGTGCCGACTGGCAGTGGGGCAAGGTGCTCGGTCTGTACCTGATCTGGTACGGCATCGGCCGCACCTGGTTCGAGTCGATCCGTCTCGACCCGAGTGAGACCTTCCTCGGCGTTCGATCGAACGTCTGGGCGGCTCTTGCCGGCATCGTGATCGGCCTGTTCATCATCCTCTACCAGTCGCGCAACCACCGCGGTGTGGAGCCGAGCGTCTACGCTCCCGGCCGCGAGTGGTCGCCGTCGACTGCGATAGACTCCGAAGACACCTACTCGGAGGCCGACGACATCGACGGCGCTCCTGGGGACGTGGATGAGGCACCCGCCACAAGTGGGAGCGCCCGCCGCTCGCAGTAAGAGCACCACGTCGACAGGTCGGACTCCGCACCCTGGCGGCCCGGCACCCCTCCACCTGTTGGGCCAGCGACGTCCCACCACCAGCACCATCGTGAGGACGGTACTCATGGCGCCACGCAGCCCTTTCAGCTCTTTTTCCCGCGTTCCCGCAGCGCAGGGTCTCTACAACCCGCGCAGTGAGCGCGACGCGTGCGGACTCGCGATGGTGGCGACGCTGCGCGGCACCGCGGGGCACGACATCGTCCAGAACGCGCTCGACGCGCTGCGTCACCTCGAGCACCGCGGTGCGGTCGGCTCGGATGCGGGCACCGGCGACGGCGCGGGCATCATCACCCAGATCCCGGACGAGTTCCTGCGCGCCGTCGTGCCGTTCGAGCTGCCCTCCGTCGGCCGCTACGCGGTCGGCATGGCCTTCCTGCCGCTCGACGAGGACGAGCGGGCCGAGCAGAAGGCGGGAATCGAGAGCATCGCGCGTGCCGAAGGCCTCACGGTGCTCGGCTGGCGTGAGGTCCCCACCGACCCGACGCACCTCGGAAACCTGGCCCGCGAGGCGGCGCCGGCGTTCGAGCAGCTGTTCCTCGCCGACGACGTCACCGACGCCGACGCGACGCCGCGTGAGGGCATCCACCTCGACCGGATCACGTTCCGCGTGCGCAAGCGCGCCGAGCGGGAGCTCGGGGCGTACCTGCCGTCGCTGTCGAGCCGCACGCTCGTCTACAAGGGCATGGTGACGACGCTCCAGCTGGAGCCGTTCTACCCCGACCTCTCCGACGAGCGCTTCGCGACGAAGCTCGCGCTCGTGCACTCCCGCTACTCGACGAACACCTTCCCGTCGTGGCCGCTCGCGCAGCCGTTCCGCATGATCGCGCACAACGGCGAGATCAACACGGTGCAGGGGAACCGCAACTGGATGCGGGCGCGCCAGTCGCAGCTCGAGTCCGAGGTGCTCGGCGACCTGCGCCCGGTGTTCCCGATCGTGAGCGACGCCGCGAGCGACTCGGCCTCCTTCGACGAGACCGTCGAACTGCTCGAACTCGCCGGCCGGCCGCTGCCGCACGCGATCATGATGATGGTCCCGGAGGCGTGGGAGAACCAGGTCGACATCGACCCCACCCGGCGCGCGTTCTACGAGTTCCACTCCATGCTGATGGAGCCGTGGGACGGCCCCGCCGCGCTCGTCTTCACCGACGGATCGCTCGTCGGCGCCACGCTCGACCGCAACGGCCTGCGCCCCGGCCGCTTCCTCGTCACCGACGACGGCCTCGTGGTGCTCGCGAGCGAGATCGGCGTGCTCGACTTCCCGGCGCACAAGATCGTCCGCAAGGGCCGTCTGCGTCCCGGTCGCATGTTCCTGGTCGACACGGCCGAGGGCCGCATCGTCGAGGACGACGAGATCAAGGCCGAGCTCGCCGCCTCCGGCCCGTGGCAGGAGTGGCTCGACGAGGGCCGCATCAACCTCGCCGACCTGCCCGAGCGTGAGCACATCACGCACACGCCCGCCTCGGTCAGCCGCCGCCAGCGCACCTTCGGATACACCGAAGAAGAGGTGCGCATCATGATCACGCCGATGGCGCAGAACGGCGTCGAGCCGCTCGGTGCGATGGGATCCGACACCCCGATCGCCGTGCTGAGCGACCGCCCGCGTCTGCTCTTCGACTACTTCACCCAGGCCTTCGCCCAGGTGACCAACCCGCCACTGGACTCGATCCGCGAAGAGGTCGTCACCTCGATGAAGCTGGGGCTCGGGCCAGAGCGCAACCTGCTCGACGCGACGCCGGAGCACGCGCGCCAGATCGTGCTCGACTTCCCGGTGATCGACAACGACGAGCTCGCGAAGATCCAGCACTTCGAGACCCGCAGCGGACGGCGCCCGGCGCACATCATCCGCGGCCTCTACCGCGTCGACGACGGCGCCGAGGGTCTCGCCCAGCGCCTGCAGGAGATGTGCGACGAGGCCGACGAGGCGATCGAGGCGGGGGCGCAGTTCCTGGTGCTCAGCGACCGCGACTCGACGCGCGATCTGGCACCGATCCCGTCGCTGCTGATGCTCGCCGCCGTGCACCATCACCTGATCCGTCAAGAGACGCGCATGAAGGTCGGCATCGTCGTCGAGGCCGGTGACGTGCGCGAGGTGCACCACATCGCCCTCCTCATCGGCTACGGCGCGAGCGCGATCAACCCGTACCTCGCAATGGAGACCGCCGAGCGGCTCGTGATCAGCGGCATGATCCAGGGACTGACCACCGAGAAGGCGCAGAAGAACCTGATCAAGGCGCTCGGCAAGGGCGTGCTGAAGATCATGTCCAAGATGGGCATCTCGGTCGTCGGCTCGTATGCCGGCGCCCAGGCCTTCGAGGCGGTCGGACTCAGCCAGGAGTTCGTCGACCAGTACTTCACCGGCACCACCTCGCTGCTCGGCGGCGTCGGCATCGACGTCATCGCGAGCGAGAACGCGGCCCGGCACAAGGCCGCCTACCCGGATGACTCCGCCGCGCTCGCGCACGAACGCCTCGATGTGGGCGGCGAGTACCAGTGGCGCCGCGAGGGCCCGCCGCACCTGTTCAACCCGGAGACGGTGTTCCGTCTGCAGCACTCCACGCGGACCAAGCGCTACGACATCTACCGCGAGTACACCCGCATGGTGGACGAGCAGGCCGAGAGCCTGAAGACGCTGCGCGGCCTGTTCACGTTCAAGGAGGGCGTGCGCCCGCCGGTTCCGCTCGATGAGGTCGAGTCGGTCGCCTCGATCGTGTCGCGCTTCAACACGGGGGCGATGAGCTACGGCTCGATCTCGCAGGAGGCCCACGAGACGCTCGCGATCGCGATGAACCGCCTCGGCGGCCGTTCCAACACGGGCGAGGGCGGCGAAGACGTGGAGCGTCTTCTCGACCCCGAGCGTCGCAGCGCGATCAAGCAGGTGGCGAGCGGACGCTTCGGTGTCACGAGCATGTACCTGACGCACGCGACCGACATCCAGATCAAGATGGCGCAGGGCGCCAAGCCGGGAGAGGGCGGCCAGCTGCCGCCCACGAAGGTGTACCCCTGGGTGGCGCGCACCCGTCACGCGACCGCGGGCGTGGGGCTGATCTCGCCGCCGCCGCACCACGACATCTATTCGATCGAGGACCTCAAGCAGCTGATCTTCGACCTCAAGCGGGCGAACCCTGAGGCGCGCGTGCACGTCAAGCTCGTCTCGCAGTCGGGCATCGGCGCGGTCGCGGCGGGCGTGACGAAGGCTCTCGCTGACGTCGTGCTCGTCTCGGGCCACGACGGCGGCACCGGCGCGAGCCCCCTGAACTCGCTCAAGCACGCGGGCACGCCCTGGGAGATCGGCCTCGCCGAGACCCAGCAGACGCTCATGCTCAACGGCATGCGCGATCGTGTCGTCGTGCAGGTGGACGGTCAGATGAAGACCGGGCGCGACGTCGTGATCGCGGCGCTGCTGGGCGCGGAGGAGTACGGCTTCGCGACCGCTCCGCTCGTCGTCAGCGGCTGCATCATGATGCGCGTGTGCCACCTCGACACCTGCCCGGTCGGCGTCGCAACCCAGAACCCGGAGCTTCGGGCGCGCTACACCGGCAAGCCCGAGTTCGTCGAGACCTTCTTCGAGTTCCTGGCCCAGGAGGTGCGCGAGTACCTCGCCGAGCTCGGCTTCCGCTCGCTCGATGAGGCGATCGGCCACGCCGAGCTGCTCGACGTCGACCGCGCGGTCAACCACTGGAAGGCCGACGGCCTCGACCTCACGCCGGTGCTCGTGGGCCCGGCATTCGCCGAGGACGAGCCGCGTGCGCACCGCCGCAACCAGGAGCACGAGCTCGAGGACCACTTCGACCAGGAGCTGATCCGTCACAGCACCGCCGCGCTCGAGCGCGGCGAGCACGTGGCGCTCGAGTACGCGATCAAGAACACCGAACGGGCCGTCGGAACGATGCTCGGCCACGAGGTCACGAAGCGCTACGGCGAGCACGGGCTTCCGGAGGGCACCATCGAGGTCGTGCTGCGCGGCTCCGCGGGGCAGTCGCTCGGGGCATTCGTGCCGCACGGCATCACGCTGCGCCTCGAGGGCGACAGCAACGACTACGTCGGCAAGGGTCTCTCCGGTGGACGCATCGTGGTGCGCCCGCCGCGCGACGCGGTGCTCGCCGCCGAGCGCAACGTCATCGCCGGCAACGTGATCGGCTACGGCGCCACGCAGGGCAGCATGTTCATCCGCGGCGTCGTGGGCGAGCGCTTCCTGGTGCGCAATTCGGGAGCGACGGCCGTCGTCGAAGGCGTGGGCGACCACGCGCTCGAATACATGACGGGCGGCCTCGCGGTCATCCTCGGCAGCACGGGGCGCAACCTCGGCGCGGGGATGTCGGGCGGCACGGCCTACGTCTACGACCTGAAGCCCGAGCGCGTCAACCGCGACGCGATCGCCAGCGGCGAGCTGGAGCTGCACCCGCTGGACAGCGCCGACAAGGAGATCTTCGTCGACCTGCTTCGCCAGCACATCGACGAGACCGACTCGGCACTCGCCACGCGGCTCCTCGACGACATCGACGAGACGATCACCAAGTTCGTCAAGGTGGTGCCTCGCGACTACGCCGCGGTACTCAAGACACGACAGGCCGCCCTCGACGAGGGTCTCGACCCCGACGGCGACGTGACCTGGCAACGAATCCTGGAGGTGACCGGTGGCTGATCCCAAAGGGTTCTTGAAGACCCAGGAGCGCGAGCTCCCCAAGCGCCGACCCGTCCCGGTCCGCATCATGGACTGGAAAGAGGTCTACGAGAATCAGGACCCGGCGCAGCTGCGTCGGCAGGCGGGCCGCTGCATGGACTGCGGCGTTCCGTTCTGCCACGCCGGCTGCCCGCTCGGCAACCTGATTCCCGAGTGGAACGACCTCATGTGGCGCGGCGAGGGCCGCCAGGCGATCGAGCGCCTGCACGCGACGAACAACTTCCCCGAGTTCACCGGACGGCTGTGCCCGGCGCCCTGCGAGTCGAGCTGCGTGCTGGGCATCAACCAGCCCGCGGTCACCATCAAGCAGGTGGAGGTCTCGATCATCGACCAGGCGTTCTCGAACGGCTGGGTGACCCCGCATCCGCCCGAGCGCCTCACCGGCAAGACGGTCGCCGTCGTCGGCTCCGGCCCGGCGGGCCTCGCCGCGGCGCAGCAGCTCACGCGCGCCGGTCACACCGTCGCCGTCTACGAGCGCGACGACCGGATCGGCGGACTTCTGCGCTACGGGATCCCCGACTTCAAGATGGAGAAGCGCCAGATCGAGCTGCGGCTGGCCCAGATGCAGGCCGAAGGCACCCGCTTCCGCGCCGGCGTCGAGATCGGCCGCGACATCTCGTGGGAGGACCTGCGCACCCGCTACGACGCCGTCGTGGTCGCGACCGGCGCCACCGTCCCGCGCGACCTGCCGATTCCCGGCCGTGACGCGCTCGGCGTGCATTTCGCGATGGAGTACCTCGTTCAGCAGAACAAGGTCGTCGCGGGCGGCACGGTGCCCAACCAGATCACGGCCGAGGGCAAGCATGTCGTGGTCATCGGCGGTGGCGACACCGGAGCGGACTGCATCGGCACCGCGCACCGTCAGGGCGCCCTGAGCGTCACCAACCTCGCGATCGGCGTGCAGCCGCCCAACGAGCGCCCGGAGCACCAGCCGTGGCCGACGGATCCGACGCTGTTCGAGATCTCCAGCGCCCACGAAGAGGGCGGCGAGCGGGTCTTCCTCGCGTCGACGGTCGAGTTCCTGACCAACGACGCGGGCGAGGTGCGCGCGCTGCGCGTCGCCGAGACCGAGTACCTCGACGGTCGTCGCGTTCCGAAGTCGGGCACCGAGCGCGAGATCCCCGCCGATCTGGTGCTCATCGCGATGGGCTTCACCGGACCGGAGAAGGAATACCTCGCCGGACAGCTCGAGGTGCCCTTCGACGACCGCGGCAATGTCGTCCGCGACGACGACTACCAGACGACCCTCTCCGACGTGTTCGTCGCCGGGGACGCCGGTCGCGGGCAGTCGCTCATCGTGTGGGCCATCGCCGAGGGCCGTGCCGCGGCCGCCGCGGTGGACCGCTACCTTGAAGGGGAGACGCAGTTGCCCTCGCCCGTGCGTCCGCGCGATCGAGGGATCACGATCTGAGAACTCGGAGGGCGCACGAACGCTCTGCGGGACTTCGACTCCCACCACCACCACCAATTCGAAGGAAGTCATGAGACGCGCCAAGATCGTCGCCACCCTAGGGCCCGCGACATCGAGCTACGAAAACATCCGCGCCATCATCGAGGCCGGCGTCAATGTCGCTCGCATGAACCTCAGCCACGGCAGCTACGACGTGCACAACGAGGTCTACGCGAACGTCCGCAAGGCTGCCGCTGATCTCGATGCGCCCGTCGCCGTGCTCGTCGACCTCCAGGGGCCGAAGATCCGTCTCGGCAAGTTCGAGAACGGCCCGCACATGCTCGAGGTCGGTGACATCTTCACCATCACCACCGAAGACGTCGCGGGAACCAAAGAGCTCGTCGGCACCACCTTCAAGGGCCTGCCGGACGACGTCGCCCCCGGCGACTTCCTCCTCATCGACGACGGCAAGGTCAAGGTCCAGGTGCTCGACACGGACGGCACGCGCGTGCGCACCGAGGTCATCGTCGCCGGCCCCGTCTCCAACAACAAGGGCATCAACCTTCCCGGCGTCGCGGTCAACGTGCCGGCGCTCTCCGAGAAGGACGAGGCCGACCTGCGCTGGGGGCTTGACCTCGGCGCCGACTACATCGCGCTGTCGTTCGTGCGCAACGCCGCCGACGTGACGCGCGTTCACGAGATCATGGCCGAGAAGGGCCGCCGCGTCCCCGTCATCGCGAAGATCGAGAAGCCGCAGGCCGTCGAGAACCTCGAGGAGATCATCGACGCCTTCGACGGCATCATGGTCGCCCGTGGCGACCTGGGCGTCGAGCTTCCGCTCGAGGCCGTTCCGATCGTGCAGAAGCGCGCCGTCGAGCTGTGCCGCCGCATGGCGAAGCCGGTCATCGTGGCGACGCAGATGCTCGAGTCGATGATCTCGAGCCCGGTGCCGACCCGCGCCGAGACCTCCGACGTCGCGAACGCGATCCTCGACGGGGCCGACGCCGTGATGCTCTCGGGCGAGACCAGCGTGGGGGAGTACCCCGTCGTCACCGTCTCGACGATGGCTCGCATCGTCGCCTCCACGGAGGAGCACGGCCTGGAGCGCATCCCCGAGCTCGGCACCAAGCCGCGCACGCAGGGCGGCGCCATCACCCTCGCCGCTGCGGAGGTCGCCGACTTCGTCGACGCCAAGTACGTGTGCGTGTTCACCGAGTCGGGTGACTCGGCGCGTCGCATGTCGCGTCTGCGCTTCCGCATCCCGATGAAGGCCTTCACGCCGGACGACGCCATTCGCCGTCGCATGAACCTCACCTGGGGCATCGAGTCGTTCCTCGTCGAGCGAGTCGACCACACCGACGCCATGTACCGGCAGGTCGACGAGACGCTGCTCGCGCGCGGTCTGGCCGAGGTCGGCGACAAGGTCGTGGTGATCTCCGGATCCCCTCCCGGAATCGCCGGGTCGACGAACGACCTCCGTGTGCACGTCGTCGGCGACGCGGTCAACGCCGCGGCTCCGGCCTGGCAGAGCGGCGCCCACGCCGACTGAGCAACCCTCGCGAAGATCCACTCGACCGAGCGCGTCGTCTCCGGCAAAGTAGAGGCGACGTGCTCGGTCCACAGGAAGTGACATGAATCGGATGACAGCTGGCCACTCGGCCCCGGGCTGGTATCCGGACCCCTGGAAACCGGGATTCTCGCGCTGGTGGGACGGCTCGGTGTGGACGGAGCATTCGCGGGCGGGCGCGCCCCCCGCACCGAAGGTCGATCCGTCGCTGCGGGTCGAGACGCCGTCTCCCGCCCCTGCGGCCGTTCCCGCGCCGGAGGACCACTTCCGCCGGATGGCCGAAGTGGCCGAGGCGACGCGCACCGCGGAGATCCCTCGAGTGGCGCCGCACGCCGCCCTGCCGCCTCGCGAGCGCATGCCGGAGGTCCGTCGCCGGCGTCCGTGGGCGGCCGTCGCCCTCGCGGCCGGCATTCTGTTGGCGCTCGTCGGCAGCGCGACCGTGGCCGTGGGCAACGGCGCGCTGGAGACGCTCGCCGACGTCTCCGCCGCCAAGAGCTCGTATGCAGCCGAAGTCGAGAGTCTGCTCGTCACGAGCATCGCCGAGGCCGACGAGGTCGCGGTCGAGTCCGTCGAGTGCCCCGACCTCACCGAGCGGACGGCCGACGCGGAGTTCGCCTGCACCGCGACCCTGTCAACGGGGGAGAAGCTCGCGATCGTCGCCCACATCGAGGGTGCGGGCGAGAAGATCGTCTGGATGCACGCCGCGCCGTAGCGGTGCCGGATGTGGGACTTGAACCCACACGTCCTCACGGACAACCGATTTTGAGTCGGTCGCGTCTGCCATTCCGCCAATCCGGCCTGTGCGGCCCGCTCGAGGCGAAGCACAGCACGCCAAACGATACCGTAGGCTGATCGGGTGACAGACCCGCAGGAAACCACCACCACCGCTCCGCGACGCGTCGTTGTCGCCGAGGATGAGTCGCTCATCCGGCTCGACATCGTCGAGATCCTCCGGGACAACGGCTTCGAGGTCGTCGGTGAGGCCGGCGACGGCGAGACCGCCGTGGCGCTCGCGACCGAGCTCAAGCCCGATCTCGTCGTCATGGACGTCAAGATGCCCCAGCTCGACGGCATCTCCGCCGCCGAACGGCTCTCGAAGAACCACATCGCGCCCGTCGTTCTGCTGACCGCGTTCAGCCAGAAGGAGCTCGTCGAGCGCGCCAGCGAAGCCGGCGCCCTCGCCTACGTCGTCAAGCCGTTCACCCCGAGCGACCTGCTGCCCGCGATCGAGATCGCGCTGAGCCGCTACCAGCAGATCGTCGCGCTCGAGGCCGAGGTCGCCGACATGGTCGAGCGCTTCGAGACCCGCAAGCTCGTTGACCGTGCCAAGGGCCTCCTGAACGAGAAGATGGGCCTCAGCGAGCCGGATGCGTTCCGCTGGATCCAGAAGGCGTCGATGGACCGCCGTCTCACGATGCACGACGTCGCCCAGGCGATCATCGAGCAGCTCGCCGCCAAGAAGTAGCGTCTACCGGTCGCGGAGCAGGTTCGTCATCCGCACCGTCGAGAGCCGACGGCCCTGCTCATCGGTCATGACGATCTCGTGCGTGCACAGCGTGCGGCCGAGCACGAGCGCACGGCAGGTGCCGGTGACCAGGCCCTCGGTGACCGAGCGCGAGTGCGTCGCATTGATCTCGATGCCGACCGCGTAACGTCCGGGGCCCGCGTGAACGGCCGACGAGATCGAGCCGAGCGACTCGCCGAGCACCACGTGCGCGCCGCCGTGCAGCAGGCCGATGACCTGGGTGTTGCCCTCGACCGGCATCGTGGCGACCGAGTACTCGGCCGACAGCTCCAGGAACTCGATGTTCATCTTCTGGGCGAGCGCGCCGCCGCCGGTGCCGGTCAGCCGTTCGACGAGTTCGGGATCCAGATCGGCGGGCAGCTTCGTCATGAACTTCCGTTCCTTGAGGTGTCGGGAGCCGCGACTAGGCTGACTCCGTGCCGGACAGCGTCGAAAAGCCTACCCTTCTGATCATCGACGGCCACTCGTTGGCCTTCCGCGCGTTCTACGCGCTTCCCGTCGACAGTTTCGTCACCCGCGACGGCCAGCACACGAACGCGATCCACGGCTTCATCTCGATGCTGCTGAACCTGCTGCAGACCTACAAGCCGACCCACCTGGCGGTCGCCTTCGACATCTCGCGCTTCTCGTTCCGCACCCGCGAGTACCCCGAGTACAAGGGCACCCGCGCCGAGACGCCGCCCGAGTTCAAGGGCCAGATCCCCTTGCTCGAGGAAGCGCTGGCGGCGATGGGCATCCAGACCCTCAGCAAAGAGGATTACGAGGCCGACGACATCCTCGCGACCCTCGCGGCCCGTGGCAGCGCCGACGGCTTCCAGGTCTTCGTCGTCTCCGGCGACCGCGACACGATCCAGCTCGTCAACGACGAGGTCACGCTGCTGTATCCGAACGTGCGCGGCGTCTCCGAGCTGAAGGTCTACGACCCCGCGGCGGTGCGCGAGCGCTACGGCATCGAGCCGCACCAGTACCCCGAGATCGCGGCGCTCGTCGGTGAGACGAGCGACAACCTGATCGGGGTCGACAAGGTCGGCGAGAAGACCGCCGTGAAGTGGATCCAGAAGTACGGTTCTCTCGACGAGATCATGGCGCACGCCGAGGAGATCACCGGCGTCGTCGGCCAGAACCTGCGCGACCAGATGGATCGCGTGGTGCGCAACCGCAAGCTCAACCGACTGCTGCCCGACATCGAGCTGCCGGTGGCACCGGCCGATCTGCTGCGCGGCGAGCCGGATGCGACCGCGATCCGCGAGATCTTCGGCCGCCTGCAGTTCCGCACGCTGCTCGACCGAGTGTTCAAGCTGGAAGGGATCACCGATACCGGCGAGGGCGCACCCGAGGCGGAGAGCGCGGCCGTGCCCGCGATCCGCACGATGGTCGACGAGGAGCTCGCCAAGTGGCTCGACGACGCCTCGAAGAAGGGCACCGAGCCGCTCGGGCTCCGCGTCGCCACCTTCGACGGCGAGATCACCGGCTTCGGGATCGCCAGCAGCACCGACTCGGCCTGGGTGCCGTGGGCGCCGGGGCGCCCCGACTACGTCGCGCTCGAGCAGTGGCTCGCGAGCGACGCCCCCAAGCACGTCTACGACGGCAAGGGCCAGGTCTCGGTCATGGCTGAGGCAGGCCTCGAGCTGAACGGAATCGCCTTCGACGTCACCCTGGGAGCCTGGCTGCTGAAGCCCGGTTCGAAGTCCGAGAGCCTGGCGAGTCTGGTGTACGCACAGCTCGGCGAGACCCTTCCCGAGCCCGATCCGCACCAGCTGGTTCCCGAGACCGAGCCGCTGAGTCCCGCCACCGAAGCGTGGTACGTGCGCCGCCTCGCCGATGAGCTCGCCGACCAGCTCGACGACGGCTCGCGCGAGGTGCTCGTCGACATCGAGCTGCCGCTCATCGCGGTGCTGGTGCGGATGGAGCGCCAGGGCATCACCGTCTCGCGCGAGCTGCTCGCCGAGCTGAACTCGCGGCTTGCCGCGCGCGCGGCCGAGGTGGAGGCGGCTGCCTTCGCGACGATCGACCGCGAGGTCAACCTCGGCTCACCCAAGCAGCTCCAGGAGGTGCTGTTCGACCAGCTCGGCATGCCGAAGACCCGCGCCACCAAGACCGGGTTCTCGACCGATGCGGCGGCACTCGCCGACCTGCAGGATCAGCACCCGCATCCGTTCCTGGAGCTGGTGCTGCAGCACCGCGACGCGACGAAGATCCGTCAGATCGTCGAGACCCTCGAGAAGAGCATCGGCGACGACGAGCGCATCCACACCACCTACGAGCAGACCGGCTCGGCGACCGGCCGGATCAGCTCCAACGAGCCCAACCTGCAGAACATCCCCATCAAGACCGAGGTGGGCCGCGAGGTGCGCGCCGCGTTCCAGTCGGGGGCGGGCTTCGAGACGCTGCTCACCGCCGACTACTCGCAGATCGAGATGCGCATCATGGCGCACCTCTCCGACGACGAGGGCCTCATCGAGGCCTTCCAGTCGGGGGAGGACCTGCACCGCTTCGTCGGCTCGCGGGTCTTCGGCGTCGACCCGGCCGAGGTCACGCCGACGATGCGCACCAAGGTGAAGGCGATGTCGTACGGCCTCGCCTACGGCCTCTCCGCCTTCGGTCTGAGCAAGCAGCTGCGCATCGAGCAGTCCGAGGCGAAAGCGCTGATGACCGACTACTTCGCCCGGTTCGGGGGCGTGCGCGACTACCTCCGCGGGGTGGTCGAGCAGGCCCGCATCGACGGCTACACCACCACGATCTTCGGCCGCCGCCGGCCCTTCCCCGAGCTTTCCTCTCCCAACCGGGTGCTGCGCGACAACGCGGAGCGTCAGGCCCTGAACTCGCCGATTCAAGGTTCGGCGGCCGACATCATCAAACGCGCGATGCTGCAGATCGACGCCGACATCCGCGAGCAAGGTCTCGCTTCGCGCATGCTGCTGCAGGTGCACGACGAACTCGTCTTCGAGATCGGCGAGGGCGAGCTCGACACGATGACGAAGATCGTCACCGAGCGGATGTCGACCGCGGCCGAGCTCAAGGTTCCGCTCGACGTGCAGCTCGGCACCGGGCCGAACTGGGACGCCGCGGCGCACTGATTTTCGGCATCCGGCGAACTACGCTGGGAACATGACGGAAGCTTCGACTCCTCCTGTCCGCACGCCCAGCGCCATCGATGCGATCGCCGAGGAGTGGGTGACCACGCTCGTCGACCTCGACCCCGACTACGCCATCTGGATCGGCGTCGAGGGCCGCACCGGCGAGTACGGCGACCTCTCGCCCGCGGGCCACGAGGCGCGTACCGCGGCCGCACGGGCCACCGCGGCAAAACTGAGCGCGGAGGCGCCCATCGACGCGGTCGACGAGGTGACGAAGACCGACCTGTTGGCGCAGCTGAACCTCGAGCTGGAGAGCGCCGAGCTCGGCCTGCACCTCCGCGACCTGAACGTGATCGCCTCGCCCGCCCAGGGCATCCGCGACTCCTTCGACCTGATGCCGACCGCGACCGACGAGAACTGGGAGCGCATCGCCGAGCGCATGTCGAACGTGCCGGGGGCGGTCAACGGCTACATCGAGACCCTGCGTGAGGGGATCTCCCGCGGCATCGTGCCCGCACGCCGTCAGGTCGCCGAGGTGGCGAAGCAGGCACGCAAGCACGCCAACCCGGCCGGATTCTTCGGTGAGTTCGCCGACGGCGCCACCGCCGAGGGCGGAGCCGAGCTGCCGGCGGCGCTCCGTGCGGGGCTGCGCTCCGGTGCCGCCGCCGCCTCCGCCGCCTATGCCGAGCTCGCCGACTTCCTCGAGAAGGAGCTGGCCCCGAGCGCGGGGGAGCAGGACGGCGTCGGCCGCGACATGTACGCCCTGCACTCGCGCTCGTTCCTGGGCGCCGAGATCGACCTCGACGAGACCTACGAGTGGGGCATCGCCGAGCTTGAGCGCATGGTCGACGAGCAGACGCGCACCGCCGGCGAGATTCTCCCGGGCGCCTCTGTCGAGGAGGCGATCGCAGCGTTGGAGGCCGACCCCGCGCGCAAGCTGCACGGCACGAAGGCGCTGCAGGAGTGGATGCAGGAGACCTCCGACCGCGCCGTCGCCGACCTGGCGAAGACGCACTTCGACATTCCCGACGCGATCCGTCGCCTCGAGTGCATGATCGCGCCGACCCAGGAGGGCGGCATCTACTACACCGGCCCGAGCGACGACTTCTCGCGCCCCGGCCGCATGTGGTGGAGCGTGCCGGAGGGGGTCACCGAGTTCGACACCTGGCGCGAGCTGACCACCGTCTACCACGAGGGGATTCCCGGCCACCACCTGCAGATCGGGCAGGCGACCTACAACCGCGGCACCCTCAACACCTGGCGGCGCCAGCTCGCCGGCACGAGCGGCCACGCCGAAGGCTGGGCGCTCTACGCGGAACGACTGATGGAGGAGCTCGGCTACCTCGACGACCCGGCCGACCGGCTCGGCATGCTCGACGGCCAGCGGATGCGCGCCGCGCGCGTCGTGCTCGACATCGGCGTGCACCTGGGCAAGCCCCGCCTCGACGGCTCGGGCGTCTGGGATCACGACTACGCGCTCGACTTCATGCGCCAGAACGTCAACATGAACGACGCGTTCGTGCGCTTCGAGGTGAACCGCTACCTCGGCTGGCCCGGGCAGGCGCCGTCGTACAAGGTCGGCCAGCGGATCTGGGAGGAGATCCGCTCGACCGCGCAGCGCCGTGCTGGCGACGCCTTCTCGTTCAAGGACTTCCACAAGCAGGCGCTCGACCTCGGCGGCGTCGGTCTCGACACCCTTCGGGGCGCACTGCTGTCGTGACCCGCACCGTCGTCATCGCCGGGGCGTCCGGCTTCATGGGGCGGCACCTCGTCGAGCACTACCGTTCCTCGGGCGATCGGGTCATCACGATCGGTCGTGGCGTCGGAAGCGACGTGCCCTGGTCGGATTCGGCCGGCATCCGCTCCGCTGTCGACGGGGCCGCGCTCGTCGTGAACCTGGCCGGACGAACCGTCAACTGCCGCTACACCGCGCGCAATCGACGCGAGATCGTGGACTCCCGCATCGACACCACGCGCGCCCTGGGCGCGGCGATCGCCACGGCGTCGTCGCCGCCCGCGCTGTGGATCAATTCCTCGACCGCGACGATCTATCGCCATGCCGATGACCGTCCGCAGGATGAAGCGACGGGGGAGCTCGGCGCCGGCTTCTCGGTCGATGTCGCGACCGCGTGGGAGGCGGCGCTGTTCGAGCTCGCGCTGCCGGCGACCCGCCGGGTGGCGCTGCGCACGGCGATCGTCCTCGGCGACGGCGGCGTGCTGACGCCGCTGTTCCGGCTTGCCCGGCTGGGGCTCGGCGGCGCGCATCTGGATGGCCCGTGGTTCCCGAGTCGTCGTCGACGTGCTTTCGGCACCGAGCATCGCTTCGCGACACGGGGCGGGCGACAGCGCTTCTCCTGGGTGCATCTCGCCGATGTCTCCGGCGCGATCCGCTTCCTCGAAGCTCACCCGGAGCTTGCGGGCCCGATCAATCTCTCCTCACCGCACCCGGTGGACGACCGCACCTTCATGGCGACGCTGCGTCGCGTCCTCGGCGTTCCCGTCGGGCTCCCGATGCACCGCTGGATGCTCGAACCGGGCGCGTGGCTGATCCGCACCGAAACCGAGCTCGTGCTGAAGAGCCGCTGGGTGATCCCGGGACGGCTGCAACAGGCAGGCTTCGCCTTCGAATACCCCGAGCTGGAGGGCGCGCTGCGCGAGGTCGTGGACTCGAGGGCCAAGAATCGCTAGACTCGAGTGTTGCTTTCGCAACGTTCTGTCCGCATGCCTGCGGCGATCACAACCCGCAACACCCGCCACAGGCCTTATTTTGTCCCCATTCGGAGCATCTACTACATGACCACCGCAACGACCGCCACGGCCCCCAAGCAGGTCGCCATCAACGACATCGGATCTGCTGAAGACTTTCTGGCCGCGGTCGAAAAGACCCTGAAGTTCTTCAACGACGGAGACCTCATCGAAGGCACCGTCGTCAAGATCGACCGTGACGAGGTTCTCCTCGACGTCGGCTACAAGACTGAGGGTGTCATCCCCTCCCGCGAACTTTCGATCAAGCACGACGTCGACCCCAGCGAGGTTGTCAACGTCGGCGACAGCGTCGAGGCCCTCGTTCTCCAGAAGGAGGACAAGGAAGGCCGCCTGATCCTCTCCAAGAAGCGCGCCCAGTACGAGCGTGCGTGGGGCGACGTCGAGAAGATCAAGGACACCGACGGCGTCGTGACCGGTCAGGTCATCGAGGTCGTCAAGGGTGGCCTCATCGTCGACATCGGCCTCCGCGGCTTCCTCCCGGCCTCGCTCATCGAGCTCCGCCGCGTGCGCGACCTCACGCCGTACCTCGGCCAGGAGATCGAGGCGAAGATCCTCGAGCTCGACAAGAACCGCAACAACGTCGTCCTGAGCCGCCGCGCGCTGCTCGAGCAGACGCAGAGCGAGTCGCGTTCGACCTTCCTCAACAACCTCCAGAAGGGACAGGTCCGCAAGGGCGTCGTCTCCTCGATCGTCAATTTCGGTGCGTTCGTCGACCTGGGCGGCGTGGACGGCCTCGTGCACGTCTCCGAGCTCTCGTGGAAGCACATCGAGCACGCCAGCGAGGTCGTCGAGGTGGGCCAGGAGGTCACCGTCGAGATCCTCGAGGTCGACCTGGACCGCGAGCGTGTCTCGCTGTCGCTCAAGGCGACGCAGGAAGACCCGTGGCAGGTGTTCGCCCGCACCCACGCGATCGGCCAGATCGCTCCGGGCAAGGTCACCAAGCTCGTTCCGTTCGGCGCCTTCGTGCGCGTTGCGGACGGCATCGAGGGCCTCGTGCACATCTCGGAGCTCAGCGGCAAGCACGTCGAGCTCGCCGAGCAGGTCGTGTCGGTCGGCGAGGACGTCTTCGTCAAGGTCATCGACATCGACCTCGACCGTCGCCGCATCTCGCTGAGCCTCAAGCAGGCCAACGAGGGCATCGACCCGAACAGCACCGAGTTCGACTCCGGTCTGGCCGCGCTGTACGGCATGGTCACCGAGTACGACGAGCAGGGCAACTACAAGTTCCCCGAGGGCTTCGACGCGACCAGCGGCGAGTGGCTCGAGGGCTTCGACACCCAGCGCGAGGCGTGGGAGGCCGAGTACGCGGCCGCCCAGACTCGCTGGGAGGCCCACAAGGCTCAGATTCTCGCCGCGGAGGCCGCCGACGCGGCCGCCGAGAGCGCGCCGCGTGCGGCGTCGTCCGGTTCGGCGTCGGGTGCGTTCTCGAGCGAGTCCAGCTCGGCCGGCACCCTGGCCGACGACGAGTCGCTGGCCGCGCTTCGCGAGAAGCTGTCGAGCAACAACTAAGTCACGTTCTCAGCGGGTCGGATGCCTTCGGGCATTCGACCCGCTGGTCGTTTAAGCGCTGCGGCGCGGCGGGATCGGCGGAGCGGACGCACTTTCGGCCTCCGTGCGGCGCGACGCGCGCCGCCGCATCCGACGCCGCAGCAGCACGAGGCCGACGACCAGGCTGGCGAGACCGGCGATCACGAGCACCGGAATCACGATCGCGACGGCGCTGAGCACGAGGCTCGACAGGTCTTCGACGGTGCTGAGCACCGGGGCCGCCACGCCCGCCGTTGCGGCGTTCGCGATCGGGCGCGCCGCCATCTTGCCGGCATGGACGGTGAGCGCCAGCACGATGCCGATGACGACCGGTACCCACTGGTTGCTGGCGAAGAACTCCGCCGGATCGGTGACCACCGCGGTCTCGGTCGCGCTGCCCGAGCCGAACACGATGCCCCCGGCTGCGGGCCGCACGACGGTCTGAATCCAGTCGTTGACGGTGTCGACGGCGGGGATCTTGTCGGCGACGATCTCCAGCAGCAGCAGGGCAGCCAGGATGCCGAGCACCCACTCGTTCTCCAGCCAGGCCCAGCCGCTCGGGAGGCTGACGGCGTCGAAGAACCGACTCGAGAGTCCCAAGACGAGCATCGGAATGTACGCGTTGAGGCCGGCGGCGGCGGCAAGGCCTGTCCCGGTCAGGAACTCGAGCATGCGGCGAGGCTAGCACCCGGTTCCGGGCGGGGCGAGGACCGCTAGCATGGCCGGATGCTGCTCGTCGCCGTCACCGGGGGGATCGCCTCGGGCAAGTCGAGCGTCGCGGCGCGGCTGGGGGAGCTGGGGGCGCGAGTCATCGACGCCGACCAGCTGGCGCGCGACGTCGTCGCTCCGGGAGAACCGGCGCTGGCGCGGATCGCCGAGACCTTCGGCTCGCACCTGATCGCGCCCGATGGGACGCTCGACCGGGCAGCGCTGGGGCAGATCGTCTTCCAGGACCCCGACAAACGGCACGAGCTGAACGCGATCACCCATCCGGCGGTGGCCGAGCTGTCGCACGCGCGCTTCCGGGCCGCCGCGGCCGAGGACCCGAACGCGATCGTCGTCTACGACGTGCCCCTGCTCGTCGAGACCGGCGCGCGCCTCGGCGAGTTCGATCTGATCGTGGTGGTGCAGGCCGACAGCGAGACGCGCATCCAGCGCCTCGTGGACCTGCGGGGCATGACGCGCGAGGAGGCGCGGCATCGCATCAACTCCCAGGCGAGCGATGCCGAACGACTGGCGATCGCCGACGTGGTGGTCGACGCGAACGGCACCCTCGCCGACACGCGAGCGCAGGCCGACGCGCTGTGGGCGTCGCTGCGCTCACGCGTCGACGGTGTCGCGCGCGGCGGGAGCGACGGCCCTCGCGCCGAGCAGAATCGCGACGACGTTGCTCCCTGAGATCAGCGCGATCCCGAGCAGCTGCGCGCTCGTGAGGACCTGACCGAGCACGATCAAACCGGCTACGGCCCCCGCGGCGGGGTGGACGCTCTGCAGGATCGCGAAGGTCTCGCGTCGCAGCACCCGCAGCACCATCAGGTCGATCGAATAGGGCACCGCCGACGAGAGCATCCCCACCACCGCTCCGACGGCGGCGATGACGAGCAGCTGCTCGCCGGGAACGCTCACGAGCGCTCCGATCAGCACGGGCGCGGTGATGATCGCGGCGACCGCGCTCGCGAGAGCGGTGCCCTGCACCCCGGGAAGCCGCACGCCGACCCGCTGGTTCAGCAGGATGTACGCCGCCCACGCGACGGCGGCGACGAGTCCGAACAGCACCCCGGCGAGGTCGATTCCGGGGACGCTTCCGGTCAGCAGCACGACGCCGACGCCGGCGCTCAGGGCGAGCGCCCCGTCGACCCTTCGCCGCGACGACGTGAGTGCCACGGCGAGCGGGCCGAGGAACTCGAGCGTGACCGCGAGCCCGAGCCCCACCCGCTCCACGGCGGAGTACAGCGACAGGTTCATGACCACGAGGACGACGCCGAGAGCCGCGGCAGGCATGAGCTGCTGACGGGTCAGGTTCGACCAGTGTGGTCGCGCGATCGCGAGCAGCGCGACGGCCGCGACGGCCTGGCGGACGGCCACGACGCCGAGCGGACCGATCAACGGGAAGAGCGTGGCGCCGATCGCCGCGCCGGTCTGCACCGAGATCGACCCCGCGACGCTGGTGACGGGGGCGATCCGCTCTCGATTCATGTGCACACGCTAGGTCGTGACTATGCGAAACAGAAATGCAATCACGCCGGATTGTTACGATTGACGCATGAATATCACTACGCGCCAGCTGCGCGATCTTGTCGCCGTCGCCGACGAGCTCTCGTTCACGGCGGCCGCCTCTTCTCGCGGCGTCTCACAGGCCTCGGTCTCTCGGTCGGTCGCGGCGCTCGAGACCGAGGTCGGCGCGGCACTCGTTGCTCGCACCACGCGCAGCGTCGAGGTCACGCACGCGGGCGAGGAGGTTGTGGCGGCCGCGCGCCGGGCGCTCGAGGAGCTGGATCGCGCCGTTGCCCACATCCGCGGGGTACCGCGCGATATCCGCCTCGGCTACGCCTGGGCGGCGCTCGGAGCCCACACGACGGCGGTGCTCCGCGGCTGGAATCGCGAGAACCCGTCGATGCCGCTGCGGATGGTCCACGCGTCCGCGCGCGACGTCGGTCTGTCCTCCGGTCGCACCGACTTCGCCGTGGTGCGGCACCACGTCGCCGAGCGGGCCTTCGACAGCGCGATCCTGGGGCTCGAAGCCCGACAGTGCGCGGTCGCCATCGACCACCCGTTGGCCGATCGCGGCGCCATCTCGCTGCGAGACGCCGTGCCCTACGTCGTCGGAGTGGATGCGCAGACCGGCACCACGACACCCCAGCTGTGGCTCGATGCGGGGGAGGAGCGCACTCCCGAGCTTGCGATGACCGAGGACATCGACGAATGGCTCGACCAGATCGCAGAAGGCAGGATCATCGGCATCACGTCGGTGGCGACCGCGCATCACCAGCCGCGCCCCGGTGTCGTCTTCCTCCCGATCGAGGATGCCGACCCGATTCGGGTCCGCCTCGTGTGGCGGCGTGGGAGCCTTCACCCGGCGAGGGAGCGACTGATCGCGCACCTGCGGCAGGCCTACGCGCGCTGACCCGGCGACTGTCGCCGGCGGACCGTAGGCTGAAACCATGGAGCCCACCCGTGCTGTTCGACCCTTCGAGGTCGTCAGCGAGTATCAGCCGAGCGGCGACCAACCCGCCGCGATCGCCGAACTCGCCCATCGCGTCACGGCGGGCGAGAGCGACATCGTGCTGCTCGGCGCCACCGGCACCGGCAAGTCGGCGACGACGGCGTGGCTCGTCGAGAAGCTGCAGCGCCCCACGCTGGTGCTCGCGCACAACAAGACGCTTGCGGCCCAACTGGCGAACGAGTTCCGCGAGCTCATGCCGAACAACGCGGTCGAATACTTCGTCAGCTACTACGACTACTACCAGCCCGAGGCGTACGTCCCGCAGTCCGACACCTTCATCGAGAAGGACTCGTCGATCAACGCGGAGGTGGAACGCCTGCGTCACTCCACGACGAATTCCCTGCTGAGTCGTCGCGATGTGGTCGTCGTCTCAACCGTGTCGTGCATCTACGGTCTCGGCGCCGCCGAGGAGTACCTCGGTGCGATGACGGCGCTGCAGGTCGGGGAGCACATCTCGCGCGATCGTCTCGTGCGCCGCTTCATCAACATGCAGTACGAGCGCAACGACATCGACTTCAGTCGCGGCAAGTTCCGCGTGCGGGGCGACACGATCGAGATCATCCCCGTCTACGAAGAGCACGCGGTGCGCATCGAGATGTTCGGCGACGAAATCGAGGCGCTGTACTCGCTGCATCCGCTCACCGGCGAGGTGATCCAGAAGATGGATGCGGTGTCCGTCTTCCCGGCGACCCACTACGCGGCGAGCTCTGAGGCGATGCAGCGCGCGATCGGCACGATCCGCGAAGAGCTCGCGGAGCGGCTCGCCGAGTTCGAAAAGCAGGGCAAGCTGCTGGAGGCGCAGCGCTTGCGCATGCGCACCAGCTTCGACCTCGAGATGATGGAGCAGATCGGCTTCTGCAACGGCATCGAGAACTATTCGCGGCACATCGACGGCCGCTCGCCGGGCGAACCGCCCAACACCCTCCTCGACTACTTCCCCGACGACTTCCTGGTGGTGATCGACGAGTCGCACCAGACGGTGCCGCAGATCGGCGCCATGTACGAGGGCGACGCGAGCCGCAAGCGCACCCTGGTCGAGCACGGATTCCGCCTGCCGAGCGCGCTCGACAACCGCCCGCTGCGCTGGGAGGAATTCCTCGATCGGGTCGGCCAGAAGGTCTACCTCTCGGCCACTCCGGGCCGCTACGAGCTCGGCGTGTCCGACGGGGTCGTCGAGCAGATCATCCGCCCCACCGGTCTGGTCGATCCGCAGATCGTCGTGAAACCGAGCGCGGGCCAGATCGACGATCTGCTCGAGGAGATCCGAGTTCGGGCCGACCGCGACGAGCGCGTGCTGGTCACGACCCTGACGAAGAAGATGGCCGAAGAGCTCACGGCGTTCCTCGACGAGCACGGTGTGCGCGTGCGCTATCTGCACTCCGACGTCGACACGCTGCGCCGGGTGGAGCTGCTCACCGAGCTGCGCGCCGGCGTCTACGACGTGCTCGTCGGCATCAACCTTCTGCGGGAAGGGCTCGACCTGCCCGAGGTCTCGCTGGTCGCGATCCTCGACGCCGACAAGGAGGGCTTCCTGCGCTCCTCGACGTCGCTGATCCAGACCATCGGCCGCGCGGCCCGCAACGTGGACGGCCAGGTGCACATGTACGCCGACAACCTCACCGACTCGATGAAGCAGGCGCTGGAGGAGACTGACCGACGCCGCGAGAAGCAGGTCGCCTACAACCTCGAGCACGGGATCGATCCGCAGCCTCTGCGCAAGAAGATCGCGGACATCACCGAGGTGCTCGCGCGCGAGGGCGCCGACACGGCGAAGCTGCTGGCCGAGCGCGGCGGCAAGAGACGCTCACCGACCCCGAGCCTTCGCCGCGAGGGCGTCGGCGCGGCGGGAGCCGCCGAGCTGGAGTCGATCATCGCGGACCTCAACGAGCAGATGCTGCAGGCCGCAGCCGAGCTCAAGTTCGAGCTCGCGGCGCGGCTGCGCGATGAGCTCGGCGATCTCAAGAAGGAGCTGCGGCAGATGGAGGCCGCGGGCCACGTGCGATGAGCGCCGGCCCGCAGAACCCTCTGCTTCGGGCGCTGCTGAAGACCCCGATCCTCGTCTTCCGCGCGCGCCTCGGCTGGATCTTCGGCGGTCGTCTGCTGCTGCTCGAGACGTTCGGACGCACGTCGGGTCTCGTGCGGCGCACCGTCATCGAGGTGGCCCGCGGCGATCGCGCAGCGGGACGGTACTGGGTTGTCGCCGGGTGGGGGCGCTCCAGTGACTGGTATCTCAATGCCCTCGCCCGCCCGCCGAAACTGGTCGACACGGGCCGTGAGCGCTTCCTCCCCGAGGTTCACGAGCTCGACCTGGACGAGCGTCGGCAGCTCCTCACCGACTATCAGCGCGACAACCCGCGCGTCGCCGCGACTCTCGGCCGTCGGCTTCTCGGTGCCGAGTTCTCCGATGACCGGGACGCGATCGGGCGTCTCGCCGCCGAGGTCGGCGCGCTGGAGCTGCGCCGTTCGCCCGGAGCGTCACCCGCCGACAAGCGGGATGACAGCGGTGCTCCGTAGACTCACGGGGTGTCGATCTCTGCCGTGCCCGGAAAAGCGTCCCAGAATTCCGTTCTGAGTGTGCGGGGCGCACGAGTCCACAACCTGAAGAACGTGGATCTCGAGATCCCGCGCGACGCGCTCGTCGTGTTCACCGGGCTCTCCGGCTCCGGCAAGTCGAGCCTCGCCTTCGACACGATCTTCGCCGAAGGGCAGCGTCGCTACGTCGAGTCGCTCTCCTCCTACGCGAGGCAGTTCCTCGGCCAGGTCGATCGCCCCGACGTCGACTTCATCGAGGGCCTGAGTCCCGCCGTCTCGATCGACCAGAAGTCCACCAACCGCAACCCGCGCTCCACCGTCGGCACGATCACCGAGATCTACGACTACATGCGACTGCTCTGGGCGCGCATCGGCATCCCGCACTGCCCCGAGTGCGGTGAGCGGATCCAGCGCCAGACGGTGCAGCAGATCGCCGACCAGCTGATGGAGCTCGAGACCGGCACCCGCTACCAGGTGCTCGCCCCGGTGGTCAGCCAGAAGAAGGGCGAGTTCGTCGACCTCTTCGCCGAGCTCGCCGCCAGCGGGTACTCGCGCGCGGTCGTCGACGGCGACCTGATCCAGCTCACCGAACCGCCGACGCTCAAGAAGTCGTACAAGCACGACATTTCGGTCGTCGTCGACCGGCTCGTGGCCGCCGATGACCTGCTGACGCGTCTGACCGACTCGCTCGAGACCGCGCTGCGCCTGACCGACGGCATCGTCATGATCGACTTCGTCGACGTCGAGGGCGCGGGAGGCATCCGCACCTTCAGCGAGAAGCTGTCGTGCCCGAATCAGCACCCGATCCAGCTCACCGAGATCGAACCGCGCACCTTCTCGTTCAACGCGCCGTTCGGCGCGTGCCCGGAATGCTCGGGCCTCGGCACCAAGATGAGCGTCGACTCGGAGCTGCTCATCGGCGACCCCGAGCTCACGCTCAACGAGGGCGTCATCCTGCCCTGGAACCAGGGCGGCAAGGGCCTCTACAGCTACTTCCAGCGCCTGCTCGAAGGCCTCGCGCGCGACCTCGACTTCTCGCTCGACACCCCGTGGGGCGAGCTGAGCGAGGAGGTGCAGACCGCGATTCTGCGCGGCAACGACTTCGAGGTCTCGGTGCAGTGGCGCAACCGCTTCGGGCGCACGATGAAGTACTCCACCGGCTTCGAGGGCGTCATGCCCTACATCGAGCGCAAGTACCACGAGGCCGAATCCGACTGGTCGCAGCAGCGCTACGGCGAGTACCTGCGCGAGATCCCGTGCCCGGTCTGCCACGGCAAGCGGCTGAAGCCCGAGGTCCTCGCGGTGCAGGTCGCCGGCAGCAGCATCTCCGACGTCGCCGAGCTCAGCCTGCGGGAGTCGTACGAGTTCATGGCGGAGCTCGAGCTGACCGAGCGCGAGGCGCGCATCGCCGCGCAGGTGCTGCGCGAGATCCGCGTGCGCCTCGAGTTCCTGCTCGAGGTCGGCCTCGGGTACCTGACGATGGCGCGCTCGGCCGGCAGTCTGTCCGGGGGAGAGGCGCAGCGCATCCGTCTCGCAACCCAGATCGGCTCCGGGCTCACGGGCGTGCTCTACGTGCTCGACGAGCCGAGCATCGGCCTGCACCAGCGCGACAACCGTCGGCTGATCGACACCCTCGTCAAGCTGAAGAACCTCGGCAACACGCTCATCGTCGTCGAGCACGACGAGGACACGATCCGCACCGCCGACTGGATCGTCGACATCGGACCCGGCGCGGGAGAGCACGGCGGAGAGGTCGTGCATTCGGGCGGCTACGACGAACTGCTCGCCAACCGTCGCTCGATCACGGGCGACTACGTCGCCGGGCGCCGCTCCATCGCGATCCCCGACGAGCGCCGCACCATCGACCCGAAACGGGTCATCACGGTCGAGGGCGCCCGCGCCAACAACCTCAAGGACGTCACCGTCGAGTTCCCGCTCGGCGTGTTCGTCGCCGTCACCGGCGTCTCGGGCTCCGGCAAGTCCAGCCTGGTCAACGACATCCTCTACAAGGTGCTCGCCAACCAGCTGAACGGCGCCAAGCAGGTGCCCGGCAAGCACAAGCGGGTGCTGGGACTCGATCAGCTCGACAAGGTCGTCCACGTCGACCAGGCGCCGATCGGGCGCACCCCGCGCTCCAACCCCGCCACCTACACGGGCGTGTTCGACCGCATTCGCGCCCTGTTCGCCGAGACGATCGAGGCGAAGGCCCGCGGCTACCAGCAGGGCCGCTTCAGCTTCAACGTCAAGGGCGGACGCTGTGAGAACTGCTCCGGCGACGGCACCATCAAGATCGAGATGAACTTCCTGCCCGACGTCTACGTGGCCTGCGAGGTCTGCGAGGGGGCGCGCTACAACCGCGACACGCTGCAGGTGCACTACAAGGGCAAGAACATCGCCGAAGTCCTCGAGATGCCGATCAGCGAGGCCGCCGAGTTCTTCGAGCCGATCACGGCCATCCATCGCTACCTCAAGACGCTCGTCGACGTCGGCCTCGGCTACGTGCGACTCGGGCAGAGCGCGACAACGCTCTCGGGCGGCGAGGCGCAGCGCGTCAAGCTCGCGACCGAGCTGCAGAAGCGCTCCAACGGGCGCAGCGTGTACGTGCTCGACGAGCCGACGACGGGGCTGCACTTCGAAGACGTGCGCAAGCTCCTCCTGGTGCTCGACGGGCTCGTCGAGAAGGGCAACACGGTGATCGTCATCGAGCACAACCTCGATGTGATCAAGAGCGCCGACTGGCTCATCGACCTGGGCCCCGAGGGCGGGGCAGGAGGCGGTGAGGTGCTCGCCGTCGGCACGCCCGAGCACCTCGCAACCGTGGCCGAGAGCCACACCGGAATGTTCCTGCGTGAACTCTTCGAGGCCGACCGCGGAGCGGGTGGCCGGAAGGCAGGATGATGGCAGCCCCGGGTTCGCGGCCGCCGCGCGCCGATACGCTCGCCTGGCGTCCCAAGCCGAGTGAGATCCCCACCGGTCCGGGGGTGTACCGCTTTCGCGACGGCACCGGCCGGGTGCTCTACGTCGGCAAGGCGATCAACCTGCGGGCGCGTCTGGCGAACTACTTCCAGCCGCTCAAGAGCCTTCACGAGCGCACCCGGCACATGGTGCTGTCGGCGCGATCGGTCGAGTGGACGAGCGTCGGCAGCGATGTCGAGGCCCTGCAGCTCGAATACAGCTGGATCAAGGAGTACGCACCGCCGTTCAACATCAAGTTCCGCGACGACAAGACCTACCCGCTGATGGCGATCACGCTCGCCGATGAGGCGCCCCGCGTGATGGTGACCCGCAACGACCGGATTCCGGGCGCCAAGTACTTCGGCCCGTATCCCAAGGTCTGGGCCGTGCGCGAGACGATCGACGAGATGGTGCGCGCGTTCCCCATCCGCACCTGCTCGGACGCCAGCTACAAGCGGGCGATGCAGACCGGCCGCTCGTGCTTCCCCGGCCAGATCGGCCGCTGCGGCGGACCCTGCTCGCAGAAGGTGACGGTCGCCGAGCACCGCGCGATCGTCGACCAGTTCATCGCCTTCATGTCCAGCCATGACCGCCGCGTCATCGTCGACCTGGAAAAGCAGATGGCGGCCGCCTCGGCCGAGCTCGACTTCGAACGGGCCGCCGTGCTGCGCGATCGCATCCACGCGCTCAACAACGTGCTCGAGAAGAGCGCCGTCGTGCTGCCGGGTGCTCCCGACGCCGACGTCTTCGGCATCGAGCACGACGAGCTGGCCGCCGCCGTGCAGCAGTTCATGATCCGCGGCGGGCGCGTCCGCGGCGTGCGCTCCTGGGTGGTCGACAAGGAGCTCGACGTGCCGCTCGACGAGCTCGTCGAGTCGGTGCTCGAGCGGGCCTACGACCGAGATGAGCCGCCGAAGGAGGTCGTGGTGCCGGCGCTCCCCGTCGACGCCTCCGCCCTGGAGACCTGGCTCACCGGCCGCCGCGCCAAGGGACGCGTGTCGATCCGCACCGCGCAGCGGGGGGATCGCGCCGCGGTGCTCGAGACCGCGACACTCAACGCGCGCCAGGCGCTCGCGCTCTACAAGACGCGGCGCAGCGCCGACTACGTGGCCCGCACCACGGCGCTCAACGAGCTGGCGGACGCTCTCGGGCTCGCCGAGGCCCCGCTGCGGATCGAGTGCTACGACGTGTCGCACCTCGGCGGCACCGGCATCGTCGCCTCGATGGTGGTGTTCGAGGACGGTCTGCCCAAGAAGAGCGACTACCGCAAGTTCTCGATCGCCGAGTACGCCGACGACACCGCCGCGCTCGCCCAGGTGATGCGGCGACGGCTGGCCCGCCTCGAGGAGGACCCGAGCGACGGGGACGCCGCGGGGGAGGCGCCACGACGTCGATTCGCCTATCGACCGGGCCTCCTGCTCGTCGACGGCGGCCAGCCGCAGGTGGCGGCGGTCGCCCGGGTTCTCGACGAACTCGGCATCGACGACATCCCGGTGGTGGGCATCGCGAAGCGTCTCGAAGAGCTCTGGCAGCCGGGCAGCGACTTCCCGGTGATCCTGCCCCGCAACAGCGAGGCGCTGTTCCTGGTGCAACGGCTGCGCGACGAGGCGCACCGCTTCGCGATCACCTTCCAGCGGCAGAAGCGCCGAGCGAGCGTGTCGTCCACGCTGTCAGAGATCCCGGGACTCGGCCCGGCGCGGGTGAAGGAGCTGCTCACCCACTTCGGTTCGGTCGCGAAGCTGCGAGCCGCGAGCGCGACCGAGGTCGCAGAGGTCCGCGGAATCGGCCCCGCCCTGGCGGAGACGATCGTCGGTAGGCTGAACCCACCCAAGGGAAAGCAGCACAGCGCATGACCGATACCCGAGCCGAGCGCGAGATCCTCCTCGTCACCGGCATGTCCGGCGCGGGCCGATCCACCGTGGGCAACGCCCTGGAGGACCTCGGCTGGTACGTCGTCGACAATCTGCCGCCGCAGATGCTGCGCCCGCTCGTCGAGCTCGCCGAGCACACCGGTGAGGCGATTCCGCGGGTGGCGGCCGTCGTGGACATTCGTGGCGGCAAGCTCTTCGCCGACGTCGAGGCCGCGCTCGAGCTGCTGCGCGGCTCGGCCGCCGTGCGCGTGGTGTTCCTCGACGCCACCGACGCCGTGCTGGTCCGCCGCTTCGAGCAGGTGCGCCGGCCGCACCCGCTGCAAGGTCAGGGCACCCTGCTGGACGGCATCGCCGAGGAGCGCCGCCGGGTCCAGGCGCTGCGCGCCGCCAGCGACCTCATCATCGACACGTCGGACCTCAACATCCACGAGCTCTCCCGGGTCGTCAACGACCACTTCGGAGACGCGGCCAGCAAAGAGACCCGGGTCACGGTCATGAGCTTCGGCTACAAGTACGGGCTGCCGCCGGACGCCGATCTCGTCGCCGATTGCCGGTTCCTGCCGAACCCGTTCTGGATCCCCGAGCTGCGTCCGCACACCGGTCAGGACGCCGAGGTGCGCAACTACGTCCTCGGTCAGCCCGATGCGGATACATTCATCACGGCATATCTGACCGCGCTGGGTCCCGTGCTCACGGGGTACCGTAAGGAGAACAAGAGACACGCGACGATCGCCATCGGCTGCACCGGTGGAAAGCACCGCTCGGTGGCCGTCGCTGAAGAGCTCGCTCGACGCATGAACGCCCTGCCCGGCGTTGCCGTCAGCGTGAAGCACCGCGACCTCGGTCGCGAATAGAAGACGAAGGGCATCCGGTGGCACTGACCTCCGACGTGAAAGAAGAACTCACGGCCGTCGAACTGGGAAAGACAACCGTTCGCGCCGCAGAATTGACCGCACTCCTGCGATTCGCCGGGGGACTGCACATCATCTCCAACCGGATCGCGGTCGAAGCCGAGGTCGACTCCCCGCAGATCGCGCGGCGCATCCGCAAGGATCTGGCCGAGCTCTACGGGATCCGCAGCGACGTCTCGGTGATCTCCGGGAGCAACGCGCGACGCTCGAACAGCTACCTCGTGCGCGTCATGGAGGGCGGCGACACGCTCGCTCGCCAGACCGGGCTTCTCGATGCCCGTCGCCGGCCCGTGCGCGGGCTGCCGAACCGGCTCACGACGGGTTCGCGCGAAGAGCTCGCCGCGATCTGGCGCGGCGCGTTCCTGGCGGCCGGATCGCTCTCCGACCCGGGGCGCTCTGCGGCGCTCGAGATCTCCTGCCCCGGCAACGAGTCCGCGATGGCGCTCGTCGGCGCCGCCGGACGACTGGGCATCTCCGCGAAGGCCCGCGAGGTCCGCGGAGTGCATCGGGTCATCGTGCGCGAGACGGAGGCGATCGCCGACATGCTGCGCGCGATCGGGGCCGAGAAGACCCTCGCCGACTGGGAGGCCCTGCGGCAGCGCCGCGAGGTGCGCGCCACGGCCAACCGCCTCGTCAACTTCGACGACGCCAACCTCCGCCGCTCGGCGCAGGCCGCGGTCGCCGCGTGCGCCCGCGTCGAGCGAGCCCTGGAGATCCTCGGCGACGAGGTGCCCGACCACCTGCGCTACGCCGGCGAACTGCGGCTGAGCCACCGTGACGCCAGTCTCGACGAGCTCGGTCACCATGCCGACCCGCCGATGACCAAGGACGCCGTGGCAGGACGCATCCGCCGCCTGCTGGCGATGGCCGACAAGTCCGCGAGCGATCGCGGAATCCCCGGCACCGAGTTCGGCGTTCCCGCCGAGCTCGCCGACTGAGCAGCAGCCCAACCGTCCTGCGCGCGCCCGCGCGCATCCCTAGACTGGAACCGTCCCCGCGGTGCCGTTTCGGCGCCCTCGGAGACCGAACGCGAGGAGAGACAATCGATGGCCGTTTACACGCTTCCTGAACTTCCCTACGACTACGCAGCGCTCGAGCCGCACATCAGCGCGCGCATCATGGAGCTGCACCACGACAAGCACCACGCGGCGTATGTCGCGGGCGCCAACACCGCGCTCGAGCAGCTGGCCGAGGCCCGCGACACGGGCAACTTCGGATCGATTCCGAAGCTCGAGAAGGACCTCGCCTTCCACCTCGGCGGCCACATCAACCACTCGATCTTCTGGAAGAACCTCTCGCCGAACGGCGGAGACAAGCCGGTCGGCGAGCTCGCGGCCGCGATCGACGAGTTCTTCGGCTCGTTCGACAAGTTCGTGGCGCACTTCACCGCCGCGGCGATGAGTCTGCAGGGCTCCGGCTGGGCCGTGCTCGCCTGGGATCCGGTGGGGTCGCGCCTGCTCATCCACCAGCTCTACGACCAGCAGGGCAACACCCCGCTCGGCGTCATCCCGATCCTTCAGCTCGACATGTGGGAGCACGCGTTCTACCTCGACTACGTCAACGTCAAGGCGGACTACGTGAAGGCGTTCTGGAGCATCGCCAACTGGGCCGACGCCGGTGCGCGCTTCGAGAGCGCGCGCAAGACCGGTGACGGGCTCCTGCTACTGTCGTAAGGGTTTCGTGAGGTGAGTTCCGGCCCCTCACGCATCCCCCAGAATGTTCCACCACAACCACCACAAAACCGGATGCGCGTGCGCGCGCTGCAGCTAGGAGACCCAGTGTCCGTCAAGATCGGTATCAACGGATTCGGCCGTATCGGCCGCAACTTCTTCCGCGCCGCCCTCGCCAAGGGCAGCGACATCGAGATCGTTGCTGTCAACGACCTCACCGACAACAAGTCGCTTGCTCACCTCCTCAAGTACGACACCATCACGGGTCGTCTGGACGGCACGGTCGAGTTCGACGAGACGCAGATCATCGTCAACGGCAAGGCCATCAAGGTCTTCGAAGAGCGCGACCCCGCGAACCTGCCCTGGGGCGAGCTCGGCGTCGACATTGTGATCGAGTCGACCGGTCGCTTCACCAAGTCGACGGATGCCGCCAAGCACATCGCTGCCGGCGCCAAGAAGGTCATCGTCTCGGCTCCCGCCACGGGTGACGACGTCGCGACCCTCGTGCTCGGCGTCAACGAGGACAGCTACGACCCGGCCGTCCACTCGATCATCTCGAACGCGTCCTGCACCACGAACTGCCTCGCGCCGCTCGCCAAGGTGTTCATGGACAACTTCGGCATCGAGCGCGGTCTGATGACCACGGTGCACGCCTACACGGCCGACCAGAACCTGCAGGACGGCCCGCACGGCGACCTCCGTCGTGCCCGCGCCGCGGCCGCCAACATCATCCCCACCTCGACCGGTGCCGCCAAGGCGCTCGGCCTGGTCATCCCGGAGCTCGTCGGCAAGCTCGACGGCTACGCGCTGCGCGTCCCGGTCATCACCGGCTCGATCACCGACCTCACGCTCACCGCGTCGAAGTCGGTCACGGTCGAGGAGATCAACGCCGCGTACAAGGCCGCCGCCGAGGGCCCGCTGAAGGGGATCCTCAAGTACACCGAGGACGACATCGTCTCGAGCGACATCGCGGGCGACCCGCACTCGTCGATCTTCGACGCCGGTCTCACTAAGGTGATCGGCGACCAGGTCAAGGTCGCGTCGTGGTACGACAACGAGTGGGGCTACTCCAACCGTCTCGTCGACGTCACCGAGTACGTCGCCGCGCGCCTCTAAGTCTCGAGGACACGACACCATGGCGCTCCGCACAATCGAGAGCCTCGGTGAGCTCTCCGGCAAGGTCGTTCTGCTTCGCTGCGACCTCAACGTTCCGCTCAAAGACGGTGTGATCGGCGACGACGGGCGCATCCGCGCCTCGTTGCCGACCATCAACGCGCTGCTGCACTCCGGTGCGACGGTCGTGGCGATGTCGCACTTGGGACGGCCGGACGGCGAACCGAACCCCGCGTACAGCCTGGCTCCGGTCGCGCAGCGCATGAGCGAGCTGCTGGGCTGCCCGGTGGTCTTCTCCGGCGACACCTTCGGGCCCGGCGCCGAGGAGGCCATCGCGAGCCTCAGCGAGCCTGGGGTCGTGCTGCTGGAGAACCTCCGCTTCCACGCGGGGGAGACCAGCAAGGATGCGGCGGAGCGAGCCGAGTTCGCGGCGAAGCTCGCGGCGCTCGGCGATGTGGTCGTGGAAGACGGCTTCGGTGTCGTGCACCGCAAGCAGGCGAGCGTGTTCGAGCTCGCCGAGACGCTTCCGAGCGCCGCGGGAACGCTGATCGCGGCCGAGCTCGACGTGCTGGAGCGTCTGACAAGCAAGCCGGAGCGGCCGTACGCGGTCGTTCTGGGCGGTTCCAAGGTCTCCGACAAGCTGGGCGTCATCGGTCACCTTCTGCCGCGTGTGAACACGCTGCTGATCGGCGGCGGAATGCTGTTCACGTTCCTCGCGGCGCTCGGCCACAAGGTCGGTTCGAGCCTCCTGGAGGCCGACCAGATCGAGACCGTGCGCGGCTACCTCGCCGAGGCGGAGAAGCGCGGCGTCGAGATCGTGCTGCCGACCGACGTGGTGGTGGCCTCCAAGTTCGGGGCCGACGCCGAGCACGTCGTGGCCGCCGCCGACGCGATCGAAGACACGCCGTTCGGCGCGAGCGGGCTGGGCCTCGACATCGGCCCGGAGACCTCGGCGAAGTTCGCGGAGATCATCGCCGGGTCGAAGACGGTCTTCTGGAACGGTCCGATGGGCGTGTTCGAGCTGGCGCCGTTCGCCAGCGGCACCCGCGCGGTTGCCGAGGCGCTGACCGTCGTCGACGGCCTGAGCGTCGTCGGCGGGGGAGACTCCGCTGCGGCGATCCGTCAGCTCGGCTTCCACGATGACCAGTTCGGCCACGTGTCGACAGGCGGCGGAGCAAGTCTTGAATTCCTGGAGGGCAAGCAGCTCCCGGGCCTTGAAGTTCTGGGATGGGAGCACCACTGATGGCAGGCCGCACTCCGCTCATTGCGGGCAACTGGAAGATGAACCTCGACCACCTGCAGTCGATCGCGTTCGTCCAGAAGCTGGCGTGGACGCTCAAGGACGCGGGACACGACTTCGGTGCGGTGGAGGTGGCGGTGTTCCCGCCGTACACCGACCTCCGCTCGGTGCAGACGCTCGTCGGCGCCGATGACCTGCCGATCAAGTTCGGCGGGCAGGACCTCTCCCGCTTCGACAACGGCGCCTACACCGGTGAGATCTCGGGTGCGTTCCTTGCCGCGCTCGACGCCGAGTACGTCATCGTCGGGCACTCGGAGCGCCGCCAGTATCACGGCGAGACCGATGAGCAGCTCGCCGAGAAGGTCGCCGCCGCCCACCGCCACGGCCTGGTTCCGATCCTGTGCGTCGGCGAGACCGCAGAGGATCTCGAGAAGCACGGCCCGAGCGCCGTGCCGGTCGCCCAGATGCGCGCAGCGCTGGCCGGCGCCGCGAAGGGCAAAGAGATCGTCATCGCCTACGAGCCCGTCTGGGCGATCGGCTCGGGCCAGGCGGCGACCAGCGAGCAGGCTCAGCAGGTCTGCGCCGCACTCCGGGTCGCTCTCGCCGAAGAATTGGGAGACGAGGTCGCCCAGGCGACCCGCATCCTCTACGGAGGTTCGGTCAAGTCCGGGAACATCGCGGGGTTCATGCGCGAGACGGATGTCGACGGAGCCCTCGTCGGCGGCGCCAGCCTTCAGCTCGAGGAGTTCGCGAGCATCGTGCGCTTCCAGAAGCACGTCGGCCTGTAGACCAGCCGATATACTGACCCCCGGCCGAGTTTCGGCATCGAAAGGTTTCGCGTGGAATTTCTGACAGTCGCCGTGCAGGTCGTGCTGGGCATCACCAGCCTGCTCCTGACGCTCTTGATCCTGCTCCACCGCGGTCGCGGTGGCGGTCTCTCCGACATGTTCGGGGGCGGCGTGACGTCGAACCTGGGTTCATCGGGTGTCGCAGAGCGAAACCTCAACCGCATCACGGTCATCCTCGCGCTTGTGTGGGTCGCCAGCATCGTCGTGCTGGGTCTCATCATCAAGTTCGACACCGGCGCCTGAGTCGCCGGACCCGATCACCCACTTCATACGGAGGCATCATGGCATCTGGCGGCAGCGCGATTCGAGGATCCCGCGTCGGATCCGGTCCGATGGGGGAGCAGGACCGCGGGTACCACGCGGACCGTGTCGCGATCTCGTACTGGGACGCCCTCGGCAACGAGACGGTGCGCTACTTCGCAGCGAATCTTCCCGATGAGGAGATCCCCGAGACGATCGACTGCCCGGCCTCGGGTCTCCCGGCCGGTCGCGACAAGGCGAACCCTCCCGCGGTCTCCAAGATGGAGCCGTACAAGACGCACCTGGCCTACGTGAAGGAGCGCCGCAGCGACGATGAGGCGCAGCAGATCCTCACCGACGCGCTGCAGCAGCTGCGCGAGCGCCGCGGAACCGCCGCCGCCTCCTGAGCCTCGGCGGACCTCCCGCTGACGCGGGGACCGCCCGCTGGCGCGCGAAGCGCGTCAGTTCGACGGCAGGTCGTGCGCCGCGGTCCAGTAGGAGTTCGGGGCGATGAGCGCCTCCGGCACCTCGGCCGCCGCATCCTGGTCGACGAAGAAGACGGTGCGCTTGCGCCCTTCGGCGCCCGCGGCGGGAACGTCGTTGATGCTCGCCCCGGCGAGCGTCAACCCGAGCGCACCCGCCTTGTCGGCGCCCGCGAGCACCAGCCAGACGCGATCGGAGGCGTTGATCACCGGCAGCGTGAGCGTCAGGCGCTCCGGCGGCGGCTTGGGGGAGTCGCGCTCCGCGAGAACGACGCGGTCGGTCTCGTGCACCGACACGTGGTCAGGGAACAGCGAGGCGATGTGGCCGTCCGGACCGACACCGAGGAACGTGACATCGAATCGCGGGTAGCGGCGTCCCTCGGGGGCCGCCTCAGCGAGCACGGTCTCGAAGTATCGCGCCGCCTCGTCGATGTCGGCGTGCTCGCCGGGAGCCGGGAACGACTTGATCTGGGACTCGTCGATCGGCAGGTGATCCAGCAGCGCCTCGCGGGACTGGGTCTCGTTGCGCTCGGCGTCGCCGCGCGGAAGGTAGCGCTCGTCGCCCCACCAGAACGTGATGCGGCTCCAGTCGACGCTGTCACGCGCCGGCGACGAATTGATCGCCGCCAGCACCGCGGCGCCCATCGTGCCGCCGGTGAGGCACACGTTGGCGAACTCCTGCTCTTCGATCACGTCGATGATCTTCGTGATGAAGCGCGCTGCCACACTGCCCGCCAAGGATGACTTGTCGGGGTGGACGAGGACTCGCCGTTCGTTGGTCATGGGTTCAGCCTCACTTGCCACGGGACGGCGTCGCGTCGTGCGCGATCGCATCCATGTGTCCGATTCCTTGCGTGAGGACCTCTCCGTAGAGGTCATCAGGATCGAGCCTACGCAATTCTTCGGCCAGGCAATCACGCAGGTTCCGTCGGGGAAGCGAGATGTCGTGCGTGGGCTGGTTCGGCTGAGTCAACGTGGCGACGTTCGGCTGACCGCGCTCCAGCACGATCTCGCCGGAGGCGCGCGTCAGGGAGACGCCATGAATGCCGCTCGAGCCGTGCGAATGGTTGCTCATCTCGAGCGCGACGTCGACCTGCAGCTGCAGCCCGAGCCAGGCGGCCAGCAGCGACGTCGAGGCCGAGTCGGCGGCGCCGCTCACCGAGACGGCGGTCACCGGCTCGTACGGCGGCTGGTCCAGCACCGCGGCGAGCTGCGCGCGCCACAGCGTGAGACGGGTCCACGCGAAGTCGGTGTCGCCGGGCGCGTAGTTGCGCGCGAGCGTCGTCATCGACTCCAGCGGGTGACCCGCCGCTGCGGAGTCGGTGATGCGTCGTTGTGCGATCCGTCCGAGCGGCGACTTCGCCGGGTTGTCCGGATGCGCGGTGGGCCACCAGACGACGACCGGAGCATCCGGCAGCAGCAGGCTGGTGACGAGTCCCTCCTCGTCGCCGCCGACGGCGCCGTAGGCGCGCAGCACCACGACCTCGCTTGCGCCCGCATCCCCGCCGACGCGGATCTGGCCGTCGAGTCGGGCCTCCTCGGCCTCCGGGTTGGCGCTGCGCGAGAGCACGATGACACGCATCGGGTGCTCGCGCGACGCGTCGTTCGCGGCTTCGATCGCCTCTTCCTCGGCGCCGTGCACGGCGGCGATGACGAGGGTGAGCACGCGGCCGAGCGCGACCGCGCCGCCCTCTTCACGAATCTTGACGAGCGCCTTCGACACCTGGCTGGTGGTCGTGGCGGGCAGATCGACGATCACGGGCGTCTCCAGACTCGGCCGTCGCGGGCCAATAGCTCATCCGCGGAGGACGGTCCCCAAGTGCCCGGCCGGTACTGCTCCGGCTGGCCCTGGGTCGCCCAGTACTCCTCGATCGGGTCGAGGATCTTCCAGCTCAATTCGACCTCTTCGTGCCGAGGGAAGAGCGGCGGATCGCCGAGCAGCACGTCGAGGATGAGACGCTCGTAGGCCTCGGGGCTCGCCTCGGTGAAGGCGTGGCCGTAGCCGAAGTCCATCGTGACGTCGCGCACCTGCATGCCCGCACCGGGCACCTTCGATCCGAATCGGATCGTGACGCCCTCGTCGGGCTGCACGCGGATGACGAGCGCATTCTGGCCGAGCGCGCTCGTCTGGCTCTCGGCGAAGAGGTACTGCGGCGCGCGCTTGAACACGACGGCGATCTCGGTGACCCGGCGGCCGAGGCGCTTGCCGGCACGCAGATAGAACGGCACCCCGGCCCACCGGCGCGTGTTGATGTCGAGGCGCATCGCCGCGAAGGTCTCGGTGACCGAGTCGGGGTTCATGCCGTCTTCCTCGAGGAAGCCGGGAACCCGTTCACCGCCCTGCCAGCCGCTCGAGTACTGGCCGCGCGCGGTCGCCGCCCCGAGGTCCTTCGGGAGGCGCACCGCCGAGAGCACCTTCTCCTTCTCGGCGCGCAGGTCCGCGGCGTCGAACGACACCGGCTCCTCCATCGCGGTGAGGGCGAGCAGCTGAAGGAGGTGGTTCTGGATGACGTCGCGCGCGGCGCCGATGCCGTCGTAGTAGCCGGCACGGCCGCCGACGCCGATGTCTTCGGCCATCGTGATCTGCACGTGGTCGACGTAGTTCGCGTTCCAGATCGGTTCGTACAGCTGGTTGGCGAAGCGCAGCGCCAGGATGTTCTGGACGGTCTCCTTGCCGAGGTAGTGATCGATGCGGAACACGCTGTCCGGCGGGAACACCGACTCGACGACGTCGTTCAGCTCTCGCGCGGTCGTCAGGTCGGAGCCGAAGGGCTTCTCGATGACGACGCGACGCCACTGCCCGTCGATCTGCTCGGCGAGGCCGGAGCGGCGCAGCTGCTCGGTCACCAGCGGGAACGACTTCGGGGGAATCGACAGATAGAACGCGTGGTTGCCCATGGTGCCGCGGTGGGCATCCAGGTCCTCGATGGTGGCCTTGAGCCGGTCGAAGGCCGCGTCGTCATCGAAATCGCCCTGCACGAAGCGGATGCCCTGGCTGAGCTGGCGCCACACGTCCTCGTCGAAGGGCGTGCGCGCGTGCTTCTTGACCGCGTCGTGCACCTCCTTCTCGAAGTCCTCGTTCTCCCATTCGCGACGCGCGAAGCCGACGAGCGCGAAGCCCGGCGGCAGCAGGCCGCGGTTGGCGAGGTCGTAGACCGCGGGCATCAGCTTCTTGCGGGAGAGGTCTCCCGTGACACCGAAGATGACCAGTCCGCTCGGTCCGGCGATTCGATTGAGGCGACGGTCCGACGCCAACCGGAGCGGGTTGAAGTCCGGCGTGATCTCGACAGGCATGCGTGTTCCTTGACGTCGTACGGGCGAGGAGGGTCAGCCGATCGCGGCGCGCAGCGCCGCGGCCGCGCTCGCGACGTCGTCGACCGTGAGTGAGAGCACCGGGCGACCGTGCTCGGCCAGGACCGTCGCATCGCCGACGGCCTGAGCCTGGATGAGCTGACCGAAGGTGAACGGGCGCTCCGGGATCTCGAGGTCCTCCGCGGTGGTGCCGACGAGCTGCAGGAACACTCCGATCGCGGGTCCGCCCTTGTGGAACTGACCGGTGGAGTGCAGGAAGCGCGGTCCCCAGCCGAAGGTGACCGGGCGTCCGGCGCGCGCCGCGAGCAGCGCACGCAGCTCTTCCAGCTCGGGGTGCGCGATGCGGTCGAGGTAGGCCTGCACCGAGAGGTAGCCGTCGGCGGGAAGCGTCGCCAGCAGCGCGTCGATCGCGCCGGCGAGGGTCGCGGTCTCGATCGCGAGCGGTCCGGCCGTGCGCACCTCGATGCCGTCGGCGACGAAGACGGGCTCCGTCGGCTCGGGTCGGGCGTCGAGCAGGGCGCGCGCGGCGACCTTCGCGGATTCGACGTCGGGCTGGTTGAACGGGTCGATGCCGAGCAGACGACCGGCGACCGCCGTGGCGTACTCCCAGACCATGATCTGGCCGCCGAGGCTGCCGGAGATCTCGATCTCGCCCTCGGCGACCTCGCGCGTGGCGCGCGCGTCGGCGACGAGTCGCACGATCTGCAGATCAGGCAGATCCATCGAGAGCTCGGGCGCGTCGGGTTCGAGCACCACCGGCAGCAGACCGGTTCCGCTCTTGCCGGTCGACTCCGCGATCAGCTGCTCGGCCCAATCGGCGAAGCCCACGATGTGCGTGCCATCGGCGACGATGCCGAGCTTGTTCTTGAGCGGACGCGTGCCGGCGATGGCGGCGCCCAGGACGAGCCCGGGGTTGCTCGCCGAGTCGAGGGCGAGCTCGAGTGAGACCGCCTCGGCCTCGTACAGCAGCTGCTGGATGTCGACGCCGGCGAGGCCGCTCGGAACGAGACCGAATGCGGTGAGCGCCGAGAAGCGCCCGCCGACGTTCGGATCCGCGTTGAACACCCGGTAGCCGGTCTCGCGCGCGGAGACATCCAGCGGCGAACCCGGGTCGGTCACGATCACGATCCGCGAGATGGGGTCGATTCCGGCGTCGCGGAACGCCTGCTCGTAGGCGCGGCGCTGGCTGTCGGTCTCGACGGTCGAACCCGACTTCGACGAGATGACGACCGCGGTCTGCGCCAGACGGTCGCCGACCGCCGAGCGCACCTGCGCCGGATCGGTCGAGTCGAGCACCGTGAGCGGCACGCCGTAGGTCTTCGTGATGACCTCGGGAGCGAGAGACGAGCCGCCCATGCCGCCGAGGACGATGTGGTCGACGCCGTTCGCGCGCAGCTGGTCGCGCAGCGCGAGGATGTCGTCGACGAGCGGGGTCGACAGGGCGACCGCTTCGGTCCACCCCAGCCGGACGGCGGCCTCGGCCTCGGCCTCGGGCCCCCAGAGCGTGGCGTCGAGCGAGGTGATTCCGCTCGCGACCCCGTCCGAGACGAGCTGCGGCACGACGCGTGCGACGGCCTCGGCCGCCGCACCCGTGGCGTGGACCGTGACGGTCACTTCGAGGCCTCCAGCGCCGCCGTCACGGTGTCGAGGAGCTCGTTCCACGAGACGATGAACTTCTCGACGCCCTCCTTCTCGAGCAGGGCCGTGACGTCGTCGTAGTCGACACCCACGGCGGCGAGCTGGTCGAGCACCTGCTGAGCCTCACCGTAGGAGACGGTGACACGGTCGCCTTCGATGACGCCGTGGTCGAAGGTCGCCTCGAGCGTCTTCTCCGGCATCGTGTTGACGACGCCGGCCACCGCGAGCTCGGTGACGTAGAGGGTGTCCGGCAGCGACGGGTCCTTGACGCCGGTCGAGGCCCAGAGCGGACGCTGCTTGTTCGCGCCCGCCGCGAGCAGCGCCTGGGCGCGCTCGGTCGCGAACTGCTGCTCGAACAGCTGGTAGGCGAGCTGCGCGTTGGCGACGCCCGCCTTGCTCTTCAGCGCGAGCGCCTCCGGAGTCCCGATCGCCTCGAGGCGCGCGTCGATCTCGGTGTCGACGCGCGACACGAAGAACGACGCCACCGACTCGATGGTCGACAGGTCGATGCCCGCCGCCTTCGCCTTCTCGAGACCAGCGAGGTAGGCCTCGATCACGGCCTGGTGACGCGCGAGGCTGAAGATCAGGGTGACGTTGACGCTGATGCCGGCGCCGATGACCTCGGTGATCGCCTCGAGGCCCGCGATCGTCGCGGGGATCTTGATCATCGCGTTGGGGCGGTCGACCTTGGCCCAGAGCCGCTTCGCCTCAGCGATCGTGCCCGCCGCATCGTGCGCAAGATCCGGCGCCACCTCGATCGACACGCGACCGTCGACCCCGTTGCTCGCGTCGTAGACCGGACGGAAGATGTCCGAGGCCGCCTGAACGTCGTCGGTGGTGATCTCGAAGACCGCCTCCGACACGCTCGCACCCGCGGCCGCGAGGATCGCGACCTGAGCGTCGTAGGCCTCGCCCTTGGCGAGCGCCGCGGCGAAGATCGTCGGGTTGGTGGTGACCCCGACGACGTTCCGCTCGGCCATCAGCTTCTGCAGGCCGCCGGTCAAGATGCGCTCCCGCGAGAGGTCATCGAGCCAGATGCTGACGCCGACCTCGGAGAGCTGGGCGGTGGGGGAGGTGTTGTCTGCCATGAGCGTGATCTTCCGTGTGTGGTGAAAAGTGGTGGACCGAAACGGTGTCAGTTGCTCGCGGCGGCGAGCGACTCCTTGGCGGCCGCGACGGTCGCCTCCGTGGTGATGCCGAACTCCCGGTAGAGGGTCTTGTAGTCGGCCGAGGCGCCGAAGTGCTCGATCGAGACCGAACGGCCGGCATCGCCGAGGAACGGCGCCCAGGTGAGCGCGAGGCCGGCCTCGACCGACACGCGCGCCTGGATGCTCGCCGGCAGCACCGACTCGCGGTACTCCGCGCTCTGCTCGGCGAACCACTCCTGGCACGGCACCGAGACGACGCGCGCCTGGATGCCCTCCTGAGCGAGTGCGGCGCGCGCCTCGACGGCGAACTGCACCTCGGAGCCCGAGGCCAGGAGGATCACGTCAGGCGTGCCGTTCGGAGCCTCCGCCAGGATGTACGCGCCCTTGCTGACCAGCTCCGCCGACGCGAAGGTCTCGCCGGCCGCCTCGGCGGCCCCGCGCTCGAACACGGGCAGGTTCTGACGGCTGAGGACGATGCCCGCGGGCGCACTGCGGCGCTCCAGGATCGTCTTCCAGGCAATGCCCACCTCGTTGGCGTCCGCGGGGCGGACCACGTCGAGGCCCGGGATCGCGCGCAGCGTGGTGAGCTGCTCGACCGGCTGGTGGGTCGGGCCGTCCTCACCGAGCGCGACGGAGTCGTGCGTCCAGACGAAGATCGACGGCACCTGCATGAGCGCGGCCAGACGAACCGCCGGGCGCATGTAGTCGCTGAAGATGAGGAACGTGCCGCCGAAGGCGCGCGTCTTGCCGTGCAGCACGATGCCGTTCAGGATCGAGCCCATCGCGTGCTCGCGGATGCCGAAGTGGAGGACGCGACCGTAGGGGTCGCCCGTCCACTCGTGGGTCGAGTGCTCGGCCGGCACGAACGACTTCGCGCCGCCGATCGTGGTGTTGTTGGACTCGGCGAGGTCGGCCGAGCCGCCCCAGAGCTCCGGGATGACAGCGCCGAGCGCCGTCAGCACCTTCCCGCTCGCGGCACGCGTCGACACGTCGGTGCCCGCGTCGAAGCTCGGCAGCGCCTCGTCGACGCCCTCCGGCAGTTCACCGCGCTCGAGCCGATCCAGCAGCTCCTTGCGCTCCGGGTTCGCCGCAGCCCAGGCGTCGAACGCGACCTGCCACTCGGCGTGGGCGGCCGCGCCGCGCTCCGCGAGCTTGCGCGTGTGCTCGATGACCTCGTCAGCAACGTCGAAGGTCTTCTCGGGGTCGAAGCCGAGCACCTGCTTGACGGCGGCGAGCTCATCGGCGCCGAGAGCGGAACCGTGGATCTTGCCGGTGTTCTGCTTCTTCGGGCTCGGCCAGCCGATGATGGTCTTGAGGATGATGAGCGACGGCTTGTCGGTCTCGCCCTTGGCTTCTTCGATCGCCTCGTACAGCGCGTGCACGTCCTCGACGTACTCGCCCGTCTTCTTCCAGTCGACGGTGAGGACCTGCCAGCCGTAGGCCTCGTAGCGCTTTGCCACATCCTCGCTGAAGGCGATCTGCGTGTCGTCCTCGATCGAGATCTGGTTCGAGTCGTAGATCGCGATCAGGTTGCCGAGCTTCTGGTGGCCGGCGAGCGGAGCCGACTCCGCGGTCACGCCCTCCTGGATGTCGCCGTCACCGGCGACCACGTAGACGAAGTGGTCGAACGGGCTGGTGCCCGCCGCCGCCTCCGGGTCGAACAGGCCGCGCTCGTAGCGCGCCGCGTAGGCGAAGCCGACCGCGGAAGCGAGGCCCTGACCGAGCGGGCCGGTGGTGATCTCGACGCCGTCCGTGTGGCCGTACTCCGGGTGTCCGGGCGTCTTCGAGCCCCAGGTGCGCAGCGCCTTGAGGTCGTCGAGCTCGAGGCCCTCGCCACCCAGGTAGAGCTGGACGTACTGAGTGAGGGAGGAGTGACCGGCCGAGAGGATGAATCGGTCGCGGCCGAGCCAGCTGTGGTCCTTCGGGTCGCGGCGCATGACCTTCTGGAACAGCAGGTACGCGGCCGGCGCGAGGCTCATCGCGGTACCCGGGTGGCCGTTGCCGACCTTTTCCACCGCGTCCGCGGCGAGGATACGAGCGGTGTCGACGGCCTTCGCGTCGAGTTCATCCCAGGAAAGTGGTGCCACGAGGTAAAGACCTTTCGATAACCGGGCAGGAGGCGGAAGCTCCTGCAGTGCAGGTTCCACCGACCGACATCATTGGCGCACCGCGGCAACCGGCACCCACGGTCACGATGTGTGGGGGAGTCCGGCTCGCGGCCAGGGAACGCTACGAGTATAGGGAATCGCTCCGATCGTCGCGTCGAGGTGGCCGTGGGAGCGCGCCCGGCCCCGCGGCATCGGGCAGGGGTCGGTCGGCGGTGATCGCGTCGCCTAGACTGAACCCGCCGAAACACCATCCGAGGAGCTATGTCCGGAGTCGTCGACACGTCCGCCCTGAACGCCGAGCGGACCGCTGACCCGCGGCGCATCGGGGTCGTGCAGAAGATCAAGGCGTACGTCGCGCTGACCAAGCCGCGCGTCGTCGAGCTGCTGCTCGTCACGACCGCCCCCGTGATGGTGCTCGCCGCCCAGGGCATCCCGAACCTGTGGCTCGTGCTCGCCACGCTCGTCGGCGGCTCGCTGTCGGCCGGAAGCGCCAACGCGTTCAACTGCTACATCGACCGCGACATCGACCGCGTCATGAAGCGCACCCAGAAGCGCCCGCTCGTGACGGGGGAGCTGAGCGACCGCGAGGCCCTCGTCTTCGCCTGGGTGACCGGCGTCGTGTCGATCGCCTGGCTCTGGGTGTTCACCACGTGGCTCGCGGCCGTGCTCTCGCTCGCGGCGATCCTCTTCTACGTGCTCGTCTACACCCTGGTGCTGAAGCGCCGCACTCCGCAGAACATCGTCTGGGGCGGCGCGGCGGGCTGCATGCCCGTGCTGATCGGCTGGGCTGCGGTCACCGGCTCGCTCGATTGGGCGCCGGTCATCCTGTTCGGCATCGTGTTCCTCTGGACTCCGCCGCACTACTGGCCGCTCTCGATGCGCTACCGCGCCGATTACGCCTCCGTCTCGGTTCCGATGCTGGCGGTCGTGCGCGGCCGCACCGTGGTCGGCCTCCAGATCGTGCTCTACGCGTGGGCCACGGTTGCCTGCTCGCTGCTGCTCATCCCGATCGCGCCGATGGGCGCGCTCTACGCGGTGGCGGCGACGCTCGCCGGCGCGTGGTTCGTGCTCGAATCGCACCGCCTCTACTCACGGGCGATCCGCGACGGCGAGGTGCAGCCGATGCGCGTGTTCCACGCCTCGATCAGCTACCTGACGGTCGTCTTCCTCGCCGTGGGCCTCGACCCGCTGCTGTACCTGCCGATCGGCTTCTAGGCGTCCCGCCGCGGGCTAGGCGCGCGGCCGACGCAACCGCGTGCTGGCGACCGTGAACGCCGCCGCGGCGAGAGCCGCGAGCACCATGTGGATGCCGACCGCGAGCTCCGGAAGTCCGTTGCGCGCCTGGTAGAGGCCGACGCTGATCTGAACGGCCTCCACGGCCAGCAGGACGAGCATCCAGCCCGCGGGGGCCAGCTTCGCGCGCCACGCGACGACGGCGAGCACGACAGTCAGCGCGAGCAGGACGTATCCGGGCCACGAGTGGAAGTGCGAGAGCAGCTCCGCATCGAAGCCGTTGCGGCCGGCGTCCGAGTCCCCGGAGTGCGGTCCCGCACCGGTGGTCAGCACGCCGACGAAGATCGTGACCACCAGCGCGAGGCCGGTGATCCGCGAGACGAGCGCGTACCAGCGCGGCACCGCGAGCTCCCGCGGGCCGGGGGCCTGCGTGCGCCGCGCCAGGAAGGTGGCGGCGACGGCGACGAGCGCGACCGAGGCCACGTAGTGGAATCCGACGATGAACGGGTTCAGCCCGGTGAGCACCGTGATCCCGCCGACGATCGCCTGCGCGACGACACCGCCGAGGACGACGAGCGCCAGCACGAACAGGTCGCGGCGCTCCCGGCGAATCCGCCACACCAGTACGACCACCGCGAGTGCCAGGATGCCCACCAGCCCGGTGAGGGTGCGATTGCCGAACTCGATGATGCCGTGAATGCCCATCTCGGGCGTCGAGACGAGGGAATCCGCGGTGCAGGTCGGCCAGGTCGGGCAGCCGAGACCGGAGCCCGTGAGGCGGACGGCACCGCCGGTGCCGATGATCAGCACCTCCGCCACGAACGAGGCCCAGGCGGCCACGCGGATGCGCACATCGTCCGCGGTCGAGGGGAGCCATCCGCGGATGCGGGCGGACAGGGGGAGAGCCGACGAGGTGCCGAGGGTCACGGGCGGAGTGCCTTCCGATTCTGACGTTGCCGCGCCTGGGATCGACGCGCATCCGAGTCTAGGTCGGGCATCTGGCCCGAACACACGCGACAAGCCCCGCGCCACTCGGCGGACGGGCAGGTGGTGCCTGTAAGATCGAGTGGTTCAGGCGCACCGCAGCGCTGCGCTCGGGTCGCCGAACATTCGCGCGCGAGCCTGGACCGAGATACCGACACGGGCAGAACAGTCCGCTTCGGCAGGAGAGAGGTAACGCATGTCAGACGTGCTCATCGACCGACCAGAGCTTGCGAGCCTCGGTCAATACGAGTTCGGGTGGTCGGATTCCGACGCCGCGGGCTCGGTGGCCAAGCGCGGGCTCTCGGAAGACGTGGTCGCCGGGATCTCAAAGCTCAAGAACGAGCCCGACTGGATGCTCAAGATGCGCCTGAAGGCGCTCAAGATCTTCGGCATGAAGCCGATGCCGACCTGGGGCGCCGACCTCACCGGAATCGACTTCGACAACATCAAGTACTTCGTGCGCTCCACCGAGAAGCAGGCGCAGTCCTGGGAGGACCTCCCCGAGGACATCCGCAACACCTACGAGAAGCTCGGCATCCCGGAGGCGGAGCGCTCGCGCCTCGTCGCCGGCGTCGCCGCGCAGTACGAGTCCGAGGTGGTCTACCACCAGATCCGCGAAGACCTCGAGGCCCAGGGCGTCATCTTCATGGACACCGACACCGCGCTGCGCGAGCACCCCGAGTTCTTCCAAGAGTACTTCGGCACCGTGATCCCCTCGGGCGACAACAAGTTCGCCGCGCTCAACACGGCCGTCTGGTCGGGCGGCTCGTTCGTCTACGTTCCGCCGGGCGTGCACGTCGAGATCCCGCTGCAGGCCTACTTCCGCATCAACACGGAGAACATGGGCCAGTTCGAGCGGACGCTGATCATCGCCGACGAGGGCTCGTACGTTCACTACATCGAGGGCTGCACCGCCCCGATCTACAAGTCCGACTCGCTGCACTCGGCCGTCGTCGAGATCATCGTGAAGAAGAACGCTCGCGTTCGCTACACGACGATCCAGAACTGGTCGAACAATGTCTACAACCTCGTCACCAAGCGCGCGGTCGCGCACGAGGGCGCGACGATGGAGTGGATCGACGGCAACATCGGCTCCAAGGTCACGATGAAGTACCCGAGCATCTTCCTCGTCGGCGAGCACGCCAAGGGCGAGACGCTCTCGGTGGCCTTCGCCGGCCCCGGCCAGCACCAGGACGCAGGCGCCAAGATGATCCACATGGCGCCGTACACGACGTCGTCGATCGTCTCGAAGTCCATCGCCCGAGGCGGCGGGCGCGCCGGCTACCGCGGCGAGGTTCGCGTGGCCGAGAACGCTCACCACTCGGCCAACACGGTCCGCTGCGACGCGCTCCTGGTCGACACGATCTCGCGATCGGACACCTACCCGGCCATCGACATTCGCGTCGACGACGTTCAGTTGGGCCACGAGGCGACCGTCTCGCGGGTCAGCGAGGAGCAGCTCTTCTACCTGCAGTCGCGCGGCCTCCCCGAGGATGAAGCGATGGCCATGATCGTGCGCGGGTTCATCGAGCCCATCGCGCGCGAACTCCCGATGGAATACGCACTCGAGCTCAACAAGCTCATCGAGATGAGCATGGAAGGCAGCGTCGGCTAGATGTCCGCAGTTCCCACGACGACCACCGATGAGGCCGTCGCGCCGAATCAGCACGGCCTGGCGGAGCATTCGCACGGCCCCGGCACGGCCCCGGTCCAGACGCGCTCCGAGCGCTTCGCCTCCACCGACCCGACCGCGTTCCCCGCGGTCACCGGCCGCGAGGCCGAATGGAAGCTCTCACCCGTCGAGCGGCTCCGTCCGCTGATCGACGGCGAGCTCGACGGCAGCCCGTACGCGGTGCTGTACCCCGAGGTGGAGGGAGTCTCGGTCGAGTGGATCGGCCGCGACGACGCCCGCATCGGCAGCGCCGGAACCCCGGAGGACAAGGCGTCCGCCAACGCCTGGTCCACCTTCGAGCACGCGCTGCACATCTCGGTCGCGGGCGAGGGCGAGGTCCTCACGGTGACGCGCGACTCGCTCGGCGAGGCGCCGCGCGCCGCGCACGTGCTGATCGAGGCCGCCGCACAGTCCTCGGGCCTGATCGTCCTCGACAGCCAGGGCGCCGCCCAGCTCAGCGAGAACGTCGAGATCATCGTCGGCGACGACGCGCAGCTCACCGTGGTGAGCCTGCAGGAGTGGAACGACGAGGCGATCCACCTCTCGAGCCAGTTCGCTCGCGTCGGGCGCAACGCCAAGCTGAAGCACATCGTCGTCTCGCTCGGCGGGGGAGTCGTGCGGGTGAACCCCAGCACCGCTCTCGCCGAGGAGGGCGCCGAGGTCGAATCGCTCGGCGTCTACTTCGCCGATTCGGGACAGCACCTCGAGCAGCAGGTGTTCGTGCACCACATCGCCCCGCACACGGTGAGCCGAGTGACCTACAAGGGCGCCCTGAACGGCGCCGGCGCGCGCACCGTCTGGATCGGCGACGTGCTGATCGGGCGCGACGCCACCGGCACCGACAGCTACGAGCAGAACCGCAACCTGGTGCTCTCCGAGGGCACCCGCGCCGACTCGATCCCGAACCTCGAGATCGAGACCGGCGACATCGCGGGTGCGGGTCACGCCAGCGCCACCGGCCGGTTCGACGACGAGCACCTGTTCTACCTGCAGTCGCGCGGCATCACCGAGAAGGAGGCCCGCCGACTCGTCGTGCTCGGCTTCCTCGTGGAGGTCGTGCAGAAGATCGGAGAACCGGCGCTCGAGTCGCGGCTCATCGAGGCCCTCGAGAACGAGTTGGAGGGTGCCGCGTGAGCGCAACGAAGGTCTGCCCGGTGAGCGAACTCTCGCCGAGCACCGCCAAGAAGGTCGTCGTCGACGGCGTCGCCATCGCCGTGGTGATGGACTCCGCGGGTGCCGTCCACGCGCTCGGTGACACCTGCACGCACGGCGACATCTCGCTCTCCGAAGGGTTCGTTGAAGACGACACCCTCGAATGCTGGGCCCACGGCTCGAAGTTCGAGCTGACCACCGGCAAGCCCCTCACCCTTCCGGCCTACGAGCCGGTTCCCGTTTTCGCTGTCGAGGTCATCGACGGCGACGTCTACATCGACGCGAGCCAGCGGCTCGCGGTCTGAAGCAAGGAACCCACACATGAGCACTCTCGAGATCCGCGACCTCCAGGTCAGCATCGACACCGATGCCGGCAAGAAGCCCATCCTCAAGGGCGTCGACCTCACCATCAACTCCGGTGAGATCCACGCCGTCATGGGCCCCAACGGCTCCGGCAAGTCCACGCTGGCGTACACGATCGCCGGCCACCCCCGCTACAACGTCGATGGCGGCACGATCACCTTCGACGGCGAAGACGTCCTCGCGATGAGCGTCGACGAGCGCGCCCGCGTCGGACTGTTCCTCGCCATGCAGTACCCGGTCGAGATCCCCGGCGTGACCGTTTCGAACTTCCTGCGGACGGCCAAGACCGCGATTGACGGCGAGGCGCCGGCGATCCGCGGCTGGACGACGACGGTGCGCGAGTCGATGAAGAACCTCCGCATGGACGGCGACTTCGCGGCGCGCAACGTCAACGAGGGCTTCTCGGGCGGCGAGAAGAAGCGCCACGAGATCCTGCAGCTCGAACTGCTCAAGCCCAAGTTCGCGGTGCTCGACGAGACCGACTCGGGTCTCGACGTCGACGCCCTCAAGATCGTCTCCGAGGGCGTCAACCGCGCCCACGAGACGACCGGCCTCGGCATCCTGCTCATCACGCACTACACGCGGATCCTGCGCTACATCAAGCCCGACTTCGTGCACGTCTTCGTCGACGGCAGGGTCGCCGAGGAGGGCGGACCCGAGCTGGCCGAGCGTCTCGAGGAAGAGGGCTACGACCGCTACCTCGTCGAGGCCTGATCAGGTGTCTCTCGGCGTTTTCCCGACGAACCGCGTAGCCTGAAGCCATGCCTACCGCCCTCGAACCGAAGCTCTTCGACCAGGTCGAAGAGGGACTCAAGGACGTCATCGACCCCGAGCTGGGTGTCAATATCGTCGACCTCGGTCTGATCTACGATCTCGCTTGGGATGACGAGAACGACGCGCTCGTGATCTCGATGACGCTCACCTCGGCTGGCTGCCCGCTGACGGACGTCATCGAGGAGCAGATCGGCCAGTCGCTCGACGGCATCGTCGAGCGCTTCCGCATCAACTGGGTCTGGATGCCGCCGTGGGGCCCGGAGCGCATCACCGACGACGGTCGAGACATGATGCGCGCGATCGGCTTCAGCATCTGACAGCCCGGTGGGCTGTCAGTGCCGATCGCGCCGCCGACAGGCGGATCGGCTTCAGCACCTGACAGCCCGCAACGCGAAAGGGCCCCGGATTTCTCCGGGGCCCTTTCGCGTGGACGAAGCGCTACGCGGCGTCGTTTGCGCGGCGCTCGGCGAGCTTGTCGGCGCCCCACCAGGCAGCGGGCAGCAGCGCCGCGGCGATCGCCGCCTTGATGACGCCGCCGATGATGAACGGGTACAGACCCCACTCGAGCGTCTGGGTGAGGTTCGCACCGAGCACGAACGCGAGCCACGGAAGGCCGAACGCGAACACGACGACCGAGCCGCCGACGAAGGTCGCCAGGGCCTTGAAGAACTTGCGGTCCCAGGTGCGCTCCGAGAGCCAGCCGACGACCGCGGCCGCGAACACGAATCCGACGATATAGCCGAAGCTGGGGGCGGCCAGCGCGAGGAAGCCGGTCAGGTGGCTGCCGTCGGCCTGCGGCGCGTACACCGGCAGTCCGACGAGGCCGAGGACGGCGTACAGCGCGAGCGAGGAGGCGCCGCGGACCGCGCCGAGCGTGGCGCCGACGAGGAGCACGGCGAGCGTCTGACCGGTGATCGGCACCGGGAACATCGGAATCGAGACCTGGGCGAGGATCGCGGTGAGCGCGGCACCGGCGGCGACGAGCACCACGTCGGTGGTTAGCGTGCGCGACACGAGGCGGTCCGCGAGGACGATGCGCGGGGCGGCAGGGACGAGAGACGTCATATCGAATTCCTTGGCGTTCGTCGGTGGAAGTAAGGCGGGCGCCTCACTGGTTAGACTAGCGGGCTGGCTCTTCCAGCCTCTTGTCGAAAACCTCCCGAAGAAACGGAACGTCACAGTGCTCGCCGTGCAAGACCTCGAAATCCGTGTGGGGGCCCGCCTCCTCATGGAGGAGGTGACCTTCCGAGTCGACAAGGGCGACAAGATCGGGCTGGTCGGTCGCAACGGGGCGGGCAAGACGACCCTCACCAAGACGCTCGCGGGGGAGACCGTGCCGAGCGGCGGCAGGATCGATCGCCACGGCGAGATCGGCTACCTGCCGCAGGACCCGCGCTCGGGCGACCCCGAGCAGACCGCCCGCACCCGCATCCTCGATGCGCGAGGCCTCGGCAGTCTGGTGATCGGAATCCAGCAGGCGACGGTCGACATGGCGAGCCCGGATGCCGCCATCAGCGACGCCGCGATGTCTCGCTACGCGAAGCTCGAGGATCGCTTCCTCGCCCTGGGCGGCTACGCGGCCGAAGCGGAGGCCGCCGCGATCGCCTCGAACCTGGCGCTCCCGGACCGCATCCTCGACCAGCAGCTCAAGACGCTCTCCGGCGGTCAGCGCCGCCGCATCGAGCTCGCGCGAATCCTGTTCTCCGGCGCCGACACCATGATCCTCGACGAGCCGACGAACCACCTCGACGCCGACAGCGTCGTGTGGCTCCGCGAGTTCCTGAAGCAGTACCAGGGCGGGGTGATCGTGATCAGCCACGATGTCGATCTGGTCGAGGAGGTCGTCAACAAGGTCTTCTACCTCGACGCGAACCGGCAGGTCATCGACGTCTACAACATGGGCTGGAAGCACTACCTGCGCCAGCGCGAGGCCGACGAGGACCGCCGCAAGAAGGAGCGCGCCAACGTCGAGAAGAAGGCGACCGCGCTGCAGCTGCAGGCCGCGCGCTTCGGGGCCAAGGCCTCCAAGGCGGCGGCCGCGCACCAGATGGTCGCGCGCGCCGAGAAGATGCTCTCCGGCCTCGACGAGGTCCGCGCCGCCGACCGCGTCGCCAAGCTGCGCTTCCCGGACCCGGCCGCGTGCGGAAAGACGCCGCTGGCCGCCAGCGGGCTCAGCAAGAGCTACGGCTCCCTGGAGATCTTCACCGCCGTCGACCTGGCGATCGATCGTGGCTCGAAGGTCGTCGTGCTCGGCCTCAACGGTGCGGGAAAGACGACGCTGCTGCGCATTCTGGCGGGCGTCGACAAGCCGGACACCGGACAGGTCGAGCCGGGGCACGGGCTGCGGATCGGCTACTACGCGCAGGAGCACGAGACCATCGACGTGAAGCGCACCGTGCTGCAGAACATGGTCGCCGCCAGCCCCAACCTCACCGAGACCGAGGCGCGCAAGGTCCTCGGCTCGTTCCTGTTCACCGGCGACGACGGGCACAAGCTCGCTGGGGTGCTGTCGGGTGGCGAGAAGACCCGTCTCGCGCTCGCGATGATCGTCGTGAGCGGCGCGAATGTGCTGCTGCTCGACGAGCCGACCAACAACCTCGACCCGGCGAGCCGTGAAGAGATCCTCGGCGCTCTCGCGGGCTACACCGGCGCCGTGGTGCTCGTCAGCCACGATGAGGGAGCCGTGGAGGCTCTCAACCCGGAACGCGTGCTGATCCTGCCCGACGGGGTCGAGGACCACTGGACGCCGGACTACGCCGAGCTCATCTCGCTGGCCTGAGGCCCGAGCGAGCGCGCTACAGCCGGTCGAGAATCGCGTCCTCTTCCTCGGCATCCGCCGAGCGGGGCCGCGCGGCGCGGGCCGCGGCCTGCTCCTCGACCGGGAGCGCGGCGATGCGGCGCTCCCGCCGGTAGGCCCACACCAGTCCGACGATCGCGATGATGCCGAACAGGATCCACTGCAGCGCGTACGAGGCGTGCGGGCCCTCGTCGGCCTCCGGCTTGACGGCCAGCGCGGGCGTCTCCGTCGGTGCCGGGTCTTCGCTGGCGAGCAGGCCGTACATCCCGGTGTAGACCGAGGCCGGCACGAGGTCGTCGATCGCCGGCAGCTCGATCGTCGCGATCTGCCCGTCGGGGGCGCTGCGGCCGGGGATCTCGGGCTCGCCGAGCTGAAGTCGTGCGATCACCTCGACCTCGCCGCTCGGCGCCGCCGGGACGGTCTCCGGGAGCGAGCCGGTTGCCGCGAGCGGGACCCAGCCCCGGTCGACGATGACGACATCGCCGCTCTCGAGCTGGAACGGCACCAGCACCTCGAATCCGGGCAGTCCGTCGCGGACACGGTTGCGCACGAGCAGCTCGTACTCGGAGAGGTACTCGCCACGCAGCACGACCGGCAGCCACTCGAGCTCCTCGTCGGCGGTGTCGAGCGTCGGCAGCACCCGCTCGACGGCCTCGGCAGGCGCGTCGTAGTTGGTCTCGACGCGCACGATCTCGCCGACCGCCTCGTCGCGGCGCGCCCACTGCCACCACGACAGCAGCCCGCAGGCGATCGCGAAGACGACCACGAACGCAACATATCCGCCCCAGCGCTGCACTCCCGTGGGAGCGGAGGGCCGCTTCGCCTCACTCACGCACGGTCCGGCACGAGCTCGGGCACGTCATCGAGTGCGGTCACCAGGGTCGGAAACCCCCGGGTCGTCAGATAGTCGTCGAGCGTGCCGCGGTGGGACTCGCAGGCCAGCCAGACCTTCACGCGGTCGGCGCTGTGAATCCGCGGATTGCGCCAGTTCACGCGCCACGCCGCCGGGGCGCTGCACCCGGATGCCGAGCACCGGACCGCGGTCTCACCGAAGCCGATCACGCCGACTCGTTCGTCGAGGGGGCGACGCGCACCACGACTCCGCCGGGCGACTCGATCGAGCCGGACTTCGAGGTCGTCGAGTTGGCGATGAGCACGGCGAAGTACGGCAAGAACACCGCGCCGAGCACCGGAATCACGACCCACCAGCCCGGCACGACGATGCACAGGATGATGCAGACCACCCGGATCGCCATGGCGATCATGTACTTGATCATGCGTCCGCGCCGCTCGTCATCAGGCGACGGCGGGAGCATCGTGATCGTGGGGGCAGGGGTTCGCATGGCTGACTCAAGCCTACGCGCGTCGTGGCATCGTCGTCGGCTCGGTAGGCTCCCAGGTATGACTACGCGCACCATCCTCGTGACCGGCGGCAACCGCGGCATCGGCCGCTCCATCGCGGAGGAGTTCGTGGCCCAAGGCCATCGCGTCGCGGTCACCGCACGGTCCGGCGAAGGCCCCGAGGGAACGCTCACGGTGCGCGCCGACGTCACCGACAGCGCCGCACTGGATGCCGCCTTCACCGAGGTGGAGGAGAAGCTCGGACCGGTCGAGGTGGTCGTGGCGAACGCCGGGATCACCCGCGACACGCTCCTCATGCGCATGAGCGACGACGACTTCGAGCAGGTCGTCGACACGAACCTCGGCGGCGCGTTCCGCGTGGTCAAGCGCGCCAGCAAGGGAATGCTGAAGGCCCGCTTCGGCCGCATCATTCTCGTCTCGAGCGTCGTCGGCCTGTTCGGCGGCGCCGGCCAGGTGAACTACTCCTCCTCGAAGGCGGGCCTCGTCGGCATGGCGCGGTCGATCACGCGCGAGCTCGGCGGTCGCGGGATCACGGCGAACGTCGTGGCTCCGGGCTTCATCGAGACCGACATGACGGCGGAGCTGCCCGAGACCCAGCAGGCCGAGTACAAGAAATCGATTCCGGCGGGACGCTTCGCGCAGCCCTCCGAGGTGGCCAAGGTGATCGCCTGGCTCGCCTCCGACGACGCCGGCTACATCTCCGGAGCCGTCATCCCCGTGGATGGCGGACTCGGCATGGGCCACTAGGCCCGGGGGAGCCCCAGCAGCGGCAGCACCAGCGCGAGGTCGCGCTCGTCGAGGATCACGTGCGCCTCGTCGCGCACCGGCGCCTTGGCGTCGAAACCGATCGCGAGGCCGCAGCGCGCCATCATCTCAAGGTCGTTGGCGCCGTCGCCGATGGCGACGGTCTGGCACAGCGGGATGTCGCGCGCGGTCGCCCACTCCTCGAGCGCGTGCGCCTTGGCGGCCGCATCCACGACGGGCGGGATCACGGCGCCGGTCAGACGCCCGTCGGCCACCTCGAGGCGATTGGCGCGCCACTCGTCGAGTCCGAGCTGTGCCGCGATCGGGTCGACCACCTCGTGGAAGCCGCCCGAGACCACTGCGACGGCCCCGCCGGCCGCCTGCACGCCAGCTACCAGCTCAGGCACCCCGCGGGTCACGGTGACGCGCTCGCGCACCCGGGCGATCGCCTGGGCGTCGAGCCCCGCGAGCGTCGCGACGCGCGAGCGCAGGCTCTGCTCGAAGTCGAGCTCGCCGTTCATAGCGCGGAACGTGATCTCGGCGACCTCGTCGAGCACCCCGGCCTCCTCGGCGAGCAGTTCGATCACCTCCTGCTCGATCAGGGTGGAGTCGACGTCGAGCACAACGAGGAAGCGTGCCATGCAGGGGAGCCTTCCGGAAGCGGCGCCGGATGCGGCATCCGGTCAGAGCGAATCAGCTGACGAGGAGGCCCTTGCCGACCACGGTGATGCCGCTCTCGGTCACGGTGAAGCCTCGCGCGCGATCCGCGTCGTGATCGACACCCACCGTCGCGCCGGCTTCGACCACCACGTCCTTGTCGAGGATAGCGCGCTGCACGATCGCTCCCGCGCCGACCGTCACCCGCTCGAAGACGACAGAGTCGACGACCTTGGCCCCCGACTCGACGTTCGTCCACGGTCCGAGCACGCTGCGCTCGACGTGCCCACCGGAGACGACGCAGCCGAGCGAGACGATCGAGTCGATGATCGTGCCGATCGCGTTCTTGTCGTCGCGGACGAACTTCGCGGGCGGCGCGTTGAGCTGCTGGCTGAAGATGGGCCAGTCGCGGTTGTAGAGGTTGAACACCGGCAGCGCCGAGACCAGGTCCATGTGCGCGTCGAGGAACGAATCGATCGTTCCCACGTCACGCCAGTAGAAGCGGTCGCGCTCGGTCGATCCGGGCACCTCATTCTTGATGAGGTCGTAGACGCCCGCCTCGCCGCGCGCGACGAAGTCGGGGATCAGGTCGCCGCCCATGTCGTGACTGGATCCGGCGAGCTCGCTGTCGCGCTCGACCGCCGCCATGAGCGCGTCGGCATCGAACACATAGTTGCCCATGGACGCCAGAAACTCTCCGGGGGAGTCGGCGAGACCCACCGCGTCCTTCGGCTTCTCGCGGAAGGCGGAGATCAGCTCCGGGTTCTCAGGATCGACCTCGATGACGCCGAACTGGTCGGAGAGTTCCAACGGCTGGCGGATCGCGGCCACCGTGGCCGGGAGGCCGGAGGCGATGTGCGCGTCGATCATCTGGCTGAAGTCCATGCGGTAGACGTGGTCCGCGCCCACCACGACGACGATGTCGGGCTTCTCGTCGCGGATCAGGTTCAGGCTCTGGAAGATCGCGTCGGCGGAGCCGCTGAACCAGCGCTTGCCGAGGCGCTGCTGCGCGGGCACGGACGCGACGTAGCTGCCCAGAAGCCCCGACAGCCGCCAGGTCTGCGACACGTGACGGTCGAGGGAGTGCGACTTGTACTGGGTCAGCACGACGACCTGGCGCAGCCCCGAATTGATGAGGTTGGACAGCGCGAAGTCGATGAGTCGATAGCCCCCCGCGAAGGGGACCGCGGGTTTGGCCCGGTCCGCCGTCAGCGGCATCAGCCGCTTACCCTCGCCCCCGGCGAGAACGATCCCGAACACCTTCTTCGCTGCCATGTCCTTACAGTAGGTCAGCCACCGCGCCTGTACTAGCGTCAAGACGTGCGAGTCGATGTGATTACCAGGGAATATCCACCGGAGGTCTACGGCGGGGCGGGCGTCCACGTCGCCGAACTCGTCGCCGCCCTCCGCGCGAGCCTCGACGTGCAGGTGCGCTGCTTCGGCGCGCCGCGCGACGAGACGGGAGTGCACGCCTACGGCGTGCCCGCAGAGCTCGGCGGCGCCAATCCGGCGCTGACCACCCTCGGCACCGACCTGCTGATCGCCGGCGACGTCGCGGGCGCTGATCTGGTGCACTCGCACACCTGGTACGCCAACGCGGCGGGACACCTCGCCAAGCTGCTGCACGGCATCCCGCACGTGGTGACGGCGCACAGCCTCGAACCGCTGCGGCCGTGGAAGGCCGAGCAGCTCGGCGGCGGCTACCGGATCTCCAGCTGGGTGGAGCAGAGCGCCTACGAGGCGGCGGATGCGGTCATCGCCGTGAGCGACGGGATGCGCGCCGACATCCTGCGCAGCTATCCGGCCATCGACCCGGCGCGCGTGCATGTCGTGCACAACGGCATCGACCTGGAGCGCTGGCACCGCCACGACGACCCCGCGACGCTGGAGCGCTTCGGTATCGACCCCGACCGGCCGAGCGTCGTCTTCGTGGGCCGCATCACCCGTCAGAAGGGGCTCCCGTACCTGCTCGCCGCGGCGCGCCTGCTGCCGCCGGAGGTGCAGCTGGTGCTGTGCGCCGGCGCCCCCGACACGCCGGAGATCCTCGCCGAGGTGCAGGCCGGCGTCGCCGAGCTGCAGCGCGAGCGCAGCGGCGTGGTGTGGATCGAGAAGCTGCTGCCGCGCCCCGAGCTGTCGGCGATCCTGTCGAACGCCACCACCTTCGTCTGCCCCTCGGTGTACGAACCGCTCGGCATCGTGAACCTCGAGGCGATGGCCTGCGGCGCCGCGGTCGTCGGCACGGCGACCGGAGGCATCCCCGAGGTCGTCAGCAACGGGATCACCGGCCGGCTGGTGCCGATCGAGCAGCTCGACGACGGCACCGGCACGCCGCTGGACCCCGACCGCTTCATCGCCGATCTCGCGGAGGTGCTGACCGAGGTCACCAGCGACCCGGAGACGGCTCGGCGCATGGGGGAGGCGGGGCGGCAGCGCGCCGAGGAGCACTTCTCGTGGACGTCGATCGCCGAGCGCACGCGGCGAATCTACGACTCGCTCCTGCCGTAGGCTAGGGGCATCATGTCTGCGGTGCTCACGCTCTCCGACCTCGCCGTCATTCGCGACGGCAATCGCATCCTCGACGGCATCAACTGGGTCGTCAATCCTGACGAGCGGTGGGTGATTCTGGGGCCGAACGGGGCGGGCAAGACCACGCTGCTGTCGATCGCCTCGGCGAACGTGCACCCCACCGAGGGCACCGCCGTTCTGCTCGACGAGAAGCTCGGCAAGACCGACGTCTTCGAGCTGCGCCCGCGCATCGGCTTCGCGTCGACGGCGTTCGCCCGCCGCATCCCCGGCGACGAGACCGTGCTGGATGTCGTCATGACCGCCGCCTATGCCGTCACCGGCCGGTGGAACGAGAACTACGACCCCGTCGACCGCAAGCGCGCCAGCCGCGTCCTCGCCGAATGGAAGCTGGACCACCTCCAGGATCGCCGTTTCGGCACGCTGAGCGACGGCGAGCAGAAGCGCACGCAGATCGCCCGCGCCGTGATGACGGATCCCGAGCTGCTGCTGCTCGACGAGCCCGCGGCGAGCCTCGACCTCGGCTCGCGCGAGGAGCTCGTCGGACTGCTCGGCGCCTACGCGCAGAATCCCGAGTCACCCGCGATGGTGATGGTGACGCACCACGTCGAGGAGATCCCGGTGGGCTTCACGCACGCCATGCTGCTGACCGACGGCCGGATCCAGTCGGCCGGGCCGATCGCCGAGGTCATCACCGCCGATAACCTGTCGGAGGCATTCGGGCTCCGGCTCGAGGTCAGCACCAGCGACTCGGGCCGTTTCGCGGCGCGTGCGGTCTGAACGGGCCCGTCACCTGGTATAGTCGTCCCTTGGTCCGCTCTGGCCATTCAAGCTTCCATTTACTTCCGAGGTTTCCCATGAAGTCCGACATTCACCCGGCGTACGCGCCCATCGTGTTCCGCGACCTCGCGAGCGGTGAGACGTTCCTCACGCGTTCGACGGTCACGAGCGACAAGACGATCGAGCTCGACGGTCAGACCTACCCGGTCATCGACGTCGAGATCTCGTCCGCCTCGCACCCGTTCTACACGGGCAAGCAGCGCATCATGGACTCGGCCGGTCGTGTCGAGAAGTTCAACCAGCGCTTCAAGAGCTTCGGCGGCTCCAAGTAAGTCGTCCCTCGAAGGCCCCCGCTCCGGCGGGGGCCTTCGTCGTTGTGCGGCGGAACCGCGCCCGGGCGCGCCCGGAGCGGGTCTAGCGCGCGGCGAGGACGAACGGGACGAGGTAGTCGCGGCTCAACGGCGCCATCGACGGCAGCGGCTGCGTGGGATCCCACCAGATGGCCTCGGCGATCTCAGCAGCGATCGCCGGCACCCCGGTCAACGGTGCGCGGTAGCACCAGGCATCGAGCGTCATCCCGGGCTCGTTGGCCGCGTCGGCGTCGAATCGTCCGATCTCGGTCAGGCCGGCGGGGGAGAGCACCAGACCGAGCTCCTCTTCGAGCTCGCGCACCAGGCACTCGGCCGGGGACTCGCCGAACTCGATCTTGCCGCCGGGCTGCATGAACGCGACGGTCCCGTGCTTCCGCACGAAGAGCAGTTGCCCGGCCTCGTTCTCGATGACCGCGGCCGCGATCCGCAACACGGTCGGACTCACCGAACCGGCCACCCGCGCGACGCGACGAACGACGGATCCTTGACCCGGCGCATGTACTCCTCGAAGCTCGCCGCCTGTTCGGCGAACCAGGCCGTTTGGCGGGTGTGGAGCTCGTGCGGGTCGAGATCGAGCTCGGCGGGGAACGCCTTCACCAGGGCCTGCGCGACGCGCCCGGCTGCGATGGCATCGGCTCCGGCGTCGTGCGCATCGTCCAGCGCGACACCGTAGTGCTGCGCGGTGACCTCGAGCGTGCGCTTGCCGCGCCGGTACCGGTCGACCGCCTTGTCGAGCACCAGCGGATCGATGATCGGGGTGAGCGCGGCGAGCGGGGCGACCGCATGGCGCATGCACTCGTGCGCCAGCAGGGACAGGTCGTAGGGCGCGTTGTAGACCGTCACGGGCGTCCCGCCGCCGAGCTGCTGGCGCAGCGAGTCGGTGATCTCGGCCACCACGTCGCGGGCGGGGCGACCCTCGGCGCGGGCGCGCTCGGTCGTGATCCCGTGCACGGCAGCCGCCTGCTCCGGGATCTCGACGCCGGGGTCGGCGATCCAGTCGCGGCGCTCGAGCACGTTGCCCTCGGGATCCAGCACCGCCACGCAGGCTGAGACGATGCGGGCGGTGCGCACATCGACGCCCGTCGTCTCGAGATCGAATACGCCGAGCCGGCCGCCCCAGTTGTTCATGCGACCAGGCTAGGGGGTGCCGCAGACAGCAGGCGTCACCGGGCGCCGCCTCCCTGGAACCGCGCCTCGCCGAGGTGCAGCCAGAAGAAGCCCTGCGAGCCCATCGTCAGCGTCGCCGTCCCGTCCTCGGCGACGCGCGGGAACTCCGCTCCGCCGAACAGGTCGTACAGCGGCTGGCCGGCGAACTCCTCGCCCACCTCGATGTTCACCGCGACGGGGTTGTGCGCGAACGAGAAGACGCACACGATGCGCTCCGGCGCGTCACCGAACTGGCTCCCGGACCCCGCGTACTCACGCACGAAGGCGAGCACCGACTCGTGGTCGGTGCGCAGCACGCGCATCGAGCCGAGGCCGAACGTCGGGTGCTGCTTGCGCACGTGGATCACGTTGCGGACCCAGTGCAGCAGCGAGCGGGACTGCGCCAGCTGCGACTCGACGTTGACGAGCGTGTAGTTGTAGACCAGCGACTGCACGACCGGAAGGAACAGCTTGCCCGGGTCGGCGGTGGAGAATCCGGCGTTGCGGTCCGGCGTCCACTGCATCGGCGTGCGCGAGGCGTCGCGGTCGGGCAGCCAGATGTTGTCGCCCATCCCGATCTCGTCGCCGTAGTACAGGAACGGCGAACCGGGCAGCGAGAAGAGCAGCGCGTGGGCGAGCTCGAGCTCGGCGCGCGAGTTGTCGAGCAGGGTCGCCAGCCGGCGTCGGATGCCGACGTTGACGCGCATCCGCGGGTCGTAGGCGTACCAGCCGTACATCGCCTGGCGGTACTCCTCGCTCACCATCTCGAGCGTCAGCTCGTCGTGGTTGCGCAGGAACACGCCCCACCCGGCGCCGTCCGGCACCTCGGTGGTCTCGGAGAGAACGCGCGTGAGCTCCTGCGCCGACTGCGAGCGCAGCGAGTAGAAGATGCGGGGCATGGCGGGGAAGTCGAAGGCCATGTGGCACTCCGGCTCCTCGTTCGTGCCCATGTACTCGACGACCTCGGACGGCCACTGGTTCGCCTCGGCGATCATGACGCGGCCGGGGTACTCGGTGTCCATCATGTGACGCACGGCCCGAATGAACTCGTGGGTCTCCGGCTCGCTCTCGCCGGTGCCGCCCTCCGATTCGTAGAGGTAGGGGATCGCGTCGAGCCGGAAGCCGTCGACGCCGAGGTCCATCCAGAACCGGATGACCTCGAACACCGCTTCGTGCACGGCCGGGTTGTGGTAGTTCAGGTCCGGCTGGTGCGAGAAGAAGCGGTGGAAGTAGAACTGGCGCCGCTCCGAGTCGAAGGCCCAGTTGGACTCCTCGTAGTCGGTGAAGATGATGCGGATGTTGTCGAACTTCTCGTCGGAGTCGCTCCAGACGTAGAAGTCGCCGTACGGACCCTCCGGGTCGAGCCGCGACTGCTGGAACCACTCGTGCTGATCCGAGGTGTGGTTCAGCGGGAGGTCGATGATGACGCGCATGTTGCGCTCGTGCGCCTTGGTGACCAACTCGCGGAACTCCTCGATCGTGCCGAACTCGGGCAGGATCGAGTGGTAGTCGGAGACGTCGTAGCCGCCGTCGCGCAGCGGGGAGTCGAAGATCGGCGGGATCCACAGCGCGTCGACGCCCAGCCACTGCAGGTAGTCGAGCTTGGAGATCAGACCTCCGAGATCGCCCGAACCGTCGCCGTTGGAGTCGACGAACGAGCGGACCATGACCTCGTAGAAGACCGCACGACGGTACCAGTGCGGGTCGAGGGTGAGACCGGGCAGGGTGTGGGGTGCGGTGAAAGACACCGTCCGAGTCTACGAGTGCTCGCGCCTAGGATGGGAACGATGACTGTTCCCGCCCCCCACGCCGACGAGCTGGCCAGGATTCCGGTCCGCGAGAACACCGTTCAGGTGCTGGGAAGCGCGACCCGCTACTGGGAGTACGGTCCCGCGGATGCCCGCGACACCATCGTGATCTGCCACGGCTACCGCGGCGACCACCACGGTCTCGAACCGGTCATCGCGCTGCTGCCGGAGGTCCGGGTGATCGGACCGGATCTGCCGGGCTTCGGCGCCTCGACCCCGATGACCGAGCGCCCGCACGACATCGCCGGCTACGGCGACTGGTACGCCGGATTCCTGGACGCGCTGGAGCTGCGCGGTCGCGCAATCGTGCTCGGGCACTCGTTCGGCTCGATGGTGACCAGTCACGCGGTGGCGGCCGGGCTGGAGACGCCCGCGCTGATCCTCGTGAACCCGATCTCGAGCGATCCGCTCACCGGGGCCGGCGTCGGCATCACCCGGCTGACGAAGTTCTACTACGACGTCGCCCGCAAGCTTCCCGAACGGCTCGGGCGGGCGCTGCTCGGCAGTTGGCTGGTCGTGCAGTTCATGAGCATGTCGCTGGTGACGACGCCGGATCGCCGGCTGCGCCGCTGGATCCACGAGGAGCACCACCGCTACTTCAGCGGCTTCTCCGACCCTGCCACGGTCGCCGAGGCCTTCGACGCCTCCCTCAGCACCCAGGTGGGCCATGCTGCGCCGAAGGTCGCCGTCCCGACACTCATGATCGCCGGGGGAGTGGACCGCATCACTCCGGTCGACGGCCAGCGTGAGACGGTGCAGAAGTTCCCGGATGCGCGCCTGATCGTGCTCCCCGAGGTGGGGCACCTGATCCACTACGAGGCGCGCCACGAGGCGGCCGCGGCGATCCGAGAGTTCCTGGCCGAGCAGCACGACCGGGCCTGAACAGATGAAGCTCGTCATCGACTGCCGCTACACGCGGCTCGGCCACCACGACGGCATCAGCCGCTACGCGGCGCGGGTGACCGAGGCGGTCGCTCGCCGGCACCCGGTGACGATGCTGATCAGCGATGAACGGCAACTGGAGATGCTGCCGGATCTGCCCTGGGTGAAGATCTCCTCGCCGACGAGCGTGCGCGAGCTGTTCGTCGCGCGCCAGGTGAACCGGCTGAGCCCGGACGTCGTGTTCACCCCGATGCAGACCATGGGGTCGTGGGGGCGTCGCTACGGACTCGTGCTCACGCTCCACGACCTGATCTACTACCGGAACCGGACCCCTCCGCGCGACCTGCCCGCGGTGATCCGGCTGCTCTGGCGGCTCTACCACCTGGCCTGGTGGCCGCAGCGTCTACTGCTGAACCGCGCCGATGAGGTGGCCACCGTCTCGGAGACCAGCAAGACGCTCATCGAACAGCACCGGCTCACCCGCCGCCCGATCACCGTGGTGCGCAACGCCGCCGACCCGGCGCCCGCGACGCCGCGCTCGGCCCCGAGCGGCGACGCCGACCGCGAACTCGTCTACATGGGCTCATTCATGCCCTACAAGAACGTGGAGACGCTGGCGCGCGCGCTGCACGAGCTCCCGGACCACCGCCTGCACCTGATGAGCCGCATCGGCGATGCCGACCGGGCCCGGTTGACGCAACTCGCCCCCGAGGGCGCGCTCGTCTTCCACAACGGGGCGAGCGACCAGGAATATCAGGCGGTGCTCTCGCGCGCGACGGCGCTGCTCAGCACCTCACTGGATGAGGGCTTCGGGATTCCGCTTGTCGAGGCGATGTCGCTCGGCACCCCGGTCGTCGTCAGCGACATCCCGATCTTCCGCGAGATCGGCGGCGAGGCCGCGCGCTTCGTGCCGCCGAGGGATGCCTCCGCCGTCGCCGCGGCGGTGCGCGAGCTCGCCGACGCCGACGCCTGGGCGCGCGCGTCGAGCGCCTCCCGCGCGCAGGCCGCGAACTTCGACTGGGACCGCAGCGCGGCCGAGCTGCTCGAACTCGTCGAACGGGTCGTCAGTCGACGCGCAGCACCTGGGCGGCGCTGAGCTCCACCAGACGCGCCGGTGCGATCGGGAACACCGAGTTGGCGCTCCCGGCAGCCGCCCACAGCTCCTCCAGCTCCAGGAGCCCCTCGTCGACCAGGGTGCGGATCGGCTCCGGATGCCCGAGCGGCGGAACCCCGCCGATGCTGTAGCCGGTCGCCGACTTCACGAGCGCCGCATCCGCCTTGCCGATCTCCGCGCCGATGCGCGCGCCGAGCGCCGCGGTGTCGATGCGCCGCGGACCCGAGACCAGCACGAGCAGCGGCTCCCCGTCCGCGACGAAGACGAGGCTCTTCACGATGGCGGCCACCTCGCAGCCGATCGCGGCGGCTGCCTCCGCCGCCGTGTGCGTGCTCTCGTCGAAGAACCGCACCTCGGGGTCGAGGCCGTGCGGCGCGACCGCGGCAATGAAGCGTTCGGTGGCGGCGTTCATGTGAGCTCCCGGTCCCGCGCCTCGACGGCGTTCTGCACACTCAGGGCACCGGTGTCGGCGCCGATCGACTCGTCCTCGATCGGGTCATCGAAGGCGATCAGTCGCAGCGTGCCGTCGATGACCCGGAAGCTGTGCACCGAGCCGTTGGTGATCATGCCGTGCGAGATGCCCGGCTCGGCGACCGAGAGTGCGGCACGAATGGCGCCGCCGTGGCTCACGACGACGAGCGACTGCCCGAGGCGCTGACGTGCCAGTTCGACGAGAGCCGGCACGACGCGCTCGGCGACCTCGTCCCGCGACTCCCGACCCGGCACGTGGGTGCCCTCGGGAAATCGCTCGTCGACCTCGCGGAAATTGAGGCCTTCGGCCTCGCCGTAGTTGCGCTCGATCACGCCCTCGATCAGCTCGGGACCCGGCAGCCCGAGCTCCTCCGCGATCAGGCTCGCCGTCTCCCGGGCGCGCGACAACGGGCTCGACAGCACCGCATCCCAGCGGCGCCGGGCCAGCAGCGCCCCCGTCGCGCGCGCCTGCGCCCGACCCGTCTCGTTCAGCGGAATGTCGGTGCGGCCCTGGATGCGTCGCTCGCGATTCCACTCGGTCTCGCCGTGGCGGACAAGAAACAGCTCGGTCACAGAAGGTCTCCCAGGCAGCCGGGAGGCGGATCTCGCTCAGCCCGCGAGTCGGTCCCGCAGCGCGGTGAGGATCTCGGACGTGCCCGCCTCGATCTTAAGGGTTGCGCGCGCATCGCCCTTCGTCTGACCGCGGTTGACGATGACCACCGGCAGCCGCTTCTTGACGGCCTGGTCGAGCAGGCGGATCCCCGAGTTCACCACGAGTGAGGAGCCGGCGATCAGGAAGGCATCCGACGAGCGCACCAGGGCACGTGCCTCGGTGTACTTCTCGGTCGGCACGAACTCGCCGAAGAAGACGACCTCGGGCTTCAGCACACCGCCGCACACGGTGCAATCGGGCACCACCATCTCGTCGACATGCTCGACGCTGACATCCCCATCGGGATTCAGTTCGAGCGCGCCCGGCTCGGCCAGCCACGGGTTGGCCGCGGCCATGCGGTCGGCGATGCTGCCGCGGTCGAAGCTCTGGCCGCAGGTCAGGCAGCGCACGCGGTCGAGCGCACCGTGCAGATCGACCACCCGACGCGATCCGGCGCGCAGGTGAAGCCCGTCCACGTTCTGCGTGATGAGGCCGTTGACGATGCCCCGGTTCTCGAGCTCGGCCAGCGCACGATGCCCCGCGTTCGGCGCCGCCGTGGCGAACCGCTGCCAGCCGAGGTGGCTGCCCGCCCAGTAGCGCTGGCGTGCGCGCGGATCGGCGATGAAGGTCTGGAACGTCATCGGCGAGCGCACCGGTGCGCCCGTGCCGCGGTAGTCGGGAATGCCGGAGTCGGTGCTCACACCCGCGCCGGTCAGCACCGAGATCCGTCGCCCCGCGAGCACGTCGAGCACCCGCTCGATGTCACGGTCGAGATCGCCCAGGCCTTCGGCCGCAGCGGTCGTCGCCACGGGAATCGTCGTCACGCACACCTCCTGTGCCGGTGCCCCCAGCGTACGGCCCTGAGTTTTCCGATATGTTTCCGGGGGCTGTCAGCCCGGCGAGCGGTGAAGGGATGCGACATGGAGATCATTCCCATCAGCGACTCCGGCGATGAGCGTCTGCGCGACTATCGCGACCTCACGGATGGCAAGCTGCGCCGACTGCTCGAACCGGCCGGCGGACTCTACCTGGCCGAGTCCAGCAAGGTCATCGCGAGGTCCCTCGCGGCCGGCCATCGCCCGCGATCGGTGCTGCTGCAGGAGAAGTGGCTGCCCGACATCGAGCCGCTACTGGCGGGCCACGACGTGCCCGTGTATCTCGCCGAGCCCGGCGTGCTCGAAGAGCTCACCGGCTTCGCGATGCATCGCGGAGCCCTCGCCTCGTTCCACCGTCCGGCCCCGCTCGACATTCCGACGCTGCTGGCCTCCGCGCGGCGCGTCGTCGTGCTCGAGGACATCGTCGACCACACCAACGTCGGCGCGGTGTTCCGCGCGGTCGCGGGTCTCGGCGCCGACGCGGTGCTGATCAGCCCCGGATGCGCGGATCCGCTCTACCGCCGCTCGGTGCGCGTCAGCATGGGCACCGTCCTCCAGGTGCCCTGGGCGCGGCTCGACGCCTGGCCCGGGGGACTCGACCAGCTCCGGGCGGCTGGCTTCACCGTCGCGGCGCTCGCGCTCGACGACCAGGCGGTCGGACTCGACGAGTTCGCCGCGCATCCGCCCGAGCGCGTCGCCATCCTGCTGGGCACCGAAGGGGACGGGCTCAGCCGACGCGCGCTGAGCACGGCCGATGTCACCGTGACGATTCCGATGTCCGGGGGCGTGGATTCGCTCAACGTCGCCGCCGCCTCCGCGGTGGCGCTCTGGGCGTTGCGGGTCGCTTAGCATTGCCGGGTGAGCCGGACCGCGACGACTCCGCGACAGCGGCACTCCCGTGCGGTGTACGTCCGTCGGCGTCTCGCGGCGGCGGTCATCGCGCTCGCCACCCTGGCCGTCGGGTTCTACGTGCCGATGACGCTGCTGGCGCCGCTCCCGGCGATCGCTGCCGAGACCGCGGTGCCCGCCACTGTGACGATCGACGCGCCCGAGCTGGACTGGCCGAACTACGGCGCCAGCGCCCTCGGCGTCGTCGAGCTGCCGGAGGTGCGCGCGCAGGACGGCTCCGAGCGGGCGCTGCCGCTGGCGAGCATCACGAAGGTCGTCACGGCACTGACCGTGCTGCACGCCCATCCGCTGTCGCTCGGAGATGACGGGCCCACGATCACGATGAGCTCGACCGACGTGAGCTACTACTCGCAGCAGCTCGCCATGAATGGCAGCGTCACGGCCGTGGCGGCGGGGGAGAGGTACACCCAGCGCGATCTGCTCGAACTCACCCTCATCAAGTCGGCGAACAACTTCGCGACCAGCCTCGCCGTGTGGGCCTTCGGCTCGGAGGACGCCTTCCGCACGGCCGCCGCGGCCTGGCTCGCCGAGCACGGCCTCGACTCGATCACGATCGTCGAGCCGACGGGGATCGACGACGCGAACGTCGGCACGGTCTCGGATCTGATCGAACTCGGTCGCCTGGCGCTGGCCGATCCGCTCGTGGCCGACATCGTCGGCAGCGCGAGTGAGACGGTGAGCAACCGCGGCACGATCGAGAACACGAACGCGCTCCTCGGCACCGACGGCGTCGACGGGATCAAGACCGGAACGCTGTACTCATTCGGCGCGAATCTCCTGTTCTCGGCCGAACGCGAGATCGAGGGACGCGTCGAGCCGGTCACCGTGATCGGTGTGATCCTCGGGGCGCCCGATCACGACGTGCTCAATGGCGATGTCGAGGATCTCCTCGACAGCGCCTTCGCGAACCTCGCCGCGATCACCCTGATCGAGCCGGGCGTCGAGCTGGGCTCGTTCGCCACGCTGTGGGAGGCCGACACCACGATTGTCACCACCGAGACGGCAGAGGCGCTCGTCTGGGGCGACGCGGTCTTCACGGCACGCATCGAGACCGACGAGGTGACGCTCGTCGAGGCGGGCGAACGCGTCGGCACGCTCGTGTTCGAGGGCACTGGCGACAGCGTCGAGGCGGCGCTGCGCGTGGAGCTCGAGACGACCGCCGCGCTGGGCGATCCGGGGCCGTGGTGGCGGCTCACGCACCCGGGCCTGATCACGGGGAACCCGTAGCCGGGGCTCAGCCCTCGCTGACGCGCCCCGCGGTCGGCCGTTTCGGCTCGATGAAGTCGCCGGAGGACTGGTGCCGAATCCGGCGCAGAATCCACGGCGCCAGGTGCTCGCGCGCCCAGCCGATGTCGTCGATGCGCGCCTGCCGCCAGGACTGCGGCGGCAGCGGCTCGGCCGCGAAGGGCTCGAGGCTGTTCTCCACGTTGAGGGCGGCCAGCACCATGCGCGCGATCGTCTGGTGGCCGATGGGGGAGAAGTGCAGGCGGTCCGGTGCCCACATGCGCGGGTCGGTGAGCTCGCGCAGCGACCACATGTCGGCCACAACGCAGTCATGCTTCTGCGCGATGGTGCGCAGGTTCTCGTTGTAGATCGCGACCTTGCCCCGGATGCGTCCGAGCACCGGCGTGCCGCCGATATCGGGACCGTTGAACAGCACCACCGTGGCGCGATCGCGGCGCAGTCGCGCGATGCCGCCTTCGATGCGAGCGGCGACGTCATCCGGGTCGGTGCGCGGGCGGATGATGTCGTTGCCGCCCGCCGAGATCGTGATCAGGTCGGGTCGCAGCTCGAGGGCCGCATCCACCTGCTCGTCGAGGATCTGCTGCAGCACCCGGCCGCGGATGGCGAGGTTGGCGTAGGCGAAGTCTTCGGTCTGCTCAGCGAGAACCTCGGCGACGCGGTCGGCCCAGCCCCGGTGGCCGCCCGGGCTGCGCTCCTCCGGATCGCCGATGCCCTCGGTGAAGGAGTCGCCGATGGCGACATAGCGAGACCACGGGTGTTGAACGCTCATGTCATTAGCGTGCCCGCGGGACGTGCTTTCGGCAAGCGGACCCGCGGACGCGCCGTACACCCTCTCACCCCGCACTCCAATAACGCTCAGGAACGGCACAGAAAACGGTCAGCAGATTCCGGCTTGACCCTCGTTCGGGGGTCACGCATCGTGGAGTGGTCACTTCGAGACCCGGAGTGATTCCTCTATCGACTGGGAGGTTGACATGGGGTTCTTGGGATTCCTGTTGCTCGGGCTGATCGCCGGAGCCATCGCGAAGCTCATTCTGCCGGGACGGCAAGCGGGCGGTTGGCTCGCGACGCTGTTGCTCGGCGTTGTGGGGGCACTGCTCGGCGGCTGGCTGGGCGGACTCATCTTCGGAGAGGGGCTGGAAGAGTTCTTCTCGATCCAGACCTGGCTTCTCGCCATCGGCGGCTCGATCATCGTGCTGCTGATCTGGGGGCTCGTGACGCGAGGTTCGCGTCGCGCCTGACCATCACCCGCGGGGCTGGCAACGTCTTGCCGCTCACGCCCCGCACTGCTTGACTGAGGGCGGCTCCACTTCGGAGCCGCCCTCAGTTCTGCGCGGAGCACGTCCACGCGGACGCTCCGAGTCTTCCGTGGCCGGGGCCTCGACAGCGTCGTCGGGGCCCCTTTCGTCGCGGCCGCACCGCTGTCGGCGGGCGGTGGCAGGATAGCCGGGTGAGCAAGCAGGATGGGCGCAACCGGCTGGTCAGCGACGCGCCCGTCGACGATGAGACAGCGACGATCCTGCACGTCGACCTGGATGCGTTCTACGCCTCGGTCGAACTGCTCGAACGTCCCGAGCTCGTCGGCAGGCCGGTGATCGTCGGGCACGCCAGCGCGCGCTCGGTGGTGACCGCCGCCAACTACGAGGCGCGCCAGTTCGGGGTCAACTCCGCGATGTCGATGGCGCTCGCGCGGCAGCGCTGCCCACAGGCGATCGTGCTGGAGCCGCACTTCGAGCGCTACCAGCACTACTCGGCGCTGTTCATGGCGGCGCTCGGCGAGATCTCGCCGCTCGTCGAACCGCTCGGCATCGACGAGGCGTTCGTCGACATCTCCGGCGCGCGCCGGCTGTTCGGCACCCCGTGGCAGATCGCAGCCCGACTGCGCGCTGCGGTGTTCGAGGCGACCGGGCTGAACGCTTCTGTCGGTGCCGCCGCGACGAAGTACGTGGCGAAGCTCGCCTCGGGCCGCGCGAAGCCGAACGGCCAGCTCATCGTCCCGGCCGCCGACACTCTCGCCTTTCTTCACCCGCAGCCGATCTCGGCGCTGTGGGGCGTCGGCGCCAAGACGGAGGAGCAGCTCAGGCGGCTCGGACTGCGCACGATCGGCGACCTCGCCGAACTGCCGATCGACACGCTCCGGCACAGCATCGGCGACGTCGGCGCGACACGCCTTCAAGAGCTCGCCTGGGGTCGCGACCCGCGCGTGGTCGCGCCGGGCAGGGAAGAGAAGTCCGTCGGCCACGAGACGACGTTCGAGACCGACGTGCTCGAGCGCGACGTGATCCACCGCACCCTGCTGCAGCTCGCCGACAGCGTCGGCATTCGCCTGCGTCGCGCCGGGGTCCGCGCTCGCACGGTCAGCCTCAAGCTCCGCTTCTCCGACTTCACGACGATCACCCGCTCGCGCACGCTTGCCGACCCCACCGACGTGGGGCGTCGCCTCTCTGAGGAGGCGCGGGCGCTGTACGACGCCGCCAACCCGGAGCGGCGACCCGTGCGGCTGGTGGGGGTGCGCGCCGAGCAGCTCACCGGCGACGTCGCCCGGCTCAGCCTGTGGGACGACGACGAGGCGTGGCGCGAGGCCGAGACGACGATGGACGAGCTCAATGCGCGGTTCGGCGACGGCAGTGTGCGCTCCGCTGCCCTGTTGCGCGGCGCGCGAACGCGGCGATTCGGCCATGGCGACTGACGCCGTCGGCGGCGCGCGGTATCGTCTTTTCAAGTGAGTACTTCCGCCGAATTCGACGCCGCCTCGCGTGCGTCCGTCGACGCCGGGAGCACCTTCCGCGCCGCCGCCGCGGCCGAGCATCTGCCGCCGAGCTACCCGCAGCGCGCCCCCTGGGGCACCGCCGGTCGCCTTCGCGCCTGGCAGGAGGAGGCGCTCACCGCCTACTTCGAGACCGACGACGGTCGCGGCGACGGCAACGGCCCCCGCGACTTTCTCGTGTCGGCGACCCCCGGCGCCGGCAAGACCACGTTCGCGCTGCGACTCGCGAGCGAACTCCTGCAGCGCCACGTCGTCGACCGGGTCACGGTCGTCGCCCCCACCGAGCACCTCAAGACGCAGTGGGCCGATGCGGCGCACCGGGCCGGCATCCGTCTGGATCCGCGTTTCAGCAATCGGCACTCGCGCGAGTCGCGCCAGTACCACGGCGTCGTCGTCACCTATGCGCAGATCGCGGTGCGGGCGGGCCTGCATCGCCAGCTCACCGAGTCGGCGCGCACGCTGGTGATCCTCGACGAGATCCACCACGGCGGCGACGCGCTCAGCTGGGGTGACGCCATCCGTGAAGCCTTCGAGACGGCCGAGCGCCGCCTGTCGCTGACGGGGACGCCGTTCCGCTCCGACACGGCGCCGATCCCGTTCGTGCGCTACCTGCGCGACGAGCGCGGGGTGCGGCTGTCGCAGACCGACTTCGCCTACGGCTACGGGCGGGCTCTGCGCGACGGCGTCGTGCGACCGGTCGTGTTCCTCAGCTACGCCGGCTCGATGCGCTGGCGCACGAAGCAGGGCGAGGAGTGGGAGGCGACCCTCGGACAGGACGACACCAAGGACGTCACCTCGCAGGCCTGGCGCGCCGCGCTCGACCCGGACGGCGACTGGATGCCCGCGGTGCTCACCGCCGCCGACAAGCGCCTCAGCGAGGTGCGGCAGTCGGTGCCGGATGCGGGAGGCCTCGTGATCGCGAGCGACCAGACCACGGCCCGCGCCTACGCCACCATTCTCGAGAACCTCACCGGCGAGGCGCCCGTCGTCGTGCTCAGCGACGAGAAGGCCTCCAGCGACCGGATCTCCGAGTACTCGGCGAGCACGCACCGCTGGATGGTGGCGGTCCGCATGGTGTCGGAGGGGGTCGACGTGCCGCGACTCGCGGTTGGCGTCTACGCGACCAGCGCCTCCACGCCGCTGTTCTTCGCGCAGGCCATCGGCCGCTTCGTGCGCGCCCGGCGCCGCGGCGAGCTCGCCTCGATCTTCGTGCCAAGCGTGCCGGTGCTGCTCCGGCTGGCGAGCGAACTGGAGCGCGAGCGCGATCACGCGCTGGATCGCGAGTCCTCCGGCGACGACCTGCTCGACGACTCGCTCCTGGAACGCGCCGAGCAGGGCGACACCGCCTCGGCGGAGCTGCTCGACGAATACGAGTGGACGGCACTCGGCTCGGAGGCCACCTTCGAGAAGGTGCTCTACGACGGCGAGGAGTACGGCGCGCTCGCGCAGCCGGGCAGCGACGAGGAGTGGGACTTCATCGGGCTCCCCGGGATCCTCGAGCCCGAGCAGGTCAGCGAGCTTCTCAAGCACCGCCAGGCCCGCCAAGCGCGCCGCGCGGCCTTCCACGGGGAGGGGAGCGGCGCCAGCACGACACCGGATCCGGCTCCGCAGCCGCTGCACCGCACCATCGCCGAGCAGCGGAAGCTGCTGAACTCGCTCGTCTCGATCCGCGCCCGTGGCACCGGGCAGACCCACGCGATGGTGCACGCCGAGGTGCGGCGCGCCTGCGGCGGGCCGGAGGTCGCGCGCGCGACCGTCGCCCAGCTTCAGGCGCGCATCGACTGGATCCGCGGCCGACTCAGCGCGGGAAAGTGAACTCGCCGCGCCACTCGGTGAGGAACACCGCGGCGGCATCGTCGTGGATGAGCGAGTCATGCATCCGCACGGCGTACGGCGTCTGCGGCACCCCGTCGGCCGGGCGCACGTCGAGGTGCTCAACGTCGTAGCCGGCCTCGTGCAGCCAATCGGCCATCGCGTAGTCGCTGCGCGAATCCCCGGCGGTGCGCCAGACCTGCGGCACCCCGGAGGCCTGCAGCAGCTCGATCGCGCGGCGGGCCCCCATGTCCTTGCCGACCCGCGCATCCTCGACGTCGGTTGAGATGATCGACGGGTCGAGTCGAAGCCGGGAGTCGAGGCCCTGCTCACGCATTCGATCGGCGACAATCGCGTTGAACTCAGCCTGCGCCGCGTGGTACGTCTCGCTCGGCACCTCGACGCGCTGCTCGACGGAGATCATCGTGAGCTTCGTGTCGTCCCAGAACATCGTGTCGCTGAAACGCTGTTCGACCAGGACGCGCACGAACGCACCGAGGTCGGCGGGCACCTGCAGCTCCGGGTCGATCTGCGTCGTACCGGCCACCCCGTCGACGATCGAGAACCAGGTGGCTCCCTTCTCGCAGATCGCATGCACCGGTGAACCTGGCTTCAGGCCCGCGGCCACCATCACCTCGAGGACCACATCGCGGATGAACGCATCCGACCGCCCCGTGTTGAAGACGACCGGGTTGCCCGCGTTGGCCAGCGCAGCCAGATCACGGGCGATCGAATCGATCGCCACCGTGCGGGTGACGGGGCTGGCGATGGGGCCGTCGACGTCGAGCAGGAGTCCAAGAGCGGGGGAGGTCACCGGCCAATTCTTTCAGCCCTGCGACGTACCCTCGAACCATGACGCGCACGGGCCCCTCGACGGAGCCTCGTCGTCGCCGTGGGGCTCGGGGCCGCCTGCTGACCGTGCTCTCGGGCGATGCCGACGGCCAGCCGTCGTGGGTGCGCGAACTGCGCGACGGCGACGACGCCGGCTACTTCCCCGAGGGCGGCGCGGCGTGGACGGTGCACGGGGGCATGGGCACGCTCGTCGCGGGCATCCGCGCACTGCTCGTGCAGGCGCTCCATCCGGGCCCGATGGCGGGCGTGCACGATCACTCCCGATATCGACACGACACCGCGGGGCGACTCGTCGGCACGGTTCGCTGGGTGATCTGCCTCACCTACGGCTCGACCGAGCAGGCGACGCGCGAGGTGGCGCGGGTCGCGCGCTACCACCAACACGTCACCGGCGACTACGTCGACGGCGCTGGCCGAACAGCACCGTACTCAGCCGCGGATGCGGATCTGTCGGCGTTCGTGCATGTCGCCTTCGCCGACGCGTTCCTCTCCTGCCACGAGCAGTGGGGCGAGCCGATTCCGGGCGGCGCGGACGCGTACGTGCGCGAATGGGCGACCGCGGGTCGACTGATGGGGGTCACCGAGCCACCCGAGAGCGCGGCCGAGCTGCGGAGCGCGCTCCGGGGGTATCTCGACCGGGGTGAGCTGCGACACGATGAGCGGGTCGCGGAGGTGGTGCGCTTTCTGCGTCGACCGCCGTTCCCCGGCGCGATGGGGCTGGCCTACCGGGTGCTGTTCGCGGGCGCTGTGGCCACCATCCCGCTCGAGTTCCGGCGCCTGCTGGGGGTGCGCCGTGCCTGGTGGCCGGCGATCACGGCGACGCGGCTCGCGCTCTGGGGCGCGCGCCGAACCCTCGAGGGCGGGCAGCGCTCTCAAGACGTCGCGCGCGAGCGCCTGCGCCGCCTGGGCATCGCCCCCGCCACGTCTTGAGCAGCCGCCTGCGGGTTGAGTAGCCGCGGCAGCGGCGTATGCGGGTTGAGTAGCCGCCCATGGCGGCGTATCGAAACCGAAAGGCCCTGCGGGTTGAGTAGCCGCGGCAGCGGCGTATCGAAACCGCGGCGCGCGCACCCTGGGGTTTCGATACGCGCCTTCGACGCTACTCAACCCGCTCAGGTCAGCGGAAGTCGCGCGAGGTGTGCCGCACGCCGAGGCGCAGCGGTTCGGCGCGGTCGGCGAGCAGGTTCACCACGCCCTCCGGGGAGCGCTCGAGAATGCCGCGCACGATCAGGGCGGGCTCTTCGCGCCAGACGCGGCGATAGCGCCCCCACACGCCCATCGAGCAGACCACATTCATCACCCCGGTCTCGTCTTCGAGGTTGAGGAAGGTGATGCCGCTCGCGGTGGAGGGGCGCTGGCGGTGGGTGACGACGCCGGCGAGCTCGACGCGGCGGCCGTCCTCCGCGGTGCGCATCGCGGCCGCGGTCAGCACGCCGCGCTCGTCGAGCTCGGAACGGAAGTGGGAGAGCGGGTGGTCGTCGACCGAGAGCCCGGTCGCCCACAGGTCGGAGGCGAGGACCTCGAAGGAGCTGGGATCGGGAAACAACGGCGGCTGAACCGTCACCGCGGTGTCGGGCAGGTATTCGGCCCGATGCTGCGCCGCGCTGCCGGCGCGCCAGAGCGCGTCGCGACGGCCGATGCCGAGCGTCTCGAAGGCACCCGCGCTGGCGAGCGCCTCCAACTGGGCGGTGTTCAGCCCGGTGCGGTGCACGAGCTCCTCCATCGAGGCGAAGGGGCCGCGCTCGGTGCGCTCGGCGACGATGCGCTCGGCGAGTCTCGCGCCGATCCGGGTGACGCCAGCGAGCCCCAGCCGCACGGCGAAGCCTGCGGGTTGAGGAGCCGCCGGCGGCGGCGTATCGAAGCCGCAAGGCTCTGCGGGTTGAGTAGCCGCCGGTGGCGGCGTATCGAAGCCGCGGGGCTCGCCTTCTGGGTTTCGATACGCGCTTTCAGCGCTACTCAACCCGCTGGCGCGGTTTCGATACGCGCCTTCGGCGCTACTCAACCCGCTTGGTTCGAGGGTGGCCTGGGCGTCGGAGAGCTGCACGTCGGGGCGGCGCACCTCGACGCCGTGGCGGCGGGCATCCGCCACCAGGGTCGCGGGGGAGTAGAAGCCCATCGGCTGGGCGCGCAGCAGCCCGGCGAGGAACGCCGCCGGGTAGCGCAGCTTCACCCACGAGCTCGCGTAGACGAGCAGCGCGAAGCTCAGCGAATGGCTCTCGGCGAAGCCGAAGTTGGCGAACGCCTGGATCTGCCGGTAGATCGTGTCGGAGTCCTCTTGGCTCAGCCCGTTGCGCGCCATGCCCGCGTAGAGCTTCTCGCGCAGGCTGTCGATGCGCTCCAGCCCCCGCTTCGAGCCCATCGCCCGCCGCAGCAGGTCGGCGTCTTCGCCCGTGCAGTCGCCGACCGCCATCGCCATCTGCATCAGCTGCTCCTGGAACACCGGCACCCCGAGGGTGCGCTCGAGCACCGGTTCGAGCTTCGGGTGCAGGTAGGTGATCGGCTCCTTGCCGAGCCGACGGCGCACGAACGGGTGCACCGCGCCGCCCTGGATCGGCCCCGGGCGGATCATCGCGATCTGCACCACGAGGTCGTAGAACCGGCGCGGGCGAAGCCGCGGCAGCAACCCCATCTGGGCGCGCGACTCCACCTGGAACACCCCGATCGAGTCGGCGGCGCACAGCATGTCGTACACCTCGGGATCCTCTTTCGGGATGGTCGAGAGCTCCCAGTGCTCGCCCGTCGACCCGCGAATCAGGTCGAAGGAGTGCTGCAGCGCCGACAGCATCCCGAGGCCCAGCAGATCGAACTTGACCAGGCCCATCCAGGCGCAGTCGTCTTTGTCCCACTGCACGACGGTGCGCTTCTCCATGCGGGCGTGCTCGATCGGCACCACCTCGCCGACCGGCCGATCGGTGAGCACCATGCCGCCGGAGTGGATGCCGAGGTGCCGCGGCGCCTTCAGCAGCTCGGTGGCGAGCTCGACGACCCGCTCCGGGATCGTGTCCCCGCTCGACCCGACCTGACGGCCGGGACGGCCGTCAGCGCTGGCGTCGCGGCGGAGGCCAGCAATGGCCTCCGCTCTGAGCTCCAGCGCGCCACCCTCCACCTGCTTGCTCCAGGCGTCCTGCTGCCCGGTGGAGTAGCCGAGCGCCTTCGCCATGTCGCGCATGGCGTTCTTGGGCCGGTACTGGATCACGTTCGCCACCTGCGCGGCGTTGCGCCGCCCGTACTTCTCGAACACCCACTGGATGACCTCCTCACGGCGATCGGAGTCGAAATCGACGTCGATGTCGGGCTCCTCGTCGCGCAGGCTCGACAGGAAGCGCTCGAACGGCAGCCGGTAGTAGATCGAGTCGACCGCGGTGATGTCGAGCAGATAGCAGACGGCTGAGTTGGCGGCGGAGCCGCGCCCCTGGCAGAGGATGCCGCGGCTGCGGGCGAAGGCGACGATGTCGTGCACGATGAGGAAGTAGCCGGGGAAGTCCTTCTTCTCGATCACCGCGAGCTCGTTCTCGATGCGCTGCCGATCCTCTTCCGATAGGTCCGGGTACTTCTGCGGCACCGCGCGCCAGACCAGTTCGCGCAGCCACGACATCGGGGTGTGCCCCTCGGGCACCTGCTGCTTCGGCAGGGCCGGTTTGGCCCGGCGCAGCGGGAACGCGAGCTCTTCCGCGAGTTCGACGCTGCGTTCGACGGCGCCGGGGTAGCGCGCGAACCGTGCCCGCATCTCGGCCCCCGAGCGCAGGTGCGCACTGCCCGCGGGGGGAAGCCAGCCGTCGAGCTCGTCGAGGCTGCGCTGCGCGCGCACGGCGGCGATCGCGGTCGCGAGCCGGCGATCCTCGGGGCGGGCGTAGTGCACGTTGCCGGTGGCCACCACCGGCAGGCCGCGCTCGGCGGCGAGGCCGGCGAGAACGTCGTTGTGGGCGCTGTCGAGCGGCAGCCCGTGGTCGATGAGCTCGACGTTCACGTTCTCGGCTCCGAACAGCGCCACCAGACGGTCGAGCTCAGCCCCGGCGGCCTCGACCTGAGCCGGGTGCGGAGCAGCCGCGGCCTGCGCTGCGTCATCTCCCAACGCCTGCCGCACCGCCCCCTTTCGGCATCCGGTGAGGATCGCCCAGTGGCCGTCGGCGGCGACGGCGAGGTCGTCGAGGTCGTAGAGGGGGCGCCCCTTCTCGGCGCCGCGCAGCTGCGCCTCGGTAATGGCGGCCGCGAGCCGGTGGTAGCCCTCGAGCCCCCGCGCCAGCACGAGCAGGTGGGTGCCCTCCGGATCGGCCTCCCCGTTCTGCGGGCCGGAGAGCCCGAGCGAGAGCTCGGCCCCGAACACCGTCGCGACCTGCGCCGTCTCGGCCGCCTCGGCGAACCGCACGATGCCGTAGAAGCCGTCGTGGTCGGTGATCGCGAGCGCGCGGAGCCCCAGCCGCTCCGCCTCCTCGAGCAGCGCCTCGGGGCTGGAGGCGCCGTCGAGGAAGCTGAAGCTGGAGTGCGCGTGCAGTTCGGCGTAGGGCACGGCGCCGTCGTCGCGCACGCGCTCCGACGGCGCGACGTAGGGCCCGCGTTTGCGTGAGAGGGGCGTGTCGAGCGCGGCGACCGGGCGCGACCCCGAGAGCGTGCGCTCGAGCTCGCTCCACTGGATCGGCGGGTTCTGCCAGCCCATCAGGGCCTCTTTCTGGTGCCCGGTGTCGCATCTAGGGTGAGGGCATGAGCACGTGGATGACGCGTGACGGCCGCCCGATCGAGGTGCGGCCCGCGCGCGGCGCCTTCGATGACTTCGCGGCGGTCGTCGGCCCGAAGACGCCCGGAACACCCGGGTGCTGGTGCATGAGCTATCGCGATGCCCGCAAGGGGCTCGACGACCGCATCGCGCACATGCAGAACGAGTGCGCCACCGAGCCGGGGCCGGGGGTACTGGCCTATATCGAGGGTGTCGTGGCGGGCTGGTGCTCGGTGGCTCCGCGCTCCAGCTACCGCAGGCTGATGAACTCGCGCACCATTCCGAACCTGCAGAAGCTGGAGATCGACGAGCGCGACCCTTGGTCGATCGTGTGCTTCGTTGTCCGGGCGGGATATCGCAAGCAGGGGGTCGCGCGGGCTCTTCTCGGCGGCGCGATAGAGCACGTTCGTGCGCACGGCGGAGGAGTGCTGGAGGGGTATCCGGTCTCGGACGAGGAGGGACGCGTCGACACGATCTCGGGCTACGTCGGCGGGACGAGCCTGTTCGAGGAGGCGGGCTTCACGCGCGTCATGCTCACGGATTCTCACCTCGCGCATCGAGACCGCTGGCTCATGCGGCGCGAGGTCTGAACGCAGTTCAGTCATAGCGGCCCGCCGCCCACCATTCCCCGGCCTCGTCGAGCTCGAGCAGCCAGGCCTCTCCGGCCGTGTCGACCGCCTGGAAGCGCTGGATGCGACGCGCGGCGGACTGATCCCACCAGCGCTCGTCGAGCGGCCACGGGCCCGCCCAGGCCGTCAGATCGCGTCGCGCGCCGGTCTGGGAGACCAGCACCGCGGGGGAGGCGCTGAGCGTGCCGCGCGCATCCACCGCGACCGGGCGGCCGCGCGCGTCTTCGACCCGCAGCGGCCGCGGCACCTCGTAGACCGTCGCCGGCGCGGGCGGCGGCACGGCGCCCGGCCACGGCCGCCGCACGTCGCGCCGCACCACCGGGCGATCGCCCCACGGCACGAAGGACTGCCGTTCGGCGGGGGAGCGCCCGCCCTCCCGGGTCGCCGTGACGACCCCCGCATGCCCGACCATGCCCTGCACGCGCGACAGCACCGAATGCACCTGCTCCTCGGGCCCCGAGCCCCACAGGCCGCGCTCGTGCGCGCCGACCGGGTCGACCGACTCCGGGGCAAGGCGCACGCGCGCGACGGGGGAGCGCAGGCCGTGGTCGCGATCCGAGCCGGTCTGCGCCTCAAGCGACCAGCGGATGCGGTCCACCACCTCGGCGGGAGCGAACGACCGCGGGTGCAGCCACACCCGTTCGCTGGTCTCGCCGTCCTCTCCGGTGAACTCGACGCGCAGCGCCGTGCAGACGAGCGTCTCGGCCAGCAGCGCCGCGACGAAGTCGTCGGCCGCCACGCGCATGCCGAAGGCCACCTGATCGATGCGCTCCAGCGGCGGCTCGAAGTCGACGACGGCGTCGAGGTCGCGCGGGGGGATGCGCGGGGTGGCGGCGCGCGCATCGCGCCCGCGGGCGAGCGCGTGCCAGCGGGCGCCGTTCTCGCCGAAGCGCGACACGACGTCGAAAGCGGTCAGCTCGGCGAAGCCGCCGAGCGTGCGGATGCCGAGGCGCGGCAGGAGGGAGACGAGCTCGGGGTCGTCGATCAGCGTGATCGGCAGCGGCGCGAGGAAGGCCGCCGCCTCGCCCGCGGGCACGATGCGGGTGCGCTCGTCGATCGGGGTGCGCCGGGCCGCCAGCTCGGCGGCGAACAGCCCATCGGCGATGCCGACCGCCGCTGGCAGCTTGAGCCCCTCGGCGATCGTCAGCAGGGTTCTCGCCGCCGCACGCTCACCGCCGTAATAGCGCGCCACCCCGCGGGCGCGCACCGCCACCAGGCCGGGACGCAGCGGATGCCAGCCCGGCACCGACTGCTCCAGCGCGGTGAGCACCGGCTCGAAGGCCCGCGCGTCGAGGGAGCGGTCGTAGGCGAGCACGTGCACGGCGGCGCAGCGCGACTGGGCCTCGCGCTGCCGCATGCCGCGCCGCACCCCCTCGGCGCGCGCCGGCTGGTTGGCGGCGAAGACCACGCCCTTGTCGATGAGGATGATCGGCTCGCTCGGGGAGAGCCGTTCGGCGCGCGCGTGGGCGACGACGGGCCAGTCGGGGCACCACAGCACGGCCATCCGGGCGTCGGTCGTGTTCATGTCGCGTTCCACAATCCAGTTTCGAACATGTGTTCGATTGTGTCAAACGCGACCGACACTCGCGATCGCGCCTACCCGACCGCGCTGACCCGGTTCGTCCGCTCGAGGCGCGGCTCGACCGCCGCGAGGTGCTGATCGGAGTCGGGAAGCCAGAGCCGCCGCGACCGGGGCCTGCCCGCCCAGGACTTCGAGCTGGAGCTCACGCTGACCTGCCGCGCCTGCAGATGCCCGAAGCCCGAACCGAGACCCGCCCAGCTGCTCGCCGTGACCGCCAGGCGTGCATCCGCCCCCGGCCAGTCGCCGATGCTCACGAGCGCCCCCTCGCGCTGCCGCAGCCGCGCCGACAGCTTGCTCGCCGCAGAGTCGCTGAGCTTCGCCGCCCCGCTCGCCCGCCGCGGCGGTCGCACGACGACCACGGTCACCACGTCGACCAGGGCCGAGACCACCGAGAGCCACTGCTCGCCCGGATGCGGCACCAGCACCACGCGCTCCAGGTCGAGCCCGAGACCGGCGGTCGCCTCGACGCCGAGGTCGGGCATGCCGACGATCGCGCACCACGCCCCGGCAGCGCTCGGCCCCTGCGCGAGACCCAGCGCGAGCGTCGTCGACCCCTCCACCGCGTAGCTGCCGCCCGCCGCGAGCGCGCCGCCGGGAAGCAGCCCCGTCAGCGCCTCGTGCGTGGGCAGCGCGCGGGAGTCCAGGCGCGTGCGCTGCATGCCCCGGATCCGCTCCTGCAGAGCGCGCACCACCTCATCGCGGTGCGGGGCGTCACTCTCGATCGGCTCCGCCCGCAGGGCGACGGCGGGGGAGGCGTGCATGCTCCCAGTCTCGAACATGTGTTCGAGTGTGTCAACGACGACCGACGTCGGTGCGCTCAGCTCTCACTCTGCGAGAGCTGCGTGACAATCTTCGCCAGACGCCGCTGTCGCACCACCTCGTTGGGCGCCGTCATGAGCGGATGCAGCACCGCGAAGCGCTCCGAGGAGTTCAGCGCCTCGAAGCGCTCCTTCGCCGCCGGCACGACCCGCAACGCCGCGATGAGGTCATCGGGAACCAGGGCCGTCGCGGCACCCGCGTACGCACGCTCCCATCGGCCGTCCGCCTTCGCGCGGTCGATTTCCCGCTGGCCGCGCTCGCGCATCCGACCCTCCGCGGTCAGCCGTGCCACGTGCTCCTGGTTGCGCTGCGACCAGAGCGAACGGGCCCGACGCGGGGTGAAACGCTGCAGGAACGTCGTCTCGTCGAAGCTGCGCTTCTGACCGTCGATCCACCCGCTGCACAGCGCCTCGTCGAGCGCCTCGTCGTAGCGGAGAGCGGTCGGCGTCATGGTGCCCTTCTTGGCGAGCATCAGCCAGACGCCGTCGGAGCTGTCTTCGTGGGTGTCGAGCCAGGCGCGCCAGGCGGCGGCATCGGCCACGATGAACGGTTCGGGTGCCGCGCTCAACTGTCGATCACCTCGAGCCGCACGGTCACCAGATCACCGGGGGAGAGGTGCTCGGCGTCGCGCACCGACTTCTTGACCGGCAGGATGTACGCCGACTCGGTCTTCGACGGGAAGATCGAGGTCGCCCACTCGGTCGCCCCGATCCGGGGACGCACCCGCACCGAGCCGAAGCCGCGCCGGGGGCCGTCCTGGAACTCGGCGATCTCGGCGCTCAGTTCGGCGGGCACGGTGACGAAGGTCCAGGATCCTTTGCCCTCGGCATCCCAGATCCACAGCTCCGATTCGAACTCGACGATCATGCCGACACTGTGCCACACACGGGCGACGACCACCGGATCGCCTCCCGGGCACCAGCCGCTATCTGGAGGTCGCCGCCGCGAGCACGACGCACACACCGACAAAGAACAGCAGGTTCGCTGTCACGGTCATCCAGAAGACGATCCGGAACGTCAGTTTCGTGCTCTTGTGGCGCAGCACCGCCTGCGCCAGCAGCGCTCCCGGCCAGCCGCCGAGCAGCGCAAGCACGTGCAGGGTCGACTCGGAGGTGCGCCACGCGCCGCGACGTGCCGCCGACTTGTCGGCCGCGTAGACGAGTGCCGTCATCACGCTCGCGGCGATGTAGACAACGGGGATCCAGGCGGGAACCGGCCACCGCGTCTCGATCAGCGCGGCGAAGCCGAGGAACGCGGCAACCAGCAGGATCGCCAGGAGCACACCGACGCCGCGTCCGGCTCGTCGGGCCCGTCGCGCCGTCGCGGGCACCCGGCGATACCGCGGCTCTACCTCGGTCGCACGATTTCGACCATCGGGAGCCAGCTCAACGCGAAAGGTCACCACGTCACCGAGGCTGGGCCGCCGAGACGTGTCGACGAACGCGTGCACGTGGGCGAAGACGTCGGGACTGCCGTCGTGGGGTCGAATGAACCCGAACCCCCGGTCGTCATCCCACCGCACGAGTTCGCCCTCGAACCGAGCCTTGCTCATCGCCACATTCGCACTCTAGTCGCCGAAGGACCAAGGACTCAGGCGCATTGGAGCCCCCGCGCGTACCGTCGCGCGCATGGAGCAGACACCACTGGATCCGCAGACCCTTGACCGCATCGACTCCTGGTGGCGGGCCGCCAACTATCTGAGCATCGGGCAGATCTACCTGCTCGACAATCCGCTGCTGAAAGCACCTCTCTCGCCCGAGCATCTCAAGCGGCGCCTCCTCGGCCACTGGGGCACCACCCCGGGCCTCAACTTCCTCTACGCGCACCTGAATCGCGCGATTCGCGAGCGCGACCTCGACACGCTCTACATCACCGGCCCCGGCCACGGCGGTCCCGGCATGGTCGCGAACGCCTACCTCGACGGCACCTACAGCGAGCTCTACCCGGAGATCACCCGCGACGAGGAGGGGATGCGGAAGCTGTTCCGCCAGTTCTCGTTCCCCGGTGGCATTCCCAGCCATGCCGCCCCCGACACCCCCGGCTCGATCCATGAGGGCGGCGAGCTCGGCTACGCCCTCAGCCACGCCTACGGCGCCGCCTTCGACAATCCCGAGCTGCTGGTCGCCTGCGTGATCGGCGACGGCGAGGCCGAGACCGGGGCGCTGGCGACGGCATGGCACTCGAACAAGTTCCTCGACCCGGTGCACGACGGCACGGTGCTGCCGATCCTGCATCTGAACGGCTACAAGATCGCCAACCCGACCGTGCTCGCCCGCATCCCCGACGAGGAGCTGCTCGAGCTGATGCGCGGCTACGGCCACGAGCCGTTCCTGGTCTCCGGCGGGTTCGACGGAGAGGATCCGAGGGCGGTGCATGAGCGCTTCGCGACGACGCTCGACACGGTGCTCGACCGCATCCGTCAGATTCGCGCGGATGCCGCCGACGGCCACACGGAGCGTCCCCGCTGGCCGATGATCATCCTGCGCACCCCGAAGGGCTGGACCTGCCCGCGCGAGGTGGACGGGCATCCGGTGGAGGGCAACTACCGTGCGCACCAGGTGCCGCTCGCGGGCGTGCGCGAGAACGCCGAGCACCGCGCGCTCCTGGAGGAGTGGATGCGCTCGTACCGCCCCGAGGAGCTGTTCGATGAGGCGGGGGCGCCGCGCCGCGAGACCGTCGCGCTCGCTCCCGTCGGCGAGCGCCGGATGAGCGCGAACCCGGTCGCGAACGCGGGACTGCTGCGGCGCGAGCTCGATCTGCCCGACTTCCGCGACTTCCGCGTCGACCTGGCGGCGCCCGGGGCAGAGATCGCCTCGGCGACGGGCACGCTCGGCACCTGGCTCGCCGAGGTGATCCGGCACAACCCCGACAACTTCCGACTGTTCGGTCCCGACGAGGTCGCCTCCAATCGCCTGGCGCCCGCCGTGTACGAGGTGACCGCGAAGCAGTGGAACGCCGAGTACCACCCGAGCGACGAGAACCTCGCCCGCGCCGGCCGCGTCATGGAGATGCTGAGCGAGCACCAGTGCCAGGGCTGGCTGGAGGGCTACCTGCTGACCGGGCGCCACGGCCTGTTCACCAGCTACGAGGCGTTCATCCACATCGTCGACTCGATGTTCAATCAGCACGCCAAGTGGCTCGACGCGAGCAAGGACATCCCGTGGCGCGCGCCGATCGCGAGCCTGAACTATCTGCTCTCGAGCCACGTCTGGCGGCAGGACCACAACGGCTTCACCCACCAGGACCCGGGGTTCCTCGACGTGGTGGTCAACAAGAGCGCCGACGTGGTGCGGGTCTATCTGCCCTTCGACGCCAACACGCTGCTGTCGACGATGGATCACTGCCTGCGCACCGTCGACTACGTCAACGTGGTGGTCGCCGGCAAGCAGCCCGAGCACCAGTGGCTCGACATGGATGCGGCGATCGACCACTGCACCCGAGGCCTGGGTGTGCTGCCCTGGGCCGGCACCGAGACCCCGGGGGAGGACCCCGACGTGGTGCTCGCCTGCGCGGGCGACGTGCCGACGCTCGAGACTCTCGCGGCGGCGAAGATCCTGCGCGAGAGGCTGCCCGAGCTGCGGGTGCGCGTGGTCAACGTCGTCGACCTGATGCGGCTGCAGTCGCAGGGGGAGCACCCGCACGGCATGAGCGATGACGACTTCGACGCGGTGTTCACCGCCGACAAGCCGATCATCTTCGCCTTCCACGGCTACCCGTGGCTCATCCACCGCCTCGCCTACCGCCGCCACGGCCACGCCAACCTGCACGTGCGCGGCTACAAGGAGAAGGGCACCACAACCACGCCCTTCGACATGGTGATGCTCAACGACCTGGACCGCTACCACCTGGTGATGGACGTGATCGATCGGACCCCCGGGCTCGGTGTCGCCCAGGCCGGACTCCGCCAGGAGATGCAGGATGCGCGTCAGCGCGCTCGCGACTACACGCGCGAGTTCGGCGTCGACATCCCCGAGGTCGCCGACTGGGCCTGGAACTGACCCTCCCGGTGTCGACGGACGACGAACCCCCGGCTGCGTCACCCGCGGGTGAGCAGTCGGGGGTTGTCGTCCCACAGCAGGACTTCGTGGCGACTAGCCCTGCTGCGGCGCGTTCGCCATCGCGATCAGGCCGTCGATCGACTCCGCGCTGAACCCGCCTCCGCCGGTGAGCTCGGCGATCATGCCGAGCCGGCCGATCGGCATCGAGCCCATCATCTGCATCATGTCGACCCCGTCCGGCATGAGCGAGGCGGCGCTCTCGTCCATGCTGCCCACCATGTCGGCCAGGGCGCCCTGCACGATCGGGCCGGCGACGGGGTGCGAGAACACCTCGGCGAGCGACGAGGTGCGGCTCAGCGGCAGCAGGATCGCGTCGCCCTCCACGGCGACGCGAACGCTCGAGCGCACGTCGCGACTTGAGGCGGCCACATCGACGGTGTACTCGCCGCCTTCGACAACCCAGGATTCGGTGCGGATGTCCCAGTAGGCGAGGTCCTTGCGACGAACCACGAGCGTCACCTCGCGGCTCTCGCCGGGCTCGAGGGCGACCGAGGCGAACGCCTTGAGCTCGCGCATCGGGCGCTGCACGGCGGATCCGTCGAGCGAGGTGTACGCCTGCACGACCTCGCGGCCCGCCCGCGCACCGGTGTTGGTGACCGTGAGCGTCACCGCCACGTCGCCATCGGCACGCACCGCCGCGGTCGGTGCGCCGTACTCGAAGGTCGTGTACGACAGACCGTGCCCGAACGGGAAGGCGACCGGAATGCGCCGCGCGTCGTACCAGCGGTAGCCCACATGCAATCCCTCGCTGTAGCGGACGTGCGAGAACTCGCCCGGGAAGTCGAGGAAGGCGGGGGTGTCCTCGAGCCGACACGGGATCGTCTCGGTGAGCTTGGCCGACGGGTTGACGTCGCCGAACAGCACGTCGGCGGTGGCGCCGCCGCCGGCCTGGCCGAGGAGCCAGCCTTCGAGGATGGCCGGCACGCGGTCGACGAACGGAAGCGCGACGACGCCGCCGTTGGAGAGCACGACGACCGTGCGCGGGTTGGCGGCGACGACCGCGTCAAGCAGCGCGAGCTGGTTGGCGGGCAGGTCGATATCGGCGCGATCGTAGCCCTCGGACTCAAGACGGGCCGGAAGACCGAGGAAGACGACCGCCACGTCGGCGGCCTTCGCCGCGGCCACCGCGTCGTCGTGAAGGCGTGCGGCGTCCGCGTCCGAGACGTCGAGCGCCGTGCTGAAGCCGGCCGCGTACGCAACCTCGGTGCTCGCCAGAGCGCGGATCTCGTCCAGAGCGTTGTCGAGCTTGGTCGGGCTGATCATCGAGGAGCCCGCTCCCTGGTAGCGAGGGGCCGTCGCGAACTCGCCGATCACGGCCAACCGGGCGTTCTTCGCCAGCGGGAGAACGGCGTCGTCGTTCTTCAGCAGCACGATGGAGGCGCTGGCCGCCTCGCGGGCGAGCGCATGGTGCGCCTCGACATCGAGCGGGCCGGCGATCGTTCCGGCGCGGGCCTGCGACTTGGCGACAAGGTCGAGCACGCGACCGGCGGCGACATCGACGACGCCTTCGTCGAGCTCGCCGGCCTGCACCGCGGCGACGATCTGCGCGTCGGTGACACCGCCGTTGGCGGGCATCTCGAGGTCCATGCCGGAGGCGATCGACGGCACGCGCTCATTGACGGCGCCCCAGTCCGAGACCACGAGACCCTCGAAGCCCCATTCGTCGCGCAGGACGGTGGTGAGCAGCCACGGGTCCTGCGAGGCATAGACGCCGTTGATGCGGTTGTACGAGCACATCACCGTCCACGGCTGCGCGTCCTCGACCACGCGCTGGAACGCGCGCAGATAGATCTCCCGCAGCGGCCGGGGGTCGACGTCGCTCGAGGAGCGCATCCGGTCGGCCTCCTGGTTGTTGGCCGCGAAGTGCTTGAGCGAGGTGCCGACGCCCTGCGACTGGATGCCGTTGACCATCGCGGCGCCGAGCACCCCGGCGACGATCGGGTCCTCGGAGAAGTACTCGAAGTTGCGACCGCACAGCGGCGAGCGCTTGATGTTGACTCCCGGGCCGAGCAGGACGGCGACGTCCTCGATCGAGGTCTCCACGCCGAGGGCGGCGCCGACGCGCCCGATCAGCTCGACATCCCAGGACGAGCCGAGGCCGACGGCGGGCGGGAAGCAGGTCGCCGGCACGCTGTCGCCGATGCCGAGGTGATCGCCGCCCTCGCGCTGCTTGCGCAGCCCGTGCGGTCCGTCGGTGACCATGATCGACGGAATGCCGAGACGGTCGATGGGCTTGGTGCGCCAGAAGCTCGCGCCGCTGGTGAGCGACGCCTTCTCCTCCAGCGTCAGGGCGGCGAGCGCGGCCTGCGTCGACGTCTGATCGGTCATGGCGATGGTCCTTACGTGTGAGTGCGGCGGTGGGTGAGGTGGCGACCTAGGTCGCCGATTCGGAGTTCACGGTGGGGCGGCACGCCCCGGGAGGTGGGGGTCACGGCGTCGAGGCGACACCGTGACCCCCGAGATGTCAGCTCGACGCGACCTCGTTCGCCTTGGCGTCGAGGATCTGCTCCCGCCGGGCGACGAGTTCCGCTTCCAGCGCGAGACGGTCCTTCTTGTAGGGGCGGTACAGCAGCGTGAGGAACACGCCGTTGACGACCATGACGACGCACACGAGCCAGAACATCGCGGTCTGGAGCCCGACGCCGTCGGCGAGGAAGCCCGCGCTGAGCGTCCAGATCGCGAACCCGACCGACTCGATGATCGACACGAAGATCGCGAACGCCGCGCCGCGGAGCTCGGGCGGCACGACCGCCATCACGAGGGGACGGTTGACGCCCGGGTTGAGCCCCATGCTGAGTCCGACGATGGCGAACAGCACCAGGTACGGGGTGATGCCGTCGTAGACCACCTGCGTGGTGAAGAAGGCGGCGATCGCGAACAGGAACTGCGCCGCCTGCAGCATGGCCACCCGGCCGTAGTTCGGGCTCAGCTTGTTGAGCCCGTCGGAGACGAGTCCGCCGACGATCGTACCGGCGAGATAGCCGATGCCGAACGGCGCCATCACGACCGCTGCGACCGCGGTGTCGAACCCGAACTCCTGCACCAGCAGCACGACGCCGAAGGTGGCCAGCAGAAGGTGGCTCGAGAGGATGCGGCTGCCGAGCAGGATCAGGTAGCTGCGGATGGTGACGAGCGAGCGGACCTTGGCCCAGGTGATCTTGGATGCCGCTTCGCGCTCCTCCGCGGTGAAGGTCTTCAGCTGGGTCTCGCCACCGCCCGTTCCCGGGTCCTTGTAGAAGAGCAGGATCATCAGACCGAAGAACACGTTGATGCCACCGAAGATGAAGAAGCCGTAGCGCCAGCCGTCCTCGATGTTGGCGAGTTGGCCGATCAGCGGCGCCAGCAGGCTCGCGACGGCCGCCGTCGCTCCGTACAGCCAGCCGACGACGCGGCCGCGCTTCTTGTCTTCGAAGGAGTCGCCGATGACCTCCGGCACGATGACGTGCGCCGCGATCGTGCCCGCCGCCATGATGCCGTAGAGCACCAGCAGCTGAGTGAAGTCCTGCGACAGGCCTGCGGCGACGGCCCAGACGCCCCAGAAGCCGGTCGCGATCGCGAGCACCGCCTTGCGGCCGATCTTCTTGGCGAGGTAGACCCAGGCGGGACCGGCGACGACCCCGACGATGCGGCCCACGGCCGCCAGGATGCCCAGGGCGCTCGTCGCGAGGCCGAGTGCGGCCGCGATGACGGGGAACAGCGTGGTGGCCATGCTGCCCTCGCCGCCGTCGGCGACCATCGAGCCGCCGAGAATGACGAGGTTGGTCTTGCGGCGCGGAACGCCGCCCTTCTTGTCGAGGCCGCCGGTGCGGATCGCCGCCGTAACGGTGGGCACCCCGTCGGGCTTGGTGCCCGGGGCGCTCGTGCTGGTTGACATGTCAGTTCACTCCTTTGTGAGTTGGTGATGTTGCGAGGGGTAAGGCTGGGTTACGTCGCGCTGCCGGAGTCTGCGCCGCTGGCAGCGGTGAGGTCGGCCGCGAGCGAGGCGAGGACGGGTCGGGGGAGAAGGCCGACCATCATGGCGGCGATCTGGAGCAGGGTGAGTCCGCCGGCCATGGCCGTCATCGGACCGCCCGCGAGCATCGGCGCCCGCTCGAGCAGCACGGCGCGCGTGCGCGCGTCGGCGATCAGCTCACGAACTGGCCGCTCGAGCACCGGTCCGTCGGCACCGAAGTCCTCGGCGCGCGACGCGGGGGCGAGCGAGGCCTGCAGCATCGGCCACTGCGCCTCGATCAGGAGGTGCTCCGGCCCGACGGCCCCCGTCGCCGGCAGCCCGAGCCGTTCGAACTGCTCGGCGGGCGCGTCGGAGTCGATGAGCGCATCGCGCAGCGCCGCCGCCAGGCGCAGCTCCAGTTCGGGGTCTTTGATCGGGGCGGTCTGGCCCGGGTCGCTCTCGAGATCGAACAGCTGCGTGCCGAACGCGAACGGGCTCACCCACGACTGCGCCCGCGTCCGCAGAACCTTCAGGTTCTTCGTGAACGGGAGCGGGTCGACGAGCTCGGCGGTCGCCAGCTCGCCCGGGGCGAAGAACCCGCTCATGTGCGTCGGCATGAGGGTGTGCTCGTGCAGCGGCTGGTTCTGCGGCGTCGCGCTGGCGCGCATGTACACGTAGCGCCCATCGGTCACGCAAACGTGACCGCCGAAGATCCCGAAGAGGCCGTACTCGCGCACCGGGCTGTCGTCCGCGACCACGCCGGAGAGCGAGGCGCCCTGCATGTCGGCCGTGGCGTCGACTCCGAAGAAGTCGAGCAGCGTCGGCCCGAAGTCGATGGTCTGCACGAGCGCCCCGCGGCGCTCGCCCGCGACCTGCGCACGCGGATCCCAGACGAACAGCGGGTTGTGAATCGTCTCGTCGTACCAGGGCTGGACGTTCTTTCCCCACCAGCCATGCTCGCCGAGCATGAAGCCGTGGTCGGTGCAGACGATCAGCATGGTGTCGTCCCACATGTCGTTCTCGTCCATCAGATCGAGCACGCGCCCCAGCGACTCGTCGCACATCGTCAAGAGGGCTGCGTACTCGGCGCGCGCATGCTCGACGGCCTCGGGAACCTCGGTCACCTTGGCGTAGTCGGGCCAGTCGAAGTGCGGCCCGTCGTAGCCGGTCGCGTAGTGCTCCTTGTACTCGGCGTAGCTGAAGAAGGGCTCGTGCGGGTCGAAGGTCTCGATCTGGACGAACCAGGAGTCGTCGTCCTTGTTCCGCTGGATGAAGTCGACACCCGCATCGAAGGTCAGCGTCTGCGGGTGATCCGCCTTGTTCTGCAGGAACGCCCGGTTGATCCAGTCCTGACGCCAGAGCTTGCCCTTGATGTCCTTCGCCATGCCGATCGAATCGGGAATCTCGGGATCGGCGACCTGGCCCTTCCACGGGTCGCCCTCCTGGCCGCGGAAGAACTCATAGGTCGAGTAGCGGTTGTGATAAGTCGCGCCGCCGTCCTCCCAGTAGTGCTGGTGGTCGGTCGCGAGGTGGGTGTGGATGCCGGCGTCGGTGAGCATGGCCGGCACGGAGTCGTCGAACGGCTCGAGCGGCCCCCACGAGCGGTGCAGGAAGTTGTAGCGGCCGGTGTGCATCTCGCGCCGTGCCGGCATGCACGGCATGCTGGCGCCGTAGCAGTTCTCGAAGGTCACGGTCCGCGCGGCGAGCCGTTCGAAGTTGGGGGCGTGGACCCAGTCGCCGCCGTAGTTCGGCAGCATCTTGCGGTTCAGGCTGTCGAACATCACCATGATGGCTCTCATGCCGTCGCCTCCTCGGTGTCGGTGTGAGCGCCTTCGATCTCCGCGACGAGCGCAGAGCGGACTTCTTCGAGCCACTCCATCCACCGGTCCACGGCGTCGGCGCCGTACTGGTGCATCTGGCCAGCGATGTCGCGGTATCGGCGCGCGTCGAACTCGGGGATCGGGGCGACCCCGACGATGGCCCGCGAACGCCCGCGGCTCTTGGCGACCTGGTCGCGCCGATACGCAAGTTCGGTGTCGACGACGCGAAGCGCCGCCTCGGCATCGAGCGCGGTCGTGAAGATCAGCCGAGTGTTGAAGTCCGCATCCTGGAAGCGGCTCGTCGGCACGTACGGCGAGCGGGCCCAGTCCAGCAGCACGTCGCGGCCGATCTCGGTGATCCGGTAGACCTTCGCGTCGGGGCCGCTGCTTCGCGACTCGACTTCGAACTCGACGAGGCCGTCACGGACCATGCGCCCAAGCTCACGGTAGATCTGGCTGTGGTGGGTGTTCGAGCGGAGGAACTGTCCCTCGGTGTCGAACCACTTCATGAGGTCGTATCCGCTGACGGGGTTCATCGCGAGCAGTCCCAGCAGAATGTGTTCGAACTTCATGTCCGCTCCCTCGTCATCGAGACTATGTGCAGTTGCACATATGTGAATTGTTTTATAGCAAGGGATTCGGAGACGTGTCAAGCGCGGCAAGTCGACACGCAGGCAAAAAACAAGGGCCGACTCGGTGTCTCCACCGAGTCGGCCCTTGCCAACTGCTTGTTGATTCTGTGTGAGAAAGATCTCAGCACACTCGCGTGCGCGGAGGGGGACTTGAACCCCCACGCCCTTTCGGGCACTAGCACCTCAAGCTAGCGCGTCTGCCATTCCGCCACCCGCGCGAGTATCTTTCGTTCGGCGCCCCGCGAGGAGCACCGAGGAACGAGATTAGCACGCCCGGGACGCACCGCGTGACGCCCGAGGCGGGCTAGCGTGGTGCCATGACCGCGGACATGGAGCTCGATGCCACCGCTCGGATCGCGCGCGATCTGATCCGGATTGACACCACCAACTGGGGCGAAGGCAAGTCGGCTGGCGAGACGATCGCCGCCGAGTATGTGGAGGCCGAGCTGCGCCGCCTGGGCCTGGCACCGGAACTGTTCGACTCTGCTCCCGGCCGCACCAGCGTGATTGCCCGTGTGCCGGGCCGCGACAGCAGCCGGCCTGCGCTCGTGCTTCACGGCCATCTCGACGTCGTGCCCGCCGACCCGGCGAACTGGAGCGTCGACCCGTTCGGCGGCGAGATCCAAGACGGCATGCTGTGGGGTCGCGGAGCGGTCGACATGAAGGACATGGATGCCATGATCCTGAGCAGCCTCGACGACATCCTGAGCAGCGGCCAGCTGCCGGCGCGCGAGCTGATCGTCGCGTTCTTCGCCGACGAGGAGAACGGCGGCGAGTACGGCTCGCACTTCCTCGTCGACACCAAGCCGGAGCTGTTCGCCGGCGCGACCGTGGCGGTGAGCGAGGTCGGCGGCTACTCGGTGCACGTGGCCGGCCAGCGCGCCTACCTGCTGCAGACCGGCGAGAAGGCGCTCATCTGGATCCGCTTGGTGGCCCGCGGTGTCGCGGCGCACGGCTCCCGCGTCATCCACGACAACGCCGTCACGAAGCTCGCGCGGGCCGTGACGAAGCTGGGGGAGCGGGAGTGGCCGCTGCACCTCACCACGACGACGAGCGCGCTCCTGGCGGAGCTGGCGCACATGCACGGCGTCTCGCCGGACACCGATCCGGTCGAGCTGGTGGAGCGCAGCGGTTCGGCCGCCGGGTTTCTGCTCGGCACGCTGCGCGTGACGAGCAACCCGACACTGCTCTCGGCCGGCTACAAGCACAACGTGATCCCGGATCGCGCCGAGGCGCTCATCGACGTCCGCCCGTTCGCCGGGCAGGAGGACGAGGTGCTAGCCCAGATTCGCGAGCTCATCGGCCCCGACATCGAGATCGAGATCGTGCACCACGATGTCGGGCTGGAGAACCCGTTCGACGGCGACCTCGTCGGCCGGATGGTGGCGGCGCTGCATCGGCACGACCCCGGCGCACCCGTGCTGCCGTACCTGATGAGCGGCGGAACCGACAACAAGGCGCTCGCCAAACTGGGCATCGAAGGCTACGGCTTTGCGCCGCTGAAGCTGGGGGATGACCTCGACTTCCCGTCGATGTTCCACGGAGTCGACGAACGCGTTCCGCTCGATGCGCTGTCGTTCGGACACGCCGTGCTGCGCGACTTCCTGCTCGATTGTTGATCTGAGCGGCACTCCTGACACAATCGTCCCTCGTGAGCTATCTCGAGGCGTTGATCCTCGGCCTTGTCCAGGGCCTGACCGAGTTCCTTCCGATCTCGTCGAGCGCTCACCTGCGCATCGTCGGGGAGTTCCTGCCGAACGCCACCGATCCGGGTGCCACGTTCACCGCGATCACGCAGCTCGGCACCGAGCTCGCCGTGCTGATCTTCTTCCGCAAGCAGATCGGGCGCATCATCTCGAAGTGGTTCCGCTCATTCGGCGCGCGCGGCGGCTCGCACTCCGCCGGAATCCTCAAGGGCGACGCCGATGTGCGCCTCGGCTGGCTCATCATCCTCGGCACCATCCCGATCGTCATCGTCGGCTACTTCGGCCAGGAGTACATCCGCGGCGCATTCCGTTCGCTCTGGCTCGTCGCGATCGTGCTGATCGTGTTCGGCATCCTGCTCGGTGTCGCTGACTGGCTCGGGCGCCGCACCCGGCATCTCGAAGACCTCGGCTACGGTCACGGCATCGCCATCGGATTCGCGCAGATGCTCGCGCTGATCCCCGGCGTCTCACGTTCCGGAGCGTCCACCAGCGCCGGGCTCGCACTGGGCTACACCCGAACTGCGGCGGCCGAGTTCTCGTTCCTGCTGGCCGTTCCGGCGGTCTTCGGCAGCGGGCTCTACGAACTGGTGACAGCACTGCGCGAACCGGACGAGTCGCCGTACGGCTGGCCGGAGACGATCCTCGCGACCGTCGTCGCCTTCGGCGTGGGACTGGCGATCATCGCGTTCCTGATGCGCTACATCAAGACTCGCTCGTTCCTGCCATTCGTGATCTACCGCATCGTGCTCGGCGGCGCGCTTCTGGTGCTGCTGTCGCTCGGGATCATCCAGCCGTACTGACGACGAGGAGCTACGGCCCGCCGGGACGGTCCTCGCCGCCGGCCTTGCCGTCGCGCTTGCGCAGGTAGCGCTCGAACTCCTCGGCGATCGCATCGCCGCTGGCCTCGGGGGAGTCGACCGTGTCGCGCGCCTGCTCGAGCTGCGCGATGTAGGCGGCCATGTCGTCGTCATCGCCCGCGAGCGCATCAATTCCGCTCTCCCAGGCCGCCGACTCCTCGACCAGGTTCCCGCGCGCGACGACGATCGGAACGAAATCCTCGAGACGCGAGATCAGCGCCAGCTGAGCCTTGGGGGAGGGCGCGTTGTGCACGTAGTGCGGCACCGAGGCCCAGATCGACATGCTCGGAATGCCGGCCGCCTGCGCGGCCATCGACAGCACCGAGATGATGCCCACCGGGCCCTCGTAGGTGCTGCGCTCCAGGTCGAACTCGGCCCGCAGCTCCGAGCTCTCGCTGCTGACGAACACGGAGATCGGCCGCGTGTGCGGCACATCGGCGAGCATCGCACCCAGGAACACGATCCCCGAGATATCCGCCGTCGTGAGGGCGTCGATCACCTCACCGGCGAAGGTCTTCCATCCGCGCGACGGCTCCGTTCCGAGCAGCACGTGCATGCCCGGGCCACCGCCAGCCGGTCCGTAGAGCGTGACGCTCGGCCACTCGAGCACCCGATCGCCGGACTCGTCGAACGAGACGGTCGGCCGATTGAACTGGAAGTCGAAATAGTCCTCGGGCTCGACCTCGACGAGCGGAACGAGTTCCAGCTGATCGCGCACGGCCCGCGCGGCGCCACTGGCCGCCTCACCCGCATCGTTCCAGCCCTCGAAGGCGACGATCAGCACAGAGCCGTCGTCGAAACCCGATGCGTCAGTCACTCTCACATCCTCCCGCGGGCCGGTTCGCTCGCGTCCCCACCAGGATAGGCCGCACCTAGACTGAGTGCTCGTGACCGCCACCTCGCCTGCCGCCGTCCTGTGGGACATGGATGGAACCCTGATCGACTCCGAGCCGTACTGGATGCGTGCCGAACATGACCTCGTCGCGGAGCACGGCGGGGTCTGGACTCATGAGGATGCGATCCAGCTCGTCGGACAGGGCCTCGAGCACTCCGCGCTGATCCTCCGCTCGCGAGGGGTGGCGCTCTCCGTCGAGGAGATCATCCAGACCATGACCGACCGGGTCACCGAGCAGATCCGCGCCGAGGTTCCGTGGCGCCCTGGATCTCGCGAGTTCCTGCTGGCACTGCGGGAGTCGGGAGTGCGCACCGCGCTCGTGACGATGTCGATCAGCCGGATGGCCCACCTCGTCGCCGACGCCATCGGATTCGACGCCTTCGACGTCGTCGTCGCCGGCGACCAGGTCGAGGAGCCGAAACCGCATCCGGAGCCGTATCTGCGCGCCACAGAGCTGCTCGGCGTCGATCCGCGCGCGTGTGTCGCCTTCGAGGATTCCGAACCCGGCGTCGCCTCGGCGGTCGCGGCCGGCGTCGCCACCGTGGCGGTCCCGCTGCACATCCCGCTTCCGCCGAGCGCCGCCTACACGGTCTGGCCGGAGGGGCTGCTCGGTCGCGTGCCGAGCGACCTCACCGCGATCCTCGAGGCCCATTCGAGCGGAGTCGCGCGATGACCCGGTTCTCCGGCCCGTTCCGCGTGGGCGAGCGCGTTCAGCTGACGGGTCCGAAGGGACGTCTGCATACGATCTCGCTCCAGCCGGGCGCCGTGTTCCATACCCACCGCGGCATGCTCGATCACGACCTTCTGATCGGGGCGCCGGACGGCTCGGTCGTGAGCGCGAGCAACGGCGACCAGTACCTGGCGCTGCGCCCGCTGCTGTCCGACTTCGTCATGTCGATGCCGCGCGGCGCGGCCATCATCTACCCGAAGGATGCCGCCCAGATCCTCGCCCTCGCCGACATCTTCCCGGGCGCGCGCGTCGTCGAGGCCGGCGTCGGCTCGGGGGCGCTCTCGATGTGGCTGCTGCGCGCCATCGGCGACCGCGGCGAGCTGATCTCGTTCGAGCGCCGCGCCGAGTTCGCCGACGTGGCTCGCGCCAACGTCACCGCGCACACCGGCGAGACCCCCGAGAACTGGAGCATCGAGATCGGCGACCTGGTCGACGCGCTGCCCCGTGCCGTCGAGCCCGCCTCCGTGGATCGGGTGATTCTCGACATGCTCGCGCCCTGGGAATGCCTCGACGTCGCCCTCGACGCACTCGTGCCCGGCGGCGTGCTGCTCTGCTACGTCGCGACCGTCACGCAGCTCTCGCGCGTCGCCGAGGCGATCCGCGCCACCCGCGCCTTCACCGACCCGCAGTCGAGCGAGACCATCGTGCGCGGCTGGCACGTGGAGGGGCTCGCCGTGAGACCGGATCACCGCATGGTGGGCCACACCGCCTTCCTCATCACGGCTCGCCGACTCGCCCCCGGGGCTGTGCTGCCGCCCGTCGCACGCCGCGCCTCCAAGACCGAGTATGGCGACGAGGACGTCGAGCTGTGGACCCCCGGCGCGGTCGGCGACCGCGTCAAGAGCGACAAGCGGCTGCGGAAGGTCGTGCGCGAGGCCGGGGCGATCGCCGAGGCGCGCGCGGCGACCGAGCAGACACAGCCCAACGACTAGAGTGGTGGCGGTTCAGCCCCACGGCCGTCCACCGAGTTAGCACCCAGAAAGCAGGATCTCTCCGTGCGCAAGATTCCCGCGCTGTTCGCCGCCACTGCTCTCGTCGCGACGCTGTCGGCGTGCACCGCCGCAGGCCCGGCGACCGTCAACGGCTGCACGCCCGCCTACGACGGAGGCGCGACGGCCGACCTGGTGACCGCAACCGGTGCGCTCGGCTCAGCTCCGGAGGTCGACTTCCCGACGCCGCTGGTGACCGATGGCGCTCAGCGCGTCACGCTCGTTGAGGGCTCGGGCACCCCGGCGGCCGAAGGCTCGCAGGTGGCCGCGGAGTTCACGATCTACGCCGGCAGCGCGGTCGTTCCGCTCGGCGGCACCAGCTACGACGCATCGAGCCCGACCCTCATTCCCGCGGCGACCGACACGGCTGTCCCCGCGGCGCTCATCTGCGCGCAGGCGGGCGAGCGCCTGGCGGTCACCATGACCGCGGCCGAGGCCTACGGCGAAGGAACGCTCGAAACCAGCGGCATCGCCGACGACGACACGCTGGTCTTCGTCTTCGACGTCGCCGCGGTGTACCTCGGCAAGGCCGACGGAGTGAACCAGCTTCCCGTGGACGGCATGCCGATCGTCGTCACCGCGGTCGATGGCACTCCGGGGATCAGCGTGCCGACCTCGGCACCGCCGACCGAACTGCAGATCGCGACCATCAAGCTCGGCGGAGGCGCGACCGTCGCCGAAGGCGATCAGATCGTCGCCCACTACTCCGTCTGGAACTGGCCCGCCGCCGGCGGGGAGGCCACCGCCTCGACCTCGTCCTGGTCGGAGGGCGCCGCCGCCACGTTCACTGTGAGCCCGGACGAGCTCCCCGAGGGCTTCCTCGCCGCCGTGACCGGCGCGACCGTCGGTTCCCAGCTGCTCGTGGTCAGCCCGCCGGCGGCCGAGGGCGAGTCGAACACGATCATGGTGATCGACCTTCTCGGAATCGTCGAGTAGCACTCAGCCCGGCCCCGCGCGCTCTAGGATGACAGCCGTGTCCTCCAAACCCGCTCGCGTTCCGGTCGAGGAGCGGCTGTTCAGCCTCGTCCTCGCGCTCCTGGCGACCGACGTCGGGCTGATGAAGAACGAGATCCTGTCGACGGTCCACGGCTACAGTCAGCGCTACTCGGCGGGGGGAAGCAACGCCAATCTGGAGCGCCAGTTCGAGCGCGACAAGGAAGACATCCGCGACCTCGGTGTGCCGCTCGAGACGATCGACTCGCCGAGCGATCCCGGCAACAACCAGCTGAAGCGCTACCGCATTCCGCGCGGACGCTACGAGCTGCCCGACGACATCACCTTCACCCCGGAGGAGTCGACGCTGCTCACGCTCGCTGCCCGCGTCTGGCGCGAGGGCTCGCTCTCCGCCGAGTCGCGCCGCGCGCTCATCAAGCTCCGCTCCCTCGGGGTCGCCGCGACCGAGCCGGTGATCGGCTTCGCACCGCGGGTGCGCCTGGGCGATGCGGCGTTCACCCCCCTGACGAATGCCATCGACCAGGGTGTCAGCGTGCGCTTCGACTACCTCAAGCCGGGCGAGCAGTCGGCCCGCGAGCGCGCGGTGGTGCCGCTGGCGCTGGTCAATTACGAGGGGCGCTGGCATCTGTCCAGTCGCGAGCTGGACACCGGCATTCCCAAGATGTTCCTGCTGCGCCGAATCGTGGGGGAGGTCACGCTGGGCCGTCCGGTCTCCGTCCCGCCCGGCGACCACGCTGCGGAAGCCATGGCGCGGCTGGACGCTGTCGCCGCCCAGCAGATCGCCGAGGTCGAGGTGAGCCCCGGCTCCGACGCCGCCCTGCGGCTCGCTCACCGCGCGACGGCCGAGGAGGCCGGACCCGACCGGCTGCGGCTGCGCTTCATCGACCAGGCGATTCTGGCCGACGAGCTCAGCGGATTCGGCCCCGAGGTGCTCGTGCTCTCTCCGCCGGAACTGCGCGAGGCCGTGCGCGAGCGACTCGAGCGAACGGCGGAAGCACATGGCTGAGCCCCGCAAGAACCCACCGCTCGTGGCCCGCGACAAGCTGACGTTCCTGCTGTCGTTCGTGCCCTGGCTGGTCGACCACGAGCGCGTCTCGGTCAGTGACGCCGCCGAGCACTTCGGAATGACACCCGAGCAGATCCGTGAGGCGGTGCGACTGATCGCGGTCAGCGGCGTACCGGGGGAGACCGCGCTCTACCAGCACGGCGACCTGTTCGACATCTCGTGGGACTCCTTCGAGGACGACGACGAGATCGTGCTGACCCACCGCGTCGCGATCGACGGCTCGCCTCGATTCTCGGCGCGGGAGGCGGCGGCCGTGATCGCCGGCCTGCAGTACCTGTCGGCGGTGCCCGAGAACGCCGACCGCGAGGCGCTCAACTCGCTCATGGCCAAGCTCTCGCGCAGCGCCTCGTCGGCGCCCAGCGCGCTGGCAGTGGATGCCTCCGCCCGCTCGGACGCGACGCTCCGCCTCGTGCGCACCGCGCTGGATCGCGGCACCCAGCTGGAGTTCGACTACCTCAATGCGCGCGGTGACCGCGAACGCCGCCGGGTCGACCCGCTGCGGGTCGAATCCGCCGACGCCGACTGGTACCTGCGCGGCTGGTGCCATCTGCGCGAGGCGATTCGGATCTTCCGCCTCGACCGGATCGCGAATGCTGTCGTCACCGACGAGCCGATTGAGCACCACACCGGCCAGCTTCAGGTTCCCGAGACGCTGTTCGAGACCTCGCCCGACGACCTCGAGGTGACGATCGAGGTCGCCGCAGCCGCCATGCCGCTGCTCGACGACTACCTGCACGACGATGCCGCCGCCGAAGTCCGCGGCGATCGCGTCCGCGCGACCCTCCGCGTCTCGCACTTCCACGGCCTGAAGCGCCTGGTCGCGGGTCTTCCCGGCATGGTGCACGTGGTGTCTCCGCCCGAGGCGCGCGAAGCGGTCCGCGCGTGGGCCGCTGAAGGCGCGGCCCGCTACCGCTGACAGGCCTAGAATGGCCTGAGAACGTCACGGACGTCGGATCCTTCGACGGCCCTCCCAACGGAAGGACATCGTCCATGCTCGGCAACCTCTCCGGCTGGCACTTCCTCATTGTGCTCGTGGTTGTGCTGCTGCTGTTCGGCGCCACGAAGCTCCCCGCCCTGGCCCGCAGCGTCGGCCAGTCGATGAAGATCTTCCGCAACGAGATCAAGAGCGACGACACGCCCACCCCCGACGCCTCCTCGGCCACGGACGACGGCGACCAGAAGTCGTCCGACTCGAAGTAGCCGGTGGCCGCTCGAACGCGGCGCGGTCGCACGGCCGAAGGCCGGATGTCGCTCGGCGAACATCTCATCGAGCTGCGCAAGCGGCTCATGCGCGCCGCCGGGTCGATCGTGCTGGGCGCGATCGGGGGCTGGTTCCTCTATGACCCGGTCTGGGCGGCGCTGTACGACCCGATCGTGCGCATCGCCGCGGCGCGCGGGATCGATGCGGCCGAGGTCAACCTCAACTACGGCACGATCACGGGTGGCTTCGAGCAGCATCTGCAGATCTCGATCGTCGTCGGGCTCGTGATCTCGAGCCCGGTGTGGCTGTACCAGATCTTCGCGTTCCTGGTGCCGGGCCTCACCCGCAAGGAGAAGCGCTACACCTTCGGCTTCTTCTTCTCCGCGGTGCCGTTGTTCTTCGGAGGCTGCGCGACCGGCTGGTTCATCCTGCCGCACATCGTGGAGCTCATGGCGAGCTTCATCCCGGCGGAGTCGACCTCCCTCTTCGATGCCCGCACCTATCTCGACTTCGTGCTGAAGCTCGTCATCGCGGCCGGAATCGCCTTCGTGCTGCCGGTGTTCCTCGTCCTGCTCAACTTCGTCGGCGTGCTCTCCGGTCGGGCGATCCTCGCCGGCTGGCGCTGGGCGATCCTGGCGATCACCATCTTCACGGCGATCGTCACGCCCGCCGCCGACGTGATCTCGATGTTCCTGCTGGCGATCCCGATGATCGCGCTCTACTTCATCGCCGTCGGCATCGCCCTCCTCCACGACCGCCGGATCGCGAAGCGCCAAGCGGCGCTCATCGGCGAGAGCTAGCGTGAACGCGTGAGCCTGACACCCGCCGAGCGCTACGCCCGGGCGAAGGCGCGCCAGGGCAGCCCCGAGGTCGAGCGCTTCCGCGCCCGCCAGGAGTTCGACCTGGACCCGTTCCAGCGCGATGCGTGCGCCTCGCTCGAGGCGGGCAACAGCGTGCTCGTCGCCGCGCCGACCGGTGCCGGCAAGACGATCGTGGCGGAGTTCGCCGTGCACCTCGCGCTGCGCGACCCGCGCGCCAAGGTGTTCTACACGACGCCGATGAAGGCGCTCAGCAACCAGAAGTACAACGAGCTGGCGGCCGAGCACGGCGCCGCCCAGGTCGGCCTGCTGACCGGCGACAGCAACATCAACTCGGGAGCTCGCGTCGTCGTGATGACGACCGAGGTGCTGCGCAACATGCTCTACGCGGACTCGGCGCTCCTGACCGACCTCGCCTTCGTCGTCATGGACGAGGTGCACTATCTCGCCGACCGCTTCCGGGGGGCGGTCTGGGAGGAGGTCATCATCCACCTCCCGCCCGCCGTGCGGCTCGTGTCGCTCAGCGCGACCGTCTCGAACGCCGAGGAGTTCGGCGACTGGCTTCAGGCGGTGCGCGGTCACACCGAGGTGATCGTGTCGGAGGAGCGCCCGGTACCGCTCGAGCAGCACGTGCTCGTCCGCGGAAAGCTGCATGACCTCTTCGACGGCACGGCGGACTCGACGGCGCTGCGCGTGAACCCCGAGCTCGTGCGTCTCGCCGCGAGCGGCGGTCGGGCACCGTATCCCCGTCAGCACCCTGGCCGCGACCGCTATCGGCGCAGCTCCGGAGGGGGCTTCCGCGATCGCGGGGGAGACCGGCTGGGGCGCCCCGAGCTGATCAGCCTGCTCGAGTCTCGTGAGCTGCTGCCCGCGATCTTCTTCATCTTCAGCCGTGTCGGCTGCGATGCGGCGGTCAAGCAGGTCGTCGGGTCCGGCATCCGCCTCACCGAGCGCTGGGAGCGCGACGAGATCCGGGCGATCGTCGAGGAGCGCACCCGACCGATTCCGGATCCGGATCTCGGCGTGCTCGGCTACTGGGAGTGGCTCGACGGGCTGCAGCGCGGCGTTGCCGCACACCACGCCGGAATGCTCCCCGCCTTCAAGGAGATCGTCGAAGAGCTCTTCCAGCGCAAGCTCCTGAAGGCCGTGTTCGCCACCGAGACGCTCGCGCTCGGCGTCAACATGCCCGCCCGCACCGTGGTGCTCGAGAAGCTGGAGAAGTTCAACGGCGAGGCGCGGGTGCCGATCACGCCGGGGGAGTACACCCAGCTCACCGGGCGCGCCGGACGCCGCGGAATCGACACCCAAGGGCACGCGGTCATCCAGTGGGCTGCGGGGCTCGACCCGCAGGCGGTCGCCTCGCTCGCCTCCCGGCGCACCTATCCGCTGAACTCCAGTTTCCGCCCCACCTACAACATGGCCGTCAACCTGATCGAGCAGTTCGGCCGCGAGCGCACGCGCGAGATCCTCGAGAGCTCGTTCGCGCAGTTCCAGGCCGACCGGGCGGTCGTCGACCTCGCGCGCCGCGTCCGCAAGCAGGAGGATGCGCTGCGCGGCTACGCCGAGGCGATGACCTGCCATCTCGGCGACTTCCCCGAGTACTCGAAGCTGCGCCGCGAGCTGAGCGACCTGGAGCGGAAGAACGCGCGCAGCGAGGGGCGCGGCGGCCAGCGCGGAGCCGACCTGGGCGGCGAGAGCCGCAGCGTGCGCGACCGCCGTCAGCGACAGATCGCCGACCTCCGCCGCCGCATGAAGCAGCACGCCTGCCACAGCTGCAACGACCGCGAGGCCCACGCGCGGTGGGCCGAGCGCTGGTGGCGGCTCAAGCGCGAGAACGACCAGCTGAGCTCGCAGATCCGCGGACGCACCGGCGCCGTCTCGGTCGTGTTCGACCGCATCAGCGACCTGCTCCTCGACCTCGGCTACCTGGAGCAGAAGGACGGCGTCTGGGGCGCCACGGCCCCCGGTCGGGCGCTGCGCCGGATCTACGGGGAGCGCGACCTGCTCGTCGCCGAATGCCTCCGCCGCGGCGCCTGGACCGGGCTCGACGCCCCGGCTCTCGCGGCGCTCGCCAGCTCCCTCGTCTTCGAGCCGCGGCGCGAGGAGCGCGACATCCAGGACCGCGACCTGCCCCGCGGGCCGTTCCGCGCCGCCAAGGACGCGACCGAGACGATCTGGGCCGAGCTGTCGATCATGGAGGAGGATCGACGGCTGCCGAGCACCGGTCCGCTGTCGCACGGCCTGTCCCTGGCGACCTACCGCTGGGCTCAGGGCGCCTCGCTCGATGCGGTGCTGCGTGACGCGGATCTGGCCGCCGGTGACTTCATCCGCTGGATGAAGCAGGCCGTCGACCTTCTCGACCAGTTGTCGCTCGTGGCCGACGGAGAGCTCGGTCGCACGGCGCGTCAGTCGATCGACGGGATCCGGCGTGGCATCGTCGCGTACTCCGGAGTCGCCTGAATGAAGCCCGACGCAGCACGCGCGCCGCTTCCGCTGGGAGTCGCGCTGGTGGTCGCCGCGGCCGCCGGGCCGATCCTCGACGCCGCGTTCCCCGACCGGAACTGGTGGCCGCTCGCGGTGCCCGCCGTCGCTCTCGTGCTGCTCGCCGCTCAGGGCCGCCGGCCCGGCTCGGCTCTTCTCATCGGGCTCGTCTTCGGCGCTTGCTTCTACTTCCCGCACATCGAGTGGGCGACGCTGTTCCTCGGGCCGATCCCGTGGTCCGCGCTGTCGACGCTGATGGCGCTGTGGGTCATGCTCGGCACCGCCGCGATCAGCCTGATCTACCGCTGGGCGCCGCGGGCCTGGTCGGGCCTGGCGGGTCGGCTGCTGCTGGTTCCGGCGATCGTGGCAGGGCTGTGGACCGCGCGCGAGGCGATCGCCAGCGTGTGGCCGTACGGCGGATTCTCGTGGGGGAGGGTCGCGTTCTCGCAGTCGGAAAGCCCGTTCGCCGCTCTGTTCGGCTGGCTCGGCGTATCCGGTGTGAGCTTCCTCCTCGTCTTCCTCGCGGCGGCCGGGCTCGCCTTCGCTCAGGAGGCGTGGCGCGCCCTCGCGGCCGGCGGGCCGGCGACCGGCAGCGGGGTCGCACGGCTCTCGGCACTGAGGCTGGGAACCGCCTACCTCGCCCTGCTGCTCGTGACGATGGTGTTCCCTGCCTTCCCCTCGGCCACGGACGGCAGCATCCGCGTCGCCGCGGTGCAGGGCAACGGCAAGACCAGCTACTTCGATCCGCCGGAGCGCACCGGAGACAATCTGCTGGCGCAGGTCGCCGCGACGGAGCCGATCTACGACGCGAACGTCGATGTCGTGGTCTGGCCCGAGGGCGGCAGCGACCTCGATCCGCTGCGCAGCGCCTCGGCGGCGCGGATCTTCGACGAGGTGTCGCAGCGCGCCGGTGCGCCGCTCGTCTCCGGCATCATCACCGCGCGCCTGCCGGAGGGCGGCGACCCCGAAACCGACACGGAGTACTTCAACACCGCGGTCGTCTGGCGCGACGGCCAGGGTGCGGGCGACTACTACGACAAGAAGCACCCGGTGCCGTTCGGCGAGTACGTTCCCGATCGGGAGTTCTGGCGCCAGTTCGCCCCCGATCTGATCGACCTGATCGGGCGCGAGTACACGCCGGGCACCACCGACACGGTGCTCGAACTCGACGACGGTCTGCTGGCGGGCGTCGCGATCTGCTTCGACATCGTGGACGACCAGATCATGACCGACACCGTCCGCGAGGGTGCCGACCTCGTGTTCGCCCCCACCAACAACGCCGACTTCGGTCGCACCGACGAGAGCGTGCAGCAGCTCGCGATCGCGCACATCCGGGCGATCGAGCTGGGCCGCTCGGTCGTCAACATCTCCACGGTCGGCACGAGCGCGATCATCGCCCCTGACGGAACGATCCTGGACGAGCTGACCTGGTACACCGCCGACGCGATGGTGGTCGACGTCCCGCTCGGAACCTCAATCACTCCTGCCGTGCTGCTGGGCCGTCAGCTCGAGTGGGGAGTCAGCGGGCTCGGACTCGCCGGGCTTCTGCTGGCCGCGTTCGCCGGTCGGCGCGTCACACGCCGCTGAGCGCGCAAAAAGGGCCGCTGCCCCAGGAGGACAGCGGCCCTGCGAAGACCCGTCGTTCGGCGGGAGACCTATGCCGTCTTGCGACCGGTCTTCGAAGCTCCGCGGCGCGCGCGGAGGTATTCGAGGCGCTCCTGCAGGAGCTCCTCCAGCTCGGGCCGCGTCCGGCGCTCGAGCAGCATGTCCCAGTGAGTGCGCGGAGCCTTCGTCTCGGCTTCCTCGGACTGCACCAGCGTGCCGTCCTCCGCGACGAGTCGCCCCTCGAGCCCGGTGCGCGGCGACTCCCACGTCTCCGGCACCTCGGCGTCAGACGAGAAGGTGACCTCGAAGGTCTTGCCGTCGTCAGTGCGGTAAATGCTCTTCTTTCGCGGCGAGAACTCGACACCGTCCTCCGTCTGGAGACTCTGTGAACCAAGTCGCATGCCGCGCAAACTACGATCTGCCATCGTGTGGCCTCCCTCTGCGCTCACCCGATCGCGCGGGCGCCGGCGGATTACCGCACGCTCGCCGATCCGGCACTCATGTATAACGTCAGCGTGGCGAGGAACATGCCTCGACGGGTGCGTTTACAGACCTTTCACAGCCGCCTCGTGACGGATTGCGAGATTGGCCCGAGCGTCGCTCAGGACGCGCGGTCGCGCACGACGGACAGCGCCGTGTCCGCACGGTCGGAGACGAGCCCGTCGACGCCGATCGCGAGCAGCCGCGTCATCGTCGGGGCGTCGTTGATCGTCCAGACGTGCACCTCGATGCCGGCGGCGTGGAAGCTCTCGACCGAACGGGCGGTGATGGCCGGGATCCCGGCCATGCGCAGCGGGAACTGCACGGCGTCGACACCGCCCAGGATGCCCCGCAACGGTCCGATCGCGCCGGCGCGGGCCGCGAGCACCGCGGGGATCGCGCGGCTTGCCGAGAGCGAGGTCGCGACCCCGGGGAGTTCCTCCACGGCCGCGCGGCGTCGGGACTCGCTGAAGGAGGTGACGAGCACCCTCCCCGTGGCACGGCGGTCTCGGATCGCCGCCGCCGTGGGACGTGCGGCGCCCGCCGTCTTGATGTCGATGTTGAAGCACGTGTCGGGGAAGGCATCCAGCGCATCAGCAAGAGTCACGAATCCCTGCCCCTCGCCGAGCGGCACCTGCGCCAGCTCTGCCGCCGTCAGCTGCGCGACGGCGGCGTCGCGACCGGCGACGCGCGTCAGGTCGGGGTCGTGGCTGACGATCGCGACGCCGTCCGCCGAGACGTGCACATCGGTCTCGATGTGGGTGACGCCGAGCGCCACCGCGCGCGCGAAGGCGAGCAGGGTGTTCTCCGGCGCGTCGACGGCCAGCCCGCGATGGGCGAGGACGCGCGGCGTCGGGGCGTCGAAGAAGATCGACGACCCCGTACCTCTCGCCACCTACTTCGACGGCGGGGTCGCCCCGCCGAGGAACCCATTGCCGATGCCCTTGATCGCCTCGGTGAGCTCGCTCGGAATGATCCAGAGCTTGTTCGAGTCGCCGTTCGCGAGCTTCGGCAGGATCTGCAGGTACTCGTAGGCGAGCAGCTTCTCGTCGGGGTTGCCCTTGTGGATCGCCTCGAACACGGTGCGGATCGCCTCCGCCTCACCCTCGGCGCGCAGCACCGCGGCCTTGGCGTCACCCTCGGCCTGCAGGATCGCCGCCTGACGCGAGCCCTCCGCCTCGAGAATGGCCGACTGCTTCGTGCCCTCCGCGGTCAGGATCGCCGCGCGACGGTCGCGCTCGGCGCGCATCTGCTTCTCCATCGAGTCCTGGATGGAGTGCGGCGGATCGATCGCCTTGAGCTCGACGCGGCCGACGCGGATGCCCCACTTGCCGGTCGCCTCGTCGAGCACGATGCGCAGCTGGCCGTTGATGTTGTCGCGGCTGGTGAGCGCCTCTTCGAGGTTGAGACCGCCGACGACGTTGCGGAGCGTCGTGGTCGTGAGCTGCTCGACGGCGCCGAGGTAGTTGGCGATCTCGTAGGTGGCGGCGCGCGCGTCGATCACCTGGAAGTACACGACCGTGTCGATCGAGACCACGAGGTTGTCCTCGGTGATCACCGGCTGCGGCGGGAACGAGACGACCTGTTCGCGCATGTCGACGAGCGGGCGCACCCGGTCGATGAACGGCACCAGGATGTTGAGGCCGGGGGAGAGGGTCTTGTGGTACTTGCCAAGCCGTTCCACCACGCCGGCGTAGGCCTGCGGAATGATCCGGATCGCGCGGAACAGCGTGGTGAGCACGAAGATGCCGAGCACCACCAGCAGGGCGATGATGAACAGCTGCCCGATGAAGTCACCGAATTCCATGAGAGATCCTTTCGCGGGTGAACTCAGGCGCCGGGGGAGCCGGGCGCTGTGGCGGAGCTTTCGGGGGCGACCTCGACGGTGGCCCCGTCGACGCGGGTGACGACGATCCTGTCGCCCTCGTCCAGCGCGGCGTCGGCAACCTGACGAGCGAGCCGTGCCGTCCAGGTCTCACCGTTGTCGAGCTTGACGAGGCCCGCGCCCTCGACGAAGCGCGTCATGACGCGACCGCCCAGGTCGAAGAGCGCATCCACGTTGCTCTTGGCCGGATCGGCGCTCTTCTTGAGCGCGTTCAGCAGCAGCGGACGGATTGTGAAGATCAGCAGCCCGGAGATGACCGCAGCGAGGCCGATCTGCAGCCACCACGGGCCGCCCAGAAGATTCGTGCCGAGTCCGCCGAGCAGACTGCCGGCGGCGATCATGAGGAACGTGAACTCAAGGGTGAGCAGTTCGACGACGATGAACAGGAAGACGAATACCAACCAGACGATCCACAGATACTGCGTCAGATCGAGCCACATCGGCGCGTTCACCCTTCGTGCTCCGTCGGCGCTTTCCGACGTCAGCTCGACGCTATCACCCCCGAGGTCACCGGGCGGGGACGAGTTCTCGCCGTGGGATTGCTACAGTCGAGACTCGTGAACAGCGCCGCAGACTCGACCGTCCTTCCGCCCGCCTCTCTCGACGGCGTTCGCGCCCTCGTCACCGGATCCTCCCGAGGGATCGGCGCCGACACGGCGGGCTATCTCGCCGCCGCGGGCGCCAAGGTCGTCATCAACTTCCGTGCCAAGGCGCCGCGCGCCGACAAGGTCGTCGCGAGCATCGTGGATGCCGGGGGAGAGGCCCTCGCCGTCGGCGCCGATCTGACGTCCCCGGAGTCGGTCGCCACCATGATGGGAACGATCAAGGAGGCCTGGGGCGGGTTCGACCTGCTCGTCCTGAATGCCTCCGGCGGCATGGAGAGCGGCATGGGCGAGGACTACGCGCTGCGCCTGAACCGCGACGCCCAGGTCAACGTGCTGGAGTCGGCCCTGCCGCTCATGAAGTCGGGCGGTCGCGTCGTCTTCGTCACCAGCCACCAGGCGCACTTCATCAACACGGTCCCGACGATGCCCGAGTACGAGCCGGTTGCACGCAGCAAGCGCGCGGGCGAGGACGCCCTGCGCGAGCGGCTGCCGATGCTCACCGAGAAGGGCATCGAGTTCGTCGTCGTCTCCGGCGACATGATCGAGGGCACCATCACCGCGACGCTGCTCGACCGGGCCCGCCCCGGCGCCATCGAGGCGCGTCGCGAGGAGGCGGGCAAGCTGTTCACCGTCTCCGAGTTCGCGGCCGAGGTCGCCCACGCGGCGATCGACCCGATTCCCGCCGACAACACGCGCTATGTCGGCGACGTGAGCGGCTTCCAGAAGGCCTGAGGCATGGCGCACCGGGCGCTCTCGCGCGTCCTTCTCGTCGATGAGCAGGACCGGGTGCTGATGTTTCTTCAGTACGGCAAGACGCGAGACGTCCCGCCGCGCTGGATCACCCCGGGCGGGGGAGTGGACCCCGGCGAGACGCACGACGACGCGGCGCGACGCGAAGTCTACGAAGAGACGGGGTTGCGCCTCGAGACCGTCGGCGCGGCTTTCCTCGACGAAGACTTCGACCCGGATCAGCGCTGGCACCCGTACCAGACCGGTCACTGGGCCTGGTATCTGGAGCGCGTCGAGAGCTTCGAGCCGTCGCGCGAGGAGTGGACCGACGAGGAGCGGGTCGACATCGTCGAGTGGCGGTGGATTCCGCTCGCTGAGCTCGCCGGCGGCGTTGTCGACGGCTTCGAACTGGAGCCGTCGCACCTGGCAGAGCTCGTTCGCACGGGTCGCGATCAGTCGCCTGCCTCGGGGAGCTGACTTCGTTATGTCAGCTGTGACGCTCGACGAGATCATCGAACTCCGAGATGAGGCGGCGCGCCTGATTCTCGACCGGTTCAGCCACGACGACGCCTGGCGTCTCGGAATCCTGGCACGCGAGGCAGGCATGGCCTGTGAGCGCGGCGTCAGCATCCGAATCGACCGTGGCGACCAGCTGGTGTTCGCCAGCACGACGAGCGGCACCTCGGCAGACAACGACGCCTGGATCGCGCACAAGATCCGCCTGACGCGACGGCTGGGCACTCCGAGCCTGCTGGCGCGAGCCCGCAACGACGTCGACGGCTCGTACGAGTGGCTGCGCGCCGAAGGCTACGTTCTGGCGGGCGGTTGCGTGCCGATTCTGATGGCGGGCGGCGCACAGGTTGGCCTGATCACCGTCTCGGGGCTGACCGATCTCGAAGACCATCAGGTCGCGGTGACGGCGCTGCGCGGACTGAGTGCGGAACAGGCAGCCCGACGCGCCTGATCTCGCCACAACGGCCCTCTCGGGCACTCATCGGGTATCCGATAATCTCCATTATGTCAGATTAGGGAAGTTCTCACCGGCCGCTCGCTCTCCCTTGCCGAGCCCGCGGCGCGCTTGAGCGATCGCGCGCCGCGGGTCGACAGCCTCGAGTCAGGCCGGGTTCCAGTGGAATCCCGTCGCCTGCTCGGAGCGCGTCCAGAGCTGCTGCATCACGGCCTTGTCGTAGGCGTACGGCTTCAGCGTTCCCTTGCCGACCGGCCCAACCCATTCGCGGCGTCCGGTCGGCCCGTACAGCGCGCGCTGCTCAAGGCCGTCCGCCGTGGCGCACATCACCTCCGGGTACGCGCCCTTCTCGGCCGACTGCACCAGCGGCGACAGCGTCATGAGGTAGAACGTGAACCGCATCGCCAGGTTCCCGCTCGTCTTGATGAGCGAGGTGGCGGACGATCCGGGGTGGCAGACGTACACCTCGACATTCTTGCCGGCGGCCTTCACCCTGTCCTGCAGCTCATACGCGAACATCATCTGGGCCAGCTTGCTCTGGCTGTACGCGCTGTTGGCGTTGTAGTCGCTGTCCCAGTTCATGTCGTCGAACTTGATCGTCTTGAGCCCCATCATGTAGCCGAGGCTGGCGACGACGACGATTCGCCCGTGCGATTCGTCGATGCGGTCGAACAGCATCCCCGCCAGGACGAAGTGCCCGAAGTGGTTGGTGCCGAGTTGACTCTCGAAGCCGTCCACGGTGAGCTTCTGCGTCGGCACCTGCGCGATCGCCGCGTTGCAGATCAGCGCGTCGATCCGCGGCACGGTCGCCAGGATCTCCTCCCCCGCCGCGCGCACGCTCGCGAGGTCGGCAAGATCCATGCGAATCGAGCTCACGTCGGCATCTGTGCCGAACTCCTGCTTCAACCGACTGACGGCATCCGCGGACTTCTCGGCACTTCGGTTCAGCATCACGACCTTCGCCCCTTTGGACAGCAGGATTCGTGTGGCCTCGTAGCCGGCACCGGCGGTCGTGCCGGTGATCAGGTAGGTCTTGCCCTCCAGGGAGTCGAGGTGGTCGGGTGTCCAGCCGGGAAGGGCATCGATCGTGGTCATGTGATTCCTTTGCAGTGGGTTCAGGACAACGAGCGGATGGTTGCCCTGCGGGGTCGATGGCTATACGCTAAGCCTCAGCACGCGGCCATATATAGCGATTTTGCCGCGAATAGTTGCCCGTTTCCCTCAGATTGATTCCAGTGATCACCCACGATGCATCCGATCTCCGGACGGAGATCCGAGACCTGGTGGCTCGCCATGCCCCTGGCGACGGCGTCCACCAGACCCCTCTCGACGGGGTCCGACTCTTCCGCGTCTCGTCGCCGGTTGAACGAGTTCCCGGCGTCTACGACCCGAGCGTGTGTGTCGTCGTGGCCGGCTCGAAGCACGCCTACCACGACAGCCGCACCCACACCTACGACCCCGACCATTACCTCTGCGCGACGATGCCGACCCCCCTCGAAGCCGAGGTTCCGGTCGCGACGACCGACGATCCCGTCCTCGGCGTCCTGATCGATCTGGAGAGCCGGACGATGGCGGAGCTGCTGATCGCGTTCCGGGCCGCGCGGCCTCGTTCACGTCGAGCGTCGGAGAAGCCGGCCGGACTGATCGTGGCCGACTGGGATCACCGCTTCGAGACGGCACTGCTGCGCGCGATCCAGATTCTCGACGAGCCGGCGGCTCTCGACATCCTCGGTCCGGGGCGTCTCCGCGAACTGCTCTACGCAGTGCTCGACGGCCCGGCCGGTGGCGCCGTTCTCGGCGCCCTGGGTGGCCCGTCACACGAGCTCACGAGCGTGCTGACCTACATGCGCACCAACCTCGACCGACCGCTCGCCATCGAGGACCTCGCGGATCGGGCAGGCATGAGCCGGGCCGCGTTCGACCGCCATTTCAAGGCAACCACGAGCCTCTCCCCCCTCAAGTACCTCAAGTCGCTCCGACTCAACGACGCCGCCATGCTCATCACGAACGGCGCCGGCATCACCCACGCCGCCACGCGCGTTGGCTATACAAGCGCCTCCCAGTTCAGTCGCGAGTTCAAGAGCCACTTCGGCACGACCCCACGCGACTGGGCCAACTCCGGCCGTCCCGTTGACGTCCAGTCCTCGGGCGAACGCTGAACGGCGTCGCGCGCCCTCTCTGCGGTGAGAGAATGCTCTGTGCCCTCCGACGACCCCATGCCCCCCAGCGGGATCGACCCCGCCGAGCTCGAGGTCACGCTGCGCGTCCTGGGCCAGCTCTCGAAGGTCGACCGCGAGCACCCCGACTTCCAGACCGTGCGACGTGCCACGGCGAAGTTCTTCAAGGATGCGAAGCGCGAGCGCAAGCTCGAGACGCGGGCCCGCATCCAGGAGCACGACCGCGCCGTTGTGGCCGCGACCGCGACCGGTGCCCCCGACCGGATCGATGATGAGACGCGCGGCATCCCGATCTCGACTGCGACGACCGCGCCCACCGCGGGAGTCCTGAAGAAGGCGCGCGCCTGCTACATCTGCAAGCAGGACTACACGCTCGTCGACGCCTTCTACCACCAGCTCTGCCCGAGCTGCGCGGCCATGAGCCACGCCAAGCGCGACGCGCGCACCGACCTCACCGGCAAGCGCGCGCTGCTCACCGGCGGCCGCGCCAAGATCGGCATGTACATCGCGCTGCGCCTGCTGCGCGACGGTGCCCACACCACCATCACCACGCGCTTCCCGCGCGACGCGGTGCGCCGCTTCACGAGCCTCCCCGACTCGGCCGAGTGGATCGATCGGCTCCGCGTCGTCGGCATCGACCTGCGCGACCCGTCGCAGGTGATCGGCCTCGCCGAGTCGGTCGCCGCGCAGGGACCGCTCGACATCCTGATCAACAACGCCGCGCAGACCGTGCGGCGCTCCCCCGGCGCCTACCAGCCGCTCGTGGATGCCGAACTCGCCCCGCTCCCGGACGGCCCGCTGCCCGAGTTGGAGACCTTCGGCCACACGAACGACCCGCACCCGCTCGCGCTCGCGCAGTCGGTGGCGGCGCATCCGATCCTCGCCGCGGCCGCTGCGAAGGCCGAGGAGCTCACCGAGGCGGCGCTCGCGGCCGGCTCCTCCTCGCTCGACCGGCTCGCGGCCGGCACCGCGATCGATGCCGGCGGGCTCGTGCCCGACCTCGCGCACATCAACTCGTGGACGCAGAGCGTCGACAACGTGGAGCCGCTCGAGATGATCGAGGTGCAGCTCGCCAACGAGACGGCGCCGTTCATCCTCATCTCGAAGCTGCGCGCCTCGCTCGCGGCCTCCCCTGCGCGACGCACCTACGTCGTCAACGTGAGCGCCATGGAGGGCGTGTTCGGCCGCGGCTACAAGGGCCCCGGACACCCGCACACCAACATGGCCAAGGCCGCCGTCAACATGCTGACGCGCACGAGCGCGCGCGAGATGTTCGAGAGCGACCGGATCCTGATGACCAGCGTCGACACCGGCTGGATCACCGACGAACGGCCGCACCCGACCAAGGTCCGTCTCGCCGAGGAAGGATTCCATGCCCCGCTCGACCTGGTCGACGGCGCCGCGCGCGTCTACGATCCGATCGTGCGCGGCGAGGCCGGAGAAGATCTGTTCGGCGTCTTCTTGAAGGACTACTCCCCCGGTTCCTGGTAGCCACCCTCCCCCGCAGCGTCGCGACAGAGAGAAGAACAATGATTCAGCACACCGTGGCCTTTCGCCTGACTCACCCCCGCGGAAGCGAAGCGGAGGCGGACTTCCTGGCCGCCGGGCGCCGCATCCTCGCCTCGATCCCCGGCGTGGAGGATTTCACCGTCTCGGAGCAGGTGGGTAAGAAGTCCCCTCTGACCTGGCATTTCTCGATGCGGTTCGTCGATGATGTCGCCTACGCGGCGTACAACGAGCACCCGGACCACGTCGACTTCGTGCAGTCCCGCTGGGTGCCGGAGGTCGTCGAGTTCCAAGAGTGGGATCTCGTCCCGGTCGCCTGAGGCCGTCGCCGGGAACGACGTGAGTCGAGTAGTTCTCAGTCGCCTCGGCATGCTTGACTGTTCGCGTGAGTCACGCCGATCCGCCGCCCCCACCGCCGCTCAGCACGGCCGCGCTCGACGTTGACGGAGCCTCGCCCGCTCCCCCTCGACGTCCCCGACGTGCACGCGGGTGGATCATCGCCCTCGCGCTTCTCCTGGTCGCGAGCCTGGGCGGCCTCGGCTACCTCGTCGTGCAGTTCCTCGACGCACAGGAGCAGATCGCCGAGCAGGAGGACGAGATCGGCGAGCTCAACGACCTCCTCGACAACAAAGAGGTCTTCGGCGCCGCCATGGACGAGCTCATGGATACCGCGCTGGCGCTCGACGGTGCCCAGATGGCCGAGCTGGTGCCCTTCGACGAGTACGAGCGCGTCGCGAGCACGGCTTGGGCGAACCGCCGGTCCCCCGCCATGGTCGCGCAGCACACCGAGCAGATCCGGGGATACACGGCCGAACTCAGCGAGATCCTGGCCGCCGCCGAGTCCGAAGCGGCGAAGAACTCGACCGGCACGACGGCAGAGCGCGTGCTCGACGACGTGAGCGACGGCTTCGCCCGGCTCGCCTACGACAACGCCGACAAACTGTGCGAACAGGACGTCATCGGCTGCGTCACAGGTGATGACCCGTACGTCGTTCACCTCGATCGCGGCGACCTGGAGCACCCCTCCGTGGACGACTGGGGCCGCGAACTCGTGACACTCCACGAGTACGCGCACGTGCTGCAGTTCACCAACCCCGAAGCAACCGACGCCGCCCTGGAGAGCTTCGGGGGCGATTGGGAGTTCATGGCCGACTGCTACGCCCTCGACGCGATGGGCAGCTGGACCCTCGACCGCCGGGTCTGGACGAGCGCGTACCAGTACTGGGATATCAGCTACGGCTACGGCAAGGTGTGCGACAGCGGGCAGCGCAAGGTCATCAACTCATGGGTCGACGAACTCGGCGTGCAGTACCGCACGATCTCGCAGTAGTCGCGGACTAGTCCGTACCGGAGTCGAAGGCGGCGCCCTCGTTCGCGGCGTCGGTCGCGCGCTCGAGCTCGTCTTCCGCCTTCGAGTGCTCCTCCGCCGGGTCGAGGATGTCGGACGCACTGCCCGATTCGAGCCGCCCGACGAGGTCGCCGGTCGGTCCGCCGATGAGCCCCGCGGCCGCGTACTGTTCGAGGCGCGCTCGCGAGTCGGCGATGTCGAGGTTGCGCATGGTGAGCTGGCCGATGCGGTCGTCGGGACCGAAGGCGGCATCCCCCACCCGCTCCATCGACAGCTTGCCGGGGTGGTAGCTGAGCGCCGGCCCGGTCGTGTCGAGGATCGTGTAGTCGTCGCCGCGCCGCAGGCGCAGCGTGACCTCGCCGGTCACGGCGGAGCCGACCCAGCGCTGCAGCGATTCGCGCAGCATGAGCGACTGCGGGTCGAGCCAGCGACCTTCGTACATGAGACGCCCGAGTCGCCGACCCTCGTTGTGGTAGTTCGCGACGGTGTCTTCGTTGTGGATCGCGTTGAGCAGCCGCTCGTACGTGATGTGCAGCAGCGCCATGCCCGGCGCCTCGTAGATGCCGCGGCTCTTCGCCTCGATGATCCGGTTCTCGATCTGGTCCGAGACGCCGAGCCCGTGACGTCCGCCGATCGCGTTCGCCTCGAGGACCAGCGCGACCGGGTCGGTGAACTCGACGCCGTTGATGGCGACCGGGCGTCCGGCCTCGAACCGCACCGAAACCTCCTCGGTGGCGATCTCGACGTCCTCACGCCAGGACGCGACGCCCATGATCGGTTCGACGATGTCGAGACCCGAGCTGAGCTCCTCGAGGTTCTTCGCCTCGTGGGTTGCTCCCCAGATGTTGGCGTCGGTCGAGTAGGCCTTCTCGGTGGCGTCGCGATACGGGAAGCCGCGGGCGACGAGCCACTCGCTCATCTCGGTGCGGCCGCCGAGCTCGCTCACGAACTCGCTGTCGAGCCACGGCTTGTAGATGCGCAGCTTCGGGTTGGCGAGCAGACCGTAGCGGTAGAAGCGCTCGATGTCGTTGCCCTTGTAGGTGGAGCCGTCGCCCCAGATGTCGACGCCGTCCTCCTTCATGGCGCGCACGAGCATGGTGCCGGTCACGGCACGACCGAGAGGAGTCGTGTTGAAGTACGTCTTGCCGCCGGAGCGGATGTGGAAGGCGCCGCACTGCAGCGCGACGAGGCCCTCCTCGACGAGCGAGGTCTTGGCGTCGACGAGGCGCGCGAGCTCGGCGCCGTACTCCCCCGCGCGGCTCGGAACCGCGTCGATGTCGGGTTCGTCGTACTGCCCGATGTCGGCGGTGTAGGTGCAGGGAATGGCGCCCTTCTCGCGCATCCACGCCACGGCGCACGACGTGTCGAGCCCTCCCGAAAACGCGATGCCAACTCGCTCACCGATGGGGAGACTGCTCAGAACCTTCGACATGCCTCCAGCCTAGATTGCGTCAGAGGTCGCGCGTGCACACCGAGGTCCCTTGCCGCGGAGGGTCAGCGCCCTTCGCGGGTCGCGGCAGCCCAGGCATCGAGCTTGGCGGTCGCTGCCCCCGAGTCGATCGTCGCGGCGGCGGCCACGATCTTCTCAGCGAAGCGCTCGCGGATGTCGCGCTGAACCTGGGCGGGATCCTGGGCGAGCTCCCACGAGACCAGACCCGCGGCGGCGTTCAGCAGCACGATGTCGCGCACCGGACCCGACTCCCCCGCCAGCACGGCGCGGGCGATCGACGCGTTGTGAGCCGCATCGCCGCCCTTCAGGTCGTCGATGCTGGCGCGCGCGATGCCCAGGTCGGCCGGATCGAGATCGTGCTCGTGGACCTCCCCGCGCGTCACCTCCCAGAGGTGGCTGTGGCCGGTGGTCGTGAGCTCGTCGAGACCGTCGTCGCCGCGGAACACCAGCGCGGTCGCGCCGCGCGTGCGGAACACCCCGACGAACAACGGCACTTTCGCGAGATCGGCGACGCCGACCGCGGAGGCCTCGGGGCGAGCGGGGTTGCACAACGGCCCGAGGAAGTTGAACACCGTCGGGATGCCGAGCTCGGTGCGCGTCGGTCCGGCGTGGCGGAATCCCGGATGGAACATCGCCGCGAAGGCGAAGCCGATGCCCTGGTCGCGGAAGATCTCCGCCACCCGAGGGGCGTCGATCGACAGATCGACCCCGAGCGCGGCCAGCACGTCGGAGGAGCCGGAGGCCGAGCTCGCCGCCTTGTTGCCGTGCTTCAAGACCTTCGCGCCGGCGGCAGCGGCCACGATCGACGACATCGTCGAGACGTTCACCGTGCCGAAGCGGTCGCCGCCCGTTCCGACGATGTCGAGAGCGAGAGGCTCGATGTCGATGGGCGCGGCATTCGCCAGGATCGCATCGCGGAAGCCGACGATCTCATCCACCGTCTCCCCCTTGGCGCGCAGCGCAACCAGGAACGCGGCGAGCTGCGCGGAGGTGCAGCGCCCCGCCATCACCTCCTCCATTGCCCACGTCGCGTCGGCGATCGAGAGGTCTTCGCGCGCGAGAAGCCGGGTGATCAGGGTCGGCCAGGACGATTCGGTGGGCATGGCCAGCATCGTACCGGCGGAAACAAAGGAAAATTTCAGCGAAGTTGCCCCCGACAGGCCCCCGGATGGGAAAACGCCGGGAACGATATCGGCCATAATGGTCGGGTGACTAGTACGTCTGTTTCCAGCCCGCCCGCCATGACGGCGATCAACCGGCCGAACACCGCTCAGGTCGGCACGATCGTGTGGCTGGGCAGCGAGGTCATGTTCTTCGCTGGCCTGTTCGCCGTCTACTTCACGCTGCGCTCGGTCTCGCCCGAGCTGTGGGCAGAGCAGTCGGACAAGCTCAACATCACGTTCTCGCTGATCAACACGATCATCCTCGTGTCGTCGTCGTTCACCTGCCAGGCCGGCGTCTTCGCCGCCGAGCGCCTGCAGGCCCGCCGCAACGGGGGCCCCTGGCAGTTCTGGAAGTGGGGCACGGTCGAGTGGTTCTACGCCACGTTCGTGCTCGGCGCGATCTTCATCGTCGGCCAGGTCTACGAGTACGCGCAGCTCGTCACGGAGCACATCGGATTCCAGACCGACGCGTACAGCTCGGTCTTCTACTTCGCGACCGGCTTCCACGGTCTGCACGTGACCGGCGGTCTCATCGCCTTCCTGCTCGTGATCGGCCGCATCTTCGCGGTCAAGCACTTCACGCACAAGGAAGCCGTCAGCGCGATCGTCGTGTCGTACTACTGGCACTTCGTTGACGTGGTGTGGATCGGCCTGTTCCTCGTCATCTACGTCCTCCGCTAAACCGCCGACTCGACCTGCCCAGAACGGAACGCACCGCAATCATGGCGAACTCCGAATCCGCCCCGCTCCGCCGCACCCGCGCCACGGGTCGCCGCTCCCCGCTCGCCTCCGTGGCGCTGCTCGTGATCGGCCTCGTGGCGACCGGCGGCGCCTACGCGGCCTTCACCTCCAGCGCGACCGCCCAGTCGACGGCCTCGGTTGAGGCGCTCGTCGACGAGGGCGAGAAGCTCTTCATCGCGAACTGCGCCAGCTGCCACGGCCTGAGCGCCGAGGGAACCGACAACGCGCCGACCCTCATCGGCGTCGGCGCCGCCTCCGTCGACTTCCAGGTCGGCACCGGCCGCATGCCGATGGCCGCGAGCGGCCCGCAGGCCGAGGTCAAGCCGGTCCAGTTCACCGACGAGCAGATCGCCGCGCTCGCCGCGTACGCCGCCAGCCTGGCCCCCGGACCGGCGATCCCGGCGGCCGAGTACCTGACCGGTGAGGGCAACGTCGCGAACGGCGCCGAGCTCTTCCGCATCAACTGCGCCATGTGCCACAACGTGGCCGGCGCGGGCGGCGCGCTCACCGAGGGCAAGTACGCGCCCGACCTGCAGGACATCGACCCTGTCCACGTCTACGAGGCGATGGTGACCGGTCCGCAGAACATGCCCGTGTTCAGCGACCTCAACATCACGCCCGAGGACAAGGCCGACATCATCTCCTACCTCGCCTACCTCGACGACAACCCGTCGGCCGGTGGGCTCAACCTCGGCAGCCTGGGCCCGGTCTCCGAGGGACTGTTTGTCTGGATCTTCGTGCTGGGTTCCATCGTCGCGATCACCGTGTGGCTGACCGCACGCTCCAACTAGCGACCAACCGCACACGAACTCGCACTACGAAAGGGAAACGCATGGCAGAGCAAGGCAGCGCCGATACCGGCACCGCTGTCGAGAAGCACGAGGCGCCCGCTGCGGCCTCCGGGACTGCCGTCGTCAGCTCGGATCGCGTGGAGAACCCCGGCTTCGAGCCGCACCGCCCGCGTGTCTCTGACCTCTCGCCCGAGAAGGAGAAGCAGAACGAGCGTCGCGTCGCCGGCCTGTTCTTCGCGTCGATGATCGGCGCCGTCGGATCGATCGTCGCCTACATTGCGATCCCCTTCGAACCCGGCAACCCCGCGTCGGTGCAGCTGAGCAACATGCTGATCGGTCTGGGCATCGCGCTCTCGATGCTCGGCATCGGCTTCGGCGCGATCCACTGGGCGAAGTCGCTCATGTCGAACGAGCACGCGGTCGAGCAGCGCCACCCGGTGCGCGGCACCGAAGAGACGCGCGCCCGCGCGGTCGAGATCTTCCAGCTCGGCAACAAGGAGTCCGGCTTCACGCGCCGCAAGCTCATCCGCAACTCCCTCATCGGCGCGCTGGCGATCTTCCCGCTGCCCGCCGTGGTGCTGTTCCGCGGGCTCGCCCCGGACGAGGACCCGGTTGAGCTGTTCAAGCACACCATGTGGGATGAGGGCGTGCGTCTGACGCGCGACCCCGACGGCACGCCGATCAAGGCCTCCGATGTGACCATCGGATCCGCCTTCCACGTGATCCCCGAGGGACTCGACGAGTCGTCGCACAAGCTTGAGGAGAAGGCCAAGGCCGCCGTCCTCCTGATGCGTCTGAAGCCCGAGGACCTCACGATCTCGGCGGGTCGCGAGGACTGGAACTACCAGGGCATCGTCGCCTACTCGAAGATCTGCACCCACGTCGGATGCCCGGTCGCGCTCTACGAGCAGCAGACCCACCACCTGCTGTGCCCGTGCCACCAGTCGCAGTTCGACATCAAGCGCGAAGCCGAGGTCATCTTCGGGCCCGCCAAGCGCGCGCTTCCGCAACTGCCCATCACCGTCGACGCCGAGGGCTACCTGGTCGCGCGCAGCGACTTCACCGAGCCCGTCGGCCCGAGCTACTGGGAGCGCTCGCTGTGACCGTCCAGACCGAAACCCCCGCGACCACGAGCGAGGCGCAGACCCCGGGCACGGGGATGCGCTTCACCAACTGGGCCGCGAACTACATCGACGAGCGCACCAGCATCTCGGGCGCCGTCAAGGAGTTCGGCCGCAAGGTCTTCCCCGACCACTGGTCGTTCGAGCTCGGCCAGGTCGCGCTCTACAGCTTCGTCACGATCCTGATCTCGGGAACCTTCCTGACGTTCTTCTTCCAGGCGTCGATGGCCGAGGTCCACTACGACGGCTCGTATGTTCCGCTCAAGGGGCTCGAGATGTCGGCTGCCATGGCGTCGACGCTCGACATCAGCTTCGACATCCGCGGTGGCCTTCTGATGCGTCAGATCCACCACTGGGCTGCGCTGCTGTTCGTCGCCGCGATCGGCCTGCACATGCTCCGGGTGTTCTTCACCGGCGCGTTCCGCAAGCCGCGCGAGATCAACTGGGTGATCGGCTTCGTCCTGTTCATCCTCGCGATGGGTGAGGGCTTCACCGGCTACTCGCTCCCCGACGACCTGCTCTCGGGCAACGGCCTGCGCATCATCGACGGCCTGCTCAAGGGCATCCCGATCGTCGGAACCTGGATCTCGTACCTGCTGTTCGGCGGCGAGTTCCCCGGCTTCGACATCGTCGGCCGCCTCTACGTGCTGCACATCCTGATCCTGCCGGCGATCCTGGTCGCCGCCCTCGGTGTGCACCTGATCCTCGTTGTGGTCAACAAGCACACGCAGTTCGCTCGCCCCGGCAGCACCAACGACAACGTCGTCGGTGAGCCGATCATGCCCGTGTACGCGGCCAAGGGCGCCGGGTTCTTCTTCATCATCTTCGGCGTGATCGCCCTCACGGCCTCGCTCGTGACGATCAACCCGATCTGGAACTACGGCCCCTACGACCCCTCCCCCGTCTCGGCGGGAACGCAGCCCGACTGGTACATCGGCTTCGCCGATGGCGCGCTGCGCCTCGTGCCTCCGGGCTGGGAGTTCGTGATCTTCGGCTTCACGCTGTCGCTCAACATCCTCGCTCCGGTGCTGGTGCTCGGCCTCTTCATCGTCGTGGTCATGCTCTACCCGTTCTTCGAGGCCTGGGTCACGGGCGACAAGCGCGAGCACCACATCACGCAGCGCCCGCGCAACGCGCCGACCCGCACCGCGATCGGTGCCGCCGGCGTCACGTTCTACGCGGTGATGTGGGCTGCGGCGAGCTCCGACCTGATCGCCACGCACTTCAAGCTGTCGATCGAGTCGGTGACGCATGCCCTCCAGGCGCTGCTGTTCCTCGGCCCGATCGTCGCGTACATCGTGACGAAGCGGATCTGCCTCGGACTGCAGAAGAAGGACCGCGAGATCGCACTGCACGGCTTCGAGTCCGGACGCATCGTGCGCCTGCCCGGCGGCGAGTACGTCGAGGTGCACGAGCAGCTCTCCGACTACGAGCGCTGGAAGCTCGTCAGCTACGACGACTACCAGCCGCTCATGCTTCGCCCGAACAAGCGCGGCAAGATCACGGTCAGCGAGCGCGCTCGCGCCGTCGTATCCCGCTGGTTCTTCGAAGACCGCATCGCGCCGGTCACGAAGGGCGAGATCGAGGCCTCGAAGCACCACTGATCCGCATCGCGAACAACGCCCGCGCGCTCCTCACGGAGCCGCGGGCGTTGTCGTCTGCGGGGCCCGGTCGAGGGCGCGTCAACATGCACGTGTGCCCTCGACGTGGCACGCTCGGCGCGATGACGGAGGACAGCGCAGCACTCCCCCGCTCGCTTTGCAGCACCTTGCCGCGGAGAGACGACCGGCGCGGCCGAGGAACGGGCCTAGAAGAACCGCCGCATGTACTCGGCGCTCTCGTGGAAGCCCAGACGGTCGTAGAAGCCACCCGCGCGCCGACTGGCGACCGTGAGCTGCGTGACGCCCCGCTCGACGCAGGCGGCCTCCACGGCGCGCACGAGGGCCGTGCCGTGGTCTTGGCCGCGCGCCTGCTCGTCGACCACGATCTCCTGCAGCTGCGCCGAGGGGCCGTTGGTTGAGAGCAGCGGGACGACCGTCGTCAGCGCATAGCCCTCGACGTCGCCGTTCTCCCCCGTGGCGACGAGCAGGATGACCGGATCCTCGCCCGAGAAGTACCGATCCCAGGTCTGATCGAACGCAGCGCGCTGCAGTGGAATCGCGTGCGACAGCTGGCCGACGAGCCGGAAAACTGACTCGCGGTCCTCAGTGACGGCGACGCGGATCACGGGGTGCTCAGCGCGCGAAGTTTCCGCGGTAGTACTCGTAGTTCCAGCCCACGATGCCGATCACCGCGATCGGACCGCCGATCAGGGCGATCCACACGCCCACGGCAAGGCCGAGGAACACCATCGCGACGCCCACCGACAGCACGAGCGGCCACCAGCTCCACGGGCTGAAGTGACCCATCTCGGGGTCCGCGTCGTCGATGAGGGCGTCACCGCGGTCTTCCGGCAGCTCCCCGCCGGTCGACTTGCGGATGAGGCCCAGGTAGAAGCCCAGGAAGGTCGCCAGAATCGACGACAGCGTGAGCGCGACCGTGCCCACCCACTCGGGCTGGGCCGCCAGCTCGGCGTTCATGCCGGAGCCGACGATCTGCGGCGCGGCGGTGTCCGCCATCGTCCACAGGGCGTAGATGACCGCCGAGATGCCGAAGAACAGGCTCAGCAGCCAGAAGATCGCGTAGTTGGCGCGCATGGGTTACTTGACCTTCCCGTCAGCAACATCGATCACCGGGGCGTCGGGGGCGTCTTTGGCCGGTCCGACACCGAAAGCCACGCCCACCTCGGGGTGGTGCAGGTCGAACGCCGGCGACTCCGAACGGATGCGCGGGATCGAGGTGAAGTTGTGGCGCGGCGGCGGGCACGAGGTCGCCCACTCGAGCGACCGCGAGTTGCCCCACGGGTCGTCGACGGTGACCTTCGGCGCCTTGCGAGCCGTGATCCAGACGTTGTAGGCGAACGGCAGCACCGAGGCGGCGAGCAGGAACGCGCCGATCGTCGAGACCTCGTTCATCCAGGTGAAGCCATCCTCGGGCAGATACGACGCATAGCGACGCGGCATACCTTCGACACCGAGCCAGTGCTGAACGAGGAAGGTCGTGTGGAAGCCGATGAACAGCAGCCAGAAGTGGATCTTGCCGAGACGCTCGTTGAGCATCTTGCCCGTCCACTTCGGCCACCAGAAGTAGAAGCCGCTGAACATGGCGAACACGACCGTGCCGAAGACGACGTAGTGGAAGTGCGCGACGACGAAGTAGGAGTCCGAGACGTGGAAGTCGAGCGGCGGGCTCGCCAGGATGACGCCCGTCAGACCACCGAAGGTGAAGGTGACGAGGAAGCCCAGCGCCCAGATCATCGGCGTCTCGTAGGTCACCGAGCCGCGCCACATCGTGCCGACCCAGTTGAAGATCTTCACACCCGTCGGCACCGCGATGAGCATCGTCATCAGGGCGAACCAGGGAAGCAGCACCGAGCCGGTGACGTACATGTGGTGCGCCCAGACGGTGACCGACAGCGCCGCGATGGCGATCGTCGCGTACACGAGCGTCTTGTATCCGAAGATCGGCTTGCGGCTGAAGACCGGAAGGACCTCGCTCACGATGCCGAAGAACGGCAGCGCGATGATGTACACCTCGGGGTGGCCGAAGAACCAGAACAGGTGCTGCCACAGGATCGTCCCGCCGTTCGCGGGATCCAGCAGGTGCGACTCGAAGACGCGGTCAGCGCCGAGCGCGAAGAGGCCCGCCGCGAGCACCGGGAACGCCAGGAGCACCAGGATCGAGGTGACGAGCGTGTTCCAGGTGAAGATCGGCATCCGGAACATCGTCATGCCGGGCGCACGCATCGTGATGATCGTGGTGATGAAGTTGACGGCACCGAGGATCGTTCCGAAACCGCTGAGCGCGAGGCCGAAGACCCAGAGGTTTCCGCCGACGCCCGGGCTGAAGGTCGTGCTCGACAGCGGCGTGTACGCCGTCCAGCCGAAGCCCGCCGCACCCTGCGGGGTGAAGAAACCGGCGACCGCGATCAGCGAGCCGAAGCTGTAGAACCAGTACGCGAGCGCGTTCAGTCGCGGGAACGCCACGTCGGGCGCGCCGATCTGCAGCGGCATCACGACGTTGGCGAAGCCGGCGAACAGCGGCGTCGCGAACATCAGCAGCATGATCGTGCCGTGCATGGTGAACAGCTGGTTGTACTGCTCGTTCGACTGCACCAGGTCGACACCGGGCGTGAAGAGCTCAGCGCGGATGACGAGCGCGAGCACGCCGCCGATCAGGAAGTAGATGAACGAGGTGATCAGGTACAGGTAGCCGATCGTCTTGTGGTCGGTGGTGGTGATCCACTTGACGAAGACGTTGCCCTTGCGCTCGACAGAAGGCGTTCCGACCGTCGACGTCGGAGTTGCGGTCGCGGTGCTCATCAGGACTCGTCCTCGCTCGTTCCGCCGGTTCCCGGCAGGTTCTGGTTGACGTTCTGGTCGGCCCCGAGGCGACCCTCGAAGCCCGCGTCACGCAGCGACTCGATGTACGCGTCGTACTCGGCCTGCGACACGACCTTCACCTGGAAGAGCATGTCGGCGTGATACTCACCGCAGAGCTCGGCGCACTTGCCGGCGTACGTGCCCTCCTTCTCGGGGACGAAGTACATGTAGTTCGTCTTGGCCGGGATCATGTCCTTCTTGTAGAGGAAGTCGATGACCCAGAAGGAGTGCGCGACATCGCGCGACTCGATGTTGAGCTGCACCTTCTGGCCGACCGGCAGGTACAGCGTCGGAAGCTGCGACTCGTCGAGGCTGCCGTCCAGGTTCAGGCGGTCCTGCGCCTGGATTCCGGGCGAGTACACGTTCTCGTCGAGGTAGTTGAAGTCCCAGGCCCAGCGCTTGCCGTAGACCTCGATCTGCACGTCGGGGTCGCCCGGGTCGGTCTCGATCGAGACCTGCTCGCGCACCGTGAAGGCGAAGAAGCCGAGCACGAGGATGAGCGGAACGATCGTGAAGAAGATCTCGATCGGCATGTTGTAGCGCAGCTGCGCCGGCATGCCGGACTGCCCCTTGCGGCGACGGTAGGCCACGGCTGCCCAGATGATGAGCGCCCAGGTGATCAGGCCGACCACGAGGAGCACGATCCAGGAGTTCACCCAGAGGTTGATGATCCCCTCGGTGTGGTTCGTGACGTCAGGACCACCGGGCAGAAAGCCCTGGACCTGCTCTTGCGTGCATCCGGCGAGTACCAGCATTGCGGCACCCCCGATGGGCACTGCGGCCCAGCGGGCCAGACGGGATCGGCCAAGCCGACGCGGGGAGCGATGGGAGCGCACCTGGAACCTCTCGGAATTGCGACGCATGTTCGAAGTCATCCTAGCAATGCGACGGGCCCCGAACTTTCCGTCCGGGGCCCGTGGCGCGTCATTTATTGCGCTTCTTTCGCGCGAAAGCCGATCAGTGGAAGCTGTCTCCGCAGGCGCAGCTGCCGGAGGCGTTCGGGTTGTCGATCGTGAAGCCCTGCTTCTGGATCGAGTCCTCGAAGTCGATCGACGCTCCGTCGAGATACGGCACGCTCATCTTGTCGACGACGACCTCGACCCCGTCGAAATCGCGCGTGGCGTCGCCGTCGAGCAGACGCTCGTCGAAGTAAAGCTGATAGATCAGGCCCGAGCAGCCGCCCGGCTGGACGGCGACGCGGAGCCGCAGGTCGTCGCGACCCTCCTGCTCGAGCAGGGCGCGCACCTTGGAGGCGGCCACGTCGGTGAGGGCGACACCGTGAGCGGACGGCTCGGCGCCATTCGTCGCGGCAGCGGTCGTCGTGTCGGCAGTCGTCGTGTCGGTCATGCCCGCCATTCTACGCGGCACCGCTGGTCGAGCGCTGATTCACGCGGGCCAGGAGAAGCGCCTCGGCGAGGATCGCGCGCCGGAAGGTCGGCACGTGCAGCGACTCGTTGGGGCTGTGGGCTCGCGAGTCCGGATCCTCGACGCCGGTGACCAGAATCTGCGCCTCCGGGAAGACCTCCACCAATTCGGCGATGAACGGGATGGATCCGCCCACCCCCATCTGCACGGGCTCTGCCCCGTACGCCTCCTCCATCGTCTGGAGCGCGTCGGCGACCGCCCAGCCGCGGGTGTCGACCAGGAAGGCCTCACCAGCTTCGATCTCGCCGAACTCGAGCGTCGCGCCGAACGCCGCATTCGCCTGCAGGTGCGCGATGAGCGCGTCGCGCGCCTCCCCCGCGCTCTGGCCGGGAGCCACGCGCGCGCTCACCCGCACGCGCACGGAGGGAACGAGAGTGTTGGAGGCGTTGCGCACGGTCGGCGCGTCGATCCCGGTGACCGTGATCGACGGCTGATCCCAGATGCGCGACAGGATCGTGCCGGTGCCGACCGGCTGCGCGCCCTCGAGGAGTCCGGTCTCGGCGCGCAGGCGCGCCTCGTCGTAGTCGGGTGTCGTCGCCTCGCGGCTGCGCAGCCCCGGCACGGCGACCGAGCCGTTCTCATCCCAGAGCGAGTCGAGGGTCCGGATCGCGGCGAGCATCGCGTCGGGCACCGCTCCCCCGAACATGCCCGAATGCGAGGCATGGCCGAGCGTCGTCACGGTCAGGTTGAAGGAGACCGCACCTCGCAGCCCGACGGTGAGCGCCGGGGTGTCGAGGTCCCAGTTGCCCGAGTCGGCAACGACGATCACGTCGGCGGAGAGCGCATCGCGGTGCTCGGCGAGGAAGCTGGAGAAGGACGGGGAGCCGAACTCCTCCTCGCCCTCGACGAACAGCACGAGGCCGAGGTCGAGGTCTGCGGTGCTCGACGCGGTGAGCGCGCGGATGGCGGCGAGGTGGCTGAGCACCCCGGCCTTGTCGTCGGCGGCGCCGCGAGCATAGAGGCGGTCACCGCGCAGGGTGGGCTCGAACGGCTCCGAGTCCCAGACCTCGGGATCGCCCTCGGGCTGCACGTCGTGGTGAGCGTAGAGCAGCACCGTCGGTCGGCCGTTGCGCGCGGCGCGGGTGGCGAGCACCGCGGGCTTGCCGCGACGGTCGGTCCCCGGAATCGGCGCATCGAAGATGTCGACCGTGTCGAAGACGCCCGTCTCGCGCGCCAGCTCGGCGACGCGCGCCGCGCTGCGGCGGACGTGCTCGACGTCGAAGCCGTCCCACGAGACGGACGGAATGCGCACCAGATCGGAGAGCTCGGCGATCGCGCGCGGAAGGCCGGCGTCCACCGCCTCGCGCAGGGCGTCGGCGGGCGGAGAGGCGGGTGCGGAGGAGTCGGAAGCCATGCGGCTAATCTTAAGCAGACCCCGAGAGCAAGGAACCCCCGTGGCCAAGACCCCGCAGACCCCGCAAGAAGACGACGAGAGCATCGCCGTCGGCAAGGGGCGCCCGACGCCCACGCGTGCGGAGCGCGAAGCGGCTCGCAAGCGTCCCCTCGTGCCCAACGACCGCCGCGCCGCCTCCAAGGAGCGCCGCGAGCGTCTCAACGCACAGCGTGAGCGCGCCCGCATCGGCATGGCCAACGGCGAGGAGCGCTTCCTTCCCCTCCGCGACAAGGGACCGCAGAAGAAGTTCGTGCGCGACTACGTCGATGCGCGCTTCAGCCCCGGCGAGATCATGCTCCCACTGGTGGCCCTGTTCCTGGTGATCTCGTTCATTCCCTACGAGGGCGTCGCCGAGTACGGCATCCTCGCCGTCTGGGCGTTCTTCTTCCTCGTCGTGATCGACAGCGTGCTGATGGGCGTGCGCCTCAAGAAGCGCCTCGGCGAGAAGTTCGGCGAGAGCAAGGTGGAGAAGGGGTACCGCTGGTACGCCGCGATGCGTGCGCTGCAGATGCGCCCGCTGCGCCTCCCGAAGCCGCAGGTCAAGCGCGGCGACGAGGTCAAGTAGCTCTCGAGCGCCCGCGCGACGCTCAGTCGAAGGTCGCGATCAGCTCACGCGTGATCTGACGCGCCCACAGCGGGCCGCGGTAGAGGAATCCGGTGTAGCCCTGCACCAGGGTCGCGCCCGCGTCGAGTCGCTCGCGGACATCGCGGCCGGTCTCGACGCCGCCGACCGAGATCAGGCAGCGATCCGCCGGGAGCGCCGATCGGACGATGCGAAGCACCTCGAGCGAGCGCGCCGCGAGCGGGGCGCCGGAGAGACCTCCCGCGCCGATCTCGGCGACGCGAGCCGGATCGGTGACGAGCCCGTCGCGTGACAGCGTCGTGTTGGTGGCGATGACTCCGGCGAGGTCGAGCTCGACGCTCAGCTCGGCGATCCGCAGCGCCTGCTCATCGGTGACGTCGGGCGCGATCTTCACCAGCACCGGGGTCTCCCCCGCAGCCGAGCGCACCGCCGCGAGCAGCGGCGCGAGCTGATCCAGCTCCTGCAGCCCTCGAAGACCGGGGGTGTTCGGCGAGCTGACATTCACCACGAGGTAGTCGGCCCGCGGCGCCAGAATGCGCGCGCTCTCCAGGTAGTCGGCCGTGGCATTCGCGACGTCGACGATCCGCGACTTGCCGATGTTCACGCCGATCACCGGACGCCGTCGGCGGCGGCGTTCACGATCGAGTCGGGGCGCCGCGGCCGCCGAGCCGCCGTTGTTGAACCCCATCCGGTTGATGACCGCGCGATCGCGGATCAGGCGGAACAGTCGCGGCTTCGGGTTGCCGGGCTGCGGCTGGGCGGTGAGGGTGCCGACCTCGACATGGCCGAAGCCGAGCTGCCCCAGACCGCGGATCCCGCGGGCGTCCTTGTCGAACCCCGCCGCGAGGCCGAACGGCGTGTCGAAATCACGGCCGAGCGTCTGGACGCGCAGCCGCGGGTCGCGCGGAGCCGTGCTCGACAGCCAGGCACCGATCCCCACGAAGGGCAGCGCTCGGATCACCACGAAGGCGAGGTGGTGGGCGAATTCGGGGTCGAGGCGCGCGAGAACGACGCGAAAGAGAGTGCGGTACATACCGCTCTCAGGCTATCGCTGTTCGGTGCCCGCCGAGGCGCTCGCGGCACCATCGGCCGGGGTGCCGTCGGGCTGCTGGGAGCTCGCGCGCTCGACCCGCAGCAGCGTGATCGCCGTTTCGAAGTCGTCGAGCGAGTCGAAGGCCTGGTACACGCTCGCGAAGCGCAGGTAGGCGACCTCGTCGAGCTCGCGCAGCGGCGGCAGCGTCGCCAGCCCGATGTCGTTGGCATCGACCTGTGACACGCCCGTGGCTCGGATCGTCTCTTCCACGGTCTGGGCGAGGAGCGCGAGCTGAGCGTCGGTGACCGGGCGCCCCTGGCACGCCTTGCGCACGCCCACGACGATCTTGTCGCGACTGAACGGCTCGATGATGCCGCTGCGCTTGACGACGCTCAAGCTCGCCGTCTCCGTCGTCGTGAACCGTCCGCCGCACTCCGGGCACTGCCGACGGCGGCGGATCGCGAGCCCGTCATCGCTCGTGCGGGAGTCGATGACGCGGCTGTCGGGGTGACGGCAGAAAGGGCAGAACATGGTGCCCCCAGGATATTGCCCCGGCTCGGGCTTGGCTGGGAGGCTCTCCGCGCCAGCCCCGCGCGACTAGTCGGCGAATCGCGCGTCGACGGCGTCGCCGTGCGCGGGAAGGTGCTCGGCGTCGCTCAGGTTGCGGATCAGCGGCGCCACCTCCTGAAGCCCCTCGTGCGTGTAGCGGATGATCTGCTGCGACCGCAGGAAGGTCGAGGCCCCGAGGCCCGCCGAGAACCGCGACTGCCCGCCCGTCGGCAGCACGTGGTTCGAGCCGGCGAGGTAGTCGCCGAGGCTCACCGGGGAGTCGGCACCCAAGAAGATCGCGCCCGCGTTGGTGATCAGATCCAGCGTCTCGCCGAGGTTCGTCGTGTGGATCTCGAGGTGCTCGGGACCGTACGCGTTGCTGACGGCGGCCGCGGCGGAGAGGTCGTCGACCAGCACAATCGCCGACTGCGGGCCGGAGAGCGCCTCTGCGACGCGGTCGGCGTGTCGGGTCGAGGGTGCCTGCACGGCGAGTTCGGCACGCACCCGGTCGGCGAGAGCCTCCGAATCGGTGACCAGCACGGCGGCGGCGATCTCGTCGTGCTCCGCCTGGCTGATCAGGTCGGCCGCGACGAGGCGCGCCTCCGCGTGCTCATCGGCGATGATCAGGATCTCGGTGGGGCCCGCTTCGGAGTCGATGCCGACCACCCCGCGCACGAGGCGCTTGGCGGCGGCGACGTAGACGTTGCCCGGTCCGGTGATCAGGTCGACCGGGTCGAGCGCGACATCGGCCACGCCGTAGGCGAAGGCGCCGATCGCCCCGGCGCCGCCCATTGCGTAGACCTCTTCGACGCCGAGGAGGCCGCATGCTCCGAGGATGACCGGGTGCACCTCGCCGTTGAACTCGGCCTGCGGCGGCGAGGCCACCACGACCGAGCGCACACCCGCGACCTGGGCGGGAACGACGTTCATGACGACGCTCGAGGGATACACGGCCTTGCCGCCGGGAACATAGAGCCCGACACGGGTGACCGGCTGCCAGCGCTGAATGACCTCGGCCCCGGGGCCGAGCGCCGTCACCGCCGCCGCGGGCACCTGCGCCTGGCTGGCGACGCGCACGCGCGCGATGGCCTCCTCGATCGCGGCACGGACGGCCGGATCGAGGGCGACGACGGCGGCGGTGATGCGGGCCGGGTCGACGCGAATGCTGTCGGGCTCGGCGCGGTCGAAGCGGCTGGCCTGCTCGCGCAGCGCCGCCTCCCCACGGTCTCGAACATCAGAGATGAGAGCTGCGGCGGCCTCGCTCGCGACGGCGACGTCGACGCGAGCACGCGGGACGAGATCGGCGAGTTCGGCGCGGGAAGGGTGGCGACCGCGGAGGTCGAGGGTCTGAATCATGGCTCGACCATGCTAGTCGTCTTGTCAGACGACGCAGTTGGGGCCGAGAAGGCCCTTCAGCTCGCCGTAGAGATCGGCCGTGACCGTGACGGGGTACGGGATCTCGAACATGCGGGCGTTGTCGCCGCGGACCAGCCGCAGTCGCACCTCGTTGTCGCCGGCGTGCCGGATCAGCACGTCGTTGAGCTTGGAGACGACTTCGGTGGTCGCCCGGGTCTCGGGAACCGAGATGACGAGCGGGCCCGAGCCGAGACTCTGGCCGATCTCGGGCTGGAACAGCGACACGGCATGCAGATTCATGCCGTCGTCGCGGACGCTCACGCGCCCGCGCACGACGACGATCGAGTCGCCGACGAGCGCCGGTGAGAACTCCTGGTAGGTCTTGCCGAGGAACATCACGGTGACCTCGCCGCTGAAGTCCTCCAGCTGGATGATCCCGTACTGGTTGCCTGAGTTGCGCGCCGTGCGGTGCTGCACGCTGGTGACCAGTCCGGCGACGGTCACGTTCTCGCCGTCCATCGGCGCGTCGGAGTCCAGCAGCTCGGCGATCGTGGTGCTGGCGTGGCGGGCGAGCTGGTTCTCCAGGCCCGCGAGCGGGTGATCGCTGACGTACAGCCCGAGCATCTCGCGCTCGAAGGCGAGCTTGTCGCGCTTGGTCCACTCGGGCCGCTCGGGCACCGACTGCACGGCGTGCTCGGGCTCGTCCCACAGGCTGTCGAAGTCGAAGCCGACCTGGCCGTTGGCGGCGGCCCGCTTCTCGCTGACGGCCTGCTCGACCGCCGACTCGTGGATCTCGATCAGCGCGCGCCGGGTCGATCCGAGCGAATCGAAGGCGCCAGCCTTGATGAGCGACTCGACGGTGCGCTTGTTCGCCGCGGCCAGCGGGATCTTGCGCAGGAAGTCGTGGAAGCTCGTGAAGGCGCCCTCGCGCTCGCGGGCGGCTCTGATGTGCTCGACGACACCGAAGCCGACATTGCGCACGGCGCCCATGCCGAAGCGGATGTCGTCGCCAACGGCCGCGAAGTATCCGATCGACTCGTTGACGTCGGGCGCCAGCACGTTGATCTTCATGCGGCGGCACTCGTTGAGGTAGATGGCGAGCTTGTCGCGAGCGTCGCCGACGCTGGTGAGCAGCGCCGCCATGTACTCGGCCGGGTAGTGCGCCTTCAGATAGGCGGTCCAGTAGCTCAGCACGCCGTACGCGGCCGAGTGCGCCTTGTTGAAGGCGTAGTCGGAGAACGGCAGCAGGATGTCCCAGAGGGTCTTGATGGCGGCCGACGAGTAGCCGTTCGCGCTCATGCCCGCGCTGAAGCCCTCGTACTGCTTGTCGAGCTCGGACTTCTTCTTCTTGCCCATCGCGCGTCGCAGGATGTCCGCTTGGCCGAGGGAGAAGCCAGCGACGCGCTGGGCGATCGCCATGACCTGCTCCTGGTAGATGATCAGGCCGTAACTGGCATCCAGGATGTCCGCGAGCGGCTCGGCGAGCTCCGGGTGGATCGGCGTGATCTCCTGCTGCCCGTTCTTGCGCAGCGCGTAGTTGGTGTGCGAGTTCGCCCCCATCGGACCGGGTCGGTAGAGGGCGATGACGGCCGAGATGTCTTCGAAGTTGTCGGGCTTCATCAGGCGCAGCAGCGACCGCATCGGGCCGCCGTCCAGCTGGAACACTCCGAGCGTGTCGCCACGGCCGAGCAGCTCATACGCGGCGCGGTCGTCGAGGTCGAGCTCTTCGAGCACCGGCCGGAAGCCGCGGTTCGCCTCGATGTTGTCGAGGGCGTCGTCGATGATCGTGAGGTTGCGAAGCCCCAGGAAGTCCATCTTGATCAGGCCCAGCGACTCGGCGGCCGGGTAGTCGAACTGCGTGACGATCTGGCCGTCCTGCTCCCGCTTCATGATCGGGATGATGTCGATGAGCGGCTCGCTCGACATGATGACGCCGGCCGCGTGCACGCCCCATTGGCGCTTCAGGCCCTCGAGGCCCCGCGCGGTCTCGAACACGCGCCGCGCATCCGGGTCGGAGTCGATGACGGCGCGGATGTCGCCGGCTTCCTTGTAGCGCTCGTGGTTCTTGTCGTAGATGCCGGACAGCGGGATGTCCTTGCCCATGACGGCCGCGGGCATCGCCTTGGTGAGCTTCTCCCCCATGCCGAACGGGAAGCCGAGCACGCGGCTCGAGTCCTTGAGCGCCTGCTTGGCCTTGATGGTGCCGTACGTGACGATCTGGGCGACGCGCTCGTCGCCGTACTTCTCGGTGACGTAGCGGATGACCTCGCCGCGACGACGTTCGTCGAAGTCCACATCGAAGTCGGGCATCGACACGCGATCGGGGTTCAGGAATCGCTCGAAGATCAGGCCGTGCATCAGCGGGTCGAGGTCGGTGATGCGCATCGCGTAGGCGGCCATCGACCCGGCACCGGAACCACGGCCGGGACCGACGCGGATGCCGTTCTCCTTCGCCCAGTTGATGAAGTCGGCGACGACCAGGAAGTAGCCCGGGAAGCCCATCTGCACGATGACGCCGACCTCGTAGTCGGCCTGCTTGCGCACCGCGTCGGGGATGCCCGCCGGGTAGCGATAGTGCAGGCCCTTCTCGACCTCGGCGACGAACCACGAGTCCTCGGTGTGCCCCTCGGGCACCGGGAAGCGCGGCATGTAGTTCGCCGAGGTGTTGAACTCGACCTCGCAGCGCTCGGCGATCAGAAGCGTGTTGTCGCACGCCTCCGGATAGTCGCGGAACAGCTGCCGCATCTGGGCCGGCGTCTTCAGATAGAACTCGTCGGCGTCGAACTTGAAGCGGTTCGGGTCGTCGAGCGTCGAACCTGACTGCACGCACAGCAGCGCCGCGTGCGCCGCCGAGTCGTGCGGGTGCGTGTAGTGCAGATCGTTCGTCGCGACGAGCGGGAGACCGAGCTCCTTCGAGAGTCGGATGAGATCCGACATGATGCGCTTCTCGATCCCGAGGCCGTGATCCATGATCTCGGCGAAGTAGTTCTCCTTGCCGAAGATGTCGCGGAACTCGGCCGCTGCCGCGACCGCCTCGCGGTACTGGCCGAGCCGCAGCCTCGTCTGCACCTCGCCGCTCGGGCAGCCGGTGGTCGCGATGAGACCCTTGCCGTAGGTCTGCAGCAGTTCGCGGTCCATGCGGGGCTTGAAGTAGTAGCCCTCGATCGAGGCGAGGCTGGAGAGCCGGAACAGGTTGTGCATGCCGGCGGTGTTCTCGGCCAGCAGCGTCATGTGCGTGTAGGCGCCCGAACCCGAGACGTCGTCGCCGCCGCCGTTGCCCCACCGCACCCGGGTCTTGTCGCTGCGGTGGGTGCCGGGGGTCAGGTAGGCCTCGGTGCCGATGATCGGCTTCACGCCGGCGTCGCGCGCCTTGCTCCAGAAGTCGAACGCTCCGAAGTTGTTGCCGTGGTCGGTGATCGCGACGGCGGGCATCCCCTGCTCGGCGACGGCCGACATCAGGTCGGCGACGCGCGCTGCTCCGTCCAGCATCGAGTACTCGCTGTGAACGTGCAGGTGCACGAAGGAATCGCTGTCAGACACGCGCTCTCCGGTCGATCGGACGGGGACTCCCCCAGGGTAAACCGCCGCGCGGCATCCGGCTCAGTCGGCGCGCAAGAGATCGAGCGCGTGCTGAAGATCCGGCGGGTAGACCGACTCGAACTCCACCGGCTCGTGCGTCGCGGGGTGCCGGAACCCGAGGCGCATGGCGTGCAGCCACTGTCGCGTGAGGCCGAGCCTCGCCGCGAGCGTCGGGTCGCCGCCGTAGAGCGGATCGCCCACGCACGGGTGCTTCTGGGCCGCCATGTGGACCCGGATCTGGTGCGTGCGGCCCGTCTCGAGGTGCACCTCGAGCAGGGTTGCGCGACGCATCGCCTCGAGCGTGTCGTAGTGCGTGACGCTCGGCTTGCCGTCGGCCGTGACGGCGAACTTCCAGCCGGCGCTCGGGTGTCGGCCGATCGGTGCGTCGATGGTGCCGGAGAACGGGTCGGGGTGCCCCTGCACGACGGCGTGGTAGATCTTGGAGACCTCGCGGTCGTGGAAGGCGCGCTTCAGCCCCGCGTACGCGCGCTCGCTCTTGGCGACGACCATGAGTCCGCTCGTTCCCACGTCGAGTCGGTGCACGATGCCCGCGCGTTCGGCGGCGCCGGAGGTCGAGATACGGAACCCCGCGTCGGCGAGAGCGCCGAGAACGGTCGGCCCCTCCCACCCCACGGACGGATGAGCCGCCACCCCGACGGGCTTGTCGATCACCACGATGTGGTCATCGTCGAACACGATGCGGAAGTCGGGAACGCGCACCGGCACGATGCGCGGCTCGGTCTTCGGCGTCCACTCCACCGTCAGCCAGGCGCCCGCCCGGACGCGATCCGACTTGGCGACGACGGCGCCATCCAACTCGACGCCGCCAGCCGCGACGACCTCCGAGGCGAAGGTGCGCGAGAAGCCGAGCAGCTTGGCGACGGCGGCGTCGGCGCGTTCGCCGTCGAGACCGTCGGGCACGGGGATAGTGCGGCGCTCGGTCACGAGGCGGGCATCGGCGGGTCGTCGGCGTCGGACGTCGAGTCCTTCGGACGCGCCGGGGTGCGGCGGCCGTCGAGGCCGACGCCGCGCAGCGACAGCAGGATGAACAGTCCCATGCTGGAGACGATCGCGATGTCGGCAACGTTGAAGATCGCCGGGAAGTAGATCACCTGGATGAAGTCGATGACATGTCCCTCACCGAAGCTCGGCTCTCGGGTGAGGCGATCGGTGAGGTTGCCGAACGCTCCGCCGAGCACGAGCCCGAACATCACGGCCCACGCGAGCGAGCGGATGCGGGGAGCGAACCAGACGATCACGACCGTGACGCCCAGCGCCACGAGCGAGAGCACCCAGGTGAACCCGCTCGCGATCGAGAACGCCGCGCCAGGGTTCTTGACGTAGTGGAACTGGAGGATCTCTCCGAGCACCGGCACGATCTCGTTGAGATCGAGGTTGGTGACGATCAGGTACTTCGTCAGCTGGTCCAGGGCCCAGACGACGAGCGCGACGAGACCGAGCAGCACGAGCACGCGAATGCTCGGACGCCGACGGCCCGCAGCGGCGGGCCGTTCGGGCTCGATCTCGACCGGCTCAGTTGCCGCCAAAACCGGGGTACTCGGTGGGCTGCGGGTACGCGGCGAAGTCGTTCGACGGCGCCGGGTAGCCCTGCGGAACGCTGGGCGCCTGCTGCGGCGCGGCCGGCTGCGCCGGGTAGCCCTGCTGCTGCGGGGCCGGCTGCTCGGGGTACGTCTGCTGCGGAACCGACGGGCCGGTGTACGCGGGCGCGGGCTGCTCGGCGTAGCTCGGCTGCGGCGGCGCCACCGGGGCAGCGTCCGCCTGCGGCGCGCTCGAACCGCTCAGCGCGTTGCTGCTCTCGAGCTCGCGCAGCTGGCCCTCGATGTAGCCCTTGAGCTTCTCGCGGTACTCGCGCTCGAAGATCCGAAGCTCTTCGACCTTGCGCTCGAGCATCGCCTGCTCTTGCTGGAGCTGGCCGATCTGCTCGCGCTGCGACTGCTCGGCCTCGGCCACGATGCGCGCCGCCTGGGCCTGGCCCTCGGCGACCAGCTGGTCGCGCTTCTCCATGCCCTCGCGGACGTGCTCCTCGTGGAGGCGACGTGCGAGCTGCAGGAGGTTGTTGGTGTTTCCGGGATCCATCGAACTCGGATCCATCGACTGGGCGAACTGCGGCTCGGGAACCGCGGCCGGCATGGGCGCGGCCATCGGCGCGGCGGCGGGCGCCGGAGCGGCGGGGGCCGGCGCGGCGGGCGCGGGGGCGGCTCCGCCGGAGCGCTGGAGCTCGGCGATCTTGCTGTCGCTCGCGACGAGACGCTGACGGAGCTCTTCGTTCTCCTGGTTCAGGCGTCGAAGCTCGACGACGACCTCGTCCAGGAAGTCATCGACCTCATCCTGGTCGTAGCCCTCACGGAACTTCGTGGGTTGGAATCGCTTGTTGACCACGTCTTCCGGTGTGAGTGCCATGTGCGCCACCTCGTCCACTTTCCATCAAGGGGAGAACCCTCCCCGCTCGCGCTGCCATAAAACTAGCAAGTTTCGGCCTCACCCAGAAGGTGAGAGTCTGACGATCTCCGCCGCGCTGTCGCGCTGCCCCCGATCGTTCAGCCCAGCGTACAGCCCCGCTCTGGGATTTACCCCAGGGTTGCGATCGCCGCGACGAGAGAGAACCCGACGAAGCTGAGCAGCAGCACGATGCTCCACGCCAGGTCGAGCACCGCGCCGCCGAGCCGCAGTGGCGGCACCACCTTGCGCACGGCACGGATCGGCGGATCGGTGACGGTGTAGCTGGCTTCGGCGAGCACAAGCATCGCCCCGGTGGGACGCCACCGCGGCGCGAGCACGCGTGCCCAGTCGAAGCCGAAGCGAACCCACATCAGGACGAAGAAGATGGTGAGCGCGACACGAAGAACCAGAGCCACGATGGAGAAGATCACGTGACCATTCTCTCAGGGACGCGAGCGCCCGCGCGCCAGCGGCGAGGAGGGCGCGGGGATGCGCGGACTACTGTCCGAAGAATCCGGCGTCGACCTCGGGCTCGATCTCGGCCGCGTCGCCGCTGACCGCGACGTGCTCGGGCGAGAGCAGGAACACCTTGCTGGTGACGCGCTCGATCTTGCCGTAAAGGCCCTGCGAAAGACCGCTGGCGAAGTCGATCAGACGGCGGGCGTCCGGCTCGCTCATCTGCGAGAGGTTGATGATCACCGGAACTCCCTCCCGGAAGCTCTCCGCGATCGTCTGGGCGTCGCGGTACTGGCGCGGGTGCACCGTCAGGATCTCGTTCATTCCGGCGGGAGCGGCCTGCCGCACCGCCGGACGACGCAGCGGAGTCACGGGGGCGCGCGTCGCGGATGCGGGCGCGGGCGCGGAGACCGGCGCGACGGGCGCAGCGGGAAGCACGTCGTCATACTCTTCATCGGCCAGGCCGAGGTAGACCATCGTCTTGCGCAGCGGGTTTGCCATGTCGTCCTCCGGATCGAACCTTCGAGTTGAGATTAACCGCGGTCCGGTCGTTTTCCGGTGATTGCGGTCCCGATGCGAAGGTGTGTCGCGCCTTCGCGGATGGCAGCGGCGAAGTCGCCCGACATCCCCGCGGAGATCGCCGTGGCCTCCGGCGCGATCGTGCGCAGCCGTTCGGAGAGGGTGCGGACGCGAGCGAACGCGGCGCGCGGCTCCTCGCCGAGGGGCGCAACCGCCATCACGCCGCGAAGCCGGATGCCGGGCGTCTCCAGGGCGAGCTCGGCGAGTTCGGCGAGCCCGTCGGGGTCGACTCCCCCGCGGCCGGGATCGTCGGTCAGGTTCAGCTCGAGGAAGCAGTCGAGCTTTGGCGCGTCGTCGGCGGCGAGAGCGCGCACGAGCGACGCCCGGTCGACCGAGTGCACGGCGCTCGCATAGCGCCGGACCGCACGCGCCTTGTTGCTCTGCAGCTGGCCGACGAAGTGCCAGCGCAGATCGAGTTCGGCGCACTCGGCGGCTTTGGCAACGGCCTCCTGGTGGCGGTTCTCGCCGACGTCGCGCACGCCGAGCTCGACGAGTTCGCGCACGAGCGCCGCGGGGTGGAACTTCGTCACCACGATCCGGGTGAGCTCGTCCGCCGACCGGCCAGCGTCGCGCGCGGCGTCGGCGATCGCCGCGTCGACGCGGGCCAGCCGCTCGGCGAGGCTCGACTCGTGCGTCACTTCAAGAAGTCGGGAATGTCGAGCTCGCTGTCGTCGTCGTCGAAGTCGTGGTCGACGGGGACGGCACCGGTCGGCGTCTCGGGCTCGGCCGACCAGCCGGTCGACTCGCCCGTCGACGTCTCAGCCGCGACGGCAACCGGAACCGGCGCCTCGACGAAGTTCGAGCGCCGCTCGCTCGACGGTCGCACGCTGGGCTCGCCCCCGTCGAATCCGGCGGCGATGACGGTCACGCGGACCTCGTCGCCGAGCGTGTCGTCGATGACGGCGCCGAAGATGATGTTCGCCTCCGGGTGCACCGCCTCCTGGACCAGGCGCGCGGCGTCGTTGATCTCGAAGATGCCGAGGTTCGAGCCGCCCTGGATCGAGAGCAGCACTCCGTGCGCACCATCGATGGAGGCTTCCAGCAGCGGGCTCGCGACCGCCAGCTCGGCCGCCTTGATCGCACGGTCCGCGCCACGACTGGCGCCGATCCCCATGAGGGCGGAGCCGGCGCCCTGCATGACGCTCTTGACGTCAGCGAAGTCGAGGTTGATGAGGCCGGGCGTCGTGATCAGGTCGGTGATGCCCTGAACGCCGGCGAGCAGAACCTGGTCAGCGGTGGCAAAGGCCTCGAGCATGCTGATGCCGCGGTCACTGATCTCGAGCAGGCGGTCGTTCGGCACGACGATGAGGGTGTCGACCTCGTTCTTGAGGGCGATCACCCCGGTGTCGGCCTGCGCGGAGCGGCGCTTGCCCTCGAAGGCGAACGGCTTGGTGACGACACCGATCGTGAGCGCGCCGATCGACTTGGCGATCCGCGCGACGACGGGGGCGCCGCCCGTTCCGGTGCCGCCGCCCTCACCCGCGGTGACGAAGACCATGTCGGCGCCTGCGAGCGCCTCTTCGATCTCCTCCGCGTGGTCCTCGGCGGCACGGCGGCCCACCTCGGGATCGGCGCCAGCGCCGAGACCGCGCGTGAGCTCACGCCCGACGTCGAGCTTGACGTCGGCGTCGCTCATGAGCAGTGCCTGGGCGTCGGTGTTGATGGCGATGAACTCGACGCCACGGAGGCCCAGTTCGATCATCCGGTTGACGGCGTTGACGCCGCCACCGCCGATGCCGACGACCTTGATCACCGCGAGGTAGTTCTGGTTGGATGTCACGTTCGGCCTCCGTGCGGATGAAAGTCTCAACCTCTACTTGAGGTTTGGAGTCTTTCTCAGTACTCTGATTCGTTCACAAGGTACGTGCCCGGGAACGGCGCGACCGTGAAGACGGCGCGTGTCGTGGCGAATCCCCAGACAACTTCCGGGCCGCGCGATCATCCCTCGCGGAACACCGCGCTGCCGGTCGCCGAGACGTCGTACTCCCCCGCCCCCGAGTCGCCCCACTGCGTGAGCAGAGCAGCCAGGATGACGGCCTTTCGATCCGAGGACTCCGCCGAGCCCCAGACGACGCTCTGCTTCGAATCGCGCAGGGTGAAGCTCACATCGTCGCGCGTCGTCGCCGTGATGCGATCCACCCGCGCGAGCACGTCCTCGGGCAGCGCCAGCAGCACCTCCGACACCGCCGTGCGGACCGTCCCGTCATCGCCCCGCGGCAGATCCAGGATCGGCACGCCATCGGGGCGCTCCTGCGTCTCCTCGATCACGATGCCCGCCGGATCGACGAGCTGGAACACCGTGTCGCTCACCACGACGCCGATCGGCTCGCGCTCATCGATCTCCACCCGCATCGTGTTCGGGGGAATCAGCTCGATGACGAAGCTGCGGATCAGGGTGAACTCCGAGAGGTCGTCGGCGATGCGCGACTCGTCGAGCAGGGCGAGCGGAGTCCCGAGCTCGGACTCGAGAGCCGTCGCGATCACGTCGGGATCGAGTCGCTGCGTTCCGGCCACGACGATCTCGCGCAGCGCGAGCAGCGGAGAGAACACCGCGAAGGCGACCAGGCCCACCGCGGCCGCCACCACCCCGAGCGCCCCCAGCACGACGGTGCGGCGGCGACGGGTCGCGGCGGTGAATCGGCGAACCTCGGCCCGCTCCTCGCGCCGCCGGGCGCGCGCGGCGGCCCGGATCTCGGCGCGGGCCGTGCGGCGCCGCGACGCACCGGGCTTCGGTCGGGCGGGGGTGGACGCCGTGGCGCGCGAGGCGGAGTCGGCACTCGCGCGCTCGGGTCGCGCCGTCCCCGTCGGCGGGGTCGGGGCGGCGGCGGGCGTCGACTGCGTGCGGCGCGGACGGTCGGCAGGGGTTCCCGCGCCCCGTCGCGCCGGCTGCTGCGGCGCGCGGTCGAAGCCCTCGGGCCGCTTCACGCCGAAGCGCTCCCCGTCGACGGGCCCGGATCCGAGGCCCCGAGCGAGGCGAGCACCTGCGGAATGATCCGGTAGACGTCGCCGCAGCTGAGCGTCATCACGAGGTCTCCGTCGCGGGCGATCTCGGCGACGCGGTCGGCCGCGGCCTGCCAGTCGGGAACGAAATCCACCCGCGAGGCGTCACGGAAGCGGTCGGCGACAAGCGCGCCCGTCACGCCGTCGATCGGATCCTCGCGCGCACCGTACACGTCGAGCACGATCGTGTGATCGGCGAGGCGCTCGTAGGTCTCGGCGAATTCACCTGCCATCGCCTGCGTTCGGCTGTACAGGTGCGGCTGGTGCACCGCGATCACGCGACCCGACCCGACCACGGAGCGCGCCGTCGCCAGGGCGGCCGCGACCTCGGTCGGGTGATGCGCGTAGTCGTCGAAGACCCGAACGCCGCGCACGGACGCATGCAGCTCGAACCGGCGCCCGGTGCCGTCGAAGGACTCGAGGGCGCGCGCCGTCTCGGCCGGGTCGAAGCCGAGCCCCACCAGCACGGCGAACGCGCCCGCCGCGTTGAGCGCGTTGTGCGGGCCCGGCACGCGCAGCGCGATCCGGTGCTCGGCGCCGAGGTAGCGCACCGTGAAGCTGACCGGCCCGTCCGCGACGATGTCGAGGACCCGCACGTCGGCGCTCTCCGCTGCGCCGAACGTCAGGACGCGCGGATGCGCGAGGCGGCGATGCACCGCGACGGCGCCGGCGTCGTCGCTGGAGATCACCACCAGTTCGCTCGCGGCGTCGGCGAAGCGCACGAAGGCATCCTCGAAGGCGGCCTTCGTGCCGTAGTGGTCGAGGTGGTCATCGTCGACGTTGGTGATGAGCGCGACCGCGGTGTCGTAGAGCTCGAAGGAGCCATCGGACTCGTCGGCCTCGACCACGAAGAACTCGCCCGAACCCGCCCGGGAGCTGCGCCCGAGCCCCGCAATGACGCCGCCGTTGACGAAGCTCGGATCGGCGCCCAACGCGGCCAGCGCCGTGACCACCATGCCGGTCGAGGTGGTCTTGCCATGCGCGCCGGCGACCGAGACGAGCCTGCGGCGCGCGGCGTCGCCGTGGTGGCGGATGAGCCAGTCGAGCGCGTTGGCGCGGTGCAGCACGGGGAGCCCGCGGCGCAGGGCCTCCTGATACTCGGGGTTGTCCTCCCAGAGGGCGCCCGTGACGACGACCGTGTCGGCCGAGCCGAGATGTGCGGCGTCGTGCCCGATGAAGATCTGGGCGCCGAGCTCGCGCAGTCCCTCGACGGTCGCCGAGTCGCTGCGATCCGACCCCGAGACCTCGTAGCCGGACTCCAGGAACACGCGAGCGATTCCGCTCATCCCGGAGCCGCCGATCCCGACGAAGTGCAGCCTTCCGAGCGTCGCGGGCAGCTCCAGGGACAGGTCAGGCTTGATCACGATGACACGTTAGCCGACGCGGTCGAGAGCGCTTCCCGAACCAGCGCGACCATCCGGTCGGCGCCGTCGCGCACCCCCGTCGAGGCCATTCCCGCGGCCAGGCGCGCCACCCGGGCGCGGTCCAGGAGGAGCGGGACCAGCTCACGGCGGATCCAGGCGGGGGTGAAGTTCGCGTCCGCGGTCACGACCGCCCCCGACGCCGTCACCGCCTCGCGTGCGTTCCAGGCCTGCTCGCCGTTGCCCACCGGATACGGGATGAACACCGCAGGAACGCCCACCACGGCCAGCTCGCTCACCGTCGCCGCACCCGAGCGCGAGACCGCAAGCTCGGCCACCGCCAGCGCGAGCTCCATCCGGTCGCAGTACTCGAGCAGGTGGTACCCGTCCAGATGCGGATCGTCGACCGGACTGCGCGACCCGGTGATGTGCAGGATCTGCCATCCGCAGCCGAGAATCTCCGACGCGCTCACCGACACGGTCTCGTTGATGCGACGGGCGCCCGTCGAGCCGCCTGTCACGAGCAGCACCGGCTTCGTGGGGTCGAGTCCCCAGAGCTCGAGCGCCTCGCGCCGTGCCGCCGCTCGATCCAGCTTCTCGACCTCGCGCCGCAACGGCAGCCCCACCACCCGGCCATGCCGCAGCCGGGTGCCCTCGAAGGTCACCCCGACGAAGTGCGTGAGCGCCGCGCCGAGGCGGTTCGCCATGCCCGGCCGAGCGTTCGCCTCGTGCAGCGCGATCGGCACGCCCACGCGGCGCGCCGCGAGGTACGCCGGAGCGGCCGCGTATCCGCCGAAACCGACGACCACCTCGACGCCGCGCTCCCGGATCAGCTCCTCGGTGCGCGCGATCGTGGCACGCAGCGCGGCCGGGAACCCGAGCGCCGCACGGTTCGGGCGACGAGGGAAGGGCACGCGGGGAATCGTCAGGAGCTCGTATCCGCGCTCGGGCACGAGACGCGCCTCCAGCCCCTCGGCGGTTCCGAGCACGAGGATCTCCGCCTCCGGCTCCAGGTCGCGCAGCCGGTCGGCGGTCGCCAGCAGGGGGTTGACGTGGCCGGCGGTGCCGCCGCCCGCGAAAAGGTACGTGGTCACGAGCGAGAAACTCCTGGGGTCGAGCGCCGGGGTGCGCGAGACGATTCTGCGGCATCCGGGCGCCGACGTGCGAACGAGAGCACGACGCCGATCGCCAGCAGCGACGAGATCAGCGCGGATCCGCCCGCCGACATGAAGGGCAGCGGCACGCCGAGCACGGGGAGCGCGCCGAGCACCACGGCGATGTTGACGAAGGCCTGGGTGACGATCCAGACCATCACCGCGCTGGTGGCGATCTTGGCGAAGGGGTCGCGGTTCATGCGCACGATGCGGACGAACGTGACCGCGAGCACGGCGAACAGCACCAGTACCAGGATGGCGCCGACCAGGCCGAGCTCCTCCCCCACGATCGCGAAGATGAAGTCGCTCTCGGCGTGCGGGATCCACAGCCACTTGTACTGCGAGTTGCCCAGGCCGCGGCCGAAGACGCCGCCGTTGGCCAGCGCCTCCCAGCCGTGGATGGTCTGCCAGCAGTGCAGCTCGTAGTCCTCGGGGCGCGTGCAGCCGGTCAGCCACGCCTCGATTCGCTGCTGGCGCGACGCACTGCCCTGGGCGAAGATCACGCCGAGCAGCGCCGTGCCGACCGCCAGGGCGCCCACAATCCTCAGCCGCACTCCCGCGTAGAACAACGCCCCGAGGGTCAGCGCGAGCAGGATCACCGCCGTTCCGAGGTCATTGCCCAGCAGGACGAGGAAGATCGAGCCGAAGGCGACGGGAAGGATCGGCAGGGCGACGTGCCGCCACTCGTTCAGCAGCGCGCTCTTCCGAGTCAGGATGTACGCCAGCCATACGACGAGCGCGAGCTTGACCAGTTCGGAGGGCTGCAGGCTGAACCCGCCGATGTTCAGCCAGTTGGTGTTGCCGCCGTAGCTGGCGCCGAGCCCGGTGAACACCAGCAGCTGCAGGAGGAGGCCCAGACCGAGCGCATGCCAGGCCCACTTCTTCCAGAACGTGATCGGCGCGCGCGCGGCGAACAGCATGAGCGGAATGCCGAGGACCGCGAAGACCGCCTGCCGGGCGGCGCGCGAGAACACGTCGCCGTCATCGACGAGCGATTGGATGGAGGAAGACGACAGCACCATCACCAGGCCGAAGACGACCAGGAAGATGGTCGTTCCGAGCAGCACGAAGTACTCGCGCGTCTCGGCCGCGAAGAGCCAGCGGACCGCGACGACGGCCCTGCGCACCGGCTGCTCGGGCGGGGTGCCCGGCGCCGACGGCCGACCAGCTCGGGTGGAAGTCACCGCCGCTCCTCTCGAACGCACGACACGTTGTGCGGTCTCAGTCTGCGGCCGCGTCGCCTCGACTCTCCGCGCCGAGAGCGCGTGTCGCCGGAACCGCGGTCGACCCTCAGCGCACGCGACGCAGGATCCCCTCGCGCACCGCGCGCGGCTCGACCCCGGCGGCGCGCGCCAGGGCGGCCGCCGCGAGCACGTCGCGGAACTCCTCGCGGGTCGACAGGCCGGCCGCCGCGAGGTCGTCGGTGGTGGCGAGCTCGAGCGCGTGCGAGCGACGCTCGTCGAGGAACGCACGGTCGACGAGAATCCCCTCCACGACCCCGACGTCGCTCGGGCCCGGGATGCCCAGCCCGAATCCGATCGCTCGGGCGCCCTCCTGCACATCAGCCTCTTCGACCGCGTCACGGGTGGCGACGTCGCCGAGGTTGTAGACGCAGGCCACGCGCGTGTTCTCGTAGACCTTCGCCAGGGCGGTTCGATGGGCGACCTCGTCGCCGTGCCAGCCGCTGGGATCGGCGACGACGTCGAGCGACAGACTCGCTTCGGGTGCGATCGCGTGCGCGGTGCGCACATCCGACCAGTGCAGCTGACGGCTCGACAGCTCGACCGCCAGCACATCGAAGCCGGAGGGGTCGCGGATCGCATCGAGGATCGGAACGCCCGCTCCCCCGGCCGGAGCCGCGCGCAGACCGGCCTCCCGCAGCATCGACGCCACCAAGTAGGCGACCTGCGTGGTCGGCGAGCCTCCGGCCATGGTCAGCCAGCGCGCCGGCTCTCCGGTCTTGTCACGGAGGCGCCACGCGAGGTCGGCGTCGCTCCAGATCGGGAGGCCCCGATCGCCCGCCGCGCGAAGCGCCGGATGATCCCGGCGCACTCGCGGGCTGACCACGACCAGCTCGGGCTCGTGCACCGAGTCGAGCCCGGTCTCCTCCGCGACGCCGAGCTGAATGCGTGCCCCGATCACCGTCGCCAGCTCGTGCAGCTGCGGCGTCGCCGCCACCGGAACCACGTCGACGGACGCGCCGAGCTCGACCAGGGTGTCGATGATCGAGAACCCGGCGTCATCGAGGCCGACGACGACGACCCGCAGGCCCGACCAGTCGGCGTCCCAGCTCGCGAGCGTCGCGAGCCGGTGCGCGGCGCCTCCGGCGCTCAGCGGCTGACCCATTCGAGGTAGAAGGCTCCGACGCCCGCGGCGACGAACAGGGCGGCGATGATCCAGAACCGCACGACGACCGTGATCTCGGCCCAGCCCTTGAGCTCGAAGTGATGGTGCAAGGGGCTCATCAGGAACACACGACGCCCCTGCCCGAGCGTCCACTTGGTGATCTTGAAGTAGACACGCTGCACGACGACGCTGCCGGTGACGACGAAGAACAGCCCGCCGATGAGGATCAGCAGCAGCTCGGTCCGCGTGAGGATCGCGAGAGCGGCGAGCGCGCCACCGAGACCGAGCGACCCCGTGTCACCCATGAAGATCTGCGCGGGCGAGGTGTTCCACCACAGGAAGCCCACCAGGCTTCCGGCGATCGCCGCCGCCACCACGGCCAAATCGAGCGGATCGCGCACCTCGTAGCACTTGTAGAGCACCACGGGGTCGATCTGGTCGTTGAAGCACGACTGATTGGCCTGCCAGAAGCCGATGAAGATGTACGCCGAGAAGGCGAAGATCGAGGCCCCGCTGGCGAGGCCGTCCAGGCCGTCCGCGATGTTGACGCCGTTGGAGGCGCTCACGGTGATGAGGTTCACCCAGAGGATGAACAGCACCATCCCGATCACCGGCCCGAACGTGAACAGGTTGAGCCAGTCGATGTCGCGCCAGCCCGAGATGAACGTGGAGGCCGGCGTCAGGCGGTTCTCGTCGAGGAACTCGGGGTGGATCGCCAAGAACGCGAAGACGGTGGTCACGACGACGATGCCCGCGATCTTCGACCACCCGCCGAGCCCGAGGCTCTGCTGCTTGCGCGTCTTCAGGAAGTCGTCGATGAAGCCGATGAAGCCGACACCGACCATCATCCCCAGCACGAGCACCCCGACCATCGTCCACGGCACACCCGAGACGGCGTGTCCGGCGAGGTAGCCGAGGATGCTGCCGACGATGAAGACGATGCCGCCCATGGTCGGCGTGCCGCGCTTGGAGTGGTGCGACTCCGGCCCGTCGTCGCGGATGAACTGGCCCCAGCTGAGCTTCTTGAAGAGCCGCCCGAACAGCGGCGTCAGCAGCAGGGTGAAGACGAGCGAGAACCCGCCCGCGATGAGCAGCGCGATCACGAGCCGGTCACCCCGCCCAGGCGGTCACCCAGGAAGCGAAGGCCCGCCGACTTGGATGACTTCACCAGCACGACGTCGCCGTCTCGAAGTTCTTCACGCAACAGATCGTATGCCGCATCGATGTCGTCGACGAGGACCGACTCCCCATCCCACGAACCTTCGAGGCCCGCGGCGAGATGGATGTGCCGAGCCGCCTGGCCGACGACGACGAGCTTGTGGATGTTGAGCCGGACGATGAGGCGCCCGATCCGATCGTGCTCCTCGAGAGCGAATTCTCCGAGCTCGGCCATCTCGCCGAGCACCGCGACGGAGCGCTGCTCGGGGGTGACGATCTGGGCCAGCGTGCGCAGTGCCGCCGCCATCGAGTCGGGGCTCGCGTTGTAGGCGTCGTTGATCACGGTGATGCCGGTACCGGGCTCCAGCAGCTCCATCCGCCACCGCTCCGCGCGCGCGACCTCGCCGAGCGCCGCGATCGCGCGCTCGATCGGAACCCCGAACTCGCGCGCGGCAGCCAGCGCCGCCAGTACGTTCGAGACGTGGTGCTCGCCGAGGATGCGCACCCGCACGGGGTGACGCGCGCCGTCCACTTCGAGGGTGAAGCTGGTACCCGCGATGCTCGAGGCGATGTCGACCGCGCGGAGGTCGGCCTCGGGCCCGTGACCGAAGCGGACAACCCGGGCCTGCGTGAGCTCGGACATGCGGTCGACACGCGGATCATCGGCGTTCAAGGCCGCCACGGCGCTCGGCGGCAGGTCGCGCACCATCTCCGACTTGGCGCGCTCGGTCTGCTCGATGCCGCCGAACTCGCCCGCGTGCGCCAGCCCCACCTTGAGCACGATTCCGACGTCCGGGGTCACGATCGAGATGAGACGCGCGATCTCGCCGACACCGCTCGCCCCCATCTCGACGACGAGGTACTCGGTGCTCTCATCGACGCGCAGCATCGAGATCGGGGCGCCGACATGGTTGTTGAACGAGCCCTCGGGGGCCACCGTCGGGCCTTCCGCCGCGAAGATGGCGCGCATCAGGTTCTTGGTGGTCGTCTTGCCGTTGGAGCCGGTGACGGCAACGACCCGGAGCCGACCGAGCGCGCGCACGCGGGCGACGACGTCGCGCGCCAGCGCGGCGAGGGCGGTCACCCCGTCGTCGACGACGAGCACCGGCACGTCGAGGTCGAGCGGCCGCTCGGCGACGACGAGCGCCGCTCCGTTCGCGACGGCTCCCTCCGCGAAGAGGTGCCCGTCGGTCACCTCGCCGGGGAGGGCGAAGAAGACCGAGCCCGGCCCGACCAGCCGCGAATCCGTCTCGACCGAACCGCCGACGACCTGCTCGGCTGCGTCGGCCGGAGCCTCGGCCCCGATCGCGGTCGCGATCTCGGCCACCGTGAGTGAGATCATGCCCATCCCGCCTCGCGCAGAGCTTCGCGCGCTTCGTCTCGGGCGGAGTACTCGGTGCGCACGCCGCGGATGTCGCGATAGTCCTGGTGCCCCGGACCCGCCCAGAGGATCGAGTCGCCCTCGCGCGCGAGCCCCACCGCCGTGCGGATCGCCGCCTCCGGCGGGCTGACCTCGTGGATCTCGGGCTGGTGCTCCGCGAGCGCCGCGCCCTCCAGAAGGGTCTTGCGGATCGAAACGGGGTCTTCGAATCGCGGGTGGTGGTCGGTGATGACCAGGATGTCGGAATTCTCGGCCGCCACCCGCCCCATCTCGTGGCGCTTGGTCGCATCACGGTCGCCGTCGGCGCCGAACACCATGATCGTGCGGCCCGGGGTGAACTCGCGCACCGCCGCCAGGGTGTTCTCGAAGGCGGCAGGGCTGTGGCCGAAGTCGACGTAGACCCGCGGGCCGCGCTCCCCCGAGACGAGCTCGGTCCGGCCGGGCAGCGTGGCGCGCACGCCGCCGTCGGCGTCCAGCGCCGCCTCGATCGCGGAGAGCTCGAAGCCGGCCTCGACGAGCATGACGATCGCCAGCGCGGCGTTGGCGGCCATGTGCCAGCCGATCAGCGGCTCCCGGGTCACGAGCGAGCGCCCATCCGGGCCGGTCAGCCGGAACTCGGTGAACGTCGCCGCCTTCTCGAGGATCTCGACCGTCCAGGCGGCGTCCTCCGCGTTCGCGGCGTGGCCGATCGTCGCGATCGTGGTCACCGGGATGTGCGAGCCGTCGACGACGCGGGCCCCCCACTCGGTGTCGAGGCACACGACGCCGCGGCGCGCGTGCTCAGGAGTGAAGAGCGCCAGCTTGGCGGCGAAGTACGCCTCGAAGTCCGGGTAGTCGTCGAGGTGATCGTGGCTGAGGTTCGTGAACCCGACCACGTCGAAGACGAGACCGTCGACGCGACGGTGCGACATCGCCTGGGCGCTCACCTCGATCGCGACGGCGCGCACCGCCGCCTCGCGCATCCGCGCCAGCAGTGCGTGCATCTCACTGGACTCCGGCGTCGTCAGCCGACTGACGATCGACAGCTCGCCGATGTGGCGCTCCGAGGTCGAGCTGAGGCCGGTGACGAGTCCCAGCTGACGCAGGATGCCCTCGAGCAGGTACGACGTCGAGGTCTTGCCGTTCGTGCCGGTCGTGCCGAACAGCAGCGGCGGGTCCTCGTGGGTGCGGTAGATCCAGGCCGAGATCTCGCCGAGCGCCCCGCGCGGATCCTCGACAAGCAGCACCGGCAGTCCCGCATCCGAGGCGAGCGCCGCCCCCTCCGCATCGGTGAGGATCGCCACGGCGCCGGCCTCCCGCGCGGCCGCGGCGAAGGCGGCACCGTGGCTGCGCGCGCCGCGGACGCCGACGTACAGGTCTCCGGGACGCACCTCGTTGGTGCTGAGGGTCACGCCGGTGATCTCAAGCCCATCGAGGGAGCCGTCGACACCCAGCCCGAACTCGTGCGCCAGCAGGGCGACGGCGCGCGGGGTGGGGTGCTCTGGGCGGAGGACCGGGGGAATCCGCGAACTCACGCGCCGCTCCTCGGGGTGCTCGATGACAGGGACTGAACGCGACCGCACTCACCAGGTGAGGGGGATGTACGGCGCCGACTTGCTCGACGGGGCGATGCGGAAGGCCTTGATGACCTGCTGCATGATCGTCTCGAAAGCCGGGGCCGCGGCCGCGGAAGTTCTCATGGTATCGGGCTTTGCGATCGTCACGACCACGACGTACTCCGGGTCGTCGGCGGGAACGAGCCCGGCGATCGAGACGATGCGCTCGTCACCATAGACGCCGTTCTCGGCGATCTCAGCCGTGCCGGTCTTGGCGGCGACCCGGTACCCCGGGAAGCTCACGATCGTCGACAGCGAGCCCTGCGTGATGACCTGCTCCATGACCCTCACGGTCTCGTTCGCGGCGCTCTCGCTGACGACGCGCGTCGGCTCCACGTCCGGGGTGTTCGTGACCGTGCCATCGGGCCACTCGCAGCCCTCCACGAGCGTCAGCGGCACGTGCACACCGCCGTTGCCGAGCGCCTGATAGGCGCTGGCCACCTGCGCACTGGTCGCCGCCATGCCCTGACCGAACTGCTGCGTGACGTTGGTGATCGAGTCGAGCCGATCGAGCGTCAGCACCGTTCCCGGCTCTTCGCCCAGGAAGTCGACACCGGTCTGCGTGTTGAAGCCGAAGTCGAGCAGGTAGTCGCGACGCTCCGCGGCGTCGAGCCGCGTCGAGAGCATCGAGGTGCCGATGTTGGACGAGTCGGCGAGGATTCCCGCCGCCGTCCAGCGCACCTCGCCGTGCCACCAGGCGTCGGTGATGACCTTGCCGGCGGGAAGCCCCTCGGTGTAGCTCGCCGGCACCAGGATGTTCTCGGTCACCGAGACCTTGCCGGCATCCAGCAGTGAGGCGAAGGTGAACGGCTTGATGATCGAGCCGGGCTCGTAGGGGCTCGTGAAGCTGCGCGCACCCATGTCTTCTGGGGGCAGCGAGTTGAGGTCGTTCGGGTCGACGCTCGGCCAGTCGGCCGCGGCCATGATGTGCCCGTCCGAGACCCGCACCACCATCGCCGTCGCCCAGTCGGCGCCGAGCGCCTCCGCGTTGGAGGCGAGGGTCTGCTGGGCGAACCACTGCAGGTCCGAGTCGATGGTCAGCCGAACCGTGGCGCCGTCGACCGGTTCGGAGTCGACGTAGCTGGTCCCCGGCAGCGCGACCCCGTCAGCTCCGGCCTCGTAGAGGCTGCTGCCGTTCGTGGCGGCAAGGCACTCGTTCAGATAGTTCTCGACGCCGGCGAGCGGCTCATCGGTGCCGAGGAAGCCGACCAGGTTGCCCGCCACGGCGCCGTTCGGGTAGCTGCGCGCCGGGTGGAGCTCGTTGTAGACCCACGAGATCCCGAGCGCCTTGACCTGCTCGAACTGCTCGAGCTTGACCTTGCGGCTCAGGTAGGCGAAATCGGCCAGCGGATCATCGGCCAGAGCATCGTTGAGAGCGGCGGTCAGCTCGGCCGGATCGTCGCCCGTGATCGCCGCGATCGCGGCGATCGCCTCGGAGGTGGGCACGGTGACGCGCTCGGCCTCCCCATCGCCATCGTCGTCGCGAAGGATCGAGGTCGTCACAAAGTCCACGTTGCGCGGCGACGCGGTGATGTCGAAGCGCTGCACGCTGTCGGCGAGCACGACGCCATTGCTGTCGACGATGCTCCCCCGGGTGCCGTAGACGGTCACCTGTCGTGACCGGTGGTCGGAGGCCCCGGCCGAGATCTCCTCGGCCCGCACCACTTGGATGTCGACCAGCCGCACGCCCAGCCCGACCACGACGGCGAACACCAGGAGCACGCTGAGCGCCAAGCGGCGACGCGTGCTGCGTGGATTGATCACGATCGCCCTCCCGCTTCCGTCTCGCGCGATCCAGGCTCCGCGGTCACCGGGTCTTCGGCGACGGCAGGGTTCCTGAGGTCGAGGATGACTCCCCCGCGCCGGTCTGCGCCGTCGACGCGCCCGCGTTCTCGCCATTGGACCCCACGACGGTGAGGCCGCCGTTCGCCGGGGAGCCCGACGACGCCGTCTCGGTCGAGGTGGTCTGGGATGCGCTGACGAGCGGAATGCCGGCCAGCGTCACGTTGCCGATCTCCCCTCCGCTGCGCCCGAGCACGCTCCCGCCGGTGTCGCCCGCGCGACCGCTCACGCTGCCGGTCGACACATCGATGTGCGGCAGGGTACCGCTGGCGACCATGCCGAGTGCTTCGGCATTGCTGGCCAGAAACTGCGGTGACTGCAGGCTCTCCAGGTTCTCGGCCAGCGCTTCGCTCTCGCGCAGCAGGTCGCGCTGCTCGATCTGCAGGCTCGAGATCTGGTAGGCGCCATCGGCGACCGCCATGCTGAGACCGAGCTGGGCCAGGAGCACGGCAACGACGCCCGCAAGCAGAACGACAGCGTGGACGAGCTTCGGGCGCTGGCGGCGCTGTGCGCGGGTCGGCGCGACCTCGAGGTGGCGCCGTGGCGGGGTCGAGGGCCGATCGTTCGGGCGCGGCGAGGCCAGCGCGGTCGCTCCGAGGGTGGCGTGGCTCATGCGGCGCCTCGGAGTCGTTCGGCGGCGCGGAGCCGCACCGGTGCCGCCCGGGAGTTGCGCGCCTTCTCGTCGTCGCTGGCCAGCTCCGCACCGCGCACCAGGAGACGGAACTCGGGACGGTGCTCGGGAAGCTCGACGGGGAGGCCCCGCGGAGCCGTCGAGCGCGACCGCGCGGCGAGCACGCGCTTGACGATGCGGTCCTCCAGAGACTGGTACGCGAGCACCACGATGCGCCCGCCGACCTCGAGGGCGTCGAGAGCGGCCGGGATGGCGCGCTCGACGGCAACAAGCTCTTGGTTCACCTCGATGCGCAGCGCCTGGAAGACGCGCTTGGCGGGGTGACCGGCGCGCTGCACGGCCGCGGGCGTGGCCGCGATGAGCACCTCGACCAGCTCGGCGGAGGTGCGCAGCGGCGACTCGGCCCGACGCTGCACGATGCGGCTGGCGTAGCGCGGTGCGAGCTTCTCCTCGCCGTACTCGTAGAAGATCCGACGCAGCTCCGCCTCGTCGTACTCGGCGATGACCCGAGCGGCGGTGAGCTCCGCCGTCGGGTCCATCCGCATATCGAGCGGGGCATCCTGCGAGTAGGCGAAGCCGCGCTCCGCCTGGTCGAGCTGCATGGACGAGACCCCGAGGTCGAAGAGCACCCCGGAGACCTGCTCGATGCCGAGCTCCTCCAGGACCTCGGGAATCCGGTCGTAGATCGTGTGCACCAGATCGATCCGGTGCGAGTACGGCGCCAGCCGCTCGGCCGTCAGCGCGAGCGCCGCGGTGTCGCGGTCGAGCCCGACGAGGTGCAGTTCGGGGAAGCGCTGAAGGAACGCTTCGGCGTGCCCTCCGAGCCCGAGCGTGGCGTCGATCAGGACCGCCCCGGGACGCTCGAGAGCGGGGGCGAGCAGTTCGATGCAGCGTTCCAGCAGCACCGGGATGTGAAGTGGGTTGTTCGTCATCTCGTCGGGGCGAGCCCCTGAGTTCTGATCCCCATCCGCTGCGACCTGACACCGGGGAAGGTGAGTCAGGGAGCGCGGCTGAGGGTCGAAGCCCAGGCGCTAGAAGAGGCCCGCAATCACCTCCCCGTCGGCGTCGGAGAATTCTGCTTCGGTGGCGCTGTAGTACTCGTTCCAGGCTTCGGTGTCCCAGATCTCGGCGCGCGTGCCGGCGCCGATCACGGTGAGCTCGCGATCGAGGTGCGCGTAGTCGCGCAGCGCCGCGGGAATCGTGATCCGGCGCTGCGAGTCGGGGATCTCCTGGGCCGCGCCGCTCAGGAACAGACGCAGGTAGTCGCGTCCCTTCTTGCCCAGGGCGGGCGCCTGCGCGCTCATCCGCTCGTGCAGGGCTTCGAACTCGCGCTGGCTGTAGACGTACACGCAGCCCTCCTGGCCGCGGGTCATCACCAGGCCACCGGCGAACTCGTCCCAGAACTTGGCCGGGAGAACGAGACGGCCCTTGTCGTCGAGCTTGGGGACGAATGTGCCAAGAAGCATGTGGGCCACCCCCCTCACTCTCCGGCCAGATGCAGGGTTTCCTCCACTTTACTCCACAGCACTCCACTCGTCTACGAAATTCACCGAGAAATGCGAAGCAGGCCTCAGATATGCAGGAAAATTCCTGGTCAAACACGTGGAGGAGAATGGAGGATAGTCCCGCTCAAGCGGCGTTCATCGACCGCGAGGGCACAGAAAAAGGGGCCGACCGAATGGTCGACCCCGAGTGCGCGGCGCGGGTGATGCGCCGTGGAGGAAAGTGGAGGCTAGCGGTCCCGCTCGTCCGTGCGGCGATCCCAGCGATCGTTGAGCGAATCCATGAAGCTCGCGCGCTCGGCTCGCGGAGCCGCGCTGCGCCCCGACGGCAGAACGCGGAAGCGAAGCGGAGGCGTGATCGCGAAGACCGCTCCGCCGAACATCAGGGCGAACCCGAGCACGCCGATGATCGGCTGCTGGGCGATGACGCCGGTCAGCAGGAGCCCGAGCCCGAGAACACCGGCGATCGATCCGAGCAGGATGGCGGTGAAGCTCGCGCGACCTCGAGGCGCTCCGACGGTCGTGACATCGTCGGCCTCGTTGTGATAGAGGCTGCGTTCCATCTCGTCGAGGAGGCGCTGCTCCTGTTCGGAAAGTGGCATCTGCTGCTCCCTCGTGAACGACCGGTCATCGGTCGATCTCCTGCTGAAACTCCATTCTAAGCCTCCGCGCCACGGCTAGGCTAGGCGCGTGCCTGAGAGTCCGCGATTAGTCGATCTCGTCCACGATTGTCTCGTCGGCTTCCTCGATGAGCAGGACTCGGCACTCCGCCGCGTCTCGCCCGAACTCGCCGAGCTCACGACGGCGGCGCGGGAGTTCCTGGCCGGCGGCAAACGCCTGCGCGCGCGATTCTGCTACTGGGGCTGGGCAGCCATCGCCATGCGAACCGACTCGCTCGACCCGGCCGATGAGTCCGCCGTCCACGACCGACTCGACGCGGTGGTCGCGGCAGCCGCCTCCCTCGAGCTGTTCCATGCGGCCGCCCTCGCCCACGACGACATCATGGACAACTCGGACCTGCGCCGCGGGCAGCCGAGCCTGCATCGCCGCTTCGAGGCATTCCACATCGAGTCCGGCTGGTCGGGCGACGCAGCGGGCTACGGACGCGCGGCGGCGCTGCTGCTCGGCGATCTGCTGCTCGGCTGGAGCGACGATCTCTTCGAGCGGGGACTCACCGCACTGCCCGCCTCGGCGGCGGCCGCGGCGCGTGCCGAGTTCGCGACCATGCGCAGCGAGGTGACGCTCGGTCAATACCTCGACATGCTCGACGAGGTCTCCTGGCGCGACCACGACGATGTCGCCTCCCTCGAGCGCGCCCATCGCGTGGTCGTCTACAAGTCGGCGAAGTACAGCGTCGAGGCGCCCCTGGCTCTGGGCGCGGCCCTGGCCGAGGGTTCCCTGGCGCAGGTGAGCGCACTCCGCGACTTCGGTCTGCCTCTCGGGGTCGCGTTCCAGCTCCGCGACGACATCCTCGGCGTCTTCGGCGACGAGGCGAAGACCGGCAAGCCCGCGGGCGACGACCTGCGGGAGGGCAAGCGCACGATGCTGATCGCCCTGACCCGCAAGCAGCTGCCCAGCTCGACACTGCGGATCTTCGACGAGCTCGTCGGCGATCCCGATCTCTCCGCCGAGCAGATCGCGATGCTGCAGACCGCGGTGCGCGACTCCGGGGCGGTCGATCATGTCGAGCGCATGATCTCGCGCGAAGTGGCCGACGCCCTCGCCGCCCTCGACGAGGCGCCCCTCGCGCGCGGCGCGCGGGACGAGCTCCGGCAGCTCGCCGTCGCCGCCACCGATCGCGTCAGCTGAGGCGCCGACTCGACCGCACCGGCGAGGTACGCTCAGCGAGCAAGCGAACGCCATCAGGAGGATCCCCCGCATGCCCCGACGCCACCGCATCCTGCCGGGTGCCTCCCTCGCCGCGGCCCTCACCCTTCTGCTCGTGGGATGCGCGACGACGCCGGACGCCGTGATGCTGGACGCGGGCGACTGCGTGGCCGAGGAGTTCAACCATAAGCCGGTGCGCGACACCGTCGTGGAGTGCAGCGAACCCCACCGCTTCGACATCGTCGCGGGCCTCGGCGCATGGCCGGGTGCCGAGGAGGCGATCGCCGCCAGCGACGCCGCGAGCGTCTACGAGCGACTGGTGTTCGGCGACCCGAGCGACGAGCTCGTCGTCGCCTTCACGGACTGGGCGATGCCGCAGTGCGAACGCGCGTTCCGCGCCATCACCGGCCTCTCGGGCGTCATGGTGGGCGAGCTCATCGGTGACGACCTCGCCCTCGAGGTGGCATCTCCCACCTGGCTCACCGCCTCCCTCGACACCGCCGCGCGGTTCGGACTCGACGACGACTCGGTCGTCTGCGCCGTCGGCTGGCTCGACGAGGCCGCAGAGCTTCGCACCGTGAGCTTCGAGGCCGGCGCCACGATCGCCGATCTGCTCACCGGGGCGATCCCGACCGAACTGCGCGAGTGCTTCGAGCTGCTCGACGACGACCAGCGGACCCCGGTGACGTGCGAGAGCGCGCACACCGGCCAGTCGATCCTGCGCTTCGACGCGGGTGCGGCGCTCGGCACCGACTGGGTCGAAGCCGTCGACCCCGTCACCGGGCAGCCGGCCGAGTACAGCGCAGCCGACGAAGTGTGCGCGACGCTGATCGGCCAGGTGCTGGCCGAGGGAGCGCTCGGCGACGAGATCTCGGTGTGGGCGGATGTGTGGCCGACCGACGGCTGGGCGTTCTTCGACGGCTCCCGGGTCGACGGGGCAAGCTACCCGGTCGACTGCGCGGTCGTCGCGCCGCGCGGGGAGCACCTGACGGGCGACGCCTTCGCGGGCGCCGTCACGCTCACCACCGGCTGAAGCTAGAAGCCCAGGCGGCCGAGCTGCTTCGGGTCGCGCTGCCACTCCTTGGCGACCTTCACCCGCAGGGAGAGAAACACCTGCGAGCCGACGAGCGGCTCGATGGCGGCGCGAGCTCGCGCGCCGACCTCCTGCAGACGCGCCCCGCCCTTGCCGATGATGATGCCCTTCTGGCTGTCGCGCTCGACCCAGACGTTGGCGTAGATGTCGACCAGGTCCTTGTCGTCGCGGTCGACGATGTCGTCGATCGTGACCGCGAGCGAGTGCGGCAGCTCGTCGCTCACGCCCTCGAGCGCGGCCTCGCGGATGAGCTCCGCGATGCGCTTCTCGAGCGTCTCGTCGGTCGTGGTGTCGGCGTCGTACAGCGGCGGCGAGGTCGGCAGCAGTCCCAACAGCTGGGAGTGCAGGATGTCGAGCTGCACGCGACTGTGCGCGGAGACCGGCACGATCGCCTCCCACTCGCGAAGCTCGCTCACCGCGACGAGCTGCTCGGCGACCTGGCTCTTGCTCGCCGAGTCGGTCTTCGTCACGATCGCGACCTTCTTCGCGCGCGGAAAGGCATCCAACTGCTCGTTGATGAACCGATCCCCGGGCCCGATCCGGTCGCCCGCGGGAATGCAGAAGCCGATCACGTCGACATCGCCGAGGGTGGCGGTGACAACGCTGTTGAGGCGCTCGCCGAGCAGGGTGCGCGGCCGGTGGATGCCGGGCGTGTCGACGATGATCACCTGGCCGTCGCGGGTGTGCACGATGCCGCGGATCGCGTGCCGGGTGGTCTGCGGCTTCGACGACGTGATCGCGACCTTCTCGCCCACGAGCGCGTTGGTCAGGGTCGACTTGCCGACGTTGGGCCGCCCGACGAACGAGACGAATCCGGCACGGAAGTTCTCGGTCATCGGCTTCGCTCGCTCTTCTCGGGGGCGGGGGGCACAGGCGGGTCGAGCGTGGCGTCGCGCTGGGCGATGAGGGTGCGCAGCAGCTTCCGGCGGCCCTCCACGCGCTCGGCGCGCAGCGAGATCCCGGACACGACAGCGGAGGCCCCGCGCTCGGGCAGCCGCCCCAGCGCCTTGGTGAGCAGGCCACCGGCCGAATCGACATCGTCGTCGTCGAGCTCGACGCCGAACAGCTCGCCGAGCTCGTCGGTGGGCAGGCGTGCGCTGATCCGGTAGACGCCGCCGCCGAGCGCGCTCGCGTCGGGCGTGTCACGGTCGTACTCGTCGGAGATCTCGCCGACCAGCTCTTCGATCAGATCCTCGAGCGTCACGAGACCGGCGATCCCGCCGTACTCGTCGAAGACCATCGCGAGGTGGGTCGACTCCAGCTGCATCTGCCGGAGCGCATCGTCGGCCTTCTTCGACTCCGGGACGAAGAGCGCCTCGCGCGAGAGCTCTTTCGCGCGGACGTTCGCTGCGTCGAGGGGCTGCTCGTGGCTGTAGCGGGCGAGGTCGCGCAGGTACAGGATGCCGACGACCTCATCGACGTCGCCGCCGACCACCGGCATGCGCGAGACACCCGAGGAGAGGAACAGGCTCATCGCGGCGGCGATCGACGCATCCGCATCGATCGTGACCATGTCGGTACGCGGCACCATGACCTCACGCACGAGGGTGTCGTTGAAGGCGAAGATCGAGTGGATCAGCTCGCGGTCGCCCTCCTCGAGCACGTCCGCCTCGGTCGCCTCGTCCACCATGCTGAGCAGCTGCTCTTCGCTGGAGAAGGTGACCGCCTTCGGCCGGCCCGGCGTCACCCAGTTGCCGATCGCGACGAGCGCGTCGGCGAACGGGCCGAGGATCACACGGATGATGCGGACCGGGATCGCCGCGGCGCGCGCGATGGTGCGGGCGTGCGCGCGTCCGACCGAGCGCGGGCTCGACCCGACGAGCACGAACGACACTCCGGTCATGATCAGCGCCGCCACCAGCAGCGACCACCACCAGCGCTCCACGAACACCGTCGCGAGCGAGAGCGTCACCAAGACCGCCGCGGTGGTCTCGGCCACAATGCGCATGAAGTTGGTGGCGTTGAGGTGCGCGCCGATGTCGGCGGCGATCGCCTGCAGCGAGCGGCGTGCCCGCGAGCGCTCGGCGAGCTCGCCCAGGTCGCCGCGGCTGAGGACGCTCAGCGCGGCATCGGCGGCCGCCAGGAAGCCGCCGAACGCGACCAGCAGCACCGAGATCGCCACGAATGCGACGACCACTACGGCCTCCGGCGTTCGGCGAGCGAGAAGCCGATGAGAATGTCCCGCTGCACGCCGAACATCTCCTTCTCTTCGTCGGGCTCCGCGTGATCGAAGCCGAGCAGGTGGAGGATGCCGTGCGCCGTCAGGAGCGTCATCTCCTCGATCGGCGAATGCCCGGCCTCCTCGGCCTGCGCGATCGCGACCTGCGGGCAGATCACCAGATCGCCGAGCAGCCCGGGCGGCGTGATGTCGTCGTCCGTCCCCGGGCGCAGCTCATCCATCGGGAAGCTCAGCACGTCGGTCGGGCCCGGCTCGTCCATCCACTGCACGTGCAGCTGCTCCATCGCGGCCTCGTCGACGAAGAGGATCGCCAGCTCGGCATCGGCGTGCACTCGGACGTGATCGAGCGCGAAGCTCGCCAGCCGCTGGATCGCGGCCTCGTCGACCTCGATGCCCGACTCGTTGTTGATCTCGATGCTCACGAGCGTCGACGTCCTTTGTGCTCATGCCCGCGGGCGGTGGAATCGGCGGCGGCGCGACCGCGGCGTGCCGCCCGGTTGGCGCCGTCCGGGTCGCCCCCCAGCTCGCGTGCGTGCTGGCGCGCCTGCTGCTCGGCGTCGTAGCGCGTGTACGCGTCGACGATGCGCCCGACCAGGGAGTGTCGCACGACGTCGTCGCTCGTCAGCCGGGCGAAGTAGATGTCGTCGACGCCGTCGAGGATGTGGGAGACCAGCTGGAGGCCGCTCGCGCCGAGCGGCAGATCCACCTGCGTGATGTCGCCGGTGACGACCATCCGAGTGCCGAAGCCGAGACGCGTCAGGAACATCTTCATCTGCTCGGGCGTGGTGTTCTGCGCCTCGTCGAGCACGACGAAGGAGTTGTTGAGCGTGCGCCCGCGCATGTAGGCCAGCGGAGCGACCTCGACGGTTCCGGTGGCCAGGAGCTTGGGGACGATCTCCGGATCCATCATCTCGTTGAGCGCGTCGTACAGCGGGCGCAGGTACGGGTCGATCTTGTCGGTCAGGGTGCCCGGCAGGAACCCCAGCCGCTCCCCCGCCTCGATCGCGGGACGGCTCAGGATGATCCGGTCGACCTCTTTGCGCTGCAGAGCCTGAACGGCCTTCGCCATCGCGAGGTAAGTCTTGCCGGTTCCGGCGGGACCGATGCCGAAGGTCACGGTGTGGTGGTCCATCGCGTCGACGTACGCCTTCTGGCCCAGCGTCTTCGGGCGGATGCTCTTGCCCCGCGCCGAGATGATCGCCTGGCTCAGCACCTCCGCGGGCGTCGTCTCACCGCGCTCCAGGATGCGGGCCGAGGTCGAGACATCGCTCGGGCCGAGATCCACGCCGTCGCGCACCATCGTGACGAGCTCGCGCACGAGGCGCTCGGCTGCCGAGACCTGGCTCGGCTCCCCATCAAGGGCGACCCGATTGCCGCGCACATGAACCTCGACACCGGGGAACTCGTGCTCGAGACGCGTCAGCAGCCGGTCCTGCGGGCCGAGCAGCCGCACCATCGCGAGACCGTCGACCTCGAGCTCGGCATGCCCGAGGGCGCTCTCGACGGGCGCGTCGGGCGGGGTCGGGTCATTCGGCGCCAAGGCTGCCTTCCGGGAGGGTGCCGCCCAGGACGTGGGCGTGCACGTGGAACACGGTCTGACCGGCCGCGGCGCCGGTGTTGAAGATCAAGCGGAACTCGCCGCCGCAGTGCTCGGCCGCGAGCTGCCCCGCTGCCGCGACGATCTCGGCGAGCATCTCGGGGTCGCCGGCCGCGAGCTCGACGACGTTCGCGAATGCGGCGGTCTTCGGCACCACCAGCAGGTGCACGGGGGCCTTCGGCGCGATGTCGCGGAAGGCGATGATCCGCTCGTTCTCGAAGACGATGTCAGCGGGGATCTCGCGCGCGACGATGCGCTCGAAGATCGTCGGCTCGGCGGTGCTCATGTTCCCATCTTAAGCGGCCCGGGCTACCAGCGCCCGAGGCGCGCATTCAGCACCGCCAGCGCGGCCGGACCGGCCGTCGAGGTGCGCAGGATCTCGGCGCCGAGCCGCACGCGCCGTGCGCCGGCCGCCTCCAGGCTGGACAGCTCCGTCGGCGAGATGCCGCCCTCGGGGCCGACCACGAGCGTGATGCGATCGAGGTGCGCCACCTCCACCTCGCCGATGCCGATCTCGGCGGTCGGATCCAGCACCAGAGCGAGCTCGTGCTCCGAGGTGCCGGCTGTCAGGTCGCGCGTCGCTGCAAGCGGGGCGACCTCGGGCACCCGCGCCCGGATCGCCTGCTTGCTCGCCTCGCGCACGATCGTCTCCCAGCGCGCGCGCCCCTTCTCGACCTTCGGGCCCGACCAGCGCGAGACCGAGCGCTCGGCCGCCCACGGGATCACGCCGGAGACCCCGAGCTCGGTCGCGGCCTGAATCGCGAGCTCGTCACGATCGCCCTTCGCCAGCGCCTGCGCGAGCCAGAGAGCCGGACGGGGGGCGTCATCGGTGCGCACCACCTCGACGCGGACCAGCACCTCGCCGGGCGCCACCTGCTCGACCTCGCCGCTGGCGATGGTTCCCTCGCCGTCACCGACCGAGATGTGCTCGCCGACGCGCACCCGCGCGACCTGGGCCGCGTGCCGGGCCTCGTCGCCGGTCAGACGGACGCGCCCCGCGGCGACACCCTCGGCGAGGTCCGCCGCGGTCGTGAGGTACAGCGACGCCATGACCGTCAGCCGAGGAAACGGTCGCGCAGCTTGGCGAAGATGCCCTGCTGGAAGGTCGAGAACTCGGGCGGCACGGGGCGACGGCTCTGCGCGAACTGCTTCATGAGCTGCTGCTCCTTGCTGTTCAGACGCACCGGCGTCACCACCTGGATGCCGACCTTCAGGTCGCCGCGACCTCCGCCGCGCAGCCGCGTCACGCCGCGCTCCTTCACCGTGATCACATCGGCGCTCTGCGTGCCCGGCTTCACCTCGATCTCGACATCGCCGTCGAGGGCCTCGAGCGTCACGGTGGTGCCGAGCACCGCATCCGTCATCTGCACCTCGAGCGTGGCGAGCAGGTCGTCGCCGTTGCGGCTGAACGTGTCGTGGTGCTTGACCTTGACCTCGAGGTAGAGGTCACCGTTCGGGCCGCCCGCGGGGCCGGCTTCGCCCTCCCCCGCGAGGTGCAGACGCATGCCGGTGTCGACGCCGGCCGGCACATCGATCGTGACCGTGCGCTTGGCGCGCACGCGCCCCTGGCCGGCGCAGGTCGGGCACGGGTTCGGGATGATCGTGCCGTAACCGCGGCACGTCCCGCACGGGCTCGAGGTCATCACGTTGCCGAGCAGCGAGCGCATCGTCCGCTGGATCTGACCGGTGCCGCGGCAGATGTCGCAGGTGATCGGCGAGGTGCCCGGTGCGCAGCACGAGCCCTCGCAGGTGGCACACAGAATGGCGGTGTCGACGTCGAGCTCGCGGGCGGTGCCGAAGATCACCTCGTCGAGCGAGACGTCGATGCGCAGAAGCGCATCCTGGCCGCGCTCCCGGCGCGAGCGCGGGCCAGAGCGGGCCTGCGATGCGCCGAAGAACGAGTCGAAGATGTCGCCGAAGCCGAAGTTGCCCGCGCCGCCGCCGAACCCGGCCTGCGGGCCCAGGTCGTAGCGCTCGCGCTGGTCTGGATCGCTCAGCACGTCGTAGGCGTGCGTCACGAGCTTGAATCGCTCGGCCGCATCCTCGCTCGGGTTCACATCGGGGTGCAGCTCTCGAGCCAGCCGACGGTACGCCTTCTTGATCTCCTCGGGCGTCGCCGTGCGCTCGAGGCCCAAGACCTCATAGTGGTCAGTCAAACCAGGTAATCCTTAGGTTGTCGAATGATCAGTCGTCACCGAGCAGCCGCGTCAGGTAGCGGGCAACCGCCCGCACCGCCGCGATATTGCTCGAGTAGTCCATGCGGGTGGGGCCGAGAAGCCCCACGTGGGCGGTGCTGCCGCCCGTGGCCGTGTAGCCGGTGGCGAGCACGCTCGTCTCGCCGAGGCCGAAGGTGTCGTTCTCGCGCCCGATGCTGACACGGACGCCGTCGTGCTCCAGTTGCATCTCGCCGAAGAGCCGAAGCAGCGTCACCTGCTCCTCGATCGCGTCGAACACCGAGGAGATGCTGCCGGTGAAGTCCCGCTCGGTGCGGGCCAGGTTCGCCGCCCCGGCCATCACCAGGCGGTCCTGACGGTTCGCCGCCACCTGTTCGCCGAGGCTCTCGGCGAGCTTCTCGGCCAGCGCGCGATGCTCCGGCGCGACGCCCCCCGCGATGTCGGCGAGCCGGGTCGCCGCCTCCGCGAGCGCCAGCCCGCCGAGCTCGCCGTTGAAGCGCGCGCGCAGGTCGGCCACGGCGTCGTCGGTCAGCGTCGTGCCCGTCTCGACGAGCCGCTGGTCGACGCGCCCGGTGTCGGTGATCAGCACCGTCATCAGGCGCGACGGCGCCAGCACCACGAATTCGATGTGGCGCACCCGCGCCGTGCCGAAGCTCGGATACTGGGCCAGCGCCACCTGGTTGGTGAGCTGGGAGAGCATCCGCACGGTGCGCGCCAGCACGTCATCGAAATCGACCGCCTCGCCGAGGAAGGTCTCGATCGCGGTGCGCTGCGCCGCGCTCAACGGGCGCAGGTCGCTCAGCTGATCGACGAAGACGCGGTAGCCCTTGTCGGTCGGCACCCGACCGGAGGAGGTGTGAGGCGCCGTGATGAGCTCTTCCTCTTCCAGCAGCGCCATGTCGTTGCGGATCGTCGCGGCCGAGACCCCGAAGGAGTGCCGGTCGACGATCGACTTCGAGCCCACCGGTTCACGGGAGGCGACGTAGTCCTGCACGATGACCCGAAGCACCTCAAGACCGCGCTCGGAAACCATGACGACACCGCCTCTCGACCGCGGACCCGACCGCCCGCATTTAGCACTCCGGCAACTTGACTGCCAATTGTAGCGCGAGCGGGTGTGCCGAAACCGTTGCACGCGCCCGTGACGACCGATACCGTGGCCGTGTGCTCACGATGGCCGTTTGCCATGGTGAGTTGATGGATCCGTCGCCGCGAGGCTGCGGATCGAGACCAGACACCTTCGAAAGGTATGCAAAGACCATGACTGAATCCGCACCCGCAGCGGCCGCACCTCTCTCGGAGTCCGACGACAAGCTCTGGGCGTCGCTGGCGCACTTCGGCGGCGTTCTGGGCTTCCTCCCCGCCCTGCTCATCTGGCTGATCCTCAAGGACCGCGGAGCGAAGGTGAACGTCGAGGCCAAGGAGGCGCTGAACTTCCAGATCACCGTCACGATCGGCTACGTCGTCCTCAACATCCTCGCGATCGTCCTGTCGGTGATCCTCATCGGATTCCTGTTCTCGTTCCTCGTGTTCGTGCTGTGGGTCCTCGCCGTGATCTTCTCGATCCTCGGTGGCGTCAAGGTCAACGGCGGCGGCTCGTACCGCTACCCGGCCACGTTCCGCTTCATCAAGTAAGCGCGCGACGCACCACCGCAAGCCGGGCCCTTCGGGGCCCGGCTTGCTGGTTTAATGGCGCCATGACCGAGCAGACCCCGCCCCCCGTCAACCCGTACGCCGCGGCACCCTCCCCGCTGAGCCCGTCCGACGAACGGCTCTGGGCGACGCTCATCCACGTGGGCGGCATCTTCTTCGGCTTCCTCGTGCCGCTCATCGGCTACCTGGTCCTCAAGGACCGCGGCCCGCTGGTGCGTCAGCACTCCGCCACGGCCCTCAATTTCCAGCTCACGGTGCTGATCGGCTACGTCGTGTCCTGGGTGCTGATGTTCGTGCTGATCGGCTTCCTGACCTACTTCGCGGTCTGGGTGTACTCGATCGTGTTCGCGATCATCGCTGCGGTCGCGGCCAACAAGGGCCAGGGCTACAAGTACCCGCTCGCGATCCCGTTCATCAACTGAGTCAGAGCTCGACGCCGAGGTACTTCTCCTCGAGGAACTCGAGGATGCCCTCGCTCGCGCCCTCGCGGCCGAGACCGGACTGCTTCATGCCGCCGAACGGCGCCGCCGGGTCGCTGATCACGGGACGGTTCACCGCGACCATGCCCGCGTCGATCCGGCGCGCCACGCGCAGCGCCTCGCCCTTCTCGCCGTAGACGTACGCGATGAGGCCGAAAATCGTGTCGTTGGCCATGCGGATCGCGTCCTCGACGTCGTCGACGGCGACGATCGCGGTCACCGGCCCGAAGATCTCGGTGGCATTGATCGTGGCACCGTGCTCGACGCCGGTGAGGACGGTGGGCGGGTAGAAGGCGCCCTGCGCGCTCTTCTGGCCGCCGAGCTCCAGGTGCGCACCTTCGGCCACCGCGGTGTCGACGAGGTCGGCGACCTTGTCGCGCTCGCCCACCGACACAAGCGCGCCCAGCTGGTTCTCACGATCGAGGCCGGAGCCCACCTTGAAAGCGCCGAGCTTCTCGCTCATCGCGCGGGCGAAGTCGTCGTGCAGCGAGCGGTGCACGTAGAAGCGGTTCGCGCTCGTGCACGCCGATCCGCCGTTGCGCATCTTGGCGATGAGGGCGCCCTCGACCGCGGCATCGAGATCGGCTCCGGGGAGCACGAGGAACGGGGCGTTGCCGCCGAGCTCCATGCTGGTGCTGAGCACGGTGTCCGCGGACTCGTGCAGCAGCTGGCGCCCAACCTCGGTCGAGCCGGTGAACGAGAGCTTGCGCACGGCCGGATGGTGCAGCATCGCGCTGACCGCGGGACCGGTCGGGCGCGGCGTGACCAGGTTGACCACTCCCGCCGGAACCCCGGCGCGACGCAGCACCTCGACGACGTAGGCGGAGGTGAGCGGCGTCTCGCTCGCGGGCTTCAGCACGACGGTACAGCCTGCCGCCAGCGCCGGGGCGAGCTTGCGGGTCGCCATCGCGGCGGGGAAGTTCCACGGCGTCACGAGCACCGAGACGCCGATCGGCTGGTGATCGACGATGATGTGCTTGTCGCCGGCGGGCGCGAGCCGGAAGTCGCCGCGCACCCGCACAGCCTCTTCGCTGAACCAGCGGAAGAACTCGGTCGCGTAGCCCGCCTCGGCCATCGCGTCGGGCCACGCCTTGCCGTTCTCGAGCACCATCAGCTCGGCGAGCGTCTCCTTCTCGGCCGTGAGGATCTCGAAGGCGCGGCGCAGGATCTCGGCGCGCACGCGCGGGGCGGTGGCGGCCCACTCCGAGAAGGCCCGCTCGGCGGCGTCGACGGCGGCAAGGCAGTCATCGATCGTCGCCACCGCGAACTCGGCGAGGGTATCTCCGGTAGCCGGATCGGTGACCCCGAACCGCTCTCCCCCGGCGCCCGCACGCCACTCGCCGTCGATGAACAGATCCGCGAAGAACTCCATGAGATGAAATCTAGTCCGGCAGAAGGCGTCGAACGACCGCATCTGCAAGAAGCCGTCCGCGCACGGTCAGCACCACCCGTCCGGCCAGGGCCGCACGGCCGTCGATCAGCCCATCCGCGATCAGTCCGGCGACCGCCGTGCGCCCTTTGGGGTCGAGAAGCTCCGTGGCGAGACCGCTCCGAAGTCGGCTCTGCAGCAGCACGCTCTCCACCCGCCGAGTGTCGTCGTCGAGGGTCTCGCGGCCGGCCGCCGGCGACTCCCCCGCGGCCAGCCGCTGTGCGTAGGCCGCGGGATGCTTGACGTTCCACCAGCGCACACCGCCGACGTGGCTGTGCGCGCCGGGACCGATCCCCCACCAGTCCTGACCCGTCCAGTAGGCGAGGTTGTGCCGCGAGTGCTCGGTCGGCACACGGGCCCAGTTGCTGAGCTCGTACCAGTCGTAGCCCGCGGCCGCCAGTCGCGCCTCGGCGAGCTCGTACATGTCGGCGTGCAGCTCGTCGTCGGGCTGCGCCACCTCGCCGCGCGCGATCTGACGTGCGAGCTTGGTGCCCGTCTCCACGATGAGGGCGTAGGCCGAGAGGTGATCGGGCTCCTGGGCGAGCGCCAGGTCGAGCGACGCGCTCCAGTCGTCGAGCGACTCCCCCGGCGTGCCGTAGATCAGGTCAAGGCTGGTGGCGAGCCCGGCCTCCTTCGCCCACTGCACGACCAGCGGCACGCGCGCGGGATCGTGGGTGCGCTCGAGCGTGGCCAGCACGTGCGGCACGGCGGACTGCATGCCGAAGGACACCCGGGTGAACCCGGCGTCCGCGAGTTCGAACAGCGCGTCGCGGTCGACCGAGTCGGGGTTCGCCTCGGTCGTGACCTCGGCGTCGGCGGTCAGGCCCCACGCCTGCCGCACGCCGTCGAGCATGCGCGCCAGGTCGGAGATGGGCAGCAGGGTGGGCGTGCCGCCGCCGAAGAACACGGTCGAGGCCGGGCGAGCACCGACCGCCGCCTCTTCGAGCACCCGCCGCGCCAGCGAGAGCTCGTCGAGGGCCTGGCCCGCGTAGTCGCTCTGCTTGACGCCGCGGACCTCGTCGGCCGTATAGGTGTTGAAGTCGCAGTAGCCGCAGCGCACGCGGCAGAACGGCACATGCAGATACACCCCGAAGTCCCGCCCGGCGGCGCCCTCGGCGACGGACGCCGGGAGCGCCCCATCCGCCGGGGCAGGGTCGCCGAGCGGAAGCGCGGACGGGCTCACCGCGCGTCCGCGATCGGACCGGTGAGGGCGCGCTCGTAGCGACGTGTGATGACCGCCTGCATGAGCCGCGAGATCGGATACCCGACCCAGTACAGCCAGCCCGACGGACGCGAGAACGCCCGAATCGTAAGCCACACCGAGTCGTCGGGGCGGTGCTCCACGACAAATGACTCCTCACCGCGAGCCGGGTGCCCGGGCAGGGTGCCGTAGGCGAAGCCCTTGCGCGTCGGCTCGTCGACGACGTAGACCACACGACAGGGCACGTCGACGGGCCAGAGCAGCAGCCGCAGCAGCGCCGTGTCGCCCGAGCGCAGCAGCGGCTCGCCCTCCGGCGAGAACACCTGCTCGCCGTCGGCGGCGAGACTCGCCGGCTCGATCGGCGTGCCATCGGGCTCGAAGCTCACCGGCGTGTACGTCGCGTCCGTCACCTCGGGCGGGGCGTCGATCACGCGGACGCGGAAGCCCGACCGCCGTTGGATGCCCCAGGTCAGCGTCTGCATCCAGGCGTGTTCGAAGCGCTCCGCGCCGTGGCCGAGGCGAACGCGGCGCTCGACCGGGCGGTAGCCCTTCGGCGGGTAGCGCAGCAGATCGGCCGCCTGCGTGCCGCCGACCGCACCGTACGTGACGGGGACGAGCCAGAGCGGCGTCTCCGAGTTCGGGGCGGGGTGCGATGCGGGCATCCGACCATTGTCGCCGATTCCCGGCAGGCCAGCATCTCGCGCGGGCACCTGCGAGGATGCGGGCATGAGAATCGCAGTCACCGGCGGAAGCGGAAAACTCGGCACGACGGTCGTCTCGTCGTTGCGCGCGGCGGGCCACGACGTCACCAATTTCGATCGCACGGGGCAGCGCTCCCCCGGGTTCGTGCAGACCGACCTGACCGACTACGGGCAGGTCATCGACGCCCTGCACGGGGTCGACCGGGCGGCCGGCTTCGACGCCGTCGTTCACCTCGGCGCGATTCCCGCGAGCGGGCTCGCCCCCGACTCGGCGACCTTCCACAACAACATGGCCGCGACCTACAACGTGCTGCAGGGCGCGATCCGCGCCGGGATCCGCCGCATCGTGATGGCCTCCAGCGAGACGCTGCTCGGCATCCCCTTCGACATCGATCCGCCGTACGCCCCGCTCGACGAGGAGTACCCCTCCCGCCCCGAGTCCACCTACGCGATCGTGAAGCACCTTGAGGAGGAGCTCGCCCGCAAGCTCGTGCGCTGGGATGCGGAGCTCAGCATCACCGGCCTGCGCTTCTCCAACGTGATGACCCCCGACGACTACGCGCAGTTCCCCGACTACTCGGAGAACCCGTCGAGCCGCCGTTGGAACCTCTGGGGGTACATCGACGCCCGCGACGGCGCCCAGGCGGTGCTGCGCGCGCTGGAGACGGCGAAGCCGGGGTTCGAGACCTACATCATCGCGAACGCCGACACGGTGGTCGACACCCCGAGCGCGGAGCTGATGGCGACGTTCTTCCCGAACGTGGAGCTGACGCGCGAGCTGACCGGCCACGAGACGCTGCTCTCGATCGAGAAGGCACGTCGCGAGCTCGGCTACGAGCCGCAGTTCGGCTGGCGCCAGACCCCCTAGACGGGTCACCCCAGTGGGTGGGACAGACAGGGCCGTGTACTTGATTCTCCCTCGCGGAAGCTCCATTCTCAGGGGGTGGCTGTTACCCGAACCAGCGCGAGCGTGAGTCTGTACGGCAAGACTGCGTTCGATACTGCGTCGCGCGTGTCGGCCACCCTGCGGGTCGCGCCCACGCTCGCGCTCGAGGCCGATGTTCCGCATCCGCTGCCGCGCTTCGCCGCCGAGGGTCAGATCGCCGCAAGCTCCTCCTGGACCTTCGACGAGGGAGAGTCGACCCCGACCGAGGGCGACCCGCTGGCGCTGGCCTGCCTGGACCGCCTCGCCGAGCGCTTCTCCTCCCACGTCGACGCCTTCGCCGCGCTCGCCGAGCACTACGACATCCGCGTCTGGCTGGTGGTCGAGGCCGACCGCGAACTCGGCGGTTTCATCGTGCGCCCGCAGACCCTCGAACGCCTCGTGCGGATGCGCGCCGCGCTCTACCCGGTGGTGCGGATCGCCCGACCGCGGGTCGCCGTCCACGCCTGAGCGTCTCCTTCGGCTACACGGCGACGTGGAGCATGAACGAGCCGAGGAACCCGACCGTCGCAGCCAGCCCCGTGAACGCGCCGGTGCGGCGGAAGGCATCCGGGATCATGGTGTCGCAGATCATCGCCAGGATCGCGCCCGCGGCGACCGCCTGCGTCACCGAGCGCGCGTGCTCGTCGAGTGCCCCGAGGACGAAGTAGCCCGCCAGGCTGGACACGGCGCACACGGCGCCGATCGTCCCCCACAGCCGGAACACGGAGGCGCGAGTGCTGCCCGACTCCTTCATCGCCGCCGTGCTCGACAGTCCCTCCGGCACGTTCGAGATGCCGACCGCGACCAGCAGCGGGATGCTCAGCGCGCCCGAGGCGGCGGCGGTCAGCCCCAGGATCGCCGATTCGGGCACGCCGTCCAGGAGCGCGCCGATCGCGATCCCGGAACCGGTGGAGTCGGCCTTCGTGCCCGGCTTGGCGCGCTTCCCGAGTCGGTGCAGCGTCAGATTCGCGGCCACGTACACGACCGCGCCCGCCAGGAACGCGGTACTCGTCAGCAGCAGGCCCGACGTCTCCTCGGCCTCCAGCACCAGATCGAAAGCGAGCGCCGAGATCAGCACCCCCGCCCCGAAGGCCATGACGGTCGCGGTCACCCGATCCGGCACGCGCACGAACCAGGCGATGGCGGCTCCGAGCACCAGCGCGCCACCCGCCGCGATGCCGCCGATGACGGCAAGACCCCACTCCGGCATGTCGACCCCTTTCTCGGCGGTCGAGACTGACGCTAGCGCCCGAGCGCGACCACGAGGGCGAGAATCGCGAGCACCAGCGCAACCGGGGTCATGATGAAGCGCTCGAGCTTGCTGCGCGAGATCGCGTTCATCACGACACCGAGCGCGAGGTAGCCGAACACCACCCACATGGCGATCACGAAGCCGAGCGCCTCCCCGGCGTCGCCGAGCAGACCCGCCCGGATCAGCGCGAGCACGGCGAAGGCGACGTAGAGCACCACCGCGACGATGCTGCCGATGCGCTTGCTGGCGGGAAGCACCTCGTCGGCACCGCCCCACGCCGCACGCCCCCACGGCACGCCGGCGATGAGGGCGATCTGGAAGATCGCGAGCGCCGCCAGGAGGACCGTGAAGACCACCGCGGCGGCGGCCGTCACTTCTTGTCCTTCGTCTCGACGTCGCCGGAGAGCGCCGCGATGAACGCCTCCTGAGGAACCTCGACGCGGCCGACCATCTTCATGCGCTTCTTCCCCTCTTTCTGCTTCTCCAAGAGCTTCCGCTTGCGCGTGATGTCACCGCCGTAGCACTTGGCCAGAACATCCTTGCGCATCGCCGAGATCGACTCACGGGCGATGATGCGCGCCCCGATCGCCGCCTGGATCGGCACCTCGAACTGCTGGCGCGGAATGAGCTTCTTGAGCCGCTCGGTCATCAGCACGCCGTAGGCGTAGGCCTTGTCGCGGTGCACGATCGCGCTGAACGCGTCGACCGCCTCGCCCTGCAGCAGGATGTCGACCTTCACCAGGTCGGCCTCCTGGTCACCGCTCGGCTCGTAATCGAGCGAGGCGTAGCCCGCGGTCTTCGACTTGAGCTGATCGAAGAAGTCGAAGACGATCTCACCGAGCGGGATCGTGTATTTGATCTCGACCCGATCCTCGCCCAGGTAGTCCATGCCGAGCAGGGTGCCGCGGCGCGACTGGCACAGCTCCATGATCGTGCCGACGTAGTCCTTCGGCGCCAGGATCGCGGCCTTCACCATCGGCTCGGTGACGCTGTGGATCTTCGCCCCGGTCGGGAACTCGCTCGGGTTGGTGACCGTGAACTCCTTGCGGTCCTCCGTCGTCACCTCGTACGTCACGCTCGGCGCGGTCGAGATCAGGTCGAGGCCGAACTCGCGCTCCAGGCGCTCGGTGACGATCTCGAGGTGGAGCAGGCCCAGGAATCCGCAGCGGAAGCCGAAGCCGAGCGCGACCGAGGTCTCCGGCTCGTAGTTGAGGGAGGCATCCGAGAGCTTCAGCTTGTCGAGCGCCTCGCGCAGCACCGGATAGTCGCTGCCGTCGATCGGGTACAGCCCCGAGAAGACCATCGGCTTCGGGTCGGTGTAGCCGGGCAGCGGCTGGGTCGAGGGCGTGCGCGCGCTCGTGACGGTGTCACCGACCTTCGACTGGCGCACGTCCTTCACCCCGGTGATCAGGTAGCCGACCTCGCCGACGCCGAGCCCCTTCGTGGGCGTGGGCTCGGGCGAGGAGACCCCGATCTCGAGCAGCTCGTGCACCGCGCGGGTCGACATCATCTGGATCTTCTCGCGCGGCTTGAGCGCGCCGTCGACCATGCGGACGTAGGTGATGACGCCGCGGTAGGAGTCGTAGACGGAGTCGAAGATCATCGCGCGCGACGGAGCGGTCGGATCGCCGACCGGCGCCGGGATCAGCTCGACGACGCGGTCGAGCAGCTCCTCGACCCCCTGGCCGGTCTTGCCGCTGACCCGCAGCACGTCCTCCGGCTTGCCGCCGATAAGGCTCGCGAGCTCTTTCGCATACTTGTCCGGGTCGGCGGCCGGCAGGTCGATCTTGTTCAGCACCGGGATGATCTCGAGGTCGTTGTCGAGCGCGAGATACAGGTTCGCGAGCGTCTGGGCCTCGATGCCCTGCGCGGCATCGACGAGCAGAATGGCGCCCTCGCAGGCGGCAAGGGAGCGGCTCACCTCGTAGGTGAAGTCGACGTGCCCGGGGGTGTCGATCATGTTGAGGGCGAAGGTGTCACCGCCGACCTGCCACGGCATCCGCACGGCCTGGCTCTTGATCGTGATGCCGCGCTCACGCTCGATGTCCATGCGATCCAGGTACTGGGCGCGCGCGTCACGGTCGGAGACGATGCCGGTGATGCCGAGCATCCGGTCGGCGAGCGTCGACTTTCCGTGGTCGATGTGCGCGATGATGCAGAAGTTCCGGATGCGCGAGGGATCGGTCGCGGCCGGTTCGAGAGGCTTCAGGGCACGGGGAGACATGTCGGAACATTCTCTCAGACCAGCGGGCTCGACTCGCACACCGTGCGCTGGGCCGCGCTCTAGTCTCGAAGAATGCCGGCCCCCGACTTCGTTCTCGAACTCCGCAAATCGATCGGAACGGCGCCCCTGTGGCTCTCCGGGGTGACCGCGGTCATCCTCGACGACCGCGGCGAGCGGATGCTGCTGCAGCGCCGCGCCGACAACGGCGACTGGTCGCCCGTCACCGGCATCATCGACCCCGGCGAGGAGCCGGCGGTCGCGGCCGCGCGCGAGGCCCTCGAGGAGGCGAACGTGACGATCGCCGTCGAACGTCTCGCGCTGGTCGCCGTCACCCCCGAGGTCGTCTACGAGAACGGCGACCGCTCGCGCTACCTCGATCTCACGTTCCGCTGCCGCTACCTCGGGGGCGACCCCTGGCCCGCCGATGGCGAGGCGAGCGCGGTCGAGTGGTTCGCGCTCGACGCGCTTCCTCCGCTGCGCGAGGAGTACCGTCGTCGCCTCGATGCGGCGCTCTCGAACGAGCTCGCCGCGCGCTTCCTCACCGCCTGACGACGCACCGGAGCACGATTGCTGGTCTCGCGCGCGACCTGGTAACGTAGACCCTTGGTTTCCGCGTGTCCCACAGCGCGCGATTCGCCGGAACGGCCCCTCTACCGGAACGGCACTATCCACTCGTTCCGCAACAGTTAAAGGAATTCCCATGGCGAACATCAAGTCGCAGATCAAGCGCATCAAGACCAACCTCAAGGCGCAGGAGCGCAACAAGGCGGTCAAGAGCGAGCTCAAGACCGCGATCCGCGCCACGCGCGCCGCGATCGCCGAGGGCGACAAGGACAAGGCCACGGCGGCCCTCCAGGTCGCGAGCAAGAAGCTCGACAAGGCCACGAGCAAGGGCGTCATCCACGCCAACAACGCCGCGAACCGCAAGAGCGCGATCGCCAAGCAGGTCGCGGCCCTCTAAGTCGCCACACCGTCTCGACAAAGGCCCTGGAGCTTCAGCTCCGGGGCCTTTCTCATGCCCGCGGAGCGCGGCGCGGACTAGGCGCGGCCGCGCGCGGCGATCACGCCGACCAGGTGCTCGAGGGCGAACACCGGATCGCGCCCGGCGCCCTTGACCTGCGCGTCCGCGCTGGCGAGCGCCTGAATCGCGCGGCCGAGTCCGGCGTCGTCCCAGCCGGAGAGGTCGCGCCGCGCGCGCTCCACCTGCCACGGGGCCAGGCCGAACTGGCGGGCCAGGTCTCCCGCCGAGCCGCGGGCGCCCGCGAGCTTCGCCATGGTGCGCACCTTGCTCGCGAAGGCCGCCACCATCGGCACCGGGTCGGCGCCGGTGGCCAGGGCATGGCGCAGCAGTCGCAGCGCCTCGCCGTGGCGCCCCGCGATCGCCGCATCGGCGACGGCGAACGCGCTCGTCTCCACACGGCCGCCGTAGTAGCGGTCGACGATCTGCTCGGTGATCTCTTCGCTCGAGTCGGCGAGCAGCTGGCGGCAGGCGGCCGCGAGCTCGGCGAGGTCGTCCGAGAATGCCCCGACGAGCGCGCGCTGCGCTCCCGCCGTGATGCGGCGCCGGGCGGCACGGAACTCGGCGACGACGAAGTCCTGCTTGTCGGAATCCCGCTTGAGCTCGGCGCAGACGATCTCGATGGCGTCGCCGGCGCCGCCGCGGATCGCATCGAGCAGCTTCTTGCCGCGCACCCCGCTGACGTGGCGCAGCACGAGGTAGGTCTCGTCGGCCGGGTTCTCGATGTAGGCGAGCGCCTCCTCGAGGAAGGCGTCGGCGCACTTGTGCACGTTGTCGACCCGGATCAGCCGTGGCTCAGCGAAGAGCGACGGGCTCGCAAGCGTGATCAGCTCCCCGGGCGCGTAGCTGGCGGCGTCGAGGTCCGACACCTCGAGGGCCGGGTCCTCGGCGCGCAGCGTGTCGCGCAGCAGGCGGATGGCGCGATCGGCGAGCACCGATTCCGGTCCCGACACCAGCACGATCGGCGCGGGCCGCACCGCATCCCAGGCGAGCTGGGGAATCGCGACCTTGCTGCGCGCGCGACCCGTCGAACGTGCTGCCGGCATGCCATCCCCTCGGTCGTGAACCGAAGCCAGCCTAGCCGCCGGCACCGTCACCGGGTCGCTGCGTCCAGACCAGCAGCTCGCCCGCGCGCTCCCCCGGCGCCACCAGCACGATGCCGTGCCGATCGGTGCGGTAGGCGGCGGTTCCGGCGGCCGCGAGCACGCCGAGCGCGCTCTCGGTCGGATGCCCGTAGTCGTTGTCCGCCCCGACGCCGATCAGCCCCACGGGAGCGGCCAGCGCCGCGTACAGCGCCGCCGACTGGTCGCCCGAGCCGTGATGCGAGACCTTGACGAGATCGACGGACGCGGGGCGCACGCTCGCGAGCAGCCGCGCCTGGGTCTGCTCGCCGAGGTCGCCGAGCAGGATCGCGCTCAGGCATCCCGTGCGACACTCCCCCACCGGCCCCAGCTCGAGCACGAGGCTTGCGTCGTTGCCGGGGTCACCGCCGCGCGGCGGCGGCCAGATGACCTCCCAGGCGAGCTCGCCCAGCACCCCGCGCGCGCCGCGCTCCGGCGATTCGACGCTCGCCCCGTGCACGCGCAGCCTCTCGCCGATCGCCGCGTCGGCGGCATCCGCGGGGACTCCCAGGAGGGCGCGATCCACCCGTCCGAGCACCGCGTCGAGGTCGCCCACATGGTCGGCGTCGAAGTGGGTGAGCACCAGAAGGTCGATGCGCGTGACACCGAGTTCGTCGAGACACGCCGCGAGCGGCTCCGGCTCGCGGCCGACATCGACGAGCGCGATCTGCCCGGCGCTGCGCATCAGGGTCGCGTCGCCCTGCCCGACATCGCAGGCGGCGTACTGCCACGTGCCCGGTCGGCCCAGCGCGTCGCCCACCCGGCCCGCGAGCAGCGTGAGGGGGTAGGCAAGCAGTGCGAGGGCGAGCAGCCCTGCCGCGACCCGGCGGATCGCGGATGCGCGGCCCCCGGTCGGCAGGATCAGCAGCGCCGCCGCCAGCGTCACGGCGGCGAGCAGCACTACCCCGCCGACGCCGTCGGGCCAGGGGCCGCGCGCGACCGGAAGCGCGGCGGCGGTCTGCGCCACCGCCGCGATCCAGCTGGACGGGAGCCACGGCGCGATCGGGAGGAGCAGGCAGGCCACCAGGCCCAGCACGGTCGCCACCGGCGCCGCGGGTGCGGCGAGCACGTTGGCCGGAACACCGTAGACCGCGAGCGAGGGGTCGAGCAGCAGCAGGACCGGCTGGCACGCCAGCTGGGCCGCCGTCGGGACGGCGATCACGAGAGCGAGCGGGCCCGGCAGCACCCGCGACAGCCGCTCGGTCAGCGGCCCGGCGAGCACGAGCAGCCCCGCGGTCGCGAGCACCGAGAGGGCGAACCCGTAGTTGCGGGCGAGCCACGGGTCGACCGTCAGCAGCGCGACGACGCTCAGGCACAGCAGCGGCATGCCGCGGGAGGCGCGCCCGAGCGCCAGGCCGAGCAGCGCGGCGCCGGCCATGACGCTCGCCCGTAGCACGCTCGGCTCGGGCGTGACGAGCACCACGAAGCCGAGCAGCGCGACGAGCGAGCAGCCGACGCGCACCGCCCGCGGCGCCCCGAGCAGCCGGCACAAGCCGAAGACGAGGGCCACCACGACGGCGCAGTTCGCCCCTGAATTGTCCGCTCTAGACGAACTGCGCGGAGGTTCTGCTCCCAGAAGGCAACTGCCCGTGAGCTGTTCCACTGCCGACGCAACGCCTTCAGCAGTGATGTCATCAACGCAGCGTCAACCAGGTGCGCGGCTCCGTCGACATCGCAGACGCCACGGTCTTTCGATGTCCTCCCGGAATCGGTCGAGGTCGCGGGCGATCGCGCGAATGTCCGTGAGCAAGTTGTGATCTGGCGTCCAGTCCACGTCAATCATGAATCCGACACTTTCGTGCGCGAGCTCGTGCCGGTCGGCTTCAATCTCATCGAATGGCTCTCGTCGAGCTCAGCGGCTCACAAGAATGGCGCGGAACAGCGCTTCGAGACTCGCCGCCGCTTCTGGGAGTGCGATCGAGTTCGCTCGAGGGATGGAGCTTAGGAGGAGCCCGTCAATTGTCGCCATGAACAGCTCGGCCGCGAGCACCGCACCCTCTTGCGTCCATCTCTCGTCCAGCACACGGAGATGGTCTGCGAATCGAGTGATCACTCGTTCGATCTCAGCGACGACCACTCCGGCAACTTCGTCATAGTGCGCGACTCCAAGCACCACGTGGGTAAGAAGGATCGCTTCGGTTCGATCTCCGACGGTCGCCCCGACCATCTCGACCACCGTGGCGACGAGCTCATCCGTCGTCGACGTTGCCACGAGGGCGTCGGCGATCGGCGCTATCAGTCGACTGCTTGCCTCGCTTGCGATGGCCACCCGAAGACCGGCGAGGTTTCCGAAGTGGTAGCGCACGAGGCCGACGGTCGCGCTTGCAGCGTGGGCGACTCGTCGATGGGTGAGTCCCTGCCATCCGTCGCTGGCGAGACACGCCATTCCAGCGGCGAGGAGCTCGTTGCGGCGGCGATCGCCTCGTGCGCTTCTCTTGGCCGCAGTCGGGATTGCGCTCGGGTCGTCGGGAGTGGTCATCATGCCCGCTGAAGGCTAGCAAGGAGCAGGGAATCGGCCTGGGTCAACTCGCCCAGGAGGCTGATGTCGATCCGAACGGAATCGGGGCGCGGGACCAGCGGTCGGGCCCTCCGGGATAGGACAGGGCCGGTACGGCAAGGGAGAGGGTACCCACCGTGGACTCGATGGTGGTGGTGGTTGGGACGAAAGGAGGCGGACCTGGTTCGTCTTCCGAGCGGACGCCCTTCGCGAGGAGTTCGTGGGCGACTCGTGCCAGCGAGACACTCAGTGTGCTCGCCGGTCCGGCTTCCTGTCGCCGCCTGATTGCGGACATGATTGACGCCGCGAGGAGGTAACCGGCGGTGTGATCGAGAGCTTGTGCTGGCAGGGCACCGGGCTTCTCGTCTCCGCATGCCTCGATTCGGGCGATGCCCGTAGCCGCTTGCACGACGCTGTCGAAACCTCGTCGGTTGGCCCAGGGCCCAGTGAGTCCCCAAGCGCTGACAGTTGCGATGATGAGGTCGGGATGGTCTGTTGCGAGCCCCTCGATGGCAAGGCCGAATCGCGCGAGCGCGTCAGGTCGGTAGCCGAGGACCACGACGTGGGCTCTCTGCAGCAGTTCGCGGACTTTCTTCGCTCCATCGGGCGTGCGAAGATCGAGCAGCGTTGATCGCTTCCCTGCTCCGGTGTCGAGGTGTTGCCACTCCGCCTCCGGGAGTCGAGGGTCGTCGACCCGTAGGACGTCGGCGCCCAAGAGAGCCAGAGTACGGGTCGCGACGGGTCCGGCGATCACTCGAGTGAAATCGAGTATTCGGATCCCCGTAAGGGGCGCGTCGCGCGTTCCGTGTGCTGGCATCCGCGAGTTGTGCGGGTGGTGGGCTCGAAGTCGAGTGCGAAGCAAAGGCTCTTCCGCAACGGCAGACGCGTGCGGGGAGGACTTCCACTCTTCGAGTTCGCGCACTCGGATGGCGACGCCGCTCGCTTCGACAACCACTCGTTCGACGGATTCCGCGTCGAGTTCGGACAGCCGGAGTGCGAGTTCACCTCGACCAGCATCCTTCGGAAGGTCGAGAGCGGCCAGCAACCGTGCTCGGTGGTGTGGGTAGTTGGCGTGCGTGCGGATCCACCCGTCACGGGTGAGAAAGAAGCCAGAGTGCTCAGCCCAGACGTCCGGTGCGATCCCATCGATGCGGAAGTGTCGTTCGCTCGTGACTGCCGTGGCGACTCTGTCTGCGTCGATCTCTGGAGCACCGCTGCCACACAGTCGTGCTGCTGCGAGGCTTGCGATCGCAACGGCGTCGCGGACGAGCTCGCCAGAGTGCAACCGTGATCGCAATCTCGGCACTGAACCGGGGTCGACCGACGGAACCGGCCCCGACTCACCGGTCGCATGCCACATCGCGGGCAGGAAAGAGACAGGTTCGCTGCGCGGGAACGCGAATGCCGCCATCACACGCCACCCGTCAAGCTGATTGTCGTCGCGGTCAGGTAAGCGGCCTGATCGGACAGGGCCCAGAGGATCACCTCAGCTACCTCGTCAGGTTCGGCGATACGACCCAAAGGAACTCGACTGGCCACCCGTCTCGGCCGCTCGGGGTCACCCGCCGCGGCGTGAATCTCGGTCGCGGTCGTCCCAGGTGCGATCCCCACAACGCGGATTCGCTCAGGCCCAAGTTCTCGGCCGAGTCCGCGGGTGATCGCCTCGACTGCGGCCTTGGATCCTGCATAGGCCACATACTCCCCCGGCGCACCCGTCGCGGCCGCGACAGAACTGAGGTTGACGATCACACCCGGAAGGCCGAGCGCGCGCCAGTGCGCGATCGCCGCCTGACTCATGGCCAAGAGCCCGAGCACATTGACATCGAAGATCTGACGGGCCGCGCTCGGAGCAAGGCCGCCGAACCCTCCAAGCGGCCCGGTGACGCCGGCGTTGTTGACGAGCGCATGGAGCGGTCCGAACCGTTCGACCGCTTCGGCGACAACGGCGTCGGCGAGATCAGAGGATACGTCCGACCGAATCGCGCGGACGGCCGAACCTAGGTCCTCCACGAGTGAGGCTGCCGCCTCACTGTCTCGCACGTAGGTGAACGTGACTCGATGGCCTGCAGCTACCGCACGGCGGACCGTCGACGCGCCGATGCCTCGCGAGCCGCCCGTGACAAGAATGTGTGCAGTCACGGCGCGACCTCCTTGACAAGTGCCGTCGGCATGTCCCGAGGTACCGCGTGGGCGACCACGAGCTTGAGCGCAAGTATGACCGGAACCCACTCAAATCCGGTCGGCGCCGTGGCAAGCGGAGCTGCGAGTGCTGTTGCTGCGGCGAATGCGAGAGCCGTCGGCCGAGCGAGCTCGCGCGGCACCGTTGTCACGATGACGATCGCGATGACCGTCGCGAGATACCAGACCACGCCCCACACCCAAGATCCGCCTGGGAAAGCAAGGGCGACGATCAGCGCCTGAATATGGACCAATCCAAAGGCGATGGGTCGCTTGACGAGTCGGACGAGAAGAGTGTCGGTAGATCGAACCGGTGCTTCACGGCCTCGCTTCGCGGACGCCAGTCCATTCGCCACGACGCCGCCAATGAGGTCGTATGCGAGCACGGCGGCCAATCCGTACTGCCACGGGGTCCAGAGCTCTGGGTGTGAGACCGCGGTCTGCACAACGACGAAGATTGCGCCAGCGAGACCGCCGAAGCGAGCCAGGTTCTTCTCGACCACGGTGGCACCGTCCCCGTAGATCGGATCGACCTTGGACCCACTGGCAGGAATACGTCGAGGTTTGTCTGTCACGGCTGCTGATCCACTCTCCCGGCACCTTCTGACTCTCTGCTAAGTTGACGCTCAACTTATACGATCGTACAACTAAGGAGCAATATGGCCGAGGTCTTGCTTTGGTCGATCGGGGTTCTATCGGTCGTCTCCGTCGCCGCGACGATTCGGACCGTTCGCCGTGATGGATACAGGCGTGTCCCGGATCGCACTATCGGTCGACGACCATTCGATACGAGAGAAGGGGCGGACGATTGATGTCAAACCAGGCGGGATTCGTGACGATTCCAGGAATCGATGGGTCAGGCGCAGAACACTGGCAGACGCGATGGGAACAACAGGAGAGAGGCTTCTCGAGGTTCGAGCCGACGTCGTGGACCTATCCCCAACTCGACGATTGGTGTTCAGCTTTGGAGGAGGCCGTTCGGGCGCTCCCCGAGGCCGTGCTCGTGGCGCACAGCCTCGGATGTCTAGTCGTCGCACACTGGGCCGCGCGGACGGACGCTCGGGTCTCAGGAGCATTCCTGGTGTCGGTACCCGACCCGACGGGACCTGCATTTCCTGGCCCAGCAGCGCAGTTTGCACGCCCACCCCGCAGTCCCCTAGCGTTCCCGAGCCTCGTCGTTGCAAGCACGAGCGACCCGTTCGGCAGCTCTCACTACCAGGAGGGCATCGCCGAGGATTGGCAAGCGAGGTACGTCTCCGTCGGCGAGCTAGGACATATCAATGAAACGAGTGGCCTTGGAAATTGGCCACAAGGACGCCGACTCCTCGATGAGTTTGTTGACGGTCTCCCCTCCCCACATGGGAGCCGGCCTTGATTGCACCCGCCGACCGCGTCGGCTTTATAGGCCTCGGCATCATGGGACAGCCAATGGCGGTGCGTCTTGCGCGCGCCGGACTTCGACCACTTGTCTGGAACCGCAATCCCGACCGAGCGACCGATGTCGCCGACGCCGGCGCGCAATCCGCCAAGGACGTGGCGCAGGTGATGCGCGAATGTGGAATCGTCATCCTGATGCTCGCCGACGAAAAGGCGATCGATGAGGTTCTGGGACGCGGCACCCCAACGTTCGAGGCTGTGGCAGGTCGAATCATCGTCCAGATGGGAACGGTGTCGCCGGAGTACTCTGTCGCTCTGGCGCGTGACATCTCCATAAACGGAGGACGCTACGTGGAGGCCCCTGTCTCGGGTTCTCGCGTGCCGGCCGAGAACGGCGAGCTCGTGAGCATGCTTGCGGGACCAACCGAAGCCCTCGCCGCCATCGAGCCAATCCTCGCACCAATGTGCGCCACACAGGTCGTGTGCGGAGACGTCCCGTCAGCACTCGAGATGAAGCTCGCGGTCAACATCTTCCTCATCACGATGGTCACCGGGCTGGCCGAGTCATTCCACTTCGCCGCTAAGGCCGGACTCGACCTCGCCACATTGGAAGCCGTACTCCACGCCGGACCGATGGCATCGGTGGTGTCGCGCGGAAAGACCCGGAAGATCGTGTCTGCGGACTACGAAGCGCAGGCCGCGATCCTCGACGTCCTCAAAAATGCCCGACTGGCGGCGCACGCGGCACGCACACGCGACGCTAGTACCCCTCTTCTCGACGCCTCTACGGCGTTGTACTCCGTCGCCGCGGATCTTGGATTCGGCGCCTCGGACATGGCAGCGGTCATTGAAGGGTTCAGCACGCCTTCAGACCGAGAAGCGACAGAGTGATCCGCGTTACCGTCCTCGGGTCGGGCAGTCCTCACCCGCGCCCCGGCCAGGCGTGCTCGGGGTATCTCCTGGAGACCGAGGACGCTCGGGTCGTCGTCGATCTCGGATTCGGCGTCTTGGCCAACCTACTCAGGCACACGACGCTCGACCGCGTCGACGCCGTCTGGATCTCACACCTCCATGCCGACCACGCCGCCGATGTGCTTGCCCTGCTGTATGCCCTCGATGACGGGGGCCTCGCCAGCCCCCACGGGCCCCTAAGGGTCTACGCACCGGCGGGCCTTCCGACTCGGGTGGCTTCCTACCTCGGCAAAGACCTTTCGACCAGGTTCGCCGAGCCATTCATCGACTTCCGCCCGCTTCGCGACGGCATCGGCTTTCGAATAGGTTCGCTCGACCTCATCACCCGCGCCGTCAACCATGGAGTCGAGGCGTACGGTCTCCGCGCGGGCTCTGAAGGGTCCGTCGTCGCCTACACCGGCGACACCGCAGAATGCCCAGCCCTACTCGACCTCGCAGACAATGCCGACCTCCTGATCTGCGAGGCCCAAGCTGTTCAACTCAGCGATGCCGAAGAAGCAGTACATCTTTCGGCGAGCGCCGCAGGCAGACTCGCCCGAAGCGCAGCTGCGCGACAGCTCATGATCACTCACGTAGGCCCAACAGCCACACCGCAATATGCGGCCAAGGCCGCGGAAGGGGAGTTCAAGGGTCCGATCCTGTGTGCGTCCGACGGCATGATGGCCGTTGTTTAGAGCCGCTCAAGGCGGCAAAGGGCGAGCGGAGCATGAGAAGCGTCACGGTTGAGCGGCGGCACGTCCAATGAAGTCAAGGACGTGGCCCATAGCTTCGATGGCTTCTTCCGCGTCGTTCTGCTCGATTCGAGTGTTGCCCTCGTGAACTGCCAAGTTGCGCTTGTCTCTGAGAAGTGCGGCCGACTTCTCCACGTCTGGCGGTGCACCCGCCAGTCGATCTCTCACGTCGGGACCTCGCCCACCGGAAGCCACCTCGACCGCTAGGCGGGCAGAGAGGATTGCTTCTCTGTAGCGTCCGTCCGTGAGGTGCCCCACCGCCGTTCGCGAGTGCGCCATGGCCGCTGCCACATCATTCAAAGGACGGAAGGCGTCCCGGTACGCGGTGTCGGGGGTTGGCCCAAGTAGATAGGTCAGTTCGGCGCCGTCTTCGAAGCGAATCACGTCGAAGGAGTCGACAGCCGTGCCGCCGGAGACCAGGACGTAGTCGGCATAACCGTGCTGCTCGTAGAGGTTCGGCAGCAACTCCTCGCTGCCGGTGATCTGTGGGCTCGCGAGGAACTGAGTGAGATGCTCCTTGTCCCGACCGTACATCTCAACTTTGCGCCCGGTTGCCTTCTGTCGAAGACGTAGGCCGAGATCGCTGCCCTCGCCCGCATACTTCTCGATGTAGCACCAGACCGATACGGGCGGCGAGGCCATGCTTGCCATCTGAATAATGACCTCGACCGCGAAACGACCATCGAACGACACAGCGATCTCGTGGTCGCTCTGACTGACAATCGATCCGGAGACAGCAACGTACTCTTTGCGACCCCGCGGAGCTACTAGCTCACCGCCGTGGCCGTAACAGTCTTGCAAGAGGTTCGAAAGCGGCGCGACATGCTGCAAGATCGTTTGCCTTGTGAGCACTCTGACAATCCGGCGCGACGCTTTCTCGCGGAGCCGCAGGTCGCGCAAACCGTCGGGTCGGTCGTAAGACTCGACGTAGCACTTGATCACGCCAGAGGCCTGAGTGCTGCGAGCAGCGACCTTCGCAGCCTGCACTCTCCTGCTCGTACTAGACCGGGATCTGCTCATTGCACGATGAACCGGGAATCGAGTATCAGCCCCGCAGGCTCAGGGGTGTGTGCAGTGTGCTTAAGCAACCACCGATCACCGGGACCTGGCTGAAAGTTCAACATGACAGTGTCGCCATTCAGCCGGCGCACTGCTCGCGGGGACCGAACCGGCTCCTCGAGCTCACCGACGTCCCAACCGAGTTCTCGCCAAAAGCTGACGCCGTCAGGAACGCTCTGGCCGTAGAGAAGTTCAACCCCCACGTCATTTGCAACCTGCTCCACCAGCGAGACGAGTCGTGCCCCGTGGCCGGCTCGGCGGTAGGCGGGAGAGACCGCCACAGCGTTGATGCACCACCAGCGCACATCGAGCTGATAGTCAATGAGCATCGAGGAGTCCGCCCAGATAAACCCAATCAAGGGGCCAGAGGGACCTCCGTCTCGAAGCACTGCAGTGCAGTTTCCGCGAACTTCTCGTCCGCGTCCAAAACGGTCGTGCGTACGCCACCCCTCGACGCTGTGGAGAGCGGTCATAGTTGGCAACTCCGTGATGCTCAGCTCCACAATTTCCTGGACGTCGCGCGGGCCAGCCTGTCCGACATATTCACGCTCAGCCATATCCGCCACGCCTTCAACTTACCTTCGACCCGAAACCCATCCAGGAGCCGCCGCGATGTTCTTCCGAAGCGCGCTGGGTCATCGGTACTCGAGTAATCGAGGAGTCCCTTTGGCGCAGCTTGTCGTTTTCTGTTTCAGCGCCACACTCTCACCGCTTCGATCCGCGACGCCGCGACAGTAGATCGTTGCTGCTCGTGAACCTGCGCCGAATACGATGAGGCATGACCATAAACGTCGTGCGGGGCAGCACGAGCAAGCCAGTGTCCACGGGCTTGCTCGTGGACGCACTGAAGGATGAGGCGCAGCTCAATGGCGAGCTGTTCACGGGGTTCCCGATCTTGCCTGCGCAACCGGATGTGGGATTTGCGGACGCGCTGCTGGTAGACCGGGACCGAGGGGTCGTCATCTTCGATCTCGTCGAGGGCACCGAGCTCGGCGACTTTCAGGCAAGGCAAGACGAGCTCGTTCGAGTGATGCAATCTCGTCTCCTGCAACATCAGCAACTTGTGAAGAAGCGGGTGCTGATCCCCAGAATCACGGCAGTCACGTTCGCGCCGGGTGCCGTTGTCGATGGCGTTCAGGTCGAGGAGGACTACTACCTCACCGACACTGGGACGCTCGCGTCAACCATTTCCGACCTGCCAGTCGAAATCGCGCAGACTACGATCTTCGAGCAGGTGCTTTCGGCGATCGAGACGCTGAGCGCGCTAGGTAAGAGCCGAGTGCCTCGAGTGGTCAAGGACCCAGACTCACGTGGCGCGCGGCTCGTGAAGCTCGAAGGATCGATTGCGACGCTCGACAAGCAACAGAGCGAAGCCGTCATTCAGACTGTGGACGGCGTCCAGCGAATACGAGGACTCGCCGGCAGCGGCAAGACGATCGTCTTGGCACTCAAGGCCGCCTATCTACATGCCCTACATCCAGATTGGCGAATCGCGGTTACGTACAACACGCATTCGTTGCATGACCAGTTTGTGCGCCTCATCCGCAACTTCACCATTGAGCAAACAGGTGCTGAACCGGACTGGACAATGCTCAGGGTCCTGAATGCTTGGGGCAGCCCAGGTAGCACCGAAAAGTCAGGCATGTATAGCCTCTATTGCGAGGCGGCGGGTGTCCCGTATTACAACTTCCGCTCTGCTGGGGCGAACGCCGGGTCGAACGCCAACGCCTTCCGCTGGGCTTGTGAGCAAGCACTCAACACCTCCGGTGACGCCGAGGTCGACTCGTTCGATGCGATCCTCGTCGATGAAGCCCAGGATCAACCCTCAGCGTTTCTCCGCATGTGCTACTTCATGCTCGGGGAAGAGAAGCGACTCGTCTATGCGTACGACGAGCTTCAGAGTTTGGATGGGCGCAGTCTGCCGACTCCCGATGTCATCTTCGGGAGCGATCCAGACGGTCGTCAAAGAGTGACGTTTGACTCAGCAAGCGGCACTGCCAGCTCGCACGACATCGTGCTCCAGAAGTGCTACCGAAACTCGCGTCCCGTACTTGTGACCGCACACGCGCTCGGCTTTGGCGTCTATCGCGAGCCGCCCGCCGGACGACAATCGGGCCTCGTGCAACTCTTTCAGAGCCCTGGTCTTTGGCAAGACATTGGCTACGAGGTCCGGGATGGCCAACTCCGTGCTGACGAGGACGTCGTGCTCGCTCGCACTAACGACTCGAGCCCACCATTCTTGGAACAGCATTCGCCGATCGCTGACCTCGTGCACTTTCAGGCCTTCCAGAGCGCCGACGAACAGAACGATTGGGTCGCCGCTGAGATCGTGAAGAACCTCAAAGAGGACGAGTTGCGATATGACGACATCATCGTTGTCAATCCGAACGGTTTGACTGCACGGAACAACTTGCCGCCGCTTCGAGCTCAGCTGTTGGAGGCTGGCGTCCCGAACCACATGGCTGGAGTCGACACATCTCCCACCGAGTTCTTTGCGCGTGGTCGCGAGTCAGTTACTTTCACTGGCATTCATCGCGCGAAGGGCAACGAAGCGGGCATGGTCTACGTCGTTAACGCGCACGAGGGCTTGGATCAGATCGCGAACCAGGCGGCGGTGCGCAATCGACTGTTTACTGCCATCACGCGCAGCAAGGGCTGGGTTCGAGTGCTCGGATTCGGTCCGCAGATGGATCAACTCCTCTCGGAGTTTGAGGAGGTGAAAGCGAAGGAGTTCACACTGCAGTTCCGGTACCCGTCGGAAGCCGAACGAGAGAAGTTGAATCTCGTGCACCGAGAGCTCACCGCGGCGCAGGCCAAAGACATCAACCAACAGCGGAAACTGGCCAGCGACCTCCTCGCGGGGCTCGAAGACGCACGCGCCTACGCCGAAGATCTTGATCCTGACGTGCGCGAGCGCTTGCTTCGTCTACTCAAAGGCGATGTGGATGGCTGAACCCACTCCGAAGCAGGTCATTAGGTCGATCACGGTTCTGACTACTTGGCTCGTCGCTCAAGGTCTGGCCGACGAACAAGAGTGGCCAAAGCTCGTTGGAGACGAACACTCGGGCGCGATCACGACCATGAACGCCGTCGACTCCAGCGTGCTGCGGGATGTCTCCTACGAGGACCTCTACGACGACCAACTCAGACGTAGAGCATTCAACGCAATCCTGCTCGACGGTGCCCTCATACAGATGAGTTACTCCTTTGCGGAGGGAAAGCTCATCCGGCATCGCCTTGCGTACTTGCCGTCACCGCGACTGCTTGACTTCCAAAATCTGCCCGAGCTGTACCTACATGACATTCCGTTCGCCGAGGTCGTGGGCTTACAGGTGGTCACTGTGCCCGTCCGTTTCGACTTCGACATCCGAGAGGGCGTAGAAGTCGGTGGAGAGCATCCCGCTGCCCATCTCACACTCGGTCAGTACAAGCATTGCCGGATACCGGTGAGCGCTCCAGTAACACCGGCAGTCTTCATCGACTTCATAGTTCGGCACTTCTACAGAACGCCAGACATGAGTCAAGTCACCCTGGATCGCGAGTTGGACCTGGCCTTCCAGCTAGCGGTGCCAGCCGTCGACCCCGAAGCGTTGCACCTGATCAGCCCCGGACGGCGATGATGAGTGTGGGCCGAGGTCGGCCGAACGCTTCGGCTCCATGGCCTCACGCGAGCGACTCTCCTACTCGGCCTGAGCCTCGGGCCCCCTCCACTCAACCTCGGTCCGCTCAACCGTCTGCCAGATCCCACGCACCCCGCGGTACGGCGCCGGCCGCACTCTGATCGTCAGGACCGCTCTGATGACCGCTCGCCGTTCGGTCAGTTCCATCTGTGCCCAGCGTCCGGCGACGTCGCCGGACTCGGCGAGCTCCGTGACCAGCGGGATCTCGGTGAGCAACCGCAATTGCCGAACGCTCTCGTCAATCCTCGGCTGAACGAGCCGCTCCTGTGCGAGAAGCATCTCGGGTAGGTCGGAGGCGAGAGCGAGCACTCGGACCTTCTCGAGCCACTCTTTGAGCTTGTTGACCTCCTCGAGCAGGCGGCGCCGGTCTTCAGCCGCCACTCCCCCGGACTGCGGGAACGTGTCGAGGAAGTCAGGCTCCGAGAGCTTGGCGACGACGTGCTCGTCGACGATGAGGTCGAGGTGTTTCATCGAGATCGACGTGTGGTGTGCGGGGCAGTTGTAGCTGAGGTGCTGGGTCTGACTGCCGCCAACCATCCGCTTCGCGCTGCGCCCGCTTCGGAGGACGGAACCGCAGGTCGCACACCGAGCGATACCTGTGAGCAGGTAGCGGAGCTCGGGACGTTCCTCGCGCGGACGCGCAGCAGCGCTCAACAGAACCTGCACCGACGCCCACTCGTCGAGGCTGACGAGCGCCGGCCATGCGGCGTCTCCCACGATCTGCCCGCGGAACTGGCGGAGTCCCGCATAGCCGGGCGTGGACAGCAGTTGCTTGACGGCGCCAGGCGTCCAACCCTCACCTTGGCGATGCTCCATGCGCTTCGGGTTCCGCGGCTCGATGCCGCCACTGTTCAGGGTCTTCGCGATGGCGTAGAGCGTCCCGCCTTCCGCGGCCATCTTGAACACGTTGCGGACGACGTCCGCAGTCCCCGGCTCCTCTTCGACATAGAGCAGCTGCCGCGTCGAAGTGTCGTAGACGCGGCGGTACCCGTACAAGTTCCGGCCGTGTGGCCGTCCGGCGGTCGCGTTCGCTTCGACCGCTCGACGGATGCGCTCGCTCGTCCTCGCCACCTCGTCCTCGGCGAGCAGCGCGTCCAAGCCGGTGCGAAAACGGTCGTCGCGGCTCGCAAGGTCATAGACCTTCCGCCCGTAACCCCAGAGCACGCCGGCGCGGGCACATGCGTCGCGCAACTCCGCGAAGCCAGCAAGGTCACGCGTCGCACGACTGCTCTCCCATGTGAGGAGAATGCCGATGCGCCTCTCATTGATCAGTCGGAGGGCCTCGGTCCACTCTGCGCGGTCGCGCCGCGACGAGAAACGACTCGCCGAACCGGTCTCTCGAATGACGCGAGAGACGTTCCAACCCTCTTGCTGAGCCCACCGCAGGCCGTCAGCGACCCGCTCTTCCACAGATCTGCCGAGACCGCTGCTGTCCTGCGAGACGCGAGCGAAGATGAGGGCGTCTATGTCCTACTCCCTCGTCTCGATTCGCCCCCTTGATCGTAGCGACGGCACCCGTCGCGCGGTACCTATAAGTCCGTGGACGTTTGAGTACCATCGGCCGAATCTGGGACCATGGCAACGCGCGGTCCCCTCAACCAGAGAGTGGGCAAGAACCTCCGCGCGCTGCGCGTCTCACGCGGGATCTCGCAAGAAGCTCTCGCCCACGAGCTCGAGTACGACCGGACCTATCTCGCCGGCATCGAACGCGGCGAACGCAACCTTTCGCTCGACACGCTCTCTAAGCTCGCCGAGCAGTTGGGCGTGGATCCGCTCGAGCTTCTCGCCGGATAGCGTCGACACTTACTGAAGGCGGTCGTATGCGGCGCGCAAACGCGCGGTGACGTCGACACCGAGGCCGCGTGCCTTGCCCATTCTGAGGCGGTAGTCGCCGGAGGCCGCAAGCATCGAGTGCTCTTGCATCTCGGCGCGAGTTAGCTCGCGAGCAAAGATGATCTCGGATGTGTCGCGGTCCATCGAAATCACGACAGCGCTATCGAACTCAAAGTCCTCGAACGACCAGAATCGAGTCTCCCCTCGTCGCAGCGACCGAACTTTGACCTGGATCCCGGTGCCATCCTGGAGCACCACATCGACTGACTTGTTCGTGGGCGGGGTGAGCGCCCCGCCGTAAGCATCCGCAACGACGCGTTCCATCAGCTCCCCCTCTAGCGAGGTGGCCGTCCTGATGTGTCCACGCTTCGTGATTTCGGCGTTGATGGCACTACGCAGCGCGAGTAGCTCAGAGAGTGGCATGTCAGAGAGGTCGTGCCCGCTCACTTCTGGTCCATCTCTGCGTAGGCGGTTCGAATGCGTTCGGTCACGTCGATGCCGACGGGGAGCACGTGGCGGGTGCGAATCGAGCGACTGTTCGTCAGTTCGACATGACGGCCGAGGGACTTGGTCTCCGCTTGCGATAGCTCTCGCGCCCACACAACCTCATATGTCCGAACGTCTAGGACCATGAAGACAGCAGCATCGAAGTCGAAGCTTCGGAAGGCGGAGAAGTCCGTGTCCTTGGCGCCCTCGACCAGTCGAGCTTTGACCTGGATCTTGCGACCATCGGCATCGAGGACGTCGTAGCTCTTCTTCGAGTTCATCTCGATGTGGCCGCCATAGGCCCGCCACGCGATGTGTTCGGCTAGGTCCCCAAGCGGGGCATTCCGTGTCCGGGTGATGCCCCGAGCTAGAAGCTCATCGAGCACGGCGACGTAGGCACTGAGCAGCTCCCTGACGCTCATGGTCGAAGTGTTGATACCCACGCGGCCCTCCCTGTCGTGCCTTCCATCCTGGCAGTGACCGAGGACGTTGATCCGCTGGGGCCGCTCTCCGCTGCACCTGTGAACCGGGCCCCCACGTGCTGCCGTTTTCATGCAGAATCTCGGCATGTTCGAGGACGAGTCGCACCGCACGTGTCCCGAATGCGGAGCCGACTGTCCGCCGGAGCCCTTCGACGTCGACGGTCATCTCAAGGTCGCGTTCAGCTGCGAGACTCACGGGATGCACTGCGTGGTGGATCCGTTCGAGGTGTGAGGCCGCGGCTGCTCTAGAACCGCAGTCCGAACAGACCGCCTTCGTCTGTGTCGAGCACAGTGCGCACGGTTCCGTCGACGAACCAGTCCTCCTCGGCGACGTCCTCGGGCACGTCGTTGCTATTGATTGTGCAGATGTACTGTCCGCCAATGTCCGAGGCAATGGTGTTTGCGAGTTTCAAAGCCGAGGCTCGCTGGCGCGGGTCCACTCCGTCGAACACGCTCGAGTCGTGCACTAGGAAGTCGGGGTGATGACCAGTCGAGACGCCCTCCTCGAGGAGCGTCAAATCGAAGCAGAAGAGTCGCATCCGCGAGACAGCGCTGCTCGCACCGCTCGCAACCACCACTGAGAACAGATACCCCTCGCCGTCGACGGTGACCGAGATGACCGCATCCACGTCGTAGAGCTGCTTCATCTTGGTTCTGAATCGGTCGCTCAGTTGATCAAGCTTGTCGCGATCGTCGACCAGCTTCTGCGAGGCATCGGTTCGAATCTGGGCCTTCGCGGCCTTCATCTCGTCCACGGAAACAGCCACCTCGCGCGACTGCTCGATCTGCGCGTTTAGTAGCCCAACCTCTGCGACGAGGCTGGCCAACTCGGATTGCATCGCCATCAACTCGTCTAGAGCTCCACCAGCTCGGAGTGCGCGCATCATCTCTTCCCGCTGTTCATCGAGCGAGCGGAGAGCCTGTCGAGCGCTTGTTAGCCTGTCCCGCACGACGTGAAGTTCGTTCTCGAGGAACTGTCTGCGATTCGCTAGGAGGTTCTCTCGGAATGCCTGGACAGTCTCGAGCCGGCGAAGTGCCGCGCTACTGAACGTCGCGCCGGCAGCCTCGTAGATCCCGACAACCTCTGTCTCATCGGCGCCCTCTCGAACCACGTCTTCGCTCAAGGCCGACACATACAGCGACTCCATTCGCTGGTCGACGTACCCCTGATCGCGAAGAACAGCGATCTCCGCTGTGAGTGCGTCGGCACGGGTCAGCATCTCGTCCGGATCCTCAAGCACGCGATACTCGCCCACTCGCGCCCGCAGGGCATCGACTGCGTTCTGAGCGGCGGAGCGGGAGAGCTCCAGCTGCTCAGCGGGGCGAAGTGAATCGAGCACGCCGTCTCGCATTGTCCGCCCGACGGCCGCTAGGTCATCGATCTGACGGTTGACGATCTGGAGCTCACGGACGATGGTCCAGTCCAACCCCACGAGGAACGCAATGTGCTTTCGTACAGACAGAGCGGGCTGGCCGTTGAAGAACTTCAAGGGGTCGGAAGGAGCTGTTGCGCGCACTACGTAGCTGAGCAGCGTACGGGCGGAGAGCTGCTCAGTCGACCCCTCAGGTGCTGGCTCGAGCCTAAAGAGGGCAAGCCCCAGTAGATCTTTCCAGTCGTCAAGGGAGATCCTTCCCTCCTGGACATACTGGCCAAGCACACCTTGCAAGGCGTCCGGGAAGTTGATCTTGAGCTTGCTCCCGGCGGCTAGGTTGCGAGAGACCGTTACCTGCTGTCCGAAGAGATCCAGGGCGAGGGTGAACTCCCATCCCCCATCAGCGAGCGGCTTCAGGCTGTCGTGCAGGCTACCGCCGAGCATGAAGTTGATGACCAACAGCAGTGAGGTCTTGCCCCGTGCATTTCGGCTTTGCTGATTGGTCGCGCTCGGGTCTCGATCAGCGAGGATGACATTGAAGCCCTCGTGAAAATAGATGGGCTTGAAGCGCTCGTCGTTTGCGCTAAGTCGCCGAAGCACTCGAACCCCCCAGGATCAAACCGTTCTCTTCGTCAATCAGTCCAACGGCAAACAGCATTGTCAAGGCATCGACGAAGTCGACGTAGGTCATCGTTGGGTGACTTTCTCGTGCGGATACCCAAAGCTGACCGGGCAGCACGGCGCTTTCGCCGAGCAGTTGGATCAGCGATGCACCGTGCCCCAACACGGTCCTCGCAACGGGCGTCAATTTCGTTGGAAGCAGCTCACTCACGTTCGAAGATCTCGCAGATCTCAAACATGAGGGCAACAACTGCGAGGGCGGCTGCTCGGACCTCTGGACTGTCGCGGGGGCCAGCGCCGGCGATTGCCTTACCAAGCACGAAGTCGAAGAGTTCGTCAGAACTCAGGTCGCTCGCAACGCCTTCCTCGTAGTCAGCTCGCATTCGGGCGACGAGTCGGCGCTCAAAGTTCGCGACCTCGCCTGACTGGAACGCGATGAAAGCCTGGACACGTCCTGATTGCGCCAGTCCAGTTTCAATGAGCTGTCTACTTGACTCGCCCAGCTCGTTCAGATCGATCTTCTGCTGCGTCGGCAGGGATAGCTCAATTTCGTCGAGTTCGGTTGTCGAGGATTGCGCGGCGACTACAGTGCAGACCAACGCCAAGCTCGCGTAAGTCACGTCGCCGAGCGCGAACTTCATCGCACGTTTGACTGTCTCTTCGTGTTCTGCCTTCATCTCGAGCAGAAGCTCCGTTGGGTGCTCGGCGATGAAGGTGTCCACGGCATCGTGGTGGTCGCCGCAGAGGTAGAAGAGATTCGCAGCGGAGCCTCGCTGCTGTGTCGTCATGGACGGGTCGAAGCGCGGCCCGCCCTCGCTGGCGGCACAGATGTGGGCGATCTTGCCGATGGGCTTTGCAGGGTCACCAACGGTCGGAGCGTCGATTGAAAGCTCCCGGCCACATCCCCGATATCCGCACTGACCGCCGCTTCTCGCGAGAAGCACCTTCACCTGCGAAGTGGGAGGTGGCTTGTCGCGATTAGCCTGAGCCACAAAGGGAGATTATCAGCGCAAAGGTGTTGATTTCTCTCTTTGCGAGGCGGCGCGTTTCGGGACACTTATCGATTGAATCCGGGGCAACACCATCACCTTGGTCTTCGGCAACTTCACGAAGCCGCACTGCTTCCAGTGCTTCGTCAACGCCGCGAGCTTCTCCTTGTCCTTGCGGAGCTCCCCGTGCTCGTCGGTCGACAAACTCGCCGGGAGGAGGGCAACAACCTCTCCACGGAAGACATGAGCGAGGCCGCGCACGAACGCGTGGCTGACCTTCCGTCCACGATGCTCGTCGGGCACCCCCACGAAGTCGATGATGAGCAAGCTGTTCGCCGCGAGAGCGTCGACGTCGATGTCGAAGAGGACGTCAATGTCACGGAGCGCGGCGGCGATGGCGCTCAGGTCGCCGGCCTCCGCGTCGAGCGAGTCGACCCAGTCGTCGTCGAAGCCAACGCGCACCAAACGGGCGGACGCAACGAGCGTCCGAGCGGGCTCATCCGCGTCTTCGTCGCTGTAGTCGAGCAGCCAGAACTGGGCGTACCAGCGTTCGACATTGCCCGCGCCATACGGGCTGTCGAACGACAATTCCAACGCGTGCTCGCGACCGATGACTTCGTCGAGACTCTCCGTGGATTCCTTTCTCAGGTGCGGAAGAGAGATCCTCGTGGCGACCACCGACAAGTGGGCCGATGGGGTCAGCCCGTCGAACCCACAAGGAACTCTTGTGAGTTGGAAGAACGCCTCGCCTCGCGACCGCGCGGCTTCGCAACCTGCAAGGACTCCTGACAGGTCGCGGACGCGCGAACTAGCGCAGGATCCTCGGTAGGTCGCGGGCCTTGAGAACAACTCGCAAGGAATGCTTGCGAGTTGGAGAGGTCAACTGCCCGGCGCCTCCGGGTAGTTGATGGCCGCCTGGGCAACCTATGCAGAATCCGCACAGGTTCACTGATTCCGGGCTCCGAGAGGCGGCTGGGCGCACTCAAGTAGGCTGATTCTCAGTCATAGAAGGCCCTGAACAGGTCGAATAGCAACGTTGGCCCCCGAGACGGCAGTGAGATGGCTGAGTGAACTGCGTTTCATGTCGCGGTCGAGCGCCGCGCCGACTTCCGTCGTGTCGCCGATCGCGAGCCCCGGGAGCAGCCCGGAGCCCGGCTGCGGCAGCGCGCCCGTCGCCTGCCGGAGCCCCGCGCGCAGCGCCTCGCTCGCCTCCAGCAGCACGGGCGGTGGCCGGATGTCGTGCAGCGCGCCGCGCGCGAACACCAGAAGGGCGCGGTCATCCCCCGGCTCGGCGGCGTCGACGGAGGCGATGAGGTGCACCGTCGCGCCAATCACGATGTTCGGCAGGGCCGGGTCATCCGGCTGGGCGAACACGAGCACCGGCACCGCGAGCTCGCGCCCCGGCGCGTCGCCCAGCGCCCGCAGCGTCGCCTCGAACCGCCCCTCGCGCGGCCGGGCCGTCACATCCAGTTCGAGGTCGAGACTGCGACCCGACCCCGCGGCCTCGGCCAGCTCGGACGGAGTGCGCGCGGCGACCCCGCTCGCGGTGGCGCTGAGCACGAGGGCGCCGACTGCGGTCGCGAGCATCACCGCGCCGAGCCGGAGGCGCACCGCGGGCCTGACGGCCTCGCGACCCCTGAGCAGCGTCGCCGCGACACCGAGCACCACCGCCCAGCCCGCGACCGCCGCGGCGAGCAGCGCCGAGGCCTCCGCGGCCCCGACTCCGACGATCGCGGCGAACCAGGCGACGAGGGCCGCGGGCACGAGACGGTAGTCGCCGCGCACGGCTCAGACCGTGACGAGGTCGCGCAGACCCTCGAACGTCTTGTCGCCGATTCCGCTGACGCTGAGCAGGTCCTCGATCGCGGTGAACCGCCCGTTCGTCTCACGCCACTGCAGGATGCGCTCCGCCATCGCGGGCCCGATCCGCGGCAGCGTCTCGAGGGTCGCCGCATCGGCGGTGTTGAGGTTCACCTTGCCGCCGACGACCGCGCCCGAGCCGGCGGCGGGCGCCTCCCCCTCGGCGTAGACGACCAGCTGCTCGCCGTCGACGAGGAACCTCGCCAGGTTGACGGCCTCGGGGTCGGCCCCGTCCAGGAAGCCGCCCGCCGCCGCGACCGCGTCCACCGCGCGAGCGCCCTCGCGCTGCTCGTACAGACCCGGGCGCGCGACGAGCCCCAGGATGTGCACGTAGATCGTCGCGCTCGCGCCGCCTGGGGCCGCGGCGGTCTCGTCGGGGGCGGGCGCCTCGATCACGGCGCTGGTGCCGCGCGGGGTCACGGCGGTGATGAACACCGCGACGCCGAGCGCCGCCAGCGCGAGCATGAGCGCGGCCCCGACCCCGACCCGCACGCGGGCGCGGCGGGGGTCGGGGTCGAGACGCGCGCTCACGGCGTCAGGTTAGGTCGGCACCGCTCGCGCGGTCCCGCGGATGCTCCCGGCTGTGAGCGACTAGCGCTTCGTCGCGATGTTGACGAGCTTCGGGGCTCGCACGATCACGTTGACGATCTCGCGATCGCCGACCGCGCGGGCCACCGCATCCGAGCCGCGCGCCAGGATCTCCAGCGCACCGGTGTCGATCGTCGGTGCCACCTCGAAGCGGTCGCGCACCTTGCCGTCGACCTGCACGATCGCCGTCACCGACTCCTCCACCAGGAGGGTCGGGTCGGCCTTGCGCAGGGTCGTCGTGGCGACGCTGCCCTCGTAGCCGAGGCGCTCCCACATGTCATCGGCCGTGTACGGCGCGAACAGGCTGAGCAGCTTCGTGACGATCTCGATCGCCTCGCGAACGGCCGGATCACCGGCACCGGGGCCGGAATCGATCGTCTTGCGGATCGCGTTCACGAGCTCCATGAGCCGCGCGACGACGACGTTGAACTTGAAGCCCTCGACCAGGCCCGGCGCGTCGGCGAGCAGACGGTGCGTCTGGCGACGCAGGGCCGCATCGCCGCCCTTCCACTCGACCTCGGGGCTCGAGGTGACCTCACCCGTGATGCGCCAGGCGCGCGCCAAGAACTTCGCCGAACCGGCGGGCGAGACGTCGGCCCAGTCGATGTCGTCCTCCGGCGGACCGGCGAACGCCATCGTCAGGCGCACCGCGTCGACACCGTGCTCATCGAGCTGCTCCGAGAGCCGCACGATGTTGCCGCGGCTCTTCGACATCGCGGAGCCGTTCATCAGCACCATGCCCTGGTTCAGCAGCGCACTGAACGGCTCGGTGAAGCTGACGTAGCCGAGGTCGAACAGCACCTTCGTGATGAAGCGCGCGTACAGCAGGTGCAGGATCGCGTGCGTCACGCCGCCGACGTACTGGTCGACGGGCGCCCACTTCTCGGCCTCCTTCGGGTCGAAGGCCTGAGTGTCGTCGTTCGGGTTCAGGAAGCGCAGGAAGTACCAGGACGAGTCGACGAAGGTGTCCATCGTGTCCGGGTCGCGACGCGCCGCGGTGCCGTCGGGCAGCGTCACGTTGACCCAGTCCTCGGCGGCGCCGAGCGGCGAGGCGCCCTTCGGCTGCAGGTCGAGACCCTCGCTCGGCGGCAGCTGAACCGGCAGCGCCGACTCTTCGACGGGGATCTCGCGGCCGTCCTCGGTGTGCAGGATCGGAATCGGGGTGCCCCAGTAGCGCTGGCGCGAGATCAGCCAGTCGCGCAGACGGTACGTCTTCGCGGCGCGGCCGGTGCCCGCCTCCTCCAGCAGCTCGATGACGCGCTTGATGGCGTTCGACTTGCTGAGCCCGTCGAGCGGGCCCGAGTTCATCAGGCGTCCCTCGCCCGCGAGCGCCTCGCCGGTCTGCACCGGGTCCGGCGGCAGCAGGTCGCCGGCCTCGAGCATCTCAGGAGTGATCACCGGGATCGCCCCGGTCACCGGGGCGTTCGTGTCGACGACGACGCGCACCGGCAGATCGAACTTGATCGCGAACTCGAGGTCGCGCTGGTCGTGCGCGGGCACGGCCATGACGGCGCCGTGGCCGTAGTCGGCGAGCACGTAGTCGGCCGCCCAGACGGGGATGCGCTCCCCGTTGACCGGGTTGATCGCGACGCGGCCGAGCGGCACGCCGGTCTTCTCGCGAGTGGCGTCCTGGCGCTCGATCTCGGTCGACTTCTGCACCTGCTCGAGGTAGGCGGCGAAGTTCTTCTTGGTCTCGTCATCCGCATCCGCCACCAGTTCGGCGGCGAGGTCGGAGTCGGGGGCGACCACCATGAAGGTGGCACCGAAGAGCGTGTCAGGGCGCGTCGTGAAGACGGTGACCTTCTCGGCACGGCCCTCGATGACGAAGTCGACGTCGGCGCCGACGCTGCGGCCGATCCAGTTGCGCTGCATCGCGATGACCTTGCTCGGCCACGAGCCCTCGAGCTGGTTCAGGTCATCGAGCAGCCGGTCGGCGTAGTCGGTGATCTTGAAGTACCACTGGGTGAGCTTCTTCTTCACGACGATGTTGTCGCACCGCTCGCAGCGCCCGTCCACCACCTGCTCGTTGGCGAGCACGGTCTGGTCGTGCGGGCACCAGTTGACCCAGCTCGCCTTGCGGTACGCGAGGCCCTTCTCGTAGAGCTTGAGGAACAGCCACTGGTTCCACTTGTAGTACTCGGGGTCGCTCGTGCGCAGCACGCGGTCCCAGTCGAACGAGGCGCCGTAGCGCTTCATCGACTGGCGCTGCTGCTCGATGTTGTCGTAGGTCCAGGCGCGCGGGTCGACCCCGCGCTTGATGGCCGCGTTCTCGGCCGGCAGGCCGAAGCTGTCCCAGCCGATCGGGTGCAGCACGTTGAAGCCCTGCAGCCGCCAGTAGCGCGCGATGACGTCCCCGAGCGCGTACGCCTCGGCGTGGCCCATGTGCAGGTCGCCGGAGGGGTACGGGAACATGTCGAGCACGTACTTGCGCGGGCGCGCATCCGTGGGGTCATCGGTCGCGAACGGGCGCAGCTCATCCCATCGCGCCTGCCACTTCTCCTGGATGCGCGTGAAGTCGTACTCGTTCGGGGCGTCGTCGTGCTGGGTCACAGAACTCTCATTCGTCAGGTGCCGGATCGTGCCCCGCGCCATCACACGGCGGGCGGACGTCGCGATCCATCGTCCAGGTTACTCAACGCGCGGGCATGTTCCGTCGTTCCCGACCTCGGCAACATTCGCCAGCGCGCCGAACTAGGAGGCGGGCGCGCCGAGGACGCGCAGCAGCGGCGCCGCCTTGACCCGGATCTCGTCGAGCTCGGCGGCAGGGTCGGACAGTGCGGTGATGCCGCCGCCGGTGCCGATCGAGGCGCCCGAGGGATCCAGGACGATGCTGCGGATGACCATCGCCAGATCGCAGGCGCCGTCGAAGCCGAACCAGCCGAAGGCCCCCGAGTAGATGCCCCGCGGCCGCGCCTCGAGCTCGTGCAGAAGCTCCGTCGCCCGCCGCTTGGGGGCGCCCGTCATCGACCCGGCCGGGAAGCAGGCCGCGACGACATCGACGACGTCGAGCCCCTCCCTCGCCAGTCCTTCGACGGTGCTCACCAGCTGATGCACCTGCGCGTAGCTCTCCACCTCGAGGAGGTGGGTGACGGCGACGCTGCCGACCTCGCACACGCGCGAGAGGTCGTTGCGCATCAGGTCGACGATCATCAGGTTCTCGGCACGCTCCTTCTCGCTGTCGAGCAGCTCCGCCCGCGCCGCCGCGTCGCTCGCGGCGTCGGCCCCGCGCGGACGGGTGCCCTTGATCGGGCTCGTGTCGACGCGTCCGCGCGCATCGACCCTAAGGAAGCGCTCGGGCGAGGCCGAGACGAGGGTCGTGTCACCGATGCGGACCAGTCCGGCGTGATGGCTGGGACTGCTGCGACGCAGCGCCGCGAGCAGCTCGACCGGGTCCGGGTGGGCACCCGGCACCTCGACGCGCGTCGTCAGGCACAGCTGATACGCCTCCCCCTCGCGGATCGCCTCCTGGCAGGAGCGGATGTGCTCGAGATACGTCACATCGTCGTCGAGCCAGCGTGCCTCGACGGGGGCGGCCGGGGCGGGCTCGACGGGGGCGAGCTCCGTGAGTGCTGCCACCGCCGCATCGCGCCAGATCGCCAGCTCACCGCTCCAGTCGTCGCCGAGTGCGATCAGGCGGCCCTCGCCGGTGGCGGCGTCGACGGCCAGCATCCGGTCGACACGCAGAAGTGCTGCCGGCGACGGACCCGCAACGGACGGCTGTCCGAGCGTTTCGCCGCGGAGCTCGTACTCCAGCCAGCCGACCAGCCCGAGCCGAAACGCGGGGAGATCCTCGCTCGCCTCGATCGGGCGAACCGCCAATTCGGCGCGCAGCGTATCGAGAACCCGCCCGGTGATGGCAACTCGCTCGCCGCGTCCCAGATAGTGGGTGCCCGCTCCCGGCCCGGTGGCTTCCGGGGCGGCGCTGTCGAGCCAGAAGCCGTCGGCCTCGCCGACGAGCGCCCGGAACGCCGCGGCGACGTCCGCCACGATGCCGACCGGATGCTCCAGCACTCGTCGCGGCGACGTTTCCAGCCGGACGGAGGAGAGGCGCATACCCTGATCCTATGAGCGCAACGACGACCCTCCTGTGGCACGGCGGCGCGCTCGAGCCCGTCGTCGACTGCACCCCCGGCCCGGTGGAACTCGTCGCCGCCGACTCCTGGCTCACCGACGAGGCCCTGACCCTCGCGCTCGACCTTCATCGCGCGCGCTTCGCCGACGCCGCCGAGGCCGAAGGCTTCGAGCCGTCCGAGCTCGACGAGTTCTGGACGGCGGCGATCGCCGCCCTCCCCCGCACCGGCGCCTGGTTCCCGCGCGTCGAGGCGCGTCGACGGCACGACCGACGCGAGTTGCGTCTGCTGCTGCGCGAGGCCCCCGAGCGCCGCCGCTCGGTCACCGTCGCCACCCACCTCGGGCGCGACCCGCGCACCGTGCCGCTCGTGAAGGGCCCCGACCTGGAGGCGATGCTGCGGCTGCGCACCGAGGCTCAGTCGCGCCGTGCCGATGAGGCGGTGCTGCTGAGCGCGGAGGGTTTCGTCGTCGAAGGCTCGACGACTTGTTTCGCGTGGTGGCGCGGCGATGCGCTCGCGATCCCCGACCCGGAGCTCCCCCGCATCGACTCGGTGACCCTGCGCAGCGTGCTCGCGCTGGCAACGGCGCTCGGCGTCGACGTGCTGCACGAAGAGGTCACCCCCGACGAGCTCGACGGGCTCGAGGTGTGGGCACTGAACTCGCTGCACGGCATTCGGATCGTCACGGAGTGGATCGACGGACCCTCCCTCGCCGAGGAGCCGGGCCGACTGCAGCGCTGGCGCGACCGCCTCGACGCGCTGCGCCGGCCGATCGGTGATCGGCACGCCTGATGGACATCAACGCTGCGCTCACCTGGATCCTGGAGCTGGTCGCGTCGGTCGATCCGGTGCTGCGCACCGCGCTCGCCGGCGTCGGGATGTTCCTGGAGACGAGCGTGCTCGTCGGGCTCGTCGTGCCGGGCGACTCGATCGTGATCGTCGCCAGCACCGCCGTCGAGACGCCCCTGGGATACATCTCGCTGCTGGTCGCCGTCATCGTGGGCGCGCTCGGCGGCGAGAGCGTGGGGTTCGCCCTGGGGCGGCTGTTCGGTCCTCGCATCCGGGACTCCCGCCTGGGCCATTGGATCGGCCGCGCCAACTGGCGGCGCGCGGAGTACTACGTGGATCGGAGGGGCGGCCCCGCCGTCTTCATCTCGCGCTTTCTGCCCGTGTTCCATTCGCTCGTGCCGCTCACGGTCGGCATGAGCGCGATGAGCTACCGCCGCTTCTTCGCGTGGACAGCTCCCGCCTGCATCGTGTGGGCGGTCGCCTATGTCACATTCGGCTCGGTGGCGGCGGTGGGCTACCGCGAGCTCGCAGATCAGCTGCACGTCGCCGGGTACATCTTCGTCGGGGTGATCGTCGCGTTCGCCCTGGGGGTCGTGCTCGTCAAGTGGCTGCTGGTGCGCTCCGAGCGTCGCCACTGGGACCAGCCGGGCGACGGCGACGCCAACACGATCGACGACGATCTGACGGCGCCCTGAGAGCGCCGCGACGGCCGTCGCAGACGACGGCGGGGACGGGCGCGATCCGCACCCGTCCCCGCTGATGACTCAGCGAATCAGCTCAGAAAGCCGTTCGCCGTCAGCCACTCGGTCGCGATCTGCGCGCTCGACAGCTGATCCTCGACGCTCTGCACGTTGAGGGCGATGAGGCCGTCAGCGGTCAGCGCGGCGCTGATCGGGTCGAGCACCGACGCGAGTTCGTCGGCGAGGTCGGCGTTCACGAGCGGAACGACGTTCGACGCGAGGAACAGACCCTCCGGGTCGTCGAGGGTGACCAGGCCCGAGGTCTGGATGCGCGGGTCGGCTGTGTAGATGTTGGCGACGTCGACGACGCCCTCGATGAGCGCATCGAAGGTGGTGTCACCGGTGGCCTCGAAGCTGACGGTGACGCCGTACACGCTCTCGAGCCCCGCAGGGCCGTACGGACGCTCCTCGAGCTCCGGCGGACCGCCGAGCACGACACCCTCAACGCTCGCGAGGTCACCGATGGAGCTCAGCGAGTTCGCGTCGGCGAACTCCTGCGTGACCGTGTACGAATCCTGGTCGCTCGCGGACGACTGGGCGAGCACCGCCAGGCTGTCCGGCAGTGCGTCGGCAAGAGCGGCGTACACCTCGTCCGACTGCGTCGCGGTCGTGTCGGCCGCGTAGTACTGGAGGAGGTTTCCGGTGTACTCGGGGAAGACATCCACCTCACCGGCTTCGAGCGCGGGGATGTACGCGTCACGCTGACCGATCTGGAACGAGCGCTCGACGTCGTAGCCGGCGTTCTCCAGCGCCTGCGCGTAGATCTCGGCGACGATCTCGTTCGAGTAGTACGCCTGCGAGCCGACCACGATGGTGTCGGTGCTGCCCGATCCCTCATCGGGGCTCAGCGGATCGCCCTGCGCACACCCTGAGAGGGCCAATGCAACCCCAACCACGGCTGCGCCCAGGGCGAGCCGGCCTTTGTTCCCTGCTGTGTTCAACATGATCTTCCTTACCTAGTTGTTGGTGGGGGTCCCCACCGAACTCGTGCGCAGCCGACTCGGCTGGGCACGACGTGGTCGCGGACGCGGCGCGCTGCGCCCGTCCGGAATCATGCGCTCGGTGATCTGGGCCACGAGCCCGAAGATCGCGTCGAGCGCGAAGGCAAGCGCCACCACCAGCAGGGCCGCGCCGAGCATCTGGTCGTAGCGACGCAACGGGAGGCCTTGGATGATGTCGAAGCCGAGCCCGCCGAGATTGACGTACGCCGCCAGGGTGGCGGTCGCGACGACCTGCAGCGTCGCGCTGCGCAGCCCCCCGATCAGCAGGGGCAGCCCGAGCGGCACCTCGACCTTCCAGAGGATCTGCCACTCGGTCATGCCGATGGCGCGCGCCGCGGAGATCGTCGAGCGGTCGATCGCCTCCAGACCCGCGTAGGCGCCCGCGAGGATCGACGGGATCGCCAGGATGACGAACGCGATGTAGGAACCCGCGGCGACCCGCACCCCGAGTCCGACGCCGAAGGTGCCGAGCAGCAGGACGAAGAACAGGATCAGGCCGAACGACGGCAGAGCGCGCGCAGCTCCGGAGACCGCGACCGCGATCTCGCGCCCCCGGCCGGTGTGCCCGATCAGGTAACCGGCGGGAATCGCGATCGCCGCGGCGATCGCCACCGAGACCAGCGTGTAGAACATGTGCTCGCCGATCCGCGCCCACAGCTCGCCCTCGCCCGCGGGACCGAGGTTGGCGACGATCCAGGCGAATGCCTCGATGAAGAGCGTCATGTCGACACCGCCCGCGTTCGCGCGGGGGCGCGTCGCGCCCACGGCATGAGCACCCGTCCGAGCAGCTGAAGCGCGGCATCGACGACGAGCGCGAGGGCCGCGGTGGCGACGACTCCCGCGAACACCTCTTCCACGATGCGACGCTGAAGACCGTTCGTGAACAGATAGCCGAGGCTCTCGACGCCGATCAGGATGCCGACCGTCACGAGCGCGATCGTGCTGACCGCGACCACCCGGAGTCCGGCGAGCAGCACCGGTCCTGCGAGCGGGAACTCGACCTCCCAGAATCGCCGCCACGCCGAGTACCCGACCGCGGTCGCGGACTGCCGAACACCGGGGTCGACCGAGCCGAACGCGTCCGCCGCCGCGCGAGCCATGAGCGCCACGGCATACAGCGTCAAGGCGATCGTGACGTTGAGCTCGCTGAGGAACGGGATCCCGAGCAGCGGCGGCAGCACCACGAACAGCGCGAGCGACGGGATCGTGTAGAGCAGCCCGGCGACGGTCAGCACGAGTCCGCGCGTCACCCGGTACCGCCACGCGACCCAGCCGAGCGGAATCGCGATGACGAAGCCGAGAACGATCGGAACGACGCTCAAGCGGAGGTGCTCGAGCGTCAGCTCCCCGATCAGTCCGAGGTTGTTGACGATCCAGTTCATGTCAGCGCCGCGCCTCGCTGAGCACACCCGCCGCACGGCCGTCGGAGTCGACCAGGATGGTGCGACCGTCGACCACCTTCTCAGTCAGGGCGCGCTTGCCGCGATCGGCGCCGACGAAGCTGGCCACGAAGTCGTTGGCCGGGTGCGCGAGCAGCTGCTCCGGGGAGCCCTTCTGCGCGACGCGCCCTCCCGTCTCCAGCAGCACGATCTGATCGCCGAGCAGGAACGCCTCGTCGATGTCGTGCGTGACGAAGACGATCGTCTTGCCGAGCTCCTGCTGAAGTCTCAGGACCTCCTGCTGCAGCTCGGCGCGCACGATCGGATCCACGGCGCCGAACGGCTCATCCATCAGCAGGATGTTCGGATCGACCGCGAGCCCGCGGGCGACACCGACGCGCTGCTGCTGGCCTCCGGAGAGCTGCGAGGGGTAGCGCGTCGCCAGGTCGCGTTCGAGTCCGACGACATCCATGAGTTCGAGCGCCCGGGCATGAGCCTCGGCCTTGGAGGTCCCGACCAGACGCGGAACCGTCGCGATGTTGTCGATGACCCGGCGATGCGGGAGAAGTCCCGAATTCTGCATGACGTAGCCGATGCGTCGCCGCAGCTGCACCGGCTCGGTGGTCGCGACATCCTCATCGTCGATGAGGACGGCGCCGGCGCTCGGGTCGACCATGCGATTGATCATCCGCAGCAGGGTCGTCTTCCCCGAGCCGCTCGAGCCCACCAGCACGGTGACCTGGTGGGACGGCATGACGACGTTGAAGTCGTCGACGGCAATCGTGCCGTCGGGGAACTGCTTCGAAACGCCTCGGAACTCGATCATGCGCTGTCCGCTCTCCCTCGGTCGCCCCGTGACGGGATCGTTGCCGGTGCAGAGCCCGCGCGCACTCGCGAAGGCTCCTCACCATCTCAACACATTCGGAGCGGAGAGCGCCGGGGATTGCCAAGGCAATCCCCGGACGCGTCAGCGGGAGTGGTTTGCGGGAACGGCGAAGTACGGCGACATCAGCGCGACGAAGATGTCGCTCGACAGCGCGATGAACTGCTCATCGCCCTCGGGGTCGCGCGTGAATGCGCGCGCCACGAGCGCGTCGCCCGCCGCACTGGCTGCCTCGAACGCCACGCGCGCCTCGTCGGAGCCCGGAAGCTCGAAGCGCTGGACGAGAGCGTCGTACATGTGCGACGCAAGCAGAGCGTTCGCCGACGCGCCGGTGGCCGGTCGCAGGTCGAGCACGTCGCCGAGTCGCAGTGAGGCGAACCCGGGCTCGGTGCGGTAGGCGTCCACCAGCACGGCGACGCCCGCCGACAGCGCAGCGAACCAATCCTCGTGCTGCTCGTCGCGAACCGCGGCCATGACGCGCTCGTTCATGCGCTCGGCGTTGCGAGCCGCGAGGCTCTGCAGCACCGCGATCCGGTCGGGGAAATAGCGGTACACGGTGCCGATGGAGGCACCGGCACGATCAGCCACCATCGCCGTGGTCAGGCGCTCGTAGCCGATTTCATCGATCACTTCGGCCGCTGCATCCAGCAGTGCCGCCAGGCGCGCGGTACTTCGCGCCTGAACCGGCTCGTTGCGGATGAGCGCAGCGGGATCAACCTGGTGATCGGAGAGTTTGATGTGGGACACAGGGGTTCTCCTTCTCGATTCGGTGAGCATACCTTCCGTTACTGTGGCTAGCCCGGATGTTCGCCGTGACACACTGGGACGATGACGTCGAGCCGTTCTGAGCCCGCTGACGGCCCCGCGGAATCGACAACTCTTCACATCGCGGCGCGCATCGAGGACTGGATCCACGAGCGCCGCGCGCGCCGCGCACGACGCCGCGGCCGCGTCGCGACGGTCATCCCGTTCACCGGGTACGGCGGCGACGGCTGGGTCCGCATCCTGGGACGGGTCGTCTACGAAGACCCGGCGCGCGCGAGCGACCCGAGCCGCAGCGTGCGCGGCTGGCGGAGCTTCACCAGCGTGCACGCGGCGTACGCGGAGGTGACCGTGACGAGCGGAGCCGATGCGGAACAGCTGCGCGCCGATCGCGGGGGCGTGCTCGATGCGCACGTCGAGCTGTCGCTGCCGGCGGGCTGGAACACGGTTCGACTGCGCGTGAATGGGGGCGAGGAGGTCGAGGCGCCCATTTTCGTGGTCAGCGGAGAGCACCGCTTCGGCATCCTGTCCGACATCGACGACACGGTCATGGTCACCGCGCTCCCCCGCCCGTTCCTGGCCGCCTGGAACACGTTCGTCCTGGACGAGCATGCGCGACGCCCCGTGCCCGGAATGGCCGTCCTGTACGAGCGGCTGGCTCAGCGGCACCCCGGTTGCCCGGTGTTCTATCTGTCGACCGGCGCGTGGAACGTCGCGCCCACCCTGAGCCGCTTCCTGCACCGCAACCTCTACCCGCGCGGGCCGCTCCTGCTCACCGATTGGGGCCCCACCCACGACCGCTGGTTCCGCAGCGGCCAACAGCACAAGCGCGAAAGCCTGACACGGCTCGCGCAGGAGTTCCCGGAGATCCGGTGGCTGCTGGTCGGCGACGACGGGCAGCACGACGAGGACCTGTACGCCTCGTTCGCGGCCGAGTACCCGCAGAACGTGGCAGCGATCGCGATCCGTCAGCTGACCACGGGCGAGGCGGTCTTGGCCGGTGGCCGCAGCCGGCGACCCGACCAGGAGACCGAGAGCGCTCCGTGGGTCTTCGCGCCCGATGGTGCGGGACTGAGCACCCAATTGCGCGGCCTCGGCCTTCTCGACCCGCGCCCGTAACACAGCCGCTGTCTCGGGTAGCGTGATGAACGTGACGAGATTCGAGGACGGCTCGGCAGGAGACGCGGACTACGCCAAGATCGGCCGCGGCTACGCGAGCATCCGCCAGCCGGATCCGCGGATCGAAGCGCGGATCCGCGCGGCGCTCGGCGCCGCACGCACCGTCGTCAACGTCGGGGCCGGCGCCGGGAGCTACGAGCCCGACGACCTCGAGGTCACCGCGGTCGAACCCTCGGCATCGATGCGTGCCGAGCGGCCTCCGCACCGCTCCCGCGCGATCGATGCGACCTCCGATGCGCTCCCCTTCGCCGACGATAGCTTCGATGCCGCCATGGCGAGCGTGACGATCCACCAGTGGCCCGAGCTGGAGAAGGGCCTGGGCGAGATGCGCCGCGTCGCACGCGGCCCGGTCGTCATTCTGACCTTCGATCCCGTTGTTCCCGAGCCCTGGTGGCAGCCGGTCTACGTGCCCGAGCTCTTCGAGGTCGAGGCACGACGGATGCCGAGCATGGAGCGGATCGCCGCCGCGCTCGGCGGCGCGGTCGAGGTGCAGAAGGTGCCCGTGCCCGCGGACTGCACCGACGGCTTCGGTCAAGCGTTCTTCGCCCGACCGGAGCGCACCCTCGAGCCCGAGGTTCGTCGTGCGATGTCGGCGTGGAGCTTCCTCGACCCCGCGATCGTCGACCGCTACGTGCGCGAACTGGGTGCCGACCTCGAGTCCGGCGCGTGGGACGCGACCTGGGGCCGCTTCCGCACGCTCGACGAGTTCGACGTGGGCCTTCGCCTGGTCGTCGCTCGCCCCAGCTGAGTTTTTCTTGCCTCGACCCCCGAAGGTGGGGTAGAAATGTGCGCGAGGTGGTTGCTGCCCCCGCGGCGGCGCGCTACTCTCAGGAAGGCGTTCGTCGAGTCCCCCATTCTGCGGACGCCGTGTACCCCATCACCAGTGCCGATGTCCCCCAAGACATGCGGTTCTCTCCCCCCGAGAGGAACAGTCGATGTCCGCTGTTCTCGCGGCCGCCCCCCAGGTCGCCAGCGCGGGGTTCCCTGCTGCCCTGGTGGTCGCCGTCGGGGTCACCGCGCTCGTGGCTCTCGGCATGATGATCACCGCACTGCACCGCAGTTCGCGACTGACCCTCGGCCGCGGACTGCTGACCGGAGCGCTGGCACTCGGAGTCGTGGGGGTTGCCGCTGGCGGCGTCCTCGCACTGTCGCCGACGTCGGCACAGGCGACGCCGGCGACCGGCAACACGTACGTCGTCGTCGACGCGGACGACGAGTGGGACGTGCAGCTGCCGACCCTGGGCATCGACGACTGACTCGTCAGCTCACCAGTTCGCGGCAGTCGCCGCCGCAGGTGATGAACGGGCCGGTGCGCCCGGACAGCGCGCGTCGAAGCTCGATCAGTCGACGCACCGACTCGTCGATGCTCGCCTCCGCGATGTCTCCTCGCTCGACGGCGTCGGCGACGGCGTCGGCCACATCAGCAACGTCGACCGGACCCACGTAGAGCAGCAGATCGTTGCCCGCCGCGACCGCCGCCACCGCGTTGCGGATCGGGTCCGCGTACTCCGGAACCCCGGAATTCTGCAGCATCGCCATGTCATCGGTCACGATGATGCCGTCGAAGCCCAGCTCGTCGCGCAGGATTCGATGCCATTCGGGAGACAGCGTCGCCGGCTCACGATCGATCGACGTGTAGACCACATGCCCGAACATGACGAACTCGGCCCCGGCCTCGATGCCGGCGGCGAACGGCGGCGCCTGCGTCGTGCGCCACGCGGACTCGCTCATCGAGGTGGCCGGAAGGCTGGAGTGGGAGTCTCCCGCAACGGCGCCGTGGCCCGGGAAGTGCTTGAGCGTCGACGCGACGATCCCGCGCTCCCCCGCGACGGCCGCCGCGATCCGCGGCGCCGCCTCGGCCGCCGTATCTCCGAACACCCGCGGGTGGATGAACGCGGACCGGTCGGCCGTCACGTCGGCGACGATCCCGAAGTTGATGCTCACCCCCGCGGAGGCGACCAGCTGCGCCCGCTCGGCGAACGCCGCCTCCGCGGCCGCGGGAGGCTGGTCACGCAGCTGTGACGGCGCCGCGGCGTCATCGCCGGGCAGACGCCGCACGATGCCGCCCTCCTGATCGATCGCGACGAGCACGGGGAAACCCGGGTCGACGCTCAGGGAGGCCGTCGTCTCCGCCAGCCGCGGCACCGAGTCGGGCACGTTGTCGCCCATGTAGATGAGTCCCGCCGCGTCGGTGCGCTCCAACTGGGCGCGCAGCGCACCCGCGTCGAGCCCGCCGACGTGGATCATGAGCATGCTCGCGACCTTCTCGCGCAGCGTCATGCTCGCCAGACGCGCCTCGACGTAGTCCTGAAGCGGATCGATGGCCGAGGCGGCGGGCTCCGGCGCCCAGGGTTCGGGCGGCGTGACGGGCGGCGCCGAACAGGCGCTGAGTGTGAGCGCCACCGCCGCGGTCGCGACCAACGCGACCCGGGCCCTGCGCATCGTCGCCACCCTCGCGATGGTACCCGGCTCCCGTACTGTGGTGCCATGCTGCGCCGCGGACTCGCCTTGCTCGGCTCGACGCATCCGGGCCCGAGCGCCGTCGTCACGACGGTCGCGGTGGCGCTGGCCGTCGCCGCTGGGCTCGACGGGGTGCGGGTCGTGCTCGTCGGCGTCGTCATGCTGTTCAACCAGTTCTCGGTCGGACTGTCGAACGACTGGCTCGACGCCGATCGCGACCGCCGCGCCGGCCGCACCGACAAGCCGATCGCGCGCGGCGCCGTCTCCGTCGGTGCGGTTCGCGCCGCCGCGCTCGCGTCGCTCGTCGTGAGTCTCGCGGCGGCGCTGCCGCTGGGCGTTCTCGCGCTCGCGGCGAATGCCGTCAACCTCGCGGCCGGCTGGGGCTACAACCTGCGGCTGAAATCCACGCCCGCGTCGCTGCTGGCCTACCTGGTCGGCTTCGGCAGCCTGCCGGCGATCGCCACGCTGTCTCGCGCCGAGCCGGCGTGGCCCGCCTGGTGGGCTGTCGCGGTCGGGGCACTGCTGGGCGGTGCCGCCCACTTCGCCAACGCCGCACCGGATCTCGAGGACGACGCGCGGGAGGGCATCCGAGGCCTTCCGCAGCTTCTCGGGCGCCGCCGGTCGATCGCGCTGACCTGGGTCGGTCTCGCCGCGGCGGTCGCTGCGCTGCTGCTCGGCTGGGGCGTCACGCCCGCGAGCGTCGCCGCGGCCGTGGCGACGCTGGTTCTCGGTCTCGTCGGTCTGACCACGCCGCTCGGACGCGGCCGGACGCGCGCCCCGTTTCGCCTCATCATGCTCGCCGCGCTCGTGATCGTCGTCGCGCTCGTCACCGCGGGCGAGGCGCTCATCGCCGGCTAGGCCACGGGTGCGTCGGCGCTCTCCTGCTCGGCTCGCGGCTGCGCCGGATTCCGGATGCCGAGCCAGCTGATGACGCCCCCGGCCGCCATCATTCCGGCCGTCACGATCGCCGCCCGGTGGAAGCCATCGAGGTCGAGCTCCCCGCCGATGATGACGGCGAGCAGGGCGATCACGATGAGCCCCGCGACGCGCGCAACGGCGTTGTTGACCGCGGAGGCGATGCCGGAGCGCTCCGGCTCGATCGCGCCGAGGATCGCGGAGGTGAGCGGCGAGACGGTAAGGGTGATGCCCACACCGAAGACGAGGATCCCGGGCAGCACCTGCCACCAGTAGTCGAACTGCGTGCTCACCGACAGGAGCAGCAGCGCGCCGACCGCCATCACAAGCGGCCCGAGCGTCATGAACAGGCGCGGCCCGAATCGGCCCGCGAGCGCCCCCACCCGTGAGCTGCCGAGAATCATGATGATCGTGATCGGCAGGCTGGCGAGCCCGGCGAGGGTCGCCGGAAGCCCGGCACCCTGCTGCAGGTAGACGCTCACCACGAAACCGTTCAGCGAGAGCGCGCCATAGATCAGCGCCGTGGCCACGTTGCCGGTCCAGAAGTTGCGCACCCGATAGAGCCCCAGGGGCATGATCGGGTTGGCTGCCACCCGCTGTCGGAGCAGGAACGCGACGAAGGAAAGGGCACCGAGCGACATCGAGAGCCAGATCGCCGGATGCTCCCAGCCGAGGCTCTGGTGCTCGATCAGCGCGAACACCGGGCCGCCGAGGCCGAGGGTGCACAGCACCGCGCCGAGGTAGTCGATGCGCACGCCGAGGCGGCGCACGTCGCGCTGCTCGAGCATCACCAGCAGCACGAGCGTCACGGCGATGGGCAGCACGTTGATGAGGAACGCGAAGCGCCACGACAGCAGGTCGACGAACACGCCGCCGATGACCGGCCCGGCGATCATCGCACCGCTCGTCATCGCCGTCCAGATCCCGATGGCGCGACCCTGCGCCGCGCCGCGGAAGTTGGAGGTGATGAGGGCGAGCGAGCTCGGCACGAGCAGCGCCCCGGCGACGCCCTGCAGCGCGCGGGCGACGATCAGCAGCTCGGCGGTGGGTGCCGCGGCGATCGCCACCGAGGTGAGGCCGAAGCCGATCAGGCCGATGCGGATGACACGGATGCGCCCGTAGAGGTCGCTGATCGAGCCGGCGACCAGGATGAGCGCGCCGAGCGTGATGAGGTAGGCATCCACGACCCACTGCTGGGTTGCGATCCCGCCGCCGAGCTCGCGCACGATCGCGGGCAGGGCGACATTCACGATCGTGCCGTCGAGGAACGAGACGAAGCTCGCCAGAACGGCGATCGTGAGCACCAGGCGCTGTTCGCGGGTCATGGCAGCCACGCGGTCAGGCTAGTCCTCGGCGCGTGTTTCGGCTGGTGCGCGCTCGGCGAGTAGTTCACGCACCCGCGGGATCACCTCACGGCCGTACAGCTCGATCGCGGTCATCAGGTGCTCGTGCGGGAGCGTTCCCGCCGAGTACTTCAGGTCGAAGCGCTGGATCCCGAGCGTGCGCACGGTGTGCGCGATCTTCTGCGCCACCGTCTCGGGAGAGCCCAGGTGCAGGGCGCCGTCGACCAGCTCCGCATCGAAGCGCGCGCGGTTCGCGGGCGGCCAGCCCCGCTCGGCGCCGATGCGGTCGGCCATGACCTTGTGGTGCGGGTAGTAGAGGTCGGCCGCTTCCTGATCGGTGGCCGCGATGAAACCGGGCGAGTGCACGGCGACCGGCAGCGGATCGTGGCCGAACTGCGCGACGGCTCGGTGGAACAGGTCGACGTAGGGGGCGAAGCGCTCCGGCGCGCCGCCGATGATGGCGAGCGTGAGCGGCAGCGCATGGCGCGCGGCGCGCACGACCGACTCGGGACTGCCCCCGACCCCGACCCAGGTGCGGATGCGCCCCGACTCGGTCTTCGGATACACCGACTGATGGATGAGCGGCGCGCGCGTCGTGCCCGTCCACGACACCTCGCCCTCGTCGAGCAGCTGGGTGAGCAGGTCGAGCTTCTCCTCGAAGAGCACCTCGTACTGCGCGAGGTCGAAGCCGAACAGCGGGAACGACTCGGTGAACGAGCCGCGACCGGCGATGATCTCGGCGCGGCCGTTGGACAGCGCATCCAGCGTGGCGAACTTCTCGTACACCCGGACCGGATCGTCGGAGCTCAGCACCGTCACCGCGGTGCCCAGCCGGATGCGCTCGGTGCGAGCGGCGATGGCGGCCAGCACGAGTTCGGGGGCCGAGACCGCGAAGTCGTCGCGGTGGTGCTCCCCCACCCCGAAGAAGTCGACGCCCACCTGGTCGGCGAGAACGGCCTGCTCGACGACCTGGCGGATCGCCACCGCGTCGTGCACCCGCTGCCCGTCAAGGTCAACGGTGACGTCACCGAAGGTGTCGAGCCCGAATTGCACGTCGTTCATGTCACTGATCCTGCCCGGTCATCCGTTTCGATGCGTTCGCATCTTTACCGTCAACCGCGCCCGCGCGCGGAGCATTCCCGATTCGCACCGACCAGAAGCGGCGGCTACGCCCCGATCTCGGTCAGCACCCAGAAGATCACGTAGACCGGCCAGACGACCGCCTGCAGCAGCCCGAGAATGACGCCCCAGAAGCTGCCGTTCGACTCGGAGATGAAGTAGATCGCCGCGCCGATGTAGGCCAGGAAGAACACGAAGCCCCACGGGCCCGCCTGCTCGACGACTCTGCCTCGATTGCTCGCCACGATGTCCTCCTCACGAGGTTCGCTCCCCAGCGTAGGCCGGGGTCGAGGGGAATGCCAGCGCCGCCCGCGCGCGTTGACTCTGGTGTGAAGAGCATCGGATTCCTGTCGTTCGGGCATTGGTCGGCGTCGCCGGGTTCGCTGGCGCGCAGCGCCGCGGACGTGCTTCACCAGTCGATCGACCTGGCCGTGGCGGCCGAGGAGCTGGGCGCCGACGGCGCCTACTTCCGCGTGCACCACTTCGCCCGGCAGCTCGCCTCCCCCTTCCCGCTGTTGGCGGCGATCGGAGCGCGCACCTCCCGCATCGAGATCGGCACCGGCGTGATCGACATGCGCTACGAGAACCCGCTCTACATGGCCGAGGATGCCGGCGCCGCCGACCTCATCTCGGACGGCCGGCTGCAGCTCGGCATCAGCCGCGGCTCCCCCGAGCAGGTGATCGACGGCGCCCGCTACTTCGGCTACGTCGCACCCGAGGGTTCGACGATGGCGGATGTGGCGCGCGAGAACACCGAGGTGTTCCTCAAGGTGATCGACGGCGCCCGCTTCGCCGAGCCGAATCCGCGCCCCATGTTCCCGAATCCGCACCCGGGCCCGCTCGGCATCGAGCCGCAGTCACCGGGACTCCGCGACCGGATCTGGTGGGGTGCCGCCTCGGACGCGACCGCCGAGTGGGCGGCGAAGCTCGGCATGAACCTCATGAGCTCGACCCTCAAGGAGGACGAGTCGGGTGAGCCCCTGCACGTGCAGCAGCGCAAGCAGATCGAGCGCTACCGCGCGGCGTGGGCCGAGGCGGGGCACGAGCGCGAGCCGCGCGTCTCCGTGAGCCGCTCGATCTTCGCGCTCACCAATGACGAGGATCGACGCTACTTCGTCGGTGGGGAGCGCGATGCCTCCGACACCTTCGCAAACCTCGACGGCTTCAAGGCGGTGTTCGGCCGCAGCTACGCCGACGAGCCCGACAGGCTGATCGAGCAGTTGCGCGCCGACGAGGCGATCGCCGCCGCCGACACGCTGCTGCTCACGATCCCCAACCAGCTGGGCGTCGACTACAACGCCCACGTGCTCGAGTCGATCCTGACGCACGTCGCGCCGGGTCTCGGCTGGCGCTGAGAGCGCCCGCACGATGTCCTAGCGGGCGGGCGTGATCGAGAGCTCGCCGAGCAGGTTCAGCACGCGCTGTTCGATCTCGTCGCGCACCGGGCGCACCTCGTCGGCGGTCCAGCCGGCCGGGTCGGAGAGCACCCATTCTTCGTAGCGCTTGCCGGGGAAGATCGGGCAGGCATCGCCGCAGCCCATGGTGATCACGACGTCGGCGGCGCGCACGACCTCGTCGGTCCAGGGCTTCGGGTACTCCCCGGCGATGTCGATGCCCTTCTCGGCCATGACCTCGATCGCGACCGGGTTCACGCTGTCACCGGGCTCCGAACCGCCCGACCAGCCGACGGCCGCCGCACCCGCGTAGTGCTCGAAGAATCCGAGGGCCATCTGCGATCGCCCCGCGTTGTGCACGCACAGGAACAGCACGGTCGGCGCACCGTCGACCTCGAATCCGTCGGCGCGGGCGAGCGCGCGCAGGCGCTGGCGCGCGAATTTCTCGGCGAGCACCGGGAGGAAGTTCGGCACGGTCGCGGTCGCGGCGAGCTTCTCGTGCGAGCTGTGCAGAAAGCGCTCGATCGTCTCGAGGCCGAAGGTGCCCTCGAACTCACGCGCGAGTCGTGCCGCCGAGGTGCCGAGGGCCGCCTGCTGGTCGATGGTCACGGTCGCCCGCGGCTGCTGCATGGTCATGTTCGCTCTTTCTCTAGGCGGCAGTGAGCCGGGGCGCGAGTTCGCGGATGCGCCTCGCGATGTCTTCGAAGGCGGCGTCGAAGGCCGCCTCGGTTCCGACGCGCACCGGGTCGGGAACCGACCAGTGGATGGCGGGCACGCCGGTGAGCTCTTCGTGGGCGTCATCGCACACGGCGATGACGAGATCGTCGGGCGCGCGCACCGCGCTCATGGCCTGCGGCGTCGCCGATGCCAGAGCCAGTCCGTGGCGCTCGGCCGCGGCCACCGCCCCCGGCGCGATGCGCTCGGCGGGATGTGTGCCGGCCGAGACCACGGGGATCGCGCTCGCGGTGCTCCACAGCGCCGCGGCGAGCTGGGATCGGGCCGAGTTGCCTCGGCACACGAACAGCACGCGGCGGGCGGTGCGGCGCTCGGATGGCACGAGACCGTCGAGCGCGCCGGTCACCAGCCGCACGTAGCTGCGCCGCCCGTCGGCCTCGGACTTCGACCGCCGCACGATGCCCGCCTGCTCCAGCAGGTTGAGGTGATGCGCGAGCAGGTTCGACGGCACCCCGAGGGCAGCCTGAAGCTCCGTCGGCGACTGATCGCCGAGCGTCAGCAGGTCGACGATGTGAAGTCGGGTGACATCGGCCAGCGCCGCGTGGTGGGCCGCGCGGCGCTGTCGTTCACTTTGCTCAGCGTTCATTGAGTCAATGATGACTGAGTTAATTCACGGCGTCAAGCCGCGCCGACCGGGATCTCCGATCGGCGCGGCTCCGTGTCGGACTACGGACGCTGGCCGCCGCCTGCGCCACGGCTGTCGTCGAACTCGAGCACCTCGTCGCCGGTCACCGAGACCGCCTCCGAACCGGCGACCGTGATCGTGTAGCTGGCGCCGGCCTCGATCTGCGGGGAGGCGATGAAGATCGACGCCGTCTCCTGCACCGTCGTGTACTCGACGACCACCGTGCCGTCCTCGGCGACCACCTGCACCACGTCGCCGACCGCCGCCTCGACGTTCGTCCAGACGAAGCCGCTGCCCGAGAAGTCGCCCGAGGTGTCCATCGCCGCCTCTGGTCCGGTGTACGGGGAGGTCGAGATCACGGTGCCGCCGGTGACCTCGGCATCGCCGTTCGAGTCGATGCCGTCGCCGCCCGCGAACACCGTGACGGTTCCCCCGGAGATGAGAATGGTCGACCCGTCGGAGCCGCCGCCCTGCCCGCCGGTCGCGCTGCTCGTCGAGCCGTTGAGCCCGTCATCGGAGGAGACCACGTCGACGGTGCCACCGGCGATCGTGAGCGCGGAGCTTTCGAGGCCTTCGTAGGAGTCGACGACGTCGATGACGCCTTCGGCCACGAACAGCACGGCCTTGGCGTTCAGACCGTCGCCCTCGGCCTCGATGGTGGTCTCCCCGCCCGTGACGACGATGTCAGTGGTCGCGTCGACCCCGTCATCCCCGGCTACCAGCTCGAGCGTGCCGCCCGCGAGGTGGATGTAGCCGCGCGTCTCCTCCTCCTCGTTGTCGCTCTTCAGCGCGTCGCCGCCCGCCGTCACGTCCAGGGCTCCGCCTTCGATGGTCAGCGAGTCCTTGCCGCGCACGCCGTCGTCCACCGCGTCGACGGTCAGCGTTCCACTCAAGATGACGAGATCGTCTTCGCTCGTGATGCCGTCGTTGCCGTTGCCGACGACGGTGAGCGACCCCTCGCCCGTGATCGTGAGGTCGGCCTCGCTGAACAGCGTGGCATTCACATCGGCGTCGTCGGAATACGAGGCGGTGTCGCTGAGGAAGCTGTCGCCCTCGAGCGAGATGACCACGTCATCCGCGCTCACGACCGAGACCGCCGCGGAGGTCGCCGACGAGATCGTGGCGTCATCGAGGATGAGGGCGACGACGGCGTCCTCCGGAGCGTCGACGACGAGCTGACCATCGAGCGCGCCCGTCACGAGGTAGGTGCCGGCCGCGGTGATCGTGACCGTGTCGCCGGAGACGCTCGCGCCGCTGCCGTCCACCGTGGCGGTGGTGCCGGCGAGAGCGATCGTCGTTCCGGGGTCCGGATCCCACTCGTCCGGGTTCACCGTCGTCGCGTTCTCGTTCGCGGCGAGGATCTCGTCGGCGGCCGCCAACGCGGCGGTCAGCACCACCTCGGACTCGGTCTCCTCGGCGGCGACCTCGGCGGAGGCGGTGGTCTCGGCGACGGTGCAGCCGGTGAGCACGACGGCTCCCACCAGGAAGGTGGAGGCCGCAGCGGGGAGGAGGAAGCGTCGTGTGCGCATCGTCAATCCTTTCGATCGAATGCCCCCATCCAGCCCCCGCTCGCTATGCGATTCCTATGCCTTCGCTACGCGCTGACCGCAAGGGTCGTCCGCCTCGGGCGTTTGTCAGGCTGCGCAGTCGGCGCTCATAGAGTTCGCCCGCACGGTGTGGTCATGGACCGAACGACACCTCCCCGACGCCGCCTCCGCACGGCGGTCATCGCTGGCAGCAGCGCCCTCGCGCTCGTCGTCGGCGGCGGCGCCTGGTGGGCCCTCGACCGGTTCGTGATCCCGCACGTCGAGATCTCGAGCGCCACCGCCTACGAGGCCGAGAACTCCACGGTCGAGAGCGTGTCGACCGAGGACTCGAACGCCGTCACCACGGCAACCTCCTACGACTCCGACTACGCCGACATCACCATCAGCACGGTGACGACCGGCAGCGGCGACGACACCGTCACCTACTACGTCGCGGACGTCGTGCTGAGCGACGCGACCGCGCTGCGGTCCGCCTTCGCCGAAGACACGTTCGGCGAGAACATCACCGAGACGACCTCCGAGATCGCGGAGGCCCATGACGCCGTCTTCGCCATCAACGGCGACTACTACGGGTTCCGTGACACCGGGATCGTGATCCGCAACGGCGTCATCTACCGCGATGAGGGAGCCCGCGCCGGCCTCGCCTTCTTCCTCGACGGCAGCGTCGAGGTCTACGACGAGACCAGCACCAGCGCCGAGCAGTTGCTCGCCGACGGCGTCTGGAACACGCTGAGCTTCGGTCCGGCACTCGTCGAAGACGGGGAGATCCTCGACGGCATCGACGAGGTGGAGGTCGACACCAACATCGGCAACCACTCCATCCAAGGCGATCAGCCGCGCACCGCGGTCGGCGTCGTCGACGACAACCATCTCGTGTTCGTCGTCGTCGACGGCCGCCAGACCGGCTACAGCGCCGGCGTCGACATGACCGAGCTCGCCGAGATCATGCTCTCGCTGGGCGCCGAGACCGCCTACAACCTCGACGGCGGCGGCTCATCGACCCTGTACTTCAACGGAGAGGTCGTGAACTCGCCCTCCAACGGCGGCGAACGCGGCACTTCCGACATCCTCTACATCGCCGGATCGGAGCAGTGATGATCGTCCTCATTCCCGCCCTGGAGCCGAACCACCGGCTGCCGCAGCTGGTGCGCGAGCTCACGACCGCAGCCCCCGACATCCGGGTCGTCGTCGTCGACGACGGCAGCGGCCCCGCCTACACCGACGTCTTCGAGGAGACGCTCGACCTGGGCGCGGAGCTGCTCGCCTTTCCGCAGAACCGGGGCAAAGGCGTCGCCCTCAAGGCGGGTCTGCGCCACGTGCTCGCCTTTCACCGCGGCCACGACGTGGTCACCGCCGACTCGGACGGGCAGCACACCGTCGATGACATCCTGCGGGTGGCGTTCCGACTCCGCTCCGAGAGCGACGCGATTGTCCTCGGCGCGCGCGACTTCCACGGCGACGTGCCCGCCCGCAGCCGCTTCGGCAACGCCGTCTCCGCCGCGGCCTTCAAGGTCGCGGCCGGCTTTGCGGTCACCGACACCCAGACCGGGCTGCGCGGGCTTCCTGCCAGCGCCCTCGAATGGCTCGCGCGGGTGCCGGGTGAGCGGTTCGAGTACGAGCTCGAGGTGCTGCTCGGCGCCCGCGACGCCGGGGTGCGGGTCGTCGAGGAGCCGATCGCGACGATCTATCTCGAGCACAACGCCTCGTCGCACTTCCGCCCGATCCGCGACTCTGCCCGGGTGCTCCGGCCGGTGCTGCGCTTCGGCGCCTCCTCGCTGACCGCCTTCGCCATCGACACCGCGCTGCTCGCCCTGGTGTTCTGGCTCACGGACTCGCTGATCGCCTCGGTGGTCGTCGCCCGCGTGGTCAGCGGCACGGTCAACTTCGCCCTCAACCGCCGCGCTTTCGGCGCGCACCGGGTGCCGCTGCGTCACGCCGTGCCTCGCTACCTCGCGCTCGCCCTCGTGCTGCTCGGCGCCAACTATGTGTGGCTGGCTGCGCTGGTCGGCGCGGGGCTTCCGCTGCTGCTCTCGAAGGTCGTGACCGAGGTCTCGCTCTACATCGTGAGCTTCGCGGTGCAGCGCTCGATCGTCTTCGCCCGACGCGGGAGCACGGCGCATGGCAGCGAAACGCCGATCCCCGTCGCCGCGGTGCTCGTCCCCCGCCGCGTGCCGTGACACATCGACGAAGGCGAACGAGAAGTGAAATGGGTGGATCTGAGGGGACTCGAACCCCTGACCCCCTGCATGCCATGCAGGTGCGCTACCAGCTGCGCCACAGACCCTGACTGCTCCGGAGAGCAACCCGTCTAGATTACTACATCTCGGAGCCGCCGCCGAACGCGTCGGCGCCCGCGCTCTGCGGAGGGCAGACTGGAAGGACCATGAGCGAACCCGTCACCATCTCGATCACCCGCCGCGTCGACCCCGAACGGGAGAAGGAGGCCACCGCGTGGGCGCGCGCTGGCCAGGACCTGCTCGCCGCAAGCCCCGGGTATCTGGGCTCCGGATGGGTGCGCCCCGATCCGACGAGCCCGGTCTGGCACATGCTCTTCCGATTCGCGGATGCCGAGAGCCTGGAGACGTGGCAGCGCTCCTCCGAGCGCGCCTGGTGGGCCGCTTCCGCGCAAGGGATCGTCGAAGACGGCCGACAGGAGCTCCGCACGGGCATCGAGGGCTGGTTCGACGAGCCGGCGAGCGTCGAAGTTCTGCCCGCACCGCAGCCGACTCCCCCGCGTTGGAAGCAGATGGTGTCGATCTTCCTGGTCTTCTACCCGCTGAGCCTCGGGTCGAACGCGCTGCTCGGCTGGCTGATCCCGGATTGGGACCTGTGGGCGCGCGTGCTCCTCGCCGTCGTACTGGTGACGCCGGTGATGACCTACCTGGCGCTGCCGTTCGTCACGCGGGCGCTGCGCCCGTGGCTTCTTCGCGGTCGGTGATCGGGATGACTGGGCAGTCCTTCCACAGACGCTCCAGCGAGTAGTACATCCGGTCTTCCTCGTGGAAGACGTGCACCACGATGTCACCGAAGTCGAGCAGGATCCAGCGACCCTCGGCGCGACCCTCGCGACGCAGCGGCTTCACGCCGTGCTCGATCAGCTTGTCTTCGATCTCGCCCGCGATGGCGATGACGTTGCGCTCGTTGCGCCCGCTCGCGATCAGGAAGACATCGGTCAACGGCAGCGGCCCGGAGACGTCGAGCGCCACCAGGTCGACCGCTTGTTTCGAATCGGCCGCCGCAGCGGCGATGTCGAGCAGTTCACGGGCGCGGTCAGTGGCGGTCACGAGTTCCTTCGGGGGGTGATGCGGGGTCGAGCGTGCGTCACAGCTGCCCGGAGGCAATGGCGACGACGAAGATCGTCCCGACGAGCGCGGCCATGGTGGCCGCGGCGATGATCAGAATGGTGAGCCCGCGGTTGCTCGGCGGGCGCTGGGCGGCCATGACCGCACTGGTCGCGGTGTGCGTGCTGACCGCGCGCATCGCCCGCACGGGCTGCGAATCGGTCATGGTGACCTGGTAGTCGCTCGGGTCCAGCAGGTGATCGAGATCGGCCGACTCGAGCTGCTCCGGATACGCGCCGTGCGAGGCATAGCTGCGCGGAAGCTGCACCGACCCCGTGATGAAGACCTCGCCGGTATCGGAGATCGCGCCGCCAAGACCCGAGTCCATGGCGGGAGGAAGAATCAGGGCACTCGTCGTCAGCGGGCTGTAGCCGCCGACGCCGCGGCCTCCGCCACTGACGCCCGACTGCTCGCTGTCGTCAAGTTCGGCCTGCGTGCTCCAGTGACCCACGCGGCTCGACGCGGTGGCGATCTCGCCCGAGCCGGTCGTTTCGGCGGGCGCGATCGGCTGAGCGAGAACGATGGGTTCCGCGGGCGCGGGTGGTTGCTCTGCGGCAGCCGGGAGAATCGAGGACACGTTCGGAGCCGGTGCCGGTGCCTCCGGCGCCCACGGCGCCGGCGGCGTGGGCGCGCTCGACGATTCAGCGACCGACGGCTCGACGGGAGGCGCTGCGACGCTGGTCGCCGGCGGGGCGTCCGCCGTGGCCGGAGCCTCGGCGACGGGATCCGCGGAACGACGACCGCGCGTGGTCGGCGGCTCGACGAGGGGCGGCGGTGCGGCGGCCGACCGGCGGTCGGCGACAAGGGCGTCGAGCTCCGCGTAGCTCGCGGTGCGGTCGCCCAGCCGCGGCTGCTGCGAGGGAGCGGCGTCCCCCTGCTGCTCGCGCAGCGCACGCAGCTCGCGACGGGTGAGCGTGCGCTCGACGGAATCGATGTCGTCCGCGCGCGGCTCCTCGACGCGCGGGGGCTCGACCGGGGCGAACGCCGCCGGACGAGCCTGCGGCGGAGCAAAGGCCGCGGGCGCCAGCGGATCCGGCGTCCGCGCCGCCGGAGCCCAAGGCTCGCGGACTGCGGGAGGCTGCGGGGCGGCAGGCTGCGGGGCGGGAGGCTGCTGCTGCTCGGCCTGGCGCTGCGCTGCCTCGCGCAGCTCGGCCTGGCGCTGCTCGGCCAGACGCCGCGCCGCCTCGCGCTGCTCGGCGTGCCGCTGCTCGGCCTGACGCTGCGCGACCTGCTGCTCGGTACGCTGCTGCTCGGTGCGCTGCTCCTCGGCCTGACGTGCTCGCGCCTCCGCCCGCGACTGCGGTGCCGGCTGAGGTGCGTCCGCACCGGGCGCGGGCTGCGGCGTCACCAGAGGCGGCACGCTGATGGTGGGGTCGACAAGCGGGAGAGGGGGGCGTTCCGCCCGCTCGCTCTCCCTCGCCGCACGCCGCGATTGCAGCGGCGGCTCGTGATAGGTCGTCATGTCGAACTCCGGTAGAGCTGATACTTGGAGATGTACTGCACGACACCGTCAGGGACCAAGTACCAGACCGGGTCCCCCCGGTCCACGCGCGCCCGGCAGTCGGTCGATGAGATCGCCAGCGCGGGCACTTCAAGGGAGCTTACGCCCTGCGTCGGCAATCCGCGAACGTTCAGGCGGTGTCCTGGGCGAGATACCGCCACAAAGTGGGCAAGTTCCCAGAGTTCGGCCTCGTCCTTCCACTCCAGGATCTGCGCGACCGCATCGGCGCCCGAGATGAAGAACAGCTCGGCCTCGGGACGCGCCGCACGAAGGTCGCGCAGGGTGTCGATCGTGTACGTCGGGCCGGCGCGGTCGATGTCGACGCGGCTCACCGTGAAACGCGGATTGGAGGCCGTCGCGATGACCGTCATCAGGTAACGGTGCTCGGCGGGCGACACATCCGCCTTCATCCACGGCTGGCCGGTGGGAACGAAGACGACCTCATCGAGGTCGAACCGCGAGGCCACCTCGCTCGCGGCGACCAGGTGGCCGTGGTGGATCGGGTCGAAGGTGCCGCCCATCACTCCCAGCCGCACGCGCGCACCGGCGCGGTCGGAGGTCGGGGTCGGCACGATCGACAGAGGTCGACCTAGTGGTGGCCGTGGTCGGCCGGAGCCGAACCGGTCTTGTGGCTGTGGCGGTTCGACACGTCGCGGTAGCTCCAGGTGACGAAGCCCAGGACGACGAAGATCGCGGCCGCGATTCCCGCAAAGGCGAGAGGGTGCATGATGATCGGCGCAAGCTCGTGCTCGGTCTCGGTCAACAGGGTGTACAGCATGGGGTCCTCTCCCGACGGCGTGTCGCCAGTCTATCGATCCGCAACCTTCAGCCGCGCACCTGACCCGCGCCGCGCACGATCCATTTCGTGCTGGTGAGCTCGGGCAGGCCCATCGGTCCGCGGGCATGCAGCTTCTGCGTCGAGATTCCGACCTCCGCACCGAAGCCGAACTCGCCGCCATCGGTGAAGCGCGTCGAGGCGTTCACCATCACCACGGCAGAATCCACTTCCGCCAGGAACCGTTCGGCGCGCGCGATGTCGTTGGTCACGATCGACTCGGTGTGGCGCGTCGAGAAGCGGCGGATGTGCGCCAATGCCGCATCGAGGTCGTCCACCACCGCGACCGACAGGTCCAGACTCATGTGCTCGGTCGCGAAGTCCTCGTCAGTGGCGGGCAGAGCATCGGCGAAGATCGCCCGAGCCCGCTCGTCGGCATGGATCGTCACGCCCTGTTCGCGCATCGCGGCGAGCACGGGCGGAAGCAGCCTGTCGGCGTCGCGCGCATCGACGAGCAGCGTCTCGAGCGCGTTGCACACGCTTGGGCGGTGCACCTTGGCGTTCACCGCGAGGTCGATCGCCATCTGCTCGTCGGCACCCTGGTCGAGGAACATGTGGACGATGCCGGCCCCCGTCTCGATGACGGGCACCTTCGACTCGCTCACGACCGTCTCGATGAGCTGGGCACTGCCGCGCGGGATGAGCACGTCGACGAATCCGCGCGCCTGCATCAGCTCGGTGGCTCCGGCACGACCGAACTCGTCGATCGTCTGGACGGCGTCGGCCGGCAGCCCGACGCTGGCGAGTGCCTCCTGCAGCAGTTCGACCAGCACGCGGTTCGTGTTCTCGGCGGCGCTTCCGCCGCGCAGCACGACCGCATTGCCGCTCTTCAACGCGAGCGCGGCGATGTCGATGGTCACGTTCGGTCGTGCCTCGTAGATCGCGCCGATCACCCCGAACGGCACGCGCACCTGGCTGAGCTTGAGGCCGTTCGGCAGATTCGATCCGCGCACCACGCCGCCGACCGGGTCGGGCAGGGCGACGATGTCACGCACCGCGGTCGCGAGTCCGGCCAGACGCGCGTCGTCGAGACGCAGGCGATCCTGCAGTCCGGCGCTGAGCCCGTTCTCGCGCCCATTGGCGAGGTCGAGCTCGTTCGCCGGGAGAATGCGTGCGGCGTTCTCTTCGACGGCCCGCGCGATCGCACGGAGGCCGGCGTCCTTCTCGGCCGTGGAGACGGTCGCCAGCGCCCGGGAGGCCGTCCGCGCGGCGACCAGCTTCTCTTCGAGCGAACGGGCGGCGGTGAGCGTCTCGGACATGCCTCGAGAATACTGCGCGAGGCAGGAACGCCGCCGACGATGCGCGCTCAGGGGCGCGGGGACGCCTCGAACCAGGTGCCGAGCTCGACGCCGGAGAGCGCCTCGCCGACGCGGCTGGTCGAGGTCAGCAGCACGGGAGTTCCGCTCGATGCGGCGAGCTTGGCGGCAGCGATCTTCGTCCCCGCTCCCCCGGTCCCGACTCCTGCGGCGCCGATATCGCCGAGTTCGACGCCCGCAAGGTCGTCGCTGTGCGCGACGAACGGGATCGGACGTGCGCCCGGCTCGTGCGGAGGTCGCGTGTAGAGGGCGTCGACGTCGCTCAGCAGCACCAGCAGGTCGGCTCCGATGAGCTCCGCGACGAGCGCGGCGAGTCGGTCGTTGTCACCGAAGCGGATCTCGTGCGTCGCCACCGTGTCGTTCTCGTTGACGATCGGCAGGATGCGCAGGTCCAGCAGACGTTCCATCGCCCGCTGAGCGTTGCCGCGCGGCGTCGGGTGGTCGAGGTCGCCAGCGGTGAGGAGCACCTGCCCGGCGATGATCGGGAACCGGTCGAGGCTGGTCTGATACCGCCACATGAGCACGTTCTGCCCCACCGCGGCCGCGGCCTGCTGCGTCGCCAGATCGTTGGGTCGCGAATCCAGCTCGAGGAAGGGGATGCCGGTCGCGATCGCGCCCGAGGAGACGAGCACGATTTCGCATCCGCGGCCGTGCGCGGCCGCGAGGGCGTCGACCAGCGGTGTGATCTGCGCGGCATTGGCGCCGCTGATCGACGACGAGCCGACCTTGACAACAATGCGCTTCGCGCCCAGCACGCTCGCGTGCGGTCCCGTCACCGCTCCTCCGCTTCCTCGCCGTCTTCGTGGTCGGATTCCCACTGCTCGGTCCAGACGCCCGCTGCGCGCTCGGCCTCGAGTTCGGCGCGGGCGGCCGCCTTGGCATCCATCCGCTCGAAGTATGCCTCGCGGCGCTCGTTGCGCGTCAGACGACGGTTCTCGTCGAGTCGCGCGTCGGTTCCGCGCGGGCTCGTCATCAGCTCGGCGGCCGAGGTCAGCGTCGGCTCCCAGTCGAACACACGCGAGCTGTTCGCGCCGATGACGACCGCCGAACCCGGGGTGGCACCGTGAGCGAACAGGGCGTCCTCGACGCCCAGCTTGGCCAGACGATCGGCGAGGTAGCCCACCGCTTCGTCGTTCTCGAAGTCGGTCTGGGCGACCCAGCGCTCCGGCTTGGCGCCGAGCACCCGATAGATCGTCTCGGTGCCGCCTTCGACGACGATGCGGAAGTCCGCCTCGTTGACGGCGCGCGGGCGCATCACCAGACGCGGCTTCGCGATGGCGGCCGCAGCCTTGGCGGCGCGGTCGGCCTCCACCAGCTCGGCGAGAGCGAACGACAGCTCGCGCAGGCCCTCTCGGCTCACGGCCGACACCTCGAAGACGCGGTAGCCGCGCTCCTCGAGCTGCGGGCGCACGAACTCGGCGAGCTCGCGGGCGTCAGGCACATCGACCTTGTTCAGCGCGATCAGCTGGGCGCGCTCGAGCAGCGGCACCTGCCCATCGGGCACCGGATAGGCGGCGAGTTCGCCCAGGATGACGTCGAGGTCGGTGAGCGGATCACGACCCGGCTCCAGCGTTCCGCAGTCGAGCACGTGCAGCAGCGCGGTGCACCGCTCGACGTGGCGCAGGAACTCGAGCCCCAGGCCTTTGCCCTCGCTCGCGCCCTCGATGAGGCCCGGAACATCGGCGATCGTGTAGCGGAACTCGCCCGCCTCGACGACACCCAGGTTCGGGTGAAGCGTCGTGAACGGGTAATCGGCGATCTTCGGCTTCGCGGCGCTGAGCGCCGCAATCAGGCTCGACTTGCCCGCGCTCGGGTAGCCGACCAGCGCGACGTCGGCGACGGTCTTCAGCTCGAGGACGGCGTCGCCCTCCCAGCCGGGCGTGCCGAGCAGGGCGAAGCCGGGCGCCTTGCGCTTGGTGTTGGCGAGCGCGGCGTTGCCGAGGCCGCCCTGTCCGCCGGGCGCGACGACAAGGCGCATGCCGGGCTCGTCCAGATCGGCGAGCTGCTCGCCGTCGGGCGAGTAGACGACAGTGCCGACGGGAACCGGCAGCTCGAGCGGTGCGCCCTGGTAGCCGGACCGGTGGTCGCCCATGCCGGGGCCGCCGTTGCCGCTGGACCGGTGAGGGCCGCGGTGGTAGCTCAGCAGGGTGGTGACCTGCGGGTCGGCGACGAGCACGATGTCGCCGCCGTTGCCGCCGTTGCCGCCGTCGGGGCCGGCAAGGGGCTTGAACTTCTCACGGCGCACCGAGACGCAGCCGTTGCCGCCGTGGCCGGCGCGCAGGTGGAGCGTGACGCGGTCGACGAATGTCGTCATCGCTGCCTCCTCTGGTCTCGGGTTGTGAGCAGACGAAAAGGGCGGGCCGAAGCCCGCCCTTGTCGAGGATTGAGTCGTCGGGCGGGTTACGCCGCCGGGACGATGTTGACGACCTTGCGGCCGCCCTTGGTGCCGAACTGCACGGAGCCCGCCTCAAGCGCGAACAGCGTGTCGTCGCCACCGCGACCGACGCCGGCGCCGGGGTGGAAGTGCGTGCCGCGCTGGCGAACGAGGATCTCGCCCGCCTTGACGACCTGGCCGCCGAAGCGCTTCACGCCGAGGTACTGGGGGTTCGAGTCGCGTCCGTTGCGGGTGGACGATGCGCCCTTTTTGTGTGCCATTGCTGCAGCCCTTACTTGATCCCGGTGATCTTCACGCGCGTGAGGTCCGCACGGAAGCCCTGGCGCTTCTTGTAGCCGGTCTTGTTCTTGAACTTCTGGATCGTGATCTTCGGGCCGCGCAGGTCGGCGACGACCTCGGCCGTGACCTTCACCTTGGCGAGCGCCTTGGCGTCGTGGGTGATGGTGTCACCGTCGACCAAGAGCACCGGCGCCAGCTCGATGTTGCCGTTCTTGTCGGCCTGAACACGGTCGAGGACGACGATCGAGCCAACCTCGACCTTCTCCTGCCGCCCACCGGCGCGCACAACTGCGTAAACCACGGAAAATCCTTACGTATGAGGGAAGTCTCGGTGTCGAACGCGACGCCAACGGCGGCGGACACCAAGGAGCAACGATACCCGAGAGAAGGCCATCCGGTCAAACGCGGCTGGCCGTGTCGCTCCCGTCGATTCTAGACGTCATCGAGGGCGCCGCCGAGTTCATGTCGAGGGGGGTGTCGCTGCTGCCATCCCCAGAGCAGGACGACTGCCAGCAGCACGATCGGAACGTCGAGCACGAAGGTCCGGAAGGCCCCGGTCACCCCCTGCAGAATCGCGATCCACGCCCCGCGGAACGCGCCGGCGAGGTCCGGGAACGAGTTGGCGAAGAACGTCGCCCCCATCAGAGCCCCGGCGACCTCCCAGATCACGACGACGGCGATGATGAGCAGCATGCCGATCGCGGTGGCCAGGGCGCCGCGCGTGAGCACGTGCGCGAGTCGCAACTCCGGAACGATCGGCGCAAGCTGCCACAGGGCGAAGAACACGCCGATCGAGAGCGGCAGCGTTCCGAAGACCGAGCCCTGCAGCTGGCCGGTCCACAGGTATACGAGCGAGTCGCCCGTCTGCCCAGGCAGCCCGACCAGGGAGAGGGAGCCGATGAAGCCCAACGCGACGCCCTGCGCGAGAAGCGCGGCGAACACCCCGGCCGCGACGAGAAGAGCCTGCAGCGCACCGCGCCGCCGCAGCGCCCGCTTCATCGCCTCTGACATCCCGTTTCCCGACATCGCGTCCACCCTCGCGCCTATGATCTCCAGATGACCGTGCTGATTGACGAGCCTATCTGGCCGGCCCACGGCACCGTCTGGGCGCACCTCGTGAGCGACTCATCGCTCGACGAGCTGCACGCCTTCGCCGCCGAGGCGGGAATCCCCGCCCGCGGCTTCGACCATGACCACTACGACGTGCCGCGCGAGCGCTGGAACGAGCTCGTGGCGCGCGGCGCCGAACCGGTGACCGGGCGCGAGCTGCTGCGGCGACTTCAGGAAGCCGGGCTCCGGGTGACGCAGCGCGAGAAGGCCGAGCGGGCCCGGCGCCTCTGAGTCGTCCCTCGGGGCCGCGTCACCACTGCGGGTCGACGCCCGGAAGCGTCTCGAGCACCGTGAGGGTGTCCAGATCGACGACGAGCGTCGGCCCGGTCGTCGCCTCCCCCGCGGCGCCCTGGTCGAGCACGACGAACAGATACTGACCCGCGGGCGAGACGCGGAAGTCGGCGATCGAGGCCGTTGACGCGCCCAGGTCGATGAGCGTCGAGGTCGAGCCGTCGTCGAGCGCGAGTCCAGTCGTGAAGCCGCCCTCGGCGTCGGGAATGGCGACCTTCGCGACCCGGCGCTCCGCATCGACCATCGCGACCGCCCCGACGTACGGCTCGACCCCGTCGATGAGCGAGGCGGTCAGGCGCGACGGCGCTCCCGAGGCGAGGTCGACGAGCACCGGGCCGAACGCGTCGGCAGCGACGAAACCGGTCCCGTCCGGCGTGATCCCGTAGACGTCCACGTAGCTGCCGAGCGGCACGAAGGGGGTGAGGCCCGACGGATCCCCGCGCAGCACCGAGCCGTCGCGCGCCGCGATCAGGATGTCGGCGGTGGTCGGAATCGAGAACCAGGCGCGAGTCGCGATCGGCTCCCCGTCGAGGCCCAGCACGGCGGTCGGAGTGGGGTCGCCCGCCAGGTCGCTGCGCATCAGGGTCGAATCGAAGTTCGGAAGCGGATCCGCGTCCGCGCTGCTCAGCGTGAACAGCAGCGCCGTGTCGACCCGGCCGAGCTGTTCGATGCGCCCCTCCTCGGGCAGCACGAACTCCTGGACGCCAGCTCCGCTCAGATCGCGCAGGGCGAGCGTGCTGCGCTCGCGATCGACATCCTGAACCAGGGCCACCACGTCATCGAAGCGGACGAACTCCCGGATTCCGGAGCCCTGGGCCAGCTCCTGCTGCACCCCCGAGCCGATCTCAGTGCTCACGACCGCCACCGGCTGCCCCTCAGACGACGTCGTGAGCGTCTCGACGGTCAGCGCGGCCGTCTGAAAGCCCGCCTCGGCCACTCCGCGCGCGCCGCCCGTCGCGCCCTGCACCGAGTCGATGACGACCCGATACTCCGTGGAGGCGCGCAGCGCCGTCGAGAAGCGCAGGATGACGGTCGACCCCGAGACCTCGACCGTGAAAGGCACCTCGGGCTCGATGCGCACCTCGGCCTCGGTGACCGAGGCGATCGGTCGCGTGAAGACGAGCTCCGCCACTCCCCCCGGCGCGCTGACGAGGGCGGCCGGATCGACCCGCACCGACTGCACCCGCGGCCCCTGCGTGCTCGCGAGCGCCGCGAGCGTCACCGCCGCCAGCGCGAGCACGGCGAACACGGCGACGACGCGAACCCGGTAGCCGCGAAGCGCCTGCCGACGACGCCAGTCAGAAGAGATACGGCTGGTCAGGCTCATCGACGCCGGTCACCCCCGAAGGCTCGAGGACGATCGCACCGATGTCGAGGGATCCGCTCGGCACGAACTCACCGGTCACCTGAACCCAGTCGTCGGCGCTGAACTGGGTCTCCCAGCCGGGCAGCACCACCGGAACCCCGAAGGGCTGCGCGTCGACCGCGCAGCAGGTGATCGCGAACCGCGAGACGTAGAACGCATCCGGCTGGTCGGGGATGGCCGTGATGAAGCCGACGACGTCGACGGGTTTGCCCTCGTAGAACGTCGGGTCGGAGGTCTGTCGCAGCAGGGTCGCCCATTCCCGCACCGTGAAACCGGCGAACAGCTCATCGGGGGCGGTCTCGGCCTCGGCGACCGCGGCCGCGTCCGCGGCGGGGTCCAGCGATCCGGTCTGCGAGGTGATGTCACGCTGAATCGCCGTCGCACTCGACAGCGTGGCCGGCGGCAGCACGATCATGGCGAGGGCGAGACTCGCGCTCACGATGATCGCGAGCACCCCGGCGAGTCGCGTGAGTCGCGAGTCGGAGGCCGCCGTCTCATCGTGGTCGTGGTCGTGGTCGTGGTCGTCCGTCAGCAGCGGCAGCGGAGCGCGGTGCGGCTCGTCCCCCGGAGCGAGAGCGCGCGCGGCGCGACGCCGAAGGAGCGCGCCGGCCAGCGCGGCGACGCAGCCCACGATCGCGACCGCGGCGAGGGCGATCGTGAAGAGGTCGTAGCGCGGATGGATGTAGAGGGCGAGCTGTCCGGTGGCGGCCAGCCACACGGTCAGCACCGCCACCACGAGCACGATCAGTACGCCGCGCAGTCGATGCAGCTCAGACCACAAGGTCGACCCCCCATCCGATGGCGGCGCTCGCCAGCGCCACGATGCCGGTCACGATCAGGAGCGTGCGCACCGTGAACGTGGTGCGCAGCAGCGCGAGCATCTTGATGTCGACGAGCGCTCCGAAGATCAGGAAGGCGACGATCGACCCCGGCATGAACGTGCTCGCGAACGGCAGGATGAAGAACGCATCCACGTTCGAGCAGACGGAGATCACCAGCGCGAGCGCCATCAGCGCCAGCACCGACCAGAGCGGGTCGGAGCCGAGCGCGATGAGCACGGAGCGCGGCACGACCGTCTGGACGGCGCCGGCGACCACCGCGCCGACCGTCAGAGCGGGAAGGAGCGTCGCCGACTCGCGCACGAACAGGTCCACGCTCTGGCTCCAGCGCGATGCGGTGCTTCCCTCGCTGGTCGCGCATTCCGCGTTGAAGCGCGTCGTCAGCAGCGACGACGGATCGGGATGCCGACTGAACAGCCAGCCGAGCAGGTTGGCGATCAGGAAGCCGCCCAGGAGTCGCGCGACGAGAATGCCGTCATCGAAGCCGAACGCCTGATGCGTCGTCACGATCGTGATCGGGTTGATGATGGGGGCCGCGAACAGGAACGTCATCGACTCGCCGACGGTCAGCCCACGCACGACGAAGCCGCGAGCCAGCGGCACGTTGCCGCACTCGCAGACCGGCAGGAACATGCCGACCAGCGAGAGGGCGGCGCGCCGGAGCACCGGCGTGCGAGGCAGCACGCGAACGATCAGCCCCTCCGGGAGCCACACCCGAACCACCACCGAGAGGGCGATGCCGAGCACCACGAACGGCAGCGACTCGACAAGCAGACTCGTCGCCAGCGTCACCAGGTCCTGGACCTGATCGGGAAGCAGACCCTTCGGCACCCACCCGGCCGTGGCGATGCGGGCGACCACGAGCCCGGTCACCAGCCCCAGCGCCACGGCGAGGAGCACCCCGCGGCGGCTCCGCGGAGCGACCGCCGGATCGGGTCGCGAGTCGACTCGGAGGCGGGACGGCATTCGCACATTCTGCCAGCACGCAACCGGGCAACAGCTCGGCGTGGCGGGAGCGGCGCGAGCTCCGGTGCCTCACCGATTCCGACGCGGCGGAATGCTCGCCGCTCGGCTCACGTTGGGACGAGCATGACGTTGATTCCCGGAGCCCCTGCTCCTCGCCTCACCCTGCCCCTCGTCGACGGACGCTCGACCGACGACCTCGAACTCGGGACCGGCGCTGACGGTCGCTTCGCGCTCGTCGTGTTCTACCGCGGACTGCACTGCCCCGCGTGCCGTCGCCAGCTCGCCGAACTGGATCGCCGGCTCGACGACCTCCGTGAGGCGGGCGTCGGCCGCGTCGTCGCCATCAGCATGGATGACGCCGAGCGCGCGGCCACCACCGTGGAATCATGGCGCATCGGCACGCTGCCGGTCGCCCACAGCCTCAGCGAAGCCGACGCGCGCGCGTGGGGCCTGTTCATCTCCGAGGCGATCAAGGAGAGCGAGCCGGCGCGCTTCAACGAGCCGGGGGCGTTCCTGCTCGACGCCGACGGCACGGTCTATTGGAGCTCGGTCGCCAGCATGCCGTTCTCGCGACCGGCCGTCGATGACATCATCTCGGGCGTCCGCTGGGCCCAGGACCAGAACTACCCGGCGCGCGGCGCCGCCTGAGCGCACAGCGGTGGGCTCACCGATCGTGCGCCCACCGCTCGCGTGGTCAGCTCGCGGGACCGTCCTGAGGGGTCACGACCTCGCCCTTCGACGAGGCGCGACGCGACCGACGCGACCGACCCGCCCCGGGGGCCGGAGGCTCGGGAAGGGCCTCGAGCACCGAGCCGAGGATCTCTTCGGCGGCGTGCGGATCCATGCGACGTCCCGAGCGCGGCGCCTTCTCGATCGGAAGATCAAGAACCTTGACGGCGGCGTTGGCCGCGGCCTCGGCCGCCTGCTCGATCTTGGTGATCGACGGCGCTGCCGTCGTCTCTCCCGAGGCGGCCTTCGTGTCGTGCTCGTGGTCGTGCGCGACGGTGCTCTTCGCGACCTGCGCGATCGCGTTGCGCACGTCCTCCGTCAGCGCGTGCGTTCCGCTGGATCCGCTGCTCTGCTTCGGTGCGGTGCTTCCCCCCGAGTTGCCGGAGCCTCCGCGACCGCCACGGCGGCGCGACGAGCCGCCCGAGTTCGAGCCACCCTGCGACGACGAGTCGTTGCCGCCGCCGCGGTGCTTGAACACCGGTTCGTGGTGCACGACGATGCCGCGCCCGGCGCAGGTGTCGCACGCCTCGCTGAACGACTCGACCAGCCCGAGGCCGAGCTTCTTGCGGGTCATCTGGACGAGGCCGAGCGAGGTCACCTCGGCGACCTGGTGCTTGGTGCGGTCACGGCTCAGGCACTCGATCATCCGACGCAGCACGAGGTCGCGGTTGGATTCGAGCACCATGTCGATGAAGTCGACCACGATGATGCCGCCGATGTCGCGCAGGCGAAGCTGACGCACGATCTCCTCGGCCGCTTCGAGGTTGTTCTTCGTGACCGTCTCTTCGAGGTTTCCGCCGGAGCCGACGAACTTGCCGGTGTTGACGTCGATCACCGTCATCGCCTCGGTGCGGTCCATGACGAGCGAGCCGCCCGACGGCAGCCAGACCTTGCGCTCGAGCGCCTTCTCGATCTGCTCGGCGATGCGGTAGTGGTCGAAGGAGTCGACCTCGCCGGTGTAGCGCTCCAGGCGTCCCATCAGGTCGGGCGCGACCGCGCCCAGGTAGACGGAGATGGTCTCCATCGCGTCGTCGCCTTCGACGACGAGCTTCTGGAAGTCCTCGTTGAAGACGTCGCGCACGATCTTGATCAGCAGGTCGGGCTCGCTGTGTAGGAGCTGCGGAGCGTTGCCCGACTCGACGGTCTTCGCAATGTGCGCCCACTGCGCGGTGAGCCGCTGCACGTCGAGCGTGAGCTGCTCCTCGGTGGCGCCTTCGGCCGCGGTGCGCACGATGACGCCCGCGTCGTCCGGGAGGACCTCCTTGAGGATCTTCTTCAGCCGCGCGCGCTCGGTGTCGGGAAGCTTGCGTGAGATCCCGTTCATCGATCCGCCGGGCACGTAGACGAGGAAGCGGCCCGGAAGGCTCACCTGGCTCGTGAGGCGGGCGCCCTTGTGGCCGACCGGGTCCTTGGTGACCTGGACCAGCACGCGGTCGCCGGGCTTGAGCGCCAGCTCGATGCGACGGGCCTGATTCTTCGGCGCGGGCTCGCCCTCCGCGGCGGAGGCGGCCGCGGCGGCCTCCCAATCGACCTCGCCCGAGTACAGCACGGCGTTGCGTCCGCGACCGATGTCGACGAAGGCCGCCTCCATGCTCGGCAGCACGTTCTGCACGCGACCGAGGTACACGTTGCCGATCAGGCTCGCATCCTGCGCCCGGGCCACGTAGTGCTCGACCAGCACGCCGTCTTCAAGCACGCCGATCTGGATGCGCCCGTACTTGCTGCGCACCACCATGACGCGGTCGACGCTCTCGCGCCGCGCGAGGAACTCGGCCTCGGTGACGACCGGACGACGACGACCGGCGTCGCGACCGTCGCGGCGACGCTGCTTCTTGGCTTCGAGGCGCGTCGAACCCTTGACCCGCTGCGGCTCGGTGATCTCCTCCTTCGGGCGCGGCTGACGCACCCGAACGGTCGTGCCGGGAGCGTCGTCGCCATCACGCGGCGCGTCGCTGGAGCGACGGCGCGAACGACGACGCGAGGTCTCGGCGGCCGGCTCCTCGGAGGCGGCGGGCCGCTCCGGCATCGGCGGCAGGTCGGGCGCCTGGAAGAGCAGCGCGGTGGTCGGCGCGACGGCAGGCCGCGCGTCTGACGCTGCCGCATCCGCCTTCGACGCGGCCGGCGCGGCGCCGGCTGCCTTCTTGGCGGGACGTTTCGCCGCTGCGGGCTTCTCGGCCGCCGGCTTCTCAGCTGCCGACTTCTCGGCTACCGGCTTCTCGGCCGCCGGCTTCTCGGCTACCGGCTTCTCGGCCGCCACGGTCGCGGCCGCGTCCGCCACGGGGGCGTCGGCGACGGCCTCGGGCGCGTCGACCTTCTTCGACTTCAGCGGTCGCCAGCGGCGCGCCTTCGGGGCCTTTTCTGATCCAGCTTCGTTATTCGGGTTGTCATCCACCATCGCTGGTGTGCTCCTCATCCGACGAAATGGCCGCGCCACCTGCCGGGTACTCTCGAGCGAGACGCGAAAACGCGTGTCTCGCAAATCCTGTTCTGTTGGGAGCAGCGTCCGCGATCCGCGGGCCCAGCTGCTCGGGCGCCCTCTCACGACGCGAAATTCGGAACTGGCGATCCGACACGGTGCCCGACGACGGTCGTCGGCACCTCGTGGCCCGGTATGCCCGGTAAGCCTTCTGTGGCGTTGATGCGAGCGCGGCCCGCCTCAACTCGCTCAAATTATCGCACGTCAGGACGAAAGACCCGGATTTCACGAGTCGGACTTGCCATAATCGCGAGGTGACCAGCTTCGAAGCACCCGCACGCCGCCCCTGGGTCCTCGCCGGATTCTTCATCTTCGCCGGAGTCGTCGGCTGGTGGGCCGCCTTCCAGCTCACCGTCGAGAAGTTCCACCTGCTTGAGAACCCGGAGGCGGTTCTCGGTTGCGACTTCTCGATCCTGGTGCAGTGCGGCAAGAACCTCGAGTCCTGGCAGGGCTCCGTGTTCGGATTCCCGAACCCGATTCTCGGACTCGCCGGATTCGTCGCCCCGATCGCGGTCGGCGTCGCCCTGCTGGCCGGGGCTCGTTTCGACCGGTGGTTCTGGATCGCCTTCCATGTCGGGGTGACCGGTGCCCTCGGCTTCGTCATCTGGCTGATCTCGCAGTCGATCTTCGCCCTGTTCACCCTCTGCCCCTGGTGCATGGTGGTGTGGAGCGTCACCATTCCGCTCTGGTGGTCACTCACCTTCCGCAACCTCGCCGAAGGCGTGTACGGGCAAGGCCCGCGCCGCTTCGGGGCGGCGATGCGCTCCTGGGTGGTGCCGATCACGATCGGCAGCTACGCGATCGTCGCGATCATCGCCCAGGTGCGGCTCGACGTCATCGCCTACCTCTAGCGAGGCGCACGTCCAGGCAGCGCCGGGCGCGTGCCCACTAGACTCACCACCGTCCATTCCGCCCCGACACTTCGAGGTTTCCCAGTGCCCCAAGAGCGACTCACCAAGGACCAGCGCCGCGAGGCGGCGCGCGAAGCGGCGCGGCTCGCGCGTGCCAAGCAGAAGCGACGCGACACCATCAACTCCGTGCTCGTGCGCGGCGGCGTCACGCTGGGAATCGTGGCGGTGGTCGCGATCGTCGGACTCGTGATCTTCAACTCGGTCAAGCCGGCGGGCCCCGGGCCGCTCAACATGGCCAGCGACGGCATCGTGCTCATCGGCGAGGAGATGGAGGCGGTTCCCACCGCCGCGATCCCGGCCGACGGCGAGCCGACCGACACCGACACCTCCGACCTCGACGTCGACCTGAATATCGTCATGTACGTCGACTACCTCTGCCCCGTCTGCGGCGCCTTCGAGGACGCCAACGCCGAGCTGATCGAGTCGCTGGTGACCACCGGCCAGGCCTCCATCGAGATCCACCCGGTCTCGATCCTGGACCGCGCGTCGTCGGGCACCCGCTACTCCTCGCGCGCCTCGAACGCGGTCGCCTGCGTCGCCGAGAACGAGCCCGACTCCTTCTGGACCGCGCACTCGACGCTCTTCGCCAACCAGCCAGACGAAGGCACCACGGGTCTTTCCAACTCCGAGATCGTCAGCCTCTTCGAGGGCGCGGGCATCACGTCAGAGACGGTGAGCAGCTGCATCAACGACGAGTCGTTCAAGTCCTGGGTGACCGCCGCCTCCGACCGCGCGACCAGCGACCCCGACCTGGTGAACCCCTCGAGCGGATACTTCGGCACGCCGACCGTCTTCGCCAACGGTGAGCGCTACACGGGCAGCGTCAGCGACGTCTCCGAGTTCGCGGCGTTCCTCGCCGCGCTGCTGCCGGCCGAGACCGAGACGACCGAGTAATGACCGACCCGGTCGACACCGCCCCGGCTCCGCGTCCGACGCCGCCGTGGGTGGTGCCGACCGTGGTCGGCGCCTTGATGGCGATCGCGATCATCGTGATCGTCGCGGTGATCTTCGCGCTGCGGGAGGAGCCCGCCGACGTCGAGAGTCTCGAGGTGAGCGCCCCGGCGAGCATGACGTCCGACGGCGGGATCCGCTTCGAGGGTGTCGATGGCGCGGTGGTCGTCGCGGACCCGAACGGCGAGACGGCGGCCACGGCCGTCGAGCTGTACGTCGACTGGTCGTGCCCGATCTGCCGCGACTTCGAGGGCGCCTACTCGGAGGAGCTGACCGGCCGCGTCGCCTCCGGTGAACTCGTGCTCGAGGTCCACCCGGTGGCGATCCTCGATCGCGCCTTCCTCGACAGCGAGTACTCGAGCCGCGCCGCCAACGTCGCGGCCTGCGTCGCCGAGCACGAGCCGGATTCGTTCCTCGCCGTGCAGTACGGGTTCTTCGCGGCGCAGCCCGACGAGGGCACCGTCGGCTACGACGACGCGCAGCTCGTCGAGCTGCTCGGCATCATCGGCGTCACCGACGCGGACGTCATCAGCTGCGTCGAGAACGGCGACTTCCGCGACTGGGTGGCAGCGATCACCGCCTCGACCGTGTCGCGCGCGGAGCTTGCCGGCGAGAACGGCGGCTTCGGCACGCCGACCGTGGTCATCGACGGGGAGCGCTGGAACCCCGCGACCGACGGCGAGCTGCTGGCGCTGCTCGACGCCCGCTAGACGCCGAGCAGCCGCCGGTCAGGCTCTAGTCGAACCAGAGTGCGAGCTCGCGCGCCGCGGTCTCCGGCGCGTCGCTGCCGTGCACCAGGTTCTGCTGCACCTTGAGGCCCCAGTCGCGGCCGAGGTCACCGCGGATCGTACCGGGGGCGGCCGCCGTCGGGTCGGTCGCACCGGCGAGGGAGCGGAATCCCTCGATCACCCGGTTGCCGGCGACGCGGAGCGCCACGACCGGGCCGGACTGCATGAACTCGATGAGCGGCTCGTAGAACGGCTTGCCCTCGTGCTCGGCGTAGTGCGCGGCGAGAAGCTCGCGGTCAGGCGTCAGCATGCGCACGTCGACCAGCTGGTAGCCCTTCGCCTCGATGCGGCGAAGGATCTCGCCGGTCAGGTTGCGCGCGACTCCGTCCGGCTTGACGAGGACGAGGGTCTCTTGAACGGTCTCACTGCTCACGTTGGGTCTCCTTCGGAGGTTGGGAACTCGGGATGGGTGGCCAGGAATTCGGCGCGCGCCTTCTCGATGGCGCGCGCACGCAGGAACGCCCACAGCCAGATCCCCGCGAAGACCGCGCCCAGCGCGAACAGCACGGGGAAGACGAAACCGGTGGCGATCAGGACGACCTGCAGCACGGCGCCCGCGATCACCCCGGCGCGATGGCGCTGGAGCCCGGCGACGACGACGAGGATCATCAGGAGCGCTCCCCCGCCGGCGAAGGCGACGACGGGCTCGACGATGCGCAGACCGAAGACCACGAGCGTCACGAAGAACATCAGGAAGGCTTCGAGGCCGAGGACGATCGTGAGGAGGGCTTCGGTGACGCCGCGGGTGCGGCGGGGTCTCGATACGCGCTGCGCGCTACTCGACCCGCTCGGGGTGGGCTGCGCGCTACTCGATTCGCTCACTTCCACTGTCCCGTCTCGGCGAGCTCGATCGCCTCGCCAACGAGCGTGATCGAGCCGGCGACGACGACCGCGCGCCGGGGAGATTCGCTCGCCCAGCCGCGCGCGGCATCCAGTGCTCCGCCCAGCTCCTCGTGCGTCGTGACGCCCTCGCGGCCGGTGACCGCGACGACCCGAGAGGCGAGGTCGTCGACCGAGATCGCCCGGTCGGAGTGCGAGCGCGTCACGAAGAAACGGGTCGAGACCGGGGAGAGCTCCTCGACGATGCCGTGCACGTCCTTGTCGCCGAGCACGCCCAGCACGATGCCGAACTCGTCGAAGTCGAAGTACTCGCGCAGGGCGGCCGCCAGGGCCGCGACGCCGTGCGGGTTGTGCGCGGCATCGACCAGCACGGTCGGCTCCACGCCGACGAGCTGCAGCCGGCCGGGCGAGGTCACGGTGCCGAGCCCCTCGGCGAGCATGTCGGCGTCCAGAGCGACCGTCGCGTCGCCGAGGAACGACTCCACGGCGGCGATCGCGACGGCCGCGTTCTGCGCCTGGTGGTCGCCGTAGAGCGGCAGGAACAGGTCGTTGTACTCGCCCGCGCGACCGCGCACGCTCACCAGCTGACCGCCGACCGCGACCGTCGTCGAGGTGACGGCGAAGTCGCGGCGCTCGACCGCGAGGGTCGCTTCGAAGCGCTCGGTCGCGGCGAGCAGCTCATCGAGCGCCTCGATCGACTGCATCGCGCTCACGACGGAGGCCGAGGGCTTGATGATGCCCGCCTTGGTGCGCGCGATCTCGGCCACGGTGTCGCCGAGGCGGTTCTGGTGATCGAGCGCAATGGGGGCGAAGACCGCGACCTGACCGTCGGCGACATTCGTCGAGTCCCACTCGCCGCCCATCCCGACCTCCAGCACCATCACATCGACCGGGGCGTCGGCGAAGATCGCGAACGCGAGCACGGTGAGCGCCTCGAAGTAGGTGAGCGGCGCCTCGCCGGCGGTCACCAGCTCGGCGTCGACCATCACCAGGTACGGAGCGATGTCGGCCCAGTTGCGCACGAGCGCCTCGTTGGAGACCGGGCGACCGTCGATGACGATGCGCTCGTTCACGCGCACCAGGTGCGGACTCGTGAGGAGGCCGGTGCGCAGCCCCGAGGCGCGCAGGATCGACTCGATCATGCGCACGGTCGAAGTCTTGCCGTTCGTGCCGGTGACGTGGATCACCGGGGCCGCGCGGTGCGGGTCGCCGAGCAGCTCGACCGCACGACGCGTCGGCTCGAGCCGCGGCTGCGGGTTCGACTCCCCGATGCGGCCGAGCAGCTCGCGGTACACCTCCGCCGCGTCGTCGGCGAACTCGTCGTCGAAGTCGTCTTCGGGGACGGCCGCGCCGCCCGTGTCGTCGCTCACGCGCGCTCCACTCCGATCGAGATCTGGGAACCCTCGCCGACGGCGATCGTTCCGTCTCCAGCCTCGTGGGTCTCGACGGTGGTCGCAAGCGTCTCGGCGGCGATCAGGTCGCGGTGCGCGGTGATCGCCGCGAGCGCCGAGTCGTCGGCGCCGAGCGTCAGGGTGATGCGATCGCTGACCTCGAGTCCGGCGTCCTTGCGGGCCTGCTGCACGGCGCGCACCACGTCGCGGGCGAGTCCTTCGGCCGCCAGTTCGGGCGTCACATTGGTGTCGAGAAGCGCGAAGCCTCCCGAGGGCAGGAACGCGATCGCGTTCGACGCGTCGGCGACCTCGAGCTCGAGCTCGAACTCGCCCGCCACGAGCGGAACTCCGCCGACGATGACGGCGTCGCCGTCGATTGACCAGTCCCCCGCCTTCGCGGCCTGGATGATCTGCTGCACCTGCTTGCCGAGGCGCGGGCCCGCGGCGCGCGCGTTGACGCTGAGGCGGCGCGTGATCCCGAAGTCGGCGAGGCTCGATTCGACGAGCGGCTCGAGCGTGACGTCCTTGACGTTGAGCTCGTCAGCGAGGATCTCGGCGAAGTCGGAGAGGCCGGCCGAGGCATCGCTCACCACGGTGAGCCGGGCCAGCGGCAGTCGCACCCGCAGCTGGCGGGCCTTGCGGAGCGCCAGCCCGGCGGAGGCGATCTCGCGCACGCGGTCCATCGTCTCGACGAGCGCCGCATCCTCGGGGAAGGCGGAGGCGTCCGGCCAGTCCTCCAAGTGCACGCTGCGCCCGCCGGTGAGCCCGCGCCAGATCTCCTCGGTGACGAGCGGGATGAGCGGTGCGGCGACGCGGGTGACCGTCTCGAGCACGGTGAAGAGCGTGTCGAACGCGTCGGTGTCGGTGCCCTCCCAGAACCGGTCGCGGCTGCGCCGCACGTACCAGTTGGTCAGCACGTCGGCGAAGTCGCGCAGACGCGCGGCCGCGAACGGGCTGTCGAGCGCGTCGAGGTCGCTCGTGGTGTCGACGATGAGCTGCCGGGTCTTCGCCAGGAGGTAGCGGTCGAGGACGTTCGTCGAGTCGGTGCGCCAGGTTGCGGTGTAACCGGGGTTTCGATACGCGCCTTCGGCGCTACTCAACCCGCTCTCGCCGCTGGGGGCGGTGTTCGCGTAGAGGGTGAAGAAGTAGTAGGTGCTCCAGAGCGGCAGCAGCAGCTCGCGCACCCCCGCACGGATGCCCTCCTCGGTGACGATGAGGTTGCCGCCGCGGATCACCGAGCTCGACATCAGGAACCAGCGCATCGCGTCGGCGCCGTCGCGGTCGAAGACCTCGGAGACGTTCGGGTAGTTGCGCAGGCTCTTGGACATCTTCTGCCCGTCGTTGCCGAGCACGATGCCGTGGCTGATGACGTTCTTGAAGGCGGGTCGGTCGAACAGCGCCGTCGCGAGCGTGTGCATCGTGTAGAACCAGCCGCGCGTCTGCCCGATGTACTCGACGATGAAGTCGGCCGGGTTGTGCGAGTCGAACCACTCGGCGTTCTCGAACGGGTAGTGCACCTGGGCGAAGGGCATCGAGCCGGAGTCGAACCAGACGTCCAGCACATCCTCGATGCGGCGCATCGTCGACTGGCCGCTCGGGTCGTCGGGGTTCGGCCGGGTCAGCTCGTCGATGAAGGGGCGGTGCAGGTCGGGCTCACCGGCGTCGTTCTTCGGCAGGGTCCCGAAGTCGGCCTCGAGCTCGGCGAGCGAGCCGTAGACGTCGATGCGCGGGTACTCGGGGTTGTCGCTCTTCCACACCGGGATGGGGCTGCCCCAGTAGCGGTTGCGGCTGATCGACCAGTCGCGTGCGCCCGCCACCCACTTGCCGAACTGGCCGTCCTTGACGTTGTCGGGCACCCAGTTGATCTGCTGGTTGAGCTCGCCCATGCGCCCCTTGAACTCGGGCACGCGCACGAACCAGCTCGACACGGCCTTGTAGATGAGCGGGTTGCGGCAGCGCCAGCAGTGCGGGTAGCTGTGCTCGTAGCTCTTCAGCTGGAACAGCCGCCCTTCGGCGCGCAGCAGCTGCACGAGCGGCTTGTTGGCGTCGGACCAGAGCTGACCGGCGACCGGCTCCACCTCCGGCAGGAAGCGACCGCTGTCGGTGAGCGACAGCACGACGGGGATGCCCGCGGCGGCGCAGACGATCTGGTCGTCCTCACCGTAGGCGGGGGCCTGATGCACGATGCCGGTTCCCTCGCCGGTGGCGACGTACTCGGCGACGAGGATCTGCCAGGCGTTCTCCATGCCGGGAACGTCGACGTAGAAGTCCCACAGCCGGTCGTACTGCACGCCGTCGAGCTCGGCACCGCGCACGATGCGCTCGACCTCGATCTCGGCGGCGGAGGCGTAGCCGAGCTCCTTCGCGTAGGCGGCGACGGTGTCAGCAGCCAGCAGGTACTCGTGCGCTCCGTCGGCGCTGCGCACGAGCGCGTACTCGATCTCGGGACCGACGGCGAGCGCCGAGTTGGTGGGAAGCGTCCACGGGGTGGTCGTCCAGGCGAGCGCGTTGACGCCGGTGAGACCGAGCGCCTCCGCCTTCTCCCCGACGAGGGGGAAGGTCACGGTCACGGACTGGTCCTGGCGCATCTGGTAGACGTCGTCGTCCATCCGCAGCTCGTGGTTCGACAGCGGGGTCTCGTCGTTCCAGCAGTACGGCAGCACGCGGAAGCCCTCGTAGGCGAGGCCCTTCTCGTGCAGCTGCTTGAAGGCCCAGATGACGCTCTCCATGAAGCTCACGTCGAGCGTCTTGTAGTCGTTCTCGAAGTCGACCCAGCGCGCCTGGCGCGTGACGTACTCCTCCCACTCGCCGGTGTAGCGCAGCACCGACTCCCGAGCCTTCGCGTTGAAGGCCTCGATGCCCATCGCCTCGATCTCGTCCTTCGTGGTGATGCCGAGCTGGCGCATCGCCTCGAGCTCGGCGGGCAGACCGTGGGTGTCCCAGCCGAAGCGGCGGTGCACCTGCTTGCCGCGCATGGTCTGGTAGCGCGGGAACAGGTCCTTGGCATAGCCGGTGAGCAGGTGCCCGTAGTGCGGCAGACCGTTGGCGAACGGCGGGCCGTCGTAGAAGACCCACTCGTCACAGCCTTCGCGCTGCTCGACAGAGGCGCGGAAGGTGTCGTCGCCCTTCCAGAAGGCGAGGATGCCCTGCTCGATGGCCGGGAAGTCCGGAGAGGCGGGGATCGCGGGGTACGGCATCTGGTCCTCAACTCGTGGCGGGTGTTCGATCTCCACGAGGACGGCTCCCGTTCGCATCGAACAGAAACCGCGGTACCACCTCGCTTGCGGGGGTGCGTCGCGGTCTCGATACGCGGCGTTGCCGCTACTCGACCGGCGAGAAACCTCCGCCGCTCTTGCTCGCTGTGACGGGCTGACCCGCCGGGTTCTACTGACGCCGAAGCGCGTTCTTCCCGGAACTCCCCGGTGATGGCCGGATCGCAGTTGCTGCCTTCATCGTAGCGGTTTCACGGCCGGAATCTGCGGGCCGTGCAGCTACTTTCCGGACCGATGCGACCGCGCATGCAATGTGGCGAGCACGCGCGCCGCCGTCTCGGTGTCTTCGCAGGTCACCAGGAAGGTGCGACCTCCGCGGCGCTCGAGCTGCAGCGCCGCACCGCGTCGGAGCACGATGCCGAATCGGCCGTCGAGACCGAGGCGGATGCCGATGCCCCCGAACTCGGCGAGCGGGTTCACCTGCACCACCGAGATCCTCTCGATCGCGTCGAGCGGCACGCGAAAGCGGGGGAAGCCGACGCCGCCGGTCACCGTGAGGCCGCGCTGGTCGGCGCGGACGGTGAAATGCAGGGTCGCGAGCACGGCGAGCAGCAGGATGAGCGGGATGGCGAAGAGTGCGGCGTAGGCGCCGTCGCTCGCGATGACGGCCGTTCCGACGGCGAGCGCCGCGAACAGCACGGCCGCGACGACCGCGAAGGCGAGCGGCCGGCTGAGCCGGGTTCCGCCGACCCACGCCAGCCGTTCGCCCTCACCGACCATCAGCGGGGTCGCGTCCTGAGGCGCAGCGGCGCGGGCCGGAGCGGCGGCGGGCAGCACGAACCAGCCGATCGCGCCCGCGACGAGCGCGAAGGCTGCGGCGATCCCCATCACGGGCAGGATGTCGCCCGCCTCCCGCGCGTCGGCGAGACCGCGCTGGAGCCAGAGCGACCCGACCCCGATCGTGACGATGAGGACCGACACCGCCAACGCGACGGTGGCGAGCAGCTTGTGGACGAGGGTGAACTCCCCGCGTCCGCCCGCCGCCGCCAGGACGCCGTACAGGATTCCCGGGACGCCGATGCCGACGGCGACGAGCAGGATCGGGATGATCCAGAGCGGCCCGACACCGTCGACGCCGTCGAATCCCCAGTGGATCGCGACCGTCGACGGAAGCTCGGACGACCACACCGAGACGAGGACGAGTCCGAGGGCGGTGATGATCAGGGGAACCCCGAGGGCGATGATGATGACGCGGTAGGACGTCGCGGACCGTGCGGTCATGACGGGTATTCCTCTCGAATGAGCGAGATGAGGGTCTCGCGACCGATTCCGGCCTCCCGTGCCGCAGCGACCACATCGCGGACGGCAGGGGCGATGTCGATGCGCGTCCCGGCCTGCGCCGTGATCACCGCACCGCGCCCGCGGCGGAGCTCCACGGCACCCTCATCACGCAGCTCCTGGTAGGCGCGCAGGACCGTGTGGATGTTGATGTCGAGCGCGGTGGCCACCTCGCGAGCGCTGGGGAGGCGATCGCCTTCGCGGAGCTCCCCGCGCGCGAGCGCGCCGCGCACCGACCCGGCGAGCTGGGCGAACAGCGGCACCGCCGAGGAAGGGTCGATGCGAAACAGCATGCCGCCAGCATATATTTCTATTTCTTATAGAACAAGTTGTGCGCCGTCGGGCGCGGTCGCCCGCACGCCACTACGCTTCTGGACTTGTGACCAACGAAACTCGTGGCAAAGTGCCAACCACGTCCCCGTCGGTCACGGACAGCACCCGTGCCTCCGTGATCGCTCCCTCCGACCCCCGCACCGCACGCAAGGCCCGCTGGGCCTCGCTGGTCGGGACCTCCCTGGAGTCGTACGACTTCTACCTGTTCGCCTACTTCTCGGCCTTCTTCGCCGGCCCGCTGTTCTTCGAGCCGCTCGGACCGGTGGGGGCGAATCTCACCGCTCTCGCCACCATCGGCGTCGCGTTCGTCGTACGCCCGCTCGGCGCGATCCTGTTCGGGCACCTCGGCGACCGACTCGGCCGCCGCACCACCCTGATCGTCACCGTGACCATCATGGGCGTGGCGACCGGCCTCATCGGCGTCCTGCCGACCTTCGACCAGGCCGGCTGGCTCGGGGCGATCCTGCTGGTCACCCTGCGCGTCGCCCAGGGCGTCTCGCTCGGCGGCGAATGGGGTGGCGCGGTGCTCATCGCGACCGAGCATGAGAGCCGCGCCAAGCGCGCCTTCGCCGCCGCGATGCCGCAGCTCGGCTCGCCGATCGGCTCGATCCTCGCCGCCACCGCGTTCCTCTGGCTCACGCTGACCCTGAGCGCCCCCGAGATCTCGGCATGGGCATGGCGGGTGCCGTTCCTGACCGCGCTCCCCCTGCTGGCGATCTCGCTCTACCTGCGCCTCGCGATCACCGAGACTCCCGTCTTCACCGCCGTGAAAGAGCAGGGACTGCGACCCCGCGTGCCGATCGCGGCACTGCTGCGCGCCCAGCCGGCGACGATCCTCGTCGCCATCGGCGTCGCCCTGCTCGGCATCGGCTCCTACTCGCTCATGAACACCTACACGCTGAACTACGGCGCGGGCGTGCTCGGCTACGACTACTACCAGCTGCTCATCGCGACAACCGCGGGCGGGCTCCTGCAGCTCGTCACGATCCCCCTGTTCGGCTGGTGGGCGACCCGCATCGGGTCGGCCCGCGTCGTCGCGATCGGCGCGCTGGGAACCCTCCTCGTCGCGTTCCCGATCTACTACGCGCTGCAGTTCTCCAGCTTCGAGTTCCTCGTGGCGATGATGATCATCGGCGGGATCCTGCCGACGATGAGCTGGGCCGCCCTCGGCGGCATCTTCACCGAGCTGTTCCACGAGCGCTACCGCTACTCGGCTCTCGGGTTCGCCTACGCCCTCGCGGCCGTGGTCTCGGGCTTCATCCCCACCGTGACGGCGGGCCTCGGTGTCGCGACCGAGCAGGCGTGGTGGCACCCCGGGCTCGTGCTCGCGACGCTGTCGCTCGTGACGCTCGTGAGCGCGCTCATCGCGCAGCGCATCCGCGTCGACAGGGACGACGCCCCCGCCGCTTGAAGCGCGCGGCGGCGGAGCCTAGAGTGACGCTCAGAACTCGTGGCGGGGCGACGAGCCCCGCCACGACCTGAGGCGGATCACGGGCGGGCTTCGATGAACAGCGACTTCGGCGAGCGGCGGCGGCCTTCGCGGCTCGTGATCGCCCTGCTGGCCGCGTCGAGCCTGCTCCTCGTCGCGGTGCTCGCGCTCATCGTCGTGCTGCTGACCGACGACGGGGACGCGAGCACCCCCGTGCCGACGCCCACCCCGAGCGCGACAACCACCCCGTCGGCGAGCCCCACCCCGAGCGCGACGCCGACCGCCACCTCGAGCGCCGAGCCGACACTGCCGCCGTCGCCGATCCGCAGCTTCGAGTCGTCGACCACCGAGGTGAACTGCACGGCAGGCGGCTCCGTTCCGCTGACCTTCACCTGGGACACCGCGGGCACCACGGTGTCGTTCGGCATCGGGACCGAGGCGGCCGACGCCGAGCCCTACGAGACGGGCCTCCCCGCCGTCGGCACCATCACCGTCGACTACCAGTGCGGTCAGCCGACCGGGTGGCAGCAGTATTCGATCGCCGTCTTCCTCGGCTCCGAGATCATCGCACGCGACACGATTCTCGTCAGCGAGTAGCGCTAGCGGTACTCGGGGTTCGCCGAGTACCCCCAGCGCTCGCCCCGCGTCCACCGCTCGGGCTGGTTGCCGTAGGCCGGAATCCCGCCCGCGTCCTTCAGCATGCGCGCGAGGTGCAGCAGGTTCCAGGTCATGAAGGTGACGTTGCGATTGGTGAAGTCGTTCTGGGGGCCACCGGAGCCCTCGTCGAGGTAGCTCGGGCCCGGCCCCACCTCGCCGATCCAGCCCGCGTCGGCGGCCGGTGGAATCGTGTAGCCGATGTGCTGCAGGCTGTAGAGCGTCGACATCGCCGAGTGCTTCACGCCGTCCTCGTTGCCGGTGACCAGCACCCCTGCGGTCTTGCCGTAGTAGACGTACTGGCCGTTCTCAGCGAGCTCGCCGCTCATCGAATACAGCCGCTCGATGAAGCGACGCAGCATCGACGACGGCTCCCCCAGCCAGATCGGGGTTCCGACGACGAGGATGTCGGCGTCACGGATGCGCGGCCAGAGGTCGACCCACTCGTCGAACTCCCACCCGTGCTCGCGCATGTCCGGGTACACCCCGTCGGCGACATCGTGATCGGAGAGCCGGATCTGGTCGACCGACACCCCTTGGGATTGCATGAGCGCGATGCTGCGTCTCATCAGGCCGTGAGTGTGGCTGATCTCGGGACTGCGCTTGAGCGTGCAGTTCACGAAAGCGGCATGCAGATCGTCATACCGAGCGGGAGGCGTCGCGGCGGCCATGCGCCGACCGTACTCCCGGACGGAGTCGGTAGACTCAGATCACACCTCACACTCAGGCACCTCGCCCCGGATTCGGGGCATTGACTCGGTGCCGTCGAAATCGAACCGGAGTCCGCGTGAACGCCAGCGCCCCCATTCCCGACAAGCCCGCACTCGAGGGCCTCGAAGCGAAGTGGGGTGAGACCTGGGAGGTCGACGGCACCCACCGGTTCGATCGCACGGCCGCGCTGGCCGCGGGCAAGGACGCCGTCTTCAGCGTCGACACGCCTCCGCCGACCGCCTCCGGCAGCCTGCACATCGGCCACGTGTTCAGCTACACCCACATGGACCTCGCGGCGCGATTCCAGCGCATGAACGGCAAGCACCTGTTCTACCCGATGGGCTGGGACGACAACGGCCTGCCGACCGAGCGCCGCGTGCAGAACTACTACGGGGTGCGCTGCGACCCGACGCTGCCCTACGACCCCGACTTCACTCCCCCGCACGACGGCGGCGAGGGCTCGAGCACGAAGGCCGCCGACCAGCAGCCGATCAGCCGCCGCAACTTCGTCGAGCTCTGCGAGCGGCTCACCGTCGAAGACGAGAAGCAGTTCGAAGACCTCTGGCGCACCCTCGGGCTCAGCGTCGACTGGTCGCTGACCTACCGCACCATCGACGAGCACTCGCGCGCCACCGCGCAGCGCGCGTTCCTGCGGAACCTCGCCCGCGGCGAGGCCTACCAGGCGGATGCCCCCACCCTGTGGGACGTGACCTTCCGCACCGCGGTGGCCCAGGCCGAGCTCGAAGACAAGGAGCAGCCCGCGGCCTACCACCGGGTCTCGTTCCACAAGCCCGACGGCGGCACCGTCGAGATCGAGACCACCCGCCCCGAGCTGCTGCCCGCGTGTGTCGCGCTCGTCGCGCATCCGGACGATGAGCGCTACCAGGGTCTGTTCGGCACAACCGTGACGACGCCGGTGTTCGGCGTCGAGGTGCCGGTCGTCGCGCACCGCCTCGCCCAGCAGGACAAGGGCTCCGGCATCGCCATGATCTGCACCTTCGGCGACGTCACCGACGTCGTGTGGTGGCGCGAGCTCGACCTCCCCAACCGCACCGTCATCGGCCGCGACGGCCGCCTGATCGCCGAGGCCCCCGCCGAGGAGCTGTTCAGCGAGGCCGGCCGCGCCGCCTACGCGGAGCTTGCGGGCAAGACCGTGTTCAGCGCGAAGGCCCGCATGGTCGAGCTGCTCGCCGAGTCGGGTGACCTGCACGGCGAGCCGCGCAAGATCACCCACCCTGTGAAGTTCTTCGAGAAGGGCGACAAGCCGCTCGAGATCGTCTCGACGCGCCAGTGGTACATCTCGAACGGTGCGCGCGACGAGGCGCTCAAGGAGCGCCTGCTCGCCGCGGGCAAGAGCATCGACTTCCACCCCGACTTCATGCGGGTGCGCTACGAGAACTGGGTCGGCGGTCTCACCGGCGACTGGCTGATCTCGCGCCAGCGCTTCTTCGGTGTGCCGCTGCCGGTCTGGTACGAGCTGGATGCCGAGGGCGAGCGCACCGGCGTCATCGTCCCCGACGAGGCGTCGCTGCCGATCGACCCGTCGAGCGACGTCCCGCCCGGCTACACGGAGGCAGACCGGGGCGTCCGCTTCGAGGGCGAGCTCGACATCATGGACACCTGGGCGACCTCGAGCCTCACGCCACAGATCGCCGGCGGCTGGGAGCGCGACCCCGAGCTGTTCGACCTGGTGTTCCCCTACGCCCTGCGCTCGCAGGGTCAGGACATCATCCGCACCTGGCTGTTCTCGACGGTGCTGCGCGCCGAGCTCGAGCACGGGCAGGTGCCGTGGAAGAACGCCGGCATCTCCGGCTTCATCGTCGACCCCGACCGCAAGAAGATGTCGAAGTCGAAGGGCAACGTCGTCACCCCCGCGGGCCTGCTCGAGGAGCACGGCTCGGATGCGGTGCGCTACTGGGCCGCCAGCTCGCGCCTCGGCACCGACGCCGCCTTCGATCCGCAGAACCCGAAGCAGATGAAGATCGGCCGGCGCCTGGCGATCAAGGTGCTGAACGCCTCCAAGTTCGTCTACTCGTTCCCGCTCGACGCGAGTCGGGTAGGCCCCGAGGGCCGTATCGAGACCAGCGCCATCACCGAACCGCTCGACCGCGACATGCTCGCCGAGCTCGGCGAGGTCGTGCGACTGGCGACGAAGGCCTACACCGAGTTCGATCACGCGCGCGCGCTCGAGGTGACCGAGCAGTTCTTCTGGACCTTCTGCGACGACTACCTGGAGCTCGTGAAGGAGCGCGCCTACACCGGCACCGGCGCGCCGCAGGCCAGTGCCGTGGCGGCGCTGCGCCTCGCGATCGACGTGTTCCTGCGCCTGCTCGCCCCGGTGATCCCGTTCGCCACCGAAGAGGTGTGGCGCTGGACCCACGCGACCTCGGTGCACGCCGCCGCGTGGCCGCAGGCGACCGAGCTGGCCGAGTTCGGCGCGGCCCGTGGGCTACTGCCGGAGGTGAGCGCCGCGCTCATCGGCATCCGCCGCGCCAAGACCGACGCCAAGGCCTCGCAGAAGACCGAGGTGCTCTCGGCCGTGCTCGCCGGCCCCGCACTCTTGGCCGAGGCGGTCGACGACCTGCGCGCCGTGGGCCGCATCGCCGAGCTGACGCTCGTCGAGGCCGAGGAGGTCGCCGTGACCGAGATCGTGCTCGCGGAGCAGCCGGAGGCCTGATCGCCGTGCAGATCCGCGAGCTCACCGTGCACGACCTCCCCGCCTGGCGGGAGCTGTTTCGCGCCTACGGCGTGTTCTACGAGACGCAGTTCTCCGAGGATGTGCTCGACCGGGTCGGCGGGATCCTGCTGGCGCCCGGGTCCGGCATCGACGCGATCGTGGCCGAGGATGACGGTGCGCTCGTCGGGTTCGCCCATTACCGACGTCACCCGGACACCTTCACGGGCGGCACCGACTGGTACCTCGACGACCTCTACGTCGACCCGGATGCGCGCGGCACCGGCACTGGCACGGCTCTGATCGAGGCGCTCACCGCGCTCGCCCGCGAATCGGGCGAGGGGGGAAAGCTGCGCTGGATCACCGCCGCCGACAACGAGCGCGCGCAGCGCGTCTACGACAAGATCGCCACCCGCACCACCTGGGTGACCTACGAGAAGGGCATCTGATGCAGCTCGGCACGCGGTGGGCGGTCGGCGCACAGGCCCCCGCCTCGCTCCCCGACGCCGTGATCGCGGCGATCGGCAGCGTCGAGGCCGAGGTCGCCTCATTCGACACCAGTCAGTGGCGCTGGACCCTCACCTGGTTGGAGGGCCGCCCCGTCGTCGAACTCGACGACGGCACGACGATTCGCTACGACCCGGTCGGGGACGCAGCGACGGTGTCGCCCGCCGACTGACGAGGGCGGTGCGAGAGCACCAGCCAGAGATAGGCGAGCGCGCCCACCACGAGGCCCCAGAAGGCCGAGCCGATCCCGGCGATCGTGACGCCGGAGACGACGACCAGGAACGTCAGCACCGCGACGACCCGGTGCGCCGGTTCGCGGAGCGCGTCGGCGATCGACGACCCGAACGCACCGAACAAGGCCAGCCCCGCAACCGCCGTGATCAGGATCGGCGGCGCGACGGCGACGAGCGCGCTGGCGGCGCTCGCGCCGAACGCGAGCAGAAGGTAGGCAATGCCGCAGGTGACGGTCGCGATCCAGCGCCGGCGCGCATCTGCGTGCGCGTCGGGCCCCGCCATCATGGCCGCCGTGATCGCGGCGAGGTTCAGCACGTAGCCGCCGAACGGCGAGATGATCGCCGAGGCGGCGCCGGTGCTCAGCAGGATCGCGCGCGCGGGCGGCTCGTGGTAGCCGAAGGTGCGCAGCACGGCGAATCCGGGCACGTTCTGCCCGGCCATCGTCACCAGATACAGCGGAACGCCGAGACTCACGATCACGAGCGGGTCAAAGTGCGGCATCACGAATTCCAGCGTCGGGGCGAGCGAGTAGTCGCCGAATCCGGCCGCGCGTCCCGAGATCGCGATCGCGGCGATCGTGGCGATCACCGCCCCGGCCACCGCCCACCGCGGCGCGAGTCGCGCCAGCAGCGCCCAGACGATGATGGCTGGCAGCGCCAGCGCGGGCAGTTCGACGGCCGCCTGCACCGGCGCCAGACAGATCGGCACCAGGATCCCCGCCAGCATCGCGCTGCCGATCGCGGGAGGAATGCGGGTCATCGCGCGGGCCAGCGTTGGCCAGGCCCCCGTGAGCAGCAGCAGCGCGGCGCACACCAGGAACGCGCCGATCGCGCTTCCGAAGTCGCCGGTGAGCCCGCCCGCCGCGATCATCACGGCGGCGCCGGGCGTCGACCAGGCGAAGGCCAGCGGCAGCCGGAAGGCGACACTCAGGGCGATGCACAGGATGCCCTGGCCGAGCGAGAGGGCGAAAAGCCCCGACGCGGCCTGCGCGGGAGTGGCGCCGACCGCCACCAGTCCAGCGATGACGAGCGTGAACGAGCTCGCAAAACCCGTGAGGGCGGCGATCACCCCGGCAGCGATCGGATGCCCCAGATCGTTCATGCGCACCGGCGCTCCCGAGGGCGTGGAGGTCTGCATTCCCACAACCTAGTGCCCCTCGGCACCGGCTACCGCGGCCCGTGGTCGGCGGCGAGCCGCAGCCCCTGGAGCCGGGTGGCCTGCAGCTGCTGCTCGAGGGCGCGACGCGCCTGGATCTCGTCCCGGGTCATCGCACGCGTGCCGCGTCGCCCCCACCGCACGAGCGCGACGCCGAGGAGCATCGCGGCTCGTCGCATGCTCGGACGTCGCGCGCCGGAGCGGCCCAGCGCCATGGACGGGAATACGGTGATCGGCTGTGTCGTCATGACCTCGCCTCCTTGGCGGGCGGAGTGATGGTGTCGTCGGATTCCGGGGTCGGGGTCCCGTCGACGACGGGGAACAGATTGAGTTGAAGCTGCACGGGGCGCGCACCGGGCGCGTCGTGGCTGCGGTAGCGCGACACGTAGTCTTCGACGACCGTCATCAGCGCGTCGCGCAGGTCGGCCAGCTGCGCGTGCGTGAGCCTCAGATTCGTGGTCGTCAGGGTGCTGGCCTCGAGCCAGTCGTGCCCGAGTGCCTCGCCGCGCGCCATGAAGTCGCTCAGCAGTCGACGGCGATTGCGCTCCCATTCGCCGAGCAGCAGCTCACTGGCGGCGCGTTCCGGCGACTCCGGGTCGAAGCTGCTCGCCTCGAGCATGAGGCCGCCGGGCACGCGCTCCCACCAGCGTTCGCGGGCGCTGCCCTTGCCTTCGACCTCGCGAACGAAGCCGTGCTTCTCGAGCTGGCGCAGGTGATAGCTGGTCGCCCCGCTGGATTCACCCAGCCGCTCCCCCAGTCCGCTGGCGGTCGCCGCCCCGTAGGTCGACAGCGCGTCGAGCAGCTGCACGCGCAGCGGGTGCGCGAGGGCCTTGAGGTCGTTGACATCAAGACTGCGGGGGGTCCGGTCGTCGGTCATAACGCAAAGATACCTTTGCAACATATCCTTTGCAAGTTTTTCTTTGCACCGTGTCGCGACGGCCATCTAGGCTGAGTTCGTGAGCAATCCGTTTCTGACGCCCAGCCTGCTGCCCTACGCGTTCCCGCCGTTCGCCGACATCACCGACGAGCACTTCGAGCCGGCCTTCGAACTTGGGATGCGTGAGCAGCTCGAGGAGCTCGCCGCGATCACCGACACGGCGGCGCCGGCCACCTTCGCCAACACGCTCGAGCCGTTGGAACGCAGCGGGCAGATCCTCGCGCGCGTCTCGCACGTCTTCTTCCACCTCAGCTCGTCGCATTCCAGCGACTTCACCAACGCGCTCGAAGAGAAGCTCGCTCCGAAGCTCGCCGAGCACCACGACGCGATCATGCTCGACCACGCGCTCTACACGCGGATCACGGCGGTGCACGAGAGCGACGAGTCGCTCACCGACGAGCAGCGCTATCTGGTCGAGCGCTGGCACGTCGAGATGACGCAGGCCGGTGCAGGCCTCGACGAGGAGGCCAAGTCTCGTCTGCGCGAACTCAACCAGAAGATCTCGACGCTGACGACGCGGTTCGAGAAGTCGCTGCTCGCCGACACCAACGACCTCGCCGTCCACCTCGACTCCGAGAGCGAGCTCGACGGCCTCTCCTCGGGCGAGATCTCCGCCGCGGCCGAAGCGGCCAAGTCACGCGGGCTCGACGGCTACCTGCTCACCCTCATCCTGCCGACCGGCCAGCCCGCGCTCTCCGACCTCACGAACGCCGACGTGCGCGCTCGCCTGCTCGAGGCATCCCGCTCGCGCGGCACGCGCGGCGGCGAGCACGACACGCGTGAGCTGGTGCTCGAGATCGTTCGGCTGCGCGCTGAGCGCGCCGTGCTGCTCGGCTTCGAGAATCACGCCGCCGCGGTGACGGCCGACGAGACGGCGGGAACGCCCGAGGCTGTCGCCGAGATGCTCGGCCGACTGGCTCCGGCCGCCGCCCGCAACGCCGCCGCCGAGCATGCCGCGCTCGAGCGCCAGGCCGGCGGCGAGGTCGGCGCCGCCGACTGGGCGTACTGGACCGAGAAGGAGCGACAAGAGCGCTACGACGTCGACACCGCCGCACTGCGGCCGTGGTTCGAAGCCGAGCGCGTGCTGCAGGACGGGGTGTTCTACGCCGCCACCCGGCTGTACGGCATCACCTTCCACGAGCGTCGCGACCTGGTGAACTACCACCCCGACGCCCGGATCTTCGAGGTCAAGAACGAGGACGCCTCCCCCGTCGGCCTGTACGTCCTCGACCTGTACACGCGCGACAGCAAGCGCGGCGGCGCCTGGATGAACTCGCTCGTCTCGCAGAACTCGCTGCTCGGGCAGCCGGTCGTGGTGACCAACAACCTCAACGTGCCCAAGCCCGCCGCGGGCGAGCCCACGCTGCTCACCTTCGACGAGGTCGCGACGCTGTTCCACGAGTTCGGGCACGCGCTGCACGGCCTGTTCGCCCGCGTCACCTACCCCAAGCTGGCGGGCACCAACGTCTACCGCGACTTCGTCGAGTACCCGAGCCAGGTCAACGAGATGTGGATGCTCTGGCCCGAGGTGCTGAACAACTACGCCAAGCACTATGAAACCGGTGAGCCGATCGACCCCGCGATCGTGGAGCGGCTGCACGCCTCGGAGCAGTTCAACGAGGGCTTCTCGACGAGCGAGTACCTGGCCGCGGCGATGCTCGACCAGGCCTGGCACACACTGACGCCCGACGAGGCCGCCGCCGTCACCGATGTCACCGAGTTCGAGGCGAAGGCCCTCGCGGCGGCCGGACTCGACCACCCGGCGATCCCGCCGCGCTACTCGAGCACCTACTTCGCCCACATCTTCGCCGGCGGCTACGACGCCGGCTACTACTCGTACATCTGGAGCGAGGTGCTCGACGCCGACACCGTCGCCTGGTTCCACGAGAACGACGGGCTCACCCGCGCCAACGGCGAGACGTTCCGCCGGCTCGTGCTCGGCGTCGGAGGTTCGAAGGACCCGCTCGAGGCGTACCGGGAGTTCCGGGGCCGCGACGCCGTCATCGAACCCCTGCTCGAACGCCGCGGCCTCGGAGAGGCCTAGCTCGCGAAGACCTCCGCGAGCGACGGCCAGTCGGCGGCGCGCACGTAGACGGGAAGCTCGTCGATCGGCGTGACCCGGTCGAGCAGCTGACCGCCCGACACGGCGGCGCCGGTGAAGGCATCCACCCAGTCCCCCGCCGGCAGGAAGACGCGCGCGACCTCGGTTCCCTCGTCGACGACCGGCGCGACCAGGATCGAGTCGCCGAGCATCCACTGCAGCGGGTGCGCCCACGCCTCCTCGTCGTTCGGAAGGTCGAAGTACAGCGGCCGCATGAGCGGCTCACGGGACTCGACGGCGCGTCGCGCCTCCGCGGTCAGGTACGGCACCAGCTTCTCGCGCAGCTTCGCAAACCGACGGAAGACCGGAATCACCTGGTCGTCGCCGGTCAGTTCGGCGATGTTCCACGGCGTGCGGTCGCGCGACGGGGTGCGGTGGTGGTTGAACTCGGAGTGGTACTGCATGATCGGCACGAACGCGGCGGCCGCCGTCGAGCGCAGGTACAGCTCCGCGGTCGGGATGTCGCCGCTGAAGCCGGCGAGGTCCCAGCCCCAGTAGACGATGCCACTGGAGGCGGCATTGAGACCGGCGAACAGCGACCAGCGAAACGCCTCCCACGTGGAGTTCTCGTCGCCCGCCCAGAATGCGCCGTGCGCCTGGCTGCCGCTGAAGCCGGCGCGGCTGAAGGTGACCGGCGCCTTGCCGTTGCGGCGAAGCAGGTCGCCGTAGGCCTTGGCGTAGTGCACCGGGAAGGTGTTGTTCTTCTCGTCGCCGAACCGGCCGTCACGGTAGACCAGCTCACGACCCCAGGCGTGCTCGCCGCCGTCGGTCTTGAACCCGTCGACGCCAATCTCCTCGACCAGGTAGCGGCGCTTCTCGGTCCACCACCGCGCGGCACGATCGTCGGTGAGATCGGGCATGAGCCCGAGCGGGAACCACCAGCCGCGGTTGCGGTACGGGCGCAGCGATCCGTCCGGCGCCGGCTCCTGAATGAGCACACCGTCGCGGATCGCCGCCTCGGCGTCGGCCTTCAGCTGCCCCGCCGGATGCGGACGCATCTTGAGCAGCGGGATCTGCCAGAGGTGCAGGCGGATGTCGCGGCAGTGCAGCTCGTCGGTCATCCCCTTCGGGTCCGGCCAGGCGCCGTCCTCCGGGAACTCGAAGTCGGACAGTCGCTTCGGCTGGGCGCCGTCGACGATCTCCGACGTCGCATCGCGCCAGGTGGTGAACGTGCTCTCGTCGCTCCAGGCCTCGATGACGACCGAGCCGACCGGGATGTCGTGGTCGCGGTGCGCATCCATCTGGCGCATCACCTCGGCCTGCGTGTTCCACTCGTTGCCGCTGGCCCAGAGCCGGAACACCCAGGAGGGCAGCTCCTCCGCCTGGCCGACCTCGGCCAAAAACTCCGCCAGCACCTCACGGGGCGAGCCGTCGTAGAACGCGATCTCGAGGCTGCCGGCTGCATCGGTCTCGGCCTCGATCCACAGCAGGTTCTCGTCGCGGGCGCCGACATCGAACCAGACGCGACGACTGGTGCGCACGTGGAAACCCCAGCCGCTTCCGCCGACGACGTGCGCGAACGGCATCGGAAGGTACGTCTTCCGCTCGGCGCCCTGGCTCTTGTACTGCTCGAAGACGACGGAATCGAGTTCGGTGCCGCGCTGGTTGAGCGCGTCGTAGCGTTCGCCGAAACCGGCGACCCGCTCACCGGGCGCCAGCGGGATGGCGAAGCGGATGCGGTGCACCTGAGACCCGTCGCCGAGCGAGCGCGCAGACCCCTCGACCACCCGCGGCGTGCCGACCTGCTGAAGCCCGGGGGCGCCGTCGATCCAGCCGCTCACGGTGGTCTCGAACCAGCGGGTCCGCTGGTCGGGAGCCACGAAGCGGTAGCGCAGCGTCTCGCCGACCCGCAGATCGTTGAGCTCGGCGTTCCAGCCGCCGCTGGCGCGCGCGAGACGCGCCTGCGCGGACGCCAGGTGGCCGCCGTCGACGACCTGCCCGCGGTCGCGGCGGGTCACCGGGGCCAGCGGCATCACCGAGGGCGCTCCGCCGTCGCGCACGAGTTCGAGGTCGACGCGGGTGACCCCGGGCGAGCTGCGCACACCCAGGTTGAGGGTCTCCCCCGCGACCGGGTCGACGGGGTGGCGCTGGTCGGTGTCGACCGAGTACGGGTGACCGGAGCCGAAGGGGCGGTGACGGATCATGATTCGATGACTCCGAGTTCGAGGGCGAGACGAAGGTACATGGCGTAGGACCAGAGCAGCGGGTCAGCGCTCGTTCCCCAGCGTTCGATCCACTCGGCGACGAAGGACGCGTCGAGCAGATGATCGGCGACCTGCTCCGGCATGGTGCCGCTCTCGCGGACGGTTGCGGCCGACCAGCGCAGGAGCTCCAGGGCGCGGTCGCGGTTGCCCGCGCGAAGCGCGGCGAGCCCCTGGAAGCAGCTGAGCAGCGGCCATTGGCCGCCGCCGTAGTAGGTGTCGGCGAGGAACCGGTGCATGCCTCCGTCGACCACGAGCTTCCGATCCAGCTCGGCGAGCGTGGATGCGCCGAGCGGCGACGCCGCGTCGATCAGCCCGAGCGGCGCGATGAGCGAGGCGAGGCTCGCATCCACGGTGTCGCTGCCGAGCCACTTGATGAGGTGCCCCTCGCGCACGCCGTGGGTGCGGATGAAGTCCTCGACCGCGACGGCCGAGTCGGACGCCTGAGCCGAATGCGCGGAGTCGAGCGTCGGGAACGCGGCAACGGCGCGGAAGCCGGCCGCGATGCAGCCGAGAGTCGACACGTGAACGCGTTCGACGTGCTCCTCCCACCAGTCGTAGCAGGGGCGCTGCCAGGAGCTGACGAGGTAGTCGATGGTGAGCTCGACGGCCGGAAGCCAGGGGCTCGGGTCGAGGTCGTGGCGCCGCACATGCTCGGCGAGCGCCCACAGCCACAGTCCGTAGCCGTCGAGCTGGAAGTCCCACCAGTCGTCGTCGCCCTCACGACCGTCGAGGGTGAACCGCGTCGGGAGCATGTCGCTGTCGGCGACGGGGGTGCCCGCCGCCGCGGCTGCGACGATGCGGCGCACGTCGTCGGCTCGGTCGGTCAGCATGCGCGCGCACCAATCGAAGAAGGCGGACGCCGACGCCGCCTCGCCCGCGGCCGACATCGCGTCGGCGATGAAGGCGCCATCGCGGAACCAGGAGTAGCCGCGATAGGCGGAGAAGGTGGGGCTCGCGGGGTAGGCGCCGCTCGCATCCTGCAGAGAGAGGATCAGAGCGCGTCCCTGCTCGGCGATCGCAGCCAGGTGGGCGCGATCGGCGAGAGCCGGGGCGTTGGTCATGACGAGGGGATCCTTTGGATCAGGTGGGCGGTCGAACGGGTGAATCGGTGGTGCGGGGTGCGCCGGTCGAGTATCCGCCCCGGGCGGCGGCTGTGCCGGTCGAGTATCCGCCCCGGGCGGCGTATCGAGACCTGTCTGCGGTCTCGATACGCCGCTGCGCGGCTACTCGACCAGCGAACTGCTAGCCGCCGATGACGGCGTTGATGCGCTCCTCGGCGCTCGCGAGGGCTTCCTCAACCGACTTGCGGCCGGCCTGCGCCTCGATGAGCTCCTCGCCGAGGATGTCCTGCATCTCGGCCTGGCCGTTGGCAACGACCGGGGGCAGCGCGATGCCATCGAGCGAGTCGAACACGGCCTGACGGTTCGCCGGCGCGCCCTTCTCGAGGTAGGTGGCGAGCTTCGCGTCGTCCGAGATGGGCGGGAGCTCCCAGCCCGAGTCGAGGCGGATGTCAACCATCGTGTCCGAGGAGGTCATGAACTCGACCCACTTCGCCGCGGCCTCGACGTTCTCCGAGTTCGCGCTGACGCCGATCGCGTTCGAGAAGACCGCGCTGGCCTGCTGGGTGTTGCCCGGCTCGACCGCGATGTCCCACTCGAAGGTCACGTCGGCGAGGGCGCCGAAGATCCAGATGCCGCTGTGCAGCATGCCGAGCTTCCCCTCCTTGAAGAGGTTGGTGTCGAAGTCGGCCGTGCCCTGGCCCTGCTCGATGGTCGGCATCACGGTGCCGCTCTTGTTCACGAGCCACTCGGCCGCCTCGATGCCCTCGGGCGTGTTGAACGCGACCGCGGTGCCGTCGGCGTTCAGGAACTCGCCGCCGTTCTGCGCGAGAGCCTTGTAGTACTCGTAGAAGCTGACCGGCTGGTGGTCGCCCCAGATGCCGGCGTCCTGGTCGGTGATCGCCTCAGCGGCGGCCTTCTCGTCGGCCCAGGTCCAGTCCTGCGTCGGGTAGTCGAGGCCGTTCGCGTCGAAGAGCTCCTTGTTGAAGTAGAGCACGACGTCCGAGAACGAGCTCGGCAGCGCGTACTGCACGCCGTCGGTCGCGTAGGCCTCGAGCAGCGACTCCTTGTAGGCGCCCGGGTTGGCGACCTCGATCGGCGCGAGAACGCCGTTCGCCTGGTACTGCGCGTAGTTCGAGTACTCGATGTCGAAGACGTCGCTCTCGGTGCCGGCGGCCAGGTCGGTCTGCAGCGCGGTGCCGTAGTCGCCGTAGGGCAGCGTGGTGACCTCGACGGTGATGTTCGGGTTCTCGGCCTCGAACGCGTCGACGATCGCCTGCAGGTTGTCTTCGTTTCCGCCGTTGGAAATGAAGTTGGTGTACGTGATGGTCACGGGACCGCTGTCGGCGGCCGCGGTGCATCCCGCCAGGGTCAATGCCGCGACGCCGGCGAGGCCGACTGCGGTCATCAGATTGCGCTTCATGGTGTGCCTATCTCCTTCGATGGGGTTTGGTGCGAGGGTGTGGGCGACCGAACTCACTTGAGTCCGGAGCTTGCGACGCCCTGAATGACGTACTTCTGGGCGAACAGATAGAGGGCGAGCATGGGGAGCACGCTGATGACCGATCCGGCCATCACGATGTCCCACTGCGTCGTGTACTGCCCCTGCAGCCCGGCGAGCGCCACCGGGAGGGTGTGCAGCTCGGGCGAGCGCAGGACAACGAGCGGCCAGAGGAAGTTGTTCCAACTGCCCATGAACGCGAACACGGTGAGGGTCGCGAGCGCGGGACGGATGTTCGGCAGGATCACCGAGAAGAAGATCCGGAAATGTCCGGCGCCATCGAGCGTCGCGGCCTCATCGAGCTCACGCGGAACCTGGTGGACGGCCTGCCGCAGCAGGAAGATGCCGAAGGCGCTCGCGAAGGTCGGCAGCAGCGCGCCCAGGTAGGTGTTGATCAGGCCGAACGCCTTCAGCTCGACGAAGAGCGGAACGATCAGCACCTGCAGCGGGATCATCATCGTCGCGAGGTACACGGCGAACACGATGCCGCGTCCCCGGAACGGCAGACGACTGAAGGCGTACGCCGCGGTGGCGCTGGTGAACAGCTGCACCAGCGTCGTGACGGTGGCCAGTCCGATGCTGTTGAGGGCGACCCGAGCGAACGGGCGCTCCTCGAACAGCTGGCGGTAGGCATCCAGCGACGGGTCGGCCGGGATCAGCGCCGGGGCGACGGTGAGGCCCGCCCCCGGCGTGATCGAGGTGATGATCGTCCACAGGAACGGGAAGAACATCGCGATCGCGCCGAGGATGACGACGACGTGCAGGACGATCAGTCCCGTCAGCCCGGGCCGCATGCCGAGGCGGGGTCGCGCTCGAGCCGTGGTGCGCTCAGCCATACGTCACCCACCTCCTCTGACCAATGATTTGAATGACCGTGACTCCGAGGACCACGGCGAACAGCATCCAGCTGAGGGCGGATGCCTCCCCCGCAGCCCCGTAGCGGAACGTCAGGTCGTAGATCTGCTGCACCACGACCTGGGTGGCCCCACCGGGGCCGCCGCCGGTCATCGCGTACACCTGGTCGAAGACCTGGAATCCGTTGATGAGCGAGATCACGATGACGAAGAAGGTGCTCGGGCTCAGCAGCGGCAGCACCACGCTGAACAGTCGGCGCCACCAGCCGGCCCCGTCGACGCGGGCGGCGTCGAGCAGTTCGGTGTTGATCGCCTGAAGCCCCGCGAGCAGGATCACCATGACGAAGCCGAGGTCCTTCCAGGCCGAGGCGATGATGATCGAGGGCATCGCCCAGGCGGGATCGGTCCACCAGCCGGGGCCGTCGATGCCGAACCACGCGAGCGCCGTGTTCACCACGCCGGTGCTCGGGTTGAGTAGCCAGCGCCAGACCAGGGCGACGACGATCCAGCTCGTGACGACGGGCAGGAAGTAGATGCCGCGCAGGAACGACCGGCCCTTGAGGCCCGCGTTGAGGGCGAGCGCCAGGGCGAGTCCGCCGATGTAGACGAGCGGGAGATAGCCGACGATGTAGTAGATCGTGTGCAGGAACACCTCGGCCGTCTCGGGGTCGTTCCAGAGGCTGACGTAGTTGTCGAAGCCGACGAACGTGGCGGGCGAGAGCAGGTTCCACTCGGTGAGGCTGACCCAGGCGGCTCCCACCATCGGCCCGAGCACGAACAGTGTCAACGGGATCGCGCTCGGAAGCATGAACGCCAGCACGGTGAGGGCGTACTTCACGCGGCGGCTGCGCCGAGACGATCCGGCGATCGACGGTCGGGGCGCCTCGGTGGCCGGCGGCAGCGCCGTCGCTCCGGTTGCGCGCAGACTCACGAGTCCGCGCCTTGCTCGGTGACCTGGATGGCGCTGCCGGCGACGAGCCGGTCGCGCACCAGTTGTCCCTGGTCTCCCGAGACGCCGTCGGCGTCGAACGGCGTGGCCAGCACGAGCGCCGCGGCGCCCTGCGCCCAGCTCGCGTCCTGCCAGGTCTCGACGGCCACGCCGACGCCGCGGCGCGCGGGCAGCAGGCTCGCACGGAAGGCGGGCTCGAAGCCGTACGACCAGTGCGGCCACGACACGGTGCCCTCCCCGAGGAGGATGACGATCTCGGGGTCGAGGGTGTGCACGAGACCGGCGAGCGTGCGGCCGAGCAGGTGACCGGCCTCGCTGAAGATCGCCGTCGCCCCCGCGTCGCCCGCGTCGGCGGCCGTGCGCAGCGCGGCGATGCCGGCGCTCGCGGAGATCACACCGCGTTCGCGCGCGATGCGCACGAGGGCGGCCTCGCCGATGAGTGATTCGAGGCAGCCGTGGTTGCCGCACATGCAGCGCGGGCCGTTCTCGAGCACGGGGGTGTGCCCGATCTCGCCCGCGCCGCCGGCGGCACCGCGAAGTACGACCCCGTCGACCACGATCCCGGCGCCCACTCCGGTTCCGATCGTGACGACGAGGAAGCTGTTGTGACGGCGTCCGACGCCGTAGAGACGCTCGGCCATGGCGAGCGCGTTGACATTGTTCTCGACGATGATCGGCAGGCCGAGCTCGCGCTGCAGCGCCTCGCCGAGCGGGACGCGGTTCCAGCCGAGCTGCGGCGAGTCGACGACGCCGTTGCCTTGGCGGTCAACGGAGCCGGGGACGCCGACGCCCACGCCGAGCAGGCGCGTCGATCCGCCCGAGATGAAGTGCTTGAGCAGGCGCGCCAGGTCGGCAAGCACCGTCGTCGCCGCCGCATCGAACGGCTCGCTCGCCGAGCGCTGCACCGAACCGTCGAGTCCGACCTCGACGAAGGCGACGTGGTCGGCGACCACCTTCACGCCGATGACGCGGTCACCGGTCGCGGCGAGGCCGAGCATCCGGGCCGGCCGGCCGCCCTGCGACGGCGAGTTCTCGAGTTCGACGATGAGACCGTCAGCGAGAAGGTCCTTGGTGAGCTGCGTCATCAGCGCCGGCGAGACCCCGAGCGAACGCGCGAGATCGGCGCGCGATGCGGGTCCCTGCGCCCCCAACTGGGCCAGGATCGCAGAGCGATTCACATCGGTGCGTGCGCTCGGTCGGTTCGCCATCGAATCTCCTTGGTACAGCCCTTTATTTAGGACTAAATAAACCATAGAAGGAAGAACGTGGGCGTGTCAACCACTCCGCACGTCGAGACCGGCGGCCGGGAGCGCCCAGGGCGAGCACACACGCGCAGCCACGACCGCGCCGCCGAGCGGCACCGGTTGGCTGACTCCAGTCAGAGACCTTCTCGGGGCGAGAGCCCGCGATCGAGCGCGTCGCGCGCGGCGGACTCGACGCTCACGCCTCGCGCGCTCGCGTCGGCCGTGAGGCGCGAAGCGAGTTCCGGAGTGAGCGGGATGGTCACGCTCGAGCTCCCGGCGCCGAGTGCCTCGTTCGTGTCGGCACGCGGCGATGTGCGCGCCCGCAGAATGAGCGCGACGATCGGCAGGGCGATCGTGCCGAGCGCATCCACGATGCCGACGACGCCAAGCGCGCGCCAGTAGGCCGAGCCCTCGTCGCCGGGAATGTCGCCGTCGGTGAAGATCGTCAGCCACAGCATGACGACGACGGTCGCGACGGCGATCAGGGTGACGCCGAGCCCGAGACGAATGAGCACGTTGCGCTGACGAGCGAGCAGAAGCAGCAGGTTGGCCTGCGCGAGACTCGCGGCCAGAATCGCGGAGGCCAGCAGAGCCTTGACGAGCGTGTCGCCGTCGACGAGCTCATCCCAATCGGTCCAGATCAGCAGGAACGCGCTCACCGCGGCGAACAGGCTCGCCGCGATGCCGACGAACCCGACCACGCGCACCGCGCGCGCCACGATCGCCAGGTGGCACAGCGAGGTCGTCCCGAAGGCGGCGACCGTCAGTGTTGAGAGGATGACCCGGCCTTGCAGCTCGCCGAAGTCGCCGCTGACCAGCGCGATGATCCCGATCGCGGCCGCGATGACGAGCGACACCACCACGGCGATGATCGCCGCGCGCCGCGCGCCGCGCACGACTCCGGGTGTTGCGTCCTCCTCGACGACCATGCGCTCATGCTACGCCGCCCCCCCTCCCCCGCCCCAGTGACGAAATGCAGGAGATTTTCGACGCATCCCCCGCGTTCGCCACGAGTCGGCACCGCAGCGGCCGCGCATCTCCTGCATTTCGTGACAGGAGGAGGCGCGCGGCCGGCGGCGGTGCGGGTGCTCCGAACGGGGCCGAGACGGACCCGAGAACTCGTCATGTGAATTTGTAACACGCAAGAAACACGGTGACTGTGAATTTGTAACACCGGCACCCCAGGATGAACACACTCACACCCAGCACCACACCGACCGGGGGTCCGATGGATCGCGACAGTATCGAGCGCACACTGCGCCGCATCGGGCTCCCGGTCGCGGCGGCGGTCGTCGCGCTCGCCATCGGCGGCATTCTCGTCGCCACACTCGGCCAGTCGCCGTTTGCGGCCGCGCAGACCGTCATCCAGGCCGGGTTCAGCTGCGACCCCGGCTACTGCAACGTCGGCGGAAGCCTCACCCTCGCCGCGCCGATCATCCTCACCGCGCTCGGCGCCGTCGTCGCGCTCCGCACCGGGCTCTTCAGCATCGGCCAGGAGGGCCAGTACGCCCTCGGCGGTCTCGCCGCGGCCGTCGTCGGCTACGGCATCCTGCTCCCCGCCGGCATCCACCCGATCGTCTGCCTCGCGGCCGCCGGCGCCGTCGGAGCGATCTGGGGCGTGATCCCCGCGATCCTCAAGATCTACCTCGGCGTCAACGAACTCATCATCACGATCGTCCTCAACGCGATCGCCGGACTCCTCGTCGACTTCCTCGTCAACTACCCCTTGCGCGCCGAGGCATCCACGGTCGGCTACACGCACGTCGTCGCCGAGACCGCTCGCCTGCCCCTGTTCGACATCTCGACCAAGTTCGGCGTCTCGTTCATTATCGCGATCGTGGCCGTGATCGGCGTCTGGTTCTTCCTCAGCCGCACGACCGCCGGCTACGAGCAGCGGATGTCCGGTGAGGCGACGCTCTTCGCTCGCTACTCCGGCATGTCGAGCACCGGCAGCGTGCTCCGCGCCGGTCTGCTCGGCGGCGCGCTTGCCGGCATCGGCGGCGGCGTCCAGGTGCTCGGCGTCAACTACCGCGTCATCGAGGGCTTCTCCGACGGCACCGGGTTCACCGGCCTCACCGCCGCGATTCTCGGCGGCACCACCGCCATCGGCGCCGCGATCGCGGGCGTGCTGTACGCCGGCATCACCGTCGGCGCCGTCAACGGGCTCCAGATCGTGCTGGGTGTGCCCCGCGAGATCGGATCCACGGTCCTCGCGCTCATGATCGTCCTGATCGCCGTGCAGGCACCGCTGCTGACCCGACTCGAGCGCTGGATCGATCGACGCCGAGCGAACCGAAGACACGATGCCGCCGTCGAGCTGAGCGCAGAAAAGGGGACCGCATGAACGTCGTCGCCGACTTCCTGAACAGCGGCATCCGCCTGACGACCCCGATCCTGTTCGCCGCCATCGCCTCGCTGATCAGCGCACGCGCGGGCGTGCTGAACCTCGGAATCGAATCCAAGGTGCTCGCCGGGGCGTTCGTGGGGATCCTGGTCGCCGCCACCACGGGCGACAACAACCTCGGGATCCTTGCCGCCGCGGTCGCGGGTGCACTCATCGGGCTCCTGATGGCCGCCGCGCACCGCATCGGCGTCGACCTGGTGATCCTGGCCATCGGCCTCAACATCCTGGTGTTGCAGCTCACGGTCTTCCTGATGCGGTCGTACCTCGGCGGCGTCGGCATCTACTCCCCTGACGTCGAGCGCATCGACGAGGTCGAGGTGCCGTTCCTCACGGACCTGCCGTTCGTCGGTCAGCTCCTCGACCGGCTCAACCCGTTGGTGTATCTCGCGTTCACGCTGGCGATCCTGCTCGGCATGTACTTCCGCACCCGCAGCGGCCGACACCTGCTCGCGGTCGGCGAGGCGCCGATCGCGGCCGCCGCCGCCGGACTGAACGTCGGACGGACGCAGATGCTCGCCCTCGTCACGGCGGGTGCGATCGCGGGAATCGGCGGCGCCTTCCTCTCGGTCGGCGATCTCGGGATCTTCACCCGCAACATGAGCGCCGACCGCGGCTGGATCGGCATCACCGCCGCGCTGCTGGCGCTCAACCGCCCGGCGTTCATCGTCCCAGCCGCGGCCGTATTCGGCTTCGCGAGCGCGGCGAGCATCCGCCTCCAGGCCTTCGATGTGCCCCCGAATCTCACCCAGTTCATCCCGCAGGGCGCCGCCTTCGTCGCGCTCGTGCTGGTTGGTCTCCGCGCCCAGTCGCGCGGGAACGTCGCTCGATTGTGGCGACAAAGCAGCCGGATTCGCCTCCGGTCGCGCAGCTCCACTCGCACCGCCCAGAAGTCCGAAAACACACCCACCTAGGAGACCCATGCGCCCCTCGAAGATCGCCGTCGCAGCTGTTGCTGCGGCGTCGCTGACCCTGCTGGCCGGCTGTTCGGCCGACACCACGACCGCGGAAGCCGAAGACACCTTCAGCTACGCGCTGATCACGCCCGGCTCCGCCGGTGACGGCGGATTCATCGACTCGGCGGTCGCCGGTGCGACTCTCGCCGAGACCGAGCTCGGCGTGACCGGGCGCGTCGTCGAAGCCGAGTCGGTCGCGCAGCAGGAGGGCGTCATCCGCTCGACTGTCGCCACCCAGCCCGACATCATCCTCGCGCCCGGTCTCGACCCCGACTCGCTGCTCGCGGTCGCTCTCGAGAACCCGGACCAGCTCTTCGGCGTGCCGAGCGACATCTTCGTGTCGGAGCTGCCGGACAACGTGCAGGCCTACGCGATCAACGTGCACGAGTCGAGCTTCCTCGGCGGCTACATCGCCGGAAGCATGACCACCACCCAGAAGGTCGGTGCCGTGCTCGGTCTCGACAACCCGGGGCTGAACCAGTTCTACTACGGCTACAAGCAGGGTGTGCTCGCGGCGTGCCCCGACTGCACCGTCACCCCGAGCTACCTGAACGGTGAGTTCAGCGACCCGACCGTCGGCCAGGAGGCCGCGCTCGCGCTCTACCAGGCCGGCAACGACATCGTGTACGCGGTGGCGGGCCTCAGCGGCCAGGGCGTGTTCAGCGCCGCCGAGCAGGAGGGCGCCTTCGCGATCGGCGTCGACTCGAACCAGGATGGGGACGCCCCCGGAACGGTCATCGTATCGGTCATGAAGCGCGTCGACATGACGACCTACAACCTCATCAAGTCGACCCTCGCCGGCGAGTTCGAATCGGGCTTCGTCGCGGCGGGCCTCGCCGACGGCGTCACCGGCCTCTCGTGGGCCGACGGCTCCACCGTGTTCCAGGAGCAGGGCCCGGCCGACATGGCCGCGCTCGTCGCCGGACTGATGGAGGAGGTCGCGGCTCTCGAAGCGCAGATCCTGGCCGGCGAGATCGCCGTCTGCGACGCGCTCAACGACCCGACGAGCGACGCCTGCGTCGCGCTCGGCGTCTCCAGCTGATCGCCACCCGGTAAGCAAGAACCACAGAAAGAGATCCCATGACTCCCACCTCGGGCGAGACGCCCCGACTCGAGATCCGCGGCCTGCGCAAGTACTTCGCAGCTTCCGGCGTGCTCGCCGTCGACGACGTCTCGCTCGAGGTCGGAGCGGGGGAAGTCGTCGCGCTGATCGGTGAGAACGGAACCGGCAAGACGACGCTCATGAACCTCCTCTTCGGCGTGCACCAGCCCGACGCCGGCGAGGTCTACATCGACGGCGTTCGCGCCGACATCTCCAGCCAGCAGGATGCCATCTCCCACGGGCTCGGAATGGTGCACCAGCACTTCGAGCTGGTGCCCTCCTTCACCGTCGCGCAGAACGTGCTGCTCGGCCGCGAGCCCGCCCGCCGCGGCTTCTACGACGATGCGGCCGCCGAACGGCAGGTCGCGGCGCTGATCGCCGACGCCAACCTCGACCTCGATCCGCGACGCCGAGTCGCCGACCTGCCGGTCGGAGCCCAGCAGCGCGTCGAGATCCTCAAGGCGTTGGCCGCGGATGCACAGCTGCTCATCCTGGACGAGCCGACCGCCGTACTGACGCCCGCCGAAGCGGATGACCTGGTCGCGATGGTGCGCCAGCTCGCCGCGACCGGCCGCTCGGTCGTGTTCATCTCCCACAAGCTTCCCGAAGTCCAGGCCGTCGCCGACCGCATCGTCGTCATGCGACGTGGTCGCGTCGTCGGCGATGTGCCGCGCGGCGGCGCTACCGACTCGGAGCTCGCCCGCCTGATGGTCGGTCGCGACGTCCTCCTCACCGCCGAGCCCGGCACCGGCTCGGCGGGCGAGACCCTGCTCGAGGTCGAGGGTGCGATGGCGGATCCGAGCGCCGACGGCAGCACCGGTCTCTCCGATGTGGCGCTCGCCGTCCGCGCCGGCGAGATCGTCGGAATCGCGGGCGTCAGCGGCAACGGCCAGGACGAGCTCGTCGAGGCGGTCGCCGGACTGCGCAAACTCGAAGCTGGCCGGGTCTCCATCGCGGGCACCGACCTGACCGGATCCTCCCCCGCCGCCATGCGCGCGGCGGGTGTCGCCCACATTGCGGCCGATCGCATGCACGTGGGCCTCAACCTGCAGGCGACGCTGGAGGAGAACGCGGTTTCGACCTCGTTCCGCAGTCGTCGCTTCAGCCGTGCGGGAATCATTCGCCGTCGCGCCCGGCGCCGCTTCGCCGAACAGGTGATCGCCGACTACGAGGTGCGCGGCGCCGCCCCGGCGCGCGTCGTCGAGTCGCTGTCCGGCGGCAACCTGCAGAAGATCGTCATCGGGCGCGAGCTGTCGGGCGACCCCCGCGTCGTGCTCGCGAATCAGCCGACCCGCGGTCTCGACGTCGGCAGCATCGAATTCGTGCACAAGGCGCTGTCGAACGCGCGATCGGAGGGCAGCGCCGTGCTGCTCGTCTCCGCGGAGCTCGACGAGGTGCTCGCCCTCTCGGACCGCATTGCCGTGATGTACGACGGGAAGCTGCTGGGGCCCTTTGACCGATCCGAGGTGGATCGCGACCGGATTGGCCAGCTCATGGCTGGCGGAGTGGAGAAGACGCCGTGACCGAGCTCATCGTCGCCGACCAGGTCTACCTCAACGACGACGCCGGAACGGTGCTCTCTCCCGGCGTCATCGAGGTCATCGATGGCGTCATCCACTCGGTCTCCCCCGTCACCGGCCCCCGCCCGAGCGGCGAAGGGGTGACCGATCTCGGCGCGAGCCTCGTGATGCCGGGACTCGTCAACGCGCACGCCCACACCCCGATGTCGCTCATCCGCGGCGTCGCCGAGGGCCACTCGCTGCTGACCATGGAGGGGTTCCTCGCAGTGCTCCGCACCCACGAGGAGCACCTCACGCCCGAGCTCGTCCCCGCCTCGGTCGCGGTCTCGTGCGCCGACATGATCCGGCACGGCACCACGTCCTTCGCCGACCAGTACTTCTTCGCCGACGAGATCGCCCCGACCGTGCAGCGTTCGGGACTCCGGGCCCGCATCGGCTGGGGAATCGTCGAACTCGGCGATGACACGGCCCGCGCCCGCGAACTCGCCGCCGCCGCCGCCTTCGCCGAGAGCATGGCGGGGGGCACGCGAGTCCAGGGCTGGGTCGGGCCGCACGCCTACTTCGTCGACAACACTCCGGAGGCGATGGAGGCCGAGCTCGCACTCGCGAAGCGCCTCGGCACCGGCCTGCACGTGCACTTCTCGACCTCGAGCGAGGAGGACGACTGGTGCATGGCCGAGTACGGCAAGCCCGCGCTCGAGGTGCTGCGCGAGACCGGCATGCTCGACGTGCCCACGATCCTGGCGCACTGCAACACGGTTCCCGTGGATCAGCTTCCGCTGCTGGCCGGCACCAAGGCCGCGCTCACGGTGATCCCGTCGGTCGCGATGATGAGCGGCGTGCCCGCTGCCCCGGTGCGCGAGGCACTCGACGCCGGGGTGCTCGTCGCCCTCGGCAGCGACAATGTGTGCAACAACACCAACACCGACCTGTTCGAGGAGATGCGCATCCTCGGCAAGCTCGCCGCGTTCGCCTCGCACACGCCCAACCAGGTGACGCCCCGCGAGATCCTGTCGATCGCGACGCGCGGCGGCCAGCGGGCCCTCGACGGTGGCGTCGATGATGGACAGCTCGTGGCGGGCGCGGTCGCCGACCTCATCGCCATCCCGCTCTCCGAGGTGTCCCGAGGACCCGTCGGCGCCCAGTCCGTGGAGGCCGCGATCGTCTACGGCACCTCCGGCGCCTCGGTCAGCCACTCGATGGTCGACGGGCAGTGGCTCATGACAGATCGTCAGGTGCGTACACTCGACGTCGCCGACGCGCTCTCGCAACAGCAGCGGGACTTCGACACCCTGGTGTCGAGGATGCGCGCGGGGTCTGCCGAGGAGGACAGCGCCTGATGGATGTCGCAGAACGCCGCACGCTCATTGAGGAGCGGGTGATCAAGACGGGAGAGGTCTCGTTCGGCGAACTCGCCGAGGCTTTCGACGTCTCCGAGATGACGGTGCGCCGCGACATCGAGGCCCTGCAGGCGCAGGGCATCGTGCGCCGCGTCTCCGGCGGCGCGATCTCGATCACCGGCACGGCGTTCGAGCCCAGCTACGGTTTGCGCGCCGGCCAGGCGACGGCCAGCAAGGACCACATCGGCGAGCAGATCGCGGCCCTCTTGAAGCCCGGCGAGACGGTCGTGCTCGACAGCGGCAGCACGGTCGCCTCGGTCGCGCGCGCGATCCGCGGGCGCGACCTGGGGCTGACCGTGGTCACCCCGAGCATCGCCGTGGCCACCACGCTCGCCGATGAGCCCGACACCCGGATCATCCTCACCGGCGGCACCGTCAGACCGGGCGAACTGAGCCTGATCGGCTCCGAGACCGAGCAGACCTTCGCGCGCTACAACTGCGACACCTTCGTCATCGGCGTCGCCGGCGTCGATGCGGAGCGCGGTCTGACCGAGTACCACCCGCAGGAGGCCAGCGTGAAGCGCGCCGCCCTCCACGCATCTCGGCGTGTGATCGTCGGGGCCGACTCCGCCAAGCTCGGCCGCGTGCACCTGGTGACCATCGCCCCGCTGTCCGACGTGACCGTGCTCGTCACCGACGGCGACCCCACAGATCCCGTCGTCACCGCCGCACGCGCGGCGGGAGCCGACGTTGTCCTCGTTCCGCCCAGCACCAATCCAGGAGACACCCCGTGACCCGTTTCGCCTCAATCTTCCCCGGCGTCGACAAGCCGCTCATCGCGATGGCGCACGTGCCCGCGCTGCCGGGTACGCCTCTCTACGACGAGAAGGCGGGCATCCAGGGTCTCGTCGACCAGGTGCGCAGCGATGTCGCGCTCCTCGTCGACGCCGGCTTCGACGCGGTCATGTTCTGCAACGAGAACGACCGTCCCTACGAACTGCACGCGGGCCCCGAATCCGCCGCCGTGATGGCCCGCGTCGTCACCGAGTGCCGCCCCGACTCGATCCCGTTCGGCGTGGACTTCCTCTGGGACTCGCGCATCGCCCTCGCTGCGGCCGTCGCCACCGGCGCGAGCTTCATCCGCGAGGTCGTCACCGGCGTCTGGGAGTCCGACATGGGACTGTGGACGACCGATGCTGCCCACACGCTGCGCGAGCGCCGCCGCCTGGACGCCCAGGATCTCGCGATCTTCATGAACATCACCCCCGAGTTCGCCTCCCCCATCGGGCGCCGCGACGCGGCGGAGACGGCGCGCTCCACGGTCGTCTCGAGCCTCGCCGACGCGATCCTCGTCTCCGGCCCGATGGCCGGCGCGGGCCCGTCGACCAGCACGCTCAAGGGCGTCCGCGACGCGGTCCCCTCGGACGTTCCCGTCCTCCTCAACACCGGCGCCCGCGCCGACACGATCGGCGAGATGCTGACGATCGCGGATGGGTGCATCGTCGGCTCCTCGCTCAAGCTCGACGGCCACACCTGGAACCCGGTCGACCCCGACCGCGCGCGCCGCTTCGTGGAGGCCGCCCGGTCGTGAGCGCGATCACCCTCGGGCTCGACATCGGCACGACCGGGGTGAAAGGCATCGCCCTCGACCTCGAGGGCGGCCTGCTCGCTCAGGTGACCCGCTCGAACGAACTGCACTCCCCGCACGCCGGATGGGCCGAAGCCGACCCGGCGCAGTGGATCTCGAACGCTCACGCCGTGCTCGCGGCCCTCGCCGCGCACCCCGCGGTGACGCCCGCGCGGGTGGTCGGCATCGCCACCACCGGAATGGTGCCCGCCGTCGTCGCTCTCGACTCCTCGGGCGCCCCGCTGCGCCGAGCGATCCTGCAGAACGATGCGCGCGCCACCGCCGAGGTCGTCGAGGCGGCGGCGCGGCTGGCCGAGCACGACGTCATCGCGCTCACCGGCTCCCCGGTCACCCAGCAGTCGGTCGGACCGACCGCGCTCTGGCTGGCACGGCACGAGCCCGAGATGTGGGCTGCCTGCCACGTGCTGGTCGGCTCGTACGACTTCGTCGCGATGGCGCTCGGCGCACGGCCGCACGTCGAGCGCAACTGGGCGATCGAGTCGGGCCTGTTCGACCTCGACGGCAGCCCGTTTGCTCCGGCGATCGCGGCGGCGAACCTCGGCGAGCGAGTGGCGCCGATCGCCTCACCGGGTGAGGTCGTCGGCGCGCTGAGCGCCGCCGCCGCCGGACTCACCGGCCTGCCCGCGGGCATCCCGATCGTGGTCGGCGGGGCCGATCACGTGCTCTCGGCCGTCGGCGCCGGGCTCTCGAAACAGGGCGACTGGCTCGTCAAGCTCGGCGGCGCCGGAGACATCCTCGCGGTCAGCACGGAGCCGATCACCGACGCGCGCTTCTACCTCGACGACCACCCGGTCGACGGCCTGTGGCTTCCGAACGGATGCATGGCCACGAGCGGCAGCCTCGTGCGCTGGGTGCAGGGCGTCCTGCGCGAGACCGACCTCGCCGCCCTCGATGCCGAGGCCGATCAGCGCAGCGCCGCCGAAGTGCTGTGCCTGCCGTACTTCCTCGGCGAGAAGTCGCCGCTGAACGACCCGGCCCTGCGCGGCGTGTTCGCCGGCATGCACCTCGGCCACGACCGCTTCGACCTGTACCGGGCTGCCCTGGAGGGCATCGCGTTCGGCTTCCGGCACAACGCCGACGTGCTCGCTGACCGCGGCATCCAGCTCACCGAGGCGACGGTGACGAACGGCGGCGCCACCTCGCTGTTCTGGAAGCGGATCCACGCGAGCGTGCTCGGCACTCCGCTGCGCACGGTGCAGCAGCACCCGGGAGCCTCGCTCGCCGCGGCCGTCGCCGCCGCGATCGGGGTCGGCGCGCTCTCCGACTGGTCGGAGATCGAGCGATTCGTGATCCCGGGCGACACCGTCGACCCGGAGCCCGGACTCGTGGAGCGCTACGACGAGGCCTACGCGCTCTGGCGCGAGCTGTCGGACGTCACCGCGACGACGATGCGGGCGCTGGCCCGGCGCTAGCCGGACCCCGACGCGAGAGCGTCAGGCCGACTTCTCGGCGCGACGCGGCGCGTGCGGGACGATCGTCGGCGCCGCATTGTCGATGACCGCGTCGCGGGTGACCACCACGCGCGCGACCTCCTCGCTGGAGGGCACCTCGAACATGATCGGCCCGAGCACCTCTTCGAGAATCGCCCGCAGACCGCGCGCACCCGTCTGACGCAGCACCGCGAGGTCGGCGATCGCCTCGAGCGCCTCGCGTTCGAACTCCAACTCGACATCGTCGAGTTCGAACATGCGCTGGTACTGCTTGACGAGCGCGTTCTTCGGCTCGGTGAGGATCTGCATCAGCGCGTGCTGATCGAGCGGCGACACCGTGGTGACGACGGGCAGACGACCGATGAACTCGGGGATCAACCCGAACTTGTGCAGGTCCTCCGGCAGCACCTCGCTGAAGATCTCCGCCTCGTCGCGCTTGGAGTGCAACGGCGCCCCGAAGCCGATCCCACGGCGTCCGACGCGCGCGGAGATGATCTCCTCGAGCCCCGCGAAGGCGCCCGCGACGATGAACAGCACGTTCGTCGTGTCGATCTGGATGAATTCCTGATGCGGGTGCTTGCGGCCGCCCTGCGGGGGAACCGAGGCGGTCGTGCCCTCGAGGATCTTCAGCAGCGCCTGCTGCACGCCCTCCCCCGAGACGTCGCGCGTGATGGAGGGGTTCTCCGCCTTGCGGGCGATCTTGTCGACCTCGTCGATGTAGATGATGCCGGTCTCCGCGCGCTTGACGTCGTAGTCGGCGGCTTGGATGAGCTTGAGCAGGATGTTCTCGACGTCTTCGCCGACGTAGCCCGCCTCGGTGAGCGCCGTCGCATCCGCCACCGCGAACGGAACGTTGAGGCGCTTGGCGAGGGTCTGCGCGAGGTAGGTCTTGCCGCATCCGGTCGGACCGATCAGCAGGATGTTGCTCTTCTGGATGTCGATGTCGTCGATGAGCGTGTCGGCCGACGCGATCGTCGACCGGGCCCGGATGCGCTTGTAGTGGTTGTAGACCGCGACGCTCAGGGCACGCTTCGCCGGCTCCTGCCCGATGACGTACTCCTCGAGGAACGAGAAGATCTCCTTCGGCTTCGGCAGATCGAACTCGCTCGTCGCCTCTTCGCCGGCCTCGGCGAGTCGCTCCTCGATGATCTCGTTGCAGAGCTCGACGCACTCGTCGCAGATGTAGACGCCCGGTCCCGCAATGAGCTGCTGGACCTGCTTCTGGCTTTTCCCGCAGAAGGAGCACTTGAGCAGGTCGGCACTCTCGCCGATGCGCGCCATCTTGACTCCTCCCAATGAGCGTGTCTTGAGCCTAACCCGATCCTGCGATGCTGGCCTGTCCCACGCCCGTTTTCGGCTCGGCGCGCCGTCATTCGCCGTCATCGTGCCGGATAGGCTGGAGGCGATCGCCATGACGACTGCGCCCCCCGATACGACTGCCCGACAGCGCGTCCGCGCGCGCCGCGTCGGACATGCGGTGGTCGTCGCGGGCCTGTCGACACTGATCGCGGCCGTGGCGCACGCGACCGCGGGCGGCGGCTGGCCGAACGTCGTCACCCTCATCGCGGCCCTCGTGCTGTCGACGTTCCTCACCACCCCGGTGGTCGGCACCCGGATGCGCGGCTGGCGCGTCGCCGCCGCCGTCGCGGTCGACCAGTTCGTCTTCCACGTGCTCTTCGCGACCGTCGGCGCCGCCACCGCGCTCCCCGGTGCCAGCCACGCGCATCACGACCCGGTGCTGACCTTCGCGCTCGGGGCCGAGTCCTCGGCTGTCGGTCTCGGCATGGGCGCGCATCACGTGATCGCAGCCCTTGCGAGCTTCGGTCTGCTGCGCGGCGGGTGGGCCCTCATCCTCGCCGCCCTGTCGGCGGGTGCCGAGCTCCTGATCCGCGCGTTCCGCACGTCGCCGTCGGTGGCACCGCGCGCTCGCGCCCCTCGCCTGGTGAGCGCGCCGTCGCTGCCGTCGCCGCTCGCGATCCTGCGCCATCGGCTGCAGCGGCGCGGTCCTCCGGTTCTCGTCGCGCTCGGCTAGTCCCGAGCACACGCTTCCCTTGTTTCTGGCCGGTGACCTGAGTTCCCGGCCGCGTGCGCGCGTGCGCACCACGACGAATTGGACCTGAACTCCCTATGACGAACACCACCCTCACGAAGGCCGGCATCGCCCTCGGCGCCGGAACCCTGCTCGCCCTCGTGGGCGCGCTGCCCGCGAGCGCCCACGTCGGCGTCAGCGCCTCGACCACGGCCGCCGGCTCGTACGCTCTGCTCTCGTTCAGCGTGCCGCACGGCTGCGACGGCTCGCCCACCACCGCGATCTCGATCGAATGGCCCGAGGAGATCACCGCCGCCACCCCGACCGTCGTCGCGGGCTGGGAGGCATCCAAGGTGACCGTCGAGGTCGCCGCCACCACCGATGCCCACGGCAACGAGGTGACCGAACGCGTCGCGCAAGTCGTCTACACGGCGACCGACGGCGGACTCCCCGACGGCTACCGCCAGCAGTTCGATGTGCAGGCGCTGCTGCCCGATCTGGAGGCGGGAACCACGCTCTCGTTCCCGGTCACGCAGACCTGCGCGGTCGGCGAGACCGTCTGGGACGGCGAGGACACCCCGACGGTGACGCTCAGCGCCGCTGTGGTCGACGCGCACGGGCACGATGAGGACGACGACGCGCACGAGACGGACACCGACGAGCAGACGGACGCGTCGGCCGACGCCAGCGCCGCGGCCTCGACCGACGTGCTCGCCCGGGTGCTCGGCATCGGCGGTCTCGTCGTCGGCACCGCCGGCATCGTGGCGGCCGTCGTCGCGCGCCGCGGCGTTCGATCGGAATCATGACCCGGTCACGACGTGCCGGCATGGCGGTGGCAGCGCTCGCTGCTGCCGCCGTGCTCGGCCTCGCCTCCCCGGCCCTTGCGCACAACTCGGTCGTCTTCACCAACCCCGCCGAGGGTGCGGTGGTGACCGAGCTGCCCGAGAGCTTCGAGATCCGGACGAACGAAGCTCTCCTCGACCTGGGCGGCGAGGGCAACGGCTTCGCCTTCCAGGTGCAGGATGCGGCGGGCCTCTACTACGGCGACGGCTGCACCCGGATCTCGGGTTCGTCGATGTTCACGACGGCCGCGGTCGGGGCGCCGGGCGAGTACACGATCACCTGGCAGCTGGTCTCGGCCGACGGCCACACGATCAGCGGGAGCTACGGCTTCACCTGGGCTCCCGCCGACGCGTTCGCCGCCGCGGAGGGAAGCGCGACCGCGCCCACCTGCGGGGTCGACGCGGAACCGGTCGAGGCATCCCCGGAGGCCTCCGCATCCGAACCGGGCGCGATCAGCTCGGACGCGTGGTGGATCCTCGGCACCGTCGGCGCCATCGCTCTCACCGTCGTCGTCACCCTGCTGCTGGCCCGCCGCCGCCCCGCCTAGCACCCCAGTGCGACGTTTCTCCGGAGATCCCGGAGGCGCGCAACCGCCCCGTGGGACCTTTCTCCGGAGAATCCACATCAAACGGCCCCGGATGCCCTGCCAGCACGGCATTGACCGGCGAGAACTCCGGAGAAACGACACACTCGCGGGCGGGGCGGGTCACACGACCTCCGGAGAAACGACACACTCGCGGGCGGGGTGCTGACGCACGAGTGGCCCCGGACTCAGTCCGGGGCCACCTGCGTGATGTGAGTCGTGCTACTTGACGAGCGCGTTGCCCGTCTTGCGGCTCGTGAGCACCTGGTCGATCAGACCGTACTCCAGCGCCTCGGCAGCCGACAGGATCTTGTCGCGCTCGATGTCGGTGTTGACCTGCTCGGGGGTGCGGTTGGAGTGCTTCGAGAGCGTCTCCTCCAGCCAGGTGCGCAGGCGCAGCACCTCGGCGGCCTGGATCTCGATGTCGGACGCCTGCCCGCGACCGGCCTCGCCGACGGCGGGCTGGTGGATCAGCACGCGCGCGTTCGGCAGCGCGAGGCGCTTGCCGGGCGTGCCCGCCGCGAGAATGACCGCGGCGGCCGAGGCCGCCTGGCCGAGCACCACCGTCTGCACCTGCGGGCGGATGTACTGCATCGTGTCGTAGATCGCGGTCATCGCGGTGAAGGATCCACCGGGCGAGTTGATGTACATGACGATGTCGCGATCCGGGTCCTGGCTCTCGAGCACGAGAAGCTGCGCCATCACGTCGTCGGCGGAGGCGTCATCCACCTGCACGCCGAGGAAGATGATGCGGTCCTCGAAGAGCTTGGCGTAGGGGTCCTGACGCTTGAAGCCGTAGGCGGTGCGCTCCTCGAAGCTGGGGAGGATGTAGCGCGAGCCGGGCATCCGCTGTGCCAGGTCGCCGGCCGCGGAGAAGTTCGGGGTTTCCATCTGAGTTGTCGTCCTTCGTCTCGGGCTCGCCGGCTACTTCTTGTCGTTCGTGCCGCCGCCGCCGACGACGTCGGAGGCGGACTCACGGATGTGATCCACGAACCCGTACTCGAGCGCTTCCTGCGCGTTGAACCAGCGGTCGCGGTCGCCGTCGGCATTGACCTGCTCGACGGTCTTGCCGGTCGCCTCGGCGGTGATCTCGGCCAGGCGCTTCTTCATGTCGAGGATGAGCGCGGCCTGCGTCTGGATGTCGGAGCTGGTTCCGCCGAATCCGCCGTGCGGCTGGTGCAGCAGCACGCGCGCGTTGGGGGTGATGTACCGCTTGCCCTTCGTGCCGGCGGTGAGGAGCAGCTGCCCCATCGAGGCCGCCATGCCGATGCCGACCGTGACGATGTCGTTCGGCACGAACTGCATCGTGTCGTAGATCGCCATGCCCGCAGTGATCGAGCCACCGGGCGAGTTGATGTAGAGGTAGATGTCCTTCTCGGGGTCTTCCGCGGCAAGCAGCAGAAGCTTCGCCGCGATCTCGTTCGAGTTGTCGTCGCGCACCTCGGATCCGAGCCAGATGATGCGGTCTTTGAGAAGGCGGTCGAAGACGCTCGGCGGGAATGCCGTTTCAGCCATGGAAGAGACTCCTGTTCTGTGGTGTCGAGTTCGAATCTACCGGCGAGCCCGCCTCGACTTGGGCATGTTCGCCGTGGGCGTGAGCGCACGGCGAACCGGGCAGCGCAACCGCCGTGGGCGTGAGCGCACGACGAACAAGCCGACTTATCCGCCGTGGGGGTTCGGCGCCGGCACGAACCGAGCGATCGTCTCGTCGATCTCGGATTCGACGGGGCGCCACGGCAGAAGGTGCTTGTGGATGCGCAGCGACACGAGGCCATGGAGCATCGTCCACAGTCGCAGCGCGGTCTCCGTCGCCTCCGCCTCGGTCATCTGCCTCTCGGCAGCGATCAGTTGGGCCGCTTCGTCGATGAGGCTCCAGCGATCGTGTTCGTGTTCGGGCAGGTCGAGTCGGTCGGCGCTCTCGAAGAGCAGCTGGTAGGCCCCCGGATGAGTCAGCCCCCACCGCGCGTAGGCGTTGCCGAGGGCGGCGAGCCGCATGCGGGGCGGAGCGCCGTCGGGGAGCGTCGAGCGGATCGCGTTCTCGAGGTCGTCGAGTTGTGCGTCCAACACGGCCGCCGTGAGCGCCTGCGCGGAGTCGAAGTGCAGGTAGACGGCGGCAGGCGAAACGGAGCAGGCGCGCGCGACGGCGCGAAGCGATGGGAGCGCAACCGACTGCGGGTCGACGAGGAGGGTGCTGGCTGCGGCGACGAGTTGAGCACGGAGCTGCTCGCCCGTGCCGCGCGGATTCGGATCCCGTGCCATCCCCACCTCCGTTCGACATTTCACTGAACATGTGTAAACCTACACCGGTGAACACTCGTTCACCCAAAACTGAGGGACACCCCGTGAGCATCGACTACACCGGCACCACCGCACTCGTCACCGGCGCAAGCTCGGGCCTGGGCGCGGAGTTCGCCCGACAGCTGGCCGCCCGTGGCGCCGACCTCGTGCTGGTCGCCCGCCGCGAGGATCGCCTGCAGTCCCTCGCCGACGAACTGCGCCAGACGGGACGAACCGTCACCGTGATCGCCGCCGACCTCGCCGCACCGGATGCCGCATCCCGGCTGGCCGCCGAGCTCGCCGAGCGCGACATCAGCATCGCCACGCTCGTGAACAACGCCGGTTTCGGAACGCGCAACCGCTTCGAGAACGAGGACGCCGCCCGAATCGCCGAGGAGGTCGATCTGAACGTCGGCGCTGTGGTCGACCTCACGAAGGTCTTCTACGACCAGTTGCAGGCGAACGACCGAGGCGCCCTGATCACCGTCGCGAGCACGGCGGCGTACCAGCCGGTGCCGTTGATGGCCGTCTATGGCGCCACGAAGGCGTTCGTGCTGAGTTTCACCGAGGCTCTCTGGTTCGAGAACCGGGATCGCGCGCTCGGCGTGCTGTGCCTCTCCCCCGGCGCAACCTCGACGGAGTTCTTCGAGATCGCGGGCGAGGACGCTCAGGTCGGCGACTTCCAGACGCCGACGCAAGTTGTCGATCTCGCTCTCCGCACGCTCGACCGCCGCAGCCCTCCGCCGAGCATCGTCTCGGGCACACGGAACCGTGCGACCGCGTGGTCGGTCCGGCTCGTGAGTCGTCGCCTCGCGGCGAAGCTCTCGGGGCAGGTCGCGCTGCGCAACCCGGTGTGAGACCAGCCCGCGGCCGCGACGGGCGTTCGCTCGGCCCGCTGCCCGGGCGTTCCACGACGTTCGCTCACATCTTCCATGGCGCTTCTGCGAGCACCGCGTTACGGTGGCCGTACCGAGCCAAGGAGCTTCACATGAAGACTTTCCTGCCCGTCACCACCGTCGCCGCGCTCGCCCTCGGCTTGAGCGGGTGCGCGTTTCTTCCGAGCGGGAGCCCGTCGATCTCACTGGATGCCTTCGAGCTCGAGGCTGAGTCGCTCGCCCTGGAACTCACCGGTGTCGCCGCGGATGTCGAGTGCGGCAGCGGGTCGATTCCGTTCGAGGTCGGCTCCGAGGCGGAGTGCGCGATGACGGATCCCGACAGCGACGACTCGGCAACGGTCGTCTTCGGGATCGCCTCGATCCGCAGTAGTGACGACTTCGACCTGGAGGTGCTGGATGTCGTCGACACCAGCGGAAATCCGCCGAGCGAGCATCCGACGGTTCCCGCGAGCGAGATCGAAGAACTCGCGGCGGGCTCGCTCGGGCAGCAGGGCGTCATCGCCGCGGTGCTGTGCCCTGACGAGGAGATCGAGATCTTCGAGGGCAACACCTTCCGCTGCGGTCTCGTATTCGAGGACGGCGGCTTCGGGGAGGCCGCCGTCTCGATCACCGAGTTCGACGGCTCGAACTTCAGCGTCGTCGCCGCGGTCGTCGACTAGCGCTCAGCGCAGCAGCTTCTCGAGCGTGTTGAAGTTGCGGGTCGTGATCCACGGCTTCCACCGTGCCGCCGCCTGCGCCTTGCCCAGCCGCGAGTCGATCGTGGATCCCTGCGGCACCGTCCAGTAGATGACTCCCTCCCCCGGCGCGGCCCGTTCGGCTGCCGGGTCGAGCTCGACGGCGAGAAGCGCATCACGCACCTCCGGACGCACGGCGACGATCGCGTAGTCGTGCCAGCCGTCACGTCCGCGCTCGAAGGGGTAGGCATCGACGATTCGGCGGATCGCGTCCAGCGGGAGCACGTGCACCCAGGCCTCGTAGCCGAACCGCTCGCGCAGCGCCGTCTCGAGGCGGGCTGCTGAGGCATCCGGATCGTCGTCGGTCGTGAAGAGCACATTGCCGCTGGCGAGCACCGTGCGCACCTCGGTGAAACCGAGGCTTTCGACGAGTTCGGCGAGCTCCGCCATGCGGATCTTCACCCCGCCGACGTTCACTCCACGAAGAAGGGCGGCACACCGGGTCATGAACCCAGTGTGCCGCCCTTCTCAGACGTTCGTCTTAGTGGTTGTGGCCCGCGTGCTCGTCTTCGGCACCCGCGTTCGCGGCCGCGAGCAGGTCGGCGGCCCCGTTCGACGGGTCGTCGCCCTCGCCGAGAACCGCGGCGGTGAAGGCGGAGACATCCACGGCCTTGCCCTTGGTGTCGACGACCTTGGCCTTGCCGAGCACGACCGCGAGCACCTTGCTGCGGGCGACTTCGCCAACCATCGCCGGGATCTGACCGTTCTGGTCGAGCACCTGGATGAACTCGCCCGGCTCCATGCCGTACTGGCTGGCGGCCTGCACGAGGTAGCGGGTGAGCTCGTCCTGGCTGACCTTGATCTCTTCCTTCTCAGCGATCGCGTCGAGGAGGATCTGGGTGCGGAAGGTCTTCTCGCTGGAGACGGCGACCTCGGCGCGGTGCTCGTCGTCCTCGAGACGGTTCTCGTTCTCGAGGTGGCGGTTCACCTCGTCGTCGATCAGCTGCTGCGGGACGGGGATCTCGACCTTCTCGAGGAGAACGTCGACGATCTTGTCACGCGCCGCGGCGCCCTGACCGAAGGTGGCGGACTTCTCGAGCTGCTCACGCAGGTCGGCACGCAGCTCGCCGATGGTGTCGAACTGGCTGGCGATCTGAGCGAACTCGTCGTCGGCCTCGGGCAGCTCGCGCTCCTTGACGGCGAGCACCGTCACGGCGATCTGCGCCTTCTCGCCGGCGTTGTCGCCGCCGAGCAGCTCCGACTCGAAGGTGGTCTCTTCGCCCGCGGTGAGGGTCTCCACGGCGTCGTCGATGCCGTCGATCAGCTCGCCCGAGCCGAGCTCGTAGCTGATGCCGGAGGCGGTGTCGACCTCGGTGCCGCCGATCGTGGCGGTCAGGTCGAGCGACACGAAGTCGCCCTTCTTGGCCGGACGGTCGACGGTGACGAGGGTGCCGAAGCGGGTGCGGAGGTTCTCAAGCTCGGTCTCGACGTCGTCGGGCGAGACGCTGACGGGCTCGACCTCGAGCTTGAGGCCGTCGTACTTGGGCAGCTCGAAGTCGGGACGAACGTCGACCTCGACCTCGACGAGCAGGTCGCCGGAGAAGTCCTTCTCGCTCGGCCACTGGGTGACGTCGGCGGAGGGGCGTCCGAGCGGGCGGAGCTTCTCCTCCTGCGCTGCCTCGCGGTAGAGGCGGTCGAGGCCTTCGCTCACCGCGTGGTTGAGCACCTCGGCGCGGCCGACGCGCTGGTCGATGATGGGCGGCGGAACCTTGCCCTTGCGGAAGCCGGGAATGTTGACCGACTCGGCGATGTGCTTGTAGGCGTGGTCGATGGAGGGCTTGAGTTCCTCGGGCGTCACGGTGATGCTGAGCTTGACGCGCGTGGGGGAAAGCTTCTCGACGGTCGTGCTGACCATAGGTCTGGTATCTCCTGAAGGTGTCTGGATGGGCTTCGTCGGGGCGACAGGATTTGAACCTGCGACCTCCCGCTCCCAAAGCGGGCGCTCTAGCCAAGCTGAGCTACGCCCCGGATGTTTCGTCCCGCCGCCGATGTTCGCGGCGGGCGGGGCGGCACCGTGAGTGACGTGCGGGCACGGCTCACCGACGAATGGCCGCGGTAAGTCTAGCCGAGAGTGACTGCGGGTGTTCTTTGCGAACCCGGGCGCTCACCGCCGCGCGCATGCTCGAATTGAGCAGCGGCGCCGGGAACCGCGTCCGGCGCCCTCGATAATGGACTCTGTGTCGACTTCTCTTGCGCGCCCCACTGTGCCCGATGTGCGCAAGAGCGACGGGCTTCTTCCCGAGATCCAAGGCCTCCGCGCCGTAGCGGTGGGCCTCGTTTTCGCATTCCATCTGTGGCCCGAACGGATCCCCGGCGGATTCATCGGGGTCGACATCTTCTTCGTCATCTCCGGTTATCTGATCATCGGGCATCTCGTGCGCCAGCTCCGCGACACCGGACGCATCGACCTCGCTGGCTTCTGGACCCGCCGAATCCGGCGCATCCTGCCCCTCGCCCTTGTCGTTCTGTTCGCGACCGCGATCGCTTCGTGGCTCCTCGCCCAAGGCGAGGACCGAATCCAGTACCTGCAAGAAGTCATCGCCGCGGTGTTCTTCTCAGAGAACTGGCTTCTGGCCTACAACGCGATCGACTACCTCCGCGCGGACTATGACCCGTCGCCGGTGCAGCAGTTCTGGTCGCTCGGAGTCGAAGAGCAGTTCTACCTGCTGCTCCCGGTGCTCTTTGCGCTGGTCGTGTTGGCGACGGGGCGCCTCAGCAGGCAACGGAACAAGGCGATCCTGATTCTCCTCGTCACGCTGTTCACCGCGAGCCTGATCGCGAGCGTCATCTTCTCCTCGACGGCTCCCGAGACGGCATATTTCGCGACCCCGCTGCGTCTGTGGGAGTTCCTCGCAGGCGGCCTCGCCGCGTTCGTGTCCGTGCGCGTCCCGCAGCGCTGGTCGACACTCGTCGCCGCCGGCGGCGCCGTCGCGATCGTCCTCTCAGCGTTCTTCATCACCGAGGAGACCCCGTTTCCCGGCTGGGTCGCTCTTGTCCCCGTCGTCGGCACGCTGGCCGTGATCGCGGCCGGGAATGAGTCGTGGTTCGGGCGGATCTCCTCCTTCACCCCCGTGCTGTGGGCGGGCGGCATCTCGTACGGCATCTATCTGTGGCACTGGCCGATCATCCAGTTCACCCCAGGTGAGCTCGACCAGATGGGGATTGTCACCAAGGCGGTGATCATCGCCGGGACACTCGCCTTGGCCTGGGCCACGAAGCGGACGATCGAGGATCCCGCACGTTTCGCCACGGCCTTTGGCTCGCTCCGCCTGCGAAAGCGCACGGTCGTCGTCGCGGCAGTCGCCGCGATGTCTCTCGTCGCGGGCGTCGCGTGGGCTGGGGTCACCGTGACCGAGCGAGAACGAGACGAGCTGCTCGCCTACATCGACCGACTCGAGTCCGGCGATCTGGGGTGCCTGGGTGCCGCGTCCGCCGACCCCGCCCTCTCCTGCTCGACAGACATGGACGGCCCCGTTCTTCCGCCGCTTGAGGTGCTGCGCACCGACGACTCGAACCGATCGGAGTGCTGGAGCGGCGACTCACCGCCCACGGTGAACGTGTGCACGCTTGGGCCGACGTCGGGCTACGACCTCCGCGTGCTCGCGCTCGGCGATTCGTTCAATGGCGCACTGGTCGCCGCCTACGAGACCACCGCGGAACTCAACAACTGGCGGATCGACGTCGCCTCGCGGCGAAGCTGTTCGTGGAGTTCGGCACCGACGAACGCATCCCGGAGTGAGGAATGCTTGCTGTGGAATGACCTCGTCGACGAATACCTCAACGAGGTGGAGCCGTATGACGTGATCTTCACCACGGCATCGGGTCGCGTCGCCTCGGACACCCTCGTCGCCGGATATCAGGAGACTTGGCAGAGGCACGCCTCCGACGAGACGCTGATCATCGCGATCGCCTCACCGCCACGGACTCGCAACGGGTACATCTCGTGCTTGAACGACCATCCCGACTCGATCAACGAGGAGTGCTCGCTCGATCGCACGGAGGCGCTTTCTGACATCGACGCGCTCTCCGTCGCGGCCGCCTCAACCGCCCACGTTGCCGTCGTCGACCTTAACGACCTCATCTGCCCCGGGGACCCGTGCACGCCGATCGTCGGCAACGCGATCGCGTACCGCAGCAGCGGGCACCTGACGCGCACGTTCGTCACGACGTTGGGACCGTATCTGGCGGAACGCGCGGCGGACGTCGTCGCGACCCAACGATAGAGCCGCCGACGAGCACCCCGCGGGTCGCGGGTGTTGTTTCTTCGCTGCGAGGGGCATCCTTGACGTCATGGGCGAGTCACGTCGCGCGGCCAAGGACTGGGTCGCCGGATACCTGCGGGCCTGGAAGTCGAACGATCCCGCCGAGATCGGGGCTCTCTTCGCCGAGAAGGCCGAGTACCGCTTCGATGCCTTCAGCGATGCGGTGGTCGGCCGCGAGGCGATCGTGGCCGAATGGCTGCGCCGTCAGGATGCGGCGGATTCGTGGACCTTCGAGCACGAGGTCGTCGCAACCGAGGGCGACCTCGCGATCGTCGAAGGCGTGACCCGCTACGCGGACGGCCGCGCCTACTCGAACCTCTGGCTGATCCGGCTCGCCGCCGACAAGACGGCCACCTCGTTCACCGAGTGGTGGATGGACCACGCCACCCCGTCCTGAACGGGGGCGCCGCGCTCCTGCGCTACACTCAATCCCGGCCGTTCCGACGGCCGACGGGGATGTAGCTCAATGGTAGAGCCTCAGTCTTCCAAACTGATTACGCGGGTTCGATTCCCGTCATCCCCTCCACTTTGACGCAGTATCCGCCAGGATGAAGTCGTGTTGGATCCTGCCGCGCTCTGGACGGTCGTCGGCGCGCCCCTAATGGTCGGCATCGCGCTTTGGCTCATCACAGGTTGGGTTCGCGCGTGCATTCAATGGAGTCGCGCGCGCAAGGCTCGGCGCCGCAAGATTGTTTCGTTACTCGGCCGAGCTCGCTCGCTCGCATTTCGCGCAATTCGCGACGGCCTGTACGACGAGGCGTTTATCGCAGATTCAACGACGCCACTGGATACAGCTAGGCGCGAGTACGACGACATCACGGTGGCGGCGCTTGACCTGTTCGTACGCGGCGAAGAGGAAGTTGCCTTCTGGACAGCTGCCGAGTTCTACGCCGGCTTCTGGGATCCTCTGGAGTACCTCAACAACAGCGGACTCCCACGAAGCCCCCACCCCGAGGGCTGGCAACTCATCCCGTTCGAAGCTGAAGGCGAAGCATGCGTCGAAGACGAACGAGGTGAGCGAGTCGAAAGCGCTGGCTACATCCTGCCTCGCCCGAACCGGCTCGCGGGCTGGGCGGAGGGGAAGGACCCCGGCCCGAGATACGGGCACATGTTCCGCCCCGGGGATACGCTGCGCCACAACATCGTGCATCCGAATAGCGACGTCAACATGGACATGTTGCTTCCGCCGCTCTGGAATGGATGGGGCAGGCGCCCGAGATACCCATTCCGGACTGAGCACTGGCGCTGGCGTCTCTCCCGCGAGAAAACGGCGTAGGGCTCATAACAAGTCGCGGATCTCCACGCCGAATGCGACGGCCAGGCGATACAGAGTATCGATGCTGACGTTGCGTCGCCCACGCTCAATACCGCTGACATAGGTGGTGTGGACTTCGACCCGTTCAGCAAAGGCCTCCTGCGACCACTTCCGCTCGGCTCGGAGTTTCCGCACACGCGATCCCAGGTCGACCCGCCAAGGCTGGGGCGGGGCTGATTTCGGCACCCTTCAAACCTGGGCGTGTTGACTCATCGTCTCCAACGACGATGAGCAATGTCGCGGCGTGGATGCCACCGGACCTCGCTCGCTGCGCGATCCCGAGGCGGTGGCCGAGCGTCGGAGGCTCTGGCAAGGCACGGCACTCGCCACTCTGCGTGACTATGTCGGAGACCTGCCGATCCGAGGCAGAGACGCGCCATCATTCGACCCGACCGACGCGGGTACGGATGCCGGGGTGCTGTTCGTGCTCGAAGCGCCGGGGCCGAAGGCGGCTGCCGGGAAGGGCTCTGGATTCATCAGCGCCGACAACAACGTCCAGACCGCAGCCAACCTCTGGCAGGCGCGCACCGAAGCCGGACTACTGGACGACTGCCTGCACGCGAACATCGTCCCCTGGTACCTCGGCGCCGCATCAGTGAAGCCGACCCCACTGGAGTTGGCAGACGGCGCGATCCAGCTCCGGTACGTGATCGAGTTGCTACCGAGACTCGCGGTCGTTGTCCTGTGCAGTGGCTACGCACGTCAGGGGCGGCGGCGCTACATCGCGGGACTGTTCGACGGCCCCGGCCCCGCAGTCACTGAGTCGCATCGCCTGAGCGCGGGGTCGTTGAACTTCGTCACCCGTCGAGCGGAGTTCGCCGCCGCCGTCGGGCGAGCCGCTGCCCTGTTGGCGTAGACGCCTTCACGCAGCACGCGCGACGTGCCGATCCTGTTGAAGGCGCTCGTGGCCGACCTGCGGAAGGTGCTGCTGGCGAACCCGAACTCGGGCGTCCCCAAGGCGTTGTTCTGGCCCGCTCGCGAGAACGGCTCCCGCCGCCTCGAATGGACGCGGCCCATCGCCATGAGCGGCTTCCTGAACTACTACTTGCTCCCCGCAGCGCAGGCGGTCGGCGTCGAGCACATCCGCAACCACGACACCCGGCACACGGCAGCGAGCCTGTGGCTGGCGGCAGGGTTCCAGCCGTTTCAGGTGAGCCGATGGCTCGGGCACTCGTCGCTCGAACTCGTCGGGCGCGTGTACGGGCACACTTACGTCAGCGACTACTCGGCGGAGGTCGAGCGCTTCGAGGCGTTCACCCGCACGGCGGAGGCGTGACCATGACACCCCGCGACGCCCTGCGCGCCGTCGCCCTCGCGCACCACGCCGAGATCGAAGCGCTGTATCGGCGGATGGTCGCCGACCTGCCCGAGGGTCACTCGGTGACGATGGACGACCTGCAGAACCGTGACGTCGTCGTTGTGCTGGGCGAGGTCGAAAGTGATGCCTGGAACCGCACAGTCGAGGCGATCTGGCTCGACACCCGCCTGGCCCGCGGCTTCGGCTACACGTTCCACCGCCGGAAGCCGCCGCTCCCGATGCGCCCTAAGAGTCGACAAGATTCCCACTTGACAAACAAAATCTTAATTCCGTACTCTGTCTCTTGTTCAGCCCGACAAGAGTTAGGAGCTCACCTTGGATGTGACCGGATACGACCCCGACGAGCGCTTCTACGCGACTCGCTACCGGCAGGGGCAGCGAACTGTCTTTTCGCTCGACCTGTCCTTGACCCAGATCGCGTCACTTATCCCGCCCCCGACCGCGGGCAAGGCCGCCGAGGGGAACCGAATGGTCAAGGAAGCGCACGCACGCGCCTTCGGCGAATACGTCCGAACGAAGAAAGACTGGGTGGCTCCCGCCCTCGTCCTTCGAGCACCTGACATCTTCAAGTTTGAGGTTCGCGAGACTATCGGCGGGACGGAGTTCGGCGTCCTGGCGTTCCCGAAGCTCGCGGCCACGGACCTCCGCATTCTCGACGGACAGCATCGGATTCTCGGGATCCATCTCGCGATTCAGGGAATCGCCGACGACCTTGAGAAAGCGCGAACCCTTGTCGCCGCAGCCAAGCGGAATGAGGATATTCCCGACGTGATCGGAAAGCTCCAGGGCCGGGTCGACGAGCTCATGTCTCAGCGTGAACGCTTCTCGAAGGAGCGCACGTCGCTCCAGATTTTTGTGGAAGATGACCAGCAGGCGTACAAGCAGATGTTCTTCGACATCGCGGACAACGCGCTCGGCATCACTTCATCCGTTCGCGCGCGGTTCGACAGCCGGAAGGTAGTAAACCGCAGTCTCGAAGCAGTCATGAAGCACGCTCTCCTTAAGGGACGGGTCGATCCCGAGCAGGACCGCATGGGCCGCAACAACCCGAACCTCATGGGCGCCAAGCAGGTTGCAGAGATCGTCCGGACCCTGGTCGTCGGGATCGACGGGCGGATCGGACGGCGTCTAGAGGATGAGCTCAGCGAAGACGCGCTCGTACAGAAGTCGAACGACTTCTTCGACGTCCTTCTCGAGTCGTTCCCGCCGCTGGCGCAGGTAGCGGACGAAGAACTGACTCCAGAGGACTTGCGCAAGTCGAACATGCTCGGATCGACAGTGATGCTCCGCGTTCTCGCAGGTGTCTACACCGAGCTCACCGACCGCCGCGCCTTCGACGACGACGACGTCGTGGACTACTTCTCGAGGCTCGCACCTCATATGGCTGGTTCGGCGAAGGATGATGGTATCTGGATTGCCCACATGGGCGATGACGTATTCGCGGTCGGGGCACTAGCACCTCGCTCCCGCCGTCAGGACCTCAAGCAGCTCCGGGACACGCTCGTGAAGTGGGCTGAGACGAACCCGGAGTGGCTCTCCTAGGGACGCGCACGTTCCGCGCCCCGCCGAGAAGACTCGGCGGGGCGCGGCTGCTTCACGCGCATCGCCCGATCGAGCTCAGGTGGGCGCGAGAGGGCCAAGAGAGGGCGACCGCGCTCCGCCGGGGCGATCCAAGGCCGACCGAAGGCGACCACCTGCGAAAAGTCGAACGGCCCGAGGAGCCCCAAAATCACTGGGCACGGCAGCCGAGCGAGGGCGAAGTCGGTCGACGGCGGCAAGGAGCGTTAACAGTTTGAGGAGCGGCTTCCAAACTGATTACGCGGGTTCGATTCCCGTCATCCCCTCCACACGAAGCCCGACTCAGCGCGATGCCAGCGACCGCTCCCGCTTGCGCTGCACGCCGCCGATCACGGCCTTGACCAAGGCGACGGCTGAGACCACTGCCCACACGGCCTCCAGCAGCAGGAATCCCCACTGGCCGCCGAACGCCGCCTCGACGGCGAGGACGGCCGAGCCGACGAGGTTGAGCACGAGGTACCGGCGTGACTGCGGGGTGAACCAGCGGCGCTGAGCCGCGACGAAGGCGGTGAGAATCAGCAGCGATCCTGCGATTTGGACGATCTGGTCGAGCATGACGGCCCCCTCGGGGAGCGTCGTCGTGCGGTCCGGGTACGGCGCGTCTCGTCCGGGAGGCCGACCGTGCGTCGGCATCGCGACAATTCTCTCAGTTCGGTCGAGGAAACGAAACTCCGGGACGGTGCTCAGGATCGTCGTCGCGAGCATCGACAACTCGCGACGCGGATACGATTCTCGTGGCCCGCTACGAGGTGCGCCCCGGCCGCCCCGCTGCACTCGTCTTCGCGCGGTACATCGCCGCGTCCGCGTCGCGAAACAGCTCCTCGATCGTGCGCGGGTCGTTCGGCGCGCACACGGCGACGCCGACGCTCGCCCCGAGTTCGACTCCGGGAGCAGCCTCCACGGACTCGGCGAGCGCCCGCTGCGCCCGTTCGGAGACCAGCTCGGCCTCGGCGACGTCGACCCCGCCGCACACGATGACGAACTCGTCGCCGCCGATCCGCGCGACCACATCGTGGTCGCGCACCACCGCGCGCAGCCGTGCGGCGGCCGCCTGCAGCACGGCATCGCCGGCGAGATGCCCGTGACGGTCGTTGACCTGCTTGAAGCCGTTCAGGTCGATCACGATCACCGCGAACGGCTCGTGCGCGTCGCGGGAGCGCCGCGCGACCTCGTCGACCGCGTCGGCGAGCAGCCGTCGATTCGCCAGCCCTGTGAGCTGATCGTGCGTGGCACCGTGACGAAGCTGCTCGTGCAGGGCGATGCGGTCCAGCGCATTGACGGCAATGCGCCCCAGCGCCTGCAGAAGCTCGCCGTCCTGATCGGTCCAGTCGCGCCGTCGACCGAAGCAGATCGTGGTGATGCCGAGCGTCTCGGCCTCGCCGACGAGGGGCGCCGCGACGACGGTCTCGACGCGCCCACGGCGAAGCGCCGCCGCGGTCGACGGATCCCGCTCGTCGGCGACGTGGGCGACCTCCAGGGCACCGGTGACGAGTGCCGCGCTCTCGATCGCCAGCCACCCGTCGACGCGACGCTCGCCGGCGAGCGCCTCGAGGCCCATCGTGCCGAGCGACGAGACCGACACCGCCGTCGCGTCGAACGCCCGGCGCACCGCGTCCGCCAGAGCACCGCCGGCTTCCGCAGCCGTGGGCGCATCGCCGATCGCCACGCCGGCCTCCTGAAGCACGCGCACGCGGGCCGCCGACGACTCGGCAGCACGGCGCGCCGCCAGCAGCTCGCGCTCGTAATCGCGCCGTTCGCGCGCATCGAAGACGGCCACCTGCACGTCGCTCGACGGCTCGCCCTCGGCGTTCGACCACCGGGCAGAGACGAAGGCCGGCAGCTCCGAGCCGTCAGACCGCGCGAACGTCAGCGCGACCTCACTGACCGCTCCGCGCAGGCGCAGCACGGGAAGGTATCGCGTGTCGTAGAAGAGCTGGCCCGAGGCGGTCAGCAGCGACGAGAAGGTGAGATCCGCCAAGCCATCCGCCGACACACCGAGCCACTCCTGAAGAGTGACGTTCATGCCGAGGATGGCGCCGTCGATTGTGGTCGACATCAGCCCGCACGGGGCCTGGTGGTATCTCGAATCCTCGGTCGGCTCGTCGCGTTCGCTCATCCCACCGACTCGGCGATCGCGGCGGCCAGCTCCTCGGGCGCCGAGAGGTTCGGGCAGTGCCCGCGCGCATCCAGACGGACGAGTCGCGCACCGGGGATGTTGTCCGCGACGTACTCGCCGACCGCATCCGGCGCGATGACGTCGTCGGTGCATTGGAGCACGACCGTCGGCGTGGTCACCTCGGCGAGGTCGAGCCGGTTGTCGGAGAGGAAGGTGACACGGGCGAAGTGCCGAGCGATCTCGGGGTCGACGCTGCAGAAGCTCGCCGTCAGCTCCTCCCCGAGCTCGGGACGCTCCGAATTGCCCATGATCACCGGCGCGATCGCCGACGACCAGCCCAGATAGTTCGCGTCGAGCGTGTCCAACATGCCGTCGATGTCGGATTCGGTGAACCCGCCGACGTAGTCGCCGTCGTCGACGTAGCGCGGGCTCGGACCGACGAGCACGAGCGAACCGAACCGCGAGGGGTCTCGGGTCGCGGCGAGGACGCCGATCATCGCGCTCACCGAGTGCCCGACGAAGACAACATCGGTGAGGTCGAGCTCATCCAGGATCTCGAGCAGATCATCCGCGTAGCCGTGCAGCGAGTCGTACTTGCCCCGGTCGTAGGCGCTCACATCAGAGCCGCCCGATCCGACGTGATCGAAGGTCACCGTCATGAACCGATCCCGGAAGGCCACCTCGACGTGCCGCCACATCTCCTGGCTGCATCCGAACCCGTGCGCGAACACGATCGGTCGCGCGTCGGCCCGGCCGCGAACCCGCACGTTGTTGCGCCGTCGAACATCGGCTGCTGCTGCTGACACGGTGCCCCCTTCGCATCGCGAGACTAGTCGACGCCGCCTCAGGAAGTTAGTCTTCCAAGGCGCTTCGCGTTTCGCACGGCGCCACGTCAAGCTGGGGGGGTGAGTCGATCGGTGCGAGCCGGCGAGCCCCACGAAGACCTCAGCCAGCGCACGGATGCGCCGGGGACGTTCGACGCGCCGCTGCTGCTCGGCCGCTACCGCCCACTCGAGCGAATCGGACGCGGGGGCAGCGCCACGGTGTTCCGCGGGGTCGACGAGACCTTGGATCGCCCGGTGGCGATCAAGCTGTTCCACGCCGGCACGGCACGCGAACTCGAACGCCACGGGGACGAGCTCCGGGCGCTCGCCGGGCTGGCCCATCACGGAATCGTCGGGATCATCGATGCCGGGATCGACCTCTCGCAGCGAGACGACCCGCGGCCGTTCCTCGTGATGGAGTACGTCTCGGGAATGACCCTGCAGGATGCCGCTCAAGCCCACCGACTGAGCACGCGCGCCATCGGCGAGCTCGGCTTCGAGGTCGCCGAGACGCTCGCCTACATTCATGCCCACGGGGTCGTGCACCGCGACGTCACCCCGACGAACATCATGCTCGTCGACTATGGGACGCCGGCATTGCGGCGCCGAGCCCGACTGACTGACTTCGGCATCGCGGTGATCGGCGGATCGACCCCCGGCGACTCGGATGTCGCGGTCGGCACGGCCGCCTACCTCAGTCCGGAGCAGGCGACGGGGCAGAGCGTCGGCGCCCCGACGGACATCTATTCGCTGGGTCTCGTCCTGCTCGAGCTCTTCACCGGGCGCCGGGAGTTCCCGGGTCCGTTCCGGGAGTCGATGGCCGCACGGCTCGAACGCGATCCGGTCGTCGAACGCGGCGTGCCTCGCGCCTGGCGGCCCCTGCTTCGCGAGATGACGGCGCGAGAGCCTGCGCGGCGCCCCGACGCCGCAGCGGTGCTGGAGTCCTCGCGACGTCTGCTCCGTGCGCGTCGGCGCTAGTCGAGCCCCAGCGTCTGGATCGAGTTCGCGACGACCTCCGCGGACGCCTGGAAGCGCGCTGTCTCGTCGTCGCTGAAGGGCAGCGGCAGCACTTCCGAGATGCCGGACGAGTCGACGATGGTCGGTACCGAGAGTGCGACGTCGGAGACGCCGTGGTAGTCGGTCAGGATCGAGCTCACCGGCAGGATCGCGTGCTCGTCGCGCAGGATCGCCTCGACGATGCGCGCGCCCGAGACGCCGATCGCGTAGTTGGTGGCCCCCTTGCCCGCGATGACCTTGTAGGCGGCGTGCACGACGTCGTCGGCGATGCGGTCCAGTTCGGCGGCGTCCAGCGCGCGCCGGCCCGCTGGGGCCCACTCGCGGATCGGGATCGGCCCGATGCGGGCCTGCGACCAGAGCGGGAACTCCGAATCGCCGTGCTCCCCCACCATCATGGCGTGCACGCTCGACGGGGCAACGCCCACCCGCTCGGCCAACAGCCACTTGAGGCGGGAGGAGTCGAGCACCGTGCCCGAGGAGAACACGCGGTTGGCGGGCAGTCCGCCGAAGCGGTGCGCCGCGACCGTCAGAACGTCGCAGGGATTCGTGACGAGCATGTAAATCGCGTCCGGCGCCTGCTCGACGAGTGCCGGCATGAGCTTGCGCAGAATCGCCACGTTGGCGCCCGCGAGGTCGAGGCGCGACTGGCCCGGCTCCTGCTTGGCGCCCGCCGTCACGACGACGACGTTCGCGCCGTGCACGACTCCGATGTCGGAGCCGCCGGTGATCCGCGACGCCCCCGTGAACGCGGTCCCGTGCGCCAGGTCGAGCACCTCGGCCTCGACCTTGTCGGTGCGGATGTCGTAGAGGGCGACCTCGCGCGCGCTGCCCCGCAGCAGCGCAGAGAACGCGAGTGAGGTCCCGACGGCGCCCGCGCCGATGATCGCGAGCTTGGAGTTTTCGATGACGGCCATGCCCCCATCGTCGCCGAACTGGCCCCGGAATCCGAGGGACGGAAGTCCCACGGAACACGGCAAGATCCGGGCTTCGCTCGGCTATTCGGCACCCCGTGGCGCTTTTGTACCCCGAATCGTCCCCCTTTTTGCCCCCCGCTCTGGGGATGGGGGACTCTGTCTCCCCCGGAGTAACTTCGAAGACGTTCACCCCCCTCGCCACGCTCCCCCAGATCGCGTGGCGCCCGTCCCCCCGGAGCACCCTCATGACTGTCGTCACCCCCCAGACGCCCGCCGCCCCCGCCGGTTGGTACCGCGACCCGCTCGGCATTCCCCAGCTGCGCTGGTGGAACGGCATCGCGTGGACCAACCACATCCAGGAAGACCGCGCCGAGTTCCAGACCTGGTCGCACGACCTCGCGGGTGCCGTCGCGTAGTCTCCGCCGCGGAATCACGCACGCTCGTCGCTGAGAAATTCCCACATAGCTCTCGCGTCCCCCGTATAGGGGGGTATAGCATGCCGAGTACCACGATCCCCGTCGTGGACACTCCACTCCCGCTTCTCCCGCGAAGGAGCACCCCCGTGACGACCATTACCCCGTCGGCCCCCGCCATTCCCGCTGGCTGGTACCGCGACCCGCTCGGAATCCCCCAGCTGCGCTGGTGGAACGGCATCGCCTGGACGAACCGCATCCAGGAAGACCGCGCAGAGATCCAGACGTGGAGCATCGACTACAGCGATGACGCGATGGATCGTCGCGCCGGCCGCCACACCGCCGCCTGAGATCACTGTTGCCTGACCGCACCGCCGCACCCCGACGACGGTCGCGCGCCTGGCGCGCTCCGTCATCGCGCCGCAGCAGCGGTGCCGACGCACGAGAAATCTGACGCGCTTTCGCACGGCGCGGGCTAACGTGAGCGGTGATGACCGAGCCAAACTCATCGTCACCGTTGAGCGAGTCGCAGCTGGCCACCCGGGCGCGAGAACTGCGCGACCTGGGTCGATGCCCCGCGTGCCTGGCGCCCCTCACCTCGCTCACCTGCGGCAGGTGCGGGCTGAACCTCGACGACCCGCTCGCGCACGAACTCGCGGCCGCCTCGGAGGACGCCGCCTCCGCGCTGGAGAAGCGCGCGGCCCTCATTGCGCGGATGCGCGCCGCCCGCCGCGACGCCGCGCCCGCAGCTGGTCCTGAGCCTGCAGCGGCGGCCGAACCGACGACGGCTCCCCAGCCGGCAGCGGAGGCGCCCGCAGCAGCACCCGCGGCAGGACAACCCGCCGCAGCCACCCCGCCGACGCCACTCGCCCCGGCACGGCCGCGGCGCTCGAGCGTGCAGATCACGCTCGTGGTCATCGGCGTCTCGCTGCTGTCGACCTTCGCGGTGTTCGGGCTCGTCTACGCGTTCATCAACTACGGGGTCGTCGCACGCTCCCTCATCGTGGGAGCCGTCACCGTCGCCGCGATCGTCGTCGCCTCGACGCTGCGCCGACGCGGTCTCACCAGCACCGCCGAGGGCATCGCCGCGCTCGGCGCCCTGCTCGTGGTGCTGGACGCCTGGGCGATCCGCGAGAACGACTTCTTCGGCGTCGCGGAGACCGACGGGGCGCTGTACTGGGGGTCCGCGCTCGCCCTGTGCGCGGCGTTCTTCATCGTGTGGAGCCGCGTCGCCCTGCTGCGCCTGCCGTCGATCGCCGGGCACGCGCTCGTGGCGCCGGCGGTGTTCGTCTTCGGCCTCGGGGTGACGACCGAGATCCTGCCGCTCGACGATGACGCGCTCCGCGGCTACAGCGCCGCCGTGGCCGGAATCCTCGCGGCCCTCGCGCACCGTCTGCTCATGCCGAGCGATGAGCGCCAGCGCGGCCGCGCCGGGGTCGCCGAACGCATCCTGATGATGATCGGCGCTCTGCTGCTCGGGCTCATCGCGGCGATCGCGGGCGGATTCGTCGCGGTCGACGAGCCCGGTCGCGAGTTCGTCGGCGCGCTCGCCCTCGTCGGGGTCGCGCTCGCCCTCGGGGCACTCGCCGCATCCGCACTGAGCGTGCGGGGTGCGCGCCCGGCGACGCGCGTTCTGGCGGGCGTCGCCGTGGGTGGCACCGTCGCGGTGCTGATCGTCGCCCCGCTCAACGCCGCGGCGCGCGACGACAACCTCGACCTCGCCTTCGCAGGGCCGCTGCTCGTCGCTGCGACGCTCGCCATCCTCGGCGATCTGATTCTGCGGCGGGTGCGCGCGGGGCGCCGCGGCGTCGCGGCCGCGGGAATGTTCGTGGCGATCGGGCTCGGCAGCTTCGCCGCCCTCGTCGCGTTCACGATCGCGGCATTCGCCGCCGGCACCCAGTTCGCCCTCCTCGGCCGCGAGGGCGTCACCCTCGGCACGCGTGCGGATGCGGTCGAGAGCGAATCCGTCGCCAGCATCCTGGGCCTGGCCGGTGTCGTCGCGCTCACTGCGGCGGTGTGGCTGATCGACCGGGTGCTCGTCCGGCGCCGTGCCGCGCTCGTCGCGGGCGCCCTCGTCGTCGCCGCCCTGGCCGCACCGCTCGCCCTGATTCATGGCCTGGTGCTGCTCGTGTGGTGGGTGATCGCCGCGGCATCCATCGTGGTGCTCGTCGTGCGACGCGCGCATCCGGAGCGGGCCCGCGTCTCGCTGGCGAGCGGCGCGATCATCGGCGCGACCCTCGCCTACCTCGCCTCGTGGACGACACCGGAGGCGTGGATCGCCAGCAGCCTGCTCGCGATCGGCGCCCTCGGGGTCGGCCGGTGGCTGGTTCGAGGCGACGTTCGGATCCTCCCCGACGCCGCCATGCTGGCGATCGGCGCGGTGCTCGCCGGAGCCCTCGTGCGCGAGTTCAGCGGCTTCCGCGCCGCCCCGGTGCTCGACACGGCCACGGCCGCCGCGGTCGCCGCGGTCGCGGCGCTCGCCGTCGTGCTGTGCGCCACGCTTCCGGATCGCGTCCTGGGCGCCGTCGAACGACGCGCCATGTTCTGGGTCGCGACCGGCGCGGGCCTGGCCGCGATGATGCTCACCACCGGCATCGGCGGCGTGGGCCGCGAGTATGCGAACGCGCTGCGGCTGATGGCGGCCGCAGGCGCCGCGATGCTCGTCGGGCTCATCGTCTGGGTGTCGCATCGCCGGACCGTGCGCTTCGCCCCTGAGCGCTTCGTCGCCGCGCTGCTGCTGCCCGGCGTCGCGGTGGCGATCGTCTGGCCGCTCGCCGCCGCCGCTCGGATCCCGGAGGGGGCCATCGCGCTGAGCGTCGAGTTCGCACTGCTCGCGGCCGTGGTCGCCGGGCTCGCGTTCGCGATCGGGGGACACGGCCGGCTCCGGCTCGCATCCGACCTCGGCGCGGGGGCGATCGCGGTCGTGGCCCTGGTGACACCGATCGCGGATCCTCGCGTCGACCCGTGGGTCGTGCTGCTTCCCGCCGCCGTCATCGCGCTGGTTGTCGCCATCTCGCCCGACGGGCTGTTCGAGTCGAGCTCGCCCCGGAGGCACCTCGGCTGGGTCGCCCTCGCCCTCGGCGCCGCCGCGCTGTGGTCGCGGCTGTGGCAGAGCGACACCATGCAGGTCGAGCCGTACACGCTGCCCGTCGCGGGCGCGGTCCTGCTGATCGCTGCCCTGATCCACTGGCGTGCGCCGCGGCGCGACGCCGCCGTCGCCCCGCCGAGCGTCGCGTATCTGATCGCCGCCGCACTGCTGCTGGCGCTGGTGCCCTCGGCGATCGTCACCACCGACGCGTCGCCCGCCCGCACGCTCGTCGTCGCACTGGCGGCGCTCGCCGCGCTCGCACTCGGGGCGGTCTCCGGCGCCGACTCGTCGCACATCGGCACCCACGCCGACCGGTTCGTCGGCTACCTCGTCGGCACGGCGACCGTCGTCGCCCTGCTCGCGGGGGCGATCGGAAACTCCCCGGCCGCCCTCGACCCGATCGCTCTCGCCTCGGTGGCGACGCTCGCCGCGATCTCGCTGCTCGTCCTCGTTCTGCCGCCCGCACACGGTGCCCGGGCATTCTCCTGGTCCGCGTTCGGGCTCGGCGCGCTGGGCGGCCTCGTCCTCATCACGACGGATGTCGCGGATCCGCTCGAGTGGGTGACCGTTCCGCTCGCGGCGGCCCTGCTCAGCCGCGGGTCGATCGCCCTGCGCCGTCGCCCCGAGTCACGCAGCTGGCCGCAGCTCGGAGCGGGGCTGGCGGTGCTGCTCGTACCGTCACTGCTGGCCGCCTACGACGAGGACCCGCTGTGGCGCGTGATCGGCATCGGCGTCGTCTCCTTCGCCGTGCTGGCCGTCGGCCTGTTCGCGAAGCTCCAGGCGCCGTTCGTGATCGGCGGCGTCGTGCTGCTGTGGCATCTGGTCACCCAGTTCTGGAACCAACTCACCCTCGTCTACAACGCGGTGCCGTGGTGGGTGTGGGTCGGGATCGCGGGTGCGCTGCTCATCGCCGCCGCGATCCGATATGAGCAGCGCCTGAACAATGTCCGGACGATTGCTCGGAGTGTGCGGCAACTCCGCTGAGGACTGCCTTGCCTTCGTTGCGGAATCTTCCGCGGTGGCTAGCGTTGTATCTGTCGTCAACCCACAAGGAGCGAACATGACAGACGTGAAGGCAGTCCCCGAAAGTTCCATCGACCCCGACGTGTCGTCGGGCGTCGCCCAGTTCCTCGCTCCGATCGTCGTCGATCTGCAGGCTCTCGCCATCGATGGCAAGCAGGCGCACTGGCACGTACGCGGCGCCAACTTCCAGGCCGTGCACGAGCTGCTCGACGAGGTCGTCGCGCACGCGCAGGAGTATGCCGACAGCGCCGCCGAGCGCGTGGTCGCTCTCGGCCTGCCGCTGGACGCGCGCATTCAGACGGTCGGCTCGAAGACGACCACCCCGCAGCTGAGCGCCGGATTCCAGCAGGCGGACGCCACGATCGCCGAGGTGATCGCCGCGATCGACGCGACGCTGAAGACCGTGCGCACCGCGATCGACGAGCTCGACGAGCTCGACCTGGTCAGCCAGGATGTGGCGATCGAGATCGCCCGCGGGCTCGAGAAGGACCGCTGGTTCCTTTTCGCGCACCTCGCGACCAAGTAGCACCCACACGCACGAAGGCCGCGCCCCTCCCGGGGGTGCGGCCTTCGTCGTTGCGGCCCCCGGAGTGTGTCGTTTCTCCGGAGGTTTTTGCTCGCGCCCCTGGAATCACGGGGGCAGCCCCACGCCCAGACGTGAAACCTCCGGAGAAACGTCACACTGCGGGGCGGGGCGGGGCTAGAGGGCGCGGTGGGTCCAGTCCCCGCCGAGCAGGGTGCCGGCGACCGGCATCGAGGCCAGCTGATCGCCGGATGCGGTGAGCGGGTCGGCCTCCAGGACGATCAGGTCGGCGACTCCCCCGACCTCCACGCGCGCCGGCCCGCCGCCGACGGAGGCGGCGAGCGCCTCGGCCGTCGTGATGCGCTGCTCCGGGTGCCAGGGCGCGAGCCCGTCGCGGGTGCGCGACACCGCAGCCGAGATCGTCAGCCACGGATCGAGCGCGGCGACCGGCGCATCGGAGCCGAGCGCGAGCTCGGCTCCGGCATCGAGCAGCGCCCGCAGCGGGAACGCGCGGTCGGTGCGGCCCGCCCAGAAGTGGTCGGCGACGTCGCGGTCGTCGAGGGCGTGCGCGGGCTGCACGCTCGCCACCACCCCGAGCTCGGCGAAGCGCGGCAGGTCGCGGGCGGCGACCAGCTGCGCGTGCTCGAGTCGGCCGCGCGCGCCGCCGGGCAGCGAGCCGAGCGCGGCGAACACGTCGAGCGCCATCGTGACGGCGCGGTCGCCGATCGCGTGGATCGTCGGCACCAGACCGCGCGCGAGCCCCTCGCGAGCGAGCGCCACCAGTTCGTCCAGCTCGTAGGTGGCCAGCCCGAACGCGTCGGCGCCCTCGAGGTCCGGGTAGGGCTCGGCGCACCAGGCGGTGCGGGTGTTGAGCGAACCGTCGGTGAAGAGCTTGAAGCTGCCGCCCTCGACGAGACCGCGCGTGCCCTCGATCGCAACCCCGGTGCGAACACCGGCCGCCGCCTCCAGCCCCGCCGGGTAGACCCCGGCACGCACACGCAGTCCGCCGAACCCGGCGGCAACCCGCCGCGCCCAGGCTCCGGGGGCATCCTCCATCTCCAGGTCGTGGATGCCGACGATGCCGCGTCGCGCCCACGCGGCCGCATCCTCGATCGCCCAGCGGTCGAGCACCGCCTCCGGCACCACCGAGAAGGCGATGTTGGCATCGAACGCCTCCTGCTCGCGCAGCCACCAGTCGTCCGGGCCCCGCCCGATGGTGGCGAGCGCCGCCCGGTTGCTCCACACCGTGTGCACGTCGCCGCTCACCAGCGAGACGGCATGCTCCCCCAGTTCGAGATCCTCCGGCTGCGGCTCCTCGGGCCAGAGCCCGTCGCGGAACCCGAAGCCGAGCAGCACGTCGCCCGGCGCCGGCGGAGCGACGTCGAGGCGGGCCCGCACGAGCGCCACCACCTCCGCCGCCGAGTCCGCTCCGCTCACGTCGAGCCGACGCGCCGCCATCGAGACCTGGCCGGAGTGGACGTGACCGTCCCAGAGCCCCGGATGCACGAAGCGCCCGTCGAGGTCGATCACCTCGGTCGCGGCATCGGCCTCCACCCGCGGGGCGAGGGCCGTGATGCGCCCCTCCCGCACGAGCAGGTCGACGAGCGCATCCCCGGCGCCGACGAGGCGGGCACGGCGCAGCAGCAGCGTCATGCGTGGCGCGCCATCTCGTCGGCGAGGCCGGGATGCGCGTAGTGGCCGTCGCCGCGGAGTTCGGCGGTGATCCGCTCACGCTCCTCGGCGGTGCGGTTCTGGCTGAGCTTGGCGCGCGCGTCGAATCGCGTCACCCGCAGGCGCACGCCGATCGTGCCGGTGGCGATGTGGCGCGCGCTGGCCTCGTCGAGCTGCAGCGAGCGCGGCTCGGGCACGTGCTGCTCGAAGTGGTCGACGAGCCGGCCGAGCACGGCGAAGTTCTCGTCGTCGCTCAGGATCTCGGGCACGCCCCACAGGTGGGCGGTGACGTGATTCCAGGTCGGCACCATGTCGCTCGGGTCGGGGTACCAGCTGGGCGAGATGTAGCCATGCGGCCCCTGCACGATCACGAGCACCTCGTGCTGCCCGAGCTCGTGGGCGCGCTCGTCGGGGCGCCCGAAGTGGGTGAGCAGCACGAGCTCACCGGATGCGGCGGTCGCCTCCTCGTCGAGCAGCGTCGGGTAGTGCGAGGCGACGAGGCCGTTCGCGGCGGGCGAGGTCCAGGTGGCCCACGGGTTCTCACGCACGAGACGGGCGACCTCAGCGGGGTCCGTCATCAGGTAGTACGGGGTGTAGCGCACGGCAGACTCCTCAGGCCTGGTCGGTGGGGCACCAGTACAGTTTGCGGCCCCCGAGCTCGCGCATGGCGATCGGCGTGCCGCACACGCGGCACGGCTCTCCCGTGCGGTGGTACACCCAGTGCCGGTCGTCGCGGCTGGCGAGCGCCCGCGCGTGCGCCTCGTCGTCGAGACCGTCCATCGTGAGCATTTGGCCGGTCTCGACCCCGATGGTCAGAAGGTGCACCCAGTCGCGCCAGAGCTCCCGCACGGTGCGCTCCGGCACGTCGCGTCCCGGCGTGAACGGGCTCTGCCGCGCCCGGAACAGCAGCTCGGCCCGGTAGACGTTGCCGATCCCGGCGACGACCGACTGATCCATCAGCAGCAGCGCGATCGCCGTCGGCTTCTTGCGCACCGTGGTGACGAATCTCTCCTCGGCCTCCGCGAGATCGTCGACGAGCGGATCCGGGCCCAGCTTCGCCAGCACCCGATCGACCTCCTCGGCGGTCAGCACCTCGCACGCGGTCGGGCCGCGCAGATCGGCGACCGTGTTCGAGGTCAGCAGTCGAACGCGCACCTGCCCCACCGGCTCCGGGGGGAACGTCTCGAGTTCCGCGCCGAGCTTCTCCGACTCCGACATGCGCAGTCGGGCCCGACGCGGCGCCCCGATCGACCAGGGCGAGTCCTCGTGACTGCCGACCACCGTGCCGCGCTGGTTGGTCTGCCCCATCCGTCCGTTCGCCGAGGCGAGCGTGTCGTCGACGTCGATCTCGCCGGCGAAGTCCCACGCGCCGTACATGCCGAGATGGATGCGCAGCCAGAGTCCGTGATCGAACTCCAGGAACATCTGCTTGCCGACGGCGCGCGACTGGACGATCGTGTGGCCGTCGAGCTGCGCGGCGCCCGCGGCGAAGCGGCCCTGGGGAGAGGAGACCGCGACCGGCTCGTCGAGGAAGTGGCGCGCGAACTGCCGCGCGATGCGGTGAACGGAGTGGCCCTCGGGCACGGTCGGCTAGGAGATCTCGTGCCCGGCGATCGCGCCCGTGGTCTCGAACTCGGCGAGCTGCGCGATGCGACGCGCGTGGCGCTCCTCGCCCGGGAACGGCGTCGAGATGAACGTGTCGATCAGCGCGACGACCTCGTCGAACTCGTGCTGGCGTGCCCCGATCGCAATGACGTTGGCGTCGTTGTGCTCGCGCGCGAGCTGCGCGGTGGACTGGTTCCAGACCAGCGCCGCCCGCGCCCCCTCGACCTTGTTGGCCGCGATCTGCTCCCCGTTGCCGGAGCCGCCGAACACGATCCCGAGCGCCTCGACGCCGACGGACTGGTCGCGCACGACTCCGCGCGCCGCGCCGATGCAGAACGAGGGGTAGTCGTCCAGCGGGTCATAGCTCTGCGGACCGTGGTCGATCACGTCATGCCCCTGCGCACGCAGATGCTCCTGCAGTTCCCGACTGAAGTCGAGCCCCGCATGGTCGGTGGCGATGTGGATCCGCACGCTCAGTTCTCCGTCTCAACGATCGAGTCGATCACCCAGACGCCGTCGACGTTGGGCACCAGGGTGTAGGTGTAGTCGTACTCTGCGGCATCCCGCAGGTTGGTCTCGTGGGTGTGCACGATGGCCCGGTCGGCTTCCGTCGCGGCGTCGAGCACCTCGAGCTCGTAGAGATACTCCCCGTCGACGGTGTACTCGGCGGCGATCGCCTCCCACGTCGTGCAGTCGAAGATGCCGTGGTCGTCGCTGCCGTGGGAGATCTCGCGGAACTCCTCCGTCGTCACCGACGTGAAGAGGTCGCAGTCGACGGTCGCATAGGCGCGATCGAACTGCTCGACGCTCACCGTCGGATCGCTGGCCGTGCCGACCGCGGTCGGCAGGAGGAAGGCGACCACGGCGATGCCGAGGGCGAGCAGCAGGGCCCCACCCACCGCGAGCAGGATCCAGGGCAGCGCCGAACGACGGCGACGCTCCGGGCCCGACTCCTCGACGGGCTCGGCAACGATCGGCTGGTCGGTGGCCATCCTGCTCCCTCGGTTGCTGTTTTCAGTCTAGGGGCGGGGCCGAAGGCCCCCTTGTCAGCGCCCCCGCGCGGGGGGAGAATCGAGTCACGGACGACGGGAGAACCCCATGCGTAGAACCGATTTCGTTCCCGAGCTGCTGCCGAATCTGTCGCGCGGCCGGCATTTCACTCCGCGTTCCGGCGCCTGCTTCATGGAGTTCGCGTCGTTCCTGGCGGGCGAGCGCTGGAGCGACCATCCCAAGTGCACCGACCCAGTCCTGGCGGCGATGGCCCGCGGGGTCAACGATCTGGTCGACGATGAGCATCGCGGCCAGCTGATTCACGACATCCCTCGGGTCGTCGGCGCCCGCGGAGACGACGTGCTGGGGCTCCGCATCGCGCTGCGCGGGGCGATCTCGGCGCTTCCGGTGGCCAGCATGGACCGACAGCACGCACTCGCGGTCGGCATCCTGCTGCTGATGCGCGAGCTCAGCGAGCGGGAAGAGCTGCCGACCACCGTGCGAGACGAGGCCGAAGCCGTGCTCGACGATGTGCCCGACGCCCACGCGTGGGCCGAGTTCCATCTCGCCCAGGTGCGGGTGAACCGCACACAGTTCGCTCGGCATGGCGCCACCTCGATTGTGCGCACGGCGGTGCTCGGCGTCGCGGAGGCCTGCGTCCCCGACGCCGACGCGCGACTGGTGGCGATGCTGCGCAGCACCCTCGACGATGTCGAGCAGATCCTCGCGACGCAGCGGAACGACACTGCCGCGGCCGCGCCCGAGGCGGTCGCATCCGCGGAGGAGCGACTCGCTCAGCACCGTTGACGCATCGTCACGACTTCTCGGGTTCGCGCGATTAGGCTGAATCCTCGGCGCGATGTGCGCCGCCTGAACGCATCCGAAGGAGTCCCGCGTGCCCGCCGACAACCTCACCCGAGTCGAAGCCCAGGAACGCGCCGCGCAGGTGCAGACCGACAGCTACGAGATCACCCTCGATCTGACGACCGGCGCTGAGACGTTCCGAGCCGACACCACGATTCGCTTCCGCGCGTCCGAGGGCACCAGCACCTTCCTCGACGCGATCACCACCGCGGTGCACTCGATCGAGCTCAACGGCGAGTCGATCGCGACGAGCGCCGCCGACGGCACCCGCATCCAGCTCGACGGTCTCGCCGCCGAGAACGTCGTGCGCGTCGTCGCCGACATGACGTACACCAACACCGGCGAGGGCCTGCACCGCTTCGTCGACCCGGTCGACGGCGAGGTGTACCTCTACTCGCAGTTCGAGGTGCCCGACAGCCGCCGGGTCTTCCCGGTCTTCGAGCAGCCCGACCTCAAGGCCACCTTCCAGTTCACGGTGACGGCTCCCGCCACCTGGCGCGTGGTGAGCAACTCCCCCAGCCCCGAGCCGGTCGTCGACGGCGAGACCGCGACCTGGAGCTTCGAGCCGACCCCGCGCATCTCGAGCTACATCACCGCGCTCATCGCGGGCCCCTACGAGTCCGTCCACGATGAGCTCGAGAGCGCGAGCGGGCGCACCATCCCGCTCGGCGTCTACGCGCGCAAGTCGCTCATGCAATACCTCGACGCGCACTACGTCTTCGACATCACGAAGAAGGGCTTCGCGTACTTCGAAGAGAAGTTCGGCTACCCGTACCCGTTCGCCAAGTACGACCAGCTCTTCGTGCCCGAGTTCAACGCGGGCGCGATGGAGAACGCGGGCGCGGTCACCTTCACCGAGACCTACATCTTCCGCTCGAAGGTGACGGATGCGATCCGCGAGCGCCGCGTCGTGACGATCCTGCACGAGCTGGCCCACATGTGGTTCGGCGATCTGGTCACCATGCGCTGGTGGAACGACCTGTGGCTGAACGAGTCGTTCGCCGAGTGGGCCTCGACCATCGCGACGGCCGAGGCCACCGAGTGGACCGAGGCGTGGACCACCTTCCAGGCGATGGAGAAGAGCTGGGCCTACCGCCAGGACCAGCTGCCCTCGACGCACCCGATCGTGGCCACGATCAGCGATCTCGAAGACGTGCAGGTCAACTTCGACGGCATCACCTACGCCAAGGGCGGCTCGGTGCTCAAGCAGCTGGCCGCGTGGGTCGGCATCGACGAGTTCTTCGCCGGGGTCGGCGCCTACTTCCGCAAGCACGAGTACGGCAACACGGAGCTCGTCGACCTGCTTCGCGAGCTGGAGACCACGAGCGGGCGCGAGCTGACCACGTGGTCGAAGCTGTGGCTGGAGACCGCCGGGGTCAACACGATCAAGCCGGAGATCGAGACGGATGCCGACGGCCGCATCACGAGCTTCCGCATCCTGCAGTCGGCGCACCCCGACTACCCGACGCTGCGCCCGCACCGCCTCGCGGTCGGCTTCTACGAGAAGACCGGGGCCGGCACGAAGCTGGTGCGCACCCACCGGATCGAGCTCGACCTCGACGCGGTCGCCGAGACCGAGGTCGCCGAGCTGGTCGGGCTCGCCAAGCCCGCCCTGGTGCTGCTGAACGACGACGACCTCGCCTACGCGAAGATCCGCCTCGACGACGAGTCGCTCGACACCGCCATCGCACACCTCGCCGACATCGACGACCCGCTCGCGCGCGCGCTCGTCTGGGGTGCGGCGTGGGATGCGACCCGCGACGCCGAGGCTGCCCCGCGCGACTACGTGCAGCTGGTGCTCAACAACATCGCGACCGAGACCGAGTCGACCACGATGCGGCTCGCTCTCACGCAGCTGTCGACGGCGGCACGCGCCTATGTCGCGCCGGAGATCCGCGACGACACGATCCGCCAGGTCGGCGACGCGCTGTGGACGCTCGCCAGCGAGGCGGATGCCGGCTCGGACGCCCAGTTCCAGTTCGTCAAGTTCTTCGCGAACCTTGCCTCCACCGCCGAGCACGCCGAGGCGCTGCGCGGGCTGCTCGACGGGTCGATCGCGCTGGACGACCTCGAGATCGACACCGATCTCGCGTGGGAGCTCCTGGAGGGGCTCGTGCTCGTCGGCGAGGCCGGCGAGGCCGAGATCGCGGCGGCGCTGGAGAAGGACAACACTGCGAACGGCCAGCAGGCCGCCGCGCGGGCACGGGCGACCATCGCGACCTTTGAGGGGAAGCGGGCAGCGCTCGAGTCGGCGATCTCGGACGCGTCGATGTCGAACGTCGTGCTGCGCAGCTCCGGCGTCGGCTACCAGCACGTCAATGACACGAGCGATTTCGCCGGCCTGATGGAGCCCTACTTCGACGCGCTCGTCGACGTCTGGACGAACCGCAGCTACCAGATCGCGTCGTACATCATCCAGGGCTTCTACCCGCCGGTCGTCAGCCAGGAGCTGGTCGACACCACGCACCGCTGGCTGGAGGCGCACCCCGAGGTGCCCGCGCTGCGTCGGCTCGTGATCGAGCAGCTCGCCGGCGTCGAGCGCGCCCTGAAGGCGCAGGAGCGCGACAGCCAGGCGCAGTAGTTCGGGAGGAACCCGGTCTCAGGCGAGCGTGAGGAAGAGCTTCTCCAGCTCGGCGCGGCTCAGACCGTCAGGACCGGGTTCCGTCTCGTCCAGCGTCGCGCAGTTCGTCATCGCGGCGGCGATGATCGCGAAACCGGCACGATCCAGCGCCGACGACACCGCCGACAGCTGCGTCACGACGCTGCGGCAGTCGCCGCCGTTCTCGACCGCGGTCACGAGTGCGTGAAGCTGCCCTTCGGCACGCTTCAGACGGTTCACGATGGCCCGCGTTGCGTCGGCCTGGTCACTCATGCTGCGTTCCTCTCGATCGGCAGTCCGGCGTGGTACCACTCGGTGATGCCGCCGAGGACGTTGACGGCGTCGCGGCCCTGAGCGGTCAGGAAGTTGGTCGCCTGCACGCTGCGTCCGCCCGAGAGGCACATGACGTAGAGCGTACGGTCATCGGGCAGCTCGGCGAAGCGAGTTGTGAGTTCGCTGAGGGCGACGTGAATGACGCCCGGCACGTGCGCCGCATCGTATTCGTCGCGTTCGCGCACATCCACGATCGTGGCGGCGTCGCCGAGTGCGGCGAGGTCGGTGGGGGTGATGCTCTGCATGGTGGTCCTCTCGGGTGGGTCAGGCGGCCGCGAGGGTCGCGGCCGCGGCGCGCGCGGCGGTTCCGTCGCGCCAGGTCAGGTAGCCGCCGTCCAAGTTGACGGCGTCGACGCCGAGCTCGGTCAGCAGCCGAACGGCGGTGTGAGCGCTCTGCCCCACACGACAGTGGATCACGATCGGGCCGCCCTTCAGCTCGTCGGCGCGCGCGCGGAGCTCCTCGACCGGAATCCAGGTGCTGCCGGGGATCGCGCCCTCGGAGAGCTGGCCGCGCGCCCGGACGTCGACCAGTCGCGCGCCGGACGCGAGCGCGTCCTCGAGCTCGTGCCACTGAAGCGTGCGGTCGAGCCCGTCGCGCAGGTTCTCGTTGACGTAGCCGAGCATGTTCACCGGGTCCTTGGCCGAGCCGAACTGCGGTGCGTAGGCGAGCTCGAGCTCCGCGAGCTCGCTGGCGGTGCGGCCGCTCGACATCGCGGTCGCGATCACGTCAATGCGCTTGTCGGCACCCTCCATCCCCACGGCCTGCGCGCCGAGGATGGCGTCGTCGACCGGGTCGACCAGCAGCTTGAGCGAGATGGGCCGAGCCCCCGGGTAGTACCCGGTGTGCTGCTGCGGATGCGTGTGGATCGCACGGTAGGCGCGCCCCGCCGCGCGCAGCTGCTTCTCGTTGGCGCCGACCGAGGCGGCGGCGAGGCCGAACACGGAGACGATGGCGACGCCGAAGGACGGGCGCGCCGAGATCGGGCGCCCGGCGATCGAGTCGGCCACGAGTCGACCGTGTCGGTTGGCGGGGCCGGCGAGCGCGAGGAGGCGCGTTCCGCCGAAGACCGCATCCGCCTTCTCGGCTGCGTCGCCGATCGCGTAGATGTCGGGATCGCTCGTGCGCAGCTCGTGATCGACGGCGACGCCGCCGCGCGGCCCGATCGTGAGCCCGGCGCGCACGGCGAGGTCGGTCTCGGGGCGGACGCCGATGGCGGAGATCACGAGCTCGGCGGGCACCTCGGTTCCGTCGTCGAGCGTGACCGAGTCGTCGTCGATGCGGATGGCGGTCGCGCCCGTGACAAGCCGCACCCCGTTGTCCTCGAGCTGACGGGCCACCGGCTGCGCCATCTCGGGATCGAACCCGGTGAGGATCTGCGGGTCGCGCTGCACGACCGAGGTCGCCACTCCGCGGTGCGCAAGGTTCTCGGCGACCTCAAGTCCGACGTAGCCGGCGCCGAGCACGACCGCGGTGCGCGGGGACTGGTCGAGGGCGGTCACGATGCGGTCGAGGTCGTCAAGGTCGCGCAGCACGTGCGCCCGCTCCGCACCCGGGATCTCGGGTCGGATCGGCGAGGCCCCGGTCGCGAGGATGAGCTTGTCGTAGCTGACGTCGTACGCGGCGCCGTCGGAGGGGAGCACCGAGACCGTGCGCGTCGAGGGATCGATCGCGGTCACGGTGGAGCGCACCCGCACATCGAGCCGGAAGCGTGCGCCCAGCGCCCGCGGGGTCTGCAGCACGAGCGAGGACCGCTCGGCGATGACGCCGCTCAGGTGGTAGGGCAGGCCGCAGTTCGCGAACGACACCTCTCCCCCGCGCTCGAGGACGATGATCTCGGCGGACTCGTCGAGTCGACGCATCCGCGTCGCGGCCGACATTCCACCCGCGACACCGCCGATAATCAGAACACGTTTCGAAGTCATGCACCGACTATACCCCCAGGGGTATCCGGGAGCAACTCGCGGAAAGGCGAACTAGGCTGAGCGCCAACATGGATTTCAGCTCTTGGGGCGCGTTCTGGGCCAGCGTCGAGGCCATCCTCGACGGCCGATTCGGCACGCCCATCTCCATCGTCGCCATCATCGTCGGCTCGATCATCGTGCGTGTCGTGCTGACCTTCGTCATCCGACGCGTCGTCCACCGCGTCGTCAGCGGCGTGAAGAAAAGCCAGGGCATCGAGGACACGCAGCTTCTCCCCGCCTCCCCTGTCGCGGCCGCGCGCGTCGTGCAGCGCACCCGCGCCCTCGGCGGCATCCTGACCGGCATCATCACCGCGGTCATCGTGATCGTCGCCCTCGTGCTGATCATCTCCGCCATCGACCCGAACGCCACGGGGGCCTTCGCCCTGATCACCGCGGCGCTCGGCGCGGGCCTCGGCTTCGGCGCGCAGAACCTCGTCCGCGACATCCTGAGCGGCATCTTCCTCGTCGCCGAGGACCAGCTCGGGGTCGGCGACGTCGTCGATCTCGGCCCCGCCACCGGCATCGTCGAGTCGGTCGAGATCCGCGTCACCCGCATCCGCGACGTCAACGGCACGCTCTGGTACGTGCGCAACGGCGAGATCACGCGCGTCGGCAACCTCTCGCAGGGCTGGTCGCGCGTCGTGCTCGACCTGCAGGTGCCCTACGACGCCGACATCGACACGGTCGAGGATCACATGCTCGCCACCGCCGTCCGGCTCTCGGAGGAGCCCAAGTGGAAGCGGCTCATCCTCGAGCGGCCCGAGCTCTGGGGCATCGAGTCCATCTCCGGCGACGGCATCGTCGTCCGCCTCGTCGTCAAGACTCACTCGGGCAGCAAGGACGACGTCGCCCGCGAACTGCGCGCCCGGCTCAAGCGCTCGCTCGACGAGCTCGGCGTTCGCCTTCCTGCGCTGTCAACCACGATCTTGACCGGCTACGAGGGCGCCGCCTCCGTGCGAGGCGCCCGCCCGCCGAAGACCGCCCAGGTCCCGATCCCGCGGCCGTCCCCCGGCCGCCGCTCGACCTCGAAGGAATCATGACCGAGAACCCCGTCACCCTCCGATCCGGCCCGAGCGGCGAAGCCGTCGGCGGCAACTTCTGGGAGCAGGTCGGCGGCCGACCGACGTTCGAGAAGCTCGTGCGCGCCTTCTACGTCGGCGTGAAGGACGACGAGGTGCTGCGTCCGATGTATCCCGAGGAGGACCTCGAGGGCGCAATCCAGCGCCTGACCGGATTCCTGGAGCAGTACTGGGGCGGACCGACGACCTACAGCGAGCAGCGCGGCCACCCGCGGCTGCGCATGCGCCACGCCGCCTTCAAGGTCAACCCGGATGCGCGCGACCGCTGGCTCGCCCACATGCACACGGCGATGAAGAGCCTCGAGCTCTCGCAGCTCCACGAGGCGACCCTCTGGAGCTACCTCGAGCGCGCCGCCCACGCGATGGTCAACACTCTCGACGCCTGAGAATTCCTCCGCTAATCTGATTGCGCGCTGAGTAACGCCTGCTGAGCGACCGTCAAGATCGGAGCACGTGATGCGCACCGCTTATCGTGAGGACATCGTGCGAAGTCGCACGACAGCGGCCCGAAAGGACGTCAGGGCGTTGAACACCATCGATCAGGTGCGCGAGGGCATGACCGTCGTCGACATGACCGGCGAGCGCGTGGGCACGGTGAGCGCGGTCAGCATCGGCGACCCGCAGGCCGTCACCGATGAGGGCCAGCACTTCGATGAGAGCTCCTTCGACATGCTCAACGAGCTCCGCTCGATCCTCGGCGGAGACGCGATTCCCGATGAACAAGCCCACCACCTGCTGCGCGCCGGATTCGTTCGCGTTCACCGACTGCTGCACCACGACCTCTTCGTCACCCCGAGCGAGCTCGATCGCGTCGACGGCGACACTCTGCACCTGTCAATCGCCGGCGGCTAGGCGCGCCCAGCCTCCCGTTCAGCACACCCCGATAGTCTCTGAACGCCATCGAGCATCGAGGAAGTGGGGGGTTCGCGCGTGACGGATCAGGCGGACGCGATCGTTGTCGGAGCCGGACTCGCGGGACTCGTCGCCGCGAGTGAACTGGTTGCCGCCGGCAAGAAGGTGATCGTGCTCGAGCAGGAGCCCGAGGCGAGCCTCGGCGGTCAGGCATGGTGGTCCTTCGGCGGCCTGTTCCTCATCGACAGCCCCGAGCAGCGACGCATGGGCATTCGCGACAGCCATGAGCTCGCCCGCCAGGACTGGTTCGCGAGCGCCGAGTTCGATCGCGACGAGGATGAGCACGGCCGCCGCTGGGCAGAGGCCTACCTCGCCTTCGCCGCGGGCGAGAAGCGCGCCTGGCTGCGCGAGAAGGGCGTCTCGTTCTTCCCCGTCGTCGGATGGGCCGAGCGCGGTGGCTACACCGCGACGGCACACGGCAACTCCGTTCCCCGCTTCCACGTCACCTGGGGAACCGGCCCGGCCATCCTCGAGCCGTTCATCCGCGCCGTGCGCGAGGGCGTCGAGGCGGGTCTCGTCGAGCTGCGTTTCCGTCACCGCGTCGACGAGCTGATCACGCGCGACGGCGCGGTGGTGGGCGCGCGCGGGCAGATCCTCGCCGATGACGACGCCGCACGAGGCGCCGCGAGCAGTCGCGACGAGATCGAGCCGTTCGAGTTCGACGCCAGCGCCGTGATCGTTGCCAGCGGCGGCATCGGCGGCAACCACGACCTGGTTCGCGCGCAGTGGCCCGAGTGGCTGGGCGCTCCCCCGAAGCACATGCTGAGCGGCGTCCCGGCCCACGTCGACGGACGCATGCTCGCGATCTCCGAGAGCGCCGGCGCGCGGCTGATCAACGGCGACCGCATGTGGCACTACGTCGAAGGCATCACGAACTTCGATCCGGTCTGGGCCGACCACGGCATCCGGATCCTGCCCGGCCCGTCGAGCCTCTGGTTCGACGCCACCGGCAACCGTCTGCCGGTTCCGCTCTTCCCCGGATTCGACACCCTCGGAACGCTCGAATACCTGCGCCAGAGCGGCCACGACCACTCCTGGTTCGTGCTGACGCAGTCGATCATCGAGAAGGAGTTCGCGCTTTCCGGCAGCGAGCAGAACCCCGACCTGACCGGCAAGAGCATCCTCGAACTGCTGCGCCAGCGCCTCGGCAAGGGCGCCACCGGCCCGGTCGAGGCATTCAAGGAGCACGGCGAGGACTTCGTCGTCGCCGACACCCTCGACGACCTGTTCGCCGGAATGAAGCGGCTCTCGCCCGGGATCAAGCTCGACACCAAGACCATCCGCCGCGAGATCGAGGCACGCGATCGAGAGCTCGACAACCCGTTCAGCAAGGATGCGCAGGTCACGGCCACGCGCGGTGCGCGCCGCTACCGCGGCGACCGCCTCATCCGCGTCGCCAAGCCCCACAAGATCCTCGACGCTCGGCACCGGCCCCTCATCGCCGTCAAACTCCACGTGCTCACGCGCAAGAGCCTCGGCGGAATCCAGACCGACCTGACCGGTCAGGTGCTCACCGCCGAGGGCACGCCGATTCCGGGCCTCTTCGCCGCGGGCGAGGCGGCCGGGTTCGGCGGTGGCGGCATGCACGGGTACCGCTCGCTCGAGGGGACCTTCCTCGGCGGGTGCTTGTTCACCGGCCGCACCGCCGGCCGCACGGTCGCCGCGCAGCTCTGACTGTGCCGCGTGTGCGCACGAGCGCGGCGCGTCTCCGCCTCTAGGCTCGGCGCGTGACCGAACAGACTCCGTACACCGTCGACGCCACCACCGCCGCCGCGCTTCGCGCCCCCGCCGGAATCAGCACGAGCACACCCTGGATCTGGGTGATCGCGCTCGCTCCCCTGGCCAGCGTGCTCCCCGCGCTGTTCATCGACTGGCGTGGGATCATGGCGGCCTCGCTCTCGGCGACCTACGACCCGCGGGCACAGTTCGCGATGTTCACCGACCCGGGCTATCTGGCCACCCTGCTGCTGGGCTTCGTCGTCACCGCGCTGCTGATCGCGGGCGCGTACTTCGACCACAAGGAGCTCACCGCCCGCGGCGTCCCGCAGCCCTTCGCGTGGCCGTGGATGCTGGTCGTGTTCGTCGCCGGCGGCAACCTCGTCTACGTGATCGGGCGCTCGGTCGTGGTGCGTCGTCGCACCGGCGGCGGACTCGCCCCCCTCTGGGCGACGATCGCGGTGCACGCCGTCTCGCTCATCGTCGGCGTCGTGATCATGTCGATCGTCTTCTCGACCGTGTTCGAGTTCGTCAGCTACTACGGCTGAACGGCCGGTCTAACGCGAGAGCGTCCAGGCGCGTCGCTTCACGAGCACGTGGCCGCGCGGGGAGCTGAGGCGCGTCCAGGTGCCCGTCTCGAACACCTCGATCGGCGCCGACGAGGCCGCGCCCGCGCCGCCGAGGAACCCGAGACTGAGCGCGGCGAAGGCGGCGCCCGCCGGGATGTGCTCGGCACCGGCGATCTCGCGCCCCCAGACCTCGGTGCGCACCGTGCGCACGATCTGCTCCCCGGCACCTTCGGGCAGCGCCTGCGCAACCTGGTCGATCCCCGCACGGGCGGCGGCGTCGAGCAGGCCTGACTCGATGGATCCGATCGGCGCCCACCCGCCGCGCGGCGGCGAGATCGCGGCCCAGGTGACGCTCGGAGCCTCCATCGGCAGCGTCAGGCGCGCTGTGAAGAGCTCCGGATTGGCGGCGCGGGCTGCCTCCGCCTGGACGTTCTCGAGACGCTGGCGCAGGGCGGCCAGCGGCACGACGGCGTCGAAGCTGTCATCACCGGAGATCCGGGCGACCCGCAGCCCCAGCACCGTGGGCGCGTCGTCGGTCAGACCGACCGGGTAGAAGATCGCGACGTAGACGGCGAGCACCCCGTTGGCGGCAACCAGGCGCACGGAACCGTCCTCGATGCGCGCGGCGCGCGCCAGGAAGGTCTGCAGATCGTCGAGGGCGGGGAGGTCTGTCAGCGTGAAGGAACGGCTCATCTGCTCCTAAACTACAACCCATGAGCGATGCCGTGTCGGGACTTCTGGCCGCCCTCGATCTTTCCGACACGGGTGCCCGCACACGCGAAGACATCTTCACCGGACCGAGCGAGTGGATGCCCAATGGCCGTGTGTTCGGCGGGCAGGTGCTCGCCCAGTCGCTGATGGCGGCGATCCGCACGACGCCCGAGGACCGGTTCGTGCATTCGATGCACGGTTACTTCCTGCGTCCGGGCGATGTGCAGCAGCCGATCACGTTCTCGGTGGACCGCATCCACGACGGTCGCTCGTTCTCGACCCGCCGCACGCAGGCGTACCAGTCAGGCGAGCCGATCATGTCGATGATCGCCTCCTTCCAGGATGTCGACCCGGGCTTCGATCACCAGGTCGAGATGCCGGCGGGCGTTCCCGACCCGGAGACGCTGCCGTCGACGGCGGAGGTGCTCAAGAACATCGAGCACCCGCTCGCCCGCGCCTGGGCGAACCGCCGCGCCTTCGACATCCGGCACGTCGAGGAGCCGATCTACCTGACACCCGACGGCAACAAGGCGGCGCACCAGGTGATCTGGATGCGCGCCCAGGACGCACTGCCCGACGACCCGAACATCCACCGCGCCGCCCTCGCTTACGCGAGCGACTACGCCATCCTCGAGCCCGTGCTCCGCCGGCACGGCGTCGCCTGGTCGAACCCCGGGCTCAAGGTCGCGAGCCTCGACCACGCGATGTGGTGGCACCGCTTCGCGCGGGCCGACGAGTGGTTGCTGTACGTTCAGGAGTCGCCCACGGCGATCGGCGGGCGCGGGCTCGCTCAGGGTCGGATCTACTCCCGCGACGGGGTTCTCGCCGCGAGCGTGGCGCAAGAGGGCATGCTCCGCGTGCCCGAGTTCCGCGAGTGACGCGCGGCGGGGGCAGCGCCCTCGCATTCGGCGCCGTCGGGCTCTCCGTCCTGCTGTGGTCCACCGCCTACGTCGTCAGTGAACTCGTCCTCGACACCGCGTCTGCGGCCGTGCTCTCCGTCGGCCGATTCGTCCTCGCCGTGCCGCTGCTGGCGATCCTGGTCGTGGTGCGCGGCAGCGATCCGCGGCGCGCGGGCCTTGCCGCCACCCTGCGCCGACCGCGCACGATGCTGCTCGGCTTGACCGGGGTCACGCTCTACTACGCCCCCACCAACCTGGCGCTCGAGGTGACGACGGCGGGAACGGCTGCCCTTCTGGCGGCCGCGCTGCCGGTGCTCACGGCCCTGCTCGCCGTGGTGCTGCTCGGCGAGCACCTTCCGCCGCGCACCATCGTCGGGCTGGTGTTCGCCACCCTCGGCGTCACCCTCGTCGTGGCCGAGGGCTTCACCATCGACATCGGAATCGTGCTCGCGCTGCTCGGAGTGCTCGCCTACGCCGTCTACACCGTGCTGCTGCGCAAGTACTCCCAGCCGGCGGTCGGCATCGGCCCGACCCCGGACACCGGCGCCATCACGCTTCCGAGTCTCGAGCACCCCGTCGAGCCACCGCCGGCCCGCACGGCGCCGGACTCCCTCACGCTCGCCACCGCGACCGGGGTGTGGGGAACCCTCTTCATGGTTCCGTGGCTCGGCTGGGAGATCGCGGCCGGCGTGGCGCGGATGCCCGCGGGGCCGGCCGGCTGGGGCGGCATCCTGTTTCTGGCGTTCGTCATCACGGCGCCGACGCTCGTGCTGTTCAACTACGGCGCGGAGCGGATCCCGGCCGCGATCACCGGAATCGCGATCGCCGGCATCCCTGTCCTGGGCTACGCGAGCGCGATCGTGCTCGGCGAGCAGTTCGTCGTGGTGAAGGCGCTCGGCGGCGCCGTGGCGCTGGTCGGCATCGTCATCGCGACGCTGCCCGGGCAGCAGCTCAGCGCCGGTTCGCGAACACGATCGGCTCCTCCGCGTGGGCTGACCAGGTCTCGCGCTCGGCGTCGGTGAGGCGGCGCGGTCGCATCGTGGTCGCATCGACGAGCACGATCGTCGTGCTCGCGCGCGCGAACACGGTCTGCGGCTCCGCGCCGACCGGCGAGCAGACCTCGTAGCAGACCTCGAGGCTGGACCCGCCGAGTCGGCCGATCCACAGCTGCACATCGATGGGCTTTCGCAGATACGGGACGGGAGCGAGGTACTCGATCTCCTGCCGCGCGATGAGCGAGAGCGTCTGCGCGCCGTCGCCGTTGTCGATCAGCGCGGTCGCGGGAGCATCGCTCGCGTCATCGCCGGCCGCGCCGTCCGCCCAGAACACCTGGATGCGGGCCTCCTCCAGCAGTCGCAGCATGACCGCGTTGTTGACGTGGCCGTAGGCGTCGAGGTCGGCCCAGCGCAGGGCGATCGGCACGTGAAGTCGGGTCATGGTGGACGGCTCCGTTCGAAACGCGAAGTGAACGCCATGTCTCGATCCGGACTCGATGGCGCCCGCGGTTGGCCAGGGCTTGCCCGGCTCTGTTACGTTAGTTGACGGCCTCCCGGCGACGCGTCCGACACGACCGTGGAGTGAGCCCCTGACACCCAGGCCGCGAGCGCCGCCCCCGTGGCGGCGAGCGTATGGCATGTCGATGCGCGACATCACTCGATGTGATGTCCCACGTCTGCGATTGATCGCAGACGCCCGCGTGGCGTGCCCGGACCGCAACCCGAGACCTGGCGCCCATGCGCGCGCAGGCACAGGATGACGTGACCGACACTGTTGCATTGAAGGCGGACGGACTTTTCAAAGTCTTCGGCCGCCGAACGACCGAAACTGTTGAACGACTCCGCACCGGCGCGCACCGCGACGAGGTCTCCCTCGGCACCACCGCCGCCGTGATCGACGCGAGCTTCGAGGTCAAGCGCGGCGAGATCTTCGTCGTCATGGGCCTCTCCGGCTCGGGCAAGTCGACCCTGATCCGGATGCTGAACGGTCTGCTCGACGCGACCGCCGGCACCGTGACGGTCGGCGGCGACCCGATCACGGGCATCTCGGCGGAGCAGCTGCGCCAGATCCGCCGCAAGCGCATCTCGATGGTGTTCCAGCACTTCGCCCTGCTCCCCCACCGCACGGTGCTGGACAACGTTGCCTACGGCCTCGAGATCCAGGGCATGCCGCGTGAGGAGCGCCTGGAGCGCGCCCGGAAGACCACCGCGCTCGTCGGGCTCGCCGGCTGGGAGGACAAGTACCCCTCCGAGCTCTCGGGTGGAATGCAGCAGCGCGTGGGCCTCGGCCGCGCCCTCGCCGCCGACACCGACGTGCTCCTGATGGACGAGGCGTTCAGCGCCCTCGACCCGCTCATTCGCCGCGAAATGCAGGAGCAGCTGCTCGAACTGCAGGAGACGCTGCAGAAGACGATCATCTTCATCACGCACGACCTCAACGAGGCGATGTTCCTCGGCGACCGCATCGCGGTCATGCACGACGGTCGCATCGTGCAGATCGGCACGCCGGAGGACATCCTCACCGACCCCGCCAACGACTATGTCGAGCAGTTCGTGCAGGACGTCGACCGTGCGCGCGTGCTCACCGCCGGCAACGTGATGGAGCGGCCGCGGCTTGCCGTCTCGGAGTCCGCGGGCCCGCGCACGGCGCTCAAGGCGATGCGCGAGGGCTACTCCTCGGCTGTCTACGTCACCGGCCGGGACCACAAGCTGCTCGGAATGGTGCGCGACCGCGACGCCATGAAGCTCGTGCAGAAGGGCGAGCGCTCGCTCGCCGGCATGATCCGCCCGGTGCCGCAGTCGGTCGAGGTCGACGCGGTCCTGATGGACCTCTTCGTTCCCTCGGTCGAGTCGCCGCTGCCGCTCGCGGTCGTCAACTCTGACGGACGCCTCGTCGGCGTGATCCCGCGCGTGACGCTGCTGGCCGCGCTCGGCCCCGGCGAGGCCGCAACTGGCGAGATCGTCATCCCCGTGCCCGCCGCGGAGATCGATGAACTGCTCGCCACTGCCGCAGGAGCCGCCGACGAAGCCCCCGCGACCGAAGCGAAGGAGACCCGCTGATGGATTGGTTCCGCATTCCCGTCGGCGAATGGTTCGACACCGGCCTGGACTGGGCGAAAGACAACCTCGCGATCGTGTTCGACGGTCTCGACACCGGCTTCGACTGGATGGTCACCTCGCTGACCGACCTGCTGCTCGTGATCCCGGCGCTCGTGCTCATCGCGGTCTTCGCCCTGATCGGCTGGGCGCTGCGCTCGTGGCAGCTCGCGCTCGGAACGGTCATCTCGTTCCTGCTGATTCTCGGCATGGACGTCTGGACCTCTGCCATGCAGACGTTCGCGCTGGTTCTCGTGGCGGCTCTCATCGCCATCGTGATCGCGGTGCCGCTCGGCATCCTGATGGCGCGCAACGCCGCAGCCCGCGCCGTGCTGCGCCCGGTGCTCGACTTCATGCAGACGATGCCGGCCTACGTGTATCTGATCCCCGCGATCATCTTCTTCGGCATCGGCGTGGTTCCGGGCGTCGTGGCGACGATCATCTTCTCGCTCCCGCCCGGGGTGCGCTTCACCGAGCTCGGCATCCGCGGAGTCGACGCCGAGCGCGTCGAAGCCGGCCAGGCCTTCGGCGCGACGCCCGGACAGATTCTGCGCGGCATCCAGCTGCCCCTCGCGGCGCCCACCATCATGGGTGGCATCAACCAGGTGATCATGCTGTCGCTCTCGATGGCGGTCATCGCCGGGATCGCGGGCGCCGACGGCCTGGGGAAGGACGTCGTTGCGGCGATCTCGACCCTGAACGTGCCGATGGGTGTCGAAGCCGGACTCGGCGTGGTGATCCTCGCGATCTTCCTCGACCGCGTGACCTCGGCACTGGGCACCCCCGCCGAGCACCCGCACTCGCTGCGAGCCATCGCTGCGCGCCGTCGCAGCGCGCGCGCCGAGCTCGTGGCCCGCGGCGCCAGCTAGGCGCCGCTCCCCCAATCCGCGCTCGACGGAGCTTCCGTGGAGCGCTGCCATGCCCGCATCGCCGGGAACAACCAGAGAAAGGACATTCACATGCTGAATGGACACACTGTGCGCCGTAGCGCCGTCATCGGAGGTGCGCTCGCCCTCACGGTCGGCCTCGCCGGCTGCGCGACCGCCGAGACCGGTGACGCCGGATCCGACAACGGTGACTCGATGGGAACCATCACCCTCGGCTTCATCCCCGGATGGACCGACGGCCTGAGCACCGCGTACCTCCTCGAGGACCAGCTCGAGAAGCTCGGCTACACCGTCGAGATGGAGACCCTCACCGAGGCGGCTCCGCTCTACATCGGTCTCGCCGGCGGCGACGTCGACATCTACCCCTCGGCATGGTCCGAGGTCACCCACGCCGCCTACATGGAGGAGTACGGGGACGACATCGAAGACCTCGGCACCTACTACGCGGGCGCCAGCCTGACGATCGCGGTCCCGACCTACACCGAGATCGACTCGATCGCGGAGCTCGCCGGCAACGGCGACATGTTCGACGGCAAGATCACCGGCATCGAGCCGGGCGCGGGCCTCACCGCCATCACGCAGGACACGATGATCCCGGCCTACGGCCTGGAGGGCGAGTACGAGCTCGTCACCTCGTCGACCGCCGCCATGCTCACCGAGCTCGGCAACGCGATCGACGCGCAGGAGGACATCGTCGTGACGCTGTGGCGTCCGTTCTGGGCCAACGCGGCCTTCGACATCAAGACGCTCGAGGACCCGGAAGGCGCCATGGGCGGCTCCGAGGGCCTTCACTTCCTCGGCACCGCCGGCTTCTCGGAGGAGCACCCCGAGGCCGCCGAGCTGATCGCGAACATCCAGCTCGATGACGCTCAGTACGGCGCGCTCGAGAACCTGGTCGTCAACGAGTACGGCGAGGGCCAGTACGCCGAGGCGATCGACGCATGGCTCGAGCAGTACCCCGACGCGTTCGAAGGCCTTCTCGCCAACTGACGCGATTCGTTCGTGACCGCGGCTCGCGCCGCGCGATGAACAGACAATGGCCGCTCCGGTTCTCCGGGGCGGCCATTGTCGTGTGCGCTCGCGATTGCGAACAATCGCGGTGAGCGGTCAGTCGCGCGTGAGCTTGCGGTAGGTCGAGCGGTGCGGGTTCGCCGCATCCGGGCCGAGGCGCTTGATCTTGTCCTCTTCGTAGGCGGCGAAGTTGCCCTCGAACCAGTGCCAGTTCGACGGGTTCTCCTCGGTGCCCTCGTAGGCGAGGATGTGGGTCGCGACCCGGTCGAGGAACCACCGGTCGTGAGTGATGACCACGGCGCAGCCGGGGAACTCGAGCAGCGCGTTCTCGAGGCTCTGCAGGGTCTCGACGTCGAGGTCGTTGGTGGGCTCGTCGAGCAGCAGCAGATTGCCGCCCTCCTTGAGCGTGAGCGCCAGGTTGAGGCGGTTGCGCTCACCACCGGAGAGCACGCCGGCCTTCTTCTGCTGGTCCGGACCCTTGAAGCCGAACTTGCTGACGTAGGCGCGCGACGGGATCTCGGTCTTGCCGACCGTGATGATGTCCAGGCCGTCGGAGACGACCTCCCACAGGTTCTTGTTCGGGTCGATGTTCGCGCGCGACTGGTCGACGTAGCTGATCTTGACCGTCTCGCCGATCTTCAGCTCGCCCCCGTCGATCGGCTCGAGGCCGACGATCGTCTTGAACAGGGTGGTCTTGCCGACACCGTTCGGGCCGATGACGCCGATGATGCCGTTCGGCGGAAGGCTGAAGCTCAGCCCGTCGATGAGAACGCGGTCGTCGAAGCCCTTCTTGAGGTTCTTCGCCTCGATCACCACATTGCCGAGACGCGGACCCGCGGGGATCTGGATCTCCTCGAAGTCGAGCTTGCGCGTGCGCTCGGCCTCGGTCGCCATCTCCTCGTAGCGCGCCAGACGCGCCTTCGACTTGGCCTGGCGGCCCTTCGCGTTCGATCGCACCCAGTCGAGCTCCTCGGCGAGGCGCTTGGCGAGCTTGGCGTCCTTCTTGCCCTGCACCTCGAGGCGCTGGGCCTTCTTCTCCAGGTAGGTGGAGTAGTTGCCCTCGTACGGGTAGAGCCGGCCGCGGTCGACCTCGGCGATCCACTGGGCGACGTTGTCGAGGAAGTACCGATCGTGGGTGATCGCGATGACGGCGCCGGTGTACTTCTGCAGGTGCTGCTCGAGCCAGAGCACGCTCTCGGCGTCGAGGTGGTTGGTGGGCTCGTCGAGCAGGAGCAGGTCGGGCTTCTGCAGCAGCAGCTTGCAGAGCGCGACGCGGCGCTTCTCACCACCCGAGAGGTTCGAGACGGGCCAGTCTCCCGGCGGGGTGCGCAGCGCATCCATCGCCTGCTCGAGCTGAGAGTCGAGGTCCCAGGCGTCGGCGGCGTCGATGGCCTCCTGCAGGGTTCCCATCTCGGCCAGCAGCGCGTCGAAATCGGCGTCGGGCTCGGCCATCGCGGCCGAGATCTCGTTGAACCGGTCGATCTTGGCCTTGATCTCGCCAACGCCCTCCTGGACGTTCTCGAGGACGGTCTTCGACTCGTCGAGCTCCGGCTCCTGCATCAGGATGCCGACGCTGTAGCCGGGGCTGAGGGTCGCCTCGCCGTTGGAGGGCTGGTCGAGCCCCGCCATGATCTTGAGGATGGTCGACTTGCCCGCGCCGTTCGGACCGACCATGCCGATCTTGGCGCCCGGGTAGAACGACATGGTCACGTCGTCGAGGATGAGCTTCTCGCCCACCGTCTTGCGGGCGCGGATCATCGAGTAAACAAATTCGGCCATGCGTCGAGTCTACGGAAGCCGCGGCCGTGTTCCTGACGCCCGGGTGGCCGGTCAGCCGACGGGTTCGGTCTCCCCGACCAGGCACGTGCCGGTGGCGAGCACCGAGAACGCCGCGACGTGCAGTCCCATGTCGGCGCCGTACTGGCCGACGAGGCAGGTGTCGTTGATCAGCACCGAGAACTGGACGCTGTCGGCGTCAAGGTTGACGGTGGTGCGATCGGCGGTCACCTCCATCGCCGAGCGGTCGAAGCCCGCCTCCACGAGCGCATCCAGGAGGGCAGGTCCCGTGTCGGCACCGTCGTCGACCGCGGCCGTCAGCACGAACTCGAAGTAGTCGAGATTCTGCAGCGCCGAGCCGTCGGGGCGCAGGGTGGGATCGGGATTCGGGATCGCCGTCGGCGGCGCGCTCGCCGTCATCGTGGGAATCGGCGCGGGCTCGTCGGCAGCGCAGGCGGCGGTGGTGAACGCCAGCGCCACGGCGACCACCACGGCCGCGACACGAGAGCGGACAGCCGAAGTCATGCTCACAGCCTAGAGCGATGCTCGCGTCCGGCGCACCGGCGCGAGGCTTGGCCTCGCTCGCGAACTTCCCTACGCTCTCGGTCATGACGACTCCGACACCGCCGACGCCGCCCGCCTACGCTCCCGCTCCCGCCACGCCGTCCAACGGCATGGCGATCGCCGGGCTCGCCCTCGGGATCGCGGCGATCGTGATCGGCATCTGGGCGCTGGTCCCGATCGTCGGGCTCGTCGCGGCGTTCCTGGCGTTCCTGCCCGCCGTGCTGGCCGTCATCTTCGGACACATCGGGGTCGCCAAGTCGAAGGCGATGGGCGGCACGGGCAAGGCGATGGGCATCACGGGCTTCAGCCTCGGCTACGCCACGATCGCTCTGATCGTGCTGACGACCGTGTGGTGGGTCGTCGCGATCGCGATCACGGGCGCCGGCTCGGGCTCGTACTACCCCTGAGCCCGCGCCCCCGAAGCGGCGCCTAGAACGGCGTCGCGACGGGCTCGCGAGACACACCCTCCGGCGACGGCTCGTCCGAGCCCTCCCGTTCCGGTGCCGTGGAGGCCGCCGTGCCCTCCTCGTCGCCCGACTCGGGCTCCGGCCGCGGGTCAGCGGCGGCCTCCGCGGCAACGCTGCTCGCGACCGAGCGGGTGAAGCTGGCGGTGCCCCAGGCGAGATCGTGACCGATCGCGTCCACGTCGATGTCGACGGTGGTGCCGACCTTCTCGCCGCTCTCCCAGTCGCGCACCCGCAGGCGGCCCGACACGACGACGCGCTGACCCTTCTGCACCGATGCGTTCACGTTGAGCGCGATCTGGCGGAACGAGGTGATGGTGAACCAGTTGGTGTCGCCATCGATCCAGCGCTGTTGGCCGCGGTCGAAACGGCGCTGCGTGCTGGCGAGACGGAACGAGGTGATCGGCAGCCCCTCGCCGGTCACGAGGTGACGCGGGACGGTGGCCACGAGGCCGGTGACGGTGATCTGGTCGGACATGGTCGGCTCCTTCGAGGCAGTTCGTCTCGCGAGTGCGAGATCGACGGGATGCCGGGGTGCCGTTCGTGCCGGAGGGAACCCCGGCATCCGTGCGACCATGCTGGCTCCGTCGCACACGACACAGGCCCCGGCACCCTCGCAATGTGGAGGGACCGGGGCCTGTGCTCCCGGGGAACGAGTCGCCCCCGGGATGGGTGCTCAGTGCTCGTGGAACTCCGGCCAGTCGGAACCCGGAGTCATGCTGGCGTGCAGCGCGCTCTTGGCGACCTGAAGCGTCGGGTAGGTGCCCCGCGGCTCATCGTCTTCCAAGATCCGAACCGTGTAGCCGTCTTCGGTGTGCTCGATCGAACCGACCGCTCCTGCGGGCCCGAAGGCGACCCAGCGCTGACCGGTCATCATCTTGTCGTTCATCTTTGAAGAGCTCCTTTCCGGTGCACTTCGCACGCTACGCCGAACCTTCGCGTCGCGCCAGAGTCGTCGACTGACTGCCCGTCAACGCGAAGGTCGCGCTCAGGCAGATCTCGGCGAATACTGCGCTGCGACCCCCGCCTCGATGAGGTCGAGCATCGCCTCGAAGCTCGCGTCGACATCGCGCGGAAGCCCGAAGCCGCCGGAGCTCTCCAGACCGACGAAGCCGACCACGGCGGACCTCGCGGTACGAACCACGTCGACGAGGCCCTCCGGCGGAATGGGGTGGTGTGCCAGCGAATCGGTCACGACAGCGACCGCCTGACCGCCCGCTCGGGCGATCTCCGCATCCAGCTCGTCTCCGTGCCGATCGCCGCTGGCCTGCGCCGCGCTGGCGAGACCCGGATGCTCGTGCGAGAAGCGCCGGATCGCGCGCGCGACCGCCCGGAACCGCTCGTCGGGGACTGCGCCCGCGGAGGCCTCGCGTACGCGCTGCGCCAGCTCGCGCACCGCGAACAGGGCGACGCGGCGGCGCACCTCATCGAGCGAGGCGACGTGCTTGTAGAGGCTCGGAACGGCAACGCCGGCACGTGCCGCGATCGCGGCGAGCGTGAGCGCCTCGAGTCCGTCGCGGCGGTCGTCGACGACCTGGACCGCGAGGTCGACGACAGCAGCCGGCGTCAGCCCCGCCCTAGGCATCGATGCCCGCCCAGCTCTGCCCAGACCGACGCGACGCGAGGAACTCGAGAGTCCACGGCGTGACGAGCTCGGGCGCCTGCACGTGCGGGTAGTGCGCGACGCCCTCGATGAGCTCGGCGCGTCCGGAGAGCCGACTCGACATCCAGTCGAGCTCGGCGGCCGGATCTGCGTAGTCCGGATCGAGCGACCCGACGACCAGGAGGGCAGGCACAGCGACATCGGCAAGACGCTGCTCCGCCGCCCGATGGCTGAGCACCTGGGTGAGCGCGCGGAACGCACGCAGGTGCGCGGCATCGAGCGAGGCGCGGATCGCCTCGGCGTGCTGGTCGCGCCAGGCGGCGGCGCGACCGCGGTGGAAGTAGCTGCGGTACATCGAGCTCCAGGCGCGCGCACCCCAGGGGCGTGCGAGCGCCACCCGCAGCAGGAGGCGTGTTGCCGCGGTCGCGACGGGCGACGCCTCCGCGTCGCGCAGCACGGGGCCGGACAGCACGAGCCCGCGCACGAGCTCGGGTCGATCGGCGGCCGCGAGAACGGCGGCCGCCGCCCCCATCGAGTTCGCGATCACGACAGCGGGCGAGCCGAGCTCCTCGATGAGGGCCACGAGGTCGCCGGCCGTCGCCTCATCGCCCTGGTCGGTGATGTCGGCCGAGGACTCGCCGTGGCCGCGGAGTTCGGTGACCGCGACGCGGTAACCGGCCGCGAGCAGCTCGGTGGCGAGATCACGGTAGCTGGACGCGAGATCTCCCATTCCGGGGACGGCGACCACGAGGGGGCCGTCGCCGGCAACGCGGTACGCGATGCGTGCGCCCGGACGAACCAGGACGCGGGACTCCAAGGTGTGGCTAATATCCATAGCCAAAGGCTAATGCCATTAGCCAATGGGCGCAAGCATTGTTTCTCGTCACCTACGTCGCGAGCACGAACTCCGCATACGAGCGACGCACCTTGTTGACCTTGGGCAGAGCGACCGCAAGGCAGTAGCCCTGGGTCGGATTCTTGGCGAAGAAGTCCTGGTGGTACTCCTCCGCATCGAACCAGACACCCAGGGGCTCGAGCTGCGTCACAATGCCGCCGTCCCAGTACTCGGCCGCTCGCGTGAGTGCCGACTCGAACTCGGCCTTCTGCGCGTCATCCGCGTAGAACATCGCCGAGCGGTACTGGGTGCCGACGTCGTTGCCCTGGCGGTTCAGCTGTCGAGGGTCGTGCAGCGTGAAGAAGACGTCGAGGATGACCTCCGCCGGAATCACGGCCTCGTCGAACACGACCTTGACGGCCTCGGCGTGGCCGGTCTGGCCCGTGCAGACGGCCTCATAGCTGGGATTCGCCAGGTCGCCGCCGGTGTAGCCGGAGACGACATCGTGCACGCCCTTGAGCGTGCGGTAGACCGCGTCGAGGCACCAGAAGCAACCACCGGCAAGAACGAATGTGCGCATGAAGTGACCTTACTTTCCGAACATGGTGGGACATCCAGGTACAACCGCGTCGACAGGTGATTCGTTCCGCCCCCGCGGGTTCTACGCTGAGACCATGCTCAGGATGCCTCCCCCCTATGTCGCCGATGACACGCGCTACGACTCGATGAGCTACGCCCGGACCGGGCGCAGCGGACTGCTTCTCCCCCGCATCTCGCTCGGCCTCTGGAACAACTTCGGAGACGATCGCCCGATCGAGACGCAGCGCGCGATCCTGCGACGTGCCTTCGACCTCGGGGTGACGCACTTCGACCTCGCCAACAACTACGGCCCGCCCGCAGGAAGCGCGGAGGCGAACTTCGGACGCATCTTCGCCGAGGACTTCGCGCCCTACCGCGACGAGCTCGTCATCTCGAGCAAGGCCGGGTACTACATGCACCCCGGACCGTACGGCGAGTGGGGGTCGCGCAAGTATCTGCTGAGCTCGCTCGACGCCTCGCTCGCCCGCATGGGCCTCGACTACGTCGACATCTTCTACCACCACCGCCCGGACCCCGAGACGCCGATCGAGGAGACGATGGGGGCACTCGCGCACGCGGTGCGCAGCGGCAAGGCGCTGTACGCGGGCATCTCGAACTACGCCCCCGATCAGACGCGCGCGGCCGTGGCCGCGCTCACCGCCGAGGGCATCCCCCTGCTCATCCATCAGCCCCGCTACAACATGTTCGATCGCGCCCCCGTCGAGGACGGGCTCCTACCGGTGCTCGACGAGGTCGGCGCGGGCAGCATCGTGTTCTCGCCGCTCGCCCAGGGCCTGCTCACCGACCGCTACCTGAACGGGGTGCCGGCCGACTCGCGCGCCGCCGAAGGACGCTGGCTCACCGAGAAGAACCTCACACCCGAGTATCTGGAGCGCGTGCGCGGCCTGCACCGCATCGCCGAGGCGCGCGGGCAGACGCTCGCCCAGCTCGCCCTCGCCTGGGTGCTGCGGCATCCGCAGGTGACGAGCGCCCTGATCGGCGCTTCGAGCGTCGCGCAGCTGGAATCGAGCCTCGGCGCCCTGGACAACGTCGAGCTGAGCGCCGACGAGCTCGCCGCGATCGAGCCGTTCGCCGTGCAGGGCACGGGCCGGGTCTAGATGGGGTATGTCTACGCGCTGCTCGCGGCCGTCCTGTTCGGAGCCAACGGCAGCCTGACGAAGCTGATCCTGGAGACAGCGCTCAGCGCACCCCAGCTCACCCTGCTGCGCACCCTCGGCATCGCCCTCAGCGCCGGCATCGCCCTGCTGATCGTGAACCCCCGCGGGTTCCGCGTCGGCTGGCGCGGGCTCGCCGTCATGGCCGTTCTCGGCGTGTTCGGGCTGGCGCTGCTGCAGGCGAGCTACGCCGCGGCGCTCGCACTGCTCCCGGTCGGCATCACGCTGCTGCTGGAGTACCTCGCGGTGCTGTTCGTCGCCCTGGTCGCCTTCTTCGTGTTTCGTGAGAAAGTGCGGCGACGGCTGTGGGTCGCCATCGGTCTCGTGCTCGCGGGGCTCGCCCTCGTCGCCCAGGTCTGGGCCAGCAGCCTCAACCCGCTCGGGGTGCTCTTCGGCCTCGGCGCGGCGGCATCCCTCACGATCTACTTCGTGATCGGCGAGCGGCAGGTCACGCGAACCTCGCCGCTCGCCGTCGCCTTCTGGACCGGCACCTTCGCGACCCTGTTCTGGGCGATCTTCAGCGGCTGGTGGGAGCTCGAGCTCTCCGTCTTCGTGCAGCCGACCGAGCTCGGGGGCACGCACGGCAGCTTCGAACTGCCGTTGTGGATTCCGCTGATCGTCACCGCGATCGGCGGCTCGTTCGTGACGTTCCTGCTCTCATTCACGGCGCTCAAGTACCTTCCCGCCACCGCCGCCGGCGTGGTCGCCTCGAGCGAGGTGCTGTTCGCGTTCCTCTTCGCCTGGCTCTGGCTCGGAGAGACGCTCGACACGATCCAGTTGGTCGGCGCCGCCATCGTGCTCGTGGCCATCGTCCTCGCGCAGACGGCGCGTGCGGCCAAGACGGTGGTGGCGGCGGATCTCGCGCTGCCGCCGTCGACCGCCAGCATCCCGATCGTCGGTGGTTCGACCTAGCCTGCCCTCATGAACCTGCTGCGGGAACGGATGCCGGCGCTCGGCGAGCTCGCGCCCCGGCACCTCCGCCACGGGATCCGCGTGGTGGCGCTCGCAAGCGGGCTCCATCGCGTCGTGCTCGGCTCGGGCGAGGTCCTCGGCTACCTCGACCCCCGGGAGGCGTCGGAGCCGGGCGCGCGCTGGGTCAGCAAGCGACTCGCCCGAGGCGCGGCGCAGCTGACCGAGCTCGGCGAGTTCGACTCCGTCGATGAGGCGATCGACGCTCTCCGCTACGGGTGAGACCGACAAATTGCGCCGGTCTCGTCACTGGATGCAACCCGAGAGTTCGACGCGCTCGAACGAATCAACCGGGATGTGGCGCTCTCCAGGGATAGTGTGCGGCCATGCAGTGGTGGAACAGCTTCGTGGATTGGTTCTGGTCGGCCGACGGCCAGCAGTTCGTGACGGGAACGGCCCTGCCGTTCTTCGCCGTCCTGATCGCGGGGTTCATGGGGGCGGCCATCGGCCGCTCGGCAACCCGTCGACTCGTGCTCCAGCGAGATCGCGAGACGCGTGCCGCGGCCGTCGCCGCCCTGGTCACCTCGGCGACGCATGCCGCGACCTGGCACAGCCAGTCGGCCGCGGCGAAGGACCACTCGCAGCAGCTGGCTGCCGCTGCCGACATCCAGGTGCGTCTCCTCCCGATCTCCGGCGCCGCGATGGCGGCCGACTGGGCCGCGCACGAGCTCGCCGACATGCGCGTCAACTCGGTGAGCTTCAGCTTCCAGGCCGAGCAGAGCCTGCGCGAGTACCGCGAGCGGCTCGTCGAATGGGTCGCGCACCCGCGCCGCGCCAAGAAGCTGTTCGGGCTCGACCTCGAGCGCTGGAAGTACGAGACGGACCCGGTCGACCCGGTCGTCGCCGAGCAGCAGCGCTGGGCCGCGGAGCAGTCCGCCGCCGCCTCTCGCGACGCGAACGGCGACATCGTGCTCGAGGGCGAGATCGAGCCGGAGACCGCGTCGCGCTGAGGCACGACTTCGGGATGTGCCCTCGGCAGGAATCGAACCCGCACCGCATCGCGGTGCGCGGCGCGACACGGCACGCAACTGGGCAGACATTCGGGATGTGCCCTCGGCAGGAATCGAACCCGCACCGCATCGCGGTTCGCGGCGTGACACGGCACGCAACTGGGCGACCATTCGGGATGTGCCCTCGGCAGGAATCGAACCTGCGACCAAGAGATTAGAAGGCTCCTGCTCTATCCGCTGAGCTACGAGGGCGCCTCGCCAGGGTATCGCAGGGCTCCCCGCTCGGCCCGCACGCCCCGGCGCGCGCGCCCCCGAGGAGAGCCGGATTCCGGCGGCTAGGAGACGCGCCGGCTGCGGCGTGCCATGAGCACCACGAGCGAGCCGAGCGCGACCAGCACCGCGGCGAACCAGGTCGCCTGCGACGCGTTCTCGGGACCCGTCGACGCCAGCTCCGCGACACCGTACTCGAACGAGCCGGCATCGGCGAGAGCCGTCCGCTCGACTCCGCGCTGATCGTAGGTCACGTCGTCGTCGGCCACCGAGAAGTAGTCGTCGACCGCAGCGAAGGAGTCGCTGGACGCCGCGAAGTCCTCCAGGAAGATCTCGTCTGCGGTGAACACCCAGTCGATGTCGATGTCGGGAACCGCGTCGATTGCGGGGCTTCCCGCGACAAGCGCCACCGTCTCGGTCGCACCGCCGTTGTCGGTCGGCGCGGGATTCGGGCCGAAGATGTCGTCCACCGAACGCGAGAACAGCGAGCTCTCGTGCGCCGGCTCGAGATCCGACTCGACGGCGCGAGACGTGCTGAAGACGTTGCCCCCGAGGTCGGTGAACACGGCAGAGTCGCCGCCGGGGACGTCGAGGCCGAGCTGGGCGTTGCCGCTGGTCCCGGCGAAGATGTTGCCGCCGAGCTGCATGTCGTCGAAGTCGCCGAAGCCGAAGCCCTCCTCGAAGAGCATCACTGCGTCGGCCTCGTCGGCCTCGTTGCCGAGGAACGTGGAGAACGTGATCGAGCCGCCCGCCGTCGCGATCGCGCCGCCAACCTCGCCCCCATCGTTGTCGACGAAGGTCGAGTTCTGGATGACGGCGAAGTCGGCCGCGACGAGCGCGCCACCGGCGTCTTCGGCGGTGTTGTCGACGAAGGTCGAGTCGACGACGGCGGCGTAGTACAGGGAGGCATTCGCCCCTCCCTGCGCCGCGGCGTTGTCAACGAACGTCGACTCGAGCGTGAGAGTCGCGAAGCCGTAGAGCGCGCCGCCGAACTCCGCTTCGTTGTCGGTGAACGTCGACGTCTCGGCCAGCACCACATACCCGGCGACCGCACCGCCGAACTCACCCGCCGTATTGCCGTCGAAGGTCGAATCGAAAATGTAGATGGCGCTGTCCCCGTCGGCGAAGACCGCGCCACCGGGAGCGCCGCTCGACCCCGTCGAATTGTTCGTGAAGGTCGAGTCGAAGATCTCGATATCGAGACTGCTGTCGCCGTCCGCGAAGATCGCGCCGCCGCCCCCGGTCCCCAGGTTGCCCGTGAACGAGGAGGAGCCGACGGCCAGGTCGCCGTCGACGGTGATCGCGCCACCCGAGGTGCCGACCGCGTTGACGAAGGAGAGGTTCCCCACCGAGAGGCTTGCGCCCGACGTGCCCTCCAGGATGTTCGTCGCCCCGTCGCCGTCCAGAACCGCGGAGTCGAGGCCGAAGATGACGAGGTCGTGGTCGAAGGTCAGCGGTGCCGTGAGGGTGAAGGTGCCCGACAGGCAGACCGTCGCCGTGTCCGCATCCAGGAGTGCCTGGATCTCGGCCGCCCCCTCCCCGGGAGCCGTCACCGTGTTCGCGACATCGCAGTCATCCGCGGTCGCCGCCCACGCCGGGCTGGCGCCGATGCCGACCAGCAGCCCGCTGGAGGCGACGGCAGCAGCCGTCCGTGACATGCGGCGGCGCGCCACCGGTCCGAAAGCGGTCGTCGGGGGCACAGCCTCGGCCACGGGGGCTCCTCACAGAGCGTCGGGGTGGACACGTGAATCGGGGGGACGACTCACGAGCAGGTCGGTTCACCCTACAGTGGGGGCGGACACCAGCGACACCCGAGGACCGGAGCGTCATGTTTTCTTCCGTGCATCAGCTGCGAGCCCACGCCGATGGCGACGGCGAGCGTCTGGCGCTGGTAGCGGTGGACCGGACGTGGAGCTTCTCCGAATTGGACGTTGCCGTTGCCGCCGTCGCGACCCGACTTCGCGAGGCGGGCATCCGTCCGCGGCAGCTCGTCGCCATCGACCTCGAGCCCGCACTCGACTGGATCGTCACCCTCGCCCTCTTCCGGCTCGCCGCGCGTTCGCTGTCGCTGAGCGGACTCGTGGAGCCGATCACTCTGGGTGCCGATGTGCTGCTCACCGGGCCCGCTCGGACACTGGCCACGGCGCCGCAGACCGTGGTGATCGACCGCCTCTGGCTCGACGATGCCGTGGCCGAGTATCGCGACGTGGGAGAGCCCGCACCGCCCGCGGTGCACTTTCCTCGCCCCGATTCGACGTGCCGACTGATCCTGACCAGCGGCACCACCGGTGAGCCGCGCGCCGCGATGCTCTCGGTCGGTGCCGTCGAGCACCGGCTCAGCAACCTCGACAAGTACTGGACCGACGACAGGCTCGAGCTGAACCTCATGACGCTCTCGACGACGGGCGGCTTCCACACCGCGCTCGCCGCGCTGCGACACGGCGTGCCGTACCTGGCGATGAACTCGATCGACCCGCGCACGCTGCGGGCCGCCGCGGCGATGGAGATCGCCGTGCTCGCCGGGTCTCCCGTCCAGGTGGGCCACGCGCTCGGGCTGCTGCGCGAGCACGCGATCGCACTGCCCGCGCTGCGGGAGATCCGCACCGCGGGCGCCGCCCCGACACCGGCCTTCCTGGCGGCCGCCTCCGAGCACCACGGCGTCCCCATCAAGAGCGTCTACGGGTCGACCGAGGGCGGCGGGATCTCGATGACGCTCCTGGCCGAGGGCGACGACCTGTCCGACACCGGCGCGCTTCTTCCGGGCATCGAGCTCGAGATCGTGGACGCGGACGGAGTCGGCGTTGCCGTCGGCGCCTCAGGAGAGATCCGGTATCGCGGCCCGGGGCTCGCGTCGGGGTACCTGACCGATGAAGCCGACGAATCCTTTCGGGCGGGCTGGTTCCACCCCGGCGACCGCGGGATGCTGAGCGCATCCGGTCACCTCGTTCTCGACGGCCGCGACTCCGAGCTCATCAATCTGGGCGGGGTGAAGATCGACCCGGCGAGCGTGGACGCCGTCGTCGACGGCTTCCCGGGCGTGATCGATGCGGCGACGTTCGTCATCGAGCGACGGGCGGGTGTTCCCGAACTGGGCCTCGCGGTCGTTGCGGAGGCGAACGGAGACCTGCGCGCGCTCGACCGCATGCTTCGCCAGCGGCTGCCCGGAAAGCATCCGACCGTCTTCGGACGGGTTGCCACGATCCCCCGCAATCGCATGGGCAAGGTGGAGCGCCGACGGCTCACCGACGAGTTCCGGCGGCGGCTCAGCCTCGACTGACGGACCGCGCCGCACGCAGCGCACCGATCAGCACCCGAATCGAGCGCCGCGGATCGGCGAGCTGATTGGTGGTGCCGACGGCGGCCAGCCCGCTGGCGGGGTCGCCGAACATGAAGTGCCCCGTCATGCCGGCGTGACCGATCAGCAGCCCGGGTCGCGGAAGGCCGGTCATCAGCCTCGGCAGCTTCAGCGCCATCACGCCGAGGCCGTAGGTTGCTCCAGGGAAGATCGGGAGCCGGTCGGACAGCGCGCGCTCTCGCATGCCGTCGCCGAGGGCCTCGCCGTCGAGCATCGCGCGCAGGAACCGCATCGTGTCGGCCGTGCTCGAGACCAGGGCGCCTTCGGCGCCGAGCGAGGCGAGCCGACGCGCCCCGCGATACGACTGCCGACGGGAGAGAATCGGCGACGCCGCGTCGAACAGCTCCAGCGACTCCGGCGTGAGAAGCGCAGTGTCGCGAAGGCCCATCGGTTCGAGGATCTCGCGCGTCAGCGCCTCGGCGAGCGTCACCCCGGTCACCACCTCGATCACGCGCGTCACCAGCTGGTAGTTCGTGAAGCTGTACTCGGCGCGCCCGCTGTGCGGCGCGAACTTCGCCTCCATGCCGCGGGCGATCTCAAGAGCATCGGAGTAGCTCCACCCGGGATCCACCGCGGTCACGGCGGCGATGTCGCTGTTCGGATCCAGCGCCTTCGCGGCGTAGTAGTTCGGGATGCCCGAGGTGTGGGCGAGCACATCACGAAGCGTCAGCTCGTCGACCCGATCGATGCCGCCGAACCGGTTGAGGCCCACGAGTTCGTCGCGCGGAACGATGCTCGCCAGCGGCTGGTCGAGGTCGAGCTCGCCCGCCGCGATCCGCCGCAGAATGAGCGCGGCCGCGAACGGCTTCGTGCTGCTCGCGATGCAGTGCGTGGGCCGTGATCCGGGCGCACTCCACGCGAAGTCGATCTCACCCGAGCGGTCGGTCACCCGCAATGACAGTTCGCTCACGTCGGCGCGCGCGTTGGCACGCTCGCACATGGCCGTCAGCCGTTCCTCGAAGCTCGTCATCTCGACAGCGTGCCCTATCGCGCGGTCGTCGGGCGACCAGATCCGCTCAGAGGGCGAGCGCGAGCGCGCGCAGCACCGCGTCGAGCGGCGGCGCCCCGGCGGCGCGGAACACCTCTGTTCCGTCATCGCGGCGCACGATCACCGTCGGCGTCGAGACGATGCCCTCCCGCTCCGCGTCGTCCGCGAACGCGACCACGTCACGCTCCACGACGGATGCCTGCGGCACCAATCGCGCGGCCTCGGCGAGCGTCGCTCGCGCGGCGTGACATGAGCCGCAGAACGCGGAACTGTAGAAGTCGACGATCACAGGACTCTCAACGTGCGCGGCCCGCGGCGCATTTCCTCATCGCTCGACCGCGATCACCTGGGCCGACCACGGGCAGAACTGGTCGCTCGTGATCGTCATGTCCTCGACGTAGCTCGGCAGGCCGTCGCACACCTCGATCGTGATCTCAGCGAACTCCAACGTCGCCGGGTCGATGTGCCACGACCACGGTTCGTTGACCCCCGCGTCATCTCGGACGACGGTGCCGACGGGAATGGCTGCGATCTGCTCGCCCGCGAGAAGCCGCTCGGCGTGATCGACGAGTTCCGGCGTTGCGAGTTCGATTCGATAGGTCTCCCCACCCGCGACCTGGAAGGTGGCCACCGGGTTCGATGCGTCGCCCGGCGCGCATCCCGCAAGAGCGACGGCAAGAGCAATCGCGCCCGCCGCGCCATATCGTCCGAGCCGGGATCCCGTCGTCATTCCGTCATGCTATCGACCGAAAACGCCGACGTGACGGTGACGCGTTCTCGAACATTCGGCCCGCTTCGTGAACTCTCGTCGACGTTCCGAGAAACCCTGACTCGACCCTCTGGAAACCAGGCCCGCCCCTCGCGACACTGTGATCGTGGCAGCCCGGACCTGGACCCGCTTCATCGCCCTCGGTGACTCCGTGACCGAGGGCTGGTGCGATCCGGTCGTCGGCGATGGGGCGCCGTGGTTCGGCTGGGCCGACCGGCTGGCGCTCTCCCTCGACGCCGACAGTCGGGCCGCAGGCGGACCCCGCCTCGAGTTCGCCAACCTCGCCGTGCGCGGGCGGCGGGTGCGTCACGTCGTCGAGGAGCAGGCACCTGCGGCGCGGGCGATGGGCGCCGATCTGGTCTCGATCCAGGTGGGCGGCAATGACCTCATGTCATTCCGCATCGACCCGGACGAGCTCGCCGCGAGCCTCGAGCCGTGCATCGCCGAGCTGCGAGGCACCGGCGCCACGGTGCTGCTCGCCACCGTGTTCGACCCCGGTCGCGCACGCGTGCTCCGCGTGCTGCGCCAGCGCACCGCCCTGTTCAACGCGCATCTCGGCTCGATCGCCGCACGCCACGGCTGCGTGCTCCTCGATCTGTGGGGGCTCGATGCGCTCCGCGATCGCTCCGCCTGGTCGGAGGACCGCATCCACCCCTCCACCCCGGGGCATCTCGCCATCGCACGCACCGCCGCGACGCAGCTCGGCGTCGACGCGATGCCGAGCCACCCGGATGAGCGCAGCAGCGCGGGCGTGCCGATTTCGACGCTCGACTGGGTGCGCCGGCACGGCCTGCCGTGGCTCGGCCGACGCCTCCGCCGCGTGTCCAGCGGCGACGGCATGGGGCCGAAGCTGCCCGAGCCGCGGCCGGTCGACGCCCGGCCGTAGCGGTCCGGCTCGGAAGCCCGTCGGCCGGGCCGACTAGACTCGGCGCGTGGCTGCTGGAGCGGATCTGCTCGTCTGGATCGATTGCGAAATGACGGGACTCGATGTCGACGTCGACGAACTCGTCGAGGTCGCCGTCGTCATCACCGACTACGACCTGAATCTGGTCGACCCCGGGTTCACGATCGTGATCAAGCCGGATCAGTCGGCGCTCGACAACATGAACGAGTTCGTGACGAACATGCACCGTGAGAGCGGGCTGATCGACGAGATCCCGAACGGCGTCACGCTCGCCGATGCCGAGTACCAGGTGCTCGAGTACATCCTGAAGTACGTCCCCGATCACCAGAGCGCCCCCCTCGCCGGGAACACGATCGGCACCGACCGAATGTTCCTCGCGAAGTACATGCCCCGCGTCGATTCGCACCTGCACTACCGCAGCGTCGATGTCTCCTCGATCAAGGAGCTGTCGCGCCACTGGTACCCGCGGGTCTACTTCCAGTCGCCGGCCAAGAACGGCGGACACCGGGCTCTCGCCGACATTCTGGAGTCGATCCGCGAGCTCGACTACTACCGCCGCGCGGTCTTCGTTCCCGCTCCCGGGCCGACGAGTGAACAGGCTCTCACCGCCTCGACGAGAGTCGTGGACGAGTGGGCGTCTCGGATGCCCTAGAATCGTTGAGTTGCGTAAGCAGCATATGGCGGTCGTAGCTCAGTTGGTAGAGCGCTGGCTTGTGGTGCCGGATGTCGCGGGTTCGAGTCCCGTCGGTCGCCCCGATTCCGTCCTGGTCGAAGAAATCGCCCCGGACGTCACCCTGGATGTGCCCTGGTGCACCGTGGTCTGGAATGACCCGGTGAACCTGATGGCGTACGTCACGCGTGTCTTCATGACGTACTTCGGCTACTCGAGGCCCGAAGCGGAGCGTCTCATGCTGCTCGTTCATCATGAGGGCCGGGCCGTCGTCGCCACCGGACCGCGCGAAGAGATGGAGCGGCACACCGAGGCGATGCACGAGTACGGTCTCTGGGCAAGCGTGCAGAAGGCGGATGCATGAGCGTCGAGGTGCACGTGATCCGCACCGACGAGAGCACCGAGCTCGAACTGCGGCTCAGCGAACCCGAGCTCGCACTGCTGCGCAGCCTGGTCGAGCAGTACATGAGCCTCGTGCTCGATGAGAGCGGGAACGATCCCGCCGTTCAGCGGCTCTTCCCGGACGGCTATCGCGACGACCCCGAGGCGGCCGCGGAGTTCGCCCGCTACACGCGCGACGGACTCGTCGAGCGGAAGTCCTCGGCCGCGGCATCGCTGCTGCTCGCCCTCGACGCTGGCAGTGCGGTGCGCGCCGCGGCCGACAGCGTCGAGCGGTGGCTGCCGGTGCTCAGCGACCTGCGCATGGTGCTCGCCGAGCGTCTCGGCATCCATCACGATGGAGATCAGGGCGAAGGGCTGATGGCGGAGGTCTACGACTGGGTGGGTGCGCTGCAGTGGAATCTGGTCGAGGCCCTCGACGCGACCACGGAGAGCTCGACGTGAGCCTCGAGCTGAGCGAGGAGGAGTTCGAGTCTCTCGTCGTCGACGAGCTCGATGCGCTGCCCGACGAGATGGTCGAGGGGCTCGAGAACCTGGTGTTCGTCACCGAGGCGCGCCCCGAGGATGGCTCGCTCGACCTGCTCGGCGTCTACGAAGGCGTCGCCCTCACCGATCGCGATCAGTACGGCTTCGGCGAGCTCCCCGATCGGATCGTGCTGTTCCGCGAGCCGCTTCTCGCGATCTGCGACGACCTGGATGCGCTGCGCCACGAGATCCACGTGACGCTCGTCCACGAGATCGCCCACTTCTACGGCATCGACGACGCCGAGCTGCACCGCCTCGGATGGGCCTAGTCGACGAGGATGTCGGCGCCGCTGTCGTAGATGACGTCGGCCAGCTGATCGGGGCGCTCTCGCTGGAAGAAGGCCCGCTCCTGCAGCGTGCAGTACTCCCAAAGGTCGGCATCGTGGAACCCGTCGCGCTGGAACTGGCGCAGGCGGCGCTCCTCGAACGGCAGATGCACCCAGACGCCGAAGCTCGCGCGCTCCCGGTTCGCGGCGCTCAGGGCGCCCGCCCCCTCGATCACGAGATGGCGTTTGGGGTTGATCTTGTGCCATTCGGCCGCCTGACCTGTGGCCTCATCCCAGCGGTGATACCCGGGCGAGTCGTCGGCGAGCACCGACCCGGCGACGAGCGCGCTCGCAACCTCGAGCCCGCCGGGGCCCGGACGGAACGCGGTCATCGAGAGCAGCTGCGCATTGAGCTCGTAGGCGACCTCACCCGCGAGCGTCGACTTGCCCGCAGCGGACGGTCCATCGATCAGCACGACGGTGCGTCCGCGCGTCGCCGCACGGATTCTTTCGACCACGAGTTGGGCCGGTCGACGTTCTCTCCCCCGCGCCATCACTCCCACAGTAGCGAGAATCGAGACGGCGAGGAGTTCAGATCGATCACCAGATCGGCGAGCGGCGCCGGGGGCTCATCGAGGCGAAAAGCGGACTCCTGCGCAGCCCAGCGATCCCAGTGCGGAGCGTACAGACTGCCGTCGCGCGCCAGCGCCCGCCGTTTGCGCTCCGCAGGCTCCAGCTCCAACCAGATCCCGAAGCTCGCACGGCGGCGGTTGGCGGCGCTCAGCGCCCCGCATCCTTCGATGACGAGCGGCCGCTGCGGGTCGAGCGGATGCCATTCGGCTGACCGGTTCGCCACCCAGTCCCAGCCTCGCCAGCCGGGATCACGAGCACGGAGCACATCCGTGCGCACCATCTCGCTGCCCTCTCGCAGCCCGTCCCAGCCCGGATAGAAGTCGTCGAGGCTCACCAGCTGCGCCTGGCCGGCGGGCGTCGCCACCAGCGAGACCAGACGTCGCGCGAAGGTGGTCTTGCCGGCGCCGGAGCCGCCGTCGATGAGGACGACGGGTCGAGGTGCGGAGCTGAGGCACGCGCGCGCCACCTCACGCAGCAGGGACTCGTTGAGCTGGTCGAGGTCATTGAACAACGAACGTCCACGCTCCCGTCAGGACGGCGACCGCGACGGCGATGCCCGCCACCAGCGCGGTGGCCGCGAGCAGCAGCCAGCCGTTCGCGCCGAAGCGGGACTCGCGAGCCCAGGTGCGGGGGGTGTCGCCGCCGAATCCGCGCGCCTCCATCGCGGTGGCGAGGGTGCTCCCCCGCCGGATCGACAGCACGAGGAGCGCGAACGCCATGCCGGCGAATCGACGGATCCGTCCGCGGTCGGCGATTCCGCGCGCGCGCCGGGCCAGTTCGAGGGCTCGCCAGTCGTCGCGGAGCACCCCCAGCAGGCGGAACGCGGCGAGCGCCCCGAGCACGAAACGGCTGGGCAGCCGCAGCACCTGCGCCAGCCCGTCGGCGAGATCGGTCGGGTCGACGCGGGCGAACAGCACGATGCCGGGCAGCGCGATCGCCAGCACGCGCAGCACGGTCGCGAGCGAGAGCAGGAGCGAGCCCTCGCTGATGCGGATCAGCGCCCACTCGACGAGCACCGTGCCCCCGGCGCGCCCGTACAGCGCCACCGTGAGCCCCGCGAACGGCGCCGCGATCCAGACCGGCCAGGTGCGGGCCCAGAAGCCGCGCCAGCCGAGGCCGCTCATCAGCACGAGCGGGATCTCGAGGACGAGCGCCACCCCCGCCGAGACCGGGTCGATCGACATGACGAGCACCGCGGCGAGCAGCAGCGCCGCGAGCAGCCGCGCGACCGGGTTGATCCGTTCGAGCGGAGACGTCGTGACGAGTCCGGTCGCCGGCGCGAGCGTCGCCGTCACGACTCCGCCCCCGATGCCGTCAGCCGAAGCTGCGTCGTGGCGGCTTCGCGCACGAAGTGCTCATCGTGCGATGCGGCGATCACCGCGCTTCCCTCGGCACGCACCTCGTCGATGAGCTCGACGAGGGAGGCCCAGCTCCGCGCATCCTGTCCGAAGGTCGGCTCGTCGAGGATCAGCACCCGCGGGCGCGTCGCGAGGGCGGTGCCGACCGAGAGCCGGCGCTTCTGCCCGCCCGAGAGCGTGAACGGGTTCGCGCCCGCGAGCGGGGCCAGGCCGAGTCGCTCGAGCAGGCCGCTGACGCGCGCCTCGACCTCCGCCCCGGCCAGCCCCAGACTCCGGGGACCGACGGCGAGCTCCTCGCGCACGGTCGCCGCGACGAACTGGTGCTCGGGTGCCTGGAAGACCATTCCGAAGCGCGTCAGAAGGTCGCGGGAGCGCCAGCGGTGCGGTGCCGGGCCGAGCCCGGCAGCGAGCTCCTGACTGGGCACGACGTCGCCCGCGGCGGGAGGAACGAGCCCCGCGAGCGTGAGCGCGAGGGTTGACTTGCCGACCCCGTTCGGCCCGGTCAGCGCCACGGTCTCGCCCGCGGAGAACGTGGCGTCGAGCGTCCAGGGCAGCGGACGACCGCGCTCCCGGGCCACGCGCAGCGCCGTGGCCGAGATCATGCCAGGCCCGGCAGACCCGGCTGGCCGACGTGCGAGCCGCGGCTCCCGTCCCGGTACCCAGACTCCGCCGGCCGCCAGCTCCGCGCCGCGCTCCTCCAGAATCCGCGCCGGCGTGCCGTCGGCGATGAGCGAGCCGTCGGCGCCGAGCACCAGCACGCGATCGACGAGGTCGTGCCACAGCTCCACTCGATGCTCCACGACGAGGAGTGTCGCCCCGGTGCGATCGAGCACCTCGGTCACCGCATCACGAACCTCCCGGGCACCCGCCGGGTCGAGATTCGCGGTCGGCTCGTCCAGCAGCAGCGCCCCCGGCCGCATGGCGAGCACCCCGGCGAGCGCGAGGCGCTGCTTCTGCCCGCCCGAAAGCGCCGACGTGGAGTGCGCGCGTCCGACGCCGAGCCCGACCGCCTCCAGCGCCGCGTCCACGCGCGACCAGATCTCGTCGCGCGGCACCCCGAGGTTCTCGGGCCCGAAGGCGACGTCATCACCGACCCTCGCCATGACGGCGTGGGATTCCGGGTCCTGCAGCACCAGGCCGACGCGCCCGCGCGCGGCGGCGGGCTGATCCCGGTCGACGCGCAGCGTCCCCTCGGTCTCGCCCTCCTCCGCACCGCCGAGCACCCCGGCGAGGGCCGCGAGGAGCGTGGACTTCCCCGAGCCCGAGGGTCCGAGGAGCAGCACCCGCTCCCCCGGCTCGATGCTGACGTCGAGCGCGCGCACCGCCCAGGCGCGTCGCCCGGCGTGCCGCCAGCCCCACCCGTGCGCGCTCAGACGCGCGGGCGCACCGAGGTGCGTCGCGGTGCCCGAGCGCGTCACAGGTGGGGTCACGAGCGCGCCTAGACCTCGGCGGTGCGCTCGCGTCCGGCGGCGAAGCGGCTGAGCGCCCCGGTCGCCGCGAGCGCCCGCATGAGCAGCCACGAGCCGAGTCCGGCGATCACCGCGCCGGAGATCGAGAAGCAGATCGCGTAGACGACCATGAAGGCGGGTTCGACACCGACGTAGTAGATGACGAACTCGCTCAGTGCCGCCGCGAGGCCGGCACCCGCGCCGGCGAGCATCGCGACGTAGACACGCCAGTTGGCGTAGAGGAAGGCGAGCAGCACCAGTTCGGCGCCCAGGCCCTGCACGAGGCCGGAGACGAGCGTGAGCGGCCCCCAGTAGGTGCCGATGAGCGCCGAGACGCTCGCCGCGACGAGTTCGGTGAACAGCGCCGCTCCGGGCTTGCGGATGATGATGCCGCCGAGCACACCCGCGAACAGCCAGACCCCGTACAGCAGACCCTGGGCCCCGGGGAGGAGCGCGCCGAGAGCATCGCCGGGGATCGAGTAGGCGAGCCCGAAGGCCCAGAAGACCACTCCCGCGGCGACGCCGATGACGGCGGCCACGACGATGTCGACGACGCGCCAGCGCCAGACGATCGTCCGCTTCGCGGTGGTGGGAAGAGTGGATTGCGTGGTCACGATTCGTGCCCTTTCGTTGAGGAAAGTGCACGGGCGATCAATCGCGCGATGGGCGATCAACCAGAGATGCCTCCCTGCGCCGGCATGATCCGGATCAGGTTCGACGGTCGAAGCTTGATGAGCTTCCTCTCAGCCCGGCCTACCGGACTCCCGTGTTCGTCCCCGAGCATAGCGCGTGCGCCTCGCGCCGTCAGCGCAGGGCGGCGCGACGGGCTCTCGACCAGCGCACTCCGTGCAGCACGGGGTAGATCGCCGAGAAGATCACCATCGGGGCTCGGAGCGCCGGGTTCGTGATCCCGTGGGCGTCGTAGGTGCGGTCGAAACGGCGCACGTAGTAGAAGTAGTCGCGCGGGCTGTCGTCGAGTCGGCGCGCCGACATCCCCGCCACCATCTTCGAGCCGTACACGACGCGGTGTCCGCGGTCGAAGAGGTGGATGCTGATGTCGATGTCCTCGTGCATCTCGTCCGCCTCGTCGCGGCAGACGACGTCGCGGATGTCGCGCCAGGCGCTCGCGCGCACCGCCATGTTGCTGCCGAAGACGAAGTGGTAGTCGCGCGCCAGCTTCAGGATCCCGCGGCGCAGTGTGTCGTCGGCGCGGTGACCCCAGCGCCGCAGCGGCATGTCGTAGTAGATGACCGGCCCCGTCGCGGCGCCGACGGTCGGGTCGGTGAAGAGCGCCTTGACCTGCTCGACCCAGTCTGGCTCGAGCACCGAGTCGGCGTCGATGCGCCCGATCACCTCGCCGAGGGCCCGGTCCATGCCGAAGTTCCGCGTCGGCACGAGCCCCTGTTCGGCATCCTGCGAGAACACCCGCAGCGGCGCGTCCGGGAAATCCTGCATCAGGCCGTGCAGAAGGGCGAGCGTGCCGTCGGTGGACTTGTTGTCGATCACGAGGATTTCGTCGGCGGGGACCGTCTGCTCGATCGCGGCGACGACGCAGGCGCGGATCGTGGATTCCTCGTTGTAGGCCGGGATCACGATCGACACCGTGGGCGAGGGGGTGCTCATGGGTTGATGCTATGCCGCGGGAACCTCGGCGGCGAACAGCGCGACCTCGACGTGCCCGCCCTTCGTCGCCTGGCGTCCGACCTCCTGGAACCCGAGCCGTCGGTGGAAGGCGAGCGATCCGGGATTCGGCGGCTCCACGTTGACCTCGCAGAGCACCTCCGGATGGCCGAGCGCCCGCGCCGCATCGAAGACCGCCGCGTACAGTCGGGGCCCGAAGCCCTGGCTCTGCAGGCGCGGAGCCAGCACGATGCGATCGACGTAGAGGAATCCCCGACCGGTCTGCGCGGCCCGCGCGCTGAACCAACGGTAGTTCTCGCTGTCGTAATCGCAGCCCGGAGGCAGCGCGAGCAGGAACCCGGCCGGAGCGCCGTCATCGACGACGAGCCGCGGGGAGGCGAGGTCGGCCAGCGCGGCGAGGTCGTCGCGCCCGGTGATCGGGACGGCAGGGTACGCGGCATCGTTGATCGCGACGAGAGCGTCGAGGTCGTCGCGCGAGTACGGGCGGATGCGGGGCTCGGTCACCGGGACAGGCTACTCGCCGCTACTGGCCCCACTCGACGTTGACGTGCGACTGCAGCCACGTCAGCGGGTCGAAGAACGTCCCGTCGACGTCGATCATCGCGAAGTGCAGATGGGTGCCGGTGCTGAGCCCGGTGTTGCCGACGCTTCCGACGGTCTCTCCGGGTGACACGGTGTCGCCCACCGAGAGCGGCACGCTTCCGGACAGCAGGTGCGCGTAGACGCTCCGCACGATCTGCCCGTCGATCTCGTGCTCGATGACGACGTGGACGCCGAGGTCGCCGGAGATGCTGTCGAGACCGACGACGGTGCCCGCGGCGATCGCTCCGACCGAGCTGCCGGACTCCGCATCCCAGTCGATGCCGAGGTGATAGGTCGAGCAGGTGGCGCACGGCGCCACCCGCGATCCGAAGTAGTCGCTGATCGCGGTGCCGGGGTTGATCGGCCACTGCACGACGGTGAACGTCGAGACGCCGTAGCCGCTGCGCTCGATCTCCGGCGCCGCCACGGTCCCGGTGGAGAACGTCTGCAGACTCGCCTCCGCCTCCTCGACCTGAACCGTGGTCGCTGCGGCGGGGAGCTCGTTGATGCCGAAGCTCATCATGCAGACCGCGGCGGCGCCGACGGCGAGCTTGCGGCGGCTGAGATCGAGGAACGTGCGGCGGCTGCCGAAGACGTGGTGCTCTTCGAGCTCGACGTTGGGGAGCAGATCGGGGTCGTGGGGCAGGGGCACTGCGGGCGGAACATGGGTGTGGAACAAAGGAGAGCACTTTCGATCGGGCGCACAGCAGTGCGCTACGCGCGCTGCGCGCCGAGAAGCCATCTGTGGCGGTCCTACGAGGGGGTGTGGGGCTCAGCAGCGGATGATCACGGCGGAATACACGCACCGCGCCCTGCTGGGCCCAGATCGATACTGCGGCATCAACCTGGACAGGTTCTGGAGGGCTTCTGGGTGCCGCATGGGCGCCCTCGTCGACGGAGTCTCGGTGAATACTCGGCTTCAGGTCTTGCCCTGCGCCGACTCCGGGTGTGTCATGGAAGTGATTCCGGATCGGCGCGGAGTCCACACTTCGCACCGGCACGACGACGAGCCGGGAGGCACCATGAAGGACACCATCGGGCACGACACGCGGGGCGCGGAGCTGCTCGTCACGCAGGCGGTCGAGGGCATCTACCGCATCGAGCGAGAAACGGCGACCATCGGCTACGTCGTCTGCGCGGGTCGCGTCTACGTGGCGCTCTCCGGTCCGGTGTACAACACCGCGGTCGAGGTGGCCCAGTGCTTGGACCTCGAGACGGCGGCCGAGCGCGTGGCTCGGGCCTAAGCCGGCCTAGAAGTCGAAGCCGCCGAAGTCGGCGCCGAACGCGCTGTCGAACGAGCCGTCGTCGACGCCTGCACCGTCGACGCCCCCGTCGCCGCTCGTGTCCTGCGCGTCGTAGGCCGCATCCCACGGCAGGAAGGCGCTCACCAGCGCCGAGCCGATCACATAGCCGGCAACCGTCCCCAACAGGGTGCTCGCCACCATGGAGCCGAAGCTCGGCGCCGACTGCGACGCGGTCAGCGAGCGCTCGAGAGAGCCCGGCGATCGCATCTCGGCGCGCGTCGCGGCTCGAGCCAGTGTCGCGGGCTCGCTGGAGAGAGGGCGCTCGCCGGTTCCGGCTCCGCGGCTGAGCTCTTCGTAGATGACGGCCCGCTGCTCATCGGTCAGCTTGCCGAAGGCCTCGACATGCACCTGCTCGATCGTCTCCGGGGGTGCTGTGCGAATCAGGTAGCGATAGCGCTCAAGCGCACGCTCGTCCGCCGTCGACGACGCGCGACGCGAAGGTGACGCAGCTCCCGCCGACTGCTCAACGCCGCCGAACAGCCGTTCGAAGAGTCCCATGTCCGTCCTTTCGGGGACAAGGCTACGAACCCCGTCTGGGTGCGCGCTGAAACGACGCTGTATACGGGATAACGGTGTGGTTACGAGGCGAAGTCCTCGTGCACGCGGAGCAGCCCGCCGAGACAGAGCTCACGCACCTCCGGAAGGATCTCGGCGCGCAGGGCGCCATCGTCGACGTCGAGAAGCGCCGCGACTGCGACGAGGATGCTGCGAAGCGACAGCTCGCCGTCACAGGCCCCGACGACCGCGGCGAGCGCCGTGCCGACGCGGAACTCGCGCCGGAAGCCCCCGCCCTGCCGCAGGGTGATCACCGTCGGATGCTCGTCGCCCGGCCAGTAGTGGCGCTCCTCGGTCACATCGGGTGCCACCTCAAGGTGGAGCTCGGCGAACCCGTCGTCGTCGAGGGCGGCGATCGCGTCGTGGACGGCGAGCACGTCGGCGAGGTGTCCGCCCAGGCCGGCCGCCGCATCCCCGAGCGCGGCGTCGAGCCGTTCGGCGCGCGCCAGCGGGCGAAGCGCTGCGGCGGACCCCACGCGGTGGCTCCGTGCACGAAGCAGCAGATAGCCGAAGCCGATCGCCCGGACGCCCCGCGCCTCGAAGTCGTCGAGCCAGGCATCCACCAGGGGCTCGTAGTCGGGATGCCCCGGCCTCGTGCCCCCGTCCCGGATCCACGTCTCGGCGTAGGCCGCGGGATCCTGCGTCTCGCGTTCGATCACCCAGTACTCGAGGCCGGCGCTCTCGGCCCACCCCACCGCGCGCTCCAGCCCGTCGCGGGTGCCGTACTCCCAGTTGCCGAGCAGCTGGGCGATGCCGCCGGGGGTGAGATGGTCGGCGAGCCCGGCGACGACCTCCGAGAGCAGCGCATCGCCCACCCGTCCGCCGTCGCGATACTCATACTCGGGAACACCCGGCCGGCGCGGCGTGATGACGAACGGCGGGTTCGAGACGATCCGATCGAAGCGCTCCCCCGCGACCGGCTCGAACAGACTGCCGAGGCGCAGATCGAGCGTCACCTCGTTCAGGCCCGCCGTCATCGCGGCGAACTCGAGCGCCCGTGCCGAGATGTCGGTCGCCACGACCTCCTCCGCCTCGCGCGCCAGATGGAGCGCCTGGATTCCGCTGCCGGTTCCGAGATCGAGGGCACGACCGACCGGGCCGGGCAGCTGAAGCCCCGCGAGCGTCGAGGAGGCACCGCCCACGCCGAGCACGTGGTCCGGGCGCAGCGCGCTGCCGGTGGCCAACTCGCCCAGGTCGCTCGCGAGCCACCACCACGCGGCTCCGCGGCCGTCGATGACGTCGTAGGGGCGCAGATCGAGGGTCGCGACGCACAGCCCGCCGTGTCGTTCGATCAGCCCCGCCTCAAGCGCCCCCGCAGCACCGAGAGTCGGCAGCGCCGCGGCCAGCTCCGCCGCATCGACCTCGAGCCCGAGCACGAAAAGCCGCGCCAGCACCGCCGCCGGTTCGTCGCGCGACTCCAGCGCGCGGGCCGCCGGAACGCGGTCGCCGCGACCGAGCGCCGCATCCGCCGTCGGACCCCAGAGCTCCCGCAGCGCATCGACGCGGAACGACGCCGCCGAGAGATCGGTGCGGAGGGCGGCGAGGAGGTGCGCGTGCATGCCCCCCATTCAACCCGAGTCCGACCCGGTCAGCTCGCGGGCGGAGGACCGGGTTCGCGCGACAGCAGTTCGGTGGCCCCGAGCCCGGTCATGCCCTCGTCGCGCGCATCGCCCGCGGCATCCAGCGGGTGGCGCCGCTCGTCCTCCGGCAGCTTCGCGAGCACGATCACCAGCACGGCGAGCACCGCGGGAACGAGACCGGCGATCAGGAAGGCGGGACCGAAGCCGATCCACTCGCCGATCGGCCCGGCGATCGCCATCGAGACCGGCATGAACAACAGTGAGACGAAGAAGTCGAGGCTCGAGATGCGGCCGAGCAGTTCGGGCGGGATGCGCCGCTGCAGCAGCGTGCCCCAGATGACCTGGCCGACCGAGAACCCGGCACCCACGATGAACACCGCGATCACCATGATCCAGAGCTGGTCGGTGAACCCGATCACGACGAGCGGCAGGCAGCTGAGACCCCACGCCAGGTTCATCACCGTGAGATAGCGGCGCGGCAGCGGCAGCGAGGCGACGACGAGCGAGGCGATCGCGCTGCCGATGCCGAAGGCCGCGAGCACGAGGGCGAAGGCGCCCGCTCCGCCGCCGGTCTGATCGGTGACCGCGAAGGGCAGCAGCACCTCGATCGGCCCCATGATGACCAGCACCAGCAGCGAGGCGAAGACGAGCGTGGCCAGAAGCCACGGGGTGCGCACCATGTAGCGGAAGCCCTCGGCGATGTCCTTCAGCAGCCTTCCCACGGCGCTGCGCGCGGACGGAGGTGCGGGGGCGTCGGCACCCAAGGCCACCTCGTCGCCGGGCTCGGGTTCGGAGCGCCGCAGCGGCGTCGGCTTCAGGCGTGTCAGCACCAGGGCGCCCGCAAACTGCGCTGCCGCGACCACGACGAAGGCGAGCGCGGGCGATGCCGCCGCGATCACAGCACCGGCCAGCGCCGGTCCCGCCGCCTGCATGATTGTGGGCCGCAGCGTGCCCTCGACGCCGTTCGCCGCAAGAAGGTCATCGGCGGGAAGGATCGCGGGAAGCAGCGCCGAGTACGCCGGATAGAAGAAGCCGTCCGCGACGCCGAGCACGAATCCGACCACCGCCAGGTGCCAGATCTGCAGCGTGCCGGTCAGCGCCAGCGCCGCGATCGCGCCCGCCACGAGAGCCTTCGTGAGCTCGATCGTCAGCAGGATGCGCTGCTGCGGGATCAGGTCGGCGACCGCGCCGCCGAACAGCACGGCGAGCAGCAGGCCGACCGCGTTCGCCGTCGCCACGTAGGACAGGTCGACGGGACCGCCGCCCAGTTCGCGAATCTGGAACACCGACGCGACGAGCCACACGCCCGTCCCGGCGAGAGACAGAACCAGCGCCACGGCGAGGATCCGGTAGCGCGACTCGAGGAACGGGCGCATCGCACGGATCGGCGCGCGCGACGAGCGTCGCCCGCGCCGCGGGCGCTGCGCCCCCAGGTCTTCCGTCACTCGCGCTCCTCGATGATCCCGACGACGTTGCCCGCCGGGTCGGCGATCCACGCAATCGTCGGACCGTGCTCGGGCGAATCCGAGCGAGCGATGCCGTCCTCGCCCTGACCGGGGAAGTCGGGATAGCGCAGCAGCTCGACTCCGGCGACGGCGAGCTCCGCCACGGCCGCATCGATGTCCGCGACCACGAGGTTCAGCACCGTGAAGCTCGCGGCGGCGTGCCGCTCTCCCTTGTCGTAGATGAAGACGGATTCCCCACCGGGGAGCGTCAGCTCAAGCCCCATCGGAGTTTCGACGATCGCGAGTCCGAGCCGATCGCGATAGAACGGCAGCGCCTGATCGAGGTCGTTGACCGAAAAGCTGGAGAAGGCGCCGGTGGTGGTCAGCATGGGTCAGATCCTTCCGAATGGATGCGTACAGCGCTCACGATGCCACGATCGCGCGTCGGTGGATATCCTCCCCACGCCATCTGGATGGCGGCTGACCCCGGCGATCCCGCGCAGAGGCGCGCGGAGCCGCCTAGGGTGGAGGGCACATGAAGCCGTTGAGCGCAGCCGAGATCCGCGCCTCGTTCGTCAATGCCACGCGAGGCGAGATCGACCGTGTTCCGATGCCGGGACTGCACGAGGTCGTCTGGGACGAGCGCGAGTACCTCGGCTGGCGCGACCACAGCGCGCCGCAGCGCGGGTATCTCGTGGTCTGGCGCGACAACGAGCCGGTGGGACTCGTGCTGCGCGCGGCGGAGAACCGCGGTCGCGTCGGATCGGCGATGTGCTCCCTCTGCGCGACAGCACAGCCGTCGGGACAGGTGACGATGTTCTCGGCCGCGCGCGCGGGAGACGCCGGTCGCGCGGGCAACACCGTCGGAACCTACATCTGCGCCGACCTGGCATGCTCGATCCTGATCCGGATCGCGCCGCCGCCCTACGAGCTCCAGCCCGAGCCCGAGGTGCTGATCGCGCGTCGCTCCGCGACGCTGAAGGCGCGACTGCATGCCTTCACGACGCGCGTGCTCGACGCCGCCGCCTGAGCGGCACGGGCGTCAGTCGAACTTCTCGAGCAGGTGGAACGGGATCGCGAACGCGATCGACGCGACGATGACGCCGAGGATGAACAGCGTGGCCTCGAACGGGAAGCCCGGAGCACCCAGCGACGCGAAGATCTCCTGCCCCAGGAAGGCGTAGCCGAAGAGGGCGAACGAGCCGACGAACAGCGCAAAAGACACCACGAACCAGAAGACCTTCATGACCCCAGCCTAGCGAATCCGGACGCGACCCTAGCCGCGCGACTCGGCGGTCGTCACGGTCGGCGGCGTGGGCGCGACACGGCGACGGAACCAGCCCGCATCCGGCACGCGCGCCAGCAGCGGACCGGCGATCACGGTGATCAAGACATAGGCGGCGACGAGCGGAGCGAGCTGCGGCTCGATGCCCGCGCTGACGGCGAGACTCGCGATCACGATCGAGAACTCGCCGCGCGGCACCAGGGCGAAACCGGTGCGCCAGCGCCCGAGCGTTCCGATCCCCGCCATCGCGGCGCCGCGGTAGCCGCTGAACACCTTCGTACCCATCGTCACCAGCGCCAGGAGGGCGGCGATCGGCAGGAGCGGAATGATCGCCGCGGCGTCGGTGGAGAGGCCGAAGAAGACGAAGAAGATCGCGGCGAACAGATCGCGCAGCGGCGCAAGCAGCTCCTCGGCACGCTCGGCCACCTGGCCGGAGATGGCGATGCCCACCAGGAACGCCCCGACGGCCGCCGACACGTTGACCTGCTGCGCGAGGCCCGCCACGAGCATCGTCAGACCGAGCACGCCCAGCAGCAGCGACTCGGAGTGCGTCGACGAGAACGCCGCCGAGATCTTGCGGCCGTGCCGCAGCGCCGCGAACAGGATCACCAGCACGACCACGACCGCGATGACCAGCGCCGTCGCCCCGGCGAGCACCCCGGCGCCGATCACCAGCGCCGAGAGCACCGGCAGGTAGAACGCCATCGCCAGGTCCTCGATCACGAGCACCGACAGGATGACCGGCGTCTCGCGGTTGCTGAGACGGCGAAGATCGCGCAGCACCTTCGCGATCACCCCCGACGAGGAGATCCAGGTGGCGCCGGCGAGCGCGAGCGCCGCGAGCGGCCCCCAGCCGAGCGCGAACGCCAGGATCGCCCCCGGCGCCGCGTTCATGACGAGGTCGAGCAGACCCGCGGTGCGCGCCTGCTTGAGGCTGGCAACGAGCTCGGGCGCGGTGTACTCCAGTCCCAGCATCAGCAGCAGCAGAATGACGCCGAGCTCGCTCCCGATCTCGAGGAACTCCTCTCCGGCGTGGATCGGCAGGACCCCGCCGTCACCGAGCAGAAGGCCGACGATCAGATACAGCGGAATCGCCGAGAATCCGAAGCGGTTCGCGACGCGCGCGAGCACGCTGAGTCCGAGCAGGAGCGCCCCGATTTCGATCAAGAGCAGGGTCGACTCATGCACGGCGGAACCTTATTCCGTGCCGCGGTCGAGCAGTCGTGCCAGGGCTTCCAGTCCGGCGCGCGTGCCGACGGCGATGATCGTATCGCCTCCCTTGAGCGGCGTGTCCGGCGTCGGCGACGGGATGATGTCGGAGCCGCGAATGATCGCGACGATCGAGGTCTTGGTGCGCGTGCGCGCCTGGGTGTCGCCGAGCACCCCTCCCGCGAACGGGGAGGTGAGCGGCAGCAGCAGCTGCTCGGTGAACAGGCCGGCTACCTGAGTCGAGATCGCGGCGAGCTGGCCGAGCATGACCGAAGCGCCCAGGATGTCGGCGAGGCCGACCGCCTCCGCCTCGGTGAGATCCACGGTGCCGAGGGCGGCATCCGGGTCGGCGCCGTCGAAGATGGCGAGTTGGCGCTCTCCGGAGCGCTGCGAGACGACCCCGATGCGGCTGCCGGACTCCGTGACGAGGTCGTGGCGGGTGCCGATCCCGGGGAGATCGATCTTCTCGATGCGTGCGGCCATGCCGACAGCCTAGGGCGCAGGCCAGGAGTTGCCTGAATCAGGCGTCGAGCACCTCGGGCTCCACGAAGATGGCATCCTCTGCGACGACGACCGAGATCGCGAGCTGCGTTCCCGAGAGCTGCAAGAAGACGCTGCCGGTGGAATCGTCGAACAGGACGGTGACCGTGTACTCGTCGGAGCTCCACGCGGTGCCGCCGCCCGCCGCCGCGTCCAGCGCGTCATCGGCGTTCATCATCGCGAGCAGGTGCGAGTAGGCATCGGGGCTCAGCACAGCTCGGAACAGCGACAGGATCTCGATGCGCTCCGTCGCGGTCAGATCGCCCAGTCGGATCCCGGTCGCCGCATCGGTGAGGCGCGCGAGCTGTTCGGCGTCGAGCTCCGCCAGAACGTCTTCCAGGGTGCTGGTGAGCTCCGCGTCGACGACATCCCGCTCCTGCACCGTGCTGGATGTCGTCGACGCGGTTGCGGCGGCGGCAACCCCGCCGGCGGAGAGTCCGCCGATCAGAGCCAGGGTCGCGATCGCGCCGATGAGCTGGCGAAGAACGCCGCGGTGGAACCGAAGATCCGCGGGGCTGGGCGACCCGGTCCGGGAGGCGTCGGACCGGTCTGGCCGGGTGTCGTTCGTGCTCATGAGGACATTCAGCCGTGGGGGGCTGTGCGAGCCTTCTGGACCGGCTGGGTGTGCGCCGAGAGAAGCAAGTGCCCCCCGAACGCGCGGATTGCGGGGGTAGACAGGTCGCGCCATGCTGGGGTGCACGGATGCAAGCCGGGGGGCTCCGGCATCCGCACACGAGGGGGAACACCGTGGCAGCGGGACATCAATCTGCCGTCGAACCGGCGCGCAGCACACTCGGGGTCGACGAGCGCGCGCGCTGCGCGGGCGTCGCGGCGCAGGTCGCGCGCGCCTTCCAGTCCGCCTCGTCGCCGTCGACACGACTCACTGACGCTCTGCTCGAGCTCGAGCCGCTCGGCTGGACGCTCCTCACCCACCGCCGCTGGCCCGAGCGAACCGCCACCAGCATCGACGCGATCCTGGTCGGTCCGGGCGGCGTCATCGTCCTCGGCCTCGTGCCGTGGCGCGCGGTGCGCCTCCAGGCTGACACGGTGTGGGCGGGCGACGCCGAGGTCACCGAGCACGTCGCGGCCACCGGCGACCTGGTCTATTCGCTGCAGGAGCAGCTGGCCGAGATCGGCCTCCCCGCCACCTCCGTGCACGGCGTGCTCGTCGGCTCCGACAGCACCGAACCCGACGAGCTCATCTTCGGCGTGAGGATCCTCGGCACCGAAGCGCTCGCACTGCGCACGATCGCGCGTCTCCCCCACCTCCTCAGTGCGGAAGAGGTCGCCCGCGTGCGCACCGAGCTCGAAGCGCACTTCCCCTCCCTCACGACCGGGCCCATCCCCGTCGTCAGGCCCCAGATCGACACGCTCAGCGTGTCCTCGTCGGCTCCTCGAGCCGACGCCCCCAGCGGCCCCGGCCAGCAGCTCGAGCAGCGCCTGCCCCCCAACCAGGTGCTCGAGGACTTGCTGGCCGGGGCGTGCTCACGCCCGGCCGCGCCGAGGGTGGGGCTCCTGGATCCGCCACAGGCGCGGGCCGTCCGCCGCAGCTTCTCCGGTCCGAGCCGGATCCGTGGAGCGACCGGCACCGGCAAGACGCTGGTCTCCCTGCACCGGGCCGCCTACCTGGCGCGCACCACCGGTCAGCGCGTGCTGGTCACCACCTACGTCAAGACGTTGCCGCACGTGCTCTCGGCGCAGTTCCGCGCCCTGGCGCCCGACGTCGCCGATCGGGTCGAATTCCACAGCGTCCACTCGTTCGCCTACCGGCTCCTGGCCGAGCGCGGGCAGCAGCCGCGACTCGACGGCAAGCTCGCACGGGATGCCTTCCACGAGGCCTGGGCCGAGGTGGGCGCGACGGGTGCGCTCGCCCGCGCCGACGCGAACCCCGTCTACTGGCGCGACGAGATCGTCTACGTGATCAAAGGACGCGGTCTTCGCAGCTGGGAGGAGTACGCGGCGCTCGCCCGCACGGGCCGTCGACGTGCGCTCGGGCCCGACCTGCGCCGAGAAGTGTGGGAGCTCGCGCTCGCCTACGAGGCGGCCCTCGCGCGTCGCGGCGTCGTCGACTTCGAAGATCTGGTGCTGGCGGCCGAGGCCTCGCTGCGCGAAACCCCCAGCACCGCGTTCGGTGCGGTGCTGATCGACGAGGCGCAGGACCTCTCCTGCGCGATGATCCGCATGCTGCACGCCCTGGTGGGCGATCGACCCGACGGGCTGCACCTCGTCGGCGATGGGCAGCAGACGCTCTACCCCGGCGGCTACACGCTCGCCGAGGCGGGCGTCGCGATCGCGGGTCGAGGAGTGGTGCTGACGAACAACTACCGGAACTCCTCCGAGATCCTCGCAGCGGCCCACGAGCTGATCGAAGGCGATGAGTACCTCGACATCGAAGGCGCGCTCACGACCGGTCCCGTCGAGCTCCCCGAGCTCGCCCGCCGCGGACCGGCGCCCGTCCTCCGCGTGTTCCCGTCGCGAGCGGAGCACGACGCGTCATTCATCGGCCACATCCATGACCTGCTGGCCGGTGACACCGGGCTCCGCGCCAGCGACATCGCGGTGCTCGCCCTCACACGGTGGAACGGTCGCGCCGCGATCATGGCGCTCGAGGCCGCAGGCATCCGCACCCAGGACCTCCAGCAGACGGATGCCCGCACCGACGCCGTCCACGTCGGCACCATCAAGAGAGCCAAGGGACTCGAATTCGCCGAGGTCATCGTCGTGCAGGCGCCCGGCGAGCTGCTGGACCTGCCCACCGACTCGGACGGCGACGACGGCACCGCCGAGACGCGCGAGTTTCAGCGTCGCGAACTCTACGTCGCGATGACCCGAGCACGACACGGTCTGTGGGTCGGGGTCGCATAGCGCCCCGGAAGCGGCAAGACTGTGGCCATGGCCTCCCCCACTGATCCACGCGTCGCCGTCTACATCGACTTCGACAACATCGTCATCTCTCGGTTCGACCAGCTCCACGGCAAGGGGGCCTGGCGCAGCGAGAACGCGCGCGACGCCCGCCCGAGCGACAAGGGCGAGCTCAGCGGAAAGCTTGCGGCCGCCACGGTCGACGTCGGCGCGATCCTCGACTACGCCTCGAGCTTCGGCACGGTGGCGCTGAGCCGCGCCTATGCCGACTGGTCCGTTCCCGCGAACGCGAGCTATCGCAGCCAGCTCGTCGACCGCGCGGTCGATCTGACACAGATGTTCCAGACCACCAAGGCCGGCAAGAACGGCGGAGACATCCGCCTCTCGGTCGATGTGCTCGAAGACCTGTTCCGCCTTCCCGATCTGACCCACGTGGTGATCGTGGCGGGCGACTCCGACTACATCGCCCTCGCGCAGCGCTGCAAGCGACTCGGTCGCTTCGTGATCGGAATCGGCGTCACCGGCGGCACCAGCCCGGCGCTCATCGCCGCGTGCGACGAGTACGAGATGTACGACGCGATCCCCGGCATCGAGAAGGCGCCGGCCGCCCCCAGCGCGCCGGCACGCCGACGCGGCGGGAAGTCGGCGAGCAAGTCGGAGCCGGCGGCGGAAGCCGAGAACCCCGAGGCGAAATCCGCTGAGCCCGACGCCGAGAAGTCGGCCGGCGACACCGAGGGCGAGAGCGAGTCGCGTGAGCTGAGCGCCACGGCGGCCGCACGCCTGCTCGACCGCGCGCTCGAGCTCGGCCACGCCAAGGACGTCGAGTGGCTGAACCCCTCGGCGGTCAAGTCGCAGATCAAGCGCATGAACCCGTCGTTCAACGAGAAGCTCCTGGGCTTCAAGACCTTCACCGATTTCGTGCTCGCGCACGAGGAGATCGCCGAGGTGAAGGTGGACGGCAGTCAGCGCAGCGTGCGCAAGCGCGAGACGCCGGCTGCCGAGCCGGAGCCGCCGGTGAAGGCCGCGCCGCGCTCGCGCCGCGCCCGCAAGCCCGCGGCGTCGCCGGACACCGACTAGGCGGCGGCGAGCGGCAGCTCGACGACGAACTCGGTGCCCGCGGGCGAGCTGTCGACCTGAACGCTCCCTCCGTGGCTCTCGACGATCGCGCGAACGATCGCGAGCCCGAGGCCGGTGCTGCCGCCCGGGGAGCTGCCCTGCCGAGCACGAGCGCGCGAGTCGTCACCGCGCACGAAGCGCTCGAACAGGGTGGGCAGGATCGCCTCCGGAATTCCGGGGCCGTCATCGGCGATGCGCACGCGCGCGAACTCGTCATCGGCATCGACCGACACGCGGACACGGGTGCCTTCCGGCGTGTGAATGCGCGCGTTGGCCAGGAGGTTGGTCATCACCTGGTGCAACCGCCCGGCATCACCCGGAATCGTCACCGGCTCCTCCGGCAGGTCGAGCTCCCACTGGTGCCCCGGCCCCGCCGCGTGCGCGTCGCTGACCGCGTCGACGAGCAGTCGCGAGAGATCGACCGGGTTGCTGTGCAGCACGGGCCCGGCGTCGAGGCGCGCCAGCAGCAGCATGTCCTCGACGAGCGAGGTCATGCGCTGCGACTCGGAGTCGATGCGCTCCAGCGACCGCGCGAAGTCGGGATCCAGATCCGGTGCCTTCGTTCGCACGAACTCGGAGTAGCCGCGAATCGAGGCGAGGGGGGTACGCAGCTCGTGAGAGGCGTCGGCGACGAAGCGGCGCAGCTTGTCTTCGCTCTCCTGGCGCGCCGTCAGCGCCGTCTCGACGCGGCCGAGCAGTCGGTTGAGCGCTGAGCCCACGCGCCCGACTTCGGTGCCGGGTGCCGTCGCCGACTCGGGAACACGCTCGGCGAGCTGCACCTCGCCTTCGTCGAGCGGCAACTCGGAGACCCGTGTCGCGGTGGCGACGACGCGGTCCAGGGGGCGCAGTGCGATCCGCACGACCACGGCGCCGAGGGCGGCGGCGGCACCGAGCGCGAGCGCGGTCACGAAGGCGATCGTGATCGCCAGTTGGGTGACCGTCTCATCGACGTCCTCAAGCGAGAGACCGACGATCACGGTGGTCGTCGAGTTCAACGGTTCGGCGATCACGCGGTATCGACCGAGGTCGCCGCCGAGATCCACGGTGTAGGGCTCGCCGTCGACCGGAATCGACAGCAGCTCGACGCTCTGCACGTCGGTGAGCGACTGGTCCTCGCCGGTCACGGTCAGGTACCCGGCCTGCACGAGCACGCCGTCGATGACGAGCACGCCGATGGCGCCCGCCGCCTCGCCGAGCACGAAGCCGCCGACGGGCGGCGGATCGTCGCGGTCTTCGACGCCGCCCGGCCGCCCGAGGGCGGTGCCCGATCGTCCGACCGAGGCCTCGAGTTGTCGATCGAGACGATCGATCAGGCTGTTCTGCAGGACGGCGGTGCTGACGCCTCCGATGGCGACTCCGAGCACCACGATCAGCGCCAGGATCCCGGCGACGAGTCGTCGCCTCAGCGACCAGGGTCGACGTGTCGTCACGAGGCCGGCTTCAGGACGTAGCCGACCGAGCGAACGGTGTGGATCATCGGCTCGCCGAGCACATCGATCTTCTTGCGGAGGTACGAGATGTAGAGCTCGACGACGCTCGACTTGCCGCCGAAGTCGTAGCTCCAGACCCGATCGAGGATCTGCTCGCGGCTGAGCACTCGGCGCGGATTGCGCATCAGGAAGCGCAGCAGCTCGAACTCGGTCGCCGTGAGGTCGATCGACACCTCGCCGCGGCGCACCTCATAGCTCTCCTCGTTGAGCACGAGGTCTCCGACGCGGATCTCGGGGCCGCTGTCGAGGGTCGCGCCGACCATGGTGCGCCGAACGAGGCCGCGCAGTCGGGCGACGACCTCTTCCAGGCTGAAGGGTTTCGTCACGTAGTCGTCGCCGCCGGCGGTGAGGCCCGCGATGCGGTCGTCGACACCGTCCTTCGCGGTGAGGAAGAGCACCGGCGCGTCGTTCCCCGCGGCGCGAAGACGCTGCAGCACCTGGAGCCCGTCGATTCCGGGCATCATCACGTCGAGAACGATCACGTCGGGGTTGAACTCGCGGGCGATCCGCAGTGCGGTGTGTCCATCTTCGACCGCGCGCGCCTCCCATCCCTCGGCGCGCAGCGCCATGCGCATCAGATCGCCGAGGCTGGCTTCGTCGTCGACGACCAGGGCGCGAACGGGCGAACCATCGGGGTGCCGCAAGGCGGGTGCTGCGAGTGTCATGATGACACCCAAGCGCAGCTTTCTATGAATCAACTGTGCCGAGTTCTGCCACCCCGGCCGACGACGCCGACTCGCGGCATGCCCGTTCGTCGCCGTCGCGAGATTGCCGCCGGTCATCGCCACCACCAGGGTGTGCGGTGAAAGAAGGCATAATTAGTCAATCGAATTGCCCAATTGGTGACGGGGGCTCACAGAATCTGTGAGACTTCTTTGAGATATTCGCCCACCAGCTGTCACGATCGAAGAAATCGGGACACTACATAGTGGAGGTGAAGACGTGGACCCCGACGTCGACCTGATCCGCCGCGCACTCGCGCGCGACGATCGGGCTTTCGGCGAACTTTTCGACCGGCATTCCATCGCTGTGTACCGATTCGCATACGCACAGACCCACGACGTGGTGAGCGCGCAGGAGCTCGTTCAGGAGACGTTCGTGACGGCGTGGAAGAAGCTGTCCGACATCCGGCTCATCGACGCCTCGATGCTGCCCTGGCTCCTCGTCACCTGCCGCTACCACGCCCAGAACCTGCGCCGGATCATGGCGAAGCACGACTGCCTCCCACTCGATGAGCACATCGCCAATCGCGGGGCGGAGTCACTCAACCGTGAGCACCTCGCCCACGTGGAAGAACTCGAGTGGGTCTTCGAGGCGATCAACCAGCTGAGCGCGACCGACCGCCGCGTCGTCGAGCTGTGCCTGTATGAGGGCCGCTCGTACCGCGAAGCCGCCAACGAGCTCGGCATCACCGTGAGCAACGTCACCAAGCGCGTGCAGCGCAGTCGCGAGCGCCTGCGGCGGCAGCGCGCGGTCGCGGAAGAGGAGGGCGTCTCGTGACCCACCTTCCGAACGACAACGAGATCCAGAGCCAGTTGGCCCCGGTGCGCGCCCGCGTGCTCGCCGCGGCGCGTGCCGAGTCGACCGTCGTCGGCCTGCCGCTCCCCGGTCGTCGGCGCCGACTGCTCGCCCTCGGCGTGGCCGCCGCGGCCGCGGTGGCCCTGACCGTGGGTGCCATCGGCGTCGCGAACGTCTACCACGACGCCACGACGACGGCCTGGTGCTACGAGGCGCCCGACCTCTCATCGCGCTCGATCGAAGTCATCGACTCCCGCGCCGCCGCACAGTTCATCGGCGTCGCCGACCGGCTCGCCTCGACGTCGCCGACGGAGCTGTGCGCCGAGTTCTGGGAGTCGGGCGAGCTCAGTCGCTCCGCACATGAACCGGCGACGCGCGGGACACCCGCTCTGGTCGCCTGCGCGCAATCGACACGACTGGCGTTGGTCTTTCCGAGCAGGAGAGGCCTGACGCCCGAAGAACTCTGCGGGACCCTGGGTCTCGCGGCATGGGATTCCGACTCAGGGGTGTGAGGAATCTAGCCGGAAATCGAGCCCAGTTCTCGGTCTTCGCAGAGCAAAGGCGGTGCCCGCCCCGTGGATCAGGGCCACGGCGGCGGGCACCGACCGAGATCTCCCGTCGCGGGGAGACAGTGGATCAGCGCGCGCAGCGGAAGCCGAGGTGCGTGGTGGACGAGTCCTCCGTCTGTGCCGAGCGCGCAGCCGGACGGTAGCGCAGGCAGTACTCGGGTGCGCAGAGATGCGATCCGCCCTTGGTGACACGCCGCGAGCGCGGATCGGGACGGTCGCTCACCGCGGCGGGCGCCGGGCCGCAGCCGCACGACGTCGCGGGCGCCGTGTGGGTGTCCTCCCACGCATCCGCTGTCCACTCCCAGGTGTTTCCGGTCATCTCGTAGAGACCGAAGGCATTCGGCGGGAACGAGCCCACCGGCGCCGTGCCAACCCAGCCGCGCGCGCCGGTGTTGAGGTAGGGGAAGCGCCCCTGCCAGGTGTTGGCGAACGGCTCCTCGCGCTGGTTCGCCTCCTCACCCCACGAGAAGGTGGCACCGTCGAGGCCCCCGCGCGCGGCGAACTCCCACTCGGCCTCCGTCGGCAGGCGCTTGCCCGCCCAGGCGGCGTAACTCGCGGCGTCCGGGTACGCGACCTGCACCACCGGATGCTCGAGCCGGTCGTCGATCGTGCTCTCGAGGCCCTGCGGATGCCGCCACGACGCCCCAGGAACCCAGCGCCACCACTGCCGCCAGTTGCGGAGGTCGACGGGGCCGTCGGTCGGCGTGAAGACGAGCGAGCCCGGTTCGAGGCTGGCCAGATCGGCGCCCGGAAAGTCGACCGGGTCGAGCGGTCGCTCGGCGACCGTCACATACCCGGTCTCGTCGACGAATTCGGCGAACTGCCGGTTCGTGACCGCGTACCGATCGATCTCGAAGGGCTTCACCGTGACCTCGACCACGGGCCCTTCCTCCGGGTAGAACGCCTCGGAGCCCATCCGAAACGTGCCGCCGTCGAGCCGAACCATGTCGTCGCTGCGAATCGTCATTGTCGTCCAGTCTAAGAGAACGCGAGCGCCACAGCGCCGCGAACGATCGTGGCGATCCCGCCGATGAACGCGAGTACGAGGATCGTCCAGCGCACTGATCCCTCGCGCACGTGAAGGGTCAGTGCGCTACCGAGCAGCATGCCGAGCACGCACGCGGCCAGAACGCTGATCCAGACCGCAGGGTGGAGCGCCGGAGTCTCCGCCGCGCCGGACAGCGACTTGGCCAGCAATGCACCGAGCGCGATGGTCAGGAAGAAGGCCTGCATGGTCGAACGAAAGGTCGCCGCATCCCAGCGGCTCGCGAGCGCGTAGACCGAGATGGCCGGACCCCCCACGCCCGCGGTCGTATTCATCACTCCGCTGACGAATCCGGCGACCAGGCCGAAGCGGCGGCGCGGGGGGAGCACCCAGCCTCCGCCCGCAATGAGCGCGACGACCGCAACGACCACGAGCGCGCCGATACCGAGGTCAAGCGCGGCCGTCGGCACAACGGCCACGATGACGGTCCCGCACACGATCCCCACAATCGCCGGAGGCGCGAGGAGCAGGTAGCGACGCCACTCCACCTCACGCAGGTGACGGCTCAAGATGAGCGCCGTCGTAAACGCACCGAGAATGTTTACGAGCAGCACGCCTTCGACCGGGCCGAGGAGCAGCACCAGAAACGGCGCCACGACCAGCGCGAAGCCGATCCCGGTGATGCTCTGCAGCACCGCCCCGGCAAACGCCGCAACCACGATCAGCACTGGGACCAGGAGTCCTGCACTTCCGACAAGCTCGGGCGTCACGACTCGACGGTCGGGGCGCCCACCGCCGACACCTGCGAGCGATGCGGCTCGTCGCCGAGATCGCGCTGCGCCCGCCGCATCCGCTCTTCCAGGTCCGCCCGCACGCTCGCATACGACGGATCGTGCGCGACGTTGCGGAGCTCCGCCGGATCCGACTCGAGGTCGAAGAGCTCCCACTCCCCCGCGTATGTGAACGACCCGGTGCCCGGCAACCCGAGCCCGTCGTTGTAGTAGTAGATCAACTTGTAGCGCGCGGTGCGGTAGCCATAGTGCGCGGGAGCCTTGTGAAAGACGTCATCGTGCTCCCAATAGCGGTAGTACATGCCCTCAGCAGGCGGCAACGCCGGAATCTCGGGCGTGATGTCGCCAGCAAAGCTGCGCCCCTGCATCCGATCGACTGCATCGACCCCGGCAAAGTCGAGAATGGTTTGCGCGAAGTCGACGTTGGTGATGATGCCGTCGTGCACCTGACCGGCATCAACCGCGCGCGGATACGAGAGCAGGAGCGGCATGCGCAGCGACTCTTCGTACATGAATCGCTTGTCGAACCAGCCGTGCTCACCCAGAAAGAAGCCTTGGTCCGAGGAGTACATGACGACGGTGTCGTCGAACTCGCCACGTGCACGCAGCCAGTCCGTGACACGCCCGACGTTGTCGTCGACGCTCGCGACGCAGCGCAGATAGTCCTCCATGTAGCGCTGGTATTTCCAGAGCGCCTCTTCCTCGTAGCTGAGGCCCATCGGGGGGTCGACCTTCAGATCTCCCGCGGTGAGGTGCTCGGCGATGCGCATGGCGGCTCGTCGCGCCGAGGTCGACCGCGTCGCCAAGTCGTCGTCGAAGGTCGCCGGGACCGGGATCGGGTCGGTGTAGAGCCCGGCGTGCTTGACGTCTGGCTCCCACGAGCGATGCGGGGCTTTGTGCCAGATGAGCACGCACCACGGCTTGTCGCCTGGCAGGGACTCCACCCAGTTGAGCGACATGTCGGTGATGAGATCGGTCGCGTACCCCTCGACGGTGCGGGTGCCCTCGGCCGACGTGAACTCCGGATTCCAGTACTCCCCCTGGCCGTCCGAGCCGGTGAGCACATCCCAGTAGTCGAAGTTCTCCGGGTCGTGACCTTCGCCATGCCCCATGTGCCACTTGCCGACCATCGCGGTGAGGTACCCGGCAGAGCGCAGTTGCGAGATGAAGGTCGGCTGGCTCGCGTCGATCGGGGTCACCAGGGTCGACACGCCGTTCACGTGGCTGTAGGTGCCGGTCAGGATGCTCGCCCGGCTCGGCGAGCACAGCGCGTTGGTCGCAAAGCAATTGTCGAATCGCACCCCGTTCTCGGCGAGCTCGTCGATGCGCGGCGTCGTGTTGACGACCGAACCGTACGCGCCGATGGCGTGCGCGGCGTGGTCGTCGGTGAGGATCACGACGATGTTCGGGCGGCGGGACATCCTCAGACTCCCGTGTGATAGGTCGCTTCGTCGAGACCGCTTTGCGTCGGGTCGTAGTCAACCTCCCCGACGTCGTACATCGTCGTCATCCAGTGATAGAACTTGTCCCCTCGAGCGCGAAGCTGACGGTAGAGCCGGGTCATCATCCGCGTCCGGATCTCGCGCATCTCGGGATGCTCGTAGATATTCAGCAGCTCGTCCGGGTCGATCACCAGATCGTAGAGCTCGTTGACCGAGTCCGGATTCACGACGAGCTTGAAACGCTCATCGCGCAGCATGCGTTGTGGATACGGGAAGTGGTGACCGTGGAACTCGCAGATGATATCCGAATCCCACTCTGGCACTTCGCCGGCGATCAGCGGCAACAGACTGCGTGAGTCGACGGCGGGTGCCGGGTCGAGACCCGCAAGATCGAGGATGGTCGCCGTGCAGTCGAGAAGACTGACGAACTCGGTGCGCACGACGCCCTCCGGTGACCCCGGGACACGGACGATGCCCGGTGTCCGGTAGATGTCCTCGTACATCGCCGGGCCTTTGTCGTGGAGGCGATGCGAGCCGGTGAACTCGCCGTGATCGCAGGTGAAGAACACGGCGGTCGAGTCGACCAGACCGAGGCGTTCGAGCGCATCCATGACTCGCCCGAGTTGCTTGTCGATGAGGGCTACGTACCCCCAGTAGACGGCGATGAGCTTGCGTGAGACCTCGATCGGCATCGTGTCGAACGTCCAATGGGCGCTGTAGTTGCGCTGGACCGGCGGCTTGCCCTCGAAAGTCTCCGAGATGGACTTGGGCAGCGTGACGAGTTCCGGATCGAACATGTCGAAGTACTCGTCGGGGAGGATGTACGGCAGGTGGGGCCCAAAGTAGTGCAGGCCAAGGAAGAACGGGCGGCCGCCCTCGCGGTACTCGTCGGCATAGCGCTCGAGCTGCTCGATCGCGCGCGTCGCCAGGTAGTACTCGAATGTTGCCTCTTCCGGCTGGTGCAGCCGAGCGGCGAGCAGGTTGCCCGGCCCGCCGTTCGGCAGCGTTCCGCGGATGCGATCGCTGATCGCATAGGGCGGCAGCCCGTTCTCTGCCAGGTAGCCGAGGTAGTCCTCATTCTCAACCGGATTGTGCCAGCCAGGCAGCTCAGGACCGTCGAAGCCGAAATCGGCCGCCGTCTTGTGCGTACCCACATGCCACTTCCCGACCAGACCGGTGTTGTAGCCCGCGTCCTGCAGAGCCTGGGAGAAGGTGAACTGTCCGTCGGCGAGGTCCTCGATGTACCCGACATTGCGCTCGTGGTTCGCCAGGAGCTTGTGTCGGAACGGCGCCTGCCCGGTGAGCAGACTGGCCCTCGCCGGCGTGCAGATCGCCGTCGGTGTGTACCACCGGTCGAAGCGGGTTCCGGTGCTCGCAAGTTGGTCGAGCACCGGCGTGGCCGCCGACGGGTTCCCGTACGCCCCGAGCGTGTCCGCCCGGTGCTGGTCGGTCATGAGAAAAAGGATGTTCCTCGGCTCAGTCACTCGGCGGCCTCGCGGAACAGGTCGCCAGTGTAGAAGTCGGCCGGGTCGGCCGGCGATTCGAGCTTGCCTGCGCCGACGAAGTAGTCGACCATGCCGCTCAACCAGGTGTCGATCGTGCCGTCTTCGGTGAGCTCGTCGAGCTCGGCGAGCGTCAAGATCTGCACGTTCGCAACATCTCCCTCGACCTGTGCCACGTCGAGCGCAAGGAAGTCGGCGGTGAGCTGCACAGCTTCGTCGATGTTCGTCGCACGGAAGTCGATCGCGTCGCGGAGCGCAGCCAACACACGCTGCACCTTCTCCGGCTCGTTGGCGACGACGTCGTTGCCAGCCACGAAAGCGGTCGGGAACGCGACCTGCTCGACGAAGTCGCTGTTGTCGGCGATCTCGACCAGATCTGGCACCTGCTCCTTGACCGTCGCGAGCGCCGGGTACCAGAAGCCCGCTCCGTCGACCTGCTTCGACGAGAGGGCGGCAACGATTGCCGCCGGCTCCATCGGGACAAGTTCGATGTCGTCCTTGGTCATCCCGGCGTTCGCCAGTGCGAGCGTCAAGATCATGTCACCCGACGTGCCTTCTGGCACGGCGACGGTCTTGCCACGAAGGTCTTCCATCGACTCGATTCCGGGCTGGGCGACCACGCGGTCAGCCTGCCCGAGCGTGTTGATGGCGACGACCTTGGCTTGACCGGATGCGGGAAGCCACATAGCGCCCGGGCCGATGTATCCGAAGTCGAGGTCTCCCGTGCCGAGCGCCTGGATCTGCAGCGGCCCGTTCGTGAAGGAAAGGGTACTGACGTTGAGTCCGTGCTCTTCCCAAATGCCCTGATCTTCCGCGATCGCGAGCAGACTCGTCCCGTTGAAGTCGGGGATGTAGCCGAAGTTGACGTCGATGATCTCGACGTCGTCGTTGCCAGCGGGAGCTTCGGCCGCGCAGCCGGTGGCCACGAGCGCCACCGCGACGCCGACGGCGACGGTGCCGAGCATCTTCTTGGTGAATGTCATTGCATGGTCCCTTTCAGGGGTCAGGCCGTCCGGACGGACGACGCGTTTCCGGCGCTAGCGCCGGGTTCTTGGTGGTACACCGAGTGCCACACGCGGTTGCGCAGCTCCCCGAACTCCGGGCTGAGCCGCACCTCCTCCGTGCGCGGGTAGGGAAGGTCGACGTCGATCACGTCGAAGATGCGCCCGGGCCGCGCCGCCATGACGACGACCCGATTGGCGAGGAAGACTGCCTCGTCGACGTCATGGGTGATGAACATGACGGTGCGCTTCTCTTGACTCCAGGTATCGAGGAGCTGCTCCTGCAACTTGACGCGCGTGAGGGCGTCGAGGGCGCCGAATGGCTCGTCCATGAGCAGGATCGATGGATTGACCGCATACGCGCGCGCAATCGCGCAGCGCTGCTTCATGCCGCCCGAGAGCATCTTCGGAAGCGCATCCGCGAACTGCTCGAGGCCGACCATCCGGATGAAGTAGTCGGCCCGATCCCGTCGCTCGGCCGCCGAGACCCGAGCGACGGTCAAGCCGAACTCGACATTCTGGCGCACCGTCAACCATGGAAACAGCGCGTACTGCTGGAAGATCACGCCGCGCTCCGGACCAGGTCCGCTGACAGGCTTCCCGTCGACGAGCGCGAGACCACCACTCGGCGTCTCCAGCCCGGCAAGGATGTTCATCAGGGTGCTCTTGCCACAACCGGAAGGTCCCACAACGGTGACGAACTCGTTGTCGGCGATGTCGAGCGAGACATGGTCGAGCGCGACAAACTCTTCGTTCTTGAGCGGAAAGACCTTCGAGACCTCTTGAACCGAGATCTTGGCGGCGGTGGTCGGGGTGGTCATCGGCGCTCCTGCCATCCGGTCAGCTTCGTCTCGGCGAGAAGAAGCAGTCGATCCATGACCAGGCCGAAGATCCCGATCAGCACGATTCCGACGAAGATCGTCGCGAGGTCGTAGTAAAGTTGCGCGTTTTGCATCCGGTAGCCGAGACCGGCCTGCGCAGCGAGCAGTTCGGCGGCGACCAGGGTTGCCCACGACGAGCCGAGCCCGACCCGCATGCCGACGAGGATGTACGGAGTCGACGCAGGGACCACCACGCGCGCAAAGATCGTGCCGTCTTTGGCGCCCAGGACGCGCGCGGCATTGATCATCGTCTTGTCGACGGTCACGACACCCTGGTAGGTCGATATCACGCACGCGAGGAACGCGGCGAGAAAGATCACGAAGATCTTCGGGACCTCACCGATGCCGAGAAGTACGAGGACGAGGGGAAGGAGAGCGAGGGGCGGAATCGTGCGGAAGAACTGGATCCAGGGCTCGAACAGCCCGCGACCCACCGTGTACCACCCCATCAGGAAGCCGACCGGAATCGCGGCCGCCGAACCGAGCAAGAACCCAGCCAATACCCGACCGAGGCTCGCCAGGATGTCCTCCTGAAGCGTTCCGTTGCTCCACAGGGCGACCGCTTTGGCGACGACTTCGTCCGGAGTGGGGAACTGGAATCCGTTGAGCGCGAGGAACCACCAGATGCCGATTCCGCCGACGATCGAGATCGCGTTGAGCGTGAGCAACAGGGCACGAGTGTTGGGTCCGCGGCCGCGCGTCTTCGCCGCGGCCGTCGCCATCATGCGGGTGTCGGTCGTCGTCATGCGTGTTCACCACCGATCGAGCATGTGCAGGGTCGAGTCACGAGAAGCTCCTTCGCTGGTCGGTCGTACGGTCTGCCGCCGCGGGTTCTGGATAACCGGCAAGCAACGGCGATTGGTGGAACAGGGCGGCGATGGCGCCGAGGGCGCCGTCCTCGTTGCCGAGATCGGCCGCTCGCACGACCGGTGCAGCGTCCGGGGCGGGCAGCAGTTCATAGCGCAGAACGCCGCGGGCGTAGTGGAGGATCGGGGGCGCGACATGCACGATCTCGCCACCGATCACGATCTGCGCAGGATTGAGGACCATCGCAGCCGCCGCCAGCGTCCGTCCGAGAACCGTTGCAGCGTCACGGAGAACGTCGTCGACAACGGGGTGTGCGCGATCGACCTCGCGCGCGAGGTCTTCGAGGGTCTCGAGGTGAGCGCCGCGGCGGCGACACTCGGCGAGAATCTCCGGCACCGAGGCGATGGTCTCAAGGCAACCGGTCTTGCCGCAACGACACTCCCGGCCGTCCGGGACCGCCCGGACGTGACCGAGCTCGCCGGCAAGTCCGACGGAACCGGTCACCAGCCGACCGCCCACGACCAAGCCGCCTCCGACGCCATCAGAGAGCCGCACGTAGAGCACGTCCTCCGACGCGCCGCTCGGCCCGGTGATCGCTTCAGCGAGGGCTGCGAATCGCGTGTTGTTGTCGACGATGACGGCCGCGCCGAACCGTTCGCGGAAGATCGCATCGATGGTCGTTCCAGACTCGATGCGTCCCCAGCTCTCCCTCGTCGTGAATCCGCTTGTCGTTACCGGGCCAGGCACTCCGATCCCGATCGCCTGAAGCGCTCCGAAGTGCACGCCGGTCTCGACGGAGAGCTGATCGATGAGCTCGAAGGCGACATCGAGTCGCGACGGCCAGGCGTCGGTGTCGTGATACCGCCCGGTGCCACTCGCGATGATCTCGTGGGCAGCGTCGGCGATTGCAATCGTGACGCGACGGTGGCCGAAGTCGACTCCCATGAACTGTCCCGAGCGCGGGTCGAGCGCGAGGCGGGCCGCGGGACGTCCGCTGCCTTCGCGCGCGGAGGCATCCGTGTCGACGACGACGATCGCGCCGCGCGCGAGAAGCGAACTCGTGATCTCGGACAACGTCGTGCGAGAAAGCCCGACGTGCTCGGCGATCTCGGCACGACTCAGCGCGCCGTGGGCGCGAAGAGCACGGAGAACGCGGTCTTCATGCGTCCGTCGGACGAGAGCATGCACTCCGTTGGGCGTGGGCATGAGGCAACGCTACGGAGCGGGCAATTTTTCCGTCAACAGTCCGACAAAAAAATTCCGACATTCGTGCGGATGGTGCACACAAACCTCCCTCGGCGGAGCACAAGTGGGAACTGGTGCGCCGGAACAGACCGCCTGCCCCTGCTGGGCGTCCTCTCCGCGCCCCGCCTGGCGCGGCGATGCTCTGCCAGCTCTGGCGACAACGAACGCGACGACAAGGAGGCGCTCGCAGGGAGCGTGGGCGCGTTCCGACCCGGAACTGGCGGACTCCGAGGGAGCCGGGGCTAGCGAGCCTTGAGAAATCGGTGCCAGCGGGCGAGCGCGCAGACCGGCTAAGAGCCGCGTGCGCCGCCTCCCCTACGCGTTCGCGGGCAGCAGCCCCAACGCCACAGCGCGACGTGTGCGGCCGAGTGCGAACGCCGCGACCGCCGCGCTCAGCGCACCGAACGCAAGCAGCGCCACCGCCATCCCCACGACGACCGACGCCGAGCCGCTCGTGATGATCTGCTGCAGTCCCGTCGTCGCCCAGGTGAGCGGCAGGTAGGGGCTGATCGCGGCGAACGGCGGCGCGAGAGCCTCGGTCGGCACGATGCCCATCGCGGCGAGCTGCACCGCGAGCACGATGAACGAGCCGATCAGACCGGGGCGCCCGAACGCGATCGTCAAGGCGGCGTGGAACGCCGTGAAGGCCACCGCGACGAGCAGCGAGAACACGAGGGTCGCGGGCAGCAGGGCCCACGAGACGCCGGCCACCACGTGCAGCAGCCCCACGAGCAGCGCCGCCTGCGCCGCCGTGACGGCGCTCGCGCGCACCAGCGTCGTCGCCAGCAGGCGGCCCGAGGCGGCCGACGAGCCGAGCATGCCGCGGGTCAGCGGAGCCAGCGCGAGGAAGCTCACAATGGCACCGATCCACAGCGCCAGCGGCACGAGCGGCGTGGCGATCGCCTGCATGGCGCCCTCCACCTCGTTGTCGGTGGCGAGCTCGTAGCCGACCGGGTCGGCGGCGACCGCCGCGAGCGCCTCGGTCGAGCCCTCGTCGCCCACGAACGCCTCGGCGCCCTCGTCGAGCCCGACAGCGAACTCATCCGAGCCGTCGGCCAGCTCGCCGATTCCGTCGGCCAGCTCGTCGGCGCCCGTCGCGAGCGGGGCACCGTTGTCGGCGAGCGTCGTCGCCCCGGAGGCCAGCTCGGAGATGCCGCCCTGGATCCCGGTGACGGCGCTCGACGTGCCCGCGACGAGCTCGCTGCCGCCGTCGGCGGCGTCCTCGAGCAGTGCCGACAGGTAGGCGAGCGTGCCGAGCAGCGTCGGGTTGGTCGGGTCGGACTGCAGCGCCGTCGTGGTCGCCGCGATCTGCTCGGAGAGCTGGGCGACTCCGGCCGTGTACTCCTGCGTGCCCGAGACGAGCGCGTCGAGCTCGCCGGCTCCCGCGTCGAGCTCGCGCGCTCCGCTCGCCAGCGACGCCACGCCGCCCGTGTAGGAGCCGACCCCGTCGGCGAACTCGACCGCCCCGGATGCTGCCTCGGCGGCACCGTCGGCCAGCTGCTGCGCCGCATCCGCCGCCTCGATCAGCGAGTTGCCGACCTCGTCGAACACCCCCACGATGAACTGCTCGGTGATCTCGCTGCCGAAGGCGCGCACCATGCCGTCGCCGAGCGCGGAGGCCACGGCACCGGAGACGTAGGAGTGGGCGTCGTCGGTGCGGATCTCGATCGAGGCCTGCTCGGGGTCGTCGCCGCCGGTCGACAGGATCGCCTCGGAGAAGTCCGCCGGCACCGTGAGGATCGCGTACACCTCGCCCGCCGCGAGCATCTCGGCGGCGTCGGAATCGTTGGTCAGCTGCCAGTCGAGGTCGGCCGGCGAGTCGGAGCCGGTCAGCTCGGTCACCAGCTGCCGACCGGCGAGGATGTACTGCTCCTCGCCGTCGTCACCGGTCTGGATGATCGCCTCATCGTCGTTGACGATCGCGACGGGAACCCGCTCGAGGCCCGCCGCCGGATCGCCGACCGAGGCGAGGAACAGGCCCGCGAAGGCGAGCGGAACGAGAACGACCGCGACGACGGCGGCGACGCGCCACGAGCGGATGCGGCGCGACGCCGACACGGGAACCAGGGCGCTCATCGCGCAACTCCTTCAATCGCGGCAAGGGAAACCGAGGTGATGACGCGGGCCGGCGCGGCGGCGCCGACCACCAGGCCGGGCACGCCGACGATCACCGTCGTCGACACCGGTGCGAGCCGGTCCAGCCCGCGCACGAACGCGACGGCGTCGCCGGGGTCGGCGAAGGGGTCCATCGCGTCGAGGATGACCAGCGGCGCGTCCTCGGCGAGCGCGACCGTCGCGAGGGCGAAGGCACGCTCGAGCTGCGGCAGCTCGGCGAGCGAGGTCGAGGCATCGAGGTCGCCACGGCGCCCGAGCTCGCGCAGCGCCGCGTTGAGGCGCGCGATGCGGGCCTCGGCGGTGTGGTGCGCACGCACCGCGCGGGCGAGCGACCCGGTCACGCGGATCCGCTCCACGAGCAGCGGGCCGAGCTCGGCGGCGACGTCGGCGCGGGCCGGGCCGTCGAGGTCGCTCAGGGCGACGCGGCGCGCAGCGCGGGACGACTCCGAGGGCAGCGGATGCCCGAGCACGTGGGCGCGCCCGGCGACCGGCGGGATGCGACCCGCGATGGTGGCCGCGAGCAGGCGACGCTCGGCGGCATCCACCCGCCCGGTGTCGAGCAGGGCGATCGCGCCGAGCGGCACGGCGAGCCGGAACGGGCCGACGGCGTCGCGCTCGGACCCGATCGTCAGGTCGTCGAGGGCGACGGCCTCGCCATGCGCCATGCGCGCGTGCGCCCAGTCGACCTCCTCGCGGTGCTGCGCAAGGCCCGCCCCTTCGACGTCGAGGTCGGGCAGGATCCGGTCAAGCCAGCGCGGGATCTTCCACGCCCAGCGGCCGGCGAGCGCCATCACCGCGGGCACCAGCGTCATGCGCACCAGGAACGCGTCGGCGGCGATGCCCACGGCGAGGCCGAGCGCGATCACCTTGATGACGTCGCTGCCTTCGGGCACGAACGCGGCAAAGACGAAGAACATGATGAGCGCGGCGGCCGTCACCACGCGCGCCGCGCCGGCGAAGCCTCGCACCACGGAGTCTCGGGCGATGCGGTTCTCCTGACTCGGCGTGAGGTGCCGACCGGCGACCTGATGCACGTACGACTCGCGCATGCCCGAGACCAGGAAGAGCTCGTAGTCCATCGCCAGCCCGAACAGGATCGCCATCAGCAGCACCGGCATGAAGCTCAGAATCGGTCCGGCCTCGGCGTGCAGCAGCTCGGCGCCCCAGCCCCACTGGAACACGGCGACGCTCGCCCCCATGCCGGCGAGCAGCGAGAGCAGATAGCCCGCGGCGGCCTTGATCGGCACCAGGATCGAGCGGAACACCATCGTGAGCAGCACGATCGAGAGTCCGACGACGATGATGCCGAAGGGCAGCAGCGCTGAGTCGAGTCGTTGCGAGATGTCGATCTGCACCGCGGTGGTGCCGGTGACCGAGATCTGGGTGTCGTAGCGCTCCTCCAGCTCGGGCGCGAGGTCGCGGATCGCGTTCACGAGCTCGGTGGTCGCCGCGTCGGCGGGACCGGTCTCGGGAATCACCTGGATGATGCCCGTGTCGAGGGTCTCGTTCGGCACGCCGTCGCTCGTCGAGGCGACGCCGTCGAGCTCGGCGAGTTCGTCAGAGATGTCTTCCAGCTGCTCGAAGATCTCGGTGGTCTGCGTGATGTCGACGGTCACGATGAGGGGGCCGTTGCTGCCCTCGCCGAACTCCTCGGCGATGAGGTCGTAGGCGATGCGCATGTCGCTGCCCTCGGGCTGCTGCGCTCCGGTCGGCAGGGCGAGCTGCAGCGAGAAGGCGGGGATCGCGAGCGTTCCGAGCAGGCCGACGACGGCGAGGATCGCGACAATCGGCGCCTTCACCACGAGAGCGACCCAGCGCTCCCCCAGCGTCGGCTGGTGGTTCGGAACCTCCTCGCCGGAGGACTCCGCGAGCGCGGCGCGAGCCCGTGCGGCGACCCGCGAGCGCGGACGCGGGGCGAGGCGGTTTTTCAGAAGCCCCATCACCGCGGGCAGCAGGGTGAGGGCCGCCAGCATCGCCGTGATGACCGACAGCGCTGCGGCGACGCCCATCACTCCGAGGAACGGGATGCCGACGACCAGCAGCCCGGCGAGCGCGATGACGACGGTGATCGCGGCGAACACGACCGAGCCGCCCGCGGTGGCGACGGAGGTGGCGGCGGACTCCTCCGCATCCATGCCGGTCGCCAGCTGCTGTCGGTGCCGGTTGAGGATGAACAGGGCGTAGTCGATGCCGACCGCGAGCCCGATCATCAGCGCGAGCATCGGCGTGGTGGTGGAGATGGTGGTGAACGCGGCCGTCACGAGCACGGCGCCGAGCGACACCCCGAGCGCGAGGAACGCCGAGAGCAGCGGCAGGCCCGCGGCGACGAACGAGCCGAAGGTGACGATGAGCACGAGCGCGGCGAAGATGACGCCGAAGACCTCGACGATGGTGAGGCCGAAACTGAACGACTCGAAGACGTTGCCGCCGAACGCGATCTCGTAGCCGTCCGCCTGCAGCGACTCGGTCGCGGCGCGAAGCTCGGTGAGCGAGGCGGAGGTGACGTCCTCCATCGAGCTGTCGAACTGCACCTGCACGAGCACGGTGTCACCGTCGGAGCTCACCGCGTCGCTCGCGAAGTCACTGAACGGCGACACCGCCTGGGCGACGCCGTCGATGTCGTTCAGGTCGTCGACGAGGGTCTCGATCTCGTCCGCGGCGACCGTCTCAAGCGAGGCGCCGTCGGCGTCGTGGATCACGATCTGGGCGCTCGCGCCCGCCGTCTGCGGGAACACCGCGGCCAAGAGGTCGATGGCCTCCTGCGATTCGGTGCCGGGGATTTCGTACGAGTCCTGCAGCGTGCCGCCGAGCAGCAGTCCGCCGCCGAGCGCGGCCGCGGTCGCGATCAGCCAGGCGACGATGACGAGGAACGCGCGGCGGTAGGCGAAGCGTCCAAGACGGAAGAGAAGGGTAGCCACAGTGAGGAACTCCGGTCAGCGGGCGGGTCGGGCGATGAGCTCGCCGAGGATGCGGGTCAGAATCGGGCGGAGCTCGTCGGATTCGAGCATGGAGGCCTGGCCGAATCGGCCGGCAGCGGCGAGCAGGAACGCCGCTCCGGCAAGCGCGATGCCGAAGCGCACCTGCTCCTCCATGGAGCCGCCTTGGCGCTCGAAGTGCGCCGCGATCCGTCCGACGAGCGTGTTGGCGCGTTCGATGATCGCGACGTCTTCGAGCGCTTCGGCCTGGTTGACGAAGATGTGCACGCCCAGCCGGTGCTCGAGCAAGAAGTCGACGAACTCGGTGAGGAACGCCCGCCGGGCCGCGGTGGACGTGTCGACGCCTTCGAGCGAGGCGACGATCACCTCCAGCGCGTCGACCGTGGGGGCGAGGGCGGCGCCGAGCAGGGACTCCTTGCTGGCGAAGTGGTACAGCACGCTGGCCTTGGAGACGCCCGCCGCGTCGGCGATGTTCTGCAGCGAGGTGGCGAGGTAGCCGGAGCTCGAGAACTGCTCGAGCGCGATGCGTCGCAGTTCGTCGGAGGTGGCCATGCTTTCGACGGTAATTGACCGATCGGTCAGGTTCTGACCGAACGGTCAGATTGTCGGCGAACGCTCAGACATCCGTCACTTTCCGGACATCTGGAATACGCCGGGGGTGCGCGCGTTGACCTCGAACATGACAACTTTCGGAATCATCGGAGCAGGCCACATCGGCAGCCAGGTCGCCCGGGCACTCATCGGGAACGGCCACCAGGTCGTGATCGCGAACTCGCGAGGGCCTGAGACGCTCACCGAGCTGATCGCCGAGCTCGGACCGAACGCCCGCGCCGCCACCCCCGTCGAGGCAGCCGAGGCGGCGGAGGTCGCCGTGGTGACGGTGCCGCTGAAGGCACTCGCCGACATCCCGGTCGAACCGCTCGCCGGCAAGATCGTGCTCGACACCAACAACTACTACTTCGAGCGCGACGGCCACATCGACGCGCTCGATCGCGGCGAGGCGACCACCTCGGGCCTGCTGCAGGAGCACCTGCCCACCTCGAAGGTGGCGAAGGCCTTCAACAACATCGTGTGGAGCCAGATCACCACCGACGGCAGCCCGGCGGGGACGCCGAACCGTCGCGCACTCGGCACGGCGAGTGACCACCCGGAGGCGAGCGCCTTCACCGCGAAGCTCTACGACGAGCTCGGCTTCGACACCGTCGACCTCGGGCCGCTCAGCGAGTCGTGGCGCCTGGAGCGCGACCGCCCGGGCTACGGCACCCGGCAGACCCGCGAGCAGATGCTCGCCAACACAGCAGCGGCGAACCGCCTCCCCTAGTCGGCCGACGGATCGGGCTGCGCGGCGAGTCTCAGGCGCGCAGCCCGAGCTGCACCAGGGCGAACACGATCGCCCACCACACCAGCAGGCCGCCGAGCAGCCCGAAGGCCATCTCCCGCTTCCACCGCCAGAGCAGCGTCGCCGCGACGGCGGCGATCAGTGCCGGGACCGTGTCGACGAGCGAGATCTCGCCGCGCGGGGCGAGCAGTCCGGGCACGGCGATGGCGCCGAGCACGGCGGGTCCGACGAGCGGCAGGTAGCGCAGCGCGCGGCGCGGCGGTCGCACCTTCTTGGTGACCAGGAACAGCATCCGCGTCAGGTAGGTGACGACCCCGGAGAGCAGGATCGCAAGGCCGTCAAGCATCCGCGATCACCTCCTCGACGCTCGGTGCTGTCGGAGGCGCGCTGCGCGCCAGCACGAGGCCGCCGGCGACGAGGCCCGCGAGCGCTCCGACGATGAGCCCCGCGCCGAACGGCAGCGGCTGCGCGAGCAGCGCGACCACTCCCCCGACGACCGCCGCGACCAGACCGGCGCGATCTTTGATGAGCGGCAGTGCGAGCAGCAGGAACGTCAGCGGAATGGCCAGCTCGAGCGGCACCCAGGCGGGCACCAGCCCACCGAGCAGCACCCCGATGGAGATCAGGCTCGTCCAGCCGACGAGGGCCGTCAGCGCAGCGCCGAAGTAGTAGCCGAGCTGCTCGGCGCGCGCCCCCGCCCCGCCCGGCCGCTCGAAGCGCGAGATCGCGAGCGCGTACACCGGGTCGGCCAGCAGGAACGCCCCGGCGAGGCGCTGCCCGCGGGTCCAATCGGCGAGGTGCGGTTCGAGCGAGGCGCTGTAGAGCAGATGCCGCGCGTTGACGATGAAGACGGTGAAGACGACGAGCGCGATGCCCGCCCCCGAGCCGAGCAGCTGCACGGCGATCAGCTGAGACGCGCCGGCGAAGATGATCGGGCTCGACAGGATCGACCACGCCGGGTCGACCCCGGTCTGCGACATCGCGGCGCCGGCCGCCAGCCCGAAGGGGATGTAGCCGAGCACGATGAGCGCCGCGTCGCGGATGCCGGCGAGCGTCGCCGTGCGGTCACGGGCGCGGTCGGTCAGCGGGGGCTCGGCGGTCACGGGGCGAGTCTGCCAGGTGCGCGCGGCGGGCGCGCGGGCCGCATCCGGATGCGTGGCCGGGATCGGAGAGCACGGCGAGAGCGACGGGGTCTCGATACGCGGCTTCACCGCTACTCGACCGGCGGGCGCGTCCGTGAAATGCTCGAAACCGCACTTCCGCGCATCCAAGGAGCCAGCCATGTTCTCGCGCCGCCGCGCCACGCCCGAATCCGCGTTGACCACACAGGTGGTTCCGAAGGTCGAAAAGCTCTGGACCGACCGACTCGGCGTCGTGAGCACCCGAAGCCTGCAGGTGCTGATCACGATCGCGCTCGCCACGGTCGTCGTGTTCGCGCTCGTGCAGCTGCGAATCGCCGTCATTCCGGTGCTGCTGGCGGTGATCATCGCCGCCGCGTTCAGTCCGCTCGTCATGTGGATGCGGCGCCGCGGCGTGCCCTCGATGCTCGCCGCGTGGATCGCCCTCATCGGCTCGCTGCTCGTGCTCGGGGGCGTCATCACTGCGATCGTGTTCGCGGTGCGCAGCCAGTGGGATTCGCTCTGGGAGCAGGCGCAGTCCGGCTTCGATCAGCTGCTCGAGTGGCTTCAGACACTGCCGCTGCCGCTCGACGAATTCGACTTCGAGGGACTCCAGACCGACGTCATCGACTTCGTCACGAGTTCGCAGTTCGGCACCGGTGCCGTGTCGAGCGCGGTCGCCGTCGGCGAGTTCGTCGCCGGGTTCCTGCTCTTCATCGTCATCCTGTTCTTCTTCCTCAAGGACGGGGATGCGATCTGGCGCTTCCTGATGCGCCCGTTCGACCGTCACGGGCGCGACCGCGGCGAGCGCATCGGCCGCACCGCCGTGACGACCCTCGGCGGCTACGTGCGCGGCACGGCGATCATCGCCGCGGTTGACGCCGTCGCCATCGGCATCGCGCTGGCGATCATGCAGGTGCCGCTCGCGCTGCCGCTCGCCGTCATCGTGTTCGTCGCCGCGTTCGTGCCGATCGTGGGTGCGACGGTCGCCGGCGCACTGGCCGCCCTCGTCGCCCTCGTCGCCAACGGGCCCGTGGTGGCGCTGATCGTGATCATCGTCGTCATCGGCGTCAACCAGCTGGAGGGAAACCTGCTCCAGCCGGTCGTCATGGCGCAGTCCCTCAAGCTGCACCCGCTGGTGATCCTGCTCGCGCTGAGCGCCGGCACCATCCTCGGCGGCATCGTCGGCGCGGTGCTCTCGGTGCCGATCGCTGCGACAGCGTGGGCGATTGTGAAGGTGTGGGATGCGGGCGATGAAGCTTCGCAAATGCGGCGCGAGTGAGCTCGGCGTGGCGATGCTGGCTGCTTTTGCCGTTGTCGCGGCGCTGGTCAGCTTCCTTCTGGTTGCCGCGTCGTTGTACCCCTTGATCCATATCGGCGGGGGCCCCGACACGGCCTGCGCCCTCGGGGTGAACGTGCCGCCGAACGTGCTCGCGAGCAGCCCGGAGACCTACACCTCCGCGGGGCACATCTCGGTTCTGCCTCCAGGTCTCGTCTGCGAGTACGTCTCCGCGGACGGCCTAGCGCACGGGTCATCGCACCCGTCATGGGCGCCGGCGATCCTCATGGCGGCCGCACTTCTGGCGCTGATCGCTGCGCTCATTCTCGCCGCGCGGGCGCGACACACAAGTCGTCTCTGAGCTGCGTTCGGGACAGCCCGTTCGAGTTCACCTGCGACGTGAACTTCGGGTGACCCGGACAGTGGGCCCGCGGGGATGCCGACGCACGCGGGCCGAAAAGGTCTCGGGAAGTCCGGCCAGATCCTCCAGGCTCGCCCGCAGCGGCGACGCGGTGACCTCGCCGCGCTGGCCGTCGAGTGAGCGGTCTTCGATGTAGGCGTCCCAGAACCAGGCCATCGCCTTCGCCGAGAGGAACGGGCCGTTGGCGTAGGTGCGGTAGCTCTCGGTGTCCTGAGCGGCATCCGTCACCGGGTCGTAGAGCGACTGATGCACGAAGGTGACGTCGCCGCGCTGCTTGGCCATGATCGTCAGGGCCGCGCTCATGTCTCCGCCGACGGAGTCGCCGGCGACCGCGAGCCGGCTCACTTCGGGCCCAGCCGGAGCGGTGCGCCCAGGCCTCCGGCGCGCCTGCCGCCCGCGCTCAGCCCGCCAGAGGCTCGTAGCAGTCGTAGGTGGCGAGCTCGATGACCTGCCCGTCGGCGACGCGGGCGAACTGCGCAATGTGCGCGACGAGCTTCTGCCCGGCTGCGAACGGGCCGACCGCCGCGCCGACGACGCCGGTCCAGGTGAGTCGCATCATCGCGCGGTCGCCGAGCTCGAACGACTCGACCTCCTCGTAGGTCTGCGATGCCAGCAGCCCCGCCCCCCGCTCGGAGGCGGCAAGGGTGTCGTCGAGGTCGCGCAGCGCGCCCTGCGGGGCGATCGCGTTGGGGTACTCGCGGATCTTCGCCGACGGGTGCCAGTGCGGGCGCAGCTCCTCACCGGAACGACCGGCTTCGAGACTGCGGTGAAGGGATCTCAGAGCGTCAAGCGGTGTCGTCATATTCACAACCATAGTTGTGCAATGCTGGTTGTCAACCTGCAGGGATGTGGGGATGCCCGCCCTCGAAGTGCTGGCGAGCTCGCCTTTCTCAGTCGATCGCGGATGCCAGCAATGGCGGTGCGCGCCGCGCCACTCTCATCTCCCGCGACGAAGCACTGTTCGCGGCACGCCGTCTGCTCGGTCCATGTCTGAATGACCAGGCGGAGCGAGCAGCGTCCCCGCGGCTATCCCCTGCTCCACAAAAGCGGTCAACGACGAGACGAACGCTCGCGCTGCGGCCGAAAGAACACGGGTCCCCGCCCAATACACGCCGATCGTGCGCCGAGCCTCGTGCTCTTCGATCGGCACGATCGCGAACTCGTCGCCGCGCAGCATCTGTGACGGCAGACGCCCGAGCAATCCAATGCCGAGCCCTGCCGCAACAAGCGCGAATAGCGTCGTCGGCTGCGATACCGTCATGCTCCGCTGGCGGTCGAAGTCGACGCCGGAGAGTATGCCTCGGTACTCGAGCCCGACATGCGGATCAAGGCCCGCCTCCCCGGTCGTGATGATCGACTGCCCGGTGAGTTCGGCGAGCTTCAGCGATCGCGCCGTGGCGAGAGGATGATCTCGAGGAACGAGCGCAACGAACGGGTCATCGATGAGAGACCGGCGCTCGACGCCCGCATGCGTGCGCCCTTCGACGATCGGCCGCACGCACACCTCGATGGTGCGATGCGCCAACGCATCATCCAGCCAACTGTTCGGGCCTTCGTGGATCTCGAACTGCACCTGCTCATGGCCCGCAGCGAACTCGGCGAGCAGCGGGGCGAGGATCTGCGAGCTCACGCTCGGCACACTTCCCAACGACAGGGTGCCGGAAATGCGCCCCGACTCGGAGGCCACGGCTGCCACCGCGGCACTCCACTCGGCGATCGTGGCGCGAGCGTGCGGCAAGAACTGCTCACCTGCCGCAGTCAGCGTCGGCGGGTGGACATCACGGTTCAGCAGCGGCGAGCCGACGGTCTGCTCCAGCGCGGCGACGTGCGCGCTGATCCGAGACTGGGCGCGATGAAGAGAGCGGGCTGCCGCAGAGAAGCCCCCGAGCTCGTACACGGCCACAAAAGACCGGCACCATGCGAGTTCCATCGTTCCCTATGATGCCCGACGTTCGCCGCGTCAGCGCAGATCCCGCGACACGAGTGCGGGTGCGCCGATCTCTCCGTCGAGGATCGGGTCATGCGTTCGCCGCAACTCCTCGTCGAGGCGCGCCGACATCTGTGCCTTCAGATCGGCGAAACGCGCGTCATCGGCCACGTTGGAGAGCTCCCACGGGTCGTCGTCGAGGAGGTACAGCTCCTCGTGCGGGCGCGGTGCCAGGTGCTCGTCGCCGAGCCCTCTGCGCGTGGCGCTCTCCTCCAGGTCAAGCGGCATGGGAAGCCACGGGCCCTCCGCATAGTTGCGAATGTATTTGACCTTGTCGGATCGGATGGCGCGAATCGGGTCGTACCGATCGTGATAGGTCTTCTCAAGAACCAGCTGGCGGTCTTCCGGGTGCTCGGCAGAGGCACGCAGCAACGGCGCAAGGCTGCGCCCCTCCAGACTCGCATCGCCCTCCGCACCCGCCAGCTCGACCGCTGTCGGAACAAGATCGAGGTGACTCACGAGGTCGTCACGACGCCCGGCTGGCACCTTCCAGCTACGTGGAGGACGGGCGATCATCGCGACGCCCACCCCCGAGTCGTACAACGTGCTCTTCGCCCGCGGGAACGCGACCCCGTGGTCGGTCGTGAACACGACGAGCACATCGTCGGCGATCGGCGACGAGTCGATCGCCGCGAGAATGCGCCCGACCGCTTCATCCATCTGGCGAATCGCCCCGTGGAAGTGGCTGATGTCCTCACGAGTGTGCGCGTTGTCGGGAAGGAATCCGGGAACGTCGACCGTCGCCGGGTCTGCCGGCTCGTAATCCTCCGCGGGCCACGGCCGGTGAACTTCCCACAGACCGACCGTCAGCAGCAGCGGAGCGTCTGGCAGGTCCCGACCGAGCCACCACTCGAGGCGCGACGCCACCTCGTGAGCCCGCGGAATGAAGCCAAGACCGTGCACTTCGTCGTAGCCGAGCACACGCGCGTCGAAGTCCTCGTGCTGGAGCCCGATCAGCGCTGAGTGATACCCGGCGTCTCGCATCCGCTCGGGGAGCGTCCGAACACCCGGCCGGTAGGTCCAGCCGGCGTGGGTGAGCCCCATCAGTCCGTTCTGGTGCGGCAGCAGGCCCGTGAAGATGGACGAACGTGCCGGCGTGCACAGCGGCGCGGTCGCGAAGGCACGGTCGAAGACGATCGACTCGTCGGCGAAGCGCTGCAGGTGGGGGCTCGGCACGGAGGACATGCCGTAGCAGGACAACCATCTGCCCAGGTCATGGCAGTGGATCAGAACGATATGCGGGCGAGAGGTCACGGATTCCCTGGCTTTTCTGTACGAGTCGGATGGATGCAGTCGCGGGCGGCCCAGCCGCAAGGCTGAGCCGCCCGGACTCGGGCGTCAGCCCATCGGGTAGCCGGCGTCGGCGACGACCTTGGTCACGGCCTCCTGCAGTTGGCGCATCCCGTCCTCAGGCGAAACGTCGCCCGCGGCGATGCTGCCGATGATGGGCTCCGAGACGTTCAGGAATTCACCGATGAACGCGAACCGGAACACGCCCCGGGCGGTCGGCGCCGAAGCGGCCACGGCGTCGAGGTACTCCTGCGCGTCGGCCGAGATTCCCGGCGCGTCGTAGGCATCGGACCGCGTCGGGATCCCGCCGTTCTCGGCGAAGACCTCCATGCCCTCCTCCGATGTCACCCAGCGCACGAAGTCGAGAGCCGGTCCCTGCCGGTCTTCCGGCAGGTCCGCCGGGATCCCCAGGTTCCACGTCCCGGTTGCCGACGTCGCCTGCGGCAGCGGCGCGAACGCGACCTTGCCGACGACGTTGGAGTTGGCTTCGTCGTTCATCGCAGCGGCTGCAGCGGCGACGACATCGAGCTGAGCCGCGTCGCCGGCCTGCATCGCCGCGATCGCTTCGGCCTGTCCGACCGTCTTCGGGTCGGCGGGGCCCTGTGCGGCGATCTGGCGGAACAGCGTGGCCGCGCGGATGCCTTCCGGGGAGTCGATCGTCGGCGTCCAGTCGGTACCCGGGTCCGCGAACAGTTCAGCTCCCTCGCCGAGGAAGAATCCCATGAAGTCGTACGTGACGCCGGCGGCGCCGGGCACTCCCTGCGTTCGCACCACCGAGCCGTAGCGGGCGAGGCCCGCGTCGATTGCGGCCTGACCGTTGGCGATCGCGTCCTCCCAGCTGCTCGGCTCGCTGAGACCGAGCTCCTCATAGATGTCGGAGCGGTAGACGAGGATCTGCAGGTTTCCCATCAAGGGGATCGATGTCAGCTCGCCGGTGTCCTCGGAGAAGATGCCCGCGGCCGAGTCCCAATACGGAAGTCCGTCGTAGGTGAACACCTCCGCGTCGAGCGCGAAGTCAGGGTCGATGTCGGTCAGCGGCATCAGGAGTCCACCCGCGTTGAACGCTGCCATGTCGACTTCGTTCACCTGGTACACGTCGAACGCGTGATTGCCGGTCTGAGCATCGTTGAGCATCTGAGTCTTGACTTCGTCGTTCGGGAAGGCGCGCACGTCGACAGTGACGCCGGTGGCCTCCTCGTAGGCGTCGATGACGGCGTCATACGCCGGGTTCCACGGCGCCTGGCTGGTGATGATGGTGACGGTTTCGCCCGAGCCGAGCGCGCCACCGCCACCTCCGGTGCATCCGGTCAGTGCCAGCGCGGTGACTCCCGCGACGGCCATGGCGATCTGGTGCCTCTTTCGCATTGATGTGCTCCTTTGCAGGTTGTGGGTGCTAACCCTTGACAGCGCCGGCGGTGAGGCCAGCGACGATGTGGCGGTTGGCGATGATCGCCATCGCGATGATGGGGACTGCGGCAACGGTTCCCGCGGCAGCCATCTCGCCCCAGGTGACCGCATACGGCTGCAGCAGGCCCGCGATGCCGACGGTGACGGGTGCGGTCGAGCCTCCGGAGGTCAGCGTGAGACCCATCATGAATTCGTTCCAGGTCATGATCCCGGTGAAGATGCCCACCGCCGCGAGGCCTGGACGCACGAGCGGGAGCATGATGCGCGCAAAGGTTCCCCACTCGCTCGACCCATCGACCATCGCTGCCTCTCGTAGTTCGTCCGGGATGCCGCGGAAGTACGACGACATCAGCAGCGTCGCGAACGGCGCGTTCAAGAACGCGTTGACGAGGATGAGTCCGGGAATCGATCCCAACAGTCCGAGCTCCCCCAGCAGCACGTAGAAGCCGGGAACGAGAGTCATGGGCGACAGCAGAGGAACGAAGCCCGCGACGATCAGCGCCGGAATCGAGAGCCAACGCGGCGGGTTGAGCCTGCTGAGCGAGTACCCGGACAGAGCACCGAGAACGAGGCAGATGAGCACGGCGCCGAGCGAGATCACGATGCTGTTGAGCACCTGTCGTACGAACGTGTCGTCGGCGAAGAGTGTCTCGAAGTTGCCAAGCCAGAACGGGAATTGCCAGTCGCTGGCCACGATCGCCCGGTTCGGCAGGAACGCGAGAACGACGGTCCATGCGATCGGCAGCGTGGTGGCGACCAGTGTCGCGCCGAGCGCGATCTCGACTCCGAGCGCGCCGCGGGCGCGGGTGGTGCGGGCGCGCATCACGCCTCCTTCCGTGAACGGATGAACAAGAACACGCCGAGCACCATCGCCGTGGCGAGCACCACGACGAGGCTGAACGCCGAGGCCTCGCCGAGCAGGAGCCGATCGAAGAACAGACTCTTGATGTGCTGCGACACGAGTGTGGTGGCGCCGTCGGGGCCGCCGCGAGTCAGCAGATACATCTCGTCGAACGCTTTGACGCCCATGATGATGCGCACCAGAACGACCGCAGCCATGGCGGGAGCCAGCGCCGGCAGGATGACGTGGCGGATTACGCGACGCTCATTCGCGCCGTCGACTCGCGCTGCTTCGAGCGTCGACGTGTCGATGGCTTTGAGTGCCGTGTAGAGGAAGAGGAAAACAACCGGGGTCCAGTGCCACACGTCGACCACGACGATGCTGGCGAACGCGCCGGGCCCGCTGCCGAGCCAGCCCTGCTCGGGGAGGCCCACGGAACGGAAGAGTTTGTTGAGCCCACCGGCGGTCGGGCTCAGAATGAGCAGCCACATGAGGCTGACGACAACGGGGGCAACCACCGCCGGCCAGATCAGGACGTTTCGCGCGACCGGCAGCAGCGTCACCGCGCGGTCCACGAGCAGCGCAAGGCCGAGACCGACCAGCAGCGACAGAATCACGGTGGCGGCGATGAACGCGACGGTGTTGCCGAGAGCCTGCCACGCGGCCGCTTCCTCGAACGCCTTGACGAAGTTCTGCGGGAGGTTCCACTCCCAGGTGAACTGTCCCCCTCGGATCTCGACGGCGCTGGCCGCCATGCGCCCGACCTGTCCGAGCGGGTAGGCGGCGAAGACGATGCCGAAGAGAGCGAAGGGCAGGAGGGCGACGGTTGCGAACCCTCGATTGCGCCACCAGCCTCCGCGTCCGGGGGCGCGCCCTCGGGTGCCGCTCGATCGCATCGCGACGTTCGTCATCAACAACCTCACTGTCGTTTCCGTCGGCCAAGTTCTGACCATGGGCAACGCTAAGGCGGGTGAAGCGATCTGTCCAATGCGTAGTTGGGAACGTGCCTATCCGAAATTCGGATGGTTCGATGAGGCCACGGAGGAGGCAGCGCACGGATCTGCGAGACCGTGGACGACGCGTGCGGGCCGACAGAGCCGGGGGACGCCGGGCTACTCGTCGGCAGCCGTTACCGCGAGCGCGGTTCCTCACCGGATCGACCGGCTTCGGCGCACCGGCCAGGAGCACTCCGAGCGCAAGGCCGTGGCCGCGCAGATCACAAATCAAGTTGTGCAATTGAGGTTGTCAACCTGCGATGCTGTGGGGATGCCCTCCCTCGACCCCGCCGACCTCGATCTGCCGACGATCGCCGCCCTCGCCGCCGAGGCCGCCAACGCGCACCTGCTCGACCAGCTGCGCGCCTCCGGCTTCACCGGGGTGCGCGCGGCGCACGGCTACCTCCTGCAGGCGCTCGTCGACGAGCGCCCGAGCGTCGGCGAGCTCGCCGCCCGCCTCGGCGTCACACAGCAGGCGATCTCAAAGACCGTTACCGAGCTGGAATCGCTCGGCATCGCCCACCGCGAAGCGGATGCCCGCGACAGCCGCGTGCGCCGCGTCGCCCTCACCGCGCACGGCGAAGCTCTGCTTGAGGCCTCCCGCCGGATCCGTCGAGACCTGGAGGCCCGAGTCGCCGCCGAGGTGGGAGACCTGGCCGCAGCCAAGCGCGCGCTCGGCGCATTGCTGGAGGCGGCGGGCGGAGTCGAAGCGGTGCGGCAGCGGCGGGTGCGGCCGGCGGATGGGGAGCTGTAGCGGGACAGGGCGCACCGTTGCGGCTCAAGGAGTCCACGTCGGCTGCCGAACGCCAAGTCCGTCGACGCCAGACCGTCAACTAACCGTCGCGAAGCGCGTTGGCGACGTGGCGTTCCCGTCACCATGGCGCACGCGTGATGGCTCGCCGAGGCCCCGGTGAGCAGTTCTTCGAGAGCGCGCGGTCGGCGCGCCGGCCCACCGACCTGCAGGAACACGCCTGGCGCCAATCTGCCCGCCACAACCTCGTGGTTCCGCCGACGCAGTCGGAGTCCCATCACGAGGGCCGCACACGCATCGAGATTGCGCGGGGGGTGACCTCTACCCCTCGCCATTGGGCGTCACGGTGACTACTTCGGCGAGCAGTACTAAAGGACACGGCAAAAGCTAGTGCGCCCGAGAACGACATCCCAGATATTCTGAGGAACCATCCGGAACCCACGCGGATGCGTTGTCCGCACGCGAAAGCCGAAGTCGAGTTGCCACCCATCCAAGAAGCCATCAGCGATCTGCGAAGTCGATTCCCCGAGTTGGCGCGGCAGGTCGCCAAGGGGAGAGTCGTCTTCTGGGTCGGTTCAGGGATTTCGACCGGCGCGACGCCTCGACTCGCAACGGTCATAAAAATCATCCTCGCGGGGCTCCACGAACGGATCAAGGAGCACGACTCGACCGACGAGCACTACGTCGCACTTCGCCAAATCCTTGAGCGTTGCGTGACATTCGAGCTCGATCGATTCGACGGTTCGCCGAGCAGTTGGACCGCTCGCGACTGGACAGAAGCCGAGGTCAAGAGCGTAGTTCAGGAGTACTCGCAGATACTGGGCACCCGCGTCGGGCGTCGCGAACCCGACTACCTACTCTGGGAGGTGCTCGACGTTCGCGCACAGTACGAGAACCCATCGCTGAAGCCAAAGCTCGATCACGAACTGTTAGCTCTCCTCGCCGAAGAAGGGGTGCTGCGCGATATCGTAACGACCAACTGGGACGCGCTTCTGGAGCACGCTGCGGAGACTATTTCTGAGATTGCCGCGCCAATCGGAATCCGGACCCGAGACGAGCACTTGTTGGAGCCCGCCAACACGTCGCTCTACAAGATCCACGGGTGTGCTCGACTCGCCACTCAAGACGCGGCGTTCCGCAGTGATTTGGTCGCAACCAAGCCGCAGATCGACTCGTGGGCGAGTGAACCGTCACGTCGACAGCTAGTGAACACGACGGGCCTTCTAGCCGCCACCCGCAGAGCGATCGTGTTGGGGCTTTCTGCCCAGGACCACAACATTAGAGAGAGGTTCGCGCGAGCCGACGGCGAGTTAACTTGGACGTGGGATCCGGGCAACCAGGCAATGATTGTCATGGACAGAAACCTAGGCGCAGACCACGAGGTTCTACTCACGCACGAGTACAGGCTTGGGGCATCGTCATCTCCCGACATTCAGGCCGTCTTCGAGTCATCTCAGTTTCCGTTTTACGCCGATCCCGGGGTCGGCGCGCTATACCTCGAAGTGGTCAGGATCAAGCTGACCGCCCTCGCTGGCTTTTCCCGTTCATCCTCCGCGACGGGTCTTGACTGGCTTTTCGAAAGCGTCGCGAATATGGTCGATTCGGACTCTAGGCAGCTCCTTGAATGGGCAGTCGACTGGTTGGCGCAACTTGGCGCGGCACACTCGGGCAGCAAGCTTGTCCTGGGCAAATACCGGGCACTATCAGAATCGACTCTTGACGCCATTGAGGCGGCGGGTCCCGCCAGACACGACCGGGCAAGTCAGCTTTCGACCGCGCTTTCGCTCATCGGTGCCGCTTCCGCTGGGCGCGACATTGAGGTCGACTGGTCCAATCGGCACTCAGCGAACGGCATCCCGAAGCTTCGACTGCACCGTGCCGCGCTCAAGCGCGACCTCGTGTTCGTCGGGGACTCGGCTCTTGCTGAGGACGCAATTTGGGCGGCGATCGAAGGCAACTCGAAGCACTCCATCGCAGTCTTGGTGCACACCACAGGCTCCCGCCCGAATCGGGCACAGCGGAGTCCGAGCCGCGCCCCCGGCCGCCGCGCTAACTCGTCGATGAACCACCTTGAAATATGGGTCTCGGAGTTGCTCAACCATGCCGACCCCGTCGACGCGACTCGGGAGGCAATGGCACTGTGAACAAACCCTTGAATCCGCGCCTCGCCTTGGTTGACAGGCTGCTGACAGGCGCCGGGTACACGCGGCTCGATGAAATCGCCATCGCAGGAGGGAACGCCCGATTCGACAGGGCGTACTACGCCCGAAACCAGGGGGCGATCGTCCTGGTCCAAGACGGGTCGCAGACGATTGACGAGATGCACCGATTCATTTGGAAAGTCGAGCAACTGGCTCGCCTGCTCGACCTGTCGACGTCAGGCGTCGGCATCTCGGTCGTCCTCGTGAGCCCAGACATCGAGTTCAACAGCGACGCAGTCAAGCTCTCGGAGTTTGCACGCACTCTCCTGGTCGACGCTACCGAGGAGCGAGATGTCCAAGTGCAGCTCGGGCCGCTGTTGCCTCTTGCCATCCCGCCGTCTTCCAAGATGGCAGAAGACGAGTCGCTCGCACAATTACGCGAGTCCGCCCTCCAACTGGGATTGGCGCCGTTGGTCGAGGCTGCAGGGCGAGGTGCGGCAGCTGTCGAGGAGTCGATGTTCAGTCTCTTGGAGCATTCCCTGCGAAGGTGGAACGAGTGAGCAGGCCCCTGAAGTCAATCCGTGTCTCAAATTTCCGTAGCGTCTTAGGGGATGTTGCGCTAGATCTCGACGCCGACATTGTGTTGTTGCACGGTCTCAACGGCGTTGGCAAGACGAGCATAATTTCAGCGTTAGAGCTCGCCCTCACTGGACAGAGCCAACTGGGCCAGCCAAGTCAGTCAGCTGATCAGGCCGAACTCGTTCATTTCCTCGCCTCCGAAGGCGAAGTGGAGCTACACGCGTCTTTCGACGGCTTGTCGCGTCACGCGAGGCTCAAGTTCGGTGCCAACCACCGTGCTTCGAGCGCGCCAATACTTGAGGGCGCTGAATCCGAGGAGGCGTTCGAGCGCTCCATACTGAGCCAAACGCTACTTGGGCGATTTCTGGATGACTCGGCTCCGGACGGGATCGCGCAGGACGGCGCGCCATTGGTGAGGTTCGTCAAGAGCCTTGTCGGGGTCGACCGACTCGACGCCGTCGTCGAAGGAACCGATAAAGCCCGTGACGTTCGCAACATGCGCAAAGGTAGTCCTATCTGGCAAGCGCTTGAGAGCGATTCTCAACGGCTGACCAAGCGGCTCACCGAGACGCGTGCCTTGTTGGCGAACGCGTCTGTTCGACGAGACGCACTGCTCAGAAGGGTATCGACGCCCATTGGCAGTCGCGTCGAAGTCGAGTCGCGAGCGACGCAAGCAGCAGACAACCTAGACCGGCTAAGGGCATTTGAGTCTCGCCTCGGTGCTGTGGCGCTTCAGCTACCCGCTGCACAGGACGGTGCGAAGAACATCACCGCCGCCGAAGACGCTGCATTCACCGCCACCGCGACTTTTGAGCGCATGTGGCGTGAGCATGCAACTCAAGTTCTAGAAGCAGCGGCGCATGCCCACACCCTCGGTTTCTCGTCGGCCGGGCCAACACCAGCCGAAGTATTGGCCGACTTCGACCGGATGCTCGATGCGACTTCCGCGGAACTCGCAAGGGCCGAGTCTCGGGAACGTGAGCGCTCCGAGCTATCGTCGCAGATGTCGTCGATCACGAGCGAGCTGGCTGCCATCGCGACTGCACAAGAGCACAAACGCTCTGAGTTGGAAAAGCTCCAACGCGAAAGCACAGGGTCCGACTTGGAGCATGCGCTCTCCGGCGCGCTGGTTCTTAGACCGCGCGGCTCTTGCCCTGTATGCGAACAACCTTTCCCTGGAGACCTTTCGGCGCATCTCCGCCAACGACTGCACACGTTCCAAGCTACAACCGCCGTGCTTTCTCAGCTCGCGGCCGCGCAGTCCGACCTGACCGAGCGCCAATCCCGGAAGTCCGCTGAGATGATTCAGGTCGCCGAGCGTCTTAGCGCGATGCCCGCTGACAGCGAGGAACGCATTGGCCGTCTCCGTGACGCGCACCACCTGCTGCGCCGTTTGGCACCGACGGTTGCAGACCTCAAGACGGCCCAGGCACACATGGATGAGCTCGAAGGTGAGGCCCTACGAGTGAAGGCCCGCGCCGCAATGATCGGCGAGTTGCGGTCTGAAGTTGAGCTCATCGACGCGAACCTCTTTCGTGAGAGCCCGCGCGCGTCCATCGCGATCGACATCAGCGAGCACGTAGCGGCCCTTCGCGAGGATCTCACGAAGCAGATTGAACTTGAGGCGAAACGCCAGCGGGAGGCCAACGAAGACCTTCAGCTCCTCGCCGAAGCGGATCTCGTGAGCCGCGAAGTGTCGAGGCTCGAAGAAACCCTGGCGGCCGACACGAACGCGCAGGCATTGACGGACGAGTTTCTGCGGTCCGCCAAGTCGTTCAAGAACAAGGCCAGTCAGTTGAGGAATGAAGCCGCGTCACTTCGCTCGGACATGATCACTCGCGTGTTCGATAAGGCGCTGAATGAGACGTGGGGAGCGCTGTTCCAACGGCTCGCGCCAACTGAACCGTTCGTCCCAATGTTCGAGAAGATCGGCAGCGAGGGAAGGAAGTTCGGCATACGGGTGACAACAAGAGGCCCGAAGGGGTCAGTGCCGGGCAGCCCATCTAGAGTCTTGAGCTACGGGAACGCGAACTCGGCTGCACTTTCACTTTTCATCGCTCTCAACTTTGCCTCAAGCACCGCACCGCCATTGATTGTCCTCGACGATCCAGTTCAGTCCATGGATGATCTCCATGTCTCGAACTTCGCGGCGCTCATTCGGCAAATAGCCTTCACGCACAGGCGGCAGGTCCTGATTGCCGTCCATGACCGGGCCTTGTTTGATTATCTCCGCCTAGAGTTGGGGCCACACACTCAGCACGAAATAACTCACGCGTACTCCCTCGAACAGCACCGGTCGCGGACTGTCGCTCTCCCGGAACACCCCTCGCGCCTAGAGACGGGTGGGGTGTTCGATGCATCCAGGATCGCCCCACCGAAGTAACTACCCCGCGCATCGCGCCCGGCACCCGGCGTTGCCAAGTGCGCTCATTCAGTCGGCTCGCACGAGCACGATGTGCCTGCGCTAGGCCCGGATGGAGCGGCACGGGGTTGCGATATGCCGGTTCGAACCAACAATGTGCCCACCACACGGCGAGTCGCGCTCGGCGAAACCGCCACACACGCGTGGACCAGAGCGTCCGCAATCCCTACTGGCGACGTAGACGCTGGCAACGGTGCCTGCTCGATGGACCCGACAGATGACGCTTCCGCAACTCGCTACTGCCCCGCGCGCTCCAGCACGAGCTCGCGCACGCGAGCCGCGTCGGCCTGGCCGCGCATCGCCTTCATGACGGCGCCGATGACGGCACCGGCGGCCTGCACCTTGCCGTCGCGGATCTTCTCCAGCACGTCGGGCTGGGCGGCTAGCGCCTCGTCGATCGCGGCGATCAGCGGGCCGTCATCCGAGACGACCTTCAGACCGCGCTTCTCCACCACCTCGGCGGGAGTCCCCTCCCCCGCGATGACGCCCTCGATCACCTGACGCGCGAGCTTGTCGTTCACGACGCCCTCATCGACCAGCGCCACCACGCCCGCCACCTGGGTGGGCGAGATCAGGGATGCCGGCTCGGCATCCGCCGCATTGGCAAGACGGGCGATCTCGCCCGTCCACCACTTGCGGGCCTGCGCCGGGGACGCGCCCGCGGCGACCGTCTCCTCCACCTCGACCAGGAGGCCTGCGTTGTAGACGTCCTGGAACTCGAGATGCGTGAACCCCCACGAGTCGCGCAGACGGCGACGCTTCGCGGCCGGCGGCTCGGGCAGTGCGGCGCGCAGGCTCTCGATCAGTTCGGCGGACGGCTCCACCGGCAGCAGATCCGGCTCCGGGAAGTAGCGGTAGTCATCCGCGTCGCTCTTCGGGCGCCCCGCGCTCGTCGTGCCGGTGTCCTCGTGCCAGTGGCGGGTCTCCTGCGTGATCGTGCCGCCCTTGGCGAGAATCGCCGCCTGACGCTGGATCTCGTAGCGCACCGCGCGCTCCACCGAACGGAACGAATTCACGTTCTTCGTCTCGGTGCGGGTGCCGAGCTTCTCCTGACCGCGCGGGCGCAGGCTCACGTTGGCGTCGCAGCGCAGGTTGCCGCGCTCCATGCGCGCCTCGCTGATGCCGAGGCCGCGCACGATGTCGCGGATCGTCGACACGTATGCCTTGCCCACCTCGGGCGCGCGGTGCTCGGCGCCGAAGATCGGCTTCGTCACGATCTCCACCAGCGGCACGCCGGCCCGGTTGTAGTCGACGAGCGAGTACTCGGCACCCTGGATGCGTCCGGTGCTGCCGCCCATGTGGGTCAGCTTGCCGGCGTCCTCCTCCATGTGCGCGCGCTCGATCGGGATGGTGAAGACGGTGCCGTCCTCCAGCTCGATCTCGACGCTGCCCTCCATCGCGATCGGCTCGTCGTACTGGCTGATCTGGTAGTTCTTCGCCAGGTCGGGGTAGAAGTAGTTCTTGCGGCTGAACGTGGAACGCGGCGCGATCTCGCAGCCGAGCGCCAGCCCCAGGCTGATCGAATACTCGACCGCCGTCTGGTTCACCACCGGCAGGCTGCCCGGAAGCCCCAGGTCGACCGGCGTGATGTACGTGTTCGGGGTCTCGTCGTGGCTGTCGCGACCGGCGGCGGCCGGGTTCGGCGCATCCGAGAACATCTTCGTCTGAGTACCGAGCTCGACATGCACCTCGAAGCCGAGCACCGGCTCGAACATCTCGAGAGCTTTGTCGTAGTCCATGAGGTCGGGCTTGGCCATGACCCCAGTCTATTTGGCGCGGGTGCTCCAGATTGCCGCGGCGATGAGCACCGGCTGAAACGGCAGCCGCGCCAGGCGCTTCGCATCCGTGTCGAGGGTGAAGCCGTCACGGCGGTTCGCCCACTGCGAGATGTTGCCGGGGAAGATCGCCACGAAGAACGCCGCCACCGCCGCCCCCACCCACGGGCGGGCCTTCGCGGGCGCGACCACGAGCGCGCTGCCGAGCGCGATCTCGGCCACCCCGGATGCCACCACGGTCGTGTCGGGGTCGAGCGGAACCCACGGCGGCACCTGCGCCTGGAACTCGCGACGGGCGAAGGTCAGATGCGCAACGCCCGCGAAGGCGAGGGCGGAGCCGAGCAGGATGCGGGTGGTGGTGCGAGCGGCGGTCATGTTCCCATCATCGGGATGCGGCTGGGCGGGGGCTGGATGACGCGGGGGTGGATCACGCGGGGGCTGGAGGGCGCGGCGGCTACGCTTCCGATGGACGACCTCACCTCGACCGCCCGCCGCACAGGAGTTCCGCGTGACCGACCCGTCGCATCCCGACGCCGCCGCGCGCTCGCTGCGCGCCGTGCGCGCCTTGGCCGCGTTGCCGAAGGCGCACACGCACCTGCACCTCGACGGCGGCTACCCGCTGGCGGCCGTGCAGCGGCTCGCGCGGGCGCAGGGCGGCTCGTTCGAGCGGCCCGCGCGGTTCCGCGACGCGGGCGAATTCTTCACCGCTTACGGCACCGTGCCCGCCCTCGTGCGCGACCTCGACGATCTCGCCGAGCTCTGCGTCGCCCTCGTGCACGCCGAAGCGCAGGCCGGGGTGCTCTACCTCGAACCGTCGATCGAGCCGCAGCTCTACAGCCCGCGGCTCGGCGACCTCGACACCGTCACCCGCACCATCGTCGACGCGCTGCAGCGCGGGGCCGCCGAGACCGGCATCGAGGTGGGCGCCAACCTGACCGTCAACACCGGGCTGGAGGCAGGGCTCGCCGAAGAGCTCGCCCGGCTCGCCGCCCGGTTCGTCGGCGCCGGGATCACCGCATTCGGCACCGCCGGACCGGACGACCCGACCGGCCCGCACCGCTTCGAGCGCGCCGCCCGCATCGCGCGGGATGCGGGACTTCAGGTGGTCATCCACGCCGGGCAGACCGGCGGCCCCATCGACGGGCCGGCGAGCGTTCGGGCGGCCCTCGACGTTCTCGGCGCCACCCGGATCTCGCACGGCGTGCACGCCATCCACGACCCCGACCTGCTCGCCCGGCTCGCTGCCGAGGGCATCGTGTGCGACATCTGTCCCGCCTCCAACGTCGCCCTCGGCGTCACCGCATCGCTCCAAACTCACCCCGCGCCCGCGATGCTCGCCGCGGGCGTGCCGATCACCCTCAACGCCGACGACCCGCTCTGGTTCGGCGCCGACATCACCGCCCAGTACGAAATCGCGCGCCGGGTGTGGGGCATCGACGACGCGGGGATTGCGGCGATCGCGCGGAACGGGTTGCGGGTGCCGTCGCTCTGTGCGCCGGTGCGGGCGCGGTTCGAGGCTGCGCTTGAGGAGTGGATCGGTTCGGTGCCGGGCGGGTCAGTGCCGGGCGCCTCGGTGGCGGATGCCTCGGCGCCGGACGCTCCGCCGGACGCCCCTCCCACTAGCGTCGAGGCATGACCGTCAGCTGGGCCGGGATCGCCGCCGACTACGACCGCTCATTCGGTTTGATGTGCGCGGGCGCGGTGCCGGCGCTGCTGGATGCAGTGGGGATGCCTGCGGCTCGCGGGGACGCTCTCCTCGACGCGGGATGCGGCACCGGCGTCGCCGCCGCCGAAGCCGTCGCTCGCGGCTGGCAGGTCACCGGCGTGGATGTCGAACAGAGCATGGTGTCGTTCGCGCGGGAGCGGGTGCCCGGGGCGCGGTTCGAGGTGGGTGAGCTGGCGCGGCTCCCGTACGGGGATGAAACGTTCGCCGCGGTGGTGGCGAACTTCGCGGTGAACCATGTGGGGCATCCGGATCGATGTCTCGCGGAGCTGCGGCGGGTGGCCAGGCCTGGCGCGCCGATCGCGGTCACGGTGTGGCCATGGCAGCCGACCGAGCTGAACCAGCTGTGGGCGGCGATCATCGACGAGACCGGCACGAAGCCTGAGGGCGGGTTCGTGATGCCGGAGGCGAGCGACTTCGCGCGCACCGAAGACGGGGTGTCGGGGCTGCTCGCGGCCAGCGGGTTCGCGGTGCGGGAAGCGCGGCGGGTGTCGTGGGAGTTCACCGTTTCGGCGGACGACCTGTGGGCAGGCGTCGCGGCGGGCCTCGGCACGATCGGGCAGGCGTACGCGGCGACGACGGATGCGGGGCGCGCGGCGATCGAGCTTGCGTATCGGGAGCGGGTGGCGGGTCTCGGGCCGGTGCTGCGGTATCCGGTCGAGGCGGTGCTCGTGGCGGGGGTGCGGCGTAGGTTGCGGCGGGGGTTGCGGCGGGGTTGCGGCAACACTTGACATCGGGGCGGCATCCTGGTTGGTTAGTTACTGTACTAATTAACCCACTGACTAGGAGATGTCATGTCCACCACCCACACCACCGCGAACACGACCGCCGCTGCCTCCGTGAAGGACCTGCCCTGGTACGCCGTTCCCGGCATCCTCGCGATCCTCATGCTCAGCTCCGGAGGCTTCTTCCTGATGCTCGCGCAGGGAATCGCGATCATGTCAGGCACGAACTACTGAGGCGCCCGACCGGCCACGGCGAGCCCACCGTCCGGGTCGCACCTCGCCCCACCTCTCGCACAGCACCCCGCTCGCCGATCGGCGGTCGGGGTGCCGTGCATTGCGACCGTCGACTCCTCCACAGGCTCGGTTTCGCGAAGAACTTGTACTAGTACATATCTTCGAATATTGGGAGAATTGCCCCATGACGACGACCACCTTCCCCGCCTTCGCGGACCCGACGGTGCCGTTCGTCGCCCCCACCCCGTCATCCTTCGGCGACCTCAGCGACGAGGCCGTGGTCGACCTGCAGCGCACCCTCGGCGAGCTGCGGCGACGCGTCGATGCGGTGTCGTCGGCGGTCGCCGGAGAGTTGGCCCGCCGCTCGCGGCATGACCTCGGCTTCGAGGGGCTCGCGCAGCGGCTCGGCGCTCGCACCCCCGAGGCGCTGATCGCACGGGTCACCGGATCGTCGACGCGCGAGGCCGCCGCGCTCGTCCGGGTCGGTTCTCTGGTCGCCGACGCGGAACAGTTCGAGTCGCGGCCCACCGTCGACGACGACAGCCCGTCCGGGCCGCTCGGCGACGCCGACCCCGCGGCTGGCGGCGGCACGGGTTCGGGCACAGACTCGGGCACAGACTCGGGCCCGGGTTCGACTTGGGGCTCTGGCTCGGACTCGACTCCGACGCCGTGGCTGCATCCCGTGGCTCACGCCGTCAATGCCGGGCGACTCTCGGTCGGCGCGGCCGATGCGATCCGCACCGCGCTTCGTGCGCCGGGCCCCGAGGTCAGCGTCGGGGCGCTCAACGCCGCCGTGGCCGGGCTGATCGCCGATGCCGCGGGTCTCACCCCCGAGCAGTTGGCGGCGCGGGCACGAGACGTGCGGGCCGCGCTCGACGAAGCGGGCGTCCAGGAACGGGAGCGCGAACTGCGCGAGCGCCGGTACCTGCGCCTCGTGCCGCAGCCCGACGGCATGACGCGGGTGCACGGCCTGCTCGACCCCGAGTCGGCGGCGATCGTCGTCGCCTCGGTCGATGCGGCCACGTCACCGCGACGCGGCGGGCCGCGCTTCGTCGACAGCAGTTCGCTCGCCCGTCGCGCCGGGCGAATCGGCAAGCCCAGCGCGGCGGCAGAGCTCTCCGACGGTCGGCTCTTGGCGGCCCAACACATGACTCTCGGGCTCACCGCGGCTGAGCAATCTGCGGCCGCGCAATCTGCGCCTGCGCGGTCTGCGGCCGACCGCTCGGCGGCTGACCTCACGGCAACCGAACGCGCCGAACGACTCGTTCGCGACCCGCGCGCGACCGACCAGATCGCACTCGACGCGCTCGTCGAGCTGATTCGCCTCGGAACGACCGCCGACGACGGCACGGTCCTCGGCGCCCGCACCCCGGCCGTGCGGGTGCTCGTCACCGACGCCGACCTGGCCCGCCGCCGCGGAGCCGGGCACCTCGAGGGGCAGAGCGCACCGATCTCGATCCCCTCGGTCGAACGCCGCATCTGCGCCGACGGTACGGTGCCGATCCACTTCGACTCCGACGGCCAGGTCGTCAACGTCGGGCGCGATCAGCGGCTGTTCACCTCCCGACAGCGCATCGGCCTCGCGGCGCGCGACGGCGGATGCCGATTCCCCGGCTGCGAGAGACCACCCTCCTGGTGCGAGGCGCACCACATCGTGCCCTGGCATCGAGAACACGGGCGGACCGACATCTCGGACGGTGTTCTGCTGTGCCGGCACCATCATCTGCTCGTGCACGACAACGGCTGGCGCATCACGCGCGACGGGGCGAACTACTCAGCAATCCCACCGCGATCACTCGACCCCGCCCAGCACCCGATCCCGATGCCGTCGCGCAGCCCCGCCGCACGCCGCCTCGCGGGGTGAGGTGTCGCCTCGCGGGATGAACCGCCTCGCGAGGTGAACCGCCTCGCGAATTCGGCCTGATCGAACCGCGACGGGACTTCGGTCCCTAGGCGGCGGGGTGAGCGTCCCTCAGAGTGGGCTCATGCTGATTCCCGCCATTGTGCTCATCACCGCCGCGCTCGTCTTCTACACGATCGGAGTCTGGGCCGAGCGGATCCGTCGCGATCTGCGTCCCTGGCACGCCGTGTTCTTCGGACTCGGCCTGGCGGCCGACGTGACGGCGACCCTGATGATGACGCAGATCGCCGCCAGCAGCCCCGACACCGACACCGGCGTCGCGGCCGTCCTCGGCACCGTGATGGCGATCACCGGAACGATCGCGATCCTGCTGATGGCGGTTCACCTGGTGTGGGCGGTCGTCGTCCTTGTGCGCAACCGACCCGCCGAGCGCCAGAGCTTCCACAAGTTCTCGGTCGTCGTCTGGGCGATCTGGCTGATCCCGTACCTCGCCGGCGCTATCGGCGCCAACATCGGCTGACCCGCCCCGGCCCTCGGTCGACCGGCTCCGCGCGACCCGAACGAACGCGCATCTGAGTCCGCGAGCGTCAGAGCCCGTAGCCAGCGAGGTACGCGCGCACCCGAGGCCGCGAGCACCGGAGCACGCGACCCCAAGCACGCCGCTCGGCCGCTCGCCGCTATTCCGGAAGCGTGCCCGCCACGACCTGACCGGCCGCAACCACGGCGACGATGTTCGACGTGTCGAGGTCGTCGATGCGCTCCCACGGCCGCCCGCGCAGCACCACGAAGTCGGCGGCCGCACCGTCGCGCAGCGTGCCCACGGTGTCGCCCCAGCCGATCGCGGCGGCCGCCCGCGAGGTCGCCGACTGCAGCGCGCGCTCCGGGGACCATCCGAAGGTCTCGGCCATCCGGCGGATCTCCTCCATCTGATCGCCGAACGCGACATGAGCGCCGTTGGCGTCGGTGCCCAGCACGAAGTCGACGCCGGAATCGGCCGCGGCCCGCAGCAGCGCGTCACGCCGCACGACGAGCTCCTGCGCCTTCTCCGCCTGCTCCGCGTTCGCCGCCACGCCCTGCGCGATGCGGATGTTGATCAGCAGCGTGGGCGCGACGGTCACGCCGAGCTCCACCAGCCGGGATGACTGCGCGGGCTCCAGCAGCGTGCCGTGCTCGATCGAGTCGACACCGGCATCCAGCGCGCGGTCGACACCCGCCGCCGTGTGGGCGTGGGCAGCGACCCGCATGCCCAGGGCGTGCGCTTCGTCGACGATCGCCTCGAGCTCGGCGTCGGTGTGGTTGCGCCACTCCGCCTTGTCGCCCACCGAGAGCACTCCCCCGCTCGTCGCGATCTTGATGCCGTCGGCCCCGGCACGCGCCCAGTGACGCACGAGAGCGCGGCAGGCGTCCGGCCCGTCGGCGACCGGCTTGCGATCGGTGACCGCGGGAGGCGTGAACAGGTCGCCGTGACCGGCCGTCATGCTGACCATGCCGTGCGCGAGCACACGCGGTCCGGTGACGAGACCCGCGCGCAGCGCGCGGGCGAGCGAGAACTGCACCTCGTCGGCCGACAGGTCGCGCACCGTCGTCACCCCACCGCGGAGGGCGCGCTGCGCGTGGGCGAGCCCGTGCAGCACCTGCTCCTCGGGGCGGGTGGTGAGCGGCCAGCTGAGAAAGTCGGCGGGCTGATCGGAGGCGTTGCCGACCAGGTGCACGTGCGTGTCGATGAGACCGGGGATGACCGTGAGCGCGCGCGTCTCGACAGCGTCGCCGTCGGGCCCGGACTGGCCCTCGAGGGAGGACGCGCTCGCGGAATCCGCCGTGGGAGCCGCGACGGAGGTGAACCGGCCGGACTCCCAGTCGAGGCGGCCGACACCGCGGTATGCCGTGCCGTCCCAGATGTGGATGCCGCCCAGGCCGCCGGCGGAGTCGCCCGTTGTCGTGATGCTCATACTCATATCCTCTCGCGGTCGGCGCCCGGCCGACCGGCTGCCCTCTCACGGTCGACGCTTGGCCAACCAGCTGCCCTCTCACGGTCGACGCCTGGCCAACCAGCTGCCCTCTCGTGCTCGGCGCCCGGCCGACCGGCGCCGATGGTGCTGGGTACTCTGGAAGCGCGCCGCACCGCCGGGGCGAACACCCCGACCGCCGGACTGGAGCTCCCCTGATGATCGACGCCTACCGCACCCCCGGGCCCGACGTCGCTGCCCACCTGCGCGGCGGACACGGTCTGGCCTTGCTGCCGTTCGGCGCCCTCGAGATGCACGGCGCGCACCTGCCGCTCGGAACCGATACCGCCGCCGCCATCGAGGTCGCACGGCGCCTGGCCGAGCAGTTCGACGCGGTACTGCTGCCGCCGGTCCACTACGGCGAGACCTGGCTGACGTCGGGGTACCCCGGCACGATTTCGCTGGCGCCCGACACCGTCACCGCGATCGCGACCGACATCGGGCGCTCCCTCGCCGCGACGGGCGCGCGCCGGTACGTGATCGTCAACGGCGACTTCGGCAACCGCGCCCCGCTGCACGCCGCCGCCCGCACGCTCACCGACGAGGGCGTGATCCGCGCCGTCGTGCTCGACTACCCGGGCATGGATGCGGCGATCGCCGAGGTGCGCGAGGCTCCGTCGGCACACCCGATGATCGCGCACGCCGAAGAAGCCGAGACGAGCACGATGCTCGCGCTCGACCCCGAGACGGTGCGCACGGATCGCTACGCCGCCGACTACCCGCAGTTCCCGGACGACTTCGGGCAGCGCCCGATTCGCCTCGACGAGATCTCGACGACGGGGGTCTTCGGCGACCCGAGCCACGCGAGCGCGGCCAAGGGCGAGCACATCCTCGCCGGCACGGTCGCCGGCTGCGCCGCCGAGATCGAACAGCTCCTCGCCGCCGACTAGCCGCACCGGAGCACCGCGGAGCCGTCCGGCTCGGCAACCGTCGACGGCGCGCGATCTGCCCGCGACGGGACCGTGACGCCCACGGCCCGCGCGATGACGTGGCGGCACGCCATCCAGGTGGCGTGGGCGGCCGCCGTCGGACGTCGGCCCGCGGTCAACCGGGTCGCGCGATGGCGTGCCGGCAGCGGGGCGAACCCGGTCGCCGCCGCACGTCACGCCTGGTAGTCCTGGATGCTTGTACCGTGGCTGCGGTCGGTCAGGCGCGCGAGCCGCGGCCGCAGCTCGGCGACGATCGCCTCGACGTCGACGGTGAGCAGTTGGCGATCGCGCATCAGCACGCGTCCGTCGACGATGGTCGTCTCGATGTCGTCGCTGCGTCCGCTGTAGACGAGCGCCGCCGCCAGGTCGTGGATCGGCTGCAGACGCGGCGCCCCCAGATCGACGACGAGCAGATCGGCCCGGTAGCCGGGCGCGACCCGACCGACGACCCCGGCGAGCCCGACGGCGGCCGCGCTCTGCGTGGTCGCGTGATCGAGCACCGCGCGCGCGGTCAGGTACGAGGGGTCGGCCTCGGTCGCCTTCTGCACGAGCGCGAAGTACGTCATGCTCTCCCAGACGTCGAGCGTGTTGTTCGAGGCGGCACCATCGGTGGCAAGCCCCACCGGCACCCCGGCCGCGGCCAGCAGCCGTGCGGGCGTGGTGGCGAAGCCGTGCTTCAGATATCCCTTCGGCGCACTGCCGAAACCGACGCGACCTGCTTCGGCTGCGGCACGCAGCGCAGGAACGTCCTCGGGGACGACCCCGATGCCGTGCGCGATCAGGGTGCGCGCCTCGAGCAGCCCCGAGCGCTCGAGCACCTGGATCGGGGTGAGCCCGGTGCGCTCCAAGCTGTGCCGGGTCTGCTCACGGCTCTCGGAGGCGTGCACGTGCACGAGCAGGTCGTGCTCGATCGCCGTGCGGGCCGTCGCCCCCAGATCGTCGTCGGTCACCGTATAAGTGGCATGCGGCGCGAGCGCCGTCGTGATGCGTCCCTCGGCGGCACCCCGCCACTCGAGCGCGAAGTCGAGCGAACGCTGCAGCCCGGCGGGACCGTCGGTCGAGAAGAAGGTGTCGCCCAGCACGCCGCGCAGACCCGTCTCGGCGGTGACCTTCGCGATGCGGTCCATCGAGAAGTAGTGGTCGGCGAACGTCGTGACGCCAGCGCGGATCATCTCGGCGGCGGCGAGCCGGGTGGCGAGCTCCACATCCTCCGGGGTGAGGTTCACCTCCATCGGCCAGATCAGCTCGTTGAACCAGCGCTCGGCGGGCACATCCTCGGCGACGCCGCGGAACATCACCATCGGCGCGTGGCTGTGGCAGTTGATGAACCCGGGCATCACGAGACGCCCGCGACCATCGATGACCTCCGCCTCGGTGGACGAATGCGCACCGGCGGTGGGCTCGACCGCGACGATCACCCCGTCGCGAACGACGACGTCTTGGTGCTCATCGAAACGGATGCCGTCCTCGGCATGGACGAGCACGGTGGCGTCGCGAATGTAAACGTCGCGGCCGCCCGCGGGCGCGACGGCATCGCGCGGGCTGAGGCGAACGGACGCGTCGCTCATCAGGCGAGCGAGGCGAGCGCGAACTCGACCATGGTCTGGAAGGTCTTCTCGCGGTCCTCCGCGCTCATCTCCTCAGTCTTCAGCACGTGGTCGCTCACCGTGCCGAGCATGAGAGCCTCGATGCCCTCCGCCGCCGCCACGGCGTAGAGCGCCGCCGCCTCCATCTCGACCGCGACGGTGCCGTGGGCCGCCAGCTTGATGGCGAGCTCCGGGTCGGGCTGGTAGAAGGCATCCGTCGTGAAGACCGGACCCACGTAGAGCTGCTTGTTCTCGCGCTCACCGAACTCGACGGCCTTGCGCAGCAGCGGGAAGCTCGGCGCGTGGCTGAAGTTGACGCCCGGGATGCGGGCCGCGGTCATGGCGGAGTCGGTGTGGGCGGCGGAGGCGGCCACCACATCCCCGAGCTTCAGGTAGTCCTGCGCGCCGCCCATGGTGCCGACGCGCACGATGCGCTTGACGCCATAGTGGCGGATCAGCTCGGTCGCGTAGATCGTCATCGACGGCATGCCCATGCCGGAGGCCATGACCGAGATCGGGCGCCCCTGGTAGGTGCCGGTGTAGCCGACGATGCCGCGCACCTCGGTCACCAGACGCGGGTTCTCGAAGTACTGCTCGGCGATCAGGGTCGCGCGGCGCGGGTCGCCCGGCATGAGGACGTCGGGGGCGAAGTCGCCGTCGGCAGCGCCGATGTGAGGGGTGGGCATGGGGTGTTCCTTTCGATGGGGCGCTCAGGCGAGCTGAGACGGAGCGAAGCGCGCCAGCACGGCGCGCTCGGCCACGCTGACGAGGCTGTAGAAGACGAGCGAGACGGCGGTGAGCACGGCGGCGCCGGCCCACAGTCCCGTGTAGTCGGAGTACACGCGCGAGACGACGATGTAGTAGCCGAGCCCGTCGCCGGTGGCGAGCCACTCGGCGAGGGTCGCGGCGAGCACCGCCGTCGGGGCGGCGATGCGCGCCGAGGCGAAGATCGCGGGCAGCGTGGCCGGGAGCTGCAGGCGCCACAGGGTGCTGAGCCGCGAGGAGTCGTAGCTGCGCAGCAGCAGCAGCGCGTCCTGCGGAACCCGGTCGAGGCCCGACCGCGTATTGGCGAGGGTCGGGAAGAAGGTGACGATCGCGGTGATGACGACGACTCCCCCGAGCCCGCGGCCGAACGCGAGGATCAGCACCGGGATGAGCGCGATGATCGGCACCGAGCGCAGCGCGACCGCGACGGGGGTGAACACCGTCTCGACGACCGGGAACAGCGCGAACGCGATCGCGGCCCCGACTCCGAGCACCAGCCCGGCGATGTAGCCGACGCCCGCGTGCAGCAGCGTCTCGCCGAGGGCGGTCAGCAGCACGTCGCGGTTCTCGGCCGCCTCGGGGATCGTGACCAGGTAGTTGAACACGTCGACCGGGGTCTTGCCGACGAAGTTGGAGACGTCGAAGACGATCAGGTAGAGCCACCACGCCGAGAGCACGACGACGATCGAGCCGAGCACCCAGGCGAGCGCGTTGACCAGTCGGCGGATGGGCGAGCCGGCCACGGGCTTCGTGACGGCGGCGGCCGCCGTCAGGCTCGTCGACCACGGCACCAGCACCCGACCGAGCATGCCCAGCAGGGCATACGGCACCGCGGCCATGAGCGTCGCCACGACGGCGACCGCGTAGACCTGGGCCTGGTTGAGCATCTGCAGACCGTTGATGAGCACCACGCCGAGCCCGCTGCTCGACCCGATGAACTCGCCGAAGATCGCGCCCAGCGTCGCCGCCGCGGCACCGATCTGAAGGCCCGTGATGACCGCCGGAATCGAGGAGGGCAGGCGAACGAACCGAAGCGCGGAGAAGATGCCGCCGCCCCAGGCGCGCACCATGGTGAGCGAGCCGCCCTCGGCCGAACGCAGCCCGAGCATGGTTCCGACGAGCGTGGTGAAGAACACCGCGAGCGCCGCCAGGATCACCTTGGCGAGGTCGGGCTCGAAGCTCAGCTGCAGCAGCGGCATCACCGCGACCAGCGGAAGCACGTGGATGGTGAGCGCCAGCCGCAGGAACAGGTTCTCGGCCGCGCGGAACTGCACGAACAGGATTCCGGCCAGGATCGCGGCGAGGTTGCCGAACAGCCAGCCGCGCACCGCCACCCAGGCGGTGGTGGCGAAGTTTCGCAGATAGAGCTCGGGCCGCTCGAAGAACTCGGCGACGATCTCGGTCGGCGGGGCGATCACGCCGAGGCGCGCGAGCCCCATGCGGGCGGCCGCCTCCCACACCACGAGCAGCGCGAGGCTGATCAGGGCGGTGGCGGCCCAGCGCGGGAGTGCGATTCGCGCCCGAGCGGCCTGCGCGGTCGAGCTCACGCCGCGCTCCCCGCGGAGCCGGTCGAGGCGCCGTGCAGCATGACGCTGAGCTGATCGCACACCTCGTGGAACTCGGGGCTCGTGAGCAGCTCGCGTCGACGCGGCCGGGGGAAGTCGATCTCGACCTCGCCGACGATGCGACCCGGACGCGGCGACATGACGACGACGCGGTCGGCGAGGAAGGCGGCCTCGGAGATCGAGTGGGTGACGAGCAGCGTGGTGGCCGAGGTGGCCGTCCAGAGTCGCTGCAGCTCCTCGTTGAGGCGCTGGCGAGTGATCTCGTCGAGCGCTCCGAACGGCTCGTCGAGCAGAAGAATGTCGGGCGAGGTGGACAGCGCGCGAGCGATCGCGACGCGCTGGCGCATGCCGCCGGAGAGCTGGCCGGGGCGGGCATCCGCGAAATCGTCCAGGCCGATCAGCGAGATGAGCGCATCCACGCGGGCGGAGGAGATCGGGGTTCCCATCACCTGACCGGGCAGCCGAATGTTATCGCGCACCGAGCGCCAGGGCAGCAGCGAGGGGTCTTGCAGGGCGAGACCCAGTCGGTGCGAGGTGCGGATCGCGTGCGGCGTCTCGCCGTGGATCGTCGCGGTGCCGGAGGACGCCTGCTCGAGATCGGCAAGGATGCGCAGGATCGTCGACTTGCCGCAGCCGGAAGGGCCGAGGAGCACCGTGAAGGACCCCCGCGGGACGGAGAGCGAGACGTCGTCGAGTGCGAGCACATCCGACTTTCGACTCGTGAATCGCTTGCTGAGCTGGGTCAGCTCGAAGCCGCTCTCGTTCACGCGGGGGTCCTCCTCGGTTCAGGGGTGTGGTGCGATGGTCGTCGGGTGACGACCTGTCGAGCCGGACGACTCGACGGGCTCAGGCGGCGCGCCGGATCGACGCGCCGCCTCGACGTGTCTACTCGATCGTCGACGCGCCCTGGTAGATCTCTTCCAGCAGCGAGGTGTCGAACACACTGGCGTCCATCTCGATGCCGAGCGCGTGCACGGTCTCGACGTTCGACGCGATGTCGTCGGCGCCCATCCAGAGCAGGCCGTTCGCCTCGGTCACCGGGGTGATGAGGATGTCGTACTGACGGATCGCCTGCTTGGTCTGCGCTTCGATCGTCAGGCCGGTGTCGGCGCCGTACTCGTTGACGGCCAGTTCGACCGCGAGCGTCGGGTCGGCGACGAAGTCCTGCCAGCCCTTGATCTCGGCGGTGAGGAAGCCGATGATCGCGTCACGCTTGGTCTCGAGCGTGTCGCGGGTGACGACGTACACCTGCGCGTAGATGTTCAGGTTGTAGTCGGCCAGCAGCATGGTCTCGGGAACGAGGCCCGCCTCTTCGACCGCGATCGGCTGCTCGGTGTAGAAGACGTACTGCGCGTCGACCTCACCGCTGAGCAGCGGCGAGACGTCGAAGCCGATCGGCACGATCTCGGTGGCCGAGACGTCGATGCCGTTGACGTCGACGAAGGCGTCGTGGGTGGCGGTGTCGCCGAGCGGCACGCCGATGCGGGCACCGGCGATGTCGTCGGGCTCGGTGACCGGGTTGCTGTCGAGCGACAGCAGTGCGAGCGGGCTCTTCTGGAACCCGGCGGCGACGATGACGAGGTCGGCGCCGGCCGCGTTGGCCCGGGCGACGAAGTCGGTGTTGGTCACCGCGATGTCAGCCGCGCCGGACTCGAGGAGGGCCATGCCGTCGACCTCGGGGCCGCCGGGCAGGATCTCGAGATCGACACCCTCCTCCTCGAAGTAGCCCTCTTCGGCGGCGACGTAGGTGCCGCCGAACTGAACCATCGGAATCCACGAGGTCTGGTAGCTGAGCGAGGTGAGCTCGGCGTCGTCGGCCTCGGTGGCACAGCCGGCGAGCAGAGCGGTGGCGGAGACGACAGCAGCGGCGGCGAGCCCCGCGCGTCGAAGTCGGGAGGAGGTGCGGTGTGTCATGCGTACGGTCCTTGTCATCGGGGACATTGTCAGGGGTGTGATGCAAAACGTGTTGCGTGGTTCTTGCGCCGAACCTATGCCGCCGCCGTGTCACCCAGATTTCTCAATGTTTCCAGCGCGTAAAATGAGCCTCCCTGATACAAAACCGTTTTGCAAATCGCGCAATTCGTGCCCGGCGCTGCGGTAATCTCGCAGCGTGGAGAGCCCGCCAACGAGACCCTGGACGATGCAGCAGATCGCTGACGCCGCCGGCGTGAGCACGACCACGGTCTCGCACACGATCTCGGGCAAGCGCCCGGTCAACCCGGAGACCGCGGCACGCGTGCGGCAGCTCATCGAGCAGTTCGAGTACGTGCCCAACTCGGGCGCGGTGCGACTGCAGTCCGGCCGCAGCGGCGTGATCGCCCTCGCGGTTCCCGACATCGCCCACTGGTACTTCGGTCGCATCGCCCGCGGGGTCGAGCTCGCCGCCGATGCCGCCGACTACGGGCTGATCGTCTGCTCGACCGTGAACGCGGATCCGCGCCGTGAGAAGCGCTACGTCAACCTGCTGCGCACCCGCGCCGCCGACGGCCTGGTGTACACCTCCAGCCGCTCCAACTCCGACATCGACGACCTTGTCCGGCACGCCCGCTCCGCACCGCTCGTGTTCGCCGATGAGACGGTGCCCTCGCTCAGCGAGATTCCGTCGGTCAGCTCGACGCTCGCCGAGGGCGCACGAGCGGCCGGGGCGCACCTGGCCGCGCTCGGACACACCCGAGCCGTCGTCGTCGCCGGATACCCGAGCCTCGCGTCGACGGTCGAGCGCCGCGACGCCTTCCGCGAATTCTTCCCCCGCGCGCTGACCCTCTACGGCGACTTCGAGCACGAATCCGGCTACGCGATCGTCTCCGATCTGCTGGCCAACGGGGTCGCCTTCACCTGCATCTTCGCGCACAACGATCTGATGGCGCTCGGCGCGATCCGGCGCCTGCGCGAAGAGGGCCTGCGCGTGCCCGAAGACGTCTCCGTCATCGGGTTCGACGATGTCGACGTGGCCTCGCTCGTCTCCCCCGGCCTCACCACGGTGCGCAAGGACCTCGTCGAGACCGGCCGTCAGGCGGGCCGGCTGTTGATCGCGCGGCTCGAAGGCGAGACCGAGGTGGAGTCGGTCGTGCTGCCCGTGGAGCTCATCGTGCGCGAGACCACGGCACCCGTCGCCGGATAGCCGCGGCGCGCGGCACACCCCGCCGCGTCTGCGGCGACGGCTTCGACGGCTACGGCTGTGACCGCGACCAGCCGTGTGCCGCGCTGCAGGATCCGCTAGCCGAGACTCGGCGCGCGACTCAGCAGCGGCGCACCCCAGCTGTCGACGAGCGACTGCTCGAGCGCCGCACCGACCGTGTAGAGGCGAGCGTCCTGCCGCGCCGGCGCCATGAACTGGATGCCGACCGGCAGCCCGTCCTCGGGCGCGAGCCCGGCCGGGATCGAGATCCCGGGCACGCCGGCCAGGTTCGCCGGGATCGTCGTCAGATCGTTCAGGTACATGGCGAGCGGGTCGTCGAGCTTCTCGCCCAGCTTGAACGCGGTGGTCGGCGCCGAGGGCGTCGCCAGCACATCGCACTGCTCGAAGGCGGCGTCGAAGTCGCGCTGAATGAGCGTGCGCACCTTCTGCGCGCTGCCGTAGTAGGCGTCGTAGTAGCCGGCGCTCAGCGCGTAGGTGCCGAGGATCACGCGGCGCTTCACCTCGGGGCCGAAGCCCGCCTCGCGCGTCGCCGCCATCACGTCCTCGACCGTGCCGCCGGGCACCTCGACACGCATGCCGAAGCGGACCGAGTCGAACTTGGCGAGGTTGCTCGACGCCTCCGCCGGGAGGATCAGGTAGTACGCCGAGATGGCGTACTCGAAGCTCGGAGCGCTCACCTCAACGAGTTCGGCGCCCTGCGCCTCGAGCGCCGCGAGCGACTCGTGGAAGCGCTGCAGCACGCCCGACTGGAAGCCCTGCGACTCCTGCGACATCTCCTTCAGGACGCCGATCTTCAGGCCCGTGACGGCACCTTCGCGCTGTCCGGCGCGCGCCGCGTCGGCGAACGACGGCCAGGCATCCGGAATCGACGTCGAGTCGCGCGGGTCGTGGCCGCCGATCACGTCGTGCAGCAGACCTGCATCGAGCACGGTCCGGGTCACGGGGCCCACCTGGTCGAGCGAGGAGGCGAGCGCGATCGCGCCGTAGCGCGACACTCCGCCGTAGGTGGGCTTCATGCCGACGGTTCCCGTCACGGCGCCCGGCTGACGGATCGAGCCGCCGGTGTCGGAGCCGAGCGCGAGCGGCGCCTCGAAGGCGGCGACCGCCGCGGCCGAGCCGCCGCCGGAACCGCCGGGGATCCGATCCAGGTCCCAGGGGTTGCGCGTCGGGCCGTAGGCGGAATGCTCGGTCGAGGAGCCCATCGCGAACTCGTCCATGTTGGTCTTGCCGAGCGGCACCAGTCCGGCGGCGCGCAGGCGCGCGACGACGGTCGCGTCGTACGGCGGAACCCAGCCCTCGAGGATCTTGGATCCCGCGGTCGAGGGCATGTCGAGGGTGCAGAGCACGTCCTTGATCGCCACCGGAACACCGGCGAGCTCGGGAAGGGCCTCCCCCGCCGCGCGGCGGGCATCGATCGCGGCCGCCGTCTCGAGCGCGGCGTCGTTCACGTGCAGGTAGGCGTGCACGTCGCCCTCGACCGCGGCGATGCGATCCAGGTGGGCCCGGGTGGCGTCGACGCTCGACACCTCACCGGATGCCAGCATCCCGGCGAGCTCGGCGGCGGTGGCACGCGTCAGATCGGCGGCGCTCACTGCTCTTCTCCCAGGATCGCGCTGACCTTGAACCGGGATCCGTCGTGCGCGGGCGCACCCGCGAGCGCCTGCTCGGTGGTGAGCGTCTCGCCGACGACGTCGGGGCGCGTCACCATGCCGAGCGCGATCGGGTGGCTCGTGGCGGGTACGTCGGGCGTCGCGACCTCGCTGACCTTGGCCACCGAGTCGACGATCGCACCGAGCTCTTCGGTGAGGTGACCGATCTCGTCGTCGGTCAAGCCGATCCGGGCGAGGTGGGCCAGATGGCGCACCACCTCGGGGGTAATTTCAGACACAGACAACTCCGGACGATCGACGGCGGATGCGCTCTTGCGGGACGCCTCCAGTCTATTCGGGCATGACGCACGTCTCGTGCCGCGGGCCGACCCTCGAGCCGAGACCGCGGCTCAGCAGGACGCGGCCGAGCTCAGATCGAGCCGACCTTCTTGGCGACCGCAGCGCTCGACGCGTACTCGGTTCCGTCGGAACCGGCCGCGATCACCAGGTCGGTGCGGTCGATGCCGATGAGGGCGAGGTTGCGGAACGACTCACCGCCGGGGGTGAAGTAGTCGTTGTGACTGAACGCGCCGCCGAGCGTCTCGCCCGTGATCGGGTCGGTCGCACCGTCGACGGCGAAGTGGTTCGCGCCGTACGCCTCGCTCGCGGGCTGGCTGCCGAAGACTCCCGTCGACGGGATCGGATCCCACGGCGCCACGCCGACCCACACATTGGCATCGCGCACGTTGAGGTCGCTCGCGGTCTTCGCCGGGCTTCCCGGCGAGCCGAGCAGTGCCAGCGCGTCCACCGTGACGTTGTTCTCCTCCAGCGCCAGCAGGGCGGCCGTCGAACCGTAGGAGTGTGCGAACACGGAGACGAACGCGCCGGTCGGCCGCAGCGCCTCGAAGCCCTGAAGCGCCGAGGTGAGGGTGTCACGCCCTTCGCGGGCCAGGTCCATCGAGGCCACGTTCAGCAGCGACGGCGTGCGGTATCCGATCCACGAGATCGTGGCCGCCTGGGGCGTGTAGCCGGCTCCGGCGATGACCGCGTCGGCGGAGACCTCGGGAGCGGGGGCGAGTCGCGAGAGCCATTCGTTCTGCTCCGCGGCGAGCGCATCGGCCATCTCGGTCCAGGCGACGAGCTGCGCGTCGACGCCGAAGAACATGCCCGGCACCAGGTAGCTGACGTAGTCGGCGCTCTCGAGCTCGCCGATGCCGATCGCGGCCCGGCCGTCGTCCATCGTGTCGAGAAGGATGAGCGTGCGCGGCAGTCCCGAGTCGCCGGGTTCGAGCGCCGCGACGATCTGCTCCAGCATGTGCAGACGCGTCTCCAGCTCGGCGGCCTCCGCGCGTCCGGGCTGCTCGGCGAGGCGCGACTCGATCTCGTCGACCGCCGCACCCAGCCGCGCTCGGTTGGCCAGGTCGCGGGCCGCGTACTCGACGCCGTCGAGCCCCCCGACGAGCTCCGGGGCAACCTCGATCAGCGCGGCCCGCTCGGCCTCCGCGGTGGACTCCCACCAGAGCACCACGTCCCGCGCGAGCGGCGGCGAGGCGAGGGTCTCGGCGATGATCGCGGGGTTCTCGGCGACGAACAGCTCGAGCTCGACCCGCGGCAGCGCGGTCAACTGGCTGAGCAGGGCGACGCCGCGCAGGTTGGCGAGCGAGGTCGACTGCCCCGCCCCCACGACCGCGCGCGGGCCGATGAACGGGTCGGGCGAGCCGATCCAGGGCGAATCAGATCCGGTGCCCGTGGCGGTGGGCGCGGCGCCGGTCAGCATCGATTCGAATGCGAGCCGATCGGCAGAGGATGCGGCGGGGGCGACCGCGGAGCTGACGGCGGAGGCCGGGGTGACGGCCACGGCGCGGTCGAACATGCCGAAGGCCTCGGCGACGCCCGTCACGGCCGCCGAGGTAGTGAGGATTGCGGTGATCTCCACCAGCAAGACGGTTGTCCCCTCGCCCCAGCGTGCGGTCGGGTCCCTAGAAATCTTCTATGACCGCACGGGTGCATTCTATGTTCCCCATGCGCCCCAAATGGGGGCCGAATGTGTCCGATTTGTGAATTTGTTCGATAAACAACGGTTTGTACCCCCAATGGGGGGCAGAAAACCGCGTCTCGTGTCGGAATCCCTGGTCAGACTGCACCTCGCGACGCGCCGCGTGGCGCCCCGTGTCCTCCGAAAGGAGGAGGACCTACTGGTCGGTGTCGGCCGCGTCGAGCGCCGCCGGGCCGCCCTCGATCAGGAGTGCGAACTGCGCCGCATCCAGGACGCGGATTCCCAGCTCTTCGGCCTTCTGCAGCTTCGAGCCGGCACCCGGACCGGCCGCCACGAAGTCGGTCTTCTTGCTCACGCTCGATGCCGCCTTGCCGCCGGCCCGGATGATCGCCTCCTGCGCTCCCTCGCGCGTGAACCCCTCCAGAGTGCCGGTCGCGACGACCGTCAGCCCGGCGAGAGGACCGTCGGCCGCAGCCGCATTGCCGGGGCCCGGATGCCCGGGCACCGCGAACGGCACCCCGGCCGCGGCCCAGCGCTCCACGATCTCGCGATGCCAGTCGACCTCGAACCAGGCGAGCACCGCCTCGGCGATGATGTCGCCCACGCCGTCGACGGCCGCGAGCTCCTCGCGGGAGGCGGCGCGAATCGCGTCGAGCGACCCGAACCAGCCGGCCAGCGCTCGCGCCGCGACCGGCCCCACGTGGCGGATGTTGAGCGAGACGAGGAAGCGCCAGAGGTCTTTCGTCTTCGCCGCCTGGATGTTGGCGAGCATCTCGCCCGCCACCTTGGACGGCACGTACTCGGCGTCGCCGAACCACTCCTCGCCGGTGGCGGCGGGATCGAACTCGGGGTCGGCGCTCTTGCCGCTCTTCTTGCGCTGACGCCGGAAGGGGGTGTCGGTCTTGACCCGGATCACGACCCCGTCGGCGGTCGTGATGTCGCGGCCCGGCTCCCCCGGATCCACCTGCTTGGGAAGCCCCGTCTCGGAGTCGCGGACGATGACCTCGATCGGGAAGATGTCATCGATCCGCAAATCGAACAAGCCCGCCTCGGTGGGCAGCGGCGGCTCGGCCGGATGCAGCGGCTGGGTCAGCGCGGCGGCTGCCACCTCGCCCATCGCCTCGATGTCGAGCCCGCCCCGGCTGGCGATGTGCTCGACCCGACCGCGCACCTGCGCGGGGCAGGTGCGCGCGTTCGGGCAGCGCAGGTCGATGTCGCCCTCTTTGGCGGGCGCGAGCGGAGTGCCACACTCGGGGCAGTTCGCTGGCATCACGAACTCGCGCTCGGTGCCGTCGCGCAGCTCGACCACCGGGCCGAGCACCTCGGGGATCACATCGCCGGCCTTGCGCAGCACGACCGTGTCGCCGATCAGCACGCCCTTGAGCTTGACGACGTCCTGATTGTGCAGGGTCGCCTGACGCACCTCGCTGCCGGCGACCCGCACCTTCTCCATGACGGCATACGGCGTCGCACGACCGGTGCGACCGACGCTCACCACGATGTCGAGCAGCTTCGTGTTGACCTGCTCGGGCGGGTACTTGTAGGCGATCGCCCAGCGCGGCGCGCGGCTGGTCGCCCCCAGCTCGTCGTGCAGCGCGAGCTCGTCGACCTTGACCACGATCCCATCGATCTCGTGCTCGACCGGGTGCTGCTTCGTGCCCTGACGATGCTCGCCATAGTGCGCGATGAAGTCGGCCGCGCCCTCGGCGGTCTCCCGCACCTCGAAATGCCGGCTCGTCGGAAGCCCCCACCGCGCCAGGAGCGCGTAGACCTCGCTCTGGCTGCGCACCGCGGTGCCGTCGTCGGCCCGCGGGTCGGACCAGGCGCCGATGCCGTGCACGAGCAGCTCGAGACGGCCGATGCGGGCGCGCATCCGCTCGAGCGCCTCCGTGCTCTTGCCTTCTTCCTTCTGCCGCAGACTCCCCGAGGCGGCGTTGCGGGGGTTGGCGAACACCCGCTCGCCCGCCGCGACCTGCGCCGCGTTGAGCTTGTCGAAGGCCTCGACCGGGAAGAACACCTCGCCGCGCACCTCGACGAGCGGCGGCGGGCTGTCGGTGTCGAGCCGGGTGGGAATGCTCGTGATGTAGCGCACGTTCTCGGTGACGTCTTCTCCGACGACGCCGTCGCCGCGGGTGGCGGCACTCACCAGTCGGCCGTTCTCGTAGCGCAGGTTGAGCGCGAGCCCGTCGATCTTCAGCTCGCAGAGGTACTGGATGCGGCGACCGGCGAGACGCTCGACGCGCGCCGCCCACTCGAGAAACTCGTCACGGCTGAACACGTTGTCGAGGCTCAGCATGCGCTCGGCGTGGGTGACCGGATCGAACAGCGAGGTCTGCGCGCGACCGCCGACCGTCTGGGTGGGGCTGTCCTGCCCCTGCAGCTCGGGAAAGACATGCTCGATCGCCTCGAGCCGGTGCATCAGCGCGTCGTACTCGGCGTCGCTCGCGACGGCCGCATCGCGCGCGTAGTAGTCCTCGCGGAGCGTCAGGATGCGCTCGGTGAGCGCGGCGGCCTCGTCGCGCGCCGCCTCGAGGCTCAGGCTCTCGACGGGGGTCTGTTCCAGCTCGTCTGCCACGCACTCAGCCTAGATCGCGGGGGCGACACTTGCGCGAGAGACAAGCTACGAGGCGGGGGCGCCCGCCCCGACCGGCACCGCGCTCACGGTGCGATCGATCGTGCACTGCCCGAGCACACGGGTGCCGACGTAGAGCACCGCCGTCTGCCCGGGGGCGACGCCGTCAAGCGGCTCGAGCACCCGCACCACCAGCTCCTTGGCAGCATCGTCGTCGCCGCGCACGACGCGCGCCTCGGCCGCGACCGGGTCGCCGTGCGCGCGCACCTGCACCTCGCAGTCGAACCAGCTCTCCGCATCCGCCGGCGGCTGGCCCGCCCAGGTGTGCTTGCTGCCGGCGAGCTCGGAGATTGTGAGCGCCTCCTTGGGGCCGACCACGACCTCGTTGGTCTTCGGACGCACCTCGAGCACGAAGCGGGGACGGCCGTCCGGGCTCGGGTAGCCGATGTTGAGGCCCTTGCGCTGGCCGACCGTGAAGGCCGCAGCGCCCGCGTGGGTTCCGAGACGGTTGCCCTCGCGGTCGAGGATGTCGCCCTCCTCGGCGCCGACCTTGTCGGCGAGCCAGCCGCGGGTGTCGCCGTCGGGGATGAAGCAGATGTCGTGGCTGTCGGGCTTCTGGGCGACGGTCAGCCCGCGCCGGGCGGCTTCGGCCCGCACCTCGTCCTTCGACGGGGTCGCCCCGAGCGGGAACCAGGAGTGCGCGAGCTGCTCGGCGGTCAACACGCCGAGCACGTAGGACTGGTCCTTCGCCCAGGTGGCGGCGCGGTGCAGCTCACGGTGGCCCTCGGCGTCCTCGCGGATGTCGGCGTAGTGCCCGGTGACGACCGCATCGAAGCCGAGCGCGAGCGCCTTCTCGAGCACCGCGGCGAACTTGATGCGCTCATTGCAGCGCATGCAGGGGTTCGGCGTGCGGCCGGCCTGATACTCGGCGATGAAGTCGTCGACGACGTCTTCGGCGAAGCGCTCCGAGAAGTCCCAGACGTAGAACGGGATGCCCAGCAGGTTCGCGGCGCGACGTGCGTCGAGCGCGTCCTCCACGGTGCAGCATCCGCGCGAGCCGGTGCGAAGCGTGCCGCGCTGGCGGCTGAGCGCGAGGTGCACCCCGACGACCTCGTGCCCCGCGTCGACCGCGCGCGCGGCCGCCACGGCGCTGTCGACGCCGCCGCTCATCGCCGCAAGAACCTTCATGCGCTCCAGGGTACGGGAGCCCGGCCGTGCGCACCGGGTGCGCGCGGCGGTGCACCCGGCCGCGACACGGCGGTCGACGATTCGGTTCGGGTGCGCGAGGCGCCGCCAGCCGGCGCGATCAGTGCAGCGACCCGCCCAGGCGCGGGGCGCGCCCCGCCAGCCCCGCCTCGCGCGCCTGCGCGACCACGCGGGGCAGCACGTCGAGCACACGGTCGACGTCGGCATCCGTGGTCTCGTCGCCGAGGGTGAACCGCAGCGCCCCGCGCGCGGTCGCCTCGTCGAACCCCAGGGCGAGCACGACGTGGGAGGGTTCGGGCACTCCCGCCTGGCATGCCGAGCCGGTGGAGACCTGGATCCCCGCGAGGTCGAGCAGGAACAGCAGCGAATCGCCCTCACAGCCCTCGAAGGTGAGGTGGGCGTTGCCCGGCAGGCGGCCGGCCGGGTCCGGATCGCCGCGCAGCTCCGCCCCCGGCACCGTGTCGAGGATGCCCGCGACCAGTCGATCGCGTCGTACCGCCAGCGCGCCGGCGCGCGCGTCGAGCCCGGTCGTCGCGAGTTCGGCGGCCAGGCCGAACGCGGCCGCCCCGGCGGCGTCCTGCGTGCCGGAACGGGCGCGCTGCTGGCTGCCGCCGTGCTGCAGCGGTTCGAGCACCGTGGACCGTGCGACGTAGAGCGCGCCGATTCCGACCGGACCGCCGATCTTGTGCGCCGAGATGCTGACCGCGGCCGCGGGCACCGCGCGCACGTCGAGCGGCACCTGCCCGAAGGCGGCGATCGCGTCCAGGTGCACCGGAACGCCGTGCGCCGCGGCGAGCGCCACGATCTCGTCGACCGGCTGCCGGGTGCCGACCTCGTTGTTCGCCCAGAGCGCCGTGACGAGCGCGATCGTCTCCGGATCGCGCGCGAGCGCCGCCTCCAGGGCATCCAACCGGATGCGCCCGACCTCATCGACCGGAATCCACTCGACCTCGGCGCCCTCGTGCTGCTCGAGCCACTGCACGCTGTCGAGGGTGGCGTGATGCTCGGCCCGCGTGGTCAGAATGCGCGGGCGCGGGGCGCGCGCCCAGTAGAGGCCTTTCACGCCGAGATTGACCGCCTCGGTGCCGCCCCCGGTGAACACGATCTCGACCGCATCCGCGCCGATCGACGCCGCGACGCGCTCGCGCCCGTGCTCCAGCACATCGCGTGCGCGCTGGCCCGCGGCGTGGATTGAGGACGGATTGCCGACCTCGCCGAGCGCATCCAGGAACGCGGCCCTCACCGCGGGCGGCATGGGAGCGGTTGCCGCGTGGTCAAGATAGATGCCCATGGGTCCTAACCTAGAACGCATGTCGCCCTCTGAGACCCCTGCGCCCCTGGGCGTGCGGCGCACCGACGGCGGCGGCGAGCTCCGCGTCTGGAGCGCGAACGCGACCGCACTCGAGCTGTGCCTGTTCGACGCGACGGACCGCGACTGGGTGACCTCGACGCTGCCGATGACCCGCGACGACGATGGCGTCTGGAGCGCGACCAGCCCCGAGCTGACCACCGGCACCTACTACTCGGTGCGCGCGGCGGGGCCGAGCGGCCCCCGCCACGCCTTCGACGCCGGCCGCGACCTGATCGACCCGTACGCGCGCGGACTCGCGCGCAGCACGCAGGGCGAGTGGCGCTCCTTCGTGACGGACGAGGAGTTCGACTGGCGCGGCGTGGCCAAGCCCCGAGTGCCGATGGATCACACCGTGATCTACGAGGCGCACGTGAAGGGCCTCACCAAGCTCAATCCCGAGATCCCGGAGGAGCTGCGCGGCACCTATGCGGGCCTCGCCCACGACAGCACCATCGCGTATCTGAAGGATCTCGGCGTCACCGCCGTCGAACTGCTGCCCGTGCACCAGTCGGTGAGCGAAGAGCGCCTGCAGAAGATGGGCCTGGTCAACTACTGGGGCTACAACACCCTCAACTTCTTCACCCCGCACGCCGGCTACGCCTCGCGCTCGGCGCAGACCGGCGGCGCCGGCGCGGTGCTGCGCGAGTTCAAGGGGATGGTGCGGCGACTGCACGAGGCGGGTCTCGAGGTCATCCTCGACGTCGTCTACAACCACACCGCCGAGGAAGGGCCGGGCGGTCCGACCTCGAGCTTCCGCGGTCTCGACAACTCGAGCTACTACCGTCAGGACGAGCGCGGCCACTACATCGACGTCACGGGCTGCGGCAACACGCTCGACTTCTCGAACCCGGTCGCGCAGCGGCTGGTGCTGGACTCGCTGCGCTACTGGGCGAACGAGGTGCAGATCGACGGCTTCCGCTTCGATCTCGCCGCGACGCTCGGCCGCGACGGCGACGTCGAGTTCCAGCGCGATCACCCGCTGCTGGCCGGCATCATCGACGACCCGGCGCTGCGCGACGTGAAGATGATCGCGGAGCCCTGGGACGTGGGACTCGGCGGCTGGCAGGTCGGCAACTTCCCCGACGGGTACTCGGAGTGGAACGACGGCTACCGCGACCGGATGCGCAACTTCTGGCTGCGCGACATCGCGGCCGCGCGCCACACCGACGGTCTGCCGAGTGAAGGGATCGGCTCCCTCGCCCGCCGACTCGCCGGATCGAACCACGTGTTCTCGATCGAGCGCGGCCCGCTCGCGAGCGTCAACTTCATCACCGCGCACGACGGCTTCACCGCCGCCGATCTGGTCGCCTACAACGACAAGCACAACCTCGGCAACGGCGAAGACAACCGCGACGGATCCAGCGACAACAAGTCGTTCAATCACGGCGTCGAGGGCCGCACCAGCGATCCGGAGATCCTGCGCACGCGCCGCCGCGCGATCCGCAATCTGCTCGGCACCCTGCTGCTCAGCGCGGGGGTGCCGATGATCACGGCAGGCGATGAATTCGGGCGCACCCAGCGCGGCAACAACAACGCCTACTGTCACGACAGCGAGCTGACCTGGATGGCCTGGGACCGCGAGCCCTGGCAGCAGGAGCTGCATGCCGTCGTGCGCGAGCTGATCCGACTGCGGCGCGAGAATCCGGCCCTGCGTCCGGTGCGCTTCGGCCGGTGGGGTGAGACGACGCCGAGCGCCTCGCAGATGGACTGGTACAACAAGCAAGGCCTCGCGATGAGCGAAGCGGACTGGGACTCCCCCGCCGAGCGCACCCTGCAGTACCTGGCGGCCTCCACCCCCGAGCACGAGTCGTCGAACCGGATCCTGTTGGTCGTGCACGGGCTGGAGACCGACGTGACGGTGACCCTGCCCGAGCACGCGGGCGTGAGCGGCTACACGCTGCTTTGGGACTCCACCCACGATGACGTCGCCGATCGCGCCGAAGAGTTCGTGCCGGGCCATGATCTCGCGGTCGGCCCGACCTCGATGAAGCTGTTCCGGGCGCACGACTGAGGCGCGACGCCACCACGGCGCCGCTGACCGGCGCGCGGGCCGCGCGCTCGGTACCCTCGAAGCATGACTGACGGCCCCGGAACGACCGGCGCGGGCTGGTATCCGGATCCGAACCGACCCGGCGAGGATCGCTGGTGGGATGGCCAGGCCTGGACGGGCGCGCGCCGCACTCACGACTCGACGCATCTGACGCCGACCGTGATCGCGGCGCCGACTCGCTCCTCCCGCCCGGACCCCTACGCGCGGTCCGGTCGCCCGAGCGCCGACGGCGCACGGGTCGGCGCGTCGGGGGTGCGGTTCGGCGCCCCGACCGGCGCGACGAACCCCAACTCGCTCGCCACCGTCGGCTTCGTGATGTCACTCGTCGGCATCGTGATGAGCGTGTTCGGCCTGCTCAGCCTGGCCGGCGCGATCGTGTCGCTGCTGGCGCTGCCTCGCGCGCGTCGACTCGCCGCCGCGGGTTCGGCGCGCACGGGCCGCGGCATCGCGATCGCGGGTGTCGTGATCGGCGGTCTCAGCTTCTTCGGGTGGATGCTCATCTGGCTGGTCGTCGGTCTCACCACGCTGCTGCCGACGACCCTCGCGACGAGCTGAGGATCGGCATGAGCACTCCCGCCACCGTGGCGCTGCGCGCCGCCGGAATCGCGTTCCGCGAGCACCCGTACACGCATGACCCCGCCTCGCGCGACTTCGGCGCCGAGGCCGCCGAGCAGCTCGGGCTCGACACGGAGCTGGTGTTCAAGACGCTCCTCGCCGAGGTCGACGGGCGCCTCGCCGTCGCCGTCGTGCCGGTCAGTGGCAAGCTCGATCTGAAGGCGCTCGCCGCCGCGCTCGGCGGGAAGAAGGCGGTGATGGCGGATCCGGCGGTGGCGGAGCGCAAGACCGGCTACCTGGTCGGCGGAATCAGCCCGATCGGCCAGAAGACCGCCCTGCCGACCGTCCTCGACGAGACGGTCGAGCTCTTCGACACCGTCTTCGTCAGCGGCGGCCGCCGCGGCTTCGACATTGAGCTCGCCCCCGCAGACCTGCAGCGGATCACCGACGCCGTGATCGCCGACATCGCGCGCTGACGCTCGGCGGCGTGCCCTACCGCGCCCCGCGACGGAAGCGCAGCGTGACGAGCTGGAACGGCCGCAGGACCAGCGCCACCGACCCCTCCGCCGCCCGCGTGACCGCGCGCGCGTCGACGGTCCGCTCCAGGAGGTCGGTCTCGCTGACCTCGGCCCAGTCGAAGCCGGTGCGCAGCTCACCCCGCGCCTGACCGCCGTGCGCCTCGTAGAGCCGCACGATCACATCGCCGGACCGGTCCTCGGCGAGCTTGACCGCCTCCACGACGATCGCCGGCGAGCTCACCGAGACGAGCGGGGCGACGGGACCGGCCCCGAGGACGGTCCGCAGCGGCAGGTTGAGGCGGTAGCCCTCTTCGACCGCATCGGCGATGCCCGCACCGACCGAGAGCGCCACCCGGAACTCGTGCCGACCCTGGTCGGCGCCCGGGTCGGGGAACAGCGGCGCCCGCAGCAGCGACACCCGCGCCACGGTGGCGGTTCCCCCGCTGGCCGTGGCCCCGTTCGACGACTCGATGCGGCGGATGTCATGGCCGTAGCTGGCGTCGTTGCTGATCGAGACCCCGTAGCCGGGCTCGCCCACGTGAACCCAGCGGTGCGCGGCGGTCTCGAACCGCGCCGCATCCCAGGAGGTGTTGGTGTGAGTGGGCCGGTGGACGTGGCCGAACTGGATCTCGGACGCGGCTCGGTCGGCGTGCACGTCGAGCGGGAAGGCGAGCTTGAGCAGCTTCTGCGTCTCGTGCCAGTCGACGACGGTGCTGATGTCGAGCGTCGGCGCGTCGCCGAGCAGGCGGAGCTCCTGCACGGCGCTCGAGCTCCCGAAGGAGCGCGACACGCGAACGCCGCGTCCGTCCTCGGTGAGCTCGACCGCATCCGCCCGGGTCAGATCCTGCCCGCCGCGCCGGTAGCTCTCGTCGATGTCCCAGGCATCCCACTGGTTGGGGGTGTCGCGGAAGAGCTGCAGCAGGTTCGCGGCCGCCCCGGCGGGGATCACCTCCCGCTCGGCCCGAAGGTCGAAGATCGAGACGACCAGCCCGCGCGCATCGACCCTGACCCGGACGTGTCCGTTGTCCAGCACGTGGTCGTCGCCGTCACGCGTCACCGCCGCCGGCGCGGCGGGACTGGCGGGAGCCGCCGCGTGCGCGGGCACGCCGTCGCGCGCGTACGGCCCGGCGTTGAAGGTCAGCGGCACGTCGCCGGATCCGGCGAGCGCGGCGATCGAGCGCGCGATGATCTCCTCGAGCACCCGCGCGACCTCGGCGTAGCCGCGCTCGGCCTCCTCGTGCACCCAGGCGATCGAGGAGCCGGGCAGGATGTCGTGGAACTGCTGCAGCAGCACCGTGTGCCACGCCGTCTCGAGCTCGTCGTAGGGGTAGTCGAGGCCGGCGAGCGCCGCCGCGGTCGCCCACAGCTCCGCCTCGCGAAGGAGGTGCTCGCTGCGCCGGTTGCCGCGCTTGGTCCGCGCCTGCGAGGTGTAGGTTCCGCGGTGGAACTCGAGGTACAGCTCGCCCGACCAGACCGGCGCCTCCGCGTACTCGGCCTCGGCCGCGGTGAAGAACTCGTGCGGGGTCGCGGTGCTCACCCGGGGCGAGCCCTCGAGGTCGGCGGTGCGGGCGATCGCGGCGCGCATCTCGCGGGTCGGTCCCCCGCCGCCGTCACCCCAGCCGTAGGGAAGCAGCGACATCGTGCCGACGCCTTTCTCCGCGTACTGGCGCGAGGCCTTGGCGAGCTCGGCGCCGGAGACGTCGGAGTTGTAGGTGTCGACCGGCGGGAAGTGGGTGAACACCCGCGTTCCGTCGATGCCCTCCCACCAGAAGGTGTGATGCGGCATCCGGTTGGTCTCGTTCCACGAGATCTTCTGGGTCAGGAACCATCGGGAGCCGGCGGCCGCGACGATCTGCGGGAGGGATGCGGAGTAGCCGAACGAGTCCGGCAGCCAGACCTCGCGCGGCTCGACGCCCAGCTGCTCGATGAAGTACCGCTTGCCCGCCACGAACTGACGCGCCATCGCCTCGCCGCCGGGCAGGTTGGTGTCGGATTCGACCCACATCCCGCCGACCGGCACGAAGCGGCCGGCCGCCACCTGCGCCTTCAGCCGCTCGAACAGCTCGGGGTAGTGCTGCTGAACCCAGGCGTACTGCTGCGCGCTGGAGGCGACGAAGGTGTAGCTCGGATCCTCCTCCATCAGCGCGAGGGCGTTCGAGAACGTCCGCGCCGCCTTGCGGACGGTCTCGCGCACCGGCCACAGCCAGGCCGAATCCAGGTGCGAATGCCCCACCGCGGCGAGCCGGTGCGCGCTCGCGTGCGCCGGGCGCGCGAGGACGGCGGCGAGCGCCGTGCGCCCCGCCGCGGCGGTGCCGGCGACGTCGTGCGGATCGACCGCGTCGATCATCCGGTCGAGGGCGTGCAGGATCTCGGCGCGACGGGGAAGTTCGGCGGGCAGCTCGTGCATCAACCCGGTCAGGGTCCAGACGTCTTGGACCAGCTCCCAGACGACCACGTCGAGCAGTCCGAGCTCCAGGGAGCGCAGCACGTAGGCGTGCTCCGGCCCCGCCGTCGACTTGTCGCCCAGCGGGGTCGGAGCGAACGTGAAATCGCCGGCCACATTCGGGTTGGCCGCCGCCTCGAGGTAGATGTCGATCGCGGCGCCGGCCGGTCCGGCCGGGAGATAGCTGTTGAGCGGCTCGATCGCCTTGATGATCGAGCCGTCGGGGCGGTAGGCCATGCCTTCGGCCTGGAAGCCGGGCGTGGTCCGGTCGTAGCCGAGGTCGACGATGATCTCGGCCCGCGTGCCGTCGGCCGTCCACGCCGCGGGGACCTCCCCGGTGGCGCGGAACCAGGCGGTGCTCCACGCTCTGCCCCACGAGGTTCCAACCGCGAACGGCCGAAACTCCTGCTCGCGCGCCTCCGAGAACGGAACCGGCTCGTCGGGAGCCTCCCAGGCTGCGATCGCCAACGGGGCCCGTTGGCGGTAGATCGCGGGAATCAGCCGTTCCCGCGTGAAGCGGTCGATGCGCGCCTCGACGAGGCCTCGGTTGTCATGCATGGGTGCTCCCGGTGGCGGTGGTGGGCGTCAGCAGCGGTCGGCGGGTGGGTCGAAGCATCTCTCAGCCCTTCACCGCGCCGGCCAGGGCGAAGGATCCGCCGATGCCGCGCGCGACCAGAACGTAGAGGAAGATCACCGGAACCGCGTAGATGAGGGAGAACGCGGCCAGCTGGCCGTAGGCGACCGTGCCGTACTGCCCGAAGAAACTGTAGATGCTGATCGCGGCCGGCTGCTTGCTCGGCGAGAGCAGCAGCACGAAGGGCACGAAGAAGTTGCCCCAGGCGGCGAAGAACACGTAGATCGAGATGACCGCGATGCCCGGACGCATGAGCGGGACCACGATCGTGCGCAGGGCGCGCATCGCCGAGGCGCCGTCCATCCACGCCGCCTCCTCGAGTTCGATCGGCACCGAATCCATGAAGTTCTTGGCCATGTAGATCGCGACCGGAAGCGACGAGGCGGCCAGGAACGCCACGGTTCCCGCGACCGAGTCCAAGAGGTGCAAGGCGACGAACAGCGCGTAGACCGGCACCATGATCGCGGTCACCGGCAGGCAGGTGCCGAACAGCACGATGTACATGAACGACCGGGTGAAGCGGGCCTGGTAGCGCGACAGCGGGTAGGCCGCCAGCAGCGCCAGCACGACGGTGAGCACCGCCGTCGAGACGGAGATGACGAGGCTGTTCCACATCGGGAGGAACGTGAGCTCGGGCGTCAGCACGGCCGTGAAGTTGTCGAGCGTGAGCTCGGCGGGCAGTCGCGTCTGATAGCTGCTCGCGCCGTCGAATGCGGCGAAGAGCAGCCAGGCGAGCGGAAGCGCGAAGCAGACGGCGACGAGCAGCAGCGAGGTGTTCGCAAGCAGCGCGACCGTCCGCTTCGATGGCGACGCGACCGAGCGCGGCCGACGAGCGGTCGTACTGCGGCGGCGTGTGGCGGCCGGGGCGCTCATGCGACCCGCTCCTTCGGGGCACGCAGCGCGCGAATGTAGACGACCGAGAAGATCGCCCCGACCACGAGCATCACGGTCGCGATCGCCGTGCCGTAGCCGATGTTGCCGAAGCGGAACGCCTCCTTGAACGCGTAGATCGGCAGGGTGGTGCTGTCGTTGCCGGGCCCGCCCGCGGTCATCACCCAGATCAGGGTGAAGACGGAGAGCGTCTGCAGCGTGATCAGCATGAGCGTCGTCGTGATCGTCTGCCGGATCATCGGAAGGGTGACGTAGAGCAGCCGCTTCGCCCCGTTCGCACCGTCGAGCATCGCGGCCTCGATGATGTCCGGCGGCACATCGTCGAGGGCCGCCTGGTAGATCATCATCGAGAAGGCCGTTCCCCGCCAGATGTTGGCGACGATCACGGCAATCATCGGAAAGCCGAACAGCCAGTTCGGACCGTCGAGGCCGACCACGGCGAGGAGCTGATTCAGGGTGCCGTCCTGGCTGAAGAACGCGTAGGCGACGAACGCCGCGACGAGCTCCGGCAGGATCCACGCCGCGACGATCACGGTCGCGACGACCGCGCCGAGCCGCCGGCTGGCCCGCGTCATCACCACCGCCAGCCCGAGGCCCAGGAACGTCTGGGCGAGCACCGCCGACACCAGGGTGAAGAGCACCGTCAGCCCGACGGACTGCGGGAAGGCGGGGTCCGAGAGAAGCCGCGCATAGTTGTCGAGGCCGACCCACTGCGGGTCGGCCGCGGCGCGGCCGGTGAGCGCCGCGTTCGTGAGCGAGCCGTACAGAGACCAGACGATCGGGCCCAGAAGGAACACCACCATCAGGATCACCGCCGGCACGAGCGGAAGCGCCCGCACGGCCGTGCTCCTGAATGCCACCGTCACGATTCGGCTCTCTCTGATCGCTCGCGGGCGGTCGCTCGGCGGACCGTCGCGGCCTATCCCTTGTTGATGATGCGGTCGGCGCCCACGATCGACTCGACGGCGGCGTCGTACGCGGCCGCCGCCTCGGCGGGCGTGGCGGTCCCGGTGATGACGGACTCCGTCGCCTTCTGGATCTCCACCGAGATCTGGTTGTACTCGGCGGTGGCGGGGCGGAAGTGCGTCACCTCCACCAGCTCGGTGACGCTCGCCACGAAGGGGTTGGCGGCGGTGTAGCTCGGGTCGGCGGCCACGTCGGCTCGCACCGCGATCTGCGAGTTCTCGTTGACGTAGGCGAGAGAGTTCTCGAAGTTCAGCGCCATCGTGAGGAACTCGAAGGCCAGGTCGGGGTGCTCGGTCTGCGCTCCGACGGCGAGCGTCCAGCCTCCCGACATGCTGACGCCGCCGGGCTCCTGCCCGTGCTGGGTGGGAAAGGCCGCGGTCGCCATCTCCTCGGCGTATTCGGGCCATTCGAACGAGCCGCCCTCGATCCAGAACGACGGCGTGTACGAGCCTTCGACGGTGGCGCCCAGCGTGCCGCCGGGGAACATGGTTCCGAACACCTCCTGCCAGATGTTGCCGTCCAGCGCCTCGGCGACGCTGAGCGCGTAGCCCTCGGCGTAGAGCGTCTCGATGAGCTCGAGCGACTCGACGAAGCCGGCCGAGCCGACCACCCACCGGGAGGTCGCCGAGTCGTAGAGCGCGTCGGCGCCGAGCTCGGTGCCGTAGAGCAGCTGGTAGAAGCCCTGCATGTTGGAGCCCTCGCCGGTCGCCGTGCCCGCGTACAGGTTGAACGGCACGACCTCCGGCTGGCTGGCCTTGATGGCGGCCGCCGCATCCAGGATGTCCTGCCACGACTGCGGCTGCCACGGCACCGCGATCCCGGCGGCCTCGAACACCGACGTCCGGTACCAGATGGCGCGCGTGTCGGTGCCGAGTGAGACGGCGTAGATGCTCCCGTCGTCGCCCGCGCCGGCGGCCTTCGCGGCATCATCGAACTGCGCCCAGTCGTCCCATTCGGCGACGTAGGGATCCAGGTTCAACAGGAATCCGGCTTCGACGTCGGCGCGCAGCGCCATCGTGTCCTCGTAGAACACGTCCGGGGCGGTCTCCGCCGAGCGGTGCGAGAGCGCGAGCTTGGTCGTGTAGTCGCTGTCCGTTCCGGCGACCGGGAGGAGCTCGACGGTGACCCCCTCGTGGGCGGCCTCGAACTCCGCCTTGACGTTGGTGAAGAGCGTATCGAGCGCCGTGAAGGCGTCGGTCTTGATGTAGGTCACCTTCAGCACGGCGGTGCCATCGTCCGCGGCGGACGTGCAGCCGGCGACCCCGAGCAGGGATCCGAGCGTGAGCGCCACCGCGCCCAGTCGTGTGGTCGTTCGCATGGTGCTCCTTTGCTCCACTGTGGACGTTGCGGCGCCGATCATGCGAGCATCAGCGCCTTCGGGTTCGGGGCGAGCCCCTGGTTGAGCACCAGGCACGCCGCCCCGACGGCGGCGACATCCTCGCCGATTCCGGTGCCCATGACGGCGACATCGTGAATGCTGCGGGCCGCGAGCCGCTCGCCGAGCAGCGCCGGGACGCTGCGCATGTAGTGCTCCGAGAGCCTCTCCCAGAACGGGCCGCCGAAGACGACGTGATCCACGTCGAGCAGGTTCGCGATGACGGCGATCGCGGTGGTCATCCGGACCGCCGAGCGATCGAGGATCTCCCGTGCGGTCGCGTCTCCCGCCGCCGAGGCCTCGCAGAGCTGGGTGAACCGCGCGTCGACGGTGTTGTTGTCCAGCGCGCCGCCCGCGGCCGGGAAGATCCCCGCCTGCTCGGCCTCCAGCACCAGCGCCTGCGGCATGCAGGCCACGAGGACGCAGCCGCGCAGCCCGCAGAAGCACTCCGGCCCGTCCGGGTCGGTGACGATGTGGCCGATCTCACCCGCGTTGTCGGAGCTGCCGCGCACCACGTCGTCATGCACGACGAGTCCGGCACCGATTCCGGTGCCCATGTAGAAGAAGATGAAGCTCCCCGAGCCGCTCGGCCCCCCGGCCCACATCTCCGCGATGGCGGCGGCGGTGACGTCCTTGTCGAGGATGACAGGAAGACCGGTGCCCTCAGCCAGGGCGTCACGCAGCGGGACATCGCGCCACCCGGTGAGGTGGGGCGGATTGACGACGACGCCGCGCACGGTATCGATCGGGCCGGGAGCGGCGATGCCGACGCCGGCGATCCGATCGCGGTCGACGCCCGAGATCGCGACCAGGTCATCCAGTTCGGCGACGAGGCTCTCGATGATCACGGCGGGGTCGTTCGAGGTGGGCGTGGGCCGGCGCGACCGCGCCACGATCGAGCCGGTGAGGTCGAGCATGACGAACGTCGTGACGGTCGGGTCGAGGTGGACGCCGAGCGCGAAGCGCCCGGTCGGGTTCAGCCGCAGCATGGTGCGCGGCTTGCCCGGGCCGGTGATCTCCTTGCCGGCCTCCTCGATGAAGCCGCGCTCCAGGAGCCGCCGGCAGATGTTCGAGATGGTCTGGGCGGAGAGGCCCGTCGAGGCCGCGAGCTCGACGCGACTCAGCCCCGTGCGGGCCCGCCGGATCGCGTCGAGGATGACCGACTGGTTGAAGTCCCCCATCGCCGGCAGGTTCGTTCCGCGACGTGAGGCAGCGGGCTGCGAGTTCTGGTTTCGCGCGCTTGGCACTTCATCCACCCCTCGAAGATCGCGTCGGCGTCACCGCAGCGGGACACCTGGAGCTGGTTGTGCGCCAGCCTAGGACAATATCTCCATTCATTGGGCAAAAAATTCGCACCTCGTCGGCGCGGGGCCCACGCGGAGACCGAGGGAGCGCTGCCCCGCTGGCCACGATACAAGGGTTCATGATGCCGCCGCGCTAGGCGACCGCCACCACGCCGAGCTCCGCCGGCGTCGCCAGCAGGGCGTGCCGCGGCACCACGCGGACCGTGTAGCCGAAGCTGCCCGCGCGCTCCAGCGCGATTCGCCCCGTCCAGATCGACGGCGTCCCCGGCGCGGCCGACTCGAGGGTCAGCGCCAGCCGCGACGTGTCGCTCAGCTCGTCCCCCTCCTGCGCGCGGCCGGAGATGAGCTCCACTTTGACATCCTCGGTGCTCAGTTCGCCGAGCGCGACGGCGGCCCGCACCTGAAGGGTCTCGCCGACATGCGGATTCGACTCCACGCCGCCCGACTCGACGTGCACCACCGAGACGCCCGGCCAGGCGGCGCGCACGCGGCGCTTCCACGCGGCAAGCTCGGCGGCGGGAGCGAAGCCATCCGCGCTCACCGCGCGCTCGGCGTGCGCCGCGGGCAGATAGTACGACTCGACGTACTCGCGCACCATGCGATCGGCCGACAGCGCCGGTGACAGGGTGGCGAGGGTGTGGCGGATGTCGGCCACCCACTTCGCCGGCACGCCGTCGACGTCACGGTCGTAGAACCGCGGCGCGATCTGGTGCTCGAGCAGGTCGTACAGTGCGCCCGCCTCGAGCGCATCACGCTCGGCGGCATCCCCTGCGCTGTCCGCCGAGGGGATCGCCCAGCCGTTGTCGCCGTCGTAGAACTCGTTCCACCAGCCGTCGAGAATGGAGAGGTTGAGCACGCCGTTGAGTGCCGCCTTCATGCCGGACGTGCCGCACGCCTCCAGCGGTCGCAGCGGGTTGTTGAGCCAGACGTCGCACCCCGGGTAGAGCAGCTGCGCCATCCCGATGTCGTAATTGGGCAAGAACACGATGCGCCCCTGCACCGCGGGGTCCTGAGAGAACTCGACCAGCTGCTGGATGAGCCGCTTGCCCTCGTCGTCGGCCGGGTGCGACTTGCCCGCGATGACCAGCTGAATCGGGCGCTCCGGATGCGTCAGCAGCGCCCGCAGCCGGTCCGGATCGTGCAGCATCAGCGTCAACCGCTTGTAGGTGGGCACGCGCCGCGCGAACCCGACCGTGAGCACCTCGGGACTCAGCAGCGTCTCGTGCCAGCTCGGCCCGTCGGCTCCGGGATGGAGCTCGGCCCACTCAGCCGCGACCCGACGTCGGGCGTCCGCCACGAGCTGCGCGCGCAGATGATCGCGCAGGCCCCAGAGCTCGGCGTCGCTGACGGCTTCACCCGCCCAGTCGCACGCGGTCGTGTCGGCGGTGCCGAGCCGCGACTCGGCGAGCGCGCGCACCGCGGGGTCGGTCCAGGTGGGCGCGTGCACGCCGTTGGTGACCGAGCCGATCGGCACATCAGCCTCGTCGAAGTCGGGCCAGAGTGCCCCGAACATGCCCCGGCTGACAGCCCCGTGCAGCTGGGAGACGCCGTTCGCCCGCTGCGCGAGCCGCAGTCCCATCACCGCCATGTTGAAGGTGCCCGGCGCCGTGCCGCCCTCCTCGGCACCGAGCGCGAGCACCGCGGCGGGGTCGACGCCCGGGAGCAGCTCGCTCGACAAGTAGCGCGCCAGCATCCCCGCGTCGAAGCGGTCGATCCCGGCGGGCACCGGCGTGTGCGTGGTGAAGACCGTGCCGGCACGGGCCGCTTCGAGCGCGGCGTCGAAGCTCAGCCCCTCGCCGATGAGGTCGCTGATGCGCTCCAGCCCCTGGAACCCGGCATGCCCTTCGTTCATGTGGAACACCTCGGGCACCGGCGCGCCGGTGATCTCCGCATAGCGCTTGATCGCCCGGACTCCCCCGATCCCGAGCAGCAGCTCCTGCAGCAGCCGGTGCTCGCCGCCGCCGCCGTAGAGCCGGTCGGTGACCCCGCGCAGCGCGGGCTCGTTCTCGGCGGTGTCGGTGTCCAGCAGCAGCAGAGTGACCCGGCCCACGGCGAGACGCCAGATGCGCGCATTGAGCACCCGGCCTTCGGGCAGCGCGAGAGTGACGGTCGCGGCCGTTCCGTCGGGTCGGCGGACGAGCGCCATCGGCAGTCCGTCGGGGTCGGAGACGGGGTAGGACTCCTGCTGCCAGCCGTCGCGCGAGATCGACTGGCGAAAGTAGCCGGACCGATAGAAGAGGCCGACGCCGAGAATCGGCACCCCGAGGTCGGAGGCCGACTTGAGATGGTCGCCCGCCAGAATTCCGAGGCCCCCCGAGTACTGCGGCAGCGCCGCCGCGATGCCGAACTCGGGCGAGAAGTAGGCGATCGCCGCGGGCAGATCGTCGCCGAGCGACTGATACCAGCGCGGGGCGGTCAGGTAGTCGCGCAGCTCCTGCGCGAGGTGCTGCGCCCGGGAGACGAAGGCCTCGTCGGCCGCGAGCTCGTCGAGGCGCTCGCGGCCGACCTCGCCGAGCAGCGCGACGGGATCCTTCCGCGAGCTCTCCCAGAGCTCGGGCGCGATGTCGCGGAACAGCTCCTGCGTCGGCCGATGCCACGACCAGCGCAGGTTGGCGGCGAGCTCGTCGAGGGCGCCCAGCGACTCGGGAACGACGGTGCGAACGGTAAACCGACGGATGGCCTTCACGGCGTCACTCTAGGTGAGCGACATGTCGGGGCGGTTACGCCTCAGCTCTCCCGAGATCGACCGCCCGCCGTCGACGCGGACTCTGCCCCCCGCAGGCGTCGGCGGCGGGCGGTCGCAGCCGCCCCCCGAGCGATGGAAAAGCCGGCGTAGCCGAACAGTGTCAGCGCGATCACCGTGACGATGACCTCGCGCTGCTCCCCGTTGACCAGCGTGTTGACCCAGCCGAGATACGGGATGCTGTACCAGACCGTCCCTTGGATCTGCACCTCGCGCACCGGCTCCGGGTCGGCCACCGAATTCGCGTCTCCCTGGGTCGTGAACCGCTTCTCGCCGCCGGAGTGGGAGATCGCGATCACGCGGTGCGTCACGAGTTCCGGCTCGCCGGAGCGCAGCTGATAGGTGAGCGCATCGCCGATCCGGATGTCCTGGACCGCGGTCGGCCGCACGATCACGAGTGTGCCGGGCGGGTAGGTCGGGTTCATCGACCCGGTCAGAATCGTCATCGGGGTCGATCCGGTGACCGCGGGCACGCCGACCGCGACAACGCCGAGCAGCAGGATGACGGCGAAGAGCCCCGCACTGAGCCCGAGCCCCAGCAGGGAGAGCAGGCTGCGCTCGCGCAGCGGAGTGCCGCGCTGCGGGCCACCCGTCGTCGAGGACTGCTCGCCGACACGTCGCGTCGTCGAGGGCTCGAGTGTTGCGGTCATGACTCCTCCTCCTGCGTGCGGCGGCGTCGGACGACGAACCAGAGCACGATTCCCGTGAGCGTTCCGCCCACGACGATGATGAACTGCACGAACCAGTCGGCGATCGAGTTGGCTCCGATCGGCACCCACGCGATCACGGGCGGATGCGGCGCCCCGGTGGCGAACTCCTCGGCGGCAGCCGACCCCGGGGGCGCGACGGTCACCCCCGCCGAGCCGTCGTCGCCGGGAGTGGTCTTCACGACGATGTCCGGTTCGTCGCCGCACGCCGAGCTCGGGGCCGGGGCGCCGAACAGCGTGACGCCGAGTGCGAAGTCGGCGGACGCCCCTTGGCCCTCGCTCCCGTCGAGATCTCCCAGCAGCACCTCCACCACGATCGTGGCCGTGGCGCCAGCTGGCAGCGTCACATCGCCGAGGATCGGGACGCAGCCGGCAGCGTCGATGACCGCCGGCGCGGCGCCGACCGTCGAGCCGATCGAGGCGCGAACACGGAGCGCGCGAGCGAAGTCGGCGTCAGACCAGACGGCGTCCCGCAGATCGATCGTCACGACGCCAGCGACGTCCCCGGCGTTGCGGATCTGCACCGTCGTCTGCGCACGCCCGGATGGCACCAGGACCGGAATCGTGACGAACAGCGGACCGGTCGACGGATCCGCGATGTCGCCACCGAGGTTCACGGCCGCCGGTTCAGGATCGGGCGTCGACGCGTGCGCGGCGATGCCGCTGCCGAACGAGCCGAGCAGCGCGAACGCCAGCGCGACGCCCGCCGAAGCGGCGCGCGACTGCCAGGCCGCCCGTGCGACGACGCTCTGACCGCGACCGGCACCCACCGCGATCACCCGCACCCGATGCGCGACAGCGTCGGATCGACGGCGAGCACGCCGCTGCCGGTGGTGCTCCACGCGCCGTCCGACGTCGCGTGCTGCACCTCCACCGCGTGGCGACCCGAGCCCACCGCCGCGAGGAGGTCGGCGGTCAGGAATCGGATCGAGAGCCCGCTCACCGCTCCCGCACCGGAGGGCAGCAGCCGCGCCCCGACGAGGGCGCGGTAGACGGTGTCCCGGCTGGCGCCCTCCGGAGCGGTCCACGTGTAGCTCACGCCGTCCGAGCTCTCCACGCAGACCAGGGGCTCGCGTGCGGCAGGCGACGTCGGCTCGGCGGCGGCAGGACCCGGCGTCGGTGTCGGCGTCGGTGTCGGCGTCGCACTCGGCGTCGGCGTGGCGGTGGGCGCCGGCGTGGGCGTCGGCGACCCGTCCGACACGGCCGTGGCATCCTCGTCCGCTGGGTCGTCGCTGCCGCTCTCGGCGTCCGCGGGGTCGGCGAGGGAGTCCTCAGAGCTGAGGCTGAGCCGCGCGGACGCGGCGGCCGCGACGACGGCCTGCAGGCCGAAGTGCTGCGCCTCACTGCCCACGACGCAGTCCTCGACCTTGAGCTTGGAGTCGAGGAGATCGGTCGGCTTGTCGACGGTGACGCAGAGGCCCGCGTTGCCTCGGGGGTGGATCACCACGTGGCCGTCGGTCTGCTGGATCATGATCCAGTCGGTGATCTTGTTCGCCTGGGTGCGAAGCTTGATCTCTTTGCCGTCCGTCTCGTCGTCGATCCCCCACGCGTAGCTCGTATCGAAGACCGCACGGATCTGGAAGTACCCCGGAGTGCTCGTGGCCACGAAGCTCCACCGCTCCGTGTTCGCGGGGCTCGTCGACGAGCATCCGTCGACGCGGAGCTTGTCGCCGGCATCCTTCGCTTCGAGGCACTTGCTGGCGTCGAGGGCCGTCCACAGCAGGTAGCTCGCGGTCGTGCTCGGCGTGACGACGACGGGGGGCAGCGTCGACTCCTGCTTGTCGAGCCGCAGCCGCTGCGCGAGGCTCGTCGAGTTGCAGTTCTGCAGCTCGAGCTCGGTGCCTTCGACCGGGCTGGTGCTCTTGAGCGCCAGACACAGCGTCAGGTCGCCCTTGGGCGAGAGCCGGATCTCTCCGCTGGCGTCGCGCACCATCCACCACTCGGTGAACTTGAGCGGGTTGTCTTCGAGGCTCAACTTCTTGCCAGACTCGATCTTGTCGACCGACCAGCCGAGAGCGGTGTTGAACTTGGCGACGATCATGTAGTACCCGGGAGTGGTCTGGACGAACTTCCACTGCTCGTTGTCTTCGCTCGCCCCGCCGAAGTCGGCGCAGTACGCGGCCTCGATCTTGCCCTTGGAGAGCTTCTCGGCTTCGAGGCACTGGTCGGGGTCGGCAACCGTCCAGATCCAGTACGACGACGCCGGGTTGGGCACGATCTCGGGCACCGACTGCGCGAAGCCGATGGGGCTGCCGGTCGCACTCCAGGTGCCGATCTGAACCGCGGACGCGATCGTTCCGGTGAGGGCACTCTCGCCGTTGAGCAGGATGTTGGCGGTCGTCATCGAGGTGCGCACGCACCAGGTGACGCTCGCGCCCGCCGCCAGGCTCGTCGATGCGGTCACCGTGCCGGCGAGCGTGCCTGTCGTCGGCGAGGCCAGGGTGGCGCCGACGGTGCAGCTGGCGGCGGTGCCGATCTCGACCGACACGACCGAGCGCATCGCGGTGGGACTGCTGCTCGCCGAGACGGCGAGCGTTGCTGTTCCAGCGCGCGAACTGGTGTTCGTGATCGTGACGGCACCGACCGCCGCCGTCGCGGTGAGCGTGTAGGTGTGGTCGAGCGCGAAACCCGGCTGCGCCGTCGCGGTGACGCCGACCGAGGCCGTGCTGGCGGTCGAGGTCGTCTGCGACTGCACCACCCAGACGGCCGCCGCCGAGAGCGTCGATCCGAGCACGAGCGCAGCGGTCGCCACCAGTGCGGCGGCGATCCGAGCCCGGAGTCCGCGGCCGGTCACGACTGGACTCCGCGAACGGTGACGGTGAGCGGTGCGCTCAGGCCGGGCGTCGCGCTCGGCCCGACAGTGACCTGCACGCAGACCGTGAGCGAGCCGCCGGCAGCGAGGGTTCCGAGCGAGATCGGCGCGGTGGTGGCGAGGGGCCCGGTCAGCGAGGCGGTGCACGCGCCGGCCGCCGCCCTCACCTCGAGGGCAGCCGGGGCGATCGCGGTGGCGTCGAGGTCGAGCGCGGTGGTGCCGCGGTTCTCGACGACGATCGACTGCCGAACCGACTCGCCCACGAGCAGATTGCTCCAGGCGGAAGACGCGAGGCTGCCGACGATGGCGAGCTCGGCACTGCCGGACTGGATGACGTTGGCGGAGACGGACGCCTCGTCGCGCCACGCGGCCGAGGTGCCCTCGGAGGTGGCAGCGGTGGTCGTCGTCGTGACCCCGATCAGGAGCGCCCCGATCAGCAGAAGACGGGTGCTGCCAGCGCGGCGCGCGCCGGCGCCGGTGACGGTCGTGGCGGCGGGTCGGTGGGTTCGCACGGGGTTCACCCCCTCTGGTTCGGGTCGGTGCGGCGGGTGCTGCGGTGGTGCAGAGCTGCGGTGTTGCGGTGGTGCGGTGGTGCTGCGGTGCAGAGCTGGCGGGGAGCCGGGGAGCCGACCCCCCGCCAGAGCTGTGCGTCGTTAGCTGACCACCTGGGTCAGAGTGATCGTCACGTCGGCGAGGTCGACGACCGTGTCCATGTTTCCGGTCGCGTTTTGGTCGAAGGCGACCGTGATCTCGACCGTGACCGTGTAGGTGCCCTCGGAGAAGAGGTACTCCCCGCCGGCCTCGGGGCTGATCGTGATGCCGTCCTTCTTCACGGTGAAAGCCGTGGTGACGTCGAGCTCGGCGGTGTCCGAGTTCAGCCCAGCGATGTTGCTCGTGAGGTTGCCGCTCAGGTTGTCGCCTTCCGCCGTGACCGTGAAGTTCTCGGTGTAGGTGACCGAGTCGCCGGGGACGATCAAGTCAATGTCCGACGACCAGGCGCCGGCGGCGTTCGAGACGATGTCGAGCGATCCGGCGGTCACGGTGCCCGCGTCGAGCGTTGCGGAGTCGGTCCACACGGCCAGCGAGCCGGCGCCGCCCAGGAGGAGCGCGAGACCCGCCGCAGCGGCGATGCCGCCCTTGACGAAGCTGTTCATTTCGGGTTCCTTTCGGGTTCGATCCGACTCAGGTCGACCGGTGCACGAGCCAGAGCCCGTGTCCCGGAAGCCGGGCGACACCGCGCTAGGGTCGCGGTGCCGCCCGGTGCTCGAGACGTTTCGGTTTTCGGTTAGTGCGCCGTCCAGCGAAACCGAACAACGCTCGAGGTATTCCCCCCACGAAGAACGCTAGACCTGACCATCGTTCGCATCTGTCCCCCGCACAGCCCCCACTGTGGGGGACCCATGAGAGGGGGGCGACTGTTCGTTCCATGTGGGCCTGATCAGGCTTTTTCACGAACACCTGCGCCGTCGCCCGGGGGACGGCGAGTCTTTTCGAGGGATAGACAGGTTTGACCACTCCTCGCGCCACGCCCGCCGTTCGCGACCCCTGCACCGTGTTTCCCAAGGCTCCGGCACTACGGTGGGAAACGTGGCAACAGCGGCGGCAACTCCCTCCCCCGGGCACCCCCGCGCGCGCATCGGACGCATCCCGATTCGCGACCTCACGCCCGCGCAGCCGGAAGAGCGCTGGCCTGCCAAGGCGTTCCGCGGCGAAGTCGTCCCCTTCGAAGCGACCGCGTTCCGCGAAGGCCACGGCGAGCTCGGCGTCGAGCTCGTGCTGGTCGATCCGGAAGGGCGCCAGCAGACCCACCGGATGCGCAGCATCGCACCCGGCACCGACCGCTGGCGGGCCGAGGTTCGCCTCGATGCCGAAGGCACCTGGCTCTGGCGGGTGAAGGCCTGGACCGACGATTGGGCGACCTGGCTGCACAACGCCGAGATCAAGGTCGCCGCGGGTCAGGACCTCGAGCTGGTGTTCGCGATGGGCGCGGAGCTGCTCGCCGGCCGCACGGCCAAGGCGTGCGTCGAGGCGCGCGCGGCGCTCCTGAACACCAGCCTCGCCCCGGAGGAGCGCCTCGCGGCCGCGCGCGAGACGCGCCTGACGCGACTCATCCGCACCCGTCCCATCGCCTGGCTGTCCAGCGTCTCCGAGCAGAAGCCGCTGCGCGTCGAACGCGCCCGCGCCGCCGTCGGATCATGGTACGAGTTCTTCCCGCGCTCCGAGGGCGCGAAGCGGCATCCGGACGGGACGTGGACGAGCGGCACATTCCGCACCGCTGCCGCCCGGCTTTCCGCGGTCGCCGCGATGGGCTTCGACGTGGTCTACCTGCCTCCGATCCACCCGATCGGCGTCTCCCATCGCAAGGGGCCCAACAATTCGACCACCGCGGGCCCGAACGACCCGGGCAGCCCCTGGGCGATCGGCGGTCCGCTTGCCGACGGCACGCCCGGTGGCCACGACGCCATCCACCCCGACCTCGGCACGGCGAAGGACTTCGCCGCGTTCGTCGCCGAGGCCGACCGGCTCGGCCTCGAGATCGCGCTCGACCTGGCTCTGCAGTGCTCGCCGGATCACCCCTGGGTGACCGAGCACCCCGACTGGTTCACCACGCGGCCCGACGGGTCGATCGCCTACGCCGAGAATCCGCCGAAGAAGTACCAGGACATCTACCCGATCAACTTCGACAACGACCCCGAGGGCATCCGCGATGAGGTGCTGCGGATCGTCGAGCTCTGGATCTCCCGCGGCATCAAGATCTTCCGGGTCGACAACCCGCACACCAAGCCGCTGGACTTCTGGGAGTGGCTGCTCGCCGAGGTCGCCCGCGAGCATCCGGAGGTTGTCTTCCTCGCCGAGGCGTTCACCCGGCCCGCCATGCTGCACTCGCTCGCGGGCGCCGGCTTCCACCAGTCGTACACCTACTTCACCTGGCGCAACACCAAAGCCGAGCTCGAGGAGTTCCTCGCCGGGTTGGCCGGACGCAGCGCCGACTACCTGCGCCCCAACCTGTTCGTCAACACCCCCGACATCCTCACCGAATACCTGCAGTTCGGGGGCCCCGCCGCCTATCGCGTGCGCGCCGCCATCGCCGCCACCGGCGCCCCCACCTGGGGCGTCTACTCGGGGTACGAGCTCTTCGAGGACGTCGCCCGCCCGGGCAGCGAAGAGAACATCGACAACGAGAAGTACGAGTTCAAGGCGCGCGACTGGGCGCGCGCGGCCTCCACCGGCAAGACGCTCGCGCCCTACCTCACGCGCCTCAACGAGATCCGCGCCGCGCATCCGGCGCTCCGGCAGCTTCGGAACCTGCGCGTCCACTGGAGCGACGACGACGCGGTTCTCGTCTACACGAAGCATCTCGCCGCCGAGTTCACCGGCGGCAAGAAGCCGGACGGACTGATCGTCGTCGCGAACGTCGACCCGCACTCCGTGCGCGAGACCATCGTCCACCTGGACCTGCGTGAGCTCGGCCTGGCGCCGGACGCCCAGTTCGAGGTGCGCGACCTGATCTCGGGCGAGCGCTGGAACTGGGGGGCCGACAACTACGTGCGCCTCGACGCCTTCAGCGAGCCGGTGCACATTCTCGCGATCGACTACTCGAAGGTGCGCTGATGGAGACCCTCCCCCCGCTCGACGAGGCACTCGTCGCCGAGCTCGCCACCGGCCAGCATGCGCGACCGCACGACTGGCTCGGTCAGCACCCGGTCGACGGCGGTCACGTCATTCGCGCCGTTCGGCCGCTCGCCGAGACCGTGACCGCCCTCCGCGAGGATGGCTCGCGCATTCCGCTCGCCCACGCCTCCGCGGGACTCTGGCAGGGCTTCGCCCCCGGCGCCGGGCAGGCGTACCGGCTCGAGACCACCTACCGTGACGGACCCGCCTGGACGGCCGACGATCCGTACCGCTTCGTGCCGACCGTCGGCGAGGTCGACCTCTACCTCTGGGGCGAGGGACGCCACGAGCAGCTCTGGCACTGGCTGGGGGCGCACGTCAAGGAGCACGAAGGCGTGGCGGGCACCAGCTTCTCGGTATGGGCGCCGCACGCCCGCGCCGTGCGCATCGTGGGCGACTTCAACAACTGGAACGGCGAGCAGCACGCTTTACGTCGACTCGATGACAACGGCGTCTGGGAGCTGTTCGTTCCCGCCCTCGACCCCGGAACCACCTACAAGTTCGAGCTGCTGACGGCCCGCGGCGAGTGGGTCAAGCGCGCCGACCCGATGGCGCGCTACACCGAGCGCCCGCCCGCCACCGCCTCGGTCGTCGGCCGCAGCCAGTACGAGTGGCGCGACGGCACCTGGCTCGCGCAGCGCGCCGCACACGATGCGCACAACTCGGCGATGAGCATCTACGAGCTGCATCTGGGCTCGTGGCGGCCCGGCCTCGGCTATCGCGAGCTCGCCGACCAGCTGATCGAGTACGTGCACGAGCTGGGGTTCACCCACGTCGAGTTCCTGCCGGTCGCCGAGCACCCGTTCGGCGGCTCGTGGGGCTACCAGGTGACCGGCTACTACGCCCCGACCAGCCGTTTCGGGCATCCCGACGACTTCCGCTACCTGGTCGATCGGCTGCATCAGGCGTCGATCGGCGTGATCGTCGACTGGGTGCCGGCGCACTTCCCCAAAGATGAGTGGGCGCTCGCCAACTTCGACGGCGAACCGCTCTACGAGCACTCGGACCCGCGGATCGGCGAGCACCCGGACTGGGGCACGCTGGTGTTCAACTTCGGCGACTCACAGGTGCGCAACTTCCTCGTCGCGAACGCGCTGTACTGGCTCGAGGAGTTCCATGTCGACGGGCTTCGCGTCGACGCGGTCGCCTCGATGCTCTATCTGGACTATTCACGGGAGCCCGGGCAGTGGGTTCCCAACGTCCATGGCGGGCGCGAGAACCTCGAAGCGATCTCGTTCCTGCAGGAGGTGAACGCGACCGCCTACCGCCGCAACCCCGGCGTCGTGATGATCGCCGAGGAGTCGACCTCATGGCCGGGCGTCACGAAGCCGACCGAGGGCGGCGGGCTCGGATTCGGCCTCAAATGGAATATGGGGTGGATGCACGACTCGCTGCAGTACATGCACGAGGACCCGATGTGGCGCGCGCATCACCACAACGACATCACCTTCAGCTTCCTCTACGCCTTCAGCGAGAGCTTCCTGCTGCCGATCAGCCACGACGAGGTCGTGCACGGCAAGGGCTCGCTGCTGTCGAAGATGCCGGGCGATCAGTGGCAGAAGCTCGCCAACGTGCGCGCCTATCTCGCCTTCATGTGGGCGCACCCCGGCAAGCAGCTGCTGTTCATGGGCAGCGAGTTCGGGCAGCCCTCGGAGTGGAGCGAGCAGCGCGGACTCGACTGGTGGATTCTCGACCAGCCCGCACACCAGGGGCTCTCGCGACTCGTCGGCCAGCTCAATCGCGTCTATCGAGAGAACGCGGCCCTCTGGTCGGTGGACAACGACGCGGCCGGCTTCGAGTGGATCGCGAACGACCCCGAGCACAACATCGTCGCCTTCCTGCGTCGCGGGCGAGACGGCGAGACCATGGCCTGCCTGGTGAACTTCGGCGGGAACCCCGTCGGCCCGTACCGTGTCGGACTGCCGTCGGCGGGACGCTGGGACGAGGTGCTCAACACCGACGCTCTCGAGTTCGGCGGTTCCGGCGTCGGGAACTTCGGCGGCATCGACGCCGGAGAGACCCCCTGGCACGGTCGCCCGGCCTCGGTCGAGCTGACACTGCCGCCGCTGGCCGCCGTGTGGCTGCGGCTCGCTCCCGCGCCCCAGTGACGCGCCGCGGCTCCTAGTAGAGCAGCCCGGTGAGGTGGCGACGTGCCACCGCGACGCGCTCGTCGTCAGAGCCGGCGATCTCGAAGTACTCGAGCAGGCGGGTTCGCACCGCGGCCTTGCCGTCGGCATCGAGCTCGGGGAAGAGCTCGAGCAGCCGCGCGAACGCGTCCTCCAGGTGCCCGCCGCTCACGTCGAGGTCCGCGACGGCGAGCTGGGCTGCCACGCTTCGCGGAGCATGGCCCGCGGCGGAGCGGATCGTCTCCGCATCGGCGCCCTTCAGCCGGAGCAGCAGGGAGGCCTGGGCGCGCCCCGCGATCGCGTCGGCGTCGCGCGGATTCTGCGTGAGCGCCTTCTCGTACGCGGCCACGGCGGCCGCGAAGTCTCCCTCGGAGATCGCGTCGAACGCCTCCTGATGCAGCGGCGGAAGCGGCGGCTCCTCGGGTGCGGCAGCCTCGCCGTCGCCCGCGTCGCCCTGCCCGCCGGAACCGTTCACGGGAACCTGCCCGGTCACGCCATTCTGCGCCGCGAGCTGCAGCAGCTCGTCCAGCACCTGCCGCACTTCGGCCTCCGGCGGCATGCCGAGGAAGAGGTTGACGGGCCGTCCGCCGACGACCGCGGCGACGGCGGGAACCTCGCGGATCTGGAACGCCTGCGCGAGCTGCGGGTTCGCCTGCCCGTCGACCACCGCGAGCACCAGTCGTCCGCCGTACGACTCGATGATCGAGCCGAGCGCCGGCTCGAGTCCCGGCGCGATGAACTCGACCACGACCGGGACGGTCGAGGACAGCTCCAGCACCCGGGTGAAGTTGGCGTCATTCGCAGGGACGACCAGCGGTGAGCCGGGCGTCGCCGCGCCGTTCGCAGGAGCCGTCGGCGAAGCCGACTCGGTCGGAGCGCCCGTCGGCGTCGAGGCCGCACGCTGCACGAGCGAGGACAGGTCGACGGCGCCGCGCAGGCTGGGGCCGGGAGGTACGGAAGTCACGTCTCTACTTTGCCACGAGGCGCCAGCCGTCGCCGCGCCTAGTCGACCTCGTCGGCGCTGATCAGACCCTGCGAGTAGCCGAGCAGCTGGATGAGCGCGCCCTCCTCGGCGACCGGCGGCACGTAGAACAGCAGCTGCACGCCGTAGCGCGCCTCGACCCCCTTGGTGGTCTGCGAGAGCCCGAGCAGCGCCTTCACCCGATCGCGCGGGTTGATCGCGGCTCCCGCCTCGACGGGAGTGACCTTCTCGATCTCGACCAGCTCGACCGCGACCAGCAGCCCGGAGTCGTTGGTGCCGAACGCGATCGGATCCTCGTCGCCCGCCACATTGCTGAACGTCACCTTGGCGGTGGCCGGGAGCGAGGACTTGACGCCCGCCTTGTATTCGGCGCCGATCTGCTCGCGGAGGGTGTCGGTCTCTGCATCGAAGAACGCGGCGTACTCGCTCTCGTCGCCCTTCAGCAGGATGTCGCCGTAGGCCGCCGCGAGCTCGCTCGGCTGCAGCACGCCCAGGGCGACGTCGGTGCCGACACGCGGGGCGCCGATGGCCGTGGCGGCCATGTCGGGCAGCGTCGTGCTCGGCCCGAGCGAGATGACGTAGTGCGCCTTGTAGTTGTCGCGCGGCGTGTCCTGGATCAGCATCACCGCAACCGGCGCGACGGTCGCGTTCTCATCCTTGATGACGGCGAACACCGTGCGAGGCCAGGTGTCGATCTGCTGGGGCAGGATCACCTCGACCGGGCCCTGCGGCAGCACCGGCACCGCGGCCTGCGAGGAGTCGCTGCTCAAGATCTCGTAGTTCGCCGCGCGCAGCTCGAGAGCCGGGCCCGCGAGCCGCGTCTCGGCAAGATCCTCGTCGCCCTCCGCGTCGGCCTCGGCGATCGTGGTCTCGATGCGCTCCATGATGCGCTCCAGCTGCGGTCGCGTGACCGCGGGCGCGGGGAGGTCTTCGGTTCCCGCGGCGCCGGGCGTCGGGCTCGCCGTGGGCGTCTCGACGGGGAAGAGCTCGGGAGTTCCCGAGAAGGTGCACCCGCCGAGCGCGAGCGCGCTGACCATCGCGACGCCGGTGGCGGCGAACAGCCGGCGGCGCCCGCGCTGCGGCGCGGCCTCGATGGCCTTGCGCTGCTTCGCCGGCCGCAGCTGCGGCGGCTTCGGCGGCTTCGGAAGCTTCGGCTGCTTGCGCCGCGGGCCGCGAGCGCGGCGGGCGTGCAGCAGCGCCCACACGAACGCGGCGAGCCCGGCCAGCAGCGCGAGTCCGCCGCCGACGATCAGGGGCCCCGACCACGGCGCGCTGTTGTCCAGCGGCCAGGTGATCGAGATCGAGCTCGGGGCCGGCGTCTCGCCGTCTCCGACGATCAGGATCGAGGCGTCCGCGGGCACGTTGATCTTGCGCGTGAGCTCCTCGACTCCGCTGAACTCCTGAACCCAGAGGTCCGAGCCGGAGGGAGCGGGAACGACGGTCTCGATCCCCGTCTCGACGCTCGAGCCGAGGGTCTGCGTCTCGGTGTCCCACTCGAGCAGGTTGTACGAGGCGTCACCGACCCAGGCGAGAACGTCGGCGGTGCGCCCGTAGGCGAGGAACACGGTCTCGCTGCCGGAGGCGTCGATGGTCTGCGTGCCGGGAAGCGCGTTGAGAATAGAGCCGTCGATGACGGTCACCGGGGCCGTGCCGCTGGTCGTGGTCTCGACCGTGACATGGTCCGGGCCCGCCAGAATGGTGCGCTGCGCGATCCCCAGGCCGATGCCGACGAAGGCGACGACGAACAACACGATCGCCAAGACGAAACGCACGGATGACTCCTCTCAGGCCGCGGAGACCTCGCGCCGCCGGGTGAGACTTCGTGATCCAGACACGAAATCCGTGGCGCGAGACTGCGGACAAGACATTTCAGAGTAGCCGACCGGGTCCACGGCAACCCGGGGAAAGCTGGACGAACTCCGAAAGAACCCCGTACGAGGCCGCCGCTGTTCGCGGTGCGCGGGCGTGCGTCACGCCCTAGACTCGGGAACGATCTTCCCCTCCCGGGGCCCCCATTCCCTGAGACACCCGTTCGCAGCCCAGCGCGCGAGCCGGGACAACACGAACTGAGGAGCAAGCGCAGTGGCGGTAGACGACGCGGGATTCGGCACCGAACTCCGGGGCTACAAGAAGGACGAGGTCGACCGGGTTCTCGGCGAGCTTCGGCGCGACCTCATCAAGGCCAACCAGGCCAAGACGGATCTCAGCAAGGACGTCAAACGGCTGCAGGCCGTCACCGACGACCTCCAGGCCGAGCTGGACGAGGTCGGCCGGCCGACCTACGCCGGGCTCGGGACGCGCCTGGAGAGCACGCTGCGCGTCGCCGAGGAGCAGGCGACCCGACTGATCGCCCAGGCCGACATCGACGTCGAGCGCCTCCGCGCGACCGTCGCCGAGGAGGTGCAGGCTCAACGCGCCGAGGCCGCCGAACAGGCGCAGCGCCTCGTGGAGACCGCGCACACCGACGCCGCCCACATCGTCGACAACGCCCGCGCCGAGGCGACCAGCACCGCCGAACGTGCCGCCGCCGAAGCCGAGACCACGATTCAGGATGCGCTCCGCGAAGCCGCCGCCACCCGCGGGGCCGTCGCGACGGAGACCGCGGAGGCGCGCGCCGCCGCCAAGCGCGATGCTGCGGCGCTGCGCGCCGAGGGCGAGCGCGAGATCGCCGAGCTGAAGGTCGTCGCCCAACGCGAGGTCGCCGAGGCCCGTGAGGCCGCGGCCGCGCTGGCCCGCGACACCGAGCGGAGCCGCGCCGAGTTCGACGCCGAGAGCCTCCGCCGCCGCGAAGACCTCGAGCGCGAGCTCGAAGAGGCGCGCACGAACCTCGAGCGCGACATGGCGCAGGCCCGCGCCGCCCTCGACGCCGACACCGAGGCGGCCAACGCGGCACTCGCGGCCGAGACCGAGCAGAGCCGCGCCGAGCTTGCGGCGGCCACCCAGAAGGCGACTGCGGAGCTCGAGGCGAGCACCGCAGCCACCCGCGCGCGACTGGCAGCAGAGCTGTCGACCGCCCGCAGCGAGCTCGAGCACGAGGTGACCTCGCGCCGGGCCGAGCTCGAGAACGAGATCACGACGCGGCGCGCCGAGCTGGAGAGCGAGCTCGAGACCGCCCGCACCTCGCTCGCGACCGAGCTCGACGCGGCGCGCTCCGCCCAGGAGTCGGAGCTCGCGGGAGCGCGATCCGCGTGGGAGGCCGAAGTCCGCGGCGCGCGCGAGTCGCTGGCCGCCGAGCTGTCGGGGCTGCGCTCCGCCACCGAGAACGAGCTCGCGCAGCAGCGCGCCGCCGTCGCCGCCGAGCTGGAGAAGCAGCGCACCGATCTGGAGCGCGACATCGCGGCCCAGCGCGCGGAGCTGGCCCAGGAGGTCGAGACCACTCGCGCCCGCATCGCGCACGACACGCAGGAGCTCGCCGCGACGCTCGTGACCACGGCCGAGCAGGCCCGTGCCGACCTCGAGGTCGAGATCACGGCCCGTCGGGACGCCGCCGAGAAGGAATACCAGCTCAAGCACCAGGAGGCGGCCGCCGCCACGCAGCGCTACCTCGACGAGGCGCAGGCCCAGCTCACCGAGGCCACCGAGCGCGCGGCTGCCAAGCGCGCCGAAGCGGACGCCCTCGAGGCGAACGCGAAGGCGGCCGCCGCGGACGCGGCGGAACGAGCCCGCGCCCAGGCCGCCGAGGTGCTCGGCAACGCCGAGAAGCGCGCCGCCGCGCTCGTCTCCGATGCCGAGGCCCGCGCCGCAGAACTCGTCGGGGATGCCGAGAAGCGACTCGAGCAGCTGCGACTGGAACGCGAGTCGATTGCGAGCTACGTCGAGGGTCTGCGCGGAGTTCTCGCCACCACCGCGCCGGTCACGCAGGAGAACAGCGACTTCCCGACCGAGCGCGATGACGACCCGATGGACGGCGACGAGAACGCCGCGATCTCAGAACACGAGCACAGCGCCTGACTCGGCGCATCGCTCGAGTTCGGTACTCTTCGCTCAACGACTGCAACCGTCCCGGGCGCCTGACGTGCGCTGGCGCCCCGGCGACGCGCCCCCGTTCACAGTGAAAGGTGCCTCTCGGTGAAGATCAACAACGCGTTCAGCCTCGGGCTCTTCGGAGGACTCGGCGTCCTGGTCGCGCTCCTGGTCGGCGCCTCGGTCGCGAACCTCGCGACGATCCTGACGTACATCGGCGCAGCGATCTTCCTCGCCCTCGGCATCGACCCGGCCGTCTCCTGGCTGCAGCGCCACAAGGTGTCGCGCCCGCTCGCGATCCTGATCGTGCTGGTCGGCGTGCTCGCCGTCGTCGCGGGCCTCGTGCTCGCGATCATCCCGGTCATCGTCGACCAGGTCAACAAGCTGATCGAGTCGATTCCGGACATCGTCACGACAGTGCAGGACACCCAGGTGATCCAGGACTGGTGGGCGCAGACCCTCCCCTGGCTGGCCTTCGACGACGTCGTCGCCAACGTGGAGGACTTCTTCACCGAGAACATCGGCGCGATCACCGGTGGCGTGCTCAACACCGCGATCGGGATCGCGACCGGCACCTTCGGCATCCTGATCGTCCTGATTCTCACGCTCTACTTCGTCGCCTCGCTGGCGAGCATCAAGCGCGGCCTCTACCAGCTCGTCCCGGCCTCCAAGCGCGAGCGCTTCATCGACCTCGCCGAGCAGATCTCCAAGTCGGTGGGTCGTTTCGTCATCGGTCAGGCGCTGCTCGGCCTCTCCAACGGCGTGCTCACCTTCATCTTCCTGAGCGTGCTCGGCCTGATCCTCGGCGAGCCGATCCAGTACTCCGCACTGCTGGCGTTCATCGCGTTCCTGTTCTCGCTCGTCCCGCTGGTCGGAACCATCTCCGGATCCGTGATCATCACGCTCGCGGTCTGGCTCTTCAACGGCGTTCCCGCCGTGATCGTGGTCGGGATCTGGTACCTGGTCTACATGCAGGTGGAGGCCTACGTGCTGAGCCCGAACATCATGAACCGCGCGGTGAAGATCCCCGGCGCCGTGGTCGTGGTGGCGGCCCTCGCCGGCGGAACGCTGCTCGGCATCCTCGGGGCGCTCATCGCGATCCCGGTCGCCGCCTCGATCCTGCTCATCGTCAAGCAGGTCATCGTGCCGCGGCAGAACGAGCTCTAGCGGGACGTGTCCGGCTGAGCCGCCGGCGGCGGCCACTCGGTCGGCAGCGGCAGAGCCGCGGGGTTCACCCGCTGGACGATCTCGCTGAGCACGCGGAACGTCTGCTTCTCGCCCACCCAGAGGTGCTTGCCCTCCTCCACCGCCACGAAGTCCACCTCGGGAACGACCGCGAACTGCTGGCGCGCCTCGTCCGGGCGCAGGAAGTCGTCGAACTCGGGAACGACCGCGACGAGCGGCACCCCGCGCCCCGCCCAGGCGGCGAGCTCATCGCTCGTGGTGCGGCGCAGCGGCGGCGACAGCAGGATGGCTCCGGCGATCGGGTGCTCGAGTCCGTGCTTGAGCGCCACCTCGGTGCCGAACGACCAGCCCACCAGCCACGGGGCCGGCAGTCCGCGTTCGGCGACGAAGGCCAGGGCCGCGGCGAGATCCTCCGCCTCGGCGATCCCGTCGCCGAAGGCGCCCTCCGAGGCGCCCCGCGGCGAGGTGACGCCGCGGAAGTTGAAGCGCAGCACCGCGAGATCGGCGAGCGCGGGCAGCCGGGCCGCCGCCTTGCGGATGATGTGGGAGTCCATGAACCCGCCCGCCGTCGGAAGCGGATGCAGGAACACCAGCGTGGCGACCGGCGTGCGCGCTTCGGGCAGCGAGAGCTCGCCCACGAGGCGCAGCCCGTCGGCGGTGTGCAGCTCGATGTTCTCGCGACGCGCGGGCAGCACGACGCTCGACGAGATGCGAATCGGGGTGGGCTCGGTCACAGGGGTCCTCAGCTTCGGGTCTTCCAGCAGTGCGAGTGCCAGTGGCGGCGCGCGGCCAGGTCGTCCGCCTCGCCGAACAGCCCGTCGGCGCGCCAGGCGACGAGGTGCGCCGTCCCCGGGGCGATCTCGAGACCGCAGCCCGGGCAGACATAGCTCTTCACCGCGGCGTTCGCTGCCTGCGGCTGCACGTTCCAGCTGCCGTCGCGCTTGGCTTCGACGCGGCGCGCTCCGGCCAGGATGCGCTCCAGATCGAGCGGCTCCGGCTCGGCGTCACGCCGACGAGCGCGCGAACGAGAGGACCGGGCCATTCCTCGATTGTAGGAGAGGCCCCGCCGCGATGCTCAGTACCAGCCGCGCGTCTCGCTCGACTCCCATGCGGCGCACGGCGTGCCGTAGCGTCCCGCGATGTAGCCGAGCCCCCAGGTGATCTGCGTCGCGGCGTTCGTCTGCCAGTCGGCTCCCGCCGTCGCCATCTTGCTGCCCGGCAGCGCCTGCGGGATGCCGTAGGCACCACTCGTCGGGTTCTCGGCGTAGAGGTTCCAGTTCGACTCGCGGGTCCAGAGGGCGACCAGACACGAGTACTCGCTCTCGCTCCAGCCGCGGGCGAGCACCATGTCGTAGGCGATCGCCTGCGCGCTGCCCGGGTCGGGGGTTCCGACCGCGGGCGCGGTCACCGCCGCGGGCGGCGGCGGATCGGTCACGTCGTAGCCGTCGCGCTCCACGCGCGACTCGACGGCATCTCCGACGACGAACTCCTGCACGGGTGCCGTGACGGCGGCCGTGGCGGGGTCGCCGAGCGTCTGGCTGCTGGCGTGGGGAACCCCGGCAACCGAGACGAAGGCGAGCGACACCAGGGCCGCGAAGATCGGCAGCGAGCGAGCGGTGCGGGCATGCCTCTCCGGCGTCGGCACCGGAGGGTGCAGACGAGCCGCCACACCTCGTCGCCGGTACCCGCTCACAGTTCCGTCAGTCTACTGACGGCCCCTGGGAGTCCGGGGAGACTCGCGTGGCCCCCAGTTCGGGGATCAGCGGCGGCACCGGCAGCGGGCGCAGCGTGCTTCCGGCGCGCGGAGGTCAGCGCACCGCGAGCATGACCTGCGTCACGCGGTCGATCAGCAGATCGACCTGGGGCTCCAGATAGCCGCCGCGCTGGGCCGAGAACGCGACCGTCCGCAGCTGCTCCAGCTCGATCGGGGTGCCCTCCTGGAAGTACCGGGTGATGCGATCGCCCAGAGCGTCGACCTCGCGCACCGAATAGCCGCCGGTGAAGGCCCCCACCCGACGGAAGCGCTGACCGCGCGGACGCACCAATCGGTCGAGGATCACCTGCGCGGAAGCGCGTGCGTCGGAGTACCACTCCTCGGAGCGCTCGCTCAGCGCCTGCTCGCGCTCACGCTGGGCGAAGACATCCTCCAGCCGCTCGAGCGCGGCATCGACCGCGTCCGGCTGGTAGCCGCCGCGGCGCATCGTGAAAGCGACCCGGCGGACCGTGTCGGAGGTGATGACCGTCGACGTCGCCTCGCCGGTGTAGGCACGGTGGGCATCCTCGAGGAAGTCCTCGACCTCGTCGATGTCGTAGCCGCGCTGGGAGCCGCGCGTGCGCGGGAACGTCGTACTCACGCGGCGATTCTAACGAACGCCGGCTGTGCTTCCGTCCCGCGCCGCATCAGCCCGCGAAGACCAGGAAGAAGGCGTACATCACGATGGCCGACGGCAGCACCGAGTCCAGCCGGTCGAGGAACCCGCCGTGGCCAGGGAGCCAGCTCGAGATGTCCTTCACGCCGAGGTCGCGCTTGATCATCGACTCGGTCAGATCCCCCATGGTGGCGACGATCACCAGCACCGCGCCGAGGGCGAGCCCCACCCACCACGGCTGGCCGAGCATCAGCACCCCGAGCAGACCGCCGGCCAGCAGCGCCGCGGCGACGGCGCCCGCGAAGCCCTCCCAGGTCTTGCCGGGGCTGATCGTGGGCGCCAGCTTGTGCTTGCCGAAGCTGAGTCCCGCGGCGTAGGCGCCGATGTCGGTGGAGACGACGATGATGATCGCCGCGAGCGTCCACCACTCGCCGCCCTCGCTCCCGGTCACGACCAGGTAGAACCCGGCCATGAGCGAGACGTAGATCTGCACGAGCGCTCCCGCGCCGATGTCCAGCAGCACCGCGCGGGCGGGGGCGCGGTGCGAGGGCAGGGCGAGCTCCGCGACGCGCCACAGCGTGACGACCGCGATCGCACCGACGAGCGAGATCCACAGCGCCTCGATGCCGAAGAAGAAGGCGAGCGGTGCGATCGCCACGCCGACGATCGCCGAGACGATGCGCGGGATCGTGCGACCGGCCTGGCGCAGCGCCTGCGTGAGCTCGAGCGTGGTGAACGCGATCAGTGCCGCGCCGAAGAGGATGAACACCCACTTGAGCACGATCAGGCTGGCCAGGAAGGCGCCGCCGAGCAGGATGCCGATGCCGATGGCAGCGAGCAGGTTGCGCCCCGTGCGCGCCTGGATCTTCTCGTTCGTGGCGTCGAACTGGGCGCGCGCGTGATGCAGCTGCTCTTCGATGTCGGCGCGGGCCGCGGTGGCGCGCTCCTCCAGGTCGAGACGTGCGGCGTGCGCGCGTTCCTCGAACTCGCTCAACGGGGAGGCGTGACGGCGCGCGGCGTTCGGCTCGGCGGAGCCGGGCTCCGCCGACGGCTCGTCATCGGAGTGCGACGTCATCAGACCTCGAGAAGCTCGGCTTCCTTGCGCTTCAGCGCCTCGTCGACCGCGTCGACGTTCGCCTTCGTCAGCGCGTCGAGCTCCTTCTCGCCACGCGCGATGTCGTCCTCGCTGACCTCGCCGTTGAGCGCATCCAGGTCGTCCTTCGCCTTGCGGCGCACGTTGCGGATGGCGATCTTCGCGTCTTCACCCTTCGTGCGGACGATCTTGACGTACTCCTTGCGGCGCTCCTCGGTGAGCTCCGGCATCGTCACGCGAATGATCTCGCCGTCGTTCGACGGGTTCGCGCCCAGGTTCGGGAAGTTGACGATCGCCTTCTCGATCTCCTTGAGCGCCGTCTTGTCGTACGGGGTGATCAGGAGCGTGCGCGCCTCGGGGTTCTGCAGGCTGGCGAGCTGCTGCAGCGGGGTCGGCGTCCCGTAGTACTCGACCATGATCTTCTCGAACAGCGCGGGGTTCGCACGCCCCGTCCGCACGGTCGCGAAGTCATTCTTCGCGTAATCCACAGCCGAGTGCATCTTCTCCTTGGCCTCGGCGAGAACGTCACTAATCACGGCACACTCCTTCAACGACGACCGTTTCGGCCTTCGTCCAGCTTAGTCCGGCGCGCGGCGCGCGGCCTACGACGCTGCCACGTCGGGCAAGGTCACGAAGTCGATCAGCTCTTCGACCCGACCGAGCAGGCTCGGCTCGAGGTCGGCATAGGTGCGCACCGAGCTCAGGATGCGCTGCCAGGCGGCCGCGATGTCGGCCTGGTCGGCGTGCGGCCAGCCGAGCGCCTGACAGATGCCATGCTTCCATTCGACATCCCTCGGGATCTCGGGCCAACGCGTCAGGCCGAGTCGCTCGGGCCGAACCGACTGCCAGACATCGACGAAGGGATGCCCCACGATGAGCACGTGCGGGTGCCGGATCGCCTGCGCGATGCGGCTCTCCTTGGATCCGGGGACGAGGTGGTCGACGAGCACGCCGAGCCGTGCGCCGGGTCCGGGCTGACGCTCGGCGATGACGGCGCCCAGATCGTCGATGCCGCCGAGGTATTCGACGACGATGCCTTCGGCGCGCAGATCGCTGCCCCAGACCTTCTCGACCAGTTCGGCGTCGTGACGCCCCTCGACGAGGATGCGGCTGGCGCGGGCGACGCGCGCGCGACGCGCCGCGTTCGGGTTCGCGGGCTCGACCGCGCGCGCGCCCGAGGCCGTGCGCGCGGCGGCGCGTGGGGCGGCCACCGGCGGATCGAGCACGACGGGGGCACCGTCGATCAGGTACCCGCCGCCGAGCGGAAACCAGCGCACCCGGCCGGCGCGGTCCTCGAGTGCGACCTGGCCCTTCTCGACGCCGACGATCGCGCCGACCCATCCGCCGGGGTCGATCTCGGGGGCGAGCTCGACGACGAGGCCGCGCTCGACGGCCACACGGGGAACGCTGACCTTCCCGCGGGAGCGCCAGTCCCCTGCGAGCACGTCCGCGCCGTACGGGTCGATATCAGCCACTGATCGCGACGCCGTAGAGCAGGAACCCGGCCACCCAGACCAGGATGACGCCGACGAGGGTGAGCAGCGCCACCCACCAGGCGCGGCGGCGGCGCACCAGGCTGACGACGGTTCCGATCACCCCGGCCACGACGACGATCACCGCGGCGGCTCCGGCGAGGAACAGCGCGCTCGTGGCGCCGTCGAGGGAGCATCCGCCGACGCACGTGTCGAGCGTGGCGAACGTGACGGTGGCCAGCACAGCGCCGAACAGTCCGATGAGAGCGGTCAGGATGAGCAGCAGGATCGACAGCGCGACGTCCCAGACGCTGCGCGCGCGCGGGCCCGTCACGGTCGGACGAGCGTGCCGATGCGCTCGCCCTGCAGCACCCGCGTGACGTTGCCGGCCGGCTCCATGCCGAAGACGCGCATCGGCATGCCGTTGTCCATGCAGAGACTGAACGCCGTGGAGTCGACGACCTTGAGGCCCTGCACGAGCGCCTCTTGATAGCTCAGCTCGTCCAGGCGCACGGCATCGGGATTCGTGCGGGGGTCGGCGGTGTAGACGCCGTCGACGCCGTTCTTGGCCACCAGAACGGCGTCGGCGCCGATCTCCAGGGCGCGCTGAGCGCTCACCGTGTCGGTCGAGAAGTAGGGCAGCCCGGCGCCGGCGCCGAAGATCACGATGCGGCCCTTCTCGAGGTGACGCTCGGCGCGCAGCGGGATGTACGGCTCCGCGACCTGGGTCATGGCGATGGCGGACTGCACCCGAACCTGCGCACCCGCTTGTTCGAGGAAGTCCTGCAGCGCCAGCGCGTTCATGACGGTGCCGAGCATTCCCATGTAGTCGGCGCGGCCGCGATCCATGCCGCGCTGGCTGAGCTCGGCTCCGCGGAAGAAGTTGCCGCCGCCGACGACGACCGCGACCTCGACGCCGTCGGGATCGTCTTCGTGCTTCGGCGCCGCGACGGCGATCTCGCGGGCGATCGCGCTCACGATGTCGGGGTTGACCCCGAGTTGTCCACCGCCGAACGCTTCACCGGAGAGCTTGAGCAGGACACGGCGGCGACTCGACATGGGATTTCCTCAAGAGTGTGGGGGATGCCATTTCAGAATACCTGCGCCGAGCGCCATCCCGGCGCACGTCGACACGAGGCTCGCCCTCGCACGCGAGATTAGTTATAGTTTCACTAGAACAAACCTCGGCACAGTGAGGAAGTCCCATGCGCCCACCCGTCCGCTCGATCGTCATCTTCACGCTGCTCGCGCTCGGCGGCGCGTGGCTCGTCGCGCTCCCGCTCTGGTTCACCGGCGGGCTCGCCAATCCCTGGTTCACGGCCTACGCCATCGTCATGATGATCACGCCCGCCGCCGCCGCGGTGATCGTGGTGCGGGTCGTCGACCGCGAACCCGATTGGCGCACCGCGCTCGGGCTCCGCGCGCCCGGCCCCGGTCGTCGGTTCGCCGGTTTCCTGGTGCTCGCCATGATCCTCGCGTTCGGCATGATCGTCGCCGCGCTGCTCACCAGCGCGGCCCTCGGCCTGTACCGCGCCGACCTCGTCGGGTTCTCGGGCTTCCGCGCCTACCTGGAGCCGCTCATTGCCGAGGCCGGTCCTCTGCCGATGCCGATCGAGCTGCTGATCCTCCTGCAGGCGGTGTCGATCGTTCCCGCCGCGCTGCTGAACACGATCCCCGCGCTCGGCGAAGAGCTCGGCTGGCGGGGCTGGCTGCTGCCCCGGCTGATGCCGCTCGGCCCCGTTCCCGCGATCCTCATCTCGGGCGTGATCTGGGGGCTCTGGCACGCCCCGCTCATCCTGCTCGGGTACAACTACCCGACCGCACCCGGGTGGCTGGGCGTGCTCAGCATGTGCGGCATGTGCATCGTGGTGGGCGGCGTGTTCGGCTGGCTGCGCATCCGCTCCGGCTCGGTCTGGCCCGCCGCCCTCGCCCACGGGGCCTTCAACGCCGCCGCGGGACTCTCGCTGCTGCTCGGCGCCGCGGGCGACATCGTCGACACCACCCAGGCCACCATCCTCGGCTGGTCGGGATGGATCGTCCCCGCAGTGCTGGTGATCGTGCTCATCGCGACGGGCCAGTTCCGCCCGGCCACGAGCACCGCCCCCGCGAGCGCTTAACGCACGACGCCCCGCGGATCCGAAGATCTGCGGGGCGCCGTGGCGATTCGCGGTGACTAGGCGCCGACCTTGAAACGAGCGAAGCCCGTCACGGTCAGGCCGGCGTCGGCGAGCACCTTGCTGATCGACAGCTTGTTGTCGCGCGCGTAGTCCTGCTCGAGCAGCGAGACCTGCTTGAAGAAGGCGCCGAGGCGACCCTCGACGATCTTCGGAAGGGCGGCCTCCGGCTTGCCCTCCTCGCGGCTGATCTGCTCGACGATGCGGCGCTCGTTGGCGACCTCGGCCTCGGGCACGTCCTCGCGCGACAGGTACACCGGCGCGGCGAACGAGATGTGCTGGGCCACGCTGCGCGCGGTCTCGGCGTCGTCACCCGTGTAGGCGACGACGACGCCGATCTGCGGCGGCAGGTCCTTGCTGGTGCGGTGCAGGTAGACGGCGAACTTCTCGCCGGCGATGCGCGAGACCTGGCGGAGCTCGACCTTCTCGCCGATGGTCGCGGCCTGGTCCTCGATGAGCGAGCCCACCGTGCCGCCGTCGACGGCCACCGCGAGCGCGGCATCCACCGTCTCGGCGCCGGAGTCGGCGAGCGCGGCGACGACCTTCTCGGCGAGCGCGACGAACTTCTCGTTCTTGGCGACGAAGTCGGTCTCGCAGGCGAGCTCGATCATCGTGACGGCCGTGGCCGACTCGACGACCGCGATGAGGCCTTCGCTCGTGGAGCGGTCGGCACGCTTCGCGTTGCCCTTGGCTCCCTTGAGGCGCAGGATCTCGACGGCCTTCTCGATGTCGCCATCGGCCTCGACGAGAGCGTTCTTGGTGTCGACCATTCCGGTGCCCAGGCGCTCGCGCAGGGCCTTGACGTCTTCCAGGCTGAAGTTGGCCATGGATGCTTCCTAACTGGCTTGAGTGTGAAACAGATGAACGGCAGAAGATGCCGGGATGGCCGGGCGGGGTGTGATCCCCGCCCGGCTCACGGAATTACTCGGCGGCGGCCTCGGCCGGCTCGGCCTCGGTCTTCGCGGCGGCCTTCTTGGCGGGCGCCTTCTTGGCGGGCGCCTTCTTGGCGGGCTCCTCGGCCTTGGGCTCCTCGGCCTTGGGCTCTTCAGCCTTGGCTTCCTCGGCCTTGGGCTCCTCAGCCTTGGGCTCCTCAGCCTTGGCTTCCTCGGCCTTGCCAGCCTCGAGGAGCTCGCGCTCCCACTCGGCGAGCGGCTCGACGGCGGAGACGTTGCCCTCGGCCTCGGGCTTCTGGTGCTTCTGGATGAGGCCCTCGGCCGCGGCGTCCGCGATGATGCGGGTCAGCAGGCTGACCGAGCGGATCGCGTCGTCGTTGCCCGGAATCGGGTAGGCGAGCTCGTCCGGGTCGGCGTTCGTGTCGAGGATGCCGATGACCGGGATGCCGAGCTTGCGCGCCTCGTCGATCGCGAGGTGCTCGCGCTTGGGGTCGACGACCCACATGGCGCTCGGGGTCTTGGTGAGGTTGCGGATACCGCCGAGCGACTTGTGCAGCTTGTCGAGCTCGCGCTTCTTGATGAGGAGTTCCTTCTTGGTGAACCCCTTGGTGGTGTCCTCGAAGTCGAGCTCCTCGAGCTCCTTCATGCGCGCGAGACGCTTCGACACCGTCTGGAAGTTGGTGAGGAGTCCCCCGAGCCAGCGCTGGTTGACGTAGGGCTGACCCACGCGCTGCGCCTGCTCGGCGATGGCCTCCTGGGCCTGCTTCTTGGTTCCGACGAAGAGCACGGTGCCGCCGTGGGCGACCGTCTCCTTGACGAACTCGTAGGCCTTGTCGATGTAGGCCAGCGACTGCTGCAGGTCGATGATGTGAATGCCGCTGCGCTCGGTCAGGATGAAGCGCTTGACCTTCGGGTTCCACCGACGGGTCTGGTGTCCAAAATGAACGCCGCTGTCGAGCAGCTGGCGAATCGTGACGACGGCCATGGCCGTGCTCCTTTTCTGGCAGGCGCGGCATGCCGCGGCCTGCGGTTCTCAGTTGTGTGTCGCACCCGGTTGGGGCGAGCCCTGGTGCCCTGGCCAGACATCCACCTCGCACCGGAGAACCGGGGTGAGGACTGATGGATGCGGCGGCCAGCGCTTCGCCGAGTTCGGCTGAGCGCGGATGGGCACGCGAAGTCACCTCGCCGAGGCGAGATGCTGGGATGAGTGTAGCACTGCGAACTCCGCCTCCCCAGGGCGCGCCGCGGAGCCGCTCTCCCCCGACCTCGGGCGTGCGCCGCGCGCCGCGTCACGGCTCGCGAGACTCGAGCGATGATCCCCGTTCCGGCCCGCGCGTCCCGCGCCGCGGCGGCCCTGCTGACCCTTGCGGTGTGGGCTTGGCCGGTCGCGGATCCGATCGTGCTCGCGCGCCCCTACCTGGCTCCCGCCACGCCCTACGGGGCGGGCCACCGCGGGGTCGACCTGCGCGCCGACGAGGGGGCCGAGATCCGCTCCCCCGCCGACGGCGTCGTGCACTTCGCCGGCGTCGTCGTCGACCGGCCGGTGCTGTCGATCCGACATGCGGATGGCGTCATCTCGAGTTTCGAACCGGTCGTCGCGGTCGTGGCCGCCGGCGACTCGGTGCGGCGCGGGCAGCTGGTCGGCCACCTCGAGGCCGGCCATTGCGCGCTCCCCTGTCTGCACCTGGGAGCGCGCATCGGCGGCGACTACGTCAACCCGCTGCTGTTCCTCGGGGGTCTCCCCCGATCCGTGTTGTTGCCGACGAGGGCACCACCTTGAGTTCGGCCGAGACGGCGCGACCCGGCCACCAGAATCGCTCGCCGGTGAGGAAGGCCAGCGCCGGCACGATCACGGTGCGCACGAGCAGGGTGTCGAGCAGCACGCCGATGCAGACGATGATGCCGATCTGCGTGAGCGTGATGAGAGGGAGCACGCCGAGCACAGCGAACACGGCGGCGAGCAGGATTCCGGCGCTCGTGATCACGCCGCCGGTCGCGGCGAGCGCGCGGATCATGCCCTGGCGCGTCCCGTGCTCGAACGCCTCCTCCCGCGCTCTCGTCACCAGGAAGATGTTGTAGTCCACGCCGAGCGCCACCAGGAACAGGAAGCTGAACAGCACCACGTTGGTGTCCACCGCGGGGAAGCCGAACAGGCTGTCGAACAGCAGCCAGCTGGCGCCGAGGCTCGCGAAGAACGACGCCACGACGGTCGCCAGCAGCAGCACCGGGGCGACGAGGGCGCGCAGCAGGATCACGAGCACGAGGAAGACGAGGCCCAGGATCAAGGGGATCACGAGCGCCTGGTCGCGCTCCTGCGCGTCACTGACATCGAGGGCCTGCGCATCCAGTCCGCCGACGAGCGCCACCGCGTCGTCGATGGCGTCGCCGTCGATCCCGGTGCCGACCAGCTCGGCGAAGGCGGCGCGCAGCGCTTCGACCGTCGCGAACGACTCCGGCGTCTCGGCGGCGGCGTCAAGCACGACACTGAGCTGCGTGATGGTGCCGTCGCTCTCGCCGATCGCGACGGACTCGACGCCGTCGGTGCCCTCGGCGAGCTCCGCGACCTGCTCGGCGGCGTCCGCCTCGGCGATCACGACCACCGGCGATCCGCTGCCGGCGGAGAACGCCTCCGCGATGATCTCCTGGCCGACGACCGCCTCCGGGACGGCCGTGAACTGCTCGGTCTGAGCGAGACCGACGCGCAGCTGGGTCCCACCCAGGGCGAGCCCGCCGAGCAGCAGGACGCCGATAGTCGCGACGACCGCCGGCTTGCGGGCGACCCGCACGCCGAGTCCGTGCCAGAGACCGCGGTTCATGCTGCCCTCGCTGCCGACGCGTGGGATGTAGGGCCAGAACAGCCCGCGCCCGAACTGGACGAGCGCCGCCGGAAGCACGACGGTGGCGAAGATCATCGCGATCACCACACCGGTGGCGCAGGCGATGCCGAGGGCGCGGTTGCCCGCGAGCTCCGCGAAGACCAGCGTCAGAAGGCTCAGCACCACGGTGCCGCCGCTCGCGATGATCGCGGGGCCCGCTCCGCGCAGAGCGCGCGCCATCGCCTCACGGCGATCCTCGAATACCCGCAGCTCGTCGCGGTAGCGCGCGATCAGCAGCAGGGCGTAGTTGGTGCCGGCACCGAAGACGAGCACCGACAGGATCCCGGTCACCGAGGCATCGAGGGCGATCCCGAAGACCGCGGAGACACGGGTGGCCACAACGCTCGCGAGCCCATCGGCGGTGCCGACGACGACGAGCGGCACGAGCCAGAGCCACGGGCTGCGGTAGGTCACGAGCAGGAGCACCGCCACGACGATCACGGTCGTCAACAGGAGTGTGAAGTCGGCGCCCTCGAAGACCGCGGCGATGTCGACGGCGAAGCCCTCCGGGCCGGTCAGCAGACCCTCAAGACCGGCCGGGAGGTCGGTGTTCGCGATCTCCCGGAGCTCGTCGGCGCGCTCGGCCTGCTCGCCGGCATCCTCCAGCACGTCGAGCGGAACCACCAGCAGCGCCGCCGAGCCGTCATCGGCCACGGTCGGCGGCGGCACGAAGCCGCCGCTCGAGAGGTCGGCGAGCTCGACGCTGCGCTCGACGACCGCGGCGATATCGGCCTGGTCGAGTTCCGCGCCTTCGCGCGAGAACACGAGCAGCGCGCTCGTCGAGTCTGAGCCGGCGAGCGTGTCCTGCAGCGCCGCCGCCCGGGCCGACTCCGCGGAGTCGGGAAGGCCGACCCCCGGCGAGAGTTCGCCCTCGGATCCGCTCCCCATCGCGAACAGTCCGCCCGCGAGCAGGCCGGCGACGACGAGAACGATCCAGGAGGTGCGACGGGAGGTGATGAAGCGCGTGACGGCGTGCATGGCTCTCATTCGATTTTCTAAATACTAGGACTTCGAACAACATAGCGATAAACTCACCTCATGCCAAGCACTCGACCCCGCGCCCGCGATGCCGCGCCGCGCGACGGCGTGCCCCGCGTCGGCGTGCGCGACGCGACGATGCACGTGCGAGAGCTGCTCGAGGTGAGCGCCGACTTCGAGGCGCACGTCGGCAAGCAGCTCGAGGTGAACCACACCGACATGCAGGCGATGGAGCACCTCGTCATGCACGGGAACCTCTCCCCCACCGAGCTGGCGCGGCGACTCGGCATGTCGACCGCCGCGGTGACGACCGTCGTCGACCGCCTCGTCGCGGTCGGCCACGCGACGCGCGAACCGCATCCGACCGACCGGCGCGGCGTGGTCGTCGTGCCGAAGCCGGCCTCGGTGGATCGCGCGATGGCCGCGATCATGCCGATGATCATGGGGATCGATCGGGTGCTCGACGAGTTCACCCCCGAGGATCAGGAGATCGTCACGCGCTACCTTTCGCGCGTGCTCGAGGTGTATCGCGCGCAGCTCGAGTAGCGACGGCCCGGCGTCGCCGCCTCAGGCGCGCGGGTGCGCGAGCCGGTAGCTCTCGCGCAGCCGCTCGGTCGACACGTGCGTGTAGATCTGCGTCGTCGACAGGCTGGAGTGCCCGAGCAGCTCCTGCACGGCGCGCAGATCGGCTCCCCCATCGAGCAGATGCGTCGCCGCGGTGTGCCGCAGCGTGTGCGGACCGGACGGACCGGAGCCGGGCAGGTCGACGAGCAGCCGGGCGATCACCTGGTACACCGACCGGGTGTCGATCGCGCCGCCGCGCACCCCGACGAACAGCGAGCCGGAGTCGACGCGATCGCGCACGAGCTCCGGCCGCGAACGCGTCTGATAGGCGTCGAGGGCGCGCGCCGCGGGCCCCCCATACGGCACGACGCGCTCCTTGCCGCCCTTGCCGAGCACCCGCACGGTGCGACGGGCGGGATCAAGCGATTCGGGACGGAGCGCGGCGAGCTCGCTCACCCGGATGGCGGAGGCGTAGAGCAGCTCGACGATCGCCAGGTCGCGGATGGCGACGGCGTCGCCCGTTGCGGCCCGGGCGGCGAGCCCCGAGAAGAGGTCGTCCATCTGCGCACGGGTCAGAACGCGGGGCAGATGCTGGTCCGGTCGCGGGGCGCGCAGCCGTGCCGCCGGGTCGGCTGCCAGCTGACCGTGGTCGACGAGCCAGGCGGTGAAGGCGCGCACCGCAGCGGTGCGGCGCGCCAGGGTCGCGCTCGCGAGGCCGCGCTGCGCCGAGAGCCAGAGCCATTCGCGCAGCAGCTCAAGATCGAGACCCGCGACCTCGGTGACCGCGCGCTCGGCCGCGACCTCCGCCAGCTCCGTCAGGTCGGTGCGATAGCCGCGCACCGTGTGCGCCGACAGACCCCGCTCGGTCTCAAGGGAGCGGGCAAAGCGGTCGATCGCAGCGGACACCTGCATGGGTTCCATGGTCGCGCGCGGGAGCCGCGTTGCCGTGCGGCCACGCCGCATCGGGCGACGCCGACGCCGCCGCGCCGATCGTGGCACACGCCGCAGCGTTCAGCTCGAGCTGGCCCCGCCCGAGGCGTCCGCGTCGGCGACGTTGAAGGTGGAGGACTTGTCCGAGAACGCGGCGCGGCGCTCCTCCGGGGTCATCGCCGCCAGCCGCTCCAGCACAGCGTCGGAGAAGCCGGCGACCTGCGGCGCCTCGGTAATGGGCACGATCGAGTGCACGACGCCGGAGTCGTAGACGTTGACGACGTTGACCGACTGCGCCGCGTCGATCCCGCGCAGGGTGCCGCGCGGCGCGCTCACGTCGATCGTGTAGCAGGTGGCGGCAGCCACCGAGACCGGGATGCCCGCGAACGTGCCGTGCGTCGAGTGGTGCAGGTGGCCCGCGAGGATCGCGCGCACGTCGCTGCCGCGCAGCACATCGGCGAGCTGCGGCTGGTTGTCGAGTTCGAGGATCGCCATCAGCTCCACGGGGCTCGGCAGCGGCGGGTGGTGCAGGGCGAGGATGGTGCCATCCGGTGCGGGGGTGGCGAGCACCCGACGCAGCCAGTCGAGCTGCTCGTCGGTGATGTCGCCGTGGTGGAATCCGGGCACGGTCGAGTCGAGCACGACGACGCGGAGCCCGCCGAGCTGGTGGACGCGGTCCAGCGGTTCGCCGCCGTTGGCCTCGTCGAGCAGTTCGGCGGCGAACGGTCCGCGCTCGTCGTGGTTGCCCATCACCCAGATGATCTCGGCCCCGAGCCGCGTCGCGGCCGGTTCGATGAGGGCGCGGAGCCGCCGGTAGGCATCCGGCTCGGCGAGGTCGGCGAGGTCACCCGTGATGACGATGCCCGAGGGGCGCACCCCGGAGCGCTCCAGCTGCTCGAAGGCCCGGCCCAGCGCGAGGTCGGTGTCGACGGCCCCGTACAGGGGCGCGTGGCCGGCGAGGAAGTGCGTGTCGCTGATGTGCACGAGCGTGTGCCGCGGAGCCGGATAGTGACCCAGCTGAACGAACCCCGGCGCCTCGGATCCCACCATGTTGCCTCCCACCGTCGCGTGCACTCGGGGGAACTCTAGTCGGCACGGGCGACCTCCCGGCGGTCCGCCGCGGCCTTGAGCCATCCGGTGGGGCGCTCACGCACCCGCCCGTCGAGGTCGAGCAGGCCGAGCGTTGCACGCACCTGGTCGACGGCGAGCCCGGCGGCCGCGGCGACGTTGTCGATCGTGCGCGGGCTCCGCTCGCTGAGGGCGTCGAGCACCCGCGACTCGAGGCCGCTCACGTCGGAAGATGCCGCCGAGTCCGGAGCACTCGGCACGCTGCCGCTCGCCGCGGCGGTGCTCTCTCCCGTCGCGAGCTCGGCCGCCTCGCCCGGATTCGTCACGCACACCACCGGCGCCTCCCGCAGCAGCCGGTGACAGCCCGCCGACGCCGAACTGGTGACCGGCCCGGGGACGACGCCGACCGGACGACCGAGTGCGAGGGCGTGGTGGGCGGTGTTGAGCGAGCCGGAGCGCCAACCCGCCTCCACGACGACCGTCGCGCAGGTCGCCGCGGCGATCAACCTGTTGCGCTGCAGGAAGCGCCAGCGGGTGGGGGCCGTGCCGCACGGCACCTCGGCGATCGCGGCGCCTCGCTCGACGACGCGCGTCAGCAGCGCCTCGTGGCCGCTCGGGTAGAACCGGTCGAGCCCGCCCGCGAGCACCGCGATGGTGTCGCCGGAGCTCGCTAGCGCGGAGCGATGCGCGATGCCGTCGATGCCGTAGGCGGCACCCGAGACGATCGCGAAGCCGCGCTCGGCCAAGCCGCTGGCCAGCTCGACCGCCACGTGCTCGCCGTAGCCGGTGGCGGCGCGCGCGCCGACGATCGCGATCGAGTTCTCGAGCGCGTGCAGCGCCTCGCGCCGACCGCGCAGCCACAGCGCGTGCGGCGCGTGCGCTCCCAGATCGTCGAGCAGCGCGGGCCACTCCGGATCGCTCGGCACCACCAGCTGCACGCCGAAGCGCTGCGCCTGGCTGAGGGCGCGGATGACCTGGTGGGAGGATCGGCGCGGTCTCCAGCGCAGCACCGCCTCGCGCAGCAGCTTGACGCCGGGTGAGTCCCCCACCGCCTCCGTCAGCTCCGCGGAGAGCTCGCGCGCGGCGCGTTTCTCGTCGTCACCGAGCCGCACGAGCCGTTCGAGGGCACCCGGTGCGCCGAAGGTCTGCACCAGCAGCCCACTCAGCGCATCCCCGGGTTCGGCGAGGTGGCTCCACGCGGCCCGAGCGAACCGCTCCGCCGTCTCGTCGGGCGCGGCTGCGGTTCCCGGCGCGCTCACCGCGCGCACGAGCGGGCCTGCCACCTCGTCGTCCACACCTGCGATGCTCATGCCGCCGCCTTTCGAAGCAGAAGTGCCCGACCCACCTGATCGGAGCCGGGTCGGTCGACGCCGTCGAGGTCGGCGATGGTCCACGCGACGCGCACGATGCGGTCGAAGCCGCGCATCGTGATCGCCCCGCGTTCGAGCGCGCGATCGAGCACCCCGGTGGCGCCGGGCGACGGACGGCCCGCGTCGGTGCGAAGCCAGGCTCCGGGCACGTGCGCATTGAGCCGCCACGGGGTGCCGCGCAGTCGGCTCCGGGACCGCTCGCGCGCCGTCGCGACGCGAGCGTGGGCGTGCGCCGAGTCGGTCGTCTGAGATCCCGACAGGCGCAGCTGGGCGGCCGTCATCCGAGGAACACGCAGCTGGATGTCGACCCGATCCAGCAGCGGTCCGCTGAGCCGGCCGAGATAGCGTCGCCGGGCCATCGCCGTGCAGGTGCAGACCAGGTCGCGGGCGCCCGCGTTGCCGCACGGGCAGGGGTTGGCCGCCAGCAGGAGCTGAAACCGGGCCGGGAACTGCGCGGTCGCGTTGGCGCGCGCGATACGGATGACTCCCGACTCCAGCGGCTGCCGCAGCGCATCCAGCGCACCGGGGGCGAACTCCGGGGCCTCGTCGAGGAACAGCACTCCGTGCGCCGCCCGCGCCGCGGCACCCGGCCGGATCAGCGTGCTGCCGCCGCCGACGATCGCCGCCGCACTCGCGGTGTGGTGCGGGGCCTCCAGCGGCGGACGCACGGGCAGCTCCCCGGCCACGGGCAGCCCCGCGAGCGAACGGATGCAGGAGACCTCGAGCGCCTCCGCCGGTTCCAGATCGGGAAGAATGCCCGGCAGTCGCGCCGCGAGCATCGTCTTGCCCGCACCGGGCGGCCCCAGCAGGAACATGTGGTGCCCGCCCGCGGCGGCGACCTGCAGCGCCTCGACCGCGTCACGGTTGCCCAGGATGTCAGAGAGGTCTCCGGCCCGCTCCTCGGTTGCCTCGTGCGCGATCGGCGCGAGGGCGAGCGGCTCGACCTCGACGGGCTCCAGCTCGGCGCCGTGCCAGATCGCCGCGTCGCGGAGGCTCGCGATCGACACGACCCGGATTCCGGGGACCAGCGCCGCCTCCGCCGCGTTGCCCGCCGGCACCAGCACAGTGGCGAACCCCGCCCGCCGGGCCGCCAGCACCGCAGGCAGCACTCCCGGCAGCGGGCGGAGCCGCCCGTCGAGCCCGAGCTCGCCGACGTGCACCACTCCCGCGACCGAGTCGGCCGAGACGGCGCCGTCGGCCGCAAAGGCAGCCATGGCGATCGCGAGGTCGAAGCCGGAGCCGTGTTTGGGCAGCGCCGCGGGCGAGAGGTTGATGGTGAGCTTGCGCGACGGCAGTGGGATCCCCGAGTTCTGGGCCGCCGCCCGCACGCGATCGCGCGCCTCCCCGAGCGCCGCATCGGGGAGCCCGATGAGCACGAAGCCGGGAAGCTGCTGCGAGATGTCGGCCTCGATCTCCACCACGGCGCCGTCGATGCCGAGCAGCGCGATCGCGTGGGCGCGCCCGACCGGCATCAGAACACCCCCTCGAGGTGGTCGATGCGCGCGGGCGCGTCGACCGGCGCGATCACCCCGACCGCGTCGATGCGGATCCGGCCCACCGGCAGGCCGGCGGCGCGCCGGTGCTCGCACCACTCCCCCGCGAGCCGGCGGAGCCTCGCGAGCTTGACCATGGTGATCGCCTCCAGCGGATGCCCGTAGCCGAGCCCCGCGCGCGTCTTCACCTCGACGAACACCGTCTCGTCGCCGTCGCGCAGCACCAGGTCGATCTCGCCGCTCGGGCAGCGCCAGTTGCGATCGAGCACGACCAGCCCGCGCTCGGTGAGGTGGTGCTCCGCGATGCGCTCACCGCGCCGCCCGAGTTCGTCTTTGGCTGCCATGCCCCGAGGATGCGCGCGCGCACCCGGGCGCGAACGAGCCGGAACAGGATCGGCGCACTTGGCGTCGAAACGAGGTCTGCGGAGGAGTCGTCCGCACGGCGGCGCGAGACCGCTCCGAGCGCCCGCCGCGCGGCTACTCGGCTACTCGGCTTCTCGGCTACGCGGCTACGCGGCTACTCGGGCGAGCCGAGGTCTCCGGACTCCTCGAGCTCGCGCCGCCGCCGCTGCGCGGCGCGCGTCAGCGCCCAGGTGACGCCGATCACGAGGCCGACCATCACCAGGGTGACCGTCAGCACGATCGGGAGGTAGAGATCCACGAATGCCTACTCGTCGAGCGCGAGCTCCTTGGGGAGCTCCAGATCCTTGTCGCCGCGCACCTCGACGTTGACGTCTTTGAAGGTGAGCACGCGCACGCTCTTCACGAAGCGGTCGGCGCGGTAGACATCCCACACCCAGACGTCGTTCATCGTCAGCTCGAAATAGAAGTCATGCTCGGTGTCCTTGCGCTCGAGCGACACCTCGTTCGCGAGGTAGAAGCGGCGCTCCGTCTCGACCACGTACTTGAACTGTCCCACCACGTCGCGGTACTCGCGGTAGAGGGCCAACTCGACCTCACGGTCGTAGTCCTCAAACTCGTCGTCATCCACGGCTGCGAGTCTAGTTCGTCATGCGCCCGGCGACTCGACCGCGACATCCAGCGTGGGTTCGCGTAGCCACGAGCGACGGTGCAGGGGATGCGGACCGCGCGCCTCCACGGCCGCATAGTGCGCGGCGCTCGCGTAGCCCTTGTTGCTCGCCCAGCCGAACTCGGGAGCCTCCTCGTGGGCCGCGATCATCAGGCGATCGCGGTGCACCTTCGCGAGCACCGAGGCGGCCGCCACGACCGCGCAGTCCCGGTCGGCCTTGACCTGCGTGATGACCCGCGGCAGCACGCTGCGCCGCGGCAGGGCGGCCGTCAGCCAGTCGTGCGAGCCGTCAAGCAGCACGACGGCGCCCTGGAAGTCGACACCGGATGCGTGCAGCTCACCGAGAGCGCGACTGGCCGCGAGGCCGAGCGCCGCGATGATCCCGCGCGCCTCCACCTCGGCGGGGGTCGCCAGTCCCACCGCCGAACGGGGCAGCCAGGCGCGGGCGAGCGGCTCGAGCGCGTCGCGCCGCTTCTCGCTCAGCAGCTTGGAGTCGCGAAGCCCCGCCGGCACCGGGGCCGCATCGAGCTCGTCGAGCGAGGCCGCCGACACCCCCACGGCGACGGGACCGGCGATCGCGCCGCGGCCCACCTCGTCGCAGCCGATGACGAGCGAAGCCCCGTCGGCGAACAGGGCGCGCTCCCGTTCCAGGGTCGGCTCAGCGACAGCCATCGCGGCGGATCACTCGCCGCCCGTCGTGGCCTGCGGGCTCGGGGTCCCGCTCTCGTCCGTCTCGTCGTCGCCGGACGGCGTCGAGACCGCGTCGTCGACACCGGCGAACGCGAACTCGTGGTTGTCGAGCCACGTCCAGCGATCGACCGGCCACGAGATCAGGACGGCGCGCCCCACGACGTGATCGAACGGGACGAAGCCGTTGCCCGGCTTGTCTCGGTTGTAGCGCGAATCGGCCGACTCATAGCGGTTGTCGCCCATCACCCACAGCGAGTCCTCCGGCACCGTGACGGTGAAGTCGTCGCGGGAGACCTTGGTCACCCCGTCCGGCAGCTTCACGTAGGGCTCGTCGATCGGGACCCCGTTGATCGAGAGGCGGCCGTACTCGTCGCAGCAGGTCACGACGTCGCCCGGCAGGCCGATGACGCGCTTGATGAGGTGATCGTTGCTGTCCGGCGCCGTCAGACCGACGAACGACAGCACCCAGTCGAAGGCGGCCGCGAGCGGCTCCTGCTCCACCGTCGGCTGCGGGACGAGCCACCCGCCCGGATCCTGGAACACGACGATGTCACCGCGCGAGATCGGCACCAGTTCGGGCACCAGCTCGTTGACGATGATGCGATCGTTGACCAGCAGCGTCGACTCCATCGACTCCGACGGGATGTAGAACGAGCGGATCAGGAACGTCTTGATGAGGAACGAGATGACGACCGCGGCGACAAGGATGATGAAGACGTCGCGCAGGAAGCGCAGCACTCCGGAGCCGCGACGCGGTCGTTCGGACTCTGGGGCCTCGGAGGGAGGCGCCAGCGGAAGGGATCGCTCGGATCGCGGTCGTTCTGAATACATTGCACCTCGGTTGGCTCGAAGCAAGCATAGGTTGCAACTGCGCTCACACGGCGGTAGCACTCACCACGTGTGTCGAGTCGCACTCACGGTTCACCGACCGTGAAACGACGAATCCCGGCGCCGGAGGACCGGGCCGGGATTCGAGCGGGACAGCTCGAGAACTCAGTTCTCGCGCTTCTCCTTGATCTTCGCCTTCTTGCCGCGCAGGTTGCGGAGGTAGTAGAGCTTCGCGCGACGCACGTCACCGCGGGTGACGATCTCGATGTGATCGATCACCGGGGAGTGCACCGGGAAGGTGCGCTCGACGCCCACCTGGAAGCTGATCTTGCGGACCGTGAAGGTCTCGCGGATGCCCTCGTTGGAGCGGCCGATGACGACGCCCTGGAAGACCTGGATACGCGAGCGCGAACCTTCGACGATGTTGACGTGCACCTTGACGGTGTCGCCCGGACGGAAGTCGGGGATGTCGCTGCGCAGGTTGGCTGCGTCGACGGAGTCGAGAATGTGCATGTCAGTTCGCTCTCTGCGTTCGCCACAGGTCGGGACGCGGGGTATCGGTGATGAAGAAGAAATGTTGTGCTGTTCGGCAGAACCGCGACTCCCCTATGGCAGAGTCGCGCCGGGCACAAACGCTTATTCTGCCACATTCGGGACCTCTCGGAAAACCGGCTGGCGCCGAGCCGCGCTGGCGACGGCCGAAGTGGCTAGGCTCATCCGGTGATTGAATTGCGCACCCCGGCCGAAATCGATGAGATGCGCGCCGCCGGCGCGTTCGTGGCGAGCGTTCTGGAGGCCACGCGCGACGCGGCCGCCGTCGGCGTCAACCTGCTCGAGCTCGACGCGCTCGCGCACGACATGATCCGCTCCGCGGGCGCCGAATCCTGCTACATCGACTATCACCCGTCGTTCGGCGGCTCGCCGTTCGGCAAGGTCATCTGCACCTCGGTCAACGACGGCGTGCTGCACGGCCTCCCCCACGACTACGCACTGCAGGACGGCGACCTGCTCACGCTCGACTTCGCGGCGGGCCTCAACGGCTGGGTCTCCGACTCTGCCCTGACGATCGCCGTCGGCACGCCCCGCGAGGAGGATCTGCGCCTGATCGAGATCACGGAGAAGGCGCTCGAGGCCGGAATCGCGGCCGCGGTCGTCGGCAACAAAGTGGGCGACATCTCCGGCGCGATCGGCGAGGTCGCCAAGGCGAACCGGCTGAAGATCAACCTCGACTTCGGCGGGCATGGCGTCGGTCGCATCATGCACGGCGACCCGCACATCCCGAACGACGGGCGCCGCGGACGCGGTCTGCCGCTGCGCGCCGGCCTGGTGTTCGCGATCGAGCCGTGGTTCCTGCACACCACCAACAAGATCTACACGGATGCGGACGGCTGGACGCTGCGCTCGCGCGACGGCTCCCGCGGCGCGCACGCGGAGCACACGGTGGCGATCACCGACGACGGCCCCGTCATCCTGACGCAGCGCTCGAGCTAGGACTCCGTCGGCGGCAGCAGCTCCGGCCGCACACGCCGGGTGCGCTCCACCTGCTGCTCGCGACGCCAGGCGGCGATCGCGGCGTGGTTGCCGCTGAGCAGGATCGGCGGCGTCTCCAGGCCCCGCCAGACGGCGGGCTTGGTGTAGCTGGGGTACTCGAGCAGGCCGTCCTCGTGGCTCTCCTCGACAAGGCTCTCGGGGTTTCCCACCATGCCCGGCACGAGACGGCCGATCGCCTCGACCATCGCCATCACGGCGACCTCGCCGCCGTTCAGCACGTAGTCGCCGAGGCTGACCTCCCGCACCTCCGCGACCTCCGGACGGGTGCGGGCGTGCTCGATCACCCGCTGATCGATGCCCTCGTAGCGGCCGCAGCAGAACACCAGGTGCGCGGTGTCGCTCAGCTCGCGCGCGGCGGCCTGGGTGAACAGCGAGCCGGCCGGGCTCGGGAAGATGAGCACCGCATCGGAGGCGTCGGTGAGCACCGCATCGAGCGCCTCGCCCCACGGCTCCGGCTTCATGACCATGCCGGCGCCGCCGCCGGCGGGCGTGTCATCGACAGTGCGGTGACGATCGTGCGTGAAGTCGCGCAGGTCGTGCACGCGGACGTCGATCAGGCCTGTCGCGCGCGCCTTGCCGAGCAGGGAGACGTCGAGCACGGAGAAGAACTCCGGGAAGATCGTGACGATGTCGATGCGCACCCGTTGAGCCTAGCCACCTCGGCGGGCGACGCTACTCGGCGTCGTTCCGCGGCGTCGGCGCCGATCTGCGCTGCTCCGCGGCGGCGGACGGCGCTGCGGCGGCCTTCTCCTTCCGCCCCTGCTTCCGAAACTCGGAGATTCGGCCGCTTCGTCCACGGCTCGTGGATGAGAGCGCCGCGCATCCGACTTTCGGGCCCTTCACTCCGACGTCGGCGCGAAGTTCTCCCCTGAGCGCGGCGACGACCGTGCCTCAACACGGTCCGAGCGCCACACTCGGCCGATGCGAATCCTGCAGGTGATGGAACATGGCTCGGGCGTCGCGTCGACCCGCACACTGCGCGACGCCGGCATCTCACGAGCGGAGATCGCCCGCGCACTCGCCGATGGGACCATCCGACGGATCGCCCGCGGGTGGTATGCGACGCGTTTCGCTCCGCCGGACGTGGTGCGCGCGGCCCAGTGCGGCGGGCGACTCACCTGCGCGAGCGCGCTGGCACTGCGCGGCGTATGGGTGCTTCGCCCGTCCACCGCGCATGTCGCACTGTGGCCGGGGGCGCGAGGCCGCCGCGTCGCGGGCACGCGCCTCCACTGGCACGGGACTCCGCTTCAGGGCGGAGCGCCCCTCGACTCGACCCCCGACGCGCTCGCGCAGCTCTGCCGATGCGGGAGCCTCGCCGAGATCGTCGTCGCCGCCGACTCCATCCTGAACCTCGGCCTGGCCACGCAGACGGAGGTGCTGCGGGCGCTGTCCACGACCGGGACCGGACGCCGGGCTGCTCGGCATGTCGACGGTTCAAGCCAATCCGGACTCGAATCCCTGGCGCGCCTGGCACTACAACGTCGACGAGTCGGCGTGCGAACGCAGGTCCGGATCGATGGGATCGGCATCGTCGACCTGCTGATCGGCGACCGACTCGTGCTTGAGCTCGACGGTGAGCAGTGGCACGGCGGCGAGCGGTTCGAACAGGATCGCGCACGAGATCTCGCCCTGATCGCCCGGGGCTACGTCGTCATCCGGCTGAGCTACCGCCAGGTGATGGACCAGTGGACAGCGTGCGAAGCGCTGCTGCTCGGCTTGGTGCGTCGGCGCGAGCACCTGTGGCGCGCCCGTGACGCAGACGACGGGCACGCACCGCGCGCCTACCGGCGATCGCGAACTCGGTGACCGCTCGCCAACGCCCGCCGCGGGTGTGCCGACGGGCCGCGCTGCGTCGGTGCCGGTGCGCGCTCGGGGGCGCGCTTCCGCGCAAGATCGGAACCCAGCCGCAGTCGTCCACGCGTCGTGGACGAGATGGCCGAATCTCCGACTTTGCGAAAGGGGAGGCGGAGCTATTCGGCGGCGTCAGTCTCGGCGTCGGCTGTCTGGGCGGCGTCGGTCTCGACAGCGGAGTCGGTCGAATCGGAAGACGCGGGAGACGCGGCCGGTTCGGGCTCCTCGGGCAGGTCTTCGAAGAGTCCCGCGGGCGGCGTCACGGTGACGCGGCCGGCGGCGACGTCGACCTCGGGAACGATCGCCGCCACGAAGGGCACGAGCACCTCGCGCTCGTCGGTGCGGATGGCGAGCAGGTCCTGCGCCGGGAAGTGGTCGACGCGCACGACGCGGCCGATCTCGACCCCGTCGCGGAAGGCCTTGAGTCCGACGAGCTGGTGGTCGTACCAGGCGTCCTTCTCTTCGGGAAGCTCCGCGGTCTCCTGGTCGACCCAGAGGATGGCCTTCACGAGCGTCTCGGCGGCAGTGCGGTCGTTGACGCCGACGAAGAAGCCGACCGGCTGCGCGTTGTACCAGCGCAGCTCGATGAGCTCAAGAGTCTTGCCGTGCCACGGCGACGACGACGGAACCTGCAGCGAGAAGCTCGATCCCGGCGCGAACCGGCGATCCGGGTCGTCGGTGTACAGCTCGATCTTGAGCGCGCCCTTGAGCCCGTGCGCTTTCGTCAGCCGCCCGACTCGGAGCTGCGTGACGCCGGCGCGCGGACCGGACCCTCCACCGGGTCGGGGAGCTGTGGGGCTCACGCCTCGTCGGTGTCGACGACGTCAACGCGAACGCGTCGGCCATCGGCGAGGGCGTTGACGAGCGTGCGCAGTGCCTTGGCCGTGCGACCGGCGCGGCCGATCACGCGGCCGAGGTCCTCGGGGTGCACGCGCACCTCGAGGACCTCCCCACGAGCAGAGCTCGAGGAATCCACCTGAACATCGTCGGGATGCTCGACGATCCCCGTGACGAGATGCTTCAGAGCGGATGCCAGCATGATGACTACGCCTGGTCGGCGTCGGCCGGAGCTTCGGCGGGAGCCTCCGCAGGAGCCTCCTCGGCGGCCGCCTCAGCCTTGGCTTCGGCCTTCTTCTCCGCCTTGGGCTTGAGAACCGGCTTCTTCTTCTCGTCGACGACGAACGCGACGGGCGCTTCCTTGGTCTTGATGGTGCTCTTGGCACCCTTCTCGCCCTTGAACATGCCCCAGTCGCCCGAGAGCTTGAGCAGCGCCGCGACCTGCTCGGTCGGCTGCGCGCCGACGCTCAGCCAGTACTGCGCGCGCTCGGAGTCGATCTCGATGAACGAGGGCTCCTCGGTCGGGTGGTACTTCCCGATCTCTTCGATGACGCGACCGTCGCGCTTGGTGCGCGAGTCGGCAACGACGATTCGGTAGTACGGCGCACGGATCTTTCCGAGGCGCTTGAGGCGGATCTTGACAGCCACGATTCTCCTGAAACGTTGAATGAAGGTCGAACTGCTCCCGTGCGCGTGGGGCACACTCGGCAGGAAAGTTCTGAAGGGGGATCGTCCGCGACCGGATAGAGGGTCGGGCAGCGGGGACCCAAAGAACTATTCTGGCAGATTTCGGCGGCAACTGTGAACAGGTCGGCGGATGCGCAGGATCAGGTGGCGGCGGGCGGCACCGCGGCAGGCGGCGGCGCGGCGGGCTGACGCGGCCGCCGACGGCTGAGCGCCACCCCGAACAGGCAGATCGCTCCCCCGACGACGGCGAGGATCGCCGGAACCTCGCCGAGCACGATCCAGGCGAGCAGGATGACGAGCGGGGGCACGATGTAGGTGGAGACGCCGAGACGCCCGGCGGGCATCCGAGCCAGGGCGTAGCCCCAGGTCGTGAACGCGAGCGCCGTGGGCACCACGCCGAGGTAGACGACTCCGACGAGCGCGGCTGCGCTCGCGGAGCTCGCCTCGCTCACGAGCTGTCCGAGGAAGGGCAGGGTCGCCAGCGCGCCGACGACACAGCCGACGAACGTGGTCTGGATCGCCGGGATCCGCCGCGACACCGGCTTCTGGGCGATCACCCCGGCGGCATAGGTGGCGGCGGCGAGCAGCGCCCACAGCATCCCCGGAACGTCGACCTCGCGACCGGGCACGGCGAGACTGGACGCGAGCCCGATGACGACGACACCCGAGAAGGCGACGAGCGCGCCGATGACGAGCCACCGCGGAATGCCCTCCCCCAGCAGCACTCCCGCCCCGAGTGCGATCAGGATCGGCCCGATGTTGACGATCATCGCGGTCGTGCCGGCGTCGAGCGTGTGCTCGGCGAGGTTGAGGGCCACGTTGTAGGCACCGAACCAGGCGATGCCGTACAGGGCCAGCAGCAGCCATTCGCGGCGGGTGGGGTGCACCCACGTGCGGCGCACCGCGACGAGCAGCCCGAGGGCGACCGCGCCGACGAGCAGCCGACCCAGCGCGAGCGCGCCGCCGCCGATCTCGGGCGCGACATCGCGGATGACGACGAAGGCGCTCGCCCAGGCCAGCAGGGTGACGACGATCGCGGCCACGATGGCCGGACTGCCGGTGGACCTCGGGCCGGGCGACTGATTCACGAGATCAGGCTAGGCGGTGCGGGCGACGGGCTCCGCATGAGAACGGTCAGCTCTCGAGCGTTTCGCGCCAGGACAGCAGCCGACGCACGGGCGCCGGGTCGAACTCGGGACCGTCGAGGGCCGGAACGAACAGTCGCACGCCGAGCGCATGGTAGGCGCGCAGCGAGGCGGAGTCGAGCATGCCGGCGCCGCCGAGACTGGTTCCGGTGGCGAGGCGGATCTCCCGCGGATCGCGGCCGATCTCGGCACACCAGTGGCGCACGACGCCGAGTCGGCGCACGAAGGTGTCGGGGTCGCTGAAGGAGTGCCAGATGTCGGCGTGCTCGGCGACGGTGCGCAGCGTCGTGCTCTCGCCGTGCCCGCCGATGAGCAGCGGGATCGGCCGCGTCGGCGGCGGGGTGAGGGCGGCCCAGCGGGCTCGAACGCGCGCGACGTCGGTGGCGAGTCGCTCGGCGCGGGCGGCGGGCCCTTCGAAGGGGTAGCCGTAGCCGCGGAAGTCACGCTCCTGGCCGCCGGACCCGGTGCCGAAGATGAACCGCCCGATCCCGGTGGCGTGCGCGCTGATGTGGTCGATCGTCCGTGCCATGTCGGCTTGGAGGTCGGGGTTCCGGTACGCCGTGGACGAGACGAGCGGCCCGAACTCGACGCGATGGGTGAGCTCCGCGATCGAGGCGAGGGTCATCCACGCCTCGAACTGGCGGCCGTCACCGCCGGGCCCGACCGGGAAGAAGTGATCCGAGACGAAGATCGAGTCGACACCGAGCTCCTCGAAGCGCAGCACGGCATCGCGCACCTGCGCGAAGCTGGCGTTCTGAAGCCCCAGTTGCACCCCGATACGCACTCGATCGGTCCTTGCTGCCGTCACGGATCCAGCGTAATCGGTCCCTGAGACTTTCTCGGTAATGCGGCACCTCACGGCGTTCGGATCGCGGCGAGCCGCGATCAGCGAGAGGCCGCGGCGCGCGCTGCGGCCGGGGCCGCATCGAGAATACGGCCAATCGCGGCCTGATCATGCGCCGCGGACACGAACCACGCCTCGAAGACGCTCGGAGGAAGCATCACGCCGCTGTCGAGGAACGCATGGAAGAGGGCCGGGTAGCGGTCGGCGCGCTGGTCCTGCACCTCGCGGTAGCTGCGCGGCACCTCGCCGCGGAAGGCGAACGAGAACAGCGTGCCCGCCCGGGGCACGACGTGCTCGACGCCCGCCGCAATCAGCGCGGCGGAGACACCGGCGGCCACGGCATCGGCGGCGCTCGCCAGTCGCGCGTAGGCGGCGTCATCGGCGAGGCGCAGCGTCGCCAACCCCGCCGCGACCGCGACCGGGTTGCCGCTCAAGGTTCCCGCCTGATACACCGGGCCGAGCGGCGCGAGCAGCTCGAGCAGATCGGCGCGGCCGCCGATCGCGGCGACGGGAAGCCCCCCGCCGATCACCTTGCCGAAGCAGACCAGGTCGGGCAGGTATCCCTCGCCCGCGTCGACCTCGACGCCCCAGTAGCCGGCCGGGCCCGAGCGGAACCCGGTGAGCACCTCGTCGACGATGAGCAGCGCGCCATGCTCGTGGCAGAGCTCCCGCAGCGCGCGGGTGAAACCCGGGGTCGGAGCGACGACGCCCATGTTGGCGCCCGCCGATTCGACGATGATCCCGGCGATCTGGTCCGGGTGCTGCGCGAACGCCGCGCGCACCGCGTCGAGATCGTTGTACGGCAGCACGATCGTCTGGCCCGCGGTCGCCGCGGTGACGCCCGCCGACCCGGGGAGCGCCTGCGTCGCGAGCCCCGACCCCGCCTCGGCCAGCAGTCCGTCGGAGTGGCCGTGGTAGTGCCCGGCGAACTTGACGACCAGGTCACGGCCGGTGGCCCCGCGCACCAGGCGGATCGCCGTCATCGTCGCCTCGGTGCCGGTGGAGACGAGCCGCAGCCGCTCGATCGGCGCGAGCCGCACCCCGTCGGGACCGGTGCGCACGAACCGCTCGGCGATCAGCTCGGCGAGCTCGACCTCGCCCTCGGTCGGGGCGCCGAAGGAGAGCGCGCGGGAGGCGGCGCGCTGCACCGCGTCGACGACCTCCGGATGCGCGTGCCCGAGCAGCGCCGGGCCCCACGAGCCGACGAGGTCCACGAGCTCGGTGCCGTCGGCATCGACGACGTACGCGCCGTGCGCGGAGGCGAGGAAGCGCGGGGTGCCGCCGACCGATCCGAAGGCACGAACCGGGGAGTCGACCCCGCCGGGCAGGATGCGACGCGCACGGTCGAACAGCTGCTCGGAGCGCGAGGGCTCGCGGGCGGTCACTTCGCCCACTCCGCCAGCTCGAGCGCCCAGTAGCTGAGCACGGCATCGGCGCCGGCGCGACGGATGGAGATGACGGACTCCTCGATGGCTCGACGGCGGTCGATCCAGCCATTCGCCGAGGCAGCTTCGATCATCGCGTACTCCCCCGAGACCTGATACGCCCACACCGGAACGGGGCTCTCGGCCGCCACGTCGGCGAGCACATCGAGGTAGAAGCTCGCGGGCTTCACCATGACGATGTCGGCGCCTTCGGCGACATCGAGCGCTGCCTCGCGCAGCCCCTCACGGCCGTTCGCAGGGTCGAGCTGGTAGCTGCGCCGATCGCCACGCAGCTGCGAGTCGACCGCGTCGCGGAACGGCCCGTAGAGCGCGGAGGCGTACTTCGCCGAGTACGCCAGCAGTCCGACGTCGGTGTGTCCGGCGGCGTCCAGCGCGTGGCGGGCGACCGCCGTCTGGCCATCCATCATGCCGGAGAGGCCGAGAAGGTGGGCGCCGGCCTCGGCCTGCGCGACCGCAGCCTGGGCGTACAGCTCGAGGGTGGCATCGTTGTCGACCGCTCCGTCGGCTCCGAGCACGCCGCAGTGACCGTGGTTGGTGAACTCGTCGAGGCAGAGATCGGCCTGGATGACGGTGGCGTCGCCGACCTCGACGACGGCGGCGCGGATCGCCCGGTTGAGGATGCCGTTCGGGTCGAGAATCCCCGAGCCGGTCGCGTCGCGCGTTTCGGGCACCCCGAAGAGCATGATGCCGCCGAGTCCCGCCTCGGCCACCTGCACTGCGAGCCGGCCGACCTCGGAGAGCGGATGCTGGACGACGCCCGGCATCGACAGGATCGGCTGGGCCTCGGCGATGCCTTCGCGCACGAAGACCGGCAGCACCAGCTGCGAGGGCGCGACATGGGTTTCGCGCGCGAGTGCGCGCACGGCGGGCGTGCGGCGCAGTCGGCGCGGTCGGATCGTGGGTCCGCTCATGCGGAGTCGTCCTCTCGGTCGTGGGCGGGGCGGCGCTCGCTCGCCTCCGGCGGCGTCCACCGCCCGGCGAGCACCTCCTCGACCGCATCGGCGAGCGCCACGGGGGTGCGATCGAGGGCGAAGCCGTCGACGCGGAGACCGACATCGCGCGTGGCCTCGGCGGTCGCGGGCCCCATCGCGATCAGGTGCGTCGTGTCGGGAAGCGGTGCGCACTGGCTCTGCACCTCGTGCCCGACGCTGCCGGAGCTGACCACCAGAGCGTCGAACTCGCCCGCGCGGATGCGCTCGACGAGGCGCGGCGGCGCGGGAACCGCCTCGATCCGGTAGGCGACGAGCGCGGTGACCTCGTGCCCGAGCTCGGCGAGGCCGTCGGCGAGCAGCGGGGCGGCGAGCTCGGACTGCGGCACGAGGATGCGTCGCCCGGTGGTCGCGGCGAAGCTCGGGTCGGCCAGGAGTCCGCGCGCCGAATGCTCGGCGGGCACCAGCGACACGGTCAGCCCGGTGGCGGTGAGCGCGCGCGCCGTGGCGGGGCCGACGGCGGCGACGCGCGTGCTCTCGGGGATGTCGAGGTCGAGCGCGGCGAGCGCACGCACGGTCGCCTGGCTGGTCACGATCACCCAGTCGAAGCCGCCCGAGACGAGCTGGGTCACGGCATCGCGCCACGGCTGGGCGGCGGCGGTTGCGGTGCGGATGAACGGGGCGAGCTCCGGGTGCGCGCCGCGCGCCTCCAGCTCGGCGGCGAGCTCCTGCCCGAACTGGGGCGAGCCGGCGATCAGGACGCGGCGGCCGTCGAGTGCCCCGGTCATGAGGCCACCAGCCCGTCGAGGGCGGCGTCGGCGCGCATGCGCTCGCGAAGCTCGGCACCCACGCGGTGTCCGAGCGCCACGGCGAGCTCGCGCTGCTCGGCGGCGGGAACCCAGTCGGCTTCTGCCGCGGCCTCAGCGATCGCCGTCCCGTCGGGGCTGATCACCCGCGCGCGCAGCCGAAGCCGCTCGTCGCGGACCTCGGCCCACGCCGAGATCGGGGCGGAGCAGCCCGCCTCCAGCTCGGCGAGCACGGCGCGCTCGGCCACGGCCGCGGCGTGCGCCTCGGGGTGGTCCACCTCGCCCAGGGCGGACAGCAGGTCGGCCGCGGCGTCGTCGCGCACCTCCAGGGCGAGCGCTCCCTGCGCGGGGGCGGGCATCAGGGCGTCGAGGTCGAAGAACTCGCCGACGGCGTCGAGACGTCCGAGCCGAGACAGCCCCGCCGCGGCGAGCACGACCGCATCCAGCCCCTCGTCGAGCTTGCCGAGACGGGTGCCGACATTGCCGCGGATCGGTTCGATGCGCAGGTCGGGGCGCAGCCGCAGCAGCGCCGCGGCACGGCGCGGCGAGCCGGTTCCCACCCGCGCGTTCGGCGGCAGCTCCGCCAGCGTCTGACCGTCTCGGGTGCAGAGCGCGTCTCGGGCGTCCGCACGACTCGGCACCGCCACAACGCTCAGGCCCGGGTACGGGGCGACCGGCAGATCCTTGAACGAGTGCACGAGCAGTTCGCAGGCGCCGGCAAGCAGGGCCTCCCGCAGCCGCGTCGCAAAGACCCCGGTGGTTCCGAGTCCGGTGAGCGGGCCGCGAAGGTCGTCGCCTTCGCTGCGCAGCGGGATCAGCGGAACGTCGGCGCCGAGCACGCCCGCGAGCGCCTCGGCCACCTGACCGCTCTGCGCGAGCGCGAGTTCGCTGCCGCGCGTCCCGATGCGCACGGAGGTCACGGGGCGACCCCGGAGACCGCCGGTTTGAAGCCGGCGCGGACGTTCTCGCAGCACCCCGGTCGGCACACATCGAACCAGGGACCGAGCTCCGTGAGCGCCGGACGCGCGGCGGGAGGGGTGCCGTCGCGCCGCTCGAGCACCAGGTCGACGAGTCCGCGCACGAAGGCGGCGTGCGATCCGGGCGTCGCCACGCGGACCGAGAGCAGCCCCGCCTCCTCGGCGGACTCGGTGGCCTCGTTGTCGAGGTCCCAGAGCACCTCCATGTGGTCGGAGAGGAAGCCGACCGGCACGATCGCGACCGCGCGCACCCCCTCGGCGGGCAGCTCGGCGATGCGGTCGTTGATGTCCGGCTCGAGCCACGGCTGCGTGGGCGGGCCCGAGCGCGATTGGTAGACGAGCTCCCAGTTGAGCCGGTCGAGCCCCAGCGCACGGGCGGCCTCCGCCGCCACCACCTCGCTGACGGCCAGGTGCTGCGCCGCGTAGGCGCCGCCCTCGCCGAAGTCGCGGTCGCGCGGACCGCTGCGCTCGGCATCGGAGGTGGGGATCGAGTGGGTGGCGAACAGCACGCGGATGTCGCGGGCGGCATCCGCGTCATCTCCCAGCCGCGCCAGAAGGTCGCGCACCCCGGTCGTGAGAGCCTCGATGAAGGGCTCCACGAAACCCGGGTGGTCGAAGTACTGGCGCACCTTGTCGATCGTCACCTCGCCGTGCAGCCCCGTCGTCTCGAGGGCCAGCGCGAAGTCCTCGCGGTACTGGCGGCAGCTCGAGAACGAGCTGTAGGCGCTGGTCGCGATGCCGAGCAGGGTGCGGTGCCCGTCGCCGTGCGCCGCCTGCAGGGCGTCGGCGAGGTACGGGTCCCAGTTGCGGTTGCCCCAGTACACGGGCAGGTCGATGCCGCGCCGGGCGAGCTCGGCCTCGAGCGCCGCCTTCAGCTCACGGTTCTGGTCGTTGATCGGGCTCACCCCGCCGAAGTGGCGGTAGTGGTGGGCCACCTCCTCGAGGCGCTCCTCCGGGATTCCGCGCCCGCGGGTCACGTTCTTCAGGAATGGGATCACGTCGTCCTGGCCTTCCGGTCCGCCGAACCCGGCGAGCAGGATCGCGTCGTAGGCGACCGGGGTCGCCACGTGCTCGGGGCCGTCGGCCGCAGGCTGGCTCGCGGCGAGCACCCGCGGCGGGGTGCCGGTGGATCCGAGGTTCTCGGCGCTCACGCGAGCACCTCCGCGAGCTCGGCCGAGGCGATGCGGCGTCCGGTGTAGAACGGCACCTCCTCGCGCACGTGGCGGCGCGCATCCGTGGCGCGCAGGTCGCGCATCATATCGACCAGGTCGGTGAGCGAGTCGGACTCCATCGGCAGGATCCACTCCCAGTCGCCCAGCGCGAACGACGCGACGGTGTTGGCGATGACGCTCGTGAAGGCGGCGCCGGCGCGCCCGTGCTCGGCGAGCATGGTGCGACGCTCGGCCTCGGGCAGCAGGTACCACTCGTAGCTGCGCACGAACGGGTAGACGGTGAGCCACTCGCGGGCGTGCTCGCCGCGCAGGAAGCCGGGCACGTGGGCCCGGTTGAACTCGGCGTCGCGGTGCACGCCCATCGCGTTCCAGACCGGGAGCAGCTCACCCAGGACGGTGCGGCGGCGCAGCTCGCGCAGGGAGCGCTGCAGGCCCTCAGCGCTCGGGCCGTGCAGCCAGATCATGACATCGGCGTCGGCGCGGAGCCCGGAGACGTCATAGATGCCGCGGGTCACCACCTCGGCCGCGGCGAGATCCCGCACGGCGGAATCGAGGCGCTCCGCCACCTCGGCGGGATCGGCGACGTTCGGCGCGGTGAGCGGCGGACGCTGGAACACCGCCCAGAGCGCGAAGCCGGAGGACGACGATGACGGTGACGGCATGGGGGCGATTCTTTCATGGCGAGGTGGGCGGAAACGGTGAGACGGAGTCGGGGGCGATCGGCCTAGTCGGCTCGGGCGGCGACGACGGCGCGGGCGTGCGCGATCACCCGCGCCAGCCCCGAGCCGGCGACCGCGGCGCCGACGCGCAGCACGCCGGCGGAATCCGGGGGCGTCGCGCGTTCGGACTGGCTCCAGTGCGCAACGTGCGAGGCGACCGGTTCGCGGCCGCCGAGCTCGACGCCGAGCAGCCTCGACGCGTCGGCGAGGGCCCGGGCGCGCAGCGCGGCGTCGTCGGTGCGGTGGCCGTCGTAGCTGACGCGCAGCGCGTGGCGGTGCGGTGCGAGCCGGGCGGCGAGCCACGGCCATTTGGCGCTGGAGTGGGTGAGCGCGCGCGGCACGTCGCCGCCGGAGCGGGTGACGAGCACCCCGGTTCCGCGCGGCGCCGCATCGAGTTCGGGGGCGTCGAGCACGAGCGTCACGACGGTGGTGCGGCTGGCCGCCGGCCCCGGGCGCGCGTCGATGACGAGATCGTCGCCCGGCTCCCCCGCCTCGCGCGGGTCCTCGAGCCGGATCTGCGCGCCGAGCTCGCTCAACCGCGCCTCGAGGCTCTGCACCAGCACGCTGGTGCCGCCATCGAGCCCGGCGACGGCGGCACCAGCGGGGCGGTTCTCGCGGATCCGGCGCACGGCGGCGCGCAGCGAACGCGTGCGCCCCTGGGTCAGGATCTCGGGCAGCACGTCGCGCACGCGCAGCTGATCCGGCGAGCGCGAGTACACCCCCTCGGCGATGGGCGCGACGAGCCGGTCGGCGACGCGCGCGCCGACCCGGCGTCGCACCAGCGAATCCACGGTCTCCTCGCCGCTCACCTCGCCCAACGGCGTGACGGCGTCGCCGAGCGCGCGCAGCACGCCCCGAAGCCCGATGACGCGGCGCACGTCACGGGAGAGCACGCTCTGCGGGATGCCGAGCACACCCGTCGCGGGCAGCGGCAGATCGCCCGCGGGCCCGCTCAGCCAGGCGCTGCGCGGAGACGGCGCGACGATGCGCGAGGCGAGCCCCAGCTCGTCGAGCAGCGCCGCGACCGTGCCCTGCCGAGTAGCGAAGCTCTCGGCGCCGACATCCAGCAGCACCTCGCCGCCGAGCCCGTCCGGAACCGGGATCGCATGGATCGTGCCGCCCAGCCGGTCGCTCGCCTCGTGCAGAGCGACCTGCCAGCCGCGTTCGGCGAGCTCGCGCGCCGCGACGAGGCCCGCGATGCCGCCCCCGATGACTCTCGCGTGCGGCATGTCAGAGCGAGTGCACGAGCTCGACGATGCGCGTGAGCACCGTCGGGTCGGTGTCGGCGGGAACGCCGTGACCGAGGTTCACGACGTGCGCCGGCGCCGCCTGACCGCGCCGCACGACGTCGCGCACGTGCGCCTCGAGCACCTCCCACGGGGCCGTCAGCAGCGCCGGATCGATGTTGCCCTGCACCGGCACGCCCGCGCCGAGGCGCGAGACCGCGACGTCGAGCGGGATGCGGTGGTCGATGCCGACGCCATCGACGCCCGCGTCGCGCATCGCGGGCAGCAGCTCGAAGCTGCCGGTCGCGAAGTGCACGATCGGTGCCCGGTCCGCCCCCGCGCCGAGCGCCGGGCGCACCACGTCGAGCGCCCGACGCGAGGCCGGGGCGGCGAACCGCTCGTAGTCGGCGAGCGAGAGCCCGCCCGCCCAGGAGTCGAAGAGCTGCAGTGCGCTCGCGCCGGCATCCAGCTGTGTCTGAAGGAATCGCCCGGTGAGGCGCGCCAGCCAGTCGACGAGCGCATCCCAGGTCTCCGGCTCGGCGTGCATCAGTCGCCGCGCCTGCAGCTGATCGCGATCCGGGCCGCCCGCGATGAGGTAGGCGGCCAGGGTGAACGGGGCGCCGGCGAAGCCGATGAGCGGCGTGGCCCCCAACTCGGCAACCGTGAGGGCGACCGCGGCCGAGATCGGCGCCATGTCGACGGTCTCGGGATCCGGCAGCGCGTCGACCTGCGCGCGGCTCGTCACCGGGGTGGCGAACACGGGCCCGCGGCCGGCGACGATCTCGACGTCGAGCCCGGCAAGCTTGAGAGGCACCACGATGTCGCTGAAGAAGATGCCCGCGTCGACGCCGTGGCGCCGGACCGGCTGCAGGGTGATCTCGGCCGCCAGCTCGGGGGTGAGGCAGGCATCCAGCATCGCGTGCCCGACCCGCAGCTCCCGATACTCGGGCAGCGAGCGACCGGCCTGGCGCATGAACCAGACGGGCAGGGTGTCGGGGCGGGTGCCTCGCATCGCGGCGAGCAGCGGGGAGTCGGCGACGACTCCGGAGCGCAGCGGATGGGTCGGAGGCAGGGCGTCGGATGGCATCAGTAAAGTCTCGCATCCCGTGACTTAGACTTTGCCGGTGCTCGCCTGCGTTACCGCCCATCATCGTGTGACGCCCCTCCCCATTCTCGAGAAGCTGGCGAGCGACCACGACGGCATCGCCGAGCAGCTGGTCGCCGAGTTCGACTGCGTGAACGGCGCGATCGTGGTGGCGACCTGCAACCGCTTCGAGGCCTACCTGGACCTCGACGAGCCGCTCAGTCCGGCGAGCGAGATCGGCTTCGAGATCGTGCTGGAGCAGCTCAGCGAGCGCAGCGGGGTCCCGCTGGCCGATCTCGAGCCCTCGCTGCAGGTGCACACCGGGATGCGCGCGGTCGAGCACCTGTTCGCCGTCGCCTCGGGCCTCGAGTCGGTCGTCGTCGGCGAGACCGAGATCGCCGGACAGGTGCGCAGCGCGCTGGAGCAGGCCCGCCGCGCCGGAACGACCTCACGCGATCTGGAGCGCGCCTTCCAGCAGGCCTCGCAGACCTCGCGCGGCGTGCGCGCCGCGACCGGGCTGGAGACCGTCGGACGCTCGCTCGCCGAGCTCGCGCTCGAGCTGGCCTCGAGCCGCATCGACTCCTGGGAGACGGCACGCGTGGTGCTGATCGGCACCGGGCAGTACGCGCGCGTCGCTGTCGCCGCGCTGCGTCGTCGCGGGGCGCGCGACATCGCGGTGCACTCGCGCTCGGGCCGCGCCGCCGCCTTCGGGATCCCGCGCGGGCTCACCCCGCTCGAGCACGAGGAGGCGCCCGCCGCGCTCGCGGCCGCCGACGTGATCGTCACCTGCTCGACCGGAGACATCGTCGTCGAGGCCGCCGAGCACGCCAGCACGCGCGACCGCTTCGCGCAGCGCCACCCGCAGCTCATCGTCGACCTGGGCCTGCCGCGGAACGTCGACCCGGCGATCTCGACCTTGGCCGAGATCACCCTGCTCGACCTGGAGACGGTGCGCCTGCACGCGGGCCTCGACGAGTTCGCCGTCTCCGACGACGCGCGGGCCCTGGTCTCGCACGCCACCGACAGCTTCGCCGCCGAGTCCCGCGAGCTCGCTGCCGTTCCGGCGATCTCGGCCCTGCACCGCCACATGGCGAGCATTCTCGACGCCGAGCTCGCCCGCTCCGCCGCACGCGGCGAAGGACCGGAGGTCGCGGCGGCGCTCCGCCACCTCGCCGGCGTGCTGCTGCACGAGCCGACGGTGCGGGCCCGCGAGCACGCCCGGGCGGGCGAGGCGGAGCGCGTGGATGCGGCACTCGAGACGCTCTTCGACGTCACCGTCGACCGCTCCGAGCGCCGCGGCCGCGGCAGCCTCGACGCCGCGGCCGGCTAGCGCTACCCGTTCGCGGCGTCGCGCCAGGCGAGCCAGCGGCGCACCGTCTGCCCGTCGTAGTCGGGACCGGTGATCCCGATGGTGAACAGGCTCACGCCCAGCTCGCGCAGCGCGTCCGCCTCGTGCTCGTCGCGGTTCCGCAGCTCGTTCGAGATCTCGATCTCGGAGACGTCGCGGCCGACCGCGGCGCCGTGCTCGGCCAGGATGCCGAGCTTGCGCTGCAGGTCGGCGGGGGCCGCGAAGCTGTGCCAGATGTCGGCGTGCTGGGCCACGATCCGCAGCGTCTTCTTCTCGCCGCCGCCGCCGATGAGCACCGGGATCTTGCGCGTGGGTGGCGGGTTCAGCTTCGCCCAGCGCTCCTCGATGCGCGGCATCGCCGCCGCCAGATCATTCAGACGCGAGCCGGCCGTGCCGAACTCGTAGCCGTACTCGACGTAGTCCCGCTCGAACCAGCCCGAGCCGGTTCCGAAGATGAAGCGGCCGGTGCCGTCCTTGGCGCTGATGTGGTCGATCGTGCGGGCCATGTCGGCCTGCAGATCGGGGTTGCGGTAGCTGTTGCAGTTCACGAGCGCCCCGAACTCGACCCGGCTGGTCAGCTCCGCCCAGGCGGCCAGCTCCGTCCACGACTCGAAGTGCAGACCGTCGCGGTCGCCGGAGAGCGGGAAGAAGTGGTCCCAGTTGAACAGCACGTCGACACCGAGCTGCTCCAGCTCGAGAACGGTGTCGCGGATGTGCGGGTAGAGGGTGTGCTGCGGCGCCATTTGCACGCCGAGTCGGACGGGGCGAGAAGTCATTGCTCGACGCTATCGCGCGGCCGCAGCCGCGCGCTGGCACGACATCAGCGCCCGAGGAACTTCTGCAGCGATTCGAGCTCTTCGGGGCTCGGACCGCCCGGAGCACCCTGCGCGCCCAGACCGAAACCGCTGCCGCCCGAGGTCGCCGGGGCCCCGCCGCTCGCGCGGGCCGCCTCCTCCGCGGCGCGCTTCGCGGGGTTGCCGCTGCGTGAGCCCTTCTTCTTCTTGGCCTGCGCCGCGCGCTTGCCGGCGCCGTAGGTTCCGCCGGGGATCGGACCCATGCCGGGCACCTGAGGCACCCCGCCCTTGGCGACCGTCTTCATCATCTTGGCGGCCTGCTCGAAGCGCATGACGAGCTGGTTGACCTCGGTGACGGTGACGCCGGAGCCCTTGGCGATGCGCAGTCGGCGGGAGCCGTTCAGCAGCTTCGGCGTGCGGCGCTCGGCGGGCGTCATCGACTGGATGATCGCCTCGGTGCGCACGATCTCGCGCTCGTCGAAGTTCTCCAGCTGGTCCTTCATGCCGCGCGCGCCGGGCAGCATGCCGAGCATGCCCTTGAGCGAGCCCATGTTCTTGAGCTGCTGCATCTGCTGGAGGAAGTCCTCGAGCGTGAAGCTGTCGGTGGCGAACTTCTCCGCGGTCTTGGCCGCGGTCTCCTCATCGAACGCGGACTGCGCCTGCTCGATGAGGGTGAGGATGTCACCGAGGTCGAGGATGCGGCTGGCCATGCGATCGGGGTGGAACGGCTCGAAGTCGTCGAGCCCCTCCCCCGTCGAGGCGAACATGATCGGCCGCTCCGTGATGCTCGCGACGCTGAGCGCCGCGCCACCGCGCGCGTCGCCGTCGAGCTTGGAGAGCACGACGCCGGTGAAGTCGACCCCGTCCTGGAAGGCGCGCGCCGTCGTGACGGCGTCCTGGCCGATCATCGCGTCGATGACGAACAGCACCTCGTCGGGGCTGACCGCCTTGCGGATCGCGGAGGCCTGCTTCATCATCTCGGCATCGATGCCGAGGCGGCCCGCGGTGTCGACGATGACCGTGTCGTACTGCTTGCGCTCGGCCTCCTTGACACCGTTCTTGGCGACCTTCACCGGGTCGCCGACGCCGTTGCCGGGCTCGGGGGCGAAGACGGGCACTCCCGCCTGCTCGCCGACCACCTGCAGCTGGGTGACCGCGTTGGGGCGCTGAAGGTCGGAGGCGACCAGCAGCGGCGTGTGCCCCTCCTTCTTCAGATGCTTGGCGAGCTTGCCCGCGAGAGTCGTCTTGCCCGCACCCTGAAGACCGGCGAGCATGATGACGGTCGGCGGCTTCTTGGCGAACTCGAGCCGACGCTGCTGCCCGCCGAGGATCTGCACCAGCTCGTCGTTGACGATCTGGACGACCTGCTGGGCGGGGTTGAGCGCCTTGTTGACCTCGTCGCCGAGGGCGCGCTCGCGCACGCGACCCGTGAAGGCCTTGACGACCTCGAGGGCGACGTCGGCGTCGAGCAGGGCGCGACGAATCTCCCGCACCGTTCCGTCGACGTCCGCCGGGGTGAGCTTGCCCTTGGTGCGGAGATTGCGGAAGGTCGCGGTGAGGCGATCCGAGAGAGTACCGAAAGTGGCCATGACTGACCCAGCTTAACCGCTCAGACGGTGGCGTTGGCGGCGACCGCGGTGAGCGCCACCAGCGCGACCGGCACGAGCGCGAACCCGAGCGCGATGAACGAGAGCCCGCGGCGACGGCCGCGCACGATGCCGATGACGGCGATCACGAGCGCAACCAGGTCGATTCCGGCGCCGAGGAAGAACAAGATCGAGAAGCCGAGCGTGCCGCCGCCGCCGAGCGCGAGATCGATGATCTCGACGAAGGTCCACAGCATCGTGGAGGTGCCGATCACCGCGAGCAGGATCGCGAGAAGCGGCGGAAGCAGCGGCGCCTGCTGACGGTGAAGCGCGGTCTCGGACATCGGATGCCTCCCAGCCTGGATCGCACGGCACGACAGCGCACCGTGCGCTCGTTGCCCGCAGTCTAGGGCGTGGCCACCTGCCCGGGGCCGGTTCTTCACCGGGGCGCGGGTCTACCCTGATGGAATGCCTCTCATTCCCTTCCAAGGCACCACCCCGAGCGTGGATGCGAACGCCTGGCTGGCCGACACCGCGACCCTGATCGGCAAGGTCCGTGTCGAGCACTCGGCGAGCGTCTGGTTCGGCGCGGTGCTGCGCGGCGACATCGACGAGATCGTGCTCGGCCCCGGCAGCAACCTGCAGGACAACGTCGTCGTGCACACCGAGCTCGGCTCGCCGACCGTCATCGGCGCCAACGTGAGCGTCGGCCACGGCGCCGTCGTGCACGGCTGCCGCATCGAGGACGGCTGCCTGATCGGCATGAACGCGACGGTGCTGAACGGCGCCGTCATCGGTGCCGACTCGCTCGTGGCGGCCGGCGCGGTCGTGCTGGAAGCCACCATCGTGCCGCCGCGCTCGCTCGTGGCAGGCGTGCCCGCGAAGGTGCGTCGCGAGCTGAGCGACGAAGAGGTCGCGGGGCTGCACGGCAATTCCGAGCGGTATGTCGAGCGCGCGGCCGTGTACGCCTCCGAGAGTGCGGGCGGGGAGGAGTAGCAGCGCCATGATCGAGCTTCGGCCGAGGTGGCGAACCCTCCGCACCGCGGTCAACCAGGACTCCCGCTGGCTGGGCCTCGCGCTCGGGCTCGGTGCCGTGCTGGTGTTCGGCATCATCGGCGCGATCGGCACGGGCGAGCTCGTGGTCGCCGTGCCTGCGGTGCTCGTGGTCGTCGGCCTCGCAGCACTGGCCTGTCTGCACGTGCTCGTGCCGCGCATCCGCCTCAGCTCCGACACGCTCGAGTTCCGCGCCGTGTGGGGCTCGACGACGACGTGGCGTCGGGATCAGCTCGTCGAGATCGTCGATGTCGATCGCGTGGAGCCCCCGTGGTGGGATCCCGAGCATCCGCCGCTGCGGCGCCGTCTGGTGAGCGTGGTCGACCGCGACGGGAGACTCGCCCTCGCGCTGCGCGGCGACCGGTGGACGCAGGAGCAGCTCGCCGCGGTGATCGCGGCCCTCCCCCACGCGACGGTCGCGCGCTACGAGCGGGCGAAAGTCGAGGAGCTCACGGCGCGGCACCCCGGCGCCCTGCCGATCGCCATGGAGCACCCGATCCGCACCGTTGTCTTCACGGCGCTCGCGATCACGCTCGCGCTCGCGGCGGCGATCGGCTACCTGGTGTCGGTCGCCACGGCGAGCTAGCTAGCCGACGAGCTGCGCGACGAACGACGTGGGGTTGAAGCCGGTGAGGTCGGAGATCCCCTCGCCTTGGCCGACGAGTTTGATCGGGATGCCCGTCTTCTCCTGCACCGCCAGCACGAAGCCGCCCTTGGCGCTGCCGTCGAGCTTGGTGAGCACGAGCCCGGTGACCCCGGCGTGCTCGATGAACGCCTCGGCCTGCGCGAGCCCGTTCTGGCCGGTGGTGGCGTCCAGCACGAGCAGCACCTCGGCGATCGGCGAGAGCTTCTCGACGACGCGTCGCACCTTCGAGAGCTCGTCCATCAGCCCGCTCTTGGTCTGCAGGCGCCCGGCCGTGTCGATCAGCACGATCTCGACGCCGTCGCGCTGGGCGGCCTCGACCGCCTGGAAGGCGACGGAGGCCGGATCCTGACCCTGCGCCTGGGGCCGCACGATCGTGGCGCCGGCGCGTTCGGCCCAGGTGGCCAGCTGCTCCACCGCGGCCGCGCGGAACGTGTCGGCGGCGCCGACGAGCACGCTGCGGCCGTGGTTGGTCAAGAACTTCGCGAACTTGCCGATCGTCGTCGTCTTGCCGACGCCGTTCACCCCGACCACGAGCACCACCGCGGGGCGCGCGCTCAGGGTCAGTGTCGGGTCGAGCCGGGCGAAGCGCTCCTCGAGCGCCTCGCGGAGCATCCGCTGCAGGTCGGCCGGGTCGGTCGTGCGGAACTTCGCCACCTGACCGCGCAGCTCCTCGACGAGCTGATCGGCGAGGTCAGGTCCGAAGTCGGCGCCGATGAGGGCGTCCTCCAGCTGCTCCCACGTCGTCTCGTCGATCGTCGCGCGCTGGAACATGCCGCGGAGCGCGCCACCGAGAGACCAGGATGCTGCCATGCGGCAAGCCTACCGAGCGCGCCCCTGCTCGCTCACTCGCACCCGGGCCAGCCGTCACGCTGGTAGCTCAGGACCGCCTTGCTCCCCAGGAGCGTTCTCTCGCCCGCGAAGAACGAGTCCCCGAGGCTCACGGTCATGCCGAGCTGCCGCGACATGCAGTCTCCCGGTGTCGTGAACAGGGCCGCCCCGAGGCTCCCGGCGAGTGCGGCGCCGGAGAGCGCATCCGGGAAGTTCTCGCCGGTGGCGAGGAAGACGTGGGTCGCGAGCCGCCCCTCGAATAGCCGGATGTTGAGCTTGCGCGACGTCTCGTAGCGGTCGGAGCCGGCCACACGGACGACCGTCCTCTCGCCGAACTCCCGCTCGAGCGCGCGTTCGATGCCGTTGGACACCGCGACGCTGCTGCCGGCGATCACGATCTCATAGGGGCGCAGATCGCGCAGCAGCGCCATCGTCGCCGCCGGCACCTTCGACGACGAGCCGTCGACGAGCACGACGGCACCGCCGTCGAGAGCGACACCGGGCCCCGCCGCGAGAGCGTCGGGGAAGTTGCGCCCGGTCGCAATGACGACGGTCGGCGCCACGGCGAGCCCGTACACCGGGTCGTACCAGGCGAACTCGATCACCTGCCGCATCGTGTCGTAGCGGTCCTCGCCCGCGATCCGCAGCACGTTCGAGGCGCCGACGATGTCGCCGACCGCGCGAGCGACCGAGGATGAGATCGCCGCGGTGCTGCCGAGCACGACGACCAGGTCGGGATCCAGCGCGCGCAGCTCGTTCCGCACGCTGGTCGGCAGGGACCGCTTCGGCGTGAGCAGGACCGGCGCGCCGAGGCGCGCGGCTGCCGCGCTCGCGCTCAGCGCATCCGGGAAGTTCTCGCCCGTCGCCAGGAAGACGATGTCGGCGGTGAAGAAGTCGTCCCAGACCTGCGCCGCCTTGACGGCTGTCCCGTACCGGTCATCGCCCGCGATCCGCCCCGGAATCGAGGCGAACGACCCTGCCGCCGCCACCGCGGCCGCGGTCTTCGCGGCCGGCAGCGGGGAAACCTGCGCCGATGCGCCGAGCGGCGTCAGCGCCGAGGCGGCCAGACCCAGGATCAGAGCGATGCCGATCCGCCGAACAGTACGCAACCCCATCGCTCCCCGCTTCTGTCACGCTGAGCCTAGCAAAAGCGACGAAAGATCATGCCGCGGGGATGTCGGGCCGCGTCAGCAGGTCTTCAGGCTGGCGACCTTCGACGACAGCACCACCGAGCTGCCGAGCAGAACCTTGTCATCGGCGCCGAGCGCCACCACCGTGGACTTGGTTCCGGAGGAGACGCACGACTTGGCGGTCACCAGCAACGGGTCTGAGAGACCGCCGGCGAGCGCGGCCCCCGCGAGCGCATCCGGGAAGTTCGCTCCGGTTGCGAAGAACGCGGCGTCGGCCTCCTCGAAGAAGTAGTCCACGAGGCGCCAGCTGGTCTCGTAGCGGTCCGAGCCCGCGACCCGCGCCACGTTCGACGAGCCGAAGGTGCTCTTCAACTGGTTGTAGATGCCGCTGGAGAGCACGCTCGAGCTTCCGGCGACGATGACCTTCTCAGGCGCCAGGTCCTGGATGAGCGCGAGCGTCGACGACGGGATCTTCGATGCGTCGCCGTCGACGAGGATGACCGCGCCGCCGTCGGTCGCCACCGCGGGCCCGGCCGACAGCGCGTCCGGGAAGTTGCGGCCGGTCGCAACGACGACCGTCGCGGCCTGGTCGAGGCCCCCCACGCCGTCGTCCCACGCGTACTCGACGATCTTGCGCATCGTGTCGTAGCGGTCGGTTCCGCCGATGCGGCTGACGTTGGACGAGCCGAACATCGACTTCAGCGTGTTGTAGACCGACGACGAGATCGCCGCCGAACTGCCGAGCACCACCACGCGATCCGGATCGAGTTCGAGCAGCTCCGCCCGCACGCTGGAGGGCAGCGAGCTCTTCGGGGTGAGCAGCACGGGCGCGCCCAGGCGTGCCGCCGCGGCCGCCGCGCTCAACGCGTCCGGGTAGTTCTCTCCGGTGGCGATGAACACCACGTCGGCGTCGAAGTTCTGATCCCACACCTCGGCGATCGCGACCGCGGTCTCGTAGCGGTCGTCGCCCGCGATGCGCGTCGGCAGCGAGGGCACGTCGGTGATCGTGAAGCTCCCGGTCGCGGCGACCGACTCCTCGGTGGCCCAGATCGCCTTCACGACGTAGTCGTGGGACCCGAGCGCGATGCCGTCGAGCGAGAAGCTCCACGCCGAGTTGGAGGCGGCCGGGCTCGTCGACGCCGTCGGCGTCAGCGCGCCGTCCACGTACAGCGTCATCGTCGGGGCGGTGCCCGCGAGCGCGCAGGGCAGGGTGCCGGCCAGCGGATCGGGGTCGGCGTAGTAGCCGCCGGGCTCGGAGGTCACCACGGGAACCGGCCCGGTGCACAGCGTCCAGCTCGCGCCGTAGCGCTCCTCGACGCTCTCGTAGCCGCCGGCGGAGACCATCGGGAAGAAGACCGAGCTCTCGCCGGAGACGTCGCAGTCGTCGGCGCTGCCGCTCGTCGCGCTGAACGATGAACCCGAGTTGATCCCCGCGGCGGCCGTGCCGATGACCGCGGCTCCGCCACTGTCGCCGGGGAGCATGCAGGCATCCGAGATGATGACATTCACCAGCTCGTCGCTGACCATGACGAGCTGGTCGACGTGGGTGACCTCCCCGCAGGTCCAGCCCGAGGTCGCGCCGCTCTTGCAGATCGGGGCGCCCACGGTGGCCGCGGTCGCGCCGGTCATCGCCACCGGGCTCTCCGACAGCGGTGCGCTCCGGCCGTCGCTGCCCCACGACAGCACCGAGGGACGCGCGACGGCGCCCGAGGCGCTCGCCTTCAGCAGGCCGACGTCGTAGCCGTCGCCGTACTGCGCCGACCCCGACACCCGAAGACCGATGTCGCCGCCGAGCGAGGCCGTGCCGCCGTACTCCTTGGGCTTGGTCCAGTTGAGAGAGCGCGGATCATCGCCGCGGCCGCTGTAGCTGTCGAAGCAGTGTCCCGCCGTCACCATGACGTCGGCGCCGGCGGCGTCGTAACCCGAGAATCCGAGCGAACAGGTCACGTACGATCCGCTGGAGCTGGTCTCGTAGGCCCAGCCGGCGCCACCGTACAGGTCGTCGGCGGCCTCGAAGACCACCTCGCTCACATCGGGCAGGGTCTGCTCGCCGACGATCGCGGTCGCCCCGACCGACTCCACGATCGCGGCATCCGCGTCGTCGCGCACCCACACCGTCAGCTCGGTGCCATCGATCTCGGAGCCCACGACCTCGACACCCGCCTCCGCGAGCGCGTCGACGACCAGCGTGGCGTCGACCGCCGCCTCCGCCGAGGCGAGGTAGTCGGCCCCATCGATGCCGAGATCGCGCTCGAGTGCCTCGACCAGGCCCTCGGGAAGCAGGTCCGCGGCCGCCTCGAAGTCACGCGCATCCGGCGTGCTCATCCGGGGCAGATCATCGAGCGGATCGGGCGTGCGGGCGACCGCCGGCAGAGCCGCCGACAGCGCTCCCGACATCGCGACGGCGGCGCCCACGAGCAGCGCCGTGGCGCCTCGAACCTGCGTTTTCACGATGTACCCCCTCAACGAATGTAAGGGAAGACACCCCCGTCACGCGCCCCCCGTTCGCGGCGCGCGAGGCGCGCACCCGGCCCGGCGCGCGAGGCGCGCACCCGGCCCGGCGCGCGACGAGGCGGCGCCGCCGCCTAGGTTGGAGGGGTGAGCTACGCCTTCATCCGCCACGGCCAGACCGACTGGAACCTGAACGGTCGCCTCCAGGGTTCCAGCGACATCCCCCTCAACGACACCGGACGCGCGCAGGCGCACGAGGCCGCGGAGCGCCTCGCCAGCGAGCGCTGGGATGTGATCGTCAGCTCCCCGCTGCAGCGCGCCCGCGAGACCGCCGAGATCGTGGCGAGTGACCTGGGACTCGAACTCGGCCCCGCCTACCCGGGCCTCGTCGAACGCGACTACGGCGAGGTGGAGGGGCTGAGCGACGCCGAGTGCCGCCGCCGCTACCCCGAGCGGAACTACCCCGGATCCGAGAGCTTCGAGTCGGTCACCGAACGCGGACGCGCCGCCCTCGACGCGATCGCGGCCGAGTACGGCGAGCGCGACGTCATCATCGTCAGCCACGGCTCGATCATCCGCTACACGCTCGAGTCGATCGTCGGGCGCCAGCTCGAGAGCATCAGCAACGGGGCCATCTCGCGCGTCGCGCTGGAGAGCGGCGCGTGGCGGGTGCTCACGGTGAACGGCGCTCCGCTGGCGGTGGAGCGCTAGCTCGCGCGCTCCTCCTCCGCCACCACCCGCTGGCCGACGACGGCGCTCACGCCGTCCTGGCGCATCGAGACGCCGTAGAGCGCATCCGCGATCTCCATCGTGCGCTTCTGGTGGGTGATGACGATGAGCTGCGAGTTCTGCCGCAGGTCCTTCATGATCGTGAGCAGACGCCCCAGGTTGGCGTCGTCGAGCGCCGCCTCCACCTCGTCCATGATGTAGAACGGGCTGGGGCGCGCCTTGAAGATCGCGATCAGCAGCGCCACCGCGGCGAGGGAGCGCTCGCCGCCGGAGAGCAGCGAGAGGCGCTCGATCTTCTTGCCGGCGGGCTTCACCGTCACCTCGATGCCCGTGGTGAGCAGGTTCTCGGGGTCGGTCAGGTGCAGGCTGCCGGTGCCGCCCGGGAACAGGATCGGGAAGACCTGGTTGAACGCCGCCTTGGTGTCGTCGAAGGCGCTGCCGAAGATGTCCTGCATCTTGGCGTCGAGCTCGTCGATGATCGTCAGCAGATCCTTGCGGGTCGCGGCGAGGTCGGTGAGCTGCTCGGTGAGGAACTTGTGGCGCTGCTCGAGCGCGGCGAACTCCTCCAGCGCGAGCGGGTTGACCCGGCCCAGCTGGGCGTACTTGCGCTCGGCGCGCGCGAGCCGGGTCTCCTGACGCTTCCGGTCGAAGGGCTCCGTCGGTCGCGCCTCCGCGGCCGTCTCCCCTGCCTCGTCGCCCGCCGCATCCGCCGCATCCGCCGCGCCCGCCGCGCCCGCCGCCGCACTTTCACCAAATGCAGGATCGGATGCCTCCGGCGACGCGCTCGCGCCCGCGGTTCCGGCATCCGGCGTCGAGATCTCCTGCATTTCGTCGCGCGCGGGGGCGGGCGGGGTGGCCTCGTCGAGCGGCACGGGCACGTCGGGGCCGTACTCGGCGACGAGGACGTCCTCGTCGAGCCCGAGCTCCTCGGCGGCGCGCTCCAGCAGCGTCGACAGGTGCAGCTTCTTCTCGTAGGACTGCATCTCGAGCCCGTGCACGTTCTCATTGAGGGCGGCGAGCCGCTCGCGCAGGCTCGCCTCGGTGCGGCGCAGCTCCGAGAGCTCCTCGTTGTGCTTGGTGCGCTCGGCCTCCGCCGCCGACAACTGCACGCGCGCCTCGGACAGCGAGCGGTCGGCGGTGTCGAGCACCGCGGGAAGCGCCTCGATGACGCGCGTCGCGGCGGCCACCTGGTGCTCGCGGATCACGGCGCGACGCGCGGCCTCCTCGGCCGCCGCGCGCTCCGCCTCCAGCTGACGCTGCAGGGTGTCGGCCTGGGCGCGCTGGGCGCGCACGCGCTCGCGGGCGGTCTCGAGGCCGATGCGCGCCTGCACCTCCGCCTGGCGCGCGGACTCCAGCTCGGCGAACAGCTCGTCGCGCGCGGAGACGTCGAGGATGGGCCGCGGGGTGGCGGCGTGGCCGTCGCGCTCGTTCGTGGCGCGGTCGAACGCGGCCTCGGCGGTCGCGACCGACTGCTCGAGCTCGCGGACGGCGGCGGCGAGACGCTCGCCCTCGGCCGACGCGGCTTCCAGCTGAACGCGCGAGCGCCCCAGCGCCTCGCTGCGCTCGGCGAGCCGGGCGTCGAACTCCTTGAGGGCGGTTTGCGCCTGCGCCAGATCGATCTGCGCCACGTCGAGCGCTTCGCGCTTCTCGGCGAGCGCGAAACGGCCGCGCTCGATCGAGGTGGTGACCTCGATGAGGCGCTCCTCGGCCGCATCCCGCTCGGCGACCAGCTCGAGCATGCTGCGCGCACCCCCGGCGCCGCCGCGCAGCACGTACTCGGTGAGCACGTCGCCGTCGCGCGTGATCATCGTCAGGGCGTCGAACTCGCGCAGCTTCGGCCAGGCGGCCCGCGCCGCGGAAAGATCATCGACGACGACCACGCGGGCGAGCAGCCCGCGCACCCCCGCGGGGCCGGTCACCAGCTCGGTCGCGGCGGTGACGCCGGCCGGCAGAGCGGCGAGCAGCTCGGGCTCGCGCGCCTCGGCCACCACGATCTCGACCCGTCCGACGTCGGCGTCGCGTGCGACCACGAGCGCGTCGCTGGCGGCATCGCGCGTGGAGGCGAGCACCGCGTCGGCGAGCGTGCCGAGCGCCGCCGCGATCGCGGCCTCGAAGCCCGGCGTCACCTTGATCTGCTCGGCCACGCGGCCCAGGATGCCCTCGGCCGACGCGATCGACGCCGAGCCGTCGCGCTGGTCGACCGCCATGCTGAGGGCGCTCGTGCGGGCGGCGAGCGCGTCGCGCTCGCGCTCGGCGGTGTGCAGCTCTTCGCGCAGCGTCTCGACCTCGGCCTGACGCTCGCGCACGGCCTCCTCGGCGGCGACCACCGCGGATTGCAGCCCCGCGTTGTCGTCATCCACCTCGGAGTCGCCTTCGACCTCGAGCAGCTCGGCGCGTGCGGCCTCGCGGCGCTGCTCCGCTTCGGCGAGCGCGGTGCGCTGACGCTCCAGTTCGGTGCGGGTGGCGGTGAGGCGCGACTCGGCGGCCGCAACGACACCCTGCAGCCGCCCCTTCTCCAGGTCGTGCTGCGAGACGAGCGCGCTCTGCGCGCTGATCTCCTCGTCGAGGGCATCGAGGCTCGCCCGCGCGGTGGCGGTCGCGGCGCTGACCCGACCGAGCTCGGCCTCCGCCTCGGCGACGCCGGCCTGCAGCCGCACCGCCTCCTCGCGGGCCTCCTCGACCATGCGCGGCGAGATCGTCGTCGACATGCCCGGCAGCTCGGCCTGCTGGCTGAGCAGCGTCAGGCGCTGGTTGGCGAGGGTGAACAGCGAGCGCAGGTGATCCTGCACCTGCTCCAGGGCGAACGCCACGCGCCGCGCCTCATCCACGCCTTCGGAGTTCTGCGACTGCTCCAGCCGCGCCTGGCGCAGCTTCGACTGGTCGAGCTGCTCCTGCAGCACCAGCCGTTCGGTCTTGCGCTCACTCTCGCTGCGTCCCACATCGGCGATCGCCGCGCGCAGCTGCACGACCTCGTCGGCGAGCAGGCGCGACTTGGCGTCGCGCACGATCGCCGCGATCGACTGCGCCTCGCGCGCGATCTCGGCCTGATGCCCGAGCGGCTTCAGCTGGCGCCGCAGCTCACCCGCGAGGTCGTTCAACCGCGTCAGGTTGGTCTGCATCGCTTCGAGCTTGCGCACGGTCTTCTCTTTGCGACGCCGGTGCTTGAGGATGCCCGCCGCCTCTTCGATGAAGCCGCGGCGCTCTTCGGGGGTGGCCCGCAGCACCTGGTCGAGCTGACCCTGGCCGACGATGACGTGCATCTCGCGGCCGAGGCCGGAGTCGGAGAGCAGCTCCTGCACATCCAGCAGGCGGCACTGCTCGCCGTTGATCGCGTACTCGCTTCCGCCGTTGCGGAACAGGGTGCGCGTGATGGTGACCTCGGTGTACTCGATCGGCAGCGCCCCGTCGCTGTTGTCGATCGTGAGGCTGACCTCGGCGCGGCCGAGCGGCCCGCGGGTCGAGGTGCCGGCGAAGATGACGTCGTCCATCTTGCCGCCGCGCAGCGTCTTGGCGCCCTGCTCGCCCATGACCCAGGCCAGCGCGTCCACGACGTTCGACTTGCCGGAGCCGTTGGGGCCGACGACACAGGTGACGCCGGGTTCGAAGGCGAAGGTCGTGGGCTGGGCGAACGACTTGAAGCCCTTGAGGGTCAGGCTCTTCAGATACACCTGCTCCCCTTTCCGGCTCCGCTCGGCGTGCTGGGTCTACGGTACCGGAGGGTTGCGCTCAATCCGGGGAGCAGTAGGCTGATCGGCTGCCCTGTCGGCGGCGGAAAGGGCTGCCATGGTCACCGTGGAGGAGTTGGAGATTCCCCGCGAGCTGGATGACTCAGCCGCGGCGCGGGACTTCCTCGCCTGCGCCGAGGTGCGCAACACCGTCGACACCCTCAGCTTCGGCAGCGCCGATTTCGCGTATCCGGCCGAGGAGGAGCTCCCCGGCTGGCTCGACCAGGTGTACACGCGCCGACGGTCCTTCGCCGTGCGCGTCGACGGTCGCATCGTCGCGCACGCGTTCCATCAGACCAAGCCGGAGGGCGAGGGCATCGACACGGCGTGGCAGAACGTGCGGGTGCTGCCGGATTTCCGCGGTCGGGGCATCGGCACGGCACTGGCCGCGCATCTGGATGACCTGGCGCGCACGGAGGGCAAGCGCCGGATCCTCGGCTGGGCGGCGTCTCCCCCGGCATCGGGTCCCCGGCTGTCGTCGCCCACCGGGCACGGGGCGCTGCCCGCGGAGAACCCGGAAGTGCGTTTTCTGCGCGCTCGCGGGTTCCGCCTGGAGCAGGTCGAGCGCGGCAGCCGACTGGCGCTGCCGGTCGACGACGACCTCCTCACCGCGCAGCGCCGTGAGGCCGAGGATCACGCGGGCGTCGACTACCGCGTTCACCACTGGGTGGATCGCACCCCGGAGCGCTGGCGGGCCGACCGGGCGATGCTGATGACGCGCATGAGCACCGATGCCCCGAGCGCCGGCATGGAGGAGCCCGCCGACGTCTGGACCGTTGAGCGACTGCTCCACGCCGAGGAGCGCTGGGCGAAGGATCCGCGGCACCAGCTCATGGCCGTCGTCGAGCACGTGCCGACGGCCACGCTCGTGGGCTACTCGCTGCTGATCGTTCCGCCCTCGCTCGGCCGCCCCGTCGACCAGGACGACACCCTCGTGCTGCGCGAGCACCGCGGGCACCGACTGGGAATGCTGCTCAAGGTGGCGAACATCCAGGAGCTGCAACGGGTGTTTCCCGGCCACCCCTCGATCATCACCTTCAACGCGGAAGAGAACCGCTTCATGCTCGACGTCAATGAGGCGGTCGGGTTCGCGCCGATCGTCTTCGAAGGCGCCTGGCGAAAGGACCTGGCATGACGGACGACGCGAACTACCTCGACGTGAACCGCGCGAACTGGGATGCGCGCGCCCCGCTGCACGCCGCCTCGCCCGACTACCGTCTCGATGCCTTCCGCGCCGACCCGGCCCACCTCTCCGATGTCGTGCGCTTCGACCTTCCACGGCTCGGCGACATCTCAGGACTCCGAGCGGTCCACCTGCAGTGCCACATCGGCACCGACACGCTGTCGCTGCACCGGCTCGGCGCCGAGGTCACCGGCCTCGACTTCTCCCCCGTCTCGCTCGCCGAGGCCCGGCGCCTCGCCGCCGACACGGGCGCCGCAATCGACTTCGTCGAGTCCGACGTCTACCGCGCAGCGGAGGTGCTGGAGCCCGGCGCGTTCGACCTCGTCTACACCGGCATCGGCGCGATCGGCTGGCTGCCGAAGATCCGCCCCTGGGCGGCGGCCGTCGCGGCCCTGCTGAAGCCCGGCGGCCGGTTCTTCATGCGGGAGGGGCATCCGCTGATGTGGACGCTCGACGAGAGCGACGAGGATCGGGTGACGACGCGCTACGGCTATTTCGAGCACGGCGAGCCCCTCGTCTTCGACAGCGCCGAGACCTACGTCGAGACGACCGGCACCATCACGGCGACCCGCACGATGGAGTGGAACCACGGCCTCGCCGAGACCGTGCAGGCTCTCCTCGACGAAGGCCTGCAGCTGGAGGCGATCGCCGAGCACGACAGCGTGCCGTGGCTCGCGCTGCCAGGGCACATGACGGGGCCCGGCCCCGACGGCGAGTTCCGGATGCGCGGCGACCGCCCGCGGCTGCCCCTCAGCTGGACGGTGCAGGCGCGGAAGCTCTGATCAGACGCGCACCGCGCGAAGGCGCTGGCAGCTCGGGCAGAAGTGCGAACCGCGGTTCATGAACACCTCGCGGACGATCGGCCGACCGCAGCGCGGGCACGGCTCGCCGTGCCGCCCGTAGGCGTTCAGCGAGTGAGAGAAGTAACCGCTCGCGCCGTTCACATTGACGTACTGCGCGTCGAAGCTCGTGCCGCCCTCGGCGAGGGCTTTGGCGAGCACGACGCGCACCTCGGCGAGCAGACGCCGCGCGCGCGGCCTCGACAGCGTCTCGGTCGGCTGGTCGTAGTGGATGCGCGCCGCCCAGAGCGCCTCATCGGCATAGATGTTGCCGATGCCGCTCACGAGCGTCTGGTCGAGCAGCGCGCGCTTGATCGTGGTGCGCTTGCGGGCGAGCGCCGCGAAGAAGGCGCGCTCCGAGAAGTCCGGGTCGAGCGGGTCGCGGGCGATGTGCGCCACCTGGCTCGGGATGCGCTGCTCGGGGCGGTCGCGCGTCGGCACCACGTCGTCGAGCGCCATCGATCCGAAGATGCGCTGATCGACGAAGTCGACGCGCAGGGGGCCGTGCTCGGGGTGCTCGAGGTCGAGCACGATGCGGGTGAGCCGGTCCCGGGGCGCCTCGGGTGAGCGCAGCAGCACCTGGCCGCTCATGCCGAGGTGCACCACCACGGCCTCGTCGGCACGCGGCGCGGCGAGCGGGATCCAGAGGAACTTGCCCCGGCGTTCGGGGGCGTTCAGGCGCGCGCCGGTGACGCGGTCGACGAAGTCCTCACGGGGGCCGGCGTGCCGGCGCAGGGAGCGCTCGTCGAGCACCGTGACGGCGCGGACGAGCGAACCGGTGACCGCCGGGGCGAGCCCCTGGCGAACCACCTCGACCTCGGGCAGTTCCGGCATGTCGGCTCAGCGCTTGCGCGGCTGCAGGCGCGTCCAGGCCTCGAGCGCGGCGGCCATCTCCGCCTGCTTCTTGCTGGAGCCGTCGCCTGTCGCGATGCTCTCGCCGGCGACGACGACGGTGGCGTGGAAGCGCTTCGAGTGGTCGGGCCCGCTGTCGGCGACGACGTAGCTCGGCAGTCCCTTGCCGAGGCGGGTCGACAGCTCCTGCAGGCTCGTCTTGGGGTCCATGGCGGCACCGAAGCGATCCGGGTCGTCCAGCAGCGGAGCGATCAGGCGCAACACGAGCGTGTTGGCCGCCTCCTGACCCGCCGACAGGTAGGCCGCGCCGATGATCGCCTCGACGGCGTCGGCGAGAATCGACCCCTTCTCGCGGCCGCCGGTGAGCTCTTCGCCGCGGCCGAGGCGCACGTGCGCGCCGAGTCCGATGTTCTGCGCCACCTCGGCCAGCGCCACCGCGCTGACGAGCGAGGCGCGACGCTTGGCAAGCTCCCCCTCATCGAGGTGCGGGAAGTCGCGGTACAGCATCACCGTGACCGACTGCCCGAGGATCGAGTCGCCAAGGAACTCGAGGCGCTCATTGTGCGCGATTCCGCCGTTCTCGTAGGCGAACGAGCGGTGCGTGAGTGCGAGCTCGATGAGCTCGGGCGCGATCTCAAGGCCGAGCTGATCGATGAGCTGGGCGCGCAGCACTGCTGCGGATTCGCTCACCTCGACCGACGCGACAGGGCCCGAAGGCGCGTCCGCGTCGGCAGATCTACTCATGCCCACGATTCATTCGCGTCGCCCAGCGGGCGAGCGGGAAATCAGACGTCGGCGACCTTGCGGCCCTTGTACTCGAGGAACAGCGGGGTGCCCGCGGAGTCCTCGACGACCTTGGCGCGGTGCGGCAGGCTGTAGACGGTCTTGCCGTTCTCGACGGACTTGACGAGCGTGGGGACCTCGGCCTTCCACTGCGAACGACGGCTGCGCGTGTTGGAACGCGATTGCTTGCGCTTGGGAACCGGCATGGGTTTCTTCTTTCTTCGCGGCGCGCGGTCGCACCGCACACGTCTGGGTGGCCCTTGCGAGCCTCACTCTTCGGTCTGGAAGCCTTCGAGGGCGGCCCACCTGGGGTCGACTTCCTCGCGCGCTGGTCCTTCGGACGAGGAGGTCCGCTTTTCGCCCGTTTCCGGGTCGAGTCCTGGACAGTCCTCACGACAGACCGGCTGGAAGGGCAGTGCCAAGACCACCGCATCCCGCACGACCGGTTCAAGATTCACGTGATCTTCTTGAACCTGGAAGTCGAAAGCTTCGTCCTCAGAGTACGCGAAAAGCTCCTGAAATTCGACTTCGAGGTCGAGGCTGACCGGGTCGAGGCAGCGAACGCACTCCCCGGAGACGGTGGTGCGGATGTCGGCGCTCACGAGAATGCCGTCGTGCAGGCCCTCGAGCCGCAGGTCGAGCTCAACCGAGTCGCCCTCGCGCACGTAGGCGGCACCCGCGCCGAGCTGTTCGGGCGCGACAAGATCCAGGTCCAGCTCACGCATCGCGCCGGGGCGGTGCATGAGCTCATGGACGGGGATCAGGAACGGGGATGCAGGGGTGGCCACGGTCGCCGATTCTACGCGCCCGACGGCGCTCCCGCCCGCGCGCGGCGGGCGGGAGCGCCGGTCACGCGGAGACGGCGGCGAAGGCCTCGTCGTAGATCGCGAGGGCGCGGGCGACCTCGTCATCCGTCACGACGCACGGCGGCACGACGTGCACGCGGTTGTCGGCGACGAAGGGCAGCAGTCCGCGGGCGAGCAGTTCGGCCTTGAGCGCCCCGATCACGGACGCCGGAACGGGTTCGCGCGTCGCGGGATCGGTCACCAGGTCCAGCGCCCAGAAGACGCCCAGGCCCCGCACTTCGCCGATCATCGAGTGCTTCTCGGCCAGCGCCCGCAGGCCCGGTCCGAGCAGGTCGCGACCGATGCGGGCGGCGTTCTCGAGCACGCCCTCCTCCTCCATGGCGTCGATCGTGGCGACGATGGAGGCCATCGCGAGCGGGTGACCCGAGTAGGTGAGTCCACCCGGGAAGACCTTGTCGTCGAAGCTGTGCGCGATGGCGGGCGAGATGATCACGCCGCCGGCGGGCACGTAGCCGGAGTTGACGCCCTTGGCGAAGGTGATCAGGTCGGGAACGATGCGGTCCGGATTCACGCTCTGGTTCTGCCAGGCGAACCAGTCGCCGGTGCGGCCGAAGCCGGACATCACCTCGTCGAAGATCAGCACGATGCCGTGCTCGTCGGCCAGCTGCCGCACCCCGGAGAGGTAGCCGGGCGGCGGCACCAGCACGCCGGCGGTTCCGGGAATGCCCTCGAGAATGATGGCGGCGATCGAGCCCGGCCCCTCCGACTGGATGACGCGCTTCAGGTGGTGCAGTGCGCGCTCGGACTCCTGCTCCACGGAGTCGGACCAGAACTCGCTCCGGTAGGCGAACGGGCCGAAGAAGTGCACGTGGCCGCGGGCGAACTCGTTCGGAATCCGGCGCCAGTCGCCGGTGGCGACGACCGCGGCACCCGTGTTGCCGTGGTAGCTGCGGTAATGGCTCAGCACCTTGTCGCGGCCGGTGAACTGCCGGGCCATGCGGATCGCGTTCTCGTTGGCGTCGGCACCGCCGTTGGTGAAGAACACCTTCTCGAAGCCGGGACCGGCCTTCTCGACGATGCGCTTCGCGGCCTCGCCGCGGGCGAGGTTGGCATGCGGCGGCGCGATCGTCGGCAGGATCGCGGCCTGCTCCTGGATCGCCGCGACGACCTTCGGGTGCGTGTGCCCGATGTTGACGTTGACCAGCTGGCTGGAGAAGTCGAGGTAGCGGGTGCCGTCGAAGTCCCAGACCTCGCTGCCGGAGGCGCCCGCGATGACCATCGGATTCAGGGCCCCCTGCGCCGACCAGGAGTGGAAGACGTGCGCCCGGTCGAGATCGTGAGCGCGGATGCCGTCGGCGGGGTCGAGGTGCGTGGTCATGGTGCGTCCTTGCGGGTGAAGGGGGGTCGATGTCGACCGGGAGTGGAGCGGGTCGAGGAGCCGCGTCGCGGTGCCTCGAGGCCAGAATATGGTCTCGATACGCCCTGCGGGCTACTCGACCAGCTGAATCGTGCGAGCCGGTCGAGTAGCCGCGGAGCGGCGTATCGAGACCTCGTGGGGGGTCTCGATACGCCCTGCGGGCTACTCGACCGGCTGGGTGGTGCTGCCGGGCTACTCGACCGGCCAGGTGGTGCTTACTGGCCGCCCTCGGTGAGGACGACGTCGATCGGCGTGTACTCGCCACCGACGACGATGCCCTCTTCCGCGAGCGCGTCCAGCGCCTGCTGGATGTAGATGTTGGAGTACGCGGAGGCCGCGGGCTCCGTGGTGATGAGGTTCAGGCCGTCCTGGTTGACCGCCGCGAGCGCGCCCGCGACCGTCTTGTCCCAGGCCGCCGAGTCGACGAGACCGAAGTCGCCGCCGGCCCAGATGAGCTTGTTGACCTCGTTCATCTGCCACAGCTGGTGGGTCGGACCCACCGGGAAGGCCGCCTCGGCGTTGATCGCGGCGTCGTAGGTGATCGCCGCGGCCTCCTCCGGGTTGTCGCGGGCGAAGATCCAGCCCTTGGTGACGGCCTTCAGGAAGCGCACGGCGGCGTCGGCGTAGGCCGGGTCCTCGAGGCGCTCGGTGTCGGCCCAGATCGCGTCCTGGAGCATCGCTCCGGCCGTGTCCTCGTACGAGACGACGTCGAAGTCCTCCGGCTGGTACAGCTCACCGGTGTCGGGGTTCACGACCTCGAGGATCTGCGCCCACTCGTTGTAGGTCATCGCCTGCGCGGCGTCGACATCCCGGTCCAGCAGCGCGTTCATGCTGAAGTCCTGGGTCGTGATCGAGACCGAGGTCGAATCGAGGCCCTCGTCGGCCATGGCCGCGAAGATCTCCCACTCGTTGCCGAAGCCCCACGAGCCGATGCGCTTGTCCTCGAAGTCGGCGACCGAGCTGATGCCGCTGTCGGCCCACGAGACCTGCAGCGTGCCGGACTTCTGGAAGACCTGCGCGATGTTCGTCAGCTCGACACCGGTGGCCTCGAGGGTGCCGAGCACCTTCGGAACCCACGCGATGGCGAAGTCAACGTCACCGGCGACGAGCGCATCCTGCGGAACGATGTCACCGCCGGACGGGACGACCTCGACGCTGTCGAAGCCCTCCTCCTCGAAGTAGCCCTGGTCGAGGGCGACGTAGTAGCCCGCGAACTGCGCCTGCGGAAGCCACTGCAGCTGCAGCTTGACCGAGGTGATGGGCTCGAACTCCCCCGAGTCGGTCGTGTCGGTCTCGGCGGTGGTACACGCGGCGAGGGTGAGCGCCGTGACGGCCGCAGCGGCGACGGCCGCGAGGCCGCGGCGAGTGCTGTGTCTCATGGTGTTCCTTTCAGGTGGGTGGTGCCGGGTGGTGCAGGGGGTTCCCGCCGGTCAGACCGGCGGGCGCCTCGTCGCCAGCTTCTCCAGAAGCGAGGTGACGAGGAAGAAGACGAGGCCGATCAGGATGCCTCCCGCGACGAACGCCCAGGCCAGGGCGGCGCGCCCCGACTTGGCATAGGTCGCGATCGCGGTGCCGATGCCGTCGGCGGGACCGCCGAAGTACTCGGCGACGAGGGCGGCGATGACCGCGAGCGAGCTCGCGATGCGCAGCCCCGTCATGAGGTACGGCAGCGCCGTCGGCAGCGTGAGCACGCGGAACGTCTGGCCGGGGCTGGCGGCGGAGGCTCGCAGCAGGTCGCGATGCACCGGCGTGGTCTGGCGCAGGCCGCGCAGCACGTTGACGAAGACCGGCACGAAGGCGGCGAGCGCCGCGACCGCCTGCCGTCCGAACTGGCTCGAGGCGCCGAACATCGTGTTGAGGATGGGAGTGAGGGCCACGATCGGCACGACGGCGATCGCCGCCACGATCGGGGCCAGCATCCCATCGATCGGCTTCACGGCGGCCGCGAGTGCTGCGAACACGATCGCCACGACCGCCCCGATGACGAGGCCGATGAGGGCGTTCGTCGCCGTGATGAGCATGGCGTCGCTGATGATCCCCCAGCGCTCGACGATTTCGGAGCCGATCGCCGCGGGGCTCGGCAGCATGCGCGGCGCGGCGCCGAGCACGTCGACGTAGACGATCCACAGGGCCACCCCGACGACGCCCACGGCGATGGGCGCGGCGACCCGCAGCCAGGAGGGCAGCACGCGCGCCGTCATCGTTCGTTCGCTCTCTCGACGGGGGCGCCGTGCAGCGCCTCGCGCACCGCGGTGACGCGTTCGAAGTAGGCGGGCGACTCGCGCAGCGCCTCGTCGCGCACCACATCGCCGAAGCCGGTCGCGAGCACCTCGGTGATGCGGCCGGGGCGCGGGCTCATGACCACGACGCGGTCGGAGAGGAACACCGCCTCGGGGATCGAGTGCGTGACGAAGACGACGGCGGCGCCGGTCTCGGCGGCGATGCGGGTGAGCTCCGACTGCAGGTATTCGCGCGTCATCTCGTCGAGCGCGCCGAAGGGCTCGTCCATCAGCAGCAGGCGCGGGCGCGCGGCGAGGGCGCGCGCGATGGCGACGCGCTGCTGCATCCCGCCGGACAGCTGGTCGGGATACCGGTCGATGAACTCGGTGAGGCCGACCAGCTCCGCGAGTTCGGCGACCCGTGCCTCGCGCTCGGCCTTGTCGACCTTGTGCAGCTCCAGCGGCAGCGCGATGTTCGCCCCGACGGTGCGCCAGGGCAGCAGGCCCGCCTGCTGAAAGACGATCCCGTAGTCCTGATCGATCCGGGCGCGCGCGGCGGGCTTGCCGAAGATCTCGAGTTCGCCGCTGGAGGCCTGGTCGAGGTCGGCGATCAGCCGCAGCAGGGTCGACTTGCCGCATCCCGAGGGGCCGATGAGGGAGACGAACTCTCCCGCCGCGACCTCGAGCTCGACCCCGCCGAGGGCGGTCACGTCGCCGGAGGCGGTCGGGAACACGCGCCCGACGCCGGCGGCGCGAACGGCGGGCGCGGAGGCCTGGGGAGTCTCGTGAGTGGTCATGCGGCAGCTTCTCCCCTGCGGTAGTTCTTGAGTCCGAGTCCGACCAGAGCGACCGAGCCGGCGGCGATGAGGCCGAGCGCGATCGAGCCGAAGGTCGGGCCCCACGGTGCGGCCGGGTCGCTGGAGGCTTGACCGGCGAGCTGGATGAGCATGCGTCCGATGCCGCCGCGCATGCCGATCGAGACCTCCGCGACGACGGCGCCGAGCACGGCATTGGCCGCCGCGAGGCGCAGGGCCGGCAGCAGGTGCGGCACGGCGGCCGGCAGGCGCAGACGCAGCAGCGTCGGCCAGTAGCCGGCCGCGTAGCTGCGCATCAGGTCGACGTGGATGCGGTCCGGCGCCTCCAGCCCGCGCAGCATCCCCACCGCGACGGGGAAGAAGGCCAGATAGGAGGCGATCACGGCGACCGAGAGCCACTGCGGCCAGGGCATCACGTCGCGGTCGATCTGGAGGCCGATGCTGTTCATGACGGGGGCGAAGGCGATGAGCGGCACCGTCTGGCTGACGACGATCCATGGCAGCAGGCCCCACTCGACGACCCGCCAGCGCTGCATGAGCGCCCCGAGAAGGGCGCCCACGGCGACCCCGATCAGCCAGCCGACGGCCGCGATCCCCAAGGTGGTGAGCGCGGCCGTGATGACCGGGACGATGAGCGGAGGGGTGTCTCCCCCGCTGGTCGACTCGAACAGCCGGGTGAACATGTCGGAGATGTGCGGCATCGCGCGATCGTGGGTGCGCGGCAGGATCATGACGCCCGAGCCGGTCTCGCCCTCGACGGCGCCGAGGGTGACGCCCTCGGCGGGGCCGAGGAACTTGTAGCCCTCCCAGAGCAGGCCGACCGCGAGGACGCCCAGCGCTCCCCAGAGCGCGGCCACCCCCCGACGCGCGGAGCCCCGGGAGCGACTCATGCCTTGGCCGTGAGGTGATCCTGGAGTGCCGGGATCACGGTCTCGCCATAGACACGCAGTGTCTCTTCCTTGTTGTCGTGCTGCAGGTAGCCGGCGAACTGGTGCACCCCGATCGCCTTCAGCTCTTCGAGCTTGGCGATGTGCTCCTCGGCGGTGCCGAGTACGCAGAACCGGTCGACGATCTCGTCGGGCACGAAGTCGACGTGGTCGTTGTCGGCCTTGCCGTGGGAGTTGTAGTCGTAGCCCTCGCGGCCCTTGATGTAGTCGGTCAGGGCCTGCGGCACGGCACCCGAATCGCCGTACTTGGCGACGATGTCGGCGATGTGGTTGCCGACCATGCCGCCGAACCAGCGCGACTGCTCACGGGCGTGGACCAGCCCCTCGTCGGTGCCGTCGGTGATGTAGAACGGCGCTGCGACGCAGAACGTGATGTCGTCGGGGTTGCGGCCCGCCTTCTCGGCGGCGTCGCGCACGACCGCGATCATCCACTTGGCGATGTCGACATCGGCCAGCTGCAGGATGAAGCCGTCGCCGACCTCGCCGGTCAGCTTGAGCGCGAGCGGACCGTAGGCCGCCACCCACACCTCGAGCTCGCTGCCGACGCTCCACGGGAAGCGCAGCTGCGAGCCGTTGTACTCGACCTCGCGGCTGTTGCCGAGCTCGCGGATGACGTGGATCGACTCGCGCAGCTCCTTGAGCGTCGTCGGCTTGCCGTTGGTGACACGCACCGCCGAGTCGCCGCGCCCGATGCCGACCACCGTTCGGTTGCCGTACATCTCGTTCAGGGTGGCGAAGACCGAGGCGGTGACCGTCCAGTCGCGCGTCGCCGGGTTGGTGACGAACGGCCCGACCGTGACACGCCGGGTCTCGGCGAGGATCTGGCTGTAGATCACATAGGGCTCCTGCCACAGCAGGTGCGAGTCGAAGGTCCAGACGTGGCTGAACCCGTACTGCTCGGCGAGCTTGGCGAGGTGAACCGTCCGGCTGGCCGGCGGGTTGGTCTGAAGTACTGCTCCGAAGTCCATCGTCTACACCAGGTACTGCGTCAGGCCGCGCTTGACGAACTTGCCGTCGCCCTTGGTGCCGAGGTAGGTGTCGTCGTCGACGATCACCTTGCCGCGGCTGAGCACCGTGTCGACACGACCGTCGATCTCGAAGCCCTCCCACGCGGAGTGGTCCATGTTCATGTGGTGCTTCTTCTCGTAGCCGATGCTGGTGTGCCCGTTCGGGTCGTAGATCACGATGTCGGCGTCGGCCCCGGGCTGGATGACACCCTTCTTGCCGTACAGGCCGAACATGCGCGCAGGTGTCGTGCTCGTGAGCTCGACCCAGCGCTCCAGCGTGATCTCGCCGGTGACGACGCCCTGGTACATGAGGTCCATGCGGTGCTCGACCGAGCCGATGCCGTTCGGGATCTTGCGGAAGTCGCCGAGGCCCAGCTCCTTCTGATCCTTCATGCAGAACGGGCAGTGGTCGGTGGAGACCATCTGCAGGTCGTTGGTGCGCAGCGCCTGCCACATCGAGTCCTGGTGGCCTTCGGCGCGCGAGCGCAGCGGTGTGGAGCACACCCACTTGGCGCCCTCGAAGGCGCCGGCCTCGTCGCTGGAGGCACCGAGCTGCTCCTCGAGGGAGAGGTAGAGGTACTGCGGGCAGGTCTCGCCGAAGACGTTCTGCCCCTTGTCACGCGCCCAGGCGAGCTGCTCGACCGCCTGCTTGGCGCTCACGTGCACCACGTAGAGCGGCGCGCCGGTGAGGTTGGCGAGCATGATCGCGCGGTGGGTGGCCTCTTCTTCCATCTGCCAGGCGCGCGCGATGCCGTGGTAGTAGGGGTCGGTCTTGCCCTGCGCCACGAGCTGCTCGGCGAGCACATCGATCGCGGGGCCGTTCTCGGCGTGCATCATCGTCAGCAGCCCGGTGTCACGGGCGACCTGCATGGCCTTCAGCACCTGCGAGTCGTCGGAGTAGAAGACGCCCGGGTAGGCCATGAACAGCTTGAAGCTGGAGATGCCCTCGTCGACGAGCTTCGGCATCGCGGCGAGCGAGTCCTCGTCGACGCCGCCGATGATCTGGTGGAAGGCGTAGTCGATGGCGCAGTTGCCGGCGGCCTTCGTGTGCCAGGCCTCGAGTCCGTCGAAGACGCGCTGACCGTAGGTCTGCACGGCGAAGTCGATGATCGTGGTGGTGCCGCCGTGCGCGGCGGCGCGCGTTCCGGTCTCGAAGGTGTCGGAGGCGGCGGTGCCGCCGAAGGGCAGCTCCATGTGGGTGTGCGCATCCACTCCGCCGGGGATGACGTACTTGCCCTTCGCGTCGATGACCGTGTCGACGCTGCTCTCCAGGTCGACGCCGAGCGCGGTCGACCCGGGCTGCAGCACCGCGACGATGGTCTCGCCGTCGATCAGGACGTTGGCCTGCGCGCGCCCCGTGGCGGAGACGACCGTGCCGTTGATGATGAGGGTCTTCATGATGTCCTCCCGAGGATCCGGACTACGGCTGGGGGATCGACGTGTAGGACTCCGGACGACGGTCCCGGTAGAACTGCCAATCGTCGCGCATCTGCTTGACCATGTCGAGGTCGAGGTCGCGAATCAGGATCTCCTCGTGCTCGCCCGAGCCGCGCTCGCCGACGAAGTTGCCGCGCGGGTCGATGACCTGGCTGGTGCCGTAGAAGTCGACCGCGAGGTCGCCGTATTCGTTGTCTTCGCGACCGACGCGGTTGGGCTGGAGCACGAAGTAGCCGTTGGCCACGGCCGCCGCCGGGCCTTCGACCTCCCAGAGGCGGTTGGAGAGCCCCGGCTTGGTGGCGTTCGGGTTGAACACCATGTGCGCGCCGTTCAGACCCAGCTCGCGCCAGCCCTCCGGGAAGTGCCGGTCGTAGCAGATGTAGACGCCGATCTTGCCGACGGCGGTGTCGAAGACGGGGTAGCCGCCGTTGCCGGGACGGAAGTAGAACTTCTCCCAGAAGCGGTCGAGGTGCGGGATGTGGTGCTTGCGGTACTTGCCGAGGATGGTGCCGTCGGCATCCACCACGACCGCGGTGTTGTAGTACACGCCGGTCATGTCCTCCTCGTAGATCGGGAGGATCATGACGACGCCGAGCTCCTTGGCGAGCGCCGCGAAGCGCTGCACGATCGGGCCGTCGGCCGGCTCGGCGAACGCGTAGTACTTCTTGTCTTCGGTGATTCCGAAGTACGGCCCGTAGAACAGCTCCTGGAAGCAGACGACCTGTGCGCCCTGCGCCGCGGCCTCGCGGGCGAAGCCCTCATGCTTGGCCAGCATGGACTCTTTGTCACCGGTCCAGGTGGTTTGGGTGATCGCGGCGCGAATGATCGACATGCTGGCTCCCTCGGTCGTGCTTTTGTTATTGTTCGCCGAAAACATTTCTCTGACGTTTCTGCACGTGACAGCGGCGTAAAACTCAGCATCGGGTGTTCGGCCTCATTCGCAATCTACGACGGGACGCATCAACTTGGTAGCCCTCGAGCTCGACGAGCGCACTCCACGCGGCATCGCGGCCGCCCTCGCCCGGCTGATCACGAGCGGGGATCTCGCCCCCGGCGATCGGCTTCCGACGGTGCGCGACCTCGCCGCCGAATTGGGCGTCAGCCCCGCCACGGTGAGCCACGCCTGGCAGACCCTCGCCGCCGCCGGACTGATCACCAGTCGCGGGCGCAGCGGCAGCTTTGTGCGCTCCGCGCCGCGCGAGTGGCTGCCGACCCGCTACCGCGGGCTCGAGGGCGGCGACGCGGCCCGACTCGATCTCTCGCGCGGCACCCCCGACCCGGCGCTGCTGCCCGAGATCGGCCCCGCCCTCGCCCGGGTCTCGGACCGCGCCTCCCCGGTGAGCTACCAGTCGAAGCCCGACATCCCCGAGCTCCACGACCTGCTGCGGGCGACCTGGCCCGCCCCCGTCGAGTCCCTCACCGTGACCAACGGCGCCCTCGACGCGATCGACCGGGCGCTCGGCGCACTCGTGCGACTCGGCGATCGGATCGTGCTGGAGGACCCCACCTTCCCCCCGTTCCTCGACCTCGTCGAGCTGTACGGCCTCGAGGCGATTCCGGTTCCCGTCGACGCCGAGGGGATGCGACCGGAGGAGTTCGCGCGCGCCCTGTCACGGGGGCCCGCACTCGTGCTGCTGCAGCCGCGGGCGCACAATCCGACCGGCGCCTCGATGAGCGCCGAGCGCGCCGAGCGGCTGGCCGCGCTGGTGCGCCGCAGCCGCATGGCGGAGCGCACCGTCATCATCGAAGACGACCACTCGGCGATGATCTCCAGCGCCTCCGACGTCTCGCTGGCCACCTGGCTGCCGGAGCGCGTGCTGCACGTGCGGAGCTTCTCCAAATCTCACGGGCCCGACCTGCGGATCGGCGCCCTCGGCGGCCCGCGCACCCTCATCGACCGCGTGGTGGCGCGACGACTCCTCGGGCCCGGCTGGACCTCGCGCATGGTGCAGGCTCTGCTCTTCGAGCTGCTCACCGACCCCGAGTCGATCGCCCAGCTCGATGTCGCCCGCGAGAGCTACGCGGCGCGCCAGGCGGCGCTCTCCGCCGGGCTCGCGCGGCACGGCGTCGACGCGCCCGCCGCCGACGGCATCAACATCTGGCTCGAGGTCGACAACGAGCGCCAGGCGATGGTGCACCTGGCGGCGGCGGGCATCCAGGTGGCGCCCGGCTCGCCGTTCCAGGCGGGCGAGCCGCTGCCGCGGCTGCGGGTGACGGCGGGCGTCGTGCCGGTCGAGACCGCCCACGATGTGGCCGCCGTGCTCGCGACCGCGGCGCGCAGCTGAGAGCTGCGCCCCCGCTACGATGGGCAGACGGACCCCCGGGGCGCTCTTGCCCCGGTGCGTCGCCCGGTGCTTTCGGGCGGCACGGCCCGCGCAGCCTCTTTGTGCGCCCTGCCGACCACCTCGACCCCCGGGAATCCCATGCCTCTCACCCCCACCTCTTCGCCGACGACCGGCGCCGCCCTCGAGTCGCGGGCTCGCCGTGCCGCCCGACCTCTGATGGCGTCCGCCGTGATCGCCCTCGGCGCGCTGACGCTCGCCGGCTGCGCACCCGAACCCGCGTCCGGCGTCGACCCCGACGCGGGAAGCACCGCCGCGGCACTCGAACTGTCGAACTGCGGGGTCGCCGTCACGATCGACGCGCCCCCGGAGCGCGTCGTCACGATCAAGTCGACGTCGACCGAGATGCTGCTCGCGCTCGGACTCGGCGATCGCATCATCGGCACCGCCTTCCCCGACGGACCCGTTCCGGAGGAGTGGGCGACGGCCGCCGCCGACCTGCCTCTGCTGAGCGACCGGGTGCCGAGCGAGGAGGCCGTGCTCGAACTGGAGCCGGACTTCATCTACGCCGGGTGGGAGTCGAACTTCTCCGCCGACGGCGTCGGTGAGCGCGCCGAGCTCGCCGCGCTCGGCATCGACACCTATGTCTCCCCCGCCGCGTGCCGCAGCGCCGACGTGCCGGATGAGCTCGACTTCGAGGAGGTCTTCCGCGAGATCGCCGAGGTGGCCGCCATCTTCGACGTCGACGCGACCGAGCTGATCGAGTCGCAGCGCGCCGAGCTCGACGCGATCGTGCCCGACTCGCGCGGGCTGACCGCGCTCTGGTATTCCTCCGGCTCCGACACCCCGTACGTGGGCGCCGGGACGGGCGCGCCGCAGATGGTGCTCGACGCGATCGGGCTGCGGAATATCGCCGGCGACATCGAGGGCGGCTGGACCTCGCTCAGCTGGGAAGCCGTCATCGAGGCCGACCCGAGCGTCATCGTGCTCGTCGAGTCCGATTGGGGCAGCGCCGAGAAGAAGATCGCCCAGCTCGAGGGGAACCCCGCGACCGCACAGCTGACGGCGGTGCTCGGCCAGCGGTACCTGATCGTGCCGTTCGCGGCGAGCGAGGCGGGCGTGCGCAGCGTCTCCGCCGCGAGTGACCTGTCCGCGCAACTGGCCAGCCTGACGGCACCGTGAGTCCGGGCGTCGAGCGGCTCTCCGCGGGACGGACCCTTCGAGGCTCGTCCCGCGGGGGCGCTCGCCGCCCCTCCGCGCGCGCGACCGGACGCCTCCGCCTGCTGCTCGTCTCGACGATCCTCGGCGCAGGGCTGGTCGCCTCGATCGCGATCGCCGTGACGATCGGCCCGGCCGAGCTCTCCCTGCAGGAGGTCGCGGCGGCGGTCGGCGCCCACCTGACCGGCGGCGACTCGGGTCTCAGCGTCACGCGCGACGCGATCGTGTGGGAGCTGCGGTTTCCGCGCGTGCTAACGGCGGCGGCCGTCGGCGCGGGCCTTGCGCTCTGCGGCGCCGTCATGCAGGCCCTCACCCGCAACCAGCTCGCCGACCCGTACCTGCTGGGGCTGTCGTCGGGCGCATCGCTCGGCGCCGTCAGCGTGCTGCTGCTCGGGGTGGCGATCGTGCTGCCGCTGGCAGCCTTCGCCGGCGCCCTGCTCGCGCTGGCGGCGACCCTGGCGCTGGCGAACTCGCTGGGACGCATCACCCCCACCCGCACCGTGCTCGCCGGTCTCGCGGTCTCGGCGCTCGCCGGTGCCCTCACCAGTTTCGTCATCTTCTGGTCGGTGACCGGCGACTCCTATCGCGAGATCCTGAACTGGCTGCTCGGATCGCTCGCCGGGGCGCGCTGGTCTTCGGTCGCGATCGCGGGCACGGCCCTGATCGTGATCGGGATTCCGCTGATGCTCACCGGTCGTCTCCTCGATGCCTTCGTCTTCGGCGACGCCACGGCGGCCTCGCTCGGCATCCCGGTGCAGCGCCTGCGCTGGACACTCCTGGCGGCCTCCGCCCTCCTCACCGGCGCGCTCGTCGCGGTGTCGGGCTCGATCGGCTTCGTCGGCCTGGTGCTGCCGCACGCGGTTCGGCTGCTCACCGGGCCCGGGCACCGCGCGCTCCTGCCGCTGTCGGCGCTCACCGGCGGCATCTTCCTGGTGTGGGCCGACACGCTCGCGCGCACCGCGTTCGACCCGCGCGAGCTTCCCGTCGGCATCGTCACCGCGCTCATCGGCGCGCCCGTGTTCGCGATCCTGCTCGCACGCCGGAAGGCCGAGGCATGAGCTCAGCGCAGGGGGCGAGCCCCGGACTCGAGGCCCGCGGCATCACGGTGGTGCGCGACCACACGACGCTGCTGGCGAACGTCTCCTTCCGCGCCCCCGCGGGCGCCCTGACGGCGCTGCTGGGGCCCAACGGCGCGGGCAAGTCGACGCTGCTGCGGGCCGTCGCCGGCGTCGAGCGCCCCGATGCGGGCGAGGTCCGCTTCGGGGGAGACGATCTCGCGGAGCTCGGCCGCCGAGCGCGAGCGCGCCGGGTCGCCCTCGTCGAGCAGGACTCCTCCACCGACCTCGCCGTGACGGTGCGCGAGACGGCTCGACTGGGGCGCACCCCGCACGAGTCGTGGCTCGGCGGCGACGACCCGGATGCGTTCGAGATCGTCGACCAGGCGCTCGAGCTGGCCGGGGCGATGGCGTTCGCCGATCGCACGGTGCCGAGTCTCTCCGGCGGCGAGCGTCAGCGCGCGTTCCTCGCCCGCGCACTCGCCCAGGACCCGCGGCTGCTGCTGCTCGACGAGCCGACGAACCACCTGGACGTCGCGGCGGCGCTGGAGGTGCTGACCCTTCTGGAGAGCCTCAGCGGGAACGGCATGACGGTCGTCGCCGCGCTCCACGACCTGAGCCTCGCCGCCGCGTTCGCCGATCATGTCGTGATCGTGCAGCACGGTCGCGTCGTCGCCGAAGGGCCGACTCGCGCCACCCTGGCCCCCGAGCTGGTGCGCGAGGTGTACGGGGTGCGCGCCGTCTGGCTGGACAACCCGCTCACCGGGCGCCCGCTGCTCGCCGTCGCGCCGCCCGACCCGGTCGCCGACCGCGTCTCCGGCTAGGCCTGCGGCTCGGCGTCGACGTTCGCAGCGCCGCCGATCAGCGACGGCGGCAGCAGCAGCGCCCTCGCACGCGGCCATCCGTCGGCGGAGGCGAGGATGGCGCGTCGCACCTCCAGCACCGCGCGGTCATCGAGGGGCGCCGTCGGGTCCGGTGCGAAGGCCACCCGCTCGACGTCGTCGCGCACCCGGTCGAGCGCCTCCCGCTCGGCCGCCAGGACGATGCCGAGCCTCGCCGCGAACGCCCGGGGCGTCTCCGAGTCGGGGGCCGACCAGCCGATGTCGCGCGCCGTGTCGCGCAGCTCGTCCCACGCGGCCTGGGCGGCGCCGTCACCGCGACGGATCCGTCGCACCCGCCAGCGTCGCCGCAGCATGCGCCAGGTCATCGGCGTGACCGCCGCCGCCACCAGCACGACGAGCACGATGCCGGTGACGGCCGGAAGCGCGGAGAGCCCGTCGTCGACCTGCGCGGCGGCCGGATCGTCGACGTCGAACTCGTCGTCGCGCGGGTTGAGCGTCGGCCGCGTCACATCCTGCGAATCACGCGGATTGGTGGGCCCGGTCCCCGGTGTCGTGACGCCGTCGCTCGGCAGCGTCTCCGGGTAGCTGGGCACCGATCCCCGACTCGGGGTCGGTTCGAAGCGCGTCCATCCGACTCCCTCGAAGTAGAGCTCCGGCCAGGCGTGCAGATCGTGCGTCGTCACGACGTAGGCGAGCCGCTCGCGTCCGTCCTCCAGCGTGATGAGCGTCTCGCTGCCCGGCTGGAAGCCCACCACGAGCCGCGAGGGAATCCCCAGCGTGCGCGCCATGATCGCCATCGTCGAGGCGAAGTGCACGCAGTAGCCCGAGCGCTCGTCGAGGAACGCCGACACCACGTCGAGGCTCGCGCCGTCGCCGCTGCGCTCCAGCGGCGTCTCGGTCGAGTACTCGAAGTCGGGGCCGCGCAGATAGCTCTGCAGCGCCACGGCGGCGTCGTAGTCGGTGTCGGCGCCGCCGGCGACGGCGAGCGCCGTCTCAATGATGTTCGCCGGGATCTCCTCCGGCAGCGCGAGCTGACGCTCCAGCCCGGGACCGGGCTCGGCCGCGGCGCGCAGCTGCGAACTCGTCGCCAGCACATCGAGGTAGCCCAGTTGATAGGTCTGCCGGTAGGCGTTGCCCGAGGAGGTGCGGATCGACAGCCCGTCGCTCTCGACCAGCCAGGTGCCGTCGAGTCCGTCGATCTCGGTGACCGGGTACGGGACGGGCACCCAGCGACTGCTGATCTCCCCGACCGTGAAGGTGCCGGTGCGGTCCGCGGTGCGCACCTCCTCGCTCTGGCCGACCGGACCGGGAAGGGCGCCGTCGATCTCCTCGAGCGCGTCGGTCACGTCGGTGGCGCGCCAGGCGTCTCCGGCGAAGACCGGCAGGGTGGTCAGTCGCAGATACGATCCCGCGCCGGTGTCGGTCCAGTAGACGACCGCCTCGACCGGATCGGCCCGGCGAAGGTCGCGACCGAGTGAGATGAGCGGATTGATGCCGGTCGCGTAGCCGACCACCGAACCGCGCGTCCCCGGCTCGGCGAGCGCGACCGGCGGCACAACGATCGCCGCCACGACGGCGACCGCTCCGATCGTCGCCGTGGCGACGACCGTGCTGCGCGGTGCGGGAAGTCGCAGCAGCGCAAGCGAGCCGATCGCGGCCAGGACGAACACCACCGGATCCGCGAGACCGGGAGCGACGATCACCGGAATCGCCAGGATGCCGACGACGGGCAGCACCGTGAACGCGGGCCGGCGAAGCCCCAGAGCGACGCTCTCGGTGGCGATCGCGACGGCGATGCCGAGCAGAGCGAGCACGAACACGATCCCCGCGTCGGCCTCGGCGGGCACCCGCTGGGCGGCGATCGAGGCGAAGCCCTCGCCGGGAAGCGCCCCGAGCTGGCGCCAAGTCTCGTCGGTCGGGATCACCCCGAGCACGGCGGTGGCGGGGGCGAAACCGGCGACGAGCGCAAGGCCCGCCGCGATCAGCGCGAGCAGCGGCGCCACGCCCGTCGGCACCCCGATCGCCCGCGCCAGGGTCGCCACGATGATCGGCACGAGCATGAGAGAGGCCACGGCGAAGAACCAGCCGAGCCCCTGCAGCAGCGGATGCAGACCGCCGACCGCGACAAGCAGGGTCGCGCTCACCAGCGCCACGCGAGAGACGACGACGCGCGAACCCCGCGGGGCTCGTCGCACGGTCGGCCGCGCGGGCCTCCGCTCAGTCGTCGACATCGGCGAACTCCACAGAGCCGCTCACGCGAGCCCAGACCTCCGCCGGGTCGTCGGTGACGCGCGCGACCACCGTCGCCCAGCCCGCCTCGCGGAGCCTCAGCAGCACGGTCTCGGCCGGTTCCACCAGCACGGCGACCCCGGCATCCCGCGGCGACCGCCGCCGAACGAGCCAGTCGACCGTGCCGTGGTCGGGGTTGCCGAGGACCGCGATCACCGGGCCGAGCGCCTCCGCGTCGGCGGACGGCCGGTGGCCCTGCCCGGAGCGCGTCTCGACGCCCGCGAGGCTGACGAGGAAGTCGTCGATCCGGCCGCGCCCCTCCCAGCGGGATCCGATCGGCGCGAGCTGCGCCGCAGTGGTCTCTTCGATCGCGACGGTGAAGCCCTCCTCGTCGAGGTGGATGGCGACGGAGGCGAGCATCCGGACCGCCCACTCGAACGACTCGCTCGAGGCCTCGTCGTGCGCCGGGTCGCCATCAGGAAGCGCGTCGGGGTAGCCGTCGCGCTGCGTGTCGAGCACCAGCCGCACGTCGGGGTGGCTGCGCTGCTCCTCGTGTCGCACCATGAGTTCGCCGTGCCGCGCCGAGGCCCGCCAGTGCACTCGGCGAATCGCATCACCCGAGCGGTATTCGCGAGTCGTCAGATCGTCATGGCTGCCCTGGGCGCGGTGCTGGGCGAGCTGGGCGCCGCCCTCCCCCTCCGCGAAGGCGGGACCCCCGGCGGGCAGGTCAGCCACATCGGGCACCACCACGAGCGGATGGGTGCCCGTTGTCGCCACCACCGCGCGCACCATGCCGAACGGGTCGCCGTACTCGACGATGAGCGGCCCGAGCTCGAAGCGACCTCGCCGTGGCGGACGCGCGCGGTAGCGCATCCGCCGCATGCGCCGCTCGGGCGACCCGGTCGGAATCGACGGAACGAGAACCGCGACGAGGTCGTCGTCCCACGGCACCGCGTCTTCGCAGTCCAGGGTCGGCGCGGGTGCCGCGGCGGTGTTGTGCAGCAGCACCGTCACCTCCACCGGGTCGCCCGCGACGGCGATCGCGGGATCGAACTCGCGCTCAATGCGCAGCCGTGGCCGACGCATCCGCAGATACACCAGCGCCCCCAGCAGCAGCGCGCTGCCCGCGGCGGCGATGGTCAGGAACTCTGCGCGCCCGGTCGCATAACCGGCGACGGTCGCCGCGGAGACCAGGGCGAGGGTCACGACGGCGCGCGTCGTGAGGCGAATGGAGAGACGCCGTCGCAGGCCTCGCGAGCGACCGGGTCGTCGGGCGGTCATCGTCGCCCGACCGTCAGCTTCCGCCGCCCAGCGGAACGGGGGTGGTGGCGACGAGGCGCTGCACGATCTCGATCGCCGTCTGGGCAGCGCGGTCGGCGCCGGTGCTGCGGCTGAGCACGAGCCGGTGCGCGAGCACCGGGGCGGCCAGCGCATCGATGTCGTCGGGGAGGACGAAGTCGCGGCCGTTCAGCGCCGCGCGGGCCTTGGCCGCCCGGGCCAGCTGCAGGGTGGCGCGAGGGCTCGCGCCCAGGCGGACGTCGCGCTCGCTGCGCGTGGCCGAGACCAGGGCGACCGCGTAGTGGCGGATCGCGGGGCTCACGAACACCCTCCGCGCGGTCTCGACCATGTGCCGAAGATGTGCGAGCGAGATCACCGGCTGCAGGTCGGCGAGCGGGCTGTGCGTTGCGCGATGCCGCAGCATCGCGGCCTCGCTCGCGGCATCCGGATACCCCATGGTCACGCGAGCCATGAAGCGGTCGCGCTGCGCCTCGGGGAGCGCGTAGGTGCCCTCCATCTCGATCGGGTTCTGGGTGGCGATCACGATGAACGGGTCCGGCAGCTCGCGGCTGGTGCCGTCGATGCTCACCTGGCGCTCCTCCATGCTCTCCAGCAGGGCGGACTGCGTCTTCGGGCTCGCGCGGTTGATCTCGTCGCCGATGACGAGGTTGGCGAAGATCGGACCGGGCTTGAACTCGAACTCGTGGCGCGACTGGTCGTAGATCGAGACGCCGGTGATGTCGGAGGGCAGCAGGTCAGGCGTGAACTGGATGCGCGAGATGGTGCCGTCGACGCTCTTCGCGAGTGCGCGGGCGAGCATCGTCTTGCCGACCCCGGGCACGTCCTCGACCAGCAAGTGCCCTTCGGCGAGCAGGACGGTCACCGCGAGCTCGATGACCTCGCGCTTGCCGTCGACGACCGTCTCGATCGCGTCCATCACCGCGCGACCGTCGAGGGCGAACTCGGCGACGCCGACCAGCGCGTCGTCGTCGCTCTCGCCGCTTTCGGTCTCGTGAACGATGACGGGACGCGGGTTCGAATAGCGGTCGTCAGCGGCAGTGCTGCGCGCGCGACCCGACTCCTGAGGCTCGGTTCTCACCCTCGCGAGTCTGCCACCGAGGTGGGAGGCCAACAACGAATCTGGGTGGATACTCGGCAAATTCTGTGACCATTCCTCGCACACCGCCGCTACCGCCGCGGCATCGGCAGGGGTGGTTCCCGCCGTTCCGGTGGCGGAATCGCGACAAGCTCTCGCTCGCCCGGCCGCCCGCCCGCGCGAGGTCGTTCATCGATCCGCCACCCCTGGTTGTGCACGAGGAGGTGATGGAACCTACACAGCAGCACGCCCCGATCAACATCGGTTCGTCCGCCGCCCGCCCAGCCGTCGAGGTGATGGGCCTCACACCACGACGGCGGTCGGTCGCAGCCGGGGCAGCGGCATCCGCCGTCTCGCGCGGCGAGCGCGACGCGCTGCCGTTCGGTGAAGAGGCGCTGGGTGCGGCCCACGTCGAGAACGCGGTCGCCGTCGAAGGCGATGGGGACAGCACCGGACGCGCAGGCAACCCGCTGTGCGGTGGCGATCGAGACCCGCGCCCGGTTGCCCTCCAGCGTGGCGGCGCCGACGCCGGAGACGAGCGCCTGGCGGTCGACGTGGATGCTCACCCCGGGCCTCCGCTGGGCGAACACCCGTCCGCGGTCGGCGGCTCCCGCGATGCGCACCATGTCGACGAACGCGTCGAGCATCAACTGGCCGGTGGTGCGCGGATCGCGCACCACGGTCTCGGCGCGCGCGACCGCCTCGGGATCGACGAATCGCGGACCGCCGCGGCGCGGCGCCGTCACCAGGTCGAAGGCCTCGGTCACGAGCGCGGCCGACTCCGGGTCGAGCAGCCCCGACAGCTTGGTCATGCCGTCGTGCTGCGGACTCAGACGCAGAAACCGCTGCCGCCGAAGCGCCTCTTCGCGGTTCGACACCCCGTCCGCGTCGAGCGTGTCGCGCATCGCGCGAGCCTCCGTGGCGAGCTGCCGCACCGAGAGCTCCGGGGCGACGGTCACCAGCAGCGCTTCGGCCTCCGCCAGCCGCTCGGCGTCGACCGAGTCGCCCGGCTCGCCGAGCCCGGAGCGGATCGCGTCCGCCGCCCGCACCGACAGCTCCCCCGCGTCGACGGCCACGATGAGAGGCGGCGCGCTCTCGGCCTCCTGCGAGGCCGCCATCAGCTCGCCGACGCGCACCAAGGCTCGCGCCTCCCCCGCCGTCACCCCCGCGAGACGCTCGAGCAGCTGCTCCGGCGAGCGCGCCCCTTCCCGCTGGGCGAGGCCCTGGTAGCCGAACTCGCGGGCCGAGCGGCGGGCGACCTCGGCGGCGACCCGCGCGGCCCCGGCATCGATCTCGCGCCGCAGCGCCGCGAACTCGCGTTGACGATCCAGCAGCTCCGGATCGGTGAGCCGGTCGAGCGCCTCGGTGGGCGGCACGCGCAGAACGCGCGGGGCCGCAAGAACCGAGGACGGGGAGCCTGACATGACCCCATTTTCTCACTGTTCGAACATATGTTCGAGAGTTTCGAACAAGTTCTCACATTTGATGCTGTGGAGGAGACGATGCGCATCCCGCACCCTCGCGAGGCGCTGCCCTACTCCTCGACCGGATGCCCCTCGGCGTCGCGGACTCCCGCCGCGTAGCCCTCGTTCCAGGCCTCGTCCGAGCCGACGCGGAACAGGTCCTCCTCGGCCGGCCGCACCAGCGACCGCGCGCCCGGCTCGTCGAGCGCGCCCACGAGGTGCCCCAGGCCGCGCACCACCGCGACCGGCACCGCCGACGCCTTGCCCTTGACCAGGTCGGCCGCCGCCGCGATCTCATCGGCCACCGCCACGATCGTCGCCTCCAGGGCGACCCCGTTGGCGTCGGTGCGACCGCGCCAGTCCTCGACGACGCGGAGGCCTGCGGCGCCGATCGCCGCATCCGTCTGGCCGATGCGCCAGGCACGTCCGAGCGTGTCGGTGATCACGATGCCGAGCTCGACTCCGAAGCGCTCCCGCAGCGCGGCGCAGAGCGCGCGGGCGGAGGCGTCGGGGTCCTCCGGCAGCAGCAGCACCACCCCGTCGGGGGCGTTCGAGCCGTCGACGCCGGCCGCCGCCATGACGAGCCCGAGCGGGTTCTCGACGATGCGCGTCACGCCCTTCGCGTGCGGGCGCGAGGCGACGAGCCGCACCGTCTGCGCGGTGATCGCGTCCTCGCGATCGGCCGCCGCGATCGCGCGCCCCTCGGCCTTCGAGACGACCTTCGAGGTGACCGCCAGGATGTCGCCGTCCCGCATGCCGCCTGCGGCATCCAGCGCGTCGCCGATGATCGCCGCGAGATCGTCGCCCACCGTGATCTCGGGGATGCCGGGCAGCCCCCATACCTCCAGCCGCATGTCGCTCATCGGCTCAGCCCCGGCAGGACCTCACGGCCGAAGACCTCGAGGAACTCGCGCTGGTTGCGCCCGACGTTGTGCAGGTAGATGCGGTCGAAGCCGAGATCGAGGTAGCGCTGCAGGTGCGCGCGGTGCACGTCCGGATCGGAGCTCACGAGCATCCGTCCCTCGAAGTCCTCCGGGCGCACCAGCCGGGCGATCTGGATGAACTCGTACGGCGAGCGCACGTCGCTCTTGCCGAACGGCATCGCCCCGTTGGGCCACTCGGTCAGCGCGTTGGTCATCGCCTGCTCGTCGGTCTCGGCCCACGAGACGTGCAGCTGCAGGATGCGCGGCATCGTCGCCGGATCGCGGCCCGCCTCGCGCGCGCCCTGGGCGAAGCGCTCGAACAGCAGGGCGATCTTCTCGGCCGGCGAGCCGACCGTGATCAGCCCGTCGACGGTGCGGCCGGCCCGGCGCGCGGTCAGCGGCCCCGCGGTGGCCACGTAGATCGGCGGCGCCTGCTCGGGCATCGTCCAGAGCCTCGTCGACTCGAGGGTGAAGAACTCCCCCGCGTGCTTCACGTCGCGCCCGGCTGCGGAGGCGGAGAACAGCTTCTTGATGACGTCGACCGCCTCGAACATCCGGTTGATGCGCTCGGGGGCCTCGGGCCAGTACTGGCCGACGACGTGCTCATTGAGCGCCTCGCCGCTGCCCACGCCGAGCCAGTGCCGGCCCGGGTACATCGCGGCGAGCGTCGCGGAGGCCTGGGCCACCATCGCCGGGTGGTAGCGGAAGGTCGGCGCGGTGACCCCGGTGCCGATGTCGCCCGCGGTGCGCTCCGCGGCGGCGGTGAGCACGTTCCAGACGAAGCCGGCCTGCCCCTGCTGCGGGGTCCAGGGCTGGAAGTGGTCGGATGCCGAGGTGCCGGTGAATCCGTGCTGCTCGGCGAGCGCGGCGAGCGCGACCGCCTCGGCGGGCGCGAACTGCTCGAGCTGCGCGGCGTAGCCGATGTGGGGGCGCGTGTTCGCGGCGCGGGACGACGCGCCGGTCTCGGGGGGCATTGCTCCATTCTGGCGCGTTGCGGGGCGCGGTGCGCGGTGCGGGCGGGTTTCGACAGGCTCAACCGGCAAGACCGGCGGGTTTCGACAGGCTCAACCGGCAAGACCGGCGGGTTTCGACAGGCTCAACCCGCGCTCCCGGCCCAACCGGCGGGTGCGACGTACCCTGGGGGCATGGCACCGACGCCGTCCCCCGTCCAGCGCGCGAGTCCCGCCGAGGCCGCGACCGTCGCGAAGCTCCTGCACGACTTCAACACCGAGTTCGATACCGAGAGTCCGGGCATCCCGGTGCTGACCGAGCGGCTCTCCGAGATGCTGGCGACCGACGGCACGCTCGCCTACCTCGGCGGCGAGCCCGCCCGCGGCGTCGCTCTTCTCACCAGCCGCCCGAACGTCTGGTACGCGACCCCGGTCTGGCTGCTCGACGATCTGTACGTCGAGCCGGAGGTGCGCGGCGAGGGCATCGGCGGCGCGCTCATCGAGCGCATCCTGGCCGACGCCTCCGCCGCGCAGGTCGCGGCGATCGAGATCCTGGTCGACGCGCCCGATGTGGATGCGCAGCGCTTCTACGAGCGTCACGGCTTCCACGGGGTCGAACCGGTGACCGGCGAGCGCGCCTACTACTACGCGCGCGAGCTCGACTGACCGTGGTCTAGAGCACCACGATCAGCGCGATGGCGGTGAAGACCGCGAGCACCAACAGGATGAAGTTCGTCCGCAGGAGCTTGTACTCCTTGTAGCGGATGTGCTCGATGATCGCGAGCACCTGGACGAGCGCCAGCCCCACGGCCGCGGCCACCGAGAGCCACGGCAGGATGCCCGTCAGGCGCGGCAGAATCAGCCCGATCGCTCCCAGCACCTCCACGACGGCGACGAACCGCACGAGCGGCTTGCTCGCGCGCGCCACCCAGGTCATCTGGGTCGACAGCTTCTCGAAGGGGGTGGCGAGCTTCATCGCGCCGGCCATGAGGAAGAGGGCGGCGAGCAGTCCGGAGGTGATCCAGGCGGCGATTTCCATGCGGGGTTTCCTTACGTTTCGTGAGTCAGTTACGGTTAGTAACGAAAGACATTCCTACACGACGCCCTCACCGCACTGCAGGGTGCCTGACGCACACGGAGGTAAGAAATGGCCGAACAGCCGAACGCCGAGCCGACGGCCACCGAGAGCGACGCCCGCGAGATCGACATGGAGCAGGTCTGCGGCCGGGAGCCGCGCGACAGCGCCCCCGTGCGCGCCGTGCTCGACCGCCTGAGCGACAAGTGGAGCCTGCTCGTGATCGCGACGCTCGAACCCGGCACGATGCGCTTCACCGAGCTGCACCGCGCGATTCCGGGCATCTCGCAGCGCATGCTGACCCTCACGCTGCGCACACTCGAACGCGACGGGCTCATCTCGCGGATCAGCTACCCGCAGATCCCGCCCCGCGTGGAGTACACCGTGACCCCGCTCGGCGCCACGCTCATCCCCGCGGCGCTCGGCCTCGTGCGCTGGGCGCACACCCACATCGACGAACTCGAAGCCCACCGCGAGCGGTACGACGCGGAGCACAGCGAGTAGCCGCGCGAGTTCGACCGAGCGCGCGCGGCGGAGCGCCTAGCCGAGCGCGCGCAGACGCGGCGCCAGGTCGCGCTCGAACAGCTCGAGGAAGCGGCGCTGGTCGTGACCGGGCGCGTGGAAGACCAGGTGGTTGAGCCCGGCGTCAACGTACTGCGCGATCTCGGCGACCACCGCGTCGGGATCGTTGCCGACGATCCAGCGCGACGCGATCTGCTCGATCGGCAGCGCATCCGCCGCCTTCTCCATCTCGATCGGGTCGGTGATGTCGTGCTTCTGCTCCTTGCTGAGCGCGAGAGGCGCCCAGAAGCGCGTGTTGTTCAGGGCGGTGTCGTAGTCGGTGTCGTACGAGAGCTTGATCTCGATCATCCGGTCGATCGCATCGAAGGAGCGCTCAGCCTTCGTGGCGCCCTCCTTCACGGCGGGGATGAGCTGCTCCGTGTAGAGGTCCATTCCCTTGCCGGAGGTGCAGATGAAGCCGTCGCCGGCGCGACCGGCGTAGCGCGCCACCATCGGGCCGCCCGCCGCGATGTAGACGGGGATGCCCCCCTCGGGCACGTCGTAGATCGAGGCATCGTGCGTCGAGTAGTACTCGCCCGCGAAGTTGACCCGGTCGCCCGTCCAGAGCTCGCGCATCAGGTCGACGGCCTCGCGCAGGCGCGCGAAGCGCTCCTTGAACTCGGGCCAGTCCTGCTCGCCCGCGCCGCGGAACCCGGTGGCGATCTCGTTGAGCGCCTCCCCCGAGCCGACCCCGAGGAAGATGCGCTCCGGGTAGAGCACGCCCATCGTGGCGAACGCCTGCGCCAGCACGGCCGGGTTGTAGCGGAACGTCGGCGTCATCACGCTCGTGCCGATGCGGATCTTCGACGTGCGCTCCCCGACCGCCGCCATCCAGCTGAGCGAGAACGGCGCGTGCCCGCCTTCGTGCCGCCACGGCTGGAAGTGGTCGCTCACCGCGACGCTCTCCATGCCGTGCGCTTCGGCCGCGACGGCGATCTCCACCAGCTCGCGAGGACCGAATTGTTCGGCCGAGGCCTTGTAGCCGAGGGTGAGCGGAGCCATGGCGTTCCTTTCCGAACAGGTCGAACCTCTAGTCTCGCAGAGTCGCCTCGCGGAAGGATCCTCATGCCAGCCGATCGTTCACTGCATCTGATGAATCGGATGCACCGCCTCCTGCTCGCGGTCACCGGCGGCCGCCTCGGCTGGCGCGCGAGCGGGATGCCGATGCTCGAGCTCACGACGATCGGCCGCTCGAGCGGGCAGCGGCGCGCGACCATGCTGAGCTCGCCGCTGCAGCGCGGCGGCGCGATCCTCGTCGTCGCCTCCCGCGGCGGCGACGACCGGCACCCGGCGTGGTATCTCAACCTCGTCGCGAACCCCGAGGTCGAGGTCGTTTTCACGGGCGGGGAGCCCCAGACGATGCACGCCCGCGTCGCCACACCCGCCGAGCGCGCGGAGCTGTGGCCGATCGTAACCGGAGATCACCGCAACTACGCCGGCTACCAGTCGAGAACGCGTCGCGAGATCCCCTTGGTATGGCTCGAACCCCGCACCTAGAGTCGACCTCACGTCCTTCCAGGCGTACCTCGACACGGTCGAGGCGAAGACCGGCCTCACCCCGCGCGCGCTGATGGAACTCGGCCAGGCGCGCGGCTACGACTCCCCTGACGTGAAGGCGGGCGTCATCCTCGCCTGGCTCGCCGACGAGTACGGGCTCGGTCGCGGGCACGGCATGGCGATGGTGCACGTCATCAAGAACGGGGCGGCGATCAGCGAGGCGCACGTCGGCAGCGGCGGCAGCCATTCGGATCCGAAGAACCACCTCTGGCTCGACGGCGTCGCCACCAAGCCCGAGGGCTACTAGCCCCTGGGCGCGCTCAGCCACCCCAGAACGGTCGGACCACGATCGAGCCGGCTTCGGCCATCGGATGCGCCTGCGCCACGTCGGTCGCCTCGGCGAGGCTGGCGCACTCCAGGATGTCGAAGCCGGCGATGTGCACCGTCGCGTCGGGCGGTCCGTCGCCGACGATCGCGCCATCCGCCTCGCCCGCAAGAATGTCGCCGGTCACCCGCTGTCCGCTCGCGTCGAATCGCGCCACCCAGTCATCCGTTCGGCGACCGAGGTCGTCGCTCGGCTCGAAGTCGGGGCGCGGACAGACGAACATCATGAAACGCATCGCTTGCTCCTTCGAAGGCCTGTGTGAAACGTAGGACGTGCGGTCGTCGCATGCAATGCCCGCCCACGACGCACGAAGGCCCCGGACGCTCACGCGCCCGGGGCCTTCTCTCCGGTGCCACCACCGGAGCTATTCAGTTAGAAGGTGGTGACCAGCGTGTTCGACGCCGACATCAGCGCGACCACGGTCGCGTTGATGATGCCCGCGATGTACGGGTTGCCGGTCGCGCGGTAGATCTTGCGCGAGATGACCGCCGTCACGAACAGGATGACGATGACGGGGAACAGCCAGATGCTGAAGATCCCGCCGAAGCCGTCGATCGTGTAGCCGGTGATCGCGAAGGTCGTGTACTGCGCCACCACGAGCACGATCGGGGCGAGCGAGTTGAACACACCCAGCAGGAGCGTGTTCAGCCACTCCTTGCCGCGAAGCGTCACGCGGTTGAACACGTTGATCGCAACCGAGTTCGCCACGAAGTAGATCAAGAACAGCGGCAGCACGATGAGCGCGTAGCCGATCTTGTCCGCGGGGAACCACTTGATCGCCATGACCCAGAGGCGGAAGTCGGTCTTGAAGAAGTAGTCAAGAACGAAGACCACACCGAAGGCGGCGGTCACGGTGAGCGCAGCGAGGCTGACGCCGTGGAAGAACTTGCCCCAGCCCGGCAGCATGCCGGCCTCGCGCAGGTTCAGGCCGTTCTTGCGACCGAAGGCGACGTAGGAGATCGCCATGATGATCGCGCCCAGCACGCCGTTGATCGCGGCCCACAAGGCGATGAAGAACACCGCGCCCTGCGGGAAGATCGACGGAGCCGAGTTGAAGAACGTGCCGTAGAGCCAGGTCTGCTGGCTGAGCCACACGTAGCTGACGCCCGAGATGACGGCCGACACGGCGAGGCCGCCCCAGAACCACGCGAGACCCTTGCGAGTCGGCGCCGCGATCGCGGGAGCCTCGCTGACCTTGAGCGCCGCGAAGGCGCGCGTGAACAGCATGGCGCGGGTGAAGGCGACCAGGAAGATCCCGAAGCCGACCAGGCCGAGAGCGGTGAAGAACTCCTTGACCTGCCAGACCTGCGAGCCCGAGTCGATGTCCTCCGGTGCGCCGAGCGCCTCGTCGAAGAAGTCGAGGAGGTGTCCGACGGCGCCCGACGAGATCGTCGACCAGGGGTGGGTCTGCGGCATCGAGTAGATGACGCGCATCGCCTCTTCGCCGTCGATCGTCTCGGTGTAGACCTCGCCGGCCTCGCGGACGTCGCCGGCCTCGGCCGGGTCGGTTCCGAAGTGCAGGAACGACTGCGCGTTGGCGGTCGACAGGTACTCCCGCGGCGGGGTCAGAACGGCCCCTTCGGGGCTGTAGCTGCGGAAGAAGAACTCGTCGTACTGAGCGGCGATGACGCCCACATCACGCGAGCCGTAGATGTTCGTGTACGCGAAGTCGGCATCCCAGTACACCGGGTCGTTGTCGACCAGGAGCACGGCGGCGATGAGCTGCTGCTCGGCCTCGTTGTCGATCGGCACCGACCAGTTCGCGGCGCGGGCGCCGTTCGAGTGGCCCGTGACACCGATGCGGTCGACGTCGACGTACGGCAGGTCGGCGATCAGCTTGACCGCGTCGTACATGCCGGTTCCGTTCACCGCGAGCTCGGCCGCGGGCAGCGGGTCCGAGTTGCCGTGCCCGTACATGTCGATCGACATGACGACGTAGCCGCGGCGCGCGAGCTCGACGTAGTTGGCGTCCTGCATCTCGCGGTTGTTCCACCAGCCGTGGCTGACGATGATCGCCGGGGCCTGGTTGTCAGCGGTGGCCGTGTCCGGCTTGAACAGCAGCGCGTTGAGCGTGCGACCGGAGGATGTCTCCCACTGCAGGTCCTTGACGGCGACGGTGCCGCCGGCGGTCTGCACGGCGGAGGCGACGATCGCCGACACCAGCATGACCACGAGTGATAGTGCAAGCCAGAAGCTGTTGCGCTTCAGCAGCCCTTGTTTCATAGGTCTCTAACTCCCTTGTTATGGATGACGCGATCACGCTCGCGTCGGCGGTTGGGGTGTTCCGGTCCGCGGCGGGGTGCACCGCGGTGCGAACCGGTGTCCAGCTCCGACCGTCCTGCGGCAGGCTATTGCCGCGGGACGCCGGACTGGGCATCATTCCAGCGAAGATGCACGAACGTGCACGCAGCGCGGGGTCTGGGGGTCTACGGGGCGGTCGCCGCGTGCACGGCGACGCCGTGGTAGCGCTCGAGTTCGGCCGCGCACTGCTCGATCTCGCGATCGAGCGCGAAGTCATCCCAGCCGAGGATCGGGGCGAGTGCGCGCCCGAGCTCGTCGAGCACGGCGGCGGTCGCGCCGCCCGTGAACGCCAGGCTCGTGCGGCGCAGCACGACATCGGTCAGGTGCACGACGTGCTCACGCCGCACCAGGTACTCAAGCTCGCGCCTCGACAGCGCGCCACCGACGAGCAGGGTGTCGGTCCCTGCATCCATGAAGGCGGCCACGGCGGCGGCCCGCGTGCCGTAGCGCTCGAACAGCACCTCGCGCCGCACCGAGTCGAGCCGCGGCAGGTGCCGACTCATCCACTCGCGGCGCGCCTCCGGCGAGGTCGGGTAATCCGCCCCGCCGCCGATCGGCACCCCCACGGTCGAGCCGGAGCGCGGGCGGTCGATCACCTCAAGGGCGCGGTCGGCGAGTTCGGCGCCGAGCGCCCGGAAGGTCGTCCACTTGCCGCCGACCAGGCTCAGCACGGGCGGACGATTCTCCACCTGGTCGAGCGCCACGTGGTAGTCGCGCGACACGAATCCCGGTGCGAGATCGCCGTGGTTGGGAAGCGGTCGGATGCCCGAGTAGCGGAACACGATGTCGGAGCGATCGACCGCGACGCCGGGGAAGACGTGACCGATCAGGTCGAAGAAGTAGTCGACCTCCTCCTCGGTGCACACGGCGCGCTCGCGAGGATCCGCCTCGATGTCGGTCGTGCCGACGAGCACGCGGCCCTTGAGGGGGTAGATCAGCACGATGCGCCCGTCGGAGTGCTCGAAGAAGATCTCATTGCCGTGGGTCGCGGCGAGCAGTTCGGGGTTGTCGAGCACGATGTGCGAGCCCTTGGTTCCGCCCATCAGCTCGGTGGAGCGCCCGAAGGCGTCGTTGGTGAGGTCCGTCCAGGGCCCCGACGCGTTGACGACGACATCGGCGGCAATCGTGAACTCCTCGCCGGTCTCCTGGTCGCGCAGCCGCACGCCGTTGGCGCCCAGGCCGATCGCCTCGACGTAGTTGACGGCGTGCGCGCGCTTGTGCGCCGCGACGCCGTCCAGGAGCACGTCGAGGGCCAGTCGCTCCGGGTCGTGCACCGAGGCGTCGTAGTACGTCGCCGTGTACTTGACGCGCGGGTCGAGCTCGGGGAATGCGGCACGCGAGGCGTCGCGGCCGAGGAATCTGTGACGCGGCACGCTGCCGCCGTCGCGTGAGAACAGGTCGTAGATCATCATCCCGACCTTGATGAGCGCCGCCCCGCGCTCCTGCGGTCGGCCCGAGCCGTGACGCAGGAAGCGCAGCGGCGCCGAGAGGATGCCCGAGAAGGTCGAGAAGATCGGGATCGTGGTCTGCAGGGGCCGCACGAAGTGGGGCGCGATCTTGAGCAGCGAGTTGCGCTCCTGCACGGACTCGCGCACCAGCCGGAACTCGCCGTTCTCGAGGTAGCGCACGCCGCCGTGGATCATGTGGCTGGAGGCCGCGGTGGCGCCGGAGGCGAAGTCGGAGCGCTCGACGAGCACGACATCGACCCCCTGCATCGCCAGATCGCGGAACGTCGCAATGCCGTTGATCCCGCCCCCGACGATCAGGACGCTCGTGCGGCCGGCGGCTCGCAGAGAGGTGACGGCGGAGCGTTCGGGTGTGGGCACGTGCTTCATTGCGATCCTCGTCCTCGGAGTGTGGGCACTGTCGTCGTCTATCGTGGGAACCCGAGCACATTCGCGCAAGCCGCGTGAACGGATGTGCAGAACCGGGAAGGATCGCCATGCCAGCACAGTCGGCGGAGGACCTCAAAGTGCGCGCCGCGCTCACCGCGGCCCAGATGTACTACCTGCAGAACCTCACGATGGACGCCATCGCGCGCGAGCTGAAGACCTCGCGATCCTCGGTCTCCCGACTGCTCGCCCACGCCCGCGACACCGGCCTGGTCGACATCCAGATCAACTCGCCCCTGGAGCGCGGCGGGCAGCTCGAGCAGGAGATCGCGCGGCGCTTCAAGGTGACGACCCACGTCGTCCCGATCCCCGAGACCACGAGCGACGTCGACCGCCTGGAACGCGTCGGCATGACCGCCGCACGACTGCTGAACCGCTACGTCGACTCCAACATGACGGTCGGCGTGGCCTGGGGATCGACGCTGAGCGCCATCAGCCGGCACCTGGTGCGCAAAGAGACGCACAACACCGTGATCGTGCAGCTGAACGGCGCCGGCAACACGCAGACCACCGGCATCGACTATGCCAGCGAGATCCTGCAGCGCTTCGGGTCGACGTTCTCGGCGCAGATCCAGCAGTTCCCCGTGCCGGCCTTCTTCGACGACCCGCGCACCAAGGAGGCGCTGTGGCGCGAGCGCAGCACCAAGCGCGTGCTCGAGATCCAGTCCCGCATGGACGTCGCCGTCTTCGGCCTCGGATCCCCGTTCGCCGAGGTGCCGAGCCACGTCTACATCGGCGGCTATCTGGACTCCCAGGACTACCGCTCGCTCAGCGCCGACAAGGTCGTGGGCGACGTCGCGACTGTCTTCTACCGCCAGGACGGCAGCTGGAAGGATGTGGCGCTCAACGCCCGCGGAACCGGGGTGCACTTCGATCGGCTGCGCCGCGTCGCGCGACGCGTGTGCGTCGTCTCCGGCTCGCAGAAGCTCGCAAGTCTGCGCGGGGCGCTCGCCGCGCAGCTCATGACCGACCTCGTGATCGACGAAGGCCTCGCCCGTCGACTCGTCGGTGATGCGTAGTCGCTGCACATCCGTGCACCAGGTGGTGCACAGATTCCGACATGGGTAGTTTGGCCCCAACGCTCGCTCGCGCCAGCACTCGCAGACAAAGGAGTTTCCGCCGCATGTCGTACATCGTCGCCCTGGACCAGGGCACCACGAGCACCCGCGCCATCGTGTTCGATCACGCCGGCCGCGTCGTCTCCAGCGGACAGCGCGAGCACGAGCAGATCTTTCCCCGGGCCGGCTGGGTCGAGCACGACGCCGCCGAGATCTGGACGAACACGCGCGAAGTCATCGGCATCGCCCTCTCGAAGGCCGACATCACGCGCCACGACATCTCCGCGGTCGGCATCACCAACCAGCGCGAGACCGCCGTCGTGTGGGAGCGCAAGACCGGCAAGCCGATCCACAACGCGATCGTCTGGCAGGACACCCGCACCCAGGACCTCGTCGACGCCCTCGCCGCCGACGGCGGCACCGACCGGTTCAAGAAGCAGACCGGGCTGCCCCTGGCGACCTACTTCTCGGCGACCAAGATCGCCTGGATCCTCGACAACGTGGACGGTGCCCGTGCGCGCGCCGAGACCGGCGAGCTGCTGTTCGGCACGACCGACAGCTGGCTGCTCTGGAACCTCACCGGCGGACCCGACGGCGGCGTGCACGCCACCGACGTGACGAACGCCAGCCGCACGCTCCTGATGGATCTCGAGACGCTTTCCTGGAGCGACGAGCTGCTCGAGGCTTTCAACATCCCGCGCGCGATGCTGCCCGAGATCCGCTCCTCCTCCGAGGTGTACGGCGACGTCGAGGAGTCGAGCCTGCTGCGCGGGGTGCCGATCGCCGGCATCCTGGGCGACCAGCAGGCCGCCACCTTCGGCCAGGCGGCGTTCGAGCGCGGCGAGTCGAAGAACACCTACGGCACCGGCAACTTCCTGATCGTCGGCACCGGCGACGAGATCGTCAACTCGACGCACGGACTCATCACGACGGTCGCCTACCGCCTCGGCGACGAGGCCCCGCGCTACGCCCTCGAAGGGTCGATCGCGGTGACCGGCTCGCTCGTGCAGTGGCTGCGCGACAACCTGGGACTCATCTCCTCCGCGCCGGAGGTGGAGACGCTCGCGGCCAGCGTCGAGGACAACGGCGGCGTGTACTTCGTTCCCGCCTTCTCCGGGCTGTTCGCCCCCTACTGGCGTCCGGACGCCCGCGGCGCGATCGTCGGACTCACCCGCTACGTCAACAAGGGCCACATCGCGCGCGCGGCGCTCGAGGCGACCGGGTTCCAGACCCGCGAGGTGCTCGACGCGGCCAACGCCGACACCGGGGTCCCGCTGACCGAGCTGAAGGTCGACGGCGGCATGGTGGCCAACGAAGCGCTCATGCAGTTCCAGGCCGACATCCTCGGCGTTCCGGTGATCCGTCCCGTCGTCGCCGAGACCACCGCGCTCGGGGCCGCCTACGCGGCCGGGCTCGCCGTCGAGTTCTGGAAGGACCTCGACGAGCTTCGCACGCTCTGGCAGGAGGACAAGCGCTGGGAGCCGGCGATGGAGGAGCCCGAGCGCGCGCGCCGGCTCGCCGAGTGGCACAAGGCCGTCACCCGCACCTTCGACTGGGTCGACCCCGCCTCGGCGTAGCGGCCGCGGGCGCTACTCGCGCTCGGACTGCAGGAAGTCGGCGACGGCGCGCGGCACGTACGGCGCGACGTCGCCGCCGAGCGCCGCCACCTGGCGCACGAGCGAGCTCGACACGTGCGCGTGGGCGGGGTCGGGCAGCAGGAACACCGTCTCGACGCCGGCGAGGTTGCGGTTGACGATCGCCATCGGCGTCTCGTACGCCACGTCGACCTGCGAGCGGATGCCCTTCACGAGCACGCTCGCCCCGACATCGGTGCAGTAGTCGACGAGCAGCCCGACGCTCCAGCTGGTGACGAGGATGTTCCCCGTCAGCTCGGCCTCGGCGATCGACTCCTGAATCAGGGAGACGCGCTGCGCGATCGGCAGCAGGGCCGCTTTGTCGGGGTTGTGCACGACGAGGACGTGCACTTCGTCGAACATGTTCGCCGCACGCTCGATCACGTCGATGTGCCCCAGCGTGACCGGATCGAATGAGCCCGGGACGACCGCGATGCGCTTCATGCGTCACACCCTAGCCGGTCGCCGTGACCTGTTCGTGACCGACTACGACTTCGCGAGGAACGCGCGCTCGGCATCGTCGAGCCGCCGGGCGAGCGCGGCGGCGAGCGCCGGCTGCCCCTGCAGGGTCGGATCCGCCTCCAGCACCTCGGATGCCAGCTCCCGCGCCTCGGCGATGAGGTCGCCGTCGCGTGCGACGCGCAGCAGCTTCAGCGACGAGCGTCCGCCGGACTGCGCCCGACCGAGCACGTCGCCCTCGCGGCGCAGCTCGAGGTCGACCTGCGCCAGCTCGAAGCCGTCGATGGTCGCAGCGACCGCCGCGACGCGCTCCAGCGCGATCGACTCCGGCTCGGCGTGCGTGACGAAGAGTGCCAGCCCGGGAACGCCGCCGCGACCCACCCGGCCGCGCAGCTGGTGCAGCTGCGCCACCCCGAAGCGGTCGGCGTCGAGCACGACCATGGTGGAGGCGTTCGGCACATCGACACCGACCTCGATCACCGTCGTCGCGACGAGCACGTCGATCTCGCCCGCGGCGAAGGCGCGCATCGTGGCGTCCTTCTGCTCACTCGACATGCGCCCGTGCAGCGGTTCGATGCGGCGCCCTGCCAGCGCCGGATGCGTCCGGAGCTCGGCCAGCACCGTCTCCACCGCGGCGGGCGGGCGAGGCGACGCTCCCTCCGCAGAGGCCTGCGCATCGGCTGCCTCCACCGGCTGCTCCTCGACCTCGGTCGCGTCAATGGCCGGACACACCACGAAGCCCTGACGGCCCTGCGCGAGCTCCTCGGCGAGCCGCTGCCAGATCCGCTGCTCCCACTGCGGATGCTCGGCGAGCGCCACCAGGTGGCTCGCGATCGGCGTGCGCCCGGCGGGGAGCTCGCGGATCGTCGAGACGTCGAGATCGCCGAATACCGTCATCGCCACGGTGCGCGGAATCGGCGTCGCCGTCAGCACGAGCACGTGCGGGCTGCGTCCCTTCAGGCGCAGCGCCTCGCGCTGGTCGACCCCGAAGCGGTGCTGCTCATCGACCACCACCAGGCCGAGGTCGGCGAACTGGACGGTGTCGCCGATCAGCGCGTGCGTGCCCACGACGATCCCGGCGCTTCCGGAGGCCGCGGCCAGCAGCGCGCGCTTGCGGTCGGCGGCGGGCAGCTGACCGGTCAGCAGGATCGGCCGCACCCGGGCCGCCAGGTCGGGGCCGAGACTCGCCACGATCGAGCGCAGGTGCTGCGCCGCGAGCACCTCGGTGGGGGCGAGGAACGCCGCCTGCCCGCCCGCGTCGACCACGGTCAGCATCGCCCGCAGCGCCACGAGCGTCTTGCCGGAGCCGACCTCGCCCTGCACGAGACGATTCATCGGGATGCCCGCCGCCAGCTCCGCCTGGATCTCCGCGCCGACGGCGCGCTGATCGCCGGTCAGCTCGAACGGCAGCGCTGCCTCGAACTCGGCCACCCGCGGTCCCGGCTCGCGCGGCGTCGCCGCCTCGGCTCGCCTCTCGGCGCGCTGGGCGAGCAGCGCCGCCTGCAGCACGAAGGCCTCCTGGAAGCGCAGCGCATCCTGCGCCGCCCGCCACTCGGCGTCGGTGCTCGGCCGGTGCACCAGCTCGAGCGCCCGGCGGAAGGTCAGCAGTCTGCGGGACTCGCGCACCGACGCCGGCACCGGGTCGTCGAGCTCAGGAAGGGTGTCGAGAATGACGCCGAGCGCGCGCTGCAGCTGCCAGCTCGCGAGCGTCGAGGTCGCGGGATACAGCGGGATGGGCTGCTCCGCCCACGCACGTGCGTGCTGCTCGGCGCCCGCGGTCGTCGTCGCGAGCGCGCCGCCGGCGGCATCCGCCTCCTCGAACAGCTCGTAGTCGGGGTGGGCAAGCTGCCGCGCCCCGCGGTACTCCCCCACCTTGCCGGCGAAGATGCCGCGCGCCCCGGGCTGCAGCTCCTTCGCGCGCCAGCCCTGGTTGAAGAAGGTGAGGGTGAGGTGGCTGCGACCGTCGCTGATCACCACCTCGAGGATGCTGCCCTTGCGGTTGCGCATCGAGCGCTCCTGCACGCTGCGCACCTCGGCCACGATGGTGACCGACTCGTCGAGGGCGAGCTCGCTGATCGCCGTCAGCTCGCCGCGGCGGGCATATCGCCGCGGGTAGTGGGCCAGGAACTCGCCGACCGTGCGATACCCGAAGGCCTTCTCGAGCGCCTTCGCGGTGCGGTCGCCGAGCACCGCCACCAGCCGCTGCTCCAGCGGGTCCGCTCCCGACGCATCCACGCTTCGAGGCTACCGGCGCCCGCCGACCCGCACCCCCGAAAACATGGTGCCAATTGAGCTTGGCGCCAAGCTGAATTGGCACCATCGAAATGGGAGGGGGCCGCGCCGGTAGCGTGGGGGCATGACGCGCATCATCGCGGGGTTCGCGGGGAGCCTTCGGCTGACGGTTCCGACGAGCGGCACCCGCCCCACCAGCGACCGGGTGCGCGAGGCGATCTTCTCGGCGCTCGAGGCGCGGGATGCCCTCGACGGCGCCCAGGTGCTCGATCTGTTCGCCGGCTCCGGTGCGCTCGGCCTCGAGGCGGCCAGCCGCGGCGCCCGCCGCGTCGTGCTGGTCGACAAGTCGCCCGCCGCGACGCGCGTGATGCGGGCCAATGCGGCGACCATCACGCGGGCCGCGCCGCGCGGCGAGAGCCCCGAGATCACGGTGTCGAGCCAGTCGGTCACCGCCTATCTCGTGGGCGCCGCGGCGTCGTTCGATCTGGTGTTCATCGATCCGCCGTACGAGCTCGACAACGCGGCCCTGCGACATGACCTCGAACTGCTCGCCCCGCGCCTCGCACCCGACGCGATCGTCGTGATCGAGCGCTCGGCCCGCGACCCGGAACCGGAGTGGCCCAGCGGGTTCGAGCTCGAACGGCAGAAGAACTACGGCGAGACCGCCCTCTACTGGGTCAGTCGCGCCGACGATCCAGCGGCGCCGCGATCCGCCTGAGCTGATCGATCTCGGCCCCGAGCGCCGCCACGGCGTCGGCTGCGGGGAGCTGCGGCCAGGTCATCTTCACCCCGACAAAGCCCTCACCCTGCGCGGCCTCAACGGCAGCCGTGATGCGTTCCGCCGTCAGGATCGACGCGGGCTCCGTCAGCTCGGAGGGGAGGTGACCGTCGGCGAAAGGCGCGCCCCATCCGCTGCTCTCGTCGCTCACCCCGGAGAACATCACCCCCGCCAGCAGTCCGGCGTCGCGCACCTCGTCGATGTGCCGGCGAACGAGATCCCCGTCCCGCAGCTCGATCGCCGAACGGCCCCAGTTCAACGCGATCCGGATCGGCACCGCGGCATCTCGGATCGCCGCAACCTCGGAGCTGAGCGGCCCGAACCCCTTCGCCGGCTCGTGCGAGGGCATCAGTGCGTCCACATGCTCGAGCATCAGCTCGGCGCCCTCCCATTCCCAGCCGGCGATCTCGGCGAGCGAGGCGGCGAGTGCCTCCGCGGACCATGTCTCGCGACGCGGTGCCGCATGCACCATCACGCCGCGCACCATCCGGCGGCCAACGGAGTCATGAAGCTTCGCGACGGCATCGCGCAGTTCGGCCACGGTCGCAAGGCCGCGGGTCCGCTGCTCCGAGTCGCTCGCGGCGATGCCAGCACCCGAACGGAACTCGGCCACCACGCGCGGCATCGTCGTCACGACCACCTCGCGCTGCTCGCCGAGCGCGTCCACCCACGGCAGGTCCCCCCAGCCACTGGAGAGCCAGGCGACCTCCCACGGATCTTGCTCGGGCAGTTCGCTCGCGGCGCGCAGGATCTCGCGCACCTCGTCAGGCGACCGACGACCCGCGAGCGGATACACACTCACCATGAACGTCACGAGAACCCACCGATCTGTCATGCGCCCGCACCGGGCCCGAAGCGATCCTATGCACGCCGCACCCGCAACGGCTCAGCCCGAGGCGCCGTCCCAGTCGGCGTAGGGATCCCAGCCGCCGCGCTCGTCGAGCGCCTCGCCGTCGAGGGTGACGCCGTCGCCGTCCACGACGGAGCCGATCGCGCGGAACCCGCCGGGCAGGCGCGCGCCCGGGGGGAACGTCGCCAGCAGGGCGTGATCCTCGCCGCCGTGCAGCACCCGCTCCAGCGCCACGACCCCGGTGTCGAGGTCGGCGGCGCGGAAGTCGATCCGCACCCCGGAGGCACGCGCGATGCGGCGCGCGTCGAGCACGAGGCCGTCGCTCACATCGAGCATCGCCGTCGCTCCGGCATCCGCCGCCAGCGCACCGTCGCCGATCGGCGAGCGCGGAGTGAGCTGCGCATCCAGCACCGCATCGAACTCGGGGCGCAGCGCGGTCGCCGCGGCGGAACTCGGCTCGCCCTCGGCATCCACCCCGCGCTCGAAGAGCAGCCGGATGCCCGCCCCGGCGAGCCCCAGCGCACCGCTCACCGCGACCACGTCGCCCGGTCGCGCGCCCGAGCGCAGCACCGGCGCGCGCCCGTCGAGGCTGCCGAAGGCGGTGATCGCGAGCGTCAGCGAGTCCGCGACCGAGAGGTCTCCCCCGACGACCCCGCAGCCGGGCGCGAGCGCGTCGCACGCCTCCCGGAAGCCGTCAGCCAGCTCCTCCAGCTCGGTCACGGGGGTGTCGGCCGGCGCGATGAGCGCCACCAGCAGGGCCGTCGGGCGCGCGCCCATCGCCGCGACATCGGACAGGTTCGTCACCGCCGCCTTCCAGCCCAGCTGGAACGGCCCCGACCAGGCGCGGCGGAAGTCCGGCCCCTGCACCATCGTGTCGGTGGTGATGACGATGCGCCCGTCCGGCACCCCGAGCACGGCGGCATCATCGCCCGGCCCGACCAGGGTCGACTCCGCCTCGGGCAGGCGCGGAAACAGGCGCTGCAGCACCGCGATCTCGCCGACCGAGCCGAGAGTGTCCATCTGCCCACGCTAGCCTGAACGGGATGTCTTCACGCCGCTCTCGCGCGCTCGGTTTCGCGCTCCTTCTTCCGCTGCTCGTCGCGCTGAGCGGCTGCGCCACCACGGTCAGCCTCGACGCGGCCCCGGATGCGAACAACCCCGACTGCGCCAACGTCACGGTCCGTCTGCCCGACACCGTCGGCACGCTCGACGCGCTCGAGACCGACGCCCAGGCGACCGGCGCCTGGGGGGATCCGGTCGCCGTCATCCTGCGCTGCGGCGTCGAGGTGCCGGGCCCGTCGACGCAGTTGTGCATCGAGATCCCGGGCACGGGCATCTCGTGGCTGCTCGACGACTCGGATGCCCCCAACTACCGCTACACCAGCTACGGGCGCGACCCCGCCGTCTCGGTCGCCGTCAACACCGAGATCATCAGCGCGGGCGTCGCCCTCGACGACCTCGCCAATGCGGTCTCGTTCACCCCGCTGAACGGCCGCGAGTGCACCGGCTTCGCCGACACCGTCACCGGTGACGACCTCGACGCCGAGCTCGATGACGAACCGACACCCGTGCCCACGCCGTAGGCTCGCGCGCTACCGTGCGGTCTCGAGCCCGAGGCCGATGAGCTCGTCGATCAGCTCCGGGTAGCTCAGACCGCTCGCCAGCCAGCACTTCGGGAACATCGAGATCGGGGTGAACCCGGGCATCGTGTTGACCTCGTTCACCACGAAGTCGGTGCCGGTGAAGAAGAAGTCGACCCGCGCCAGGCCCGCGCCCCCGAGCGCGTCGAAGGCGCGTGCGGCGATGCGCTGCATCTCCGCCAGTTCTGCCTCGCCCAGCTCCGCCGGGCAGATCAGCTCGACGCCGGGAACATCGCGGTACTTGGCGTCGAAGTCGTAGAACGCGCGGCCGGTGACCACGATCTCGCCCGCGACGCTGACCCGCGTCGGGGCGCCCTGGCGCCCCTCCAGCACGGCGCACTCCAGCTCCCGGCCGACGATCGCCTGCTCGACGAGCACCTGGTGGTCTTCCGCGAACGCGATCTCCAGCGCCGCGTCGAGGGCATCCCAGTCGGAGACCTTCGTCACGCCCACGCTCGACCCGGCGCGCGCGGGCTTCACGAACACGGGCAGGCCGAGCGCGCGCACGCGCCGATCCCAGAGCACCGCGTCAGCGGCGAGCGCCGCCCGTGTCACCGTCACCCACGGCGCGACGTTCACGCCCGCCGCGAGCAGCACGCTCTTGGTGAAGTGCTTGTTCATCGCCAACGACGAGGCGAGCACGCCGTTGCCGACGTAGGGCACCCCGAGCAGCTCGAGGGCGCCCTGGATCGTGCCGTCCTCGCCGAACGGGCCGTGCAGGATCGGGAAGGCGACATCCACCTCACCGAGCGACCGGGTGACGCCGTCCGCGTCGGTGACCGTCCACTCGCGGCTGGCCGCCGAATCCGGCAGGTGAACCCGCGACCCGTCGTCGGCGACCTCCGGCATCCCGTGCAGGGTGAGCGAGGCCGCATCGTCGGGATGCAGCGTCCAGGCGCCCTCGCGCGTGATCCCCACCGGGATCACCTCGAACCGGTCTCGATCGATCGCGCCGAGCACCCCGCCCGCGGTCGCGCAGCTGATCGCGTGCTCGCTCGAGCGACCGCCGAACAACAGCGCGACGCGGATCCGTGAGGTGGTCATCACTCGCCCTCCGGTTCGCCGCCGTCGGTCGTCAGATGCGGGGCGATGTCCTTCGGAGCCAGGGTTCCGGCGAGCACCTCCGCCACCTGCGAGACGATCGGCATGTCGACGCCGCGTGAGGCGGCGAGCTCCAGCACCGGCGCGACCGAGCCGATGCCCTCGGCGGTCTGATTCATCTGCGCGATCACCTCGTGGTAGTCGTAGCCCTGCCCGAGCAGACGTCCCGCCGTGTTGTTGCGGCTGAGCGGCGACTCGCAGGTGGCGATCAGATCGCCGAGCCCCGCGAGGCCGGCGAGGGTCTCGGGGCGGGCGCCGAAGGCGACCGCGAAGTCCGTCATCTCGACGAGGCCGCGCGTGATGATCGAGGCCTTCGTGTTCTCGCCGTAGCCGACGCCGTCCACGATGCCGATCGCCACGGCGATCAGATTCTTCAGCACGCCGCCGAACTCGGTGCCGATCACATCCGTGTTGACGAAGGAGCGGAAGTAACGGTTCGTCGCCGCCTTGGCGACCTCCGTCGCCGTGGCCAGGCTGGTGGACGAGACGACCGCGGCCGTCGGCTGCTCCTTGGCGATCTCAAGCGCCAGGTTGGGCCCCGACACCACGGCGATGCGGTCGGGTGAGATCTCGAGCTCCTGCTGGATGACTTCGCTCATGCGCTGCCGCGTCGAGCGCTCGACCCCCTTCATGAGCGAGACGACCGGCACCCCCTCGGGGATCAGCTCGCGCACGATGCGCAGGTTCTCGCGCAGCGACTGGCTCGGCACGCTCAGGTACACCTGCTCGGCGCCCTCCAGCACATCCGGCAGGCGCGAGCTCGACCACAGCCCGCGCGGCAGGTTCACGCCGGGCAGGTAGTCGGAGTTGCGGCGCGACTGCGTGATCTCGCGCGCGAGCTCCGGGCGGCGGGCCCAGATCGACACGCTCGAGCCGCCGTCGGCGAGAATCTTCGCGAAGGTCGTGCCCCACGAGCCGGCACCGAGCACCGCGACGCGGCGCGTCCCCGGCGGAACAACCGGCAACGGCGTGGTCCGAGGGTATGCCGTGGCGCCATCGGCCTGGGTCTGGGTCACGCATCCGCCTTCCGGGTCTCGCCCTCGCAAGACCACCGCCCCCATTCTGCCGTGTCCGATCGCTCGCGCCCGCATCCCGCCTACCCTGGAGGGGTGAGCAACCGGGTCGCCGCCGCCGCAACGCGGCCGCTGCGCGCGGTGCCCGAGTTCTTCCGCGGGGTTGCGCTGCTCGGGCGCGGCTTCGCGTTCTGGTCGGTTCGGCCCGCACTGATGGCGCTCGGGCTGCTGCCCGCGGTACTCGTCGGCGCGGCTCTGCTCACGGCGATCGTGCTGCTCGGCGCCTTCCTGCAGCCGATCACCAGCGCGGCCACGTTCTTCGCCGAGGCCTGGGACGCAGGCTGGCGCGGCGCCCTGCAGATCGTGATCGCGATCGCACTCATCATCGCGACCCTCGCCCTCGCGGCACGCGTCTTCACGGCGCTCACGCTGCTGATCGGCGCGCCGTTCTACGACCGCATCCAGCGGGCCGCCGACGAGTCGCGCGGTGCCGTGCCCCCGGATCGCTCCCCCGGCGTCTGGCGCAGCGTCGGCGACACGCTCGTGCTGGTGCTGCTGTCGATCGGCGCGAGCATCGTGGTCGCCCTGGTCGGCGTGATCCCGGTGATCGGCACGGTCGGCGCCGCGGTGCTCGGCTTTCTCGCCACCGCCCGGGCGCTCAGCTGGGAGTTGACGCTCGCCCCGTTCGGCACTCGCGGACTCGTCGGACGGGAGGCGCGGGCGGCGCTGCGCCGCCGCCGTGCCCGAAGCTTCGGCTTCGGCGTCGCCGTGCAGGCGTGCTTCCTCATTCCGTTCGGCGCGATCATCGCGATGCCGGCCGCCGCCGCCGGCGCAATCCTCCTCGTCCGCGACGTCCTCGGCGAAGCCGACACCCCTCCGGCGAGCGCTACCGAAACACACGAGCGCGACTGAAGAACGGGGCGCGCGTGTGAGTTTGGGTAGCGCTCGGCAATCGCGCGGGGCGCGGGGGCGCGGCGGGCGGCCTAGGTGCGGTCGTCGAAGCGGCCGATCTCGGACTGGCCCTTGCTGGCCGGGTCCCAGCGCTCGGCGGGCGCGGCCTCGCCGCGCAGTTCCTCCAACAGCAGCGTCACGCGGCGCATGATCTCCGCGGTCGCCTCGGCGAGCGCCGTCGGATCGGCCGCGCGGCCCTCCCAGGCCGAGAGATCCACCGGTTCGCCCACGTTCAACTCGATCGTCTTGCGCGGAAACAGGCTGAACTTCTTCGAGTAGCGCGGCAGCACCTGCTGTGCCCCCCAATGCGCGACCGGGACCACCGGGATGCCGTGCGCAAGGGCCAGCCGAGCAGCACCGAACTTGCCGCGCATCGGCCACAGCTCCGGGTCACGCGTCAGCGAGCCCTCCGGGTAGACGATGACGGCGAGGCCGTCGTCCACCAGCCGCGAGGCGGCCGACAGCGGGTCGGCCGTGCCGCGGCCCTGACGCTCCACCGGAATCTGGCCGGTGTAGCGCAGCAGTCCGCCGATGATCGGGATCTTGAACAGGCCAGCCTTCGCGAGGAAGCGCGGCACGCGTCCGAGCTTCCAGAGCAGGTAGGCGGTCACCAGCGGGTCGAAGTTGGTGACGTGGTTCGGGGCGAGCACGAACGCGCCCGACTTCGGAATGCGCTCCGGGTTGCGGATCCGGTAGCGCGCCACGAACAGCAGCAGGGGCAGCACGAACGCCGCGATGACCCGCCACCCGAAGGACTTCTCCGACCGAGCTCTCGCCACGCCTAGGCCTCGACGGTGAAGTCGGCGCCGAGATCGGTCAGCTTGTCGACGAAGTGCTCGTAGCCGCGACTGATCAGCCCCAGGTTGCTCACGCGCGAGGTGCCCTCGGCAGCGAGCGCGGCGATCAGGTAGCTGAACCCGCCGCGCAGGTCGGGAATGCGGACGTCGGCCGCGTGCAGCGGCGTCGGCCCGGTGATCACGGCGGCCTGCTCGAGCTTGCGGCGCGGGACGCGGCGCGTGAGCGACTCGAGTCCGTCCTGGTGCACGACGATGTTCGCGCCCATCTCGACGAGCGCCTCGGTGAACCCGAAGCGGTTCTCGTACACCGTCTCGTGCACGGTCGAGATGCCCTCGGCCTGGGTGAGGGCGACGATGAGCGGCTGCTGCCAGTCGGTCATGAAGCCGGGGTGCACATCCGTCTCCACCTGCACGGCCTTGAGCGCACCGCCCGGGTGCCAGAAGCGGATGCCGTCCTCGGCCACCTCGAACTCGCCGCCGGCCTTCCGGTACACGTTCAGGAACGTCATCAGCTCGAGCTGTTTGGCGCCCTTGACGAAGATGTCGCCGCCGGTCACCAGTGCGGCCGACGCCCAGCTCGCGGCCTCGTTGCGGTCGAAGATCGCGCGGTGCGTGTAGCCCTTCAGGTGCTCGACGCCCTCGATGAAGATCGTGCGGTTCGGCTCGGTCCAGATGATCGCGCCCATCTTCTGGAGGATCGCGATCAGGTCCATGATCTCCGGCTCGATGGCCGCGTTCTTCAGCTCGGTCACGCCGCTGGCCCGCACCGCCGTCAGCAGCACCTGCTCGGTGGCGCCCACGCTCGGGTACGGCAGTTCGATGTTCGCGCCGGAGAGGCCGTCGGGGGCGGTGATGCGGATGCCCTCGTAGCTCTTGTCGACGACGGCGCCGAAGGCGCGCAGCGCATCCAGGTGGAAGTCGATCGGACGGTCGCCGATGCGGCATCCGCCGAGGTCGGGAATGAGCGCCTCGCCGAGCGAGTGCAGGAGCGGGCCGCAGAACAGGATCGGGATGCGGCTGCTGCCGGCGAGCGCGTCGATCTCGGCGAAGTGCGCGCGGGCGACATTCACCGGGTCGAGCACCAGCACGCCGTCCTCGGGGCTGGTCACGGCGACACCGTACGCCTCGAGCATGCGCGAGACGATCTGCACGTCGCTGATCGCCGGCACATCCTGCAGGATGCTCGGGGTCTCGCCGAGCAGCGCCGCCACCATGGCCTTCGTGGCGAGGTTCTTGGCCCCGCGCACGTCGACCGTGCCGCGCAGCGGCTTGCCACCGCGGATGACAATGGTGTCACCCGTCAGACCGACGCGCTCGCCCGCTTTGCGGGCATCATTCGCGAGGTCGTTCGTCGCGATCGAATCCACCACTTTGCTTCTTTCTGTTGCAGGCACCGACGGCTAGGAGGCGGTCTTCGCCGGGAGAGTCGTCGGTCGCCACGACGCGCGAGAGGCCTCGAATGCGGTGATGCGCTCCTCGCTGCGGAGCGTCAGTCCGATGTCATCCAGCCCCTCCAGGAGCCTCCAGCGAGTGTAGTCGTCGATGTCGAACGGAACCGTGAAGTCGCCGACCGTGACGGTGCGTTCGACGAGGTCGACGGTCGCCTCCATGCCGGGGTTCGCCTCGAGCTTCTCCCAGATCGTGGTGATCTGCTCCTCGGTGATCGTGCCGGTGAGCAGGCCCTGCTTGCCGGAGTTGCCGCGGAAGATGTCGCCGAAGCGCGGGCTGATGACGGCGGCGAAGCCGAAATCGCGCAGCGCCCAGACCGCGTGCTCGCGGCTGGAGCCGGTGCCGAAGTCGGGGCCGGCGAACAGGATGCGCGCGCCCTGGTAGGCGGGCTGGTTGAGGATGAAGCTCTCGTCCTGGCGCCAGGAGTGGAACAGCGCGTCATCGAAGCCGGTCTTGGTGACCCGCTTGAGGAACACCGCCGGGATGATCTGGTCGGTGTCGACGTTGGAACGACGGAACGGCACGGCGACGCCGGTGACCTGGGTGATCTTCTCCATCAGCGGGCTCCCGTCTCGTCGTGGGCCAGTTCTCCGTCGTGGGCGCTCTGCCCGTCGCTGGCGAGTGCCTGGTGCCCCGAGCGCGTGCCGCGCGCGGCACTCGCCGGCGTTAGGGATGCATCCCGCGCGTCGGCTTCGAGGTCCCAGGGGGAGGAGAGGGTGCCGCGGATGGCGGTGGCGGCGGCGACCAAAGGCGAGACCAGGTGGGTGCGCCCGCCCTTGCCCTGCCGACCCTCGAAGTTGCGGTTCGAGGTGGAGGCGCAGCGCTCCCCCGGTGCCAGCTGGTCGGGGTTCATGCCGAGGCACATCGAGCAGCCCGCGAAGCGCCACTCGGCGCCGAACTCCTCGAACACCTTGTCGAGCCCCTCGGCCTCGGCCTCGAGTCGCACCCGCGCCGAACCGGGCACGACCATGACGCGCACGCCGTCGGCCTTCTTGTTGCCCTTGATGACGGAGGCGAAGGCCCGCAGGTCCTCGATGCGGCTGTTCGTGCACGACCCCATGAAGACCGCGTCGACCGCGATCTCCTTCATCGGGGTCCCCGCGGCGAGGTCCATGTACTCGAGCGCGCGCTCGGCCGCGGCGCGCTCGTTGTGGTCGGCGATCGTCGCCGGGTCCGGCACCGTCTCCGAGAGCGAGACGCCCTGGCCGGGGTTGGTGCCCCAGGTCACGAAGGGCTCGAGTTCGTTCGCGTCGAGGTACACCTCGGCGTCGAAGACCGCGTCGTCGTCGGTGCGCAACGTCTCCCAGTAGGCGACCGCCGCATCCCAGTCGGCACCCTCGGGCGCGTGCGGGCGCCCCTTCAGGTAGTCGTAGGTGGTCTGGTCGGGGGCGACCATTCCAGCGCGCGCGCCCGCCTCGATCGACATGTTGCAGATCGTCATGCGGCCGTCCATCGACAGCGAGCGGATCGCGCTGCCGCGGTACTCGAGCACGTAGCCCTGGCCGCCGCCGGTGCCGATCTTCGCGATCACGGCGAGGATGATGTCCTTCGCCGTCACGCCGGGACGCAGCTCGCCCTCGACGGTGATCGCCATCGTCTTGAAGGGCTTCAGCGGCAGGGTCTGGGTGGCGAGCACGTGCTCGACCTCGCTCGTGCCGATGCCGAAGGCCATCGCGCCGAACGCGCCGTGCGTGGAGGTGTGGCTGTCGCCGCACACCACGGTGCTGCCGGGCACGGTGAGTCCGAGTTGCGGGCCGACGACGTGCACGATGCCCTGGTCCTTGTCGCCGAGCGAGTGCAGACGGATTCCGAATTCCTTGGCGTTGTTGCGCAGCGTCTGGATCTGGGTGCGACTGGTGAGGTCGGCGATCTGCTTGTCGATGTTGAGGGTCGGGGTGTTGTGGTCCTCGGTCGCGATCGTCAGGTCGGGCCGGCGCACGGGGCGTCCGGCCGTCCGCAGCCCGTCGAAGGCCTGCGGGCTGGTGACCTCGTGCACGAGGTGCAGGTCGATGTAGATGAGATCCGGCTCGCCGTTCTCACCGCGGGTGACGAGGTGGTCGGCCCAGACCTTCTCGGCAAGGGTCTTTGCGCTCATAGCTGTATCGGTTCCTTCTTCGCTGAATGTCGAATCGGCCGGATGTCAGGGCGTGACGGTCTCCGCGACGAGGGAGGCCGGTGGGTGACTAGGCCTCGTCGCGGCGACGAAGGAGAAGAAGCCGATCGAACAGCATTCGATCAGGGTAGCACCGGGACGCTGGGCGCCGCCGTCGGTGACCGGCTCACGGCGAAGTGTTGGGATACGCTCAGGTATCGCCGAAAGTCGAGGTTCGGATGCCGCACCGCATTGCACTCGTTGACGATCACGAAGCCGTCGGGCTGGCCCTGCGCCAAGCACTGGCCCGCGATGACGACCTCGAGTACGCGATGGGCGTCGAGACGGTCGACGAGCTGCTCGCTGCCGGCCAGTCGGTCGACCTGGTGCTGCTCGACCTGCGGCTCGCCGACGGCTCCTCGCCGCGGCGCAACGTCGAGCGGCTGGTCAACGCGGGCACGAAGGTCGTCGTCTACACCTCGGCCGAGGATCCGGAGCACCTCCGCATGATCGCGGGCAGCGCCGTCGTCGGGATCGTGCGCAAGTCCGACCCGGTCGCCGTGCTGTTCGACACGGTGCGGGCCTGCGCGTCCGGGGCGATCGTGATGTCCACGGATTGGGCCGCGGCGATCGACGCAGACCCTCGGCTGGCGGAGGCCGGGCTGCTCCCGCAGGAACGCGGCGTGCTTCAGCTGTTCGCCGCCGGGTTCGGCCGCGACGACGTGGTCGACGCTCTCGGCCTCTCCGCAGCGGAAGTCGATGAGGCTGTCGCGACTCTGCGCGAGAAGTATGCGCGACTTCACGCTCCCGCCCGCCGCAACGACCTGTTCGCCCGCATCCACGACGACGACTTCCTGCCGTTCTCCGACCGCGTCGACGCCGCCGAAAGCCCGCCACGATGAGGGGCACCCTGGCGACGCCCGTCTATGTCGCGATGTCGGCCGGCGTCGGCTCGGCCGGCGTCGTGTTCGGACTCATCCGTGCACCGCTCGCCCTCGATCAGGCGTCGACGATGGCGCCCTGGTGGACGGTGCTCGCGGCGGGCGGGTTCATCCTTCCCGCGGCCGCCCTGACCCTGACCCCGATCCTCGGACTGCGCGTCGCCGCGGTGCTCGCGAACCTCAGCGTGCTGAGCTTTCTGGCCGCGGGGGCGACCGCCCTGCTCGCCGTCCCCGACGGCGCGGCCATCGAGTCGCTCGGCACCCCCTGGCCGCTGACCATCTCGGCGCTCGCCTCCTCGATCGCCGCCGTCTGGTGGCGCCCCTCGTTCGCCGTCGCCTATCTCGTGGCGACCGTCGCCGCCGTGGAGGGTGTGCGCACCGCGCTCGGCTGGCCGTACTTCGACGCGGGCTTCCTCGTCATCGACACCGCCTACACGCTGCTGTTCAACGGGGCGTTCGTCGCACTCGCGCTGCTGCTGCGTCGCCGCGCCCGGGTTCTCGACGATACCTTCACGCTGGCGGCGGCCGAGACGGCGAGCGCCGCACGGGCCGAGTCGCGCGCTCGGGAGACCGCCCGTGTCGGAGCACTCGTGCACGACACGGTGCTGGTGGCTCTGCTGAGCGCGGCCCGGGCCGACCCGGGCGAGGAGGATGCGGCCGCTCCCCTGGCGCGACGCGCCCTCGCGGTGCTGGAGGCCGACGGCGTCGACCGCGAGGCGGCCCAGACCTTCCGCGACGCCGCCTGGCGGATTCAGGCCGCGGCGACCGAGATCACCCCGTCCGGCGATGTCGTCATCTCGGGTGACCTCGACCACGCGCTGCCTCCGGAGGCGGCGGCAGCGCTGCAGGAGGCGAGCGCCGAGGCGCTGCGCAACAGCCGCGACTACGCGGGCGTCGCGGCGCAGCGGATCGTGGTGATCACGGCCGAGCGGGCACGCATCCGGGTCGAGATCGTCGATGACGGCGCCGGGTTCGACCCGCGGCAGGTTCCCGCGCACCGACTCGGCATCCGGGTGAGCGTGATCGATCGGATGGCCGCGGTCGGCGGCACCGCGCGGATCGCCTCGCAACCCGGGGTTGGCACGCGCGTGCGGCTCGAGTGGAGCGAGTCGTGATGGCGAGTCGCGAGCCCGCCCTCGCCGCGCGGCGGACCGCCCCCCTCACCGGCGCGCCCGGCGACCCGATCCGCCTCCTCAACGTGGACGCCATCGCCGGCTGGACGCTGTTGACCCTGTTCACGCTCACCATGGTGGCGTTCGTCGTCAACACCGGTCCGACGAGTCAGACCGCGTGGGGGCTCACCGCGGCGGCGGCGCTCGTGACGGCAGCCGGTCTGTCCGTCGGCCCCGGCCCCGACACGCTCACTCCGGGTCGCGTCGCTGCGATCCTGGCGCTCACGACGTATTGCAATGCGGCCATGACCTGGCAGTTCGTACCCGGTCAGTGGCCCGGATGGGCGTCGTGGAACTTCGGCATGACGGCGCTCGTCATGATCGCGGTGGCACTTCTCGGTCACATCCTGTGGTCGTGGGTGGGGCTCGCGCTCATGTCCGCCATCGCGATCAGCTGGAGCACGATCACCGCCGGCGACCCGCTGCTCGGCTTCGAGCTCTCGTACATGCACCTGGCGATCAACGTGCCGGTGACGTTCTTCGCGATCGGCATGCAGCGGACCTCACAGACCATCGCGCGTCTGCAGGAGGTCGAGCACCGCCGGGCCGTCGAGTCCGCCGCCGACGCAGCCAGCTCCGACGAGCGCGAACGCGAGCTGGCGCGCGTGCGCGCCGTCGTCGCCGAGCCGCTGCGCGACATCGCGAACGGGGTGGCCTCGCGCACCCCGACCGATCTGCTGGTGCTCGAGGCGCGTCTGCGTGACCGGATTCGCGGTCGCGGCCTCGAATCGCCGCGTCTTCGCGCCTCGGTGGACGCGGCCCGCCGCCGCGGCATCACCGTGCTGCTGCTCGACGATGCGGCCGCCCCCGCCCCCGCCGACTGGCTCTCCGACGGTCTCGCCGAGGCCGCCGAGGTGCTCGACGGTCAGCCCGACGGCATGATGACCGTGCGCCTGAGCGGCGGCCCCGAGACCTGGCAGCTGACCGTGGTGGCGAACGGCACGCTCACGACGCGCACGCGCCGGGAGCATGTCGCGGGCTAGCTCTTCGCGTCGGTGTCCACCGGCAGCGCGGCGTCCCCGTTGCCGTTGGCGCCGGGGATGTGCGGCTCCGGGATCCGACCGTGGTCGAGGCGGATCTTGACCAGGCTCGCGATGACCGCGATCGCCATGGCGACGACGATGACGGCGAGCGAGGTGAAGGTGCCGATCTCGGGCACCGCATCCAGGTGCTGCCCGCCGTTGATGAACGGCAGCTCATTCTCGTGCAGGGCGTGCAGCACGAGCTTGACGCCGATGAAGGCGAGGATGAACGCGATGCCGTACTTGAGGTACACGAGCTTGTCGACCAGATCGCCGAGCAGGAAGTAGAGCTGGCGCAGCCCCATCAGCGCGAACACGTTCGCGGTGAAGACGATGAACGGGCTCTGCGTGATACCGAAGATCGCCGGGATCGAGTCGAGGGCGAACACGACGTCGGTGGTGCCGAGCGCGATCAGCACGATGATCACCGGGGTGAAGACGCGCTTGCCGTCGATCGTGGTGCGCATCTTGGCCCCATCGAACTCCTCGGTGATCGCGATGCGCCGACGGAAGAACGCGATCAGCTTGTTCTCGGTGTCGGCTTCCTCTTCGTGGCCGGTGAAGGCCTGGTTGAAGGCGGTGTAGATCAGGAAGGCGCCGAAGATGTAGAAGATCCAGGAGAAGTTCTCGATGAGCGCGGCGCCCAGCAGGATGAAGATCCCGCGGAACAGCAGCGCCAGGATGATGCCGATCATCAGCAGCTCCTGCTGGTACTTCCGCGGCACCGAGAAGCGGCCCATGATGATCAGGAAAACGAACAGGTTGTCGATCGACAGGCTGTACTCGGTCAGCCAACCGGCGACGAACTGCCCCGCGTGCTCGGCGTCGCCGAGCCACAGCATCAGCAGCGCGAAGACGATCGCGAGCGCGACGTAGAAGCCGATCCAGAGCGCCGATTCGCGCGTCGACGGGATGTGCGGGCGACGGAACGCCAGGAACACGTCGAAGGCGAGGATCAGCGTGAGTGCGACGAGCGATCCGACTTCGAACCAGAGGGGAAGAGCGAGTTCCACAGGGGACCTTTCACGAGGAGAAGAGACAGCGGGGCCTCGAACGTCTCTCCCGCGCAAGCACTCCGAGGAGTGATCGCGATCGCGACCGGGGTTCCAGCGCTGCAACCCGTGATGACGGCCGCGATGAGGTGGGATACTCCCCTTCGCGTCGCCCACTCTACGGGAATAAACTCACAAGATGAGCAACGACGGTGTCCTCCACAGTGATGATGAGATCCGGGCCGAGGCGCGCAAGCGCCTGAAGGCCCGCAACGACTTCTGGACGATGCTCGCGATCTTCGGCGTCGTCGTGCTGATCCTGATCGCCGTCTGGTACTTCTCGAGCGGTCCCACGTCCTACTTCTGGCCGATCTGGCCGATCTTCGGCATGTCGATCGCAGCCGTGTTCGTGGGGCTGGATGCCTTCGGCATCACCCGCCGCCACATCACCGAGGCCGACATCGACGCCGAGGTCGCGAAGATGACGCGGCGCAAGCCGTAGCGCCTTTCAGACCACCTCGAGCCGCCGCGATGGGTCGTCGCTGGCGGCGAGCACCTCGTCGACGAGACCCTGATCGCCGACCCGCGTCGGGTCGAGCCACTCGTCGTAGAGCTCCGGGCGCACGATCAGCGGCATCCGGTCGTGGATGTCGGCGACGTTCGGCGCGGCCGGCCGCGTGACGATCGCGTAGGAGATCATCCAGCTCTCGTCGGGCCGCTGTGTGACGTTGCAGATGCCGGCGAGCGCGAACAGGCCCTCGGGCAGCTCGAACGACCGCCCCTTCTCCAGGTACGAGGTCACCGGCACGAGCACCCGCCGTGACCTCGTCGGCCCCGACCACGCCCCGGAGGACAGCAGCTTCTCGACCCGAGCGTTGATCGCCGGGAACTTGGCTGGCTGGCCGCCGACCCACAGCTTCCACCAGGCGAGGTCGATGGTGCGCCGGCGCTCCCCGTCGCGCTCCCGCTCGCGCACGATCGGGTTGAGGTTCAGCGCGTGCACGCCGGTCGGCTTCGCCGGTTTGTCGGCGTACTGCTCCAGCCACGCCGAGAGCGCCGGGGCGCTGCCGCGCTCATCGAGCGTGTCGAAGGCGTCGTGGAGTTCGTCGGCGGTGACCTGCAAACCGTAGCTCGCGCACATGCCGACAGTCTGCCGCGTGCAGCCGACGTCGCGCCGAGAACGGCGGCAACGAAAAAGCCCCCGGCGAACCGAGGGCTTTCGTGTTGGTGACCCCAGCGGGATTCGAACCCGCGTTACCGCCGTGAGAGGGCGGCGTACTAGGCCGCTATACGATGGGGCCGGACGACAACCGTACGAGTATGCCACAGCATCCGCGGCTCTCCCAAATCGGCTCAGGCGAGCACCTTCAGCGCGCCGGGAACGACCTCGAGCTCAAGCGGCAGAGGTGCGAAACGCTCACCGTCGCCGTAGGCGACGATGCCCTCCGCCTCGATCCGGATGCGCTTCGCCCGACGCATGACGACGCGCGAATCGGTGACGTGCGTGCCCGCGAACACGCGCGGGAAGATGCGCAAGAACGCGAGCCGCGACAGCGGCGTCACGATCATCACGTCGAGCAGTCCGTCGTCGAGCTTCGCGTCGGGGGTGATCTTCATGCCGCCGCCGAGCGAGACGTTGTTGCCCACCGAGACCATCAGCGCCTCGACCTCGAGCACCTCCTCGTCGAGGGTCAGCCGGTAGCGAATCGGGGCGAGGCGAGTGAGCTCAACGAGCAGGGCGAGGATGTAGCGGCTGGGGCCCTTCGGGTGGCGCATCGAGTTGGCGCGCTCGTTGACGATGGCGTCAAAGCCGGCGCTCATCGACCCGGCCGACCAGCGCTCGCCCGCCGGTTCGGCATCCGTCGCCAGCCACGTGGCTCGCACCGCGTCGATCACGCGCGCGGGCTTCTGCAGCGCGGCGACGAGCGCGTCGATCGCGCCATCCGGATCGTCGAGCGGGATCCCGAGCCCCCGTGACATGTCGTTCCCCGTTCCGGAGGGGATGATGCCGAGCGGCACCTCGGTGCCGGCCACCAGGTTCGCGCCCAAGTTCACCATGCCGTCACCGCCGACGACGATGAAGGCGTCGGGGCGCGTGGCGACCGCGGCGCGGGCGGCCGCGAGAAGCGACTCGGCATCCGCTTCGGTCAGGGCCGTGACCGTGTGGCCGAGCTTCCGCAGCGCGTCGACGACCTTCGGCCCGACGCTCTTGGTCGATCCGAACGAGGCGGAGGGATTGATGGCGACGACAAGGTGCTTCGCCTGCGTCGTCACCATCCCCCGAGTATGCCAGCCGGCCCGCTCACCGGCCGCCCGGCCCGTCCGCAGCCCAGTGTGTCGTTTCTCCGGAGCTTTGGCGCGCAGCGCCCGGGATTCCGGGGGTGCGCTCCCCCGCGGGGTCAGAACCTCCGGAGAAACGACACACTGCGGATGCGCGGGTGCGGTGCGCGCGTGGCGGGCGCGCGCGGGCTAGCGCGGCGCGCGCGCGGGCTAGCGCGCGAAGCGCACGAGGCGCAGCAGCTGCGCGTTGAGCGCCACCACGACGGTGGATGCGCTCATCACGATGGCGCCGACCGCGGGCGGCATCAGGAAGCCGACCCCGGCGAGCACGCCCGCCGCGAGCGGCAGCCCGATCACGTTGTAGCCGGCAGCCCACCCCAGGTTCTGCAGCATCTTGCGGTAGGTCGCCCGACTGAGCGCGATCGCGTCGGCCACGCCGCGCGGGTCGCTGGAGGCGAGCACGATGCCCGCCGACTCGATCGCCACGTCGGTGCCGGCGCCGATCGCGATCCCGAGGTCGGCGGTCGCGAGAGCGGGGGCGTCATTGACGCCGTCGCCGACCATCGCCACCTGGTGCATCCCGCCGTTCTGGATGCGGGCTACGGTCGCCGCCTTCTGCTCAGGCAGCACCTCCGCGTAGACCTCGTCGATGCCGAGCTGCGCGGCCACCCAGTCGGCGACCGCATGCGAGTCGCCGGTCATCATCGCGACCCGAATGCCGCGCTGCTTCAGCAGCGCCACCGCCTCGGCGGATTCGTCGCGCACCGCGTCGGCGAGCGCGAAGAGGCCGAGCACCTGGTCGTCTTCAACGAGGTAGACGAGGGTGTGCCCCTTGGCGGCGAGCTCGCGCTGCTCGTTGACCATTCCGTTCTCAAGTCGCAGGCCCGCGCCGGTGATCTGGCGCCCGCTGACGACGCGCAGCTCGCGCCCGTCGACGATGGCGCTCGCGCCTCGGCCGGCGAGGGCCTTGAAGCCCTTGGGCCGGCCGAGCTTGAGGCTCCGCGAACGTGCCGCGGTCACGATCGCGCGGGCGATCGGGTGCTCCGACCGCGATTCGACGGCTCCCGCGAGCCGCAGGATCTCCTGCTCGTCCTGCCCGGGCGATGGTACCCAGCGCGAGAGGGCGAGCTCTCCCCGGGTCAGCGTGCCGGTCTTGTCGAAGAGCACGACGTCGATCTCACGCGCGGTCTCGAGCGCCGCGCGCTCGCGGATCAGGATGCCCCGCTGGGCCCCGATGGAGGTCGAGAGCTGCGCGACGAGCGGGATGGCGAGCCCGAGAGCGTGCGGGCAGGCGATCACGAGCACCGTGACGACGCGGTTGATGACGAAGGCCGGGTCATCCGGCATCACCAGGTACCAGACGAGGAGCGTGATCGCGGCGGCGCCGACGGCGACGTAGAACAGCAGCGCTGCGGCCCGGTCGGCCAGCAGCTGCTGCCCCGACTTGCTGGACTGCGCCTCCGAGACGAGCCGCATGATGCCGGCGAGCGCCGTGTCGTCGCCGAGCTTGGTGACCTTGATCACGAGGGCACCGCCCGCGACGACGCTGCCGCCGACGACCGCGTCGCCCGCGCTCTTCGCCACCGCGGCGGACTCCCCGGTGAGCAGCGATTCGTCGAGCTCTGCCTCGCCGTCGACGATCTCGCCGTCAACCGGAACGCGCTCGCCGGGGCGCACGATCAGCAGGTCGCCGACCCGGAGTTCGGTCGTCGGCACCCGCTCGCTCTCGGCGTCCGGTGCCGCATGCTCGGCATCGCGCACACGCTCCGCGGTGTCCGGCACGAGCTTGGCGAGCTCGCCGAGCGCGTTCTGGGCGCCCATGACAGCGCTCATCTCGATCCAGTGCCCGAGCAGCATGATGACCACCAGGGTCGACAGCTCCCACCAGAAGTCCATGCCCTCGAAGCCGAGCGTGACGGCGGCGGAGTAGCCGAAGGCGACGACAAGCGCAAGCGAGATGAGGGTCATCATGCCCGGCGACTTGGCGCGCAGCTCGTGCCAGGCGCCCTGCAGGAAGATGCGTCCGCCGATGACGAAGATCGCCAGGCCGAAGGCGGCGGGGATGAACTGGCTGCCGGGGAAGCGTGGGCCGGAGAGCCCCAGGATGTCCTGCAGGCCGGTCGAGAAGACGAGCGTCGGGATGGTCAGGACGAGCGTGATCCAGAACAGCCGCTTGAACCGCGCCGGGTCGTGGGCACCGTGGTCGTGGGCGCCGTGCTCGTGGGCCCCATGGTCGCCGTGATCCGCCATGTCGTGATGCTCGTGCTCGTGCTCGTTCGTGGCAGTGTCGCGTGCCATCTCAGTTCCCTCGGTTGTTCTGGAGTTCGAAGACCGTCAGCAGCTCGGCGACGGCCGCGTCGCGTGATTCTGCGCCCGCGTCGAACATCTCCCCGACGTGGGTGCGCAGGTGGTTCTCGACCAGCAGCTTGTTGAGGCTGCGCAGCGAACTCTGGATCGCGAGCGACTGCGTGATGATGTCGACGCAGTAGTCCTCGTTCTCGATCATCTTCTCAACGCCGCGCAATTGACCCTGCAGGATCTTGGTGCGGTGCAGGGCGCGCTTCTTCAGCTCATCGATCACAGACCGATGATACCCCTAGGGGGTACTCGGCGCCGGTGGTTCCAGCGGATGCTCAGGCAGCCTGGAAGACCTCGTGAAGCACTCGCACCGCGCGAGCGAGGCCGTCGGGCCCGCCGCCCTCATGCCCGTTGAACGGCCAGACGTCGATTTGCTTGTCGCCGGCGTACGCATTGAAGGCGCCGAAGACGGTCGACGGCTTGCAGATCTCGTCCATCAGGGCTGCCGAGAACCACGCCGGTGCCGCGGCGCGCCGCGCGAAGTTGACACCGTCGAAGTAGGAGAGCGTCTCCAGCACCTCCTCGACCTTCTCGCGGTGAGTCCGCAGGTAGCGCACCAGCTCGTGGTACGGGTCGGAGTCGTGGATCGTGATCGCCCGGGGGAAGTCGCACAGGAACGGCACCGCCGGCAGCGCCGCCGCGAGCCCGTCCACGAGACCGGCGACCGCGAGCGTGATGCCGCCCCCCTGGCTTCCGCCGAGCGCGGCGACACGGGATGCATCGACCGAGTCGAGGGAGCGAACCGCATCGACAGCACGCACGGCATCGGTGAACACCCGCCGGTAGTAGTAGGTCTCGCGGCTCTCGATGCCGCGCGACATGAATCCGGGGATCTGGGGACCGGCCGCCGCCGAGTCCGACGTCGCGCCCGGCGACCAGGTCGATCCCTGGCCGCGGGTGTCCATGTGGAAGTGCGCGAACCCGGCCGAGGCGAACAGCAGGTTCTCGGTGGGACGTCCGCGACCGCCGCCGTAGCCCACGAACTCGACGACCGCGGGCAGCGGGCCGCTGTGCTGCGCGGGCAGACGCAGCCACGCCTTCACCGGTTCGCCGCCGAAGCCGGGGAAGGTGACATCGAAGACCTCGACGGTGGTCAGTCCGGTGTCGACCGGGGCGAGCGTGACCTCGCCGCCCGCGTCGCGGGCCTCGCCGATCGTCCGAGCCCAGAACTCGTCGAAATCGGCCGGATCAACCTGCGAACTCTGGTACTGGCGCAGCTGGGCTTCAGGAAGGTCGACAAACACACCGACACATTAGCGGCGCGGGTACGCTCGCAGTGTGAAGGTGACGAAGTTCGAACACGCCACTCTGCTGATCGAGCGGACCGATGACCTGCTCGTGATCGACCCCGGCTCGTTTCTCACCCCGCCGGACTTCCACGGTGCGGTCGCGGTGGTCATCACCCACGAGCACGCCGACCACTGGACCCCGGAGCAGCTGCGTCGGATCCTGGACGACAGCCCCGAGGCGCGCATCTTCGGACCGCAAGGGGTCGCGGATGCGGCGAGCGAGTTCGAGGTGGAGGTGGTGACGGCCGGGCAGACCGTCGAGATCGGCGCGTTCACGCTGCAGTTCTTCGGCGGGCGGCACAACGTCATCCACTCCTCGATCCCGGTCGTCGACAACCTGGGCGTGCTCGTGAATGACGAGCTGTTCCACCCGGGCGACTCGTACACCGTGCCCGACGTGCCGGTCGGAACCCTCGCAGCCCCGGTCGGGGCACCGTGGCTGAAGATCGGCGAGGCGATGGACTACGTGCTCGCGGTCGGAGCGAAGCGCGTCTTCCCGATCCACGAGATGACCCTTTCGGTGGCCGGCTTCGGTCTCCACAGCCCGCGCCTGGAGCGCGCGACGACGGAGCGCGGCGGCGAGTACTTCGTCCTCGCACCGGGAGAATCCACCGCGCTGTAGCGCTTTGGCCCCCGGGCCATTTCGTGCGAAGCTTAGGTAATGCTTACCTTAGCTGCAGAGGTTGTCCGCGACGAGCGGCCCGCCTATCGCCCCTTCCGCACGCGCGTCGCGCGGATCGATGCGCTGAGCCCGCACCTGCGGCGGGTGACCTTCGTGAGCGATGCGCTGGCGCTCTTCGGAACCGACGGGCGCGACCAGCGAGTCAAGATCGTCTTCCCCGGCGCGAGCGGCGGCTACCTCGACTTCGGGATCGACGACGAGCAGTCATGGATCGCCGGCACCTGGCACGCACGCCTGCGCGCCCTGCCGCCCGAGCAACGTCACCCCTTCCGCACCTACACGGTGCGACGGATCCGCTCGGAGGCGCGCGAGCTCGAGATCGACTTCGTGGTGCACCCCGCCGGCGCCGGCGAGAGCGAGGGGCCGGCGGCGCGCTGGATCGCCACCGCCGCCGTCGGCGACGAGCTGGTCATCGTCGGGCCGGATGCGCGCAGCGTCCATTCCGGCATCGGCATCGACTGGCATCCGGGCACGGCACGGGAAGTGCTGCTCGCCGGCGACGAGACCGCCGCGCCCGCGATCTGCGCGATTCTCGAAGCGCTGCCGAACGAGGTGACCGCGCGCGCGTTCATCGAGACCCCGACCGCGGCCGAGGCGATCGGACCCGAGCGACGCGCGGACGCGATCCACTGGCTCCCGCGCGACGGCGCCGAGCGCGGTTCACTGCTCGACGCCGCCGTCCGCGCCTGGGTCGACACCCACCGCTCGGTGATCGCCCCGTCGCTCGCGGCCGTGCGCTCGCTCGACGAGCTCGCCCAGCTGGAGGCACTCGACGTCGACCGCGAGATTCTCTGGGACTCCCCGATCGATGAGCCACGCCGCTTCTACGCCTGGATCGCGGGCGAGTCGGCCATGATCAAGCGGTTGCGGCGCTTCCTCGTCACCGAGACCGGCATCGACCGCCACGCCGTCGCCTTCATGGGCTACTGGCGCGCCGGGCAGTCCGAGCGCCAGGAGTGAGCACCGCCGTCCGCTCCGTCGCGTCCGCGCGCCGGAGCGCTCCGGCGCGGCGGCCGCACGCCGCACGCCGCGCCGCGGTTGCGGCCCTCCTGATCGGCGTGCTCGTCGCCGTGGTGCTCGCCAGCCTCGCGCTCGGCTCCCGTCCGATCGACCCGGCCACCGTCGTGCAGTCACTCGTCGACCCTGCGTTCGCCGGCAACGACGCGATCGTGGTGCGCGACCTGCGCGTGCCGCGCACCCTGATCGGGCTGCTCGCGGGTGCCGCGCTCGGCCTCGCCGGCGCGCTCATGCAGGGCGTGACGCGCAACCCGCTCGCCGATCCGGGTCTGCTCGGCGTCAACGCGGGGGCCGCGCTGTTCGTGGTCCTCGGCCTGTCGGTGTTCGGGATCGGCTCCGGCGCCGGCCTGATCGGCTTCGCGCTCGCCGGGGCCGCCTCCGCCACCGCCCTGGTCTACGGGGTCAGCTCGCTCGGCCGCGAGGGCGCCACCCCCGCGAAACTCGTCATCGCCGGCGCCGCGCTGACCGCCGCGCTCGGCTCGTTCACGACGCTCCTGCTGCTGACCGACCTGGATGCGCTCGACCGCTTCCGCCTGTGGACGATCGGCTCGCTCGCCGCCCGCCCCCTCGACGCGGCCGGGGCGGTGGCCCTCCCGGTCGCGCTCGGGGCCTTGGCTGCCCTCGCCTCGGGGCGCGCCCTCAACACGCTCGCCCTCGGCGACGACCTGGCGCGCGGGCTCGGCCAGCGCGTTGCCGTCACCCGGGCCGTCGCCGCGCTCGGCGTGCTGCTGCTGTGCGGCAGCGCGACCGCGATCGCGGGCCCGATGGTGTTTGTCGGCCTCGTCGGTCCGCACCTGGTGCGCGGTCTGGTCGGCGCCGACTATCGCTGGATCCTGCCGCTCTCCGCGGTCGCCGGCGCCGCCCTGCTGCTCGTCGCCGATGTCGCGGGGCGGTTCCTCGGAAGCCCGGGTGAGCTGGAGGCCGGAATCGTGGTCGCCGCCGTCGGCGCTCCACTGCTCGTCGCGCTGGTGCGCCGCGGTCGGGTGGGTTCGCTGTGACCGCGCTCGGTTCGACGTTCGCGCCGGCCGCCGATGCGGCCGGCGCGACCCTCCGTGCGGTGCGTCGCCGCGGTCAGCGTCGCGAGGCGCTCGTCATCGCGGCGCTCGGCGCGGCGCTCCTCGTCGGCAGCGCGCTCGCCCTCTTGCTCGACAACTCGCTCTCGCCCGCCGAGGTGGCCGCCACGCTGTTCGGGCAGGGCACCGGCGGGGCGGAGTTCATCATCTTCCGGCTGCGCGTGCCGCGCCTGCTCCTCGCCATCGTGGTCGGGCTCGCCTTCGGTGTCGCGGGGGCGCTCGTGCAGTCCGTCGCCCGCAACGCGCTCGCGAGCCCCGACATCCTGGGCATCTCCGGCGGCGCCAGCGTCGGGGCCGTCACCGCGCTGCTCCTGCTCGGGGCGAGCGGCCCGGTCGTCGCCGCCTCCGCCTTCGCCGGGGCGAGCCTCGCCGCGATCGCGATCGTGCTGCTGGCCTGGCGCGGCGGGATCACCGGCGCCCGGTTCGTGCTGGTCGGCATCGCCCTGGCGTTCCTGACCCGCTCGATCATCGACTTCCTGCTCTCGCGTGCCCAGGTGCGTGAGGCCCAGGGCGCGCTGACCTGGATCGTCGGCAGCATCGCGGATGCGAGCGCCGCCGACGTCGTGCTCGTCGCGGTGGTGCTCGCGGTCCTGCTGCCGGGGCTGATCGCCGTGGCCCGTCCGCTCGCGCTGCTGCAGCTCGGCGACGACGCCGCCCGCGCGCTCGGCGTGCGCGCCGACCCGGTGCGCATCGCCGCCGTGGCGCTCTCGGTCGCACTCGCCGCCGTCGCCACCTCGGTCGCCGGTCCCGTCGCGTTCGTCGCGTTCGTCTCGGCGCCGATCGCGCGGCGCCTGGTCGGCGGCGGGCGCCTGGCCCTCACCGCGAGTGCGCTGACCGGCGCGGCCGTCGTGCTGTTCGCCGATCTCGTCGGGCAGCGACTGCTGCCGAACGACATCCAGGTGCCGGTCGGCATCATCACCGCCGCGATCGGCGCCCCGTACCTGCTGATCCTGCTGGCTCTCGGCAGTCGAACCGGACGGAGGATCCGATGAACTCCCCGCACCCGCCGCTCGCCCGGCAGCACGAATTCGTCGCCACCGGGCTGCGGCTCGGCTATCACGATCGCACCGTCGTCGACGGCGTCGACCTGCGCATCACGCCGGGCGCGGTCACCGTGCTCGTGGGAGCCAACGCCTCCGGCAAGTCGACGCTGCTGCGCGGGCTGGCGCGCCTGCTTCCGGCGCGCGGCGGCAGCATCACGCTCGACGGTGTCGACATCGGCAGCATTCCTCCCCGCCGCATCGCCCGCGTCGTGGGCCTGCTCCCCCAGCAGCCGATCGCCCCCGACGGCATCACGGTCGCCGACCTGGTGGCGCGCGGCCGCTCGCCGCATCAGGGCTGGTTCCGGCGCTGGAACGGCGCCGATGAGCGGATCGTGGCGCGCGCCCTCGCCGACACCGATCTGCTGGAGCTCGCCGAGCGCGATGTCGCCGAGCTCTCCGGCGGTCAGCGCCAGCGCGTCTGGATCGCGATGGCGCTCGCGCAGGACCCCGACATCCTGCTGCTCGACGAGCCGACGACCTTCCTCGACATCGCCCACCAGTTGGATGTGCTCGAGCTCGTGGCCCGGCTCAACCGCGAGCGCGGCACGACCGTCGTGATGGTGCTGCACGAGCTGAGCCTCGGGGCGCGCTACGCCGATGAGCTGGTCGTGCTGAGCGCGGGCCGAGTCCTGGCGCACGGGGCGCCCGCCGAGGTGCTCACCCCGGAGCTCGTGCGCGCCGCCTTCGGCATCGAGGCGCGCGTGATCCCCGATCCGGTGACCGGCACGCCGCTGGTCCTCCCTGTTGCGGTCGGTTCGACAGCCTGACTCGATCGGGTTAGGATAGCCTCACCTAACCTTTGTACGACTGGAGGCATCCATGCCGAGAACTCGGCTCCCCCTGACGCTCGCCGCCGCCGCGGCCGCGATCGCCCTCACCCTCAGCGGGTGCGCACCCGAGACCGGCGACACCGGCAGCGTCGACGCCGGCAACGGCACCTTCCCCGTCACGATCGAGCACGCCTTCGGCGAGACGGTCATCGAGACCGCTCCCGAGCGCGTCGTCACCTGGGGTTGGGCGAGCGCCGACGCCGCGATCGCGCTCGGCGTGATCCCGGTCGGCATCCCGTTCGAGAGCTACGCCGGCGGCGAGGACGGCATCCTGCCCTGGATCGAGGAGGCCATCGCCGAGGCGGGCGCCGAGACCCCCACCGTGCTCACCAACAACGGCGAGGCCCCGCCCTATGAGGAGATCGCAGAACTGGCACCCGATGTGATCCTCGCCAGCTACTCGGGCATCACCGAAGAGCAGTACGAACTGCTCAGCGAGATCGCGCCGGTCGTCGCCTACCCGGAGGTCGCCTGGAGCACCCCGTGGCGCGACATCATCACCATCGCGGGCGCCGCGCTCGGTCGCGACGCCGAGGCCGCGGCGGTGCTCGACGGCATCGACGCGGAGATCGCGGCGGCCGCCGCCGCCCATCCCGAGTTCGAGGGCAAGACGCTCGCGGCCGTCTGGGGCGGAACGACGTTCTACGTCTACGCCGACGAAGACCCGCGCGTGCAGTTCATGCTCGATCTGGGCTTCGTGAACGCCCCCGCCGTCGACGAGCTCGACACCGACGAGTCGACGTTCTACTTCACGCTCAGCCAGGAGCAGCTCGACCTGCTGGTGGCCGACGTGATCGTCAGCTACGCCTCGAGCGCCGAGGAGCAGGACGCGTTCCTGAACGCCGACTACGCCCAGCTCATCCCCGCGGTCGTGGCGGGCAACGTCGCGACCGTCACGGGCACCGAGCTGATCTCGGCCGTGTCACCGCCCACCGCGCTCTCGCTCAGCTGGGGCCTCGCGGACGTTGTCGCCGCGCTCAGCCTCGCGGTCGCCGGACCGTAGTCGCAGCGGAGAAAGGGGGCGGAACCGATCGGTTCCGCCCCCCTTTCTCGTGCGCCTGCGGGCTTTTTCTCGTGCGCCTGCGGGCGCTTTCTCGTGCGCCTGCGGGCCGCGCGAGCGCGCGTCCGCCGCGCATCCGCCCCGCATCCGGCGCGAGTGTGTCGTTTCTCCGGAGGTTTCCGCTGCGCGCGCCGCGCTTCCGGGGCTACACGCCGCAGAGTGTGCGAATTCTCCGGAGAACCGACACACCGCGCGACAGGACGGGAGCGGCAGGCGGATGAGCGGGCGGGGCGATGGCCCGACGGACGCGGGCACCGCCCGCGCGACTACGCGTCAGTGTCGGGCTTGTCCTTGCGCGCGTCGCGGTGCGCCTTGATGGCACGAATCGAGAGCTGGACCGAGGCAAAGAGCACCAGCAGAGCGAACAGGATCGCGGCGACGCGCGGCTCCATCCAGAACGCGAGAGCGACACCGCCGAAGCTCGCGCCCGTCGCGAAGACGCCGACGACCAGCCCGTCGGAGAGCCGCACGAGACGATTGCGGAGGTTCGCGATCGATCCGGTGGTGGCCGTCGGGATCATCGCCAGCAGCGAGGTGCCCTTGGCAACCAGGTCGCCCATCCCGAACAGCGCGATCAGGACGGGAACGGCGATGACGCCGCCGCCAATGCCGAACAGCCCTGCCGCGATTCCCATCGCGAGACCGAGGCCGACGAGACCGACGATCGTCCAGGTCGTGAGCTCGAGGTCGACCCCGCGGGCCGGGGGCTCGAGGATCGTCTGCACGGCGACCACCAGCAGCAGCGCGATGAACAGCCAGCGCAGCCAGCCGATCGGCAGCTTTTTGAGCAGTCGGGTGCCGATGATCGAGCCGACGATGCCGCCGGCGGCGACCAGCAGACCGGCGAGCACGTTGACCTCGCCCTGAACGAAGTAGCTGGCCGCACCCGCGATCGCGGTCGGCAGGATCGCCACGAGCGAGGTGGCGGCCGCGTGACGCTGGTCGAGGCCCGCCAGCCAGATCAGCAGCGGCACCATCACGATGCCGCCGCCGACGCCGAAGGCGCCGGAGAGCGCGCCGCCGATCACCCCCACCAGGGCAAGCGCCAGATAGCGGCGCACGGGAGACGGGGTGGCGGAATCGGTCGTCATGAAGGCATCCTGCGGGGTTGGGAAGAAGAAAAGACTCCCTTCACCCTAGGGGCGATTCGGCACGGCCCCTGTCGCGGCCGCCGAGCCGCGGGCGCGTGCCGAGAAAAAAGAAACGCCCCGCGGACGGGGCGAGAATCTTCGAGCTACTGCTGGGGTACCTGGACTCGAACCAAGAACAACTGAACCAGAATCAGCCGTGTTGCCAATTACACCATACCCCAATGGCCTCACCGCAGTGGGGCCGACGAGTCACTCTACCGTACCGACGCGAGGGGTTCGAATCGAGCGGGAGCCGACTCCGCAGCGGCCCCCTCCGCGGGCTGCCCGAGCAGGATGCGCGCATCGTGCGCAGAGGCGTCGGCAGCCCGGTGCGAGACGAGCACGACGATGCGATCGGCGGTCGCCCGACGCAGGTCGGAGATCAGCGCAGCGGCCCCGTCGGCATCCAGGTGGGCGGTCGGCTCATCGAGCAGCACCACCTCGGCGTCGGTGAGCAGGGCGCGGGCGACGGCGAGTCGCTGACGCTCGCCGCCCGACAGCGCCGCACCCCCCGCGCCGACCCGCGTGTCAAGACCGGCGGGCATGCTGGCGACAAGGCGTCCCAGCCCCACGCGATCGAGCATCTCGCGGATGCTCTCGTCGCTCGGCTCCTGGCCGCGTGGCCGCGCGATGCGCAGGTTGGCCCGAATCGTCGACGAGAAAAGCAGCGCATCCTGCGGGCACCAGGCCACCTGGCGGCGCTCCTCCCCCGCGATCGCCTCATCGGACGGCACCTCGATCGGCGCTCCGTCGAGACGGACCGCTCCGGATGCGGGACGCAGTCCGCCCAGCAGCACCGTCAGCAGCGTCGACTTGCCGGCGCCTGAAGGTCCGCTCACCTGCAGCCAGTCGCCGCGGTCGACGTGCGTGCCGACGTGCTCGAACACGAGCTCGTCGGCGCCGGGCCACCGGGCGGCGAGGTCTCTGAGGACGAGGCCGCGCGCAGCGTCCGCGGACGGCGTCTCATCGGAAGCCGTCGCCGCAGCGTCTGCCGCTGGCGCACGAAGCGTCGAGAGTCGACGCCAGGAGACGAGCAGGCGCGGCGACAGCCGCGTGGCCTCCACGAGCGCAAGCGCCGGGTCGAGGGTCGCGAGCGCCAGCAGCGCGATGACGGCAACGGTCGGCGCGTTGGTGACTCCGGCCGCGACCAGCGGAGCCGCAAGGCTCGGGACGGCGACGGCAAGCCCCACCAGGGCGACGACGGCGACGGCCGCACCGGCGCCCTCGGCGCGGGCAGCGCGCTGCGCGAGGCGCGACGAGCGGTCGGCAAGTCGGTCGAGCTCGGTCAGTGCCGCGGGTGCGAGTCCCGACACCCGCACCTCGTCGGAACCGCGCAGCAGCGCGGCAAGCGCCGCGGTGTGGGCCGAGCGCGCCTCGAGCCGCGGGGCGGCGCGGCGGCGGTCGCTGAGCGCGGTCACCAGCACGGCCAGGCCCACCCCGACGACGAGAGCGAGCGCAACCACGAGCGTGAGCTCGGGCAGCACGAACGCGGTCGTGATGACGACCCCGATCACGCTGAGCACGCCGACGACGATCGGGGCGATGACGCGCGGCGCCAGATCGCGCACCTCATGCACGAGGGTGACGAGATAGTCGACCGCGGTGCCGCCCTCCCGCAGACGCGCCGATGCCGCCCCGCGGGCGGCGATGGCGCGCCACACCCGCAGGCGCAGGGCATCACTGGCGCGGAACACGGCGTCGTGGGTGACGAGACGCTCGGCGTAGCGGGCGACCGCGCGGCCGATGCCGAAGAAGCGCACCCCGACGATCGCCACCAGCAGATACATCAGGTCGGGCTGCTCGCTCGCCCGCACGATCAGCCAGCCGGAGACGGCCGACAGCGCCATGCCGAAGCCGGTGGCGGCCAGCCCCAGCAGGATGGCGAGGGCGGCGCGGGCGAGGATCGGCATCCGCGGCGGTTCAATGGCTGCCTCGCGCGGCGGCTCGGACTCCCCGTGCCCCGCAGCCGAGCTCGCCGAACCCGCCACCGAGCTCGCCGCCGAGTGTGTCGTTTCTCCGGAGGTTTCGGCGCGGTGCGCCGAAACCTCCGGGGCAGTGGGACGCTCATCCGCAAATCCTCCGGAGAAACGAACCACTGCGGGCGGGGTGATCGGGATGCGGAGGTCGGCGAGGGCGACCGTCTCGGGCTCGTGCGAGACGAGCACGATCGGCGCGTCGGTGCGCAGGCGGCGGATCTCGAGCCGCACCAGTTCGGCGTGCGCCGCATCCAGGTGCGCGGTCGGCTCATCGAGCACGACCAGCGCGGCGGAGGGCGCGAGCAGCAGGGCGCGGGCGACGGCGACGCGGCGACGCTCGCCCGGGCTCAGCAGCGCCGGATGCCGGCCCGCCACCGCCTCAAGGTCGAGCACCGCGAGCATCCGCTCGATCTCGTGGGCCGACGCCCCCGTCAGGGCGAGCTCCTCGGCGGGGGTCGCGGCGACCAGTCTCGGCGCCTGCGCCGCGTAGGCGATCGCGCCGCGCGGCACCCGGACGGCCCCCTGCACCTCGGCATCGGCAGTGAGCGCCCCGACGAGCGCGGCGAGCACGGTCGACTTGCCCGCTCCGCTCGGGCCGGTGAGCGCGGTGAGGGTGCCCGGGGCGAACTCGGCGCTCACGCCGGAGACGGCGGCATCGTCGCGGCCCGGATAGTGCACGGTGAGCGCCTCGACGTGCGCACTCGCGCTGCCCTCGCGCCGCCACGCGGCGTCCGCGGGCTGGCGCACCACCTCGCGGGCGCGACGGAGCGCGCCGAGACCGCCCTGTGCGGCGTGGAAGGCGACGCCGACCTCGCGCACGGCGGCGTAGACCTCGGGCGCCAGGATCAGCACAGCCAGCCCGACCTCGAGCCCGAGCTGCCCCTCGACGAGCCGCAGGCCGATGGCGACGGCGACGAGTGCGACCGAGATGGTGCCGATCAGCTCGAGGGCGAGCGCCGAGAGGAACGCGACGCGCAGGGTGGCGAGGGTGCGTTCGCGGTACTCGTCCTGGATGCGCGCCAGGGCGCGGGTCTGCTCGCCCACGCGGCCGAGGCCCACGAGCACCGGCAGCCCGCGGGCGAGTTCGACCAGATGGTCGCCGAGACGCTCCAGCGCGCCGGTGGCGCGGTCGACGCGATCGCGGGTGTGCATGCCGATGAGCGCCATGAACAGCGGCACCAGCGGCAGGGTGAGAACGATGATGAGGGCGCTCAGCCAGTCGGTGCCGAGGATGCGCAGACCGATGACGAGCGGCACGACCGCCGCGGAGACCGCCGCGGGCACCACCTGGCGGTAGTAGGCATCCAGCTCGTCAAGGCCGCTCGTGGCGAGCACGACGGTGCCGCCGCGGGCCTCCCCCGGTGCGGCGAGCGCGCGCTCCACGACGTCGCGGCGCAGCCGCTGCGTCGAGCGGATCGCGAGGCGCGCGGCGACGGTCTGCGAGGCCCAGCCGAGCGCCGCGCGGGCGAGCACCGCGGCCGCCCCGAACACCGAGGCGTCTCGCCAGGCGTCCGTCCCGTCGGCGAGGGCTGTCACGCCGATCGCGATCGACTCGGCGATCACGACCAGCGCGACCGCGCGCAGCACGGCCAGCACCGTCAGCGCGACGAGCGGGCCTGACCCCCCAACGCCCAGGCCCGCCTCCTCGAACCGCGCTCTCAGCTGACCGAGTCGCGCGCGCATCCGGCTCACGGCTGGCGCACCGCCGGAAGGATCTCGTGCACCGCGGGGATGTGCTCACCCGAGATGCGCTTGCGGAACACCCAGTAGCTCCAGGCCTGGTAGACGAGCACGACGGGCAGCGCCACTGCCGTCACGACCGTCATCACGCCGAGCGTGTAGTCGCCGCTGGAGGCGTTCGAGATTGTCAGGCTGAAGGCGCTGTCGATCGTCGAGGGCAGCACCACCGGGTAGGCGGCGGTGAAGATCGAGGCCGCCCCCGCGACCAGGAACACCGCGATCCCGACGAAGGCCCGACCCTCGCGTCCAGCCCGCGCGGCGACGTAGCCGAGGAGCACCGCCACCACGGCGACGGCGACGAGCGTCCAGGAGGCGACCCCACCGCTCTGGAACTGCACCACGAGCACCCAGCCGACGATCGGCACGAGCGCGAGGATGCCCCAGCCGCTGACGAACCGACCGGCGCGCTCGCGCACCGGGCCGTCGCTCTTCAGCGCGAGGAAGGTCGCCGCGTGCACGAGGGCGAAGCCGATGACGGCGAGCCCGCCGAGCACCGCGATGGGGGTGAGGAACACGAACGGTCCGCCGACGCGGTCTCCGTTGGCGTCGATCGGGAGCCCCGTCGTGGTGAGGGCGAGGCCCGCGCCGATGCCGAAGGCACTGACGAAGGAGCCGAGGCCGATCGCCCAGTCCCACACCCGCGCCCAGCTGGCCGTGTGGTGCTTGCCGCGGAACTCGATCGCGACGGCACGGAAGATCAGGCCGAGCAGCACGAGCGTGAGCGGAAGGTACAGCGTCGAGAACAGCGAGGCGTACCAGAGCGGGAACGCGGCGAAGGTCGCAGCGCCGGCGGTCAGCAGCCACACCTCGTTGCCGTCCCAGACGGGGCCGATCGTGTTGAGCATGACCCGGCGCTGGCGGTCCTTCTCGGCGGCGGTGCCGCGCACGCCGACCAGCATGTGCATGCCGACGCCGAGGTCGAATCCTTCGAGCAGCAGGTAGCCGATCCAGAGCGCGGCAATGGCGATGAACCAGACCGTGGGCAGAACATCCATGTCAGTGTCTTCCGATTCCGGGTCAGTAGGCGAAGGAGAGGACGTCGGAGCGCTTGTCCGGGTCGTCGGGATCATCGTGCGGCGCGAGCTCGGGCATCGCCGAGACGACGCCGCCGCGCACGTACTTGACGAGCAGCCAGAGCTCGACGGCGAGCAGCACACCGTAGACGAGGGTGAGCGAGATCGTGGAGAACAGCAGCTCTCCCGCGGTCACCCCGGGCGAGACGGCCGCGGCGGTGAACATGAACACCCCGTCGATGCCGCTGGGGTCCGGGTTCGGCGCCACCACGAAGGGCTGGCGACCGAGCTCGGTGAAGATCCAGCCCGCCGAGTTGGCGGCGAACGGCGCCAGGATGCCGAGCACCGCGAGGCGCATGATCCACGGCGAGCGCGGGACGGTGCCCTTGCGGGTGAGCCAGAGCGCGACGGCCGCGGCGAACGCCGAGATCGCGCCGAAGCCGATCATCATGCGGAAGCCCCAGTAGGTGACCCAGAGCAGCGGAACGTACTGGATCTCGCTGCCAGCGCGGTCTCCGTAGAGACCGTCGTCGGACAGCGTCGCGCCGTAGGTCTCCTGGTAGTAGGGCAGCAGGTCGGTGATGCCGGGCATGTCGGTGACGAAGTCGCCCTTGGCGAGGAACGACAGCACACCGGGCACCTCGATGAGCGTGGTGACGCTCGAGCAGTCGGTCGCGCCGACGTCGCCGAGGGTGAGGATCGAGAACGCGGTTCCGGTGTGGCAGGCGCCTTCGGCGGCGGCCATCTTCATCGGCTGCTGCTCGTACATGAGCTTCGCCTGCAGGTCACCGCTGATCGCGACGGCTCCGAAGCCGATGATGGCGACGACGGCGCCGAGGCGCAGCGAGGTGAACCACACCTTGTGGTCGGCGCGGTCGCGGCCGGGGATCTCGGGGGCCTCGCCGACGACGACGCGGCCGGTGGCATCCACGGTGTCGATGCCGTCCTTGCGGCGCTGCCAGAGCTGGTACCAGGAGATGCCGAGCAGGAATCCACCGGCGACCGCGAGCGAGCCGGCGAGCGTGTGCGTGTAGGCGGCGACCGCGGTGTTGTTGCCGAGCACGGCCCAGATGTCGACGAGCACCGGGCGCCCATCGATCAGTTCGACGCCGACCGGGTGCTGCATCCACGAGTTGGCCGCGATGATGAAGTACGCCGAGAGCCAGGAGCCGATGACGGCGGCCCAGAGGGTCGCCAGGTGGAGCTTCTTGGGCAGGCGGCCCCAGCCGAAGATCCAGAGGCCGAGGAAGGTCGACTCGACGAAGAACGCCAGCAGGCCCTCCATCGCGAGCGGGGCGCCGAAGACGTCGCCGACGAAGCGCGAGTACTCGCTCCAGGCCATGCCGAACTGGAACTCCTGAACGATGCCGGTGGCCACGCCGACGATGAAGTTGATCAGGTAGAGCTTGCCCCAGAACTTCGTCATGCGAAGGTACTGCGGGTTGTCGGTGCGCACCCAGGCGGTGTGCATGATCGCGACGGTCGCACCGAGTCCGAGAGTCAGCGGCACCATCAGGAAGTGGTACACCGTCGTGATTCCGAATTGCCAACGGGCGATATCTAGGGGATCCACGTGGGGGCTGCTCCTTCTCGAACGACGGGTCCGCGCCTCGCGGCCCTGAGCCAGGTTGGCGGCGAGCGCGTCGTCGACGTAGGGCCGAAGGTCCCGTCCGCTGTTCCGCGTTCCACGATACCCGTTTTTCTACGCGCTGTAGAAGTAGTTCGACGAGGCGTAGAATCGGAGCATGGCAGGACTGGGACAGCTCGAGCGGTCGGTGATGGATGCGGTGTGGGCCTCCCCCGTGCCGGTCACCGCGTATGACGTTCTCGAGCGCCTCGATGCCGGCGACTCGGGCCGTCCGCTGGCGGCCACCACCATCCTCACGGTGCTCTCCCGGCTGGAGAAGAAGGGCTTCGTCGCGAGCGACCGCTCGTCCCGCCCGCATCGCTACTCGGCGACCGCCTCGCGCGCCGACCACGTCGCGGAGCTGATGCACGAGGTGCTCGGCGACGCCGCCGACCGCGGGGCCGTGCTGGAGCGCTTCATCGGCGGGGTCTCCGACGACGACGCGGCCGTGCTGCGCCGACTGCTGGCCGGCAGCAGCTGAGTCCGATGCTCTTCGCCCTGTCGATCGGCCTGGCGCTGTTCGCGGTCGCGCTCGCGGTGCCCGTGCCGATCGCGCTCGCTCGCGCCACGTGGCCGAGCGCCGCGCCGGTGCGCGCCCTGCTGCTGTGGCAGGCGATCGGCCTCGCGGGCGGCTTCTCGATGATCGGTGCGTTCGTGGCGCTCGGCTACGGCATCCTCCCCACCTCGCGACTCGGCGCCGGGATCGCCTTCGGCGCCGCGCTCGCGCTCACCGGATACCTGCTGGGCCACCTGGTCGCCACCGTCGTCATCGTCACGAGACAGCGTCGACGCCATCACGCCCTGCTCGATCTGCTGACCTCGCCGCACCCCACCCGCGCGCAGACCCGTGTGCTCGACGACTCTGCCCCGGTCGCCTACTGCCTTCCACGGGGAGTCGGCTCGCTGACCGTGCTCTCGCAGGGGCTGCTCGACCGCCTGAGCCCCGCCGAGCTCTCGGCCGTCATCGCCCACGAGCGCGCCCACGTCGAGCAGCGGCACGACCTGCTGCTGCTCGCGTTCCGCGCCTGGCGCAGCGCCCTGCCGTGGTTTCCGATCGCCGTGCGCGCCGAATCCGAGGTGGCGGTACTCGTCGAAATCCTCGCCGATGACCGCGCCCGGCGCACCGCCAGCGACGAGGTGCTCGCCCGCGCGATCCTCGCCGTGGCGGATGCGCGCGGCGACGGCGTGATCGACCTCGACGCCCGCCGCCGCTCCGATCGCTCCGCCGACCGAGTTCGCCGACTCGTCGGCTAGCTCGCGTCACCGCCCCGCGCACCGCCGAGCCCCGCGGGCGAGAGCCCGCGCACCGCGATGTGACGGAACTCGCAGAAACCCCGTGTTAGACATGCCCCCATGTTGCGACACGTCCTCCTCTCCACCGCCACCGCGGTGGGCGCGAGCGTGCTGGTCGTCGGCAGCATCTTTCTGCTCGCGCCCGGCTCAGGCAACACCGCGGCGGCGCCCGGCGCCGAGACCCCGAGCTCGACACCGGCGACCAGCGCCTTCCGGTTCACCGGCTACGGGGTCGATCGCGACGCGATCCTGCGTGCTGCGGACGCCGATGCCGACGACGCCGACGGCTCGCCTGCGCCGGAGGCTCCGGCTGCGGCCGACGAGCCGAGCACACCGTCGACCCCGGACTCCGGAAGCGCGGCTCCCTCGGGCCCGACGGCCGACTTCTCCGACCAGAAGGCCGCGCTGGCGCTCGTGAACTCGGCGCGCGCCGACGCGGGACTGCCGCCGATGGCGATCAACTCGAAGCTGTCGTCCGCCGCCGGTGCGCAGGCCGTGCATCAGGCAAGCACCCAGCAGATGACCCACGACGGAGGCGGGGGCCTCGGCGCACGCGTGAGTGCGGCGGGCTACACGTGGTGCGCCGTCGCCGAGAACGTCGCCGCCGGATACACCTCGGCCTCGGCCGTGCACACCGGCTGGATGAACTCCTCCGGCCACCGCGCCAACATCCTGAGCGCCAACACCGAGATGGGGCTGGCCAAGGCGGTCGGTGCCGACGGGACCGTGTACTGGGCCGAGGTGTTCGGCACGCCGTGCTGACCGCTCGGCCCGCTTCTCACCGCTGAGGGACCTTCGGCACTGTTTGCGCGCCCGCCGCCGCCCTTGACTGGGACGAGTCGGCTCGCGACGGTCGCGACCGCCGGCTCCCCGGAAGGTGGAGGAACATCGTGAAGCTGGTCGTTGTCGGCGGCGTCGCCGCCGGAGCATCCGTGGCAGCCCGTGCCCGTCGTCTCGACGAGGACGCCGAGATCATCGTGCTGGAGCGCGGCCACCACGTCTCCTTCGCCAACTGCGGCCTGCCGTACCACATCGGCGAGGTCATCTCCGATCGCTCGCGGCTGCTGCTGCAGACCCCGGAGAGCCTGCGCGAGTCGCTCGACATCGACGTGCGCGTCGGCAGCGACGTGACCGCGATCGATCGCGAGGCCAAGACGGTCACGGTGCACGAGCTGGAGACCGGACGCGAGTACACCGAGAGCTACGACGCCCTCGCGCTCTGCGTCGGCGCCGAACCGATTCGGCCCCCGCTGCCCGGCATCGACCTCCCCGGCATCCACGTGCTGCGCCGCATCGGCGACATGGACCAGATCAAGGCCCAGCTCGACGCCGCCCTCGCCGCCGCGGAGGCGGGCGACCGCGGTCCCGTGCGCTGCGTCGTGATCGGCGCCGGCTACATCGGCCTCGAGATGGCCGAGAACCTGAAGCATCGCGGCGCGCTCGTCGAGGTCGTCGAGATGGCCGACCAGATCCTCCCCCCGCTGGATCACGAGATCTCGGTGCCGCTCGAGCGCCACGCGCGCAGTCGCGGAATCGGCCTCCACCTGAAAACCGCGGCCGCCGCCTTCACCCCGAACGACGACGGATCGCTCACGGTCGAGCTGAACAGCTCGGTGTTCCTGCCCGCCGACCTGGTCATCCTCTCCGCCGGCGTGCGCCCCTCCACCCAGCTCGCGGTGGCGGCGGGGCTCGACCTCGGCGCGCACGGCGGGATCGCCGTCGACACCCATATGCGCACCTCCGATCCGCACATCTGGGCGGCCGGTGACAGCGTCGAGACGCCGCACACGGTCCTGCCCGGCAGCTTCCTCGCACCCCTGGCCGGTCCCGCCAACCGCGAGGCCCGCGTCGCCGCCGAGAACATCTGCGGGCGCACCACCGAATACCGCTCCACGCAGGGCACCTCGATCGTGAAGGTCTTCGACATGGTGGCCGGCGGCACCGGCGCGACCGAGCGTCAGCTCATCGCCGACGGCGTCGACTACCGCGCCGTCCACGTGCACCCGTCCGGCCACGCCGGCTACTACCCCGGCACGGCGATGATGAACATGAAGCTGCTGTTCGCGCCGAGCGACGGACGCATCCTGGGCGCCCAGGTCGCCGGCTTCGACGGCGTCGACAAGCGCCTGGACGTCTTCGCAACCGCCCTGCGCGCCGGCATGACCGTGTGGGATCTGCAGGAGCTCGAACTCGCCTACGCGCCGCCGTTCGGCGCGGCGAAGGACCCGGTCAACATGGCCGGATTCGTCGCCGGCAACGTGCTCCTCGGCGACTTCGACCTCTGGTACGCCCAGGACTACCCGGCAGCGGTCGAGGGCGCCCGGGTGATCGACGTGCGCACGCCCGAGGAGTTCTCCATCTGGCACCTCCCCGGCGCCGAGAACGTGCCGCTCGCGACGATCCGCGAGGCCTCCGAGGCCTGGGATCGCGCCACTCCCCTGCGCCTGTACTGCGCGGTCGGCTTCCGCAGCTACCTCGCGCACCGCTCGCTCGTGCAGCGCGGCTTCACCGACGTCACGACCCTCTCCGGCGGATCGGAGACGTTCCGCTCCTGGCACGAGCTCGCCCCCGACACCGCCGAGCCGACCCCCGCCCTGATGCCCTACGCCGAATCGGCCGAGCTTCACGCGGCCATCGCGCAGGCGAAGATCGTGGCCGAGGGCAGCGGCATCTCTGTCGACCTCGACTGCACGGGGCTCGCCTGCCCCGGCCCGATCATGAAGCTCGCCGACCAGGTCAAGACCCTGAACGCGGGCGATGAGGTCGTCGTGCACGTCTCGGACCCGGGCTTCGCGCTCGACGCTCCCGCCTGGGTGCGCCGCAACGGGCACGAGCTCGTCGACATCACCCCGGAGGGCCCCGGCTATGTCGCCACCATCCGCAAGGGCGGTGCGGCACCCGCGGCCGCCGGTCAGCTCGCCACCGCGGCGCCGACCGCGCCCAAGCTGTCGTTCGTGGTGTTCTCGGGAGATCTCGACAAGATCATCGCGGCGTTCATCATCGCCAACGGCGCGGTGGCGATGGGCGAAGAAGTGTCGATGTTCTTCACCTTCTGGGGCCTGAACGCCCTGCGCCGGGAGGACCCGCCGAAGCGCGACCGCAGCGTCATGGACAAGATGTTCGGGGCGATGATGCCGCGCGGCGCCGAGAAGCTCACCCTCTCGCAGATGCACATGATGGGCGCGGGCACGGCGATGATCAAGAGCGTCATGAAGAAGAACGGCGTGCACTCGCTGCCCGAGCTGATCGCCTCGGCGCAGGCTGGCGGCGCCCGCCTCATCGGCTGCACCATGACGATGGATCTGCTCGGCATCGCCGAATCGGACCTCATCGACGACGTCGAGCTGGGTGGCGTCGCCACCTTCCTCGGTGAAGCCGCCGAGTCCACGACGACTCTCTTCATCTAGTCGCGTAGCGTGGGCGACGTGGCTACTCGGATCTACCTGAGCTCCGCCGAAGGCGGCACCGGAAAGTCGACCGTGGCAGTGGGGCTCGTCGCCACCCTCGGGCGCAGCGTCGAGCGGGTCGGCGTGTTCCGGCCGATCGCGCGCTCCACGACCGAGCCGGACTACATCCTCGAGATGCTGCTCGAGCACGCGAGCGCCGACCTCGACTACGAGGAGTGCCTCGGCACCACCTACGGCCAGGTGCACGACGATCCGGATGCGGCGCTCGCCCGCATCGTGGAGCGCTTCGCCCGCATCGAGGAGCGCTGCGACGCCGTCGTCATCCTCGGCTCGGACTACACCGACGTCGGCACTCCGACCGAGCTCGGCGTCAACGGCCGGATCGCCGCCAACCTGGCCGCGAGCGTGCTGCTGGTGGTCGGCGGTCGCCGCGCCGACAGCGACGAGGCCCGCTCCCCCGAGGACATCGCGGAGGTGGCGGCGATCGCCGCCGGCGAGCTGCACTCGGAGCACGCCGACGTTCTCGCGATCGTCGTCAACCGGGCCGACCCGGAGCGCCTCGACGAGGTGGTGTCGGCGGTGCGCCGCTCGACGCGCAACCACGACCTGCCGACCTGGGCGATCCCGGAGGATCCGGAACTGGTCGCCCCGCTGCTGCGTACCGTGCTGCACGCCGCCGAGGCCGAACTGCTGCGCGGCGATGCCGAGCTGCTGGATCGCCCCGTGCTCGACGTCGTCGTCGCCGGCATGACGCTCGAGAACGTGCTGCCCCGGCTCCTCGAGGGCGCCGTGATCGTGGTCCCCGGTGACCGTTCCGACGTGCTCGTCGGCGCGGTCGTCGCTCACATGTCGGAGACCTTCCCGTCGCTGTCGGGCGTCGTCCTGAACGGCGGATTCCCGGTGGCCGCCTCCATCGAGACGCTGCTCGCGGGTCTGGACTCCTCGCTCCCGATCGCCCGCACGCCGCTCGGCACCTACGACACCGCGATGCGCATCACGAACGCCCACAGCCGCCTGGCCGCCGACTCCCCGCAGAAGTACGCGCGGGCGCTCGCGCTCTTCGACGGTCACGTCGACTCCGAGGCGCTCGTGAGTGCGCTGAGCCTCGCGCCGACCGCCGTGATGACCCCCGTGCGCTTCGAGTACTCGCTGCTCGAGCGCGCCCGGGCCCAGCGTCGCCACATCGTGCTCCCGGAGGGCGACGACGACCGCATCCTCCGCGCGGCCGGACTGGTGGTGGCGCGCGGCATCGCGAGGCTCACGATTCTCGGCGACGAGCGGAGCATCCGCGCCCGCGCCGCCGAGCTCGGCGTCGACCTCGGCGACACCGCGATCGTCTCGACGAGCGACCCCGAGCTGCACGAGCAGTTCGCGCTCGAGTACACGCGCCTGCGCGCCCACAAGGGCATCGCGCTCGAGCAGGCGCGCGACACCATGACCGACGTCTCCTACTTCGGCACGATGATGGTGCACCTGGGGCTCGCCGACGGCATGGTCTCCGGCGCCGCCCACACGACCGCGCACACCATCCGCCCCGCCTTCGAGTTCGTCAAGACGGCTCCCGGCGTCTCGGTGGTCTCGAGCGTGTTCCTGATGGCGCTCGCCGACCGGGTGCTCGTCTACGGCGACTGCGCCGTGATCCCCGAGCCGACGACCGAGCAACTCGCCGACATCGCCATCTCGGCGGCGCACACCGCACGCACGTTCGGCATCGACCCGCGCGTCGCCATGCTCAGCTACTCGACCGGCGAGTCCGGATCGGGCGCCGAGGTCGACCGCGTGCGCGCGGCCACCGCGCTGGTGCGCGAGCGCGAGCCGCAGCTGCCGGTGGCGGGCCCGATCCAGTACGACGCCGCGGCCGACCCCACCGTCGGCGCCTCCAAGATGCCCGGCTCCGACGTCGCCGGCCGTGCGACGGTGTTCGTCTTCCCCGACCTCAACACCGGCAACAACACCTACAAGGCCGTGCAGCGCAGCGCCGGGGCCCTCGCCATCGGCCCCGTGCTGCAGGGTCTGAACAAGCCCATCAACGACCTCTCGCGCGGCGCCCTCGTGCGCGACATCGTCAACACGATCGCGATCACCGCGATCCAGGCCCAGCACGGAAGCGAGCCCGACGCGTGACCCACGTCTTCGTTGTGAACACCGGCTCCTCGTCGATCAAGTACCGACTGCTGGAGCTGCCGAGCGGCGAGGTGCTCGCATCCGGCATGATCGAGCGAATCGGCGTTCCCGACTCCGGGGTCGCCGACCACGGCGAGGCGCTGCGGCGCATCCGCGAGGAGCTCGGCGACGCTCCCGTCGATGTCATCGGCCACCGCGTCGTGCACGGCGGCGCGATCTTCGATGGCCCGGCCCTCATCGACGACGAGGTGGAGGCGGCGATCGAGCGCCTCGCGGTGCTCGCGCCGCTGCACAACCCGCCCGCGCTGCTCGGCATCCGCGGCGCGCGCACCGCGTTTCCGGATGTCCCCCACGTCGCCGTCTTCGACACGGCGTTCCACGCCACCCTGCCGGTGGAGGCGCGCGAGTACGCGATCGATCGCGAGCTCGCCGCGCGCGCCGGGGTGCGCCGCTACGGCTTCCACGGCACCTCGTACCAGATCGTGTCGCGGCAGGCGGCGGCGCTCCTCGACCGACCGCTCGACGAGCTGCGCATGGTCGTGCTGCACCTCGGCAACGGCGCCTCCGCTGCCGCCATCTCCGGCGGTCGATCGATCGACACCTCGATGGGCATGACCCCGTTGCAGGGCCTGGTCATGGGCACCCGCTCGGGCGACATCGATCCGGCCGTGCTCGTGCACTTGGCGCGCACCGAGGGCTTCACGATCGACGAGCTCGACACGATGCTCAACCGCGAGAGCGGGCTGCTCGGGCTCTCGGGCCACGCCGACATGCGCGACGTCCACGCGGCGGCGGATGCCGGCGACGAGGCCGCCCGCACGACCCTCGACATCGTGGTGCACCGGCTGCGGCACTACATCGGCGCGTACGCCGCCCAGCTCGGCGGCCTGGATGCCCTGGTCTTCACGGCCGGCGTCGGCGAGAACGACGCCGAGCTGCGCCGCCGCGCCGTCGACCGGCTCGGCTTCCTGGGGCTCTACGTCGATGACGCGCTCAACGAGTCGGGCGCCCGCGGGGCCCGGCGCATCTCCCCCGACGACGCGCCCGTTGCGGTGCTCGTCGTGCCGACCGACGAGGAGCGCGAGATCGCCGAGCAGTCGGCGGCGTTCGTCGACTAAGCGCGCGCTGCCGCGGAGCCGGAACCCGCCAGCAACGGGCAGCGGGCGCGCTCGCGCATCCTCGCGCAAAGTCGGAGAATCGGGCACCTCGTCCACGAGCCGTGGACATCCGCGCCGGATGTCCGAGTCTGCGCGGGGCGAGGCGCCGCCATCGGCGTCCGCGGCACGCGCTGCCGCGCGCGGGAGGAGCTCAGCTAGTCGAAGTACTCGGGCGGCTCGACGCGATCGATCGGCGGCTGCATGCGCTGCAGGTTGCTCGCCGTGTGGGCCTTGAGTCGTCGCCACACGCGCACCGGAACCTCACGGGGACCGGGAGCGTTGGCGGCATCCGCGGCGCCGGGCAGCCAGCCGGGAAGGCCGGAGGCGTCATCCATCGAACGGCGCTGGGTCATCGGGTGGTCGCCCCGACATGAGCGTCGGCGTCCAGAACGGCAGGACCGGAACCGGTGCGAGCGATCAGCACGGGCGCGTTGACGTTCAGCAGCACATCGTGCAGCACCGAGCCGATCGGCGAGCGCGTCGGCTCGAGCGAGCCCGGGCCGAGCACCAGCAGTGCACGGTCACGCGCCGCGTCGAGCAGCACCTCGGCCGGATCACGGTGCGCGATGCGCGCCCGGATCTCCAGCTGCGGCTGCACCAGACGCGCGGCGCGCACCGCGGTGGTCACCACATCGTTGTGCGCGGTGTCAGCGCGCGCGGCCTCGGCCGCGGCACCCGGGATCCGGGGCGTCGCGTGCAGGAACAGCACCTCGTCGCCGAGCCCGGCTGCCTCGAGCGCCGCCGCCCGAGCCACGCTTTCGGCGGTCACCGCCCGATCGATTCCCGCGACCACACCGCGCCGGAACCGAAGCTCGACATCGGGGATCACGGCGACGTCGCACGGCGCCGCGGTCGCGATCTGAACGCTCCGCGACCCGAGCACCCGACCGTGCAGGTAGCCGGTCTTGTGCGTGCCGATCACGAGGAGGTCGTCGGGGTGCACCGCGTGCGCGAGCGCCCACGCGACGCTGCCGTCGGTGAGAACGCTGGAGATCTTGACGTGCGCGTGGTCGACGGCGACCTCGGCCCGGGTGCGATCCAGCAGCTGGCGGGCGGCGTTTCGCGCGTCCGCGCCATAGGTCGAGCCCATCTCGCCGAAGTCGTCGTCGACGACGTGGGCGAGGACCAGCTCGTTGCCGTCGCGCTCCGCGCGACGCAGTGCCCAGCGCAGGGCGGCCTGGCTCGGCGCCGTGCCGTCGATCCCGACGACGATGCGCCCTCGCGGCTCGAAATCCGTCATGTCAGCCTCAACTCCTGTGGTCTGCCTCGATTCCACGCCACCCGGCAGTGGACGAGTAGTGCCGAAGGTCCCAAGCACGGCGATAAACTCGCGGCGTGCCGGATGACCAGAAGTCCCGACCCGCGCCCGCTCCCGGAAACCTCGGGTTTCCGGATGCCCCGCGCTCCGAACTCGAGCGCTCGATCGGGGAGATGCTGGAGCACGCACAGCGCGTGCTCGACACGGAAGGGCGCCTGCGCCATCTGCTGGCCGCGACGACGATCGTCGTCGAGGAGCTCGAACTCGCCCAGGTCCTGCGTCGCATCGCGGAGGTCGCCGTCGCTCTCGTGGATGCCCGCTACGGCGCGCTCGGCGTGATCGCCCCGGACGGCTCGCTCGAGCAGTTCATCCACGTCGGCATGTCGGACTCGGATGCGGAGTCGATCGGCCACCTTCCCGAGGGCCACGGGCTGCTCGGCGCGGTCATCGACACCGGGACCCCGATTCGCCTCGAAAACCTGCACGACGACGCGCGCTCAGTCGGGTTCCCGGCCCACCACCCGCCGATGGACTCGTTCCTGGGGGTGCCGATCCGCGTGCGCGACGAGGTCTTCGGCAACCTCTACCTCACCAACCGGTCGAGCGGACCGTTCAGCGCCGAGGATCAGGAGCTCGTGACGGCGCTCGCCGCGACCGCGGGCATCGCGATCGAGAACGCCCGCCTGTTCGGCGAGACGCGCCGCCGACAGCGCTGGAGCGCGGCCCTCGCCGAGGTCAGCTCCGCGCTGCTCTCGGGCAGCTCGGAGAACATGCTCCATGTCGTCGCCGACCGGGTCGCCTCGCTCGTCGACGCCGACCTCGTCTCGGTCGTCATCCCAAGCGATGACGGGGAGACCTTCCTCGTCGACACCGCCCGCGGCGAGGGCGCCGAAGCGCTCACGGCGCTGCGGTTCCCCGCCGCCGGCTCGATCTCCGCGCGCGCCATCGAGAGCGGCCGCGCGATCGCCACCGACGACAGCGACGACGGGGTGATGTTCGGCGGCGCCGTCGACGTCGGTCCCGTGATCGCGGTTCCGCTCGCCGCCTCGGGACACCCGCTCGGCGTGCTGACACTGTGCCGGCGGCCCGGCTCGCTGCGGTTCACCGAGGCGGACCTCGAGATGGCCTCCGAATTCGCGACGCAGGCGAGCGTCGCCCTGGAGCTTGCGCGCATGCAGGCCGACTCGCGCAAGCTCGAGCTGATCGAGGACCGCAACCGGATCGCCCGCGATCTGCACGACCACGTCATCCAGCAGCTCTTCGCGACCGGCCTGACGCTGCAGAGCGTCGCCGCCTCGGCGGGCGGTCCGGAGCGGACGATCTTGGAGCGCCAGGTGGAGGCGATCGACGACGCGATCTCCGAGATCCGCACCGCCGTGTTCACCCTGCGCACCCGCTCCGCCTCGCGCGCTCCGTCTCTCCGCCACCGCGTGCTCGACCTGGTCGGCGAGGTCACCGAGAGCCTCGAGTCGGCCCCCCGACTGACCTTCGGCGGCGCTGTCGACCTGCTGGTCGCCGACGATCTGGCCGATGACGTCGTGGCGGTGGCGCGCGAGCTTCTCAGCAACGTGGTGCGCCACGCGCAGGCAGCGACCTGCGCGCTGGACCTGCGCGTGACCGAGGAGGCACTCACGCTGCGGGTGGAGGACGACGGCCAGGGACTCGGCAGCGTCACCCGCCGCAGCGGACTCGACAATCTGGGGGTGCGCGCCCGGCAGCGCGGCGGCACCTTCGAGGTCGCCGATGCTCGCCCGCACGGCACGATCGCGACCTGGTCGGTACCGTTGTCGACGACCCCGAATGGAGCCGACGCGTGATTCGAGTCTTTCTGGTTGACGACCACGAGCTGGTGCGTCGCGGCATCGCCGACATCGTGGATGCCGAGCGCGATCTGGAGGTGGTCGGCGAGTGCGGCACCGCCGGGCAGACGCTCGGCCGAGTGGGCGCCACCCGGCCCGACGTCGTGGTGCTGGACGTGCGCCTGCCCGACGGGTCCGGCATCGACGTGTGCCGCGCCATCCGCTCGGAGCACCCCGAGATCGCCTGCCTCATGCTCACCGCCTTCGACGACGACGAGGCGAGCGAGGCGGCGGTGCTGGCCGGGGCGTCCGGATACGTGCTGAAGGACATCCGCGGCAAGAATCTGATCGACGGCATCCGACTCGTGGCCGGCGGCGGGAGCCTCATCACGCGCTCGGTCTCGGAGCGCGTCGTGTCGAGGCTGGCGCCGGCCGAGGCGGAGGGGGGGCCGGAGCTCACGCTGCGCGAGCGCCAGGTGCTCGACCTGATCGGCGCGGGCCTCACCAACCGTCAGATCGGCGAACGGCTCGAGCTCGCCGAGAAGACCGTCAAGAACTACGTGTCGGGGCTGCTCGCCAAGCTCGGGCTCGAACGGCGCACCCAGGCGGCGGTGTACGCCGTCAAGCGCGACATCGAGGCCTAACAGGACCTTCGACCCTCGCGATCTCCGCGATCCGCGCGCACACTGGCGGTGACGGAAGGATCGGCGATGGTGACGAAAAGCCGAGAGCGCGAACGCGCGGCTCGCGTGCGTCGCGCGCTGAAGGCCTGTCCGGATCTGGATGCCACGCGCATCCGCGTCGTCATCGAAGACAACGTCGTTCATCTGCGCGGTGCGGTTCGGGCCCACTCGGCCCGGGTGCTCGCCCGCGCCCTCGCCTGCGAGGTCGACGGCGTCTCGCGCGTCGTGGATGAGCTCCTCGTCGCCCCCGTCGCGACCGGTTGGCGGCGCAGCGACGACGCGATCGCCCGCTCCGTGCGGTGGGCGCTCGCGCGCGAGCCGGCGGCAGCGGTCGACGTCCAGGTGACGGTGCAGCAGCACGTCGTGACGTTGACCGGCACGGTCCCCGACCGCGCCGCGCTGCAGCGGCTGCGGCACCGCGTGGAGCGCATCCGCGGAGTCCATTTCGTCCACAACCAGTTGCGAGTGCAAGGAGAATCATCATGACCGACGACCCGGTTCGCGAACTCGACGCCGAGGAGAGCTGGCAGGAGCTCCGTCGAACGTCGCTCGGTCGGCTGGCGCTGTGCGTGGCGGGCGAGATCGACATCTTCCCGATCAACTTTGTCGTCGACGACGACAACGTGATCTACCTGCGCACCGCGCCCGGCACCAAGCTGCTCGAGCTCAGCATTAACGAGCACGTCGCGCTCGAGGTGGATCGGGTCAGCGACACCGACGCGATGAGCGTCGTGGTCAAGGGCCGCGCCGAGCGCGTCGAGCTGCAGTCCGAGATGGACGCCGCCGAGCAGCTGGGGCTTGAGCCGTGGGTTCCCACGCTCAAGTACCGGTGGGTGCGCATCCACCCGGAGACGGTGAGCGGCCGCGCCTTCGTGCGCGGGCCCGAGCCCCAGCGCGATTGAAGCCCGTCCGGGGCCGCTAGCGTAGGAGCGTGACACGACTTCGCGAGCGCCGCTGGTTCCCGCTCGTCTGGCTCATTCCGACGGCACTCGTGCTGCTCGCGGTGCTCGTGCTGGCGGCGCGCTGGCTGCGAGAGACCCCCGGCGGGCTCGACTTCGCCGCGAGCTTTCCGGGCACGACCGAGCTGCCCGCCGGCTCCCCCGTGGGCTTTCCCGCGTGGCTGGGCTGGCAGCACTTCCTGAACTCGTTCTTCCTGCTGTTCATCGTGCGCTCCGCGCTGCTGATTCGCGGCAAGCAGCGCCCGCCCGCGTTCGTGACGCGCCGCAACGACGGCCTGCTCCGCACAAACGGCGCCCCGCGCCGGCTGAGCATCCACGTCTGGTGGCACCTCGTCGTCGACACGCTGTGGGTGCTGAACGGCGTCGTGTACGTCGTGCTGCTGTTCGCCAGCGGGCAGTGGGTGCGCGTCGTCCCGCTCGGCTGGGATGTCATCCCGAACGCGGTCACGGCCGGAGTGCAGTACCTCTCGCTCGACTGGCCGGCGCACGAGGGCTGGGTGCACTACAACGCGCTGCAGCTGCTGAGCTACTTCGCGACGGTGTTCCTGGCGGGGCCGCTCGCCCTGCTCACCGGGCTGCGGCTGTCGCCGGTGTGGAAGCACGAGTGGCGCGTCAACCGGCTGCTCACCGAGAAGCTCGCGCGATCCCTGCACTTCGCGGTGCTGGTGTACTTCATCGCGTTCACGATCGTGCACGTCGGCCTGGTGCTCACCACCGGGGCGCTGCGAAACCTCAACACCATGTACGCGGGGCGCAACGACGACTCCTGGATCGGCGCGCTCGTCTTCGCTGGTTCGCTCGTGGTGATGCTGGTCGCCTGGGTGGCGCTTCGGGTGCCGGTGCAGAAGAGGATCGCGCTGCTCGGCAGCACCGTCCGCTAGGCCGCCGCTACGCGAGGTGCGTGCGGAGCCGTTCCAGACGGGCGAGCGTGGAGGCCTTGCCGAGGATCTCCATCGACTCGAACAGCGGCGGGCTGACCCGGCGTCCGCTGACCGCGGTGCGCAGCGCACCGAACGCGACGCGCGGCTTGAGCCCGGCACCGCCGTCCTCGACCGGGTCGGTGAGCGCCGCGCGCAGCGCCGCCTCGATCTCGACGCGGCCGAACTCGGTCAACGGCGACAGCGCCGCCTCCGCCGCATCCAGCACCAGTCGCGCCTCGTCGACCGCGTTCGGCTTCGGCAGCGCGTCGGCCTCGAACTCGATCTGGTCGTCGGCGGTGAACAGGAACGCCAGCATGCCGTGCGCTTCGCCCAGCAGGTTGATGCGCTCCTGCACCAGCGGGGCCGCCTCGCGCAGGATCGCCTGCTCGGCGGGCGTCGGCGGATCACTGACGAGCCCCTCGAGGTACGGCACGATCCGCGCCGCGAAGTCCTCCGCGCCGAGAAGGCGGATGTGGTCGCCGTTGATCGACTCGGCCTTCTTCAGGTCGAAGCGGGCCGGGTTCGGGTTGACGCTCTCGACGTCGAACGCGGCGACGAGCTCGTCACGCGAGAACACGTCGCGGTCGGCGGCGATCGACCAGCCGAGCAGCGACAGGTAGTTGAGCAGCCCCTCCGGCACGAAGCCGCGGTCGCGGTGGTGGAACAGGTTCGACTCGGGGTCGCGCTTGCTGAGCTTCTTGTTGCCCTCGCCCATCACATAGGGCAGGTGGCCGAAGCGCGGCACCGAATCGGTGACGCCGATCGCGATGAGCGCGGCGTAGAGCGCGATCTGGCGCGGCGTGCTCGAGAGCAGGTCCTCGCCGCGCAGCACGTGGGTGATGCCCATCAGCGCGTCGTCGACGGGGTTCACGAAGGTGTAGAGCGGGGCGCCGTTCGGGCGCACCACGACGAAGTCGGTGAAGCTGCCCGCGGGGAAGGTGATCTCGCCGCGCACCAGGTCGTCGAAGCTGAGGTCGTCGTCGGGCACCCGCAGGCGCAGCGCGGGCTGGCGCCCCTCGGCGCGGAACGCGGCGCGCTCGTCCTCGTTAAGGTCGCGCTCGAAGTTGTCGTAGCCCTGCTTCGGGTCGCGGCCGTTGGCGAGGTTGCGCGCCTCCATCTCCTCGGGCGTGACGAAGCTCTCGTAGAGGTAGCCGGCCTCGGTCAGCTTCTCGATCAGCCCTTGGTAGATCTCGCCGCGCTGCGACTGCCGGTACGGCTCGTGCGGTCCGCCGGTCTCGACGCCCTCATCCCAGTCGAGGCCGAGCCAGCGCATCGCGTCCAGCAGCTGCCGGTAGCTCTCCTCGCTGTCGCGGGCGGCGTCGGTGTCTTCGATGCGGAACACCAGCTTGCCGCCGGTGTGGCGGGCGTAGGCCCAGTTGAACAGGGCGGTGCGCACCAGGCCGACGTGCGGGGTGCCGGTGGGCGAGGGGCAGAAGCGAACGCGAACCTCGGAGCCCGAGGCGGCAGAGAACGGGAGCGACATCGGGATCGAGTCTAGTTGCGCGCGGCGGGGGTGCGGCGAACCGCTCGCCAGGTCAGCGCGACCAGCACCACGACGACGAGCAGCAGCGCGCTGAGCGCGAGACCCGCGTAGCCGACGAGAGCGAGCACCGGCCCGGCGAGGGCACCGCCGACGGCCCCCGTGGCGCTCATCAGCAGGTCGGAGCGACCCTGGATGATGGTGCGCCGGTCGGCCGGGGCGGACTCCGAGACGAGCGCCGACGCCGACACGGTCGCGGCGCTCCAGCCGAGTCCGAGCAGCACCAGCCCGACCACGACGGCGGCCTGCGATTCGGCGCCGAGCGCCGTCGTCAGCAGGCTCGCCAGCAGCATCACCTGGCCGATCGCGATCGTGCGACCTCGTCCGAGACGGTCCGAGAGGATGCCGAAGACCGGCGAGAGGGCGAACATCCCCGCCACGTGGAGACTGATGGTGACTCCGACGACGACGAGCGTGGCGCCGTGTGCCACGAGATGCACCGGGGTCATCGACATGACGGCGACCATCGTCGCGTGGCTGAGCGCGAGCGCGATGAGGCCGGTGCGCACGCCGTTCGCATCGGCGATGTTCTCGATCACCGCGGTGACCGGACGCTCGAGGCGCAGGCGCTCGGCCATCTTGAGCGGGTCGGGACGCAGGGCGACGAGGTACATGGCGCTCGCGATCGTCTGCGCCGCCAGGGTGAACAGGAACGGCCCGGAGAGCTCGGGCAGACCGACCGCGATGCCGACCGCATCGGCCGGCGCGATCAGATTGGGGCCCGCGATCGCCCCGACCGTGGTCGCCCAGACGACGAGAGCCAGGTCACGTCCACGGTGCCGGGCCTCCGACAGGTCGGTCGCCGCGAAGCGCGACTGCAGGTTGACCGCGGTGCCGACGCCGATGAGCGCCAGCGCGACAAGCAGCAGCGGGAGCGAGACGAGCACGGCCGCGATGATGCCGACGACGGCGCCGAGCGCCGCCGTCGCGGCGCCGGTCGCGAGAGCGGGCGCGCGACCGGCGCGCCGCGCAAGTCGCGCCAGCGGCACCGACGCGAGCGCGGCCCCCACCGTCGTCATCGTGGCCGCCATGCCCGACCAGGCGGGCGATCCGCTCACCTGGGTGACAAGCAGCGCGCCAGCCGACAGCGTCGAACCCATGCCGATGCCGGCAAGCACCTGGCCCGCGATCAGCACACCCCGAGTCCGGCTCTGCGCGCGGCGGACCTGCTCGTCGCTCAGCAGCGGGTCTCCAGCCGCTGGCTCGGTCATGCGCCCGATGCGGCGTCGCGCGCCTCGGCGGGGTTCGTCAGGCGCCCGATTCCTTCAATCTCGATGTCGACGGTCTGCCCCGCGACGAAGCCGCCGAGCCCCGACGGCGTACCGGTCATGATGATGTCGCCCGGCAGCAGCGTCCAGACATCCGAGATGTAGGCGATGAGCTTCGGGATGGAGTGCAGCAGCTCGGACGTGTTGCCGTGGCGGCGCGGCTCCCCATCGACCCAGCTGTTGATCTCGAGGTTCGACGGGTCGAGCTCGGTCTCGATCCACGGTCCGATCGGAGCAAACGTGTCATAGCCCTTGGCGCGGGCCCACTGGCCGTCGGCGAACATCTGGTCGCGAGCCGAGACGTCGTTGCCGACGGTGTAGCCGAAGACGTAGTCGGCCCAGTCCTCCTCGCGCACCTGCTTGGCGATGCGTCCGATGACCACGACGAGTTCGCTCTCGTGCGTGATGCGCCCCTCGACGGGCGGAATCCTGATCGCGTCGCCGGGGCCGATCACGGCGGTGTTCGGCTTCAAGAAGATGAGCGGGTTCTCGGGCGCGTCGATGTTCGCCATGTCGCCGCGGTGGGCGGCGTAGTTGAGACCGACGCAGACCACCTTCGAGCGCGGGATGACCGGGGCCAGCAGGCGCGCCTCGGCGAGAGCGACGCGTTCGCCGGTCGGCTGGAAGCCCGCGAACATCGGATCCCCCGCGAGCACGACGATCTCATCGTCATCGACGATGCCGTACCGCGGGTCCTCCCCCGCTGAGCTGAACCGTGCGACCTTCATCCCGGACTACGCAGACGCCTCGGCGTCGAGCCGCATCATCCACCCGTGACGGTCCTCGGCGCGACCGTACTGGATGTCGGTGAGTGCCCGGCGCAGCGCGAGCGCGACGCCGTCCTCCGGCGTCGGCATCTCGATCGTGAAGTCGGCAGCCTTGAGCGTTCCGATCGGGGTCAGCACCGCCGCGGTGCCGCAGGCGAAGGCCTCCACGATCTCGCCCGAGGCGGCGCCCTCGCGCCACTCGTCGATCGAGACCTGGCGACGCTCGACCGTGTGGCCGGCGTCTTCGGCGAGCTGCAGGATCGAGTCGCGGGTGATGCCCTCGAGGATCGACTCGCTCTGCGGCGTGACGAGCGTGCCGTCGCGGTAGACGAGCACGACGTTCATGCCGCCGAGCTCCTCGAGGTACTTCTCCTCCGCCGAATCGAGGAACAGCACCTGCTGGCAGCCCTGATCGTAGGCCTCCTGCTGCGCGATCAGCGATGAAGCGTAGTTGCCACCGGTCTTGGCCGCACCCGTGCCCCCCTTGCCCGCGCGGGCGTAGGTGGTCGACAGCCAGATCGACACCGGTGCGACGCCGCCCTGGAAGTAGGCCCCCGCGGGGCTGGCGATGAGGTAGTAGTTGACCTTCTTCGCCGGACGCACGCCGAGGAAGGCTTCCTTGGCGAACATGAACGGGCGCAGGTACAGGCTCGTCTCGGGAGCCGACGGCACCCACGCGCCGTCGACGGCGATGAGCTGGCGCAGGGAGTCGAGGAAGTACTCCGTCGGCAGCTCCGGCAGCGCCATGCGGCGCGCGGAGCGCTGCAGCCGTTCGGCGTTCTTCTCGGGTCGGAACGACCAGATCGAGCCGTCCGCGTGCCGGTACGCCTTCAGACCCTCGAAGATCTCCTGCGCGTAGTGCAGCACGGCGGCGGCCGGGTCGAGCTGAATGGGGCCGTAGGCCTGGACCCGCGGACGGTGCCAGCCGCCGCGCTCGGACCAGCAGATGTCGACCATGTGGTCGGTGAATTTCTGCCCGAATCCGGGGTTGGCGAGGATCGCCTCACGCTCGTCGGCGGGGAGTGCGGCGGGGTTCGGGGTCACCTGGAATGCGAGGTCCTGGTTCGCCATCGGGAGAAGTTGCATTTCGCTGGCCGATCTGTCGGAGTGGAACTAGTCTGCGCCGGAGAGGGAGCGACCGCTAGGGAGCGGCCACCGCCGCGGCGATGGCGGCGCCGATCTCGTCGGTGCGGCGGGGCGCGGTGCCTCGCGCGGCGACGTCCGCGGCGACCGCTGCCTCGACCCGCCGCGCCGCCTCCTCGAGACCGAGGTGGTCGAGCAGCAGGGCCGTCGACAGGATGGCCGCCGTGGGATCGGCCTTCTGCTGTCCCGCGATGTCGGGAGCCGACCCGTGCACGGGCTCGAACATCGAGGGGAAGGTGCCGTCGGGGTTGATGTTTCCCGAGGCTGCCAGTCCGATGCCGCCGCTGATGGCGCCGGCCAGGTCGGTGAGGATGTCGCCGAAGAGATTGTCGGTGACGATGACGTCGAATCTAGCAGGATCGGTCACCAGGAAGATGGTCGCCGCATCCACGTGCAGGTAGTCCCAGGCCACGTCGGGATGATTGGCCGCGTGCCGCTCGACGGTGCGCGCCCAGAGCGAGCCCGCGAAGGTCAGCACGTTCGTCTTGTGCACGAGCGTGAGCTTCTTGCGCCGCTTCTCGGCCTGCTCGAACGCGAAGCGCACCACTCGGTCGATGCCGTACGCGGTGTTGATGCTCACCTCGTTGGCGATCTCGGCATCCGTGCCGACGCGAATCGCGCCGCCGTTGCCGACGTAGGGCCCCTCGGTGCCCTCGCGCACGACGACGAAGTCGACCTCGCCGGGGTTCGCGAGCGGGCTGACGACGCCCGGCAGCAGCTTCGAGGGACGCAGGTTGACGTAGTGGTCGAAGGCGAAGCGCAGCTTGAGCAGCAGCCCTCGCTCGATGATGCCGCCCGCGAGCCGCGGGTCGCGCGGGTCGCCGCCGACGGCTCCCAGCAGGATCGCCTCGTGCTGGGCGAGCGCCTCCATGTCCTCGGCTTCGAGGATACGGCCGGTCTCCAGGTAGTGCGCGGCGCTGAACGGGTAGGGCGTGGTCGCGACCGTCACCTCGTCGCCGACGGCGGCGGTCAGAACACGCACCGCCTCGGTCATGACCTCGGGGCCGATGCCATCGCCAGCGATCACGGCCAGGTCCAGGGTGCGGGTCACTCAAGCTCCAAAGTTCAGGGACGTCCAGGTTGTTCCCGGATTACTCCCAGAAAAGGCGACGTCGCCCAGCATTCCGGGGGTTTCCAGCCCTCCCAGCCTAGCCGCGTCGCCGGGCCGCTGCGGGCGCGCTCGCCCTCCGTCGAGAACCCGCCGCTAGCGTCAAGACGATGCCGGGCCTCACAAGGCTGCCCGCATTTCGAGGAAAAAGGAGACACCTTGAGTATCGGATTCGGAATCTTTCTCTTCGTGCTCGGAGCCATCCTGGCTTTCGCGCTGAACGTCGGACTCGACTGGATCGACCTGACGCTCGTCGGCTACCTGCTGATGGGAGCCGGAGCTGTCACCACGATCATCGGGATCGTGCTGTTCTCGACACGCCGCGCGACCGTCGTCCGCGACGAGACGCCGCACCGCGACGAGGTCGACCGCTAGGGCCGACCCCGCCGCGACGACGCATCAGCGCGTGCGGTGCCGAGTCGAGCGACGCAGCGCGAGCACCGAGAGCGCCACCGCGCCGGCCAGCACTGCCCCGGCGCCGAGCACCGCCGCCGCGATCAGAGACTCGCTGGTCCCGGTGGCCGCGAGCTCGGCGGGCGCCGCCTCGCCGCCGTCCAGCGGAAGCGTCGGAAGTTCGGTCTCGGGCGTCGACGCGGTGATCGAGAACAGCAGCCCGTAGGTGCCGCCCAGCCCGCCGCCGTCGTTGCGGAGAATGCCCGCGCCCGCGGCACCGCCGTCGCCGTACCAGTCGGCCTTGAGCGTGTTCCAGTAGGTCGTTCCCGGGTCGACGTCGGTGCCGACGGTCGGAGCGGTCGTGGCCAGCGCCACATTCAACGAGTTGAAGGGACCGCCGACGCCGAGCGGCGCGGCTCCATAGGTCTGGGTGCTGTAGGCGACGGAGACGACGACCCGATCCGGCAGCGTCACCGCGAGGCTCGAGAAGTCGAACGGAACCTCGAACGCGAATCCGTTGGAGCAGTTCCCGGTTGCCTCGTGGAACCAGCGCCCGTCGGTGCAGTTGACGACGTCCGCGGACGGCCGGTACGGCACGTCGACGTCCTGCGTGACCGTCGCGAGCAGCGCACCCGGGAGCGGGTCCGCACCTTCGGCGTAGATGTTCACCGTGATCGGGTGGCTGAAGCTCGCCCCCGGCGTCGTCTCGCAGGTGGCGCCGCTCCCCGTCTCGCACGCCCAGTTGACCATCACGATCGAGACCGTCTCGAGGTCACGGTCGGCGCCGGACAGCTCCACGAGGTCGCCGAACTCCGCGGTCTGTGTCGCCTGATAGCCCAGGCTGACGTAGGACGGCGCGAGCGTGTCCGGGATCGCGTCATACGCCTCGCTTGTTGCCGCATGAGCGGCGATCGGCGAGGCCAGCAGCGCCAGCGCACCGCCGGCGAGCGCGATGGCGCCGACGCGCCGCCGCAGGGTCGATGAATGGGCAGAGCGCTCAGCAGTGAGCATCGAGTTCCTCCGGGGGAAGGCGAGCATGGGTACCGCGAGCAGCCTGAATTTCGGGTTGAGGCATACTCGCGTCAGCTCACGCTAACGCACCGGAGGAATCATCACAATCGACAGACCTGTCCGCCTGCGGGGCGGAGACCGCCGCGCGATCAGGGAAAACTAGTCGGAGACGACGTCGATCTCGCGCAAAAGGGTGGCGTCGATCGCCTCGCGCACCGACTCCAGCAGCCCCTCGGGAGCCGGCGAATCGATCGTCAGCACGCTAAGCGCTTCACCGCCCGCGCGGTGGCGCGCGATCTGCATGCCGGCGATGTTGATGCCCGCGTCGCCGAACTGCTGACCGTAGACCGCGACGATGCCGGGACGGTCGGTGTAGAGCATCACGACGAAGTGCTCAGCGAGCGGCACCTCCACGTCGTAGCCGTTGATCTCGACGATCTTCTCGATCTGCTTCGTGCCGGTCAGCGTTCCGCTCACCGAGAGCTGCGTTCCGTCGCTCGTGGCACCCCGGATGGTGAGCACATTGCGGTACTCCTCGCTCACCGGATCGGTGATCAGGCGCACCGCGATGCCGCGCTGCTCCGCGAGCAGCGGCGCATTCACGTAGCTCACGTGCTCGGTCACGGCGTTCGTGAAGACGCCCTTGAGCGCCGCGAGCTTGAGCACGCCGACCTCGAGGTCGGCGATCTCACCGCGCACCTCGACGTCGATCGAGGCGAGCGGGTCATCCGCGAGACCGGCGAAGACCTGGCCGAGCTTCTCCATAAGCGGGATGCCCGGGCGCACCTGCGGGTCGATGACACCGCCCGCGACGTTGACCGCATCCGGAACAAGCTCGCCGCTGAGCGCGAGGCGCACGCTCTTGGCGACCGACACGCCCGCCTTCTCCTGTGCCTCCGCCGTGGAGGCGCCGAGGTGCGGGGTGACGACGATGTTGGGGGCACTGGTGAGCAGGTCGTCGGTGGGCGGCTCGCTCGTGAAGACGTCGATGCCGGCGCCGGCGATCTCGCCGTCGCGGAGCGCCTGCGCGAGCGCGGCCTCATCGATGAGCCCGCCGCGCGCGACGTTGACGACGTAGGCGGTCGGCTTCATCGCCTTGAGCTGCGCCTCGCCGATCATGCCGGTGGTCTCGGGCGTCTTCGGCATGTGGATCGTGACGAAGTCGGACGTCGAGATGAGCTCGTCGAGCTCAACCAGGCGCACGCCCAGCTGCTGGGCGCGGGCGGCGGTGACGTAGGGGTCGTACGCGACGATCTCGACGCCGAACGCCTGGAGCCGCGCCGCGATGAGCGCGCCGATCCGGCCGAGGCCGATGATGCCGACGGTCTTCTCGTACAGCTCCGTGCCGGTGTACTTGGAGCGCTTCCACTCCCCCGCCGCAAGACTCGCGTGCGCCGCCGGGATGTGGCGCGCCAGGCTCAGGATGTGCCCGACCGTGAGCTCGGCGGCACTGATGATGTTCGACGTCGGTGCGTTGACGACCATCACACCCGCCTCGGTCGCGGCCTTGATGTCGACGTTGTCGAGTCCGACGCCGGCGCGGGCGACGACCTTCAGCTGGCGTGCCGCGGCGATCGCCTCGGCGTCGACCTGCGTCGCCGAGCGGATCAGGATCGCGTGCGCCTCGGCGAGCGCCGAGAGCAGCGCCGGACGGTCGGTGCCGTCGACGGAGCGGATCTCGAAGTCGGGGCCGAGAGCCTCGACGGTTGCGGGAGAGAGTTCTTCGGCGATCAGGACGATCGGCTTGGCCACGTGGTCGTTCCTCGGGGTTCGGCGGCCCGCTGGCCGCAAGAGTGCGCCTCGGCGATGGCGGGCGCGGCGGTACCGAGTTTAGTGGACGCGTGAGCCGCCGCGTGCCCGTGTTCCGCGCTAGAGCTCCAGAAGCCGACGCGCCGTGTGCTGGTCGGTGATCAGGACGTCGATCCAGCCCCCGAGCGCCGCGGCGCGAATCGCGTCGTCTTTCAGCGATCCGCCCGCCACACCGACGCGCCGGGGCACCGCGCGAAGCTCCTCGGGACCGATGCCGACGATGCGCTCGCGCAGGCCGCCGTCGACCACGTTGCCCTCGGCATCAAAGAAGTTCAGGCAGACGTCGCCCACGGCGTGCAGCCCGTCCAGGCGGGCGAGGTCGTCGCTCGAGATCGCGCTGCCCCACGAGGTGCGCATGGGCGACGAGCGCAGCGCGCCGATTCCGGTGAGAAGCAGGGTCAGCTCGCCCCACGCGTCGACCGCTTCGGCGAGCGCGGGATCGGAGAGCAGTCCGTCGCGCACGACGCCGCTCGTGACGACGCCGGGCGAGGGCAGGTAGATCGCCGCGGCGCCCGTCAGCTCGGCGAGCCGGTCGGCGAGACGCGTCGCCTGGGCTCGCATCGCCGGATTTCCGACGGCGCCGAGAGTCTGGACGACCGTCTCGGCTCGCCCCGTGGTCGGAGAGAGCGTCTCGACGACGGCCATCAGCGATGCCGACCGCGAGGAGATGCCGATGCGCTCGTGGGAGCGCACCGTCTCTTCGAGGTAGGCGGCGGCGGCCGCACCGATCGCCGAGAGCACGACCGCGTCGTCATCCGAAGCGGATTCGGCGACCACCACATCGCGCAGCTGAAGCCGCTCGCGCACGGCGCGCTCGAGTTCGATATGCAGTCCGGGCGGGGACACGACCACCGTGCGCACCACCCCGAGCCGCTGGGCCTCCTTCAGCAGCCGGGACACCCGGGACTGCGAGACGCCGAGGCGATCGGCGATCTCGGGCTGCAGGATGCCCTCCTCGTGGTACATCCGTGCGGCTTTGACGAGCAGCGCCATCTTGCCGCCGGGGGCACCCGATAGTCGATCGTTCACATCAGCGATTATCGAGCACGCACGGCGTCCGCCACCCGACGAACACCCCGTTCGGGACTTGTGAGCACCGGAACCGGCACCTCGACGGCGGCGGCGGCCGAGGCCATGGAGGCCTGCGCGAGCACGATGACGTCGGTGCGCGAGGCGAGCTCGACGAGCGCCGCGCCCACCAGTTCGTCGTGTCGCGCACGATCGCCGGCGACCACCGCATCGAAGGCACCGGCCACGACAACCTCGGCCAGCTCCGCCTCGCGTCCGGCGAGTTCGGCGCGTTCGCGCAGCAGCGCCGCCGTGGGCCGCAGCGTGGTCTCGAGCGTGGCCACGACTCCGATCCGCGCTCCGGCAGCGACGGCTTCGTCGGCCATCGCCTCGTCGATGCGGAGCACCGGCAGGCCGATGTCTGCGGCGACCTCGGCCGCGTAGCCCGAGATCGAGGAGCACGTGAAGACGACGGCTTCGGCCCCGGAGGCCTTAGCCGCCCGGCCGAGCGCCGAGAGCCGCTGGGCGATCTGATCGTGGCCGGCCCCGCCGCCCAGGTCGCCGACGATCGTCGAGTCGAGGAGGTGCTGGATCTCGACGCCCGGAAGGTGCTCGGTGGCGAGCGCGGAGAACGTCGGGATGACGACGGCTCCGGTGTGCAGCATGGCGATGCGGGTCATGGGGTCTCTCTTCTCTCGTTCTGTCCCGATCAGCGCAGGACGGGCATCCAGACGGTCATCTCGCCGGGGCCCCGGTTTCCCCAGACGGCGTACGGCACCAGCCGGATCTCGAGCGGGCTCGGGTCGGTGGCGTCGAACTCGGCGTACAGCGGGACGCCGGTGGTCGGTGCGGGCACCGGGAGGAGCGCCACCGTTCCGCGCAGCATCGTGTGACCGGCGAATTCCCCGTCTCCGCGCTCGAGGGTCCAGGCGATGTCGTGCGGCAGCCCCACCGAGGTGACGCTGACGTGCGCCGGAAGGTCGGCCGACTCGAGGGCATAGACGATCGGGCCCCGCACGACGCAGACCTGTCCGGTGGCCTCTTCGACCAGCGGATGCGCGGCCAGCAGGCGCGGGGCGATGTCGAACTCGATCGCGACGACGTCGTCGCTCCATTCCCGCTCGATCACGGCGTATCCGCGCTCCACGCGCGACACCTCCTCGCCCGCGACGGTGATGCGCGCACGCCCCGCCCAGCCGGGGATCCGGATGCGGAGCGCCCCCAGGGTCGGTGCGTCGCTGCGCACGCGGAGGGTGACGGTGCCCTCGGCGGGGTAGGACGTCGTCTGCTCGAGCGTCGCGGCGACCCCGCCGATCCGCACGCGGGCGGTGCCGGGCACGAACTGGTGCACCCAGACATCGCGCCCGTTCTCGGAGTAGCCGTAGTAGGGCAGCTCGGCGAGCACCCGCGCGATGTTCGGCGGGCAGCAGAAGCTGCCCTTCATGAACGCCTGCCGGTGCCGTTCGTGGGAGGGCGGCGGCTGCGACCCCGCGGGGTCGCCCGGGCGGCGCATCGGGAACGGCAGATCGCGCACCTGACGCAGCGGGTTGGTGTAGAAGTAGGTCTCGGCGTCGGTGCCGATCATCGCCGGGAGCGCGTTGAACAGCACCCGCTCGATCTCGTCGGCGTAGCGCGAGTCCCCGGTGAGGGTGAGCATCCGCCATGCCCAGAACACGAAGCCGAGTGAGGCGCACGACTCGTTGTAGGCGGTCACCATCGGCAGCTGGTACGGCCGACCGTAGGCCTGATGCGTGCGCGTGATCGTCCAGTAGTTGAGGCCGGCATCGGGCGAGGCGCCGTCGTAGAGCGCCCCGACGCCGCCGGTGACGGCGAGCTTCGAGCCGACCAGGTCGTTCCAGATGCTGTCGAGCGCCGTGCGCAGCTCCTGGTCGCCGGTCTCGAGCGCGTAGTCGGCCATGCCGGCGTAGAGGTAGTTCGCCCGGACTGCGTGGCCGACGGCCTGCCGCTGCTCGCGCACCGCGATCACGTCCTGATTGTCGTCGGTGCCCGCGGCTCCCTTGCCGCCGTGCAGCTCGAGCAGCCGGCCCGCCAGGTGCAGGTACTTCTCGTCGCGGGTGGTGCGATACAGCTCGACCGCGCCCATGTAGTGGGCGGGACAGATGTTGCAGTGCGAGAGCCACTCCGGGTTCTCGTCGGCCACCCGGATCAGGTAGTCAGCCACCCGGCGCGCGATCTGGAGGAAGCTGTCGTCGCCGTGCGCTCGGTAGTGGATGGCCGCGAGCGTCATCAGGTGACCGGTGTTGTAGGTCTCAAAATCCATCGGCCGCTCGAAGCGGACGCGGTCCAGGCCCTCCGACTGCGCGATCCGCGTCTTGGTCTGGAGGTACCCGTCGGGCTCCTGGGCTTCCGCGATCGCCTCGGCGGCGACGCGAAGCGAGTCGGCGAGCGGGCTGTCCGGATCCAGCGACGCCGCAACGCTGGCGGCTTCGAGCCACTTGTAGAAGTCGCCGTCGACGAATCCGGGGCCGACGTGCGTTCCCGCGCTGGCGCCGGATGCGACGCGGAAATTCTCGTAGGCGTGCCCGCGTTCGGCGTCGAACAGGATGTCGCCCATCGTGGGGATCGTGATGGCGAGCCCGCGCGCGCGCAGCAGGGCGAGCGCGCTGTCGCCGGCGATCGTCGCCGCCCCGGCGGGGAGCGAGGTCATCACGGCGTGGGGGCTGGCGCTGGTGTCGGTGAGCATGGCGCTTTCTGGGTCAGGCCGCGGCGAGCGGCGTTCCGGTCTTGACGTCGGCGAGCAGCCCGGGATGCCCGACCTGCCCGCCCTTGAGCACGAGTTCGAGTCCATCGAGGTGCGCCGCATCGCTGCCGCCGCGCAGCAGGGGCGCGTTCCCCCACGGCTGGGCGAGAATCGCGAGCCGCGTGATGCCGAGGCGCCGCAGCACGTTGCTCGAGGTGTCTCCGCCGCAGACGATCGTCCGGCCGACGCGCGCCGAGCGCAGGCAGGCATCGCCGACGGCGGCGAGCCGTTGTTCGACCTCGCTGCTGGCGACCTGGCGACGCGGGTCGAGCGTCGAGCTGACGATGACATCACCGCCTTCGCGCAGCACCGCGGCGGCGCGCGCCTCCACATCGTCGGCGAACAGATCCAGCACCGGCCAGCCGGCGAGCTCGAGCTGGTGCCGCGTGCGCGTCGAGGCGCTGCCGCTCAGGACGAGCACCGGGGCGGACGCGGGCGACGCGGTCGTCGGCAGAGCGGGCAGGCGCTCGTCGACGCGGGCGGCGCGGCCGAGCGCACCGCTGATGCCGCCGGAGCCGAGAACGAAGCGCGGCGCATTCCCCGCGGCGAGGATCGCGCGCGCCACCACGTCCAGGTGCGCATCGGTCAGGGCATCGACGACCACGGCGCCCAGCTCGCCCGCGAGCGCCGCCGACACGGCATCCGGCTCGTCGTAGTCGATCCAGCTCACGGCGCCGATCGGCAGCTCGGTCTGCGCCCGCAGGTGCACGCGCAGATCGGATTCGGTGGCCGGCGTCACCGGGTGGTTGCGCATCGTCGGCTGGCGGTCGAGTCGGAAGATCTCGTCGCCGTCGCGGGCGAAGTGGTGCGCGAACACGGTGTAGCGCCCGAAGTCGGGTTGGGCGAACGACACGGGCACCGGATGGGCACCGAAGACCTCGCGCCCGATCTCGAGAACCCGCCCGAGGCTTCCGACCGTCGCCGAGGAGTCGGCGGTCGAGCACGCCTTGTACTGCACGACGTCAGCGCCGAGGCTGCGGAGTCGCTCCAGCGGACTCCGCACCTCGGCGTCGATCGACCCGGTCGGAAGCGACCGGGCGATTCCGGCGATCCCCACGACGTCGGGGATCGGGTCGGGCAGCGCGGCGTCGGGGTCGGTGACGAGCACCCCGTCGAGCCCCGCGCGTCGGAACTGCAGCAAGGAGTCCACCGAGCCGGTGAAGTCGTCGCCGTAGAACCCGAATCGTGGCATCAGTGGGCCTCAGTCACCGCCGCGTCGAGGCGGCCGAAGGTCGCGACGGCGGCCGCGAGCTCGGGCACGGCCGCGGCGCGCGAATCCAACGACTCCCCCGACAGCGCGGCATCCCACGCTTCACGCATGGCGCGCACGCCGGCACCGGAGCCGCCCGGGTGGCCGTGGATTCCTCCGCCGGCCAGCACGAGCAGGTCATCGGTCCCCGTGGCGGCATAGGTCGCGTGGGCCAGCCCCGCCGACTGACCGGAGGAGAGCACCGGCAGCATCTCGTAGCCGCCCAGCAGCGGCGTGCGGACGGCGCGGATGGAGTCGAGGACCTCGCTGTCGGACTCGTAGAACTTGTTGGCCACCCCATTAGTGTGCAGGTGGTCGGCGCCCGCGAGCCGGGCCAGTGCCTGGAAGGCGCGGAAGCCGATGCCGGTCTGCGGTGAGCGCGACTGACCGCCGAATCCCGCGCGATGGCCGTGGATCGGCAGCTCGCTGTGCCGTCGCAGATGCGCGAGACCCGCGAGCCCGATCGCCGGAATCACCGCCATCACGCACGTGCCGCCCGCATCGCGCACGAGGTCGTGCCGACGCTTCAGATCGTCGATCTCGCCGGTCAGGTTGAAGGCGTACATCGGGAGCTTGCCGGTGCGGTCGGCGACGCGGTGCAGCGCCTCCATGACGACGCGCACCCGCTCAGCGAAGGGAAGGTGCGCCGGGTCGCCCTGCAGCTCGTCGTCCTTGATGAAGTCGATTCCGGCCTCCGCGAGCTCGGTGACGAGTTGCGCGAGCTGCTCGCCGCTGAGTCCGACGCTCGGCTTCACGATGGTGCCGATCACTGGTCCGCTGGCGCACTGGGCGAGGCGGCGCGTGCCGGCGACGCCGAAGGCGGGGCCCGGGTAGACCTTGGCGAACGCGTCGGGAAGCTCGAGGTCGATGAGCTTGAGCGCGCCGGCCTCGCGGATCTCGTAGAGGTTGCCGGCGACGGCGGCCAGCAGGTTGGGGATCGAGGGGCCGAAGTTGCGCAACGGGAACTCGATCGTCACGCGCGCGCGACGCGCAGCGCTCCAGTCGCCGGACGCTCCCGGCAGCGGCGGGCGGCCGGAGGGCGGCAGCTCGACGATCTCGGCCACCTGGGCCGCATGGCGGGCCTTCAGCTCGGCGGTCTCGCGCGCGATCGCGACGAAGGTTCCCGAGGACTGCTCGGACGCCATCACGGCCGCCACCTGCTCCAGAGGGAGCGCCGTCTCGATCTCGTAGACGGCCCGAACGATCTCGTTCACCGGAGTCCTTTCGCGCGGGCGATTTCGAGGCCCGACCCGATCTGGGTATTCATGCACCAGCGCATGTACATGCACATTACCGGATGCGAGCCGCCTCGGCCAATCGTTCGCCGGCCCGCCCCAGATGCGCCGAGAGCACCTCGATCGCTCGATTCTCGTCTCCCGCCTCCAGGGCGTCGAGAACCTCGGCGTGCTCACGGTGGATCAGCTCGACCGGGATCAGCCGCTGCCCCTGCACCTGCGCCATGCACAGCCGCACCTCGCCGAGCAGAGATGAGTAGGCCCGGCTGGTGCGCGGGCTCTCCAGGGCATCCACGATCGCCGCGTGAAAGCGCATGTCGGGGTCGACGATCAGCTCGGGAGCACGGGCTGCCAGGGCGGCGATCTCGGCGTTGGCAGCCCGTGCCGCCGCGGGCACGAACCGGCGGGCCGCCAGTTCGCGCAGGGCACTGCTCTCGATGCGTCGCCGGGTCGCGTAGACGTCGCGGACGGCCTCGGCATCGAGTCGCGGCACCCGGGCGCTGCGGTGCGCCGAGCGCTCCAGCAGCCCCTCCGCGACAAGCTTCTCGATCGCCGCCTTGGCGCTCGGCCGCGCTACCGCGAAGCGCTCCGAGACGATCGCCTCGGTCACGGCGCGACCGGGCCCCAGCTCTCCCGCCAGGACGAGCGCACGCAGTTCGGCCGCAACGGCATCGACGATTCCGGTCACCTGGACGCGCATGGGCATGCCGTCAGTATACTTGTCAGACAATTTTGACCGCGCCCGAAGGAGTGCCATGTCATCGCCTGCCGCCGCCCCCGCAACGGAGTGGCTCGGAGCCGACGTCACCGTGGCCGAGCGTGCGATCGACCGCTTCGCGCGGGCGCACGACGCCTCGCACTATCTGCTGGTTCCCCGCACCGTCGTCGTGCCCTCCGACGCCGCCGGGGTCGCCCACGTGCTCGCCGCCGCGCGGCGCGCCGGTCACACCGTCACCTTTCGCTCCGGCGGAACCAGCCTCTCCGGGCAGGGAGTCACCGACAGCGTGCTCGTCGACACGCGGAGCGCCTTTCGACGCATCCAGGTCGACGACGGCGGCCGGCGCGTGCGCGTTCAGCCCGGCGCCACGGTGCGGCAGGTCAATGCGCACCTCAGCCGGCACGGCTACCGCCTCGGCCCCGACCCCGCCAGCGAGATCGCGTGCACGATCGGCGGGGTGATCGCCAACAACTCGAGCGGCATGGCCTGCGGGATCACGCAGAACACGTACCAGACACTCCGCTCGATGACCGTCGTTCTGCCCAGCGGAACCGTGCTCGACACCGCCGACCCGGCCGCGCACGACACGCTGCGGACCGCCGAGCCCGAGCTTCACGACGGACTGCGGGCGCTGCGAGCCCGCCTGCAGCGCTCCCCCGCCGATGTCGAGCGCGTGCGCCACCTGTTCTCGATGAAGAACACGATGGGCTACAGCGTCAACGCCCTGCTCGACTTCGACGAGCCGCTCGACATCCTCAGCCACCTGATCGTCGGCAGCGAAGGCACGCTCGGCTTCGTCGCCGAAGCGGTGTTCGACACGATCGAGATCCAGCCCCAGATCGCCACGGGCCTGCTCGTCTTCCCCACCCTCCACGACGCCACCGCGGCGCTGCCCGCACTCGTCCAGGCGGGCATGGCGACGATCGAGCTGATGGATGCGGCCTCGCTCCGCGTCGCCCAGCGCGCATCCGATGCCCCGGCCGCGATCACCGACCTCGCCCTCGACAGCCACACCGCACTGCTGGTCGAATTCCACGCCGCGACGGTCGAGTCGCTCGCCGCGGCCGTGGCCTCCGCGGAACCGCTGCTCGCATCGCTCCCCCTCGTGGCGGAGCCGGCACTCACCACCGACGCGGCCGAGCGCGCCGCGCTCTGGCACGTCAGGAAGGGGCTCTACACGGCTGTCGCCGGCGCCCGACCCTCGGGGACCACCGCGCTGCTCGAAGACATCGTGGTGCCCGTCGAGCGACTGCTCCCGACCTGCGAGCGCCTCATCGAGCTGTTCGAGTTGCACGGCTACGAGGGCTCGGTCATCTTCGGCCACGCGAAAGACGGCAACATCCACTTCCTGCTCAATGAGCGCTTCGACGACGCCGCGTCGCTGGCGCGCTACGAGCGGTTCACCGAGGACATGGTCGAACTGGTGCTCGGGCAGGGCGGCTCCCTCAAGGCCGAGCACGGCACCGGTCGCATCATGGCGCCGTTCGTCCGTCGCCAGTACGGCGACGAGCTCTACGAGATCATGCGCGAGATCAAGCGGCTCTTCGACCCGACCGGAGTGCTCAACCCCGGAGTGGTGCTCTCGGACGAGCCGCGCTCCTACCTCGACGACCTGAAGCTCGTGCCCACGGTCGACGCGGAGGTCGATCGGTGCGTCGAGTGCGGCTACTGCGAGCCGACCTGCCCCAGCAAAGACCTCACCCTGACCCCGCGGCAGCGCATCGCGCTGCGTCGCGACATCGCGACCGCCGAGGCCGCGGGCGACCGCGCGCTGGTCACCGAGCTGAGGGACGACTACGACTTCGACGGCGTCGACACGTGCGCCGTCGACGGGCTCTGCGCGATCGCATGCCCGGTCGACATCAACACCGGCGATCTGGTGCGACGCCTCCGCGCCGAGTCGCGCTCCCCCGTGCTGAACGCGGGCTGGTCGGCCGCGGAGCGCGGGTGGGCCCTGACCACCCGCGGCGGATCGAGAGCACTGTCGCTCGCCGCGTCACTGCCGGCGCCCCTCGTCTCGGCGGTCACGTCGGTCGGTCGCGCACTGCTCGGCCGCGACGTCGTTCCCGCCTACGACGGCGGCCTGCCCGCAGGCGGGCCCGCGCGTCGGCGACTCACGGGGACCCCGGGTGATCCGGAGGCGGTGCTCTTCGCGGCGTGCGTCGGCGAGATGTTCGGCCCTGAGACCGACGGCATCGGGGCGACCGATGCCCTCCTCCGTCTCGCCACCCGCGCCGAGGTCGGCCTGGCGATTCCCGAGGGTCTCGCGTCCCTGTGCTGCGGCACGCCGTGGAAGTCGAAGGGGTTCGTCGACGGCCACCACGCGATGGCGGACCGGGCGATTCCGGCGCTGCTCGCCGCGAGCGACGGCGGACGCCTGCCGATCGTCTGCGACGCCGCCAGCTGCACCGAAGGCCTCGAGTCCCTCCGCCACGCGGCAGGTGAACGGGGAGCTCCGCTGCGGTTCGTCGACGCGACCACCTTCGCGCGGCAGCTCCTCGACCGGTTGCCCGCACCGCGGCGCGTGGGTCGCGTGGTGGTGCACCGCACCTGTTCGACCGCCGCGCTCGGCGCCGACGGCGACCTCGCCGCGCTCGCCGCCTTCGCCGCCGATGAGGTGATCCAGCCGCTCGACTGGGGATGCTGCGCGTTCGCGGGCGACCGCGGCATGCTGCATCCCGAGCTCACCGCCTCCGCCACCGAGCGCGAAGCCGCCGAGGTGCGCGCCATCGACGCCGATGCGCACGTGTCGGCGAACCGCACCTGCGAGGTCGGGATGACGCGCGCGACGGGACGGGCCTACCGCCACGTGCTGGAACTGGTCGAAGAGGTGACGCGACCGCTCAGCTGATCGCCGGCTGAATCGCGCTCGCCAGCGACACCGCGCTGAGCGCGAGCGCGTGCGTCGCGGCGAGCGCCACGGCGAGGATCAGGGCGCGATCGAACACCGCGGCGCAGCGACGGCCCACGAGCAGCGCGAGCCCGAAGAACAGCGGGGGGATCGCGACTCCGGCGATCAGCAGCGGCCACGGGGTCGCGGCGCCGATCCCGAGCACTTCGTAGTAGGCGGGCAACACCAGCAGATTCGAGATCGCGGTGAACTCGGCGAGCCCGAACAGCGCTGCGAAGACGAGCACGACGGCAATCATGCGGAGGCCTCCGCGATCACGACGAAGACGAGCGGCCACGGCACCAGGATCGCCGCGCCGAGCACCCACCAGCCGACGCGCACGAGCGTCGCGCGGGCGCGCGTCAGGGTGAGCACGGCACCGAACCACAGCACGCCCGCGACCAAGGCCATGAACTCGCCGAACTGCCAGGTCACGTCGACGAACAGCTCCGAGGAGCCCGACGAGGTGGACTGCACCGAGAGCACCCAGCCGAGCACGATCGCGAGGTAGAGCACGGCGAAGATCGCCGTGGCGGCGGTGCGCGCGGGACTGCTCGGCGTCGGTGCGGCCTCCTCGGCATCCGCCTCGTCGCCCGGCTCCGCGTCGGTCGGATCCGCCGCGGCAGCGCCGCTCGCGGGGTCGGGCGCCGCAGCGCGGGAGCGGCGCGGCGCGATGCCGCCGCGGTCCTCATCGCCGGCCCAGCTCAGGGCCTCGTCGTCCAGGTCGTCGGCCCCGTCGGCGGGGGCGGAATCGCGCGTGCTCACCGTCCCATTGTCACGGTCCGGCGTTACATATCCGACACACGCGTGATGTTGACTCTATGAACATGGACCTGATCGAGGTGCGCGCCCTGCGCGCCGCCCGCACGCGCGACGACCTGCGCGTGAACGAGCACGTCCGCCCGCTCGCGGGCGGCACCTGGCTGTACTCCGAACCGCAGCCCGGCCTGGAGGAGCTCGTCGATCTGATGACCCTCGGCTGGACGCCCGTCGACGCCGACGAGGCGGGCGGACTTCAGGTCGCCGCGACCTGCACGATCGCGCAGCTGCTCGCGCACCCCGCCGACCCCGCGTGGGGTCCGGGCGTGGCCCCGCTGTTCCGTCGCGCCGCCGAGTCGCTCGTCGCCTCATGGAAGATCTGGAACGCCGCCACCGTCGGCGGCAACGTCTGCATGGCACTGCCCGCGGGCGCCATGACGAGCCTGACCTCCGCGCTCGACGGCGAGGCGCTCATCTGGCAGGCCGACGGCGGGGAGCGCCGACTCCCGATCACCGAGTTCGTCACCGGGGTCCGCACGACCGCTCTCGGCGTCGGCGAGGTGCTGCGGCGCATCGACCTTCCCGCCCACGCGCTGCGCGCCCGCGTCGGATTCCGGCGCTCCGCGCTGGCGCCGCTCGGCCGTTCGGGCGCGATCGTGATCGCGCGCCGGGATGCCGCCGGCAGCTTCGTCGCCACCGTCACCGCCGCCACCACCCGCCCGCATCGCGTCTGGTTCGCCGCGCCTCCCACCGCCGACGAGCTGCGCGACGCGATCGAGGCGAGCGTCGCCGCGGGCGAAGGCTGGTACGACGACGCGCACGGCGCCCCCGACTGGCGCCGCGCGCGCACCCTCGCGATGGCGGAAGAGCTGCGCCTCGAACTGACAGCGGAGGAGGCGCCGTGAGCATCCGGGTGGTCGTCGATGGTCAGGAGCGCGAGCTGGAGCCGCGCCCCGGGCAGGTGCTGCGCACGCTGCTGCGCGAGGCCGACGTGTTCAACGTCAAGAAGGGCTGCGACGCGGGCGACTGCGGCGCGTGCAGCGTGCTCGTCGACGGCACCCCGATGCACTCCTGCATCACCCCGGCCCATCGAGCCGACGGCAGCACCGTCACCACCGCGGCCGGGCTCGGAACGCCCGAGCATCCGCACCCCGTGCAGGAGGCCTTCGTGGCCGCCGGCGGCTTCCAGTGCGGGTTCTGCACCGCCGGATTCGTGGTCACCGCCTCCGCCCTCACCGACGAGCAGCGCGCCGACCTGCCGAACGCGCTCAAGGGCAACCTGTGCCGCTGCACCGGCTACCGTGCGATCGAGGATGCCGTGTGCGGCACGGCCAACACCGAGACCGTGACGAGCGGGGCCGCCGCCGGACGATCCGTCGCCCCGCCCGCCGCGCGCCGCGTCGTGAGCGGGCGCGAGGCGTACACGCTCGACGCCGCCATCGGCGAGTCCGCCGACCCGGACGACGCCGCCACGACGACGACCGGCCTGCTGCACCTCGCGGTGCTGGGCTCGCCGCACGCGCACGCGCGCATCCTGTCGATCGACGCCCGCCGCGCGCTCGCGCTCGACGGCGTGCACGCGGTGCTCACCCACGAGGACTCGCCGACAACGCTGTTCTCGACGGGTCGCCATGAGGCGCGCACCGATGACCCCGACGACACCCTCGTGCTCGACACCGTGGTGCGTCACTACGGGCAGCGCGTCGCCGCGGTTGTCGCCGACACGGTCGGCATCGCGACGCGCGCGCTCGACCTGATCGACGTCGAGTACGAGCTGCTGCCCGCCGTCTTCGACCCCGAAGACGCGCGCTCCCCCGGCGCCCCGCTGCTGCACGCCGAGAAGCCCGCGTCGTCGCGCATCGCCGACGCGACCCGCAACACCGTCGCCGAGGTGCACGGCGAGCGCGGCGACGTCAACGCGGCCCTCGCCGAGGCCGACGTCACCGTCTCCGACCGGTTCTTCACCTCGCGCGTCGCGCACGCCGCCCTCGAGACGCACGCGACCCGCGGCTGGCTGGATCGCACCGGCACGCTCGTGCTGCGCACCTCCACCCAGGTGCCGTACCTGATCCGCGACGAGGTCGCCCGCATCTTCGACCTCGACCGCGAGAAGGTGCGCGTCTTCGCCACCCGCGTCGGCGGCGGCTTCGGCGGCAAGCAGGAGCTGCTGACCGAAGACCTGGTGACCCTCGCGGTGCTGAAGACCGGTCGCGCCGTGCAGTACGAGTTCACGCGCACCGACGAGTTCCGCATCGCGCCGGGCCGGCATCCGATGCGGGTCGGGGTCACCCTCGGAGCCCGCCGCGACGGCACCCTCACCGCCCTCGCCATCGACCAGATCATGGACACCGGCGCCTACGGCAACCACGGTGTCGGGGTCATGTTCCACTCGGTGCACGAGTCGGTGGCGACCTACCGCTGCGACAACGTGCGCGTGGATGCGCAGTCCGTCTACACGAACAACCCACCCTCGGGCGCGTTCCGCGGCTACGGTCTCGGCCAGGTGATCTTCGCCATCGAGTCCGCGATGGACGAGCTCGCCCGCGAGCTCGGCATGTCGCCGTTCGAGCTGCGCCGGCGCAACGGCGTACGACCCGGGGATCCAATCCGCACGATCGAGGAGGACTCCGGAGACGTCGTCTACGACGGCGCCGACGGGCTGCGCCAGTGCCTCGACCTCGTCGAGGCGGCGCTCGATCAGGACGGCCCGGAGCTCGGCCAGCTCGGCCGCGGCATGCGCTCGCTCGACGCGGGCCGCGACTGGCGGATCGGCAACGGCATCGCCCTCGCCATGATCGCCACGATCCCCCCGCGCGGGCACTTCGCCGAGGCGACCGTGCGCGCCCTCGACAACGAGCAGCCCGACGGCGCGCTCTACGAGGTCGAGGTCGGCACCGCCGAGTTCGGCAACGGCACGACGACGGTGCACGGCCAGCTCGCCGCCACGGCGCTCGGGACCACGCCCGACCGGGTGCGCATCCGCCAGTCCGACACGGCGGTCGCCGGCGCGCGGCACGACACCGGGGCCTACGGCTCGACCGGCGTCGTCGTCGCGGGCAAGGCCGTCTTCGCCGCAGCGAACGCGCTGGCCGCCCAGCTCGCCGAGGGCGGGGAGCGCGTTGCCACCGCCACCCACGACGGAACGCCCCGCACGGTCGCGTTCAACGTGCACGGGGTGCGCGTCGCCGTCGATCCCGGCAGCGGTGAGGTGCGCATCCTGCGCTCGATTCAGGCCGCGGATGCCGGCACGGTGCTGAACCCGGAGCAGCTGCGCGGTCAGATCGAGGGCGGAGCGGCGCAGGCCTACGGCTCGGCGCTCTACGAGGAGGTCATGCTGGAGGAGGGCCGGATCACCACCGACGTGTTCCGGAACTACCACATCCCTCAGTTCGCCGACCTGCCGCGCACCGAGGTGCTCTTCGCCGAGACGCACTCGGAGCTCGGGCCGCTCGGCGCCAAGTCGATGTCGGAGGCGCCGTACAACCCGGTCGCCCCCGCGGTCGCCAATGCGATCCGCGATGCGCTGGGCGTGCGCCCGGTCGAGATCCCGATGTCGCGCGACCGCGTCTGGCGCCTCGCCGCGGGTCGCGCCTAGGGCTCGCGCGCCTGCCGCGCGCACGCCCGACACCCCGCGAGCGGTGCCAAACGTGCGATCCCGCGCACCCACACCCCACTTTTCGCACCGCTCGCGTGCGTCAAGCTGCACACCCGTGGGCAGTGTGCACGCCCGGCGCGCCGCACGGGGCGGTCGCGCCCGCGCGCCACACGCGCGCCTGACACCCCGCGAGCGGTGCCAAACGTGCGATCCCGCGCGCCCACACCCCACTTTTCGCACCGCTCGCTGGGGGCGCGGGGTGCGGGTCAGCGCGCGGGCTGCGCCGGGCGGGCGTGGATGGCGCCGTCGAGCTCGGTGAGCGGACGGCCACTCGCAGCCGCACGCGACTGCAGCACCTCGGCGAGGATCGAGATCGCGGTCTCCTCGGGGGTGGATGCACCCAGATCGAGGCCGATCGGCGAGTGCAGCCGCTCGAGCTCGTCAGCACTCGCACCGAGCTCCGCGAGGCGCGCGCGGCGACGCGCATCCGTGCGGCGCGACCCCATCGCGCCGACGTAGCGCGCGGCTGAGCGCAGGGCGAGCAGCAGGGTCTCCGCGTCGAAGCGGTCGTCGTGGCTCAGCAGGCAGACAACGCTGCGCTCATCGAGTTCGGCGCCGCGCACGAACTCGGTCGGCCACTGCACGATGAGCTCGGCACCGGGGAAGCGCTCCGGGGTCATGAACACGGCGCGCGGGTCGCACACCGTCACGGCGTAGCCGAGCGGCCGCGCCGCCGCCGACAGGGCGACCGAGAACTCCATCGCGCCGATGATGACCAGTCGCGCGGGCGGAACCCTCTCGTCGACGAACAGACTCTCGCACTCGTCCACGGCGAAGCCCGCGTCGGTCAGCCGGATGCGGGACGAACCGCCCGCGGCAGCCCGCTCCAACGCGGCGAGTGCCGCATCCTCGGGTCTCAGCAGCGCCAGGTGCAGGGTCAGCGCCCCGCCGCAGCTGAGGCCCGCCTCGAGCGCCAGCTCCCCCGCCGCACCGTCGTCGGGGACGCCGAACTCGATGACGCGCGTCACGCCGTCATCCAGGACGCGGTCGGCGACGTCGAGCACGGCGCCTTCGACGCAGCCGCCCGCGATCGAGCCGATGACGCGCTCCCCGTCCCATGCCATCGAGGTGCCGAGGGTGCGCGGCGCGGACCCGTCGACGCCGACCACGGTCGCCACGACGAGCTCGCGGCCGGCGTGCAGCCGGGCGAGGAGGCGATCCGCGAGCTCAAGCACGACATCAGCGTGACACATTCGGATGTCAGGATCGTTTCGTGATTCTGATCAACGCGACCGCGATCCTGCACGACGCCGCCACCGAGTCGAGCGGCGAGCTCGTTCTGGACGGCGCGGTCGTCGCCGAACCAGGAACCGAGCCCGCCGGTGAAACGCTCGACGTCTCCGGATGCGTCGTCACGCCCGGCTTGGTCAACGCGCACCATCACCTGATGCAGTCGGCGTTCCGCACCCTGCCGGGCACGCGCGGGGTGCCGATGGCGCAGTGGCTGCCCACGATGGCCGCGGCATATTCCCGTGTCGGCATCACTCCCGAACTCATGCGGGCGGCCGCGTCGGTCGGAGTCGCCGAGGGGCTGCTCTTCGGGGTGACCACGGTCGCCGACCACCACCTGAGCTGGCCCGCGGGCATGCCGACCGACCAGACCGTCGAGCTCGCCCGCGCGACCGCCGAGGCGGCGCGCGAGCTGGGCGGTCGACTCGTGTTCGTGCGCGGCGCCGCGCGCGACGACCCGAACGAGGCCGCGGCGAGCGCGGAGGCGATCGTGCAGGCGCTGCTGCCGGAGGCATCCGGTGGCCTGTCGGACGACGGGATGCTGCAGCTCGCCATCGGACCGGCGGGGGTGCACAGCGACTCGCGCGAGACCTTCGAGCTGCTCGGCGAGGTGGCGGCGCGGCACGGCCTGCGCCGCCGCACCCAGGCGAATGAGCAGGTCGATGTGGCGATCGCGATCGAGAAGTACGGCGCGCGCCCGCTCGACCTGCTCGAGGAGTGGGGCTGGCTCGCCGCCGACGTGACGCTCGCGCACCTGTGCGACGTGACCGACGACGAGATCGCGCGGCTCGCTGCGGCGGGCGTCACCGCCACGCACGCGCCCGGCTGCGACGTGCCGATGGGCTGGGGAATCGCCCCCGTCGCGCGCCTGCGCGATGCGGGCATCACCGTCGGTCTCGGCACGAGCGGCGGCGGCTCGAACGATGCGGGTCACCTGCTCGCCGACGCGCGCCTGGCGATGCAGGTCTCGGGTCTCGTCGGCGACCAGCTTCCGGCCCGCGAGGTGATCGCGATGGCGACCGCCGGATCCGCCGCCGGCCTCGGACGCGACGAGCTCGGGCACCTGCGCCCGGGCGCCGCCGCCGATCTCTGCGTCTGGGATGTCTCCGGGGTCGCGGATGCCGGCGTCGCCGATCCGGTGGCCGGCCTGCTGTGGGCGAACCCCGGCCGACGACCACGTCACGTGATCGTCGCCGGACGCGTCGTGGTGCGCGACTACGAGCTGGTCACCGGCGACCCCGCGGCCCTCGCCGCAGCCGTGCGCGAGTTCACGGCCTGACCCGCACACCCCGCCCTGCTCCCCCGCCCCACACCGCAGTGTGTCGTTTCTCCGGAGAAACTGCCGCGCGCCCAACCTGATGCCCCGTGCTTCCGGGGCGCGCGGGGAAAACCTCCGGAGAAACGACACACTGGGCGGAGAGCGCGCGGGCGTAAGGCGCCCGAGGGCGCTAGAGCTCGAGGACGAGCTTCGGGCAGGCCGCCCGTGAGACGCAGACGTACATCACGTCTCCGCGCGCCCGCTCCTGCGGCGTGAGGATCGAGTCGCGGTGGTCGATCTCGCCCTCGAGCACGGGGGTCTCGCAGGTGCCGCACGTGCCCTCGGTGCACGACGAGAGCACGAAGGCTCCGTTCTCTTCCGCGACTTCGAGGATGCTGCGCCCCGGCGGCACCTCGACCGTCACCCCGGTGAGGGCCAGCTCGACCTCGAAGGAGCCCTCCCACACGGGAGCGGCGGCCTCGACGGCCTCGAAGTGCTCGAGGTGCAGCTCGAGCCCCGCCTCCGTCGCGGCGGCCGACACGGCGTCGAGATACTCCCCCGGACCGCAGGCGTAGACGACGGTGCCCGCCGACGCCGAGCCGAGCACGGCCGCGAGGTCGACCCGCGTTCCCTCGCTCGACACGTGCGCGACGAGTCGCTCACCGTGCAGCCCCTCGAGTTCGTCGAGCAGCGCCATCCGCTCACGGGTGGGACCCGAGTAGTGCACCTGGTAGTCGAGCCCCGCCGCCGCGGCGGCCGCCGCCATCGGCGCGATCGGGGTGACGCCGATGCCGGCCGCGAAGAACAGGACCGGGGCGCCGGCGCTCGGCGCGAACGAGAAGTGGTTGCGCGGCCCGGCGAGGCGCAGCACGGCGCCCTCGTCGACGGAGGAGCAGATCCACTCGGATCCGCCTCGACTGGCCTCCTCGCGCAGCACCGCGATCCGCCAGTTCGCCGCGGTCGGGTCGCCGCACAGCGAATACTGCCGCACGAGCCCCGAGGGCATCAGCACGTCGATGTGGGCGCCGGGCTCCCACGTCGGAAGAGGGGCGCCGTCGACGGACGCGAGCTCGAGCAGAGCGACCGACTCGGTCGCCGCGACTCGGGAAACGACGGTGACCTCGGCGTCGGCGGCGCGGGGGCGTGACATAGGTGCCTCTCAGGGGTGTGCGATGGTGCAGCGACTCAGAGCGTCGCGGGGTGCTCTTTCACGATGAACAGGCGGTAGCCGCCGTCGGCGAGCGAGCGCCAGCGGTGCGGCGTGCCGCCCACGTAGTACAGCGAGTCTCCCTCGCCGAGTTGGAAGGTGCCGCGCTCGCCCAGATCGATCTCGATGCGGCCGTCGACGACGTGCAGGAACTCGTCTTCGGCGTGCTCGAAGGCATCGCCGAATTCGGGGTTGGATCCGGTGACCATCATCGGGTGGAAGCGGGCGGAATCACCGGTGACGAGCATCCGCGCCTCACCTTCGGCGTAGTGCCCGCGGGTCCCTCCGACCGATCGGACGAGCGACACGGGGGCGTCGGCATCGCCTTCGGCGTCGCCGGCACCTGCCAGGAGTTCGACCTGGCTCGACCCGAGCGCGCGGGCGATCTTCTCCAACGACGAGATGCTGGGGCGGGCACGCCCGCGCTCCAGCTGCGAGAGGAACGGGTGCGAGAGGGCGGCCCGGTCGGCCAGCTGCACGAGCGTCAGCCCGCGCGCGTGGCGCAGCTGCCGGATGCGTCCCCCGATTCGTTCGGCCTGAACGTCCGGTCCGGACGTCGGCGCGGTCTCGATCGACGACACGGCTCCTCCTCTCTGCTCCAGCAAGGGGTACCACAGCCCGCGGCGCCGCCACGAACTGAGCGAGCCTGAGTTAACACGGCGAAACTGCCGCGTTACGCAACGGAAACGCGCCGACCCTAACTTGAAGCATGTTGAAGCTATCAACATTTCCCCCGCTCGCCATCGGCGTCGACGCGGCCTCCGACTTCCCCCTGAGGAGACCTGACCCGTGAGCCTGCTGCCTGCACCGATCGCCTTGCTGCGACGCGCGCGCCTTGCCGACGGTCAGCAGGTCGATGTCGTGATCGAGGGCGCGACGGTCGCTGACATCCTTCCCGCCGGCACCGCTCCTGTTCCGGCAGACGCCTCGACGGTGCTCGACCTCGACGGCTTCCTGCTTCTGACGGCGGCGGCCGAACCGCACGCCCACCTCGACAAGACGCGCTCGTGGGATGCCATCCGCCCTCCGATGGGCGACCTGGAGCTGGCCATCGAGTCGTGGCGCGCCTACGCGGCCACCATGACGGTCGCGGATGTCGCCGCGCGGGCCCGCACGCAGGCGCTCGCGATGCTCGCCAAGGGCACGACCGCGATCCGCACCCACGTCGACATCCTGCTCGGCGACGAGCCGCTGCGCGGCGTGCACGCGCTGCTGCGGGTTCGCGACGAGCTCGCCGACCTGATCGACATTGAGATCGTCGCCCTGCCGGGACCCGACATCGACAGCGCGGCGGTCGAAGCAGCGCTGGATGCGGGCGTCGATGTCGTGGGCGGCGCCCCGCACCTCGCCCCCGAGCCGCTGGACGACCTGCGTCGACTGCTCGCGATCGCCGAGCGCCGCGGACTGCCGGTCGACCTGCACACCGACGAGAGCCTCGACGGCGCGGTCACGCTCGGCGAGTACGCCCGCATCGTGGCGACCTGGACCCAGAACACCTCAGCCGGTCACTGCGTGCGCCTCGGCACTCTGCCGGCGACCGAGCGCGACGGGCTGGTGAGCGCCGTCGTCGCGGCCGGCATCGGCGTCATCGCCAACCCGATCACGAACCTCTACCTGCAGGGCTGGGGCGACGACGTCGCCACCCCGCGCGGCCTCACCGCGGTGCGCGCCCTGGTGGATGCGAAGGCCCGCTTCGCCGCTGGCGCCGACAATGTGCGCGACCCCTTCAACCCGCTCGGCCGCTCCGACCCGTTCGAGACCGCGATGCTGCTCGTGACCGCCGGACATCTCACCGTCGATGAGGCCTGGACGGCGGTGAGTGAGGGCGCCCGCGAGGTGCTCGCGCTGCCGACCGCGGGCGTGACCGTCGGTGCTGCCGCCGAGCTGCTGGCCGTGCGCGGCGCGAGCCTGCCCGAGGTCGTCGCCGAGGCCTCTGCCGAGCGCCTGGTGATCCACCGCGGTCGCCTCGTCGCGCGCACCACCGTCTCCACCGACGTTGCCGTCCCCTCTGCCCACCTGACCCCGACGGGAGCGCGATAGTCATGGCGCAAACAAACCCCAGCCCGACCCCGACCGCGACGGGCGAGCCGCTGCTCGACTTCGAGAACGTCGAGATGACGTTCCCGAACGGCACGGTCGCCCTGCACTCCGTCGATCTGAAGGTGCGCCCCGGCGAGTTCGTGACGGTCGTCGGCCCCTCGGGCTGCGGCAAGAGCACGCTGCTGCGCATCGCGTCCGGTCTGGAGAGCGCAAGCGACGGCACCGCCACGCTGAGCACCGACCGCATCGGCTACGTGTTCCAGGACGCGACGCTGCTGCCGTGGCGCAACGTCATGGCGAACGTCGAACTGCTCGCCGAGCTGCAGTGGGACACGATGGCGGTTCGGCGCAAGAAGGCCCAGGAGGCGATCGACCTGGTCGGCCTGAGCGGCTTCGAGAAGCACCTGCCGAAGCAGCTCTCCGGCGGCATGCGGATGCGCACCTCGCTCGCACGCTCACTCACCCTCGAGCCGGAGCTGTTCCTCTTCGATGAGCCGTTCGGCGCGCTCGACGAGATCACCCGCGAGCGTCTCAACGACGAGCTCATCAAGCTCTTCGCCGAGAAGCAGTTCGGCGGACTGTTCATCACCCACTCGGTCTCCGAGGCCGTGTACCTCTCGACCCGCGTCATCGTCATGTCGGGCCGCCCCGGCACGATCGTCGACGAGTTCGAGGTCCCCTTCGACATGCCGCGCGACCCGGAGATCCGGTTCACGGGCGAATTCGCCGAACTCGTCGGCAAGGTCTCTCACGCACTCCGAGGAGCACACTCATGAGCGCCGAATCCACCGCGGTCGCCCCGCGCGTCACCTCCGGCCGCAGCGCCGGCCCCGCGAAGATCGGCATCTGGGGTCCCCCCGTCCTGGTCTTCGCCGGGGTGCTCGGCCTCTGGTACGCCATCTCGGCCTCGCTCGGGCAGCGCAGCTTCATCCTGCCGCCGCCGCACCAGGTGCTCGGCGTGTTCCTGCGCGACTCGACCCGCGAAGAGATCTTCGCCGGACTCGGCGTCACCCTGCAGACCACGCTCTTCGGTCTCCTGCTCGCGGCCGTCATCGGCATCGTGTGGGCGATCGCGATGAGCCAGGCGAAGTGGATCGAGCGCTCGACCTACCCGTACGCAGTGGTGCTGCAGAGCATCCCGATTCTCGCCATCACGCCGCTGATCGCCTTCTGGATCGACGACGGCTTCTACGCCCGCAGCGTGGTCTGTCTGCTCATCGCCCTGTTCCCGATGGTGTCGAACACCTACTTCGGCCTGCAGTCGGTCGATCGCAGCCACCGCGAGCTGTTCCAACTGCAGAAGGCAACCCGCTGGGTGGTGCTCACCAAGCTGCAGCTGCCTGCCGCCTCCCCCGCGATCTTCGCTGGTCTGCGGATCTCGGCCGGCCTCTCGGTCGTCGGCGCGGTCGTCGGCGACTTCTTCTTCCAGCAGGGCGTCATCGGCATCGGCGCCCTGATCCGCCGCTACCAGGCACGCCTGCAGACCGACGAGCTCTTCGCCTCGGTGCTGCTCGCCTCGCTGCTCGGCGTCGTCGTCTTCCTCGTCTTCGGTCTGATCGCGCGACTCGCGGTTGGCCGATGGTACGACTTCGGCTAACCCCGAGGTCCTAGCACCACCCCGCACCATCCACTGCACCACACCACATCTCGAAGGAGTACCCATGCGAATCACCCGCACCCGCGGTGTCGTTGTCGCCGGAGTCGCCATCTCGTCGCTCGCCCTTGCCGGCTGCGCGACCGAGGCGACCCCGACGGAGGAGACCAGCGAACTCACCATCGGCTCGATCGACCTCGCTGCGGCCGGTTGCCCTGCCGACATCAAGATCGCGACTGACTGGTTCCCCGAGGCCGAGCACGGCCACCTGTACGAGCTCGTCGGCGACAACCCGACCTTCGAGGCGGCCAGCGAGTACTCGGTGACCGGCCCGCTGGTGGCCAGCGGCGAGTACACCGGTGTCGACATCACGATCGTCTCCGGTGGATCGGCGCGTCCCGACTTCCTCCAGCCCGACGGCATGCTGTACGCCGAGGACGACATCTTCGCCGGCTACGTCGGCTCGGACGAGGCCGTTGTGCACTCGGGCACCTACCCGACGGTCGGCGTCTTCGCGCCGCTCGAGAAGGACCCGCAGATGATCATGTGGGACCCGGAGACGCTCCCCGAGGTCGAGACCATCGCTGACCTCGGCGAGGCCGACGTGCCCGTGCGCGTCTTCCCCGGCGGCTACTACATCGACTACTTCGTGTCGACCGGAGTGCTGTCGGCCGACCAGATCGACTCCACCTACGACGGCGCGCCCGACGTGTTCGTCGGTGCCGGCGGAACGATCGCACAGCAGGGCTTCGCCTCGGCCGAGCCGTACATCTACGAGAACGAGATCGCTGCCTGGGGCAAGCCGGTCGCGTTCGAGCTGATCAACGACGCGGGCTACCCGAAGTACCCGGCCGTCGTCTCGGTCAAGCCGGAGACGATCACCGAGTACGCCGACTGCCTCACCGCCCTCGTGCCGGTGCTGCAGCAGGCCGCGGTCGACTACTACGCCGACCCGGTTGAGACCAACGCGCTCATCCTGGACGCCGTCGAGGCCTACAACACCTTCTGGGTGTACAGCGCCGAGGTTGCCGAGTTCTCGGTCGCCGCTCAGCTCGAGCTCGGTCTGGCCGGCAACGGTCACGACGACATCGTCGGAAACATCGACCCGGAGCGTCTGCAGTCGCTCATCGACATCGCCACCGAGATGTACGGCGCTGACGAGGAGAAGGGCATCGTCACCGACCTGACGGCCGATGTCATGTTCGACGACTCGTTCATCGACCCGTCGATCGGCTTCTGAGCTCCACCGAACAAGAAACACAGCACAACGCCATGAACGCTCCCTCGGTGACGACCACTCCCCGACTCTCGGGATCCCGAGTCGTCGTCACCGGGGGAGCCCGTGGCATCGGCGGTGCCATCGCGGCCCGCCTCGCGGTCGAGGGTGCAGACGTCTGCATCCTCGACCGGCTGGTGCCGGAGGGCACCGCCCACGCCGCCGCAATCGGCGGCCGCTTCATCGAGGTCGACCTCCTGAAGCCCGACGACATCACGCGGGCGATGGATGAGGCGCTCGCGGCGCTCGGGGGCGTCGACGTCCTCGTCAACAGCGCCGGCATCTTCAAGCTCATTCCGCTTCTCGACATCACGGTCGAGGACTGGAACACCATGTTCTCCATCAACACCCGCGCGATGCTCACGACGATGCAGTCGGCCGCACGCAGCATGATCGACGCAGGCACCGGCGGATCGATCATCAACCTCGCCAGCATGGCCGCCAAGAAGGGCGGCGCCATGGAGGGCCACTACGCCGCATCGAAGGCAGCCGTCGTCGCCCTCACGCGCGCCGCCGCCCTCGAATGGGGCGAGCACGGCATCCGCGCGAACTCGATCTGCCCCGGTTACATCCTCACCGAGATGGGCGCCGCCACCCGCACCGAGGAGCAGATCGCCGAGTGGACGAGCTACTCCCCGCTCGGCCGACTCGGTGTGCCCGACGACGTCGCGAGCCTGGCGCTCTTCCTCGCCTCCGCCGAGGCCTCCTACCTCACCGGCCAAGCCCTGAATGTCACGGGCGGCATGGTGATGCACTAGCAGCACCGAAAGGAACCACCCCCACCATGAGCACTCTCCCCGCCGTCGACACGGCCCGCGTCGACGCCCTCGCCGCCGAACTGCGCACCCTGCTGGGTGAGCTCGGCGTGAGCGACGAAGAGGCGAGCCTCGAGCGCGCCTCCATCGACGGTTCGCACCTCTCGCCGGTGATCGGCGAGCAGCTGCCGCTGGGCCGCGCCCAGCTGGTGGCGTTCCCGACCTCGGCCGAGCAGATCGCCGAGGTCGTCGGCGCCGCCGTGCGCCACGGCGTGCCGATCACCCCGCGCGGAAAGGGCACCGGCAACTACGGCCAGGGCATCCCGATGTCCGGTGGGCTGGTGCTCGACACCTCGAAGGCGCGCTCGATCATTGAGGTCGGCGACGGCTACCTGATCGCGGACGCCGGTGCGACGATGATCGCCCTGGAGCAGGCCGCGGCCAAGACCGGCCAGCAGCTGCCGATGTACCCCTCGACCGCGCAGTCCACGCTCGGCGGCTTCGTCTCGGGCGGCTCCGGCGGCACCGGGTCGATCAAGAACGGCATGCTGCACACCGGCTTCGTCACCGCACTCGACGTCGTGCACGCGGTGCCCGACGCGACGCTCGTGCACCTGGAGGGCGAGGCGACCGAGCCGTACATCCACAACTACGGCACCGCCGGCATCCTGGCGCGCATCACGCTGCGTCTGGAGCCGCTGCAGGAGTGGCGCGCGTTCCTGGCGAGCTTCGACGACTTCCAGCAGGTGCTCGACCTGATCACGCCGTTCTCGAAGCTGGAGCCGACGCCGCGTCTGGTCTCCGGCGATCTGGCGACCCTCGCCGAGGCGCTGCCGAAGGATCCGGCGATCCCCGCCGGCCGTGCGAGCCTGCGCGCGATCCTCGATGTCACCTCCGTCGAGGAGGCGCGCGCGCTCGTCGAGGCCGCGGGCGGCCGGGTCGAGGATGTCCGCGAGGGCGCCCAGGCGACCGTGAAGCTCAGCATGACCAGCTACAACCACCCGATCGAGTGGCTGCAGAAGGCGTACCCGAACACCTACTTCCACGTCGAGGTCGCGGGCGACGCGCTCACCACCCGCATCGACGAGGTTCACGCCGTCTACGAGGGCGGCATGCTGCACATCGAGGGCCAGAAGGACCGCCCGATCGGCATGCTCGCCGGTCGCTACACCAGCGCCGAGGACGTCTACGCGGGCTTCGCGAAGCTCGAAGCGCTCGGCATCGGCTACCACAACCCGCACCAGTGGTTCGTCGACTACGAGCCCGTGCGCACCGCCGAGCTCGCCGAGACGACCGACCCGCAGGGTCTACTGAACCCGGGCAAGCTGCAGCGCGCGGCGCCCGTCGCCACCGGCAGCCAGCTGTGAGCGGCAGCACGCGCGAACTCGCCGAGCTCTCCGGCCCGGCGCTCGCCACCACCCTCACCGCCGACTCGATCATCGTGCTGCCGGTCGGCTCGATCGAGCACCACGGCGCCCACCTGCCGCTCGTCACCGATCTGCTGATGGCCGACGAGATGTCGGCCCGCGTCGTGGATGCTGCGGTCGAGACGGGCCTGGACGTCTGGCGGATGCCTCCGCTGGCGTACACCAAGTCGGACGAGCACCACTGGGCGCCCGGCACGGCGTGGATCGGCGCCGACACGCTGCTCGCCACCCTGCGCGAGATCGGCGCCTCGATCGCCAACACGCCCGCAAAGACCGTCGTCTTCTACAACGGGCACGGCGGCAACGTGGCGCTGCTGCAGGTGGCGCTGCGCGAGCTCCGCCGGCTGCACGGGCTGCGCACGTTCCTCATCAACGTGGCGGTGCCCGCCGGCGACGGAGTCGAAGGTCCCGACGAGCGCGGTTTCGGCATCCACGGCGGCTGGGGCGAGACGTCACTCGTCATGCACCTGCGCCCCGACCTGGTCCACCTCGACCTCGCCGAGCGCGCCGTTCCCGACCAGATCGCCGACTTCAGCCGGATCGGCTTCGCCGGCAAGCCGGTGCAGATCGGCTGGCTGAGCGACGACTTCGACTCCGCCGGGGTCGTCGGCGATCCGACCGGCTCGAGCGCCGAGGTCGGTGCGCGCGTGGCGGACGAGCTCGTCGCCGACGGCGTCGCCGCGCTGGAGGAGATCTCGCGCTTCTTCCCCGGAGCGGCGCGATGAACCTCAAGCTGCACGACGTTCCCTCCGACCCGTGGGAGCTGCTGCGCGAGTGGCTGCCCTCGAACGAGAACCCCGAGCGCCCGGTCGTCACGGTGGCGACCATCGGCCTGGACGGGATCCCCGACGCCCGCACGCAACTGCTGAGCGAATACGACGAGCAGGGCTTCTACATCCACGAGGACTCGCGCTCGCGCAAGGTCGCGCAGCTGGCCGCGAACCCGGGTGCCGCGATCGTGGCGCGCTTCCCCGAGGAGGCCCGGCAGCTCGTGATCCAGGGTCTCGCCGAGGTCGCCTCCGCGGATGAGCAGGCACGCGCCTACGCGAACCGCTCCGAATACCTGCAGCAGCTGGCGTGGCAGAACACGATCGAGTTCGCGAGCCTGCCGCAGGAGGACCGCATCGAGTCGTGGAGCGCGTTCAAGGCCGCGCACGCCGACGGGATCGGGCAGCCCCCGACCTGGATCGGGCACCTGATCCGCCCGTTGCGGCTGAGCTTCTGGATCGGCAGCGCCGAGACGGCGAGCCGCCGCGTCGACTACACGCGCGCGAGCGTCACCGACCCGCAGTGGACGGTGAAGCTCCTTGCCGGCTGACGACGACCGCGGTTTCGATACGTCGACTCCGTCGACTACTCAACCCGCAACTGTGAGCCGGTCGAGTAGCGCCGCAGGCGCGTATCGAGACCCCTCAGGCGGTTTCGATACGTCGGGTGCGCCGACTACTCAACCCGCCCAGCACGCCCGCGGTTTCGATACGTCGGCTTCGCCGACTACTCAACCGGCAAGCTTCGCGTGCCCGAAGAGCATGGAGTACGGCCCCTGCGGCGGCGTCGAGTTCGACGGCACCTGCGAAGTCGCCGACCACGCGTGCGTGTTCGTCGACGCCGCCACCGTCACCTGGCGCGGCATCGCCCCCGCGCACCGCGAACCTCCGCGCATGATGGCCGACCCGGTGCCCGATCCCGTCCCCTCCGCCGGCGGCGAGGCGATGCGCGAACTGATCGCGACCCGCCCGATCGTCATCGCCGACTTCCCGGCGCGCGCCCTCGACGCGGACTCGCTGCGCGACTGCGCACGCGCCCTGCGCGGGCACGTCGACGTCGTGCTCGCCGGCGACTCGGGCACCGCCCGGGTGCAGTTCCCGCCCGCCTACCGGGCATCCCTGATCCAGTCCGAGGGTCTGGCGGCCTGGATGGGCGTCAACGCTCGCGACCGCAACCGCGTCGCGCTCGAAGCCGAGCTCGCCGCCCTCGCCCACGCGGGCGCCGCGGGCGTGCACTCCGTCACCGGCGACCACCCGCGCATCGGCTCGCGCCCCGACGCGGCCGCCGTCTTCGACCTCGACTCGACCGAGATCGCCGCCCTCGCGAAGCGCGCCGGCCACCTGGTGTCGGTGGCCGAGGCCCCGCTGTCGCCACCGACCGATCAGCGCCCCGCCCGGCTGCTGCAGAAGCAGCACGCGGGCGCCGACATCTGCTTCGTGAACCACGCGGGCGGCGTCGGGCCGGTGCGGGAGTTCATCACGTCGGCTCGGGCTCTTGACGTCTCCGTCGGGTACATTCCGTGCGTGCCCATCATCGTCGACCGCGGCAGCGCCGAACTCATTCGCGGCTTCACCTCGCTCGCCCTGCCCGAGGGCTACCTCGACGGCATTCTGGCGGCGGACGACCCCCGCGAGGCGGGCATCGCTGCGGCGGCCGAGCTCTCGACGCGCTTCCTCGAGCTCGAGGGCGTCGTCGGCGTCGACCTGTCCGGAGGCGCGGGCCCCGGCCAGGAGCTCGCCTTCGCCGAGGCTCTCGCCGAGATCGCCGACCGGATCGGGGTGACGGCATGACGAACTACGACCTGGTGATCCGCGGGCGCGGTCTCATCGACGGCGCGTTCACCGACGTCGAGCTCGGCGTCACCGACGGCACGATCGTCGCGATCGCCGAGCACGCCCCGGATGCCCCGGTCATGTCGGGCACCGAGACGGTCACCCTGGCCGCCGATGAGGTGCTGCTGCCGGGCCTCGTCGACACCCACGTGCACATCAACGAGCCGGGCCGCACCGAGTGGGAGGGCTTCCTCAGCGCGACCGCCGCGGCCGCCGCGGGCGGGGTCACCACCGTGATCGACATGCCGCTGAACTCGGTGCCGCCCACCACGACGCCCGAGAATCTGGCGACGAAGCGCGCGGCGGCCGACGGCCAGCTGAGCGTGAACGTCGGATTCTGGGGCGGCGCCGTTCCGCAGAACCTGGGACACCTGCGCGAGCTGCACGACGCCGGGGTCTTCGGCTTCAAGTGCTTCCTCGCCCCGAGCGGCGTCCCCGAGTTCGAGCACCTCGACGCGGAGCAGCTGCGTGCCGCGATGGTCGAGATCGCCGCCTTCGACGGCCTGCTGATCGTTCACGCCGAAGACCCGCACGTGCTGCACGACCACGAGAACGCCGGCGGAACGCACTACGCCGACTACGTCGCCAGCCGCCCCGACGACGCCGAGGTCTCGGCGATCGAGGGCGTCATCGCGGGGGTGCGCGAGACGGGCTGCCGGGCGCACATCCTGCACCTCTCGAGCGCCGCCGCGCTGCCCGCGATCCGGGCCGCGAAGGCCGAAGGCCTGCCGCTGACGGTGGAGACCTGCCCGCACTACCTGTCGCTCACGAGCGAGCAGGTTCCGGATGCGGCGACCAGCTTCAAGTGCGCCCCGCCGATCCGCGACGCCGCCAACCGGGATGCGCTGTGGGAGGCGCTGGTCGACGGCACGATCGACATCATCGTCACCGACCACTCCCCCTCGACGGCGGAGCTGAAGTTCAAGGGCGACGGCGACTTCGGGCAGGCGTGGGGCGGCATCGCCGGCCTTCAGCTGGGGCTCTCCGCGGTGTGGACGGCCGCGTCGGTGGCCGGGGTGCCGCTGTCGAAGGTCGTCGATCTGATGGCGCGCGCCACCGCCGACTTCGCCCGGCTCGAGCGCAAGGGGCGGCTCGCGGTGGGCGCCGACGCCGACCTGGCGGTGTTCGCCCCCGACGCCTGGCGCGTCGTGGATGCGGGCGAACTGCTGCACAAGAACCCGGTGACCGCCTACGACGGCCTGGAGGTGCGCGGCGAGATCCGCCGCACCTGGGTCGGCGGCGTCGCCCCCGCGGCGGGAGCAGGCAACATGCTCGAGCGCCCGGCCCCCGACACCTCCCCCACAGCCTGAGAGGATTCACCCATGGCCATCTCCCTCACGAACCACCAGTACGGCAAGGCCGAGACGCACCTCGTGCGCATCGTCCGCGACACGGCCCGTCACGAGATCCGCGACCTCAACGTGTCGACGGCGCTGCGCGGCCCGTTCGACGAGGCATACCTGACCGGTGACCAGTCGCTCGTGCTGCCGACCGACACCCAGAAGAACACCGCCTACGCGTTCGCGAAGAAGCACGGGGTGGCCTCCCCCGAGGCCTACGGCGTCACGCTCGCCCGCCACTTCGTCGACGACGTCGAGCCGGTCGTCGGCGCGCGCGTCGAGATCGAGGAGTTCACCTGGCAGCGTGCCGTGATCGAGGGCGTCGAGCACACCCACACCTGGACCCGCACCGGACCCGAGGTGCGCACCGCCGCGATCACGGTCGAGCCGGGCGAGGCCGGCGAGACGGTCACGCACGTGGTCGGCGGCCTGAAGGACTTCATCATCCTGAAGTCGACCGGCTCCGAGTTCCACGACTTCCTGGTGGACGAGTACACGACCCTGCAGCCGACCACCGACCGCGTGATGGCGACCTCGCTCACCGCGAAGTGGCGGGTCGACCCGGCCGCGGTCGACAGTGTCGACTGGGAGGCGCTCTACCCGGGGGTGAAGGCCGTCATGATCCGCGAGTTCGCGACCCTGCAGTCGCTCGCCCTGCAGCAGACGCTGTGGCACATGGGCAAGGCGGTGCTCGAGACCTTCCCCGAGCTGGTCGAGATCCACCTGGTCGCTCCCAACAAGCACCACTTCGTCGTCGACCTGGCGCCGTTCGGCCTCGAGAACAACAACGAGGTCTTCCACGCCGACGACCGGCCCTACGGCCTCATCGAGGCGACCATCGCACGCGACGACGCCCCGGATGCGGGCAGCGCCTGGCGCCACTCGGCAGGCCTCGCATGAGCGGGTTGAGTAGCCCGCAGGGCGTATCGAAATCCGACAGCGGGTTGAGTAGCGACCCTTCGGGTCGCGTATCGAAACCCGACAGCGGATTGAGTCGCCCGCAGGGCGTATCGAAATCCGACGCGAAGCACCTCGCCCGCGCCGTCACCCTCGCCACCGAGAACGTCGCCGCCGGCGGCGGCCCCTTCGGCGCCCTCATCGTGGCCGCCGACGGCACCGTGCTCGGCGAGGGTCAGAACCGCGTCACGCGCGACCTCGACCCGACCGCGCACGCCGAGGTGATGGCGATCCGCGCCGCCTGCCAGACGGTCGGCGACTTCTCGCTCGCGGGCGCCACCCTCTACACGAGCTGCGAGCCGTGCCCGCTGTGCCTCTCGGCGGCGCTCTGGTCGCGCCTGGACCGCGTGGTGTTCACCGCGAACCGGCACGACGCTGCCGAGGGCGGCTTCGACGACTCCGCGTTCTACGCGATGTTCGAGCAGCCGAGCTCCGAGTGGCAGCACCCGAGCGTCGATGAGGTGCGCACCGACGACGCCGTCGCGCCGTTCGATGCCTGGCGCGCCAACGAGGCCCGCACCGACTACTGAGCGGCTCAGCTGCCGCGGTAGGTGCTGAAGCCGAAGGGGTTCAGCAGCACCGGCACGTGGAAGTGCTCGTCGGGGTCGCGCACATGGAACGCGATGGTGACGCTCGGGTAGAACGCCTCCACCTCGATCAGGTCGAAGTAGCGCTGCGTGTCGAAGACGAGCGTGTAGATGCCCGCTGCGAGCTCCTCGGGGCCGAGCTCCTTGACGCGCCCATCGGCGTTGGTGTGGCCGGTGCCGATCGTGGCGCCGTCGCCGTCGAGCAGCCGCACCGGCACGCCCGCGGCGGGCATCCCGTGGGCGGTGTCGAGAACATGGGTGGTGATGCGGCTCATCCGAGCACTCCCTCGTGGAACATCTGGTCGAGGCGCAGCAACGCGATTTCGAGCAGCTGCTCGCGCACGTTCTGCAGCTCCGACTCGTGGTCGAGTTCGATGCGGCGGTCGAGTTCGGCGAGGATCTCGGCCCGCGAGCGGCCCGCCGCGCGAATCAGGAAGACCCGGTCGAAGCGGGCCTCGTAGGCGGCGTTGCCCGCGGCGATCCGCTCATTGATCTCGGCGTCGTCGGCGTCGACCGAGGACTGCTCGCGGCGACTGAACGCCTGCGCCGCCCCCTCGCCGACCGGCTTCTCGCCGATGCGCGGGTGGTGCGCCAGTGCCTCCTCGATCTCGCGATCGCTCAGGTCGGCGCCCGCCGCGGAGGCGACCGAGCGCAGTTCGGCCAGGTCGGCGAACGGGGCCGCCGAGGCGACCTCATCCACCCAGCGCCGCACGCCGAGCGCCGCCGTCAGTCCGGCACGCAGCGCGTTGTCGTCTTCGCCGATCAGGCGTGCACTGCTCATGTGCTCAACTGTAGTCATGGTGGATTTCGCGCGCGTGTCGGGTCTCGTGCTCGCCGCCGGTGCGGGCACCCGCGCGGGCGGGCCGAAGGCGCTGCGGCGCGACGAGGCAGGCACCCCATGGCTGCACCTCGCCGTGACCGCGCTGCGGGCGGGCGGATGCGCCGACGTCACCGTCGTGCTCGGGGCGAGTGCCGACGAGGCGCGCGCGCTCGTGCCGGACGGCGTCGCCGTGGTCGTCGCCGACGACTGGGCGCAGGGGCTCTCGGCCTCACTGCGCGCGGGACTGCACGCACTCGACACCTCCCCCGCCTCGGCCGCCCTCCTCACGCTCGTCGACCTGCCGGGGCTGCCCGCCGAGGTGGTGTCGCGCGTGCTCGCGAGCGTGGAGCCGGGCGCCGACGCGCTCGCTCGCGCGGTGTTCGCGGGGCGCCCCGGGCATCCGGTGCTCCTCGGTCGAGATCACTGGGCCGCCGCCGCCGAGGCGCACGGCGACCGCGGCGCGGGCCCCTACCTGCGCGCCCACGCCGCCCGCGAGATCGACTGCGCCGACCTCTGGACCGGCGCCGACCTCGACACCCCGCCCTGACCCCCGCCTGACCCGGCGAGCGCTACCCAAACTCACGGCCGCGCCCGGTTCTCCGGTGGCGCTCGCAAGTTTCGGTAGCTCTCGGCGGGAGAGCGCGGGCGGGGGTCAGCCCTTGAGGCCGGTCTGGGCGAGGCCCTCGACGAACTGCTTCTGGGCGAAGACGAAGACCACGAGCACGGGCAGCGCGGTCATGGTGGCCGCCGCGAGCTGCACGTTCCACATCTCTCCGCCGTAGGCATCCGTGTAGCGGGTGAGCGCCTGCGGAAGCGTGAACAGCTCCGGCGACAGCAGATACACGGTCGGCTCCAGGTAGAGGTTCCACACGTTCAGGAACGTGAAGATCGCCACCGCGGCGAGCGCCGTGCGCGCCAGCGGCATCGCGATCCGCCACCAGATCGCCAAGCGCCCCAGGCCGTCGAGGCGCGCGGCCTCTTCGAGCTCTACCGGCAGCGTGATGAAGAACTGCCGCATGATGAACGTCGCCAGCACGCTCGGCGCACCGAAGGTGGTCACCAGCAGCAGCGGCCAGTGCGTGTTGATCAGACCCCAGGTGTTGAAGATCTGGAACAGCGGCACGATCGTCACTTCGCTCGGAATCAGCAGCCCGGTCAGCACGACGAGGAACAGCGCGTTCTGGCCGGGGAAGGTGATCCGCGCGAACGCGTAGCCGGCGAGCGACGAGATGAGCATCGTGCCGAGCGTCACGAACGCGGCGATGTAGAGACTGTTGAAGTACTGCTGCGCGAAGGGCTGCAGCGTGAACGCATCCACGTAGGCCTGCAGGGTCGGGTTCGCGGGCCACAGCGTCGGCGGGAACGCGAAGATCTCGCCGACCGGCTTGAACGAGGAGGTGATCATCCACCAGGTCGGGGAGACGAACGGCACCGCCAGGATGCTGAGCACGCCGTAGAAGACGACACGGCGGGCGGGCGCGACGGTCACGCGGCGGGTCGGCGGGACCCGCGTCGCGACCGGCAGCGGGCTCGGAGCGAGCTCAGTTCTCATGGAAGACCCATTTCTTGCGCAGCTGCCACTGCACGATCGTCAGCACGAGCACGATCAGGAACAGCAGGATCGCGAGCGCGGACCCGTAGCCGAACTGATGGAAGTCGAAGGCCTGCTGCACGAGGTAGTAGACGAGCACGGTCGTGGAGATGCCCGGGCCGCCCTGCGTGAGCACGGCGATCTGAGCGAAGACCTGCAGCGATCCGACGATCGTGATGATCAGCGTGAGCAGGATGGTGGGCGAGATGAGCGGGAGGATGATCCGCCCGAAGATGGTGGCGCGTCCGGCACCGTCGACCCGGGCCGCCTCCTGCAGCTCCTGCGGAACGCCCTGCAGCGCGGCGAGGAAGAGCACCATGTTGAGTCCGACGTTCTTGAAGACCTGCACGATGATGACGGCCAGCATCGCCGTCCACCCCTCGCGCAGCCAGTTCGGTCCATCGACGCCGACGACGGCGAGCAGGCCGTTGATGCCTCCGTTGTCCTGCAGCAGGAAGCCCCACACGATCGTCCAGGCGACCAGGGAGACGACGACGGGCGAGAAGAAGATGGTGCGGAAGGCGGTGATCCCCCGCCAGCGGCGGTTGAGCAGCACGGCGAGCAGCAGCGCGAGCCCGAGGTTCAGCACCACGAGACCGCCCGAGAAGATGCCGGTGGCCTGCAGCACCGGGCCGAGGCGCGGATCGGTGAACAGCTTCTCGACGTTGTCGAGTCCGACGAAGGTGAAGGTGCCCGCGAGCACGTTCCACTCGTGGAAGGCGTAGTAGAAGATCAGCCCGAGCGGCACCAGCACGAACAGGGTGATGCCGATGAGCTGCGGGGCGACGAAGAGGTAGCCGACGAGCGCATCACGCTGACGGTGACCCAACCGCCGCCGGCCGGGGGCGCCCCCGGCCCGGGCCGAAGCCCGAGCCGGAAGCACCGGAGGGGTGGATGCGGTCATCAGCCCGCGAGAAGCGACTCGATGTCGCCACAGGTCGTCGCCAGCACGGACGCGATGTCGGCATCGGCCGTCCAGATGGCGTCGAGCGCGGCACGCACCTGCTGGCTGATCTCGGCCGAGTCGGTGTGGCTGGGCCGCACCTCACCGGTCGCGATGCCGGGCACGACGACGTTCTCGATCTGCTCGGGCGTGAGCAGCGGGTTCGCGGCCGAGAGGGTCTCGGCGTTGAGCTGCGACTCGCGCGGCGGCGGGAAGTACGCGGCGAGCTGCTTCGAGTTCTCGGGGTTCGTGAAGAACGCCAGGAACTCGGCCGCGGCCTGGGTGTTGGCGCTCTGCGAGAGCACGCCGATGCCGGCCTGGCCGGTCACCGAGTACTCGCCCTCGGGGCCTTCCGGCAGCGGGAGCAGGTCCCACCCGAAGCCGCCGTCGGCGAGCAGGCTCGCTCGCGAGATCTGGGTGACCGTGAAGGCCGCCTCACCCGCGAAGAAGTCGGCGGTCGTTCCCGGGCCGGGCATCGAGTTCTGCTCGAACGCGGCGGCGTGCAGGAACTCGAACGCCTCCACCATCTCGGGCGCGTCGAAGGTGCACTGCGCGCCGTCGTCGCTCCACGGCGCGGCACCCCAGCCGTTCCAGACGGTGCTGAGGTAGTCCCAGTTGAGGTACTCGAAGTCGCGGATGACGAATCCGGCCTTGCCGGTCGCGCCGTTCACTGCGGACCCGATCTCACTGACCGTCTCCCAGTTCCAGTCGCCGCTTGCCAGCAGCTCGGCACCCGAGGGCTGTCCGGCTTCGGCGAGCAGATCGTCGTTGACGAACACGACGAACGGCGAGGTGCTGAACGGGTAGGCGACGAGGTCGTCACCGCTCATCCAGAGGCCCGCGGCGCTCGGCGAGATGTCGTCGTACTCGTAGCCCTCGACGCTCTGCAGCGTCTCGGTGAGCGGCAGCAGCGCGCCGCTCGCGACGAAGTCGGGCGCGGCGTTCTCCAGCACCCACGCCAGGTCGGGGGCGTTGCCGCCGGCGATCTGGGTGGTGATGGTGCTGGTGTAGCCGTCGAAGGGCAGCGGGTCGAAGGTGATCGACGCGATCTCGGGGTGGTCTGCCATGTAGGCGTCGGCGATCCCGTTGAAGAGCTCGAGGTGCGCCTCGTTCGATGACCAGATGGTCATCCGGAGGTCGATGTCCTCGGTGGGTTCGGCCGGGCCGGCACTCGTGCAGGCCGTCAGTGCGAGCGCGCTCGCTGCTAGCAGGGTGACCCCCGTCAGCTTCCTTGCTGATCTCATTGGTGTTCTCCTAGTAACCGGTGACGTCGGGCCAGTGCAGCTCGACGCCTCCTTGGGTGAGCAGGGATTGGAACTCCCGCAGCAGTGCGGGAGCGGTGTGGACCGCGCGGGGGCCAACCGCGCGATCCAGGCAGAAGGCTGCTAGCGTTCCTGCCGCCTCGCCGATGTTCCACTCCACCGGGTGGAGCCGCAGGGCCCCGTTGGTGATGTGGGTGGTACCGACGTTCTTTCCCGCGGGAATCAGGTTCGTCATCCGTTGCGGGATGAGAATGCCCAGCGGAATCTCAAAGGGTCGACTTTCCATGTCGAGGTAGTTGTCGCCGCCCGTCGTCGGGTGCAGGTCGATGCGGTACATGCCCACGCCGACGCTGTCGTCGGTGGTGTACGGCCCGGACTGCCCGGATGCGGCGATCGAGAGTTCGTTCTCGGTGAGGCGCCCGACGGTGAGCATGCGGCGCGACTCGCGAATGTACGGCGCCATCATCAGGCCGTCGGGGCCCTGGCCGAGGTCGCCGCGCAGGCGCAGCCCCGGCAGTCCGGTGCCGCCATCGGCGCGCGGCGCCTCGGTCTGCAGCCAGTAGAGCATCGCGAGCGACTGCTCGCGGGCGGACTGCATGGCTCGCTCGGCGTCCTCGGCGGTGACGCCGGGGCCGACGAGCGGCGCGTCGATGTGGTCGATCATCGGCCAGTTCACGAGCACGACGTCGCTCGGGTAGGTGCCGTCGACGAAGTTGGTGCGGTCGATGATGCGGCGGAAGGTCCACAGCTCGCGGTCGCCGGCATCCTTGCCCTGGTCGGCAACGAGGTCGCCGAGCGGCGCCGGATTCGGCGTGAAGGTGCGAGTGAAGATCTCGAGGGTGCGCGGGTCGGGGCCGGTGAGCGAGATCATCGGGGCGCCCCAGAACTCGGGCTGCCGTGCGCGCCAGTAGTCGTAGTTGGCGGGCTTGTCGATGGTGTGATCGCCCTCGACGTGGTCGACGATGAAGCACCAGCTGAAGGCCTGCTGGTTGAGCGGTTGGGCCTCGTCGGGAGCGCTCGGCTCCCCGGTGTCGGCGCGGGACTCGAAGCCGGTGACGTGCTCGGCTCCGGCGAGCGGCAGCAGGTCTCCGAGCTCGGTGGCGTCGAGCACGAAGCCCGCCGTGATTGTGACGTCGCGGTCGTCGTCGGTGAGACGCACGGTGACGGAGTCGACCCGGTCATCCGCGACGGAGGCGGCGACCGGCACGGCCGGCTGCAGCACGATGAGGCGGCCGGTGGCGCGATACGGCGCCAGCATCTCGTCGAGGACGGCGACGCTCGCGAGCGGCTCGGCGCAGACCCGGCCGACGAGTCCGTTGCCCGGGTTCAGGGTCGGCAGCGCGCGTGCCGCCGCGGTCAGCGGGTAGTGGCGACGGTAGTAGTCGCGGATGCCGTTGCGGAGCGCCCGGAACCGTGCGGTCACGCCGAACTGCTCGACCCAGCTGTGCTCGTCCGCGGGCACGCCCTGGCTGGTGAGCTGCCCGCCGAGCCAGCGGTACTCCTCGGTGAGCACGACCGTGCGGCCGGCGTCGAGGGCGGCGATCGCCGCGGCGACTCCGCCGAGCCCTCCCCCGACGACGAGGATGTCGCAGGCGAGCTCGTCGCGGTGTCCGCCGCGCGCCGGGGCGCCCAGTCCGGTGTCGGTGGTCATCGAGTGGTCTCCGTTCGCGGCGCCGCCAGCGTGGCGCCGTCGGTGATGGCGCACGGCAGGGTGATGCGCAGCTCGTCTGCGGGCACCTCCGTGCGGGGGTCGAGGATGCGCCCGAGCAGGGCGAGAGCTTCGGAGCCGAGTTGCGTGCGCGGCGGGCTCAACCGGGTGAAGTCGGGACCGATCTCGGTGCCGCGCGACGGGTCGGCGAGGGCGATGATCGAGAGGTCGCGCGGAATCTCAAGACCCTCCGCCTCAGCACGGCGGGAGATCGCGAGCGCGTGGGCGGGGGCTTCGACGAAGAGAACGGTGGCGCCGGAGTCACGGAGGGCAGCCCAGTCGGCGTCGAGGTCGTGCCCGTCGCTGGCGCGCAGCAGCACCGGTTCGGTGCCGCGGCGGGCGAGCTCGTCGACGAGTCCGGCGCGGCGGTCGAGCACCGACTCACCGGTGCTGTCGAGGTGCAGCATCGCGATGCGCCGATGGCCGAGCTCCCAGCTGCGGGCGACCAGTTCGGCCGTGCCCGTGACGTAGTCGGCGGCGACGTAGGGAACGCCAGCGGCGTCGCGTCGACCGATCGCGACGAACGGGAAGCCGCTCTCGACGAGCCGCTCGAGCTCGCTGCTGTCCATCTCCTGACCCAGCAGCAGACAGCCGTCGGCGAGACGGAGTCGGTTGCTCTCGTGGAACAGGCTGCGACGCCCGCCGCTGACGGGGGCGCTCGTGAACAGCAGCAGGTCGTAGCCGAGCTGCTCGGCTTCGGACTCGATGCCGGTGAGCAGGGCTGCGTAGAAGTCGAGGCTGGCGCTCGGGAAGGCGGGCTCGTAAGTGAAGACGCCGATGAGCCGGTTGCCGACGCCGGCGAGGCGGCGCGCGGCGGGGTCGGCGACGTACTCGGCCTCGCGGAGCACGCGCTCGACGCGTTCGCGGGTCTCGGCGGGGATGCGGCTGAGCGCATCCGCCTTGCCGTTGAGCACCAGCGACACCGTGGACTGGCTCACGCCAGCGAGCTCGGCGATGCGGCGCTGGGTGACGCGCTGCGAGCCGTTCTGCGGGTTCGTCATCGAAGTCCTCGTTCTGTTCGGCGGCGATGCCGGTGGTGCGGTGTCGTGGGGCGCTCATGCGCATTAGCACCTTGCTGTCGATCTGCTAATGCGCATTAGCACTGCGGGCGAGTATACGCGGCCCATCCCGCCCCCTGTCAACCCGGCCCCCGCGCCGTCCCCGCCCGGCCCCCGCCCGGCCCCGCCCGGCCCCCGCCCGGCCCCCGCCGAGCGCTACCCAAATACGCGAGCGCTACCGAAGAACCGGGCGCGGTCGTGGATCTCGGTAGCGCTCGGCGGAAGGGGGGCGGGGCTAGATGGCGCGGACGCGGTTGTTGCGGGCCTCGTGGGTCAGCTCGGCGAGGCCGAGCGCCTCGAGTAGCGGAGGCAGGTACATGCCGAAGCGCCCGCGGTAGCCCTTCCGGAGGCCGTACCAGCCGCCGACCGGATTGGATGCGTCACGCCCCCACGCCTCGACCGTGCCAGGGGCGGGCTCCTTCTTCTCGTCGGCGGCCCCGAGGTCGACCCAGTCCCCCTGCTCGCGCAGCCACGCGTACAGGTCGTCGATTGCGCTCACGTGGTACGACAGCTTCGTTGAGCCGACCTGGCAGACGAGGGCGGGCGGGTCGGCATCGAAGTCGCGGTACATCGTGTACGCGCTCGACCCGGGCGCGGTGGTCAGCTCCCAGGGCTCGTCCTTGGTGCCGCTTCCGCTCATCGCCGTCTCCTCCGTCGTTGATTCGACGCTACTCTGCGACCCCGCCGGGGGCTAGGGCGCGGGCGGCACGGCGGCATCCAGCAGCGCCGCGACGTCGTCGGGCAGCTCGCGGAGAATCATCAGCTCGCTGACCTGCCGTGTCGAGCCGTCGGCGGGGATCGCGCCCACGATGCTCACATCGATGCCGCGCCGGGGCACCCGCACCGACAGGGTTTCACTCGCGCGCCCGAGATCGCGGTCGTTCCACCAGGCGCGGTCGCCGGAGACGCCGATGGGGGCGTCGGGGTCGGTCCACCGGATGTCGTCGGCGTACGGGCAGTCCGGGGCGACAGCGCCATCCATCGGATGCCAGGTGCGCGTGCTCACCCGCTCCAACCGGGGCACCGGCACCCCGACAAGCTCGGCGAGCGCCGGAACCAGACCGCGAAACGCCTGCCCGAGCTCGTCGATGTCGAGGGGTGAGATCGGGCGAGTCACGACCGGCGGCAGCCTGTTCGCAGCACGGCGCGCGTCGAAGGCGATGCGCCGGAGCGCAGCAGGGCGGGTGTGCGTGGCGGCGAGGTCGCGGGCAGCGGCGGCGTGCACCGCGCAGAACCACTCCTCATCGGGCGGGTGACCGACGAATCCCTCCGCCGCGGAGCGCTCCCGCCAGGCGCGCGATTCGTCGGTGGGCTGGAAGCGCACCAGCCCTCCGGCGGGCTCCGCCAGCAGCTCGCCGCAGACGGCGCATCCCGGTGGTCGCATGCACTTCACTGTGCCAGCCGGAAGGCGTCGTCGCGCGTATTCTCAACGTCATGTCTCAGAACGAAGCCGCCCAGTACTGGGAAGAGCGCTACTCGACCGCCACCCAGGTGTGGTCGGGCCGCGCCAACGCCTCCCTCGTCGCCGCCGCGAGCGAGCTGACCCCGGGCACCGCCCTGGATCTCGGATGCGGCGAAGGCGGCGACAGCCTGTGGCTGGCCGAACAGGGCTGGCGTGTCACCGGCGTCGACATCTCGCCGACCGCAGTGCGCCGCGGCGCCGACGAGGCGGCCCGCCGCGGCATCCCCGCCGACCGCAACACCTGGGTCGCGGCCGACCTGGAGACGTGGACCACCGAGCTGCGCTTTGACCTGGTCAGCGCCTGTTTTCTGCAGTCGAACGTGACGCTCTCGCGCGAGGCGATCCTGGGCCACGCCGCCACCCTCGTCGCCCCCGGCGGGCACCTGCTCGTGGTGGCGCACGCGGCGCCGCCGCCGTGGTCGAAGCACTTCCACGCCGAGATGCCGACCCCGGCCGAGGAGCTCGCCGCGCTCGACCTGTCGGCGGATGACTGGGAGACGGTCGCCGCCGAGGTGCGCGAGCGCCCGGCGACCGGCCCCGACGGGGAGTCGGCGGTGCTCCTCGACTCGGTCGTCATCGTGCGGAGACTCGCGGAGTAGCTCGTGCGAATCCGCCTGCTGCACATCGACGCGTGCCCGAACTGGGCCGACGCCGAGGTGCGACTGCGCGCGGCCCTCGATGAGCTCGGCCTCTCGGACATCCCCATCGCGGTGGAACTGCTCGCGACGCCGGAGGACACCATCGGCACCGCCTTCGCCGGCTCGCCGACGATCGAGGTCGACGGCACCGACCTGTTCCCCTCCGACGGTGCGACCAACGACCTCGCGTGCCGCGTCTATCGCACGCCTGCGGGTCTCGCCGGGCTCCCGACGCGCGAGCAGATCCTCGAGGCGCTGCGCGGCCGCGTCGAGGTGTGACGCAGGGTCGCGAATGACCCCTCAACCCAGCTGCGGAACCAGACCGCCACCGTAAGGCCGAGGATGCGGGAGGGGCGCCCTAGTCGCGCCAAATCGCACGCAGCACCCGGATGGCCTCGTCGAGGTCGAGGTCGGCTTCCGTGCTCGCCGAGTTGAAGCGGTGTGCCGCATCGAGGACGGCGCGAGAGATCGTGGTGGCGCTGGTCGCGACGCGCGTGCCCGCGCCGATGCGGGTGGCCAGGAGGCCGTCGGCTTCGAGGGCGCGGTACGCCTTGGCGACGGTTCCGGGTGCGACCCCGAGGTCAGCCGCGAGCTGTCGAACCGAGGGGAGGCGCTGGTCCGCGGCGAGCTGTCCTGAGGCGATGAGGCCGCGGAGCTGATCTCGGATCTGTTCCGTCGGCGGTGCCGCGCCGGCCAGCGTGATGTTCATGTCGTGGCCCGGGCAAGGGTTCGTGCGCGGGTCGGCACGGCGGTCAGCGCGATGCTGACCCAGAAGGCGACGCCGAGCGCGGCGGCGATGTACGACGTGGCACCCAGAACGGGTTCGAGCGCGGCGATGGGAGTCCACGAGCTGAAGGCCCCGAAGCTCCCGCGCAGGCTCGCCGCGCCCGCGACGAGCCCCAGCGCCTGGGACAGGCTGAGGAACAGCGTCGCGGTGATCGCTGCGATCACGTTGCGGGAGCGCAGCTCTCGACTCCGCTGATCGGCTTCGATGTCTTCGGCGAACGCGGGTCTCGCGATCAGCGCGAGGTTGATCCCGGCGACGATCAGCATCACGCCCAGGACGGCGAGCACGGGGAGCGAGTAGAACCAGCCGTAGATGCTGGTGCCGATGACATACTCGCCGCCGATCTCGATCAGCCACATCGTGTACTTGCCGGTGCCCTCTTCGGGCTGCGAGACCGCCCCACACCAGATCGTGAGGATCACGAGAAGCGCCAGGACGATGCCGGGGGCGATCAGCCAGCGAGGGCGGATGAAGCTCAACGGGCCCCGCGGCGTCAGGACGGCCGTGGTGGACGTTCTTCGGCCGATGACCGGGAAGGTCAGCACGATCATGGCGACCAGGCCCGCGATCGGCGGAACAAGGAACCGGAAGTCCCCGTAGAGGTCCCAGAACGATGCCGGCAGGTCGACCGGGATCAACCACGACAGCCCCGCTCCGACGATGCGACCGATCCCGTCTCCCAGCAGACCGACCATGGCAGCGACAGCGACCGTGACGGCGGCGGCCCCTCGCAGGCCGCCACGGCGCCGGCCGTATGCCGCCCACCAGACAAGGGCCGCGACAGGACCCAACAGCGACTGCCCGAACACCAGCAGGAGAAATACCAGTGTCACAACGCCTCCAGAAGTGTGTCAGCTGCCAGATACACTGAAATGTAACACGGTGACGATACACCTGGCGATCGCCGCGATCACGGGCGACCAGCGAAAGGAGCCCTACGGCACCAGTCCCGGCGCATCCGCGTCGCCCGCCGAGTAGCGCAGCGCCACGTCGAGCACCGCCGCGTGCATCGCGTCGATCGAGGCCGCCACGTCGTCGAGTCGCACCGACTCGTCCTTGTGGTGGCTGATGCCCCCGGCGCAGCGCACGAACAGCATCGCCACGTCGGTGAGCTCGCCGACCGCCATCGCGTCGTGGCCGGCCACGCTGAACAGGTCGAGCGGCGACTCGTCGCCGGTCGAGCGGATGCCCGCCGCAATCGACTCGCGCAGGTGCGGCGCGCACACCATCTCGGGCGCGGCGTGCGTCGACTCGACCTCGAGCGACAGGCTGCGGTCGAGCGCGATCTCGCGGATGCGGCGGCGGATCGCCTCCCACGTCATGTCGCGCCCCTCCGCGGTGGCGTCGCGCAGGTCGAGGCTGAACTCGGCGAGACCGGGGATGACGTTCACCGCATCCGGTTCGACCGAGATGTGGCCGATCGTCGCCGGGCTGTTGTGGTCGCGCGCGATCTGGTCGATCGCGAGGATCATCTCGCTGGCGCCCTGCAGCGCGTCGCGGCGGATCTCCCACGGCGTCGCGCAGTGCCGGGACTCCCCCACCACGCGGATCAGCCGCCGCTCGGCCGCGGCGATCGACGTGACGACGCCGAGCGCGCGGTCGAGCCGCTCCAGGCTCGGGCCCTGCTCGATGTGCGCCTCCAGGTAGGCGACCACGTCCTCCGGCTTGCGCGCGGCGAGCGGGATGCGCTCCGGGTCGAGCCCGAAGGCCAGCGCCGCGTCGTGCAGCGTCGTGCCCTCGGCATCCTGCAGCTCGTTCCACTCCGACTTCCAGCCGCCGGCGAAGGCGCGCGAGCCGAGCAGCGTCGCCCCGAAGCGGGTGCCCTCCTCGTCGGCGAAGGCGACCACCTCGAGCGCGAACGGCAGGTCGACGTGCTCCAGCCGCTCGGCGACCTCGATCGCCACCAGCACCCCGAGGATGCCGTCGTAGCGTCCCGCGCCCGGCACCGTGTCGAGGTGCGAGCCGAGCACCAGCGCGGGCATGCCCTCCGGGTCGTCGGAGCGGCGACCGCACTGGTTGCCGGCGGCGTCCTGCCAGGAGTGCATGCCGGCCTCGCGCATCCACGAGGCGGCGATCGCGTTCACGCGGGCGTGCTCGGGGCTCAGGTAGACGCGCTCGATGCCGTCCTCCATCGAGGAGTGGCGCGCGAGCTCGTCGGCGCGCGCCAGCACGCGCTCCGCGGCGGGCAGTGAGTCGATCGCGGGGGTTCCGTCGAGTCCCAAAGTCACGCGGCACTCCCATACGCCTCGAGCGCCGCATCCACGCCGCCGCCGACCGGAACGGTCACGCCGCCGCGGCGCAGCAGCTGTTCGAGCGCGGCGAGGGTCGTCAGCACCGTGTCGCGGCGGGCGTTGTAGCCCATCACGCCGATGCGCCACACCTTGCCGTGCAGCGGGCCGAAGCTCGTGCCGATCTCGATGCCGTAGTCGGTGAGCATGGCCGCGCGCGCGGCGTCGCCGTCGATCCCCTCGGGGATGTGCACGCCGATCACGTTGTTCATGCGCACGCTCTGGTCGCCGAAGATCTCGAAGCCGAGCCCGGCGAGGCCCGCCGCCATCGCGCCGCCGTGCAGGCGGTGCCGCTCGACGGTGGCCTCCAGGCCCTCCTCCAGCAGGATGCGCGCGCACTCGCGCGCCCCGTACAGCATCGTGGTGGCCTCGGTGTGGTGGTTGAGGCGCTTCGGGCCCCAGTAGTCGAGGATCTGCGCCAGGTCCAGATAGTTGGAGCGGATCGGGTTCGCCAGCACCGGGTCGCCCTCGCTGCGGATGCCCGCCTCAATCGACTTGCGGGCCTCGATGACGGCGCGCGCCGCATCCGAGATCGTGATGGGGGCCGAGCCCGAGGGGCCGGCGAGGCACTTCTGCAGGCCCGCGCTCACCACATCCACCTCCCACTCGTCGGTGAGGAAGGTGTTGCCGCCGAGGCTCGCCGTGGTGTCGCTGTAGAGCAGCGCGCCGTGCTTGTGGGCGAGCGCGCCGAGCTCGTCGAAGGGCTGCGCGACCGTGGTGGAGGTGTCGCCGTGCACGACGGCGAGCAGCTTCGGCTTGACCTCGATGAGCGCCTTCTCGATCTCGGCGGTGGTGAAGACGGTGCCCCACTCACGCTCGATGACGTGCACCTCGGCGCCGCAGCGCTCCGCGATCTCGCGCAGCAGGTGACCGAAGCGCCCGAAGACCGGCACGAGCACCTTGTCCCCCGGCTCCAGCAGCGACACCATCGCCGCCTCGATGCCGGCGCGGCTGGTGCCGTCGACCAGCAGGGTGGCGTCGTTGCGGGTCGCGAAGACGCCGCGGTAGAGCTCCTGCGTCTCGGCCATGTAGGCCGTCATCGCCGGATCGTACTGCCCGACGAGCTGGGCGCTCATGGCGCGCAGCACGCGCGGGTCGGCCGTGATCGGGCCGGGACCCATCAGGAGGCGGGCGGGCGGGTTGATCGGCAAGGCAGTGGTCACTGCCCCATCTTAGGAAGGGAATGTTTCGGGGATGTTGATCAGAGCAACATTCGAATCAACCGAACAGGTCGGCCGCCAGTTCGACGAGCGCGAGGTCGCTGCCACGAGGGCCCACCAGGCACAGACCCAGCGGCGCGGGGCGACCGGTCGGACCGGTCGCGCTCAGCACGGGCACGCTCAGCGCGGGTCGGCCGGCGACGCCCGCCACGCTGCACAGCCGCAGCGTCGCCCCGCGCACCGCCTCCAGCTCCTCCGCCGAAGCCAGCGCGCTCGGCGCGGCGGACGATGCCGAGGGCAGCAGCAGGATGCGATCCCCGAGGATCGAGTCGAGGCGCTCGCGCGCCACCGCCATCGCCTCGCGGGCGGCCGCCTCGCTCGTGGCGCTCATGCCTTGCGCGATCTCGAAGCGCTCGCGCACGCCCGGCCCGAGCGTGCCGGGGTTCGCCGTCACCCACTCGCCGTCGCTCTTCCAGGCCTCGGCGGGCTGGATGGTGCGGAAGATCGTCAGCAGCTCATCGGGCTCCGGGATGTCGACCTCGGCGGGCGAGAAGCGCGCCACGCTCGCGTCGAAGGCCTCCAGCACCTCGGCGTCGAGGTCGCGGCGCAGCGACGGGGCCACGACGAACTCGGGCGCGAGTCGCTGCTCGGTCGCCCCGAGCGTCGCCTCGACCGCGTTGTGCAGGGTCTCCGGGTCGCGGGTCAGCCAGCCGACGGTGTCGAAGGTGGGCGCGAGCGGCCAGACGCCGTCGAGCGAGACCACATCGTGGGTCGGCCGCAGGCCCCACAACCCTTGATAGGAGGCGGGAACGCGGATCGAGCCAGCCGTGTCGGTACCGAGCCCCAGATCGGCCTGCCCGCTGGCCACCGCCGAACCGGGGCCGCTCGAGGAGCCGCCCGGCAGGGCGCCCGGCACGGCCGCATTCGGCGGGGTGCCGTAGTGCGCGTTGGCGCCCGCGATCGAATACGCGAACTCGTCGGTCTGGGCGATGCCCGTCACGTGGGCTCCCGCCTTCAGCAGCGCCTCCAGCGCCCGGGCGGTGCGCTTGGCCGGCTTCGAGGTTTCCAGAAACCGCGGATTCCCGACGCCGAGCGCGAAGCCCTTCACCTCGAACAGGTCCTTCACCGCGATGCCGACCCCATCCAGCACGCCGTCGCCGTGCGGTGCCACCAGCGGAGTGCCGACCGTGCGCCAGATGCGCGCATCAACGGCGGGGGCGGGCGCGCTCACATGCGCCGCCGACACCACCCAGCCGAGCTCGGCGTCGCGACGCCAGAGCTGGGTCTGCAGCCCGCGTCCGCCGCGGCGCGCCGCGACCTCCGCCACCACGAGCGCGTTGTCGCCGTCGACCGGGCGCACGTGCAGGGCGAGCAGCTGGCGCTGCGGCGCTCCCCCGCGTCCGCGCCGGAACGCGGCGATCGCGTCGTGTCCGACCAGCAGCCCGGTGGCGTCGCCGCGCAGCGTGCTCGAGCCCGGTGCGAAGGCGGCATCGAGGGCCGCCACGTCGTCCGACATCAGGGCGGTCTCGTAGGCGAGCACCGCCTCCACGAGCCCGTCGGGCTCCTCGACTCCTTGCGGGAGGCTCACCGACACCGTCATTGGAAGTCCGCCTTTCGAATGCGCGCGTGCACGCCGGTGACCCGGTCGACCACCTGCGAGATGTTGAAGTCCGTCGCCGCGCTGAGGTAGGCGAAGGCGTGCTCGGGGTCCATGCCGTGCACCTCGCCCAGCAGGTCGATCGCGGCGCGCACGGCCGCGCGGTTCGCCTCGCCCAGGTCGGCATCCATCCCGGTCGGCACCAGGAACTCGGGGGTCTCGATGATCGGGCCGTGGCGGCGCGCGACACGCGCGAGCGGATGGTCGGAATGCACCCGCCGGAACCGCAGGCGCACACGCAGCGAGGCCTCCATCGCGGTGAGCGCGACCTCGCCGTCGCCCTGCGCGAAGTGCGGGTCGCCGACGAAGGCGAGCGCGCCCGCCACCTGCACCGGCAGGTAGAGCGTGCTGCCGACGGTCAGCAGCTTCACGTCGATGTTGCCGCCGTGACGGCCGGGCGGCACCGAGTGCGGGCGGGTGTCGCCCGCAACGGCGACGCCCATGATGCCGAGGAACGGGTCGAGCGGGAAGTGCACGTCGGCGTCGCCGCCTTCGACGCGCGGAACCCAGCCCTGCCCGTCGCGGGCAGCGGCGAAGACGCTGACGTTCGTCTCGCCGCGCGGGAACTCGCCGGGCAGCGCGCCGCGTCCGTGTCGGTTCGAGATCACGCCGTAGGGCACGCGCGGGATCGTCTCGAGCACGTCGATCGCGAGCAGCTCGCCGGGCTCCGCGCCGCGCACCTCGATCGGGCCGGTGACGACGTGCGGGCCGTCGTCGGCGCCGCGCTGGCGCGTCGCGACGAGGGTGACCGCGTCGTCGAGCACCTGCTCGCGCGGTACCCCGTGGCCGGCGAAGAACGCCGCCGGGTCGGAACCCTGGTCGTCGAGCAGCCCCTCGTGACTGAGGGTGTCGATGGTGACCTCGTCGCCCGAGTCGATCGAGAGCACCGGCGTATCGGTCTCGCAGGGCAGCACGCCCCAGAACACGTGCCGCGGATCGGCCGGAAGATACGGCCCATCCCCGTGCGGGCCGACCCCCGGCTGCAGAATCTCAAGCATCAGTCCAGACTACGGCGCGCAGTGCGTCGCTTCTCCGGAGTTCTCCACGACCGCATCCGTGTTTCTGGGATGCGTTCCCGCCGACAGCGCGAAAACTCCGGAGAAACGGCACACTCTGCGCACGCGCTGCCGCACGTCACTCGGGCGGGGTGCTGAACAGTCGGGTGACGTACGGGGTCGCCGGATGCGCGCGCAGCTCGGCCACCGCACCGCGCTGCGTCACCGTGCCCGCCTCGAGCACGAGCACCTCGTCGCCGAGCGCCTCCACATCGGCGCGCGAGTGGGTGACGATCACCGAGGGGATGGGCAGCCCGCGCAGCAGCTCCCCCAGCTCGGCGCGCACCTCCGCGCGCACCTCGACGTCGAGCGCCGCCAGCGGCTCGTCGAGCAGCAGCAGGCCCGGCTCGGCGGCGAGCGCCCGCGCGAGCGCCACCCGCTGCGCCTGCCCGCCCGAGAGCTCGGCCGGGAGCCGGTCGGCCAGCGCCGTGAGCCCGAAGCGCTCCAGCCACGGTTCCGCCGCTGCGCGCCCGGCCGCGCGCCCGCTGCGCACGCGCACCGCGAAGCCGACGTTGTCACGGACGCTGAGGTGCCCGAACAGCACGTAATCCTGAAACACGAGACCGATGCCGCGGCGCTCCGGCGGCAGATCGATGCCGTCGCCCGCGAGCACGCGCCCGGCCAGCTCGATGCGCCCACCCTCCAGCGGATGCGCACCCGCCAGCACCGCGAGCGTCGTCGACTTGCCCGCCCCGTTCGGTCCGACGAGCGCAACCGGACGACCCGGCGTCGCCGTCAGGGTGAGCCGCAGGTCGACGTCGCCGCGGTGCGCTTCGAGGTGCGCGATGAGTCCGCCCGCGGGCGTCTCGCCACTCACGCGCGCACCCCCGGCATCCACCGGTCGCGCAGCGCGAGAATGACGGCGAGCGCCACGACGAGCAGCACCAGCGCCAGCACGATCGCCGCATCCGGGTCGGACTGCAGCGCCAGGTAGCTCGCGATCGGCAGCGTGCGGGTGACCCCGGGCAGGCTGCCGGCGAACGTGATCGTCGCCCCGAACTCGCCGAGCGCGCGGGCGAAGCAGAGCACCGCGCCGGCCGCCACGCCGGGGCCGACGAGCGGGAGAGTCACCAGTCGGAACACCTGCGCGCGGCTCGCCCCCAGGGTGGCGGCGGCGAGTTCGGTGCGCCGGTCGGCCGAGAGCAGCGCGCCCTCGACGGCGAACACCAGGAACGGCATCGCGACGAACACCTGCGCGATCACGACCGCGCCCGTCGTGTACGGGATGCCGATGCCCAGCTCACCGAGCCAGCCGCCGAGCACACCGCTGCGCCCGAGCAGCAGCAGCAGGGCGATGCCGCCGACCACCGGCGGCAGCACGAGCGGAATCGTGATCGCCGCGCGCAGCAGGCGCCGCGGCACCACCGGCCAGCCGTGCGAGCGCGCCAGCACGACCGCGAGCGGGACCCCGAGCAGCAGAGAGATCAACGTCGAGAGCGCGGCGGTGCCGAGTGACAGCGCCAGCGCCGGGCCGACCACCTCGCCCGTCACGATCTCGACCACGCGATCCCACGGCGCGCGCAGCACGAGCGCGACGAGCGGCAGCACCAGCAGGGCGAGCGCCAGCCCCGCGCCGACGACGACGAGGAGCGGGAGTGCGCGGCGCCGGGAGCTCTTACGGGGCACCGAAACCCGCCTCCTGAAGGAGCGCCTGCCCCGCCGCCGACAGCACGAACGCGACGAAGGCGGATGCGGCATCCGGGTTCGGTGCCTCGGCGAGCGCAGCGATCGGGTAGTTGTTGACCACCGCGGCCGCGTCCGGGATCTCGATGCCGACGACCGCGGCGCCTGCCGCCCGCACGTCGGTGCGGTAGACGAGTCCGGCATCCGCCTCGCCGAGCAGCACCTTGGTGAGCACCGCCTTCACGTCGGATTCGAGGGTGTCGGGCGCGGCGGTCACTCCGGCGAGCGCGAGCAGCTCGGCGCTCGCGGCGCCGCACGGCACGGTCTCGTCGCACAGCGCGATCGCGAGCTGAGGGCGGGCGAGGTCGGCCAGGCCCCGAACGCCCGCGGGGTTGCCCGCCGGCACCACGAGTTCGAGTGTGTTGGTCGCGAAGATCGGCGCCGCGCCCGCCAGCCCGGCGTCGACCACGCGCGCCATCGCGGACTCGTTCGCGGCGGCAAGCACGTCGGCGGGCGCCCCGGCGAGGATCTGCTCGGCGAGGGCGCCGCTGCCGCCGACGCTCACGATCACCTCGACACCCGGATTCTCGGCCTCGAACGCGGCGGCCGCCCCGTCGAAGACCTCGGTGAGCGAGGCGGCCGCGAGGACGGTCAGGGTTCCGCCGGGCGCACCCTCGTCGGCGTCGGTCTCGGCGGGCGCGGCGCATCCCGCAAGCAGGAGCGCGCTCGCGGCTCCGAGCGCGATGCCACGAACGCGGCGGGCGCGGGCGGCCGTGAACCCGCGGGTCGCGCGGGTCACGCGCGCTCCTCGGGGCGCTCGACCGTCACCACGGTTGCCTTCGCGCTCGCCACCGCGAGCACGCCCACCTCGAGCCCGAGCTCGTCGGCCGCCTCACGGCTCATCAGCGAGACCACCCGGAACGGCCCCGCCTGGATGTCGACCTGCGCCATCACCCCGTCGCGTGTCACCGCGGTGACGATGCCGGTGAAGCGGTTGCGGGCGGAGACGCGGGCGGCGGGGAAGGCATCCGACAGCGGAGACTCGGCAGCCAGCTCGGCCATGAGCGGCGCGAGCTCGGCACCGTCGATCACCTGGCGGCCATTCTCACCCCGCCGGATCGGCAGACGCCCGCTGTCGCCCCAGCGGCGCACCGTGTCGTCGCTGACCCCGAGCAGGGCCGCGGCCTCGCTCACTCGGAACTCGCTCATCTCGCCCCTCCTCGTGCATATCTCCGCATCTGCGTTTCAATTCATCAAATCTAACCGCATCTGCTGAAAAGTACTGGCCTGCCTCGACCTCCGGCGACCCCCACCCGCACCGCGACACCCGCCACCCGAGCGCAAAGTCGGAGATTCGGGCGGTTGGTCCACGACTCGTGGACATGGACGCCGGATCGCCGACTTTCGGAGGAGGGGCGCGCGACGCGCGTTCGAGCGGGCGCGGACTGCGCCGCGCCCACCGTCACGACCGCACCCACCCGGTGCCACGACCCGCGACCTGGAAGAATCGCTGCATGCCTCTCGACCCCGCCGCGCCGCGCTTCGCGCGCCAGCGCGTCCTCGAGGGTTTCGGCGCGAGCGCGCAGGAACGCCTCGCCGCCGCGCACGTCGTCGTGGTCGGCGCGGGCGGACTCGGCTCGGCCGTGCTGCCCGCGATCGTCGGCGCCGGGGTCGGCACGATCACGATCGTCGACGACGACACCGTCGACGTCAGCAACCTGCACCGCCAGACCCTGCACCGCGCCGAGGACGTCGGGCGGGTGAAGGTCGAATCGGCGGCCGAGGCGCTGCGAGCGATGTCGCCCGACACCGTCATCCACCCGGTCGCCGAGCGCTTCACCGGACGCAACGCGCTCGACCTGCTGCTCGACGCCGACCTGTTGATCGACGGCAGCGACAACGCGCCCACCCGCTACCTGTGCAACGACATCGCGGCGGTGCGCGGCATCCCCTTGGTGTGGGGCTCGGCGGTCCGCTACACCGGCCAGGCCGGGGTCGCCTGGGACGAGCGCGGCGTCGACTACCGCGACCTCTTTCCCGAAGCGCCGGATGCCGAGAGCCTCAGCTGCGAACTGGTCGGCGTGCTGCCCCCGGTCTGCACCGTCATCGGCGGGGTGATGGCGGCGGAGGCGATCAAGCTGCTGACCGGCATCGGCGAGCCGCTGCTCGGCCGCGTCGCCATCTTCGACGCGCGCAGCGGCAGCATGCGTGAGGTGCGCTACGAGCGCGAGCCGGGCGTCGTGCGTCCCGGCTCGATCGAGGAGCGCACCGCCGAGTGCGAGCTCGACGGCTCCACCTCGATCGACTCCCCCGCTCTCGCCGCGGAGCTCGCCAGCGACGAGCCCCCGATGCTGATCGACGTGCGCGAGCCGCACGAGCACTCCTTCGTCGCGCTGCCGGGTTCGACGCTCATCCCGCTGCGCGACATCCTCGCGGGGGTCGATCCGCTCGATCGCGACGCCGACATCGTGCTCTACTGCCACCACGGTGTGCGCTCCGGGCAGGCGCTCGCCTCGATGCAGACGCTCGGCTTCACGCGCGTGCGCCACCTCACCGGCGGCATCGACGCCTACGCCCGCGCCGTCGACCCGGCGATGCCGAGGTACTGACGATGCCCGGCTCGGCCGCCTTCCGCCGCACCGTCGAGGAGCACGCCGACGCCGTGCGCGCGCTGCTCGCGCCGGTGCGCGAGCGCGCACACCAGAGCGTGCCGATCGAGGACGCGCTGGATCGCGTGACCGCCCACGCGGTGACCTCGCCGGTCGCCCTGCCGCTGTTCCGCAACTCGCAGATGGACGGCATCGCCGTCCGCGCCGCCGACCTCGCGAACGCCGCACCCGAATCCCCCGTGCTGCTGCCGCTCGTCGGCGAGGTCGCGGCCGCCGCCGGCGAACCCGCGCCGCTCTCCCCCGGCACCGCCGTGCGCATCATGACCGGTGCCCCCGTTCCGGCGGGCGCGGATGCGGTGGTGCGCGTCGAAGACACCGAGGATCGCGGCGCCGAGGTCGCCATCCTCGTCGCCCCAGCAACCGGCCTGTATGTCCGGGAGGCGGGCTCCGACCTGACCGCAGGAGCCGAGCTCGTGCCCGCCGGGCGCCGCCTGCGCTCGCGCCACCTCGCCGCGCTCGCCGCTGCCGGACTCACCCACGTCGACGTGCAGACGCGGGTGCGCGTCGCCATCATCTCGACCGGCAGCGAGCTGGTCGCCCCCGGAACCGTGGCGGGCCCGGGGGAGCTGTTCGACGCCAACGGTCCAGCTCTTGCCGCAGCCGCCCGCAGCCTGGGCGCCGAGGTCGTGCTGAGCGGTCGGGTGCGCGATGACGCCGACGACTTCGTGGCGCTGCTCGATGCCGCCTGCGACGCCGGTGCCGAGCTGATCGTCACGAGCGGCGGCGTCTCCATGGGCGAGCACGAGGTCGTGCGCGAGGTGCTCGAGCCGCGCGGCGCCCTCGTCGGAAGCGTGGCGATGCAGCCGGGCGGACCGCAGGGCACCGCGGAGTGGGAGGGCATCCCGGTGCTGTGCTTCCCCGGCAACCCCGTCAGCTCACAGCTGTCGTTCGAGCTGTTCGCCGCGCCCGTGCTGCGCGAGATCGCCGCACTGCCGGCAGCGGTGCACGGCCGCGAGCCGGTCGCGCACGCGCTCGACTCGATCGCCGGCAAGCGCCAGTATCTGCGCGGGGTCCGAAGCGCCGCCGGGGTCGCGACCGTCGCGGGCCCCGGCTCGCACCTGGTGGCCGCGCTGGCCGCCGCCGAGCTGCTGATCGTCGTGCCGGAGCACGTGACCCGCCTGGACCCCGGCGACATCGTGGAGACTGTCGAACTATGACCCAGCCAAAGCTCACCCACCTCGACGCCGCCGGTCAGGCGCACATGGTCGACGTCGGCGCCAAGCCGATCACCCGCCGCGTCGCGCTCGCGGGCGGCCGGCTTCTGACCAGCCCCCAGGTGATCGGCCTGATCCGCGGCGAGGGGATGCCGAAGGGCGACGTGCTGGCGACCGCGCGGCTGGCGGGCATCCAGGGCGCCAAGCGCGTCGACGAGCTGATTCCGCTCGCCCACTCGCTCGGACTCGACTCGGTCGACGTCGACTTCGAGCTCGGCGAGCGCGAGATCCAGATCCGCGCCACCGCCGCCGTCACCGGACGCACCGGGGTCGAGATGGAGGCGCTCACGGCCGTCGCCGTCGCCGGGCTCACCCTGCACGACATGATCAAGGCGGTCGACCCGCTCGCCGAGCTCGGCGAGATCCGGCTGCTCGAGAAGACCGGCGGCAAGCACGGCCACTGGACCCGCGAGTCCAGCGGGTTGAGCGCCGAAGGCGGGTCGAGTGCCGCCGAAGGCGGTGTATCGAGACCTGATCCGCAGGATCGTGTATCGAAACCGCTCGGCGCATCCGCGGGCCTCGATACGCCGACTCCGTCGGCTACTCGACCCACTGCCCTCACCCTCGTCTCCTCCACCCGCGCCGCCGCCGGCACTCGCGACGACACGACCGGCCCGCTGATCGCCGCCTGGCTCGACACCCACGGCTTCACCGCCGCTCCCCCGCGCATCGTCGCCGACGCCGACCTCCCGGCCGCCCTCGCCGAGGCGCTGGCCGAGAAACCGGCGCTCATCCTCACCACCGGCGGCACCGGTATCTCGCCCACCGACCGCACGCCGGAGGCGACCGCCGCCGTGCTCGACCGCGAACTCCCCGGCATCGCCGAGGCCCTGCGCGCCGCGGGCCGCGCCGCCACCCCGACCGCCGCACTCAGCCGCGCCCTCGCGGGCGTCGCGGGCTCGACGCTCATCGTGAACCTGCCCGGCTCCGCCGGCGGCGTGCGCGACGGGCTCGCCGTGCTCGAACCGCTGCTGCCGCACCTGCTCGATCAACTCGCCGGCGGCGACCATGACTGACGGCGCACGCGCGGCCGACGACGCACCCGGCCTCGTCGCGCTCGCGCAGGTCACCGAAGACGTGCTCGACCGCGCCCGGATCGAGGACTCGGTGGTGACCGCCGCCGACGGCGCCGTGGTCTGCTTCGCCGGAGTGATCCGCAATCACGATCACGGCGACGGCGTGCTCGCCCTCGACTACCGTGCCCACCCGGAGGCGGAGCGCTTTCTGCGCGAGACCTGCGCCGAGATCGCGGCCGAAACAGGCCTGCGGGTAGCCGCCGTGCACCGGGTCGGACGACTGGAGATCGGGGATGCCGCGCTCATCGCGGCGGTCGCCGCCCCGCACCGCGCCGAGGCGTTCGACGCCTGCGCGCGCCTGGTCGACTTGATCAAGCAGCGCGTGCCGATCTGGAAGCGCCAGCACCTGGTCGACGGCGTCTCGGAGTGGGTCGGCCTGTAGACGCGGTCCCGCCAGGGCGGGCACGCGCGCGGCAGAATGGACGCATGGATCTCGGACTGCAGAATCGTGTCGCCCTCGTCGTCGGCGGAACCGGCCGCATCGGCGCCGCCACCGCGCGCCAGCTCGTCGACGAAGGGGCGACGGTGGTGCTCGCGGCTCGCAACGCAGAGAAGCTCTCCGCTCTCGCGGCCGAGCTCGGGGTCGACTCGGTGGTGCTCGACGCCGCCGACGACGCCTCGGTGACATCCGCGATCGACGAGGTGCTTGCCCGCCACGGGCGCATCGACGTCGCCGTGCTGACCGCGGCGCCGCCCGCCGGGAGCCTCGACGCGAGCCGGGATCACGAGCCCGCCCACCTCGTCGAGGCGATCGACGGCAAGGCGCTCGGCTTCCTGCGCGTCGCCAACGCGCTGCTGCCGCACATGACGGCCGCCAGGTACGGGCGCATCGTCGGCGTGAGCGGTCAGATCGCGCGCATGACGACGACGATGACCGGTTCGGTGCGCAACGTCGCGCTGAACACGATCGCGAAGTCGCTCGCGGATGCCGCCGCCGGCACCGGCGTGACCGTCAACGTCGTGAACCCGGGCCCGGTGCGCGACGAGACGGAGCACGCGTCGCCGGGCCGCGGCCTCCCGGGCGAGTCGACCTACGCGGAGGTCGCGGCACTCATCGTGTTCCTGACGTCGCATTTCGCGGGCGGCATCTCGGGCGAGCAGATCGCCACCGGGCACAAGCTGCGCGGCGTGCTCGACTGAGCCTTCAGCCGCCGGCGAACGGCGGCAGCACGTCCACCGCGTCGCCGAGAGTGCGCGCGTCGTCGCGCGAGACGACCCCATCGACGAGGAAGGATCCGGCCGTCATCACCCGGTCCATCTCGGCCCCGTAGCGCTCGCGCAGCGCTGCGCGCAGATGCCCGACGGTCGCCGCGGCCGGCAGCACGAGCGTCTCGTCCTCGCGACCGGCGACGTCCGCGGCCGCCGCGAAATAGCGCACGGCAATCGAGCGCACCGCCGTCATCCCCCGATCGCCCCCATGGACCGCACCGGCCGCGCGAAGTCGGCCGCGTCGATTCCGTGCCCGGCCTGCTTGCCCCACATCGCCGCCCGCCAGCGGTCGGCGATCTCGGCGTCGCTCGCGCCGCCGCGCAGCAGCGCGCGCAGGTCGGTCTCGTCGTCGCCGAACAGGCACGAGCGGACGGTGCCCTCGGCGGTCAGTCGGGTGCGGTCACAGGCGGCGCAGAAGGAGCGCGTGACCGAGGCGATGATGCCGACGGTGGCCGGTCCTTCATCCACCTGCCACTCCTCGGCGGGGGCGGACGGATCCTCGCGCCCCACCTCGGTGAGCCGGAAACGGGTGCCGAGCACCTCGAGCAGCTCGGCGGCGGGCACCATGTTGGCGCGTTGCCAGGCCTCGTCGGCATCGAGCGGCATCTGCTCGATGAAGCGCAGCCGGGCCCCGTGCTCGATCGCCCAGTCGAGCAGCGCGGGGGCGTCGCCGAGCGTCTCGCGCATGAGCACCGCGTTCACCTTGAGCGGGCCGAGGCCCGCCGCGTGCGCCGCCGCGATGCCGCGCAGCACCGCGGGAAGCCGGTCACGCCGGGTGAGGCGCTCGAAGTGGGCGCGGTCGATCGTGTCGAGGGAGACGTTGATTCGGTCGAGGCCCGCGTCGCGCAGCGCCGCCGCGCGCTTGTCGAGACCGATCGCGTTCGTCGTCATCGCGAGCGACGCCCCGGGCGCAGCCGCGCGCGACAGCGCGATGATCTCCACCAGGTCGGCGCGGGTCAACGGCTCGCCGCCCGTGAAGCGCACATCGCGCACCCCGAGGTCGCGCGCCGCGATGCCGACCAGCCGGGCGATCTCGGCGGCGCTCAGCAGCTCGTTCTTCGGGATCACGGGCAGACCCTCGGCGGGCATGCAGTAGGTGCAGCGCAGCGAGCAGGCGGAGGTGATCGAGACCCGCAGGTCGTGCGCGACGCGTCCGAAGCGGTCGATCAGCGCATCCGTGTCGGGGCGTCCCGCCGTCGACGGCGCCGCACTCGGGTCGCGGCGCACCGCCGGCATCCCGAGCCCGAGAGAAGTCATGCCACCAGCCTAGGGTCGCCGCTCCTGACAATGCTCGCCGTGCGGTCTACTCTGAACCCAGAGTTCGCTCATGTTTCGGGAGGATGCGCATGTCGTTCATCACACGAGGCTTCACCGGTCGCGGCGGCGACCGCGACCCCCGACTCCCACCCGGGCAGACGCTCGTCGAAGACTGGCCGGTGCTCTCCGCGGGCGCCACCCCGCAGCTCGAGACCGAGGACTGGACGTTCACGATCGCCGACGAGACCGGGGCCAAGCACGTGTGGACCTGGGACGAGATGCTCGCGCTCGGCGTCGAAGACATCCAGACCGACATCCACTGCGTGACCCACTGGACGAAGCTCGACATGGCCTGGCGTGGCGTGAGTCTCGACAAGTTCTTCGAGAACGTCGAGTCGAGCTACGACTACGTGATGGCGCACAGCTACGGCGGCTACACCACCAACATTCCGCTCGATGAGCTGCTCGACGGGCAGGCCTGGATCGCAACCGAAGCCGAGGGCGAGCCGCTCAGCCCCGAGCACGGCGGCCCCGCGCGACTGCTCGTGCCCGCCCTGTACTTCTGGAAGAGCGCCAAGTGGATCCGCGGGCTGGTGATGATGCCGCGCGACGACCCCGGCTTCTGGGAGCAGAACGGCTACCACCTGCACGGCGACCCGTGGCAGGAGGAGCGGTACTGGTGATCCGACGATGAAGGTCACCGACCGGATCGCGGTGCACCGCGCGGCCTGGCACCTGGCGACCGTGGCCGAGACCTCGCCCGAGACGCCGAACTCGCGCCGACTGGTGCTCGACGTGCCCACCTGGCCGGGCAACGATGCCGGAGCCCACCTCGACATCCGGCTGACGGCGCCCGACGGCTATCAGGCCTCGCGCGCGTACTCGATCGCGTCGGCGGGGGCCGCGACCCGCCTCACCCTCGTCGTCGACCGGCTCGAGTACGGCGAGGTCTCGCCGTTCCTCGTCGACGAGCTGCGGGTCGGCGACCAGCTCGAGGTGCACGGGCCGTTGGGGCGGTTCTTCCTCTGGCATCCGCCGACCGAGGGCGACGGCGCACAGCTGCCGCCGGTGCAGCTGATCGGCGCCGGCTCCGGCATCGTGCCGCTGTTCGCGATGGCCGCCGCGCATGCCGAGGCGGGCGACATGACGCGGTTCCGACTGTTGTACTCGGTGCGCGACCCCGCGCACGTGTTCTTCCGCGAGGAGCTGGCCGAGGCGGCGGGGCGCTGCCCGGGACCGCTCGAGGTCGACTACATCTACACGCGCGAGGCGCCGGACGGCTGGCCGACGGCCCCCGCGCGGATCACGCGCGAGGCGCTCGCCGATCACAGCATCCCGCCGGAGGAGATGCCCCGCATCTACCTCTGCGGCCCGACGCCCTTCGTCGAGATGGTCTCCATGTGGCTCGTGGAGGCCGGCCACGACCCCGCCCAAATCCGAGCCGAGCGCTTCGGCGGCGCCTAACCCCCTGTGGGCGCGCGGGATGCATCCCGGGCGCCGCCGCGTGCCGCGCGCGTCACACGGTTGGGTCAGGGATGCATCCCTGCCGACATCCCGCGAGCACAGGCCGCCTTCGCATCCGCGAACCCGTGACGGGAGCACGCACCCAACGGACGCCGAAATGACGTAAGGGAGTGCCGCGCGCGGCACTCCCTTACGTCAGGGATGCATCCCTGGCGCCAAAAACTAGCGGGCGGCGGAGCCGTCGGTGTAGTCGGCGTCCTGCTGCTTCCACGCGAAGAGGGCGCGGAGGTCCTTGCCGGTCTTCTCGATCGGGTGCTGGGCACCCTTCTCGCGCAGCGACATGAACTCGGGCGCGCCGGCGTCCTGGTCGTCGATGAAGCGCTTCGCGAACGCACCGGACTGGATGTCGGCGAGAACGGCCTGCATGTTCTCCTTGACGCTCGGGTCGATGACGCGCGGGCCGGAGACGTAGTCGCCGTACTCGGCCGTGTCGGAGACCGACCAGCGCTGCTTGGCGATGCCGCCCTCCCACATCAGGTCGACGATGAGCTTCAGCTCGTGAAGCACCTCGAAGTAGGCGATCTCGGGCTGGTAGCCCGCCTCGACGAGGGTCTCGAAGCCGTACTGCACCAGCTGCGACGTGCCGCCGCAGAGCACGGCCTGCTCGCCGAACAGGTCCGACTCGGTCTCTTCGGTGAAGGTGGTCTTGATGACGCCGGCGCGGGTGCCGCCGATCGCCTTCGCGTACGACTTCGCGAGGTCCCAGGCCTGGCCCGAGGCGTCGTTCTCGACCGCGATGATGTCCGGGATGCCACGGCCGGCGACGTACTCGCGACGCACCGTGTGGCCCGGGGCCTTCGGGGCGACGAGGATCACGTCGACGTCGGACGGCGCCTCGATGTAGCCGAAGCGGATGTTGAAGCCGTGCGCGAAGGCGAGGGTCTTGCCCGCGGTCAGCTTGTCCTTGATGCTCTCGTTGTAGATCGCGCGCTGGTGCTGGTCCGGCGCGAGGATCATGATGACGTCGGCCCACTCGGCGGCGTCGGCGACGCTGAGCACCTCGAAGCCCTCTTCGGTGGCCTTGGGGGCCGACTTCGAGCCGTCCTTCAGACCAATCTTGACCTCGACGCCCGAGTCGCGGAGGTTCATCGCGTGGGCGTGGCCCTGCGATCCGTAGCCGACGATCGCGACCTTCTTGCCCTGGATGAGGGAGAGGTCGGCGTCCTTGTCGTAGTAGAGCTCTGCCATGAGGGGGTTTCTCTTTCTTCTTGTGTGGGTCGAGCAGCCCGCGAGCGGGCGTATCGGAACCCGTCGTACGGGGTGCTGGTCTCGATATGCGGCCTTCGGCCGCTCCTCAACCAGCTGGGTTTTCAGTTCTTGAGGACGCGCTCGCTGATGCTCTTCGCACCGCGACCGATGGCGAGGAGGCCCGACTGCGCGAGCTCCTTGATCCCGTAGGGCTCGAGCACGCGCAGGAAGGCCTGCACCTTGCCCGAGTCGCCCGTCACCTCGATGACCAGCGCATCCGGTGCCACGTCGACAACGCGCGCGCGGAACAGGTTCACCGCCTCGAGGATCTGCGAGCGGGTCGTGTTGTCGACGCGGACCTTGATCAGCAGGTGCTCGCGCTCGACCGCCTGTGTCGGGTCGAGCTCGACGATCTTGACCACGTTGATCAGCTTGTTCAGCTGCTTGGTGACCTGCTCCAGCGGGAGGGCGTCCACATCCACCACGACGGTGATGCGGCTGAGGCCCTCCAGCTCGGAGTGGCCGACCGCGAGCGACTCGATGTTGAAGCCGCGGCGGGCGAACAGTCCCGCGACGCGGGTCAGCAGGCCGGGCTTGTCTTCGACGAGCAGGGAGAGAACGTGACGCGACATGGCTTACTCCTCCTCCCACTCGGGAGCGTGATCTCGGGCGTACTGCACTTGCGAGTTGCCGACGCCCTGCGGCACCATCGGCCACACCATCGCGTCGCGGCTGACCACGAAGTCGATGACGACGGGCCGGTCGTTGGTCTCGATCGCGAGCTTGATCGCCGCATCGACCTCTTCGGGCTTCGTGACGCGGATGCCGAGGGCACCGTACGCTTCGGCGAGCTTCACGAAGTCGGGCACCATGCGGGTCTGCTCGGTGGCCGAGGTCGAGCCGGTGTTGAGGTCGGTGAACGAGTGACGGCCGTCGTAGAACAGCGTCTGCCACTGGCGCACCATGCCGAGGCTCGAGTTGTTGATGATCGCGACCTTGATCGGGATGTCGTTGATCGTGCAGGTGGCGAGCTCCTGATTGGTCATCTGGAAGCATCCGTCGCCGTCGATCGCCCACACCAGGCGGTCCGGCTGGGCCACCTTGGCGCCCATCGCGGCGGGCACCGAGTAGCCCATCGTTCCGGCGCCGCCGGAGTTCAGCCACGACATCGGCCGCTCGTACTTGATGAACTGCGCGGCCCACATCTGGTGCTGGCCGACGCCGGCGGCGTAGATCGCCTCCGGGCCGGAGAGCTCGCCGATGCGCTGGATGATGCCCTGCGGGGCGAGCAGCCCGTCGTCGGGGTCGTCGACGAAGCCGAGCGGGAAGTTCGCCGTCAGCTGGTTGAGACGCGTCCACCACTCCGAGTAGTCGGGGGTGACGTTCTTCGACGCGGCGGTGTAGGCCGCCAGCAGCTCGGGCAGCACCTCTTTCACGTCGCCGACGATCGGCACATCGGCGGTGCGGATCTTGCCGATCTCGGCCGGGTCGATGTCGACGTGCACGACCTTCGCCTCGGGGGCGAAGTCGGCCACCTTGCCGGTGACGCGGTCGTCGAACCGCGCACCGAGCGCGATGATCAGGTCGCTCTCCTGCAGGCCGAGCACCGCGGGCACCGTGCCGTGCATGCCGGGCATGCCGAGGTGCTGCGGGTGCGAGTCGGGGAACGCGCCGCGCGCCATGAGCGTCGTGACGACGGGGGTGCCGGTCTTCTCGGCGAGCTTCAGCAGCTCCTTCTCGGCACGGCCGCGGATCACTCCGCCGCCCACGTACAGGATCGGCTTCTTCGCGGCGGCGAGCATCTCGCCGGCGGCGACGATCTGCTTGCCATGCGCCTTGGTCACCGGGCGGTAGCCGAGCAGCTCGACCTTGGGCGGCCAGATGAACGGCGCCGACTTCTGCTGCGCGTCCTTGGTGATGTCGACGAGCACCGGGCCGGGGCGGCCGGTGGTGGCGATCTCGACGGCCGCGGCAAGCACGCCGGGCACATCTTCGGGCTTGGTCACCAGGAACGAGTGCTTGGTGATCGGCATCGTGATGCCGACGATGTCGACCTCCTGGAACGCATCCGTTCCCATCGAGGTGGAGAACACCTGGCCGGTGATCGCCAACAGCGGCACCGAGTCCATGTAGGCGTCGGCGATCGCCGTGACGAGGTTCGTGGCGCCGGGGCCCGAGGTGGCGATGCAGACGCCGAGCTTGCCGGAGGCCGAGGCGTAGCCTTCGGCCGCGTGGCCGGCGCCCTGCTCGTGGCGCACCAGGATGTGCCGGATCGCGGTGGAGGCCATCAGCTCGTCGTAGAACGGCATGATGGCGCCGCCGGGAAGTCCGAAGACGTCGGTGATGCCGAGCTTTTCGAGCGAGGCGAGGATCTGCCCCGAGCCGGTGAGCTCGGGCGGGCCGGCCTTGCCCGGCGCTGCCGGGGCCGGTGCGGAGTCCGCAGTCATGGATGAGGTCCTTCGAAAAGTGTCTGATCGATCCGCCGGCCGGCAGATCGGGAGCGCAAGCTACCCGGTGACCGCGCCTTCCGCAGCGGAATGCACGAGCTTCGAGTACTTCGCGAGAACGCCACGGGTATAGCGCGGAGGAAGTGGAGCCCAGCCGTCGCGGCGGGCTGCCAGCTCGGCCTCGTCGACCAGTAGGTCAATGGACCGGGCGGCGATATCGACCCGTATCAGATCACCGTCGCGGACGAATGCGATCGGACCTGCGTCCACCGCTTCGGGAGCGACGTGGCCGATGCACAGGCCGGTTGTGCCGCCTGAGAATCTGCCGTCGGTCAAGAGTAGTACATCTTTTCCGAGGCCTGCCCCCTTGATGGCGGCGGTGATGGCGAGCATCTCACGCATGCCGGGGCCGCCCTTGGGGCCTTCGAAGCGGATGACCACGACGTCGCCGGCGGTGATCTCGCCGTTGGTGAGCGCATCCATCGCGGCGCGCTCGCGCTCGAACACGCGCGCCGGGCCCTCGAAGGTCTCGGCGTCGAAGCCGGCGGTCTTCACGACCGCACCCTCCGGGGCGAGCGAGCCGTGCAGGATCGTCAGGCCTCCGGTGGCGTGGATCGGGTTGTCGAGCGCGCGCAGCACCTTGCCGTCGAGCGGGTCGATGTCCATCTCGGCGAGATTCTCGGCCAGGGTCTTGCCGGTGACGGTGAGGGCGTCGCCGTGCATGAGCCCGGCATCCATCAGCGCCTTCATCAGGGTCGGCAGCCCGCCGTGACGGTCGACGTCGTTCATGACGTACTGGCCGAAGGGCTTGAGGTCGCCGATGTGCGGCACCTTCGAGCCGATGCGGTTGAAGTCGTCGAGGGTCAGCTCGACCTCGGCCTCGTGCGCGATCGCGAGCAGGTGCAGCACGATGTTCGTCGAGCCGCCGAGCGCCATGCCGACCGCGATGGCGTTCTCGAACGCCTTCTTGGTGAGGATGTCGCGCGCGGTGATGCCGAGGCGCAGCAGGTTGGTGACGGCCTCGCCAGAGCGGTGGGCGAAGTAGTCGCGGCGCGCGTCGGCGGCGGCCGGGCTCGCGCTGCCGGGCAGCGAGAGGCCGAGCGCTTCGGCGACGGAGGCCATCGTGTTGGCGGTGTACATGCCGCCGCAGGCACCCTCACCGGGCGCGAAGGCGCACTCGATGCGCTTGGCGTCGGCCTCGCTCATCTTGCCGGCCTTGACCGCGCCGACCGCCTCGAAGGAGTCGATGATGGTGATGTCCTTCTCGGTGCCGTCCGAGAGCTTCACCCAGCCGGGGGCGATCGATCCGGCGTAGAGGAACACGGAGGCGAGGTCGAGTCGCGCCGCCGCCATCAGCATGCCGGGGATCGACTTGTCGCAGCCCGCGAGCAGCACCGAGCCGTCGAGCCGCTCGGCCTGCATGACGGTCTCGACGCTGTCGGCGATGACCTCACGCGAGACGAGCGAGAAGTGCATGCCTTCGTGGCCCATCGAGATGCCGTCGGAGACGGAGATGGTGCCGAACTGCAGCGGGTATCCCCCGCCGGAGTGCACGCCCTCCTTGGCTGCCTGCGCGAGACGCCCCAGGCTCAGGTTGCAGGGGGTGATCTCGTTCCACGAGCTGGCGATGCCGATCTGCGACTTGTCCCAGTCGGCGTCGCCCATGCCGACGGCGCGCAGCATACCGCGACTCGTCGTGGCTTCGATGCCATCGGTGACGGTGCGAGAACGGGGCTTGTGATCGATTGCGGGCGCGCCCGAATCGGCAGATGTTTCCGGCATGTGTCGAGGGTATCGCGTCGGCGCGGTTCGCATGGCCCGCGGACTCAGGAGCCTTCGCGCGACTCCCGCTCCTCGGCCCGCGAGACGTCGTCGACGAGCTCGTCGCGCATCAGCAGGTCACGTCGCACGTTCTTGGTTCGGTAGCCCGCGCGACCGATCATGTGCGCCGCCACCGGCGCCGTGAAGAGCTGGAAGATCGCGATCGGCACGAGCGCGAGCAGCGTCGCCCAGGTGCGGGTGGCGAGCGCGATGGCGATGATCACCAGGATCAGGCCGAGGATCTGCGGCTTGGTGCCGGCGTGCAGCCGGCTCAGCGAGTCGGGGAACCGCAGCAGACCGACGGCGGCGCCGAGCGAGAGCAGCGAGGCGAGCACGAGGCAGACGCCCGCCGCGAGGTCGAGGATGAGGTCGAGATCGATCATCGGTCGACCTCCGGCTGGTCGGCGGGCTGCGTTTCGACGGGACGCTGCGACACGAAGCGCGAGACGGCGATCGTGGCGATGCTCGCCGAGACGGCGATGACGAGCATGACGACGAGGTTGCGGGTGTGACCCGAGACGACCATCTCGGCGCCCACGACCAGCAGCACGATGGTCAGCAGCACGTCGGCCGCGATCATGCGGTCGAGCACCGTCGGGCCGAGGACGACCCGGATCACGGCGAGGACGGCGGAGAGGGAGAAGATCACGCCCGCGATGGTGATGAGAACAGTCATGATGCTCGGCACCTCTCCAGGTCGTCGCGCGATCCGACGGCGCGCACGAGTCGCGCCTCGGTGTCGAGCACGGTCCGGCGCGCCCGGTCGAGGTCGCGTTCGGTGCGCGCCCCGAGCACGTGCACGAACAGCGCCGCGCGGTCGCGGTCGATCTCGATCACGAGCGAGCCGGGCACGAGCGAGATCGCGGTGGCGGTCAGGGTGACGACGAAGTCGGAGTGCGAGCGCAGATCCACTTCGATGATCGCGTTGCTGCGGATCGGCGGCCCGAAGGCCCGCGCGGCGACGGCGAAGGAAGCCACGAACAGCTCGGCGCCGAAGTGGGCGAGGAACACGATCAGCCAGAACGGGTTGAAGCGCCCCGAGAGCTCGACCGGCGGCAGGTAGAAGAACTGGGTGGCGGCGACCGCGACGAGAACGCCGCTGACCAGGCTGAGCCACGACACGGTGCCCCACAGCAGCATCCAGAGCACCACGAGCGTGACGAGCAGCGGAAGCTGCTGCAGCAGCCGGAACCGCACCGCCCTGCGGGTCACGGTGTGTGGGGTCATCTCCTCAGGCTCACTCATCGAGACCCTCCGGGAAGACGGCGTCCTGATAGAAGTCGCCTTCGAGGTTCTGTCCGGCCCGCTCGCTCAGGTCGTAGAGCGGTCCGGCGAAGACGGTGAGCGCGAGCCCCACGCCGACCATCGCGATCGTGACGCCGGTCATGATGCGCGGGGTCGTGGTGGCGACCGGCGCCGTGATGACCGCGCCGGTCGGAGCGGACTGCTCGTCGACCGGCGCCGCGGCGCCCTCCGGCGCGGGACGCCAGAACGCGGCGTTCCAGACGCGGATGAGCGCGTACAGGGTGAGCAGCGAGACAAGCGCGCCCGCCGCCACCCCGACGAGCGCGAGCGGCTCGCCCGCCTCGACGGCCGCGGTGAACAGGCCGATCTTGCCGAGGAATCCGGAGAACGGCGGGATGCCGCCGAGGTTCAGCGCGGGGATCAGGAAGATGCCGGCGACCAACGGCGAGATCGCGAGCAGTCCCCCGAGCTTCGGCAGCGAGGTGCTGCCAGCCAGTCGCTCGATGAGTCCCGCGGCGAGGAACAGCGTGGTCTGCACGACGATGTGGTGCACGACGTAGTAGATCGTCGCCGTCGTTCCGGCGACGGTTCCGAGCCCGATGCCGAGGATCATGTAGCCGATGTGGCTCACGAGCGTGAAGCTCAGCAGCCGCTTGATGTCGCTCTGCGCGACGGCGCCGAGCACACCCACCACCATGGTGATCGTCGCGACGGTCAGGAGAAGCGGGTTCAGCTCGGGCCCCGGGAACAGCAGCGTCTCGGTGCGGATGATGGCGTAGACGCCGACCTTGGTCAGCAATCCGGCGAACACGGCGGTGACGGGCGCGGGCGCCGTCGGGTAGGAGTCGGGCAGCCAGAACGACAGCGGGAACACGGCGGCCTTGATGCCGAAGCCGAGCAGCAGCATCACGTGCAGGAGGATCTGCACGTCGGTGGGGATCGTGTCGAGCCGGTCGGCGATCTGCGCCATGTTGACGGTGCCGGTCGCCCCGTAGATCATCGCGATCGAGCCGAGGAACAGCGCCGAGGAGACCAGGCTGACGACGATGTAGGTGGTGCCGGCGCGGATGCGCTCCGTGGTGCCGCCGATGGTGATGAGCACGTAGCTGGAGACCAGCAGCACCTCGAAGCCGACGTAGAGGTTGAACAGGTCGCCGGCGATGAAGGCGATCGCGACTCCCGCGGCCAGGATCAGATAGGTCGGATAGTAGATCGTGACGGGGGTCTCGGCGTCGCCGTCGGCGAGACCCTGTCCGACGGAGAACAGCAGGACCGCGAGCAGCACGATGGCCGAGATCGCGAGCAGCAGTGCGGCGAGCCGGTCCACGACGAGGACGATGCCGTACGGCGCCGCCCAGCCCCCGACCTCCATCACGAGCGGTCCGCCGGTGTCGGCCGCGACGAGCATGACGATGCTCACGGCGAGCATGCCGACCAGCGCGGCCACGGCGAGCACGCGCTGCGCCCGGGCACGGCGACCGAGGGCGAGCGCGGCTCCGGCGCCGATCAGCGGGAGCAGCACCACGAGGGGCACCAGCGCCACGGGGGCGTTCATCGCGTCACCTCCGCCTCGGTGGCCGGCGGGGTCTCGGCGTCGCCTTCGCCGAACTCGCTGGACTCGCTCGCGACATCCTCGCCGTACTCGGTCTGCTCTCCCGCCGTCGAGGCGGTGCCGGCGCGCATCGCCAGGTCGTCGGCGTCGTCGGAGAGCGTGTCGGCGCGGGAGAGCAGCCACGACCGGTAGATGAGCGCGAGCAGGAACGCCGAGACGGCGAAGGTGATCACGATCGCGGTGAGGATGAGCGCCTGCGGAAGCGGGTCGCTCATCGCCTCGGTGCTCTCCTCGTCGTAGATCGGCGCGGCGCCCGGGCGCCCGGCGACGATCAGGATGAGCAGATTCGTCGCGTTGCCGACCAGCAGGAAGCCGAACAGCACGCGCGTCATGCTCCGCTCCAGCAGCAGGTACACGCCGCAGGCGTAGAGCACGGCCATGACCACGAGCAGCACGAGTGAGACGCTCATACCGATACCTCCCCGGACGCGCGTCGGCTTGCCGTCCCCGCCTCGGCGTCCTCGCTCTGCCGGTCGACCTCGGCGCCGAGGCTGCGCAGCACGTCGAGGGCGAGCCCGACGACGACGAGGTACACGCCGATGTCGAAGAACATCGAGGTGACCAGGTCGATCTCGCCGAACACGCCGAGCGACAGGGTCACCCACGTCGAGGTGAGCGCGTCGACGCCGAAGAACAGCGGGATGACCGCGGTGGCGGACGCGGTGAGCAGGCCGACCCCGAGGATGACGCCCGCATCGAACGGCGCGGCAGCCCCCAGCTCGCGGCGACCGCCCGCGAGGTAGCGCGCGGTGAGCGCGAGGCCGACGACGAGGCCTCCCGCGAACCCGCCGCCGGGGGCGTTGTGCCCCACCAGCAGCAGGTACACCGAGACGACGATGAGCGCGTGGAAGATGAGCCGGACGACCACTTCCAGCAGGATCGAGCGGTTCTCCGGCGAGAGCGTGCGCCCCGCCAGCAGCCACGAACCGCGGGCGACCGGCACGTGCAGCGGCTCCTCCTGCTGCAAGCGGCGCTTGCGGATCGAGGCGCGCGCGGCCCGCCGCCCCACGCGCGGCAGGTCGTCGCGGCGCGAGCTGACGAAGATGAGGCTGGCGACACCGGTCGCGGCGGCGATCACGACCGACAGTTCGCCCAGCGTGTCCCAGGCCCGGATGTCGACCAGGGCCACGTTGACGACGTTGCGCCCGTGACCTTGCACATAGGCGAGTTCGGGCCAGGCGAGTGAGATGGGCTCGTCGACGCGCACGCCGGTGGCGACGATCGCGAGCGCGGCCATCGCGAGTCCCACCGTCACCCCGAGCAGCGCGCGCGGGAGCCGGTTGGTGCTGCCGTTGTGCTCACCGAGGCGCGCCGGCAGTCGGCGCAGCACCAGCACGAATGCGACGAGGGTGACGACCTCGACGAGAAGCTGCGTGAGGGCCAGATCCGGTGCGCCCTGCGTCGCGAAGATGGCGGCCATTCCGGTGCCGGTGACGCCGACGAGGATCGCGCCGGCGAAGCGCTTCTGCGCGCGCGCCGCCGCGATCGCGCCGACGACCATGACGAGGCCGGCGGCGAACTGAACCGGCCCCTGTGCGAGCTCCCAGTTCTGCGTCCACGATTCGACGCCCAGCAGCGCCCCGACGAGCGCGAGCGCCACCACCAGGTAGATCACGCCGAGATAGAACGGCAGCGACCCGCGCTGCAGCTGCGCCGTGAGCCATGCCGCGACGCGGTCGGTCGCGCCGACGACGGCGCGGTACACCCGCTCGGCGAGCGGAGCCCGGGGTTCGCGCTCCTCCCGCCGTCGCAGCAGGGCGGCGAGGCCGAGACCGAGCGCGATGCTGACACCGGAGGCCGCGAGCGCGAGTCCGACGCCGTGCCAGAACTCGACGTGCGGCGCCTCGGCGGCATCCGCGTAGCCCGCGATGCTCGCCGTCGCGAGCGGGTCGAGGATCGCGGCGAACGGGCCGAGCGCGGCGGTGATCGCCACGAGCACGACCGCGGGCGCGAGCATGAAGCCGAGCTCCGACCTGCTCGGCGCGCGCATCGTGCGGAGCGCGCCGGTCTCGCGCGAGACGAGCTGCTCGGGCCGCTTGTCGGCGAACGCGCCCCAGACGAAGCGGAAGCCGTAGGCGAGGGTCAGCACCGCCCCGGCGACGAGCCCGGCGAGCACGAGCCACGCCGCCGGGTCCCCGGCCTCGGCGACCTCGAGGACGGCCGCGAACACGGCCTCCTTGGCCACGAAGCCGAACAGCGGCGGCAGCCCGGCCATCGAGGCGACCGCGATGATCGCGGCGGCGGCGAGGACCGGTGCGCGGCGCCCCAGCCCCGTGATCTCGCGCAGGTCGCGGGTGCCCATGCGGTGGTCGACGATGCCGACGATGAGGAACAGCGCCGACTTGAACAGCGCATGCGCCAGCAGCAGCACGATGCCGGCGAGCGCCGCCTCGGCCGTGCCGAAGCCGGCGATCACGATGAGCATGCCGAGCTGGCTGACCGTGCCGTGCGCGAGCACCTGCTTGAGGTCGGTCTGCCGCAGCGCCTGAATGCCGCCGAGCAGCAGGGTGACGAGCCCGAGCGTGACGAGCACCTCGCTCCACCCGGGAGTCGACGCGAAGCCCGGGCCGAGGCGCAGCACCAGGTAGATGCCCGCCTTCACCATCGCCGCGGCGTGCAGGTACGCGCTCACCGGGGTCGGGGCGGCCATCGCGCCGGGCAGCCAGAAGTGGAACGGGAAGATCGCCGACTTCGAGAGCGCGCCGACCAGCACGAGCATCATCGCGACGGTCACGACGGGACCGCTCGGCGCCGCGGCGATCAGTTCGCGCAGCGAGGTGGTGCCGCCCTCCGCCACCAGCAGCACGAAGCCGACGAGCATCACGAGCCCGCCGAGCGTCGTCACCAGCAGGGCCTGCAGGGCGCCGCTTCGACTCGCCCGCTTCTGGTGCGAGTGGCCGATGAGCAGGTAGGAGAAGACGCTGGTCGCCTCCCAGAAGATGAAGAGCAGGTAGACGTCGTCGGCCAGGACGAGACCGTACATGGCCCCGGCGAACGCCATGAACGTTCCCGCGAACGCCCCGATGCGGGCATCGTCACCGCGGAAGTAGCGCGTGCAATAGAGCAGCACGAGCGCGCCGACTCCGGTCACGACGAGCGCGAGCAGAAGGCCCAGCGGATCCATCACGAACGAGGCGCTCAGGTCGAGCTGGTCGATCCAGATCGTCGATTCGACGAACACCCGGCCGTCGGCGACCTCGGGGGCGTGCACGAGCGCCTGCGCGAATCCGGCGGCGGCCACGAGTGCCGCGAGCGGAAAGACTCCCCGACCGATCCAGCGCGCCAGGCCGGGCAGCAGGACAGCGGCGACGATGAACGCGAGAAAGATGGAGAGCATCCCGTCCCTTCCGCGCCGCCGGATTCCAGATTACTGAGAGGAGCCTGAGAAGAAGCGCACAGCCACTGCGGTCACCCTCCGACCGCGCTTCGCAGGGTCGCGAGCTCGTCGAGCACGCGCGCGACCTCGTCGGGGCCGCCGACCCGGAAGCTCGCCGCGGTCTCGCCCGCGCCGCTCTTCAGCCCGAGGTCACCGGGGCCGAGCACGCGGAAGGCGTCCTCGTCGGTGACGTCATCGCCGGCGAAGAATACGGCGTCGGCGTGCGTGTACCGACGGAGGTGCTCGACCGCCTCGCCCTTGTTGGCCGAGCGCACCGAGAACTCGAGCACGTTCTTGCCGCCGCGAACCGTGAGCCCGTCGAGGCGCTCCTCCGCTCGCGCACGCGTCTCGCGCTGCGCGCGCTCGGCGTCCTCGGCCGACGCGAGTCTGCTGTGCACCGCAAATCCGGCCGGTTTGTGCTCCAGCCAGACCTGATCGATGTCGGCGACGACGCCCTCAAGCACCTCGTGGAGCACCTGGACACGCTCCAGCTCGTGCGGTTCGAGCGGGTCGCCGTCGCCGTCAGCGTCGAGCCGGTACTCGACCCCGTGCGAGCCGACAAGCAGCGTCTCGGACGTGGCGCCGGTCACGTGCTGAAGGCTCTCCAAGGCGCGGCCGGAGATGAAGGCGACCCGGGTCTCCGGCAGAGCCAGCAGTCGGTCGACGGCGGCCTGCGCCGCCGGAATCGCCCGGGCATCCTCGGGAGAGTCGACCTCGGGCGCGAGGGTGCCATCGAAGTCGAGCGCCACCAGCAGTCGGGGCACCCCGGCGATCGCGCGCAGGGCGTCACGCAGAGCGGGGGGAACCTCGGCGCTCACGATGCCGCGACCTGCTCCGGGGCCGCGTCGGCGGCGTCGCGCCCCTTCGTCGCCTCGAGCACGCGCAGGAACTTCGCCGACCAGTTGGCGACGTCGTTCTCGTTGACGCGACGCCGCATGGCGCGCATCCGCTTGCGACGGTCCGCCCGCGGCATCGCGGCGGCGCGGATGATCGTGTCCTTCAGTCCCTCGATGTCGTGCGGGTTGACCAGCAGCGCGCTCTTCAGCTCATCGGCGGCGCCGGCGAACTCGCTGAGCACCAGCACGCCGTCTTCGTCCTTGCGGGCGGCGACGTACTCCTTCGCCACCAGGTTCATGCCGTCGCGCAGCGCGGTGACCAGCATGATGTCAGCGGCGAGGTAGAGCGCCGCCATCTCCTCACGCGGATACCCGTGGTACAGGTAGTGAATCGGCTGGTGGCTGATCGTGCCGAAGTCTCCGTTGATGCGCCCGACCATCAACTCGATCTCGTCGCGCAGCTGCATGTAGGCCTCGACGCGCTCGCGGCTCGGGCTCGCCACCTGCACCAGGGCGACATCCTCCACGGTCATGCGCTGCTCGCTGAGCAGCTCGCCGAAGGCCTTCATCCGGTGCCGAATGCCCTTGGTGTAGTCGAGCCGGTCGACGCCGAGCATGATCGTCGTCGGGTTGCCCAGATCACTGCGGATCTGCGCGGCCCGCGCCTGCACCTCGGGGCGCTGGGCGAGTTCTTCGAACGACTTCGCATCGATCGAGATCGGGAAGGCCTTCGCGATCACCTGGCGCTTCTCGCCGTCGTCGGTGCGCGGCACCTCGATCGACGTCGAACTCGTCTTGTAGGCGAAGAGCCGACGCACTGCCCGGGTGAAGTTCCCGGCGTCGGCGACGCGCTGGAATCCGATCACATCGGCGCCGAGCAGGCCTTCGATGATCTGGCGCCGCCACGGCAGCTGCGAGTAGATGCCGTATGCGGGGAACGGAATGTGGTTGAAGAAGCCGATCGTGAGATCGGGGCGCAGCTCGCGCAGCATGCGAGGAACGAGCTGGAGCTGGTAATCCTGCACCCAGACCGTCGCCCCCTCCGCCGACACCGCGGCGGTCGCCTCGGCGAACCGGCGGTTGACGTGCACGTAGCGGTCCCACCACTCGCGGTGATAGCTCGGCTGCGCGATGACGTCGTGGTACAGCGGCCAGATCGTGTCGTTGCTGAAGCCCTCGTAGTAGAGCTCGATGTCCGTCACCGACAGCGGAACCGGCACGATGCGGATTCCGTCGTTGTCGAAGGGGGCCAGCTCCAGATCCGGCTGACCGGCCCAGCCGACCCACGCGCCGTCGGCGGCGCGCATCACCGGCTCGAGCGCCGTGACCAGACCGCCGGGAGACTGCCTCCAGGTCGTCGCACCCGACTCGTCGACGACGCGGTCGACGGGGAGACGATTCGAGACGACAACAAAGGAATACAGTTCATCGTCCATGCCGATACGGTATCAGCCGGCCCCTGCGCCAAAGCCGAGAACTCCCCGGGTCCGGTGGGTGGGCGAGTGACGAAAACCTTCGCATGAGCGACACATCCACGACATGTTGGCTCGATAGCGTGCCGCCATGATCGCCATCGGAATGAGCACTTCGTGCGTGTTCCCTCTCGGCGTCGAGCAGGCATTCCGCCTGGCCCGGCTTGCGGGCTTCGACGGCATCGAGGTCATGGTCACGAGCGACTCCGTCACGCGGGATGGCTCCGCCCTCCGTGCTCTGAGCGAGCGGTACGAGCTTCCGATCCTGTCGATTCACGCCCCCGTGCTGCTGCTGACCCCGTTCGTCTGGGGCCGGAACCCCGCGGTGAAGCTGCAGCGCTCGGCGGAGCTCGCGGCGACACTGGGCGCGCCGAGCGTGGTCGTGCACCCGCCGTTCCGCTGGCAGTCCGACTACGCCACCGACTTCGAGCGGATCGTGCGCAGCACCGCCGCCGAGGCGGGCGTGGAGATCGCGGTCGAGAACATGTTCCCGTGGAAGATCGCGGGCCGACAGCTCACCGCCTACGCGCCGAGCCCCGACCCGCTCGACCTCGACGTCGACGCCATGACTCTCGACTTCTCGCACGCCTCGCTGGCCGGACGCGACTCGCTCGAGATCGCGATGGCAATGGGCGACCGACTGCGTCACCTCCACCTCTGCGACGGACGCGGATCGGTCGAGGACGGCACCGTCTTCGACGAGCACCTGCTTCCCGGCCGCGGAACGCAGCCGGTCGCCGAGACGCTCGCGTGGCTCGCCACGAGCGGCTGGGCGGGATCGGTGGTCGCCGAGGTGAAGCCCGCGAAGTCGACGAGCGACGCCAAGCGTCTCGCGCAGCTGATCGAGACCGTCGCGTTCGCGAAGCACCATGTCGGTCAAGAGCACGCGACGCGCGAGCCGCTGCTGGCTGGAGCTTCCCCGCGCTTCGGTCGACGCCGCGCCGATGAGACGAGTTCGACGCTCACGCCCCCGCCCGGCAGCGATGCGCGATAGCGTGGAGTAACAGTCAGGAGGCGTCGATGCGCAAGTTCCTCTTCAACACGAGCGTGTTGAGCTCGGTCTTCGGTGCTGTGGGCATCGCCAAGCAGACCAAGGAGGGCCCGCGCGACTGGCGTCTGATCCTGATGTGGATCAGCTGGGCCATCTCGGTCGCGATCGCCGTCGGCACCGTCGTCGAGGCGAGCCGCGAGCACGAGCTCGACGAGTACTAGCCCCGGCGTCGCGAGCGCGCAGACGCGGGGGCGACGAGGGCACAGCGAAACCCCAGACACATCCCAGCGTCGGTTGCTAGCGTCGCCCAGTTCGCACTCGCCGTGAGCGCGACCACCCTTCGCCTATGGCCACCTTCTTTCGCCCCCACTACGTCGCGCGCGTGCAGCGGCACGCCCCGCGCACGCGCTTCCGCCTGCCCCTGCTGCTGGCGCCCGTCGCCGCCATCCTCGGCCTGGCGATGATCGTCGTGAACGCGCCGCCCGCCCCCGCCACCGATGCGCAGCTCATCGCCGCGTACAACGACCGCTGGGGCCAGTCGCTCACCGTGCCGTCGACCGTCGAGACGCCGGAGATCGTGCGCGACAGCTACGACGCGACCCCGGGCATCGAGACGCTGAAGGCGAGCGGCACCAACTACGACTGGGCGACGATGGTGCTGCTGTTCGCCGACTTCCCGGTCACCGAGGACAGCGTCACCGTCATCACGCGCTGGATGCGCCAGGAGAACTACGTCGACAACTGGTGGCTGCGCAACAACCCGCTCAACAACGGCTGGGGTGCCGACGGCGGAACCTTCCTCGGCGGCAACCCCGACCTCGTGGACGCCGCGCAGGATGTCGCCAACGCGCTGACCACCTACGCCGGCTACGCGGGGATGCGCGCCGCCTTCGAACGCGGCGCCTCCGCCGCCGAGATCGAGAACGAGATCTGGTTCGGCCCCTGGGCGACCGGGCACTACAACGATGGCGCGCATTGGAGCTACGTCGAGGTGCCGGTCGTGACCGCGCCGGCGAGCGCCTGGGGCTAGCCCCGCCGTCGCCCCGTAGAGTGCGAGCGTGACTTCCGATACGCGCGCCCCCCGGGTTCGCCGCCTCGTGCGCCGCACCGGTCTGATCGCCCTCGCGCTTGGCATCGCCGCCCTCGGCGGAGCCATCGTCTGGGCCGCCAACCCGATGCCCGCCGAGCCCGAACCGCTCGCCGCGGTCGCGGCGGACCCGTCGCTCACCGTGATCGACGGCGACGGCGTCATCGTGCTCGACCCCGCGGAGCCGTCCGGCATCGGCCTGGTGTTCCTGCCCGGCGCGCGCGTGGCGCCGGCCGCCTACGAGTCGAAGCTCTCCGCCCTCGCCGACGACGGCATCACCGTGGTCATCGCCGAGGTGCCGCTGAACTTCGCGATTCTCGAGACGCGCGACCTGGACGTGCTCACCGCGAGCGCCCCCACGGTCGACACCTGGTACCTCGGCGGACATTCGCTCGGCGGCGTGCGCGCCTGCCAGTACGCGGCCGACGGCCTCGACGAGGTGGCGGGGCTCATCCTGTTCGGCTCGTACTGCGCGAGCGACCTCGCGGACTCCGGCCTCGACGTGCTGAGCCTCGCCGGCGAGAACGACGGGCTGAGCACCGCCGAGAAGATCGCCGACGCCGCAGACCTGCTGCCGGCCGACACCGAGTTCGTGGAGATCCCCGGTGCGACCCACGCCCAGTTCGGCGACTACGGCGAGCAGCCGGGCGACGGCGAGGCGACAACGACGGATGCGGAGGTGCGCGCGGCGATCGCCGCGTCCATCGCCGCATTCCTGGCCAGCGCCCGCTGACCGCGCGGGTCTCGGCCCGCGTCCCGACAGCAAAAAACCCCGGCATCTGGCGAGAGATAGCCGGGGTTTTCCGTACACCCCCCGGGACTTGAACCCGGAACCCACTGATTAAGAGTCAGTTGCTCTGCCAATTGAGCTAGAGGTGCGCGATCCGGAAAGACCGGACCGAGGGACTACGATAGCACCTCCAGGACGGCCTCGCGAACGCGCCGTCTGCCCGCACCGAAAGGCCCCCGTGACCGCTCCGCTCCGCCTCGAACCCGGAACCCTCGCCCCCGACTTCACGCTGACCGATCACGAGGGCGCGAGCGTCACCCTGAGCGACCTGCGCGGGCAGAAGACGATCCTGTACTTCTATGGCGAGGCCATGACCCCGGGCTGCACGACCCAGGCCTGCGACTTCCGCGACAGCCTCGGCGAGCTTGCCGGGGCCGGCTACCGAGTGATCGGGATCTCCCGGGATGCGGTCGCCAAGCTGGAGCGCTTCGCCCGCGAGGAGCACCTCACCTTCCCGCTGCTGAGCGACCCCGACCACGCCGTGCACGACCTGTACGGCACCTTCGGCGAAAAGCAGCTCTACGGCAAGACGGTCACCGGGGCGATCCGCTCGACCTTCGTGCTCGACGAGGCGGGCGTCATCGAGCTCGCGCTCTACAACGTCAAGGCCACGGGGCACGTGAACATGCTCCGCAAGAAGCTCGGTCTCGCCGCCTAGCGCGGCAGGCGTCTAGTCTCGCGGCGCCAGCCAGCGACCCGTCACGGGCGACATCAGCAGCAGGAAGCCGAGCGCGGAGCCGAGCACGAGGGGCCAGCCCCAGCCCGGCTGCGCGAACACGCCCTGCAGGGCGCCGACCCCGACCGCGAACTGCAGCACCTGCCAGACGAGCGCCGCCGAACGACTCCACCCGGCGCCGCGCCACATGCCGACGACGATCGCGCCGACCCAGATCGCGGCGATCGCCACGACCACCGTGAGGGCGATCGCCGACGACAGGGAGTCCGGTCGATCGACGAGCAGTTCGAACACCAGGAACACGGTGTAGCCGGCCACGAGCGCGAACTCCGCAAGGAGGATAGACAGAAGGGTCCAGACGGCGGCCGGACGAGGTCGAGAACTCACAGGGTCATCCCATTCAAAACTATTGATTCCACGTTACATCTGTGTAAACCTTGTCCACGGTTGATGTGACGCCGACATCGAGGTTGGCGAGTCCCGAAATCCCACACCCCATTGCCTTTTCGGTCACTCTCGACCGCGCGCGCGCGGTTCTCCTCGGAGTTCCGCGGTGCGACCGCGTCCAGCACCATCTCGAAGGAGCACCACTATGGATTGGCGTGACAAAGCCGCCTGTCTGACCGTTGACCCGGAACTGTTCTTCCCGGTCGGCAACACCGGACCCGCCGTCGACCAGATCGACAAGGCGAAGGCGGTGTGCGGTCGATGCACGGTGACCGAGATGTGCCTGCAGTACGCCCTCGAGACCAACCAGGACTCGGGCGTCTGGGGCGGCCTCAGCGAAGACGAGCGCCGCGCCCTGAAGCGTCGCGCCGCGCGCGCCCGCCGCGCCTCCTGAGGCGCTTTCCCGCCGCACCGGCTAGCGCTCCGCGCGCAGCCACTGCAGGGGAACCTTGATCGTCACCTCGGTCCCCTCCCCTTCGAGCGTGTGCCAGTCGATGGTGCCGCCCAGCTCCCCCTGAATCAGCGTGCGCACAATCTGCGTGCCGAGCCCCGCGCCGACCTTGCCCTCGGCCAGGCCGACGCCGTCGTCGCGCACCCGCACGCTCAGCTCGCCGTCCTGACGACGGGCCGAGATCTCGACCTCGCCGTCGCGGCCGGCCAGGCCGTGCTCGACCGCGTTCGTCACCAGCTCGGTGAGCGCCAGCGACAGCGGCGTCGCGTACTCGCTCGGCAGGATGCCGAAGGAGCCGGTCTTCTTCGGGCGTACCGTCGTGTTGTGGGTCGAGGCCACCTCGGCCACGAGCTGCAGCACCCGATCGAACACGTCGTCGAAGTCGACGTTCTGGTCGAGCCCGCCGGAGAGCGTGTCGTGCACCACCGCGATCGCCGCGACGCGCCGCATCGCCTGGGTGAGCGCCTCGCGCGAGGCGTCGCTGTGCGCGCGCCGCGCTTGGATGCGCAGCAGGCTCGCCACCGTCTGCAGATTGTTCTTGACCCGATGGTGGATCTCGCGAATCGTCGCGTCCTTGGTGATCAGCTCCTGCTCCTGGTGCCGCACCTCGGTCACGTCGCGCACCAGCACGATCGCGCCGGTGCGGGTTCCCCGGTCGCGGATCGGGATGGTGCGCAGGGTCACGGTGACGCCGCGCGCCTCGATGTCGGCCCGCCACGGGGCGCGACCGGTCACGACGAGCGGCAGAGACTCGTCCACCTCGAGGCGGCCGGCAAGGATCTGGGTGGTGACGTCCGCCAGCGACTCCCCCTCGAGCTCGCCCGAGAACCCGGCCCGGTTGAACGCCGAGAGCGCGTTGGGGCTGGCGAAGGTGACGATGCCGCCCGGGTCGAGCCGGATCAGGCCATCGGCGGCGCGCGGGGCGCCACGGCGCGGGCCGGACGGGGCGGCCAGGTCGGGGAAGTCCCCCGAGGCGATCATGCCGAGCAGGTCGTTGGCGCACTGGTTGAAGGTCAGCTCCTGACGACCCGGCGTGCGCGCCTCGCTGAGGTTGCTGTGCCGCGTCAGCACCGCGATCGGATGCTCGGTCGTCTGGGCACCCGACGGCGACAGGCGCCGAAGCACCGGCACCGCGCGCACGCGCGTGGGCGTCTCCTCGTACCAGTCGGGGTTCGCGGTGTCGACGATCTTGCCGGTGGTGAAGGCCTCGGTCACCTGAGCGCGCCACTCGGGCTTGATCTGCTGCCCGACGATGTCCCGGTAGAAGATGGTCGCCGCCGAGCTCGGGCGCGAGTGCGCGACCGCGAGGAAGCCGTCGTCTTCGGTCGGCACCCAGACGACGACGTCGGCGAAGGCCAGGTCGGCGATCAGCTGACCGTCGCCGACGAGAAGCTGCAGCCACTCGGCGTCCGCCTCGGACGATCGTCCCTGAGCCTGAACGAGGTCGGTGAGCGTCGACATGCTCTCAGGCTAGTCGCCTCTCCCGGGTGAATAATCCGCGCCGACCGGGACGCGTCGCGGCGGAGTCGAGGATGCGGTCGTCGACCAGCGCCCCGAGGGCGGCACGCGCCGCCGAGCGCGGCGCCACCTCGCCGAGCGGCCGGCCCGACAGCAGCGCCGCATCGAAGCCGCGCGGATCCCACGGGATCAGCACCGGGTCGTCGATCCCGGCGAAGCGCGCGAGCGACTGCCGGATCTGCGCCCCCGGGTTGACACCGATCGCGCTGGCGCGCACCTTGTTGACGACGACCGTGACGCGCTCCGGCGGCACGTGCTCGAGGAGCTCCAGCTGTGCACGCACCAGTCGCGCGAGACCGATCGCATCGGCCGCACCGACGAGGAGCACCCGGTCGGCGGCGCGCACCGCCGCGAGCGCCGCCGCGTTGCGTCGCGGGGCCTGCAGGTCGCTGGAGATCTCCTCGTCGTGCTCGAGGCTCGCAGCGGTGTCGAGCACGAGCGTCGACACCCAGGAGCGCGCGGCCATGATCGTCGCCGTCACCCGCTCCGCGGTCAGCTCGGGCCAGCGCGTCGCGCGGCCGAGGCCGGTCAGCACCGACATGCCGCCGCGCGACAGCGGAACCCATTCGGCGACCCGTTCGAACTCGTCGCGGGTGAGGGCGTCGTTTCCGGCAAGACGACACGCGGCCGCGAACCCCGGAGCCTCGTCGAGGAGTCCGAGCGAGGGCGCGATGGCTGCGGCGTGCGTGTCGGCGTCGGCGAGACCGACGACGCCGCCGCGCACGGCGAGCTCGGCCGCGAGCGCCACCGCGATGCTGGTGCGGCCCGGCGCTCCCGCGGGCCCCCACACCGCGATCACCTCGCCACGCGTGGCCGCGGGCGCCGTCGCGGTCGCGGTCGCGGTCGCGGGAGCCTCGGCGGCGACCTCCGCGGGAGCCGGACCGGCGGGTGCATCCCACTCGAACGGCTCCGCGAGCGTGTCGATGACGCCGAGCTCGGCGGCGAGCCGCTGCTCGTCCCGCGTGAGCGCCACGACGATCAGCTTCGCTCCGTGCTCGTCGCACGCGGCCACGAGCGTCGCGTCGAGGTACTGCGGCTGCGCCGCAGCCACGACCGCGTCCGGTCGCAGCGCGGGGAGGCGCGCTGCCAGTTCGCTCGCACCCGAGCAGCGCGCGACCACCCGCACCCCGTGCCGCCGCGCGCTCGCCTCGAGTCGCTGCTCGTCGTCGAGCGGAAGACACAGCGCCACCCCGCCGCGGGGGTGCGGCTCAACCGGCTCGCTCACGGTGCCGTCCAGGCCAGGCCCGCGGGAACCACCGCGAGCTCCACCTCGTCCGCGATCGCCTGCAGGATGCGCGCGACGCGCGCCCGCGGCACGAGCACCTCCACGGTCGCTCCCTGCTCCGACGCGACGAATCCGTCGCTCTCGCGCACCTCGACGAGCACCGCATCCGCGACCAGCACCGCAGGCGGCGCCGCCCGGCCGTCGGTGACGGCCGCGGCCATCCAGACATCGACCCGACTCCCGGGCTCCAAGGATCGGCTGACCGGTGTTGCGAGCGTCAGCACGAGCGCCGTCGACCCGATTGCACTCGCGTCGCCGAGGGCCGAGACGCTCACCAGCTCCCCCGCGCGAATGGACTCGGTGACGACCAATCCCTGCTCGGGAAGCTGACCGACCGCGAGATACAGCCCCTCGCCGCCGTCGAGGTCGACGCGCCGCTCCACGAGGTCGGCCTCCAGAATGCGATCACCCGGCTGCAGGGTCGCGGTCGCCGCGTAGACGCTCGAACGCTGGTCGAACGCCGACACGATCCCGACGACCCCCAGCACCGACGCGATCACGAGGGCGAGACCGATGAACAGCCGCGGGTCGGCGGCACGGCGGCGAGTCAGGCTCGACATCGCGGCTCCTCTCCAGAAGATCGACGCGGATCGGACGGTGCCATGCTGACCGCTCGTTTCCGTCATCGCGGCGACTTATCCACATCACCGTCCGGGCCGGGGGCGGCGCACGATAATCGAGGCATGACGACGTCCGACACCCCTGACCTGGGTCGTTTTCTGACCCTCGCGGACACCGCCGAAGTCCTCAACATCTCGCCGCGCCAGGCCTATTCGCTCGTGCGCTCGGGCGAACTGCCGGCGATTCAGATCGGCGCGCGAGGAGCTTGGCGAGTCGAGCGGGCGATGCTCGACAGCTACATCGCCGCCAAGTACGAGGAGTCGCGGCACCTCGCCCGCTGGCGCCAGGCGAACTTCGCCGACGTCGCCGAGCTCTTCGCTCCCGAACGCACTCAGTAGCGGATCGCGGCGAGCTGGCCGAACGGCACGAGCCGAACCCCGCGCACCGCGGAAGCCCGTCGCGGCTCACCCGGCTCGTGCTCGGCGAGGTCGAGGTGATCGCGCGCGACGCGATCGAGAGTGCCGAAGTGCGAACCGCGCGTGGTCACGATCTCCACGGGAACACGGCGACGGCAGAGGTCGCGCGCCACGAAGGCGAGCCCGAGGCGTGCCGACAGCGACGCGGTCGGCACCGCGACCGGTTCGGCCTCCAGACCCCGCACCAGCTGGGTGGCACTCGGGCGCAGGGCGACGATCGCCGTCAGGGGGATCACGGCGGCGGCGCGTGGTCCGGCATCGGCGACGAGGTCGCCGGCGATCCAGTCACGGCCGAGCACGCTCGCACGCAGCACGCAGACGGCGCCGGTCATCAGCTCGAGGACGAGCGGCTCGCGGTCGGCCCGCTCGGGCTCGGCCATGGCGAGCATGCGGTCGCGCAGCGTCAGCCGCGCGAGGCGGAGCCGCCCCTCTTCCGCCACCAGGTCGGTCTCTTCGGCATCGAGCTCGTGCTCCAGCTGCGACTCGAGGTCGTCGAAGAGTCGGTCCCAGCGCATGGCGAGACGCTAACCGCGCACCCGGGAGATGACGCCGGTTATCCACAATCGACAAAAACTCTAGACATGGCGACAGGCGCGTGATTGAGTGTGGCTACCCCCGGATGGGGGTCAACTCCTGCTCCGATCCCCCGGGGAGTCACCGACGATGAGCGATCTCGCGACCGATCACCTGCCCTCCGACGCAGCCTCCCGCGCCGCGCGCATGCGATTCGACCCCGAGGACTTCTTCGGTCGCCAGCCGACGCCGACCACGGCCCTGCCCGACCCCGGCCCGCTGCTCGAGAACCTGACGCGCTGCGTCGTCGAGATCCTCGCGGGCGCCCGTGAGCTCGAGCAGATCGCGCGCTGGGTCACCGACGACGTCTACCGCCACCTGCTGAAGCGGGTCGTGCTCTCGACGCGCGCGCGACAGGCCCGCGGCGAGACGGCGGTCCGGCCGACCTTCGCGATCGGCGGCACGCGCATCTGCGAACCGCGCGACGGCGTCATCGAAGCCACCGTGATCGTGCGCGGACGGGCGCGCACGCGCGCCGTGGCGATCCGGCTCGAAGGCCTGGACCACCGCTGGCGCGCGAGCGCCATCCACGTGCTCTAGCGGCGCTTGTCCTGGGCGCGGCGCTGAGCGCGGTTGAGCGGAGCATCCGCGCCCTGACCGCCCTCGGTGCGCTGCCCGAAGGCTCCCCGCTGCGCGGGCGCCGCGGGGGCCGCCTGCTGCGGAGCCTGCGGAGGACGCGCGGGCTGCGCGGCCGCTGCCTGCTGCTGCTGCGCCCGCGCCGTGGCGGCCTGCTGCAGCTGTCCGCGCTGGTTGCGCACCTCGACCTCGCCGTCGGCGGTCGGCGCCGAGTACTGGAGCCCCTGCGGCGGGGCCGCCTGGCCGCCGAGTCCCTTCGCGGCGACACGCGCCGTTCCGTCGGCCGAGGTCACCTCGACCTCGAGGTTGAACAGGAAGCCGACCGACTCCTCGCGGATCTGACCCATCATGTTCTGGTAGAGCGAGAAGCCTTCGCGCTGGTACTCGACGAGCGGATCGCGCTGGGCCATCGCCCGCAGGCCGATGCCGTCCTTCAGGTAGTCCATCTCGTAGAGGTGGTCACGCCAGCGGCGGTCGATGACGCTCAGCACCACGCGGCGCTCCAGCTCGCGCATCGCGGGTGAGCCGAGCTGCTCCTCGCGGCGCTGGTAGGCGAGGGTCACATCCGACATGATCTCGGCGCGGAGGTCCTTGACGCTCAGGCGGCCCTTGCTGCCGGCCTCGCTCAGAACCTCGTCGATCGTGATCGACACCGGGTAGAGGGTCTTCAGCTCCGTCCAGAGCGCCTCCAGATCCCAGTCGTCACTCGTGCCCTCGGCGGTGTACTCGTCGATGACCTCGTCGAGCACGGTGCTGAGGAAGCTCTGCACCCGCTCGTGCAGGTCGTCGCCCTCGAGGATGTGCCGACGGTCGGCGTAGATCGCCTCGCGCTGGCGGTTGAGGACGTCGTCGTACTTGAGGACGTTCTTGCGGATCTCGGCGTTGCGACTCTCGACCTGCGACTGCGCCGACCGGATCGCCCGCGACACGGTCTTCGACTCGATGGCCGTGCCCTTCGGCGCGCGGGCCATGAGCGCCTCGGCGGCGCCCGCGTTGAACAGGCGCATCAGGTCGTCCTGCAGCGACAGGTAGAAGCGGCTCTCACCGGGGTCGCCCTGACGGCCGGAACGACCGCGCAGCTGGTTGTCGATGCGGCGCGACTCGTGGCGCTCGGTGCCGAGCACGTAGAGCCCGCCCGCCTCGCGCACCTTCTCGGCCTCGGCCTCGACCTCGCTCTTGACCGTCTCGAAGACGGCATCCCACTCGGCCTCGTACTCGTCGGGCGTGTCGATGGGGCTCAGGCCCTTGTCGTGCATCCGCGCGACGGCGATGTGCTCCGCGTTGCCGCCGAGCATGATGTCGGTACCGCGACCGGCCATGTTGGTGGCGACGGTGACCGCGCCGAGTCGACCGGCCTGGGCGATGATCGAGGCCTCGCGCGCGTGGTTCTTCGCGTTGAGCACCTCGTGCTTCACGCCGCGCTTGGCGAGCAGTCGCGAGAGGTACTCGCTCTTCTCGACGCTGGTGGTTCCCACCAGCACCGGCTGGCCGGCGCGGTGGCGCTCGACGATGTCCTCGACGACCTGGTCGAACTTGTCGGTCTCGCTCGCGTAGACCAGATCCGCCTGGTCCTTGCGGATCATCGGACGGTTGGTCTCGATCGCGACGACGCCGAGCTTGTAGGTCGCCATGAACTCGGCAGCCTCGGTCTCGGCGGTACCGGTCATGCCGGAGAGCTTCGAGTAGAGCCGGAAGTAGTTCTGCAGCGTGACGGTGGCGAGGGTCTGGTTCTCGGCCTTGACCTGCACGCCCTCCTTCGCCTCGATGGCCTGGTGGATGCCCTCGTTGTAGCGACGGCCGACCAGGATGCGGCCGGTGTGCTCGTCGACGATGAGCACCTCGCCGTTCATCACGACGTAGTCCTTGTCGCGCTTGAACAGGGCCTTCGCCTTGATCGAGTTGTTGAGGAACGAGATCAACGGCGTATTGGCCGACTCGTAGAGGTTGTCGATGCCGAGGTAATCCTCGACCTTCTCGATGCCGCCTTCGAGCACGCCGACGGTGCGCTTCTTCTCGTCGACCTCGTAGTCCTCGCCCTCGACGAGGCGCTTGGCGATGTTGGCGAACTCGCCGAACCAGCGGTTGGCCTCACCCGAGGCCTGGCCCGAGATGATGAGCGGCGTGCGCGCCTCGTCGATCAGGATCGAGTCGACCTCATCGACGATCGCGAAGTGGTGGCCGCGCTGGACCATGTCGCTCGCCTGCCAGGCCATGTTGTCGCGGAGGTAGTCGAAGCCGAACTCGTTGTTGGTGCCGTAGGTGACGTCGGCCGCGTACTGCTCGCGACGCTGCTCCGGCGTCTGGCCGCTCAGGATGCAGCCCGTCGTCATGCCGAGGGCGCGGAAGATGCGCCCCATGATCTCGGACTGGTAGCTGGCCAGGTAGTCGTTCACGGTGATGATGTGAACGCCGCGCGACGTGATCGCGTTGAGGTAGGCGGGAAGGACGGCGGTGAGCGTCTTGCCCTCACCGGTCTTCATCTCGGCGATGTTGCCGAGGTGCAGCGCCGCGCCACCCTGCACCTGCACGTCGAAGGCGCGGAAGCCGAGGGTGCGCTTGGCCGCCTCGCGGACGGCGGCGAAGGCCTCGGGGAGCAGATCGTCGAGCGATTCGCCGTCGGAGTAGCGCTCGCGCAGCTCCGCCGTCTCGTTGCGGAGCTCTTCATCCGTCAGCTCGGAGAACGCCTCCTCGAGGTGGTTGACCGCCTCGGCATAGTTCTTGAGGCGACGCAGCGTGCGCCCCTCGCCGACGCGGAGAACTCTCTCCAGCACATTTGCCACGGATGACTCCACTCCTCGTGCGGGGCACGACGGCGCCCGCCGTTACCAGCGCGTAACTCTAGCAATGGTAGTGCGGCGGGCGCCTGAGGCTCGGCTGTGTGCGGAGCGGCGGAAAACCTACCGCCGCCGCGCGCGCGCCTTCGCCAGCTCATCGGCGCTGTCGGACTCCTCGTCGAGCGCGATCACGCCGTAGTCCCAGCCGGTGCGCCGGTACACGACGCTCGCCCGGTCGGTCTCGGCGTCGATGAAGAGGAAGAAATCGTGCCCGACCAGCTCCATGCGGTCCAGCGCGTCGGCGGAGGTCATCCGCTCGGCCGGGAAGACCTTGCGGCGGATGACCACCGGACTCCAGTCCTCCGTCTCGTCGCTCTCGACCGTCGGGATGGCGCCCGTCGCCACGCGCTCGAGCGTCGCCACACTGGCGGGCACCACATCGCCGACGCGACCGGAGCTCATCGCCTCCTGGATCGACGGCGGGCGGTGCTGGCCGCGGTGGACCTTCTTGCGGTCCTTGGCCTGGCGGATGCGCTCGACGAGCTTGTCGAACGCGAGGTCGAATGCCGCGTACTTGTCGGCCGCGGCTGCCTCGGCCCGCACCAGCGGTCCCGGGCCGATCAGGGTGAGCTCCACACGATCATCGCCCGACTGGCCCCGCGATTCGTGGTGGCGAACCAGCTTGATCTCGAGGGCGAGGGCTCGCTCGGCGAGCTTCTCGATCTTCTCGGACTTCTCCGTCGCGTAGTCCTCGAATCGATCGGGAACGTCGACTCCGCGGCCGGTGATCGTGATGTCCATGGGACCCTCCAGTCAGTTGTCACTCGGGTCGCACGGACTCGTGCAACCCGTTCAGACCGGGGCACCAGGGGGAGCCCCGTGTCTTGCTTGGCGCTTCTCCCGTCAGGCGTTTGAGCGCCTTTGGCCCCACCGTAGTCCCGTGCGCGCGGGTTGTCACGAGTGACTCGGTGGGAGTTCGGTGGGTGTCTCCTTTCGATTCGGAATGCGCCGCGGAGTGGCTGCCACCACGGCCGCCGCGACCACGATCGCTCCCGCGCGCTCGAGCTCGCGAGCGGCCTCGCGTAGCGTGGCGCCGGTGGTGACGACGTCGTCGAGCAGCACCACGCGGCGCCCTCGCGCCCGCCCCGTCGCGCGGAAGGCACCGCGGGCGTTCTCGGCCCGCTCACTCACCCCGAACGTCTTCTGCGCACCGCGTCGGGTCCCGGGCGCCGACACGAGCAGCCGCTCGCCGCGCACGCCGACGGCCCGTGCGAGCCGCTCGACCGGCCGGAACCCCCGACGGCGCCGCGCTGCCGCGCTGGCCGGGATCGGGCACAGCACGAGGGTGTCGTCGTCTCCGCTGGTACGCGCCACGCGCAGCGCGCCTTCGAGCGCCGCCGCGAACACCGGGGCGAGCGCCCGCGCGAGCCCCGGTCGGTCGCCATCTTTGAACGCGAGGATGACGGCGCGCAGTTCCCGCGCGTAGCTCGCCCCCGCGACGACGGGAAGCGCCCCGGGCAGCAGCACGGGCCGCGGACTCAGCGCCGCACGGCAGTCTCGGCACAGTTCGCGGTCGGTGACGCCGCATCCGGCGCACTCCACCGGCAGAACGAGCGCGACGGCGTCGAGAAGCGCCTCGACGAGCGGTGCGCTGCGGTGTCGAGCTGTCATGCCCCGAGTGTCGCCACGGGTGCGCCCGGTCGGCGCAGAGCCGAGAGCAGGTGGGGAGACCGCTACTGCTGCGTCGCGAGGAAGGAGGCGCGCAGTCCCGTGTCGAGCCAGCTCGAGTCGCCGCTGGGTCGAGAGACGATGCCGTCGGCGCCGAGCACGCGGATTCCCTCGACCCCGTTGCCGCCGACGATCTGCACGCCGTTCTCGACAAAGCCCAGGCTCTCCAGCCGACCACCCAGGGTCGCCGTGGAGACCGTCGTGGACTGCCCCGAGCGCAGCAGCAGCGCGATCGTCGTGCCGTCGACCCAGCTCAGGTCGAGCAGCTCGCCCGACCCGACGGAGACCAGGGTGGACTCGACGATGGCGATCGGAGCACCGTTCGCATCCCGCACGATGCCGGCGACCACCAGCCGCGATCCGTCGTCGGTCGCGACGGCGAAGACCACACGGGTGCCGTCACGCGACACCTTGACGCCGATCACGCGTCCCTCGATCCCGATGCCGATCGGCAGCGCGACGCCCTCCGGCGAGATCGCGAAGAGCTGCTCCAGCTGATCCTCGGGGCCCGTCCAGATGTAGCCCCACGGGTCGATGGCGGGCGCGATCAGCCCCGTGCCCGCGGCGGCGAGCTCGACGCCGTCGGCGGTCACGCGACTCACGCCGTCGGCGGTGAGCACGGCGACCGTCGACCGATCGCGACTGACACTGGCGGCCGTGGCGCCGAGCGAGTCGATCGCCGTGCCGATCTCATCCAACGGCCGCACCTCCGACTCGCCGATCGAGCCGAAGCTGCCCGCCAGCATCCCGACCGGAATCGGGTCCACCTGGAGGAAGCGGTCGGCAGTGCCGCCGGCCTCCGAGATATCGGCGGGGAAGCCGCCCGAGATGACGGCGGCGCTGTGCACATCGCTGAGCGAGCCCAGGCTCGCCGTGAGCTGCTGCAGGATGCGCCACTGGGTCGAGCTGGAGACCGCCAGGATGTCGGAGCTCAGGGTGACCGTCGCGGTGCCCGACTCGATGTCGACGCTCTCGAGACGCTCCAGGCCGTTCGGGACGGCCGTGATGAGCACCCCGGAGTCGAGCAGCGGAGACTGGCCCGCGATGAGCTCATCGACGATCCGGTTGGAGATCGTCCGCGACACCAGGAACCAGCGCAGCTCGGGAACCAGGAACTGGAAGTCGGGCGAGAAGTAGTACAGCTCGACCGGCTCGAACAGCAGCTCGAAGAAGGTCGGCGACAGCACCGTCCCATCGGGAGCCGCCGAGATGCGCCACTCGCCGTCCTCCTGCACGAACTCGAAGGCCAGCTGGCGACTCGAGCCCGCGCCGGCGAGGTCATAGTGCCCCGTGGAGTCGACTTCGGCCGTCACCTCGAGGCTCACCTGAAGCCCGGTGTCGGTCTCGGTGGGGACGACCGCCGAGGTGCTGACGAGCACGCCCGCGTTCGGTCGCCACTCCGCCGCGAACGAGTCGGTCAGGTACTCGGTGGCGACGGCATAGCTGTTCTGCGGACCACGGCCGGCGCGGAGGAAGCCGATCAGGATCTCGCGCGGGGTGGCGCCGACCGCCGGCCCTTCCGGAACCGGAAGCAGGGCCTCGGTGTCTCCCTCGTCGGGGATCGCGACCGTGCTGACGCCGCTGGAGTCGGGGATGCGGACGCATCCGGAGAGCACGCCGACGACCGCGAGCGCCGCGAGCGCGCGCCACCACCAGCGAGAACGGGTCCGGCTCACTTCGGCGCCTCCAGTCCGTCGGTCGGTCGCAGCTCGACCGAGTCGTCCGGCGGAAGGTCGAGCGGCGATCCGAGCACGCGGTCGCCGGGAGACCGGGGCAGCGTGAGCCGGAAGCAGGTGCCCTGGGCCGGCTCGCTCCACACCTCGAGCACCCCGTCGTGCAGCACCGCGTCTTCGAGGGAGATCGCGAGCCCGAGCCCGGTGCCGCCCGTGCGGCGCTGTCGCGAGGGGTCGGCGCGCCAGAAGCGGTCGAACACCCGATCGAGCTGCTCGGGCTCCATGCCGACGCCGTAGTCGCGCACCGCGATGGCGATCGCGGTCGCGTCGCTGTCGACGTAGGCGACGATCGGTCGGCCTTCGCCATGGTCGATGGCGTTGCCGAGCAGGTTCTGCAGGATGCGGCGGATGCGGCGCGCATCCACCTCGGCCTCGAAGTAGCCGCCGGGGGCGACCAGGCGGATGTCGCTGCCGCGCTCCGCCGCGAGCGGTGTCATCGCCTCGATCGCATCTTCGACGAGGCGCACCAGGTTGGTCGGCTCGGTCTCGAGCGTGACCGCCCCCGCGTCGTAGCGACTCATCTCGAGCAGGTCCGCCAGCAGCACCTCGAAGCGCTCGGTCTGGGCGTGCAGCAGCTCGGCGGTGCGGGCGGTCGCCGGCTCGAAGGCGGCGCGCTTGTCGTAGAGCACATCACCGGCGAGCCGAATCGTCGTCAGCGGGGTGCGCAGCTCGTGCGAGACGTCGCTCACGAAGCGCTGCTGGAGCCGCGAGAGCTCGGCCAGCTGGCGGATCTGGCGCTGCAGGCTGTCCGCCATCCGGTTGAAGGAGCGCGCCAGCGTCGCCAGCTCGTCCTGGCCGCGCTCGGGCAGACGCTCCTCGAGCTGTCCGTCGGCGAGCTTCTCGCTGGTGGCGGCCGCGACGCGCACCGGCCCGACCACCAATCGCACCACGAGGTAGCTGACCAGGCCGATCAGCAGCACGAGGGCGGCGCCGCCGATGACGAGGGTGAGCTGCACGAAGTCGAGGGTGCCCTGCACGTCGGCGAGGTCGTAGACGATGTAGAGCTGGTAGAGCCCGGCCTGCGGAACCGTGAGCAGACTGCCGACGATGATGCCGGGGGTGGTCTCGTCGCCGACGCCGTCGGGGATGACGATCGACTGCCACGACAGCTCGGTTCCGGCCGAGCCGGTGGTGCTCTCGGCGAGCTCGGTCGAGACGAGCGTGTCGCTGAAGTTGGGGCTCTGCGCCCCCTCCAGCAGCACGGGGCCCTCCTGGCCGGGCACGCGCAGGAAGGCGATCAGCGGGTCGGTCGAGACGGTGTTCCGCACCGCCAGGATCGCGGACTCCTGGGCGCCGACCAGGTCGCCGTCGCTCGTCGACTCCCCCGCCTGCGTGAACTCCTGCTGCGCCAGCAGGGTGGCGCGCCCGGCTTCATCCAGCAGGAGGTCGCGGCGCGACTCGAACAGGTTCGAGCGGACGCTCGCCGTGACGAACAGGCCGATGATGGTGACCGCCAGCGTCGACAGCGCCACCGTCAGGAAGATCGTGCGCAGCTGCAGCGAGCCGCGCCAGCGCCGCCCCAGACGCTCGAGCCATTCGCGCCCGTCGAACCGCACCGGGTTCTCCTCAGCTCACGGCGCCCGCGCGGTAGCCGACGCCGCGAACGGTGGTGACGATGCGGGGGTTGTCGGGATCGTGTTCGACCTTGGCGCGCAGGCGTTGCACGTGCACGTTCACCAGGCGCGTATCGGCCTTGTAGTGATAGCCCCAGACCTGCTCGAGCAGCATCTCGCGCGTGAACACCTGCTGGGGCTTCGCGGCGAGCGCCAGCAGCAGCTGGAACTCGAGCGGCGTCAGCGACAGCTTGTCGTCGCCACGTCGCACCTCGTGTGCCGCCACATCGATCGTCAGGTCGCCGATCTCCACCGTCTCGCTCGTCGTCGGCAGGGTCGGACGCAGCCGGGTGCGGATGCGCGCGACGAGCTCTTTCGGGTTGAAGGGCTTGACGACGTAGTCGTCGGCGCCGCTCTCCAGCCCGACGACCACATCCGTCGGCTCGCCCTTGGCAGTGAGCATGATGATCGGCACGCCGCTCTCGGCGCGGATGCGCGCGCAGACTTCGATGCCGTCGATGCCGGGCAGCATCAGATCGAGCAGGACGAGGTCGGGACGCACCTCCTGGAAGATGCTGAGCGCGGACGTGCCGTCGGCCGCGAAGGACGGCTCGAAGCCTTCGCCCCGCAGCACGATGCCGATCATCTCGGCAATCGCCGGGTCGTCGTCGACCACCAGGATGCGCGCGCTCATGAACCTCGCCGATTCCCAAGGCGACCCGGGGTTTCGGATCGCGTTGAACTTTCGCTCCAGCGTAGTCGAGCGTGAGAACATGAACGTGAGTGTTGCCCGCATCAGCCGGGATTCTGCCCACGGGAGGGACCGCCGTGACCGACGACCATCAGTGGCATGCCCCGGATGCGCCGCGAGAGCCCGCAGCCTCGCCGTATCACGCGACCCCTGATCCGGGTGCCGCGACCGCGGGCGCCTCCGGGCCGGCGGCCGCCGCGCCCGGCGGCGCGAACGGCTGGGCCCCGCCGCCGAAGCCGGGACTCGTGCCGCTGCGCCCGATGACCCTCGGGACGATCCTCGGCGCCTCGTTCCAGGTGCTGCGGCGCAACCCGAAGCCGACGCTCGGGCCGGCGCTGCTCATCTCGCTGGCGACGGTGCTGCTCACCCTGCTGGTGACCGGCGCGGTCACCGCGTGGTCGATCGGACGCATCGAGTCGGCGCAGTCCGCGGCCGACCAGGACGCGCTCGTGGCGGGCGGCGTCGCCCTCGGCGTCGTCGGCGTGCTGCTCGCGGTGCTGCTGTCGATCATCGGAACGGCGGTGCTGCAGGGCATCATCGTCGCCGAGGTGGCACGCGCCACCCTCGGGGAGAAGCTCGGCTTCCGCGGCCTCTGGGCGCACCTTCGAGGCCGCCTCGGCGCACTCATCGGGTGGGCGTTCGTGCTGGCTTCGGCGCTGGCGGTCGCGGTGCTGGTCGTGATCGTCCTGATCGCGGGCCTCAGCCTCCTCGGCGACGCGGGCGTCATCCTCAGCGTGCTGGTCGGCATCATCGCGTTCCTCGGTGGGGCCGTGCTGGTCGCCTGGCTGTCGACCAAGCTGCTCTTCGTGCCGGCTGCGCTGGTGCTGGAGCGGCGCCGCCTGGCGGCCGCCGTCACGCGATCGTGGACCCTCATCCGCGGTTCGTTCTGGCGCGTGTTCGGCATCGTTCTGCTGGTCAGCGTCATGCTCTCGATCGCGGGCCAGGTCGTGACGACTCCGGTGAGTCTGCTGTTCGGGCTGGGCACGACGTTCATCGCCCCGTCCGGAATGGACGAGTCGGGGTTCATCGCGATCACGATCATCAGCTACCTCGTGCTCTTCCTGGTCTCGGCGGTCGTCGGCGCCATCACCCTCGTGGTGCAGACGGCGACCTCCTCGCTGCTGTACCTCGACCTGCGCTTCCGCACCGAGGGACTCGACCTGGAGCTGGCGCGGACCGTCGAGGCGCGCCAGCGCGGCGAGAGCGTCGCCGACCCGTACGCGGCGCCCGCCCCGGGTTCGCCGTCGTTCGGCTCGCCGGCCGCGAGCTGAGGCATGCACCGACTGCTCGGCGCAGGTCCGCGGGAAGTCCCCGTCGACCCGGACGCACCGGAAGCGCGCGACTGGCTGCTGCGCGAGCTCGCCGACCCGGCGTACGAGGCCGCGCGCCCGACGTGGTTCGACCTGCTCGCTCAGCAGGTGCGCGAGTGGTTCGAATCGCTCCGGTTCACCCCCGGCGAGGGCGGCTTCCCCTGGTGGCTGGTGGTCCTGCTCGCCATCGTGCTGCTCGTGGTGCTGGTGGCGTTCTGGATCTATGGGGCGCCTCGCCGGAACCGGCGCAGCGCCGCGCCCGAATCGCTGTTCGGAGACGAGGACACGCGCGATTCCGCCGCGCTGCGGCGCGCCGCCGAGCAGGCCGCCGCCCGGGGAGACTTCACGCTGGCGCTGGCCGAGCTCTACCGGGCGCTCGCGCGCGGCCTCAGCGAGCGCACTCTCGTCTCGCTGTTCCCGGGCACGACGGCGCACGGCTTCGCCGCGCAGGCCGGCGCGGTGTTCCCCTCGGCGCGTGACCGCCTTGAGTCGAGCGCGAGCGACTTCGATGCCGTGCGCTACCTCGACCAGCCCGGCACGCGCACCCAGTGGGAGGCGCTGCGCGCGCTCGAGAACGAGCTGCGGGCCGCCCGCGTCGCCGCGCCCGAGACGACAGGACCGACCGCGTGAGCGCGGCGACCGCACCGAAGGTGCTCACCCCGACGCTTCGCCGAACGGGAGCGCGAGCCCGGTTCTGGATCGTCGGAGTCGCGCTGATCGTGCTGGTCGGCGTCGTGGCGCTTCTCACCGAACGCGGCGCGAGCACCGGGGCGAACTGGCTGGATCCGGAGAGCGCCGCCCCCGACGGAACGCGTGCGCTCGTGGAGGTGCTCCGCGAGCAGGGGGTCACGGTGCACCTCGCGACGAGCCTCACCGAGATGCGCGGGTTCGTCGACGCGGCGGAGAGTGCCACCGTCGTCCTGCACGACCGCGACGCGGTGCTCGACGAGGAGCAGCGCGCGCGCGTTGCGCGCACGACCGCCCGACTCGTCGTCCTCGAGCCGGGACTCACCGCGACCGCCGATCTCGCGCCCGAGATCGGGCTCGCCGGCAACGCGCTCGACTCCGACGAGCGCCTGAACGCGGACTGCACCGTGTCGGCCGCGGAGCGCGCGGGCGAGATCCGCGGCAGCGGATTCGGCTACCGCATCCTCGACGCCGCCTCGGGTGCCGTCGGCTGCTTCACGACCGACGACGACATCGTCGCCCTGATCGAGATTCCCCGCGACGACCGCGAGCTCGTCCTGCTGGGGGCGACCTCGCTGCTCACCAACGACGAGATCCTGCTCTCCGGCAACGCGGCCCTCGCCCTCAATCTGCTCGGCGAGGATGCGACGCTCGTCTGGTACGTGCCGGGGGTGGACGACCTGCGGGCGGGCGACGAGCTCCCCACGATTCTCGACCTCACGGCGACCTGGGTCACGCCGCTGGCGATCCTCGCCGTGCTGGTCACCGTCGCCGCGGGCGTCTGGCGCGGTCGCCGGTTCGGCCCGCTGGTGCGCGAACGGCTGCCGGTGATCGTGCGCTCGAGCGAGACGATGGAGGGGCGCGCACGGCTGTACGAGCGTGCCAACGCGCGCCTGCACGCGCTGGACGCGCTGCGGATGGCCGCCCTCGGGCGCCTCGCCGCGCGCGTCGGACTGTCGCGCACCGCCACCGTGGACGAGATTGTGGCCGCCGTCTCCGCGCTCACCGGCCGCGACCGCTCCGAGCTCGGCGACCTGCTCGTCGGCGCCCTGCCGCACTCCGATGCCGAGCTGCTCCGGCTCTCCGACGACCTGAACCGGCTCGAGCAGGACATCGCCCGGTTCACCACTGCTCCGCACACCCGCACCAGCCCGAAAGAATGAGGACCATGACCGATTCCGCTCAGCTCCGTGACGCCTTCGCGCAGGTCCGCACCGAGGTCGGCAAGGCCGTCGTCGGTCAGGACGGCGCCGTCACCGGCATCCTGATCGCGCTCCTGGCCGGAGGCCACGTGCTCCTGGAGGGCGTGCCGGGGGTCGCCAAGACCCTGCTGGTGCGCACCCTCAGCCAGACGCTGAACCTGCAGACGCACCGCGTGCAGTTCACCCCCGACCTGATGCCCGGGGACATCACCGGCTCGGTCGTGTTCGACCCGAAGTCCGGCGAGTTCGAGTTCCGCGAGGGGCCGGTGTTCACCAATATCCTCCTCGCCGACGAGATCAACCGCACCCCGCCGAAGACGCAGTCGGCGCTGCTGGAGGCGATGGAGGAGCGGCAGGTCTCGACCGACGGCGTGACGCGCGCCCTGCCCGAGCCGTTCCTGGTGGCCGCCACCCAGAACCCGATCGAGTACGAGGGCACCTACACGCTGCCGGAGGCGCAGCTCGACCGGTTCCTGGTGAAGCTGGTGCTCGAGCTTCCCGAGCGCGACCACGAGACGGAGATGCTGGCACGCCACGCCGCCGGGTTCAACCCGCGCGACCTCGACGCGGCCGGGGTCCGGCCGGTGCTGGACGCCGCCGGGCTGGCCGCCGCGCAGGCCGACGTGCGCACCGTGACCGTCGCGCCCGAGGTGCTCGGCTACGCCGTCGACCTGGCGCGCGCGACGCGCCAGAGCCCCTCGGTGCGGCTGGGCGTCAGCCCGCGCGGCACCACGGCACTGCTCGCCGCCGCCCGCGCCTGGGCGTGGCTCACCGGCTCCAGCGGGGTGACGCCGGATCACATCCAGGCGATGGCGATCCCGGTGCTGCGCCACCGCATCCAGCTGCGACCCGAGGCCGAGCTGGAGGGCGTCGCCGCCGACTCCGTGCTGCGCTCGATCCTGCAGCAGGTCCAGGTTCCGATCTAAGCGCATGGCTCTCTCCGGATGGTTCGTCGCGCTCCTCGCGCTGGGAGCGGTTCCCACGGTCGCGGTCGGGGGCCCCTGGGGCCTGCTCGGCTGGCTCGCGCTGTGCGTCGCGCTCGCCGCCGTCGATCTGCTCGCGGCGGGGTCGCCCCGCGCGCTGCGGATCTCGCGCGAGACCCCGGCGCGGGTGCGGTTGGGCGAGTCTGCTCCGTCGAGCCTGCTGATCGCCAACGAGGGCCGGCGCGCGATCCACGGCATCGTGCGCGATGCCTGGCAGCCCTCCGCGGGAGCCTCCCCCGCCCGTCGGCGCGTCGTGATCCCCGCGGGCGAACGCCGCGCTCTCACGACGACCCTCACGCCCACGCGCCGCGGGGAGCGCCGCGCCGCCCACGTGACCGTGCGCGCGTTCGGACCGCTGCGACTCGCGGCCCGCCAGGCGACGCTGTTGGCCCCCGGTGCGATCCGCGTGCTGCCGCCGTTCCACTCGCGTCGGCATCTGCCGTCGCGCCTCGCCCGGCTGCGCGAGCTGGACGGGCGCACCAGCGTGATGCTGCGCGGGCAGGGCACCGAGTTCGACTCGCTGCGCGAGTATGTGCGCGGCGACGACGTGCGCTCGATCGACTGGCGGGCGACGGCCCGGCGGCGCGACCCGGCGGGCGGCGGTCTACAGCTCGTGGTGCGCACCTGGCGACCCGAGCGGGACCGCCGCGTCGTCATCGTGATCGACTCCGGTCGCACCTCGGCCGCGCGAATCGACCGTGAGCCGCGCCTGGACACGGCGTTCGAGTCGAGCCTCCTGCTCGCCGCGCTCGCGAGCCGCGCGGGCGACCACGTCGACCTCGTGGTCTTCGATCGCCGGGTGCGCGGGCGGGTTCAGGGTGCGACCGGTCCGGAGCTGCTGTCGCGCATGGTCGACGTGATGGCGCCGATCGAGCCCGACCTGATCGAGACCGACTGGAGCGCCGTGCCCGGCCTGGTGCGACATGTCACCCCGCACCGCGCCCTGGTCGTGCTGCTCACCTCCATCGACACCCCGGGCTCCTCGCGCGCCCTGCTGTCGGCGCTGCCGCAGCTCACCCGTCACCACACCGTGCTCGTGGCCTCGGTCACCGACCCGGAGATCCAGGCGGCAACCGCGCAGCGTGGAAGCCGGAGCGAGGTGTACCGTGCCGCGGCCGCCGAGCGCGCGCTGCTCGACGCGGCACGGGTGGCCGCCGCCATCCGTCAGTCGGGCGCCGAGGTCGTCACCTCGACCCCTGCCGAGCTGCCGCCGGCCGTCGCCGACCGCTACCTTGAGCTGAAGGCCGCCGGACGGCTCTGACGCTGCGGCAATCGCCCGGACGGGCGGTAGCCTGGGCGCGCTCAATCCAGCACGTAGAAACGGAATCATTCATGGCTGACGCCACCTCGTCCCCCTCGATGCTCTCGCGCCTGATCGCCGAGACCTTCGGAACCTTCATGCTCGTCTTCGGCGTCATCGGCGCCGCGCTGTTCATCTCGAGCGCCACCGGCCCGCTCGCCGTCGCCCTCGGCGTCGGCCTCGCCGTCATGGTCTCGGCCTACGCGGTGGGCCACATCTCGGGCGGGCACTTCAACCCGGCCGTCTCGTTCGGCGCCGCCGCCGCCGGACGGATGCCGTGGAAGGACGTCGCTCCGTACCTGGGCGCGCAGTTCGTCGGTGGTCTTCTCGCCGCCGTCGTGCTGTTCGTGATCGGATCCGGCACCGGCACGAGCCCGAACTTCGGCGCGGTCTCGAATGGCTTCGGGGCGTTCTCGCCCGGCGGCTATGACGTCGTCGCCGTCGTCGTCGCCGAGTTCGTGGCAACGCTGATCTTCGTCTGGGTCATCCTCGGCGTGACCGCGCCCGGGGCGACGACCGCCGGCTTCGCGCCGCTGGCGATCGGACTCGCGCTCACCATGTTCCACCTGGTGCTGATCCCGGTCTCGAACGCCTCGCTGAACCCCGCGCGCTCGCTGGCGACCGCCGCCTTCGGCGGTCCCGACGCGCTGGCGCAGCTGTGGGTGTTCCTGCTGGTCCCCGTGCTCGGCGGTCTGGTCGCCGGCGCGACCTTCAAGGCCGTGCTCGGCCGCAAGTAGCACCGACTGACCATCGACGGGCCCGGCGCGCGAGCGTCGGGCCCGTCGTCGTCGTGGCGCGGCCGAGGCGCGGCTCAGGCGCTGACGATCTCGCGCGACCCCGACTCGAACTCCGTGAGATCGCCGGTCTCCCCCGCGCGGACGGCACGGCGGCCCACACCCCACTGGTAGAAGACGACGACGGCGAGCGCGACCGTGCCGATGCCGATCTTGATCGCCCAGGGCCAGTCCTGCCGTGTGACGTAGCCCTCGATGACCCCCGAGATGAGCAGCGCCAGCGCGGTCCCCACGACGATCGTGAAGAAGGCGCGGCCGTCCTCGGCGAGCGCCTGCGCGCGCGTGCGACCGCCGGGGGCGACCCACGACCAGAAGATCAGCAGCCCCGCGGCCGCCGCGAGGAAGATCGCGTACAGCTCGAGCTGGCCGTGCGGGGCGATGTAGAGGAAGAAGTGGTCCAGCCGGTCGTAGTGGTCCATGATCGCGGCGGTGATGCCGAGCCCCTGCGCGTTGCTGAAGATCACGTACGGCACCCAGACGCCGACGATCCCGAACATGATGCACTGGGCCGCGATCCAGGCGTTGTTCGTCCAGACCTGCCCGGCGAAGGCCGCCTCGGAGTTGTTCGAGTAGTAGGCGACGAACTCCTGTTCGGCGTAGCGCCGGAGCGTCGCCTCCGGGCCGAGCGAGGCGAACACGGCGGGATCGTTCGCCACCCACACCGCGTACGCCGCGGCGATCGCGACCGTCGCGAACGCGACCGCGAGCGTCGCCCAGCGGATCCGGTACAGCGCGGCGGGAAGCTGGAGCGCGAAGAAGCGGGTCACCTGCTCCAGCGGGTTGCTCGGAGCTCCGGTGAATCGCAGTCGCGCGCGCGACAGCGCGAGCGACAGCCGCGTTGCGGGAACGGACTCACCGACCGTCGTCTTCATCGCCGACAGCTGCGTCGCCCCGGACTGATACAGCTCGATCAGCTCGTCGGCCACAGCCCCGTCGAGCGTCCGCTGCTTCGCCACCTGGGCAAGCCGATCCCAGTCCGCACGGTGGGCGGCAGAGTAGGCGTCGAGGTCCATCTGCTGTCAGGATAACCACATGGAACGCGCGGTGACACCGACTCACCTTGGTTCCGACGAGCCCGTCGACGACCTCGACCGCCGCGAGCTGCTGACCGGCGAGGCGGTGGGGCTCGACCTTCGACCGGCGGGCTTCGCCCTGCGGGCGGCGGGAGCCATCATCGACTTCGTCGCACTGGTGCTGGTCTATCTGGTGCTGTGGCTCGGCCTGGCCTTCCTCGCCTCCGAGTCGGGGGCCGAGGAGGCCGTGTTCACCATCATCGCGATCGCGTCGCTCGTGCTCTGCATCGTCGTGATCCCGGTGCTCGTCGAGACGCTCAGCCGAGGCAAGTCGCTCGGCAAGCTCGCCGTGGGCGCCCGCATCGTGCGCGACGACGGGGGTGCGATCGGGTTCCGCCACGCCGCCATCCGCGCACTGGTCGGCGTGCTCGAGACCTACATGACCCTCGGCGGCCTGGCGGCCATCGTCGGACTGTTGAGCGAGCGCAGCAAGCGGCTCGGCGATCTGCTCGCCGGAACCTACGCGCAGTACGAGCGGGTCGACCGCGCCGTGACCCCGGTATTCGGCGTGCCGGCGGAGCTCACCGCGTGGGCGAGCGTCGCCGACGTCGCCCGGCTGCCCGACGCCCTCTCACGACGCATCGCGCAGTTCCTCGCCCACGCGGGCAAGTTCACGCCGGAACGGCGGACCGCCGTCGCGCAGGGGCTCGCCGCCGAGATCGCCGTCTACGTGTCGCCGATTCCCGACGTCGACCCCGAGCTGCTGCTCGCCGGCGTCACGGTGGTGCGCCGCGAACGGGAGGCCGCCGCGCTCGCCCTCGAGGCGGAGCGGCTGCACCGACTCGACGCCGCGCTGCGGGATCGCCCGCACGGCTTTCCCGAGCGCGGCTGAGTCGAGCCGCCGCGCGACCTAGTAGCGGTAGTGGTCGACCTTGTAGGGGCCGTCGACCTCCACGCCGATGTAGGCGGCCTGCGAGGGGGTGAGGCGGGTCAGTTCGACGCCCAGGGCATCCAGGTGCAGACGCGCCACCTTCTCGTCGAGGTGCTTGGGAAGCACGTACACGCCGACCGGGTACTCCTCGCCGCGCGTGTACAGCTCGATCTGGGCGAGCACCTGGTTCGTGAACGAGTTCGACATCACAAACGACGGGTGGCCGGTCGCGTTGCCGAGGTTCATCAGCCGGCCCTCGCTGAGCACGAGGATGCTGCGACCGTGCGGCAGTCGCCACTCGTCGACCTGCGGCTTGATCTGGATGCGCTCCGCGCCCGGCAGCGACTCGAGACCGGCCATGTCGATCTCGTTGTCGAAGTGGCCGACGTTCGCGACGATCGCCTGGTGCTTGAGCCCCAGCAGGTGGTCGAGAGTGACCACGTCCTTGTTGCCGGTCGCGGTGACGAGGATGTCGACCTGGTCGATGACGCTCTCCAGGCGCGCGACCTGGAAGCCGTCCATCGCCGCCTGCAGGGCGTTGATCGGGTCGATCTCGCTCACGATGACGCGCGCGCCCTGGCCACGCAGCGCCTCGGCGCTGCCCTTGCCGACGTCACCGTAACCGGCGACGAAGGCGACCTTGCCGCCCATCAGCACGTCGGTGGCGCGGTTCAGGCCGTCGGGCAGTGAGTGCCGGATGCCGTACTTGTTGTCGAACTTCGACTTGGTGACCGAGTCGTTGACGTTGATCGCCGGGAACAGGAGCCCGCCCTCGCGGTGCAGCTCGTAGAGGCGGTGCACACCGGTGGTGGTCTCCTCGGTGACGCCCTGGATCTCCTCCGCGACGCGCGTCCATCGACCCGGCTCCGCCTCGATCGTCTGGCGCACGGTCTCGAGGAACACGCGCCACTCGCCGCTGGCGTCGGCCTCCGGCTGCGGCACCGACCCGGCGAGCTCGAACTCGCGCCCCTTGAGCACCAGCATCGTGGCGTCGCCACCGTCGTCGAGGATCATGTTCGGGCCGACGAAGTCCTCGCCCACGGCAGCGGCCTCGGCGCTCCAGTCGAAGATCTGCGTGGTCGCCCACCAGTACTCCTCCAGGCTCTCGCCCTTCCAGGCGAACACCGGAATGCCCGCGGGGGCTTCGGCGGTGCCGGTCGGGCCGACGGCGACCGCGGCGGCCGCCTCGTCCTGCGTGGAGAAGATGTTGCAGCTCGCCCAGCGCACCTGGGCTCCGAGCGCCACGAGCGTCTCGATCAGCACGGCGGTCTGCACCGTCATGTGCAGCGAGCCCGCGATGCGCGCGCCGGCGAGCGGCGCGCTCTCGGCGAACTCCTCGCGCAGGGCCATGAGCCCGGGCATCTCGTTCTCGGCGAGCCGGAGCTGGTGACGTCCTGCTTCGGCGAGACCGAGATCGGCGACCTTGAACGGCGAACGGGTGGAGGCAGCGGGCGTTGTCATGTGCCTATTCTCGCAAGGTTCTGCGCCGTGTTACCTGCGCGGCCCCGACGCCGCCTCAGGCGACCGTGTTGCGCGAGATCGAGTGCCGCACGACCTGCCAGCCCTGCGGGGCCGAGAGCCGCTCCGCGTGGCGCGCGCACAGGTCGTAGCTGTGCGGTTCGTGCCGACCGGCGAGCGGGCCGAGCACCGCCATCGCGTCCGCGTAGTCGTAGGTCAGCGTCGCCACGGCGTCCTCGCCGCAGGCGACCTTGCTGCACGGCCGACTCGTCACGAGTGCCAGGCTACCCCGCGATCCGCGTCGTACACTGGCGACATGCCCCGCCCGGTCTCCCGTTCCCTCGACTCGGTCGCCCGTGGTCGGGGCCGCGACCGGCACGGGCGCGGACTGCGCTCCGCGGTGACGGGCCCCCATCTTCCGCTGCTGCGGTCGCGGGTCGGGTTCTTCGACAACTGCGTGTCGTCGGCGCTGGAATACGTGCGGGACCTGTGGCCGAACGAGCTGGCGAACGTGACGGTGCACATCGCCAACGCGCCCACCGGGCCGCTCGCGACCTCGGGCGTGGATCGCTGGCAGGTCGACCGGCGGGCGCGGGCGATCGTGCTCTACCGCATCCCCATCGAGCGTCTCACCCGGCTGCACCGGGACGACGACTGGCATCGTCGCTCGCTCATCGAGAGCTGTGTGTTCCGCGCCGTCGCCGAACTGCTCGGCAAGGATCCGTGGGACATCGCTCCCGAGCGCTACCGCCACTTCTGAGCCCCGCTGCGCCGTCGCGTTCGCGCGCCGGCCAACCGCTACGGGTAGACGGTGATCGGGTCGGCGAGCGGCCGCGACCCGACGAGTACGCCCGAGGCGAGTTCGCCCGCGTCGGCGTAGCTGAGCGAAGCCCTCAGCCCGGCGGTGCCGCTCACCCGAAGCGTGGCGCCCGCCGTCACGGACACTGAGACCGACGAGCCCGCCGCGACGTCGTACTCCGCCGCGGTTCCGCCGACCGTGGCGACGGTGACGGCGGCGGCGCCGTCGGTCGGGTTCACGAGCGTCAGCATCGGTCGTGCCGCATCCGCGACCGCGACGAGCAGGTCGGCCGGCAGCGCCGGTGCGGCGGCGAACCAGGCGAAGTCGCTCGCCGGCGCCGCGACGACCGGGCTGAGCGCGTCCTCGTCGTCGCCCGAGCCCGTGTCGACCGCCGTCGTCGCTCGTGCCGCGGCAACGATGGGAACCTCGGAATCGACGTAGACGGTGTAGAGGCCGTCGGGGAGCGCGGACAGCGCCTCGGCGGCGATCCCGGCGCCGAGATCGACCTCGGCGACCCGCTGAGGATCCAGGTCGAGCTCGAAGGTCGACACCACCTCGGCTGCGGCGTCATCGCTCGCCTCCGCGACGACGCGCACGGTGACCGAGCCCTCCACCTCGCCAGGGATCAGCAGCCGAATCGCTGCGGTCGCGTCACCCCAGTCGTCGCGAGCGCTGGCCCGGCTCACACCCAGCGAGTCCTCGATCCGCACGCCGGGGATCACGAGCGAGGTGCTCGGCTCAGCCGTCGACCCGATGATCTCGACGCCGCCGTCGTCCAGGCCTCGCACGATCGACTGCTGGAGGGCCGCCGTGATCCGCCCGCCGCGCGCCTCGACCTCGACCACGGGCGAGGCGACCCCGGGCGCGAAACCGGCGAGCGACACCACGCGCTGCGCCCCCGCGGGAACGGAGATCCCGCTGAGTCCGGGCGCGGTGAGGATGCCGGTCTCGCCCCACAGCCGAAGCGTCACCTCGGCATCGACGTCGCTCGGGTTGGTGAGCACGAGGGCCGTGCTGCGCCCGACGCTCAAGGAGCCGCCAACCAGCCAGGTCGAGCCGCTCGGCTCGACGCACGGCGAGGCCGCAAGCCCCGAGAAGCCGGCCACCGCGGAGGTCTGCGCGGTGGCGCCGGCCACCAGCACCCCCTCGCCGGCGGGCGCCGAGATGACGATGGGCGCGGCATCAAGACCGTTCAGGTCGAGGCCCGGATCGGCGAGAGCGGTCTCGCTCACCGCAGCGCCGACCGCCGCCGCCACCAGCTCCGCACTCGACACCGCGACCGCCGTCTCGGCGTTCCCGCCCGTCTCGTCGCCGAACCGCACGAGCCCGCCGGAGCAGACCCGCAACTGGTCGGCGGGCTCCGGAGTGACAACGATCCCGGCGGGGGTCGCCCCGAGGTTCGGCAGCGGGAAGAGCCCGACAACCGCGACGGTCGCGGCCGCGACGGCGAGCGCGACGGCACCGGCGGCGATGCGACCGCCCAGCCGGACCGCGCGGCGAACGGCGCCGGAGTCGTGTCGCTCGGCCGGGGCCTCCGCGAGCTCAGGCGGCACCGCGTCGCTCCGCGTCGCGTCAGGCCGCGTCGTTTCAGGCCGCGTCGTCTCGGGCTCCGTGGTCCCGGGCTGCGTCGTCTCAGGCCCCGTCGTCTCAGGCATTGTCGTCCTCCGCGAACGTGTCCGCCGGATCCTCGCCCGGCAGCACGGCAGGGCTCACCACGCGACGACGCGGGCCCGTCGGCAGCGCCAGCAGCAGCGCGATCAGGAGGATGCCGGCCTGCAGCGCGAGCACGCCGCGCGAGACCGTGCCCGCCCACTCGAATTCTGCCGCCGTCGCGCGCGGAACCTCGGTGCGCCACAGCGCCCCGGATGACGTCTCTCCGATCGCCACCAGCTGCGAATTCGCATCGAGCGCTTCCGTGACGCGCTGAGCGGTCGACGCCGCGGCTCCCTCGGCGGTCGGCAGCAGCAGGTACCCGATTCCGAACTCCTCGAGCGCCGGCGCGGGGTCGAACCCTCCGAACGAGGCCAGATTGCCGGCCAGCTCCGCCAGCAGCAGCTCCTCGTCGGTGCGCAGCGCCGCGTCATCGGCGAGGTCGGTTGCATCGAGAGTCGAGGTGGCATCCAGCGTCGTGCCGGCCCCGCGTTCGATGCGGGCCGCGATCGAGCCGTCGGCCTGGGCCTCGATCACGAGGGTGCCGAGACTCGGATCCCCCGCCGCCTCGGCGGCGACGAGCGCTGGCAGCGTGCGCTCCCCCGCGCTGACGACGGCGGAGTCATCCAGGGCCAGGGTGACGATGGCGGGCGCCACCCCCACGAGGGCGAGGGCGATGAGCACGGTCGCCGCGACCACCGAGATCGGTCGGAGCGCGTCGATCGCCAGCACGGCCGCGGCGACGAGCCCGAACCAGTAGAGGCTGAGCCCCGAACCGGGCCACGGCGTGACGGCGGCGGCGCCCGCGGTGGCGACGGTCAGGTGGGCGGTCGCGACCGCGGTCGCCAGCCCGACCAGCCCGATGCCGAGCGCCGGAATCGCGCGACGCGCTCCCGGCAGGACGACGGCGAGCAGGGCGACGAGCCCGAGCGGCATCAGCAGCACCGCCGGCAGCGCGACGCTCGCCAGCGCGGCAAGCGATCCGTCGACACCGACCAGCCCGAGGGCCGCGCCCCAGGAGTCGAGTCCCCCGGCGGGACGCCCGAGGAGCAGCTCCCAGCCACTCGGCGGCGCGAACGTCGCCGCGACACCGGGGTCGGCGAAGATCCCGAACGGGGTGCCGCGCGTGACCTGCACGACGGCGAGCGGCGCGAGCATCACCAGGCCGAGCACGGGGATTCCGACCAGCCGCAGGGCGGAGCGGGGACGCAGGGCGGCTGCCAGCAGCACCAGCAGCAGGAGCGCCGGGGTGAGCGAGGGCGCACACGCCACGACCGCCGCGAAGAGCAGTGCGGCCCCGGCAGCGGCGCTCCACGAGCGCACCGCCTCGATGCCGGCGAACACCAGCCACGGGATCAGCACGTGCGCGAGCAATGCACCGGGCCGCCCGTCGGCGAGCGCGAAGATCAGCGGGGGCGCGAGGCCCCACAGCACGGCGGCGACCAGCGGAGGCGCCACCCGCTCGCTGACTCGCGTCGCGCACCACCACGCCCCGAGTGCGGCGAGCGGCATCGCGGCGAACCACAGGGCGACGAGTGCGAGGGACGGATTCCACCAGGTGAGCGACCCGAGGACGGCGATCACGACGGTGAACGGATCGGCGGGCGCCCAGCCGAGGACCGTGTCGGCGGATCGGCCCACGACGTTCGACCAGAGGAGCTCGACGGTCGCGCTCAGGGGGCGCAGCGCGCCGCCGGTGAGCGCGTCGGCGCCGACCAGTCGCCACAGCATCGCCGTCCCGAGCACGGCGAACACCACCAGCAGCGCCACCCCGCCGCCCGCCACGAAGCCGGTGCGCACGATCTCGAGCTTCTGCCCGCGCGCCTCGCGCTGGCGCTCGCGCGAGGCCGCTCGGCGTTCGCGCAGTTCGGCCCACGACATGCGCAGCGGCGCGATCGCGGCCCAGCCGACCCGCCGACCGCGGCGCAGTCGGATGCGGGCTCCGGGCACCGTTCCGTCGAAAGCGGCACGCAGCGCGGCCCCGATCTCGCCGAACACCGCGCCGGGGCGCTTGGCCAGCAGCTGACCGAGGGCGCGCACGAACGCCGTCGGCACCAGGGCGAGCCACAGCCAGGGAAGAGCCCAGCCCGGTGCCCAGACCAGTCGACGGTGCAGCTGTGCGACGCGAGCGAGTCGACGACGCGTCGAGGCGGAGGCGGGCGAGCGCCGCGCCGCGTCCTCCGGCCGCACCGCGCGCCCCACGCGGGCTCCCGCGACGCGGATGACGCGATGGCCGGCGAGGCGGACACGGACGCAGAAATCGAGACCGGCATCCACGTGCGGCAGCCCAGGATCGAACCCGCCGACCTCATCGAAGACCGCGCGACGAACGAGCATGCCCGACGTCTGGACGGCCAGCACGTCGGGGCCGCGGTCGTACTGCGCCTGGTCGAGCTCGTCTTCGACGAGCGGGACGGTCGCGCCCCAGCGGGACACCGTCTCACCGAACGAGCGCAGCATGTCGGGATCGTCAGGGTCGACGAGCTTGGGACCGGCGACGGCGACGGAGGGCGCGATCTCGAGTGCGGCCAGCATCCGCTCGAGCGCGTCGGGTGCAGGGATGCTGTCGTCGGTGAGCAGCCACAGCCACTCGTCGCGCGACTCGACCGGCCCGAGGGCGCGCAGCGCGGGGGCCAGCACGTCACCGAGGGCGGTGCCGCGCGCCGAGACCTGACGGGTCGGGGCGGCCGTCGCGAGCGACTCGGTGATGTGGGTGTCGACCGCCGCATCCACCGTGATGAGGGCGTCGAGCCGTCGGGTCTGGGCGCTGATCGCCGCGAGCGCGCGGTCGAGGCCGCGATCGTCGCGGCGGACGACCAGGATCGCGGTGACTCGGGGTTGCATCGAGTGAAGGCTAAGCGGGTGCGCGCCGCGCGGACCGGACGACACGCACGGCCGGGAGATCACTCAGCGCGCGGACGCCGCATCTCGGGACGGGTCAGGCGGTGCGGCTGCGCCGAAGGCGGCGGCGCTCACGCTCGGAGAGGCCGCCCCAGATGCCGAAGCGCTCGTCGTTGGCGAGGGCGTACTCGAGGCACTCGGCCTTCACCTCGCAGGTGGTGCAGATCTTCTTCGCGTCGCGGGTCGAGCCGCCCTTCTCCGGGAAGAAGGCCTCGGGGTCGGTCTGGGCGCAGAGCGCGTCGCTCTGCCAGGAGAGGGCGTTCTCGTCGTCGTCGGCAGCGATCGGTCGCAGTCCCGGCACCCCCAGGCGCACCGGATCGACGAACCAGTCATTGGGGACATTGGGGCGATACTCGTTCGCGGCCATGTCACCCTCCTCTCGCGACGCTCCCCCATGGTTGCTCCCGTTCGGGCGCTGCATCGTTGGTGATAATTACACCGTTGTGATTAGCCCACGTCAAGTCGCGCATCATATTTAGTCGCACGGGTTTTGCCCGTTACGACGCGCCGGGCGTGTCGGCTGCGGCGAGCCGAGCCCGCCACGCGCTCTCCACCATCTCCTCCAGGGAGTGCCGCATCCGCCAGCCGAGGTCGCGAGCGGCGAGTTCGCCGGCGGCCACGATCCGCGCCGGATCGCCCGCACGGCGCGGTCCGATCTCGGGCTCGAAGTCCATGCCGGTGACGCGGGCGACAGCCGTCATGATCTCGCGAACCGAGACGCCGTCTCCGCTGCCGAGGTTGTACGCGGTCTCGAGCGACTCCCCCGCGTCCAGACGCCGCGCGGCCGCCACATGGGCGAGCGCGAGGTCGGCGACGTGGATGTAATCGCGCACGTTGGTGCCGTCGGGAGTCGGGTAGTCCTCCCCGTTGATCCGCGGGGTGCGGCCGTCGACGAGCGCGTCGAACACCAGCGGGAAGAGATTGTGCGGGCTCGTGTCGTAGACCGCCGGGTCGCCCGAGCCGACCACGTTGAAGTAGCGCAGGCTGGTGTGGCGCAGACCGTTCGACACCGCGAGATCGCGCAGCATCCATTCGCCGATGAGCTTCGACTCGCCGTACGGCGACTGCGGAGCCTTGGGCGTGTCCTCGGTGACGAGGTCGACATCGGGCGTGCCGTACACGGCGGCGCTCGACGAGAAGACGACCCGGTCGACGCCGCGATCGACGGCGGCGGCGAGCAGTCGGGCGAACCCGGTCACGTTCTGCTCGTAGGTGTGCAGCGGCCGCTGCACCGAGACCCCGGCGTACTTGAACCCCGCGAGGTGGATGATGCCGGTCACGTCGTGATCGTCGAGGGTGCGCTCGACGAGACCGCCGTCGAGGATGCTGCCACGGACGAACGGCGTGCCAGCGGGGACGAAGCTCTCGCGGCCGCTGGACAGGTCGTCGAGCACCACGCACCCCATCTCAGCCTCGAGCAGTGCGCGCGCGACGTGCGCGCCGATGTAGCCGGCACCGCCGGTGACAAGCCAGGTCATGGCTCCAGGCTATCGGGGCAGCCGCGTCGGAATCCGCCGATATCCGTCGCGGGCGGTCGCGACGATCGTCGCGATCACGGAGACGAGGGAGACGGCGCCGAGCAGGAGCAGAAGAATCGTGGTCATGGCAGAAAATCTATGAATTGCGAAGAACTGCCGCGAGTGGCAGAATCGCCACTGTTCGTCGATTTCCCGCCAGGAGGCATCGTGCTCAAGAAAGTCGTCCTGCTCGCCATCCCCGGCGTCGCGCCGTTCGAGTTCGGTGTCATCTGCGAGGTCTTCGGGATCGATCGCAGCGCGAGCGGCGCCCCCCGTTTCGAGTTCACCATCGCGACCGCGGAACCCGGCCCGGTCCGCACCAGCCTCGGCTTCGACATGGTGATCACCGACGACCTCTCGGCAGCGGCCGACGCCGACCTCGTCGCCGTCACTGCCCAGGCGATCGGACCGATCGATGAGCGCTACCTCGACGCCCTCCGCGCCGCCGAGGCGCGCGGCGCGTGGGTGCTGAGCGTCTGCAGCGGCGCGTTCGTGCTCGCCCAGGCGGGCATCCTCGACGGACGGCGCTCGACGACCCACTGGATGTACTCGGATCGACTCGAGCGCGAGTACCCGCACACGACCGTCGACCCGAATGTGCTCTACGTAGATGACCGCAAGGTCGTCACCGGCGCCGGCACCGCGGCGGGCATCGACGCCGCACTGCATGTGGTGCGCGTCGAGCACGGGGCGACCGCGACCAACGTGATCGCGCGGCGCATGGTGGTTCCGCCCCAGCGCGACGGCGGACAGGCGCAGTTCATCCCGACCCCCGTCGTCGAGGTCGCCGACGACTCGCTTGCCGGCGTGCTGGAGTGGATGCTCGGCCACCTCGACGACGACCTCACGATCGACCAGCTCGCGCGCCGCGCGCTGATGTCGACCCGCACCTTCGCGCGGCGCTTCCGCGCCGAAGTCGGCGAGACCCCCGCGGCCTGGATCAACGCGCAGCGCATCCTGCGCGCCCGGGAGCTTCTCGAGCAGACCGACAACGGACTCGAGCAGATCGCGCAGCGGGTCGGCTTCGGCACGGCGGCAGTGATGCGCCACCACTTCCTGAAGACCCTGCAGACCACCCCGACCGGCTACCGGCGCGCCTTCGGCGAGCAGGCCACGGCCTGAGCCGCGCCCGCCGTCAGGAGGCGAGAATCAGCATCCCCTCTCCGGACGCCGCGAGCCGGCTCTCGCCATCCAGATAGGCGCTCGCACCCGAGGCCAGCGTGTGCTCGCCGAGTCGGATCTCGCCGTCGAGGGCGAGCGCGATCGCCGGCCCCGAGAGCGGGAGCGTCACACCGCGCCCGAGCGCGGCCTCATCCACGACCGTGAGTCGAAAGTCGGGCACGTCGGGCCGGAACACGCGCACCCCGGGCTCGGGCTCCTCGGGGGCGAGGTAGGGCGCCGGCAGCGGCCGGAAGTCGAGCACGCTGAGCAGCTCGGGCACGTCGATGTGCTTGGGGGTGAGACCGCCGCGCAGCACGTTGTCACTCGCGGCCATCAGCTCGATCCCGAGACCCTCGAGATAGGCGTGGATGTTGCCGGCCGGCAGGTAGAGCACCTCGCCGCGCTTCAGCACCACGGTGTGCAGCAGCAGCGAGATCACGATTCCCGGATCCCCCGGGTAGTGCTCGGCAAGGCTCCGCACCGTGTGCCACGACGGGCCCTCGCACACGGCGGACGCCTCGACGACGGCCGCGATCAGCTCGTCGACGCCATCGCCGCGCGTGATCAGCCACTCGAAGACCTCGCGCAGCGCCCCGTCGTCACCGAGCCGCTCGATCAGCGGGGCGATCCGGGCATCCTCGGCGACCGGCGCGAGCACGGACCGCGTCTCGGCGACCGTGCGGAACCCGCTCAGCGCACGGAACTCGGGCGACAGCGCGAAGATCAGCTCGGGCTTGTGGTGCACGTCCTTGTAGTTGCGGAACGGCGCGTCCGCGGGCACGCCCGCCGCGTTCTCCCGCTCGAAGCCGGCGCGCGCCTGCTCCGGCGTCGGATGCGCCTGCAACGACAGCGGTGCGCCCGCGGCAAGGACCTTGAGCAGGAACGGCAGCGGTGAGTCGACCGCCTCGGCGAGCGTGCGCTCCTCGCCCACGACGCGCGCCGGCGAACCGGGGTGGGTCCCCAGCCACAGCTCGGCCTCCGGCCCCCCGCTGGCCTCGCGCCCGAGGAGCTCCGCGATCGCGGTGCGCGAACCCCAGGCGTAGTCGCGCGGAGTGTTGGTGATTTCGACGAACACGGAGTCTCCTCAGGCGGATGGCGTTGCACCAAAGTACCAATCCCCTTGGGCGGCCCGGGCCGCGCGCGTAGGCTCCCGATGTTCGACGATGACACTGGCGGAGGCCACCATGACATTCAGTCCCCTCGTGAGCGATTTCTACGGATTCGAGGAGCAGCTCAGTGCGCCCGAGAAGGAGGCGCTCGCGGGTCTGCGCAGCTGGCTCGAAGCCGACGTCGCGCCGATCGTCGACGAGCACTGGGAGCGCGCCGAGTTCCCGCGCCACCTTCTTCCCGCCTTCCACGCCCAGCCGGTGTTCGGCATGCAGTGGGATGAGACGAAGAGCTTCGACAACTCGGCTCTGTACCGCGGCTGGACGGCGCTCGAGATGTCGCGGGTGGATGCCTCGATCTCGACCTATGTCGGCGTCCAGAACGGCTTGGCCATGGGCTCGATCGGCGTCGCGGGCAGCGCCGAGCAGCGAGCCGAGTGGCTCCCCCGGCTCGCCCGGGGCGAGGTGATCGGCGCGTTCGGGCTGACCGAACCGCTCTCCGGCTCCGACTCGGCGCGCGGGCTTCGCACCACCGCCACCCGCGAGGGCGACGAGTGGGTGCTGAACGGCGCCAAGCGCTGGATCGGCAACGCCACCTTCAGCGACATCACCGTCATCTGGGCGAAGGACACCGCCGACGGTCAGGTCAAGGGTTTCATCGTCCCCACCTCGACGCCCGGCTACGTCGCCACCAAGATCGAGAACAAGATCGCGCTGCGCATGGTGCAGAACGCCGACATCACCCTCACCGACGTGCGCGTCCCCGAAGAGCTGCGGCTGCAGAACGCGAACTCGTTCCGCGACACCGCGGCCGTGCTGCGTCTCACCCGTGCCGAGGTGGCGTGGGCCGCCGTGGGTGTCTCGGTGGGCGCGTTCGAGGCGGCGCTGCGCTATTCGACCGAGCGCGAGCAGTTCGGGACGCCGATCGCCCACCACCAGCTCATCCAGCAGCACCTCGCCAACATGATGGGCAACATCACCGCCTCGATCGCGATGTGCACGCGGGTGTCGATCATGCAGGACGAGGGCACCCAGAAGGATGAGCACGCGGCCCTGGCGAAGGCGTATGCCACCAGCCGGATGCGTGAGACCGTCGCCTGGGCCCGGGAGTCGATGGGCGGCAACGGCATCGTGCTCGACTACGGTGCGGCGCGGCACTTCGCCGACGCCGAGGCGCTCTACAGCTACGAGGGCACGAAGGAGATGAACTCGCTCATCGTGGGGCGCGCCCTGACCGGGGTCGCCGCCTTCGTGTAGCCGACGCCGCGCGCTCGACGGGCCGCGCGGGCATGTCGGATAATGGGGGCCGACGCTTTCGACGACCCGAAAGACTCCTCGCATGACGGGACCCGCCCGACTCGACTCGCTCACCGCGGCGACGGGCGCGCCGCGAACGCTCGTGACCTTCCCCGAATGGCAGGGAAACCCGTACCAGCGCCTGCTGAGCACGCAGGTCCGCGCCGACGGGTGGGAGGTCCGCGGCACACGGTTCCCCGAGATCCTTCTGGAGGAGATCCGCGCGGCCACGTCGACCACCGTGCTCCACCTGCATTCGCCGGGCCCGATCACGGAAGGCGCCACGGACGACGCGGACGCGCTGCGCCGCGCCGGTCTCTTCGCCGCCGAGCTTCGCGGCGCGCGCGATCGCGGCGCCCAGGTGGTGTGGACGGTGCACAACGAGCTCCCGCACGATGCGCGGTTCGCCGAGGCGGCGCGCTCCCTCCAGCGCGAGCTGTGCGGGCTGGCCTCGACGGTCCACGTGCTCGGAGCCCCCGGGATCGCTGAGGCGCTGACGGGCGTGGTACCGCGCGCCGTCGCGCGGATTCCCCACTCGAGCTACCTCGGCGTCTATGGCCCGCGCCGCCGACGATTCGCGGCGCGGCGCGCACTCGGCGCGAAGCGGGGCCGGGACGCGGTGCTGTTCTTCGGGCGCATCCGTCCCTACAAGGGTGTCGAGCTGCTCGTCTCGGCCATGGAGCGGGCGCGCGCCGACGGCTATCGCGGCCAGCTTCTGGTCGCCGGGAAGCCGACCCCGGACGTCACGGAGACCCTCCGCCGGCTGGAGCACGCCTCGTTTCCGCGCACCGTGCTGCCCGCCTCGATTCCCGACGACGAGGTCGCAACGTGGTTCTCGGCCGCCGACGTCATGGTCGTGCCGTACCGGCGCGTGCTCAACTCGGGCTCCGTCGAGCTGGCGGCCACCTACGGGGTGCCGAGCATCCTGCCGCGGCTGCCGCAGCTGGTCGACGCGTTCGCGAACGAGGCATGGGTGCGCTTCTTCGACATCGATGACGCGGACGCGAGCATCTCGGAACTGCTGCGCAGCGGCTTCTACCGGTCGCGGCGCGCCCGTCGCAGCGCGCTGGAGCATGCCCGTCGCTACACACCGCAGATGATGTCGTCGGAGTTCGCGGAACTGCTCGACGCGTTGGTCGACCGAGGCCCGGCGGGGGCCGCACCCCGATAGCCTGAACACCATGGAACAGGCGAGCACCTACCACCGCGTCCTCGCCACCTTCGGCTTCTTCACCCTTGCCGCCGGCGACTTCTGGCGCAACCTGCTGTCCTGGTGGGGCTGGGGCGCGATCGTCGCCCTGCTCCTGGTCGCGGTGGTGATCGAACTCGTTCGACTGCGCCTCAAACTCCGCGACCTGCCGGCGACGCTGCTCGTGTTCGTCGGGCTCGCCACCGTCTCGATCGCGTGGTCGGCATACCCGACGGCGAGCGCCGCCGGCGTCGCCGCGCTGCTGGCCACGACCGCGTTCGCCGTCTTCGTCGCGACAGCCCTGCCGCGACGCGATGCCCTCGCCGCGCTGGGGGCGGCGCTGCGCTGGGTGCTCGGGCTCTCGCTGGTGTTCGAGGTCGTCGTCTCCACGGTCATTCGCGAGCGCGTGCTGCCGTTCTGGGTGGACTGGTCGGGACTCGAGAAGATCCCGGCGGCGTTCTACTGGTCGCGCAACGCGCTCCTGGAGGGCGACCGCATCCAGGGGATCGTCGGCAACGCGAACCTGCTGGCGATGATCGCGCTCCTCGCCGTGGTGGTGTTCGCCGTTCAGTTCGCCGCCCGCGACGCCTCTCCCGCATGGCTCGTGCTGTGGGGGCTCGTGGCTCTCGGCACTCTCGCACTGACGCGGTCGACGACCGTGATCATTGCGGGGCTCGCCGTCGCCGCCGTCGCAGTCTTCGTGCTCCTCGTTCGCCGCAGCCGCGGCACGGCGCGCCGCATCCTGGTTCTCTCCGGCGTCACCCTCGCCGCGCTCGGCACCGCGGCCGCCGTCGTGTTCCGCGCACCCCTGCTCGAGCTGCTCGGCCGCAGCCCCGACCTCACGAATCGTCTCGGAATCTGGGAGTCCGTCACCGGGCTGGCTCTCGAGCGCCCCGTCGCCGGCTGGGGCTGGGTCGGCTATTGGGCACCGTGGGCTGAGCCCCTGAACGACCTGGTCGTGATTCGCGGCGTCACCTACCTTCAGGCGCACAATGCCTGGGTCGATGTGTTCCTGCAGCTGGGCGTTCTCGGGCTCGTCGCGTTCCTGGGGCTCGTCGGCTGGACGACGCTGCGGGCGTGGCTCACCGCGATCGACGCGGATGCCCCGGCGGCCACCGCTCTGGCCCCGCTGCTGCTCCTGGTGGCTCTGCTGCTGCAGAGCCTGGCCGAGAGCAGGCTGCTCACCGAGCTCGGCTGGGCGCTGCTCGTCGTGGTCGCGCTCGGCACCTCGAGCCTGACGCGCGTTCGGGTGGGCGCACGGTGACGCCCCCGCGGTGGCCGGTGCGGCTCGCGCCGACGCTGATCGCTTTCGCCGCGTCGCCGCGGGTCACCGCCGCGCTGACGACCGCCGCGATCGGGGTCGCTGCCTCGACGTTCCTGGTGCGACGTCTGATCGGCTGGCCGGGGCTCGTCGCGATTCTGGTGACCCTCGGTCTGCTGATGGCCGGCTCGTTCCTCGCGCGCCGCCGTGAGATCGCCTGGCGCGGTGTGCTCCCGCTGTCGCTGCTGGGATTCCTCGGCTGGGCGGTGCTGTCGCTCCTCTGGAGCGAATACCAGTGGGCGACCCTCGGCGGGCTGGCCTATCTGGGCGCGTTCACGCTGCTGGCCCTCTACATCGCGCTGTCGCGCGACACGATCCAGATCGTTCGGGCGACCGGCGATGTGCTGCGCGTCATGCTCGCCACCTCGCTCATCCTGGAGGTGTTCTCGGGCATCCTGATCGACGCCCCGATCGCCTTCCTCGCCATCGATGGGCGCATCGCCGAGCTCGGGCCAATCACCGGGATCGCCTCCACCCGAAACCAGCTCGGGCTGCTCGCGATCATCGGCGCGGTCACCTTCGTCGTGGAGTGGCGCACCAAATCGGTGACGCCGCTCGTCGGCGCGCTGTCGAGCGCGGCCGCGCTCCTCACCCTGGGACTCACCGCATCGCCCATCATCTACGTCGCGGCGGCCGTGGCACTGCTCGGAGCCGCCGGCGTCTACCTGGTGCGCCGCGTCCGCCCGGAGCGACGTCCCGCCTGGCAGCTCTCGGTCCTCGGCGTCGGTGCCGTGATCGCGATCGTCGCCTGGCTCGCGAGATCCTGGATCGTCGACCTGCTCTACGCGAGCGGCGAGATCAACTACCGCCTCACGATCTGGCGCCAGGTCTCGGCGCTGTCGAACGCCAACCCGCTCGAGGGCTGGGGCTGGATCGGACGCTGGGATCGCGAGCTCGTGCCCTTCGTCGCCATCACCACGCCGACGGCGCGCGACCCGCTGTCGGCCTCCAACGCGTTCGTCGATGTCTGGTTCCAGCTGGGCCTCGTCGGCCTGGCGCTCTTCACCGGGCTCGTCGGACTCGCGGCTGCCCGCTCCTGGCTGCTGGCCGGGCGCCGCCGCAGCGTCGTCTACGCCTGGCCGGCCACGGTGCTGGTCGCCCTGATCGTCCTCTCGGCGGCCGAGAGCACCATGCTGGTCGACTTCGGCTGGCTGATCTTCGTCGTCTGCTGCATGAAGGCCTCGCAGGAGCTCAGCTGGCGCACCGCGCTCAGCTCGGCTCCGACCGCACAGGCCTGATGACGGCTCAGACCTGACGCGCCGCCCAGGCGGAGCGGATGATGTCGTCGACATCGAAGCGTGCCGTCCAGCCGAGCTCGTCGCGGATCCGCGACGGATCGGCGACCACGATCGCCGGATCCCCGGCTCGACGATCGCGCACCTCCGCCGACAGCGACGATCCGCTCACCCGCAGCATGCCGTCGACCATCTCCCGCACACTGACGCCGTGGCCCGTGCCGACGTTGTACACCGGCGAGGTCGCCGTCTCGCCCGCCAGAGCATCGAGCACGACGAGGTGAGCCTCGGCGAGGTCTTCGACATGGATGTAGTCACGGACGCAGGTGCCGTCGGGGGTGCCGTAGTCGTCGCCGAAGATCAGCGGCGCCTGCCCCGCATCGAGGCGGTTGAACACCATCGGCACCAGGTTGTAGGCGCCGACGTCGGCCAGCTCCGGGCTGGCGGCGCCGGAGACGTTGAAGTAGCGCAGGCTCACGGCCCGCGCGCCGGTGCGCGCCGCGAACTCGGCGACGCGCCGCTCGCCCTCCAGCTTGGTCTCGCCGTAGGGGTTGGCGGGCCGCGTCTCGTCGTCTTCTCGCACCGGTCGCTCGGCGGAGGCGTAGACGGCCGCGGTCGACGAGAACACCAGGCGCGACACGCGCGCCCGCTCGGCCGCGGCGAGCAGGTGGGTCAGCCCCCCGACGTTCTGCGCGCGGTACCAGTCGGGCCGCTCGACCGACTCGTCGACGCGCTTGCGCGCGGCGAAGTGGATGATCGCCTCGACCCGGTGCTCGACGAGGAACTCGAACACGGCCTCCGTCGCCGTCTCCTCAGCGAGGTCGCACGTCAGCTGCGGCCAACCGGCGACGCGGTCGCGCACGCCGGAGACGAAGTCGTCGACGATGACCGGCTGATCGCCGCGCTCGGCGAGAAGGCGAACGACGTGCGCCCCGATGTAGCCGGATCCCCCGGTGACGAGAACGCGCACGACGCCGAGACTAACCGACTCAGCAGGGCTTGAAGCTGTACGCCGAGGAGGTGAGAACCTTCTTGCTGCCGACGAAGATCAGTTGCTCCACGCCCGCGGACGTGAGGTGCGCGACCGACGAGGAGGTCAGGCAGGAGCCCGGCGACAGGTGCAGCGCGGCGCCCTGAGCACCGGCCACGGCGGCCGCCGAGAGCGCGTCCGGGAAGTTCACACCGTAGGCGAGATACGAGGAGGTCGCGTCCGGGAAGGCGTACTCGTTGATCAGCGTGGCCGTGTCGTAGCGGTCGTCGCCGCCGAGCCGGATCAGCTCGGTGACCGAGGTGCCGGACTTGAGCGAGGTGAGATAGCTGCTCTTGATGACGCTCTTGCTTCCCGCGGCGACCACTCGCGTGGCCCCCAGGTCGGCGATGAGGCTTCGGGTGGCCGAATCCGCGGAGCTCGCCAGCGACGGCACCAGGATGACCGGGGCGCCCAGCATGCCGGCCGCCGCGCTCGCCGCCAGGGCATCCGGGAAGTTGTTGCCGATGGCGATGAAGACCTCGTCCGCGCCGTCCGGGAACGCGGCGCGCGCGATCGCCCGCGCGGTGGCGTAGCGATCATCACCCGAGAGGCGGGTCACCGGAGCGATTGCGCCGAGTTTCGAGGCGACCGAGGAGGAGACCGCGGGCGTTCCGCCGACCACGTAGATGATGTCGGGCGCGAGTCGTTCGATCTCGGCGCGAGTCACCGAGGGAAGCGATGACTTCTCTGTGAGCAGCAGCGGAGCTCCGGCGATCGCCGCCGCGGGGCCCGCGGCAAGGCCGTCCGGGAAGTTCTCGCCGCTGGCGACGAAGACGACCGAGACCGACTCCGGGTCAGGATAGGCGCTCTGCGAGACCGCGACCGAGGTCTCGTACCGGTCGTCGCCGTAGACCCGCGATGCAGTCACATCGGACGAGAGCTGACCGGTGGGGCTTCCGAACCAGTCGGTGTAGATCCGCCAGAAGTTGCGGTTGCCGTACGACGAGCACGAGTTGCCGGTGCCGTAGAGGTTGTCGAGCGCCGCGGAGTTCGGGGTGTACGGCGTGTAGTTGTAGAGCGCGGCCGTCGCCTCGTTGCGGATCGTCACCGTCTTCGAGCCGCAGCTGGCCGAGGGGTGGTAGCGCACCGCCTGCGTGCCGACCTCGTGCCCATCGGATCCGCGGTACTCGCCCGAGGCGTTGGGGTTGTGGATGCGGTAGTAGCCGAAGGCGCGACCGGCCCAGTAGATCTGATTGTCGATGCCGTAGTACGCGGTGTCGCACGGGGCGGTGTCGGGGCATCCGTAGCCCATCGCGATCTTGAGCTGAACCGAGGTGGGAGCGCGCGACGAGACGAGCCCCTGCTCCTTCTCGAGCGTCACGAGCAGCGCGCGCGCGCTGATTCCGCAGAGGGTCTGGATCCGGTACAGGATCGTCGAGACGCGCTCATTGTCGGCACCCGAATAGGCCTTGCACGCCCAGCTCGACGACTTGTCGCTGGTGTCGACGCGGAGGATGTCGAGGCATGAGGAGTTGCTGCAGGTGCCCGACTTGGCTTCCAGGAACGACTGGATCTGCGCCTCGGTCATCGCGTCGTCGTCGAAGAACAGGTCGTCGCTGATGATGTAGCCCGGGTCGAACTCGCTCGCGACGGCGGCGTCAGCCTCCGTCGCCCCCGGTCCGGCAACGGTCAGCAGTGTGCCCAGCAGCGCCGCGGCGGCGGCGCCAGCAACGGCTTTCACCACCGAGAAACGGGCGCGAGACGACGAGCGAGATCGCAGCATGTCGCCCCCTCCCCAGGTTTCGGTACTGCCGAAACAACAATAACCCCACGTGTCACAATTCCAACAGGCGCCTTTTCGGGGCACAGCGGCGGGTCGGTAGAGTTGTGCGGGGCGTCCAAGCAGCCCGCAGGATGGGTTCGAGGTGTCAGTCAGCCGCAGCATCGCGATCAACTCGGTTGGCAAGCTGATCCCGCCCGTCCTGGCGCTCGCGACGCAGCCCCTGCTCGCCCTCGGTCTCGGGGTCTCCGGCCGTGGCGAGCTCGCGGCCGCCACGGCGCCGCTCATGCTCGTGACCGCGATCCTGACCTTCGGGGTGCCCGACGCGTTCACCCACTACATTGCGCGCCGCGTCGGCGGCGCCCGGCAGCTCGTCCGGCGCGGATTCATCGTGCTCGCGCTGGCCGGAGTGCTCGGCTCGGGGCTCGTGGCCGTGCTGGCGCCCGTCCTCGCGCAGGACGAAGAGGGACTCGCCGCCCTGATCACGATCGCCGGGGCGGGAATCATTCCGTCGCTCCTGGTCTCCGGGCTGCGCGGGATCGCGGCGGGTCACCACCTTTGGCATCGGATCGCCTTCGAGCGCATCCTCGGCGCCATCCTCCGCTTCATCGGGGTGCTCGTGCTGTTCCTCCCGGGGCTGCTCACCCCCCTGACCGCCACGATCGTGTTCGCCGTGACGAACTTCCTGAGCGGTGTGGTCTTCCTGTGGCCGCGGCGCGGAGCCGCCGCGGAGGCCCCTCTCCCCGACGCAGACGGGGAGCGCGTCTCGGTGGTGAGCTACGGATTCCGGATCTGGCTGGGCACCGCGGCGGGCGCGCTGATGGCGCGGGTCGATCAGGTCGTGATGACCCCGCTGTCGACGCTTGAGCAGCTGGGACTGTACGCCGTGGCCGCGAGCGTCAGCGAGGTGGCGCTGGTGTTCAACACGGCAATCCGCGAGGTGCTGTTCTCCGCCGAGTCCGAAACCCCGCAGGAGCGCCGCATCGCGCTCGCCTCACGGCTATCGACGCTCATCACCTTCACGATCTCGCTCGGGATCGCCGTCGTCTCGCCGTGGGCGTTCCCGCTGCTGTTCGGCGAGGGCTTCGCCGCAGGCGTTCCCGTGCTGTGGGTTCTGCTGCTGGCGGTCGTGCTCGGAAACCCGGGCTCCGTCGCCGGCGTGGCGCTGAGCGCCCGCGGCAAACCGGAGCTGCGCAGCGCGGCGCTGGCGATCGCCGTCGCGGTGAACGTGGTGCTGGTGGCGCTTCTCGCCGCCCCGTTCGGCGCGCTCGGCGTCGCGTTCGCGACCCTCGCCGGGAACGTCGTCGCCGGAAACCTGTGCATGGTGTTCCTGCGCCGCCGCTTCGGGGTGCCGATCCGGTCGTTCTACGCCTTCCGGGTGAGCGACCTGCGCGAACTCCGTGTGATGCTGAACAACCTGCTGCGCAGAAAGGCCACCTCGTGAGCGACCCCCGCCCGACCCCGCGACTCAGCCTCGGCGCGCGCTTCTGGCGTCTCGCCTCGACGGCGGAGAGCGCACTGGGGATCCTGCGCGCGCCGGGCCTGGCCCGCCGGTTCTCGCGTCAGAACCGATCGTCGACCTCCCCCGTCACCGGGACCGCGCCCGTCGTCGTCAGCCTCACCACCTACGGCGCGCGACTCGCGAAGGTGCACCTCACGATCGAGTCGATCGCGGCCGGCCGGCTGCGACCGCGCCGACTCATCCTGTGGGTCGATGACGAGGCCACCGCGACCGAACCGCCGGAGGAGCTCCGCCGCCTTCGCGACCGCGGCCTGGAGGTGCGGGCGACGCGCGACCTCGGGCCGTACAAGAAGTTCTATCCGACGCTGGCGCTGCGCGAGCCCGGCGAATCACTCGTCACGGCCGACGACGATGTCCTCTACCCGCGCAGGTGGCTCGAGCGGCTGGTCGCCGCGCACCGCGCCGCCCCCGACGACGTGCACTGCTATCGCGCCCGCGAGTTCTCGTTCGAGGGCACCGACCTGACCTCGTACTCGACGTGGCCGCTGTGCTATTCGATTCGCCCGGGCCTGCACCACTTCCCGACCGGCGTCTCCGGAGTGCTCTACCCGCCGCGGGTGCTCGACGCCCTGGCGGCCGCGGGCGAGGCGTTCCTCGACACGGCCCCGCGCAGCGACGATGTCTGGCTGCACTTCACCTCCGTCTCCACGGGTGCGTCGATCCATCAGCTGTCGCGCCTGCCGCGCCACTTCCCTGAGATCCCCGGCAGCCAGAAGGTGTCGCTGTTCGCCACGAACCTGCGCCAGGGCGGCAACGACCCGCAGCTGCGCGCGACCTACACCCCGGAGGTGCTGGAGCTCATCCGCGCCTCGCGGTCGGCGTAGCGCTCTCGACCGCATCCGCGGCCGCCTGCGCCACGGCCGTCAGCGCGACGCGGGGCGCGGCCCAGGCGGCGAGCGCGACACGGTCGGGCTCGGCCGCGAGGGCGCGCGCTCGACGCTGCAGCTCCTCGGCGATCGCGGTCGCGTCGTAGGGCACCGCGGCACCGAGCGGAGCCTCGTCGGCGAAGGCGGCTCCGGCGCCGCCGCCGGCGTGCAGCACCGGCGTGCCGGTGGCCACCGCGGCGTGCAGCTTCGCGGGGAAGAACGGGTACGCGGCGCGGCTCCCCGACGGCGGGGCGGCGCTCGACAGCGCCACCGCAGCCCCGCGAAGCCAGGTCGCGGCCTCCTCCGGCGACACCGGTGCGATCACGGTCACCTTGCCGGGCTCCAGGAGGCGCCCCTGCGCGCGGATCGCCTCGATGCGCGACCCCGAGCCGAGGAAGACCAGCCGCAGGCCGTCGACCCGGCCGATCGCGTCGACGAAGATCTCGGCGCCGTGCGCGTCCGAGGCGGTGCCCGCGTAGAGCGCGTACGGCGTCTCGGAGTTCTGACGCGGACCTTCGGGGCGGAAGATCGCGGTGTCCGCGCCGTTGCCGATCTCGACGACCCGGTCGGGCGCGGCTCCGAGGTCGCGCACCCGCTCCGCGAACACCGACGACACGGCGAGCACCCGGGCCGCGTGCCGGAGCGCCCGGGACTCCATCCAGCGGACCGCCGCGACGATGACGCCGGGCACGCCGGCCTGGGCGGCCGCATCCGAGACGATGTCGGCGGCGTAATAGACGTAGGGGATGCGCCGGATCCTGGCCGCCCAGCGCACGACCGTCCCGGTCGTCGGCGGCGGCTCCACGACGATGACGTCCGGGCGGGGGGCGCGCAGCAGCCGGAAGAACAGCGGCAGGTCGAAGCTCAGGTACGAGACATAGCCGCGCACCGCGCCGCTGCGGTCGCGCAGCACCGGCCAGCGTCGGATGGTCATGCCTGGCTCGTCGGTGGCAGCGAGTCCGCGCGGCGGCCGCGAGGTGGCGACGTCGACTCTGTGCCCGCGGGCGACGAGCTCCCGGGCCAGGGCGGCGAGCCGCACCGCGGCGACGCCGGGTTCGGGGACGAACAGCCTCGTCGCAATCAGGATTCGCATGGCACCGATCAGGCTAGCGTCCTCTGTCAGAATGGCACCCATGCCCAGCACCTCTTCCTCGCCTCAGCGCGCCGCGGATGCGGCGGTGTGGGTGGTCGTCCCGCTCTACAACGAAGCGACCATCATCGGCGACGTGGTGACCGAGCTCCGCGAGCACTTCGGCACCGTCGTGTGCGTCGATGACGGATCGAGTGACGGCTCCGCTGAGGCGGCCGCACGCGCGGGGGCCCGCGTCGTACGCCACCCCCGCAACCTCGGCCAGGGCGCCGCGCTGCAGACCGGCATCAGCTACGCGTTGAGCGATCCGAGCGCCGAGTTCATCGTCACCTTCGACGCCGACGGCCAGCACCGGGTCGACGACGCAATGGCCATGGTGGCCCGGGCTCGCGAGGAGAACCTCGCGATCGTCTTCGGCTCGCGGTTCCTGGACCAGCGCACCAAGCCGGGCGCGCTGAAGACGCTCGTGCTCAAGACCGCCGTCACGATCACCAACCTCAGCACCGGGCTCAAGCTGACCGACGCCCACAATGGGCTGCGGGTGCTGCGGCGAGACGCGGCGGCGCGCCTCAACCTCGTCCAGGACCGCATGGCCCACGCCACCGAGATCGTCGTCCAACTGGGACGAACGCGTCTGCCGTGGGCCGAGCACCCCGTCCACGTGATCTACACCGACTACTCGCGGGCGAAGGGCCAGTCGCTCCTCAACTCCGTGAACATCCTCGTCGACCTCCTCACGAGTTGACCCCCGACCTCGAAAGAGACCTCTGACAGATGTGGTTCCAGATCGTCCTCGTCGTCGCACTCCTCGTGATCGCGGCGTATCTGCTGCGTTCGACGCCCGGCCCGCGCCAGCTGGCCATCCGTCGCCTCGTCATGCTCGCCGGACTCCTGGCGGGCATCGTCGCCATCATCTGGCCCGACCTGCTGACCTCGCTCGCGCGCCTGGCCGGGGTCGGTCGGGGCTCCGACCTGCTGTTCTACCTCGCGATCCTCGGCGGGCTGCTCTACGCGGTCAACGAGTACAAGCGCTCGGTTCGGCTCGCGCGGGCGAACACGCAGCTGGCGCGCGAGCTGGCGCTCACCGAGGCGAAGCTGCGCGATCGGATTCGCGAGCTCGAGACCCGGCTCGACGACCGGGGCTGACCGCTCGTGAGCCGCACTCCCGCCGTCGAGGTCATCATTCCGGTGCACGATGCCTCCCGGCCGCTCGGTCGAACACTGCGCTCGCTGCGTCCCGACGCGGCCGCGCTCGGTGAGAAGCTCCGCATCACGGTGGTGTGCCACAACGTGGCGGCCCAGGTGATCGCCGACTCCCTCGCGCCGGACGAGCGCGCCGACGTCGAGCTGCTCGAGTGCCACGACGGCCGGTCGACCCCCGCCGGGCCCCGCGCGGCCGCCGTCGCCGCGTCGCGGGCGCGCTTCGTCAGCTTCATCGACTCCGACGACTGGCTGGAGCCGGGGGCCCTGACCTCCTGGTTGGCGCTCGCGGAGCGGCACGACGCGGCCGCGATCATCGCCCCGGAGCGCCACGCGAGCCGCCGACCGGTGCGCAACCCGCCGCTGCGACCCTGGCACCGCGGCGCGCTCGATCCCCGACTCGACCGTCTCCCGTATCGCAGCGCCCTGCGAGGGCTGTTCTCCCGCCGCACCGCCGACGAGCTGGGAATCGGGTTCGGAACGACGTCCGGCAACGGCTCGGACCTCGCGTTCACGCTCGGCTACTGGTTCTCCGGTCGCCCCGTGCATTTCGCCACGCGCACTCCGGCCTACGTTCTCGGCGACGACGCCCAGGACCGGGTCACGCGCGCACCGCGACCGCTGGTCGACGAGATGGCCGCCACGCGCGAGCTGCTCGGCGGCGAGTGGTTCGCTCGGCTCGAGGCCGCAGACCGCCGTCTGATCGCGACCAAGTTCGTTCGAGTTCATCTGCTGCCGGGGCTCGCGCTGCGCACCCAGGCGCCCGCGACCGACGAGCTGCGGGCCGCCGCCTGCCGCGATGCCGCCGACTTCCTCGCGCTCGCTGAGAGCGCCGCACCGGGCTTCGAGCGCTCGCTCTCGGTCCGCGACGCGCGACTGTGCTCGCTGGTTCGAGCCGAACCGGCCTCGTCGCCGCGGATCCGCCGCGCGCTCGACGCCTGGTGGCGCTTCCGCCCCGTGTCGGTGATGCTGACGCCGCGGCTGCGCGACCAGCTGCGGCGCGACGCGCCGCTGCGCTGGGTCGCCGCGATGCTGCTGCTCTCGCTGCGCCTGCGACCGGCGGCGCCGCGACCGGGGCGCTAGTCGGCTCGGTCGCCGGCTGGTGCGATCACGAGTCGCGTGGCGAGGGCCATCAGGCCGGCGAACGCGACGGCGCCCACGATCCAGACGACGTTCGGGCTCACGACTCCCGTCCACCACCACTCGGCACCCGCCGCGAGGTCGATGCTCGCCCCGTCGATCCCGGTGATGAAGCGCCGCATCGTCACCTGCAGCGCGACGAAATTGGCCCCCGCGAGCGCGGCCGCGAGAAGCCACGCCTGCAGCGGCGTGAGTCGGATGGCGTGCCCGCGGTCACGGGTGAGCAGCGCGACGCCCGCGAACAGCACGACGAGGGGCAGCAGGTATCGCGGCTGCACCTCCTGCCCGACCCGGTCTCCCCCCGCCTGGAGCACGTACAGCGGAAGGGCGATGAGCACTCCCCCCACGAGCGCCAGCGCGATCGCCTTGCGCGACCACATGTGGGAGAGGCCGACGAAGACGAGCGCCAGGAACACCCCCACGACGGCGTAGGAGACGAGGCTCGGCATCGGGGTGTCGAGCCAGCCCAGTCCGCCCTCGGTCAGCATGCCGGACCACAGCGACGGCAGATGCAGGATGTTGTACGCCAGCAGCGCCGGGCCGGTGATGACCGCCTCAAGGCCGCCCGTCGGCGCCGGGGCGCCGCCGAATCCCTGCAGCCCGCTCAGCGACTGGCGCGACGTGGCGAACAGGGCGAGCGCGATGAGCCCGATGACGGCGGGAAGGAGAGCCCGAAGCGCCCAACGGCGCGTCCGCTCGGCGGTGAGGATGGCGACGACGACGATCGCCAGGCCCACGTAGAGCGCCGCGTCGCCGCGGGAGCCCGCCGCCATGAGCGCCGCGACCGCGAACGTGATGCCGAGCAGAATGGTGCGCGACCGCTGCGTGCTCTCGACGTAGCCGAGCAGGGCGAGCCAGCTCGTTCCGACCCCGATCACGGCCCAGGCGCTGGGGTTGTTGGAGGCGATCAGGAACAGCCCCAGCGGAACCACGGTGATGAGCCATCCCCACACCAGGGCGGGGCGACGAAAGGCGGGCAGCAGGAACCAGAGCGCCGCGCCGAGCCCGAGGAACAGGGCCACCGAGAGCACCCGCATGAGCACCGCGGAGGTCTGGATGTCGCTCGAGGCGAGCAGCCCGTTGACCGCGTAGTAGCCGGGCGGGTAGCCGCCGCCGACGTTGCTGCGGCGCGTGTCGACGGTATCGGCGACAGCCCACGAGAACTCGGCGCCCTGGCACCTCGCGCTCTCTTCCGGGTCGTAGGCGTAGCACGCGATGTGCACGAGCGCCCCGGGCACGGTCCGCTCGCCGGGCTCTGCGCCCGCCGGCTCGCTGCACCACTGGTCGGAGCCCGGCGAGGCGCACCAGGTGCTCGTCAGGTGGTAGTCGTCATCGGGCGCGCTGCCGACCGGCGACGCGAACACCCAGGCCAGCAGGGAGAGCGCGGCGAGCACCGGCACAAGGATCGCCAGCAGACGGCGCCGGAGGGTGACGCGTCGCGCTCCGCTCATGAACCGGCTCCGCGGCGGGCTCGGATGCGGCGCACAACCTCACGCGGGCCCGAATGCTTCAGGTGGTGCAGCGCCATGCGGGCGTTGTGCAGCGGCCCGGCGGTGCGGCGCCCACCGCCGCGTCCGAGTCCCATCCGGTCGCGGCCAGCACGGTAGTCAGCCGCGTGGTGCGGGTCGTCGACGAACGCGACGAGGGGCTCGAGCACCACTGACCAGGCGAAGCGCTCCCGCACGCGCGCAACGTTGGCGCGGTAGCGCTCGCGCGCCTCCGCGTCGCCGAACGCCGTCAGGAGCGCGTCGGCCAGCGCGTCGACGTCGTCGGCGGGAACCACCAGTCCCAACTCCTCGTCGCGCACCAGATCGGCGAACGCGTCGCCGTCGGTGACGATCATCGGCAGCCCGGCCCACAGGTAGTCCAGGATCCGGGTGCGGAACGCGAAGGTGGTCTCGACGTGCGAGAAGTGCGTGCTGACACCCCAGTCGGCATCGAGCAGATACGCGCCGCGCTCGGCATACGGCACCCAGGTGTCGTTGAACACGACGGCGGTCCCCTCGACCCCGAGCTCCGTCGCCAGGTCGACCGCCTCGCGCACGATCCCCATCTCGTCAACCTTCGGGTGTCGCGTTCCGAGGAAGAACAGTCGCACCTCGGGAACCTGCTGGTGCACGCGCGCGACCGCGCGGATCAGCGACAGCGGATCGAACCAGTCGTAGACGCCGCCGCCCCAGATGAGGACCTGTGACGCGTCGTCGAACCCCGACCGAACCCCGCGCAGCGCCGGGCCCGCCGTCGGCGGTGTCTGCTCGAGCCCGAACGGAACCAGATCCAGGAGCCCGCGCAGATCGCGGTCACCCGCGTAGGTCGCCGGGGAGATCCGTCCGAGCGCACCGAGGTGGCCGAGGTAGAACTGCCGCTGGCGCTCGCTGGCGCAGACGATGAAATCGGCCCGGGCGAGCTGGTCGCTGAGCGAGTCGCGCGCCGTCGCCACCCGCAGGTCCCAGGTGGCGGGCGCGAGGCCGGTGCCCTGTTCCAGCGTCTCCAGGTGCATCGGCGCGTACACGTCGGCAACCAGGCACCGGTCCGTGGAGCGCAGCGACGGGAACTGGCCGAGCGCGTAGCCCTGGAAGACGATCACCTCGGCCCAGCGCTCGTGCGGGCGGAAGGCTCGATCATCGCCCGCCGCAACCGCGAAGACCGGAACGGCGCCCTCCGACGCTTCGACGCGATCGGTCGAGACGATCCGCACCTCGTGCCCGTGACGCTGCAGTTCGAGCGCCATGTTCCAGACCCGAATCGCCGGCCCCGCCATGCGCTCGCCGACCGGATCGCCGGTCAGGATCACGACGCGCGTCATCGAATCCCCTTCCGGATGTGCCGCCGCTCCATCCTAGGGGCGCCCTGATCCGCGGGCAGGTTGAACCAGGTCGCGCAGGATGTCGATCGGTCCTCGGCTGTAGCGCGCGTAACGCCCCGAGAGCGCGCCGCTGATCAGGTAGGGCAGCCGGGCGATGCGCCAGCGCGACAGGTCGCGACGGCACGCCTCGTGGCGGTGCTTCGCCTCGGCGCGGGCGAGCTGCTCCGGCGGCGTGCCCAGCGCCGCGAGGCGCTCGGCGAGCAGCCGCGTGCGCTCGGCGAGCTTGGGGGCGCGCTCGTCCCGCGGCTCGCGCAGCTTGGCCCACCGGTCGGCCATGGTCGGTCGCCGCGCGCCGATCTCGTTCGCGCCGTGCTGGCGGTAGTCGATGAGCGGCTGCTCGATGAGTCTCAGGACGCCGGGCTCGGCGCTGGACCCGGCTGCGATCGCGGCGAGCCACTCGTCGTGCACCCAGATCTCCGGGAACGGCGCGGCCGCCGCCGCGAGCTCGCGGCGGAACACGGCGGTCGCCCCGGTGACCAGGTTGCGTCGCAGCAGCACCCCGAACCCGTCGCCGCGCGCCAGACCCTCCCGCTCCGCGGCGGTGGCCTCCAGCGCGTCCAGCAGGGTGAGACCGAGCGGCCGGCCGTCGGCGTCGACGAGTCGGGCATCCGAGTGCACGAAGCGCAGGCTCGCGTCGCCCGCGAAGCGCGGCACGATGGTGCCCAGCTTCTCGGCGTGCCACACGTCGTCTTGGTCGCTCAAGGCGATCAGGTCGCCTCGGCAGGCGGCGATCGCGTCGGCGAAGTTGCCGACGACGCCGAGCGCGGGCGTGTGCCGTCGCACCACGAGCTCGGTCGCGAACGCGGGGTCGGTCGCGCGCGCCTCCGCGAAGATCCGCTCGACGATCGCCACGGTGTCATCGCTCGAGTCGTCGTCGCCGAGCACGATCTCGATCGGCGCCGGAACCTGGGCGAGGATGCTGCGCACCTGCTCGGCGACGAAGCGGGAGCCGTTGTGCGTGCACAGGGCCACCGAGACCGTCGGCAGCGTCGCAAGGTCGCCCGCATTCACGACGCCAGCCTAGGCGAGGCGCACCAGTAGAATCGTCCCCACGATGTCTTCCCCCGCGCCGCTCCCGGATGCGACGTCGCCGCGGATCGGCGTCGTCACCGTGGCCTTCCGCGCCGACGAGGTGCTGAAGGCCTTTCTCGACACGCTGCCCGGGTCATCGACCGAGCACGTCGCGTGCATCGTCGTCGACAACTCCCCGACCCCGGTTCCCCGCACGCGGGAGCTGACCGAGCTTGCGGGCGCGACCTACGTGCCGATGCCCTCGAACCCCGGCTACGGCGCGGCCATCAACGCGGGCGTCGCCCTGCTGCCGGCCTCGGTCGAGTGGATCCTGATCTCGAACCCCGACGTCGAATTGGCGGCGGGAGTCATCGACGCGCTGCGCGCCTCCGGCGAAGCCGACGCGGGGATCGGCGCCGTCGGCCCGGCCGTGCTGAACTCCGACGGCAGCATCTACCCCTCGGCCCGCTCCGTCCCCTCGTTGCGCACCGGGGTGGGGCATGCCCTGTTCGCGAACCTCTGGCACGCGAACCCCTGGACGCGGCGGTACCGGAGCGAGACGACCGGGGCGCCGACCGCGCGAAACGCCGGCTGGCTTTCGGGGTCGTGCCTGCTAGTGCGCCGCTCCGCCTTCGATGCGGTCTCGGGCTTCGATGACGGGTACTTCATGTACTTCGAAGACGTCGACCTGGGCTATCGCCTCGGGCAGGCCGGCTTCGTCAACCGCTACGAGCCCGGCGTCGCCGTCATGCATCTCGGCGCCCAGTCGACGGCCACCGAGTCAGCGGCGATGGTGCGAGCCCACCACGATTCCGCCCGCCGGTTCCTGGCGCGGAAGTACTCGCGCTGGTACCTGTGGCCGATCCGGGCAGCGCTGTCGATCGGGCTGTCGCTGCGCAGCGCCTGGGTCGCGCGTCGCGCCCAGAAGCAGTCGCGCACCGGCTGAGCAGCCTCAGGCCGCGTCGGCCTCGAGCGACTTCTCGTAGCGTGCGGTGACCTCGTCGGCCGGTCCGATGTCGCGCAGTTCGCCCTTGTCGAGCCAGGCCACCGTCTGGCACATCTCGCGCACCTGCGTGAGCGAGTGCGAGACGAAGATGACGGTGCGACCTTCGCCGGTGAACTCGAGGAACTTCTGCCGCGACTTCTCGCGGAACGCCCCGTCACCGACCGCGAGAACCTCATCGACGACGAGGATGTCGGGCTGGGTGTGCACGGCGACCGAGAACCCAAGGCGCACATACATGCCGGAGGAGTAGTTCTTCACCGGCTGGTCGATGAACTTCTCGACCCCCGAGAACTCGACGATCTCATCGAAGCGCGCCGCGACCTGCTTGCGGCTGAGTCCGAGGATCGAGCCGTTGAGGAACACATTCTCGCGCCCGCTCAGCTCGGGGTGGAAGCCGGAGCCGACCTCCAGCATCGACGCCGCCTTGCCGTTCATCTTCACCGACCCCTTGTCGGGGTAGTAGATGCGCGCGAGCGTCTTGAGCAACGTCGACTTGCCCGAGCCGTTGCGGCCGATGATGCCGAAGGTCTCGCCGTGCGGAACTGTGAAGGAGACATCCTTGACGGCCCAGAACTCGTCGGCAACGGTCTTGCGGCCGCGCATGATCGCCGACTTCAGCGTCTGGTTGCGCTCGCGGTAGAGCCGGAATCGCTTCGACAGGTGGTCGACGACGACGGCAGGTTCTTCACTCACAGCAGTTCCGCCAATCGTTTCTCGTTCTTGGCGAACACCAGGAATCCGAGGGTGAACACGAGCCCCGCCGCTCCCACGCAGTACAGAGTGTCGGCAAGCTCCGGGAACCGATTGTCGTACAGCAGGTTGCGGAAGACCTGGACGAACCGCTCCATCGGGTTCAGCTGGTAGACGCTGAGGATCCACGAGCCGCGCTCGGCGGCGACATCCGCCACCAGGCTGACGGGGTAGATGATCGGCGTCAGATACATCCACATCTGCAGGATGATCGTGACGAAGTGCTGGGTGTCACGGAAGTGCACGTTCAGGATCGCGAAGATCATCGAGAAGCCGACCGCCATCAGCGCCAGCAGCGCCATGAACAGCAGCGCCACCGGAATCCACGGCAGCGGGAAGCCGCCGAAGATCCACAGCGCGAGCACCAGCACGCCCATCTCGATGAGCCAGGTGAACCCGACCGACAGCATCACCGAGAGCGGCAGGTGCACGCGCGGGAAGTAGACCTTCTTGATGAGGTTGGCGCTGGTCACCATCGTGGTGAGTCCGCCGTTGATGACGCGACTGAAGTAGAGCCACGGCAGCAGACCGCACATCAGCCACAGCGGGTAGATATCCAGTCCGCTGGGATCACCCTGGTCGGGGCGCGCACGGAAGATCACCGAGAACACGACCGTGTAGACGAGCATCGTCGCGATCGGGTTGAGAAGCGACCAGAGCTGCCCGAATACGGTGCGCCGGTACTGCCCCTTGACCTCTCGCATGGTGAGGTTGATGAGGAGCTCGCGCGTCGCGAGCAGCTCCTTGAGGTAGTTCATTGTGCGCTTTCAGCCAGCCGAAAAGTCAGGTCACAGTGTAGGCGACCTCGGAGGGGCGCCCGTGCACGGTCAGTTCTCGACGTCGACCTCGCTCACGGCGAGACGCTCGCGCAGCTCGGCCGGGCTGAGTCGCGCCGGCGCGTGGCCGAAGCGGGCGGCGCACAGCTGCGCCGCGAAGGGATCGGTGACGATCGGGTCGTCCACACCCGTGATGAGCACGGTGTCGTCGGCCGTCACGCCCACGTCCTCCGGCACGCCGAGCATGGCCCCGCGCCCGAGCACGACGACGGTGCGGGCGCGGATCGTCTCGCCGCGCGAGATGAACTCGACGACGCCGTCCTCCTCGATCAGCCGGTGGTAGTGCGCGCACATGAGCTTCTCCTGCCCGCCGTGCATGAACCCCGGGGCATGCATGATCGCGACGCGTCGACCGCTGCCGGTCAGGGCGCGCACGGTCGCGCGGACGGCCGCGCCGTTGTGGTCGAGCGTGCCGCCGCGCCGCGCGTCGACGACGAGCAGCACATCGACCTCGCCGCGTTCGGGGCTCTCCCCAGTGATGCGGGTGGGAGCACCGCACAGTCGCGTCTCGAGCGGGAACGGCACGCGAAGACCGGTCGGGCGGGTGCCGCCGGACTCGATCCAGTTCTTGTACGAGCTGCGGTAGGCGACCCGTGCCGGATGCGTCCAGCCGTCGGCGAGATCGGATCCGCTCAGCGAGGCGAGGTCGAAGCGCATGAGCATCAGAGGCCCGCGCGAGGTGAGGTGAGGAACCTCGTGGCCGAACGCCTCTCCGATGCGGACGCGGTACTCGGAATCGGCCGACTTGCGGGTGGAGTCGAAGTAGCCGATGCGCCCGACCACCAGCTCGCGACGGAACATCAGCGACGGCTCGCTCAGTCGCAGATACAGGCCGCGACCCTGGGTGAAGAGCAGGTCGCTCGTCACCCGGAGCGCCGAGGTGAGATTCGCGGGCTCGTGCGGGTGCGCGAGCAGGTGCTGCACCTGGAGCTCGAGGCGCCGCGGATGGCTCCAGTCATCGGAGTCCTGCATCGTGACGAAGTCGCCGGTGGCGAGGTTCAGCGCCTCGTTCCGCCGCACGTAGGTGCCAGCGTTGACCTTGGAGCGCACCACCGTGATCCGCTCGTCGAGGGCGGCGATGCGCGCGAAGATGTCGTCGAACTCGGGGCCCGAGGCGTCGTCCATGACGAGCAGCTCCCAGTCGCGCCAGGTCTGGTGCGTGATCGCCCGGACCGCGTGGATGGTGTCCTCGTTGGGCCGGAAGGCGCTCATGATCACGGTGACGCGCGGACCGGAGGTGCTGGAGGGGATCGCCGTGGGCGCCGAGAGCCGGTCGAAGGCGACGCCGGTGTTGCTCGACAGCGCCACCGGCTCGAGTCCCGAGGCGGCGAACGACGGGTTGACGAGCGCGAGCCAGGCGGCCTCGTGCTCGGGGCCGGCGCCGGGGGCCACCGGGTTCACCAGGTCGGCGAGCAGGAGGCGGCGCTGCCACAGGTCGGTCTCGACCAGGTCGAGCACGCGCGCGGCGTCATCCCAGCGGCGGGCGCCGATGCACAGCTCGGCGAGCCGAACGCGCGTGGCGTCGCTCGCGGCGGCGCTCCGATCCACGGCCAGGTCGAGCAGGCGTGCCGCGGCCGACTCTCCCAGGTCGTGGATCTCGGCGACGCGGGCGAGGCCGACGAGCAGATCTGCGTTGGCCGCTCCCAGCGCCCGCGAGCGCTCCGGCGCCGCGAGACCGCCGAGCGCGACCAGCGCCGCGACATCGAGCGCACCGCTCGTGGCACGCAGCGCGAGCGCGTCGATAACCGGGCGGGTGCCCGCGTGCAGGGCATAGGCGAGCAGCTCATCGTGGGTCGCGGTGGCGATCAGCCGGTTGATGGAGCGGCGGGCGGCCGCGGGGGCGCCGCTGAGCACGGCACTCTGAGCGGGGTCGTCGAGGAAGTCGGGCGAGAGGAATCCGGTGACCTGGGGATTGTGCCGCGCCGCGACGCGCGTCGAGAGCCGGCGCCGCAGGAACACGAGAGCGACCGTGCACACCGCGGCGAACTGCAGGAACCACACCAGCAGCAGCCACGGGTACTCGATCGCGGCGATCACGAGCGCCAGCAGGATCAGCACGAACGGCTGCGCGACGAGCGCGAGGATCGTCAGGATCTCGGCGCGGCTGAAGCGGAAGAGCGGCGCCAGCAGCTTCTTGATCTCAGCGCGCACGGTGCAGGAGCCTTTCGAGGTAGACGCCATACCCGCTCTTGCGGAGCGGTTCGGCCAATTCGGCCAGCTGCTGATCGTCGATCCAGCCGGACCGCCAGGCGATCTCCTCGATGCAGCCGATCTTGTGGCCCTGACGGCTTTCGATCACGCGCACGTACTCGGCCGCCTCCATCATCGAGTGGATGGTGCCCGTGTCGAGCCACGCGGTTCCGGGCGCGAGCGGGCGCACGGCGAGACGGCCAGCATGCAGGTAGTGCTCGTTGACCGACGAGATCTCGAGCTCGCCGCGCGCGCTCGGCGTGATGCCGCGCGCGATCTCGACGACGTCGTTGTCGTAGAAGTAGAGACCGGGAACGGCGTAGTTGCTCTTGGGCTTGACCGGCTTCTCCTCGATCGAGAGCGCGTTCATGTCGGCGTCGAACTCGACCACTCCGTAGGCGGTCGGATCGGCCACCTCGTAGGCGAAGATCAGCCCACCGACCAGCTCGGTCGAGGCGTCGAGGGCACGGTCGAGGTCGGCGCCGTGGAAGATGTTGTCACCGAGCACGAGCGCGACGCTGTCGTCGCCGATGAAGTCGGCACCGATGATGAAGGCCTGCGCGAGCCCGTCGGGGCTCGGCTGCACCGCGTACTCGATCGTCATGCCGAGTCGCGAGCCGTCGCCGAGCAGGGCCTCGAACTGATCGCGGTGCTCGGGAGTGGTGATGACGAGCACGTCGCGGATCCCCGCCGTCATCAGGGTCGACAGGGGGTAGTAGATCATCGGCTTGTCGTAGATCGGCATCAACTGCTTGGAGATGCCCTGCGTGATCGGCCACAGCCGCGAGCCGGAGCCGCCCGCCAGAATGATGCCGCGCATCAGCGTGTCGCCAGGTGATCGCGAGAGTCCATTCGGACATCGTATCGACGCACGGGGAACCAGCCTGTGAGTCAGCGCGCGAGGAGCGCCCGCAGCGCCCGCGCGGCGCGCACCGGGTGTCGCACCGCGCGCAGGCCGCGGCGCACCAGCCGCGTGGCGCGCGCTCGCGCGCGCAGGGCGCGCGTGCCGCGCGGCGCGGCGATGTCGTCGAGGTTGCGACACCAGTCCTGCCAGCGCGCCGGAAGCGGCGCCGGCGGCGCGCTGAGCGCCGCGGTGAGGGTGCTGATGGCGGCGGGAAGCGTGAAGGCGCCGGACGCGATCGTCTCGGCGCGAACGGCGGCGGCGCGGCCGTGCCGCGCGACCAGGTCGGCATCCGCCGCGTAGTCATCGAGCGCGCGCGCGAGGCCGGCGATGTCGTCGGGCGCGACCAGGCGCCCGCTCTCCCCGTCGACGATGAGCTCGGCGCCGGCCCCCGAGCTGGTCGCGATGACCGGCCGTCCGAGGGCGAGGCACTCGAGGGTGGATCGCCCGAACGCCTCCTTCTCGGAGGGGATCACGCAGATGTCGGCGGCGGCGACCGTCGGGAACGGGTTCTCCCGCTCCCCCGCGAAGCGCACGCGCGCCGTCGGCGCGATGGCCTGCGCGCGCCGGGTGAGCGCCGCATCCGCCCCGCGATCGAGAACCTCGCCGACGAAGGTGACGTCGATGCGGTCGTGCGTCGTCGAGCCGAGCGCCTCGATGACCCGCCATTGCCCCTTGCTGTGGGTGACCCGGCCGAGGACGCACACCCGCAGCGCCGACGGCGACTCCTCGGGCGCCGCCTCGTCGAGGTCGAGGGCCCGAGAGCGGACCGCGGCGAGGTCGACGGGCGGGTAGACGACCAAGACCTTCTCGGGCGGCATGTGCTCGTCGAGCATCGCCTTCACCGCGAAGGAGTTCGCGACGACGGCGTGCGAGAGCTCCCCGATCTCGCGCAGGGCCGCCTCACGGCCGCCCGGGTAGAAGAAGCCCTGGACGCGTTCGCCGAACTCGCGCACGAACCAGACGTGCGGGATGCCGAGCGCCGCGGCCGCGATGGCGCCCCACGGAACGACGAGCGTGTTGGTGACGACGAGCCGGACCTCGCGCTCGGTGAGCAGGCGCCGGATCGCGGCGGTCGCGGCGGCGTTCTCGGCGTCGCGCAGTCGGCGCTGCGCCGCGCCGCCGTCGACGTCCCAGACCGCCCAGCCGGTCATCGGCACGTCGACCGATTCCCACCCGCGCCGGCGCACCTCGTCCGCCAGCGCCGCCGCGGGCGTCGGGCCGATCACGATCGGCTCGAGCTCGGGGTCGGCGGCCCGCCAGGCGTCGATGATCGCCAGCATCGATCGCTCGGCGCCCCCCAGGTGCGCCGACGACTGATGGCTGACGAACGCGACGCGCATCAGGGGGCGAGGTCGCGGTAGCGCGCCTGACAGTCGTCCCAGGTCGACAGCAGGCCGGACTCGCGCGCCTCGGCCAGCGTCGGCGCGTCGAGATCCTTCGGCGAGAGCTGCAGCTCGTCGCGCGCGAACGGCAGATCGAGGGCGATGTCGGCGTCGAACGGCGTGATGCCGTGCTCGCGTTGGGGACGGAATACGTCGCTCACGAGGTAGGTGACGACGGTGTCGTCGGCGAGCGCCACGAAGGCGTGTCCGAAGCCCTCGGGAACGAACAGCGCGGCGCGGTTGGTGTCGGAGAGCTCGGCCGAGTCCGACTGGCCGAAGGTGGGCGAGCCGAGACGCAGGTCGACGACGTAGTCGATGATCGCGCCGCGCGCGACGGTCACGTACTTGGCCTGGCCGAGGGGCACCTCGGCGAAGTGGATGCCGCGCACGACGCCGCGCGCCGACACCGAGGTGTTGGTCTGCACGACCGGCATCGTGCGACCGGTCGCCTCGGCGAGCCGATCGGCGCGGAACGACTCCAGGAAGGCCCCCCGCTCGTCGCCGAAGATGCGCGGCTGGATGAGCTTGGCATCCGGAATCGAAAGCGGGGTGATCAGCACGTCAGGAGCCTAACAACCGACGGCACCGCTCTCGTTGGCGTGCTCGCTTCGGCAGTGCGCACGACACCTCCGCCAGTTCAGGCCCGCAACGTGAGGCTCGCGGTGCGCTCCCGCTGCTCGCGCGCAACGACCGTGCCCGCCGGAAGCTCGGCTGCCAGCCAGCGTTCGACCATCTCGCGCTCGTCTGGGCGATCGACATCGTCGATGACGATCGTGGCACCCGGAGCGAGCCGATTCCCGAGCAGCTCGAGAGCGGGGTACCTCGCGAGCGGCCCCGTGGAACCGGGAGGCCCATCAACAAACAGCAATGCGATCTCGGTGAGGTCACCCCATCCGGATTCGTCGTACCAGAGCTGCTGCCCCTCGGCGGTCGCCACCGGTGACAGCTGGGCGATCCGGAGCTCAACCCGGTCAGCCACGCCATTTCGCTCAAGCGCGCGCAGTGTCACCTCGGCCCACTCCTCCGAGGTGTCGAGCGACACGATTCGGACATCGCCACCGCGACGAGCGGCGGCGAGCGCCATCCAGAGGGTCGTGGCGCCACTCCCGAGCTCGAGCACCGTGGAGCCGGATGGCAGTTCGCGCACGTACTCGGTCAGCAGCAGTGCCGTGCCGGGAAGCGCGGAGTAGCTCGTGAGCGGGACGTGCTCCGCCTCGCTCGGAAAGCTGTCGTGCAGGGTGCGCAGCGCCGAGGCGTCGCGAAGCACATCGTGCCGAAGCCTGCTCTGAAGGGAGCCGGGTTCACTGCTCAGCAGGCGACGAACTCGCTTGAGATCGGCCTGAAGGATTTCGACCCCGCGCGCGTTCGCGGCCACCCGCGACTCGACCCGAATGGCGATCACGATTGCGACGACGAGGAGCCCCGCGAGCACGGCCGCCACCACCAGCCAGCCGAGCGTGCGAAGGAGCGAAGCGCCGGTAGCGCCCCCGGCGATCGCGGCTGCCGCGCCGAGCGCGAGCCCGACGGCGGCGACGGCGAGCAGCTGCTGAAAACGACGAGACGACATGGCTCTCACCCTACGGCGTCGACGCCTCGGGCAGGAGGACCGCGGTTCCCGCGTCGGCTAGGCTCTGCACGTCGTGCGTGCCACACGCCGTCATCGCGCCGAAGGACCCCCTCATGCTCAGTCGTCTCAAAAACCTCGCAAAGACTTTGCTCGCAATCACGTGGATTCGCCGCAGCTACGAAGTCGTGAACACTGTCACCCTTGAGGTCTTCGGCTCGAGCCGCGTGCTCACACACCTGCTGTACTTCGTCTGGCCGGTGAGCTTCAATCGCGAGCAAGCCGCCGTCGTGCGCGGTCGACGCGACTACTACCGGAACAAGCGCAGCCGCTCCCGGCGAAGCAGCGTCGAACTCCGCCGAAACATCCACCGCTTGGAAAAGGGACTCACGATGCGGCCGCGGCGCGATGTCTTCGCGCTGGACTACATCGGTGAAACGATCGAGTTCTACGAGCACGCGCACGAGCAGAGCCGCCTGGGGACTTCGGAGATGGATTCCAGCGAACTGAGGTGGGCGCACGATGTTCTGGACGCCTACTTCGCCGCGTGCACCGGGTCCGCTCCCGCGCTCGACGATGCGCGCGCGCGCTTCGCCAGTCTGTCGCCGATCGAGCACGAGGGGCACGCGCTTGCGCCGTTCACTCGCCAGGAGAGCATCGAGTCGTCGGTGACCCTGGAGCAGCTGAGCCAGTTGGCGATGCGACGGCGTTCGGTGCGCTGGTTCGAGCAGCGCCCCGTCGAGCGCGAGAAGATCGACGCGGCCCTCGCGGTCGGAGTCCAGTCGCCAACCGCATGCAACCGACTTCCGTACGAGTTCCGCATCTTCGATGAGCCGGAACTCGTCCGAAAGGTTGCAGGGATCCCGTTCGGCGCTGCGGGCTACTCGCAGAACATCCCGGTCATCATCACCGTCATCGGCAAGCTCGACTCCTACTTCAGTCCGCGCGACCGGCACGCGATCTACATCGATGCGTCGCTCGCCGCGATGGCGTTCATGCTGGCTCTTGAGACGGAAGGGCTCTCGTCGAGCGTCATCAACTGGCCCGACTTCGAGCCTCTCGAACGTCGCATGGAGAAGACCTTGGGTCTGCGCACAACAGATCGCGTGGTGATGCTGATCGCGGTCGGCTACGCGGACCCGCTGGGGGTCATCCCGCGGTCGGTCAAGAAGGAGCTCGGCACCATCCGCAACTACAACCGACTGGGCTGAGTGGTGGCCTTCCGCTCGGCCAACGCGCGCTCCGTGCTGCGGTACTCCCTCAGCGCGATCGTCATCGGCGTCGTCGTGTGGTTCTTCGCCAATTCGCTGATCGCCAATTGGGACCGTGTCCAGGACATCGAGATCACGATCGGCCCCGCCACCATCCTGGGAGTGACGATCTGGGTGGCGGCGGTGCTCGTCTCCGGGTGGCTCTGGGGCGCGACGATGCGAGCGATGGATCCGAACGCCGAGTTCACGAGCCGAGACGCGATCGCCACGCACTGCCTCTCGTGGGTTCTCAAGTACATCCCGGGCCAGCTCGGTTCGTTCGCGAACAAAGTGCTGTGGGCCACCAAACGCGGCATCAGCCGAGCGCTCGTCAGCGTGTCCTTCATCTACGAGAACGTCTTCCTGCAGATCGCGTCGATCGTTCCGTCGGTCATCATTCTGCTTCTGTCGCTCGGCGGCGAGCTGTTCCTTGACAACCCCGTGACGCTCGTGCTGCCGCTTCTGGTGCTCGTCCCGCTCGCGATCGTGGCCATCGGCCCGGTATTCCGGCCGCTCACGGTGTGGGTGGCGCGGCGAGTGCTCCGGCGCGATGTCGATCCGGGTCTGTTCTTGCCAACAGGACGGACTCTCGGTCTCATCGCCGGCTACACGGTCCCGAGATTGCTCAACGGCGCGGGCTTCGTCCTCATCGCCACCGACATCACCGACGTGCCCGCGGAGGCAGTTCTCCCGCTCGCCGCCGCGTATGTTCTGGCGGGCGCGATCGGGATCTTGGCGATCTTCGTGCCGTCCGGGCTCGGGGTACGAGAAGCTGTCATCGTCCTCATCGCGTCGCAGTACCTTCCCGTCGCGGATGCGATCGTGCTGTCCGTCCTCGCGCGCCTCTACGCGACGCTCGCCGACGGCTTCGTCGCGGCCGCGTACTTCGCTCTCCGGCCCCGCACCCCCGGCGCTTCGCCGGTAGGCAGCTCCACACCGGACTGAGGAAACGTCGGCGCCGAAGCTGGCCTAATCTGTTCACGGGCGCCCGCGTCGGCGCCACGACCACCACCAGAGAGACCCGCATGACCCACTTCGTCATTATCGGATCGGCCCTGGCGGGCAACAAGGGTGCCGCCGCCATGCTCGAGAGCTCGATCGCCACGCTGAGCGAACGCGTCGACGACCCGACCTTCACGCTGTTCAGCATGTACCCGCGCGAGGACGCCCGACTCAACCGGAACCACAATGTGGAAATCGTTCCTGCCACCCCGCGCCAACTGGGAGTGACGATCAACCTGCTCGCGCTGACCTACCGCGTGCTTCCCCCGGTTCGGCCGCTTCTCCGCAAGCGATCCGCGTCGATCCGCGCCCTCACGCGTGCCGCGGCGCTGCTCGACCAGGGCGGCATCACCTTCTCGGATGGTCGCGAGAAGTTCCTGCTGTACAACGTGGCCTCCATCCTCCCTGCGCTCAACACGCAGACGCCGGTGATCAAGTGCGCCCAGGCGATCGGCCCGTTCACGGGCAAGCTCAATCGCGCCGTGTCGAAGGTCTTCCTCCCGAAGGCCGAGCTGATCGTGACGCGCGGCGCCATCACGCACGACTTCGCGGACGGCCTGGGGCTCACGAATACCGCCCGCGGGGCCGACTACGCCTTCTCGCTTGAGCTGGACGGGACAGAGCGGGCGGAGGTCGAGCGCCTCGTCGATCTGAGCTTTTTCGAGGCCGGGGCTCCGGTCATCGGTTTCTCGCCGAGCGTCGTCATGCAGAAGAAGGTCGATGCCCGCGGCGGCGACTACGTGGGCGGAATCGTCGAGGCGATCCGTGCCGAACTCGCCAAGGGCCACCGGGTCGCCATCATCCCGCACAGCGTGCGGGTGAACACCGACAAGACCCACAACAACGACCTGCCGCTGTGCCGCGTCATCGCGGAGCAGGTCGGCGTCAGCGAGAACGTGCTGTTCGTCGAGGATGACCTGAGCTCCCAACAGCTGCGCTACCTGATCGGCCTGTGCACTCGTTTCGTCACGAGCCGATTCCACGCCATGATCTCGAGCCTCTCGATGGCGGTCCCGACCGTCGTGATCGGGTGGAGCCACAAGTACAAAGAGGTCCTTGACCTCTTCGGGCTCAGCGAGTGGGCGTTCGGCAGCGACGAGTTCTCGGCCGACAAGATCACCTCCGAGCTGGGCCGGCTCGCCGAGCACGATGCCGACGTGCGCTCGGCGATCGCCGGCGCTCTGCCTTCGGTCAAGGAGCTGTCGCTGTCTCAGGCAGACCTGATCGCCGAGGTGGCTCGCCGCTCACCCCGCGCGTAGCGCCCGCGGGTCAGCGCGCGTCGTACTGCAGGCGCTTCGACCGTTCGAGCCCGTCTTCAAGCAGGACGCGGTTGATCCGCAGGAGGTCCGCCAAGAGCCCGAGTGCGAAGCTGAGCAGCCCCCCGACAAGCAATGCGCTGCCGAGGATCAACGACTGGATGTGGTCGCCGGCCGTGTCGCTCAGCCACAGCACGAGGTAGCGCACGAAGGGGATCGCGGAGCCGATGAGGAACACCACGCCGAGCGGCACGAAGAACGCCAGCGGGCGGAACATCAGGTAGCTGCGGACGATGGCGCGACCCGACTCGAGGATGTGCTGCCACATCGAGGAGAAAAGTCGCGACTCGCGCGTCTTCGGGTTCGTGACGATCGGGACGCTTGCCACCTTCAGGCGCTTGTGCCCAGCCTGGATGATGGTCTCCATGCAGTAGCTGAACTCGGTCACGATGTTGAGCTTGAACAGCGCTTCGCGAGAGTACGCGCGGAAGCCGCTCGCGGCGTCCGGCACGTTCGTGCCGGCGGCCTTGTTGACGACCCAGCTTCCCATCCGCTGCAGCAGCTTCTTCAGCGGCGAGAAGTGGGCGATCGTCGAGGTCTGACGGTCGCCCACCACGATGTCGGCTTCGCCGCGCAGCACTGGCGCGATGAGGTCAGGAATCCGATCCTGTGGGTACTGGTTGTCGCCGTCCGTGTTGACCAGGATGTCGGCGCCGTGGGCGAGTGCGTAGTTCGCGCCGTCGGCAAAGGAGCGGGCAAGGCCGCGATTGCGAACATGGTGCACGAAGTGAGTCACGCCGTGCTCGCGCGCGACCTCCACCGTGCGATCGCTGGACCCGTCGTCCACCACCAGAAGATGAAGCTCGTCGACGCCCTCGATCTCGCGAGGGATGCTGGACAGAACCAGCGGGAGAGTCTCTTCCTCGTTGAGGCAGGGGACCTGCACGAAGACCTTCATGGCGCACCTCTGAAAAGCTGTCGGAGGGCTACCTGCCCCGGATGCAAGCGTACCGGGCATCCTTGCAGCCACGATCGCGCACGGCGGCGGCTACAGTAGCGGTTGGTCCAATCGAGGAGAGCTGCAGACTGGTATGACGACTTCCCCGCGCGTGCTGAGCGCGATCCCCGTTCTCGTGATTGCGCTCCTCGCCGGAGCAACGGTCGCGAACGCGACAGGATTCGTCGCCGCCGACGATCGCGTCGACAGTTCGTGGCGGGCCGGCTTCGTCGACAACGGCGGCGACGTCGAACGCGCGTCGTTCTCAACCGCCCGGTACGGCGTCTACTTTGCGCTTTCTGAGCACGCCGCCGGCGCCGCATTCGTGAGCCCCACGCCGTTCAAGGGGAACATCACCGGTCGCATCCTCGGCCTTGCCCGCGCCTCGACGTTCGAGTCGTTCGACTACGACTCCGTCGCGATCGCCGCTGAACTCGAACTCGACGAGTTCGTCGCCGCAGAAGGGGCCTACGCGGATGGGCGAGGCAGCTACGTTCTTGCGGTCCTGGACGACAACCCCGAGACGATCGTGCTCCTTGAACTCGCCGAGTTCGAGTGGCTTCTCGTCGATCGTCGGCTGATCCCTGACGCCCTAGCCGAGGAGTACGGCCTGTGATCATCGAACTCGTGACCGCGGTCGCCATTCTCACTGGTGGGGTGCTCACGCTGCTCGCCGCGGGAGTGCGCAGCCGGCTGGCGCTGATCGCACTGACCATCCCGACCGGACTCGCTGTGATGATCACAGTCGGGTCGGCACAGGCGATCCTCACCCTTCAGCAGTGGCCCGTCGCCACCCTGCTCCTCACATCGTTCATCCCGGCGTTCGCGGCTGTTGCTCGCCGCCGCGCGATCTCAGCGCCCGAACTTCGTTCGGCCGCGTTGGTGGTCGCAGCCGGCACGGCCCTGGCCGCGGCCTTTGCCGCGATCGACCGCATCAATGTGCACTCCGACACGTTCGAGTACCTGACCATCGGTCTGCTGCTGCAGAACGGCAGCCTGATCGAGGGCGTTTCGTTCTTCCAGCTCGAGAAGCGCCAGCTCGCGCTCGGAGTCCTTCACTCGCCCGCTGGCCTGCTCGGCGAGGACTTCCTTGTCAGCGTCACCCCGATGATCGCCGCGGGATGCGTTGCCGTGCTCGTCGCGATCGCGGTCGCGTCCGCGCGCCGAGCGAGCTTCCCGACCTGGGCGACTGTGGTCCTGGCGACCGCCACCGTGGCGGCCTTGCTCTCGATCAATCGAGTGTGGTTCCACGCGTTCTACCTCAACGGCCACCTGCTGTTCGGCGTCTGCGTTCTCGTCCTCGCCGGGCTCTCGTGGCTCGTCGCAACCTCATCGCCGATGATCTCCAGCCGCGCCGCAACGGTCGTGCAGGCCCTGATGGTCGCGGCGATGGTCGTCACTCGCCCCGAAGGCTCGATCATTGCGGGGCTGGCGCTCCTTCCCACGCTGCTCGACAGCTCGCGTTCAACTCGCGAGCGACGGCTCCTGCTCGGCGCTCTGGGTGTGGCCATCCTCGTCTGGCAGATCTGGCTCGCCAGCGTCACGTACGTCATCGCGGGCGAGTTGACGCGTTCCATGATGGGCATGATCGCGGCAGGCGTCGTCGCGCTCGCCGTGATCCCTCTGGTCGGGCGCAACTGGGTGGACGGGCGAGCCAAGGTCTGGCTGCTCGCGACTGAAGCTCTGCTCTGGCTCGCTCTGATCGGCCTCGCGGTGCGCGAGCCGCAGGTGCTCACCGCCTCGCTCAAGGCGACATGGCAGAACGTGATGCTCGGAGGGTGGGGGCCCGCGTTCGCCGTCACGATCGCGCTCGCTGCCGTTGTGATCCTGGTGACGAAGATGCCCTCGCGACTGTATCTCCGCTACGCCGTCACGACGTTCATCCCGCTTGCGTACCTCCTCGCGTACCTCCGCGACGCCGCGTACCGATTCGCCGAAGCAGACTCCCTCACCCGGATGATCATTCAGGTGCTCCCGCTCGCCCTTGCCGCCCTCGTCGCCAGCGTCGGGGCGCAGTGGCGGTGGCAGAAGAAGGCGATCGGCGCCGAGGAGAAGGAGCCCGCGTCGCTGCCGGCGTAGTGGTTGCACCCGGGAACCGACTGGCGGCGAGGGCGTGGGGATTCGACACGCCTTCGATCTGGCCGCGGCCCGACGCGGCGACCCGAGCCTTCGCACCATGGCCGCTGAGCTCGATGCCCACCTACCGGTAGGTTCGACGCGTGATGACCGATGTCTAGCCGCCGCCATCCGCTCGAGCGCTTTCCTCGCACGCCGCGGCTGTCTCGCTCCGACGCGCCGTGGTTCCTGATCGGCGAGCACGCCCGCAACGAGGCACTGCTGCGATTCGCCGCCCTCGGGCTGTTCGTCGACGAGGCCGCCGCGGCCACGGGCATCGCCGTCGCCGACGCAGCGCGGCGCGACTGGGCCGACACGCGCGGCGGCGACGACCTGAGCGACGCCGAGCTCACGGAGCTCCTGGTCACCGTCGTCCGCGACGCGCTCGCCGCCTCGGGCGACGGTCCGCTCACGCAGGGCATCAGCGGGGGCTTCGACTCGCGCCCGCTGACCTACGCACTGCGCGAGCTCGGCGAGACCGCGACGATGTACTCGATCGGCCAGCACGGCAACATCGACTACGACGTCGTCGAGTATGTGCGCGCGCACAGCGGCCTCGAGATCGAGATGATCGACACCAACACCTGGGAGTGGAGTCTCGACACGCTCGACGCTTACGCGCGGATCAGCGCCAATCTGCAGCTGACACCCCTGGCGATCACCCGCCTCGTGTTCGATGAGCGCCACCCCGGCCGCCGCGACGTCAACGGCTACCTCAACGACGTGATCTCCGGCGACAACCGCGAGAAGCGGCCCGGGGCGGCCGTCGAAGACCCCCGTGATGCGTTCGCCCTGCGCAACGACGGCTTCTCGCTGCAGTCGCTGATGTCGCCGCGCCTCGTCCGGAGCCTCGTTCCGACGGCGGCCGTCTCGGACGACTACGAGCTCGACACCTACCGCCAGATCGACCTCGGGTACCGCCAGGAGTCGCGGCTCAAGCCGACACCCTCTGCCGCCGCGACCTTCGTGACCCCCTACGAGGACCCGCGCTGGCTCGGATACTGGTTCAACCGCACCCCCGACGAGCTGGCCGGACAGAACCGCTGGATGCGACTGGTGCGCTCGCTGCCCGCCGACCTCTTCCCCGACCTGGTCGGCCTCGATCCCGACCTCGACGGCAAGCTCCTGCGCCGCGCGCGCCGCGACCGCATGTACGGGCTGAAGGGCTTCGACCCGCTCGTGGCGGTGCCCGACGGCGTCGAGCTCCCCCGCAATCCGCTGCACCACTTCGACGCCTACAGCTGCTCGCGCAACAACGAGAGCCTCCCGCTGATGCTGCGCGAGAGCCTGCGCCGGCTCCGCGGCCGCCGCGTGGTGCGCCCCGAGCTCATCGACCGAGTCGAGCAGCTCTTCTTCGGTTCCCACGATCAGACGGCGATCAACATGCTCGGCGGGCTCGTCGCCATCGACGTCGGCTTCGAGGCGGACCGGTTCTGAGCCTCGCCGGTAGGCTGAACTCGTGAAATTGCTCGTCACCGGTGGCGCCGGATTCATCGGTTCGAACTTCGTGCACCATGTGCTCGCGCACAGCGACCACCGCGTCACGGTGCTCGACAAGCTGACCTATGCCGCCAGCCGCGCCTCGCTCGACGGTCTTCCCGAGGATCGCTTCGAGTTCGTGCTGGGCGACATCGGCGACGCGGCGCTCGTCGACGAGCTGATGCCGCGCCACGACGCCCTCGTCCACTTCGCCGCCGAGAGCCACAACGACAACTCGCTGCACGACCCGCGGCCCTTCCTCGACACCAACATCGTCGGCACGTTCACCCTGTTGGAGGCCGCGCGTCGCCACGGCACGCGATTCCACCACATCTCCACCGACGAGGTGTTCGGCGACCTCGAACTCGACGATCCCGAGCGCTTCACCGAGGCGACGCCCTACAACCCGTCGAGCCCGTACTCGTCGACGAAGGCGGGCAGCGACCTCCTGGTGCGGGCGTGGGTGCGCTCCTTCGGCATCCAGGCGACCATCTCGAACTGCTCCAACAACTACGGGCCCTATCAACACGTCGAGAAGTTCATCCCGCGCCAGATCACCAACGTGATCCGCGGCGAGCGGCCGCGGCTCTACGGCTCCGGGCACAACGTGCGCGACTGGATCCACGCCGAAGACCACTCCGCGGCGGTGCTCACCATCCTGGAGCGCGGCGTCATCGGCGAGACGTACCTGATCGGCGCCGACGGCGAGAAGGACAACCGCACCGTCGTCGAGCTGATCCTGGAGCTGATGGGCCAGCCCGCCGACGCCTACGATCTGGTCACCGATCGCCCCGGCCACGACCTGCGCTACGCAATCGACTCCACCAAGCTCCGCACCGAGCTCGGCTGGCTGCCCCGCTTCGACAACTTCGAGGCCGGACTCGCCGCCACGATCGAGTGGTATCGCGCCAACGAGGCCTGGTGGGCACCGCAGAAGGACGGCGTCGAAGCCCGCTACCGCGCGCAGGGCCAGTGAGCTCGGCGGTGCGGTGGTTCATCGCCGGCGCGGGCGGGATGCTCGGGCGCGATCTGCAGGCAACCCTCGAGGGCCGTTCCGTCACACCCGCGATGCGCACTGACCTCGACATCACCGACGTCGAGGCGTGCCGTCGCGCCGTCGACGGCCACCAGGTCGTCATCAACGCGGCGGCCTACACCCGGGTCGACGACGCCGAGAGCGACGAAGATGCCGCCTTCGCGATCAACGCCACCGGCGCCGGCAACCTCGCAGCCGCGGCAGCCGCGGTCGGCGCCCGGTTCGTGCAGGTGTCGACCGACTACGTGTTCCGCGGCGACGCCAGCAGCCCCTACTCCGAGTCCGCACCGCGCGACCCGCAGAGCGCCTACGGCCGCACCAAGGCGCGCGGCGAAGAACTCGTCCAGGAGCATCACCCCGCCGCGCACCTCGTGCGCACGGCATGGCTCTACGGTCGTCACGGCGCCAGCTTCCCCGCCACCATGCTGCGCCTCGCCGCCGATCGCGACACCGTCAGCGTCGTGACCGATCAGCTGGGTCAGCCCACCTGGACCCGGGATCTCGCCGACGCGATCGTCGCTCTCATCGACGCGGAGGCTCCCGCGGGCATCTATCACGGCACCAACTCCGGTCAGGCGAGCTGGTTCGACCTGGCACGCGCGGTGTTCGAGCTCCACGGGCTCGACCCCGCGCGCGTGCTGCCGACCGACAGCTCTGCGTTCCCGCGCCCGGCGCCGCGACCGGCGTACTCGGTGCTCGGGCACGATGCCTGGGCCGCGGCCGGGCTGGCGGCCCCGCGGGAATGGCGTGCGGCCCTCGAGGCCGCGGTGCGCGCCGGCACCTTCTCCGGCTGACCTTCGTGCGACCTGCCGGTCACTCCTCCGGCGCGGGCGTCGCCGGGGCGAGAGCCTCGGCCACGCGCTCCCGGATCGCCTCGATGTCAGGGACATCCGGATCGAACTCCGGCGGAACGAAGTCGACCGTCGCGATCGGCTGCTCGCGCGACAGCTCGGCGAGTTCGGCGAAGTAGCTCAGCATCGAGGAGGGGATGTCGGTCGACACCACGTCGCCGCCAGCTTCGGCGATCGCGCGGAAGTTCACGATCACGTTGGCGGGGTTCGCCTGCGCGAGGATCGCCTCCTGCACCTGGCGCTGACGCTCCATGCGCTCGTAGTCGTTGGAGCCGTACCGCGTGCGCGCGTACCAGAGCGCCGTCTCGCCGTCCATGTGCTGACGCCCCGCCTCGATGTACCCGATCGGATCGGCGGGAGTTCCGTCATCGAAGGTGTTCGCGCCGATCGGCAGGCGCTCGGCGACATCGATGTCGATGCCGCCCAGCGCGTCGATCAGCTCTTCGAAGCCCTCCATGTCGATGAGCACGTAGTACTGCAGCGAGAGGCCGAGCGTTCCCGACACGGCGTCGCGCATCGCTTCGATGCCGGCGTTGCTGCCGGCCGCCTCGGCAACCGGATACAGCTCCGGGTGCTCCTGCCCGTAGGTGTACAGGTAGCTGATCAGGCACTCGACGCCGCAGTTGTAGCCGTCGGGGAATGCCTCGAGCATCGGGGAGTCGGCCGAGAACTGCGCATTCTCGAGGTTGCGCGGAACGCCGAAGATGGTGACCGCGCCGCTCGCCGCGTCGATGCTGACCACCGAGATGCTGTCGGGGCGCAGCCCCACCCGATCCGGCCCCGCGTCGCCGCCGAGCAGCAGGATGTTGTACCGGCCGTCGACCGGTTCGGCGATCTCGCCGTTCGAGAACGTGCCGGTCAGCAGCGACATCGCCGAGACGGCGTTCACCGCGGCGAACCCGGCCCCGCCGCTGGCGATCACCAGACCGCTGACGGCCAGCAGAGCGACGCCGGCGCGGGCGGCACCCGCCACCCGTACGAAGCGCACCAGACGCAGCGTGTCGAGCGTCAGCACCACCCACAGCGTCGCGTAGAACGCCAGCACCACCACCAGGACCCCGAGCGCGATCGGACTGGTGATCAGTCCGATCAGGAGGGAGCGGTCGACCAGATACACCGCGACCGCGCCCAGCGCCAGCAGCCACGACACGATCGTGGCGGCGAGGCCGAAGCGGCCGACGCGACGACTGCCCGCGAGCACCTGCGCCGAGCCGGGCACGAGAAGGTTCAGTCCGACGAGCCACCACGCGCGGCGCGTCATGATCTCCGGGGAACGAAGGTCCGGGTTGCGGACGGGGCTGGTGGTGCTCACGCCGAAGTCCGCGTCACAGCTCGCGCTGGAGCTTCGCGTTCTTCTCGGCGACGAGGGTCTCCAGGCTCGCGGCATAGTCGGCGAGCCGGGCGGCGAGCGCCGCATCCGTCGCGCCGAGCATGCGGGCGGCCAGCAGGCCCGCATTGCGCGCCCCGCCGATCGACACCGTCGCCACCGGGATCCCGGCCGGCATCTGCACGATCGACAGCAGCGAGTCGAGACCGTCGAGCTTCGCCAGCGGCACCGGCACGCCGATCACCGGCAGCGTCGTCACCGAGGCGAGCATGCCCGGCAGATGCGCGGCACCGCCGGCGCCCGCGATGATCGCGCGCAGGCCGCGGCCCGCCGCCTCGGTGCCAAACTCGATCATGCGGTGCGGGGTGCGGTGCGCCGAGACGACCTCCACCTCGTGCGGGATGTCGAACTCGGCGAGCGCCGCGGCGGCATCCTTCATCACGTTCCAGTCCGAGTCGGACCCCATGACGACGGCAACGAGCGGCTTGACTTCTGGCACGTCGCCCATGCTACGACTCAGCCCTCGAAGAACCCTGCTGCGGCGCGCGCACCGGCGCGGACGGCCTCCAGGTCGTCGCCCACCGCCGTCACATGCCCCACCTTGCGTCCGGGACGCGACGGCTTGCCGTAGGAGTGGAACTTGACGCCCGGTTCGGCGGCGAGCGCCGCCCCGTAGCGCTCCGGCATCGAGGCCCCGACGGGGCCGCCGAGCACGTTGACCATGACGCTCCACGCCGCGTGCGGGCGCGTGTCGCCGAGCGGCAGATCGAGCACCGCGCGCAGGTGCTGCTCGAACTGGCTGGTCACGCAGCCGTCGATCGTCCAGTGGCCGGTGTTGTGCGGGCGCATGGCGAGCTCGTTGACCAGCAGCCGGCCGTCGGCGGTCTCGAACAACTCCACGGCGAGCACGCCGGTGACGTCGAGGCCGGTGGCGATCGTCTCCGCGAGCGCGGCGGCCTCAGCGATGAGCTCGGCCGAGGCGCCGGGAGCCGGCGCGGTGACCTCCGCGCACACCCCGTCGCGCTGCACCGTCTCGACCAGCGGCCAGGACGCGAGCTCGCCGCTCGGTCGGCGTGCCACCAGCTGGGCGAGCTCGCGCCGGAAGTCGACCAGCTCCTCGACCAGCAGGGCCCCGCCCGAGGCGTGCTCGTCGACCACCGCGAACCAGTCGGCGACCGCGTCGGCGCTGCGCACCACGCGCACGCCCTTGCCGTCGTAGCCACCGCGCGGCGTCTTCACCACCGCGGCGCCGCCGTGCGCCTCCAGGAACTCGGCCAGCTCCGCCTCGTCGTGCACGGCGGCCCAGTCGGGAACCGGGGCGCCCAACTCGCTCAGCCGCTCGCGCATCCAGAGCTTGTCCTGCGCTACAGCGAGCGGAACCGGGCCCGGGTGCACCGAGACCCCACGCTCCACCAGCTCGGCCAGGACGGGCTGCGGCACGTGCTCGTGATCGAAGGTGATGACGTCGACCTCGGCCGCGAAGGCCAACACGGTCTCGGCATCCCGATAGTCGCCGACCGCCGTTGCAGCGATCTCGGCCGACATTCCCGGAGCCTCCGCCAGCACCCGGATGTCGATCCCCAGCGCCACCGCCGGGGGCACCATCATGCGGGCGAGCTGCCCGCCGCCGATCACGCCGACTCTCACCGATACTCCTCCAGGATCGCCCCACGCAGTCCGGTTAGACTGCCGCCTCTACGACCCTAGTTGCCCGCATCGGGCGCCAACCCCGAAGCGAGGAATGCCGCGTGCGAAAGCTGTTCGGACAGTTCACGCGCTTCGGGCTCGTGGGCGCGATCGGGCTCGTCATCGACATCGGCATCTTCAACCTGCTGCGCCTCACCGTGCTGAGCCCCGATGAGCTGCACGAGGGGCCCGTGATCGCCAAGATCATCTCCACGACGATCGCGATCGCCGCGAACTGGGTCGGCAATCGGCTCTGGACCTTCCGCGAGCACCGGGGGCGTCAGCTCGTGCGCGAAGGCGTCGAGTTCGCGCTGGTCAGCGTCGGCGGCATGCTGATCGGGCTGGCCTGTCTGTGGGTGTCGCACTACGCGCTGGGCTTCACGAGCGTGCTCGCCGACAACATCGCCAGCAACGTCGTCGGCCTCGGCCTCGGCACCGCGTTCCGCTTCGCCCTCTACCGAGCGTGGGTGTTCGCCCCGCACCGCACCGACACCGCGCCGGCGCTGTTCCCCGACCAGGCCGAGTACGGCGGCGCGCCCGCGCGGCCCGAGTCCGAGCCGCGCGAGACCGCGCTACGGGCGGCCGAGTCCCTGGAAGGTCCAGCCGGCCGCGCGCCACGTCGCGGGCTCGAGGCAGTTGCGGGCGTCGATCATGTGGGGCCGCGCGACGCGTGAGGCGGCCACGGCCGCATCCAGCTCGCGGAAGTTGCGCCACTCCGTCGCCACGATGACCAGTTCGGCACCGTCCAGCGCGTCGTCGATCTCGGCGACGTAGTTCAGCTCCGGGTGGACGCGGCGCGCCGTCTCGATCGCCTCGGGGTCGGTCGCGCGCACGTCGGCGCCGAGGTCGTGCAGCCGGTAGGCCACGTCAAGCGCCGGCGCATCGCGCACGTCGTCCGAATCCGGCTTGAAGGCGAGCCCGAGCACCGCCACCTTGCGACCGGTCAGGTCACCATCGAAGGCGTTCAGCGCGAGCTCGATCACGCGATCGCGGCGACGCATGTTGATCTCGTCGACCTCGCGCAGGAAGCCGACCGCGCGCCCGACGCCGAGCTCCTCGGCGCGGGCCGAGAAGGCGCGGATGTCCTTGGGCAGGCAGCCGCCGCCGAAGCCGATGCCGGCGTTGAGGAAGCGACGGCCGATGCGCGCATCGTGGCCGATCGCGTCGGCGAGTTGCGTGACGTCGGCGCCGGTGACCTCGGCGATCTCGGCCATCGCGTTGATGAACGAGATCTTGGTCGCGAGGAACGCGTTGGCGCTGACCTTGACGAGCTCGGCGGTGGCGAAGTCCATCACCAGACGCGGGATGCCGCTCTCGATCGCGGTCGCGTAGACCTCGTCGAGCTGCGCGACGGCGGAGGCGCCCTCGTCGCCGGGGCGAACTCCGTACACGAGTCGGTCGGGGCGCAGCGTGTCCTCGACCGCGAAGCCCTCGCGGAGGAACTCGGGGTTCCAGGCGAGTGCCGCGTGCGGCGCCTTCTCGCGCACGATCGCGTCCAGGCGCGCCGCGGTGCCGACCGGCACCGTCGACTTGCCCGCGATGAGAGCGCCCTCGGCGAGGTGGGGAAGCACGGATTCGAAGGCCGCGTCGACGTAGGTCAGGTTCGCGCCGTGACCGTCGGCGCGCTGCGGGGTGCCCACCGCGAGGAAGTGCACCTCGGCGTCGGCGATCGCCGCGAAGTCGGTCGAGAACGTCAGGCGGCCCGACGCGAGCTGCTCGCGGAGCAGCTCGTCGAAGCCGGGCTCATAGAACGGCACCGTGCCGCTCGCGAGCATCTCGATCTTGTTGACGTCGACATCCACGCCGACGACCGTGTGACCGAGCGACGCCATGCTTGCCGCATGAACCGCGCCGAGATAACCGCAACCAATAACCGAAAGCTTCACAATGCCCTATTCTGCCCGACCGCTCGGGCCCCGATGACCAGCCGGATCTCAGCCCGCCTCGCCCTGCTGACGCCTCGCCGCGATGGGGTTGAGGCTTTCCTCCATGAGGTCGTTCAGTGCTGACTGCACGACCGCCGCGTGCGGCACGTCGCGCAGCACGAACGGATGCTCCAACCCGGTGTTGATGCGCACGTCGCCGCTGCCGAACACGAACTGCAGTCCGGCCTGGCGAACGGTGACGTCGTAGCTGCGCGAGTGCAGAAGCTCCTGCCGCGTGCGCACGACCACGCCGCGACGCGCCACGATACGCCGTGTCGTGACGATGTAGCTGTGATTGAGCCAGGAGACCACCGGCACGAGCACCCCGACGACGACGAGAACCCCGGCGCCGGCGAACAGCACCGTGTCGTACCAGGGCTCGGGCAGGTTGCCCGCGAAAAAGCTCGTGGCGCCGGCGACGACGACCAGCAGCACGCTCGGCCAGAACAGCGCACGGCCGTGCGAGCGCAGCCGCGCGACGACGACCTCCGGTTCGGCGGTGCTCATAACGGGTGCCTCACGTGCGTGACATCGCCCGCGGCCACGGCCACGATCGCCGCGCCGTCGGCGGGCGCGACACGCAGTCGTCCCGCAGCATCCAGGCCCACCGCGGTGCCTTCGAGCAGCGCATCCCCGGGCAGCTCGACGCGCACCGCGCGGCCGAGCGTCGCGCACACGGCCGTCGCCCGCTCGGCGAGCCCGCTCGCCTCGGCATCGCCATCGGCCCGCGCGTAGGCCTCGACGAGTGCCCGGAGCCGACGCAGGTACTCCGCCACGAGCGCGTCGAGGAGCTCGTCGGTCACCTCCACGCCGAGCACCGCGAGCGAGGTCGCGGTCGGCACGGGCAGCTGCGCCGCCGTCATCGCGGTGTTGATGCCGAGACCGAGCACCGCGGCATCCCCTGTCGGCACGAGCTCGGCGAGGATCCCGCACAGCTTTCGGCCGTCGACGAGCACATCGTTCGGCCACTTGAGTCCGGCGTCGAGCTGCGGAAGCACGGCGGCGAGCGCCTCGTGCATGGCGACGCCCGCCGCCAGCGGAATCCAGCTGAAGCGCTCCAGCCCCAGCGGCGCCCCACGGGAGTCCCGCGGGCGCAGATAGATCGAGATAGCGAGGGACGCGCCGGGCGGTGCCACCCAGCTGCGGTCGAGACGCCCGCGTCCGGCCGTCTGCGTGTCGGTCAGCAACGTCGTGAACTCGGCCAGCTCGGTCGCCGCCGCGAGCGTCACCAGGTCGGCGTTCGTCGACGCGCTCTCGTCACGCCAGAGCAGCTCCGGCACGACTTCGCGACACGCGCGCCAACTCGTCATGCCGCCAGCCTAGAGCGACATCGCGCGCGCACGAGGAGCCGCGCGCCCCCGCGTAAAGTTGACGAACCATGACGGCTTCGCCTGCCTCCGACGCGCCCGCGCGCGTCGTCATCGTCATGCCCACGTTCAATGAGGCCGAAAACCTCCAGGCGGTGGTGGGCGCAGCGCTCGCGGCGCTCCCCCAAGCGCGGCTGCTCGTCGTCGACGATGCCAGCCCCGACGGCACCGGACGACTCGCCGACGAGCTCGCCGCCGACGACGACCGCGTTCACGTGCTGCATCGCGCCGGCCGCGAGGGTCTCGGAGCCGCCTACCTCGCCGGGTTCGCCGCCGTGTTCCGCGACCCGGCGCTCGCCGCCGACGTGATCATCGAGATGGATGCCGACGGCTCGCACCCGGCGAGTGCCCTGCCCGCGCTCCGCGATCGTCTGCTCTCCGACGACGCGCTCGGTCTGGTGATCGGTTCGCGCTGGATCCCCGGCGGCGGTATCGCCGACTGGCCGCGCTACCGCAGCGTCCTCAGCCGAGCCGGCAACACCTACGCCCGGGTGCTGCTCGGGCTCACCGTGCGCGACTCGACCGCCGGATTCCGCGCCTACCGCGCCGCCGCGCTGCACGCCGCCGTCGACGACGTCGTGCAATCGCACGGCTACTGCTTCCAGATCGACCTCGCCCGCCGCGTCGATGCGGCCGGTTTCGGGCTCGCCGAGATCCCGATCACGTTCCACGATCGCGTGCACGGCGCCTCCAAGATGAACGCCCGAATCGTGCTCGAGGCGATGTGGCGGGTGACCGGCTGGGGGCTCGCGCGCCTGCTCGGGCGGGGCATCCGTGGGAAGGTCACCAGGAATCGGCCGACACTTGGGGGATTCCCTCAAGGCGACGCGCCGGGCGGCGCTCGCTAGGCTGAACGGCGTGAGCGCCGACGATCAGACCCCCGACCTGTACACGACTGCAGGCAAGCTCGCCGATCTCAAGGCCCGATACCACGAGGCGGTGACCGCGAGCGGCGAAGCCGCCATCGCCAAACAGCACGCCAAGGGCAAGAAGACGGCGCGCGAGCGGATCACCGAACTGCTCGACCAGGGCTCCTTCGTGGAGCTCGACGAGTTCGTGCGCCACCGCACCCACGCCTTCGGCATGGAGAACAAGCGCCCCTACGGCGACGCGGTCGTCACCGGCACCGGCACCATCCACGGTCGCCAGGTCGCCGTGTACGCGCAGGACTTCACCATCTTCGGCGGCTCGCTCGGCGAGGTGGCCGGCGAGAAGATCATCAAGGTGATGGAGCTCGCGCTGCGCACCGGTGTGCCGATCATCGGCATGCTCGACTCCGGCGGCGCGCGCATCCAGGAGGGCGTCGTCGCGCTCGGCAAGTACGGCGAGATCTTCCGCCTCAACACCGCCAGCTCGGGCGTCATCCCGCAGATCTCGATCATCATGGGCCCGGCCGCCGGTGGCGCGGTCTACGGTCCCGCGCTCACCGACTTCGTGATCATGGTCGACAAGACCAGCCAGATGTTCGTCACCGGCCCCGACGTCATCAAGACCGTCACCGGCGAAGACGTCGGCATGGACGAGCTCGGCGGCGCCTACACGCACAGCCAGCGCACCGGCGTCTCGCACTACCTCGCCGACGACGAGACGGATGCGCTCGACTTCGCGCGCGCCCTCGTCTCGTTCCTGCCCGACAACAACCTCGCGGAGCTTCCGGTCTACGAGAGCGAGGTCGAGCTCGAGATCACCGACGCCGACCGTCGCCTGAACACGATCATCCCCGACTCGCCGAACCAGCCGTACGACGTGCGCGAGATCATCGAGCACATCGTCGACAACGAGGACTTCCTCGAGATCCAGGCGCTGTTCGCGCCGAACATCGTGATCGGCTTCGCGCGCGTCGAGGGCCGCTCGATCGGCATCATTGCGAACCAGCCGCAGCAGATGGCCGGCACGCTCAACATCGACGCGGGCGAGAAGGCCGCGCGATTCGTCCGGTTCTGCGACGCGTTCTCGATCCCGATCCTCACGCTCGTGGATGTGCCCGGCTACCTGCCCGGCACCGACCAGGAGTGGACGGGCGTCATCCGCCGCGGCGCCAAGCTGCTCTACGCCTACGCGGAGGCGACCGTGCCGCTGGTCACGGTCATCACCCGCAAGGCCTACGGCGGCGCCTACATCGTCATGGGCTCCAAGCAGATGGGCGCCGACCTGAACTACGCCTGGCCGACGGCCGAGATCGCCGTGATGGGCGGCCAGGGCGCGGTCAACATCCTCTACCGCGGCGACCTCAAGAAGGCCGAGGAGGCCGGCGAGGACGTCAACGCGGTGCGCACCCGCCTCGCCAACGAGTACACCTACAACGTGGCCTCTCCGTACCTCGCCGCCGAGCGCGGCGAGCTCGACGGCATCATCGAACCCGCGGCGACACGCATCGTGGTCGTCAAGGCGCTGCGGGCTCTGCGCACCAAGCGCGCGGAGCTTCCCCCGAAGAAGCACGGGAACATCCCGCTGTGAGCGAGAACGAGGGCACGGCGCCGCAGATCCGCATCACGGGAGGCAACCCCTCCCCCGAGCAGGTCGCGGCGGTCACCGCCGTGCTCAGCGCAGCCCTCGAGCAGCTCGCGGGCGAGGATCGCCCCGTCGAGACGGGCCTGAACGGCTGGCAGCGCTCGCAGCGCGGCCTGCGTCGCCCGCTGACGTGGGGCGAGTGGAAGCAGTTCCCCCGGCGCTGAATCAACGGATTCCGTTGCGATTCTAACGATTCACCACGCTTTTCGTTGCGACCAGCCTCTGCAAGCGCGCGTCTGGGCGAAAACGACGTCGGCCTCCACCAGAAGACGCCCGCGAAACCGGGCGACGCTCGCAAAATGTACCCCGAAAGTCAGCCGAAATGGCGACTACCGAATCCGTCGCACGGAATCAAGAATTGGACTACACGGTGTATCCCTGTTGATACATCACCCCTTCGGCGCTCTAGGGTAAGGCGCCGAAGGCTTTGGGGGCGAGTCAGGACGACATTCGGGTTGTCGCCCTGACTCGGACGTGAGCGAGGGTCGGACGGAGTGTCCGGCCCTCGGCTCCATTTCGGGCGGCATTCCCCGACATCGAGCCGGCTCCGCGGGCCGCGGAGGGCCGCTACTCGGCGGCGTCCGCCGTTTCCGGGGCGACGCGCGGGATCTCCAGCCAGAGCGCGATCTCGTCGTCCTCCAGAGAATCCTGCGCCAGCAGGCTCGCACTGCCGTCATCGCTCGTCCGCAGACCGACCACCGTGACGGCGATGTCCGACCCCTCCGGCACCGTCCGGATCACCACCTTGTCGGCCGAGACCGAGCGCAGAGCCCGCGCCAGCTCATCCAGCACCCGGGTGAGCTCCTCCTCCGGAAGATCGTCGATCCCGCCCTCGTCCAGCAGCGTCACCGTCGTCCCGCGTCGGCGGGCCAGCATCACCTGCTCCCGGACCGCGTCGCTCAGCAGACGACGACCGCGGATCTCATCGCGGATCGCACCCTCCAGGTGCAGGCACTCGGCGCGCTGCTCCGGCGTCAGCTCGCCGCCTGAGCGCTGAATGATGCGCAGCATCGGCAGCGCCATCAGGCTCGTCTGGCCGAGCCGGAACTGCCGCTCGTTGAGGTGCGCCTCCTGGGCAGCCTGCCACTCCGTGGCCTCGCGCTCCGCACGCGCGAAGCGCTGCGAATCCCGCGCCGCCTTCGCCAGCGTGCTCGTGATGATGTGCGCGACCGCGACCCAGCTGACGCTTCCGACCACGCCGAGGGCTGCCAGCCCTGCCGGTCCGCTCCACAGCACCGTCTGCACGACGAGCAGGCCGACACCCACCCAGGCGAAGCCCGGGCGCCGCCGCACCGACACGATCGCCATCAAGGTTCCGACCGCCGCCACGTACCAGGTCGCGTAGCCGTTGCCGCCGGGGCGGCTCGGGTCGAGCACCGACGCGACGAGCACCGGAACCGAGAGCGACACCGCCACCGCGAACGCCGCGGCCCACAGCGGCAGCGCCGCCGAGCGGCCGGGCGCCAGGGCCACCACGGTGGCCAGAGCGTAGAGCCCCATCGCCACGAACACCGGGGCGGGGTCGCTCGCAAAGCTCCCCGTCAGCGAGTACAGCGCCAGCACCACGTGATAGGTCGAGAACAGCGCCGCCAGCGCGACGATCAGATAGCGCGGGACGCCGATCACGGGGCGACCCCCTCGGCCTCATCCGACACGCGGACGCCTTCGTCATCCGACGGATCCCGAGGGTCCGGCCACACCAGCCGCACCCGGGTGCCAGCGCCGGCAGCGGAGACGATCTCTGCGACGCCGCCCGCGCTCGACACGCGCTCCAGAATCGACACCCGCACGCCGAGCCGCTCGGTGGGAACCTCATCCAACACGAAGCCCGGCCCTGAGTCGCCGACCTCCACCACGATCGCGCCCGACGCGTCGCCGCGGATCTCGATCCACCGCGACGCGTCATCGCCCGCATGCTGGAGGCTGTTGACGACCGCCTGCATCGCGGCGCTGAACAGCGCTTCCGCCGCGGTCAGCGGGATCGAGCTCGCGCGGACGTCGGCGACGCTGATCCGGATCGACGTCGACATCTTCGCCGCGGCCGCCTCGATGCGGCTCGCGAGCGCGGGGCCGCTGACGAGGGCTTCCGAATCGCGGCCGACCGCCACCGCGTCGCGCAGGAACCCGATCGCGTTTCCCGCCATCGTGGCCGCGAGCGTCTTCGACTCCGCGGTGTAGGCGCGCGCCGCGGTCAGCAGCGTCGTCAGCACGCTGTCGTGCACGATCGCGTCCACCTGGATCCGCTCCGCCTCCGTCGCATGCTCGCGCACCGCGTGCCCGTAGCGCTCGAGCGCGGTGGACTGCGCGCGGTCGACCGTCCGGGCCGCATCCCGCAGGATCGTCGTCACGATCGTGACGAAGCCGCCGAGCAGGATCGCGTAGATCGAGTCCAGCATGGCCAGATCGAGCGACACCGCGCCGCCCGCCGGCGTGACCCGCACGATGCCGTAGAGCATCGGCACCGCGAACAGGTACACCGTCGCCCACAGCAGCGGCAGCGCGAGCGTCGCCATCACCGTCGCCACCGTCAGCAGGAAGTACAGCCAGAAACTCGACGTCGGCGCCGCCTCGACATCGATGACGGCGAACGGCCAGCTGATCAGCGCGACCAGGTACACGAAGGGGAACAGGGCGTTCGAGGACGCCAGGGCTCGGCCGCGGATCGAGGCGATGCCGGCGATCACCAGGCTCGCCACCAGCGCCGAGATGATCCACGTCAGCCACGTGGGCGACAGATTCGGAGCCTGGTCGACGATCGCGCCGATGGACTGCAGAAAGAACGCGACACCGAACCCGGCCGCCGAGCGCGCAATCGCGCGCTCCACGCGCACCCGGCTCAGCGGATTGCGAACCTGCCGGCTGGGAGGTCCGCCAAGTACCTCGCTCGGGGCCCGACTAGCGGGCATCGCCGCCGTCGGCATCCAGCCCTGGAAGGATGCCGTCTTCGACCGCGCGACGCAGCAGGTCGACCTTCGTGGGGGCGGGACGCCCCACCTCCACGTACTTCACGCGGATGCGGTCAAGATACTCGCGCGCCGTCGAGTACCCGATTCCGAGCTTCTCCGCCGCCAGCTTGAGCGGCAGACCCGAGGCGTACAGGTGCAGGATCTCGCGCTCGCGTCGACCCAGCTGCGCTTTCGCGAAGTCGCGGTCGGCGTCGATCGCCGTCGCCCACTCCAGGTTGTTCAGCACCTCGCCGCGCGCGACCGTGGCCGCCGCGGTGATCACCGTGCGCATCGACGACGCCTTCGGGATCACACCCGCGGCCCCCGCGGCGAGCGCCTCGCGCACCAGCGTCACTCGATCGGCGATGCTGTGCACCAGCACGGCCGCGCCCAGACCCTGCGCCGCCTTCACGTTCTCCGTCACGAGCGACCCGTCGCCGAGCGACAGGTCCAGCACCACGACGTCGACCTCGCGGCCGGCCAGACCCTCGACAAGCTCGGCGACCGTTCCGGCGGCCAGCACGAAGTCGTGGCCCTCATCCAGGAACGCGGCCTTCAGTCCGAGACGCACGGCCTCGTGATCATCAACCACGGCCACCCGAACCGGTGCCGTCGAGGCTCCGCCGTCTTCGCGCTCGATCGTCTTCGAGACGTCCATACGGTTCCCAGCCTTCCTGAACGACGCATCGCTCGTCGCGCTATCGTACCCCGATGCTCGACGGGCGCGGCGGCCCCCGCTCGGGTCACACGCGCACGAGCGTGCCGACCGCCTCCACGTGATGGGTGTTGGGGAACAGGTCGAAGGCGCGCAGTCGGTCCAGGCGGTAGCCGGAGTCCTGCAGTGTCGCGACATCGCGCGCGAACGCCACCGGGTCGCAGGCGACGTAGACGAACTGCGCCGGACGAAGTTCGGTGAGGGCGTCGAGCACGGCGCGCCCGGCGCCGCTGCGCGGCGGGTCGAGCACGACGGTGGCGGCCGACAGCCGGGCCCGCTCCGTCGCTGACGAATCCGCGAGCGAGCGCACCCACTGCTCGACGCGCGCCGTCACGGTGTGGGCGCCGATCCAGTCGGCCAGGTTCTCGGCCGCGTGCTCGGTCGCCCGCTCATCCGATTCGACGCTCGTGATGCGCAGGGTGCTGCCGAACTTGTCGCCGACCGCGGCCGCCAGCAGTCCGACGCCGCCGTAGAGGTCGAGGTTGGCCGCCTTCGGGTCGAACAGGTCCTCGACGATCCCCGACTGCACCGCCTCGGTGAGCGTCTGCGGGGCCGCCTCGTGCACCTGCCAGAAACCGGCGTCGTCGACGCGAAACTCGCGGTCGCCGACCCGCTCGCGGATCACGCTGCGCGCCTGCTTGCCGATGATCAGGCGTGCGCCGCCGACGCTCGGCGCCAGCACGTCGATGTGGGCCTCGTCGCTCGCCGGGCCGCGTCGACGACCGCGCGGCTTCGGCGCCGGCGCACTGCCGAGCTCCGGGTAGCGCTCGTCGAGCGGAGCAACCTCGCGCACCGCCTCGGTGGCCAGCGGCAGCGAAGACACCCGGATCACGCGGTGCGACCGAGACGCGAACGGGCCGACCGTGCCGTCAGAGGCGACGTGCAGGCGCACGCGGGTGCGCCATCCGGTGCCGTCGGCGCTGCCGGGCAGCGCCTCCACCTCGACCTCGCGCGAGAGCTTCGCCATGCGGGCCAGCGCCTCGCGCAGCACCGACGCCTTCAGCTCGCGCTGGTGGGCGAGGGAGATGTGCCCGAACTCCGCACCGCCGGGGCGGATCGCCGGATCGCGGTCGACATCGGCTTCGGCCCAGACGTGCGCCTGACGGTGCGGGCTCGCCTCCAGCACGCGGACGGTGTCGGCGCGCCAGAACTTGTCCTTCGAGTCGTCGGTGATGCGCGCCAGCACGCGCTCGCCCGGAATCGCGTCGGCAACGAACACCACGCGACCCTCGTGACGCGCGACCGCGACGCCGCCGTGGGCGATGTTGGTAACGTCGAGCTCGACCTCCCGGGGCGGTGCCGAGTCGTGGGTGGCCGTCGTCGATCGCGTGGAACTCATTCCATGAGCATAGGAGTCGCCGTGTCCGGATCCCTGAGCGCGCCCCTCCGGCTCTACCTCGCCTCCACCTCCCCCGCCCGACTCGCCACGCTCCGCGCCGTCGGCATCGAGCCGATCGCCCTCGCGCCGGGCGTCGATGAGGAGGCCGCCGTGCACGCCGCCGAGGCGGCGGGCGGCGGGCCGCTCGCGGCTCCCGACATGGTGCAGCTGCTCGCGCGCCTCAAGGCCGAAGCGGTCGCCGACCGCGCGGTCGATGCGGCCGGGGTCCCGCTGAGCGGCCTCGTCCTCGGCGGGGACTCGGCGTTCGAGATCGGCGGCCAGATCCACGGCAAGCCGCACCACCCGGAGGTGGCGCTTGAGCGCTGGCGGGCGCAGCGCGGCAGGTCCGGGGATCTGCACTCCGGCCACTGGCTGATCGAGATGAACGAGGGCCGAGCGGTCGCCGCCGTCGGCGCCTCCGCGGTGGCGCGCGTCCAGTTCGCCGCCGACATCGACGACGACGAGCTGGAGGCCTACGTCGCCACCGGCGAGCCGCTCGCCGTCGCCGGGGCGTTCACCATCGATTCCAAAGGCGCCGGGTACATCGAGCGCATCGACGGCGACCCGCACGCGGTGGTCGGTCTGAGCATCCCGCTGCTGCGCACCCTGGTGCGCGAACTCGGCTACTCCTGGCACGACTTGTGGAATCGCTAGCGCGGATCACGCCGTTTTTGTTCCCACCGGACAACGGCGAGGGGCGCCGCGCACAATAGGCTGAAGAACTATGGCTCGCATTTCGAAGGTCCTCATCGCGAACCGGGGGGAAATCGCCGTGCGCGTCATCCGCGCCGCCCGCGACTCCGGTATCGCTACGGTCGCCGTCTACGCCGACCAGGATCGGGATGCCCGGCACGTGAAGCTGGCCGACGAGGCCTACGCGCTCGACGGCGCCACCTCGGCCGAGACCTACCTCGTCATCGAGAAGCTGCTCTCGGTCGCCCGCCGCTCCGGCGCGAACGCCGTGCACCCCGGCTACGGCTTCCTCGCCGAGAACGCCGACTTCGCGCGCGCCGTCATCGACGCGGGCCTGATCTGGATCGGCCCGTCGCCCGACTCGATCGAGCGGCTCGGCGACAAGGTCAGCGCGCGGCACGTCGCCGAGAAGGTCGGCGCCCCGCTCGCCCCCGGCACGCTCAACCCCGTCTCGGACGCGGCCGAAGTGCTCGAGTTCGTCGACCAGGTCGGCCTGCCGGTCGCGATCAAGGCCGCCTTCGGCGGCGGCGGGCGCGGCCTCAAGGTCGCCCGCACCCGCGACGAGGTGCCCGAGCTGTTCGAGTCGGCGACCCGCGAGGCCGTCGCCGCGTTCGGTCGCGGCGAGTGCTTCGTCGAGAAGTACCTCGACGAGCCCCGCCACGTCGAGACCCAGTGCCTGGCCGACTCCGCCGGCAACGTCGTCGTCGTCTCCACGCGCGACTGCTCACTGCAGCGCCGCCACCAGAAGCTGGTCGAAGAGGCCCCCGCGCCCTTCCTCACCGACGAGCAGCGCGACCTGCTCTACTCCTCGTCGAAGGCGATCCTCAGGGAGGTCGGCTACCTGGGCGCGGGCACCTGCGAGTTCCTCATCGGCAAGGACGGCACCGTCTCCTTCCTCGAGGTGAACACGCGTCTGCAGGTCGAGCACCCCGTCTCGGAAGAGGTCACCGGCATCGACCTGGTGCGCGAACAGTTCCGCATCGCCGAGGGCGGCCTCCTCGACTACGACGACCCCGAGACGCACGGCCACTCCATCGAGTTCCGCATCAACGGCGAAGACCCCGGTCGCGGCTTCCTGCCCATGCCGGGGCCGGTGCACGTGCTGCGCTTCCCCGGCGGCCCCGGGGTGCGCGTCGACTCCGGCGTCACCACCGGCGACGTCATCTCGGGCGCTTTCGACTCGCTGCTGGCGAAGCTGATCGTCACCGGCCACACGCGGGAAGACGCGCTCGAGCGCGCGCGCCGCGCCCTCGACGAGTTCGAGGTCGCCGGCCTGCCCACGGTGCTGCCGTTCCACCGCAAGATCGTGCGCGATCCGGCGTTCACCGCGCCGGACGGCCACTTCGGCGTCTACACGCGCTGGATCGAGACCGAGTTCGACAACGACCTGGAGCCGTGGGGCGGCATCCTCGCCGACGCGGCCGCGCCCGAGAAGCGCCACAGCGTCGTCGTCGAGGTCGAAGGCAAGCGCGTGTCGGTGTCGCTGCCGACGCAGTTGCTGCCGACCGCCGGATCCGTCTCCGCGGCGCCCGCGCCCAAGCGGCGTGCGGGCGGCGGCGGGCTCGTCACCGCGACCGGCAACGCCGTGAAGGCGCCCATGCAGGCGACGATCATCAAGATCGCCGTCGCGGAGGGCGACACCGTCGTCAAGGGCGACCTGGTGGCCGTGCTCGAGGCGATGAAGATGGAGCAGCCGCTGACGGCGCACCGCGACGGAACGGTCGGCAAGATCGACGCCGCCGTCGGCACCACCGTCTCCGCCGGCCACGTCCTCCTCTCCATCGACGACTGATCCCTCCCCTCCCCCTCCCAATTCCGCCGAACGCTACCCAAACTCACGACAGCTACCGGATCTTCGGTAGCGCTCGCCAGTTCGGGTAGCGCTCGGCGTCGGGGCGGAGGCCGGCGGTGAGGAGGAGGCGCGCTAGGCGGTGGGGAGAACGGACCTCCGGCATCCCCCAGCGCACCACGCGGGTGTCGTGGGCGCGCAGCCTGTCCTCGCGGCGCTTCTCGTCGATGACCACCTCGGCCGCGCTGCGCCCGGCCGTGTACTCCTCGCGCACATACTTTGCGACGCCGTCGAACTCTCCGATGAGGCGGCATCCGGGCCACCAGAAGTCGACGAACAGCTGTCCGCCACGGTCGCGGAAGCTCGCCTGCAATTCGGGCGCGGGAAAGCCGAGCGCGGCGATTGCGCAGCGACTCACGCTCTCGCCCGGAGAGCCGGATCGGCCGTCCGCGAAGCGGAGGACCGCATCCGCACGAGCAACGCCGCGCCGCCCGCGGGGGCCCAGCAGCTCGCGCAGCTCGCCCGGCTCGACCGGCGTCTCGCCGCAGCGCCCCGCGAGCGCGGCGTCGGCAGCAACCACCGCCGCATCGAACTCGAGCGTTCGAGCGAGGTCGACGACGGTGCGCGCCAGAGTCGTCACCAGCAGCCCGTCGATCCTCTCGATCGAGCGCGGCACGTCGACGCAGTGTCGAATCAGGTCGTCGTCGGAGCGACCGCCACCCGCGCGATCACCCAGCGCATGGACGGAGTCGCCGAAGGGGCGCAGCATCGGCACGCCCCAGAGAGCCGCGGCCGACTCGTGCGAGAACACCAGATCGCGAGAGCGCGCCAGCACCGCCGCCCGCATCCGCACGATGTGACGCATCCGATCGTCCATGCCCTCGGCGCATTCCGTGCGGATCCATACGCCGCTGCGCACCCGCTGAATGGCTCCCGACCGCGCGAGTCGCTGCAGTTCGGCCGGCGGGGTGCGGCTCGCGAGCACGAAGTCGTCGAACCAGGCGAGGGCGAGCACGGAGTCCACGACCGGCAGGCTCCCAATCCCGCCGCTGCGAGGCACAGGCGCCCCCGCGCATCCGTGCACAGCCCCACACCGGCAGACCTGTGCACGACGAGCCGCGCCCCCCGCGCCACACGTCGAGCGCTACCGAAACTCACGAGCGCCACCGGAGTTCCGGTAGCTCTCGCGCATTCGGGTAGCGCTCGGCGGAAGGGGAGCGGGGTCAGCCGACGATGTGCATGGCGCGGGCGGCGTCGGTGATGCTGCCCGAGAGCGAGGGGTAGACGCTGAACGCGCTCGCGAGCTGGTCGACCGTGAGACGGTGCTCGACGGCGAGCGCGATCGGCAGAATCAGATCGGATGCCTTCGGCCCCACGATCACCCCGCCGATCACCGTTCCCGAGCCAGTGCGCGCGAACAGCTTCACGAAGCCGTCCTTGATCCCCATCATCTTCGCGCGCGGGTTCGACGGCAGGTCGAGCTTGTAGATCTCGCCCTGCGCGATCCCGTCCTCGATCTGCTTCTGGCTCCAGCCGACGGTCGCGACCTCGGGCTGGGTGAAGATGTTCGAGGTGACGTTGCGCAGCTCGGTCGGCGACACCGCATCCCCCATCGCGTGGAAGATCGCGCTGCGTCCCTGCATCGAGGCCACCGAGGCGAGCGGCAGGAAGTCGCTGCAGTCACCCGCCGCGTAGACCGACGGCATGGAGGTGCGCGCGACGCGGTTGACGCGGATGTGTCCCGAGTCGGTCAGCTGCACGCCCGCCTCCTCGAGGCCGATTCCCGCCGTGTTGGGGATCGCGCCGACCGCCATCAGACAGTGCGAGCCCTCCACGGTGCGGCCATCGGAGAGCGTCACCCGCACGCCGTCCTCGGTGCGGTCGATCTGGTCGGCGCGCGACTTGGAGAGCACCGTCATGCCGTTGCGCGTGAAGACCTTCTCGATCACCGCGGCCGCGTCGGCATCCTCCCCGGGCAGCACCTGGTCGCGACTCGAGATCAGGGTCACCCGTGCGCCGAGGGCCCGGTAGGCGGAGGCGAACTCGGCACCGGTGACACCGGATCCGACGACGATCAGGTGCTCGGGCACCGCCTCGAGCGAGTAGAGCTGCTTCCAGGTGAAGATCCGCTCGCCGTCGGGCTTCGCGGTCGACAGCTCGCGCGGGCTGGCCCCCACCGCCACCACAATCGTGTCAGCCTCGATCGAGTCGAAGTCGGTGCGCGCCTTGCCCTTGCCGGTCGAGACGACGATCCGGTTCGGGCCGTCGAGCCGACCGTCACCGGCGACGATCTTGACGCCGGCCCGGATGAGCTGCGCGCGCATGTCCTCCGATTGCTGCCGCGCGAGCATCAGCAGGCGCTGATTGACGGCGGCCAGATTGACGGTGACCTCGGGACGGACGGCGCGGCCCGCATCCGTCCGGGTGAAGAACTGCACGCCCAGATCGGCCGCCTCGCCGATCGCGCTGGCCGCCTCGGCGGTCGCGATGAGCGACTTCGACGGCACGACATCGGTCAGCACGGCCGAGCCGCCGACCCCGACGCGCTCGACCAGCGTCACCTCCCCGCCGAGCTGAGCTCCGGCCAGGGCTGCCTCGAATCCGCCCGGACCGCCGCCGAGGATGGCGATCCGCTGAGTGCGCTCAAAGTGGGACGACATGCCCCCCATTCTTGTGCATCGATCGGATGCCGTGAGCCACCGTAAAGTGAGTGTCATGTCTGCACGACCCACCACGAATCCCCTCGACGACCCGGCCGCCGACCCGTTCGAGATCGCCCGCCTCGCCGCCGAGCAGCTGGCCTCCGCGACGGGCGTCGAGCGCCACGACATCGCGCTCACCCTCGGCAGCGGCTGGGGCGCCGCCGCGGAGCTCCTCGGCGAGACGGTCGCGCAGGTCCCCGCGACCGAGATCGTCGGCTTCAGCACCTCGGGGGTCGCCGGGCATTCGGGCACGCTGCGCAGCATCCGGCTCGCCTCCGGCACGCACGCGCTGGTGATCGGCGCCCGCACCCACTACTACGAGGGTCACGGCGTGCGTCGCGTCGTCCACTCGGTGCGCACCGCCGCGGCGGCGGGGGCGAAGGTCATGGTGCTCACCAACGGCGCCGGCGGCATCAAAGACCACTGGACGCCGGGCACGCCCGTGCTGATCAGCGACCACATCAACCTGACGGCCGACTCGCCGCTCGAGGGCGCCACCTTCGTCGACCTCACCGACCTGTACTCGCGGCGCCTTCGCGACCTCGCCCACGAGGTGGACGCCGATCTCGACGAGGGCGTTTACTGCCAGTTCCGCGGGCCGCACTACGAGACCCCCGCCGAGGTGCAGATGGCGAAGACGATCGGCGGCCACATCGTCGGCATGTCGACGGCGCTGGAGGCGATCGCGGCGCGCGAGGCGGGCATGGAGGTGCTCGGCATGTCGCTGATCACGAACCTTGCCGCCGGCATTTCGCCGGAGCCCCTCAGCCACGCCGAGGTGCTGCAGGCCGGCAAGGACGCCGAGCCGGTGATCACGCAGCTGCTGGCGCGCATCGTGGAGCAGCTGTGAGCGAGCGCACGGAGCTCATCGCGCGGGCACGAGAGTGGATGGCGCAGGACCCGGATGAGGCGACGCGCGCCGAACTGGATGCACTGCTCGCCCTCGTCGACACCGGCAGCGAGCAGGCCGCGGCCGATCTCGCCGAGCGCTTCTCGGGCCGGCTGCAGTTCGGCACCGCCGGTCTGCGCGGAGCCATGGGCGCTGGCCCGCAGCGCATGAACCGCGTCGTCGTGGCGCAGGCCGCCGCGGGGCTCGGGTTCTTTCTGAAGTCCCGCGAACCGAATCCCTCGGTCGTGATCGGCTACGACGGACGCCACAACTCGCGCGTGTTCGCGGAGGACTCGGCCGAGATCCTGCAGGGCCTCGGGGTGGCCGCGACCGTCCTGCCGCGGATGCTTCCGACCCCGGTGCTGGCCTTCGCGGTGCGGGAGCTGCGAACCAGCGCCGGCATCATGGTGACGGCGTCGCACAACCCGGCCGCCGACAACGGCTACAAGGTGTACCTGGGCGGCGCCGACGGCGGCTCCCAGATCGTGCCGCCCGCCGACGGGCTGATCGCGGCCGAGATCGATCGAGTCGCGAGCGGCTCGGTCTCGAACCTGACCCGGTCGACCGAGTACGCGACGGCTCCCGAGTCGGTCATCACCGAGTACGTGGAGCGCACCGCGCACGCCGCACGCCACGTCGCGCCGCTCACGATCGCCTACACCCCGATGCACGGCGTCGGTCTCGAGACCTTCGAACGCGTGCTCGCGACGGCGGGGTTCCCTGCCGCCCGCGTCGTCGAGGCGCAGGCGCAGCCGGATCCCGACTTCCCGACCGTCGCGTTCCCGAACCCGGAGGAGCCGGGCGCGATGGACCTCGTGCTCGCGCTGGCCGCTGAGGTGGACGCCGATCTGGCGATCGCCAACGATCCGGACGCCGACCGCGTCGCCGTGGGCATCCCCACCTCGAACGGCTGGCAGCGTCTCAGCGGCAACGAGGTCGGCTGGCTGCTCGGCTGGGAGGCGGCCCGCGCCGCTGACGGCGGGACGCTCGCCAACTCGCTCGTCTCCTCCCCCGCGCTCGGCGCCGTCGCCGAGCGCTACGGGCTCGAGCACGCGGAGACGCTCACCGGCTTCAAGTGGATCTCGCGCGCACCCGGACTCGTCTTCGGCTACGAGGAGGCGCTCGGCTATCTGGTCAACCCGGACACCGTTCGCGACAAGGACGGCATCTCGGCCGCGCTCGCGGTGCTGTCGCTCGCGGCGGAGCTGCACGGCCGTGGCGAGACGCTCGCCGACCGGCTCGAGCAGTTCGCCGCCGAGTTCGGCGGCTACGCGTCGGGCCAGATCTCGATCCGAGTGACCGACCTCAGCGAGATCTCGCGACTCAGCGCCGCGCTGCGCGCGGACCCGCCGCGAGAGATCGGCGGCATCGCGGTGACCGCCGTCGAGGACTTCCTCTCCGGCGTCGGCGACTACCCGCGCAGCGACATCCTGCGCTTCCGGCTCGACGGCGGCGGTCGCGTGATCGTGCGCCCCAGCGGCACCGAGCCGAAGCTCAAGTGCTATCTGGATGCGCTCTCTCACGAGGGCAGCGGCGCCGAACGCGTCGCGGCGGCGCAGGCGACGCTCGCCCGCCTCGATGCGGGGATGCGGGAACTGCTGCGCTGACCGCCGCCGCGGCCCGCGGCGCGCGTCGAGATCCGGCCTCATGACGCGCCAGAGACCGGTTTCTCGCTCAGCTATGACGTCACTTCGGTCCCCCAAAATCTGGGGGTGTTGAGATGGCGAACATTGCCGCAAATCCGGGTTAACGTAGAGGATTCCCGAATCCTTCGGATGCGGGACGCGTCCGGCTGGTAACCGGGCGCGCGCGGCGCTGTGATGCCCTGATCAATTGCAGCGCCGCGCCCCGTTTCGGGGCGCGCTAGCCGAGGGCCTTCTCGAGCTTGGCGGTGAGTTCCGCGGTGTCGAAGTAGTTCTCGACGACGACCACGTCGGCGTACGTCTTGCCGATCGCGGTCACGAACTCGGGGCTGGTCAGAATCACCTGCGCGTCGTCGGCCTCGCCGTGCAGCGACGCCAGGTCGGTGGCGACCACGGTCGCCTCGATGCCGAGCCTGCCGAGCACGCGCTCGGCGTTCACCTTGAGAATGCCGCTCGTGCCGACGCCGGCCCCGCAGATAGCGACGATCTTCATGACAGCTCCTGTCCGGCGGCGCCCTCGGCGTCGAGCGGCGGCACGCTCAGAATCGAACGCACCTCGTCGGCGGTCGTCGCGGCGGCGATGCGCTCGACCGCATCCGAATCGTTGAACGTGTTGGCCAGCTGGGCGACGAATCCGATGTGCCGATCGTTCGCGGTGACGCACAGGCCGAGCACGACGCGCACCGGGTCATTGTGCGGGTGGCCGAACGCGACCGGTTCAGCCAGAGTCGCCACCGCGAAGCCGTCCGAGTGCACCTCGGGGCCGGGTCGCGCGTGCGCCAGCGCCAGGCCCGGCGCGATCACCACGTACGGCCCGTGCTCCTCGATCATGCGCACCATCGACTCCGTGTACTCCGGCTTCGCCGCGCCCGTGGCCACCAGGCCCGCGCCGACGACCGCCACCGCGGCACGCCAATCGGCGGCCACCGCGCCGAGCGCGACGGCCGCATCCGGAAGCGGAGGGAGCGACATCACGCGGCCTCGAAGCCCCCCTCGATCAGCTCGATGAGCTCCTGGCGCTCGTCGAGCGGCAGGAACGCGGCCTCGGCGGCGTTGAGCTGGAACGCGAGCAGATCCTGCAGGTCGTAGCCGAAGGCATCGACAAGCAGTCCGAGTTCGCGGGTGAGCGTGGTGGCGCTCATCAGGCGGTTGTCGGTGTTGACGGTCACCCGGAAGCCGAGCTGATAGAGCGTGTCGAAGGGGTGCGCCGACATCTCGGTGCCCCAGGCGGCGATCGCACCGGTCTGCAGGTTCGAGCTCGGGCTGGTCTCGAGCGCGCTGCTGCGGTCGCGCACCCACTGGGCGACGCGGCCGAGCGAGACGTAGTCGTTGTCGTCGTCGCGCGACTCCACGGTGATGTCGTCAGCGACCCGGACGCCGTGCCCCAGTCGCAGGGCGTGGCCGTCGACGAGGGCGCTGCGGATGCTGTCCGGCCCGTCCGCCTCGCCGGCGTGGATGGTGGCGGGGAACATCTCACGCGCCAGCAGGTCGAAGGCGTCGCTCATGCGCGACGGCGGGAAGCCCGCCTCGGGCCCGGCGATGTCGAAGCCGACCACGCCGCGGTCGCGGTGGCGCAGCGCCAGTTCGGCGATCTCGAGGCCCCGGTCCAGGTGGCGCATCGCGCTCACCAGCTGGCCGACGCGGATGTGCGATCCGGCGGCGCGTGCGGCGGCGACACCGGCATCCAGTCCCGCCTGCACGGCCTCGACGGCCGCGTCGAGGCTGAGCCCCGCGCTGACGTGCTGCTCCGGCGCCCAGCGGATCTCGCCCCACACGACGCCGTCATCGGCGAGGTCGGCGACGAACTCCCGCGCGACCCGCTCCAGGCCGTCGGCGGTCTGCATCACCGAGGTGGTGACGTCGAAGGTCTTCAGATACTCGACGAGCGAGCCCGAGTCGCTCTTCTCGGCGAACCAGGCGCCGAGCGCGTCGGCGTCGCCGACCGGGGCGCCGCCGGGCAGTGCGATGCCGTGCGCATCGGCGAGCTCCAGAATCGTCGCCGGGCGCAGCCCACCATCGAGGTGATCATGCAACGACACCTTCGGAAGGGCCTTCAGGACAGACGGTTCCGCGACATCGCTCATGGGTACCAGCGTAGTTGGGAGTCGCCTGAAAATTCCCCCGGATCCGGTGGGGATTACGCTCGAGACATGACGGCACGAAAGATCATCCTCGACTGCGATCCCGGTCACGACGACGCCATCGCGATGCTGCTCGCGCACGGCAGCCCCGAGGTCGAGCTGGTCGCCGTGACCACGGTCGCGGGCAACGCGTCGCTCGCGAATGTGACCCGCAATGCACTGTCGGTGGCGCGCATCGCGGGTATCACCGGCATCCCGTTCGCCGCGGGGGCCGCGCGCCCGCTCGTGCGGCGCACGGAGTACGCGCCGACCATCCACGGCGACTCGGGACTCGACGGGCCCGAGCTGCCCGAACCGGAGATCGAGCTCGATCCGCGCTCAGCGGCGCAGCTGATCATCGACGTGGTGATGGCGCACGAGCCGGGCGAGATCACGCTGGTTCCGACCGGGGCGCTGACCAACATCGCCCTCGCCGCGCGGCTCGAACCGCGCATCGTCCCTCGCGTCCGCGAGGTGGTGCTGATGGGCGGCGGCGTGCACGTCGGCAACTGGAACGCGACGAGCGAGTTCAACATCGTCATCGACCCCGAGGCCGCGCACATCGTGTTCAACGAGGACTGGCCGCTCACCATGGTCGGCCTCGACGTGACGCACCAGGCGCTCGCGACGGATGCGGTCCGCGCCGCGATCAGCGAGCTCGACACGGTGCCGGGTCGCTTCACCCTCGAGCTGCTCGACTTCTTCGCCGACACCTACCGCCGCGAGCAGGGCTTCACGTATCCGCCCGTGCACGATCCGGTGGCGGTCGCGTATGTGATCGACCCGAGCGTGCTGCACGTCGTGAAGGCGCCGCTCGACGTCGAGCTGTCAGGGACGCTCACGCTCGGCATGACGGTCGCCGACCTGCGCATGCCGGCGCCGGCCGACTGCCGCACGCAGGTCTCGCTCGGCCTCGACCAGGACCGCTTCTGGGACCTCGTGGTCTCCGCCCTCCGCCGCATCGGCTAGCCCCCGCCCCGCCCCGCGCCCGCCCTCTTCCGCCGAGCGCTACCCAAACTCACGAGCGCGCCCGGAGGTTCGGTAGCGCCCGCAGGTTTCGGTAGCGCTCGGCGGAGGGACGCGGCGGGGGCTAGGCGATGCGGTCGGCGATGAGGGGGCCGCCGGTGAGGATCTCGTCGCCGGGAGAGCCGATGCGGTAGGCGCCGTCGAGGGCCTCGAGGGCGCGGTCGAAGCGCGCCGCATCCTCGGCGCCGAGCGTGAACAGCGGGTCGCCTGCGCGCACCTCGTCGCCCGGCTTCTTGTGCAGGTCGACGCCGGCCGAGTGGATGACCGGATCCTGCGCCCGCGCCCGGCCGGCCCCGAGCCGCCAGGCTGCGATCCCGAACGGGAGCGCCTGCTGCTCGACGAGCACGCCGTCGCGCTCGGCGCGCACCACGTGGGTCTCGCGCGGGCTCGGCAGCGCCGCGTCGGGGTCGCCACCCTGCGCCCGGATCATCGCGCGCCAGGTGTCCATCGCCTTGCCGGAGGCGAGCTGCCCCTCAACGTCGGCATCGGGGACGCCGGCCAGATCGAGCATCTCGCGGGCGAGGGCGAGCGTCAGCTCGCGCACGTCAGCGGGGCCGCCGCCGGCGAGCACCTCGACCGATTCGCGCACCTCGTTGGCGTTGCCGATGGCGAGCCCGAGCGGCACGTTCATGTTCGTCAGCAGCGCGCGCGTGGCCACGCCCGCGTCGGTGCCGAGGCGCACCATCGTCTCGGCGAGCTCGCGCCCCCGCGCCGGGTCCTGCAGGAAGGCGCCGGAGCCGAACTTGACGTCGAGCACCAGCGCGGCGGTGCCTTCGGCGATCTTCTTGCTCATGATGGAGGAGGCGATCAACGGAATCGACTCGACCGTGCCGGTGATGTCGCGGAGCGCATACAGCTTGCCGTCGGCGGGGGCGAGCCCCGATCCGGCGGCGCAGATCACGGCACCGACCTCCTCGAGCTGGGCCATGAACTCCTCGTTGGAGAGCGCGGCTCGCCAGCCGGGGATCGATTCGAGCTTGTCGAGCGTGCCGCCGGTGTGGCCGAGGCCGCGCCCGGAGAGCTGCGGCACCGCGACGCCGAAGGAGGCGACCAGCGGCGCGAGCGGCAGAGTGATCTTGTCGCCCACTCCCCCCGTCGAGTGCTTGTCGGTGGTGCGCTTGGACAGCCCGGAGAAGTCGAGCCGCTCGCCGCTCGCGATCATCGCCAGGGTGAGGTCGCGGATCTCGTCGCGGCCCATCCCGTTCAGGAAGATCGCCATCGTCATCGCCGACATCTGCTCGTCGGCGACGTACCCGCGGGTGTAGGCGTCGATGAGCCAGTCGATCTGCGGCGTCGACAGCTCGCCGCCGTCGCGCTTGGTGCGGATCAGGTCCACGACGTCAAAGGGTTCGACGCTCATGATTCGCGGTACTCCTGCAGGGTTCGGGGCCCGAAGGCGTCGGGCAGCACCTCATCGATGGTCTTGATCCCGGAGACGGTGTCCAGCAGCATGCCGTCGGCGGAGTGCTCGAACAGCAGCTGCCGGCACCGCCCGCAGGGCATCAGCGCGTTGCCGTGGCCGTCGACGCAGGTGAAGGCGACCAGCTTGCCGCCGCCCGACATCCACAGCGCCGACACCAGCGAGCACTCGGCGCACAGCGTCACCCCGTAGGAGGCGTTCTCGATGTTCGCGCCGGTCACCACCCGCCCGTCGTCGACGAGCGCGGCGACCCCGACCGGGAAGTTCGAGTACGGCGAGTAGGAGTGGCTCAGGGCGTCACGAGCCGCGGCCCGCAGCGCATCCCAGTCGATCTCGGACATCGTCAGCTCTTGATGTACGGTTTGCCGTCGGCGGCCGGCGGGCGGGACTGCCCGACGAGTCCGGCGACCGCGAAGATCGTCACCAGGTACGGGAGCATCAGCATGAACTCGCTCGGCACGGGCGAGCCGATGATGCCGAGCACGCTCTGCAGGCTGGTGGCGAAGCCGAACAGCAGCGCCGCGAGCGTGGCGCGGATCGGATGCCAGCGTCCGAAGATCACCGCGGCGAGAGCGATGAAGCCCATGCCGTTGGTCATCTCCTTGCCGAAGGCGCTCACCGAGTCGAGCGTGAAGTACGCCCCGCCCATGCCCGCGATCGCGCCGGCGAGCAGCACGTTCCAGAACCGGGTGCGGTTGACGTCGATGCCGACCGTGTCGGCCGCCGTCGGGTGCTCGCCGACGGAGCGCACGCGCAGGCCCCAGCGGGTCTTGAACAGCCCGAACCAGACGCCGAACACGGCGATGTACATCAGGTACACGATGATCGTCTGCTGGAAGAACACCGGCCCGATGATCGGGATCTGCGACAGGAGCGGGATCTCGAGCGACGGGAAGCGCACGCTCGAGTTGAACTGCGCCGTGTTGGCGGTCAGCACCGTCGAGTACAGGAAGTTCGTCAGCCCCATTACGAGCACGTTGAGCACGACGCCGACGATCACCTGCTCGACGATGTAACGGATCGCGAAGACGGCGAGCACGAGCGAGACGAGCATTCCCGCGATCATCGCCGCCAGCAGCCCGAGCAGCGGCTGACCGGTGACCGAGGAGACGACCGCGGCCGAGAACGCGCCGAACAGCAGCTGTCCTTCGATCGCGATGTTGACGACGCCGACGCGCTCGGAGACGACGCCGCCGAGGGCGCCGAACACGATCGGCGTGCTCAGCGCGAGGGCGCCGATCAGGAGCCCCGGCAGCGGAATGGTCTTTCCGGCCGCCGCCCAGGTGAGGAACGCGAACAGCGCCAGCGCGACGAACACGATCACGAGCCAGAGCGGTGACTTGCCGCGCGGGTGCAGGAACGAGAACGCGAGCGCGCCGAACACCATCAGCACCAGGAGCACCGCGACGGTGGCCACGAAGCCGACGGTCGGGACGACGAGCGCGGGCAGCTGGATGAAGTCGCTGCTGGTCGAGAGCCGGAAGGTCGTCTCGCCCTCACCGGGGAAGGCGAAGCCCATCAGGAGGGCGGCGATCGCGAAGACGCCCAGGCCGATCGGGGTCTTCAGATCCCGCACGCGGGCGATCTCGCGGCTGGCGTTCAGCTCCGCTGTCGTGGTCACTTGGCCGCTCCTTCCGCGAGGCGGGCGGCTCGTCGCCGCGGCTTCGAGCCGGGGGCGGGCAGCCGGAACACCGAGCGCACGAGCGGCGGCGCCGCGATCAGCAGCACGATGACCGACTGCACGACGAGGATGATGTCGATCGGCACGCCCTGCGAGGCCTGCATCGTGTAGCCGCCGGCCTTGAGCGCACCGAACAGGATGCCGCTGAAGAACACCCCCCACGGCCGCGAGCGGCCGAGCAGCGCGACGGTGATGGCATCGAATCCGATTCCGGCATCCACGCCCGCCGAGAACCCGCTGGTCGTCGTCCCGAGCACCTGGGATGCGCCCGCGAGGCCCATCAGTCCGCCGGCGAACAGCATGGCCGCGACGTAGACCGACTTGACGTTGATTCCGGCGACGCGGGCGGCGTTCGGGTTCTCACCGACGGCGCGGAAGCGGAAGCCCATGCTGGAGCGGTTGAGCAGGTACCAGACGTAGATCGTGGCGGCGATGACGAGCACGAAGCCGAGATGGAGCCGGAACGACCCCACGCCGATCAGGTCGCTCAGGTTGGGCAGCACGGCCGTCTCGAGCGCGGCGGGCGACTTCGGGTTGTTGGAGCCCGGCGCCTGCAGCGCCCCGGGCGTGCGAAGCAGGTAGAAGACGAGGTAGTAGGCGACGTAGTTGAGCATGATCGTGACGATCACCTCGTGCGCCCCGGTGCGCGCCTTGAGCAGGCCCGCGAGGCCACCCCACAGCGCGCCGCCGACGATGGCGCCGGCCACCGCGAGCACCATGTGGATGACGACCGGCAGATCGAACGACCAGCTGATCCAGCCGCCGAGCGCTGCGGCCATGATGATCTGGCCGCGCCCACCGATGTTGAACAGGCCGACCCGGAACGCGAGGGCGACACCGAGACCGGCCGCGATGAGCGGGGTCGCGAAGGTGAGCGTCTCGGTGAGCGGCTTGATCTGGTCGACGAACGAGGTGCGATTGATGTTGAAGATCGCCCCCCGGAACAGCGCGTCGTAGGCGCCGCCGATCGACTGCCCGATGGCGACGAAGGTGTCGCCGGGACGGGAGAAGAAGTACCCCAGCGAGGTCTGCACCCCGTCGTCGGTGGCGGCGATCAGCACGCTTCCGATCAGCAGGGCGAGCACGATCGCGAGGAACGACAGCAGGGCGTTGCCGGTGACGATCTCACGCAGGATCTGGTGCGCGCGCGACGGTTCGTCGGCCACGACAGGGGTTTCGGCGTCCGCGCCAGGTGCGGCGGGACTCTGGCTGCTGCTCACGCGGCGGCCTCCTTCGGGGTTTCGCCCGCCATCATCAGGCCGAGCACGTCACGAGGGGTGTCACCGGGGACGATGCCCACGATGCCGCCGCGATACATCACGGCGATCCGGTCGGCGAGCGCGACGACCTCGTCGAGCTCGGTGGAGACGACGATCACGGGCACACCGGCGTCGCGCGCGGCGACGATCTGGCTGTGCACGAACTCGATCGACCCGACGTCGAGGCCGCGCGTGGGCTGCGCCGCGACGACGAGCTTGACCTCTTTGCTGAGCTCGCGGGCGAGCACGACCTTCTGCTGGTTGCCGCCGGAGAGCTTGCCGACGTGGGTCTCGATGCCGGGGGCGCGGATGTCGAACTCCTCGAGCTTCTCGCGCGCGAACTCCGCCAGCGTCTCGAGCTGCAGGGTCCCGCGCTTGACGAACGGCTCGCTGTGCGAACGGTCGAGCATCAGGTTCTCGGCGATGGTGAACGCGGCGACGAGTCCGTCTTCGCGCCGGTCTTCGGGCACGAACCCGACGCCCGCGTCGAGCACACGGCGGGGAGTTCGACCGACGAGCTCTTCGCCCTCGAGGGTGATCGAGCCCTCGACGCGGGGCTGCAGCCCCATGATCGCTTCGGTCAGCTCGGTCTGGCCGTTGCCTTGAACTCCGGCGATCGCGAGGATCTCGCCCTGGCGCACCTCGAAGTTCAGGTGCGCGACGACGTATTGATTGTGAGCGTCGATGACCGAGAGGTCGCGCACGACGAGCGCTTCATCGCCGGGCTTGGCCGGGCCCTTGTCGACCATGAGGTCGACGGCGCGACCGACCATGAGCGAGGCGAGTTCCGCGTTGGTGGCGGTGGGCTCGGCCTCTCCGACCACCTTGCCGAGCCGGATGACGGTGATGCGGTCGGCGACTTCGCGCACCTCGCGCAGCTTGTGCGTGATGAACACGATGGAGGTGCCGGTCTCTTTGAGCTGGCGCATGATCGCCATCAGCTCGTCGGTCTCCTGCGGGGTGAGCACCGCGGTCGGCTCGTCGAAGACGAGCACCCGGGCATCCCGCGACAGCGCCTTGATGATCTCGACGCGCTGCTGCACGCCGACGGGAAGGTCCTCGATGCGGGCGTCGGGGTCGACGTCGAAGCCGAAGCGGGCCGAGATCTCGCGCACCTTCTGGCGCGCGCCGTCGAGATCGAGCACCCCGCCGAACTTGGTCGACTCGTGGCCGAGCATGACGTTCTCGGCGACGGTGAACACGGGGATCAGCATGAAGTGCTGGTGGACCATGCCGATGCCGGCATTCATCGCATCGCCGGGACCGGCGAAGTGCTGCACCGTGTCGTCGAGGAGGATCTCCCCGCCGTCGGCCCGGTACAGGCCGTACAGCACGTTCATCAACGTCGACTTGCCGGCGCCGTTCTCGCCGAGCAGCGCGTGGATCTCACCCGCCTCGACGGTGAGGTCGATGTGGTCGTTCGCGACCAGGGCACCGAACTTCTTCGTGATGCCGCGGAGTTCGAGCTTCATGCCACCCAATCTATTCCCAGTTAAGCGACCACGGGGAGGCCGGCCTTCGCCGACCTCCCCGTGCTGTTCAGTTCTGTCAGAACTTCGCGTGAGTCCTTACGGGCTCGACGGCGAGGTCACGACGACGTCGCCCGCGATGATCGCGGCCTTGAGGTCCTCGATCTGCTGCGCGAGCTCGGCCGGAACCTTCGACTCGAAGTCGTGGAACGGGGCAAGACCGACGCCGCCGTTCTCGAGCGTGCCCACGTAGGCCTCGTTCGAGAAGGTGCCGTTGGCCGCCGCGGTCACGACGTCGTAGACGCCCGCGTCGACGCCCTTGAGCACCGAGGTGAGCAGGAGGTCGGCAACCGACGGGTCGGTCACGTACACGTCGGCGTCAACACCGATCAGCGCGATCGTGTCGTCGCCGGTGTCGCGGATCGCCTCCGCGGCCGAGATGTAGATCGGTCCACCGACGGGCAGCAGCACGTCAGCACCCTGGTCGAGCAGGCCCTGCGCCGAGGTCTTGGCCTCGACACCCGCGGCGAAGCCACCGGTGAAGGTTCCGGTCTGCGCTTCCTTGTCCCAGCCGATCGCCTCGACGCTCGTGCCGTTGACCTCGTTGTAGTAGGCCACACCGTCGACGAAGCCATCCATGAAGATGGTCACCGGCGGAATCGGGATGCCACCGAAGGTGCCGACGACGCCGGTCTTCGAGTAGGCGGCCGCGGCGTAGCCCGCGAGGAACGCGGCCTCAGCCGTGTTGAAGAGAATCGGCTTGCCGTTCTCGACGTCGGACGCACCGTCGAAGTCGGTGTCGAGACCGTCGTCGATGATCGCGAACTCGACATCGGGGTTGTTCTGCGCGCCCTCGATGGTGGCGGCGGAGAGCAGGAAGCCGACGGTCACGATGATCTCGCAGCCCTCGCCGACGAGGCTCTCGATGTTCGGCGCGTAGTCGTCCTCGCTGGCCGACTCGGAGTGGATCTCGGTGATGCCGAGGTCGGTGACCGCGGCCTCGAGGCCGGTCAGGCCGAGCTCGTTGAACGAGTTGTCGTCGAATCCACCGGCGTCCGAGACCATGCAGGCCAGGAAGTCGAGCTCCGGCGTCTCGCCATTGCCGTCTTCGGGTGCCGACGCACAGCCGGCGAGCACGAGCGCGCTCGTGCCGAGCACGGCGAGACCGGCGAGACCGGTCTTGCGGAAAGTGATTGTCACGGTGTCCTCCAAGAATGCGCGCACGGCAGGATGCCGAGCGTTTTCCTCACGTTACCCAAAACCTGGCCGTCTGCCGACCGCCTCGGCCGAGTGATGGTCGAAGCGTTACAAACCTGGGACGACAGCGAAACGATTCCGAAATGTTGAGACCGTCAACACAGTTTTCCGGCTCGAAACGGCGAAATCCTGCGCTACAGAACGCCGTCGCGACCCGACAGCTTGAGGGCGTCGACGACGCTCTTCACGCGCTGCGCATGCTCGCTCGTCGTCACCAGCAGCGCATCCGGCGTGTCGACCACGACGATGTCCTGCACGCCGATGAGGGAGATGATCCGCTCGGTCGTGGAGATGACGATGCCGCTGGATGAGTCGGAGAGCACCCGCGCGTTCTCGCCGAGGATCGCCAGGTTGGCCGGGCGTCCGCCGGAGTGCAGCTTGGCGATCGATGCGAAGTCGCCGACGTCGTCCCAGCCGAAGCGGCCGGGGATGACCGCGAGGCGGCCGGCCTCCGCCGCCGGCTCGGCGACCGAGTAGTCGATCGCGATCTTGGTCAGCTTCGGCCAGACCCGGTCGACGACCGGACCGCGCCGCGCCGGCTCGTCCCAGGCCTCCGCCAGCTCCTCCAGCCCCGCCAGCAGCTCGGGCTGGGTCGCGCCGATCTCCTCCAGCAGCCGGTCGGCGCGCGCGATGAACATGCCCGCGTTCCAGAGGTGATGACCTTCGTCCACGTAGCGGCGCGCCGTCTCGAGGTCGGGCTTCTCGACGAAGCTCTCGACGCGCAGCGCGTCGGGGGCGCCGTCGATCTGAAGCGCCTCGCCGCAGTGGATGTAGCCGAACCCGACCGCGGGCTCATCCGGGGCGATGCCGATCGTCGCGATGTAGCCGGCGTCGGCGGCGATCACGGCCTGCTCGACGGCGGCGCGGAACTTGGCCGGCTCATGGATGACGTGGTCGGCGGCGAACGAGCCGATGATGACGTCCGGTTCGCGGCGGCGCAGGATCGCGGCGGCCAGCCCGATGGCGGCCGTCGAATCCTTCGGCTCGCTCTCGAGGACCACGTTCGGGTCGGTCAGCTCGGGAATCTGCTCCTCCACCGCGGCGCGGTGCGCGCGGCCCGTCACGACCATCACCCGCTGGGGGCCGGAGATGGGCGCCAGCCGCTCCCACGTGGCGCGCAGCAGCGTCTGCCCCGAGCCGGTGAGGTCGTGCAGGAACTTGGGGGCGTCGGCGCGCGAGAGCGGCCACAGGCGCGAGCCCACTCCGCCCGCAGGAATGACACTGTAGAACCGGTCCAACGCCGACGATCGCTCAGCCATGCGACCACCCTACGCACCTTGTGTTAACGCAAAACGACAGGGTGCGTACACCCGCGCGTTACCCGTGCTCCTTAGCGTCGAGGAAAGCCGGGAGGTGGATCATGGGACGTCGAGTCGCGGTCGTCAGCGAGAGCTTCCTTCCGACCCTCAACGGCGTGACGACGAGCGTCATCAAGCTGCTGGAGCACCTCGCCGATCGTGGGGACCAGGCGATGCTGATCGTGCCGGCGGCAGGGTCGCCGCGGCAGTTCGCCGGCTTCCCCGTGCACGAGGTTCCCGCCCTCGCCTACCGGCAGTTCCCGGTGGGGCTGCCCAACTCCCAGATCAGCGGACTGCTGACGCGCTTCCGCCCCGACGTGGTGCACGTCGCCTCACCGTTCCTGCTCGGCGCCCAGTCGATCGCGGCGGCCAACCGCCTCGACGTGCCGACCGTGGCGATCTATCAGACGGATGTCTCCGGCTATGCACGCCGCAACCGACTGGCCGTCGCCTCCAACTTCGCCTGGCGGATCGTGCGCTGGATCCACGAAGGCGCCGACCTGACCCTTGCCCCGTCCTCGACGGCGATCGCCGCGCTCGAGGAGGCGGGCGTGCCTCGACTGGAGCGCTGGGGGCGCGGCGTCGACACCGACCGCTACCACCCGGGGCACCGCTTCACCGCCCGCGCCCGCGAGCTGCGCGCCGAGCTCGCCCCGAACGGCGAGGTCATCCTCGGCTACGTGGGGCGCATCGCCCCGGAGAAGAGCCTCGAACGGCTCGCCGAACTGGCGGGCATCCCCGGCATCCGCATCGTGATCGTCGGCGGCGGCCCGGCGATGCCGAGCGTCCGCCGCGCGCTTGACGGGATGCCGGTGACCTATCTCGGCGAGCTGCGCGGCGAAGAGCTGTCGGCCGCCTACGCGAGCTTCGATGTCTTCGTGCACACCGGCACCGAAGAGACCTTCGGCCAGACGCTGCAGGAGGCCCACGCGAGCGGCCTCGCCGTGGTGGCGCCGCGCGCCGGGGGCCCGATCGACCTGATCGAGCACCGCGTCGACGGGCTGCTCTACGACCCGGCGGTGGACGGGGCTCTCGCCGCGGCGGTGCACCCCCTGATCGCCGACGCGGCGCTGCGAGCGCGCTTCGGCGAGGCCGGGCGACGCAAGGTCATCGGCCGCACCTGGAGCCGGCTGTGCGACGAGCTGCTCGGCCACTACGACGAGGTGATCGCGGCGCGCCGCGGCGCCGCCACATCTCTCGACATCAAGACAAAGTAAGGTCCACCTCAGAAGCGGCTGCCGGTGCGAGCGCACTAGACTGGTCGTGTCCGAAGCAATGCGACCGGCGTGCCACCCGTCGACCGCGACGGAGACCCCGAGGAGGAGTCCGTGTCGAGTTCCGCTGCGCGTCCCGCGGCGGCTCCCACTGTCCCCGTTCCCGCCCCGCGACGTCCTGCTGGGACGCTGTATCGCGGACGCGAAGGAATGTGGTCGTGGGTGCTGCACCGCATCACCGGGACCGCGATCTTCTTCTTCCTGCTGGTGCACATCCTCGACACGGCGCTGATCCGGATCGACCCGCACGCCTATGACGCGGTGATCGGCGCCTACAAGACGCCCATCATGGGGCTCGGTGAGCTGGGACTCGTCGCCGCGATCGGCCTGCACGCGCTGAACGGCCTGCGCATCATCGCGATCGACTTCTTCTCCTGGGGCACCCGCCACCAGCGCCTGATGTTCTGGATCGTCATCGCACTGTGGGTGCTGCTGCTCGTCGGCTTCGCCCCCCGCCACCTGATGCACGTGTTCGGAGGCGAGTGATGACCACGGTTCCTCTGCCCAACACCCGCCCGGCCCGGCGCGGCATCAACTGGGAGAAGTGGGGCTGGCTGTACATGCGCGTCTCGGGCGTGCTGCTCGTCGTGCTGATCTTCGGCCACCTGCTCGTCAACCTGTTCCTCGGCGAGGGCGTCAAGGCGATCGACTTCGCCTTCGTCGCCGGCAAGCTCGCGGATCCGTTCTGGATCGTCTGGGATCTGCTGCTGCTCTGGCTGGCGCTGATCCACGGCTCCAACGGCATGCGCACCCTCGTCAACGACTACGCGCACGGCCGCCTGCGGAAGGTCCTGCTCGGCGCGCTGCTCGTCTCGACGATCGTGCTGCTCGTTCTCGGCACGCTCGTGCTGACCACCTTCGATCCCTGCATCGGCGACCCCGCGTCGACCGGTCTCCAAGAGCTCTGCGAGGCACAGTAAGACATGGAGTTCACCGACGGTGACGTCATTGACGGCGTCCACTACCACCAGTTCGACGTCGTCATCATCGGTGCCGGAGGCGCCGGGATGCGCGCCGCCATCGAGGCCGGACCGAAGGCCAAGACGGCGGTCATCACCAAGCTCTACCCGACCCGCTCGCACACCGGCGCGGCCCAGGGCGGCATGGCCGCCGCCCTCGCCAACGTCGAGGAGGACAGCTGGGAGTGGCACACCTTCGACACCGTGAAGGGCGGCGACTACCTCGTCGACCAGGACGCGGCCGAGGTGCTCGCCAAGGAGGCGATCGACGCGGTTCTCGACCTCGAGAACATGGGTCTGCCGTTCAACCGCACGCCCGAGGGCAAGATCGACCAGCGGCGCTTCGGCGGTCACACGCGCGACCACGGCAAGGCGCCGGTGCGCCGCGCCTGCTACGCCGCCGACCGCACCGGCCACATGATCCTGCAGACGCTGTTCCAGAACTGCGTCAAGCTCGGCGTCAACTTCTTCAACGAGTACTACGCGCTCGACCTGGTGATGAACGACGGCAAGCCCGCCGGTGTCGTCGCCTACGAGCTCGCGACCGGCGAGATCCACGTCTTCCAGGCGAAGTCGATCGTCTTCGCCACCGGCGGCTTCGGCAAGATCTACAAGACCACCTCGAACGCGCACACCCTCACCGGTGACGGCGTCGGGATCATCTGGCGCAAGGGTCTGCCGCTGGAGGACATGGAGTTCTTCCAGTTCCACCCGACCGGCCTGGCCGGCCTCGGCATCCTGCTCACGGAGGGCGCCCGCGGCGAGGGCGCGATCCTGCGCAACGCCTCCGGTGAGCGCTTCATGGAGCGCTACGCCCCCACCATCAAGGACCTCGCGCCTCGCGACATCGTCTCGCGCTGCATGGTGCAGGAGGTCGCGGAGGGTCGCGGCGCCGGCCCGCACAAGGACTACGTGCTGCTGGACTGCACCCACCTGGGCGCCGAGGTCCTCGAGACGAAGCTCCCCGACATCACCGAGTTCGCCCGCACCTACCTCGGCGTCGACCCGGTGCACGAGCCGGTGCCGGTCATGCCGACCGCGCACTACGCGATGGGCGGCATCCCGACCAACATCAAGGCCGAGGTGCTCAGCGACAACGACACCGTCGTGCCCGGCCTCTACGCCGCCGGCGAGTGCGCCTGCGTCTCGGTGCACGGCTCGAACCGCCTCGGCACCAACTCGCTGCTCGACATCAACGTCTTCGGCAAGCGCGCCGGCAACTACGCCGTCGAGTACGCGAAGACCGCCGAGTTCGTGCCGCTGCCGGAGAACCCGGCGCACTTCGTGACCGACCTCGTCGAGCAGCTGCGCAACTCGACCGGCACCGAGCGGATCGCGGCGATCCGCAAGGAGCTGCAGGACGAGATGGACAAGAACGCGCAGGTGTTCCGCACCGACGAGTCGCTCGAGAAGGTCACCCACACGATCTTCGAGCTGCGCGAGCGCTACAAGAACATCGGCATCCACGACAAGGGCCGGCGCTTCAACACCGACCTGCTCGAGGCGATCGAGCTGGGCTTCCTGCTCGACCTGGCGGAGGTCGTCGTGTACTCGGCGCGCAACCGCAAGGAGAGCCGCGGCGGGCACATGCGCGACGACTACCCGGATCGCGACGACGCCACCTACATGAAGCACACGATGGCGTACCTCACCGGCGACCCGCACTCGCCCGACGCCTCGGACCACATCACGCTCGACTGGAAACCGGTGGTCATCACCAACTACCAGCCCATGGAGAGGAAGTACTGATGGCCAGCGCAACCGCCGAGGCTCCCGCGCCCGCTCCCGAGGCGCCCATCCAGTCGTTCACGGTCACGCTGATCATCCGCCGCTTCGACCCGGAGACGATGGACGAGCCGATCTGGCAGGACTTCGACGTCGAGATGTTCCCCACCGATCGTGTGCTGGATGCGCTGCACAAGATCAAGTGGGAGCAGGACGGCACGCTCACCTTCCGCCGCTCCTGCGCGCACGGGATCTGCGGCTCCGACGCGATGCGGATCAACGGCCGCAACCGGCTGGCCTGCAAGACGCTGATCAAGGATCTCGACATCTCGCAGCCGATCTACGTCGAGGCGATCAAGGGCCTTCCGCTCGAGAAGGACCTCATCGTCGACATGGAGCCGTTCTTCGAGTCGTACAAGCAGATCCAGCCGTTCCTCATCGCCGACTCGAAGCCGAAGGGCGGCAAGGAGCGCATCCAGTCGGTCGCCCAGCGCGAGCGCTTCGACGACACGACCAAGTGCATCCTGTGCGCCGCGTGCACGAGCTCCTGCCCGGTGTTCTGGACGGATGGCCAGTACTTCGGCCCCGCCGCGATCGTCAACGCGCACCGCTTCATCTTTGACAGCCGTGACGAGGGGTCGCAGGTGCGCCTCGACATCCTCAACGACAAGGAGGGCGTGTGGCGCTGCCGCACGACCTTCAACTGCTCGGAGGCGTGCCCGCGCGGCATCGAGGTGACCAAGGCGATCGCCGAGGTCAAGCAGGCGGTCCTGCGCGGCAAGGCATAGCCCGCCCGCGCATCCGCGCAGAGGGACCGGTCCGCAGCTGCTGGGATTGCTGCGAGACCGGCCACTCCGTTGCGCCCCCGTAGGGATCCGGAGGCGAAGGCCGAAACGGCCTTCCGTGGAAGAGACCGGAGACCGGCCCGGCTATGACGCCGGTTCTCTGAGAAGATTTCGCAGGTCAGCTGGTCTGCAGCGTGACCGGCAGCGCCGGGGTGGAGCTCAGCCGCAGCGGTGCGATCAGGTCGTTCACCAGCGAGTCGAGCGGACGCAGCAGGCTGCCCAGGATGCCCTGCGACCCGAGCAGCGACTCCAGGTAGCCGCGGTCGACGCTCTGCGACAGCGTGAGACCGGCCGTGTCGCCGGGAAGTCCGCTCACCGAGAGCTGGAAGGTGCCATTGGCGGCGACCGTCGTCGTGGCGAGGATGCTGCCCGCCGCCGTTAGCGAGACCGTGGCGCCCGGGGTTGCAGTGCCGGACAGGTTCAGAGTGACATCGGCCGTCACGACCTCGCCGACGACGTCGCCGACCCCGCCGACGACCTCGCCGACGCCGCCGACCACGTCACCGACGACACCGCCGACTCCGCCCACGACGCCCTCGACGGTCTGTGTGAGGCCGCCGTCGGCGGTCTTGTCGGTCCCGATGTCGCTCGGGTCGACCGGCTCCTCCTCCGGCTCCTCGACGTCCAGAGACGCCAGGATGTCCTCCCCGGGGGCCGGTGTCGTCGCGTCGGCGGACGAGCTCGAGGTGGGCGGCTCCGGGTCCGGGTCGGTCGGCGTGGAGCCCGAGAGCACCAGCCCGCCGCCCAGCACCGCGACGACCGCGATTCCCCCGACGAGCACGCCGGGACCCGCGGTGGCGCTGGCTCCCAGAGCCACACCGCCGACCACCGGCGCGGCCGCGAGAGACGACTGCACGACCGCGTCCACCGCCTCCGGCATCGGCGGAATCGCCAGGTCGGTGACGGGCGCGGAGTTGGAGGCCAACGCGGCAAGCAGCGAGCCGCCAGCCACGCCGCCGAGCATCATCGGCAGGAGCACCAGCGCGAGCCGCGAGCCGACCTCGTCGACCTCGTCGGCCACGATCGAGCAGCGGGTGCAGCCGGGCAGGTGGGCATCCAATCGTGACTTCTCGCGCTTGCCCAAGCCGTTGCGCGCGTTCTCGCCGAGCCGCGCCATCGCCCAACGGCACTCGTCCGAGAGCCCCTCATCGCTGATGTGCGCCTGCAGCCAGGCCTTGCGCAGGCCCTCACGGGCCCGATACGACAGCGCCGCGACCCCGTTCGGGCTCATCCCCATGATCGGGGCGACCTCGTGCGGGTCCATGCCTTCGACCTCGGTGTACCAGAGCACCGTCTGCCAGCGCTCCGGAAGTGCTCGGAATGCCGTCGCCGTCAACGTGCGATCAAGCGCCCACACCGTCGGGTCTTCGGGAATCCGCTCGTCCTGGAAGTCCTCGATCACGTCGACCTGAACATCTCGCGACGCTGCCCCCCAGCTGCTCGCGAGGTTCCGAATCGTCGTGTACAGGTACGGCCGGAACGCCCCGGTCGGTCCGCCACCCGCCAGAACACGTTGATAGATGCGCACATAAGCCTCAGAGACGAGGTCATCGGCGTCGATCGACGTGAACTGGCGGGCGACGCGAACAGCAGAACGGTAGTGACGGCGCCACAGTTCGGCGAACGCGCTCGTGTCCCCCGCGCGCGCTCGCTCGATGCACTCGCCGTCCGAAGTCAATGCCTTCGCGTTGTGGCTGTTCATCCCCCTGAACCACTCCCCCGGCCCCTCTGAAGCCTCCCGGGAATGGAACACACGCAAGATCGCCGTGACGACGGTTCCCTTGCATCTCCATACCCAGAGAGACGGGCCTCCCAGCAGGATATGACGGCAGTCCGCGAAAAAACATCCTCAATTTGCGAACACCGGGGAAACGGAGAGGCTCCGGCGCACCGCCGACGGCCCTCGATAGGGTCGAGGCATGACCGATTCGGAGGATGCGGCTGAGGCCGGGCTCCCCCACCGCGTCAAAGCCTGGGGGCAGCGAACGCTTGAGCGCGCGAAGGCTCTCGCCGAGACAGCGCAGGGGTGGAAGCCGGTTCGGGTGCTCCAGCACTTCGGCGAGCAGCGCGGGGCGCTCCTGGCGAACGGGCTCTCCTTCCAGGCGATCTTCTCGGTGTTCGCCGCCGTCTGGGTCGGGTTCTCGATCATCGGACTCGTGCTGGGCGCCGATGCCGAACTGCGCGATTCACTGTTCCGCGTGATCCGGCTCTCCGTGCCGGGACTTCTCGACCTCGGCGACGGCGGCGCGATCGACCCCGACGAACTGCTTGACGCGGCCGCGATCGGCTGGACCGGCGCCCTCGCGCTGGTCGGCGCGCTGTTCACTGCGGTCGCGTGGCTCGGCTCCGCCCGCAACGCCGTGCGCGAGATCGCGCAGCTGCCCTCGCCCCCGGCGAACTTCCTGCTGCTCAAACTGCGCGACCTGGGGCTCGCCCTCGCCTTCGGCGCCGCGGTGCTGCTCTCGGCGGCGCTGCTGTTCGCCAGCACCCAGGCCCTGGAATGGATCTTCCCGGCGATCGGCGTCGATACCGACTCGCGGATCGCCGCGATCGCGGCCCGCATCATCGGCCTGACGCTGATGTTCGCCCTCGACGCGGCCATCCTCGCGACGCTGTACCGCATCCTCGCCGGCGTGAAGATCCCGCCGCGTCCGCTCATGCAGGGCGCCCTGCTCGGGGCGGCCGGCCTCGCGGTGCTGAAGATCCTGGGAACGACACTGCTCGGCGGGGCATCCTCGAACCCGCTGCTGGCCTCCTTCGCCGTCATCATCGGTCTGCTGATCTGGTTCAACCTGATCTGCCAGGTGATCCTCATCGCCGCCGCCTGGCTCGTCGTCACGGCGACCGACGACGGCGTGCCGCTCGACCCGGTCGGCGAGCGCGAGCGACGCGAGCTGGAGGCGCGACTGCGTCTCGAGATCGAGGAGGAGGTGCGCGCCGAGCTGGAGGCGGCTCTCCCGCGCGCGGTGCGCTGGCTGGCGCGGCGTCGGAGCCGTCGGCAGGTCAGCGAGCAGAACTAGGCTCGGAGGCATGCCTCAACCGCTTCGCCTCGCCTCAGTCAACGTCAACGGAATTCGCGCCGCCTACCGAAAGGGCATGGGCGACTGGCTCGCCGCCCGCGACGTCGACATCCTCGCCCTGCAGGAGGTGCGGGCCGAGACCGAGCACATCACCGAGCTGCTGGGCCCGGAGTGGAACGTGCTGCACGATGCCGCCACGGCGAAGGGTCGCGCGGGAGTCGCGATCGCCAGTCGGCGCGCCGCCGACATCCACCGGGTGAGCTTCGGCGCCGACGACTTCGACTCGGCGGGACGCTGGCTGGAGGCCGACTTCGACGTCGACGGCACGCTGGTCACCGTCGTCTCGACGTATGTGCACGCGGGCGCCGTCGACACCCCGAAGCAGGTCGAGAAGTACAAGTTCCTCGACGCGATGTCCGAGCGCCTCCCGCAGCTCGCGGCGCACAACCCCCGCTCGGTGATCGTCGGCGACCTGAACGTCGGGCACCGCACGCTCGACATCAAGAACTGGAAGGGCAATCTCAAGAACGCCGGATTCCTTCCCGAGGAGCGCGCCTACTTCGACCGCTTCCTCGGCGCCGAAGGCGACGCCGACTACAACCGCGGTGCCGGGCTCGGCTGGGTCGACGTGCACCGCCGGTTCCACCCGGAGGTGCCGGGCCCGTACACCTGGTGGTCGCAGCGCGGCAAGGCGTTCGACACCGACACCGGCTGGCGGATCGACTACCAGCTCGCCACACCCGCGCTGGCGGAGGCGGCCGTCGCCTACGAGATCGACCGCGCCTCCGCCTACGACACCCGCTGGTCCGACCACGCCCCCGTCGTCGTCGACTACGCCCTCTAGCGGGCTCCGCCCGCCCCCCGCCGAGCGCTACCCAAACTTGCGAGCGCTACCGGAGATCCGGTGGCGCTCGTGAGTTTCGGTAGCGCTCGCGGGGGATGGGAGGATGGGGGGATGAGCCTTCCGCGTCTGTTCTCCGGCATGCAGCCCTCCGCCGACTCGCTTCACGCGGGCAACTACATCGGAGCGCTCCTGCAGTGGAAGCAGCTGCAGACCACCCACGACGCCGTCTTCTGCGTCGTCGACCTGCACGCGATCACCGTGCCGCAGGACCCGGCCGCCCTGCGCGAGCAGACCCGGCGCACCGCGGCGCAGTACATCGCCGCCGGGATCGACCCCAGCGCATCCACGCTGTTCGTGCAGTCGCACGTCGCCGCGCACGCCGAGCTCGCCTGGGTGCTGAACACCATCACCGGCTTCGGCGAGGCCAGCCGCATGACCCAGTTCAAGGACAAGTCGCAGAAGCAGGGCACGGATGCGGCCAGCGTCGGCCTCTTCACCTACCCGATCCTGCAGGCGGCCGACATCCTCCTCTACGACGCCGCCGTGGTGCCGGTCGGCGAAGACCAGCGCCAGCACATCGAGCTCACCCGCGACCTCGCGCAGCGCTTCAACTCGCGCTTCGGAAAGACCTTCGCGGTGCCGGAGGTGTCGATCCTCAAGGAGACGGCGAAGGTCTACGACCTGCAGAACCCGGGCTCGAAGATGTCGAAGTCGGGCGAGAGCCCGCAGGGCATCCTGTGGCTGCTCGACGAGCCGAAGGCGCTCACCAAGAAGATCAAGTCGGCGGTCACGGATGCCGACCGCGAGATCCGCTTCGACCCCACCGAGAAGCCGGGCGTCTCCAACCTGCTGACGCTGCTCTCGGTGCTCGGCGGCTCGAGCATCGCCTCGCTGGAGAGCGAGTTCGACGGCAAGGGCTACGGCGACCTGAAGGGTGCAACGGCCGAAGCCGTCGTGGCCGCGTTCGACCCGATCCGCACCCGCACGCTGGAGCTGCTCGACGACCCCGCCGAGCTCGACCGCGTGCTCGCCGGCAACGCCGAGCGCGCCGAGGCGATCGCCGACGCGACGCTGTCGCGCGTCTATGACGCGATCGGGTTCCTGCGCCGCGCATGACGCCGGTCGAGCTCACCACCGCCCGGCTCCTGCTGAATCAGCCGGGCGAAGGTGATGTCGACGCGATCACGGAGCACTGCCAGGATCCGCTTTTCGAACGTTTCGTGACGACGCCGTGGCCGTACCGGCGCGAGCACGCCGAGGGGTTCGTGCGCGAGTACGTGCCCAGCGGCTGGGAGTCCGACGAGGAGTGCACCTGGGCGATTCGTGGCGCCGCGGGCGATGCGCACCGCGAAGGCGAGCTGCTCGGCGTGATCGGCTGGCGCCGACCCGGTTCGATGATCGGCTACTGGCTGGGTGCTCCCCACCGCGGACGCGGGATCATGAGCGAAGCGCTCACCGCGGTCGTCGACTGGGTGTTCCGCGAGGGCCATGCGGATGCGGTCGGCTGGGAGTGCGTCATCGGCAACGACGCTTCGGCGCGCACCGCACGCGCCGCCGGCTTCACCTTCACCGGCAGCGCCCCGCTCAGCATGCCGCTCCGTGACGGCACGACGCGCCCCGATGGCTGGCACGCGGTGCTCACCGCGACGGATGACCGGAGCCTCAAACCGGGGTGGCCCGCGTGAGCGGCGGACCCGTCTCGGTCGTCCTGTTCGACCTCGACGACACCCTCTTCGCGCACCGGCGCTCGGTGGAGCTCGGCCTGCACGCGCACCGTGCGACGCTCGGCGACGCGATCGCGGCCGCCGAGCCCGATGCCGAGTTCACCCGCTGGAACGACCTCGAGGAGCGGCACTACCACCGGTACCTCTCGGGTGAGATCGACTTCCACGAGCAGCGCCGAGCGCGCGCCCGCGGCTTCCTCGAGCCGCACGGGGTGATGCTCGACGACGAGGCCGCGCTCGCCTGGTTCGACGCATACCTTCTGCAGTATGAACGCTCGTGGAGCCGCCACGAGGACGTGGATGCCTGCCTCGCGGAGCTCGCGGATCGGCGCCTCGGCATCATCACCAACGGCGAGGTTCCGTTCCAGACAGCGAAGTTGCGCGCGATCGGTCTCGACGGCGCGTTCGAGCACTTCGTGGCCAGCGGGGCGGTCGGCGTCGCGAAGCCCGACGCGCGGATCTTCGAGCACGCGTGCGAGCTGTTCGGCGTGGAGCCCGCGCGGGCGGCGTACATCGGCGACCGGCTGCACACCGACGCGATCGGGGCGGCGCGAGCGGGGCTGCTGGGCGTGTGGCTGGATCGCCCCGGCATCGCGACGGCGGAGCACCGGGCCGAAGCGGACGCGGCGGGGGTTCCCGTCATCCGCTCGCTCGAGGAGCTGCCCGCACTGCTCGCGTAGCCCCTCCCCGCACCAGCGCTGAGCGGCGCGGCGCGGCGCGCGCAGTGTGTCGTTTCTCCGGAGTTTTCGTCCCGCAGCGCGGCGACTGGCCCGGAAGTCCGGGGGATGCGCGCGAAGCCTCCGGAGAAACGTGCAGGGGCGCGGGCAGGGGCGGCGGGGCGGCGGCGCGGGCGATAGGGCGGGAGGCGCGCGGGAATGCGGCGCGCGAGGGCCGCGTTGTAGGCTGTGAACACGTAGCACGTGCTCCGGGGGCGGTGAAATTCCGCGCCGGCGGTCAAAGTCCGCGAACTCGTCGAGGCAACTCGGCGGGCCGAACTGGTGGAACTCCAGTACCGACGGTGAAAGTCCGGATGGGAGGATGCACGAGTTCGCAGGTGCGCCCGTCGCGCCCGCGAACCGCCGACCTCTCGGCACCCCCGGAACCGTCTGAGAACAGACCGAGGACCGGATGCGGAACACCGAGAGCGCCCCAGGCACCACGCCCGACGCCGCCATGCGTCGCGCCCTGGAGCTCGCGCGGCGCGGCCCCGCGACCGGCCCGAACCCGCAGGTCGGCTGCGTGCTCCTGGATTCCCGCGGCACCATCGTCGCCGAGGGCTGGCACCGCGGCGCCGGCACGCCGCACGCCGAGGTGGCGGCGCTGTACGATGCGCGGGCCCGCGGGATCGAGACCCGCGGCCTCACCGCCGTCGTCACCCTGGAGCCCTGCAACCACACCGGTCGCACCGGCCCGTGCAGCGAGGCGCTGCTGGCCGCCGGCATCGCTGCCGTGCACTACGCCGTGCCCGACCCGGGCGACGCGTCGAGCGGAGGGGCCGCCCACCTCGCCGCGGCGGGCGTGCCGGCAACCCTCGGCCCGCGGACGGCCGAGGGCGAGGCGCTGCTGCATCCGTGGCTGACCGCCGTGCGCCGCGGCCGCCCCTGGGTGACGGTCAAGTGGGCGTCGACCTTGGATGGCCGCGCGGCCGCCGCGGACGGCAGCAGCCAGTGGATCACCGGCACGACTGCCCGCCAGCGGGTACACGAGGAGCGCGCCGCCTCCGACGCCATTCTGGTCGGCACCGGCACCGTGCTCGCCGACGACCCGAGCCTCACCGCCCGCGGCGACGGAGGCGAGCTGTTGGCGCATCAGCCGCTGCCGGTCGTGGTCGGCGAGCGCCGCATCCCGAGCACCGCGAAGCTGCACGACCACCCCGCCGGGGTGCTCGAGACCGGCACGCGCGACCTGCACGCGGTGCTGCGCCAGCTGCACGAGCGCGACATCCGCCGCGTCTACGTCGAGGGCGGTCCGACGCTCGCGAGCGCGCTGATCGCCGCCGACCTCGCCGACGAGTTCTCGATCTACCTCGCCCCGGCGCTGCTCGGCGGCGACAAGCTCGCCCTCGGCGACCTCGGCATCCCGACCATCGGCGACGCGCGCCGCCTGCACCTCACCACCGTCGAGCAGCTCGGCGACGACCTGTTCATCTCGGCCGCGCCGCGAGCGGCCACGCCTCACGCGGCCACCCCCAAGGAGCACTGACATGTTCACCGGAATCATCGAAGAGCAGGGCGAGGTTCTCGCCTGGGAGCCGAGCGCCGACGCCGCCCGGATCACCGTGAAGGCGCCGCTCGCCGCCTCCGACGCGCGCCACGGCGACTCGATCGCCGTCGGCGGCGTGTGCCTGACCGTCATCGATCAGGGGCCGGACTGGTTCACCGCGGATGTCATGGCCGAGTCGATCGCCCAGACCACCCTGTCGCGGATCGCCCCCGGTTCGCGCGTCAACCTGGAGCGCGCCGCGGCGGTCAACTCGCGCCTCGGCGGCCACATCGTGCAAGGGCACGTGGATGCCACCAGCACGGTGCTCAGCGTCACCCCCGGTGAGCGCTGGAGCGTCGTGCGCGTCGCCCTGCCCGCCGAGCTGGAGGCGCTCGTCACCCGCAAGGGCTCGATCGCGATCGATGGCATCTCGCTCACCGTCAGCGCCGTGAGCGACGCGGGCGAGCCGGAGCCGTGGTTCGAGGTCAGCCTGATCCCGGAGACCCTCACCGCCACCACACTCGGCGCCGCGACGCCCGGCACCCCCGTCAATCTCGAGAGCGACATCCTCGCTCGCCACGTCGAGCGCCTGCTCGCCGTCGAGTCCCTCCGATCGAAGGAGCCGGCATGAGCCTGGCAAGCATCCCCGAGGCGGTGGCCGCGCTGCGCGCCGGCCGCCCGATCATCGTCGCCGACGATGAGGGCCGCGAGAACGAGGGCGACGTCATCCTCGCCGCCGAGAGCGCGAGCCAGGAGTGGGTGGCCTGGATGGTCAAGAACTCCTCCGGCTTCATCTGCGCCCCGATGACGAACGAGATCGCCGACGCGCTCAACCTGCCTCCGATGGTCAGCATGAACGAGGACCCCCGCGGCACCGCCTACACGGTGAGCGTCGATGCGGCGGATCGCCTCAGCACCGGCATCAGCGCGGGCGACCGCGCCCACACGCTGCGCGTGCTGGCGAACCCGGATTCGACGCCGGCCAGCGTGCTGCGCCCCGGCCACATCCTGCCGCTGCGCGCCGTCGACGGCGGTGTGCGCGAGCGCGACGGCCACACCGAGGCGGCGGTCGACCTGATGAAACTGGCCGGCCTGCGGCCCGTCGGCGCGATCTCGGAGATCGTCGACGAGGACGGCGAGATGATGCGCCTGCCGAACCTGATCCGACTCGGCGAGCGCGAGGGCGTGCCCGTGATCACCATCGAGGAGCTGATCCGGTTCCTGGAGGAGCAGCGCTGCGAGGGCGACCCGGAGGCGATCCCCGAGATCCCGGAGACCTCCCGCGTCGAGTTCGAGGTGGAGACGACGATCCCGACCACCCACGGCTCGTTCCGGGTGCGCGCCTACCGCGACCGCTCGACCGGCGCCGACCACGTCGCCTGGATCTCGGGCGACCCGGCGGGCAGCCCCACCCCGCCGCTCGTGCGTCTGCACTCCGAGTGCCTGACCGGCGAGGCGTTCGGCTCGCTCAAGTGCGAGTGCGGCCCGCAGTTGCAGGCATCCCTCGACCGCATCGAGGCCGAGGGCGGCGTCGTCGTGTACCTGCGCGGACACGAGGGTCGCGGCATCGGCCTGATCAACAAGCTGAAGGCTTACCAGCTGCAGGAAGGCGGCCTCGACACGCTCGACGCCAACCTCGCGCTCGGCCTTCCCGCGGATGCGCGCGACTACGGCGCCGCGACCGCGATCCTGCACGACCTTGGCATCGAGTCGGTGCGCCTGCTCAGCAACAACCCGGAGAAGGCCCGTCAGCTCGCCGAGCGCGGCGTCGAGGTCACCGAACTGGTGCCGCTCGTCGTCGGCGTCGGCGAATTCAACGAGGGCTACCTCGACGCCAAGCGCGACCGCATGGGCCACTCGCTGCCCGCCCACCTCCCGAACGGATTGGACTGACCATGGCCGGACACGGCGCCCCCTCCCTCGAATCCTCCGCCATCCCCGACGCCACCGGGCTGAAGGTCACGATCGTCTCGGGCCTGTGGCACCACGCGATCGCCGACGGTCTGCTCGCGGGCGCCCACCGCGTGCTCGTCGCCGCGAACGCCGACGTCACCGAGGTGCGCGTACCGGGCAGCTTCGAGCTGCCGGTCGCGGCGAAGGTCGCGCTGGATGCGGGAGCGGATGCGGTGGTCGCCCTCGGCGTGATCATCCGCGGCGGCACCCCGCACTTCGAGTACGTGAGCGCCGCCGCCACCGACGGACTCACCCGGGTCGCGCTCGACACCGGCAAGCCGGTCGGCTTCGGCGTGCTCACCCTCGACGACGAGCAGCAGGGGCTCGACCGCGCCGGTCTTGCCGGCTCGAAGGAGGACAAGGGCGCCGAGGCCGCACATGCGGCGATCACGACGGCGCTGACCCTGCGCGAGCTGCGCGGCTGACCCGTTCGACGCCGAAGAACCCGCGCGGGGAACGGCGTACACTCGACGGGGCCGCCAGAAGCGGCCCCAAATCTCACCTGCGACGACGCACACCACGGAGCGTCCGCCGCACCCCGCGAACTCCGACTGGTCTGACGCGTTCCGCACAACTCTCGGAGTACTTCACAGTGACCAGCACCACGGCGCCGTCTGCGCCCGCCAACCCGCGCTCGCGGGTCATCTTCGCCAGCCTCATCGGCACCACGATCGAGTTCTACGACTTCTACGTCTACGCCACCGCGGCCGTGCTCGTCTTCCCGCACCTGTTCTTCCCCTCGGATGACCCGACCACGTCGCTGCTGTCGTCGTTCGCCGTCTTCGGGGCCGCGATGGTGGCCCGTCCGCTCGGCTCGATCGTCTTCGGCCACCTGGGCGACCGTCACGGCCGCAAGGCGACCCTCGTCGGCGCGCTGCTGACGATGGGCATCGCCACCTTCCTGATCGGCGTGCTGCCGACCTACGCGGTGGTCGGCTGGTTCGCGCCGCTGCTGCTCGTGATCCTTCGCATCGGCCAGGGCTTCGCTCTCGGCGGCGAGTGGAGCGGCGCGGCCCTCGTCGCGACCGAGAACGCCCCCGCGGGCAAGCGCGCCTGGTACGGCACGTTCCCTCAGCTGGGCGCTCCGCTCGGCTTCATTCTCGCGAACGGTCTGTTCCTGATCATCGCCGCGATCCTGCCCTCGAGCGACCCCAGCATGCCCTCGCAGGCGTTCCTCGACTGGGGATGGCGCATCCCGTTCCTGTTCTCCGCCGTGATGGTGGTCGTCGGCCTCTGGGTGCGTCTGCGCCTGGTGGAGAGCGCCGTCTTCTCGCGCAGCAAGGCGGCGGGCACGCTGCAGCGCCTGCCGCTGGCGACGGTGTTCCGCTCGCACTGGCGTGAGCTGCTGCTCGGCACGTTCATCATGCTCGCCACCTACGTGCTGTTCTACCTGATGACGACGTTCTCGCTCAGCTACGGGCGCGCGCCGATCTCCCCCGAGGCGGGGCTGCCGGGCCTCGGCTACGACTACACCAGCTTCGTGCTGATGATGATCGTCGGCGTCGTGTTCTTCGGCATCTTCACGCTGGTGTCGGGACCGTGGGCCGACCGCTTCGGTCGCCGCCGCACCCTCATCGTCGTGACCGTCGCGATCATCGTGTTCGGCCTGCTCTGGGTGCCGTTCCTCGCCGCCGGCTTCGTCGGCGTGCAGGCCTGGCTGATCGTCGGTTTCATCCTGATGGGCGCCACCTTCGGGCCGATGGGGGCGCTGCTGCCCGAGCTGTTCCCGACCAGCGTGCGCTACACCGGATCCGGGATCTCCTACAACGTGGCCTCGATCATCGGTGCCGCACTCGCCCCCTTCATCGCCGTGGCGCTGTGGACGGCGGGCGGCGGCAGCCCGTTCTGGGTCGGCGTCTACCTGAGCGGTGCGGCCGGGCTCACGCTCATCGCCCTGCTGCTCACGAAGGAGACGAAGGACATCTCGCTGGATGAGGTCGGCGAGGACGCGCTCATCGAGGAGCCGCTGCCCCTCCCCTAGGTCGCGCTTGCGGCGCGGCGGCTCGGGCCCGTGAACCTCAGTCGAGGAACAGGGCCCGCAGTCGCCGCGTCGTGAACACCAGACCGATCGCCACCATGCCGAGGTAGTACCCGACATGGATGAGCAGCTCCGGCCCGATCGCACCGGTCGTCAGCCCGCGGATCAGCTCGACCCCGTGCCAGAGCGGCAGCGCCATGATGAACCACTGGATCGCCTCCGGGTACACCGTGATCGGGAAGAACGTCGCCGAGAACAGGAACATCGGCAGCAGCGCGAACTGCACCCAGTCCATCTGCTGGAACGTCTTCAGGTAGCTCGTGATCGCCATGCCGAGGCTCGCGAAGCCGAACGCGATCAGCAGCAGCGCCGGCAGGGCGAGGATCGCCGTCCAGGCCAGGTTCAACCCGAGCACCTGCATCACCAGCAGGAACGCGGTGCCGTAGGCGGCGCCGCGCAGCAGCGCCAGCGCGACCTCGCCGAGCGCCACATCGAGCGGGCCGAGGCTGGTGGCGAGCATGCCCTGATACAGCTTGCCGAAGTGCATCTTGAAGAACACGTTCCACGTCGAGTCGTACACGGCTCCGTTCATCGCCGCGACGGCCAGCAGCGCGGGCGCGATGAAGGCGGCGTAGGAGACCGGGGTGCCCTGCGCATCCGTCACATCGCCGATGTAGGAGCCCAGGCCGATGCCGAGCGCCAGCAGGTAGAAGATCGGCTCGAAGACGCCCGAGAGCACGATCACCCAGTTGGTGGAGCGGGTGGCGAGCAGGCCGCGCGCCATCACCGAGCGGGCGTTGCCCGCGTAGAGAGCGCGCGCGCCGGGCTTCGTCTGGGGCCTCGTCAGGGCGCTCACTTGTCGAGCCTCCGCACCGAGATCCGCACGCAGGCCTGCCAGCCGGCGATCGCGATCGCGAACAGGAACGCCAGATGGGTGGCGGTCAGCCAAATCGGCTCGCTCGGTCCGTAGCTGAGCTCGCGGCCGAGCTCGGAGCCGTGCCACAGCGGCGAGAGCCAGCCGATCCACTGCAGGAAGATCGGCAGCTGGGTGAGCGGGAAGACGGTGCCGCTGAACAGGGTCAGCGGCATGATGACCACCCGCTGGATGATCGCGAACTGGCTCCTGTCCTCGCGGAACGAGGCGGTGAGCGCGGCGATCGGGCTGAACGCGAGACCGGTGAGCATCGCCACCGGGATGATCAGCACACTCCACCCGAGCTGCACCGCGCCGAACAGCAGCAGCACCAGGTAGTAGAGCGTGCTCGTCATCGCCAGGCGAATCGTCACGAACAGGAACACGCCGTCGATGATCTGGCGTCCCGTGATCGGGGCGGCGTTCATGCCGGTGAAGATCGGACTCCACTTGAACCCGACGAAGATGCCGAACATGAACTCTTCGAGCGCGACCGGCACCGCCGCCATCGCCATCAGCGCGGGCGCGACGAAGACGAGGTAGGAGACGCCGTCGATGCCGTTCGGGCCGGCGTTGGCACCCACCAGCACCGCGAGCCCCACCCCGAAGGCGAACACGTAGAACAGGGGCGTGCCGATCCCGGTCGCGACGATCGTCCAACGGTAGGCGCGCATCGCCCGCAGCTTGTGCTCGGTGATGTACCAGGCGCCGAAGCGCCGCGGCTTCACCGCCGAGGCGATCGCCTGCTCGGTCATGGTGGTCATTCGATCAGGCTCCGCCCGGTCAGGCGCAGGAACACGTCCTCCAGGCTCGACCGGCGCACCAGGCTCGTGATCGGCTCCAGACCGCGGTGCGTCAGCTCGACGAGGGCCTCCTCGCCGCTGGAGGAGTAGATCAGGATGCGGTCGGGCAGCACCTCGATCCGGTCGCCGATGCCCGCAAGCTTCGTCGCCGCCTCCGCGTTCCGCTGCGAGCCGAAGCGCACCTCCAGCACCTCGCGGCTGGAGTGCTCGCGGATCAGCGCGGCCGGGCTGCCCTCGGCCATGATGCGACCGTGGTCGACCACGACGAGGCGATCGCAGAGCTGCTCGGCCTCATCCATGTAATGCGTGGTGAGCACCAGCGTGGTGCCGCGCTCCTTCAGCTGGAACAGCCGGTCCCAGAGGATGTGCCGGGCCTGCGGGTCAAGCCCCGTTGTCGGCTCATCCAGCAGCAGGATCGACGGGTCGTTGATGAGCGAACGCGCGATCGTGAGGCGGCGCTTCATGCCGCCCGAGAGGTCGTCGACCTTCGCGGTGACCTTCTCGGTGAGCTGCGCGAAGGCGAGCAGCTCGTCGGCGCGCTTCGCCACCTCGGCGCGCGGCAGCCCGAAGTAGCGGCCGTAGACGAGCAGGTTGTCGCGCACCCGCAGGTCGTGGTCGAGGTTGTCCTGCTGCGGCACCACCCCGAGCCGGGCGCGGATCTCGGGGCCGTGCTCGTTCGGGTCGAGGCCCAGGATCTGCAGGTCGCCGCTGGTGCGCGTCGAGACCGCCCCGACCATCCGCATCGTCGTCGACTTGCCGGCGCCGTTCGGTCCGAGCAGGCCGAAGCTCTCGCCGGGGGCGACCTCGAAATCGATGCCGTCGACGGCGGCGAGATCGCCGTACTTCTTGACGAGGGCCGACGCGCGGATCACAGGTGCTGACACGAAATCAGAGCCTATGTCACCCGGCCGACGCGGCGGCGAAAGCCGGAGGCGCCGGGTTAGGCTCGTTCCGGCGAAACTCGGCCCGCCGCCCGGCCCGCCCCTCTCGGAAGAAGTCACCATGTCCTCCCCCGCCCCCGCACGCCGCGGACTGATGCGGCGCCCCGGCACCGATGAGACCGGCCCGCGCGCCAGCTTCGGCCAGCTGCTCCCCTACCTGACCGAGCACCGCGCGGTGCTCGCCGTCGTCGTCGTGCTGAGCCTGCTCGGCGCGGGGGCCTCGCTCGCGCAGCCGCTGCTGGTCAGCCAGGTGATCGAGATCGTCGAATCGGGCGGCGCCCTCGGCATCCTGGTCTGGGCGCTCGTCGGGCTGGTCGTCGCCTCCGGACTCATCAACGGCTTCCAGCACTACCTGCTGCAGCGCACCGGCACGAGCGTCGTGTTCTCCGCCCGGCGGCAGCTGGTGCGCCGGATGCTGCGCCTGCCGATCGCCGAGTTCGACCAGCGCCGCACCGGCGACCTGGTCTCGCGCGTCGGCAGCGACACCACCCTGCTCTACGCGGTGATGACCCAGGGACTCCTGGATGCGGTCGGCGGCGCCGTGCTGTTCCTCGGCGCGCTCGTCGCCATGCTCATCATCGACCCGGTGCTGCTCGGACTCACCGTGCTCGTCGTCGCGGTCGCGGTGACCACGGTCACGCTGCTCGGCAAGCGCATCCGCCTCGCCAGCAAGCAGCAGCAGGAGAAGGTCGGCGACCTCGCGGCCGCCGTCGAGCGGGCGATCAGCGCCATCCGCACGGTGCGCGCCTCCAACGCCACCGAGCGCGAAAGCGTCAACGTCGAAGCGGATGCCCGAGGCGCCTACCGCGCCGGCGTCAAGCTGGCCAAGATCTCGGCGCTCGTCGTGCCCGTTGCCGGAATCGCGATGCAGGTGTCGTTCCTGGTGGTGCTCGGCGTCGGCGGCTTCCGGGTGGCCAGCGGCGAGCTGACGGTGGCGGACCTGGTGGCGTTCATCCTGTTCCTGTTCCTGATGATCATGCCGCTCGGGCAGGCCTTCGGCGCCATCAACTCGGTCAACCAGGCGCTCGGGGCGCTCGGGCGCATCCAGGAGGTCATCGCGCTGCCGAGCGAAGACGAGGGGGATGCGGCGCTGACGCCCGCCGCCGACCTCGCCGACCTGGCCGCGGCGCCCGCGATCTCGTTCGAGGAGGTGCGGTTCCGCTACCCGGAGCAGGCGCACAAGTCGGAGCGCGAGAAGGCGATCGCCGAGGTGATCGGCGAGGACGGTCTCGCCGAGATCGAGGGCGCCGAGGCCGACCGCGAGGTGCTGCGCGGGGTGTCGTTCGAGGTGCCGCGCGGGGCGCGGGTGGCGCTCGTCGGGCCGTCGGGGGCGGGCAAGAGCACGATCCTCTCGCTCATCGAGCGGTTCTACGACCCGACCGGCGGCGTGGTGCGACTCGGCGGTGTCGACGTGCGGGCGCTCGACCGGCTCGAGCTGCGGGCGCAGATCGGCTACGTCGAGCAGGACGCGCCGGTGCTCGCCGGAAGCCTCCGCGACAACCTCACGCTCGCCTCGCCGGACGCCAGCGACGAGGACTGCATCGAGGTGCTGCGCACCGTCAACCTGGGCGAGGTGCTCGACCGCGACCCGGCGGGGCTGGACGCGGCGGTCGGCGAGGACGGCGTGATGCTCTCCGGCGGCGAGCGGCAGCGGCTCGCGATCGCGCGGGCGCTGCTGACGAAGGCGCCGATCCTGCTGCTGGATGAGGCGACCGCATCCCTCGACGGCACGAACGAGCAGCTGCTGCGCGATGCGATCGACGCGGCGGCGACCAGTCGCACGCTGCTGGTGATCGCGCACCGCCTGTCGACGGTGGTGGATTCGGATCGCATCGTCGTGCTCGACCACGGCCAGGTCGTCGGCACCGGCACCCACACCGAGCTGGTGGCCTCGACGCCCTTGTATCGCGACCTAGCCCACCACCAACTCCTCGTCTAAGAGCGGCAGGGATGCATCCCGCGCGCCGAGGAGTGCCGCGCGCGTCACTCGGTTGCGTCAGGGATGCATCCCTGGCGCCCCGTCAGACGAGGGCGTAGAGGGCTACGGCGGAGGCGGCGGCCACGTTGAGGGAGTCGATGCCGTGGTGCATCGGGATCTGCACGTGCACGTCGGCGTGGGCGAGCGCCTCGGGCGACAGGCCCGCACCCTCGGTGCCGAGCAGCAGGGCGACCCGCTCCGGTGCACGAGCAGCGTAGTCGCGCAGCGCCACCGCCTCCGGGGTGAGCGCCAACGCGGCGATCTCGAAACCGGCGTCGCGCAGCACCGGCGCCGCGAGCTCCCAGGCCGGCAGTCGCGTCCACGGCACCTGCAGCACCGTCCCCATGCTGACGCGCAGCGAGCGCCGGTAGAACGGGTCCGCACAGCGCGGCGTCACGAACACGGCATCCGCCCCGATGCCCGCCACCGAGCGGAAGATCGCCCCCACATTGGTCGGGTCGACGACGTCCTCGATCACGACCACCCGGCGGGCGCCCGCCAGCAGCGACTCCGGCGACGGCAGCGCGGGGCGCTCCAGCGAGGCGACCACCCCGCGGTGCACCTGATAGCCGGTCAGTTCGGCGAGCAGCTCAGGCGGCCCGGTGAACACCGGAACGCGCTCCGCGTGCGGGCCCAGCAGTGCTAGCGACTCCTCCACCGACGAGGCGAGCGACAGCACCGCGCGCGGCGTGTGGCCCGCCCGCAGCGCGCGCTCCAGCACGAGCAGCGACTCGACGAGGAAGATCCCGTTCTCGGTGCCTCGCGCCCCGCGCAGCTCGACATCGGTGTGGCGCGCGAAGTCGTTCAGCCGCGGGTCGCTGAGCTCCGACAGCTCAACGACGGGCACGTCAGACGAAGACGACGAACACGAAGGCGACGGCGAGCGCGAGCGCGCCGAGCACGGCGAGGGGAAGAAGGATGCGGGCGATCATGACTCCAGCATCCCATCACCGCCCGCGGATACGCGACTCACCGCGACGGCCCGGCGACTCAGCGGACGACCGCGAGCTCCGCTCCGGCCGACTCGAGTTCCTCGAGCGCGGCGGCGCTGGACGCCAGCGCGACCCCGGCCACCAGGTCGGTCAGCACGCGCACCCGCCAGCCGCCGTCGATCGCATCGAGCGCGGACGCGCGCACGCAGTAGTCGGTCGCGATGCCGACGACGTCGATGTCGGTGACCTCGTGCGCGTCCAGCACCTGCGGCACCGTCTGCCCGTCGTCGGTGGTGCCCTCGTAGATCGAGTAGGCGGGCACGCCCTGGCCCTTCTTGATGTGCACATCGATGAGCGACACATCCAGCGCCGGGTGGTACTCCGCACCCGGCGTGCCCGCGACGCAGTGCGTCGGCCAGGTGGTGACGAAGTCGGGCTCCGCGTCGACGGCGAAGTGGCCGCCGTTGTCGTCGTCGCCGTGATGCCAGTCGCGCGAGGCGATCACCACGTCGTAGCGATCGGGATGCGCCTCCAGGTACTCCGTGATGCCCGCCGCGACCGCCGCGCCGCCGTCGACCCCGAGCGCGCCGCCCTCGGTGAAGTCGTTCTGAACGTCGATGATGAACAGCGCGCGCATGGGTGCCTCCTAGTAGTTGGCGAGGTTGCTTCCGCAACGATAGAAGCCCGTCACCAGACTGTCGATGGCGTCTTTCGCATCGGAGCTGATGCCGTCGCGCACCGCCGAGACCGAGTAGGCGATCAACGAGCCGTCCTTGGCCTCGACGATGCCGGCGAGGCTGTAGGCGGTGGTGATCCAGCCGGTCTTGCCGTAGACGTTGCCCCGGGCATCCGCGTTGTCGCCGCCGAAGCGATCCCGCAGCGAACCGGTGACCCCCGCCAGGGACAGGCCGTCGCGCACATAGCTGAGCCCGTCGTTGCCCTCCCAGACCAGCGCCATGAACTCGGCGACCTGGGTCATGCTGACCGCGTTGTTGGCACTCAGCCCCGAGCCGTCGGCCACGACCATGCCGCTCGTGTCGGCACCGAAGGAGCCGACAGCGCTGGGGATCGCGGAGCGCAGGGACGAGGCGGATCCGTCGAGTCCGGAGTTCTTCGACACCACGCGCGCGAGCACCTCGGCGAGCGTGTTGTCGCTGTCGAGCAGCATCTGCTTGATCAGGACGGAGACCGGCTGCGACGACACCTGCCCGAGCACCGTGGCGCCCGACAGCGCCGAACCGCTCGAGGTGGTGACCGTCTCGGCGAGCACCCCGCCCGGGTCGGCCGCACGAAGCGCGCTGAGGAACGCCGCACCGGCCGTCGCAACGGGATCGGTGCCGCGCGGGCTGACCGCCTTCGTCGGGTCGGCGCGATCGCCGTCGACCTGCAGCGCCGTGACCTCCGAGTGATAGCCCGTGGTCTGCTCGCTGCGCGCCCAGCTGGAGTCCCAGTTGTCGGCGGGGTTCCAGTAGGTCGCGTCGAGAATCACCTGCGTGATCGGAACGTCGGGATGCTCCGTCTGGTACTTGGCGATCGCCTGCGCCGCGAGGTCGGAGAGCTTGGCCGCACCCGGGTAGTAGCTCTGGGAGCCTTCCGGGAGGGCGCTCAGCGTGGCGTCGCCGCGCCCCACGAGCACGATCGTGCCGGGCACGTTGCCGTCGACGACCTGCGTCGTGAGCTTGTAGTCGGGGCCGAGCACGGCGATGGCGGCGGCGGCCGTGTACACCTTCATGACGCTGCCGACGCGCACGGCGGTGCCTCTGCGACGCGCCAGCAGCTCGACCGAGTCGTCGGAGTCGATCAGCGTCGCCGAGATGTAGACCTTCTTGAGTCGGTCGTCGCTCACCTGATCGGCCACCGAGCACGTCCGCAACAGCACGGAGTCGGCGACCTCGGCGGGCAGTTCGCGCTCGGCGATGGGCTCCTCGGTCTCGATCACGACCGGCACCTCGACGTTGGAGGCGACGGCGATTCCGGTGAACACCGCGCCGGTGCCGAGGCCGACGAAGGCGACGACGATGGCCGAGATCAGCCAGGTGGTCGGATGCGCGCGGATGGCTCGGAGAATGCCGCCGACGAGCCCCACCCGGGGCTCCGGCTCCGCCTGAGCCGCATCCGTCGGCAGCACGACGGTTGCCAGTTCGCTGCCCGGCGTCTCGGCGGATCCGCCTCGGCGCCCGGCGGCCTCGCGTGCCGCTCGGCGGCTGATCGGGGGCTCGTCGCTCACTCGGCCATGATAGGCGACGACGTCCCGAGGTTCTCTCGCGAGAGCCGCCGCGGGCGGTCACGCCCGGCAGCTCTGCGCCCCGGGCCTCGGGTCACTCTCCGGGGAACCGCAGGCCGATCTGCGCACGGATCTCGTCGAGGCTCGCCATGATGGCCACCGACTCGGCGGGGGTGATCTCCGGCGTCTCGGTGACGCCGGCGGCGATCATGCCCTCCAGCGCGAGAGCCTGGAACTGCATCCCGCGCCCCTCCACGGCGATCTCGATGCGCTCGAGCACCTCGCCGTCGTTCGCGACCACAGTCGCGGTGCTCGGCATGTACCAGACATGGTCGACCTCGATCCGACCTTCCGAGCCGACGATGGTCGCGCGGTTCGATCCGGCGCCATCCATCTGCGTGTGCAGCACCGCGTGCGCACCGCCGGCGTAGCGGTAGACGATCGAGGTCTGAAGGTCGAGCCCGTCGTCGTTGAGCGTTCCGACCGCGGTCGTCGACTCCGGCTCCCCGAACAGGTCCCAGGCGAGCGCGACCGGGTAGATGCCGAGGTCCAGGAGGGCGCCGCCGCCGCGCGCCGGGTCGAGCAGTCGACCGCCGGGGCGGTTGGCGAGCTGCTGGTCGTGGGTGGCGGTGAGCGAGCGCAGTTCGCCGATGGTGCCGGCCGCGATCATTTCGCGGATGCGCACCATGTGCGGCAGGAACCGCGTCCACATGGCCTCCAGCACGGTGACGCCGTTGGCCGCGGCGGCGTCGACGACCGCCTGCGCCTCGGTCGCGGTGATCGTGTACGGCTTCTCCAGCAGCACGTGCTTGCCCGCATTCAAGGCGAGGATGGCGTGCTGCGCGTGGGCGTTCTGCGTGGTCGCGACGTAGATGACGTCAACCTCGGGGTCGGCGACGAGCTCCTCGTAGCTGCCGTGACGGTTCGGAATTCCGAACCGCTCGCCGAACTCGGTGGCGCGCTCGAGCGAACGCGACCCCACGGCGACCACGGGGGAACCCACCAGCTGCAGGTCCTTCGTCATCGAGGCGGCGATGCCGCCGGGTCCGAGAATGCCCCATCGCAGTCGTTCGCTCATGCCTTCACCCTACTGAGGTGCGCGGCTCCATCTGGCCGCGAGGATGCGCGAGAACGCCAACGCCGGGGCGCGCGCTGAGATGCGCGCCCCGGCGGGTCTTGGGCGCTCCTAGCAGCTCCCCCAGCGGGCGGCGGCCCGCGTGAAGCTGTAGGGCTCGTTCGGAACGCCACCGTGCGTCATGGCGAGGTAGATGCACACGCCGCCGGTGCCTCCCGTGTAGGTGGGGCGGTAGAGCGAGTTGCGGTGCGCGGTCGAGTTCCACCACTTCTGGGCCACGGTGGCGCCAGTGTTGCCCGAGCCGCCGGCGAGGTTGCCGTCGCAGCCTTCGATCTTCTTGCCGTCGCTGCGCTTGGCCGTGTTGGTGTGGCCCCACGCGCTCGACGGGTTCGTGCTCGGGTCTTCCGCCATCCAGAACAGGCGGGTCTCCATGCAGGAGTCGTAGCGGAAGTTCGCCATCGGAACCGGGTTCAGGCAGTTGGCGACGCGGATCGCGTTGTACGCCGCGGCGAACGAGGCGATGTCGCTGGTGGTCGTGCCGGCGACGCCTCCGGAGCTGGTGCGTCCGGGAGCCGAGCCGGTGGAGCCGCCCACATTCGACGGGCACGAGGCGCCCTTCGCCGCGAGGGCGGCTTGGCGCTGCGCGGTGCCGCTGGCGATGCTCGCGGCGCTCACGACGACGGGCGGCGGAGGCGGCGGAACCGGCTTCTGCGCGAGGTGCTCGACGTCGACGCTGAGGTCGATCTTCGGCTTCTCGACTTCGAGGATGCTCGCCACCGGCTGCGTGACCGCGGCGAGCGCGGCGGCCGGGTTGGCGATGCTCTGGCCCTGCGCCACGAGCGACGTGGACACGATCGGAGCGATCCCGATCCCTGCGGCCTCCGCGGACGGCGTCAAGGCCGGACCGCCGCCGCCGAGGAACGGCAGCGCGACGGTCATGACGGTGGTGAAGACCGCACCGAGTACAACTGGTCGTCCAATAGTCACGCGATCCCCCCCGAGATCTCGAAGACGCCATCCCCCCTCAGAGCGGCGCTGTGGTTGGGAGGCTATGCCCTGCTGTGCGGCCGGGGCAAGCCGATCGGGGCCCAAACGGGGAGTTTGCCCCCGGACTGGGGGGACGGGCGAAAGTGGAGGTTTTCCCAGGTTGGGGCGGGGTTTCGTGGGTTTCGATACGCCGCTTCGCGGCTACTCAACCCGCAGAGCCTTGCGGTTTCGATACGCCGCTTGGCGGCTACTCAACCGGCGGAATGTGTGGAGCCACCTGTGGGAATCGAACCCACGACCTATTCATTACGAGTGAATCGCTCTGCCAACTGAGCTAAGGCGGCCGGGCCGCGCACAGGATGCGCGGCACGACCTCCGATCATAGTCGATTGCCGAGGGCTCTCGTGCCGCTCAGCAGTTCGGGTCGCTCGTCGGCACCGTTCCGTCGATGAAGAAGTCGTCGACGGCGTCGTTCACGCACGAGTTCGACTTGTTGTAGGCCGTGTGCCCCTCACCGTTGTAGGTGATCAGGTGCCCGTTCTCGAGCTGGCTCGCCAGGTTCTGGGCCCAGACGTAGGGCGTGGCCGGGTCGTTCGTCGTGCCGATCACCAGGATGTCGGGCGAACCGGGCGCCGCGATCTCGCCGCGCTCGCGCGTGGACGGGAACGGCCAGTCGGCGCAGCCGGTGCCGCCGTAGGACATGCGCGGCCCGAAGATCGGCGCGGCGGCCTGCAGCTCGGCGGCCTGCTCGCGCATCGTGGCGACGTCGCTCTCGCTCGGGTAGTCGAGGCAGTTGATCGCGATGAACGCCTCCGTCGAATTGGAGGCGTAGCTGCCGTCCGGGTTCCGCTCGTTGTAGCTGTCGGCGAGCAGGAACGCGGTGTCGGTGAGCCCCTGCGACACCTCGCTGAACAGGATGTCGAGGTAGGGCCAGTTCTCCTGGCTGTACAGCGGCAGGATGATCGCGATGAACATCGTGTCGGCGCCGAGCTGCCGCCCGTCGCTGTGGGTGAGCGGACTCGCGACCAGCAGGTCGAGCAGGTCGCCGGTGTACGCCATCGCCTGATCGACGGTGCCGCCGAAGGGGCAGTCGGTGCGCGTGAGGCAGTCCTCGAGGTAGGCGCGGAACGCGCTCTCGAAGCCGACGGCCTGGGTGAGCGTCACCTCGAACTCGCTCGTCGCGGGGTCCACGGCGCCGTCAAGCACCAGTCGGCCGGTGGTGGCGGGGTAGAGCTCGGCGAAGGTCGCGCCAAGGAAGGTGCCGTAGGAGTAGCCGAGGAAGTTGAGCTTCTCGTCGCCGAGCACGGCTCGCAGCAGGTCGAGGTCGCGGGCGGCGCTCGTCGTGTCGACGAACCCGAGCAGCGCACCGGTGTGCTCGAGGCACGCCTGACCCCAGGCCGCATTGTCGGCGCGCACGGCCGCGATCCACTCATCGCTGCCCTCGACACCCGGGATGATGCCGTAGTTGTACTCGTCCAGCTCGGACGGGTCGTCGTAGCAGTCGATCGCCGAGGAGTGCCCCACCCCGCGCGGGTCAAAGCCGACGATGTCGTAGCTGGACTGCAGTCGGGCGCTGGTGGCGTAGTCGATGCTGTCGCGCACGAACTCGTAGCCGGAGCCGCCCGGGCCGCCCGGGTTGATCAGCAGCGAGCCGAGCTTGGTGCCGGTGGCCGGCTGGCGGATGAGGGCGAGCTCGATGGAGTCGGCCGCCGGGTCGTCCCAGTCCAGCGGCGCGGTCGCCGTCGTGCACTGCAGTCCGGTGCCGCACGACTCCCAGGTGAGCACCTGGTGGTAGTACGGCACGAGCTCGGCTGCGACGTCTTCACCGGTCGGTGTCGAGGTCACCTCCGGCGAGGGCGGCTGGAACCAGCTCACGCATCCGGTCAGCACGGCGGCGGTGGCCAGCGCGACGGCGGCCACCCAGGGGGAACGACGGCGGGTCATGCGATCCTTTCGGGCCGGGGCGCGCGCACGGCGCTGACCAGCATGGCTTCCAGGGCAAGGGCGGGCGCGACGTTGCCTTCGATGCGGTGCCGGGCCTCGGCGATCGCGTCGAGCGTGGCGAGGGTCTCCGCGGGCGTCGCCTCGGCCGCAGCGCGCTCGAGCTCGGCCATGATCGCGAGGTTGACCGGCTCGAGCTCCGCGCCCAGCTGACGCAGCAGCACGTCGCGATACAGCGACTGCAGATCGACGAGGATGCGGTCGATCCCGTCGCGCAGGCTTCGCGTGGCGCGACGCTTCTGGTCCTCGTCGAGCGCCTTCAGCTGGGCGCGCAGTGCCGGCGGCACCGTCCCGCCCGGCTCGATGCCGAGGGAGCGCAGCGCCTGATCGCGCTCTTCGGCGTCGCGTTCGGCGGTGATCGCCTCGGCGTCGGCCTTGGCCACGTCGAGCAGCTCGGCCGCGGCCAGCACCGCCCCGGATACCGAGCGGATGCCGAGCGCCACCTCGAGCGTGCGCGCCCGGCGGCGCCGCGCCTCGTCACTGGTCGCCAGGCGGTGCGCCATGCCGATGTGCGACTGCGCCTCGCGCGCCGCGCGCAGCGCGTCCGGGCGCGCGACCCCGTCGCGACGCTCAAGCAGCTCGGCGACCTCGTCGATGGTGGGCACGCGCAGGCGCAGCATCCGCACGCGCGAGCGCACCGTGGGCAGCAAGTCGGCTTCGCTCGGGGCGCACAGAATCCAGATGGTGCGCGGCGGCGGCTCCTCGAGCGCCTTGAGCAGCACATTGGACGTGCGCTCGGTCATGCGATCGGCGTCTTCGATGATCATCACGCGGTAGCGCCCGGCCGAGGGCGAGAACTGGCTCGCGGTGACGAGTCGGCGCACGTCGTCGATCTTGATGATGACGTTCTCGGTGGCGAGCACCGCGAGGTCGGGATGCGTGCGGGCCGCCACCTGCGCGGCGGTCGCCTCCTCGTCGCCCGGGCGCGCCAGCAGGGCGGCCGCGAAGGCGTAGGCGAGGGTGGAGCGCCCGGATCCGGGCGGGCCGGTGATCAGCCAGGAGTGGGCGAGGCCATCGCCGGCGGCCGCGGCGCGCACGGTCGCGATCGCCTCGGGCTGCCCCGTCACCTCGTCGAACACGACTCCACGCTAGTCGAGGAGGTCCGACACTCGGTCGCGGATTGCCGCGGCGAGTTCGTCGACGGGGAGCGTCGCGTCGAGCACGAGGAAGCGCTCGGGCTCGGCGGCGGCCAGCTCCAGGTAGGCGGTGCGCACCCGGGCGTGGAAGTCGCTCGCCTCGGCCTCGAGCCGGTCGTACCGGGTGCGAGCCCCGTCGAGGCGCTCGCGACCGACCGTCTCGTCGAGGTCGAGCAGCACTGTCACGTCGGGCAGCAGCCCGCCGGTGGCCCACAACGACAGGTCGCGGATCTCGGTCGGATCGAGCACCCGCCCGGCGCCCTGGTAGGCGACGGAGGAGTCGAGGTAGCGATCCTGCAGCACGATCGCGCCGCGCTCAAGCGCCGGGCGCACCAGCGTCGCGATGTGGTGCGCGCGGTCGGCGGCGTAAATCAGCGCCTCGGCGCGCGGCTCCATCTCGCCCCGCCGATGCAGCACGATCTCGCGCAGCTCGACGCCGAGGTCGGTGCCGCCCGGCTCGCGGGTGCGCACCACTTCGCGACCGAGGCCCACGAGGTGCTCCTCCAGGAGCGCGGCCTGCGTCGACTTGCCGGATCCGTCGCCACCTTCGAAGGTGAGGAAGAGCCCGCGCACCTCAGCTCTTCTTCTTCGCCGGGGCGCGCTTGGCCGCGGGCTTGCGCTTCGCGGGCTTCTTCGCCGGTCCCTTCGCCCGCTTGTCGGCGAGCAGCTGCACAGCGCGGTCGAAGTCGACGGCTTCCACATCCTCGCCGCGCGGGATGGTCGCGTTGGTCTCGCCGTCGGTGACGTACGGGCCGAAGCGGCCGTCGCGCACCTTGATCGGCTTGCCGCTGACCGGGTCGGCGTCGAACTCCTTGAGCGCGCTCGAGGGGCGACGGGCACCGTACTTCGGCTGCGCGAAGATCTCGAGCGCCCCCGGCAGCTCGATCGAGAAGATCTGGTCTTCGCTCTCGAGCGAACGGCTGTCGGTGCCCTTCTTCAGGTACGGCCCGTAGCGGCCGTTCTGAGCGGTGATGTCCTCACCGCTCTCCGGGTCCTGACCGACGATGCGGGGCAGGCTCAGCAGCTTGAGCGCCGTCTCCAGGTCGACGGTCGCCGGATCCATGTCCTTGAACAGGGATGCGGTGCGCGGCTTGGGCGCAGCGGCCTTCTTCTTGGGCTTCGGCTTCTCTTCGAGCACCTCACCGGTGGCCGGGTCGACGACCGGCTCGGCGGCAGGAGGCTCGGGCTCCAGCTCGGTGACGTAGGGGCCGTAGCGGCCGTCCTTGGCGACGATCATCTTGCCGGTCTCGGGGTTCACGCCGAGCTCGCGGTCGCCCGCGACGGGCGCGTCGATGAGCTCCTGCGCCTTCTCGGCGGTCAGCTCGTCGGGGGCCAACTCCTCGGGCACGTTGACGCGACGCGGCGTCTCGCCCTCGCCGGCGGGCACCTCGAGGTAGGGGCCGTACTTGCCGATGCGCAGTGTGATGTCGTCGGAGATGCGCACCGAGTTGATCTCGCGCGCGTCGATCTCGCCGAGGTTCTCGACGGTGTCGCGCAGACCGCGGTGCTCTCCCCCTCCGAAGTAGAACTCCTTGAGCCACTCGACGCGGTCCTGCTCGCCGCCGGCGATCCGGTCGAGGTCTTCTTCCATCTCGGCGGTGAAGTCGTATTCGACGAGTTCGCCGAAGTTCTCCTCCAGCAGGCGCACGACGCTGAAGGCGATCCAGTTCGGCACCAGGGCGCTGCCGCGCGGGCTGATGTAGCCGCGGTCGATGATGGTCGAGATGATGCTCGCGTAGGTGGAGGGGCGCCCGATGCCGAGCTCTTCGAGCTTCTTGACCAGGCTCGCCTCGGTGTAGCGCGCGGGCGGGCTGGTCTCGTGGCCCTTCGCCTCGAGTTCGGCGAGGGTGAGCACCTGACCTTCGGTCATCGGCGGCAGCGTGGTCTCGCGCTCGGCGGCGGCCTCCGCCTCGTCGCGCTCCTCGTCACGGCCCTCCTCGTACGCGGCGAGGAAGCCGCGGAAGGTGATGACGGTTCCGGATGCGGTGAATTCGGCGGCGCTCGCCCCGGCTTCGGCGGCGTCGGCCGGTCGACCCTCGATGGTGACGGTCGCGGTCTGGCCGCGGGCATCCGCCATCTGCGAGGCGACGGTGCGCTTCCAGATCAGGTCGTAGAGCTTGAAGTCGTTGCCGCGCAGCGTGCCAGCCAGCTCGGACGGCGTGCGGAACACGTCGCCCGAGGGGCGCACCGCCTCGTGCGCCTCCTGCGCGTTCTTCGACTTGCCGGTGTACACGCGGGGCTTCTCGGGAATCGAGTCGGCGCCGTAGAGCTCGGAGGCCTGGGCGCGAGCCGCCTGGATCGCCTGCTGCGAGAGCGCCGGCGAGTCCGTTCGCATATAGGTGATGTACCCGTTCTCGTACAGGCTCTGCGCAACCGACATGGTCTGACGCGCGGTGAAGCGCAGCTTGCGGCCGGCCTCCTGCTGCAGGGTCGAGGTGGTGAACGGGGCGGCGGGTCGGCGCGTGTACGGCTTCGACTCGACGCTCAGCACGGTGAACCGGGCGTCGTCCTTCTTGAGGGCGGCCGAGAGCGCCTCGGCGGCCTTCTCGTCGAGTGCGACCGCCTCGCCCTTCAGGGCGCCGCGGTCGGTGAAGTCGCGACCGCTGGCGACGCGGCGACCGTCGAGCCGCACGAGGCGGGCGTCGAAGCGCTTGCCGGCCTGCTCGGCGTCGGCACCGGGGGCGAGCCCCGCGGTCAGGTCCCAGTAGGAGGCCGAGATGAAGGCGAGTCGCTCGCGCTCACGGTCGACGACGAGGCGCGTCGCGGCGGACTGCACACGGCCCGCCGACAGGCCCGGCCCGACCTTGCGCCAGAGCACCGGCGAGATCTCGAAGCCGAACAGACGGTCGAGGATGCGGCGGGTCTCCTGCGCGTCGACGAGGGCGGTGTCGAGCTCACGCGGGTTGTTGCGGGCGGCCTCGATCGCCTCCTTGGTGATCTCGTGGAACACCATGCGCTTGACGGGCACCTTGGGCTTCAGCACCTCGAGCAGGTGCCAGGCGATCGCCTCCCCCTCGCGGTCCTCATCAGTGGCGAGGTAGAGCTCGTCGGCGTCTTTGAGTGCCTTCTTGAGGTCGGTGACGGTGCGCTTCTTGGCGTCGCTGACCACGTAATAGGGAAGGAATCCGCCCTCGACGTCGATCGAGAACTTGCCGAGCGACCCCTTCTTGAGCTCCGGCGGCAGGTTCTTGGGCTCGATCAGGTCACGAATGTGACCCACCGAGGCCTGTACCTCATATCCCTCGCCGAGGTACTGCGCGATCGTCTTCGCCTTTGCGGGCGACTCGACGATGACAAGCTTCCTGCTGTCTGACACCGGACTCCTTCCGTCCGAGGCACACCATACACATTCGCGCCGAGGCTCTGCTTCGCGCCGCACGGCGGCGATCGACAGTCTGCGTGCTGATTCTCCTTATATAGGTGTCGCTTCCTGCTACGGTCGAGGGAACCTCAACGGGTCGCGCCGCCTCGGCCCGGGATCCCGGAGCCCGCTCGTGACCCACTCGATGCTCGTGCGCCGCGCGGCCCTCGCCGCCGCCCTCGCGCTGCCGCTCGCAGTGCTCACGGCCGCGCCCGCCTCGGCCGCGACCGTCACCGTCACCACCTGGGGCGACCTGCAGGCCGCGTTCGCGGTCGACGGCGACACCGTCGTGCTCGGCGCCGACATCACCGCCCCCGCGGGCGCGAACCTCTCCGTCGACGCGGGCGAGAGCATCACGCTCGACCTGAGCGGGCACACCCTCACGGTGGACGATCCCGCTGCGGACACGGCAGCGATCCACGTGGCGGGCACCGCCTCCCTCACGATCGACGACACTGGCGACGGCGCCGGCGCTCTCACCGCGGTCGGCAAGCGCTTCGCGGCCGGAATCGGCGGCAGCGACGAGGAAGATGGCGGCACGATCGTCATCAACGGCGGCACCGTCACGGCCACCGGCGGCGACTATGCCGCGGGCATCGGCGGCGGTGAGAACGGCAACGGCGGCCGCATCGAGATCAACGGCGGAGCTGTCACCGTCACGCCCGGTTCCTTCGGCGTCGGAAGCGGAATCGGTGGCGACTTCGGAGCCGGCATCGGCGGCGGCTACTCCGGCGATGCCGGCACGATCACCATCACGGGCGGCACCGTCGTGTCGCAGAGCGGCGGCAACGCTGCAGGCATCGGCGGCGGCTGGAGCGGCGACGGCGGCACCATCACCATCTCGGGCGGCGACGTCACCGCGACCGGCGGCGGCCTCGGCGCGGGCATCGGCGGCGGCTGGAACGGCGACGGCGGCAGCGTGACGATCTCCGGGGGCGACACCACCGCAACCGGCGGATTCTCCGGCGCCGGCATCGGCGGCGGCGACTACGGCGACGGCGGCACCATCACCCTCACCGGCGGCAACATCACCGCCACCGGCGGCACCGACGCCGCCGGAATCGGCGGAGGCGGCACAACAAGCGCACCGAGTGCGGGCGCTCCCCCGGGCACGCCCGGCACTCTCGACATCCACGGCACCCCGGATGCGGGCGCCGCGACCGACGGCGGAAACCCGAACGCTCCGACGATCACCAACTCGACGACTCCCGCGGGGGTCGGCTACTCGGCCGCCACCGCCACGGTCGGCACCGGTGGGCAGATCACGGTCGGATTCCACTACCTCATCAGCTTCGACACGGCGGGTGGCACCAGCATTGCCAGCGTGACCGTCAACGACGGCGACACCATCCCCGCTCCCGCCGACCCGACGCGCGACGGCTACGAGTTCGCCGGCTGGACGGTCGACGGCGACGCCTTTGAGCTGCCTGCCACCGCGACAGGGCCGCTCAGCCTCACCGCCACCTGGGTCGCCGTGCTCGCCGCCACCGGAGTGAGCGGCGAGCTGCTGCTTGGCATCGCGGGCGTGCTCGTGATCGCCGGAGTCTTGCTCGTGCTCCTGCGGCGCCGCACGAAAGCGTAGGGAGGCGCTCGACAAGGCCGGCCGCTCCCACGGCCGACGGCGCGCCGCGGCGGCCCTGCGGTCGCGCGCGCCCTCACGAGCACGCCCCACACGGTGCCCTCGACCTCGACGGTGACGACGTAGCCATCGACGTCACACGAGCGCAGCTGCGCCCGATTGGCCACCGCCACCTGCTCGGCGACCGGGCAGGGCGAGCCGGGCACCAGCCCGCGGGCCGCATCCGCCGCCGCGAGGGCCGCGTTGTCGGCCGCGCCGATGACGCGCTGCCGCTCGGCGAGCGCCCCGCCCAGGCCGAGCGCGGCGAGCGCCAGCACCACGAGCGCGCCGAGCAGCGCGAACCCGAGCACCGAGCCCGCGCCCGCTTCGGAGGCGACATCGGGACGACTCACAGTCCACCCGCGAGCGCACAGCTGCGCGCCTCCAGGCGGATGCCGAGCAGCCCGCCCACTCCGCCCGGCGTCACCGCCAGCTCGGCGCACACCAGGTCGCCCTCCGACCCCCGCTGAAGACCCGCCCCCGGCACCTGCGTGGCGAGGCGGGCTGCGACCGACGCCGTGGCGTCGCCGCGCGCAAGACCGCGCGCCGCATCCGCCGCCGCGTCGTTCAGCCGAACCGCGAGCGCCGCGAACTGGATGCCCGACATGAGCGCGAGGAACACCAGCAGCACCGCGGGCAGCGCGACCGCGAACTCGGCGACGACGCTGCCGCGGTCAGCCCGCCACGGTGAGCGCACTGCGCACCAGGTCGGTGAGGATCTGCTGCACCTCGCCGGAGCGCAGGATCACCACCAGAAGGCCAGCGAAGCCGACGGCGGCCATGATCGTGATCGCATACTCGGCGGTCGCGGCGCCGCGGTCGTCGTCGCGGAGGGCTCGCCAGCGCGCGCAGAGCGCGCTGGCGAGTCGGGTGCCGCGGGTGCCGCGGGTTGCGGGAAGCGGGTGGTCGTACATTCGAACCTCCAGGTCGGGTCGGCGGCACGAGTGAGACCAGCCTGCCCACCGTGATCACGCGACGAGGTGTGACGCGATCAGTGCGGGCATGGTCGCACTCCGAGTCCCGCTGGGGAGGAACGGTGCAGCGGAGCCGATCAGGAGGCGCCCGGCCCGGAGCGCCTCCTCGTCCGCAGCGTCGAACTAGACCGCGCTGCGACCGCGCAGACGCATCGCCGCGCCCCCGGCGAGCAGCAGCACCGCCGCCACCACCAGCAGCGGCAGGAACACCGTCTGCCCCGTCGTGGCGAGGACGTTGCCGTGGCTGTCGACGGTGAAGCTGGCCCAGCCGATCAGCTCCCCGGAGCGATCGACCACCACGACACGGTGCACGCCCGGTTCGAGATCGTCGGGCAGCGTCGCCGTCGCCGTCGCCGTCGCGCCGGTCTGGTGCCAGCCCAGGAACTGCGGCGTCGAATGGACGAACATCCCGACCCACGAGTCGGCGTACTCCGCCGGCAGGGTGATCGTGACCTTCCGCCCATCAAGCGACAGCGTCACGTCGCCGCTGTCTCCGGCGAGTTCGTCATCCGCGATCGGATCGGGCGTTCCGGTCGGCGGCACCCCCGCAGAGCCGTCCGAGCCTCCTGAGGCCGACGTGGTGAACGACCACACCGGCGACGAGACGGTGTTGCCCGCCGCGTCGGTCATGTCGACATACCAGTGCAGGGATCCGTCGACGGGCACATCGACCACCGGCACCGACACCCGCGTTCCGGGCTCGACATCGTGCACCGTGCCGAGTTCGGCACCGGTGCGCACCGTCGCCGCGACGAAGTCCGTCGCCACCGAGCGCTCGGTCGGCTCGAGGGTGACGTCACGCACGAAGTTCTCCGCGCCGATGCAGGCCTCCGTCATCTCGATCTCGACGTCCGGCGCCTCGGTGCGGGATTCGCAGCCGAGTTCGTCCCACGCGTGGGTGTTCGCCGTGTCGAAGACAGTGAACGTCTCGTTGGTGAAGGTCTGCGCGGCCGGGTCCAGCTTGAGGTAGCGCATATAGCCGCCGCCCTCGGTCGAGTACTCGTTGTCGACGTGCTGGTAGTTGCCCTGCACCTGCAGAACGACACGACCGTCGTCGAGGCGATGCACCCAGACGTACGAGGTCTTCTTGTGGCCGGACAGAATCGCGCGCACGTTCGGGAACGGCTGGATGATCTCGCTCATGAAGCGTTCACCCTGACCGAGCAGCACCCCGGTATCGCTGAACTGCTCGTGCGTCCCGATGATGACGTTCGCATCCGGATGCGTGCGGATGACGTCCTTGACCCACTCCCACTCCTCGTCGGTCGCCGACCAGGTGAGGTAGACGAAGAGGTAGTCGGCCTCCGGAGTCGACACGTAGTCGTAGTGCTGGACGTTGTCGCTGATGGTGCCGCCGTACCAGGCGTTGTCGGCGAATCGATGCTCGCCGAAGTACTCGCGGTAGTGGGCATAGCCGCTCTCGTAGTCGTGGTTGCCCGAGACGACGCCGTACGGAACGCCAGCCTCATCCAGGATGCTCATGGCGGCGTCCGCGTTCACCCACTGCGGGTCGCTCGACGGGATGTCGACGATGTCGCCGGTGTGCACCGTGTACGCGATCTTGTCCGCATCGCTGTTGTCGGCGATCCACTGGGTGATGGCCGCGTACGACGCCGCGTCACGCGACGAGTAGTACTGCGTGTCGGTGACCCAGGCGAAGTTGACGACTCCGTCGGTGGTCGGCGCGATGTAGCCCGGGCGCACCTGAACCAGGGCGATCGCGCGACCATCGCGGACGACGTCGGCCGCGGGGACCGAGCCCTCGAGGTTCGTGTACGCGCCGCCGTCGGGCGCCTCGTCGACCGTCACCCACTCCTCGGACGCGAAGTCCCAGGCCGACAGCACGACGCGCTGGCCGGTCGGGGCGTCACCCCGCCAGAAGATCTCGACGACGCTGTTGGACGTTGTCCCCTCCGGCATGGCGATCTCGAACTGCTGGAAGGGATAGGCCGCCGTCGAGCCCTGTTCGACGGTCTCGGCGTCGATGCTGTCGAGCCGCCCCAGAACGCCCGCGTCGAGTTCGGCGCCGGCACCGGGCGACGGACTGCCGTCCGTGGTCGTTCCGCCGCGCGCGTCGATGTGGCCCGCCTCCACGCCGGAGACCACCTCGGCCTCGGCGAAGCGGACGTCGACATCGGCGCCGGGCGTCGACACCATGACGCTCAGTTCCACGTCACTCGGCGACACGCTCGCGGCGTGTGCGGCAGGCGACGGGTCCGTGGCGACATACGTGCCGAGCTCGAAGCTGATCGTCTCGCTCGTGCGGTGGCCTGCTGCATCCTCCGCGGTCGCGGTCAGTTCGTGCGAGCCGAGCTCCAGCAGACCGGCGAGCGACGCGCCGTTCTCGACGGCGAGGCCGTCGACCGTGATCGCCACGGGCACCGACCCGTCGGTGGCGTCGGAGCCGGCGATGTCGACGACGAGGTCATCGAAGATCGAGTACGTGGCTCCCGCAGCCGGGCGACGCAGTTCGAGCGCAGGCGCGGTGTTGTCGACGACCACCTCGACCGAGAGCTCCCCCTCCGCATCGCTCACCGTGACCGTGCGGACTCCGTCGGGTGTCGTCGTCGTGTCCCACGCGTAGTGCAGGCGGGACGAGGCGTCGGGCGCCGCGGCGGTGAACGTGAACGGATACGACTCCTCGTACGGGTTCCGGTCGTAGCCGACATCGATCCGTTCGGCGGCCGATTCCGCGTCGGTGTAGACGGTGCCGTCGTCGAGCACGATCTTCAGGTTGCGGAGATAGACGCGGTCGGGGACCCCGGAGGAATTGGGGCCGGAGACGAACGAGACGGTGTTGCTGCCCGGGCTCAGCGTTCCGGTCGGGAAGGCCGAGCTCTCGAGCGTGACGAACGAGCCGACGCCGCCGCCGCCCGGTGCCGCATCGACCGCAGGCATCGCGAATTCGACGCCGTTGACAAGGATGCTGTAGTCGGTCTTGCCGCCGTCGTAGCTGTTGACGTCGACGAGGAGCTTGCCGCCGCTGATCGCGGGCTCCAGCGACCGCTCGGTGCCGTCGATCACCAGGGTCACGGGGGCGGCGCCGTCGACCACGACCGGGATCGACCCGGAGACCAGCTCGCCCTCGGCGAGCGAGAGCGACAGTTCGCCGCTGCTGCCGGGCCCGCCGGCGGCCGTCACGTTGATGTCGAAGCTGTAGAAGAACTCGTGCGGATCGCGGTCGTAGCCGACGTTGATGATCGTCCCGGCGGAGACGGCATCGACGAATTCGCGGCCGTCGTCGAGCACGACCTTGATGTTCGTCAGATAGACCCGGTCGGGCAGACCCGAGCCGTTCATGCCCGGAGTGAACACGATCGTGTTGACCCCCTCATCCAACGTTCCCGCCGCAAACGACCCGCTCTCGATGAGCGTCGGCGTCGCTCCCGCGCCGGTCGACTGTGTGGTCGGCATCGAGACGTCCGCACCGTTCACCGACAGCGAGTAGGTCCACTGCCGGTCGTAGCTCGTGACCTCCATCGTGACCTTGCCGCCCGCGACGACCGTCTCGGCGGTCACGTTGATGTCGAAGCTGTAGGAGAACTCGTGCGGCACGCGGTCGTAGCCGACGTTGATGATCGTGCCGGCCGAACCGGAGTCCTCGAACACTCGGCCGTCATCGAGCACCACCTTGATGTTGCTCAGGTAGACGCGGTCGGGCAGACCCGAGCCGTTCATGCCCGGCGTGAAGACGATCGTGTTGACACCCTCGTCCAGCGTGCCCGCCGCGAACGACTCGCTCTCAATCAACGTCGGCGTCGAGCCTGCCGCGGTCGACTGCACGGAGGGCAGCGCGACGGTCGAGCCGTTCACCGACAGCGAGTAGGTCCACTGCCGGTCGTAGCTCGTGACCTCCATCGTGACCTTGCCGCCGGGAACGGCGTCGGCGGCAGTCACATCGACGTCGAAGCTGTATGAGAACTCGTGCGGCACCCGGTCGTAGCCGACGTTGATGATCGTGCCGGCGGAACCCGAATCCTCGAAGACGCGACCGTCGTCGAGCACCACCTTGATGTTGGTCAGATAGACCCGATCCGGAACGCCCGACCCGTTCATGCCGGGCGTGAACACGATCGTGTTCGCCCCCTCCTCGAGCGTCCCCGCCGCGAACGAGGCGCTCTCGATGAGCGTCGGCGTCGAACCCACGCCCGCCGACTGCACGCTCGGCATCGAGACGTCCGCACCGTTCACCGACAGCGAGTACGACCACTGCAGGTCGTAGCTCGTGACCTCCATCGTCACCTTGCCGCCGGGAACGACCTCGCCGGCCGCGGCCGCGGGTTCGGAGGAGTCGGCGGCCGCGACACCGAGGCCGAGGCCGAGCACCGTGACCGCGAGAACGAGCGCGACCCCTCGGTGAAGAGAGCGGCGAAGAGAGTGGAACACGGGGGGCCTTTCGTCAGGGGGATCGAACGGGCAAGCTCGCCCGATCGTGCTGATCCCTCATGTCCCGCACCTGGATGCCAAGTAAACGGAAGCTCAACAACTCAGACCCGGGGGCGTCCGCGGTCGCGAATTCGCGGGATCACGAGACCGAGAATGACCAGACCCGCCACCCACAGCGCTCCCACCGCCGCCGCCGCCCACGACACCTCGCCGCCACCGCCGGCCGTCGCCACCGGCGATGCGAGCTGCCAGGTGTGGACGTCATCCGCCTCGGTGTAGATGAAGCTCTCCCCGCCCTCGCTCGTCGCGAGCACCTCGTAGCGGGGATCGAGATCCATCAGAAGGGTCGCGGTGATCTCCACCTCGGAGCGATCGGCGATGTCGGTCGCGCACTCGAAGCGCACCGAGACCCCGGCCGACCCCAGCGCGGACGTGTCGCCCACCACTCCGGCGCACGGCGCCCCGGCCTGCACGACCTGAAGCGTGTCGAGAAGGTACTCGGCGAAGACAGGATCCGCCCCGAGCACGGTCATGTCGTCAACGTCCGACTCTTCGGCGATCAGCGTGCCGGTCTCGTCGTAGACGAACGTGCTCTCAGCATCGATTGCCCCCAGCCGGAATCCCAGAGCGCTCAGGTCGTCCACCGCGCTCGTCCAGTGCAGCGTCACGGTCGCGCCCGCCGTCGAGATGAGAACCGTCTGGGGCGGCCCCTCGGGATGCGCGGCCGCCGGACCGGCGAGCGCCACCGATGCGACGACGATCGCGCCCGCCGCGAGAGCACGGCTCGCGCTCCCCCGCACGGTCATGTGACGGCCCCGCGCATCGCATCACCGGATGCTCGCCGCGGCCACGCGAGCGCGAGCATCACCACCAGGAACAGCCCGTACGCGACGATCGGGGCGGCCGAGATCAGCCCGAACGCGGGCTCCAGGATCGAATCGGCGTCCACCTGCAGCGCCACGAACCACGCAAGGCCCGCGGCGACGCCGACCACGCCGACCACGATGCGCAGCACCATGTATGCCGGGCTCGCCGCCGCGGCCGCCAGGAACGGCACCGTCAGCACGACACCGATGAGTTGGGCGAGTTCGATCCCGAGGTTGAAACCGAGAATCGCCAGCACCGCATCCCACACCGGCAGATCCAGCTCCACGATCGTGGTGGCGAACGCGGAGCCGTGGACGAGCCCGACGACGCCCGCCAGGACGGCCTCCCTCCGACCAAGGATCGGGCGGACGCAGTGAATCGCCATCAGAACGATCGTCGCCGCGACGGCCGACTCGACGAGGCGCACGGGCAGTGCCACCCAGCCGAGCCCCACCACCGCGAGCGCCAAAGAGTGCCCCAACGTGAACGCGGTCACGGTCTGGGCGACGCGCACCAGCGTCCCGCGCGACGTCTGCCTCGGGTCGCGAACCCAGCGGGTCGGGGCTCGAGAGAGCGAGAGCGGGGCGACGAGGAGCAGGAGCGCGAGAAACAGCAGGTGGTCGTATCCGTGGGCGATGTGCTGCATGCCGTACGCGAGCATGTCGGCGACGGTGGCCGAGGCGGCCGCCGCGGCGATCGTCACCGTGGCGCTGGCTCCGGTGAGGATGCCGACCAGCTCACGGCTGCCGGAGTCGCGCAGCGCCGAGACGTAGATCGCGTGGCGGTCATCGTCCTCGATGACGAGCGTTGCACTGACGGTGACGGGTGACGGCACGCCGGGTGCCGCCGCGGAGCCGGCGGCGACCACCGTCTCGAGGCCGTTCACGGTCTCGATGACCACGCTCTCGATGGCCGTATCGAAGGGCACGCCGTCGGAGTCGTGGAACTGCAGCTGGCGGACAATGGCGTCCGCGACCGCGTCACCGTTCGCACTGCTCGGGTCGACCCGCACCCCCGTCGCGCCTTCGAAGTCATCGAGGGGAACCTGGAGTTCGATGTCGAGACCGGCGTCAGTGAATTCGATCAGCAGGGCGCTGCTGCCGGTCGGATGGGCATGAGCCGGCGGAGCGTGGACCTGCGACGCGGTGACCGCCGCGATGAGCCCCAGCCCGGCGATGGCGCCGCGGAGGACAGGAAGGCGAGATCGCATCTGCGGAGTGTCGAGCGCGCGCGTGAATCGGAAGTGAACGCTCGGTGTCGGCGAAGAACGACGGCGCTAGCCGAGCAGCTCGGTGGAGGAGACGATCGCGATGCCGATCGGCACCACGCCGAGCAGCACGAACGCCGGCAGGATGCAGAGCCCGAGCGGCAGCACGAGGCGGGTGGCGAACTCGGCCGCGCGTCGGGCGTCGCCGGCGCGAGCGCGGCGGCGCTCGGCGACGGCGGCGCTGCGCGCCAGCGCACCGACCGGGATGCCCGCCCGCGTCGCGAAGGCGAGCTGGCGGTCGAGCTCGGCCGCCTCCGCGGGCAGTCGGGCCTCGGCGAGCGCGTCGAGCACCCAGCGCCGCGCCCGCCCCGGGGGCGCTCCCCCGGCGAGCGCGACCGCGAGCAGGTCGAGCGCGAGCCCCGGCGCCGGGCTGCGCTCCGACGCCGCCCGCCAGAGGCGACGATTCCAACGCACGGCGAGCAGCAGCAGGCCCGTGCCGACCACGAGGCACGCCCAGCCCAGGCCGCTGCCGACCAGGGCTCCGAGCCCGTCGATGCCGAGCACCCCGCCGAGCAGCAGACCGAGGGGCGGCAGCGCCAGCACGATGCGTGAGGTGGCACGCGGTCCGGCGAGCGCCGTCTCGAGTTCGCGCTCACCCTGCGCGAGTTCGCGCAGCACCTCCGCCAGTCGCGCCAGGGTCGGCGCGAGCGGGGCGCCCGCCTCCGTCGCGACGCGCCACACGGCGGCGAGCGCGCGCAGGCTGTCGTGCTCGACGCTCGGCCGCTCACCGAGTGCCGCGAGCACGCGGTCGGCACTCGCCTCCGCCCCTCCCTCGGCCACCAGCCCGGCGAACGAGTCGGGGGCGTCGGCGGCCAGCTCCCGCCAGGCCGCGCCGGGGGCGAGCCCCGCCTCGAGCAGCACGGCGAGGCGCTCGACCAGCTCGGCGTGCGCATCCAGGGCGGCGCCGGCGTCGCTCACCACTCCTCCACCGCGAGCCGGTCGCGCGCGCCCAGCCGGAGTCGGCCGAGCGCCTCGACCTGCCGGAGGCCGTCGGGGGCCCGCGTGAGGTGGATCACCGCGTCGAACGCACTCACCGCCTGGCGGGCGAGCGCCACCGGCTCCCACCCGGCGAGCGCTCCGAGCGCCTCCAGCCGCGCCGGCACGTCGGCGAGCGAGTTGGCGTGCAGGGTGCCCGCGCCGCCGTCGTGCCCGGTGTTCAGGGCCATCAGCAGCTCACGCAGCTCGGGACCGCGGCACTCGCCCACCACGAGCCGGTCCGGACGCATCCGCAGCGCCTCCCGCACCAGTCGGTCGAGACCGATCGCGCCGCGCCCCTCCAGGTTCGGCTGGCGCGCCGAGAGGGCGACGACGTGCGGATGCGCGACCCGCAGCTCGGCGACATCCTCCACGACGACGATGCGCTCGCTCGGCGGCGCCTCGGCCAGCAGCGCCGCGAGCAGAGTCGTCTTGCCGGTGCCCGCGGCGCCGGTGATCAGCAGGTTCGCCCGGCGCGCCACCAACTCGCGCAGCCGGTCGAGGTCCGCCGCGGCGACGACATCGCGCTCGGCGAGCTCATCCAGGCTCCAGCGCTCGGGCCGCGCCTGGCGAATCGAGAGCACCGCGCCGCCGACGCTGACGGGCGGCAGCACGGCGTGCACGCGCAGTGTGCCGTCGAGCGCCGCATCGGCGCACGGGGTCGCCTCGTCGACATGCCGGTCGCCCTGGGCCAGCAGTCGGATCGCCAGCTCGCGCGCCTCGCGCGGCGTGAGGCGCAGTCCCGGCACGAGTTCTGCGCCTGTACCCCGATCGACCCAGACGCTGCCGTCGGGATTGACGAAGAGATCGGTCATCTCCGGGTCGAGCAGGCCCGCCAGCGGCCCCCAGATCGCGCGCGGTGGCGCCGGGCCGGCGCGCGACGTCTCGGCGGCGGCACGCGTGGGGCGCGCGACGAAGCGCTCCTCCGACCCGGCCGCCCGTGCATCCACGTCGACACCGTGTGCGAAATCGAGCCGATTCGGGGCCGAAAGCCGCGGATTCGTGGGTTTTTCGCCCAGAACGCGGCCGGGAACGAGGCGACGCGCCGAATCCGCGACGCCGGGTCGCCGCAGCAGCGGCTGCCGGGACTCGCTCCCGCGAAACACGACCCCGCAACGGGCCGGTTAAACAGAGGGGCGGCGCCCATTGGGGGGAACGGGCGCCGCCACAGCAGCGCAGGATTGGGGGGAATCTTGTGCGCCGCATGCCGAGCTTGCGCCCGGATGGCTTGAGTGTACTCCAAAAGGAGGACACCGCAACGGAGATTCCCCGAGAAATCTCTGATGTTGATGACAACTCGATGACGATGTCGCTCCGGGGCGCCGTTCGGGCGCGAAACACGACGTCACACGCCCCGCGGCCCGGCCCGCGGCGCCCGATAGGATCGTCGCGTTCACCAGATGATTCCACGCGATCGCCAGGCACGGTCGCGGGTCGAGCGAGGATAACGACGTCCATGAATTCGATTGACAGCCTGATGCACGAGAACCGCCGGTTCGCGCCGAGCGCCGAGTTCGCCGCCAACGCGATCGCCTCGACCGAGCTCGCCGAGGCCGCCGCGGCCGACCGGCTCGGCTTCTGGGCCGAGCAGTCCCGGCAGCTCCTGCACTGGCAGACCCCCTTCACCGAGACCCTCGACTGGTCGAACGCGCCGTTCGCGCGCTGGTTCGGTGACGGCAAGCTGAACGTCGCCGAGAACTGCCTCGACCGGCACGTCGCCGCCGGCAACGGCGACCGAGTCGCCATCCACTGGGAGGGCGAGCCGGGCGACACCCGCAGCCTCACCTACGCCGAGCTCACCGCCGAGGTGAAGCGCGCCGCCAACGCGCTCGAAGCGCTCGGCATCGGCCAGGGCGACCGCGTGGCGATCTATCTGCCGGTCATCCCCGAAGCCGTCATCGCGATGCTCGCGGTCGCGCGCCTCGGCGCCGTGCACTCGGTCGTCTTCGGCGGGTTCAGCGCCGAGAGTCTGCGCGCCCGCATCGACGACGCCGAGGCGAAGCTCGTCATCACCGCCGACGGCGGCTGGCGCAAGGGTCGCGTGTTCGGCCTCAAGGGCACCGTCGACACGGCGCTGGCCGCCGACGAGATCGACGGCAACCCGAGCACCGTGCAGCACGTGCTCGTGGTGCGTCGCGGAGAGAACGAGGTCAACTGGACCGAGGGCCGCGACGTCTGGTGGCACGACGCGCTCGAGGCGGCGGATGCCGAGCACGAGCCGCGCGGCTTCGAGGCCGAGAACCCGCTGTTCATCCTGTACACCTCCGGCACCACCGGAAAGCCGAAAGGCATCCTGCACACCAGCGGCGGCTACCTGACCCAGGTCGCCTACACGCACAAGAACGTGTTCGACCTGCACCCCGAGACGGATGTCTACTGGTGCACCGCCGACGTCGGCTGGGTCACCGGGCACAGCTACGTCGTCTACGGCCCGCTCGCCAACGGCGCCACCCAGGTCATGTACGAGGGCACCCCCGACACGCCGCACCCCGGCCGCTGGTGGGAGCTGATCGAGAAGTACAAGGTGTCGATCTTCTACACGGCGCCGACCGCGATCCGCTCGTTCATGAAGCTGGGTCGGGAGATCCCGGATCGCTTCGACCTGTCGAGCATTCGCGTGCTCGGCAGCGTCGGCGAGCCGATCAACCCGGAGGCGTGGATCTGGTACCGAGACGTCATCGGCGGCGGAAGCGCCCCCATCGTCGACACCTGGTGGCAGACCGAGACCGGCGGAATCATGGTCAGCGCGCTGCCCGGGATCACGGAGCTGAAGCCCGGAAGCGCGCAGTGCCCGGTGCCGGGCATCTCGATCGGCATCCTCGATGAGGACGGCACGCCGGTGCCGCACGGCAGCGGCGGACTGCTGGTCGCGACCGAGCCGTGGCCGGCGATGCTGCGCGGCATCTGGGGCGACCCGGAGCGGTTCCGCGAGACCTACTGGTCGAAGTTCGCCGAGGTCGAGGGCGGGCCGATGTACTTCGCCGGCGACGGCGCGCACTACGACGAGGACGGCGACGTCTGGCTGCTCGGACGCGTCGACGACGTGATGAACGTGTCGGGGCACCGCCTGTCAACGGCCGAGATCGAGTCGGCGCTGGTCGCGCATCCCTCCGTCGCCGAGGCGGCGGTCGTGGGCGCCGCGGACGAGACGACCGGGCAGGCCGTGGTCGCGTTCGTGATTCTTCGGCAGGAGTTCGCCGACGAGATGGCGGTGGATGCCCCGGTGCTGCTGCGCTCGCACGTCGCCCAGCAGATCGGCGCGATCGCCCGCCCGCGCGACATCTACATCGTGGCGGAGCTGCCCAAGACCCGCTCGGGCAAGATCATGCGGCGACTGCTGCGCGACGTGGCCGAGGGCCGCGAGGTGGGCGACACCACCACGCTCGCCGACACCAGCGTGATGCAGGTCATCTCCGACAAGCTCGGCAGCGCCTAGGGCCGCGCCCCGCGGCCGCGCCGCGCACCGCCCCGCCCGCGCGTAGTGTGTCGTTTCTCCGGAGGTTTTGCCCGCAGCCCCCGTGTTTTCGGGCCCAAGTCAGGCGCAGAGGGTGTTTTCTCCGGAGAAGCGTCGCACTGAGGGCGGGGCGGCGGCCGAAGGCGCCACCGCGGCGAGCACCCATCCGGGCGGTCGCATCCTCCCCGGCGCGCCGCACACGCCCAGATCCACCGGCCGAGCCGCGTCAGCCCGCGGGCCGCACGCCAGCGCCAGCGTGGATGCGTGGCCTCCCCGATCCCCCGCCGCGACGCCGGCGCCGCTGCCCGCACCATCGGACCGATCGTCCTGCGTCAGCAGCTCCTCGACGCGGGGTGCTCACCGCGCCAGATCGCGGCGGCCGCGCATCGCGGCACACTGATCCGACTGCGCCGCGCCAACTACGCGACACCGGATGCGCCGCTCGACGCCCGCATCGCCGTCACCCTCGGCGGGCGCCTCGGCTCGCTCTCGGCCGCCCGCAGCTACGGAATGTGGGTGGGGCTCGACCACGGTATCCACGTGAGCTGGCCTGCACACGGAAACGTGGCAGTGCCCGGGAAGCAACTCCCCTACCCCGGCCCGCTCGAGGTCGACGGGAATCCGATCGTGCCCTACTGGACCCTCCTGCGCGACACGATCGAGCCGCCGAGCTCGGTATGGCGTGAGTCGGTTGAGCAGACGCTCGCGCAGGTTCTCGTGCGGGCCGATCGTGCGACCGCGGTCGCCTGCGCCGACAGCGCGCTGCACCGCGGGCTGATCGACGCATCCGCGTTGCGCTTCGTCATCGGACGGCTCCCGAGGGCCGCACGCGAGCTGGAGCCGTTCATCGACGGACGCGCCGATTCGGGGCTCGAGTCGATCGTGCGCCTGTGGCTACGGGAGCGCGGCGTGCCGGTGCTCGTCCATCCGCACGTCGAGGGCGTGGGCGAGGTCGACCTGCTGGTCGGCACGTCGCTGATCATCGAGACGGATGGGGCGGCGACGCACGCGACACAGGCCGGATTCGTGGAGGACCGCCGCCGCGACAACGCCTCGGCGCAGCGCGGCTACCTCACCGCGCGACTGAGCTCGCGGCTCGTCATGCACGACTGGCCCGCCTGCGTGGCTCAGATCGAGACGCACCTGTGGCGCGGGGATCACACCCGACCCGTCTCAGGCTTCGTGATTCCGGGCTGAGCGCGGGGCACGTCGGGGCGCGCCCGCCCCGCGCATCCGCACGCTCGCAGTGTGTCGTTTCTCCGGAGAAAATGCCCTGCGCGCGCGATTCAGGCCCGGAAACACGGGGGCTGCCGGCGAAACCTCCGGAGAAACGACACACTCAGGGCGCAGCGAGGGGCCGCGCGGCGCAGCGCGGGGCCGCGCGGCCTAGTGGAACTCGAGGACGAGCTCGACCTCGACGGGCGAGTCGAGCGGCAGCACGGCCACCCCGACCGCGCTCCGCACGTGCTGGCCGGCCTCACCGAAGACCTCGCCGAGCAGCTGCGACGCGCCGTTGGCGACGGCGGGCTGGCCGGTGAAGTCGGGGGTGGATGCCACGAACACGACCGCCTTGACGACGCGCGTGACACGGTCGAGCGATCCGATCGCGTCTTCGGCCGCGGCGAGCGCGTTGAGGGCGCAGATGCGGGCGTAGCCGGCGGCGTCCTCGGGCGTGACCTCGCCGCCGACCTTGCCGGTCGCGGGGAGCGCCCCGTCGATGAAGGGAAGCTGCCCCGCGGTGTAGACGAGATCGCCGGAGACGATCGAGGGAATGTAGGCGGCGACGGGCTTCGCGACGGCGGGCAGGGTCAGGCCGAGCTCGGCCAGACGCGCGGCAACGGCGCTCACGCGGAGGCCTCCGAGGCGACCGGGCGCTTCAGGTAGGCCACGAGTCCGCCTTCGGGACCTGTCACCACCTGCACGAGCTCCCAGCCCTCGCTGCCCCAGTTGTTGAGGATGGCGGCGGTGTTGTGGATCATGAGCGGTGTGGTCAGGTATTCCCACCTGGTCATCTTTGTGCTTCCGTTCAGCTTGAAGTTCGGAGTCGTCCCGTACCCTAAAGACTATGCCTGCCCAGAATCTGACGGCTGGCGGGGTGCTCGGTGCGATCTTCGGAACGCTTGGCCTGAGCGCGCTCGCCGGACTGCTTGTGACCGTCATGGTCGCCCCTGCCATCGCCGTGACCGGCGTCACCGCCAGCAGCACGATCGGGATCTTCGACAGTCTTCCCGACTACATCGAGCTCGACGAGGGTTCGCAGCAGAACCAGATCGTCGCGATCAACAACAGCGGCGAGATGGTCAACATCGCCACGGTGTTCTACCAGAACCGTGAGCAGATCAGCCTCGACGAGATGAGCCCGTACCTCGAGCAGGCGGCCATCGCCGGTGAGGACCGCCGCTTCTACGACCACGGCGGCGTCGACCTGCCGTCGGTCATCCGTGCGGCGCTCGGCCAGGCCACCGGGGCGGATGCGGGTGGCGCCTCAACGCTGACGATGCAGACGGTGCGCAACATCATCGTCAACCAGATCGTCAACAACCCCGACTACGACATCGACACGCAGAACGAGCTGATCGCGGAAGCGCTCGACCCGTCGATCGACCGCAAGCTGCGCGAGATGAAGCTCGCCATCGGGCTGGAGCAGCGGTACACGAAGGAAGAGATCCTCACCGGATACCTGAACATCGCCGGCTTCGGCGGCAACACCTACGGCGTGCAGGCCGCCTCCGAGCAGTACTTCTCGAAGAGCGCTGCCGACCTGACGATCGCCGAGGCGGCGAGCCTCATCGCGATCGTGCAGTACCCGAACGCCCGCAGCCTGGCGACGCCCGACAACTACGCGGCGAACCAGGAGCGCCGCGACGTGATTCTGACGGCGATGCACGAGGAGGGCTACATCACCCTCGAGGAGCGCGACGAGGCTCTCGCGATTCCGGTGGATGAGGAGTTCGTCAACTATTCGGCGCCGAAGAACGGCTGCCTCGCGGCGAAGACGCAGTACCGCTTCGCCTGCGACTACGCGACGCGCCAGGTCGAGTCGCTGGCGAGCCTCGGCACCACCGAGGAAGAGCGCGCCGAGAACTGGAAGCAGGGCGGCTACACGCTCGTGCTCACGATCAACCCGAGCCTGTCGAAGACCGCCAACTCGACGGTGAAGAAGTACGCTCCGGCCGATGAGGATCGGTTCGAGCTGGGTGCCGCCGTGTCGAGCGTCGAGGTCGGCACCGGCCGCATCATCGTGATGGCGCAGAACAAGACCTTCGACAACACGCTGGACGGCGGCGGCGATTCGACCACCGCGGTCAACTTCAACACCGATCTCGCGGGCGGTGGCGGCAGCGGCTTCCAGCCGGGGTCGACGTACAAGCCGTACGTGCTGCTGGCGTTCCTGGATGCCGGCCACGGCGTGAATGAGGCCTTCGACGCCGGCATCACCGAGTTCAACTACGCCGAGTTCTTCGACTCGAACATCGGCGGCACCTACGGCGGCACGACCTTCAAGGTGAAGAACGACGCGGGCGAGAAGGGGTCGTACACGGTGGTGCGCGGTACCGCCGAGTCGGTCAACTCGGTCTTCATGCAGATGGCGGCCGATGTCGACCAGGCCCGCATCGCGGAGCTGGCCGCCTCGATCGGCGTGCACCGCGGCGACGGCGCGGCGGATGGCACCGACCTGGCGACGAACCCGTCGTGCGCGATCGGCGGCTGCGAGAACAACATCGCGCCGCTGACGCAGGCCGCCGCCTACGCGGCGATCGCGAACGAGGGCGTGTACTGCGAGCCGATCATCATCGACGCGGTCATCCAGCCGGACGGCACCGAGGTGCAGGGGCAGCCGCAGGTCTGCGGCCAGTCGCTGGTCTCGCCCGAGGTCGCCAACACGGCCGCGTATGCGATGGCGACGGTGATGACGGGCACCGCGCGCGCCTCGAACCCGTACGACGGCACCCCGTACATCGGCAAGACCGGAACGACGGATGCCTCGGTGCACACCTGGATGGTCGGCACCTCGACCCGCGTCGCGACCGCCGTCTGGGTCGGCAACATCGTGGGCACCCAGGCGCTGCGAAGCATCTATGTCAACGGCATCAGCGCGTCCGTCTTGCGCCACTCGATCTTCCTGCCGATCGCGCTGGAGATCGACAAGCTGTTCCCCGGTTCGGCGTTCGCCGATCCGGACCCGGGACTGCTGACCGGCAACCCGGTCGAGATCCCCGAGGGTCTCATCGGCGGCACGCCCCAGGCGGCGAAGTCGGCGATCGAGCTCGTGGAGCTGCGCTACAAGGACGCTGGCGAGGTCGACTCCGATCTGCCCGAGGGCACGGTCGCGAAGGTCTCGCCGAGCGAGGGCTCGTCGGTGCCGCGTGGCACCGAGGTGAAGGTCTACACCTCGAACGGCAAGTCGGCGGTGGTCCCCGACGTCTCGACGCAGGGCTACGACTACGCGACCGCTGAGACGGCGATGATCGACGCCGGCTTTACCAACGTGGTGGAGGCATGTGTCGTCGCCACGGTGGATGATCCGCCCGCCTCGGTCGGCACCGTTGTCGCGCAGAACCCGGCGGCGGGTTCGGTGAAGAACAAGAACTCGGCGATCACCCTGACGGTTCGAAAAGTCGCCTGCCCGTGAGTGCTGAGCTTCGCCGCGTCGGCGCCGGAATCGGCGCCGTCGCGGCGCTCGGCGCCGCGGCGTTCGCCTACGGCGCCCTCGTCGAGCGGGTGCGCTGGACGGTGCGCGAGGAGACGCTGCCGATTCTGGCGCGCGGCTCGCGCCCGATCACGATCCTGCACCTGAGCGACCTGCATCTGGCACCGTGGCAGCGCTCGAAGATCGACTTCGTGCGCTCGCTGGCGCGCGTGGAGCCCGACCTCATTGTCAACACGGGCGACAACCTGGGTCACCCGGACGCGATCCCGGCGGTGGCGGAGGCCTTGGAGCCGTTCCGCGACGTGCCGGGTGTCTTCGTGCACGGCTCGAACGACTATGTCGGCCCGACGTTCAAGAACCCGTTCCGCTACTTCAGCGGCCCGTCGAAGGCGCACCACGACGGCCTGAAGCTCGACACCGCCGCTTTGGAGCACCTGTTCGTCGAAGGCCACGGCTGGTCGGACCTGAACAACCGCGCCGCGGCGATCGAGCTGAGGGGAACCGCGTTCGAGTTCGTGGGCACGGCGGATGCGCACCGCGGCTGGGACGACCTGGGGTCGATTCCGGCGAACCTGGAGGCGGTGCGCGAGAACGTGGAGTGGACCGACAACGTGGCGCTGCCGCCGCTGACGGTCGGCGTCACGCACGCCCCCTACCAGCGGGTCCTCGATGACTTCGTCACGGAGGGCGCCTCGCTGATCTTCGCCGGGCACACCCACGGCGGCCAGGTGCGGGTGCCGGGCATGCCGGCGCTGGTCACGAACTGCGACATTCCGCGCGAGCAGGCGCAGGGCCTGAGCGTCTGGCGGCACGCGCGCGGCGCGGCGCTGCTGAACGTGTCGGCGGGCCTGGGCACCTCGATCTACGCACCGGTGCGCTTCGCGTGCCCGCCGGAGGCCGTTGTGCTGACCTTGACCGAGATGCCCGCAGAAATCGGCTATCCTTGACAGGTTGCCGTTCGCGGCAAGTGCATCACCGGGGTATGGCGCAGCTTGGTAGCGCGCGTCGTTCGGGACGACGAGGCCGCAGGTTCAAATCCTGTTACCCCGACCAGAACAGGAACGGCCGTCCGAGAGGGCGGCCGTTTCGCGTATCCGGATGCGGTGCGCGTGACGCGCGCCCGCTCAGGCGAAGTCGGCGTCGGGCCCGCTGGTGTAGCTGAAGTCGATGCGGGGCCGCCAGCCGCGGTTGAGCGTGCCGCCGCTCTCGTCGAGGTAGCAGGCGCCGCACAGCGACTCGTAGACGACCTCGGCGCCGTCTTCGATGGCGACCTGGTCGCCGTCGAACACGAAGTCGCCGTTGATGGTGCGCGCGTTGAACACGGCCTTGCGTCCGCAGCGGCAGATGGTCTTCAGCTCTTCGAGCGAGTGCGCGACCTCGAGCAGTCGGCGACTGCCGGGGAAGGCGACGGTCTGGAAGTCGGTGCGGATGCCGTAGGCGAGCACCGGGACGTCCTGCTGGATGGCGATCCGCAGCAGGTCGTCCACCTGCTGCTCGTCGAGGAACTGGGCTTCGTCGACGAGCAGGCAGCTGAGGTCGTGCCCGCTCTCGCGCACCAACCGCGCGCGCTCGGCGACGAACAGCGCCGCGAGGTCGGCGCCGGGGCCGATGGTGAAGTCGACGGGGCGCGCGACGCCGAGGCGCGAGACGATCGAGTTCTCACCTTTGGAGTCGATGGCGGGCTTGGCCAGCAGCACCCGCTGCCCGCGCTCTTCGTAGTTGTAGGCCGCCTGCAGGAGCGCGGTGCTCTTGCCGCTGTTCATCGCCCCGTAGCGGAAGTAGAGCTTCGCCACCTACTCCTCCAGAATCCCGTCTTCCGTCGCACGACGGATCAGTTCGATCTTCTTGCTGGCCGGCCGACCGACTTTGGCGTACTTCTCGCGCACGCGGCGCAGGTAGGTCTTGGCCGTCTCGTACTGCACGTTCATCTCGCGCCCGACCTCGATGGTCGACAGCCCGCTGCAGTACAGCTTGAGCGCCTGCGTCTCGCCGGGGCTGAGCTTGGGGCGCTGGGCGCGCTGCAGCGCATCCTGGTGCCATTCGGCGGCGATCCCGGGTTGGGCGCCGGCGAGGGCGCGCACGGCGTCGGGGAGCTGTTCGCGGGTGACGACCTCGGTCGCCCCGGCGGTCTTCCAGCGCTCGGCGCTGGCGCCGTCGAGGTCGCGGGTGACGGCGATGACGCGGGCACTGGCGGCGCGGCTGGCGCGCACGCGTGCCTCGACGGACGGGGTCGCGCTCTCGTCGTCGGCGTCGAAGACGACGGCCTGGGTGGGGAAGGCCTCATGCGAGACGGTCTCCATCCAGGTTCCGACCGAGACGGCGACGGTTTCGGCGAGCCCGGCGAGCTCAAGAGCTTGCTCCAGTTCGGCACGGAACTCCGCATCTGCGGCGACGAGGCCGAGGGTCGGAACGCGCGAGAACCGTGCAGAGTCGGTCGTCGTCGGCTGCGCCTCGCCTGGTGTCACCTTTTCAGCATAGAGGCCGACGCCGGGCGGCGAGTGACTCGCGGCCCGGCGTCGGTCAGGTCAGGGGCGCGCGTTACGCGTCGATGCTCTCTTGCTGGCGGCTGTGGCGGACGACTGCGAGCATGACCACGAGCGCGAAGCCGAGCATGACGAGCCCGCCGCCGAACCAGAGGAACGGCACCAGGTTGACGCCGGTCTCGGGCAGCGCGTCGCCGGGGGCGGCGGCCGCTTCGGCGGTCATCGTGAAGGAGTCGCTGAACGCGGGAGCGCCGGCGACGGGGGCGCTCGGGTTGTTGGAGATGCCGACGGTGTAGCTGCCGGCGGTGGGGAAGCTGATGCTGATGCTGACGGCGCCCGAGCTGGACGTGTAGGCGCGGGTGACGAGGCCGGCGAGCACGGCGTCGCCGGGGCCGTTGACGCTGACGAGGATGCCGTCGGGCTCGTCGTCGTATTCGCTCGGCAGGTTCTGCAGGGTGAGCGTGGTGCTCGTGCCCGGCGTGACGGTGGTGGGGCCGCTCGGTTCGCCGTAGGCGTGCGCAGCAACGGGGGTCAGGGTCGCCACGCCGATGAGGGCGGCAGCTGCGATCAGTTTCTTGAACATGGTGGGTAACCTGCCTCAGTGGTGCCCGGGGGGTCGAGCGTGCGAAGGGTGCGGTGTGTGCTTCTCCAGGACGCCGTCGGGTCGGACGCAGTTCCAGATGCGAATCACGCTACTGATCGGGAAACCCGACAACAACTCATTCGAAGTAAAATTCATGTTACAGGTGCTGAGCGTTAATCAGTAATCGGCGAGCGCCGGCGCCGCAGCACGCGCGCTGATGCCCGGCTCCCCCGTCGGCGCCGCCGGGCAGGCGAGCAGGTGGTTCAGCGACACCGGCACGTCGAATGCCGTCGGCGTGTGCTCGAGGTCGACGGCGAGCGGGGCGTTCGCGGGCGCGAGCACCAGGTAGCGCAGCTGGGTGCTCTGCCCCGGCTCGAGGGTCACCGTCACGCCCGCCATCGGCACCCCGTCGAGGGTGCTCAGGATGCGCGGCGACGAGACGCCGTCGATCTGCACGTCGAAGATGTCGCTGCCGGCCGGGGCCGCGATGAACGTCGTCGTCTGGATCTGGCCCTTGGTGAGGCCGAGGCCGTGGCGCGTGCCGGTGACGTAGTCGGGAAGGCTGCTGGCGGCATCCGCCGGGGCGGTCGAGGTCAGCGTGACGCTCACCTCGACGTAGGGGCGATCGTCGTTGCGGCACTCCACCGAGGCGGTGCGGATCGCGGTGTCGAGGTAGTAGCTCATCTTCGACTCGGTGTTGTCGTGGAAGTACACGCCGAAGCCGCTGCGCTCGTCGGTGGATGACACCGGGGCGCCGTCGAGTCCGCTCAGCTCGATGATCGCCTGCTCGCTCGGGTCGGCGCTCCACACCAGGATCCGCCGCTCCCCCGCCGACTCGGCGAGCGCGCCGATGAGGGCGCGAGCGTCGGTGTCGCCGTGGAGGATCTGGTGGAACACCGCCGCCGCCGCGCTCGCGAAGAAGGCATCCTGCTCGCGCGGCTCTGCGTAGCGCGCGTAGACCTCGCTGAGCAGGAACGGCACGACGTTGGTCTCGTCGAGCGTGACCCCGTCGCCGACGTCGATCGGACCGGTCACCGCGAGCACGTGCGCGAGGGCAACCGGATCGACGGAGATGACGCCGTCGACGGTGGTTGCCGCCACGTCGCTCCACATCTCGCGCGCGAGCTCGCCGGTGCGGGCGAAGTCGGGGGTCGCGGTGACGTTCTGCATGTACAGGCCGAGGTTGTCGCCGAACAGGGTGCGCTCTTCGTCGGTGAGGCTCGGCAGCACCACCTCTTCCGAGACGGGGAAGGCGCCCGACTGGTCGCTCAGTCGCAGGGTGCCGTCGGCGGCGGTGATCACGGCGAGCGCACCGGGGATGCCTCCCGCCGCGCGCAGCTCGGCGTTGTTCTGCACGAGCAGCAGATATTCGCGCTCCCCGTCGCCGCCCAGCATGCTCGGCAGGATCTGGGCCGCCCCGGCGGCCGCCGCGACGAGCTCATCGGTCTCGGTGATGAGGTCGGTGAGCTGGCGCACCGCGATCCCGAGCTGCGGGATGGTGCCCTCGGTGGGGATCGATTCAGCGGCCGCGGCGGCATCGGTCATGACGTCGGCCGCGGCGGCGAGCTGCGGCTGCACGGCGACGAGCGGCGCGAGGTCGAGGCGGCCGTCACGCGGGGCGAAGTCGCTGACTTCGAGGTTCGCGCCCAGGTCGGCGAGCGGCGGCAGCGCGTCGCGGGCCACGGTGTCGACGACCGCGGCCGCCTCACGGAACGAAGTGAGGTTGACGCCGATCAGCGGCACCGCCTCGAGGGCCCGCCAGACGGGGTCGGAGGTGAGCGCGGCCGCCTGCGCGGTGCGCTCCCGCACCTCGTCGAGGTCGGCCGCCACACCGTCGGCGTCGCCGTCGATGATCGCTTCGCGCGCGTGCTGCACGAGCGGCACCGCTCCGAGCAGCGCCTCGCGCGCCAGCAGGGCACGGATGCCGACCCACAGCGTGACGGCGACCAGGATCGCGAGCACGATCGCCACGATCCAGCGCCAGCGGTGCGAGGGCTGGCGGGTGATCCGACGGCGCCGGCGCTCCGCTGCGCCGTGCTCTCGGGTGCTAGTCATCGGCGGGCTCCTCGCTCGGTGCGGGGGTGGTGGAGGGGGTCGCGCTCGATGCCTCGAGCCAGTCGGCCGGCCAGTCGGCGAGTCCGTCGGGGCTGACCGCGACGGTGTCGCCCGCCCACAGCCAGACGGCGTCGCCCGCGAGGGCGAGCGCGAGCGGAGTGCTCTCGGCGAGCCCGGCGAGGCAGACGCCGGGGGTGACCCCGGCATCGGCGGCGCGCACGTCGATCAGCTGCACTCCGTCGCAGCCGTCGGCGCGCGAGGCCGCGATCAGATACCCGCTAGCGGTTCCGGTGATGGCGAGGGCGACGACGTCGAGCGAGGGTCTCTGCCAGGTGACGGCGCCATCGGCGGTGACGAGCAGCTGCCCGTCGGAGCAGACGACGGCGGCCTCGGCGGAGCCCTGCACGTCGAACCCGGCGATCGTGCACGGGGCGGTGAACGCGGCGTTGCCGTTGGTGATGGTGACGCCGTCGACATCGACGAACGGCACGCTCGGCGTCTCGTCTTCGAACCGCCAGAACTCGCCGCCGGTGTACGAGGCGGCGTAGCCGAGGGCGCAGTCGTCGGTGCTGGCGGTGACCGCCCAGAGGATCGAGCGGTCGAGCAGCGAGGGATCGAGCGCGGGCACCGCCGCGCTGTCGAGCTGGGCGAAGCTGTAGGCCCGCCAGGTCTGCCCGGCATCCGCGGTGACTTCGATGCTGGCGACGTCGCCGGGCTCGCACCAGGCGTCGCTCGTGCGCCACGCGCTCGTCTCGTCGAGCGGCACCAGGTAGCGCGCGAGGTGACCGAGGTCGGGCAGCGGGGCGGGCGGCGCCGGCGCCGGCGTCTCGGTGAACTCGGGGATGGGCAGCGGGGTCGCGAGCGAGCTGACCGGCTGGGCACGGGTGGTGGCCATGACGACCAGCACGGCGGCGATCGCGGCGACGACCACGAGTCCGAGGATGGCGGCCCAGCGGGAGTCGGGGCGGGGGGCGCGAGCGGGGGACATCGCACGAACCATCGACTACCGCCTCCGGCTCTCGGCGAGGGCCGCCGCGATGCTCGCCAGGTGGGCGTCGATGCGCGCCACGGCGGCGCGATGCGCCTCGTCGGTGCCGCCGCGCGGATCGGGCACGTCCTCCTGGGCGGGGTCGTCGAACGGCGGCACGAAGCCGCGGTGGCTGGCGACGCGATCCACCAGCACGGGCAGGGCGATGGGGCCCTCCTCGCCGGGTTCGCGGTCGAAGCCTTGGGCGACGACGTCGTCGAGCAGGCGCGCGAACTCGGCGAGCGTGAAGACGCGGCGGCTGGCGGCGGGCACCAGGGCCACCACGTCGCGGCGGTGCTCGCGCGCGGCGGTCAGCACCAGGGCGGCGCCCTCCACCATGACCGCATCGAGGGCGCGGGCCCGGTGGGCGCTCTCACTCACCCCGGCGGCGCGCGCCGTCGCCGGGTCGAGCTCTTCGCCGACCGGGGCGCCGAGTCCGGCGCTCTCGACCCGCCACGGCTCCCCCGCGCTCGCTGCCAGCTCGGCCAGTCGCTGCTCCATGATGGGCGAGCGGCAGACGTTGCCGGTGCAGACCGCGAGGATCCGGTGCGGTGGTGCGCTCGCCCGCTCAGCCACGACTCGGGGAGGGGTCGGTGGCCTGCGCCGGCTCGGTGCTGCCGTAGCCGTATCCGTAGCGGCCGTAGCCGTAGCGGCCGTAGCCGTAGGCATCCGGGCCCTTGGTGGGCAGCATCGTCAGCACGATGCCGCTGAGCTTGGCACCCACATTCGCCAGCGTCGCGACCGAGGCCTCGAGCTCGCCGCGGCGGGCACGCCCGGCGGCGACGACGAAGATCGCGCCGCGCACCAGCCGGGCCAGCACCGCCGCGTCGGTGACGGGCAGCAGCGGCGGGGCGTCGATCAGCACGACGTCGAAGTCGGCGCCGAGGCGCTCGATGAGGCTGGCCATCGCCTGCGAGCCGAGCAGCTCGCTCGGGTTCGGCGGTGTCGAGCCGGCGGGCAGCACGTACAGGCTGCCGCGACCCCAGCGCTGCAGCGCGTGCTTGAGGTCGACACGGCCGATGAGCACGTCGGTGAGCCCGACGGCGCCTTCGATGCCGAGGTAGTCGGCGAGCTGCGGGCGCCGCAGGTCGGCGTCGACGACGAGCACGCGCGCGTTGGACTGCGCGATGGCGATCGCGAGGTTGGCGACCGTGGTCGATTTGCCTTCGGCCTGCATCGACGAGGTGACCACGAAGGTGCGGGCGCCGCCTTCGACGTCGAGGAACTGCAGGTTGGTGCGCAGCATGCGGAACGCTTCGGCGCGCGGGCTGGAGGGCTCAATGTGCACGACGAGCGGACGCTTCGGCGCCGACTTGTCGTAGGCGATGCCGCCGATGATGGGGGTGTCGGTGACGAGTTCGACGTCGCGCTCACCCCGGATGCGGGTGTCGAGCACCTCGATCAGCACCGCCAGCCCGAGCCCGAGCGCCAGCCCCAGCAGCGCACCGAGGGCGAGGTTGAGCCGCGTGTTGGGCGAGATCGGCTCGGTCGGCACGACCGCCGACTGCAGGATCGACACGGTGATCGGCGACGGGTCGCCGTTGGCGGGCCGGTTGATCTCGACGATCTGCTCGCGCGCGCTCGCGGTGACGGCGTTGGCGATGCTCGCCGCCTCGTTCGGGTCGGCGCGGGTGACCGAGATGGCGATGTTGACGGTGTCGAGCGGTGCCGTGGCGGTGACGTCGTCGGCCAGTTCGGCCGCGCTGATGTCGAGGCCGAGGTCTTGGATCACCGGGTCGAGCACGCGCGGGGTGGTGATCGCCTCCGCATACGACTTGACCTGCTGCTGCACGAAGCTGTTGCCCTGCGCGAGCTCGTTGACGGCGCCGGTCGACTGCACGGCGATGAAGATCTTGGTGCTCGCCTGGTACTGCGGGGTCGCGAGGATCGTCGCCCCGGCCCCGCCGGAGACTCCGGCAAGCGTGAGGATGAGGATGAGCACCCATCTCTTGCGCAGAATCCGCAGATAGTCGCGCAGTTCCATGTCTCTCCAGGGGGATCAGTAGGCGGTCGGTCGGCCTCGATGATGCACGTGAGCATTGCACATCATTCGGACATGCCGAAAATCAGGCGATGAGCTGTGCGTCGCTAGGGTCGTCGGGCTGCGCGGCGGACCGCTCGGGCAGGTTGGCGACGAGCTCGCGCAGCCAGGGCTCGAGCTCGGGCCCCAGATCGTGGCGGTCGAGGGCGAGCCGCACGATCGCCTTGAGGTAGTCGAGGCGGTCGCCGGTGTCGTAGCGCCGGCCGCGGAAGACGACTCCGTAGACTCCGCCGGCCCGCTGCGGTTCGGCGGCGAGCGTCTCGAGCGCATCCGTGAGCTGGATCTCTCCGCCCTTGCCGGGTGCGGTGTGCTCGAGCACGTCGAAGATCGCCGGGTGCAGCACGTAGCGGCCGATGATGGCGAGGTTGGAGGGCGCGGTGCCGGGCGCCGGCTTCTCGACCAGCCCGGTGATGCGCACCACGTCGTCGTGCTCGGTCGCCTCGACGGTGGCCACCCCGTAGAGGTGCGTGGTGGCGGGGTCGACCTCCATCAGCGCGACGACGGTGGCCTGGCGCTCGTGCTGCACGTCGATCATGCGCTCGAGCAGCGGGTCGCGCGCGTCGATGATGTCGTCGCCGAGCAGCACCGCGAACGGCTCGTCGCCGACGTGCGCCTTGGCGCGGTGCACGGCGTGGCCGAGCCCGCGCGGGTCGCCCTGCCGCACGTAGTGCATGTCGGCGAGGCTCGTCGAGTAGCTGACTTTGGCGAGCTTGTCGGTGTCGCCTTTGGCCTGCAACGTGTGCTCGAGCTCGGTGGCGCGGTCGAAGTGGTTCTCGAGCGCGTTCTTGTTGCGCCCGGTGATCATCAGCACGTCGCGGAGCCCCACCGCGACGGCCTCTTCGACGACGTACTGGATCGCCGGCTTGTCGACGACGGGCAGCATCTCTTTGGGCATCGCCTTGGTGGCGGGCAGGAACCGGGTTCCCATTCCCGCCGCGGGGATGACGGCTTTCTGGGCCTTGCGCATCTGTCTTCCTCTGGTTCGGTTCTGTCGTGCGAGCTACTCGCGCAGCGCGCCGACGTGCTGGCGATACCACTCGATGGTGGAGGCGAGCCCCTCGTCGAGCGAGATGCGCGAGCGCCACCCGGCGGCCGCGAGCTTCGAGACGTCGAGCAGCTTCTGCGGCGTGCCGTCGGGCTTGGAGGTGTCCCACTCGGTGGTGCCCTCGAAGCCGACGAGTCGCGCGATCGTCTCGGCGATCTCGCGGATCGACACATCGGTGCCGGTGCCCACGTTGACCTGCTGGGGCCCGTCGTAGTGCTCCAGCAGGTGCAGGCACGCCTCGGCCATGTCGTCGACGTGCAGGAACTCGCGTCGCGGCGTGCCGGTGCCCCAGTTGGTGACGGTGCTCTCGCCCGAGGCGACGGCCTCGTCGTAGCGGCGGATGAGCGCGGGCAGCACGTGCGAGCCTTGCGGCGAGAAGTTGTCGTTCGGCCCGTAGAGGTTGGTCGGCATCGCCGAGATCCACGCCTTGCCGTACTCGCGCCGCGCCGCCTGGATGTGCATGATGCCCGCGATCTTGGCGATCGCGTAGGCGTCGTTGGTGTGCTCCAGATAGCCGGTGTGCAGGGCGTCTTCGGTGATCGGCTGCGGTGCGAGCTTCGGGTAGATGCACGACGAGCCGAGGAACAGCAGCCGTTCCACGTCGTGCGCGAGCGCCGCGTCGATCACGTTGGATTGGATGCGGATGTTGTCGCTCAGGAACTCGACCGGGTAGGTGTTGTTGGCGAGGATCCCGCCCACCTTCGCCGCCGCGAGCACCACGTAGCGCGGCTTCGTCTCGGCGAAGAACGCGAACACGGCGTCGCGATCCTTCAGGTCGAGGTCGGCCGAGGTGCGCCCGACGAGGTCGGTGAACCCTTCGGCCTCCAGCCGGCGCCAGATGGCCGAGCCGACGAGGCCGCGATGCCCGGCCACGTAGAACGTCGCCTCACGGTCGAGCGGCGCCGCCTCGAAGGCGACATCGTCGACGAGACGCGGGCCGTCGGACTCGATCACGCCGCCACCCAGTCGCGCAGGGCCGGAGTGTCGATCCAGAAGCGGCCTTCGTGCGACAGCGACTCGATGTCGGCGTCGACCATGATCTCGGCCAGGCGACGCCCGTCGACGGTCGGCGTCCAGCCGAGCTTGTCGGCCGCCTTGCTCGCGTCGCCGATGAGCGCGTCGACCTCAGTGGGGCGCAGGTAGCGCTCGTCGAACTTGACGAACTCCTGCCACTCGAGCCCGACCCGGCCGAACGACGCCTCGAGGAAGTCCTTGATGGTGTAGCCGACACCGGTGGCGAGCACGAAGTCCTCCGGCTCGTCAGCCTGCAGCATGCGCCACATGCCTTCGACGTATTCGGGGGCGTAGCCCCAGTCGCGCACCGAGTCGAGGTTGCCGAGGTAGAGATCCTTCTGCACCCCCGCCTTGATGCGGGCGACGGCGCGGGTGATCTTGCGGGTGACGAAGGTCTCGCCGCGGCGCGGCGACTCGTGATTGAAGAGGATGCCGTTGGTGGCGAAGATGCCGTAGGCCTCGCGGTAGTTCTTGGTGATCCAGAAGCTGTAGAGCTTGGCGGCGGCGTAGGGCGAGCGCGGGTAGAACGGCGTCGTCTCGCTCTGCGGCGGCGGGGTAGCGCCGTACAGCTCGGAGGAGGAGGCCTGGTAGAAGCGGGTCTCGATGCCCGAGAGGCGCACCGCCTCCAGCAGGCGGATGGTGCCGGTGCCGGTGGTGTCGGCGGTGTGCTCGGGCTCATCGAACGAGACGCGCACGTGCGACTGCGCGGCCAGGTTGTAGACCTCGTCGGGGTCGATCTCGGCCAGCAGCGTCACGAGGCGCGCCCCGTCGCTGAGGTCGCCGTAGTGCAGGAACAGCTTCGCCTCGGGGTCGTGCGGGTCGACGTAGATGTGGTCGATGCGGCTCGTGTTGAAGGTGGAGGCGCGACGGATCAGCCCGTGCACTTCGTAGCCTTTGCTGAGCAGCAGCTCGGCGAGGTACGAGCCGTCTTGGCCCGTGATTCCGGTGATGAGTGCGCGCTTCGTCATGGGTGTTCCTGCCTGGCTCTTTCGGGTGGTCGGGATGACTCGGGTGGTGTCGGTCAATACGCGCCGTCGCGGGCCAGGACGGCCCGGGCGGTGCGCCAGAGGATGGAGAAGTCGCCGGTGAGTGACCAGTTCTCGACGTAGTAGAGGTCGAGGCGCACGGTGTCTTCCCACGAGAGGTTGGAACGACCGCTCACCTGCCAGAGCCCGGTGATGCCGGGTTTGACGAGAAAGCGCCGATGCACGTGCTCTTCGTAGAGCGCGACCTCGCGCTCGAGCGGCGGGCGCGGCCCGACGAGCGACATGTCGCCAGCGAACACGTTGAAGAGCTGCGGCAGTTCGTCGAGGCTGTACCGCCGCAGAAACGCGCCGATCGGGGTGATGCGCGGGTCGTCGCGCATCTTGAACATGACCGTGTTGCCTTCGGCGCGCTGCTGCTGCTGCAGGGCGGCGATGCGCGCCTCGGCGTCGACGACCATCGAGCGGAACTTGAGCATCTGGAAGCGGCGGCCGCCGAGGCCGATGCGCTCTTGCCGGAACAGCACGGCGCCGGGCGTGCTGAGCCGGATCACCATGGCGATGGTGATCAGGAACGGCGACAGGGCGACGATGAGCGCTCCCGACGCGGCGACGTCGAACAGGCGCTTGATGACACGCGCGAAGCCTTCGTAGCGCGGCGTCTCGACGTGCACCAGCGGCAGGCCCGCCACGGGTCGCATGTGAATGCGCGGGCCGCCGATGTCGGTGAGGCTCGGCACGACGACGAGGTGCTGGCGCCCCGGTTCGAGCTCCCAGCTGAGTTCACGGATGCGGCGCGGCGGCAGCTCATCGCTGCTGGTGACGACGACCGTGTCCGCCGAGGTCAGCCGCATCAACGGGAAGACCTCGTCGAGGTCGCCCGACACCGGCAGAGCCGTTCCGGGCAGCCTCTCGAGCGTCGAGCCGGGGATCACCGCGCTCACGACGCGGTAGCCGGCCTGCGGCACGCGGTCGAGTTCGCGCGCGATGGCGATGACCGAGTCGAGCGAGCCGAGCAGCACCACCGCCGACGAGTATTCGCCGCGGGTGCGCACGCTGGCGAGCCACTGTCGCCAGATCCAGCGGCTGGCGACCAGGGTCAGCACGCCGATCGGGAACGCCAGCAGCAGGTAGCTGCGGGCAAGGTCGATGCTGGCGAGAAAGGCGACGATCGCGATCACGCCGAACAGCTGCAGACTCGCGCTGAAGATGCGCCGGTATTCGGTGGCGCCGGTGCCGAGGATGCGCGAGTCGCGGGTGCCGGCGGCGGCCAGGGTGAGCATCCACAGCACGATGAGAATGACCGACACCCAGGTGTAGGCGAGCGAGAGGTTGCGCTCTTCGACGACGGCGACGTGGCCGCCGTCGAGCCCGAATCGCGCCAGCTGGGCGCCGACCACAGCCCAGACGATGACGAGCAGATCGGTCACCGCAAGTCGGGCCGCGTAGCGCGCCGCCCAACTCGCCGCTGCGTGGGGGGTGTGGGTTGGGGCTGCGGGCAGGGGGGCGCCCGAGCCGGGGCCGCCGTGCATACCGTCTCCTCGTGAGGAATTCGAGAGCATCCCTCAGGTGGGCTACATTAGCGACAAATACTCGGCAGATTCGCATCGGAAACGAAGAATTCACATTTCCCCGCGCGCTGCAAGCGAGTCTTGTTCACATCCCCGAAATGTTCCTGGTTCAGACTCATGCTCATGTCCGCTCCCCCTGCGCCTGCCGTTCTCGACGGCCTCGGCATCTGCCTGGTGGGCATCAACTACGCCCCCGACTCAACGGGGATCGCGCCCTACACGACGGCGATGGCGGAGTCGTTTCGCGACGCGGGCGCCGAGGTGCACGTCGTCACCGGCATTCCGCACTATCCGGAGTGGCGGGTCAAAGACCCGGCCTACGGGCGAGGCTCGCGATGGCACGAGGTGATCGACGGCATCCGTGTGACGCGCGTTCGACACCACGTTCCTGCCGTCACCACGCTGGCGGGGCGCGCGCGCATGGAGGCGAGCTTCTTGACGGGGGCGGGCAGCGCGGTACGCCGTGACCGTGCCGACGTGGTGATCGCCGTCACGCCGTCGATCGCCGGCCTTGCCGCCGCCATCGCGGGCCGACGCGGCCGACCGCTCGGCGTGCTGGTGCAGGACCTCACCGGCAATGCCGCGGGCGAGTCGGGGACGACCGGCGGCCGCGCCGCTCGCGCCATCGCCGCCTTCGAGTACGCGCTCGCACGCAAGGCCGACCGGGTCGGCGTGATCACGCCGCAATTCGCCGCCGTGCTCGGCGCGCACGGGGTCTCGACCGACCGGATCGTCGAGCTGCCGAACTTCACCCACATCACCCCCTCAAGCGCCACCGCCGCCGAGGCGCGTGCACGACTCGGCTGGCCCGTGGAGGGGTTTCTGGCGGTGCACACCGGAAACATGGGCATGAAACAGGGGCTCGAGTCGGTGGTGGCTGCCGCGAAGCTCTCGCACGAGCGCGGCAGCGGGGTGACGTTCGTGCTCGTGGGCGACGGCAACCAGCGCGCCGAGCTCGAACGGCTCGCCCGCGATGTGCCAACGCTGCGGTTCGTCGACCCGCTGCCGAGCGACGACTACCCGCTGGCGCTGGCCGCGGCCGATGCGCTGGTGCTCAACGAGCGCCCCGGGGTGAAAGAGATGTCGCTGCCGAGCAAGCTCACCTCGTACACGAGCGCCGGCCGGCCGATCGTCGCCGCGGTGGAGCCGGGCGGCATCACGCACGCCGTGATCTCGGCCGACGACGCCGCGCTGCTGGTGGCTCCCGGAGACGCCGCGCAGCTGCTCGACGCCACGTTGGCGGTCGCGGCAGACACGTCGCGCGCTCACCAGCTCGCAGGGCGCGCGCGCTCAATGCACGAGTCGCGATACTCGGCAGCACAGGCCCGCGCCCGCTATGTTGCTCTCGCCTCCGCGTTGGGGGCCGTCGCATGACGCGAGATCTCGCTGGCTTCACCAGTGCTGGCTACAACAAGGGGCGCAACAAGCTCTGGCAGGCCCTCTGGGTGGCGACGTCGTCGCTCGTGTTCGAACGCACCTGGTGCCCGCCGCGCCTGCGCGTCGCCATTCTGCGTGCGTTCGGCGCGAAGGTCGGCACGGGGGTGCTGATCCGACAGCACGTGCGGGTGCACTGGCCCTGGAAGCTCACGATCGGCGACCACACCTGGATCGGCGTTGACGCCTGGCTGCTCAATCTCGAACCGATCACGATCGGCTCGAACGTATGCATCTCGCAGGGCGCGTTTCTCTGCACGGGTAGCCACGACCACCGCTCTCCGACGTTCGAATTCGACAATGCGCCGATCGTCGTCGAGGACGGCGCGTGGGTCGCTGCGCGAGCGACAGTTCTGCGGGGAGTGGTCATCGGTCGCGATGCGCTCGTCGGGGCGACGGCGCTTGTCACTAGTTCTCTCCCCGCCGGAGCAAAGGCGCTCGCTCCCGTTGCCACCCGAGCCGCGTAAGCCCCCGACAGCTACTTGTGAAATGAGACCCCGCGTGGAGAAGATCGGACTGACCGTCGTCGTCCTCACCAAGAACGAAGAAGCTGGCCTTGCGAAAACGCTCGGCAATCTGACTGACTTCGACCAAGTCGTCGTTATCGACTCGAACAGCACCGACGCAACAGTCGACATAGCGCGCCAGTTCGGCGTCGAAGTCATCAACTTTACCTGGGATGGCCAGTACCCGAAGAAGAAGCAGTGGTCGATAGAGAACTGCGCGCCTCGGCACCCATGGATTCTCTTGCTCGACGCGGACGAATACCCATCTCCATCCTTGATTTCGGAGCTCCGTCAACTCGCACCCACGCTGCAAGCATCCGGTCACGCCGCGTTCGATATCCATCTGAGCTACCGATTCGCCGGAAAGTTCCTGCGACACGGGCACCGCGTCACGAAACGTTCACTTCTCGATCCGACACAGACGGCGTTCCCTGTGATGGACGATCTCGCGGCCCCAGGAATCCGTGAGGTCGAGGGCCACTACCAGCCGGTCGCCAGGGGGCGGCTGGGCGCGTTGAGAGGTCGCCTGCTGCACGACGATCAAGATCCGGTCAGCAGCTGGTTCGATCGCCATAACCGCTATTCGGATTGGGAAGCGCATCTCAGGATGAATGACGAAGCGCGACGCGAAATCGCATCCAAACGCACCGCGAAAGGTGCATTGTTTGACCGAGTCCCTTTCAAGCCGATCTCGTTCTTCATCTACTCGTATTTCTTCAGGCTCGGGTTGCTCGATGGCCGCGCAGGGCTCGACTACGCGATCGCCCTCGCGACCTACTACTGGCAGATCGATTTGAAGGCGCGCGAACTCGGCCGGTTTCGGAGCGAAGTGGCGGGGGCAGCTAGATGAAGCCGGACAGGCGGCAGCGCGCGAGGGCCTCGGCGAACGAGTCGAACGACATGCACGTGACCCACATGCAGTGCGCGCAATCGTCGATCAAGTTCGCGACGGATCCCGCGGGCGAGATCCCAAGGATCGCGTACGCACTGCGACATCAAAACGACGCGCGCCCCGGAGGCGTGTCTTCAGCCCGGTCTTCCAACGCTTTTCGTGTGCTAAAGCATCGGCTGGCCCTGATGGGAGGCGTGTAGCGAATGCCTGCGCGGTTTGCGATGTATTTGGCGGTCCTGCCGGAGTACCGACGCTATTGCATCGATATTCTGGCTTCGACTCTGGGCAAAGATCTCGAAATGTATACCAGCGACGCTCACCTTGACGCGAGCGTCACGACCGGGGTCAACCCCCGCCTCTACAAGCGCACGAAGATGACCCGCCTGCTAGGCGGACGCCTCTACCTCCAGTCCGGGCACTGGCGCGACGCCGCCTCCGCCGGAGTCCTTGTTGTTGACCTCAACCCGCGCAGTCTCGCGGCCTGGGGGTTGTTGTTCACAAGGCGGGTGCTTCGACGACGAACGCTGGTCTGGGGGCATCTGAATCCGCAGTCCGGGGGGTTGTCGCGCACCGCTTCCCTGCGGCGCGTGATGCGGCGACTAGCCTACGGTTTCGTCGCATACTCGTTCAGGGAGGCGGAAGAAGCCGCAGCTTCGATGCCGGATCGACCTGTATGGACGGCGCCGAACGCGCTTTACCCCGCTAGGTATCTTGGCGGGGCCGTATCGTCCCAACGAAACGTCGTGCTCTACGTTGGCCGACTTGCTGCCGCCAAGAAGGTGGACCTTTTGCTTAAGGGATTTGCCATCGCAACGACCTTGCAACCGGGATTGCGCCTTCGAATAGTCGGAGACGGCGCCGAACGAAAAAAACTTGAGGACCTCGCAGAATCGTTGGGTATAGCCAGGAGCGTCGAGTTCTTGGGCTGGATCAGCGAGCCCGACAAGCTCAAGAGGCTGTACGCGGGGGCATTTGTCTCGGCGTCTCCCGGCTTCGCAGGCCTCGGGGTGACGCAAAGCCTTGGTTTCGGTGTACCAATGGTCGTTGCTCGAAACGAACCTCACTCGCCAGAGATCGAGCTGGAGGAAAGCGGGGGGATCTCCTGGTTTCGAAGTAGCGACCCAGACGCAATGGCACGCGCAATTCTCGAGCTGTGGGAGTCCCGCGCTTCGCTCCCCAACTCCACCCTCGTCGAACATGTGCGAAGTAGATACTCCGCAGAATCTATGGCTGTCGGCCTTGTAGACGCATTCGCACGCACGGAAGGATCGGCCGATGGCTCCCCTCGATGAGAACAAGAGAATGACGACGTCAGGTCTCGCCGCGCCGTTGCAAGGCTTAGTTCGAGCGGTGCTGCGCCGTCTCAACGTCCACGAAAATGTCTCCTACGGAAAGAACTTCCGCGTTGGTCGGGGCGTCGTCGTAAGCTCGCCCCACGGCCTCAGCATTGGCAGTCACGTCAGCATCGGCCCCCGCTCCATCGTTCAGGTGAGCGGCACGATTTCAGACCACGTGCTCGTGGGAATGGGCGTGCAGATCGTAGGTAGAGACGATCATGCAGTGCGCGAAGTGGGAATACCTGCCGCACGCTCGACCTGGGTTGCGCACCGCGAGCCAACCGAGCGCGACTTCATTCACATCGGCAGGGATGTCTGGATAGGCGCTTCTTCGGTCATCATGAGCGGGATCAGGATCGGCGAGGGCGCGATTGTCGGCGCGGGCTCGGTTGTGACCCGGGACGTCGAGCCGTTCTCCATCGTTGCTGGCAATCCCGCGAAACCTGTTGGTCGGCGCTTCGAGAGCGTCTCACAGGAGCGGCAGCACTCCGAAGCCCTGGGTGGCTGGTCAGAACTTGCGTGAAGCAACGTGGGTTTGGCTCGATTCCCGAGCGCCGGAGGTCTCCCGCCTTCTCAATACTCGCCCAAGTTACAAAAGCGAGCGGTACGCAAGATCGAGAAGCCGTCGGCTGATCGCATGCCCGAACGCACGACGATCCGACAGGCTGCCTCGACCATCCGAGCCAGAGCTGACCGCCAATTGCCCCCGTAGGCCGAGCCGCCGAAGACGCGCCCGCCAGCAACAACGAAAGCTGGGGCCATGCTCAACATCTTGAGGCGTTTGTTCGTCCGGCGTCAGGTGGCCCTACTCCTCGATCAGGGCGTTTCCAGTGTGAGCAATGTCCTTGTATTGCTGGTATCTGCACGCCTGCTTACACCTGACTTGCTCTCGACGTACTCAGTGCTTCATCTCGCCGTCACCATCGCGTTGGGACTCGTTCGAGCTGGGGTCGCGACGCCCGCGTTGGCATCCCAGCGGGCGGGCGGGCGCAGCGTAATACCGTACCGCTGGGCAGCACTGTTGGCTCCAGCTGGCGCCGCACTGGTGTTTCTGCTCGTCCTCTTGCAGGGGTTCGTCGGACAGTCCGGGGTGACACCGTCCCTCCTCATCGTTGGCGCGATCGCCGCTGGCGTGATCGTCGCGCAGGATCTGCTCCGATATCGGCTGTTCATGCTTGAGCGCGTGCGATCAGCGCTGGTGTCTGACTTGACGTGGCTAGTCGTGACTCTCGGAGGTCTGTTCTTGATATGGCGTGCCCCTGACGCCACCGTCACTATGGTTGTCGTCGCCTGGGGCGCCGGGGCTTCCGCCGCACTCATTCTCGCCCTGCTCTTGGGGCGAACCCGAACACAGGTAGCACCAACGAGTCTGACCGCGACTTGGCGATTGGGCAGATGGTCGGTCACCGAGAACGCCATGGCCGCCTTGGTCGCTCTCTTGCCGCTCTACGTATCGAGCTTGACCGCGGATATTGCTCAGGCGGGAACGTACCGTGTTCTTCAATCGGCGACCGGGCCGCTGAATCTCGTAAACTCGACTCTGGTGGTGGCGTTCGGCCTGAATGCTTGGGCGCTGACCGACTTCCGTGCACTCGCCAATCTCCGGCGAAAGGTGCGGCATTCGTATGCGCTGCTCCTCCCGCTGGCGCTCGGCGTCGTACTGGTCATTGAACCCGTCGCCCTCGTGGTGGCAAAGATTCCGCTCACGCCCGAATCGCTGATACCCGCGGCGGGCGTTGGCATCGCGGCGATTCTCGGTGTCGTGATTAGTCCGCTGCAGGCGGCCGGCCAAGCGCTGGGCTATCAAAAGTATGGGGCGCTCATTCGAGGTATCGCACTCGTGGCGAGCACGGCTATTTCGGCGGCTGCCGTGGCGGGGGCCCCCTGGATTGAGGCGGATCCGATTCTGCCGACGCTTGTGGTGAGCGGGGCAGTCAGCATGGTTGGTTGGACCATCGCCTACAAGCGAGCCCTTCGACGCGAAACTGCTCTGTTTCGCCCAAGCCCGATGACTTGAATCGTTAGGAAGCTGAATGATTGGCGAGGTTTCGAGCAGATGAATGCGGATAGCCACGACTTCCCGATCGGGAGGCAGCCGCGCACACTGCCCGCTCGTCCGTGGCGGAGTAGGACGCCTGCTTCGCTCGAAGCAGGCCACCCCGCTTGCGACAGAACGGAGCGGTTCAGCCGCCGGTGGCGGTGCGCAAACTCGGCGCGAGCTGCCGAACACCCGATTGGCTTTCTCGCACTGCCAGAGGTGCGCTCCGCGACACGGGCGAGCCGAACGCTCTCTACTGCCGGGCCGAAACGATTGGACGCACGGAAGCGCTTCCCCTCGATGTGCGACTTGAGCGGAAATCGCACCCTAGGGTTCTGCCAAAGAAAGACCCCATCCTGCTCAGCTCCTAAGGGCGAAGGCTACCTACCTTGCCACTCCCACGAGTACGTAATCGGACACAGGGGAGCGCAGTAGTGAGCGCGGCGAGCCCGTTGCGGCAGCGCGCTCCAATCCCGCCCCTCGCGGTGTTACTGCTGCTACTGGGTTCGATTCCCGTCATGACAGCATCGTCTGCAGCCGCGCTCCCGCTTGAGTGCGTGCTTGCGATCACCATCAACTATCTCGCATTCGGCGCGACCTGCATTCGACTTCGTCACTCACTCTTGACGCCAACTGTTGCGTTCTGTGGCATCATTTCCGTTTTCGGCATCGCGGGGTTCGCCTTCTACGACGAAATCGCAAGTCGCGGGTACTCTGCGGGATACTTCACAGCAGCCTTGGTGGTTGATGACCCGGAAGTACGAACTCAGGCTCTCACTTGGTTCATGCTCGCCTCGTTCGCGGTCCTGGTCGGTTCGGCCGCGACACGCGGCTCCTTGGCCCGGGAGCTTAGACTCTCGAGTCTTCAAGCGCGCTCAGCAAGCTTCGCCGATCCGCGCGTCGCGATCGGTTTCGCAACGGCGAGCCTGGCGGTCAACCTCGCGGTGCGAGATGTGAACGATCTCCTCGAGCGCTCCTCGTATCACATCGACACGCCGATTGGCGGATTCTTGACGTATCTTCAGCTACCTGCCGCGTTCCTGCTCGGCTACGTCTTCACGCGAAATGGCATGATGGCAAAGATCGCCTCCGTTGCGCTAGTTCTGTCGTTCGTGGCGTTTTCGTTTGCGCTGTCGAGTCGGCTCATCTCTGTGACGATCTTGATGTTCTTTACCGGGATTAGCATGGCGATTCGAAGATTGCGGGCCGTCGTCCTGGTGATCGGAGCGCTGCTCGCGCTTGCACTCATTCCTTTACCGCTATATACGCGCGGCCTTCCAGTTCAAGGTCTCATACCAAACTTGAGCGCACTCGATGGGTTCTCACTGGTGTCGGTGGAATCCATTTGGACAATCCTCGGCAACCTTCTTTCGGCCTTCAACGTTGTGGCGAAGACTGGCGCCGCAAGCCCCATCCCGTGGAGTTCGTTCCTTGAATCGATATTTCCACTGCCTGGATTCGCCGTCGCGGGGAGCTCGGCCACAAGCTTGAGAATCAACTTCGCGATCCCATACGCCGCCCTTGGCGAAATTGCCAACCATGGCGTCGTCTTTTTGCTGCTGGCGTTCGGCGTGATAGGACTCATCGCGGGATTTGTCGAAAGCGCAACTCTGGACTATCGGGCACAAGTAGGGCCGACTGCAGTGACTTTTGTCCCCTTGGGCACCGCCATCTTGTCAGCGTTTCTGTTCGTCCAATACAACTTGTCATCGGCCATGCGATTTCAGTATGTCTTCCTACTGGTTGGCGTGTGGCTATTCGCCGAGTCTCGGCGGCGTGCTCGGCATACTCAGAGAGAGCCGACCGAGTAGCGGCGGGCTACCATGTGCGGGCGAAGCAACTCCGACGTGGCGGGACAGCCCCGACACGGGCAATGAACGGTGGCCGCGGGAGAAGCGAAAGACGCGGGGACTCGCCCGGCCGGACCGATGTGGGTGGTGGCTGCCCAGGCGTCAGCGTGGGCAGTCAAGTTGCCATGAGCCGGTGCACCACGCCCGCAAGAAGGCCAGGCGCCGACAGGTCGCGTTCTAGCGCCCAGTACCTGCGTGCACCACCGCGTCAACCTCGCCGTCAAGCCCGAACGCGTTATGCACGATGCGCATCGCGTCGGCGAGGGTGTCGGCGCGGGTGACGACCGAGATGCGGATCTCAGAGGTCGAGATCATCTCGATGTTGATGCCCGCATCCGACAGCGAGGTGAACAGCTGGGCCGAGACACCCGCACTGGTGCGCATGCCGGCACCGACAACCGAGAGCTTGCCGATCTGGTCGTCGTACTGCAGCGACTCGAAGCCGGCGGCCTCCTGCGCGACGCGCAGCGCGGTAAGCACCTTCTCGCCGTCGGACTTCGGCAGCGTGAACGAGATGTCGGTGACGCCGGTGGCGGCCGCCGACACGTTCTGCACGATCATGTCGATGTTGGCGCCGGTCTGCGCCACGATCGTGAAGATCTCGGCAGCCTTGCCGGGCACGTCGGGCACGCCGACGACGGTGATCTTCGCCTCGCTCAGATCGCCCGCGACTCCCGTGATGATGGGCTCTTCCATCGTCTCTCCTCTATTGCCGTTGACGACCCAGGTGCCCTCGTTGTTGTTGAACGACGAGCGCACGTGCAGCGTGACACCGTGGCGCCGCGCGTACTCGACCGCGCGAATGTACAGAACCTTCGCCCCCGCCGCCGCCAGCTCGAGCATCTCCTCGCTGGTGACGTGCTCGATCTTGTGCGCCTTCGGCACCACCCGCGGGTCGGCCGTGAAGACGCCATCGACGTCGGTGTAGATCTCGCAGACATCCGCCTTCAGCGCCGCCGCCAGCGCCACCGCGGTGGTGTCGGATCCGCCGCGACCCAGCGTCGTGATGTCACGGCTGTCGCGGTTGAAACCCTGGAACCCGGCGACGATCGCGATCGCGCCGTCATCGAGCGCCTCGCGCACCCGGCCCGGGGTCACATCGACGATGCGCGCCGAGCCGTGCCGCGAGTCGGTGATCATGCCGGCCTGGCTGCCCGTGTACGAGCGAGCCTCGTAGCCCATGCTCTTGATCGCCATCGCCAGCAGCGCCATCGAGATGCGCTCCCCTGTGGTGAGCAGCATGTCGAGCTCGCGCGGCTCCGGGATCGGCGCGACCTCGTGCGCCAGGTCGATCAGCTCGTCGGTGGTGTCGCCCATCGCCGACACGGCGACAACGACCTCGTTGCCCGCCTTGCGGGTCTCGACGATGCGCTTGGCCACCCGCTTGATGCTCTCGGCGTCGGCGACGGAAGAACCGCCGTACTTCTGGACGATGAGGCTCACGGGGATTGACTCCTGGATCGCGGGTGCAGACGCACAATTCTAGACGCCCGCGGGAGTCAACCCGAAACCGACGCCCTGCGCCCGTATGCTCGAACCCGCATGACGGCGTGCGCTTCTGCCCCCGCCCCCAGAGGACGATGCCCCGTGACGAGACTCCGCCGCCTGCCGCGCACCGCCCGGATCGCCGTGCGCAGCGCGCTCGCACTGCTCGCCGCACTGGTGCTCGCCGTCGGCGCAGCCGTTGTCGTCTACGTGTTCCCCGGCGATCAGGAGCCGCGGCCCGCCGACGTCGTCTACGTGATCGGCCCACCCACCGATGACCGGATCGCCCTGGCCGAGACGCTGATCGAACAGGGACTTGCCTCGCACCTGATGATCTCCATCGAGCTGGAGGACACAGCCCCGCCCGAGGACACCGGGTGGGAGAAGCCCACGACCCCGGAGTGGGCGGTTGCGGGCAGCCCGGTCGTTCGAGCGGTTGAATTGTGTGACGATCCCGACAGCGGGGTGCTGTGCCGGCAACCCGAGCCGTTCACCACCCAAGGCGAGGCCCAGGATCTCGCCCGTGCGCTGGCCGACAACGAGTGGGACAGCGCGATCGTCATCGCAACGACCCCTCACGTCGCCCGCACGCGACTGCTGTTCGATCGCTGCATCGCCGACGGCGTGCAGGTGCTCGGCGTCGACGACGACATGCCGCTCGGCGCCTGGATCTGGCAGTTCGCCCACCAGACCGGCGGCTTCGTGAAGGCCTTCGCGACACCCGGGTGCTGAACCCCCGAACGCCGACGCTGCACCGCCCATGTGCCCCGAAATGGGGTGAACGAAACGGTCGAATCACGCCGCCGACACAGCCCTCCGGCGCCCGCACGCCGCTAGCGTCGAAGACGTGCAGACGATGACCGTGACGCGAACCCCCAAGCCCGTCCGCCCGCCCAACCGGGCGCCGTGGTGGGCGATCGCACTGCTCGTCGTGATGGCGATTCTGACGTCGGTGCTCGTCGTCATGGCCCTCACCAGCTGAGGCGCCGAAGGCGGCCGTCGACGCGGTCGGCGCTACGCCGGGTTGCTGAGCTCGAGCTTCGCCGCGGTCGATGTCAGGGCGGCCGCGGCCGCCGCCTCGTCATCCGACAGCTTCGAGCCGAGGCTCGGAATCATCGACTGAAGCCCCGGGCGCCAGCCCTCGAAGCGCTCCGGGAAGCAGCGCTCCAGCAGCCCCAGCATGATCGGCACCGCCGTCGAGGCGCCGGGCGACGCGCCCAGCAGGCCCGCGATCGAGCCATCGGATGCCGCCACCACCTCGGTGCCGAGCTGGATCACCGGGGTGCCGTTCGCATCCCGCTTCATGATCTGCACCCGCTGGCCCGCCGTGATCAGGCGCCAGTCGCTGCGCTTCGCCGTGGGGGCGAACTCCTGCAGCACGCGGTGCTTCGCCGCCCGCGAGGCGAGCAGCTCCCCCACCAGGTACTTCACCAGGCCCAGGTTGCGCAGCCCCGCGCCCACCATCGTGCCCAGGTTGTGCCAGCGGATCGAGCCGAACAGATCCCACCAGGTGCCGGTCTTCAAAAACTTGGGGGTGAAGCCCGCATACGGGCCGAACAGCAGGCTCTTGCTGCCATCGACCACCCGGGTGTCGAGGTGCGGCACCGACATCGGCGGCGCCCCCACCGAAGCCTTGCCGTAGACCTTGCCCTGGTGCTTCGCCACCACGCTCGGCTCATCGGTGCGCAAGAACTGGCCGCTGATCGGGAAGCCGCCGTAGCCCCGGATCTCGCGGATGCCCGAGCGCTGCAGCAGCGTCAGCGCTCCCCCGCCGGCGCCCACGAACACGAACCGGGCGTTCAGCTCGAACGCCGTCAGGCCCACCTCGCGGCGACCACGGATGCGCCAGACGTCACCCTTCTTCTTCAACCCCGTCACCCGGTGACTGAGCCGCAGGTCGGCGCCGCGCTTCACCAGGTGATCGATCAGGTCGTGGGTGAGCGCCCCGAAGTCGACATCGGTGCCGGAGGTGATGCGCGTCGCGGCGATCGGCTGCGACTTGGCGCGACCCGGAATCAGCAGCGGGGCCCACTCGCGAATCTGGCGCGCATCCTCGGTGTACTCCAGCCCGGCGAAAAGCGGGTGATCTTTCAGCGCCTCGAAGCGCTTGCGCAGGTAGGAGACGTTCGCCTCGCCCCACACGAAACTGAGGTGCGGCACCGAGTTGATGAAGCGCGCGGGCTCCGGGATGACGCCCTGCTCCACCAGGAAGCTCCAGAACTGGCGCGACACCTGAAACTGCTCGTTGATGTCGATCGCCTTGCTGACATCGACCGAGCCGTCGGGGCGCTCGGGCGAATAGTTCAGCTCGCACAGGGCCGCGTGGCCGGTGCCGGCGTTGTTCCAGGCGTTCGAGCTCTCGAGCGCGACGTCGCCGAGCCCCTCCAGAATCGTGATCGACCAGTCGGGCTCGAGTTCCGAGATGAGGGCACCGAGCGTGGCGCTCATGATGCCGCCACCGATGAGGGCAACGTCAACGGGTTCAGGCACGACATCCATCCTAGAACCCGGGGCCAGGCGCCGCCGTCGGGGGTGGCGTGAAGAACCGGGGATCTTCTTGCGGTGCGCCGACCTAGGCGGGCTGGGCCGCCATCAGCTTCGCGGCCGCCAGCTCCGCCAGCTGAACCGCGTTCAGCGCGGCGCCCTTGCGCAGGTTGTCGTTCGAGATGAACAGCGCAAGACCGCGACCCTCGGGAGCACCCTCGTCGGCGCGGATGCGACCCACCAGGCTCGGGTCGTCGCCGGCCGCGTCGAGCGGGGTCGGCACATCCATCAGCTGAACGCCGGGAGCGCCGTCCAGCAGCTCACGGGCGCGCTCCGGGCTCAGCGGGCGCGCGAACTCGGCGTTGATCGAGAGCGAGTGGCCGGTGAACACCGGCACGCGCACGCAGGTGCCGCTGACGCGCAGCTCCGGCAGTTCGAGGATCTTGCGGCTCTCGTTGCGCAGCTTCTTCTCTTCGTCGGTCTCGTAGAGGCCGTCGTCGACGATGCTGCCGGCGAGCGGCACCACGTTGAAGGCGATGTTCTTGGGGAACTTGTTCGGCGCCGGCAGTTCGACCGCACCGCCGTCGTGCACCAGGCCGATCGCATCCTGCGCGACCGCGGCGGTCGCCTGCTCCAGCAGCTCCTCGCCGCCAGCCAGTCCCGCGCCGCTGACCGCCTGGTACGTGCTGACGATCAGCCGCTCCAGGCCCGCCTCGGCATCCAGCACCTTCATCACCGGCATCGCGGCCATGGTGGTGCAGTTCGGGTTCGCGATGATGCCCTTCACCGCCTGATCCATGGCGTGCGGGTTCACCTCGCTCACCACGAGCGGAACCTCCGGATCCATGCGCCAGGCGCTCGAGTTGTCGATGACGAGCACGCCCGCCTCTGCGAAGCGCGGGGCCTGCACCCGGCTCATCGTGGCGCCGGCGCTGAAGATCGCGATGTCGAGGCCGCTCGGGTCGGCGACCGACGCATCCTCGACCGTGATCGGCTCACCGCGGAAGTCGATCGTCGTGCCGGCGCTGCGGGCGCTGGCGAAGAAGCGGATGCTGGCGATCGGAAAGTCGCGCTCGGCGAGAAGGCGACGCACGACGGCGCCGACCTGACCGGTGGCGCCGACAACGCCGAGGTGGACTCCTGCGGAAGTGCTCATAACGGACGATTCTACGGGCGCGCGGGCGTTGACGCCGCCGCGATCGTGCCAGCGGGGCGCGAGATTACGCCGAGCGTGCGGCGAGGAAGCCCCGGATGAACTCGGCGGTGTCTTCCCAACCCTCCACGGCGACGCACTCGACGCCCATCGCCTTCACCGGGTAGTCGTTGCCGTCCGGGTCGAGGCGGTCGCCGACGAACAGCATGTCGTCGAGCGGAATGCCGGTCAGCTCGGCCAGCTTCGCCATGCCGTAGGCCTTGTCGATGCCGCGGCGGGTGATGTCGACGCTCGTCGACCCGCCCGAGCGCACCTCCAGCTCGGGCAGCAGCTGCTGCACGGCCGCGCGCAGCGCGTTCTTCTTCTCGCCGGACGGATCCCACGCCTTCTTGGCATCGACCGGCGCGGCCTGGCCGAGGGCCGAGAAGGTGATCTGCGAACCGCGATCCTCCAGGATCGGGCCCCAGGTCTCGCTCTCCCAGAAGCCGAGGCGCTTCGCCTCCTGCTCGACGGCGGCAAGCGCCGCGGCCTTCTGCTCGTCGCTCAGGTTCTCGGCGTACTGGGCGACCCAGCCGCCCTCCTGGAACAGGAAGTACTGGGTGCCGCAGGTGGGCATCAGGTGCAGGCGGGCCAGGGCATCCGGGTGATCCAGCGGCAGGTTGTCGACCAGCTGCAGCTCGAACTGGGCGAAGTTGCCGCCCGAGATCACGCACACCTCCACGGCGCCGAGCAGGTCGACGATGAGGGTCGCCATGCGCGGGTCGAGCGGAGACTTCGAGGCCGCAAGCGTGTCGTCGAGGTCGAAGGCGACGAGGCGCGCGGTGGCGGGAGTGGCTGTGGTCACGGGTTCAGATTCTTGCACGCCGGTGTTTCAAGCATGTCTCAGTTCTGGACGAAACGTCGGCCCTCGAAGGCGCGGCCGAGCGTCACCTCGTCGGCGTACTCCAGGTCGCCGCCGACCGGCAGGCCCGAGGCGAGTCGCGACACGCGCAGCCCCGGCTGCGTCTGCAACAGACGGCTGAGGTAGGTCGCGGTGGCTTCCCCCTCCAGGTTCGGGTCGGTCGCGATGATCACCTCGGTGACGGTGCCGTCGGCTAGGCGCGACAGCAGCTGCGCGATGCGCAGATCGTCGGGGCCGATGCCGTCGATCGGGCTGATCGCGCCGCCGAGCACGTGATACAGCCCGCGGAACTCGCGGGTGCGCTCGATCGCCACCACATCCTTCGCCTCCTCGACCACACAGATCGAGGCGGGGCTGCGGCGCGGATCGCGGCAGACCGCGCAGGTGTCGAGCTCGGAGACGTTGCCGCAGATCGAGCAGAAGCGGATCTTCTCGCGGATGTCGGTGAGGATCTGCGCCAGCTTCTGCGTGTCGAAGCTCTCGGTCTGCACGATGTGGAACGCGATGCGCTGCGCCGACTTCGGGCCGATGCCGGGCAGGCGACCGAGCTCGTCGATCAGGTCTTGGATGATGCCTTCGTACATGACTAGCTCCCGGCCGGGTCAGCGGGGGTGCCGCCTGGGGCGTCGCTCGGGGTGTTGGTCGGGGTGTTGCTCGGGGCGGTGCTCGGGGCGGTGCTCGGGGCGGGTGCCTGCGCCGCAGCGGGGGCCTCGGCCGGGGCGAGCGAGTGCTCGCCGATGAAGTTCGCGCCCAGCAGCTCGCGCACCACCGCCTCGCCGTAGCGCTCGCGCGGTGCGGCGGCGCGGGCGGAGGGGTGGGTGGGGGTGTTGGCGGGCTTGGCGGGTTCGGCGGCGCCGGGTTCGGCCGCGGGCTTGGCGGGGGCGGGTTTCGATACGCCGCTGTCGCGGCTACTCAACCCGCTGGAGTTGGTGCCCGCGGGGTCGGGGTTCGATACGCCGCTGTCGCGGGTGCTCGACCCGCTGGAGTCTTGGGATTTCGATACGCCGCTGTCGCGGCTACTCAACCCGCTGGAGTCTTGGGGTTTCGAGGCGGCGCTGGCGGGGGCGCCGGGGATCGACACGACGTTCCAGCCGTCGGCGTCGTCGGGGCGGGGCGGCTCCGCCTCCGGGTCGGGGACGTCGTCGGGCTCGGGCACCGGCTCCGCGCTCGGCGCCGCCGCCTGAGTGTGTCGTTTCTCCGGAGGTTTCGGCGCGGTGCGGGGGGCATCCCCCGTGTTTCCAGGCGCGGCGGGTGAATTCTCCGGAGAAGCGTTACGCTGCGCGGCCGCCGGGGCGGTCGCCTCGACGCGGGGCAGGAACTTGACGCGCACGCCGAGCACCTGCTCGATCGCGACGCGCAGGTGGTCGCTGACGTTGTCGCCCGGCTTCTGCTTGGGGCGGAAGTCGTTCACGTCGTTGTCGCTGCGGAACGAGAGGGTCAGCACCTCGTCGGCGTACGCGCGCGGGGTCGCGGCGAACACCACGAGCCACGAGTTGCGCTTCGCCTTCTTGACTGCCTCGAGGATCTCGGGCCAGGCATCCTTGATCTGCTGGAAGGTGACCGGGCCGACCGGCGCCGCCTTCGCGGGCGCTGCGGCGGCGGGCTCTGCCTTCGCGGGCTCTGCCTTCGCGGGTGCCGCGGCGGCGGGCTCGTCAGTGTGTCGCTTCTCCGGAGTTTTTGGCTCTGCGGGCGCTGCCTTCCCCGAGGTTTCGGGGGCGGGCGGCGAAACCTCCGGAGAAACGTCACGCTGCGCGGGGGCAGCGGGCGCGGCAGCGGGCGCGGGCTGCGCGGCAGCGGGCGCGGGCTGCGCGGCAGCGGCGGGCGCGGCTGGCGCGGCAGCGGGGGCAGCAGCGGGCGCGGCGCCCTCGATGCCGATGCGGCGCTCCAGGCGCTCGACGCGGGCGAGGGCGCCGCGCTCGGCGTCGTCCATCGCGGGAACCAGCAGTCGCGCGGCCAGCAGCTCCAGGTGCAGACGCGGCGAGGTCGCCCCCGACATCTCGCTCAGGGCCGCGTTCACCAGATCGGCGGCGCGCGACAGCTCGGCGGTGCCGAAGGCGGTGGCCTGCACGCGCATCCGCTCCACCTCGTCGGCGGGGATGCCGCGCAGCACCGCGGCGGCGCCCTCACCGGTGGCGGCCACCACGATCAGGTCACGCAGGCGCTCCAGCAGGTCGTCGACGAAACGGCGCGGATCCTGGCCGGTCTGGATGACGCGGTCGATCGCCGCGAACAGCGCGGGAGCGTCGCGGTCGCCGATCGCCTCCACCACCTCGTCGAGCAGGGCGGCGTGGGTGTAGCCGAGCAGCGCGACCGCGCGCTCGTAGTCGACCCGGTCGCCCTCCGAGCCGGCGATCAGCTGGTCGAGCAGCGACAGGGTGTCGCGCACCGAGCCGCCGCCGGCGCGCACCACGAGCGGCAGCACGCCCGCCTCGACCTCGACGCCCTCGGTGCCGCTGAGCTGCTGCACGTAGTCGAGCATCTGCGCGGGCGGCACCAACCGGAACGGGTAGTGGTGGGTGCGGCTGCGAATCGTGCCGATCACCTTGTCGGGCTCGGTCGTCGCGAAGATGAACTTCACGTGCTCCGGCGGCTCTTCCACGATCTTGAGCAGCGCGTTGAAGCCCTGCGGCGTCACCATGTGCGCCTCGTCGAGGATGAAGATCTTGAAGCGGTCGCGCGCGGGGGCGAAGGCGGCGCGCTCGCGCAGGTCGCGGGCGTCGTCGACGCCGTTGTGCGAGGCGGCGTCGATCTCGACGACGTCGAGCGAGCCCGACCCGTCGCGGCTCAGCTCGACGCACGAGGGGCACACGCCGCACGGGGTGTCGGTGGGGCCTTCGGCACAGTTCAGGCAGCGGGCCAGGATGCGCGCGCTGGTGGTCTTGCCGCAGCCGCGCGGACCGCTGAACAGGTAGGCGTGATTCACCCGGTCGGTGCGCAGCGCCGTGCGCAGCGGATCGGTCACCTGCGACTGACCGATGAGCTCGGCAAAGGTCTCGGGCCGGTAGCGGCGATACAGGGCGGTAACCACTCGCCCAGCGTAGTCGGGACCACCGCGACCGGGAGGGCTGAGCGCGGTTCCGACTCCGACAGGCGGGTGGGATAGTATTGCCGCGGCTCCCCGCGTGGCGCCAACCAGGCCAACTCCCCCAGGGCGGAAACGCAGCAAGGGTAACCGGGCTCTGGCGGGTGCGCGGGGAGTCCTGCCAGGAGGATTCGCCTAGTGGCCTATGGCGCACGCTTGGAAAGCGTGTTGGGTGAAAGCCCTCGGGGGTTCGAATCCCCCATCCTCCGCTGCTGAACAACAACAACCACCACGAACTCCGCACCACATCACCTGTGCCGCTCGAAGGGGGGCGTGTGTCGAGCAAGCGCGTCGTCATCTACCCTCGCCGCTCACTGATGCTCACGGCGGTCGTGTCGTTCATCGCCGGCATGGTGCCGATCTTCGGAGTGCTGTACTGGTTCGCCAGCGAGCGCGAGTCGATCGCGCCGGTCTTCGCGGTGCACGCCGTCATCCTCGCCGTCGCCCTCGCGGTGCTGCTGCGCCAGCTTCAGGTGAGCGCCGTCGTCACCGACACCGAGCTGACCGGCAACGGCATCTTCTCGCCGACGATCCGCGTCGACCTCGACGACATCGAAGAGGTGCTGCTCGTCGACACTCACGTCGGGCAGTCGCCGGAGGTCGTCACCCAGATGATCGCGCGCGACATCAACGGCCGCACCCTCTACCGGCTGCGCGGCAACTTCTGGCACGCGCACGACATCGAAGCGCTGATGGCGGCCCTGCCGGTGCCGGTGGTCCGCGTCGCCGGGCCGCTCAGCATGGCCGAGTTCTTCGCCGAGTATCCCGGCAGCGTCTACTGGTTCGAGAACCGGCCCGCCCTGAAGGTCGCCGCGGTGGCCGTGGGTCTTGCCGCGCTCGCCGGCGCCGTGCTGCTCGTGACGAGTGTGCTCGGCTTCGCGATCCCCGGGATGTAGCCGGCCCGCTCAGCGCTTGCGCGTGGAGCCGAAGATCGTGTTGACGAGCACGCGCGCGACCTTGACGCCCGCGTTCACCGTCTGCTTCAGCCGGCGCTCATCGCGGGCTACCTGCTCGCGCGCCCGCTTCGCCTCGGCGCGCTCGGCCGCCTTCGCGCGCTTGTCGGCCGCGCGCTGCGCCTCCTTCATGCGCTTCTCGACCGCCTTCTGCTCGGCGGCGAGCTGACGCTCCAGCGCGGCCGCCGTGGCCGTCGCCTCCGCCTCCGCGGTGCGCGCCTGCTCCGCCTCGGCCGCCTTCGTCGTCAGCTTCTCGCGGGCGGAGCTCGGATCGATCGCGACCCCGTACTTCGTCGTGAGCGGCGAGGCGGCGACCGCGGCCGCGATCACCGACGGGTCGGTCGGGCTCATCGAACCCTGCGGGGCGCGCAGCCGCGTCCAGGCGACGGGCGAGGGGGCGCCCTTCTCGTTCATCACCGTCACGATCGCCTCGCCGGTGGCGAGGTTCGTCAGCACCTCGTCGAGCTCGTAGCCCGAGTTCGGGTAGGTCGAGATGGTCGCGCGCAGCGCCTTCGCGTCGTCGGGGGTGTGCGCGCGGAGCTGGTGCTGCACGCGGCTGCCCAGCTGGGCCAGCACATCCGAGGGCACGTCCTTCGGGGTCTGCGTCACGAAGAAGATGCCGACGCCCTTCGAGCGGATCAGGCGCACCACGCGGGTGACCTGGTCGAGGAAGTCCTTGGAGGCGTCCTTGAACAGCAGGTGCGCCTCGTCGAAGAAGAACACCAGCTTCGGCTGCGGCAGATCGCCCACCTCGGGCAGGGTCGAGTACAGCTCGGCGAGCAGCCACATCAGGAACGTCGAGAACAGGGCCGGCTTGTCGTGCACGCTCGGCACCTCGAGCAGGCTGACGATGCCGCGCCCGTCGGGGCTTTGGCGCATGAACTCGGCGACATCGATCTGCGGCTGACCGAAGAACACATCGGCGCCCTGGTCGGCGAACATGATCAGCTCACGCAGGATCACACCTGCGGTCGCCTTCGACAGACCGCCGAGCTCGGCCAGCTCGGCCTTGCCCTCGGCGCTGACCAGGTGGCTCACCACGGCGCGCAGGTCGGCGAGGTCGACCAGCGGCAGCTCGGACTTCTTCGCGTAGTGAAAGACCAGGCCGAGGCTCGACTCCTGGGTGCTGTTGAGGCCCAGCACCTTGCTCAGCAGCAGCGGTCCGAAGCTGTCGATGCTCGCCCGGATCGGCACGCCCGAGCCGAGCCCGCCGAGGGAGAAGAACTCGGTGGGGCTGGCGACCGGCTCCCAGTCCTGCCCGATGCTTTCGGTGCGCTCCAGCAGCTTCTCGCTCGACGTGCCCTCGCTCGCGATACCCGACAGGTCGCCCTTGATGTCGGCGGCGAACACCGGCACGCCGGCCGCCGACAGCTGCTCGGCCAGCACCTGCAGCGTCTTCGTCTTGCCAGTTCCGGTGGCGCCGGCGACGAGGCCGTGACGGTTGGTCATGGCGATCGGGATGCGCACCGGCACCTTCGCCAGCGCCTCGCCGTTGACGAGGGCGCCCATCTCCAGCGCGGGCGCCTCGAAGGCGTACCCGGCGCGAATGGTCTCGACGGCAGCGTCGTCGAGCGGCCCGCTGTTCTTCGGAGCGTTCATGGCGGTCAGCCTAGCCGCGCCGATCGAACTCAGACCGGGGTGCGCTCCTCCAGGCCCCAGGCCTGGCCGTAGCCGCCCTCGGCCTCGGGCGTCGCCATCAGTTCGAGGAACGGGGCCGCGGGGAAGGCCTCCGGGCCGAGCACGCCGACGCCGGTCCAGACGCCGCAGGCCAGCAGTTCGAGCGCGATCACCGGGTTCAGCGCCGTCTGCCAGACGACGCACTGCGCCTCGTATTCGGCCATCGTCCACTCGTTGTCGCTCACGTGGTAGAGGTACACCGCGCGCGGAGCGCCGTCCTTCCCGGTGCCCGTGACGTAGACGCCGGCGCAGGTCTTGCCGGTCATCCGCGGTCCGATGCTCGCCGGGTCGGGAAGGGCCGCCGCCACCACGTCGCGCGGGGCGACCTCGACCGGGCCGTCGGCGCTGCGCACCCGCAGCGGTGTCGTCTTGTCGAGCCCGAGCAGGTGCAGCGTCTTCAGCACGCCGATGAACTCGTCGCCGAGCCCGTACTTGAAGGTGACCCGCTTCGCGTCGAGCCAGCGCGGCATCAGCAGCACCTCTTCGTGCTCGACGTTCACGCACTCGACCGGGCCGATGCCCTCCGGGAACTCGAACACCTCCGGCTCGCTGAACGGCGCCGTCGTGTACCAGCCGGCGTCCTTCTCCCACACCACCGGCGGGTTCAGGCACTCCTCGATGGTCGTCCAGATCGAGAAGCTCGGGGCGAAGATCTCGTTGCCCGCCTCGTCGCGCACCACCAGGTTGGCGCCGTCGCGGGTGCCCAGCTCGTCGATCTCGTCGAACAGCTCGTCGCTCGCGTAGCGGGCGAACACGTCACTGAGGCCCGGCTCGACGCCCATGCCGACGAGCGCCAGCTGCCCGGCCTTCTCCCAGTCGGGCGACTGCGCGAACTGGTCGTCGCCGAGCTTCACGTGGGTGAGCGAATACGGCTCCTCCGGATGCGGCTCCGACAGGCTCATCGCCATGTCGAGATAGCCGGCCCCCGCGGCGAGCGCGCCCGCGAAGATGGTGGGCACGAACTTCGGCTCCACCGCATTCATCACGTGCGTGACGCCGTGCTCGCGCGCCAGGTCGGCCACCGAGTCGGGGCTCGAGGCGTCAACGTGGGCCGCCGTGAAGCGCGCAGCGACGTCGGCGCCGTGCTTCTCAGTGATCCAGGCGATGGTGCGCTCGGCGCGGCTCTGGTCGTAGTCGCTGACCACGAGCAGTTCGAAAAAGTCACGTCGCGCCGCGATCTTGGCGATCGCATCGCCGACACCGCCCGCGCCGACCAGCAGGATCCTCATGGGCCGACGCTATCGCGCGGGGCCGCGCCTCGGGAAGAGCGGCGGCCTACGGTTAGCGACGGCGTCGCTCCTCGCGCTGCAGTCTCGGGGCCCAGAGCGCCCACACGAACACCGCGACCCCCGCCCCGACGACCGCGCCCGCGAGCGTGTCGGTGAGCCAGTGCACGCCGAGGTAGGTGCGCGCGAACGCCATCGCCACCACCCAGATCGCGCCCGCGATCCCCACGCTCCAGCGCCGCACCAGCAGCGTGAGCAGCACCGCCATCGTGGCCGCGTTCGCGACATGCCCCGAGGGGAACGACGCCGACTCGAGCTGCAGCAGCGCCTCGAGCGGGCGATCGCGATCGGCCAGCAGCTTGACCGCCTGCACCACGAGCGCGCTCGCCGCCGACGCCGTCACGAAGGTGAGGGCGGCGATCGGACGGCGTTCGACGAGAAACGCGATCGCGAGCGCCAGCGGAATGACGAGCACCCCCGCCCAGCCCCCGCCGAGGAAGTCGAGCAGCCGCGCCGGCAGCTCGAACCACGGCCCCGGGTTCTCGCGCAGCTCGTCGACCCAGGCCAGGTCGAGGGCGCTCGGCCCGACCAGCACGCGCAGCGCGAACAGCCCGCCGACCGCCACAATCATGAGCACCGCGGCGGCGCTCGCGATCAGCGTCGCGCCGCGCCGTGAGATGCGTCGACGACGGGAGGAGGTCATCCCCCTATGTTCCCGCGATCGACGGCACGGTGCGCGGCCGCACCACGATCCACAGCACCAGGATCGCGATGCCGAGCGTGCCGAGCTGCACCGCCGCCATCGGCAGCGCCGAGCCGATTCCGAGCCAGCCGACGATCGGCGAGATGAGACCGGCAAGGCCGAAGTTCACCGCGCCGAGCAGCGATGCCGCCGTGCCCGCCTCCTTGCCGTGATGGGCCAGCGCCGTCACCTGGATCGCCGGGAACGTCGCCCCGGTGAGCGAGATGAGCACGAACAGCGGGATGAGCACTGTCCAGATTCCGCCGCCCAGCAGCGCGAACACCGCGATCGTCGCCGCCGCGAGGAACATGCCGGTGAGCGTGACCGCGATCACCCACTGCGGCCCGACCCGGCGCATCACGCGCGACGAGATCTGCGAGCACACCGCCAGACCGAGCGAATTGACGCCGAACAGCAGACCGAACTGCTGCGCATCCATGCCGTACACGTCCTGGAAGAGGAACGACGAGGCCGCCAGATACGCGAACAGCGACGAGAAGTTCATCGCGCCGACGATCGCGATGCCGACGAACACCCGGTCGGTGAACAGCGCGCGATAGCGGTCGCGTGCCGTGCTGTGGCCGACGTCGCGGCGGCGCGCCGGCGGCAGCGTCTCGATGATGAAGAACCAGGCGAGCGCCAGCACGAGCACGCCGTAGGCCATCAGCACCCAGAAGATGCCGCGCCAGTCCATCAGCTGCAGCAGCTGCGAGCCGATCACCGGCGCCAGGATCGGGGCGAGGCCCGTCACCAGCGCGAGTCGGGCCAGCATGCGCACCAGCGGATGCCCGCCGAACAGGTCGCGCACCATCGCCATCGCCACGACACCGCCGCCCGCGGCCCCGATGCCCTGCAGCACGCGGAAGAAGCCGATCAGGCCGAGGTCGGGAGCGAGCGCGACGCCGAGGCTCGCCACGATGTGCAGCGCGGTCGCCACCAGCAGCGGCGTGCGGCGGCCCACCTTGTCGCTCCACGGGCCCACCAGAAGCTGGCCGAGACCGAAGCCGACCGTCGTCGCGGTCAGGGTGAGCTGGATCGCGGCGTCGCTCGCGTCGAACACCGTCGCGATCGCCGGGAACGCGGGCAGGTACAGGTCGATCGTGAACGGCCCCAGGGCGACCAGCGCGCCGAGCACCAGCACGTAGACGAGGCGCTGACGCTTGGTGAGCGAGTCACCGGGGTGGAGAACGATCGGCTTGGTCGGCGGGTGCGCCTCGACGCTGATCTCAGAACTCACGAAGCGACGCTAGCCCACCTGGGGGGTGCGATGCTCGCGAATGACCTCGGCGAACCAGCGCGCCGAGTCCTTCGGAATCCGCTCCTGCGTCTCGTAGTCCACCCGCACGATCCCGAAGCGCTTCGAGTAGCCGTAGCCCCACTCGAAGTTGTCGAGCAGCGACCAGACGAAGTACCCGCGCAGGTCGACCCCGCGTGCGATCGCGCGGTGCGCCGCCGTGAAGTGGCGGTTCAGGTAGTCGATGCGATCGGCATCCGGAACCCGTGTGCCGTGCTCGGTCTCGACCACCTTGTCGGGGAACGCGGCGCCGTTCTCGGTGACCATCAGCGGCTGGTTCGGGAACTCCTCGTGCAGGTGCACGAGCAGCTCCTCCAGGCCGTCGGGGGCGATGTTCCAGCCCATGTCGGTGTAGGGGCCGGCCTGCTTCATGAACTCGACGTTGCGGCTGCCCGGCCAGGCGGATCCGCCCATGTCCTTGTGGCCGTCGTTGTTGCCGCGGGGGCTGACGCCGTCCCACATCTTCACCGTCACGGTCGAGTAGTAGTTCACGCCCAGCACGTCGATCGGCTGGTGGATCTGCTCCAGGTCGCCGTCGCGCACGAACGACCAGTCGGTCACGTCGGCGGTGTCGGCGAGCAGGTCGTCGTCGTAGCGGCCGCGCAGCAGCGGGCTCGTGAACGCGCGGTTGGCGAGCGCGTCGATGCGGCGGATCGCCTCTGCGCTGTTCGACTCCCCGCTGGTTTCATCGTCGCCGCGGATGACGTGGAAGTTGAGCGTGATCGACAGCTCCGGGTCGTTCGTCGCCGCCCGCCGGATCTCGGGCACCGCGAGCCCGTGCGCGAGGTTCAGGTGGTGCACGGCGGCGAGCGCGTCGGCCCCGTTGGTGCGACCGGGCGCGTGGGCGCCCGAGCCGTAGCCGAGGTAGGCCGAGCACCACGGCTCGTTGAATGTTGTCCAGGTGTGCACGCGGTCGCCGAGCGCCTCCACCGTGCGCGCGGCGTACTCCTCGAAGCGGTAGGCGGTGTCGCGGTTCGGCCAGCCGCCCGCATCCTCGAGCGGCTGCGGCAGATCCCAGTGGTACAGCGTCGCCACCGGCCGGATGCCGCGGGCCAGCAGCCCGTCGACGAGCCTCGAATAGAACTCGACGCCCTTGCGGTTGAACGAGCCCGACCCGGTCGGCTGGATGCGCGGCCAGGCGATCGAGAAGCGGTACGCCTCCAGCCCCAGCTCCTTCATCAGGTCGAGGTCGGAATCCAGTCGGTGATAGTGATCGTCGGCCACGTCGCCGGTGTCGCCGTTCCAGGTCTTGCCCGGGGTGTGGCTGAAGGTGTCCCAGATGCTCGGTCCACGGCCGTCCTCGTGGGCGGCGCCCTCGATCTGATAGCTCGCGGTGGCCGAGCCGAACACGAAGTCGGGGGCGAACTGGAGTCCGCCGTCGCGGTAGTCGGGGGAGCCGGTGGTCGCCATGAGGGTACGGCCTTTCCTGCGTGGTGGTGGGCTCGAGGCAGGCTCGCGCGTGCGCCCGCCAAATAGGAGCACCCCGTCAGCCTAAATCCCCCGTAGTTGTCAACCGGTTGATCGGTTATTCTCAACACGACACAACTCGGAGGAACCGTGCCGATCGACTCGACCACCACCATCGCGGCAGCGCTCACGACGCCCGGCGCGCGCCTCGTCTTCGAACGATTCCTGCCGGGCTTCGCCGGAGATCCCGACTCGGTCCGGTTCTCGGAGCACAGCGTCAGCGAGTTCATCGCCCAGCGGGTCGAGCTGCGCGAGACGGGCGACGAGTTCGTGGCCGCCCTCGAGGCACTCGACCGCGACGACGCGAGCGGCGGCCCGGTCGAAGGGCCCCGGCAGTTCGCGGGCGACCGCGCGACCGCCACCGTGGAGGCGCCCGCCACGGCCGAGCGCTGGAGCACCGTCGAGATCGCCCTGACAACGGATGCCGAGGTGCCGAACCCGTTCCGCGACGTGGAACTCCGCGCGCGCCTGCGCTCCGGCGACGCCGAGCTCACGGTCGACGGCTTCGCCGACGAACCGGGCCGCTACCTGATCCGCTTCCTCCCCGAGAGCGAGGGCCCCTGGCAGTTCGAGACGGCGTCGAACCTGCCCGCGCTCGACGGCCACCGGGGCACCGTGACGGTCACCGCCTCGACCCGGCAGCACGGCCCCGTGCGGCGCGACGGCATGCACTTCCGCTACGCGGACGGCACCCGGTACCGGCCGGTCGGAACCACCGCCTACGCCTGGACGCACCAGCCCGACGAGCTTCAGGACGAGACGCTCCGCACGCTCGCGGCGGCCCCGTTCACCAAGATCCGGATGTGCATATTCCCCAAGTGGTATCAATACAACACCGACGAGCCGACCCGGTTCCCGTTCCCCCGTGAGGGCGACGGGTTCGACCTCGAGCGCTTCGACCCGGAGTTCTTCCGCCGGCTCGAGCAGCGCATCCGACAACTCGACGAGCTCGGCATCGAGGCCGACCTCATCCTGTTCCACCCCTACGACCGCTGGGGGTTCAGCGACCTGCCCCGCCGCATCGACGATGCCTACGTGCGCTACGTCGTGCGTCGTCTCTCGGCGTTCCCGAACGTCTGGTGGTCGATGGCGAACGAGTTCGACCTCCTGCGCACCAAGACCTTCGACGACTGGGAGCGGCTGGCCGCCCTCGTGCAGCAGAACGACCCCGTCGACCACCTGCGCTCGATCCACAACTGCTTCGAGATCTACGACCAGTCGCAGCCCTGGATCACGCACATCAGCATGCAGCGCGTCGACGTCTACCGCACCGCCGAGAGCACCGACCGGTGGCGCGAGCAGTGGGGCAAGCCGGTGGTCGTCGACGAGTGCGGCTATGAGGGCGACATCGACCTCGGCTGGGGAAACCTGACCGCCGAAGAGATCACCCGACGGGCATGGGAGACCGCCGTGCGCGGCGGCTACTTCACCCACGGCGAGACCTACGTGCGCGACGACGAGATCCTCTGGTGGTCCAAAGGCGGTCGCCTCCACGGTGAGAGCCCGGAGCGACTCGCCTTCCTCGAGCAGGTCTTCGCCGACATGCCCGACGGGATCGCCGACCCGCTCGCCTCGACCTGGGACCTGCCGTGGGGCGGCGTCGACGGCCGCGTGCACCTCGCCTACTTCGGATTCATGCGTCCGTCGTTCCGCGAGCTCGAACTGCCCGCCGGGGAGTGGGACGTCGACCTGATCGACACCTGGAACATGACGATCGACGAGGTGGCCCGGGGCTGCCGCGATGCGGTGCGCATCGAGATGCCGCGCCGGCAGTACCAGGCGCTGCGCCTCCGACGTCGAGACGCGGAGACACCGCAGGACTAGCCGTAGGCGAGCTGCAGCTTGGCGTGCATGTCCTCGATGATGAAGCGCGCATCGATCTCGTCGTAGACCCGCACCGTGCGCTCCGGGTACCGCACGTCGTACCGCAGCTCCGGCGTCACGTGCGGCGCCGGCTCACGGTGGTGGCTCATCCACTGCTCGTCGAGCAGCAGCCCCACGAGGGCCGAGTCGCCGAGCGCCCAGGCCTCCCCCAGCGGCCAGCCCGGGCGGTCGCCGCGTGCCAGGTTGAAGTCGACCATCTGCTGGAACAGGTAGGCGCCGATCCGGCCGTACGGTCGCACCCGCACCGCGAGCTCGGCCAGCGACACGCGCACCCGCGCGTACGTCGGCTTCGGCACCTGCCAGAGCTCGATTCCCGACGCGAACACCACGTTGGCGGCCGCGACGTCGTTCGAGAGGTTGAACTCGCCGTCCGGTCCGCCGTCCGGGTAGGCCCCGCCGCCCGTCCACAGCGCCGTCAGTCGGCCCGCGATCCGCGGCTCCGACAGGTAGGCGCTCGCGAGGTCGGTGATCGGCCCGAGGAACAGCACGAACAGCGGCGTCGGATCCTCGCGCATCGCCTCGGCGATGATCGCGTCCGCTCCCGCCGACGGCGCCGGCGTGGACTCGTCGGGCAGCCGCACCGGCGAGCCGCGGTGCGTCGGCGGCGGCGCCTCCAGCTCCATCAGCTCCAGCACGTGCAGGATCTCCTCGAAGCTGCGCTCCATCGAGTCGGGAACATGATCGCCGAAATGCGCGGCGATCAGCGCGCGCACGTCGAGCAGCGGGCTGAGCAGGGCGTGCACGATCGCGAACTGATCGTCGGCCTCGTTCTTCGCGTCGGTGTTGATGATGACGCGAATGCGCTTCTGCGCCGGAACCTCGAATCCGAGCATGGTCATAGTGCGGTCCTCTCACAGAGGGCGGAATCGTGCGCGACGCCCCCGAGACCGGCTAGGCCGACTCGCGAACAGTCAGAGTGGTCGGCAGCACCAACTGCTCGGGCGGGGCGCCTCCGAGCATCCGGATGAGCAGCTCGGCCGCGGCGTGGCCCATCTCCTCCAGCGGCTGCCGCACCGAGGTGAGCGGCGGATCCGACGTCGCCGCCACCACCGTGTCGTCGAAGGCGACGATCGAAACATCCCTGGGAACGGCGCGACGGCTCGCCTGCAGCACCCGCATCGCGCCGACCGCCATCAGGTCGGAGGCCGCGAAGACGCCGTCGATGTCCGCGTGGCGCGACATCAGACGCGCCATCGCGTCGGCGCCGCCCGCCATCGTGAAGTCGCCGCGAGCCACAGCCGTGGTCGACATCCCGTGCTCGGCGAGCTCGTCGTGCCAGCCCGCCTGACGCTCCGCGGAGGCGCTCATGTCGGCCGGTCCGCTGATGGTCGCGATCCGCGTGCGCCCGGCATCGATCAGCGCCCGCGCGGCGAGCCGGCCGCCGACGTAGTTGTCCGACTCGACGAACGCCAGCTTCTCCGTCCCGACCCCCACCGGGCGTCCGACGAACACCAGCGGCAGCTCGAGCGAGCGCAGCGCCTCCGAGATGCGACTGATCTCGTGCTGCAGGATGACGACGGCACCGTCGACGTGCCCCGCCGCCAGGTAGTCGACGAGCGCCGAGAGCCGACGACGGTCGGCGAGCAGCAGCGCCGGCTGCAGCGCCGAGTCGGCGAACACCGACGTCGCCCCGCGCAGCGGCCCTGCCAGGAACGAGCCGCTCAGCCCGTCCATCTCGCCCGCAGCCAGCACCACGGCCACCGTGCCGGACCGCCCGCCCGCGAGACGCCGCGCTGCCGCGTTGGGACGGTAGCCGAGCTTGTCGGCCGCCGCGAGCACCTGACTCGTCATGCGCGGATCGACGTTCGAGGAGCCGGCGAGCACGCGCGACGCCGTCGCCCGCGACACCCCCGCTTCGGCGGCGACGTCGACGAGTGTTGGACTTCTCATCGACAGCCTCCCGCTCCTCGGAGCGAGCATACCTTTCGGCATCCGGGGTCATGCCCCGCGGCGCCCGCGAATCGTCGAGGTGGCGCTGAACCGGCGGCGGTGGCCCACCTCGCGGATCGGTCCGGTCAGACGGGCGGCGAGGGGGATGCCCGCGTCACCGGCCGAGCGTGCCACGGTCAGCGTCAGCTCGCCCGGTTCGACGATGCGCGTGCCGCGCAGCCCCGTGAAGCTCACCAGGTCGGTCGGAATCCGCAGCAGCACCTCGGCCGACTCTCCGGGTGCGAGCGTCACGCGCTGGAACGCGATGAGCCGTCGCTCGGGGAGCACGACCTGGGCGACCGGATCGCTCGCGTAGATCTGGATCGTCTCGTTGGCGTTGCGCTCCCCCGAGTTCGACACCGCGATGGCGACCTCGAACTCACCGTCGACCGCGACCTCCTCGGCACCGAGCGAGGCGCCCTCGATCGCCACCGTGCCGTAGCCGATGCCGAACCCGAACGGGTAAGCGGCTGTGGGGTCGAGGTTGCCCAGCCCGTCCTGCCGCTGCCCGAGCGGCGGCTGCAGGTAGGTCGAGGGCCCGATCACGGGAGAACCCGGGATCTGCACCGGCAGTCGGCCCGCGGGCTCGACGCGTCCGCTCAGCACGCCGGCGATCGCCGAGGCGCCTTCGACACCCGGCTGGAAGACCTGCAGGGCGGCGGCGGCGCGCCGCGCCGCGTCGCCGATGGCGTAGGGACGACCCGAGACGCTCAGCAGCACCACCGGGACTCCCGTGGCCAGCACCGCCTCGACGAGCTGCGACTGCGCACCGGGCAGCCGCAGGTCGGCCGCATCGCAGCCCTCCCCCGAGGTGCCGTTGCCGAACAGTCCCGAGCGGTCGCCGACGACGAGGATGACCAGGTCGCTCGCGGCGGCCGTCTCGACGGCCTCCGGGATCCGCGATTCGTCGGCGCCGAACACGTCGACGCCGGGGGCCCAGGTGATGGTCGCGGCGGGCAGCTCCTCGGCGAGCGCGTCGCGGATGGTCGCGACCGGCAGGCCAAGGCCGAAGGAGGGAAAGCGCCCGAGCACGTGATTGGGGAAGGCGTAGCAGCCGAGCAGATCGAGAGCGTCATCCGAGCCCGGGCCGATCAGGGCGACGCGCGCGGTGGTGTCGGCGGCCAGGGGCAACAGCCCGCCCTCGTTGTGCAGCAGGATGATCGACTCCTCCGCCAGCGCGCGAGCGATCTCACGGTTGCCGGCCGAGTCGAGATCGGCGCTGTCGGCATCGGCCGGAACGAGCGGCCGATCAGGGTCCAGGAGTCCCGCCTCGATCTTGTGGCGCAGCGCGCGGCGCACCGCCGTGTCGAGCACGTCGGCGGGCAGGGCGCCCGACTCGACCGCGCGCACCACACCCTCATCGAAGGACACGGTATACGGCAGCTCGACGTCGAGACCTGCCGAGAGCGCCAGCACGCCCGCCTCGCTGTCGGTGGCCGCCACCCGGTGCATCGACCGCAGGAACGGCACCGCCCAGTAGTCCGAGACGACGGTGCCCGCGAAGCCCCAGTCGTCGCGAAGCAGGCGGGTCAGCAGATCGTGGCTGGCACCGGCGGGCACGCCGTCCACGTCGGTGTACGAGTTCATGACCGAGCGCGAACCGCCCTCGACCAGCGCCTGCTCGAACGGCGGCAGGATGACATCGGCGAGCTCCCGCGCGCCGATCGACACCGGCGCGTGGTTGCGCGCGGCGCGCGAAGCCGCGTAGCCGGCGAAGTGCTTGAGCGTGGCGATGATCCCCTCCTGCTCGAGGCCGCGCACGTATGCGGCCCCGACGGAGCCGACCAGCACCGGGTCTTCGCCGAGCGTCTCCTCGACGCGTCCCCACCGGTAGTCGCGCACCACGTCGAGCACGGGGGCGAGGCCCTGGTGCACGCCGACCGCCCGCATGTCGCGCCCGATCGCGCGGGCCATCCGCTCCACGAGCGCCGGGTCGAAGCTCGCCGCCCACGCCAGCGGCGTCGGGTAGGCGGTCGCCCCGTACGCGGCGAAGCCGGTCAGGCACTCCTCGTGCACGAGCGCGGGGATGCCGAGCCGGTTCGACTCGACCACCTGCTGGTGCAGCTGTCGGAGGATCCCGGCCCCCTGCGCCGGGGTCAGCGGCGCGGTGCCGTAGGCGCGCGTGATGTGGCCCAGTCCGTCGACGATCCGCTCCTCGATGGGCACGTCGCCCCCGGTGAACTGGTCCGACAGCGGCGCCACGTTGGCGCCCTCGTCCTCCGGATCGAGGTTGCCCTGCGGCCAGATCGAGCCGAGCTGCTTGACCTTCTCGGTGAGCGTCAGCGCACCCAGGAGCGCGTCGACCCGGTCATCGACCGAGAGCGTCGGATCCCACCAGGGCTCGGCGACGGGGTCGACGGCACGGCCGGACGCGGGGAGGAGATTCGTCATGATTGCTTTCGTTGAGAAGGTGCGGTCCGTCAGCCCTTGAAGGCGCCGTCCATGATTCCGGCGACCATGCGACGTCCGACGAAGACGAAGACGATCAGCAGCGGAATCGTGGCCAAGAACGAGCCGGACATCGCCAGGCCGAGATCGATGGCGAAGCTGTTCTGCAAGGCCTGGATCGCGATCTGCACCGTGTACATGTCGGGCGACTTCAGAACGATGAACGGCCAGAGGAAGTCGTTCCACGAGGTGACGAAGCCGAGCAGTCCGAGCACGAAGGCGGCGGGACGCACGATCGGGAAGACGATGCGCCAGAAGATCTGCCAGCTGTTGGCCCCATCGAGGCGCGCCGCCTGCAGCAGCTCGTCGCTGATGGTCACGCCGATGTGCTGACGCATCCAGAAGATGCCGAAGGCGCTCGCCAGGGTGGGAACGATCAGCGCCTGCAGGGTGTCGACCCAGCCGAGCGTCGAGATGATCATGTACTGCGGGATCACGGCGAGCTGCGTCGGCACGGTCATCGTGAGCAGCACGATGATGAACAGGACGTTGCGCCCGGGGAACCGCAGCTTGGCGAAGGCGAAGCCCGCGAGCGCCGAGAGCACCGCCTGCCCGACGGCGACCGTGATCGCGACGACGAAGCTGTTGATGATGGAGCGCACGAACGGGATCGTGGTGAACACGACCTCGGCGAGTGCGAAGAAGTTGTCGCCGGGGATCACACGGGGCGGCAGCTGGGTCGCGGTCGCGGAGTCGGTCGTCGAGACGACGAACATCCAGTACAGCGGGAAGATGCACGCGGCGGCGGCGAGGATCAGGAAGGCGTACACCCACCAGCGCACCCGGTCGAAATGGCGCGGGCGCCGCTTCTGCCCGGTGGTCGGCGGTGCGACCGCGACGGTGTCGACGAGTTCGGTCGTCATCAGTTCGCCCCCTTGATGCGGGTCGACAGCAGGAAGTTGACGGTCGCGATGGCGACCACCATGAGGAAGAGGGCGACGCCGATCGCCGAGCCGTAGCCGAACTCGAACCGGCCGAAGCCCTGCTCGTAGAGGAAGAGCGTGAGCGTCTGGCATTCGCGCGCGGTGCCGCAGGTGAGCGGCGTTCCCCGCGACACCAGCAACGGCTCGGTGAAGACCTGCAGGCCGCCGATCGTCGAGGTGACGATCGTGAAGATGATGACCGGACGCAGCGACGGGATGGTGATGTTCGTGAACTGCTTCCAGCCGCTGGCTCCGTCGACCGCCGCGGCCTCGTAGATGTCGTGCGGGATGGCCTGCAGCGAGGCCAGGTACAGCAGCGTCGTGTAGCCGAACCAGCGCCAGATGATCATGAGCGCGATCAGGATGTGGCTGCCCGGCTTGGAGGCGAGGAAGTCGATGTGGTCGGCGCCGAACAGGCCGATGAAGAAGTTGAAGACGCCGTAGTCGCGGTTGAAGATCTGCGAGAAGACGATCGTGGTCGCCGCCACCGAGGTGATGTACGGCACCAGCAGCGACATGCGGAAGAAGTTGGCCCACTTGAGTCGGGCGTGGTTCAGAAGGTGCGCCAGCCCCAGGGCCAGCAGCAGCTGCGGCACCGTCGACAGCACCCAGATGCTCACCGTGTTGCCGGCGGCGTTCCAGAAGCGGGGGTCCTCGAACAGGCGCACGAAGTTGTCGAAGCCGATGAACGTCTGCGACCCGATCGGGTTCCAGTCGAACAGCGCGATCACGAACGTGAAGAGGAACGGGAACAGCCCGAAGATCGCGAAGAGCACGAAGAACGGGGCGATGTAGCCGTAGGGCGCGACCCGCTCGGCCCAGCTTTCGCGGACCGCGCGCGTCGTCTGCGCCGCGCGCGACACAGAGACCGTCGAAGAAGTCATGAGGTACCTTCCGGAGGGTGCGGCGCCCGAAGGCACCGCACCCGAGTGGTCAACCGCCGAGCGCGGTCTTGATGTTGGCCAACGCGGTCTCGTAGGCGCCCGACGGGTCGCCTCCGTTCTCGATGTTGGCGATGACCAGAGCGAACTCCTGCCCGATGGTGGCGCTGTCCGGGCCGATGTAGAACGGCTCCAGGTTGAGGACGGCGTCGGTGTAGATCTGGCCGATCGGAGCGCCCGAGAAGAAGTCATCCGTCTTCTCCAGCAGCGCCGGGTCGTCGAACACGGCCGGCGTGGTCGGCAGCGAGCCCGACTCGACGAACTTCGCGAGCTGAGCGTCGGGCGACTGCATCTCCTGGATGTACGCCCACGCCGCCTCCGGGTTGGCCGCGCCCTTCGGGATGGCGAGGTAGCTGCCGCCCCAGTTGCCGGCGCCGCCCGGGATCTCGGCGATGTCCCAGAGGCCCTCGGTGTCGGGAGCGTTGCCCTTGATGATGCCGAGCATCCACGACGGAGCGGCGATCGTGGCGAAGTCGCCCTTCGCCATGCCCGCCGACCAGCCGTCGGTGAACGACGGCAGGTTGGCCGAGATGCCACGCGTGGCGGCCTCGACGCCGAGCTCGAAGGCCTCCTTCACCTCGGGGTTCGTGTCGTACACCGGCTCCTGGGTGTCGTTGTCGAAGAACTTCTCCGACACCTGGTTGACCGCCTGCGAGAAGACCGACGTGGCCGCGTTGTCGACGAACGCCTTGCCCGTCGCGGCGACGTACTGCTCGCCGACCGTGAAGTAGTCCTCCCAGGTCGCCAGCAGCGCCGACACCTCGTCGCGGTCGGTCGGCAGACCGGCCTCGGCGAACAGGTCGGTGCGGTAGGCCAGGCCCAGGCCGCCGACGTCGGTCGGGATGCCGATGACCTCGCCGGTGGGCGCGGTCGACTGCGAGATGACCCAGTCGAGGTAGTCGCCGGTCATGGAGTCGGCGCCGAGCTCGTTCAGGTCGTAGAAGTTGCCCGGGTTCTCGAGGAAGTTGGGCATGTTGTCGCCCTGGATGAGCACCAGGTCGGGCACCTTGCCGCCGGCAAGCGCCGTCGCCAGCGCCTGCGCCGTCTCGTTCGAGCTGCCCACCTCGGTGAGCTTGATGTCGATGCCGGGGTGGTCGGCCTCGTAGGCCTCGACGTCGGCGGTCTGGTTGATGCCGGTGAACGACCAGAACTCGAACGACGTGCTGTCGGTGCCGGACTCGGTGCTGCTGCAGCCGGCTGTGGCCAAAGCGACGGCGAGAACCGCTGTCATGGCGGTGGTGGTACGGGCTTTCACGGTGAATCCCCCTTCTCTGCGGGATCGCGGTTTGCGATGGATGCGCCTCTGCACCCACCGGCCAGAGAGCGTTCTCTGACTGGGCCGAAAACCGTGAGCCGTTGCACAGGGCTGTGGTGGTAGATCGACCTGGGCATCATAAAAACATGGAAACCGCGCCAGCGCAACATCCGGAGAGAATCTGAGAGAGCGTTCTCTGGAGAACCGCGTGAGAACGGCCGAGCACCCCCGGTGCGTCGTTAGCCGCGCAGCCCCAGCCGCGTCAGATGGGCGTTCGAGAAGCGCCCCTCGGGATCGAGGCGCTCGAACAGCGCGCGCGCCTCCGTGAGCTTCGGGGTCACCGCAGCGATCCGCTCCGCGTCGAAGGCGTGCCACTTGCCCCAGTGCGGCCGCGCATCGAACGGGGCGAGCGCCGCCTCGATGCGCGGCAGCAGCGCGCGCACCGCCTCGGGTTCGTTCTTCCAGGTGAAGTGGATCGCCAGCATTTCGCGCTCGAACGCGCCCGAGAGCCAAAGCGAATCCGCCCTCGCGGTGCGCAGCTCGGTCACCAGCAGCTGGGGAGCGATGTCGTCGCGCAGCGCGCGCACCGCGGCGAGCGCCTCCGCACCCGCGGCCCGATCGACGAAGTATTCGGTCTGGATCTCGTCGCCATTGCTCGGCGTCGCGTCCAGCCGGAAGTGCGGCAGCCGCTCCAGCCAGGGACCGGGAACCCCGCCCTGGGTGGTCAGGTTCTCCGCCGTCTCGAAGATCGGAGTCACGCCGTTGGTTCGGGAGGCGTCGAAGAGACGCTCCGGCGCCGCGCCTTCGCCGTCGATGCGGGACTTCACCCAGATGTCGCCCGCGTCCTCACCGAGCCAGTTCGTGAACACGCTCACGCTGTAGCCGGCGCCCGTCACCGCCTCGAGCTCGGCGAGCAGGGTTGCCCAGCTGAGGCCCGCGAAGACGTCCTGGCGCACCCGGAAGCTCGGCTCGACGGCGAGCGTCACCCGCACCGTGATGCCGACGGCGCCGAGCGACACCACGAGCCCCTCGAAGTCGGGGTCGCCGTGCCGCACCGCACGGAGCTCGCCCGCGGCATCCACGTACTCGAGGCCGCGCACGGCGGCGGCGAGCACCCCGTTGCCGTTGCCGGAGCCGTGGGTGCCGGTCGCGATCGCGCCGCCGATCGAGATGTGCGGCAGCGAGCCGAGGTTGTGCAGCGCCCAGCCGCGCTGCTCCAGCCATACGGCGAGCGTGCCGTAGCGCGTGCCGGCTCCGACGGTCACCTCACGTGCCGCCTCGTCGAGCACCGGATCCGGGTCGATGTCGAGCACCGTCACGAGCGTTCCCGCGGTGTCGGCGATGTCGTGGAACGAGTGCCGCGTGCCGAGCGCGCGCACCGGGCCGCCCGCTCGCACGGCCGCCTGCACGTCGGCAATCGAGCGGGCCTCGACCAGGCGGGGGGCGGTGAAGCGGTGGGTGCCGGACCAGGTGCTTCCGGGATTCGCGGTCGTCATGGACGCGACCTTTCGGGGTCTCCCGCCGATGCGGGGTCGGTCAGGATCGGCTGCCACGCCAGCTCTGCGGCGCCGATGAGGAGTCGGTCCTCGCCGAGGTCGGCCGACTGGATGCGCACCCCCTCGAAGGAGGCCGGCACCGTCGTGGCCGCCACGGCGCGCTCGAGCGCCGCCTGATCGCAGGCCAGCAGGCTCGCCAGGAATCCACCCAGCACGACGAGCTCCGGATTGACGACGTTGATGGCGTTGCCGAGCGCCACCGCGAGAATCCTCTGCTGCCGGGCCAGCTCCGCGGCGACCGCCGGATCGTTCGACTCGAGCAGGGCGCGCTCCAGCTGGGGCTCGTCGGCGCCGGTGAGCCCCAGCACGGCGAGCAGCCGGGATCGGCTCACCTCGTCCTCGAGCGTGCCGTGCGCGGTCACGCGGTCGCCCGCGTCCGCCATGCCGGGGCGGTTCTGGCCGAACTCCCCCGCGTAGCCGTGGGCCCCGCCCAGCAGCTGACCGTGCACGATGAGGCCGCCACCGATACCGCTCGCCCCACCGTTGAGGTAGACGAGCTCGGCGACGCCGCGACCGGCGCCGAACAGGCGCTCGGCGAGGGCGCCGAGACTCGCGTCGTTGTCGACGAACGTCGGCAGCTGCAGCCGGTCGGCGATCAGCTCGGCGATCGGCTCGTCGCGCCAGCCCAGGTGGGGGGCCCAGCGCACCACGCCGTCACTGGCGCGCACCAGGCCAGGCACGGCGAGGCCGACGCCCATCAGCCGGTGCGCATCGGTCGTCTCGGCTCGATAGGCGGCCACCACCTCCGCCACGATCTCGGCGGTCTCGCGCGCGGTGACCGCGTGGTCGACCTCGCGCCGAACACGATGCTCGACGCGGGCGCCGAGCCCGACGACCGCGACCGTGACCGCATCGAGCTCCGGGTTCACCGCGACGACGACGGGGCGAGCGTGGGGCCGCACCACGGGCGAGGGTCGTCCGACGCGCCGGGTGGCCGGGGCATCCGCCTCTTCGACCAGCCCCAGGCTCTCGAGTTCGCCGACGAGGGCGCCGATGGTGGAGCGGTTCAGCTCGGTCTCGGCGGTGAGGGTCGCTCGCGAGGCGGGACCGCCGCGGTGCACCCGCGCCAGCACGGCGGCGAGGTTGCGACGGCGGACTCCGTCCGAGCCGTCCTTCATGCTGACCATTGGTTCACCATATCCGCGCGCATCTGCGCCACATCGCACCCTTCCGTTGCGTCCGCATCATGATATAAGTTGGAGCACGCAACATTTTGCGTTCACCGTCGAACCAGGAGCATCATGGCCCTTCAGCCCACCCCCGCCGACAAGTTCACCTTCGGACTCTGGACCATCGGCTACAACGGCACCGACCCGTTCGGCGGCCCCACCCGCAAGCCGCTCGACGTCGTCCACGCGGTCGAGAAGCTCGCCGAGCTCGGCGCCTACGGCCTCACCTTCCACGACGACGACCTGTTCGCCTTCGGCTCGACGCCCGCCGAGCGCGAGAAGGAGATCGAGCGACTCAAGAGCGCCCTCGCCTCCACCGGCATGACGGTGCCGATGGTCACCACCAACCTGTTCAGCGCGCCCGTCTTCAAGGACGGCGGCTTCACCTCCAACGACCGCGAGGTGCGCCGCTTCGCGATGCGCAAGGCGATGCGCCAGCTCGAGCTCGGCGTCGAGCTCGGCGCCACCACCTTCGTCATGTGGGGCGGCCGCGAAGGCGCCGAGTACGACGCCGCGAAGGATGTGCGCAGCGCCCTCGAGCGGTATCGCGAGGCGCTCAACGTCTTCGGCGACTACGTCACCGACAAGGGCTACGACATCCGCTTCGCCATCGAGCCGAAGCCGAACGAGCCGCGCGGCGACATCCTGCTGCCGACCGTCGGACACGCGATGGCGTTCATCGAGACGCTCGAGCGCCCCGAGCTGTTCGGCCTCAACCCCGAGGTCGGCCACGAGCAGATGGCGGGCCTCAACTTCACCGCCGGCATCGCGCAGGCGCTCTACCAGGGCAAGCTGTTCCACATCGACCTCAACGGTCAGCGCGGCATCAAGTACGACCAGGACCTGGTGTTCGGGCACGGCGACCTGCACAACGCGTTCTCGCTCGTCGACCTGCTCGAGAACGGCGGCCCCAACGGCGGCCCGTCGTACACCGGCCCGCGCCACTTCGACTACAAGCCGAGCCGCACCGAAGACGAGACCGGCGTCTGGGATTCGGCCGCCGCGAACATGCGCACCTACCTGCTGCTGAAGGAGCGCGCCGCGGCCTTCCGCGCCGACCCCGAGGTGCAGGAGGCGCTCATCGCCTCGCGCGTGCCCGAGCTGGCCGTGCCGACCCTCTCGGCCGGGGAGACGTACGACGACCTGCTGGCGGATGCGAGCGCGTTCGAGGACTTCGACGCCGACGCCTACCTCGGCGGCAAGGGCTTCGGCTTCGTGCGCCTGCAGCAGCTCGCCACCGAGCACCTCCTCGGCGCCCGCTAACCATGCCTGTTTGCGGCAGGGATGCATCCCGGGCGCCAGCGAGTGCCGCGTGCGGCACGCGGTTGGGGCGCGGGTCACGCGGTTGGGGTGAGTTGTGACGCTCGTTGCGGGGGTCGACTCCTCCACCCAGAGCTGCAAGGTCGTAATTCGCGACCTCGAGACCGGGGCCGTGGTGCGCACCGGGCGCGCCGGGCATCCCGAGGGCACCGAAGTGCATCCGGATGCCTGGTGGGCCGCCCTCGAAACCGCGATCGCCGACGCCGGCGGCCTCGACGACGTCGCCGCGATCTCGGTCGGGGGCCAGCAGCACGGCATGGTCGTGCTCGACGCCGCCGGTGAGGTGATCCGCCCGGCGCTGCTGTGGAATGACACCCGCAGCGCCGGGGCGGCATCCGCCCTGATCGCCGAATTCGGCGCCGCCGAACTCGCCCGGCGCACCGGCAGCGTGCCCGTCGCCAGCTTCACCGCCACCAAGTTGCGCTGGCTGCGCGACGCCGAACCGGAGAACGCCGCCCGCGTTGCCGCCGTCGCGCTCCCCCACGACTGGCTCACCTGGCGACTGCTCGGCTACGGGCCCGCGGAGGCGAGCCCGCTCGGCCCTGACCTGGCGGCGCTCACCACCGACCGCTCCGACGCCAGCGGCACCAGCTACTGGAATCCCAGCACCGGCGAGTACGACCGCGAGCTGCTGATCGCCGCCCTCGGGCACGACGCGATCCTGCCGCGGGTGCTCGGACCCGCCGACACCGATGGCACCACCACCGCCCACGGGACCGTGCCGGCTGGCGTCATCGTGGGCCCCGGCGCGGGCGACAATGCGGGCGCCGCGCTCGGGCTCGGCGCCAGCCCCGGCGACGTCGTCGTCTCCATCGGCACCAGCGGCACCGTCTTCGCGGTGACCGGGCAGCCGGTGCGCGACGAAACCGGAACGGTCGCCGGATTCGCGGATGCCTCCGGCGCCTTCCTCCCCCTCGTCGCCACGCTCAACGCCGCCCGCATCCTCGACGCGACGGCGCGGCTCCTCGGGGTCGACCACGACGAACTGGGGCGGCTTGCCCTCGCCGCCGACCCGGGTGCGGCAGGCCTCGTGCTGCAGCCGTACTTCGAAGGCGAGCGCACCCCCAACCTGCCCGACGCGACCGCGACCCTGTTCGGCATGACGCTCGCGAGCACCACCCGCGAGAACCTGGCGCGGGCCGCGATCGAGGGGATGATGTGCGGTCTGGCTGACGGACTCGACGCCGTGCGCGCGCACGGGGTCACGGCCGAGCGCGTGCTGCTGGTCGGCGGCGCGGCGCAGAACCCTGCGGTGGCGACGATCGCGGCTCAGGTGTTCGACGCGCCGGTGGTCGTGCCCGAGCCGGCCGAGTACGTCGCCTTCGGCGCGAGCGCACAGGCGGCGTGGGCGCTGACCGGCGCTCGCCCGCAGTGGCCGCTCGCGGTGTCCGCGTCACCGTCATCAGACACCCGCCCGGTGATTCGAGCGCAGTATGCCGCTCGAGCCTGAGACGCCGGTCCTGGCGGGCACGTATCCGGATCCCAGCGTCTGCCGCGTCGGCGACGACTACTACCTGGTCACGTCGACGTTCGAGTACTTTCCGGGGCTGCCGGTCTTCCACAGCACTGACCTCCGGAGCTGGACGCAGATCGGGCACGCGATCCATCGACTGGATCAGCTCGACCTTGGCGACGTGCCCTCCTCGGGCGGGCTCTACGCGCCGACGCTGCGGCACCACGACGGGGTCTTCTACCTCGTCTGCACCGTCGTCGGCGGGTCGGAGAAGAACGGCAACTTCCTCATCACGGCGACGGATCCGGCCGGGCCGTGGTCGGATCCGATCTGGTTCGGCGACGCGGCAGGCTTCGACCCGTCGCTGGTCTTCGACGGCGATCGCTGCTGGTACACGGGAACGCGTCTCGCCGCCGAACCCGCATGGCACCAGCAGGCCGAGATCTGGCTTCGCGAGGTCGATCTGGATGCGGGCCGACTGATCGGACCGGAACACGTCCTCTGGACGGGCGCGCTCGACAAGGCCATCTGGGCCGAGGGTCCGCACCTGTATCAGCGAAACGGCTGGTGGTATCTGTTGGCCGCGGAGGGCGGCACCGCGCAGGAGCACGCCATCTCGGTCGCACGGTCACGCGAGATCGTCGGTCCCTACACCGGTTTCGCGCGCAATCCCGTGTTCACCCACCGCCATCTCGGCCGACAGCACCCGATCGTGGCGGCCGGCCACGCCGACCTGGTCGAGGGCCGGGACGGCGAGTGGTGGGCGTTCCTCCTCGCGGTGCGCACGCACGACGGCGAGGAGGGGCCGATGGCGCGCGAGACCTTCGCGACCTCGGTCGACTGGGAGGACGACTGGCCGGTGTTCGCCCGCGGAGTCGGGCAGCTTGCGCGTGTCGACGGCGCCCGTCGGCTGGAGACGCAGGTTGCGATTCCGGATCCGCTGGCGTGGACGCAGGTGCGCAGCGCTCGCCGTGCTGGCCGCGTCGACGGGGACACGATCTGGCTGTCGCCCGGCGATGCGCTCACCGAGGTGGGGACGCCGGCGTTCGTGGGGCGTCGCCAGACCTCACTGACCCAGACGCTCGCGGCGACCGTGCCGGATGGAGTGGGGCTCGCCGCACGCCAGTCGGAGCACGATCATCTGCTGTTCTCGTCGGACGGCGTGGTGCAGGTTCGGGATGGGGTGGCCGAGCTGGTCGCTGAGGTGGGATCCGCAACCCGCCTGGAGCTCCGGGTGGACGGGTACCGCTACGACTGCGTGGCGGATGGCCGCCTGGTCGCGTCGGTGGATGGGCGCTACCTGACCTCGCGAAGCGCGAGTGCCGCCGGCCGGATGAGCTTCGTCGGCGTGTGGCTCGGGGTGTTCTCGACGGTCGACGTCGAGGCGGCCGCGCGCGACGTCCGCTTCGACTGAGCTCCCAACCGCGTGACCCGCGACGTTGGGGAGTGCCGCGCGCGGCACTCCCCAACGTCCGGGATGCATCCCTGCCGACTCAGCGACCGGCGTTGCGGCGCTTGTTGAAGACGTCGAAGGCGACCGCGAGGAGCAGCACGAGACCCTTGACGGCCTGCTGCCACTCGATGCCGATTCCCATGATCGACATGCCGTTGTTCAGCACGCCGATGATGAGACCGCCGATGATCGCGCCGCCGATCGTTCCGATGCCGCCCTGGACGGCGGCGCCGCCGATGAACGCCGCCGAGATCGCCTCCAGCTCGAAGCCGTCACCGGCCTTCGGCCCGGCGAGGTTCAGTCGCGCCGTGAAGATCAGGCCGGCGAGCGCCGCGAGCACCCCCATGTTGACGAACAGGAAGAAGTCGACCTGGCGGGTCTTGATGCCCGAGAGCTCGGCCGCGTGACGGTTGCCGCCGATCGCGTAGACGTGACGACCGAACACGCTGCGGTTCTGGATGATGCCGTAGATCAGCACGAGCGCGGCGAGCACGATCAGCGTCACCGGGATGCCCTTGAAGCTGGCCAGCGCGTAGCTGAACGCACCGAGACCGCCGATCACGAGCAGGATCTTGGCGACGAACCAGAACACCGGCTCGACATCCTGGGCGTAGGCCTGGCGAGCCCGACGTGTGCGCCAGGTCTGCACCACGATCGCGACGATGGCGATGGCGCCGACGGCGAGCGTCAGCGGATCGATCGCGAACTCCCCCAATAGATCGGTCAAGAACCCGTTGCCGAGCGCTCGGTACTCCTCCGGGAACGAGCCGATGTTCGCATTGCCGAGCGTGACCAGTGCGAGCCCGCGGAAGATCAGCATGCCGGCCAGCGTCACGATGAACGCGGGGATGCCGACGTAGGCGATCCAGAACCCCTGCCAGGCGCCGACCAGCGCGCCCACCGCGAGGGCGCCGATGATGGCCAGCCACCACGGGAATCCGAGATCTCGGATGAACACCCCCGACACCGCGCCGATGAACGCGGCGACCGAGCCGACGGAGAGGTCGATGTGACCGGCGACGATCACGAACACCATGCCGATCGCGAGCACCAGGATGTACCCGTTCTGCACGATCAGGTTGGAGATGTTCTGCGGCCGCAGCAGGATGCCGTCGGTGGTGATCGAGAAGAACACGATCACCGCGATCAGCGCGATGAAGATGCCGTTCTTGCCGAGGTCGGAGACGACGTGGCTGAGGGCCGCGGTGATCCGGTTGGCGGGCATCGGGGTCGTTTCCGCAACGTCAGTGCGCGTAGTGGGTTCGGACATCAGCGTGCGTTCTCCATGGTCATGAGCTTGATGAGTGCTTCAGGGGTGGCCTGCTCGACGGGCAGCTCGCCCGTGATCCGGCCTTCGGACAGTGCGTAGATGCGGTCGCTGATCCCGATGAGCTCGGGAAGCTCGGAGGAGATGACGATGATCGCCTTCCCCTGCGCCGCGAGGCGGTTGATGATCGTGTAGATCTCATACTTGGCGCCCACGTCGATGCCGCGGGTGGGCTCGTCGAGGATGAGCACGTCGGGGTCGGCGTTGATCCACTTGGACAGCACGACCTTCTGCTGGTTTCCGCCGGACAGCTTGCCCGTCGGCACCAGCACGCTCGGCGCCTTGATGTTCATGCTCGATCGGTACTCGTTGGCGATCTTGAAATCCTCGTGATCGTTGACGAGGCCGAAGTGCGAGATCTTCTTCAGGGCGGCGATCGAGATGTTGCGCTTGATGTCCTCGATCAGGTTGAGCCCGTAGTACTTGCGATCCTCGGTCGCGTAGGCGAGACCGTGCTGGATCGCCTCGGCGACCGAGCGGGTCTTGATCTCGATCCCGTTCTTGAAGACCTTGCCGCTGATCCGCGTGCCGTAGCTGCGCCCGAACAGGCTCATCGCGAACTCCGTGCGGCCGGCGCCCATGAGCCCGGCGATCCCGACGATCTCGCCGGCGCGCACGTTGAGGTTGACGTTGTCGACGATGACGCGGGTCGGATCCTGCGGGTGGTGCGCCGTCCAGTTCTCGACGCGCAGCACCTCCTCGCCGATGTGCGGAGTGTGGTCGGGATAGCGGTGCTCGAGGTCGCGACCCACCATGTCCTTGATGATGCGGTCTTCGGTGACATCCGACTTGGCGATCGTCTCGATCGTCTGACCGTCGCGAATGACCGTGACGCTGTCGGCGATCTTCTTGATCTCGTTGAGCTTGTGGCTGATGATGATGCTCGTGATGCCCTGCCCCTTGAGGTGCAGGATGAGGTCGAGCAGGTGGTCGCTGTCCTCGTCGTTGAGCGCCGCGGTCGGCTCATCGAGGATGAGCAGCTTGACCTCTTTCGACAGCGCCTTGGCGATCTCGACGAGCTGCTGCTTGCCGACGCCGATGTCCATGATGCGGGTGAGCGGATTCTCGCTCAGGCCGACGCGGGCCAGCAGCTTGGCCGCCTCGTGGTTGGTCTTGTTCCAGTCGATCAGTCCGACCGGGTTCTTCACCTCGTTGTTGAGGAAGATGTTCTCCGCGATCGAGAGGTAGGGGCTGAGGGCGAGCTCCTGGTGGATGATGACGATTCCCTCGGCCTCGCTGTCGCGAAGGTTGCCGAACTCGACGGTCTTGTTCTCGAAGACGATCTCGCCGTCATAGGTGCCGTGGGGATACACCCCCGAGAGCACCTTCATCAGGGTCGACTTCCCGGCACCGTTCTCGCCGCAGATGGCGTGGATCTCGCCGCGCGCCACCTCCAGGGTGACGTTGCTGAGCGCCTTGACGCCCGGGAAGGTCTTGGTGATCGACCGCATCTCGAGGATGTTCTGGGTCATCTCTCGCCCGCTTCCTTACATCGTTGTCGGAGAGGATCGGTGGTGGGGTGGGCCCCACCACCGATCCTTCAGGGTTCACCCCTCGAGCGCCAGGGCTCGCGGGTGAGGGGAATTCCGAACCGGATTACAGACCGAGGTCCGCAGCCGTCCAGTACCCGGTGTCGACGAGCGCTTCCTGCACGTTCGCCTTGATGACCGGAACCGGCGCCAGCAGGTACGACGGGACGATCTTGACCTGGTTGTCGTAGGTCGTCGTGTCGTTCACCTCGACTTCGGTTCCCTCGAGGATGGCGATCGCCATGCCGGCCGCGACCTTGGCGAGCTCACGCGTGTCCTTGAAGATGGTCGCGTACTGCTCGTCCGCGAGGATCGACTTCACCGAGTCGACCTCGGCGTCCTGACCGGAGATGATCGGGAAGTCCTCGCCGACCGTGTAGCCCGCGTCGGTCAGAGCCGAGATGATGCCGCGGCTGATTCCGTCGTAGGGCGAGAGCACGGCGTCAACCTTGTCGCCGCCCGAGTAGTTCGCGGTGAGGAGGTCCTCCATGCGGCTCTGGGCGGTCTCGCCGTCCCAGCGGAGCGTGGCGGCCTGCTCGATCGAGGTCTGACCCGACTTCACGACGAGCGTTCCCTCATCGATGAGCGGCTGGAGGACATCCATCGCACCGTTGAAGAAGAAGAACGCGTTGTTGTCGTCGAGCGAACCGGCGAACAGTTCGATGTTGAACGGGCCGGCCGGCGCGTCCGCGATGGGCGTGCCGTCCAGCTCGGTCAGACCGAGGCCGTTGAGCACGGTCCACGCCTGCTGCTGGCCGACGAGGAAGTTGTCGAACGTGGCGTAGTAGTCGACGTTCTCGCTTCCGACGATCAGGCGGTCGTAGGAGATCACGGGGATGTCACTGTCGGCCGCGGTCTGCAGGACGTTGCTGAGGGTGGTGCCGTCGATCGCCGCGATGATGAGCGCCTGGGCGCCCTTGGTGATCATGTTCTCGACCTGCGAGACCTGCGTGGGGATGTCGTCCTCTGCGTACTGCAGGTCGACGGTGTACCCCTGCGCCTCGAGCGCCGCCTTGACGGCGTCACCGTCGGCGATCCACCGCTCGGACGAGCGGGTCGGCATCGCAACACCGATCAGACCGCCGTCACCGTCGCCGCTGCCACCGTCTCCGGGGGCGCACGCCGCGAGGCTGAGCGTCAGTGCACCGGCGGCGATGCCGGCAAGAAGAACCTTTGCCTTCTTCACTGTGTTTCCTTTCATCATGTGAGGTTGGTGCCTCATCCGCTGTCGTCGATGAACATCGGATGCCTGCCCGAATCCGCGGATTCGGCAAGTCTTCTGCGGGCCGCTACAAGCCCTGAGCCAATCGGTAGTACGCGGCGTTCGAGCGCAGGTCGCGCTCGAAGCCGTCGAGGGTGGTGGTGTCGGTGATCGCCAGCAGCTCGATCTTCGACATCCGTGCGAAGTCCTGGAACACCTCCAGGCCCACCTGCGTCGACATCACGGTGTGGTGGGCGGCGCCCGCCATCAGCCACGCGGTGGCGGAGGTGCGGAAGTCGGGCGCGGGCTTCCACACGGCGCGGCCCACCGGCAGCTTCGGCATCGGCGCGGGCAGTGCCACGTTCTCGACGACGTTCGCGACGAGGCGGAACCGGTCGCGCTGGTCGCTCAGGGCCACGACGATCGCCGGGCCGGCGTCGGCGGTGAAGACCAGCCGCACCGGGTCGTCCTTGCCGCCGATGCCGAGCGGGTGCACCTCCAGGCTCGCCGTTTCGCTCGAGAGCGAAGGGCTCACCTCGAGCATGTGGGCGCCCAGGATGAGCTCGTTGCCGGGCTCGAGGTGGTAGGTGTAGTCCTCCATCAGGCTGGCGCCGCCCGGAAGGCCGGCGCCCATGACCGCGGCCGTGCGCACCAGCACCGCGGTCTTCCAGTCGCCTTCGGCGCCGAAGCCGTAGCCGTCGGCCATGAGCCGCTGCACGGCGAGGCCGGGCAGCTGCGGCAGCGTGCCGAGGTCCTCGAAGGAGGTGGTGAATGCGGAGAATCCGCCGGCTTCGAGGAAGGAGCGCAGGCCGAGCTCGATGCGGGCCCCGTCGCGCAGCGAGGCGTGGCGTTCGGCGCCGGGCCGCAGCTCGGGGGCGACGCGGTAGAGGTCGAGGTACTCGGCGACCAGCTCGTCGATGTCGGACTCGGTCGCCGCATCCACCGCCTGCGCCAGGTCGTTGACGCCCCAGGTGTTGACCTGCACGCCGAGGCGCAGCTCGGCCTCGGTCTTGTCGCCCTCGGTGACGGCGACGAAGCGCATGTTGTCGCCGAAGCGGGCGAGCTTCATCGTCTGGGTGGCCCAGCGGCCGGCGGCCGCGCGCGCCCAGGAGCCGACCCGAGCGGTGACCGCCGGGTCGGAGATGTGACCGACGACGGTGGTGCGCGGGATGCCCAGGCGCGTCTCGATGTAGCCGAACTCGCGGTCGCCGTGCGCCGCCTGGTTGAGGTTCATGAAGTCGAAGTCGATCTCGCCCCACGGCAGGTCGACGTTGGCCTGGGTGTGCAGGTGCAGCAGCGGCTTCTGCAGCGCGTCGAGTCCCGCGATCCACATCTTGGCGGGGCTGAAGGTGTGCATCCAGGCGACCAGACCGATGACGTTCTCGGCGGCGTTCGCCTCCAGGATCAGCCGCTTGATGCCCTCGCTGTCGGTGAGCACCGGCTTCCAGACGACCGTCACCGGCACCTCGCCGGCGCCGTCGAGGGCGCGCGCCACCTGCTGCGACTGCTCGGCCACCTGGGCGAGCGTCTCGGGGCCGTAGAGGTGCTGGCTTCCGGTGAGGAACCACACCTCGAAACGCTGGAGGTCGGGGACGATGCTGCGGGCGGTCACTGGAGTTCTCCCTGGGGGGCCTGGCCGTACACGTTCTGGTAGCGGTCGAACAGCGCGTCGATCCGGTCCTGCGGGATCGGCAGCGGGTCGCCGAGCTGGCGGGCAAGGTGGATCGTGCGGGCGACGTCCTCGCACATCACGGCCGCCTTGACGGCGTCGCGGGCGTCTTTGCCGATCGTGAACGGGCCGTGGTTCTGCATCAGCACCGCGCGCGAGCGGTGACCGCGCAAGGTGTCGACGATCCCGCGACCGATCGAGTCGTCGCCGATGACGGCGAACGGGCCGACCGGAATCTCGCCGCCGAACTCGTCGGCCATGCCGGTGATGACGCACGGGATCGCCTCGCCGCGCGCCGCCCACGCCGTGGCGTAGGTGGAGTGGGTGTGCACGACACCGCCGACCTCCGGCATCTCGCGGTACACGTAGGCGTGGGCGGCGGTGTCACTCGATGGGCTTCGATCACTCCCCGGAGTCGACCCGATGACCGCCCCGTCCAGATCGCACAGGATCATGTTCTCGGGGGCGAGCTCGTCGTAGCTCACGCCGCTCGGCTTGATGACGAACAGCTCGGCGCCGGGGACGCGTCCGCTGACGTTGCCGCCGGTCCAGATCACCAGACCGTAGCGGGTCAGTTCGCGGTGCAGCTGGGCGACCTCGTCGCGCACCCGCGCGATCGCGACCTCGATCTCGGGAGTGAACCGGGTCATGACAGCACCTCCCGTCGGCGCGCCTTGAGCCGCTTCATCACATCGTTGCCGCCGCGGCCGAAGTAGTCGTGCAGCTCGCGGTACTCGGCGTACAGCGCGTCGTAGGCGTCCGCCGAATCCTGGTTCGGGGTGTACACGTCGCGCTCCAGCTTGCCCATCGCGTCGCTCGCCGCGCGGATGTCGTCGTAGGCGCCGGCGGCGACCGCGGCGTGGATGGCGCTGCCGAGCGCGGGGCCCTGGTCGCTGGCGATCGTGGAGATGGGCATCCGCAGCACATCGCTGTAGGTCTGCATCAGGAAGGGGTTCTTCAGCAGCCCGCCGGCGACGATGAACTCGGTGACGGGAACCCCGGATGCGGCGAAGGTCTCGACGATCTGGCGGGTGCCGAATGCGGTCGCCTCCAGCAGCGCGCGGTACACCTGCTCGGGGCGGGTGGCGAGCGTGAGCCCGAGGATGAGGCCTGAGAGCTCGGTGTTGACGAGCACGGAGCGGTTGCCGCTGTGCCAGTCGAGGGCCAGCAGCCCGTGCGCGCCGACCGGCTCGGTGAACGCGAGGTCGGTGAGGTACTGGTGCACGCTTTGGCCCGCCGCGGCGGCCGCCTCGTGCGCCGACGCCGGAACCTGGTTGGCGACGTACCAGGCGAAGATGTCGCCGACCCCCGACTGCCCGGCCTCGTAGCCCCACAGCCCGTCGACGATGCCGCCGTCGACGGCGCCGCACATGCCGGGCACCTCGACGAGGCGCTCGCCGTTCATCACGTGGCAGGTGCTGGTGCCCATGATCGCCACCATCTGGCCGGGGCTGACGGCGCGGGCGGCAGGAGCGGTGACGTGCGCGTCGACGTTGCCGACAGCGACCGCGATCCCTTCCGGCAGGCCCGTCCAGGCGGCGGCCTCGGCGGTCAGTCCGCCCGCCCGCGCGCCGAGTGCGCCGATCTCGTGGTCGAGCTTGTCGGTCGCGAAGTCGGCGAAGGCCGGGTTGAGCGCACCGAGGAAGTCGGCGCTCGGCGAGGAGGCATCCTGGTAGATGCCCTTGTAGCCGGCGGTGCAGGCGTTTCGGAGGTACCGGCCCGAGAGCTGCCAGACGATCCAGTCGGCGGCCTCGACCCAGCGGTCCATGCGGTCGAAGAGCTCGGGGTCTTCTTCGAGCAGCTGCAGCGCCTTGGCGAACTCCCACTCGCTCGAGATGAAGCCGCCGTAGCGCGGAAGCCAGTCCTCGTTCCGCTCGGCGGCGAGGGCGTTGATGCGGTCGGCCTGCGGCTGGGCGGCGTGATGCTTCCAGAGCTTCACGTAGGCGTGAGGCCGGTCGGCGTACTCGGGGAGTTCGCACAGCGGGGTGCCGTCGGCCAGCACCGGCATCGGGGTGGAGGCGGTGAAGTCGGTGGCGATGCCGATCACCTGCGCGGGGTCGATGCCCGCATCCGCGATGGCGGCCGGCACGGCGTTGCGCAGCACGTCGCGGTAGTCGTTGGGAACCTGCAGGGCCCACTCGGGCGGGAGCACAGCACCGGTGGCGGCGAGTGCGGTGTCCATGACGGCGTGCGGGTACTCGAAGACCCCGGTGCCGAGTTCGGCGCCGTCCTGCACGCGGACGACGACCGCGCGGCCGGAGAGCGTGCCGAAGTCGACGCCGATCGTGTATCGGTCGGCGGACGTTGCGCGCACTGCGGTCGCGTCTTGCATGCTGTGACTCCGTTGTCAGGAAATGAGGCGCGTGATGTGACCGTTCACACCACGGACAGGACTCTACAGGCGAAACGGTCACATCTGTCAAGGGCGAGTCGTAAAGTTTCGGTAACGGCCCGCGACCGCACGCTCGCGAACCCTCCCGCGCGGGCCAAGCGTCAGGCGGGCCCGGTGGACTCGCGCACCACCAGCTCCGCCGGAACCATCTGGTGATCGATCTCCGTCTCGCCGCGCAGCTCGGCGAGCAGAATGGCGACCGCGCGCCGACCGATCTCCACGAAGTTCTGGCGGATCGTCGTCAACGGCGGGGCGAAATGTGCCGCTTCCGGAATGTCATCGAAGCCGACGATGCTCAGATCGCCCGGAACGTTCAGCCCGAGCTCGCGAGCAGCGTGCAGCAGACCCAGCGCCATCTGATCGTTCGCGGCGAAGACGGCGGTGAAGTCGGGCATCCGCAGCAGTTCGCGGCCCGCGTAGTAGCCGAATGAGGCACTCCAGTCGCCGAGCACCGGGGCTCGCGTGCGCAGGTCGGCATCCGACAGCGCGCCGAGGTAGCCCTGCATCCGCGCCTCGGCTTCGATCCAGTCCTGCGGACCCGCGATGTGCAGGATCTCCTCGTGGCCGAGTTCGATGAGGTGACGGGTCGCCAGTCGTGCGCCCGCGACCTGATCGACCGACAGGCTTCGGCGCACATCCCGCCCGGTCGACTCCAGCGTCACGATCGGCACACTCACCGACAGATCCTGGAGCGCCTCGAACACGCGCACCTGCGGCGCGATCACGACGAGCGCCTCCACCGCCTGGCTCATCAGGTAGTCGATCCCCGCCTTGATCGAGGCGTACTCGCTGGATGCCGTGCTCGTGATGCTCAACCGGTAGCCGGCCTCCCGAGCCGCCGCCTCGATCGCCGCAATGCTCGTCGCCGGTCCGTACTGCGACGACTGGGATGTGAGCACGCCGATCGTGCGCGAACGGCTGGTGACGAGCGCACGCGCCGCCTGATTCGGGCGGTAGCCGAGTTCGTCGATCGCCTTGCGCACGCGTTCCCGGGTCGCGGGCCGGATCGCGTCGCTGTCGTTGAGCACGCGCGAGACCGTCTGATACGAGACGCCGGCCACCCGGGCGACGTCGCGGATGTTCGGAGCGCGTACCTTCTCCGGCTCCATCGCACCGCCCTCCGCCTGCGCCGTGTGTACGTTCACACGCCCGTCCCGCCCCATTATGCCCAGTGAACGCGAGGTCAGCGAGTCTCCCGCCACGCCCCGCAACCGCGTGACCCGCGCCCCCACCGCGTGCCGCACGCCTCACGCGCTGGCGTCAGGGATGCATCCCTGCCGCCCAAAACCTAGAGGCGGGTGAGGGCGGATTGGACGTCAGCGAGGAGGTCGTCGGCGGACTCGATGCCGACCGAGAGACGCACCACGTTCTCGGGCACCTCGAGCTGGGTGCCCTTCACGGAGGCGTGGGTCATCTCGCTCGGGTAGCAGACGAGCGACTCGACGCCGCCGAGCGACTCCGCCAGCTGGAACAGCTCCATCGACTCGGCGAAGCGCTTCGCGGCCTCGCCCCCGCCGCGCACGGCGACCGAGATCATGCCGCCGAAGCTGCGCATCTGCTGCGCCGCCAGCTCGTGACCGGGGTGATCGGGCAGGCCCGGGTAGTAGACGCGCTCCAGCTTCTCGTGGCCGACGAGCGCCTCGGCGATGCGCTGCGCGTTCGAGGAGTGCCGATCCATGCGCACGCCCAGGGTCTTGATGCCGCGCATCGTGAGCCAGGCATCCATCGGACCGGAGACGGCGCCGACACCGAACTGCAGGAATCCGACCTGGTCGGCGAGCGACTCGCCCCGCACGAGCGTCTCGTTCTTCAGCACCACCGCGCCGCCGAGCACGTCGCTGTGACCGCCAAGGTACTTGGTGGTGGAGTGCACGACGACGTCGGCGCCGAACGACAGCGGCTGCTGCAGGTACGGCGAGGCGAAGGTGTTGTCGACGACGACGATCGCGCCGACGCGGTGCGCGAGCTCGGCGACCGCGGCGATGTCGGTGATCTTCATCAGCGGGTTGCTCGGGGTCTCGAGCCAGACGACCTTGGTGGCGTCGGGGCGCAGCGCCTTCTCGACCGCGTCCAGGTCGCCCATCTCGACGGTCGAGAGCGACACGCCCCACGGCACGTGCACGCGGCTCACCAGTCGGTGCGTGCCGCCGTAGACGTCGTTGCCCATCAGGATGTGGTCGCCGGGCTGCAGCGCGGCCCGCAGCAGCGTGTCTTCGGCGGCGAGTCCGGAGGCGAAGCTGAACGCGCGGTCGCCACCCTCGATCGAGGCGAGCAGGGTCTCGAGCGCGGTGCGGGTCGGGTTGCCGCCGCGGGTGTACTCGTAGCCGCCGCGGAACCCGCCGACGCCGTCCTGCACGAACGTGGTCGTGAAGTAGATCGGCGGGATGACGGCGCCGGTCGTCGGGTCGAAGTCCTGCCCGGCGTGGATGGCGCGAGTGGTGAAGTCGTTCTCGGAGTTCATGGGGTTCTCTTCTTGATCAGGAGGCGAGGGCGCGCGCGAGCGCACCGCGAGTCAGGAGGGCGACCGGCTTGCCCTGGTCGAGCACGAGCGCGGACCCGGTGTCGGCGAGCGCATCGCGCGCCGCCTCGAACGGCTGGGCGAGCCCGACGAGCGGGAGCACGTCAGTGAGGAGGGCGTCGATCGGATCGGTCGGGGTCACCTCGCCGGCGAGGAGGGCATCCACGAGGGCGCGCTCGGTGACCGTGCCGGCGACCTCGCCGAGCACCACCGGGGTGTCGGCCTTGAGGACGGGCAGTGCCGGGGTGTCGGCCGCGCGCAGCGCCGCCACCGCGTCGGCGACCGTGGCGCCGGGCCGCACGTGCGGGAGCGCCGCGGCATCTACCGTGCCGAGCACGTCGGCGACGGTGCGACCCTCACCCGCGACGCCGAAGCCGTGCCGATCCATCCAGGTGTCGCTGAACACCTTGCCGAGGTAGCCGCGTCCGCCGTCGGGAAGCAGGATGACCATGACATCGTCCGGACCGAGGTCGCGGGCCGCCTTCAGCCCGCTCGCGATCGCGAGGCCGCTCGAGCCGCCGACCAGCAGCCCCTCCTCGCGCGCCAGGCGCCGGGTGAACTCGAAGCTCTCGGCGTCGCTCGAGGCGATGATCTCGTCGACGAGGCTCGCATCGTAGGCGGTCGGCCAGAAGTCCTCGCCGACGCCCTCGACCAGGTACGGCTGCCCGGTGCCGCCGGAGTAGACCGAGCCCTCCGGGTCGGCGCCGATGATGCGCACGCCGGGGTTCTGCTCCTTGAGGTACTTGGCCACCCCGGAGATCGTGCCGCCGGTGCCGACGCCCGCCACGAAATGGGTGATCTTGCCGTCGGTGTCGCGCCAGATCTCGGGGCCGGTCGTCTCGTAGTGGCTGAGCGGCCCGTTGGGGTTCGAGTACTGGTCGGGCTTGAAGGCGCCCGGGATCTCGCGGGCGAGCCGGTCGCTCACGTTGTAGTACGAGCGCGGGTCCTCGGGCGCGACGTTCGTCGGGCACACCACGACCTCGGCGCCGTAGGCCTTCAGCACGTTGCGCTTGTCCTCGCTCACCTTGTCGGGGCAGACGAACACGCACTGGTAGCCGCGCTGCTGCGCCACCAGGGCGAGGCCGATGCCGGTGTTGCCGCTGGTCGGCTCGACGATGGTGCCGCCGGGGGCGAGCTTGCCCTCTCGTTCGGCCGCGTCGATGATCCGCGTGGCGATGCGGTCCTTGGAGGATCCGCCCGGGTTCAGATACTCGATCTTGGCGAGCACGGTCGCCTCGATCCCTTCGGTGACCGAGTTCAGCCGCACGAGCGGTGTGTTCCCGACAAGATCCAGGACGGTTCCGGCGAAATGCATGCCACGAGCCTACTTGCGAGCGGGCCTGTGTTACTGGGCCTAGTAGGCGATGAGCCGCGAGCCGGTCGGGGGCTCCAGCCCGGCGGCGACAAACGCGTCGAAGGTGCGTTCACGACGGTTGTCGATCTCGCGCCCATACTCGCGGGCGAGACTGCGCCGGGTGCGTACGAGCTCGTCGAGGGTGTCGACCGGGATCAGCAGCACCGTGAGCGGGGTCCGCGCGACGACGCTCGACGCGATGCCCTGCCGCGTCAGCGAGGTGAGGCCGAGCGGCTCGTCGCGCCCGAAATCGGCGACATGCACGAGTTCGCCGTCGGGACCCTCCGCCAGCATGCGGGCCTCCCCCGAGACGATGTAGCGAACCCCGTCCGGCACGGTGGCGGGGCGCTGCACGCACTCGCCCTCGCCGTAGCGCTCCAGGCGCACGGTGCGCAGCAGCGATTCGATCTCGGCGGCGTCGACCGCGAGCCTCGGCGCCAGGCGGGTGAGCGCCGCGCGCGTGCGCTCCGTACTCGTGTAGGGGTCCGTGAGATCTCGGTCCAGATGCAGACTCGCGCGACGCGCCGCGTACCAGAGCCGGCGGCGGAACAGGCCCACCGCCCCCCACTCGCTGCCGGGGCTCGCCAAGGGGATCCCGACCTCGTAGAACCCTTTTCGCAGCGGGATCGCGCTGGGGTTCGAATCGGGGTGGCGCTGCGGCAGATCGGAAGCGACCGCGAGCACGAGGGCGAGAACATCGTCGGGCGGATCGTCGGTGGCGAAGCGGACCTGCACCGAGGCCTCGTACGGATTGCGCGCCCGGCTGAGGTTGACGAACGCGTCGCCGGCGAGCGCCGAATTCGGCACAACGCGCAGACCGTTGTTGGTGTCGAAGTGGGTGGCGCGCCAGTTGACCTCGACGACGCGACCCTTGCCGAATCCGGTCATGAGCCAGTCGTCGACCTGGAAGGGGCGCTCGAACAGCAGGAAGAGTCCCGCGACCACCGGCCCGACGGCGCCCTGCAGCGCCAGCCCGATCACGATCGACCCGACTCCGAGCGCTGCGAACAGCCCTCCGACGTCGGCGCCCCAGACCCAGGAGAAGATGATCGCCACCGCGACGACGATCAGCAACGCGCGCCCCAGATCGATGAAGATCTTGGGCAGCCGCTGCCGCCACGAGCCTTCGCGTGCCTTCGTGAACACGACCAGGTTCAGACCGTTGATCAGGACGAGCACGACGAGGAATCCGAATGCCGTCGCCGTGACCTTGAACCAGTCGACATCGCCCGCGAGGTACCGGGTCTGCGCGAGCAGTACGAGCAGCGCCCCCAACGGCACGACCCAGTCGCGCACCAGCCGCACGATCCGCGCCGCTCCGCGCCCCCGCCGCGCCAGCGCCGCGTGCACTTCGGTGAGCACGAGCAGTGCGATCGGCAGCCCGACGATCACAAGAGCCGCGGGCCAGAACCAGGGTTGGGCGAACAGCTCAGCCATCGACCTCGGCCACCTCGACGCGCCAGACGCGCTGCACGCTGCCGCCCGCCGTCACGCTGCCGAGCTCACGGAACTCGATCGTGTCGGCCAGTCGCTCGTGCACACGATCGCTCGCGTAGATGCCGGGCTCGGTGCGCTCACCCTGGAGCTGGAAGGCGAGGCTGACGGCGTCGCCCCAGAGGTCGAAGATCACGTGCGAGCGCCCGATCAGTCCGCTGGTCACGGTGCCCAGATCGATGCCGGCCCGCAGCTCCAGCGAGGTGCCGTGCTGTCCGTTGAACCGGTGCAGGATCTCCTGCAGCTCGATCGCAAAGTCGACCACACGGCGCGCGGCGTCGATGCGCGGGATCGAGAGCCCGCAGCTGGCGAGGTAGCCCTGGCGCGTGGTGCGCACGTGCTCCACGCCGAGACGACCGGCGGCGTCATCGAAGTTCTTGACCAGCTCGTTGAGCACCTCCAGCCCGTGCTCACTGTCGACGGTGCGACTGTAGGCCTCGAAGCCGACGATGTCGGCGAAGAGCACGCAGGCCTCGGTGTGGTCCTGTGCGATCGTCTGCGCCCCCTCGCGGTAGCGCTTGGCGAGGGACTCCGGCATGAGCGAGAGCAGCAGACGGTCATTCTCGCGCTGCTGCTCGTCGAGCAGGTCGGCCTTGGCCTGCAGACTCCGCGACATCTCGTTGAACGCCGCGGCGACCGCCGCCAGTTCGTCGGTCGAGCCGGCATCGACCTCGACGCCCGTCTCGCCCGCGGCGATGCGCTCGGCGGCGACGCGCAGTCGGCGCAGCGGTCTCACCAGGAACTGCGCGATCACGAGCGACAGCACCGAGATGACGAGCACCAGGATGGCCGAGGAGATGATCAGGTTCGCGGTGAACTCCGACACGGGGGCGAACGCCTCGCTGGTGTCGACCGCCGCCACGATCACCCATCCGAGATTCTGCACGCGCAGCGGCGCATACGCCGAGATCGTCTCGGTGCCCAGGTAGCCGGCTGCGACCACCGTGCCCGACTGCCCGCGCTGCGCGCGGTCGACCGCGTCGGTCGTCGCGGGCTGCAGCAGCAGCGTGTCACCGCGCTGCACCGCCTGCTCGATGGTCGACGGCTCGACGCCCATCCGCGTCGCCTGCTCGATGTACCGCTCGGGGTCTTCGATGAGCTCACGCGACGGCGAGCGCATGAGATCGTCGCGTCCGACGAGATAGCTCTCACCGGTCGCGCCCAGCCCGCCCTCCGACCAGGCCCCGCCGCCGGTCATCACATCCGCGATGCGCTCGATGGGCATCTCGATCGCGAGGGCCCCGGTCACCACCCCGTCGCGGGCGATGAGGCTGACGCCCCACGCCGCCGGGGAGTCGAGCGACGGCCGGTAGGTCTCGAAGTCGGTGAACACGACCGAGTCGAGGAGGCCGCTGGACATCACCGAGGTGAACGCGGAGGCGAGGTTGGAGACGCGGTACGGACCGGACACGAGGTTCGTGCCCAGATCGATGCCCTTGTACGCCGAGTAGACGACGTTGCCGTCCAGGTCGATGAGCAGTGTGTCCTGGTAGTCGAGCTGCGTCGTCATGCGCGCGAAATAGTCGTGGTACTCGGCGTGAACCGCCGACCAGGTGCTGCCGTCACCCGCATCGTCGAGCTCGATCGCCTCGTCGAAGTCGCGCGCCGGCGCCGTGTAGAAGTACTGGACGTAGCGCTCCGCGGGCTGGCTCGGGATGAACGCCGAGACGTCGACGGGCTCGCCGACGGCGGCCGCGAGCTCGGGCGCGAGCCGCTCGCGATAGTAGGCGTCCAGCTCCGCGCTCTCCGCGGTGCTGAGCGACGAGGAGGAGAGCTCGGCGAAGGCGGCATTGAATCGCTCGGAGGCGCCCACGACGCTCTCGCCGCGCGCGTGCACGAGCATCGAATTCTCGATGGTGTCGAACAGCCCGGCGATCTCGCGGGCGCGGGAATCGCGCACCTCGATGACGCGGTCCGTCGCGGCGGCGCGCAACGACTCCGTCCCGCTCAGGTAGCCGATCGCGCCGATGACGACATTCGAGGTGACGCTGACCAGGAGCAGCATGATGAGCAGCATCGACTGGATGCTGAGGCCGGTCCTGCGACGGCCTCCGGACGCGATCGGGTGTGAGTCCGACATCACGAGTCCTCCTCAGCAGTAGCCGCACTCTATCGGGCGACCCCGGTTCGGGGAAGGGCTAGGTCGCGAGCCGCTGCCGCTCGAACAGCCGGGCGTACACCCCGCCGATCTCCAGAAGCTCGGCGTGGGTGCCGCGCTCGACGATGCGTCCGCGGTCGACGACGAAGATGACGTCGGCGTGGACGACGGTCGAGAGCCGATGCGCGATCGCGATGGTGGTGCGGCCGCGCGCGGCGTCGTCGAGCGCGGTCTGCACGACCCGCTCCGAGACCGCGTCGAGCGCGCTGGTGGCCTCGTCGAGCACGAGCACCGCGGGGTCCTTCAGCAGCACCCGCGCGATCGCGACGCGCTGCTTCTCGCCGCCGGAGAGCCGGTAGCCTCGCTCGCCGACGATCGTGTCGTAGCCATCGGGGAAGCGGGAGATCGTGTCGTGGATGTTGGCGGCTCGCGCCGCCGATTCCAGCTCGGCGTCGCTCGCGCCGGGCCGCGCGTAGCGGAGGTTCTCGGCGATGGAGGCGTGGAACAGGTACGTCTCCTGGCTGACGATGCCGATGGAGTCCAGCAGCTCCACCTGCCGCAGCTCGCGCACGTCGTCGCCCGCGAACAGCACCCGCCCCGAGGTCACGTCATGCAGGCGCGGGATCAGGTACGACACGGTCGTCTTGCCGGCGCCGGACGGCCCGACGAAGGCCGCGTACTGGCCCGGCTCGATGCGGAATGACACCTGGTCGAGCGTCGGCGGGGTGTCGTCTCCGGCATCCGGATAGCGGAAGGTCACCTCGTCGAACTCGACGACCCCCAGCTGCTCCGAGTTGACCGCGTGCGCGTCCGGACGATCGACGATCGTCGGGGTGAGGTCGAGGTATTCGAAGATGCGGGCGAACAGCGCCTGCGAGGTCTGCAGGTCGAGCGCGACGCGCATGAGCCCGAGCAACGGCCAGCTGAGCCGCGCCTGCACGGTGGTGAACGCCACCACGGTTCCGGCGGTGACCGACACGTCCTGGAAGATCAGCCACGCCGCCACCAGGTAGATGATCGCCGGGATCACGGAGAGGAACACGTTGACGATCGCGAAGAACCACTGTCCGCTCATCGCCTGCTGCACCTGCAGCCGGATCTGGTTGCGGTTCTCGTCGCGGTAGCGATCCACCTCCCATTCCTGACGCGAGAAGCTCTTGGCCAGCAGCACGCCCGACACGCTCAGCGTCTCCTGCGTGATCGCCGTCATGTCCGACAGCGACTCCTGCGTCTTGGTGGCGATGCGGGCGCGCACCTGCCCGACCTTGCGCTGCGCGATCACGAGCACCGGCAGCAGGATGACGGCGACGATCGTCATCTGCCAGCTCAGCACGATCATCGCCACCAGCGCGGCGATCACGGTGACGGTGTTGCCGATGACGCTCTGGATGGTGTTGCTGAGCACCCCGGCGACGCCGCCGACGTCGTTCTGCAGCCGCGATTGGATGACGCCGGTCTTGGTGCGCGTGAAGAAGCCGAGCTCCATCGACTGCAGGTGCGAGAACAAGCGCACCCGCAGCTCGCCCATGACGCTGTTGCCGACCTTCGCGGTCAGGTACGCCTGGCCGACGCCGATGCCCGCGGAGGCGAGCCACAGCACCACCATGAGCGCCACGAGCTCGACGAGCACGGGGACGTTCGGCGTCCCCTCCGGCGGGAACAGCCCGCGGTCGAAGGCCTGCTGGGTCAGCAGCGGTGGCAGCACGCTGATCGCGGCACTGACCAGCACGAGCGTGATGGTGACGGTGAGCGCACGCCGGTGCGGTCGGAACAGCTCACCGATGCGGGGCAGCAGGTTCGGGATGCGCGGGGCCGCCGCGTTCTCGGCGCGCTGCGCGGCCGCATCCGCCCCGCTCACTCGGCTGCGCAGTTTGCCGTACTGGCCGACGCTGCCACCACCGCGTCCGCCCATGCTCACCCTGCGAGCCTATGCCGCGGCAGACCGGAAATGCCGGGTGGCGAGACCCTGATTCTCGCCACCCGGCATCGGTCCGAACCTCGACCGCGCGCTGCTCAGCCCTTCGTGGATCCCGCGAGCAGTCCGCGCACGAAGTAGCGCTGCAGCGAGAAGAACACGATCAGCGGCACGATGAGCGCGAGGAACGCGCCCGCCGGCAGCAGCTGGGTGTTGCGGCCGAAGTTGCCGACGAGCTCGGCGAGTCGCTGCGTCAGCGGCGCCACGTCGACGGTTCCGCCGGAGAACACGAGCGCCACCAGCAGGTCGTTCCAGACCCAGAGGAACTGGAAGATCGCGATGCTGGCGAGCGCCGGCACCGACAGCGGCAGGATGATCCGGAAGAACATCTGCGTGTGGTTGGCGCCGTCGACGCGCGCGGCCTCGATCACGTCACCGGGAATCTCGGAGATGAAGTTGTGCAGCAGGAAGATGCACAGCGGCAGGCCGAAGATGGTGTGCGCGATCCACACCGCGGGGAAGGTGCCGCTGATGCCGAGCACCTGCGAGAAGATCTGCAGCAGCGGGATGAGCGCCATCTGCAGCGGCACGATCTGCAGCGCGAACACCAGGATGAACACCGCATTGCTGCCCGGGAACTTGATCCAGGCGAACGCGTACGCGGCCATCGAGGCGAGCACGATCGGGAACAGGGCGCTCGGCACCGCAACGATGATCGAGTTGATGAAGTACGAGCCGAGGTTCGCCGACGAGGCCCCGCCCGAGAACAGCACGTCGCCGTAGTTCTCGAGGCTGAAGCTCGGGTTGGTGAAGATCGTCCACCAGCCGCTGGTGCGGATGTCGACGGCCGGTCGGAACGAGTTGACGAAGAGCCCGAAGGTCGGGATCGTCCACACCACCGCGATGATGATCGCGGCGGCGGTCGCGCCGCGCGAGGTCAGCCGCTGCTTGACTCGCTTCAGCTTCGGTCCGTTGCCCGAAGGGTCGGACTTTGCCACGCCCAGGGGGGCTGCCACGCCGCTCATCGGATCTCCTTCTGCTTGCGCATGACTCTCACGTTGTAGATCACAATCGGCAGAACCATGATGAACAGGACCAGCGCGAGCGCCGAGCCCTGACCGAACTCGCCGCGGTTGAACGCCTGCGTGTACATCTCGTTGGCGATGACGCTGGTGTCGAAGTTGCCGCCGGTCATCGTGCGGACGATGTCGAAGACCTTCAGCGTCGCGATCGTGATCGTGGTGACGACGACGACGAGACTGCCGCGGATCTCGGGGATGGTGACGTTGGTGAACTGCTGCCAGGCGTTCGCCCCGTCGAGGCGGGCCGCCTCGAGACGCTCGATCGGCACCCCCTTGATCGCGGCCGAGAGCAGCACCATCGCGAACCCGGTCTGGATCCAGACCATGACGACGATCAGGAACAGGTTGTTCCAGGGCGAGTTGATGAGGAACTGCTGCGGCTCGAGCCCCAGCCAGACGAGCACCTGGTTGAGCAGACCGATCTGCTCGAAGCCGGTGGCCCGGTACTCGTAGACGAAGCGCCAGATGATGCCGGCGCCGACGAACGAGATCGCCATCGGCATGAACACCAGCGACTTGAGCACCTTCTCGCCGCGGGACTTGTCGATGAACACGGCGTAGGCGAGGCCGACGGCCGTGGAGACGGTTGGCACCAGCGCGACCCAGAGCAGGGTGTTGCCGAGCGTGGTGATGATGTCCGGCTGCGTGAACATCCAGACGAAGTTGTCGATGCCGATGAACTCGCCCGTGCGGTTCGTGAAGGCGAGGTAGGTGGTGCGCACCGCCGGGTAGACCAGGCCGACCCCGAGGAGGATCAGCGCGGGAGCGACGAACGCCAGCAGCTGCAGGAAGTCGCGCCCGCGTTTCGGCGCTCGATCGGCGAGGAACAGCACGAGTCCGACGACCGCGGCGAACGCGGTGAGGCCGATCGCGAAGACTCCGAATTTCTCCCAGACCGAGCCCCAGAAATCGCCCCGGGCGGCGAACGGCACGGCTCCGGCCAACATCCCCGGCATCATCATCGTTGACACGCCAGTTCCTCCCTTTGGTATGTGAACGCTACCGAGCAGTCGGCCCACCGAGCAAGAAGCCCGGTGGGCCGACCACGGTTCAACTGCTCAGCCCCGACTTACGGGAATGTGCTGTCGATGAATGTCAGCACCTCGTCGGTGCTCTTCGTTCCGACCACCCAGTCGACCATGCCGGTCCAGAACGAGCTGGTTCCGACCGCGGCCGGCATGAGGTCCGACGCGTCGAAGGCGAACACGGTGTCTTCACCCTGCAGGATCTCGATCGACGCACGGCCGAGAGCGGAGCCCGCGAGCGAAGCGTCGAGACCCTTGTTGGCGCTGATCACGCCACCGAGAGCGACGCGGTTGTTCGCCCAGGTGTCGCTGGCGAGGTAGGTCTGCAGCGCGTCGACGGCTTCGCCCTCGACGAACTTGGCGACGAACTCGCCACCACCGGTGACCGAGTCACCCGCGGTGGGGTCGGTCTTCGGGGTGATGAACGCCCAGATGTCCCCGTCAGGAGCAACGGTCGTGCCCTCCGGCCACTGCGCCTCGTAGAACGAGGCCTGGTGGTGGAGCGAGCAGTTGCCGTCGAGGATCGGCAGACCACCGTCGTTGAACGTGGTCGAGACGATCGACTCCACGCCACCGAAACCACCGTTGACGTAGTCCGGGTTGAGGATGATGTCTCCGACCAGGTCGAAGGCCTCACGGATCTCGGGCGAGTCGAACTTCAGGTCACCCGCGACCCACTCGTTGTAGGCGTCGGCACCCGCGGTGCGCAGGACGAGGTCCTCGATCCAGTCGGTGCCCGGCCAGCCGGTCGCGTCACCGGATCCGAAGCCGACACACCACGGCTTGTAGGTCGCCGTGTTGTTGGCCGACATGTCCTCGGTGAGAGCCATCAGCTCGTCCCAGGTGGTGGGAACCTCGTAGCCGTTGGCCTCGAATTCGCTCGGCGAGTACCAGATCCAGCCCTTGACGCTCGCCATCAGCGGCGCCGCGTAGAAGGTGCCGTCGACGGTGCCGTAGCCCTTCCAGCTCTCCGACCAGAACTCGTCGACGTTGTCTTCGACGGTGGAGGCGGCGGGCAGCACGTAGCCGTCCCCGACCAGGCGCTGCAGGAGGCCGGGCTGCGGGATGATCATGAGCTCGGGCGCGTCACCGGCGGCGGCGCGCACGTTGATCTGCGTCTCTGCCTCCTGGGTGCCGACCGTGTCGACCGTGATGCCCGTGCAGGTCTCGAAGTCGACGATGCTCTCGACCAGCTGGTCGAGCTCGACGCCCTGGATCGTCGTGTAGAGCTCGACGGACTCGCCGTCGAACGTGCCGTACTGCTCGTAGGCCGAGCAGTCGGTGTCGCCCGTGCCGCTGTCGGTGGTCGCCGTACAGCCCGCGAGCGCGAGGCCCGCGATTCCGGCCGCCGAGACCGTCGCCAGCAAGCGACGTTTGGTGAGTGAACGCACTGTGGTCCTCCTCGTTGAGGGTCGTGTGCCCGCCTCGGGCGGGCATCGTGTGGTGGTGCATCGTGTGGTGGTGCAGGTCGGAGCACAGACCGCACGACGCCGAGAGTTCGCCGCAGTGCGGAACCGGTTCCAGTCTCAACGCTAAGCGCTCCCCCGGGCAGGTGCAAGCCCGAAAACGGGCCGACACCAATTCGTGACTCAATGATCCGTCAGGTTGCGAGACCCGCTCGGTCGCGCCATCCGGCCCGATGCCCCTAGGATGTTGGAACCGGTTCCGGGGTCCATCGATGCATCCAAGGAGGGGTCCGCGTGAGTTCGCTCGCCGAAGTCGCACGCCACGCTGGCGTCTCCAAGGCGACCGCATCCCGCGCCCTCAGCGGGGCGGCCCACGTCTCCGAGGCCACCCGCGCTCGCGTCGCCGCCTCGGCCGCGGAACTCGGCTTCGTCGCCTCGACGAGCGCTGCCAGCCTCGTGACCGGCCGCACCCGCAACGTCGGCGTCGTCACGCCGTTCATCAGCCGCTGGTTCTTCGGCGAGGTCATCGAAGGCATCGAAGAGGCGCTCATCGACGCCGGCTACGACCTCACCCTGTTCCGCGTGCAGGAGGATCCGGACCTGCGGCAGCGCGTGTTCGACTACTTCCTGGTGCGCAAGCGCGTCGACGCGGTCATCACCGTGTGCGTCGCGCTGAGCCCGGAGGAGATCCGCGCGCTGGCCGCCCTCGGCAAGCCGGTCGTCGGCATCGGCGGCGGCATCGCCGGGATGAGCAGCCTGCGGATCGACGACGTCGCTGCCAGCCGCCTCGCGACCGAGCACCTGCTCAGCCTCGGGCACCGGCGCATCCTGCACGTCGGCGGCGACCAGGAGGAGCGCATGGACTTCCACGTCCACGCGCAGCGCCTCGCCGGATTCCGGCAGGCGATGGCCAGTGCGGGCCACCGTCCCGGCGGCGACTTCGCGGCCGCGGAGCTCACCATCGCGGGCGGCTTCGCCACCGGACTGCGCGTGCTCGGCAACCCGGCCACCCGGCCGAGTGCGATCGTGGCGGCCAGCGACGAGATCGCCATCGGGGTGATCCTCGCGGCGCGCCAGCTCGGCATCCAGGTTCCGCGCGATCTCTCCGTCGTCGGCATCGACGACCACGATCTCGCCGAGATGTTCGGACTGACCACCGTGCGTCAGGTACCGCGGGCGCAGGGCCGCGACGCGGTCGGCATGATCATGGCGTCGATCGGGTCCGGCGAGACCGCGCCACACGATCTGCAGCTGCCGCTGTCGCTGCGCGTGCGCTCCAGCACCAGCGCCCCCCAGCCCGACTGACGGCGCCGCCAGCGCAACGAGAACGGGCGCCACCCGAAGGTGACGCCCGCTCGTGCGACCTGAGGCCGCGGGGAATTACTTGAGGACGACGGTGGCGCCAGCCTCTTCGAGCTGAGCCTTGGCCTTCTCGGCCGTCTCCTTGTTGGCACCCTCGAGGACGGTCGCCGGAGCGCCATCCACGAGCGCCTTGGCCTCGCCGAGGCCGAGGCTCGTGAGCGCGCGGACCTCCTTGATGACCTGGATCTTCTTGTCGCCAGCGGCCTCGATCACGACGTCGAACGCGTCCTTCTCTTCGACCTCTTCGGCGCCCGCGCCACCGGCGGGGGCACCCGCGGCCGCGACGGCGACCGGAGCGGCGGCGGTGACCTCGAAGGTCTCCTCGAACTTCTTGACGAACTCGCTGAGCTCGATGAGCGAGAGCTCCTTGAACGCCTCGAGCAGCTCGTCGGTGCTGAGCTTAGCCATGATTTCTCCTTGGTTGTTTCTGTGGGTCATTGCCGCGGACTAGGCCGCGGTCTCCTGCTTCGCGCGCAGCGCGTCGACCGTGCGAACGGCCTGCGCGAGCGGTGCGTTGAACATGTAGGCGGCTCCGAACAGCGAAGCCTTGAAGGCACCGGCCAGCTTGGCCAGCAGCACCTCACGGCTCTCCAGATCGGCGAGCTTGCCCACCTCGGCGGCGGTCAGCGGGGCGCCATCGAAATAGCCCCCCTTGACCACGAGCAGAGGGTTCGCCTTGGCGAAGTCACGCAGCGCCTTCGCGACGGCGACCGTGTCACCGTGCACGAATGCGATCGCCGACGGACCGACAAGGTCATCGTCGAACGACGAGATCCCGGCCTCGTTGGCCGCAATCTTGGTCAGCGTGTTCTTCACCACGGCATAGGTCGCGTGCTCACTGATCGACTTCCGCAGCGTCTTCAGCTGCGCGACCGTGAGTCCGCGATACTCGGTGAGCACGACCGCGTTCGAGCTGCGGAAGTTCTCCGTCAGCTCGGCGACCGTTGCTTCCTTGTTCGCCATGGCGCTCCTGTGGTTCTCGTATGCATTGCCGGCATCCGTGTGGATGCCTCGGCCGAGACGAAGAAGGGAACCCGCAACAAAAAAGCTCCGGCGCGAGCGCACGGAGCTGGGGCCCGAAAGAGATCGGGACTTGCTTCACACACCTGCGCGGGACCCTCACGGGGAGGACTTCGTCCGGTGCATCGCTTTCGCGACACAGCGGAGACCAGCGGTCTTCGGCCTCCGCAAGACTACGGGAGTCGGCCCGTCGGCGCAAACCGGAGCCGAGGGCGGATGCCGACCCGCCGAGCGGACTAGCCCCGGCGCTGCTTCAGGTGGCGGCCGAGGCGCGGGGCACTCGGCGTCGCCGGCGGACGCGCGGGCGTCGCCGCGTCGCGCTCCGCGGCGCGCTGGATCGCCCGGCCCGTGCGGGCAAGGCTCTGCTGTGGCCGGAGCACCGACGCGGTCTCGGGCGCCGAGCGCCCACCCGAATCGGCGGCGTCGAGCCGGCGAGCGCGCCGGGGGCTCAGCCGCTTGGGCAGCAGCAGCGCGATCGCGATGGCCGCGAGCAGCAGCGCCACCGCGCCCGCCGCGATCGGAACGCCCGCGCCCGTCGACGCGGGCTCGTCGTCGACGACCGGCGGCACGATCGCCACATCGGCGAGCGGGGCCGGGCTCTCCAGGCCCGAGCGTCCCGGCACCAGCGGCGTCAAGGTATCGCCCTCCAGCGCGAACCACGCATCGGCGCCCTCGTCGTGCACGAGCGATGCTTTCGCCGGCACCTCGGAGAGCGAGAGCGCGAGGTCGGGATCGGGAACGAAGACCGCGAGTTCGGGAAGCACCGTCTCGGGCTGAATCCACACCGTCGCCAGGCCCACCGGCTCGTCGTCGACGAGAACCGGGACGATCCACTCGTTCAGAAGTCGGACGATGTCCTCGGTGTCGACCCCCGCGAGGTAGTCGTCGGTCCAGGCGAACACGCGCGTGATCTCACCGGTCTCCGTCTCGTCGGTGAAATCGGTGCCGCGCTCGCCGCTCGAATCAAGCCCGTACACGTCACGAAGATCGGTCAGCAGATCGCCCTCGGTGACGTACTCCTCGACCTCGTCGGGCACCGATCCGAGGCTCCCCGCGGCGCCCGGCGCTGCCGTGGCCGCCAGCGGTCCGGCCGCGAGCGCCGCCGCCAGCAGCGCGGCGCCGATTGCCAGGCGGCGCGCCGCCGTCGCGGTCGCGGGAGTGGTGGCGCGCATGTCTGTCCTTGGATCCGGGTGTTCGGGCTGAATCTGACGTTACCTCCCCCTCGGCGCGCGGCGTGCGACGCTCTCGGCGCGCCGGATGGGGGCCAGAATGGGGTGGTGTCCGCCTCGCATCCCGTCCTGTCGCTCTGGGACGAGCCTGCGCCGCACCACCGCGACCGCATCGTCACCGACGGGACGGACCGCGTGGCCTGGTTCCGAGCCCGCTCGCGCGGGGTCACCGCCACCGACGCGGCCCGTCTCGGCAGTCGCCGCGCGATCGCCGCACTCGCCCGCGAGAAGACCTCGGGATCGGGGTTTCGCGGCAACGCCTACACCGAGCACGGGCGTCGCCGCGAGCCCGAGATCGCCGCCTGGGCGGCGCGCGTCTACCAGATGACGGCGAGCGCCTCGCTGTTCCATGCGGTCGGCAACCCTCGGCATCTCGCGACGCCAGACGGTCTGCGGGAGCGCGACGGACGGCTCGAGCTGTGCGAGATCAAGACAACCAGCAGCGCCTGGTCGACGATTCCGCGCTCGTATCTGCGTCAGGTGTGGTGGCAGCAGTACGTGCTCGGGGCCGAGCGCACCCTCGTCGTGTGGGAGCAGCACCGCGACTTCGTTCCGGTCGGTCGCGAACCGCAGTGCCGATGGGTCGATCGCGACGAGACGCAGATCCGCGCCCTCGTCGGCCTCGCCGACGAGCTACTCGACGCGCTGCGCGCCTGACCTCGCCAGCCCGCGGCGCGAGATCCACACGGCGCCCGCCCCGGTCACGGCGATGATCACCGCGATCATGACCACGTAGAACGCCACCGAGAGGTAGCCGTTCGCCGACAGGGTCGGATTCAGGAACGGGTACGGGTACCACGGCTCCCCCGTGCGGCTGTCGATCGCGAACGGCCCGCGCAGCAGCGTGTAGGCGGCCCAGACGATCGGGAACACGATGATCGTGCGAATCGTCGAGAACGCCAGCGGTGCCCGACCCGGCGCGAACAGCCAGTCGAGCACGAGATAGAGCGGACCCACCACGTGCAGGATCTCGTTCGACCAGCCGAGGGTGCTGCCCTGCGGCAGCTCGACGCCGCGCAGCAGCAGGTTGTAGACGATCCCGGTCACCGCCATGTAGGTGACCACCGAGACGCGCACGAGCGCGAACCAGCGCGGATCCTCCGCGGAGCGCCGCAGCAGCAGCACCGCGCCGATGCCGAGAACGATGACGCTCAGCACGTTCGACTCGATCGTGAAGAAGCTGAAGAAGCCGAGCAGCAGGAACGGGATGTCGGCGGCCGGATCCTGGCTCCAGAAGTCGATCGACGTGACCAGCTGACCCGCGATCGCCGCCGCGATGGCGACCGCGACGACCGTGCGAAGTACGACGAACAGAACGCGCATCGCTGCTTTCCTCCCCCGGCACGACCCCCGCGCCCTGGTCGAGGCTAGCGGCTGGACCCGGCGTCGAACATTTCCGACACCGTGACATGTCCGAAACATCACGGAATCATCAACAAACTTGACTGTTGTCTACCATGCACGACACAAAGCCTTCAACGATGCGCGCGATGACGATGTCCCGTTCGGGGGACGCCGACGTGCTCGAACTCGCCGAGATCCCGCGGCCTGTCCGGACGAACGCCGAAGTTCTCGTCCAGGTGGTCGCCGCCGGGGTCAACCCGATCGACGTCAAGACGCGCGCCGGCCGCGGCGGGTTCCCCGCCATCGAGAGCTTCCCGGTGGTGCTCGGCAACGACTTCAGCGGCGTCGTGGTCGAGGCGCCCTACGAGGCGCATCCGCTCCAGCCGGGCACCGAGGTGTACGGCATGACGACCGTGCCGCGAGTGAAAGGCGCCTACGCCGAGTACCTCAGCGTCAGCGAGCTCAGCGTGGTGCGGAAGCCCGCGACCCTCTCGCACGTCGAGGCCTCCGCGGTGCCGCTGGCTGCCCTCACCGCCTGGGGCATGGTCGTCGAGACCGCTCGCGCGCACGAGGGCCAGCGCATGCTCATCCACGCCGGCGCGGGCGGAGTCGGGCACTTCGCGGTCCAGTTCGCCTCGTACTTCGGCGCCCACGTCATCGCGACCGGCTCGGCCCAGAACGCGGACTGGCTGCGCAGCCTCGGGGCCGCCGAGGTGATCGACTACACCGCCGTGCGCTTCGAGGAGGAGCTCGCCCCGGTGGATGCGGTGATCGACCTGATCGGCAACGTGAGCGACGACACCGCGACCCGCTCGCTGAAGGTGCTGCGACCCGGCGGCATCATCGTCAACGGTCCGACCGGAAGCTGGCCCACGCTCGCCGAGGAGTGCGAGGCGGCCGGCGTGCGCGGCACCGGCTACCGCGTCTCGCCCAACGGCGCCACGCTCGCCGTCATCTCGCGGCTGCTCGACTCAGGCGACGTTCGCGTCGCGGTCGAGCAGGTGTTCGACCTGGCCGATGCCGCCGCGGCACACCGCCAGATCGAGACCGGACACACCCGCGGCAAGATCGTGCTGCAGGTCGCCGCGAACTGACGGGCGCGCATTACAGTTCAGGCATGACACGCCACAGCCCGACGGTGTTCGACCGCACCACTTGGTCGGATTCACTGCTCGACTCGGCCCTCGCCTCGACCCGCCAGGCCGTGCCGTGGCTCGAGGACCTCGGCGAGCGCACCGAGCGGCCGCGCCTGCGAACCGCGGTGCAGACCGATCTGGTGGTCGTCGGCGGCGGGCTTACCGGGCTGTGGACCGCGGTGCGCGCCAAGCGGCGCGATCCGGGGCGCCGCGTCGTGCTGCTGGAGGCGAAGCGGATCGGCTGGGCGGCATCCGGTCGGAACGGCGGCTTCTGCGATGCAAGCCTCACCCACGGCGCCGACAACGGACGCTCGCGCTGGCCGGAGGAGTTCGAGACCCTCGAACGGCTCGGCCTCGAGAACCTCGCCGGTTTCGAGCGCGACCTCGACGAGCTGAACGTCGATGCCGAGTTCGAGCGGGTCGGCGGCCTCGACGTCGCGACCGAGGAGCACCAGCTCGAGTGGCTCGACGAGATGGCGACGGAGCCCGGGCGCCACCGCGTGACGGCGCTCGGCGCTCGCGCGCTGGTCGACTCGCCGACCTACCTCGGCGGGGTCGTGACGAGCGGCGACTCGCTCGCCCTGGTGCACCCCGGCAAGCTGTCGGAGGGCCTCGCCCGTGCCGCCGAGCAGCTCGGCGTTGAGATCTTCGAGCACACCCCGGCGACCGGGCTCGACCCCGACGGCGGCCGCATGGTCGTGCGGACCGCGCACGGCAGCGTGACGGCCGACCGTGTGGCGCTCGCCACCAACGCCTTCCCCAGCCTGCTCGTGCGCGACCGGCTGATGACCGTCCCGGTCTACGACTACGTGCTGATGACCGAGCCGCTCACCGCCGCGCAGCGCGAGTCGATCGGCTGGCAGGGCCGGCAGGGGCTCGGCGACGTCGCCAACCAGTTCCACTACTACCGGCTGACCAGCGACAATCGCATCCTGTTCGGCGGATACGACGCCGTCTACTTCGCCGGCGGCCGCATCCGGGAGTCGTACGAGGACCGCCCGGCGAGCTTCCGCAAGCTCGCCAGCCATTTCTTCACCACCTTCCCGCAGCTGGAGGACGTGCGGTTCGCCCACCGCTGGGCCGGACCGATCGACACCTCCACGCGCTTCTGCGCCTACGTGCGCCTGGCGCGCGGCGGCCGGGTGGCGGCGGCGCTCGGCTTCACCGGCCTGGGCGTCGGCGCGAGCCGCTTCGCCGCCGAGGTCATGCTCGACCGGCTCGACGGTCTCGAGACCGAACGCACCGAGACGCGGATGATGCGCGAGCTGCCCCCGCCGTTCCCGCCGGAGCCGATCGCGAGTCTCGGCATCCAGGCGACCCGCTGGTCGCTGGACCAGGCCGATCACCGCGGCGGCCGCCGCAACCTGCTGCTGCGCACGCTCGACGCGCTCGGCCTCGGATTCGACTCGTGAGCGCGCCCGTGCCGGAGCTTCCGGCGGGCAGCGCGATCGACCTGTCGGCGCTGCCGCTCGAGTTCGAACCCGTGCCGGGGACCCAGCGCACCGCGGGCGAGCCCGAGACCGGCTATGCGGTGCTCGGCACGCTCGGCGAGGCCGAGCTCGGCGTGTGGGAGATGACGACCGGCGGGATGCGCGACGTCGAGGTCGACGAGGTGTTCGTCGTGCTCGCCGGGGAGGCCACGATCGCGTTCGAGGACGGGCGTCCGAGCGTCGAGCTCGCCCCGGGCGTGCTCGTGCAGCTGACCGCGGGCGATCGCACGGAGTGGACGGTGCGGCGAAGCATCCGCAAGCTCGTGATCAGCTGAGCCGGAGCTCCATCACGAAGTCGCTCTCGTCGCGATCCCCCACCCGGAACCGCTTGGTTCCGACGACCGCGAAGCCGTGCTTGCCGTAGAAGCGCTGCGCCCGCGCGTTCTCCTGGTTGACGCCGAGCCACACCGATCTCACCGGCTGCTCAGCGGCCGTCGCGAGGCTCGCGCGCATCAGCTCGGAGGCGATGCCGCCGCCGTGCACGTCGGGATGCACGTAGCACTTCGACAGCTCGATCGTCGGCCGGGTCGACACGGCCGCCGCCACATCGGCGTCGCCCGGCTCCCCCGCCACGAGCATCGTGTAGCCGAGCAGCACGCCGTCGGACTCGGCGACGAACAGCCGACGCTGCGGGTCGGCGAGGTAGCCGTCGAAGCTCGCCCGGCTGAGGTGCTGCGCGATGAAGGCGCGCTTCGAGGCCTCGGTGGTGTGCGGCGGGCACGCGAGCGGGAAGGTGATCGCGGCGAGCTCGGCAAGGGCCTGCGCGTCGGAGTCGTGCGCGGGACGAACCGTGACGGTCATCGGATCCTCTCCGGGAATGCACGGAAGGGGCCCGCGAATGCGGACCCCTTCCGGTGGTGCGTTTGCTGTGGTGCGGGTGACAACAGGTCGTGTCGCCCGACGCGCGAGCTAGAGCGCGCTGACGTCGAGCGGAACCCCGGGACCGAAGGTCGTCGAGAGCGACGCCTTCTGGATGTAGCGACCCTTCGACGAGCTCGGCTTGATCCGCTGGATCTCGTCGAGCGCGGCGTGGAAGTTGGCCGCGAGCTGCTCGCTCGTGAACGCCGCCTTGCCGATGACGAAGTGCACGTTGGAGTGCTTGTCGACACGGAACTCGATCTTTCCGCCCTTGATCTCCGACACGGCCTTGGCCGTGTCGGGGGTCACGGTGCCGGTCTTCGGGTTCGGCATCAGGCCACGCGGACCGAGCACCTTGCCGAGACGACCGACCTGACCCATGAGCTCGGGCGTCGAGACAGCCGAGTCGAAGTTGGTGTAGCCGCCGGCGACCTTCTCGATGAGCTCGGCGCCGCCGACCTCATCGGCGCCCGCGGCGATCGCCGCTTCGGCGGCCGCGCCCGTCGCGAACACGATGACGCGTGCGGTCTTGCCCGTGCCGTGCGGCAGGATGACCGTTCCACGGACCATCTGGTCCGCCTTGCGCGGGTCGACGCCGAGCTTCATCGCGACCTCAACGGTCGAGTTGAACTTGGCGGAACCGGTCTCGCGGACGACGGCAACAGCCTCGTCGGGACCGTAGAACTTGCCGGGCTCGAGCTTGTCGAGGGCGGCGCGGTAGGCCTTGGAATTCTTCGCCATGATTACGCCTCCACCGTGATTCCCATCGAACGGGCGGTGCCCGCGATGATCTTCATGGCCGCCTCGACGTCGTTCGCGTTGAGGTCAGCCGCCTTCTGCTCGGCGATCGCGCGAACCTGGTCCTTGGTGAGCTTGGCCACCTTGACGGTGTGCGGCGTGCCGGAGCCCTTCGCAACGCCAGCAGCCTTCTTGATGAGCTCGGCGGCGGGCGGGGTCTTCAGGATGAACGTGAACGAGCGGTCCTCGTACACGGTGATCTCGACCGGGATGACGTTGCCGCGCTGCGACTCGGTCGCGGCGTTGTAGGCCTTGCAGAACTCCATGATGTTCACGCCGTGCTGACCCAGCGCGGGGCCGATGGGCGGCGCGGGGTTCGCGGCGCCGGCGTTGATCTGGAGCTTGATCAGGCCGGTCACCTTCTTCTTCGGTGCCATTGTTCTTCTTTCTGTCGAGCGTCCGACGGACGCGCTCCCGCCACGCCAGCGAACCTGGAGTGGGGTGAGGGGGTGACGGCACGTGTCGAGAACGACACAGCCGACAGATCAGCATACCGGAATCCGGTGAGCGCCGCGAGGCGCGAGGGGCTACTCGTTCGTCGTGCCGACGGAGCTCTCGGCGAGCACGTCGGGGCCGCTGGCCAGCTGGCGCCGCACCAGACGCGACTCCGCCACCAGCAGGGCCACCACGAAGGCAGCGCCGCCGACCACCAGCGCGATGACGAGCGGAAGCTGCTCGACCTCGGCGGCGAGCACGCCGCCGTCCTCGGTCTGCCATGGCCACAGCGCGCGGAGCGATCCAAGCATCAGACCGGTCATGATCGCGAGCGTCACCTGGCGACGGCGCTCGAGCAGCCACTGCAGCAGCGGCGCGAAGCTCCCCAGCCCCAGGATGGCGCCGAGCGCGAAGACGCCCAGATAGACGAGGTCGCGGTCGTTCACCGCCTCGAGCGTCGGAGCGTAGAGACCCATCGCGAGCAGCAGGAACGAACCGGAGACGCCCGGAAGAACGAGCGCGCACACGGCGAGCGCGGCGGCGATCGCCACGAACCACAGCTGGGGCTCGGCATCGCCGGCCGCCGGAAGGCCGGTCAGCACGAAGGCGGCGACCGCCGCGACAGCGGCAAGCAGGACCTCGCGGACGCCCCACCGTCCGACCATGCGGATCGGCACGACGAGCGACGCGAGAATCAGGCCGACGAACACCGCGCGCGTCTCGACCGGGAACTCCTCGATCGCGGGAGCCAGCAGTGCCGACGCCACCAGAACGGCGATCGCCATCCCGAGCAGGACGGGAACGATCACGCGCCAGCTGACCGCGGCGAGATGGCCGCGCGCCCGCGCGAGGCCACGCCGGGAGGGCACGTCGACGACGGCCGACAGCACCCCGCGGACGACGGCCGCGGCGGATCCGATCAGCCGGTCGTAGACGCCGACGATGAGCGCGATGGTGCCGCCGCTGACGCCCGGAACGACTTCCGCCGTTCCGATGAGCGCCCCGCGGACGACGTCGATGCCGACGCCCGCGACCGACTTCACGCGGCTCAGAGCTTCGTCACCTGATCGAAGCTGAGCTCCACCGGCGTCTCGCGCTCGAACAGCGACACGAGCACCGTGAGCTTGCCGCTCTCGGGCTTGATCTCGCTGATCGTGCCGGGAAGACCCGCGAACGAGCCCTCCTTGATCGTGATCGTCTCGCCGATCTCGAAGTCGACCTCGGCGGGGATGACGCGCGCGGCGGTCTGCCCGCCCTTGGCGGTGGCGCCCGACTTGGTCGGGGCCTCGACGACCTGGACGAGGCTCTTCAGCATGTTGAAGGCCTCCTCGAAGCGCAGCGGCGTCGGGTTGTGGCTGTTGCCGACGAACCCGGTGACGCCGGGCGTGTGGCGCACGACGGACCAGCTGTCCTCGTTGAGGAACATGCGCACCAGCACGTAGCCGGGGATGCGCACGCGAGTGACGAGCTTGCGCTGCCCGTTCTTGATCTCGACGACGTCCTCCATCGGCACCTGGACCTCGAAGACGAAGTCCTCCATGCCCATCGACTGACGGCGCGACTCGATGTTCTGCTTGACGCGCTTCTCGAAGCCCGCGTAGGAGTGGATGACGTACCACTTGCCCGGCTTGGAGCGCAGTTCGGCGCGGAACTCCTCGTAGGGGTCGACCTCGGTCTCGTCCTCCGACTCGTCGTCGGAGTTCTCCTCGCCGGCCTCGTCGTCCGTCGCCTCGACGGCGGCATCCGCCTCGTCGGCCGAGTCGATGTCGAGGGCGTCGTCCACGATCGCGTCGGCCTCGGGGTCCGCGGCCGCGTCGAGCGCGTCGAGCAGGCTCTCGAGGTCGGACTCGACGTTCTCATCCTCGACGACGTGAATCGCCGTGTGTTCGGCAGCGTCGACGGAGTGCTCCTCCTGCTCGAGAACGTTGCCCTCCTGGGCCTCGTCCTCCTCGGACGACTGCTCGGCGGCCGTCGCGAGATCGATGTCGCGGCGCTCTTCTTGGCTCACGGTGCTTCTTTCCTTGAAATTGGGTCGAGGCGACGGCTCAGCCGAAGTAGCTGCCGTCGCCGAACACCCAGGACACGAGCCAGCCGAAGCCGTAGTCGAGTCCGTAGATGATCCCCATCATGATGACGACGAACACCAGAACGACTCCGGTGAAGCTGATCAACTCGCGTCGCGTCGGGGTGACGACCTTCTTGAGTTCGTTGATGACCTGACGGATGAAGAGTGCGACGCGCGCAAACGGCCCTCGCCGTTCGGCGCGATCCCGCTTGGCACTCGCGACGAGGTCCTCACTCGGCTCGTCGACCACCTTGCGTGCCACTTTCTCCACCTTTCGGCCGCTGAATCTCGGGGAAGACCCGAAATCTCGCAGGGCGGACAGGAATCGAACCTGCAACCTGCGGTTTTGGAGACCGCTGCTCTGCCAATTGAGCTACCGCCCTACAGTGTCGGGAATCACCGCCCGTCGCGACCGTTCCCGGGCATGACGAAGCTTGGCGATTTCCACCACCGCGACCAGTGTAGAGCATCCCGACGGGGCGTTCTGTGGGGGCCGCTGAATGCCCCGGAAACCTCGCTCCAAAAAATTTTCTGCGAAGTGGCGTCATGGCGGGTGGACGGGTCTGTCTCTTCCTGTAACGGCGAAGCCACCAACTCCGCCGACCACAACGCAATACCGAACCGGGCGAAACGAAGCTGAGATCAGGCAGAGGTCGTTCGCCCAATGAAGACCCCCCGGGGGAGGCCCGTCCTCCCCAGGGGGCCTTCGTTGGCGACCCCCCGCCGCGATTGAAGCTTCCGCGTCCACTCCTTGGATCAGGAAGGCAGACATCGTGTTCACCACACATCACTCGCGCACCCCCCGCGCGGCAGCAGGGGTCGCAACCCTTGTGCTCACGGGCGCGCTCATTCTCAGCGGGTCCGCAGCGAACGCCGCGCATCTCGACAGCCACGCCGACGCGACGTTTGCCGAAGGTCAGTTCCTGACCGGCACGCTCGCCGGCACCGCCTTGGACAGCGTGGTCAGCGTTGACGGCGCGCAAGCGTTCAACAACGGCACCGAGGCGGCCAGCACCGAACTGCACCCGCTCTCCGTCACGGCGCTCAGTGCGGTGACGGTCGGCACCGGAACCCCCGTCAGCATCCCGCTCGGCGACGCCATCGAGCTCGGGACCGTCTCGCAGTTCGCGCAGGCTGAGCCCGGCGCGGCCGTGGGCGCGTCCGGCGCCATCACCAGCGACGGCGGACTCGGCGTCGGCTCTGACGCCTCCATCCCCAGCGGTTCGGCCACGATCGACCTGCAGTCCCTGGTCGGTCCCGCCTTCGCGGAGACGATCGCCGACCTCAGCCTCGAGCTCGAGGCGATCGCCGCCCGCGCCGAGCGCGACGGCGGCGAGGCCAGCGGCGACTACTACCTCGCCGGCGCGACGCTGCACTTCTCGAGCCCGGCCATCGCGCGGCTGACGGAGAAGGTCAACCGCTCCCTCGATGTCGTCATCGACGAGATCGACAGCCTCAGCGGAGACGACGGCGACCTGCTCGACCTGGTCTCCGCCCTCGTCGCCGACCTCAACCCGGCGCTCAACCTGGTTGGCACGAACGCGAACGTCTCGGCGACGATCGACACGAGCCAGCTGCGCAGCGCGGTGTCGGCGATCCTCACCGCCGCCTACGGCGACGGCGGCGTCTCGTTCAACCTCGAGACCGGAGTCGTCTCCGTCGACCTCGAGCACTACGTCGGCAGCCTCAACAACCTCCCGGTCAACACCGAGCTGCTCACCGACGTCGTGATCTCGCGGGTGCTGCACACCATCACCGACACCGTGTCGAATCTCGCCGATGACGTCGTCGCCAAGGTGGAGGACGTCATCCGCGACCTCAAGGTCGACGTGCACGCCGACCTCGTCGTCAACGTCGCCCAGGCCCCCGTGGTGACCGAGGTCTGCACGACCATCGAGCGGGTCATCCAGGTTCCCGTGCTGGGAGGGATTCTCGGCACTGTCACCGGCACCGTCGACAAGATCGTTCAGGAGCTCGTCTGCCGTGACGAGACGACCCTGCTGGATCCCCTCAAGACGAGCCTCGTGCTCGACATCTCGGCGACCGTCGACGAGCTCATCAGCGGCGTGGGTGTCGACGCCGCTGTCTCGGCCCAGGTGCTGAGCGTGCCGATCCGGGTCAACGCCGACGTCTTCATCGGCGCGATCGGAGACCTCCTGAGCGATCGCCTGCTCGGCGACGGCGCGATCTCCGACCTTGTCGACGCTCTCGAGCTGAACCTGGTCGATCCGGCCCTCGACGCGCTGCTCGACGACTCGTCGTCGGTGCAGGACCTGCTCACCGGTGTCGTCTCGATCATGGTCAACGTCCAGGAGACCTCGCTGACCGGGGAGGCCGGAACGGCGCCCGCCGACGACCCGTACTTCACCCAGACCGCCGTGCGCGTCGGGGTGCTGGACGGCGGAGACCTGCTCTCGCTGAGCCTCGGCACGGCGACGGTCGGCCCGAACACCGGCAGCACCACCGACCCCGGCTGCGTCACCGACTGCGGCAACGGCGGTGGCGGCGGCGGTGAAGACCCCGACCTCGAGAGCCTGCCCCTCGGCGGCGGAATCGCGAGCCTCGCGCTCACCGGCGTCGGAATCGCGCTCCTCGTGTCGATCATTCTCGGCCTCCTCATCGTCGGCAGCGCGCTGCTGATCGCACACCACCGCCGGACCCACGGCGGTGCGGCGCTCGGCTGATCCAAGCGAGCGTCGGGAACCACGGAGCCGGAGTCGCCTGGGGGTAGGCGGCTCCGGCTCCGCTCCCCCCGACGAGGCCCAGCCGAGTAGGCTGGGCCTCGTGCAGCGCGTCTCTCACCGCATCGGATCCATCGCCGAGTCCGCGACCCTCAAGGTCGACGCCAAGGCCAAGCAGCTCAAGGCCGCCGGTCGGCCCGTGATCAGCTTCGCGGCGGGTGAACCCGACTTCCCCACGCCCGAGCATGTCGTCGAGGCGGCCGTCGCAGCGGCGCGCGACCCCAAGAACCACCGCTACACGCCCGCGGCAGGCCTGCCCGAGCTGCGGGAGGCCATCGCCGCCAAGACGCTGCGCGACTCCTCCCTCGAGGTCGACCCGTCGCAGGTGATCGTCACCAACGGCGGCAAGCAGGCCGTGTACCAGGCGTTCGCCACTCTGCTCGACCCGGGCGACGAGGTGCTGCTGCCCGCGCCGTACTGGACCACCTATCCGGAGGCGATCGCCCTCGCCGGCGGCGTGCCCGTCGAGGTGTTCGCGGGAGCCGAGCAGAACTACCTGGTGACGGTCGAGCAGCTCGAGGCCGCCCGCACCCCGCGCGCCAAGGTGCTGCTCTTCGTCTCGCCCTCCAACCCGACCGGCTCCGTCTACTCGCCCGAGCAGACGGCCGCGATCGGCGCCTGGGCCGAGGAGCACGGACTCTGGGTGATCAGCGATGAGATCTACCAGAACCTCGTCTACGACGGCGTGCGCGCCGCCTCGATCGTGGAGGCGACGCCGGCGCTTGCCGACCGCACCATCCTCGTCAACGGCGTCGCCAAGACGTACGCGATGACCGGCTGGCGTCTGGGCTGGATGGTCGGGCCGAAAGACGCCATCACCGCGGCCGCCAACCTGCAGTCGCACCTCAGCTCGAACGTCTCCAACATCTCGCAGCGCGCCGCGATCGCGGCCCTCACCGGCCCGCAGGACGCGGTCGACGAGATGCGACTGGCGTTCGACCGCCGTCGCCGCGCGATCGTCGCCGGGCTCGGCGCGATCGACGGCGTGACCGTTCCCCTCCCGCAGGGCGCCTTCTACGTGTACCCGGACGTGTCGGGACTGCTCGGTCGCGACTGGGGCGGCGTCACCCCGACCACGAGTCTCGAACTGGCCGACCTCATCCTGGAGAAGGCGGAGGTCGCCGCCGTCCCCGGCGAGGCGTTCGGCCCCAGCGGCTACCTGCGGTTCAGCTACGCGCTCGGCGACGCCGACATCGCCGAGGGCGTCGCGCGCCTGCAGAAGCTCTTCGGCTAGACCGCGCATCCACCGATCGGTGGAGGCGACAACCCACCGGTTCGCCGTTGTCGACGCTCCGCTCTGCGAGCAGAGTGGGGGCATGACAACGGACACAGTGGTGGAGGTGCGCGATCTCCGCAAGGAGTATCGCGGCGGCGCGATCGCGCTGCGCGGCCTCGATTTCGATATTCACCGCGGCGAGACCTTCGCGCTGCTCGGCCCCAACGGCGCCGGCAAGAGCACGACCATCGAGATTCTCGAGGGCTACCGCGACCGCACCGGCGGTGAGGCGCGCGTGCTGGGCGTCGACCCGCAGCACGGCGGACTCGCCTGGAAGGCCCGCCTCGGCATCGTGCTGCAGAGCAGCGGCGAGACCGGCAACGCGACCGTGCGCGAGCAGCTGCGGCTGTTCGCCGGGATGTACCCGAACCCGCGTGACGTCGAGCAGGTCATCGCCGCCGTCGGGCTCGAGGCCAAGGCGGATGTGCGGATCAAGAAGCTCTCCGGCGGTCAGCGCCGCCGGGTCGACGTCGCCCTCGGCGTGATCGGGCGACCCGAGCTGCTGTTCCTGGATGAGCCGACCACCGGCTTCGACCCGGAGGCCCGCCGCCAGTTCTGGGAGCTCATCCGCGACCTCAAGCGCGAGGGCACCACGATCCTGCTCACCACGCACTACCTCGACGAGGCCGCCCAGCTCGGCGACCGCGCCGGAATCGTCGCCGACGGACGCCTGGTGGCGCTCGGACGCATCGACGAGCTCGGCGGGGTCGAGGCTCGCGTGCCGATCGTGCGCTGGGTGGAGAACGGCCAGGTGCGCGAAGAGCACACCGACCGGCCCGCCTCGCGCGTGGCCGAGATCGTCGCCGCCAACGGCGGCGCCGAACCGGACCGGCTCGAAGTGATCCGTCCCAGTCTGGAAGACATCTATCTCGGTCTCGTCGGCGAGACCGCGCTGCAGGAAGAGGCCCTCGCATGACCATCGCCACCGCCCCGCTTCGCCCGGGCCGCACCGTCCCGCTGGGACTCGCGCGCATCCGCTACGAGGTCGCCATGTACTTCCGTCAGGGCGACACCGTCTTCTTCACCTTCCTGTTCCCGCTCGTGATGCTGACGATCTTCTCCGTCGCGTTCAGCGAGGCCAGCTTCGGGCTCGACCCCGACGGCGAGACCGTCACCGCCGCCGCCTACTACCTGCCCGGGATGCTCGCCGCGGGAGTGCTGCTGTCGGGGCTGCAGAACATGTCGATCGACATCGCCATGGAGCGCAGCGACGGCACGCTGAAGCGCCTCGCCGGCACCCCGCTGCCGATGATGAGCTACTTCGTCGGCAAGATCGGGCAGGTGCTCGTCACCGGCATCCTGCAGGCGGCGCTGCTGATCCTCGTCGCCGGCGTCGCCTTCCAGGTTCCGCTGCCGACGGATGCGGAGAGCTGGGCGACCTTCGCCTGGGTCTTCTTCCTCGGCGTGGCCACCTCGGCGATCCTCGGCATCGGCCTGGCCAGCCTGCCGCGCAGCGGCAAGAGCGCGACCGCCGTCATCATCCCGATCGTGCTCATCCTGCAGTTCATCTCGGGCGTCTACCTGCGCTTCAGCGACCTGCCGGAGTGGCTGCAGAACGTCGCGAGCGTGTTCCCGCTGAAGTGGCTGGCTCAGGGCATGCGCGCCGTGTTCCTGCCGGAGAACTTCGAGGCCTTCGAGCCGGGGGCGAGCTGGGACCTGGCGGGCGTCGCGATCGCCACCGGGGTGTGGCTTGTGGTCGGTCTGGTGCTGGCGCGCCTCACCTTCCGCTGGATCCGGAAGGATAGCTGACATGAACAACCCGCGGTGGTGGGATCTCGCGATCCTCGGCACGAGCGCTGTGCTCGCCGTGATCGTCGCGTTCGCCGCCCCCGCGGGTCCTCGGCAGCTGGTCGGGTTCCTGATCCTCGTCGCCTTCGCGGCCGCGTGGCTCGCAATCGGGCGCCCCGCGTATCGTCGCGAGAGCTATGCGCAGCTGTCGCTGTTCATGGCGGTGACCGTGCTCGTCGCGGGCGGGCTGACCGCCGTCCACCCGACGCTCGCGCTCAGCCAGTGCATCGCCTACCCGATCGTCTGGGCGCTCGCGCCATCGACGCGGCGCTCGGTCATCGCCAACTTCGGGATCGCGCTCTCGGTCGGCGCCGGGTTCACCGTCAGCCTCGGCGCGAGTCCGGGCATGCTGCTGCAGACCGCGGTGACCGTCTCGGCGTCGCTCGCCTTCAGTCTCGCCCTCGGCCTCTGGATCACCCGGATCGCGCAGTTCGGCGAAGAGAAGGCGCGGCTGCTGGAGCAGCTCACCGACGCGCAGCGCGAGTTGGAGGTGCTGCACCGCGACCGCGGGGTGACCGACGAGCGCGAGCGCTTCGCGCGCGAGCTGCACGACACGATCGCGCAGAGCCTCACCGGCCTCGTGCTGCTGACGCAGCGGGCCCGCCGCGAGTTCCGCACCGGGCGCCTCGACGACACGACGCTCGAGCTGCTCGAGTCGGCCGCGCGCGACACCCTCACCGAGACGCGGTCGCTCGTGGCCGGCACCGCTCCGGTCGACCTGGGCGGCGGGATCGCCGCGGCGCTCACCCGGCTGGCCCTGCGGTTCCAGCGCGAGACCGGGATGACCGTCACCACCGCGGTGGACGCCGAGGTCGCCCTCGATCGCGACGCCGAGGTGGTGGTGCTGCGCTGCGCCCAGGAGGGGCTGGCGAACGTCCGCAAGCACTCGGCGGCCTCCCACGCGCGCATCGAGCTGAGCGTCGGCGACGGCACCGCCGAGGTGCGCGTCATCGACGACGGCGTCGGGTTCGACCCGGCCGCGCGCCGCGGCGCCGGCTTCGGGCTCGACGGCCTCACCGCGCGCCTCGAACTCGTCGGCGGAACCGTCGACGTCGACGGGACGCCGGGCGCCACGACGCTCACGGCGCGCGTTCCGCTGGGAGCTGCCTCATGATCCGCATCCTGGTCGCCGATGACCACCCGATCGTGCGCGCGGGCCTGGTCGCTCTGCTCGAGGCTGAAGACGACATCGAGGTCATCGGCACGGCGACGACCGGCGTCGAGGCGGTCGAGCGCGCTGTTGCGGAACGACCCGACGTGGTGCTGATGGACCTGCGGATGCCCGAGCTCGACGGCGACGCCGCGACGGCCGAGATCCGCGCCGTCGCCCCCGAGGTGAAGGTCGTCATCCTCACCACCTACGAGTCCGACGACGCGATCCTGGCGGGCGTCGAGGCGGGCGCCAGCGGCTACCTGCTGAAGGCCGCCCCCGAGGAGGAGCTGCTGGCCGGGGTTCGCGCGGTCGCCGCGGGCGAGGTCGCCCTCGCGCCGCGCGTCGCCGCGATGCTCGTCACCCGGGTCTCGCGTCCGACCGAGCCGGCCGCGGCGCTCAGCCCGCGCGAGCTCGACGTGCTGCGGCTCGTCGCCGACGGCCTCAGCAATCGCGCGATCGGCGAGCGGCTGTTCGTCGGCGAGTCGACCGTGAAGACGCACCTGCTGCACGTGTTCACGAAGCTCGACGTCGCCGACCGCACCCGCGCCGTCACGCGGGCGATGGAGCTCGGGATCCTCTAGTCCGCGGCACGCGCTCAGAGGGCGGCCGCGACCTCGTCCCAGGTGGGAATCGAGCTGGTGGCTCCGGGCCGGGTCACCGTGATCGAGGCGGCCACGGTCGCCGTGCGCACGGCGTCCTCGAGTTCATCGCCCGCCACCAGCCGCGCCACCAGGGCTCCGACGAAGGTGTCGCCCGCCGCGGTGGTGTCGACCGGGGTCACCTTTCGTGCCGGCACCTCGGCCACGATCTCGCCCGCCCGCGCGATCACGGAGCCGTGCTCGCCGCGCGTCATGATCACGGTCTCCGCCTGCTCGCTCAGGGCGCGCGCCGCCGCGAGCTCGTCGTCGACGCCCGCCAGCTCGCACGCCTCGCCCGCGTTCGGAACGAGGATGTCGACGAGGCCGAGCACCGCGGGCGTCAGCGGGCGCGCGGGCGCGGGCGTGAGTACGGTGCGCACCCCGGAGGCACGAGCGAAGGCCAGCGCTTCGGCGACGAGCTCCAGCGGGCGCTCGAGCTGGAGCACGAGCGCGGCGGCGCCGGCGATGTGCGACCGGGTCAGCTCGTCGAGCTCGGTGACGGCGGCGTTCGCGCCCGGGACGACGACGATCGAGTTCTCGCCGTCGTCGACGACCGCGATGTGCGCGGTGCCGGTGGCGCCCGGCACTTCCAGGAGCCCGGTCAGGTCGATGCCCTCGCCGGCGAGGCAGTCGCGCAGCACCCGGCCCGCGTCATCGGCACCCACGGCGCCGAGGAAGGCGACCTCTCCGCCGGCCCGAGCGGCCGCGACAGCCTGGTTGAGCCCCTTGCCGCCGGGGACGGTGACGAAGTCGTGACCGAACATCGTCTCCCCCGGTTTCGCGAGTCGCGGCTGGGTCACCACGAAGTCGAGATTGGCGCTTCCGAGCACGGCGATGTGAGGCATTGTTCGAGCGTACCGGGGCTAGAGGTGCACGCCGACGAGCACCGGCTCGGGGTGCAGCACCACCCCGAACTGAGACAGCACGCGCGTCTGCACGTAGCTGGCCAGCTGCACGATCTCGGCCGCGGTCGCCCCGCCGCGGTTGACGATCGCCAGGGTGTGCTTGCTCGAGATCGCCGCCTTCGAGCCGGGCAGGGCGAACCCGCGGGTCACGCCGGCCCGCTCGATGAGCCAGGCGGCGCTGAGCTTGACCAGGTACTCGCCCGAGGCGGGCCGCGCGAGACCCGGCACCTCGGCGCCGAGCGGCAGCACGCGATCCGGCTCCTCCGGCGCGGTCGGCCAGCGCGGCGCGTCGGCGGGCAGCCCGCGCGCGAAATGCTCGCTCACCACCGGGTTCGTGAAGAACGACCCGGCGCTGCGTGCGTCGGGGTCGTTCGGGTTCCAGAGCATCCCCTTGCTCGCGCGCAGCTCGAGCACCGCGGAGCGCACCTCGCGCACCGGGATGCGGTCGCCGAGGCGGACGCCGAGGGCGTCGGCGAGCTGCGCGTAGGCGATCGGCTGGGAGAGCGCCGCCTGCCCGGGCGCGGCCTCGAAGAGCGCGAGCTCGAGGGAGACCACCAGCCCCAGCCGTCCGCGCTTGAGCGCGCTCGTGCGGTAGCCGAGGCCGAGCGCCGCCGCGGGGATGCGCGTCAGCTCGCCGGTCTCGAAGTCGAGGAACTCGATCGCGGTCAGGCTGGACGCGAGCTCCTGCCCGTAGGCGCCGATGTTCTGCACGGGGGCAGCGCCGGCGCTGCCGGGGATGCCGGAGAGCGCCTCGATGCCCGCCCAGCCCTGCTCGACGGTGTGCGCGACGACGTCGTCCCAGCTCTCGCCGGCCTCCACCCGCAGACGGACGGTGCGCTCCCGCGCGCCTTCGCCCGTGCGGTGCTCGGGGGCTCCGGGCTCGCGCACCCGCGGCGGCTCGCCCGGGAGCCGTTCGATGCCGCGGCTGGCGACCCGCACCACGGTGCCGTCGAACCCGTCATCGGCGATCACGACGTTGGAACCGCCGCCGAGCAGCAGCCAGTCCTCCGGCTCTGACCACGCCGACTGCACCGCCTCGAGCAGCTCGACGCGGGTCGCCGGCGTGACCAGCTGCGCGGCCGCGCCGCCGACCCCGAGGGTGGTCAGCGCGGCGAGCTCGGTCACGTCGGCGGTCACGCGGGCAGGGCGACGACGGCCTGGGCCTTGCCGAGCACGGTCTGGCCGTTGCAGCTCACCGTGAGGTCGATGCGCACTCCGGCGTCATCGAGGGCGCCCACCTTGGCGCTGACGCTGACGACCGCACCGGTCTCCGGATCGACGACGACCGGGCGGGTGAAGCGGACCTGGTAGTCGAGGATCTTGCCGCTGTCGCCGCCGAGCCACTCGACGACCGGCTGCACGGCGAAGCCCATCGTGAGCATCCCGTGGGCGAGCACGCCGGGCAGCCCGACGCTCGCGGCGACGTCGTCACGGTAGTGGATCGGGTTGAAGTCGCCGGAGGCCCCGGCGTAGCGCACCAGGTTGTCGCGGGTGAGCCCGAAGCTCGACTCGGCGACGACGTCGCCGACGGCGAGAGGGGAACGGTCGGGCAGGGCGCTCATGACTCATCTCCTCGAACGACGAGCGTCGAGATGGCGGTGACGACGTGCGCCCCCTCGGAATCCACGATCTCGGACGACGCGGTCACCATGCTGTTGCCGCCGAGCGATTTGACGCTCGTCACGGTCATCGTGGCGCGCAGCTCGTCGCCGGCGACAACGGGACGCGTGTAGCTGAAGCGCTGGTCGCCGTGCACGACGCGGGAGAAGTCGATGCCCGCCTCTTCATCGGCGAGCAGCTGCGCGAGCGTGTGCTCCTGCACGACCACCGGGAAGGTGGGCGGCGCCACCACGTCGGCGTAGCCGGCGGCACGCGCGGCCTCGGGGTCGAGGTTGATCGGACTCGTCGACAGCACGGCGCGAGCGAACTCGCGCACCTTCTCGCGACCGACCAGGTACGGCTCGGTCGTCGGATAGCTGCGACCCTGGATTTCGGGGTTCACGGACACGGGGCAAGCCTACCGGCGCCCGCGTGGCGCTCGGCGGGAACGGCGCACGCGCCGACACAACCTCGGGAATGACCGAAGCCCCGGGGCCGTGCGGCGCCCGAGGCTTCGGAATTCTCATTCCCGGCCGTGGCCGGGCTCAGTGGTGTGCCTTACTGGCAGCTCTCACACTGCAGGTCGTCCATCGGATCGACCGGGACAGCGTAACCACCAACGGTGTCGACGTCGTTCATGTGAGCCTCCTCAATTCAGCGGTTCCCCTACGCCGCCCGGAGCTGCGAAAGCCTCGACCGGTGAGTTGGTCCTTCACTATATACCGGGAATTCCACTGATGTAATTACCTAGATGTTGTGATTTCGGCGTGTCGCCGGATTTCCGTGATCCCGGAAGCCGGACAGCCCCGACGGCACGGCCCACAGCGGTCGAGCGAGCGCCCCGACGCCCTGCCTAGACTGGCGCCCATGGCAGCGATCGACCTCAACGCCGACCTCGGCGAGGGCATGAGCGAGGATGCCGAGCTCACCGCCCAGGTCACCAGCGCCAACGTCGCCTGCGGCTTCCATGCCGGCGATGTCGCGACGATGACGACCACCGTGCGGCGGGCGCGCGAGCACCGGGTTGCCGTCGGCGCGCATCCCTCCTACCGGGATCGCGAGAACTTCGGCCGCAGCCCGATGAACCCCGCCCCCGCGGTGCTGCAGGCCGACCTGGAGGCGCAGCTGACCGCGTTGGCCGAGGTCGCCGTCGGCGCGATGGTGGAGGTGCGCTACCTCAAACCGCACGGCGCGCTGTACAACCGGATCGCGATCGACCCTGAGCAGGCGGAGGTGGTGGCGCGGGTGGCGGCCGCCGCCGGACTGCCGCTGGTGGGACTGCCCGGCAGCGCGGTCGAGGCGGCCGCGGATCGGCACGGGGTGCGGTTCGTGCGGGAGGCCTTCGCCGACCGAGGCTACCTGCCGGACGGGCGGCTCGCCCCGCGCGGCGAGACGGGCGCCGTCCTGAGCGACCCTGAGGCGGTCGCGCGTCGCGCCGTCCGGCTGGCGCGGGAGCACCGCGTGACCGCGCTCGACGGCACCGAGATCACGGTGGAGGCGGCCTCGCTCTGCGTGCACGGCGACACCCCCGGCGCGGCGAGGCTGGCCCGCGCGGTGCGCGCCGCGCTCGACGCCGAGGGCATCGAGCTGCGGGCCTTCGCGTGAGAGTCCTGCCGTTCGGCGACCGCGCCCTGCTCGCCGAGTACGACACGCTCGAGCACACGATGGCCGCCGCCCGCGTGCTGGAGCGCACCGTGCCGCCCGGCGTGGTCGAGCTTGTCCCGGCGGCTCGCACGGTGCTCGTGCGGACGGAGCCCGGGGTCTCGCTGCGCGCGATCGAGACCTGGCTGCGCGCAGTCGGCGACCCGGAGCCGGTGCCCGGCGGCGCCTCCGATGCCGCACTCGTGACCATCGCGGTGCGCTACGACGGCCCGGACCTCACCGAGGCGGCCGCGGCGGTCGGACTCACCGCCGCGGGGCTCGCCGAACGCCACGCCGCGAGCACCTGGGTGTGCGCGTTCACCGGCTTCGCGCCCGGCTTCGGCTACCTCGTCTCGCCCGACTTCGGCCTCGAACTGCCCCGGCGCGCGACCTCCCGCCCGCGCGTGGAGCCCGGCTCGGTCGCCCTCGCGGCGGAGTTCTCGGGCGTCTACCCGCGTTCCTCTCCCGGCGGCTGGCAGCTGATCGGCCGCACCGACGCGGTGCTCTGGGATGCCGAGCGCGAGCCCGCTGCCCTGCTCACCCCGGGCACCCGCGTCCGCTTCGAGGCGGTGCCATGAGCCTCGAGATCCTCGACCCCGGGCCGGTCTCCCTCGTGCAGGACCTCGGCAGGCCCGGCCATCTTCGCGACGGGGTGGGCGTCTCCGGCGCCATGGATCGCGCGGCGCTCGCGCTCGGCAACCGACTGCTCGGCAACACGGCGAGCGCCGCCGGCATCGAGTTCCTCCTCGGCGGGGCGCGGCTGCGCTTCGCGGCCCCGGCCTGGTTCGCTCTCACGGGCGCGTGGTTCGACGCGCACCTCGACGGCGTGCGCGTCGAACCGCACACCGCCACCCACGCCGAGGCGGGAGCCGAACTCGCGCTCGGTGTCGCCACCCACGGCGTGCGCGGCTACCTCGCGGTGCGCGGCGGGATCGCCGTGCCGTCGGTGCTCGGATCGCGCTCGCGCGACACCCTGGCGGCGCTCGGCCCGGAACCGCTGACCGCCGGCGACCCGCTGCCCCTCGGCCCGGAGCCCGAGCTCCCGATCCCCGCGGTCGACTTCGTGCCCGTCGACCCGCCGAGCGCGGGGGCGCGCACGATCGCCCTGCGTCCGGGGCCCCGGCAGTCCTGGTTCACGGCCGCGGCGTGGGAGGCGCTGTTGGCCGAGGAATGGGTGGTGTCGGCGCGCGCCGACCGCACCGGCATCCGCCTCGACGGTCCCGCGCTCACCCGGGTCGACGACCGCGAGCTGCCGAGCGAGGGGATGCTGCCGGGAGCCATCCAGGTTTCGCCCGACGGCGCCCCGACGATCCTCGGCCCCGATCACCCGGCGACCGGGGGCTACCCCGTGATCGCCGTTGTGACCGACGCCGACCTGGACGCGCTCGCGCAGCTGCGCCCGGGGCAGCAGGTGCGCTTCACGCTCGCCACCGGCGCCGCGTAGCGCGCGGAACGGCCGCGGCTCAGAGCCGCTCGGCCGCCTCGACCACGTTCTGCAGCAGCAGCGCGCGCGTCATCGGCCCGACCCCGCCCGGGTTCGGCGAGAGCCAGCCCGCGACCTCGGCCACGTCCGGGTGCACGTCGCCGTGCAGGCGGGCGCGCCCCGACTCGGTGGTGCCGACGCGGGTGACCCCGACGTCCAGCACCGCCGCGCCGGGCTTGATCCAGTCCGGCTGCACAAAGTGCGGAATGCCGAGAGCCGCCACCACGATGTCGGCGCGGCGCACCTCGGCGGCCAGGTCGACCGTGCGCGAATGGGTGAGGGTGACGGTCGCATCCACGCCCCTGCGGGTGAAGACGAGCCCCAGCGGACGGCCGACCGTGAGTCCGCGCCCGATGATCGTGACGTGCTTGCCGGCGATTGGCACGTCGTGCCGGCGCAGCAGCTCGACGACGCCCGCGGGCGTGCACGGCAGCGGCGAGTTCATCTCGCTCGCCACCCCGAGCACGAGCCGGCCCAGGTTGGTGGGGTGCAGGCCGTCGGCATCCTTCGCCGGGTCGATCAGCTCGAGCATCGCGTTCTCGTCGATGCCCTTCGGCAGCGGCAGCTGCACGATGTAGCCGGTGACGGCGGGGTCGGCGTTCAGCCCGGCGATCGCGGCGCGAACCTCGGCCTCGCTCGCCGTGTCGGGAAGCTCCACCCGGATCGACTCGATGCCGACCTCCGCGGAGTCGCGGTGCTTGCCGCCGACGTAGGAGACGGATCCGGGGTCGCTGCCGACGAGCAGCGTCCCGAGCCCCGGCGCGATGCCCGCTGTGCGCAGTGCGGCGACGCGCTCGGCGAGCTCCGCCTTGATCGCGGTCGCGGTCGCGACGCCGTCGAGCCGGATCGCGGTCATCGCCAGGTGCCCGGCGAGGAAAGGCCTTCGTAGAGCGGGAAGGCGTTCGCGAGCGTCTCGACGCGGGTGCGCAGTGCGCCCAGGTCGGAGCCCGGAATCAACGTCAGCGCGATGATGTCGGCCACCTCGGTGAACTCGGCGTCGCCGAAGCCGCGGGTCGCGAGCGCGGGCGTTCCGATGCGGACGCCGCTGGTGACCATCGGCGGGCGCGGGTCGTTCGGCACCGAGTTCTTGTTGACGGTGACGCCGACCTCGTGCAGACGGTTCTCGGCGTCCTGGCCGGTCATCTCGGAGTGGCGGAGGTCCACCAGCACGAGGTGCACGTCGGTGCCGCCGGAGAGGACGTCGATGCCGGCGGCCTTCGCATCCGGCTGGGTGAGACGGTCGGCGAGGATCGCGGCGCCGCGCATGGTGCGCTCCTGGCGGTCGCGGAACTCCGGCTCGGCCGCCAGCTTGAACGCGGTCGCCTTCGCGGCGATCACGTGCATGAGCGGTCCGCCCTGCTGGCCGGGGAAGACGTTGGAGTTCATCTTCTTGGCGATGTCGGCGTCGTTGGTGAGGATGAAGCCCGAGCGCGGGCCGCCGATCGTCTTGTGCACGGTCGAGGAGACGATGTGGGCGTGCGGCACGGGCGAGGGGTGCAGGCCCGCGGCCACCAGACCGGCGAAGTGCGCCATGTCGACCCAGAGCTTCGCGCCCACCTCGTCGGCGATCGCGCGGAACGCGGCGAAGTCGAGCTGGCGCGGGTAGGCCGACCAGCCGGCGATGATCACCTGCGGCTTCACCTCGAGCGCCTTCTCGCGCACCGTCGCCATGTCGATCGTCATCGTCTCGGGGTCGACGCCGTAGGCGTGCGCCTCGTAGAGCTTGCCGGAGAAGTTGAGGCGCATGCCGTGGGTCAGGTGGCCGCCGTGCGCCAGCTCGAGGCCCAGGATGCGGTCGCCGGGCTGCGCGATCGCGCTCAGCACGGCGGCATTCGCGCTCGCTCCCGAGTGCGGCTGCACGTTGGCGAACTCGGCGCCGAACAGCGCCTTGGCGCGCTCGATGGCGAGGGTCTCGACGATGTCGACGAACTCGCAGCCGCCGTAGTAGCGACGACCGGGGTAGCCCTCGGCGTACTTGTTGGTGAGCACCGAGCCCTGCGCCTCGAGGATGGCGCGCGGCACGAAGTTCTCGCTCGCGATCATCTCGAGCGTCGAGCGCTGACGAGCCAGCTCGAGCTCGAGGGCTTCGGCGACCTCCGGGTCGACCTCAGACAGCGGCGAATTGAAAGTGGAGGGGATGGACACGGGCGCTCCTAACGTTCACGAGAAAACTACCTGGTTGATGCAGGGGCGGCCCAGGCGTACGGCCGCCGTTCACGTGATCGTCGCTCCCCGATGGTGACCCATCCGAACGCCAGTCGCGACGCGCCCCAGTCTACGCGACGCCGCGCTGCTCGCCCGAATGGGGCGCCAGACGGATCCGATCGGTCAGCAGTACGAAGACGAGGGCGCCGACGAACAGCAGCACCGCGGCCCACGGCAGCACCTCGATGCCGACCTCGTCGAGCAGGAATCCGCCGACGAGCGCCCCCACCGCGATCGCGACGTTGAACGCGGTGGTGAGCCACGCCGCCCCGATGTCGCGCAGCCGCAGCGAGGCCGTGTGCAGGATCCGCGCGTGCATGATGGCGGGGATGCCGCCGAACGAGACGCTCCACAGCGCCATCAGGATCAACGCGGCCACGAACCCGTTCCCCCACACGGAGACCGCCGCCATGCTCGTGGCCACGCCGATGAGCATCGCGATGAGCGTCGCCTGCGGCGCGCGGTCGCCGAACACCGCGGCGATGGCAAGCCCCAGCGCGCCGCCGATCCCGTTGACGAGCAGGATGACCGGGACCAGGTCCGGGACGACCCCCGCGACCCCGATCGACCACGGCGCGATGTAGGTCGAGAACACGTTGTAGCCGGTGACCACGAGCACGACGGTGAGGCAGACGATCACGATGCCGGGCAGCGTCGGATCCTTCCGCGCCGACGTGGCGATCTCACCGGTGGCCAGCGGGACACGGTGCTCGACCGGCGGCAGGTAGAGCACGACGAGCGCCGCGAACACCACCACGACGAGCGCCATCACGATGAACGCGGCGCGCCAGCCGAGCGCATGGCCGAGCGCCGTGCCGACCGGCACCCCGAGAATGAACGCGGCCGTGCCGCCGGCGTTGGTGATCGAGATCGCCTTGGCGAGCTGGGTGCGCGGCACGAGCCGCGAGGCGTAGGGCCCGGTGACGGCCCAGAACAGCCCGTGGGCAAGGCCGCCCAGGATGCGCGCGCCGACCAGGAACTCGTAGCTCGGCGCGATGCCCGCCAGCACGTTCGCGACCGCGAAGATCCCGAGCAGGACGACCATGAGCCACTTGCGCGAGTACTTGTGGGTCATCGCGGCCAGCGGGGCGGTGCTGACGACCACCGTGAGCGCGAAGATGGTGACCAGCAGGCCGACGCGGGACTCGGAGACGCCGAGGTCGCGCGCCATGTCCGGCAGCAGACCGGTCGGCAGGAACTCGCTCGACACCGAGACGAAGATGGCGCCGGTCAGGACGAGAAGCCGCCCGAGCGGGAAGGGCGCCGTCGCGGTGGCGGGCGCAGCAGAAGTCGACATAGAAGAACAGAGCTCTCGAGAACGAGGGGTGGCGCGTGTCGCCGGCCGCGGGAGCGCGCGTGACGCGGGCTCCGGACGAGTCTACGTAGTCGTCGCCGTTCGCGCTCGTCCGGCCCCCTGCCGCGCCGCGGCCTGATACCTCGATCCCTGCACGATCCGCCCGAACGCCTGCCCTACGCTGGAAGCGTGACCACCCCGACTCACTGGATCCTGACACTCGTCTGCGAGGACAAGCCCGGCATCGTTCACGCGATCAGCGGGGCCATCGTCGCGGCCGCGGGCAACATCACGGAGTCGCAGCAGTTCTCCAGCGACGACACCGGAACGTTCTTCATGCGGCTCCAGGTCGAGTCCACGGCCAGCCGTGACGAGTTCGAGGCCGCCCTCGCGCCCGTGACGAAGCACTACGAGATGCAGTGGCAGCTCGACGTCGTCGGCCGTCCCCTGCGCACGCTCGTGCTGGCCTCGAAGTCCGGTCACTGCCTCAACGATCTGCTCTTCCGCCAGCGCGCCGGCCAGCTCGCCGTCGACATCCCGCTCGTCCTCAGCAACCATCCGGATCTCGGCGAGCTCGCCTCGTTCTACGGGGTGCCGTTCGAGTCGCACCCGGTCGTGAGCCCCGGCCAGAAGCTCGCCTTCGAGCAGCGGGTCCTGGAGGTCGTCGAAGAGCACGACATCGAGCTCGTGGTTCTCGCGCGCTACATGCAGATCCTGTCTCCCGAGCTGTGCGAAGCGCTGGCGGGACGGGTGATCAACATCCACCACTCGTTCCTTCCCGGCTTCAAGGGCGCGAACCCCTACAAGCAGGCGCACGCGCGCGGGGTGAAGATCATCGGCGCGACGGCGCACTTCGTGACGAGCGACCTCGACGAGGGGCCGATCATCGAACAGAACATCGTGCGGGTGGACCACACGCGCACGGTCTCGGAACTCGTCGCCATCGGGCAGGACGAGGAGAGCCGCACCCTCACCCAGGCCGTCAAATGGTTCAGCGAGGATCGCGTGCTGCTCGACGGCGCGCGGACCATCATCTTCCGCTGACCTCACGGAGGAACCCATGCCCCTGCTCTTCGAGAACGCCCGACTGCTCGACCTCGACGGCGAGCGCCGGGGTTGGCTGCTGATCGACGAGGAGACGATCAGCGCCACCGGCACCGGAGCGCCCCCGGACGACGACCTGGTCGTCGGCGTCGAGCGCATCGACGTCGGCGGCGCCTGGCTGACGCCCGGCTTCATCGACCTGCACGGGCACGGCGGCGGCGGGTACGCCTTCGACGACGGTCCCACGTCGATTCGCACCGCGCTCGCCACCCACCGCTCGCACGGCACGACACGGAGCGTGATCTCGCTCGTCGCGAATCCGCTCGACACCCTGACCGCGAGCCTGCGCACGGTCGCCGAACTCGCCGCGCAGGATCCGCTCATCCTCGGTTCGCACCTCGAGGGCCCGTACCTGGCGGTGCGGCGCCGCGGCGCCCACGCGCAGGAGTTCCTCATCGCGCCGGACCCCGAGGTGGACGCCCGGCTGATCGACGCCGCCCAGGGGACGCTGCGCCAGATCACGATCGCGCCCGAGCTCCCCGGCGCCCTCGTGTCGATCGACCGCTTCACCGCCGCCGGCACCGTGGTCGCGATCGGCCACACCGAGGTCGACTACGAGACCGCGCGCCAGTCGTTCGAGCACGGCGCCCGACTGCTGACGCACGCCTTCAACGCCATGCCCGGAATCCACCACCGCGAGCCCGGGCCGCTGGTCGCCGCCTTCGACGATCAGAACGTGGCGATCGAGCTGGTCGCCGACGGCATCCACGTGCACCCGGGAGTGCTCGAGATGACGTTCCGCGCCGCCCCCGAGCGGATCGTGCTCGTGACCGACGCGATGGCGGCTGCGGGCAGCGCCGACGGGTTCTACTCGATCGGCTCGCTCAACGTCATCGTGAAGGACGGCCGGGCCGTGCTCAACGGAACCGACACCCTCGCCGGCTCGACGCTCACGCTCGATGTCGCGCTGCGCACCGCCATCACCGAAGCGCGGGTTCCTCCCGCCGATGCGGTGGCCGCGCTCACCTCGACCCCCGCGCGCGTGCTCGGGCTCGAGGACACCCTCGGCCGCCTGGCCCCCGGCTTCGCCGCCGATCTGGTGATCCTCGATGAGGACTGGACCGTCGACGCGGTGTGGGCACGCGGGGAGCGCATCCCCGACTGATCTCGCGACCGGATTCATTGACAGTCCATACCCCTCTCGCGGTGCCCACCCAGCGAACCGGCGCGCGGGACTGGAAGGCTGGTGCCAGCAGAACAGCACCCCCGACCACCCCAGGAGTCCCGATGACCTCCCACCCCCGTCTCGCATCCGTCGGTTTCGCCGGCCTCGGCATCACGGTCGCTCTCAGCGGATGCGCGAGCGCCAGCGACGCGGCCACCACCACGACGAGCGCCTCAGGCGGCTACACCGACGGCGAGTACACGGCGACCGGCGACTACCAGGCGCCCAGCGGCGCCGAGTCGATCGTCGTCACGGTGTCGCTGGAGGACGATGTGGTGACCGCGGTTGACGTGACCGGCGACGCGACCGACCCGCAGGCCGAGGAATTCCAGACGCTGTTCGCCGCGGCGATCGCGAACGAGGTCGTCGGCGTCGACCTCGACGAGATCTCCGTGTCGCGAGTTGCCGGCGCCTCCCTGACGACCGAGGGATTCCTGACGGCGATCGACGCCATCAAGTCGGAAGCGCTCGAGAGCTGATCGTCGACCCGCTCCCCGTCGCCTGGCGGTTCGAGGCGATCGGCACGCCGTGGCGCATCGACACGCGCGCGCCGCTCCCGGAGTCGGTCGCCACCGCGGCGTCGAGGCGAATCGACCGCTTCGATCGCGACTGGTCGAGGTTCCGGATGGACTCGCTCGTGCACCGGATCGCCACCGCCGCCGGGCGCTACCGCCTGCCCGCCGACGCCCCGCCGCTGATCGACCTCTACCGCGAGTTGTACGAGGCCACCGCCGGGCGGGTGTCGCCGCTCGTCGCCCGGCAGCTCGACCGGCTGGGCTACGGCGCGGGATCCGAGCTGCGCCTGGCGCCGGAGACGTCGGTGCCCGCCTGGGACGACGTGCTCACCTGGGACGGCGAGCACCTGGAGACGTCCGCGGGGGCGCTGCTGGATGTCGGCGCGGCCGGCAAGGGCTACCTCGTCGACCTGGTGGCCGAGCTGCTGGACCTCGCCAACATCGCCGAGTACCTGATCGACGCCAGCGGCGACCTGCGCGGCCGCGGCGACCTCGAGCTCCGCATCGCCCTGGAGCACCCCGCCGATCCGCGGCGAGCCGTCGGGATCGCCGAGCCCGGGAGTCGTGCGCTGTGTGCGAGCGCGACCAATCGGCGACGCTGGGCCGATGTGAACCACCACGTGCTCGATGCGATCACCGGCCTGCCGACCCCGCACGTCGTGGCCACCTGGGCCATTGCCAATTCTGCGCTCGTCGCCGACGGCGCCGCCACCGCGCTGTTCTTCGACGTCGACCCGGACTTCCTCCGGCGCCACCGCGTGGAACACGTCAGACTGTTCGCCGACGGACGCTTCGACGTCTCCGCCGACTTCCCCGGAGAGCTCTTCCTGTGATCACCCCCCTCGATCGACTTCTCGGCCACCTGACGACCTACCGGCTGGTGATCGTCAGCCTCGGTGTGCTCGTGGTCGCGGCGCTCGGTCTCGCCGCGTTCGGCGAACTCGCCTTCACCCCGCTCGAGCTGCTCGGCTCGCTCGCGGTGCTGCTCGTCGCCACCCACGCCGCCAACCTCGCCGCCGCCCGCATCGCGCGCGTGAGCCCGCACTACGACTCGTCGACGATCACTGCCCTGCTGGTGTTCTTCATCCTTCCGGCGAGCCTCGACCCGTGGGGCCTGGCGGCGAGCGCGGGCGCCGGAGTGATCGCCGCGTCCAGCAAGTACCTGCTGGCGGTGCGCGGGCGCCACCTGTTCAATCCCGCCGCGACGGGCGTCTTCATCGCCGGCGTGTTCGGACTCACGACCGCGACCTGGTGGGTGGGCACGCCGCCGATGCTGCCGCTCGTCGCGATCGCGGCGGCGCTCATTCTGTTCCGCACGCGCCATCTGCCCCTCGGCGCCGTTGCCGTGGCGGTCGCCACCGCGATCCTGCTGACCCGCTACGTCACCGCCGGCTCGGACCTCGGCACCGCGGTCGGATTCGCGCTCGCCTCGTCTCCCCTGATCTTCTTCGTCGGCTTCATGCTGAGCGAGCCGCTCACGCTGCCGCCGCGACGGCGCCAGCAGGTCCTCATCGGCGCGCTGGTCGCCGTGATTCTGAGCGTGCCCTTCTCGACGGGCTCACTCGAGCTCGGGGCGCTCACTCTCGGCCCGATCAGCTCGACGCCCGAGTTCGCGCTGATCGTCGGCAACGCCGTCTCGTTCCTGCTCGGCCAACGTCGCGGAATCCGCCTGGAGCTCGTGGCCAAGCGCCAGCTGACCCCGACGAGCTGGGAGTTCGAGCTGCGGCCCCTCGCGCCGGTGCGCTTCAGTGCGGGCCAGTTCATCGAGCTGGCTCTGCCGCATCGGCGGTCCGACGGTCGCGGCGACCGGCGGATGTTCAGCATCGCCTCCGCCGCGGACGATCGGCTCAAGATCGGCGTGCGCGTGACGCCGCCCGCCTCCAGCTTCAAGCAGCGCCTGCTCGCGCTCGAACCGGGCGCGCGCCTCGGCGCCACGTCGGTCGGCGGCGACTTCGTGCTGCCGCGCGACCCCGCTGCCCCGCTCCTGCTCGTCGCGGGCGGGATCGGCATCACGCCGTTCATCGGACACCTGGAGCAGTTGGCGACTCTCGGCCGGCAGCGCGGCGCCGCCCCGGACGTCGTCGTGGTCTACGCGGTCTCCGACAGCGCGGAGCTCGCCTACCTGCCCGAACTGGAGCGCAGCGGCGCCCGCGTCGTCATCGCCTCCCCCGACGAGCCCGTCGAGCTGCGGCCGGGGTGGAGCTGGATCGGCCCGGACCGCCTGAGCGCCGAGGCGATCCTGGCCGCCGTGCCCGACGCCCCCGCGCGCACCGCGTACCTGTCGGGCCCGCCGTCACTCGTGGGAGCCCTGCGACGCACTCTCCATCGCGCGGGCGTTCGACACCCGCGCACTGATGTGTTCCTGGGCTACTGACTTCTCGCGCCGTCCGGGGCGCAGCGCGCGCAGCGCCGCCAGAATGGCGACGAGGTCGACAACCTCCTGAAGTCCCGCCCCGACGATCGCGGGCAGCGAGCCGGTGAGCGCGAACAGCATGAGCCCAATGCTGATCGCGATGCCGATCCAGATGCTCTGGAGCGCGATCGAGACGGTGCGCTGGCCGATCGCGACCGCGCGAGCGACACCATTCAGGTCGTCGAGCAGCAGCACGATGTCGGCCGACTCGCTCGCGACGGTCGTGCCGCGGGCGCCCAGCGCGATGCCCACCTCGGCGACGGCGAGCACCGGCGCATCGTTGACCCCGTCCCCGGTCATCATCACGGGGCGCTCGGGAAGCTCGCGCAGGATCCGCACCTTGTCCTCGGGTCGGCACTCCGCGTGCACCTCGTCGATGCCCACCTCGGCGGCGATCGACTCGGCGGTATCGCTCACATCGCCGGTGACGACCAGGGTGCGCTGGATGCCGAGCGCCGACAGCGTGGCCAGCGTCTCCCGAGCCTCGGGTCGCGGCCGGTCGCGCAGAATAACGGCCCCCGCGAACGCGCCGTCGACGCCGACGTAGACGGCCGCCTCGCCAGGCTCGAGCGTCGCCCGCTCCATCCCTTCGACGCTCTCCGCCACGAAGGCGGGCTTGCCGACGAGGACCGTGCGGCCGTCGACGATCGCGCGAACCCCGGTCGTTGCGACCTCCTCCGCCTCGCCGACCGGCGGCTCGACGATGCCGCGCGCCGCGATCGCGGTGCGGAGCGCCTGCGCGAGCACGTGGCTGGAGGCGCGCTCGGCGGCGCCGACCAGTCCGAGGAGCTCGCGCTCGGAGAGATCGCCCGCGAGCTCGACGCGCACCAGCTCGGGCATCCCGCTCGTCAGCGTGCCGGTCTTGTCGAAGACGGCCGTGCGCACGCGGGCGAGGGTCTCCAGCGAGCTGGCGGACTTCATGACGATGCCCTCCTTGGCCGCCCGGCCCATGCCGCCCATGAACGCCACCGGGGCGGCGATCAGCAGCGGGCACGGGGTCGCGACGACGAGCACCTCGGCGAAGCGCACCGGGTCGCCCGAGATCGCCCAGCCGAGCGCGGCGAGCCCCAGGGAGACGATCGTGAACGGAACCGCGTAGCGGTCGGCGAGGCGCACCAGCGGCGCGGTGCTCGCGGTCGCCTCGCGCACCAGCGCGACGATCCGCTGGTACTGGCTGTCGGCGGCGAGCGACGTCGCCTCGATCTCGACGACGCCCGCGCCGTTGACGGCGCCGCTGGAGACCGCCTCGCCGCGCTGCCGATCGACCGGGAGGCTCTCCCCGGTGATCGACGACTCGTCGAAGGTCCCCGCGGCGCTGATCAGCACGCCGTCGACCGGGATCACCTCGGAGGGGCGCACCAGGATGCGATCCCCCACCCGCACGTCGTCGGCCGCGACGTCGACGAGAGAGTCGCCGTCGATCCGGTGAGCGATCTGCGGGCTGCGGTCGAGCAGCGCCTTGAGCTCCCGGTTCGCGCGTCCCGCGGCGAAGTCCTCGAGCGCCTCGCCCCCGGTGAGCATCAGCACCACGATCAGCGCGGCCCAGTACTCGCCCACGGCGATCGTGCTGACGATCGCGATGAGCGCGAGCAGGTCGAGTCCGAACTCGCGCCGCAGCAGGCTGCGCACCATGCTGATGCCTTCGCGCAGCGCCACCAGCCCCGCGAATCCGCCGACGAGCCACGGCACCGCCGCGCTCAGCGGTGTCGCCAGCAGGATCAGTCCGACCACGCCGACGCCGAGCGTGACGCCCACCAGCGGGTACCGGACGAAGAAGCCCACGACACGTCTCATGTGCCTTGCTTACGCCTGTTGTGGCCGGATTTCCAGTAAGCGGAGCCTGGCCTGACCAGCGGTTTCGCCCGGAGCGAGCACTCCGAGAGTTCGCCGAGAGTCGTTGGCACTCTCGGGGGGAGAGTGCTAAATTCTTCACAGTTGAGTCAGAGCGACTCAACTATTGAACTACCCCTAGGAGGACCGGATGACACTTCTCTTCGACCCTTTCCGTGAGCTGGACCGTGCGACCGAGCGGCTGCTCGACAGCCGTCAAGGGCCCCGGCTCATGCCCATGGACCTCTACCGCGACGGCGACCACTACGTGCTCACCGCCGACCTCCCGGGCGTCGACCCGGGCAGCGTCGACATGGACGTCGATGGCCAGCTGCTCACCATCCGCGCCGAGCGCACCCCGCGCTCGCAGGAGGGCGTCAAGTGGCTGACGCGCGAGCGTCCCGCCGGCAGCTTCCTGCGCCAGCTCAACCTCGGGCAGGGCATCGACACCGCCAAGATCTCGGCGAGCTACGAGAACGGCGTGCTGAGCGTGCTGATCCCGGTGGCCGAAGAGGCCAAGCCGCGCAAGATCGAGATCCAGGCGAAGCACTCGGGCAAGGCCGAGGTCAAGGCCTAAGGCGCCCACGTTCGCGGACCCGGATGCTCCCCCCGCATCCGGGTCCGTTCTCGTGCGAGCGGATCAGCCAGCCAGCGCCTCGACGATCGGGGTGCGCCCCGTGTTGAAGCGGATCGTGCGGTGGATCGTGCGCGGTTCGACCAGCGTCTGAGCGATCACCGCCGCGACATCGCCGCGGCTCACCGAACCCGCGCTCGGCGCCTCGGCGTCGATCTCGCCGGTCGGCTCATCGAGGGTCAGACCGCTCGGCGCGAGGATCGTCCACTCCAGCGCGCTCGCGCGCAGGAACTGGTCGGCGGTGGACTTGGCCTCGGCATAGGCGAAGAACGGGTTGTCGTCGGGAACGCCGTGATCGGGCCCGGCGCCGAAGTAGGAGACCATCACGAACCGGGCCACGCCCGCGGCGAGCGCCGCGTCCATCATCCGGATCGCCGCATCTCGGTCAACGGCGTAGGTGCGGTCCGGGTTGCCGCCGCCCGCCCCGGCCGACCAGACGACCGCGTCGTGCCCCCGGGCGAGGGCGGCCAGCTCGTCGACCTCCGCCGTCTCGACGTCGCAGACGACCGGCGTCGCACCGCGCGCCTCGACGTCGCTTGAGTGCTCGGGGTTGCGGATGACCGCCGAGACCGCGTCACCGCGCTCGGCCAGAATCGGGGCCAGCAGCAGCGCCACCTTGCCGTGGCCGCCGATCACCAGGATGCGTGCCATGAGAACCTCCGCGAATGGGTCGTCGACTCCGCCGCACGTCCGCGCCGCGGATGCCTCGACGCTACTCGGGTTCCCGGCGGACCGCCGGGGCGCGGCCTCGTTAACGGCGTCAGCGCCCGCGCAGAGGCACGGGCGCTGACGATGAGACCGTCGCGGGGCGACTTAGCCCAGGCGGGCCTTGAGGTTCTCGTCGAGCGTCGCGAGGAAGTCCTCGGTGGTCTGCCACTCCTGCTCGGGGCCGACCAGGAGCGCGAGGTCCTTCGTCATCTTGCCGCTCTCGACCGTCGTGATGACGACGTCTTCCAGCGTCTCGGCGAAGGTGATCAGCGCCTGGTTGCCGTCGAGCTTGCCGCGGTGCATGAGCCCCCGCGTCCACGCGAAGATCGAGGCGATCGGGTTGGTCGAGGTGGGCTTGCCCTGCTGGTGCTGGCGGTAGTGGCGCGTGACGGTGCCGTGCGCAGCCTCCGCCTCCACGATCTTGCCGTCGGGCGTGGTGAGCACGCTCGTCATCAGGCCGAGCGAGCCGAAGCCCTGCGCCACGGTGTCCGACTGCACGTCGCCGTCGTAGTTCTTGCAGGCCCAGACGTAGCCGCCCTCCCACTTCATGGCCGAGGCGACCATGTCGTCGATGAGGCGGTGCTCGTAGGTGATGCCGGCGGCCTCGAACTGCTCCTTGAACTCGGCGTCGTAGATCTCCTGGAAGATGTCCTTGAACCGGCCGTCGTAGGCCTTCAGGATCGTGTTCTTCGTCGAGAGGTAGACCGGGTACTTGCGGGCCAGGCCGTAGTTCAGCGAGGCGCGCGCGAAGTCGCGGATCGACGCATCCTGGTTGTACTGCACCTGCGCGATGCCGTCATCGGGCGCGTCGTAGACCTCGAACTTCATCGGCTCGGAGCCGTCTTCGGGGGTGAACTCGACCGTCAGCTTGCCCTTGCCCTTGAACACGAAGTCCGTGGCGCGGTACTGGTCGCCGAAGGCGTGACGGCCGATGATGATCGGCTTGTTCCAGCCGGGAACCAGTCGCGGGATGTTCGAGATGATGATCGGCTCGCGGAAGATCACGCCGCCGAGAATGTTGCGGATCGTGCCGTTGGGGCTGCGCCACATCTTCTTGAGGCCGAACTCCTCGACGCGCGCCTCGTCGGGCGTGATCGTCGCGCACTTCACGCCGACGCCGTGCTTCTGGATGGCGTGGGCGGCGTCGACCGTGACCTGGTCGTCGGTCGCGTCACGGTGCTCGATCCCGAGGTCGTAGTACTCGAGCTCAATGTCGAGGTAGGGGTGGATCAGGCGGTCCTTGATGAACTGCCAGATGATCCGCGTCATCTCGTCGCCGTCGAGTTCGACGACCTTGCCTTCGACCTTGATCTTGTCGACCACGCCGCGTCCTTTCGGGAGACTGTCTGGGGGCCGGATCCGGCCCATCACAGACTACCCGCTCTCAGAACTATCTCGACATCGAGAGATTCCACCGCGAATCGTCGCGGGGCGTTACCCTGTCGTTATGGCAGAGCTGAGACTGCACGACCTGACCGCCCAGACCATTGCGGCGGCGAACAGCCTCACGCTCAAGCCCGGTCAAGAGGCGTTCATCGAGCCGGAGACCTACACCGCCGCCGAAGACAAGCTCGACGCCTCCGGCTCCTGGCCCCGCGTCGTGCTCGACGAGAACGACCACGTGGTCGGCTACATCATGGGCGCCTTCGATGCCGACGCGAGCGAGGAATACCTGCGCGCTGCCCTGTGGCGCGTGCACGTCGCCGCCGAGGCGCAGGGCACGGGCGTCGGCCGGTTCGCGGTGAAGGCGTTCGCCGACGAGGCGCGCCAGCGCGGCTTCGACCACGTGACCGTCGTGTGGGCCAGCGGCGACGACGGCCCCGAGGAGTTCTTCAAGGCGGTCGGCTTCGAGATCATCGGCGAGACCCCGTACGGCGAGAAGCTCGGCGCGCTCAAGCTCTAGCCGTGCCTTCCCGAGCCGCCGCGTGACCCAGCCGCAGCCCGACTTCGCGTCGGCCGTGCTCGACCTGGTGGCCGACATCCCGGCCGGGCACGTCATGAGCTACGGCGACGTTGCCGCCGTGCTCGGCTCGCGTGCGGCGCGCGCGGTCGGAACCGTCATGGCCCGCTCCGGTGCCGACGTGCCCTGGTGGCGCGTCATCCGCTCCTCCGGCCATCCCGCGGTCGGGCACGAGGCGCGCGCCCTGGAGCACTTCCGCGCCGAGGGCACCCCGCTCATCTGGGCGGCCGACGGCAGCGCGTACCGTGTCGCGCCGTCCGCCCGCTGGTCGCCGCGCTAGACCAGCGAGTCGCGCCAGGCGGCGTGCAGCTTCGCGAAGCGCCCGGTGCCGCCGATCAGGTCGGCGGGTGCGCCGTCCTCCACGATGCGGCCGTGCTCCATCACCAGCACCCGGTCGGCGATCGCCACCGTCGACAGCCGGTGCGCGATGATGATCGCCGTGCGGTCAGCCAGCAGCGTCGTCAGCCCCTCCTGCACCAGCCGCTCGCTCGGGATGTCGAGCGAGGCGGTCGCCTCGTCGAGGATCAGCACCGCCGGGTTCGCCAGGAACGCGCGCGCGAACGACAGCAGCTGGCGCTGCCCCGCCGAGACGCGGCCGCCGCGCTTGTTCACGTCGGTGTCGTAGCCGTTCGGCAGCTCCTCGATGAACTCGTGCGCGCCGACGGCCTTCGCCGCCTGGATGATCTCGTCGAAGGTCGCGCCGGGCTTGCCGAGCGCGATGTTCTCGGCGACCGTGCCGCTGAACAGGTAGGCCTCCTGGGTCACCATCACGATCGCGCGGCGCAGATCCTTCGGATGCAGCCGGCGCAGGTCGACGCCGTCGAGCGTGATCTGACCCTCGCTCGGATCGTAGAAGCGCGCCACCAGCTTGGCGAGGGTCGACTTGCCCGCCCCGGTGGAGCCGACGAGCGCGATCGTCTGCCCCGCGGGGATGCGCAGGTCGAACTCGGGCAGGATGACCCGGTCGGCGCGGTAGGCGAAGCGCACCTTCTCGAAGTCGAGCTTGCCCTCGGCCTCCCACAGGTCGATGGGGTCCGTCGGATCCGGCACGCTAGGCCGCTCCTCGAGCACGCCGGAGATCTTCTCCAGCGCCGCCGCGGCCGACTGGTAGGAGTTGTAGAACATCGCCATCTCCTCCATCGGGTCGAAGAAGCGGCGCACGTACAGCAGCACCGCGAGCAGCGCGCCGACCGCCAGGCTGCCGTCGATCACCCGGAAGCCGCCGAACAGCAGCGCGACCGCGACCGCGACGTTGCCGATCAGCACCAGCCCCGGATCGAAGATGCCGAAGAGCTGGATGACGCGCGCGTTCGACTCGCGGTAGTCCTCGACGTGCGCGCCGAACTCGCGGGCGTTGCGCGGCTGCTTGCGGAACGCCTTCACCGCGCGGATGCCCGTCATCGTCTCGACGAAGTGCACGATCACCTTCGCCGAGGCGACTCGGGTGCGCCGGAACGCGCGCTGCGAGCGGGTCTGGAACCAGCGCGTGAGCAGCAGCAGCGGCGGCAACGACCCCGCCAGCACGAGCCCCGAGACGGGGTCGAGGATGACGAGGGCGGCCGCGATGAACACCATGTAGAGCACGCCGCGCACGAGGCCGTTGATGCCCGAGTCGAGCAGTTCGCGGATCGAGTCGAGGTCGCTTGTCTGGCGCGCGATGATGCGGCCCGAGGTGTAGCTCTCGTGGAACTCCAGGCTCAGCCGCTGCGCGTGCAGGTACACCCGACGGCGCAGGTCGAACAGGATCGCCTGGCTGATCCGCGCCGAGAGCACGGTGTACTGCGCGATGAGGATCGCGCCGATCAGCCCGGTGATCAGATACGCGGCCACGATGAGCAGCACGGGCATCCAGTCCTGGCTCTGAAGCAGCGCCGGCAGGCCCCGGTCGATGCCGAACGCGATCAGCGCGGGACCCGCGACCTGCGCGCCCGTGCTGACCACGACCACGAGCATCGTCAGCGCGACCCGCAGCTTCAGCGGGGCGAGCAGCGAGCCGAGCAGCCGCAGCGAGCGCTGGCGGATCTCGCGGGACTCCGCCTTGGTGTAGTCGTCGCGCTCCTCACCGGTGACACCGCTGACGCTCATCGCGCACCTCCCCCGGGGATCGTGATGGTGCCGGTCTCGGTCGAGATCGGCGCGGTCGTCGCGGGCACGATCTCGTCTGGCACGTCGCGTTCGCGGCCCGGCGGGATGTCGTCGTCGAGCGACGAGATGACGTAGCGGTAGTGCTCGTTGTGCGCCAGCAGCTCCGAGTGGGTGCCGACCGCCGTGACCCGCCCGTCCTGCAGCAGCGCGACCCGGTCGGCGAGCTGCACGGTCGAGGGCCGGTGCGCCACGATGAGCGCCGTGGTCGTCGCGAGCACGCGGCGCAGGCCCGCCTCGACGCGCGCCTCGGTGTCGACGTCGAGCGCCGAGAGCGGGTCGTCGAGCACGAGCACCGCCGGGGCGGCGGCGACCGCGCGGGCGAGCGCGAGTCGCTGACGCTGACCACCCGAGAGGCTGAGCCCCTCCTCGCCGATGAGCGTGCTGACGCCCTCGGGCAGCTCGTGCACGAAGTCGGCCTGCGCGATCTCGAGCGCCTCGGCAAGCACGGCATCGCCCTCGTCGCGTCGTGCGCCCTCGTCGAACTCGGGCCGCCCGAGCAGCACGTTGTCGCGCACCGAGGCCGAGAACAGGGTGGCGTCCTCGAAGCCCATCGCGATGTGGCGGCGCAGCTCGTCGCGGGTGAGGTCGCGGATGTCGACGCCGTCGAGCAGAATGCGTCCGCCGGTGACGTCGTACAGCCGGGTCGCGAGCGCGGTCAGCGTCGTCTTGCCGGAGCCGGTGAGCCCGACCAGCGCCATCGTCTCGCCGGGTTCGAGCTCGAGCCGGATGCCGTCGAGCAGGTCGCGGGCGCCGTCCGGCGCATCCTGATACCGGAAGTGCACGTCGTCGAAGACGAGCCGGCCGTGCGGCTCGGCGACCGTCGCGGGCGCCTCCGGGTCGGTGATGGTGTTCGTCTCGTCGAGCACCTCGAAGAGGCGGTCGACGGCGGTGCGGGTGTCGAAGGTCATCGACAGCAGGAAGCCGATCGACTCGATCGGGAAGCGGAGCACGGTCGCCGTGGCGAAGAAGGCGAACAGCTCGCCGACGCTCAGCTCGCCGATCGAGGCGAGCCACACGCCGCCGAGCAAGCACAGCGCGAAGGCGACATCGGGCACCAGCAGCAGCCAGAACCAGATGCCGGCGACCGCGCGCGCCTTCTCCAGCTCGGTGCCGCGCAGCTCCTCAGCCTGACGGGTGAACTTCTCAAGCGAGTACTTGCCGCGCCCGAACGCCTTCAGCACGCGGATGCCGTGCACGCTCTCCTCGACCGCGGTGGCCAGATCGCCCTGCTGATCCTGGCTGCGCCGCGCCACGATCGAGTACTTCTGCTCGAACAGGTAGCCGGTGATCCAGAGCGGGATCGACAGCACCAGGAACAGCACCCCGAGCATCCAGCTCCAGTAGATGAGCACGCCGAAGCCGATCACGATCGTGACCACGTTGACGACGAGCAGCACCAGGCCGAACGACAGCCAGCGGCGGATGTGCCCCAGGTCGCTCATCGCGCGCGAGAGCAGCTGTCCCGACTGCCAGCGGTCATGGAAGGCGACCGGCAGATCCTGCAGCTGCGCGTAGAGCGTGTTGCGCATGGTCGCCTCGACGTGGGTGCCGGGGGTCAGCACGAACCAGCGGCGCAGGGCGATGAACACCGCCTCGAGCACACCGAGGCCGAGCACGGCGAGCGCGGCCGGCCAGATCAGCCCCGGATCCCCCGCCGCCAGCGGGCCGTCGACCAGCCCCTGCAGCACGACCGGGATCACGAGCGCGACCACGCCGGCCAGCAGGGCGGCGGCGCCGCCGAGCCCGATCCGCGGGATGGCCGGGCGCACGAACGGCACCAGGCGCAGCAGCGTCGCGACGGTGCCGCGCGGGCGCGGAGTCACGGGGGACGAAGAAGGCATTGCAGTGGTCCTTAGGAGACGCCGACGCGTCAACATAGCTGAGAAGATGTCGCGGCCCGAGCGGGCAGCCTTCCAGAGTAGGCGCGCGACGCGCGCCCGGCAAGTGGTGCGGCGGTCTAGTGGAAGAAGTGCCGCTCGCCCGTGAAGTACATGGTGACGCCCGCGGCGTTCGCCGCCGCGATCGTCTCGTCGTCGCGCACCGAGCCGCCCGGCTGCACGATCGCGCGCACGCCCGCGTCGAGCAGGATCTGCGGACCGTCGGCGAACGGGAAGAACGCGTCGGAGGCGGCCACGCTGCCCGCGGCGCGCTCACCGGCGCGCTCCACGGCGAGCTTGCAGGAGTCCACCCGGTTGACCTGGCCCATGCCGACGCCGACGCTCGCGCCGTTCGTCGCCAGCAGGATGCCGTTGCTCTTGACGGCACGGCAGGCGCGCCAGGCGAAGTCCAGGTCGGCGAGGGTCGCCTCATCGGCCGCGGGGCCTGCGGCGAGGGTCCACTCGCTCGCGGGCGCGAACTGGGCGTCGACCTCCTGCACGAGCAGGCCGCCGGAGATCTGCTTCAACTCGGCGGGCTCGCGGCGGTAGTCGGCCGGCAGCTGCAGCAGGCGCAGGTTCTTCTTCGCCTGCAGCACCTCCAGAGCGCCGTCGTCGAAGCCGGGCGCGACGATCACCTCGGTGAAGATCGGGGCGATCGACTCGGCCGCCTCGCGGGTGATCGGCCGGTTGGAGGCGATCACGCCGCCGAAGGCCGACACCGGATCGCAGGCGTGCGCGAGCGCGTGAGCCTCGGCGATCGTCTCCGCCGTGGCGATCCCGCAGGGGTTCGCGTGCTTGATGATCGCGACGGTCGGCGTCTCGTGGTCGTAGGCGGCGCGCAGGGCGGCGTCGGCATCCACGTAGTTGTTGAACGACATCTCCTTGCCGCCGAGCTGGGTCGCCTGGGCGATGCCCGCCGAGTGGGCGACCGTGTACAGCGCGCCCGCCTGGTGGCTGTTCTCGCCGTAGCGCAGCGTCGCCGCACGCTCCGCCGACAGGGTGAACGTCGGCGCGAACTCGATCGCGGCGCTCGCGGCGGGCACGGTGCCGTCGGCGACCGCCTCCGCCTCCGCCAGCAGCGCGGTGCTCTCGAACCAGGCGGCCACGGCGGCGTCGTAGTCGGCGGTGTGCCGGAACGCCTCCCGGGCCAGCTCGAAGCGGGTGGCGAGCGTGGTGCCGCCGGAACGGACCGCCTCGACGAGGGCGGCGTAGCGGGCGGGGCTCGTGACGACGGCGACGTTGGCGTGGTTCTTGGCGCTCGCGCGCACCATCGCCGGGCCGCCGATGTCGATCTGCTCGACCACGGCGTTCGGCTCGGCGCCCGAGGCGACCGTCTCGCGGAACGGGTACAGGTTCACCACAACCAGCTCGAAGGGGGCGATGCCGAAGCTGGCCAGCTCCTTCTCGTGCCGCTCCAGGCGCAGGTCGGCGAGCAGGCCCGAGTGCACGGCGGGGTGCAGGGTGCGCACGCGGCCGTCGAGGTGCTCGGGGAATCCGGTGACGTCGCCGATCTGGGTGACGGGGAGTCCCGCATCCGCGATCGCCTTCGAGGTGCCGCCGGTCGAGACGATCTCGACGCCCGCCTCGACGAGCGCGCTCGCGAGCTCGACGAGACCCGTCTTGTCGCTCACGGCGATCAGCGCGCGCGTGATCGGGACGACGTCGCGGTCGCGGTACTCGGCGGGGTCGATGGCGGGGCCGGACATCACAGTTCCTTGAGGTCGATGTGCGAGTTGGCGATGTCGAGCACGACCTGCAGGAGCAGTTCGCGTTCGACCCGCTTGATGCGGTTGTGCAGGATCTCTTCCGTGTCGCCGGGCTGGATCGGCACGCGCTCCTGCGCGATCACGGGGCCGGAGTCGACGCCCTCGTCGACGACGATGACGCTCGCCCCGGTCTGGGTGGCGCCCGCGGCGAGCGCGTCGCGCACCGCGTGCGCGCCGGGGAACTCGGGCAGGTAGGCCGGATGCGTGTTGATCAGGTTGGGTGCCAGCGCGCGCACCGCGCTCGCGGGCAGCAGGCGCATGAAGCCGGAGAGGATCACCAGGTCGGCATCCCACTGGCGGATCTGCTCCACGAGCGCCTCACCCCACGCCTCGCGGTCGGGGTAGGCCTGGAACGGCACGACGAAGCTGGGGATCGCGTAGTGCTCGGCGTGCTCGAGGCCGTCGGCATCGCGGTCGGCGCCGATCGCGACGACCCGCGCCGGGAATTCGGCGTCGTCGCTGGCGTCGAGCAGGGCCCGGAGATTGGACCCGCCCCCCGAGATGAGGACGACGAGGCGGAGCACGCCCCCAGCCTACTCGCGCTCGCACGCGACGTCGCTCCGCGCCCGCTGCGCTCCCCTCCCTTTCGCGAGTGTGTCGTTTCTCCGGAGGTCCCCGCGGTCCCGCCGCCGAGTGTGTCGTTTCTCCGGAGGTTTTGGCGACGCAGCCCGGGATGCCGGGGAGGCATCCGCTCTCAGGCGCACTTTCTCCGGAGAAGCGACACACTCACGCGCGGGACGGACCCGCGCCGCGGGTCAGTCGCGGCGGCGGCGGTCGGCGACGAGGAAGCCGAGCCCGATCGCCACCGTGAACTCGATCAGCGCCACGATGCCGACGGTGAGAGCGTCGGGGCCGACCTCGGCCAGCCGCCCCGGGCCCGCCGAACCGCCGGAGGCGGCGGCGAGCCCCGCCATGACCAGCGCACCGAGGACTCCGGCGGCGAGCACGGTCGCCGTCAGCGACAGCACCCCGCGCACGGGCGCCGCCCGATCCTCGGCCGCGTCGCGGAGCATCCGCCGCCGCGCCGCGGCGCCGACCAGGAATGCGGCGACGACCGGCACGAGCAGGCCCAGGTAGCCGAACGCGCCGATCTCGGGCGGGATGGCTCCGAGGATCGGGAGCGCGGGGACCGGTCCGAGCACGGTTCCGAGCGGGGAGACCGCCGACCCCATCCCGACCGCGAAGCCGGGCCCGAGCAGCCAGCTGGCCGTCCAGATGACGAGGTTCGGCAGGATCGCGAACTCGGCGGCGGTGACGACCGCGCCGCCCAGCACCTCGCCGTGCAGCGACTCGTAGAGCCGGATCACCTCCGCGTAGCGCAGCAGCAGAGCCGCGGCGAACACGACGGCGGAGGCCGCGAGAGTCAGAGCGGCCGCACCGAGGCCCGCCCGCGCCGCACCGAGTGCTGCGGCGCGCAGGCTCGGGTCAATGCGCCCCACCCACCGCACCTCGGGTGCCGGGCGGCGCCGGGCGCGCTCGCGCAGCATCCCGAACGCGAGACCGAGGGCGTAGACCAGGGCGGGCAGGATCGCGGCCTGCACGAGCGAGGGCCGCGCATCGGGGTGCAGGCTCACCACCGTGAGGCCGAAGCTCAGGAGCGCGACGGCGAGGATCGCGCCGAGGGCGCCGAGCATCCGATGCCCCGCCTCGGCGATGCGATGTCCGGCGCGCGCCGCCAGCAGCGCCGTCAGGAGCGCGCCGCCGAGCAGCGAGATCGTCACCGGCACGGCGACCTCGGCTCCGGCGATGCCCAGCACGGATGCGGTCACCTCGTCGAGCCGGAACGTCACGTCGACACCGTGCCCGAGCAGCCACACGTCGAGGGCGCCGCGCCAGAAGACGAGCCAGTCGACGCCGAAGCCGAAGTAGGCCGCCCACAGGATCGTGAGCGGGACCAGCGGCAGCGCGATGCCGATCGCGACCGTGAGTGCCGCCTCGAACATCGAGAACAGGACGGTCAGGCGGCGGCTCACGGTGCGACCCTACCGCCGAGCCGCGGCCCGACCGGGGCGCCTCGCGCGCATCCCGCGTGCCGTCTCGTCGCGCAGCCGCTCGCGGCCCCGCCACCTCTCATCGCCCCGCCATTCGACGAAATGCAGGAGATTCTGCGCGGGCGAGGCCGCGGCTCCCCCTGTGCGCAGGGGAGAGCCTCCGCGACTCCTGCATTTCGTGAGGAGAGGGACGGCGGCGAGACCGCCGCCCGTCTCAGCACATCGGGTCGGCGGCGGGCACCTCGTCGCGCAGCAGGTACGCATCCACCGCGTCGTCGACGCACGAAACTCCCTGCGCGTAGATCGTGTGCCCCTCCCCCTCATAGGTGATGAGCACCCCGCTCGACAGCTGCTCGGCGAGCGAGACCGCGTTGGCGTACGGGGTCGCCGGGTCGTTGGTCGTGCCGATCACCAGGATGGGCGGCGCGCCCGCCGCGCTGAACGAGGTCGGCAGGTCGGCAACCGGCACCGGCCAATTCGAGCAGGCGACGTCGAGCACGGCGTAGTCGTCGTAAGCGAAATAGCGGCCGAGGATCGGCGCCCGGTCGTCGATGATCTCGACGCCCTCCAAGGGGGTCACCCCGTCGGTGCCGAGGTCGCCCTCGTTGCAGGTGACGGCGGTGTAGACCTCATTGCCGTTGCCGTCGTACCACCCGCCGTAGCGGCCGTAATAGGCGTCGGCGTTGTCGAAGGCGGGGTCCGGATCGCCGACGGCGAGCGCCGCGAACATCCCGGTCAGCGAGGGCCAGCTCCACTCCGAGTACAGCGTGTAGGCGATGCCGGTGCCGACCGTGGCGGAGTCGAGCTGTCGTCCGTCGCTTCCGACCAGTTCGAGGTCGTCGATGCTGTCGAGCAGGTCGCGCACCTGCAGCAGCCCGTTGTCGACGCTGCCGGTGAACGGGCAGTCGCCGTCGGACAGGCACCACGCCATGTAGGACGCCAGCGCACTGTCGAAGCCGGCCATCTGGGTGGCGAGCGCCTCGAGGTCGCTCACCTGCGGATCCACGGCCCCGTCGAGCACCATCCGCCCCACCTTCTCGGGGAACAGCTCCGCGTACACGGCGCCGAGGTAGGTGCCATAGGAGTAGCCGAGGTAGTTGAGGGCGCTGTCGCCGAGCAGCGCGCGGATCACATCCATGTCGCGCGCGACGCTCGCGGCGTCGAGGTGGCCGAGCAGCGGGCCGGTGTTCTCGAGGCACGCGTTCGCCCAGTCGAGCTCGCGCTCGGTGAGCTCATCGATCCACGCGGGCGTGCCGTAGTCGACGTCGTAGGTGCCGTAGAGCAGCTCGTCCTGGTCGGCGGGATCGGTGTAGCAGACGACGGGCGTCGAGCTGCCGACGCCGCGGGGGTCGAAGCCGATGACGTCGTAGCTGGCGAGCACATCGTTCGTGACGACGTAGGCGGCCGAGTTGACGACGAAGTCGAAGCCGGAGCCGCCGGGCCCGCCCGGGTTGATCAGCAGCGAACCGGTCGGCGTGCCGGGGGCGCTGTGCCGCGAGACGGCGATCTCGATCGTGGCGCCGCCCGGGTCGCTCCAGTCCAGCGGCACCGTCACTCGGGTCTCATCGACGCGGGTGTCGATGTACGACCAGGTCAGCTCCTGCGTGTAGTACTGCTCGAGCTCCGCCGCGACCTCCTCGCCGGTCGGCGTGTTGCCGCCGCTCGTGGTCTGGCCGCCGAACAGCGAGATGAGCGAGCATCCGCTCAAGACCATGCCGACGGCCGCCACCACGGCGGTAGCGGCGACGATGCGCGGTCGATACACGGGGCCTCCTCGCGGGCGGCGCGAGTCTCGCGCGGCCCGCGACCAGCCTAGGCGGGGTTCCCCGCTCAGCCGAGGACGGCTCGGGCCGCCTCGCGCGCCGCGGCCGGGCTGGACGCCCCCGCGGCGGCGTCCGCCAGCCGACGGCAATCGTCACGCGTCAGACCGCCGAGCTTCTGGGCGACGCGCGGAATCGCGCGCACCGACATCGACAGGGAGGTCACCCCGAGTCCGACGAGCACGGCGGCGAGCGCCGGGTCGGCCGCCGCCTCGCCGCAGACACCGACCGGCGTTCCGGTCGCCTCACCCGCGGACCCGACGGTGCGGATCAGACGGAGCACGGCCGGCTGCCATGGGTCGTTGAGCTCGGCCAGCTCGCCGAGCTGACGATCGGCGGCCATCGTGTACTGCGTGAGGTCGTTGGTGCCGAGGCTCACGAAGTCGACGACCTCGGCGAGCTCGGGCGCGCTGAGCGCCGCCGCCGGGGTCTCGATCATGATGCCCGCGCGCTCGATGCCGTGCTCGCGGCAGAGCGCCACGAAGGCGGCGGCCTCCTCGACGGTGGCGACCATGGGCGCCATCACCTGCACCTCGGCGCTCTCCTCGGCCGCGGCCTCGGCGATCGCCCGCAGCTGGTCGACGAGGATCTCGGGCCGGCGCCACGAGGTGCGCAGCCCCCGCACGCCGAGCGCCGGGTTCTCCTCCCCCGCCGCCGTCACGAACGGCAGCGGCTTGTCGGCGCCCGCGTCGAGGGTGCGCACGACGACCTTGCGGCCGGGGAACGCGGCGAACACCTCGCGGTAGGCGGTGCGCTGCTCCTCGACGCTGGGCGCCTCGGCGCGGTCGAGGAACAGGAACTCGCTGCGGAACAGTCCGATCCCTTCCGCCCGGCCCTCCGCCGCGGCGCGGGCGTCGGCGCCGCCGCCGACATTCGCCAGCAGGGCGACCGGATGCGCATCCGCCGTCGCGCCGACGCCGGAGAACTCGGGCACCGCGGCAGTCTCGCGCACACGCGCGACCTCCTCGGCATCCGGGTTGGGGCTCACCTCGCCGGTCTCGCCGTCGACCAGCACGAGCATTCCCTCGGGCAGGTCGAGGGCGCCGCGCGCGGCGACGACCGCGGGGATCCCGAGCGAGCGAGCGATGATCGCGGTGTGCGAGGTCGGCCCGCCTTCCTCGGTCACGAGCGCGAGGCAGGTGGCGGGGTCGAGCGTCGCGGTGTCGGCCGGGGCGAGGTCGCGCGCGACCAGGATGAAGGGCTCGTCGCGTTCCGGGATTCCCGGCACCGGCAGGTCGAGGAGCGTCGCGACGATGCGGTCGCGCACGTCGCGCACGTCGGCGACGCGTTCGGCGGTGCGACCGCCGAGCCCCGCGAGCATGTCGGCGAGGTCGCCGGCGGAAGCCCAGAGGGCGTTCGCGGAGGGGATGCCCGAGGTCTCGATCGCGGCGACCGCCGGGTCGATGAGTCCCGGGTCGGTCGCCATGAGCGCAGTGGCCTGCAGGATCTGCTGGGCCTCGCCCGAGGCGGCCTCGGAGCGCGCCGTGAGCTGCGACGCGATCTCGGTCGCGGCCTCCCGCAGTCGCGTCGCCTCGGCGGCGCGGGCGGATTCGGCAAGCGCCTCACCGCGCGCGGGTTCGGCGATCGGCGCCGCCACGTGCACGACGTGGCCGACGGCGCGGCCCGCGCTGACGCCGAGCGGTCCGGCGGCCCGGGCGGGCGCCGGTGCGGCGGCGGGCGGCGGCGCGTTCAGCTCGCCGAAGCCGTCGTCGACGAGCGTCTGGATGCGGTCGAGCACGGCAGCGGCGTCCGGTCCGGCGGCCGAGATCTCGATCTCGTCACCGCCGCGGCTTCCGAGCCCGATGAGGGCGGTGGGGCTCGCGGCGGCGACCGTCGCACCGGTGCGCAACAGGGCGAGGCGCGCGTTCTCGGCGCGGCCCGCCTCGGTGGCCACTAGCGCCGCGGGGCGGGCGTGCAGGCCGAGCGGGTTGCGGAGCGTCAGCCGTCGGGTGACGCGGTCCGATTCGGCCGCGCTGGGCGCCTCCGGCGCCGCCGCGGGGGCGGCGTCAACCTCCCCCAGCTGTCCGCTCTTCGGGGCGAGCGCGCCGCGGGCCTCGGCGGCGACCTCGGCGAGCGTGGCGCCTCCGGCGGCGCGCACCACGGCAGCGAGCAGGCCTTCGACGAAGGGGGCCGCCGACAGCGTCACCTCGACGTCGCTCATCCGCAGTTCGAGCGCCAGTTCGGCGCTCAGCACCGCGGAGCCGAGATCCATGAGCACCAGCACACCGTCGGTGTCAGCGAGCTCATCGATCGCCGTGGCGACCTTCATGGCGTCGGTTCCGATGATGGGGGTGCCGTCGGCATCCGTCCCGGCACCGGCGGCGAGCACCACGCGCGGCGCCCCGTTCGGCACCATCGCGAGGGCAAGTTCGAGGGCCGCCTCGGCCAGTTTCAGACTGTGCGAGACGACGACGAGGCCGATCATGTTCTAGCTCTCGAGTGTCTGTGCCAGGCAGCGCAGCAGGAGCGCGCTCGAGGCCGCGCCCGGGTCGAGGTGGCCAGCGCTGCGCTCCCCGAGGTAGCTCGCGCGCCCCTTGCGGGCGACGAGCGGCTCGGTGGCGTCGCGGCCTTTCTCCGCGGCGTCCGCCGCGGCACTCGCGGCCTCGGCCGGGGACCTGCCGTCGGCCAGCGCGGCGTCGAAGGCGTCGAGGGCGGGAGACAGCGCGTCGAACATCGTCTTGTCGCCGAGCTCCGCCTTGCCGCGCGCGACGATGCCGTCGAGCCCGGCCCGCAGGGCCGCCGCGAGCGCCGCACCGTCGAATTCGGTGACGGCGCCCGCGGTCATGCCCATCCGGAGGAAGAACGTGCCGTACAGCGGACCGCTCGCGCCGCCGACCGAGGTGACCAAGGTCATCCCGACGCTCTTGAAGAGCTCGTCAGCGGTGGCGGGAGCACCCTCGTCCAGCTTCGCCATGACTGCGGCGAAGCCGCGAGCCATGTTGGCCCCGTGGTCGGCATCGCCGATCGCGGAGTCGAGCTCGGTGAGATAGGCGCGCTGCTCCGTCACCTGAGTGCGGTAGTTCTCGAGCCATGCCACCAACTGGGCGAGGGGGACCGTGCTGTTCGTCATGTCAGTTCTTCCGTTTCCTTGCGTGTGTAACTCAGACGCCCCAGCGCAGGCCCGAGGTGTTGACGGGAGCATCCCACAACCCGAGCAGCTCGTCGTCTGCCTTGAGCACCGTCACCGAGCAGCCGGCCATGTCGAGCGAGGTGATGTAGTTGCCCACCAGGTTGCGGGCGATCTTCACCCCCGCCTTCTCGAGCAGCTTGGCGACCTCGCCGTACATCAGGTACAGCTCGATGAGCGGCGAGCCGCCCATGCCGTTGAGCATCACGATCGACGGTCCCGACGTGAAGTCGAGGTCGGCGAGGATCGGCTCGACGAGCTGCTGCGCGATCTCGTGCGCGCCAGCGAGCGGCACGCGGTGGCGTCCCGGCTCGCCGTGGATGCCCACGCCGATCTCCATCATGTCTTCCGGCAGGTCGAAGGTCGGCTTGCCGGCCGCGGGCACCGTGCAGCTCGTGAGCGCCATGCCCATCGAGCGGCCGGAGTCGTTGACCTTGTTGGCGAGGGCGAGAATCGACGCGAGGTCGCGTCCTTCCTCCGCCGCGGCACCGACGATCTTCTCGAGCAGGACGGTCACGCCGACGCCGCGGCGACCCGCGGTCCAGGTGGAGTCCTGCACCGCGACGTCGTCGTTGGTGACGATCGTCGCGACCTCGACGCCGGACTCCGCGGCAGCGAGCTCGCCCGCCATCTCGAAGTTCATGACGTCGCCGGTGTAGTTCTTCACGATGTGCAGCACGCCCGCTCCGCGGTCGGCGACCTTGGTCGCCTCCTGCATCTGGTCGGGCGTCGGCGAGGTGAAGACCTCACCGGCACAGGCCGCGTCGAGCATGCCGAGGCCGACGAATCCGCCGTGCAGCGGCTCGTGACCCGAACCGCCACCCGAGATGAGGGCGACCTTGCCGTCCGCCTTCGGGGTGGCGCGGTAGATGATGCGGTTGGTGTGGTCGACCTTCAGGTCGGCGTGGGCGGCCTCGACGCCGACGAGGGCGTCAGCGAGCACCGCTTCCGGAGCGTTGATCAGCTTCTTCATGCGTTGGACTTCTCTTCCGTGAGGGCGGTCTTCAGGCCGGTCTTGTCGGCCTGGGTCTTGGAGATGGCACCGAACAGGAGTGCGGCGACGATTCCGCCGAGCACCTCGGCGACGATGTACACCCAGTACTGCTCCCACGCGACGCTGCCGCCGAGGAGAGACTGCACGATCATCGGGCCAGTGGTGCGGGCCGGGTTGATCGAGGCGCCGGTCGCCGGGGCCACGGGAATGATCGCGGCGAAGACGACGAGGCCGATCGCGAGACCTGCCCACCCGGGCGCCGCCTTGCGGTGGATGACACCGAAGACCGCGAAGACGAGCAGGAACGTGCCGATGAACTCCGCGAACAGCGCCTGCGGCACCGACACGACCTCGGGGTTGAACGCGGCGACGCCGAGTCCGAGCTCACTGGCCCGCATGCCGAGCACGCCGACGATGGCGAACGCACCGGCGGTCGCACCGAGCACCTGGGCGATGAGGTAGCCGGGCACCGACTTCCACGGGAACTTGCCGGTGACGGCGAGACCGAGGGTCACGGCCGGGTTGATGTGGTTGCCGGAGATGTAGCCGAACACGTACACCGTGACGACAACGATCGTGGCGAAGGACAGCGAGATGAAGCCAAGGTCGCCACCCGTGAACGGTCCGTCCCCTCTCACCATCGCGAGCGCCGGCACGGAGCCGACGCCGACGAAAACGAGGAAGGCGGTGCCGAGGAACTCCGCGGCAAGCTTCTGCCACGTGCTGTTCTCATCCATATGTACTCCTTTGGACATGCGGTTTTCTCTCGATGCGGGGGATCCGCAGGCATTTCTTTTCGGAACGCCATTCGATAATGTCGAATATGCTCCGGTATTGAGGGTGTTGTCAACCCCCGGAGTGAACGGCAAGGGCGCCGACCGCGCCCATAATGGAGACCTTGTCGAAAGGGGTGGCGGTGATCCAAGCCATTGACCGCGCAGCAAAGGTGCTGAGCTCGTTGCAGGGCGCGCGGCACCTCGGCATCACCGAACTCGCCGCCGCGCTCGAGCTGCCGCCGTCAACCGTGCACGGCATCGTGAAGTCGCTGCAGCAGCACGGCCTGGTGGCGAAAGAGCGCGGCAGCAACCGCTACATGCTCGGCCCGGCGCTGCTGAAGCTGAGCAACGTCTACCTCGACACGCTCGACGTGCGCGCCCGCGCGATGCGCTGGACCCGCGAGCTCTCGCGGCGCACCGGGCTCGCCGTCCGACTCGGTGCCGAGCTGTTCGACGAGGTGATCGTCATCCACCACAACCGCCGACCCGACGGCAGCCAGCAGATGCTCGAGACCGGGCTCACCATCCCCGCGCACGCCTCGTCGATGGGAAAGATCCTGCTCGCCTACGACGCCGACTACGCGGCCGAGGTGCTCGGCAAGCCGCTGCGCAGCCTCACCGGCGACACGGTGACGGATGCCGCCAAGCTCTCGCTCGGGCTCGCTCAGATCGCCAGCCGCGGGCTCGCCACCGAAGAGGACGAAGCCGTGCTCGGCGAGTCGAGCGTCGCCGCCCCCGTCTCGGATGCCTCCGGCAATGTGGTCGCGGCGGTCGCCGTGGTCGTGCCGACGAGCGAATGGCCGCCGGAGGATCCGGTGCTCAACGATCTGCGCGAGACCGCGCGCAACATCTCGCGCGAGTTGGGCGCATCGACCTGGCCGCCGCGCGCCCCGAGCGGGGCCGCGCCGCAGCCGGACGACGACTAGGAGGGCTCGGCCGCGAGCGGTGACGGCGCGGGCGAGATCACCGAGTCGACGATCGCCTCGATAGCGAATTGCGTCGTCCGTCCGAGGTCGAGCGCCTCCGGATCCAGCAGCCACTGCACCTGCAGCCCGTCCATGACGGCGAGCACGCTCGCCGAGGCGAGTTCGATGGTGTCGCGCTCAGTGACGCCGTGCTCGGCGCACATGACCTCGAACGCGTGGGCGACCTCGGCGCGCAGCGTCTTGTAGCGGGTCTCGAAGAACTCGCGGCCGGGGTGGTCGTCGGTGACCGACTCGGCCGACAGCACCGCGTAGGCCTGGACAATGCCCGCACGATGCGCGTTGAGAAAGGCCGTCTGGACGAGGTGGCGGAACAGCTCCAACCCGTCGGGAATGTGCTGCTCTTCGAAGTGCGCGACGTCGGCCTGGTCGCGATGGCGAAGCACTTCGAGGAGCAGCCGGTCCTTGGAGCCGAAGTGGTGCAGGATCCCCGCGTGGGTCATTCCCACCTGGTCGGCGATCTCTTGGAGCGTGCCGCCGGTAAACCCTTTGCTGCCGAAGATATCGGCGGCGGCCTCGACGATGTCGCGCCGGCGCGCGAGGGTCTCGGGCCGTGAGCGCGGCTGTCGGCGCGGTGTCGACATGGTGTGCCACCCCCTCGTTCGCGTCCGGATTGAAGTCTATTCAGGACGCGCGTCGCTGGCGGCCCCGGAGCGCTTGATTAACTTACTTACTTGATTGTAAGGTAACTCGAAACTCGCCCGACAACGTGGTCGACCTTCGGAGTCGACCACCATCGAGCGATGACCCGCACGCTGTCGTGCACACATTCGAAGGAGAAAGCAATGAGGCTTAGAACAACTCTTGGCGTCATCGGAATCGCCGCAGCACTGGTCCTCACCGGCTGCACCGCGACCACCGATGGCGCATCCGGCGGCGGCGCGGCGCTCACGATCGCCAAGCCGGACGGCGCCATCACCACGGAGTCCCACAACCCGTACCTGGGAGATTCCTCCGCCTCGAAGTACGGCTACGCGAAGGTCATCTTCGAGCCGCTCGCCCTTGTGAACCCCACCGGCGACCTCAGCACCACGCCGTGGCTCGCCGAGTCTGTCGAGTGGAGCGACGACTACACGCAACTCACCGTCGTGCCCCGCAGCGGCGTCACCTGGAGCGACGGCACCGAGTTCAGCGGTGACGACATCCTGTTCACCTTCGATCTGTTCCTGAGCGGCAAGCTCGCCGACACCGGTGGCCTCAAGTACGAAGGCGCCACCGTCGACGGCGACGCCATCACGCTGACCTTCGCCGACTCCAAGTTCGTCTCGCAGGGCCGTGTGCTCCACACCCCGATCGTGCCCAAGCACATCTGGGAGAACATCGACGACCCCAACACCGACCCGCTGACCGGCGACGGGCTCGCGGTCGGCACCGGCCCGTACGTGCTCGACAACTGGTCGACCGAGTCGGTCACCCTCACCGCGAACCCCACCTACTGGGGCGGTGAGCTGGCGGTTCCGCAGCTGCACTACGTCTCGTACGGAGACAATGCGGCCCTCACGACCGCGCTCGTCTCGGGCGAGGCCGACTGGGCTCAGGCGTTCATCCCCCAGATCGAGTCGAGCTACCTGTCCGCCGACGAGGACAACCACTTCCTCGCCTCGCCGACGGCTGGCGCCGGCACGCTGTTCATGAACCTGCAGACGAAGCCGTTCAACGACCCCGCCCTGCGCGAAGCCCTCGCCTGGACGATCGACCGGCAGGCCTACGTCGACATCGCGCGCGAAGGCGCGAGCGAGGCAATCTGGAGCGTGACCGGACTCGGCGACCTGCTCGCCGGCGAGATCCTGCCCGAGTACAGCGGCCAGAACTACGAGGTCGACGTCGACAAGGCCCGCCAGATCCTCACCGACGCCGGCTACACCTGGAAGGACGAGCAGCTGATCGACCCCGATGGCGACGCCGTCTCGTTCTCCATCTCGGTCCCGGCCGGGTGGAGCGACTGGAACACCGAGCAGGCGCTCATCGCCGAAGAGCTCGGCCAGGGTCTCGGCATCGACGTGAAGGTCGACCAGCCGGACTGGGGCGGCTGGGACGCCGCCCGCCAGGAGGGCACCTTCCAGGCTATCATCCACTGGCTGGAGGACACCGGAAACGCGTACGGCCTGTACACCTCGACGATGGACACCAAGTGGATCGTCGACGACAAGGCCCAGTTCAACTTCGGTCGCTTCGATGACCCGGCGGTCACCGCCGCGCTGAACACGTACGCCAACGCGGCATCCGACGAGGAGCGCGCGGCCGCGCTGGCGGTCATGCAGACGGCGTTCGTCGAGAACGTGCCCGCCATTCCGCTGGGGTCGCATCCCCTGCTCGGCGAGTACAACACCCGCAACTACGTCGGGTTCCCGACGGAGTCCGACCAGTACGCGTCGGCCGACCCGACTCAGCCGGGGATCGTCCTGATCCTGTCGAAGCTGCAGCCGGCGAGCTGACCCCGAACCGTGGGGGCGGATGCGCTCCGTGCGTCCGCCCCCACAACACCCCGCCCCACGAAAGCGAACCTCCCCTATGAGCGAACCCCTGCTCTCCGTCGACGACTTCTCGGTCGTCTACGACGTCGACCCGCCCGTCGCCGCGGTCAAGAACGTCACCCTCGAACTCCAGCGCGGCGAGATCCTCGGGCTCGCGGGCGAGAGCGGGTGCGGCAAGACCACCCTCGCCTACGGCATCCAGCGTCTGCTGAAGCCGCCGGCCGTGATCACCAGCGGCTCGGTCGTCTTCCATGACGCCAGCGGGGAGGACGTCGAGGTCAACCGCCTCGACTCCGAGGAGATGCGCCGATTCCGCTGGGACAAGATCTCGATGGTCTTCCAGGGCGCGATGAACTCGCTGAACCCGGTGGCGACGATCGGCTCTCAGCTCGAGGACGTCTTCGAGGTCCACCGCCCGAGCCTCACGAAGGCTCAGCGCCGCACCGCGGTCGAGGAGCTGCTGGAGATCGTCAAGGTCGGCGCGCAGCGCTTCCGCTCGTTCCCGCACGAACTCTCCGGGGGCATGCGCCAGCGCGTGATGATCGCCATGGCGCTCGCCCTCCGCCCCCAGCTGATGGTGATGGACGAGCCGACCACCGCCCTCGACGTGCTCGTGCAGCGGGAGATCCTCAAGCAGATCTCCGCGCTGCGCCACGAATTCGGCTTCTCCGTGATCTTCATCACCCACGACCTTCCGCTGCTGCTGGAGATCAGCGACCGGATCGCCGTCATGCGCGAGGGCGAGATCGTGGAACTCGCGACCGCCGAGCGCATCTGGACCGACCCCCAGGACGACTACACGAAATCGCTGCTGGCCTCATTCCCGCGCCTCACCGGAGAGAAAGGGGTGGTCGCGCGATGACGACCCTCGAATTCGACGCCGTCACCAAGGTGTACTCGGTGCGCGGCGCCGGCCAGATCAAGGCCCTCGACGACGTCAGCTTCACGCTCGAATCGGGGCAGACGATCGGCCTTGTCGGGCAGTCCGGCAGCGGCAAGTCGACCATCGCGAAGATCCTGACCCAGCTCGAGACCCCGACCAGCGGAGAGGTGCGGCTCGGCGGGCAGCCGATCCCGCGACGCGGTGCCGGACTGCGCGCCTACCGCCAGCAGCTCCGCATGGTGTTCCAGGACCCGTTCGCGTCACTGAACCCGTACCACTCGATCGGCTACCACATCCAGCGCCCGCTGCGACTGGACAATGTCGTGCCGAAGGCCGAGGTGGACGACGAGGTGCGGCGCCTTCTCGACCGCGTGCGCCTCGATCCGGATTCGGTCATCGACCGACGGCCGCACGAGCTCTCCGGCGGCCAGCGCCAGCGCGTCGCGATCGCGCGCGCGCTCGCCTCCCGGCCGCAGTTCCTCGTCGCCGACGAGCCGGTCTCGATGCTCGACGTCTCCATCCGACTCGGCATCCTCAACCTGCTCGCCGACCTCCAGCGCGAAGAGGGCCTCGGCGTGCTCTACATCACGCACGACCTCGCCACGGCGCGCCACTTCAGCGACGAGATCCTGGTGCTGAATCAGGGCCGCGTCGTCGAGCGCGGCTCCGCCGATGACGTGATCCTGCGACCGCAGCACCCGTACACGCAGGAGCTCCGCGCGGCATCCCCGGATCCCGACAAGCACTTCCAGACCGCATCCGGCCCCCAGGGAGGCACCCGGTGACCACGACCCCGTCCCCCCACCCGACGGCCGACGCGGTCGAGCTCGGCACGACCGCAACGACCGCTGTGAAGAGCCGCTCCCGCATCCCGTGGCGGTTCCTCGGCGGGCGCGCCGCGTTCTACCTGTTCACGCTGTGGGCCGCAATCACGATCAACTTCTTCCTGCCGCGCCTGATGAAGGGCGATGCCGTGACGCAGTACCTCGCGCGCAATCGCAACGTCAGCCCCGAGGCCGCCGACGCGCTGCGCGCCCTGCTCGGCCTCGACACCGACAAATCGATCTTCGAGCAGTACCTCGACTACTGGGCGCTGCTGCTGCGCGGCGACCTCGGCGTCTCGCTGCTGCACGGGCTGCGCCCGGTCACCGAGGTGATCAGCCAGTCGCTGCCCTGGACGATCGGCCTGGTCGGCTTTGCGACCCTCATCTCGTTCGCGATCGGCACCATCGGCGGTGCCATCGTCGGCTGGCGGCGCGGAAGCCGCCTCGACGCGCTGGTTCCGATCACGACCTTCCTGAGCACCATCCCCTACTTCTGGCTGGGGCTGCTCGCGATCGCGCTGTTCTCGGTGAACCTCGGCTGGTTCCCGATCGGCAAGGCCTACGGCGTCGGGGTCTCCCCGGAGTGGTCGTTCGAGTTCATCGGCCAGGTCATCCACCACGGCACGCTCCCCGCGGCCACGATCGTCATCGCCTCGCTGGGCGGGTGGATGCTCGGCATGCGCAACATGATGCTCACCGTGCTTGACGAGGACTACGTGATGGTCGCGCAGGCCAAGGGCATGCCGCACGGCCGGGTGCTGTGGCGCTACGCGGCCCGCAACGCGGTGCTGCCCCAGATCCAAAGCTTCGCCCTCTCGATCGGGTTCATCGTCGGCGGCACGATCGTGATGGAGGTGGTGTTCAGCTACCCGGGAGTCGGCAAGCTCCTGCTGGATGCGACCAACGCCAAGGACTACGCGCTCATGCAGGGCGTGTTCCTCGTGATCACGCTCTCGGTGCTCCTCGCGAACGTCCTCGCCGACGTCGCCTACGCATTCCTCGACCCGCGCACGCGCCAGACGGAAGACTGATCCATGACCACCCACACCACCGACCGCTCGACGGACCGCCTCCCCTGGGCGCCCGCGACCGCGCTGCTGAACACCGTCTCGGGCCGCCGGGGACGCCGCGGCGCCGACCCCGACAAGCCGACGTTCTGGTCGAAGCTCGGATCGGCGTTCGCGATGTTCCGCAACCGCAAGTCGATCACGGGCCTCGCGATCCTCGGGTTCTTCGTGCTCGTCGCGATCTTCGCCGACGTGCTGGCGCCGTACTCGCCGACCGCGATCGACAACACGGCCCGCTTCCAGCCGCCGTCGGCCGAGCACTGGCTGGGCACCACCCACATCGGCGAGGACGTGCTGAGCCAGGTGATTCACGGCACGCGCGGCGTCATCGTGGTCGGCTTCCTGGCCGCGATCATCGCCACCGTGATCGCGATCACGGTCGGCGTGATCTCCGGCTACCTGCGCGGCTGGCGCAGTGAGGGCCTGTCGGCACTCACCAACGTCTTCCTCGTGATCCCCGGGCTGCCGCTCATCATCATCGTCGCCTCGATGTTCGAGGAGCCGCCGCTGGTGCTGATCGCTGCGGTGCTCGGCCTGATCGGATGGGCCTGGGGCGCGCGCGTCCTGCGCGCCCAGACGATGTCGCTGCGCAACCGCGACTTCATCCAGGCGGCGCGCGCCAACGGCGAGCCGCTGCGCCGGATCATCTTGATCGAGATGCTGCCGAACCTGATGGCGCTGATCGCCGCCAGCTTCGTCGGCACCGTCACGGCCGCGATCCTCGGGCTCACGACGCTCTCGTATATCGGCGTGATCCCGGTCACCACCTACAACTGGGGAACGATCCTGAACTGGGCCGGCGCGCAGGGCGCCTTCCGGCAGGACCAGTGGTGGTGGTACATGCCCCCGGGCCTGTGCATCGCCGCCATCGGTGTCGCCCTCTCGCTGATCAATTTCGGCATCGACGAATACGTCAACCCGCGCCTGCGATCCGCCGGTGAGCGAGCGCGCGCCATGAAGAAGAAGGGCATGAACGTCAACGACACCGTCACCGTCGTTCGCCCGGCAACTACCCCTGGAGAGACCTCGTGACCACCGCCCCCACTGCCCCGGCCTACCTCGACGCAACGCGCCCCATCGAGGTCCGGGTCGCCGACCTGCTCTCGCGCATGACCGTCGAGGAGAAGGTCGGGCAGATGATGCAGCTCGACGCGCGCGAGAACCTCCAGGAGCAGGTGCACGAGCAGCACGTCGGTTCGATCCTGCACGCCTCGCCCGAACGGCTCGCTTTGGCGCACGAGCTCGCCGCGCAGACCCGGCTGCAGATCCCGCTGCTCGTCGGGGAGGACTGCATCCACGGCCACTCGTTCTTCGAAGGCTCGACGATCTTCCCAACCCAGCTCGGCATGGCCGCGTCCTGGGACCCCGAACTGCTTGAGAAGGTCGCCCGGGCGACCGCCGAGGAGGTCGCCGCGACCGGAGTGCACTGGACCTTCTCGCCGGTACTGTGCATCACGCGCGACCTCCGCTGGGGGCGCGTCGATGAGACCTTCGGCGAGGACCCGTTCCTCATCGGGGAGCTCGCCTCTGCCATGGTGCGCGGCTATCAGGGCGGCGGCGCGAGCGACGAGACGGCGATCCTCGCCACCGCGAAGCACTTCGCTGGCTACTCCGAGACGCAGGGCGGACGCGACGCCAGCGAGGCCGACATCTCGCGCCGCAAACTCCACTCCTGGTTCCTCCCGCCGTTCGAGCGGGTGGCGAGGGAAGGCTGCCGCACGTTCATGCTCGGCTACCAGACCACCGACGGCGTGCCGATCACGGTCAACGACTGGCTGCTGAACGACGTGCTTCGCGGCGAGTGGGGCTACACCGGCACCCTCATCACCGACTGGGACAACGTCGGGCGCATGGTGTGGGAGCAGCAGGTGCAGCCCGACTACGCTCACGCCGCGGCCGCCGCCGTCAAGGCGGGCAATGACATGGTCATGACGACCCCCGGCTTCTTCCGCGGCGCGCTCGAGGCGATCGAGACGGGGCTGCTGACGGACGAGGAGCTGGACCCGGCCGTCTCGCGCATCCTGCGCCTGAAGTTCGAGTTCGGACTGTTCGAGAACCCGCGGCTGCCCGACGCTGCCCGCATCGACGCGATCGTGGGCAGCGCCCCGCACGCCTCGCTCAACCTCGAGGTGGCCCGGCGCTCGCTCGTGCTGCTGCGCAACGACGGCACGCTGCCGCTGCTCGACGAGCCCACGCTCGATGCGACGACCAGCACCCCGCGTCGCGCCGCCGTGATCGGTCCGCTCGCCGATGACGCGCAGACGCAGCTCGGCGACTGGGCGGGCTCCTCCGGTCAGGCCGACTGGCTGCCGAACGGGCACCCGCGGAGCATGATCACGACCGTCCTCGACGGACTGCGGGAGACGGCGCCCGCCGATTGGACCGTCGACTACGCGGAGGGGGCGCGCATCCTGACCCTCGAGAACGACCCGGCGGGCGAGTTCTTCCCCGATGGCCAGCCGCGACCGCAGGTCGTCGTGCCGTGCGCGCCAGACGAGGCGCTGATCGAGGACGCCGTCGCCGCCGCGCGCGAAAGCGACGTCGCCGTCGTCGTCGTCGGAGACCGCATCGAACTCGTCGGCGAGGGTCGCTCGACCGCGACCCTCGAGCTCATCGGCGGCCAGATCGCGCTGCTCGATGCGATTGCCGAGACCGGGACGCCGTTCGTCGTCGTGCTGCTCGCCTCAAAGCCGCTCGTGCTCCCGCCGTCGGCCGAGCGCGCCTCTGCGCTGCTCTGGGCCGCGAACCCCGGCATGGAGGGCGGTCGCGCGATCGCCGAGGTGCTGCTCGGGCTCACCGAGCCGACCGGCCGCCTGCCCATCTCGTTCGCGCGTCACGTCGGCCAGCAGCCGACGTACTACAACCAGATCCGCGGCCAGCACGGCGACCGCTACGCCGACCTCACGCAGAGCCCGGCGCACGCCTTCGGCGAAGGCCTCTCGTACACGACCGTCGAGTACGACGGGCTTCGGGTGCTGGACGACTCCTACGAGCTCGGCGACATCGTGCGGGCCGAGGTGCGCGTGACCAACACCGGGTCGCGGCCCACCCGCGAGGTCGTGCAGGTCTACATCCGCGACTCGGTGACCTCGGTGAGCTGGGCCGACAAGGAGCTCAAGTCATATCGGCTCGTCGACCTCGCCCCGGGCGAGTCCCGCGTCGTGACCGTCGAGGTCGCGGTGGCGGACTGCTCGATCGTCGACGCGGGCGCACGGAGACTCGTCGAGCCCGGCACCTTCGAGCTGCTGGTCGGCCCGTCGTCACGCGACGAGGTGCTGCTCACCGCACCGTTCACGGTGCGGTGAGCGCCTCAGCGGGGCTCGTGCTCTAGAGGCCCGCGATGATCTCGCGCATCAGGGCCGCGGCCTCGCTCGGCGTCTTGCCGACCTTGACGCCGGCCGCCTCGAGGGCTTCCTTCTTGGCCTGAGCGGTTCCCGCCGAGCCGGAGACGATCGCGCCCGCGTGACCCATGGTCTTGCCCTCGGGCGCGGTGAAGCCGGCGACGTATCCGACGACCGGCTTCGTGACGTTCGCCTTGATGAACTCGGCCGCGCGCTCCTCCGCGTCGCCGCCGATCTCACCGATCATGACGATCGCCTTGGTCTCGGGGTCGGCCTCGAACGCCGCGAGAGCGTCGATGTGCGTGGTGCCGATGATCGGGTCGCCGCCGATGCCGATCGCGGTCGAGAAGCCGAGGTCGCGCAGCTCGAACATCATCTGGTAGGTCAGGGTGCCCGACTTCGACACGAGGCCGATCGGTCCCTTGCCGGTGATGTTGTTCGGGGTGATGCCGACGAGCGACTCCCCGGGCGTGATGATGCCGGGGCAGTTCGGGCCGATGATGCGGGTCTTGTTGCCCTTCGCCTTGGCGTAGGCCCAGGCCTCGGCCGTGTCGAGCACGGGCACGCCCTCGGTGATCACCACGAGCAGCGGGATCTCGGCGTCGATCGCCTCCACCATCGCGTCCTTGGTGAAGGCCGGCGGCACGAACGCGATCGAGACGTCGGCGCCGGTGGCCGCCATCGCCTCCTTGACGGTGCCGAAGACGGGCAGGCTCACGCCGCCGTCATGCTCCACCGTGGTGCCGGCCTTGCGCGCGTTGACGCCGCCGACGATCTGGGTTCCGGCCTTGAGCATGAGGGCGGTGTGCTTGGTGCCCTCGCCGCCCGTGATGCCCTGGACGATGACCTTGGAGTCCTTGTTCAGGAAGATCGACATTCTGTTTCTCGATTCTGGAGTTCGATACGCCGCGAACGGCTACTCAATCAGCGGGATACCGGCGGGCTACGCCGCGGCGAGTTCGGCGGCCTTGTCGGCGCCCTGGTCCATGTTCTCGGCGATCGTGACGAGCGGGTGGTTGGCGGCGGCGAGAATCGCCCGGCCCTCCTCCACCTGGTTGCCGTCGAGGCGCACCACGAGGGGCTTGGTCGCGGCGTCGCCGAGGATCTCCAGCGCCTTGACGATGCCGTCGGCCACCGCGACGCACGAGGTGATGCCGCCGAAGACGTTGACGAAGACGCTCTTGACCTGCTCGTCGCCGAGGATGACGTCGAGACCGGCCGCCATGATGGTCGCCGAGGCTCCGCCGCCGATGTCGAGGAAGTTGGCGGGCTTGACGCCGCCGTGGTTCTCGCCCGCGTAGGCGACCACGTCGAGCGTCGACATGACGAGCCCTGCACCGTTGCCGATGATGCCGACCTGGCCGTCGAGCTTCACGTAGTTGAGGTCGTGCTCCTTGGCCTTCGCCTCGAGCGGGTCGGTGGCGGCCGCATCCTCGAGCTCTTCGTGCTCGGGGTGACGGAACGCCGCGTTCTCGTCGAGCGAGACCTTGCCGTCGATGGCGAGGATCGCGCCGGCTCCGGTGAGGATCAGCGGGTTGACCTCGACGAGCGTCGCGTCTTCCTTCACGTACACCTCGTAGAGGGTGACGAAGACGGGGGCGACCTGGTCGACCAGCTCGGCGGGGAACTTCGCGGCGATCGCGATCTCCTTCGCCTTGGCGAGGTCAAGACCCTCGCCCGGGTCGACCTCGACGCGCGCGAGGGCGTCGGGGCGCTCCTCGGCGAGCTGCTCGATCTCCATGCCGCCCTCGTAGCTCGAGAGCGAGAGGTAGGAGCGGTTGGCCCGGTCGAGCAGGACGGAGAAGTAGTACTCCTCCTTGATGTCGGCGCCCGCTGCGACCATGACGCGCTTGACGACGTGGCCCTTGATGTCCAGGCCGAGGATCGCCTCGGCGGCGGCCTCCGCCTCATCGGGGGTCTTGGCGACCTTGACGCCGCCGGCCTTGCCGCGGCCTCCGACCTTCACCTGCGCCTTGACGACGGTCACGCCGCCGAGCTTCTCCGCGGCCGCGCGGGCCTCGGCGGGGGTGTCGGCGATGATCCCCGGGAGTACGGGAACCCCGTACTTCTCGAAGAGGTCACGGGCCTGGTACTCAAAAAGATCCACGCTTTTGCTTCTTCCGTTGCAGTGGAGGGGTGCGGTGCCTTGATGTCGAGATAGTTCGATATCAAGACAGTTGGGCCAACAGGCACTCTACCTGCTCGAACCGGAGCGTGTTTCCGAAGGGGCCGGTCCGCGGTTGGAAAGTTCAGGGTTTCTTGCCGCCCGGATGCGACCATGAGGCATGCCGAGGCGCGATCGCGAGCTGGACCGCTACACGCGGGAGGGCGCTCTGCTGTTCGGCGGGGTGCTCGCGATCCTGCTGCAGCTCGGAGATCCGGTAGTCGCCCGTGGGGTCTCGGCCCACAGCGGCTTCGCCCACGATCCGCTCGGCCGACTGCGGCGCACCCTCGAGTACGTCTACGCGATCCGGCTCGGCCGCGATGAGCACGAGCGACTCGCCCGCCAGCACGTCAACCGCGCCCACGCGGGGGTGCCGGGGGCGCGCGAGGCCGAGCACCAGCTGTGGGTGGCGGCAACCCTCTACGCCGTCGGCGTCGAGACCTACGAGCGCCTGGTCGGCCCGATCGCCGACACCACACGGGATGACATCCTCGCGGCGAGCGCTCGGCTCGGCAGCGCGCTTCAGCTGCCCGAGAACGCCTGGCCGGGCACGCGCGACGCGTTCGAGGAGTACTGGGCCGAGCGCGTCGCGGGCCTGGCGTTCACGCCCGAGGCGCTGACCGTCGCCGAGCAGCTGATGCACCCGGCCGGCCCGTGGTGGCTGCGCCGCGCGATGCCGTTCGTGATCGAGGTGACGGCGGCGCTCGCGCCGCCGTCGGTGCGCGCGCCGCTCGGGCTCACCGAGGATCCGGTGCGGCATGCGCGCGCACTGCGGCGAGCGCGCACGCTCGTCCGGGTCACGCCGGGGCCGCTGCGGCGCCTGCCGTCACGTCTCCTGCTGCGCGGGCTGATCGCCGGGCGCTCTCACTCCGCCAGGATGCCGTAAAGCGACTTGCGCAGTGCCTCCATCTCGGCGATCGCGCGCGTGCGCTGCTCAGCAGTGGCCTCGTGGGGGAACTGCCAGAGCGCGCGCATCAGACGGCCCGCCGCGTCGCGGTATTCGCGCAGCTCGGCGCGAGCATCGGCGCGGTCGGCGCCGACATTCCACGCGCTCGCGATCTCGTCGGCGTGCTGCTCGACGTAGACGCGACCTTCGTCGGTGAGCGCGAACTCGCTCGCGCGACCTCCGCCGCCCGTCGACGCGATGAGCTCCTCATCGACGAGCTGCTGCAGGGTCGGGTAGATCGACCCGGGGCTCGGCCGCCAGGCGCCGTCGGAGCGCTCCTGGATCCGCTTGATGAGCGAATAGCCGGAGCCGGCCTCCTCGGCGAGCAGCCCGAGGATGGCGGCCCGCACGTCGCCGCGGCGCGCGCGACCACCGGGCCCACCGCGTCGACCGCGCGGGCCGAAGGGGAAGTCGAAGGCGTCGGGACCGAAGCCCGGTCCGCCGCTGAAGCCGGAGTCGAATCCGGGGCGGCGCCCGCGGGACTGCCAGGCGGGGTGAGAGTGGTGATTCATGGTGTCTCCCGAAATTCAAGGATCGCAACACTGTTCGTACGATAGGTCAACGATATATCGCTAATAGATCGCCCGCAAGACCCCTAGGCTGTCCGCGTGAGATTCGCTGCGCTGCGCGCCCGCTGGTACAAGGGCTATCTCACCGGGGGCAGCCTGCTCATGGCGGGCGACAACGCCGAGCACGCCCTCACCTACTGGGTGATGTGGCAGCTCTTCGAATCCCCGCTGCTCGCCGGCTTCGCCGTCGTCAGCCACTGGGTGCCGCACCTGTTCTTCTCGATCCCGTTCGGCGCGCTCGCCGACCGCTTCGACAATCGGCGCATCATCCAGATCTCCTGCGGCATGTTCATGCTCGCCTCACTGATCTGGGGCGTGCTGATCCTGAACGACGCGCTCGAGGTGTGGCACTGCATCCTGCTGCTTCTGCTGCACGGCTTCGCCAGCGCCCTGTGGCGACCCGCCGACCAAGTGATGATCTACGACATCGTCGGGCCGCGCGACCTGCCGAGCGCGGTGCGCCTGATGGCGACCGGGCTGAGCCTCGGCCAGCTCGTCGGACCCGCCTTCGGGGCGGCGATGCTCTTCACCGTCGGACCCGGCATCGGGATGCTTCTCAACATGGCGATGTACCTGCCGTTCGTCGTCTACCTCGCCCTCACCCCCCTCGACGGGCACCAGCACCGCACGACCCCGCGTCCGCGGGTGCACGTGCGCGACGTGTTCGCGGTGGTCAAGAAGCTCCCCCGCTACCCGTCGATCCTGATCGTGATGATCGTGCAGGGCGCGACCGGGCTGTTCATCGGGGCGGCCCTGCTGCCGCTGTTCCCCGAGTTCGGCAACCTGCTCGGGCTCGATGACTCGGGCCTCGGCTACGGGCTGCTGATCGTGTCGATGGCCGCGGGCGCCGTGATCGGCGGCCTCACCCTCGAAGCCATCGGGCGCATCCGCACCGGGGTCGGCCTCGCGGTCGGCGCCGCGATCGTCTACGCCGCGTGCCTGCTGATCTTCGCGGTCTCGCGCGAGTACCTGGTCTCGCTTCCGATGCTGCTGCTGGCCGGATTCGCGCTCATCTGGTCGGAGTCCTCCGGCCAGACCGTCGTGCAGCTGGATGCCCCGACCGACGAGCGCGGTCGCTTCGTCGGCGCCTCCAGCGTCACCGGCTTCGGGTTCCGCGCCGGCAGCGGCGTGCTGGTCGGCATCCTCGGCGGCATCGTCGGGGTGAGCGGAGCGCTCGCCATCGATGCCGGCGCCCTGCTGCTGATCGCGGGGGCGCTCGGCATCGTCGTACTGGCCCGCGGCATCCGCTCGCGCGCCGATGCCCCGCACGTGCCGGTGCACGCCGAGCCCGAGGACTGACCCGCCCGGCCCGCGCCGCGCCGCGCAGTGTGTCGTTTCTCCGGAGATTTCGCCGCGCCTCCCCTGCCCCACCCCTCGCAGTGGGTCGTTTCTCCGGAGTTTCCGGATGCGCGACGCCCGACATCGCCGGAGTTGCGGGCATCCGCCGCAGAACCTCCGGAGAAACGACACACTCGCGCGGGGCGGGGCGGCGGGAACCTCCGGAGAAACGACACACTGAGCTCGACGCGGATGCGCGGCGGGCGGAGCAGGAGGGGTGCGGAGCGCGCCTAGAGCTTCTCGATCGGCGCGATCTTGATCAGCAGGCGCTTGCGCCCGGCCGACTCGAACTGCACCTCGGCCACCGACTTCGGGCCGGTGCCCGACACGTCGGTGACACGGCCCTCGCCGAAGTCGGCGTGCCGGATGCGGTCGCCGACCGCGAGGGCGAGGTCGCCGTTGTCGCGCACCTTGTTGGTGACCGGGCTGGTCCACTCGGTCTTGGCCCGCGCGGGCGGCAGCGAGGTCGAGTAGGAGAAGCGGTCCTCCCGCGGGCTGCGCGCATTCAGCGCGCGCGGACGCAGGCCGCCGCGCGAGGTCGCATCGCCCGGGCTCTGCCGCCACTCGATGAGGCCGGCGGGGATCTCCTGCAGGTAGCGCGAGGGCATCGCGACGGTCGTCTCGCCGAAGGTCGACCGGCTCATCGCGAGCGACAGGTGCAGCTTCTTGCGCGCCCGCGTGATGCCGACGTAGAACAGCCGCCGCTCCTCGGAGAGCCCGCCCGGCTCGCCCGCCGACATCTGGTGCGGCAGCAGCCCCTCCTCGACGCCGGTCAGGAACACCGCCTCGAACTCGAGGCCTTTCGCGGTGTGCAAGGTCATCAGCGAGACGGTGCCCGAACTGTCGTCCAGGTCGTCGGCGGCGGCCACGAGCGCCACCTCGGTGAGGAAGTCGATCAGGCCACCCTCGGCGTTGTTGCGCCCGAACTCCTTCGTCACCGCGACGAGCTCTTCGACGTTCTCGATGCGCGCCTCGTCCTGCGGATCGCGGGTGGCGCGCAGCGCCTCCACGTAGCCGGTCTTGTCGAGCAGGAAGGTCAGCACGTCGGCGGGAGCGCCGCCGGGCCGACCGCCGCCGGGCGTCGTCGCGATGCGTGTCGCCTCGTCGAGGGTCGCCGCAAGCGTCAGGATCGCGGCGGTCACCTTCGGCCCGAGTCCCAGCTGGTCGGCATCCCGCAGCGCCTCGCGCAGCGGAACCTCCAGGCGGTCGGCGTGCGCCTGCAGCGCCGCCTCCGTCGCCGGGCCGATGCCGCGCTTCGGGGTGTTCATGATGCGGCGAAGCGCCAGGTCGTCCGCCGGGTTCGCCACCTGGATCAGGTACGCCATCGCGTCCTTGATCTCGGCGCGCTCATAGAACTTGGTGCCGCCGAGCACCCGGTAGGGCAGCCCCGAGCGGATGAAGATCTCTTCCAGCGCTCGCGTCTGCGAGTTGGTGCGGTAGAACACCGCGATGTCGCTGTAGCGCATGCCCGCCGAGTGCAGGGTGGCGATCTCGTCGGCGACGAACTGCGCCTCGTCGTGCCCGGAGTACCCGGTGTAGCCGACGATCGGATCGCCCGCCCCGACATCGGTGAACAGGTTCTTCGCCTTGCGGTCGAAGTTGTTCGAGATGACGGCGTTCGCCGCGTCGAGGATGTTCTGCGTCGAGCGGTAGTTCTGCTCGAGCAGGATCACCTTGGAGTCGGGGAAGTCGCGTTCGAACTCGACGATGTTGCGGATGTCGGCCCCGCGGAAGGCGTAGATCGACTGATCCGAGTCGCCCACCACGGTGAGCGAGGCCGCCGGGATCCCGCCGTCCGGCGCGAGCCGCATGCGGGTGTCGGCGGGAACATGCTCGGGCTTGACGGCCCGCACCAGCTCGCGGATGAGCGAGTACTGCGCGTGGTTGGTGTCCTGATACTCGTCGACCAGCACGTGCCGGAACCGGCGCTGGTAGAGCGCCGCCACCTCGGGGAAGGCGCGGAACAGGTGCACGGTCTCGCCGATCAGGTCGTCGAAGTCCATCGCGTTGGCGCGCCGCAGCCCCGCCGTGTAGCGGCGGAAGATCTCGAGGAACATGACCTCTTTGGGGTCGTCGGCGTTGACGTTGCGCGAATACGTCTCGACGTCGGAGAGCTCGTTCTTGAGCTTGGAGATCTTCGCGCTCACGTTGCCGGGGGTGAAGCCGAAGGTGTCGGCATCCATCTCCTTGATGATCCGCTTGATGAGCGCGCGGCTGTCGGCGGAGTCGTAGATCGTGAAGCCCTGCGTCATGCCCATCACCTCGGCCTGACGGCGCAGGATGCGCACACACGCCGAGTGGAACGTCGAGATCCACATGCCCTCCGCGGCGCCGCCGACGAGCTGGTTGACGCGCTCGCGCATCTCGGCCGCCGCCTTGTTGGTGAAGGTGATGGCGAGGATCTGGCTCGGCCACGCCTCCCGGCTCTGCAGGAGCCCGGCGATGCGGCGGGTGAGCACGCTCGTCTTGCCCGATCCGGCGCCCGCGACGATCAGCAGGGACGGCCCACGGTGCAGCACCGCCTCGCGCTGGCGCGGGTTGAGCCCCTCCAGCAGCGCCTCATCGACCGCGATCGGGCCGCCGGCGCTCTCGGCAGGGGGCATCCAGGCCTCCGGGTCGGAACCGAAGGGAACGGAGTCGGTGGGGAGGAAGCTCATGACCGGTCGAGTCTACGGCGGGCCGGGGACGACAACAGCGGTCGGGCCCGCCCAGGAGGGAGCGAGACCGACCGCCGAGTCGTCTGCGGCTACGCCGCGGGCTTGAGCGTGATCGCGCTGCGCCCGACCGCGAGCCAGATACCGGCGACGACGAGCCAGAGTCCGCCGACCAGGCCGCTAAGACCGGGCACGCCGGAGACGACGAACGCGCCACCGACCAGGATCGCGAGGATGCCCGAGAACGCCCCGAGTCCGCGCGAGACGCTCCGCTCGACGAACGCCATCCACGCGACGGCCGCCGCCGCGATCACGACGCCGAGCCACGGCAGGTACGGACCGAAGTCGGTCAGCATGTAGTAGACGAAGAGACCCTCCTCGCCGTAGAGACCCGACTCGGGGCCGTCGAAGCCGTAGTTGGCGAGGGCGCCCTTCCAGCCGTAGGCGAGCGTGAGCCCGGCCGCGGAGGCGAGCAGCCCGCCGCTGACGACGCGGGCGGCGATCGAGTTCGCGTAGGCGTTCTCGACGCGCACGCGCCACGCGCCGTGGAAGACCAGCATCGCCGCGATCGCGACGAAGCCGAGCAGGAAGCCGAGGTAGTTGTTGGTGCGGGTGATGTCATCCATGTCGGCCGGCGTCACCTCGTAGGGGATGCCGTTGGCGACCGCCTGCATCTCGGTGATCGGGCGCACGTCCATCAGAATCGTGGCGGTGAACCCGAGCGCTCCGGCGAGCACGGCCCACAAAGGCCAAAGCCGGTGGCGGGCCCGATCCTTCGGGGCAGCGTCGGTGGGAGAGAGCTCAGGGGAGGTGGTTTCGGTGCTCATGACAGTCCTTTTCGCGGAGGGGAGCGCACAACGGCGCGGCCGCGAAAATGCGCGGGCCGAAGAAGGACGGTACGGACTCCCGCCGTCGCGGACGGCGACCTGTCGGCTCCGATTACGCCGCGTTTACGTGCGAGGGCGCAGGGCGCGCGGCAGGTCGGGGTGGTCCGCGAACACCCCGTCGAGCCCTGTGCCGATGAGAAGCTCGAACTCGCGCTGCCAGTCGCCCCAGGCGGAGGGCGACGACCCGCGGCGATGCGGCGGCGCGAGGAAGCGGTTCTCGGGGCGCAGCGTCCACGTGTAGACCTCAAGCCCGGCGTCGTGCGCGCGCGTGACGAGATCGGTGGCCCTCATCCCGTCACCCTCAGACGTCATCAGCAGCTCCTTGTTCACGCTGATCCCGTCGACCTCGGCGGCGAGGCGCGTGAGACCGGCGGTGGTCAGCTGCGTCGAGTAGGCCGGCGCCTGGCGACCGAACCTCGCGCGCAGGTCGGGCGCGGAGCCCGACTTCTCGATCAGGTAGACGAATCGCGCCCGCAGCCCGAGGTCGCGCAGCTCGGTGAGCGCGGACTGCTCGAAGCACTCCACCGTGAGCTCCGGCCGCCCGCTCCAGGCGGCCAGCTCGCGGGCCACCGCACGCTCGAGCGGCAGGCCGATCGACGCGAAGTAGCTCGGATGCTTGACCTCCGCCACCAGCCCGATCACGCGTCCGGTTCGCGCCCGCGCCTGCTCCAGCAGGTCGAGCAGGTCGACGAGTCGAAGGATCGGCTCGTGCCCGTCGAAGGTGGTCGAGCTCTGCCGGAGCTTCGGCAGCCGCTCCCGGGTGCGCAGCGTCGCCAGCTCGGCCCAGTCGAAGTCCTCGGTGAACCAGCCGGTGAGCTTCTGCCCGTCGACAACCCTGGTGGCGCGCCGGTCGGCGAACTCGGGGCGCTCGGCCACATCCGTGGTGCCCGAGATCTCATTCTCGTGACGGATGACCAGCACGCCGTCGCGGGAGCTCACGATGTCGGGCTCGACCGCATCCGCGCCGAGCGCGATCGCGAGCTCGTAGGCCGCGCGGGAGTGCTCGGGGCGGTAGCCGCTCGCGCCGCGGTGCCCGATCACGAGGAGCTCGGTGAAGGTCACGGTGCCACGATAGTGTGGCCGCATCATGGCTCCCCGCGACCGCGCCACCTCATCGGAGCGCCGGTCGCCGTGGCGGGAGCCCGCCTCGCTCATTCCGCTGCGCTGGGGCTGGTATCGCGAGCGCCTCGCGCTGGGAACGGGACTGATCGTCTCGGGAGGCGTCGCCATCGCCGGATCGAACACCTGGTCGCTGTGGCTGCTCGGCCTCGGCACCACCGCCTACTTGGCGGGGTGGAGCATTCTGCCGTCCGCGGGCTGGCGACGCGTCGTCGTGCTGTTTCCGGCGACGCTTGCCGCCTGGCTGCTGCTCACCGGGCCGCGCTTCATCGGCGTGCTCGTCGTGCCCTACCTGGCGTGGCTGCTGGTGCGCCACCGACCGCTGCGCAGCTACGCGACGGTGCTGTTCGTGATCGCCACCTCCGTGATGATCGTGCGCATCGTCACCAGCCGCTCGGTGTTCACCGAGTACGAGTACATGACGGTCGCCCTCGGCTCCGGCCTCGCGGTCATGGTGCTCTCGTCGTGGGCGGCCCGCGCGCTGCACGCGGCGGGCGCCGCCAAGCCGGTGCCCGCGCGAGTTCGCGCCGAGCGCGACACCGCTCCGCCTGCGGCGAAAAGTCAGGATCGCGAGCGCGAGATTTCCTAGACTAGGAACGGCGACGCAGCCGCGTCGCTTCGCCCCCGAATTATCGAGGACACCAGGACACCATGGCCGAGTTCGCCTATCGCAACATGCCCACCAATCCGCAGGCTGCTGCCGCGTCGGCCGCCGTCATTCCGACCGCGGCCCAGCTGAACCAGCAGTTCACCCAGCCGAGCGCCACCTCCGACCAGATGGAGCGGATGAGCTACGAGGACACGATCGCCAAGGTCGTGGGCGCGTTCGCCGTGCTCCTCGTCGGTGCGGCCGTCGGCTGGTTCGTGCCCGCGCTGTGGATTCCCGCCGCCGTCGTCGGCCTCGTGCTCGGCCTCGTCAACGCCTTCAAGAAGCAGCCCTCCCCCGCGCTGATCCTCATCTACTCGGGTGTTCAGGGCGTCTTCGTCGGAGGCATCTCGGCCTTCTACGCGAGCCTGTGGGACGGCATCGTCCCGAGCGCCGTGCTCGGCACCCTCGGCGTGGTCGCCGTCACCCTGGCGCTGTTCGCCAGCGGCAAGGTGCGCGCCTCGAAGCGCGCGACGAAGATCTTCCTCGTCGCGATGGTCGGCTACCTCGCCTTCTCGCTCGTCAACGTCGGCCTCATGCTGTTCGGCGTCACCGACTCGATGTTCGGCGCACGCGACTTCACGATCCTCGGAATCCCGCTCGGCGTGATCCTCGGCATCTTCGTCGTCATCATGGCCGCCTACTCGCTCGTGCTCGACTTCGATTTCATCAAGCGCGGCATCGAGTCGGGCGCCCCGCGCGTCTACGGCTGGACCGGCGCCTTCGGCATCATCGCCACCGTCGTCTGGCTGTACCTCGAGATGCTGCGACTGCTCAGCTACTTCATGCCGCGCAACTAGCGCGACAACGCGAAAGCGGCCCGAGCCTGGGAAGGCTCGGGCCGCTTTTCGTTTGCGACTCAGCGGGACAGCTTCGGGTCACCCGGTGCGCCGAGCCCCGAGACGGGGCTCGGGGAGCAGCCCGCGAAGGCCAGAAATGGCCTTCGCCCACGGGCTACTCCCACTCAATCGTTCCTGGCGGCTTCGACGTGACGTCGAGCACGACCCGGTTGACCCCGTCGACCTCGTTGGTGATGCGGTTCGAGACGCGCGCCAGCACGTCGTAGGGCAGTCGCGTCCAGTCGGCGGTCATCGCGTCCTCCGAGCTGACCGGGCGCAGCACGATCGGGTGGCCGTAGGTGCGGCCGTCGCCCTGGACACCGACGCTGCGCACATCGGCGAGCAGCACCACCGGGCACTGCCAGATCTCGGCGTCGAGGCCGGCCGCGGTCAGCTCCTGACGCACGATCGCATCCGCCGCCCGCAGCAGTTCGAGCCGCTCGAAGGTGACCTCGCCGACGATGCGGATGCCGAGCCCGGGACCGGGGAACGGGTGGCGCCCGACGATCGCCTCGGGCAGCCCCAGCTCGCGACCGATCGCGCGCACCTCGTCCTTGAACAGGGTGCGCAGCGGCTCGACGAGCTCGAACTGCAGATCCTCGGGAAGCCCGCCCACATTGTGGTGGCTCTTGATGTTGGCCGTGCCGGTGCCGCCGCCCGACTCGACGACGTCGGGGTAGAGCGTGCCCTGCACCAGGAACTTGATCGGGTCGCCCTCGGCGGCGAACTCGGCGACGAGCTCCGCCTGCGCGGCCTCGAACGTGCGGATGAACTCGCGTCCGATGATCTTGCGCTTCGTCTCGGGGTCGCTGACACCGGCCAGCGCCGTGAGGAACTGGTCCGCCGCATCCACCGTGACCAGGCGGATGCCGGTCGCGGCCACATAGTCCTTCTCGACCTGCTCGCGCTCGCCCTGGCGCAGCAGACCGTGGTCGACGAAGACGCAGACCAGCTGGTCGCCGACCGCCTCGTGCACGAGCGCCGCGGCCACCGCCGAGTCGACGCCGCCGGAGAGCCCGCAGATCACCCGGCCCGAGCCGACCTGGGCCTGGATGCGCGCCACCTGCTCGGCGATCACGTTGTCGGCGTTCCACTCCGGGGCGATCCCGGCCGCGCGGTGCAGGAAGTTCTCCAGCACCTGCTGGCCGAAGGCCGAATGCTTCACCTCGGGGTGCCACTGCACGCCGTAGAGCTTGCGCTCGTCGCTGCCGAAGGCGGCCACCGGGGTGGAATCGCTGGAGGCCAGCACCTCGAAGCCCTCGGGCGCCTTCACGACCGAGTCGCCGTGGCTCATCCACGCGCTCTGGGTGGGCGGCTGCTCGTTCAGGAACACACCGCCGTCGCCGGCGAGGCGCACCTCGGTGGAGCCGTACTCGCGCGCGCCGGTCTTGGCGACCTCGCCGCCGAGCTGCTGGGCCATCACCTGGAATCCGTAGCAGATGCCCATCGTCGGGATGCCGAGCTCGAGGATCTCCGGGTCGAGGCTCGGCGAGCCCGGCTCGTAGACGCTCGAGGGTCCGCCCGAGAGCACGATGCCGACCGGGTTCTTCTCGCGGATCTCCGCGGCCGTGATCGTGTGCGGCACGATCTCGCTGTAGACGCTCGCCTCCCGCACGCGGCGGGCGATCAGCTGCGCGTACTGGGCGCCGAAGTCGACGACGAGGACGGGGCGGGATTCGGCGTGCTCGGCGGCAGCGGCATCCGGGGTGTGCGTCACGCGGTCACCTCGACCGGGCTCGCGGCGTCCTCGACTTTGGCGATTTCAGCTTTCACGAACTTCGGCACCTCGAATTCGAACCAGAACGACAGGAAGGGGATGACACCGCCGAGCGCGATCCACAGGAACCGGAGGAAGCTGAACCGCAGCAGCCGCCAGAGCATGAAGTCGAGCGCGAGGTAGAGCACGTAGAGCCAGCCGTGCACCGACAGCAGCACGACCGACAGGTTGATCGCGGTCAGCTGACCCACCTGGGTGAGGGCGAGAAAGCCGAACGGCCCGCCCAGCTCGATGTCGAGGTGGAATCCGTAGCGGAACACCATCATCACGACCAGTCCGAGCAGGAAGAACCCGGTGATCATCGCCGAGACGCGGTACACGGCGAGGACCGTGCGGATGCGGGGAACGTCAGAGAGGCTGGGTCCGGCAGGCATGGCTCTAGTCTACGGTCGCCGCTTCGACCTCTTTCTCGACCTCGTCCATGACGAGGCGGTACCAGAGGTAGAAGGCGAAGCCGGCGAAGATCAGCCATTCGAGCGCGTAGAACAGGTTCAGCAGGTTCACTGACGCTTCGGGCAGCGGCGCCGGCGCGTCGATCAGCGCCAGCCCGTCGGGCGCGGTGTCGGAGATCAGATAACCGCCGTAGACGGTTCCGCGATAGTCCGACCAGACGTTGACGAATTCGGCGATCGAGACCGCCGAGCGCTCCCCCGTCTCCAGATCCTCGGATCGGGGGGGCTCGCTCGGCAGGTAGCGGCCCTGCAGCTCGACGACCGCGTCGCCGGAGGGAGCGGCGGCACGGGCCTCCGCCTCGGTCGCCGACCAGCCGAGCGCGACGGTGAGCGACACCGGCTCGGCAGAATCAGCTCCCTCCACCAGGAGCCGCGCGACCGTCCAGTACCCGGTCTCGCCGTCATGCAGGCGCGACGAGAGCACCAGGGTGTCCTCCGGGGCGAACCGGCCGCTGACGGAGACGACCCTGCCGAGCTGCTCGCCGGTCACCGACATCGCGGGCGTCGCGAGCTCGGTCAGCGGGATCACCGTCTCGGTGTCGATCTCGTTGACGACGCTGGCCGCGAGGCTGCGCTCCAGCTGCCAGCGGCCGAGACCGGCGAAAGCCGCCGCGACCGCGAGCACGAGCACGAGCGCGGCGATCCACTTCGGCTGCCGGGCGAGGCGCCAGAAGCGAGTTGACCTGCTGTCGTTCAATATTCCGGATCCCTCTCCCGCGGCGGCACGACGCCGTCGCCCTGCTCGGCGGCCCGGGCTGCGCGCGCGGCCGCCGCATCCACCTCATCATGCTCATCGGGGCCCGACCGCACGGAACGCCCGCCCGCGGGCGGCTCGACCGGGGAACGCTCGCCGGCTGCGGCTTCGAACGCCTCCTCCGCCTCGGCGGGCTCCGCCGCCATGATCTCCTCGGCGAAGGCGATGAGCGGATCGACCGGGGCCGCGGCGCCCGCTCGCGCGGCACGGCGCCGCCGGAGCACCGCACCGAACTTCTCCGAGTTCACCGCGAGCACGGGGCCGATGACCGCCATCGAGAGCACGTAGAGCCCCGCGAACGGCGTCAGGCGCTCGTCGAGTCCGGCTGCGGCTGCGAGCGTCGCCAGGATCAGCGCGAACTCGCCGCGCGTCTGCAGCATCGCGCTCACGTTGAGCCCCTGGGCGGCCGTGAGCCCGTTGAGGCGCGCGATCAGCTGACCCCCCGCGGTGTTGATGACGAGCGTCACGACGATGGCCGCCACCACCGGCCAGACGACCTCGCCGAAGGTGGACGGGTCGAGGGCGAGTCCGAAGGCCAGGAAGAAGAACGCCGCGAACACGTCGCGCAGCGGCCGCGTGAACTGCTCGATGCGCGCCCGCAGATGCGTCGAGCCGAGCACCAGCCCGATCAGGAACGCGCCGATCGCATCCGAGACGCCGAGCAGCTCGCCGATTCCGCCGAAGGCGACCGCGAGACCGAAGAACAGGATGGTGAACAGCTCGTCGTCGCGCGTCTGCACGAGACGCGCCACCAGGCGCCCGCCGAAGCGGGCGAGCGAGAACATCGCCACCAGGAACGCGAACGAGATCGCCAGCTCAACGACGATCGGCCAGAGCTCCGTCTCGCCGCCGATCACGACGCCGACGATCGCCAGATAGATCGCGATGAACACGTCCTCCACCACGGCGATGCCGAGGATCACCGGGGTCTCGCGGTTCGCCAGCCGGTGCAGCTCGATCAGCAGCTTGGTGATGATCGCGCTGGAGGAGACACCGGTCATCCCCGCCACGATCAGCGCCTCGCGGGACCCCCAGCCGAGGAACAGGCCGAAGGCGAAGCCGACGCCGAAGTTGATCGCGATGCGGGTGCCGCCCGAGATCAGCAGCGCCTTCGCGTTGCCGAAGAACTCGTCGAGGTCGAACTCGAGACCGAGGCTGAAGAGCAGGAAGATCAGCCCGAAGATGGCGACCAGTTCGACGTCGTCGGCGCTGAAGTCCAGCGGGAACAGCGCGAAGTTGGGGCTCGCCAGCAGCCCCACCAGCATGTAGATCGGGATCGCCGGGAGTCCGATGAACTTGCCGAGCCGTCCCAGCACGTAGGCGATGAGGAACAGGACGCCGAGGACGAGGAGTTCTTCGCCGTGCATGCGCTACTCCCCGGGCGGGGAGTCCTGCACCGGGATCGCCGTCGTCGGCGTCTTCGCCTTGACCTCGCCCGTGCGGTAGAACTGGAACGCCTTCGCCACCTTCTCGGGGCTTCCCGCCACCACGAGGGTGTCGCCGGGGAAGACCTTGAAGTCCTCCGCCGGCGCCGGGTTCGCCGCGTCCGAGCGAACGATCGCGACCACGGTCACGCCGGGCAGACCGCGGCTCGCCATGTTGCCCAGCGGCTGCCCCGCGATGTGGTCCTCGTAGTCGACGTGGAACCAGTCGATCGAGAGCCCCGGGATCTGGTCGATGCCCGAGAGCGATTCGGTGATGCGCGTGCCGCCGAGCAGCTCGGCGAGGGTGTGCGCCTCATCCTCGTCGAGGCGCAGCGACACCTTGTTGCCGTCGTCCACCTCGTCCGCATCGGCAAAGGCGATCAGGTCGCTCTGGCCCGAGCGGTGCGTGATGACGCCGACCTTTCCGCCGTCGCCGGAGATGAAGGTGTGAAGCACGCCGACACCGGGCAACTTGACTCGACGAACGTCGACCATTCACGGCTCCTCTCGGCGCGGGTGAGGTCAGTCTAGTTGGGGCTGAATTCGGGCGCCTGACGGCGGATGCGGTCCGCCGATTCGTCGTCGGGCTGACGCTGGCTGTCCAGCTCCGCCTCGACGCGCGCGCGGTACAGCGCCACCTCGCGCTCGATGCGCGCCTCGTCCCAGCCGAGCTCCTCGCCCATCAGCCGCGCGGCCACCGGGGCCGCCGCGATGCCACGATCCCACGACTCGATCGAGATGCGGGTGCGCCGTGCGAGCACGTCGTCCAGGTGCAGCGCGCCCTCATGGCTGGCCGCGTAGACCACCTCGGCGCCGATGTAGTCGTCGGCTCCCGGCAGCGGGTCGAGCAGCTCGGGTCGGGCGCGGATCAGATCGAGCAGCTCGTCGGTCATCACCCCGTAGCGGTCGAGCAGACGCTCGACCCGGAACTTGTGGATGCCGAAGGCGCGCGCGATCTTGCCCCGTTTGTTCCAGGCCGCCTGGTAGCCCTCGGCCCCCAGCAGTCCGATGTTCTCGGTGACCGACTCGGCGGTGCGACCGTCGAGCGCCGCGACGGCCTCGTCGATCGCATCCTTCGCCATCACCCGGTAGGTCGTCCACTTGCCGCCCGCGACCACGACCAGCCCCGGCACCGCGTGCGCGACGACATGCTCGCGGCTGAGCTTGCTCGTCTCGTCGCTCTCGCCCGCGAGCAGCGGGCGCAGTCCCGCGAAGACGCCCTCGACGTCGTCGCGGGTGAGCGGCACCGCCAGCACCTCGTTGACATGGTCGAGGATGTAGTCGATGTCGGCGGCCGTGGCGGCCGGATGCGCCTTGTCGAGGGTCCACTGGGTATCCGTCGTGCCGATCAGCCAGTGCCGACCCCACGGGATCACGAACAGCACGCTCTTCTCGGTGCGCAGCAGCAGACCGAGCTTCGAGTGGAAGCGGTCGCGCGGCACGACCAGATGCACGCCCTTCGAGGCCCGCACCTTGAACTGGCCACGCTCGCCGACCATCGCCTGCGTCTCATCGGTCCAGACGCCGGTCGCGTTCACGACCTGCTTGGCCATGATCTCGAAGTCCTCGCCGGTCTCCACGTCGTGCGCCTTCACGCCGACGACGCGCTGCCCCACCTTCACGAAGCCGACGACCTTCACCCGGTTGGCGACGTGCGCGCCGTAGAAGCTCGCCGTGCGCGCGAGCGTCGCCACGTAGCGCGCGTCGTCGACCTGGGCGTCGTAGTAGCTCAGCCCGCCGACGAACGCATCGGCGCGCAGGCTCGGCGCCGCTCGCAGCACCTGCCGCCGGCTGAGGTGGCGGTGATGCGGCACCCCCGGCGGACGAAGCCCCGTGTAGCTGAAGATGTCGTACAGCAGCATGCCCGCACCGACATAGGCGCGCTCCAGCAGCGGCTGGGTCAGCGGGTAGAGGAATCGCACGGGCTTGACCAGGTGCGGAGCGATCCGCTGCAGCAGGAGTCCGCGTTCGATGAGCGCCTCGCGCACCAGCGGGAAGTCGAGCTGCTCCAGGTAGCGGATGCCGCCGTGCACGAGCTTCGAGCTGCGGCTCGAGGTGCCCGAGGCCCAGTCGCGCGCCTCCAGCATGCCGGTGCGCAGGCCTCGCGTCACCGCGTCGAGGGCCGCGCCGGCGCCGACGATGCCGCCGCCGATCACGAGCACGTCGAGCTCTTTGGCGCGCATGTTCGCCAGAGCGGCCGCCCGCTCCTCCGGACCCAGCTTGTTCGACCGGGTGACAGAAGCAGGGCTCATGCGAACGCTCCTCGCGATTCAGCTCTGACGGTTCAGCTCTGACGATACGGCGCGATGACGACCTCGACGCGCTGGAACTCCTTGAGATCCGAATAGCCGGTCGTGGCCATCGCGCGCCGCAGGGCGCCGATCAGGTTGACCCGGCCATCCGCGGTGTCCGACGGCCCGAACAGCATCTGCTCGAGCGGGGCCACGGTGCCGACCTCGACGCGATGCCCACGCGGAAGCTCCGCGTGGTGCGCCTCCGCACCCCAGTGCCAGCCGCCGCCCGGCGCCTCGTCGGCGCGGGCGAGGGCGGAGCCGAGCATGACGGCGTCGGCTCCCACCGAGACCGCCTTGACGATGTCGCCGCTCGTGCCGAGGCCGCCGTCGGCGATGACGTGCACGTAACGGCCGCCCGACTCGTCGAGGTAGTCGCGGCGAGCGCCCGCCACGTCGGCGACCGCCGTCGCCATCGGGGCGTGGATGCCGAGGCTCGAGCGGGTGGTCGAGGCGGCACCGCCGCCGAAGCCGACGAGCACGCCCGCGGCCCCGGTGCGCATCAGGTGGAGAGCGGCCGTGTAGGTGGCGGCGCCTCCGACGATCACCGGAACGTCGAGCTCGTAGATGAACTCCTTCAGGTTGAGCGGCTCGACCGTCTTGGAGACGTGCTCGGCGCTCACCGTGGTGCCGCGAATCACGAAGAGGTCGACTCCCGCATCCACGACGGTCTTGTAGTGCTCCTGGGTGCGCTGCGGGCTGAGCGCGCCGGCGACCGGCACCCCCGCGGTGCGGATCTCGGCCAGGCGGGCCTTGATGAGCTCGGGCTTGATCGGCTCGGCGTAGAGGCGCTGCATCGCGGCGGTGGCCTCGTGCGGCGCGAGCTTGCGGATCTGCGCGAGCACCGGCTCGGGGTCGTCGTAGCGGGTCCAGAGGCCCTCGAGGTCGAGCACGCCGAGGCCGCCCAGCTTGCCGATCGCGATCGCGGTCGCGGGGCTCACCACGGAGTCCATCGGCGCCGCGAGAACGGGGATGGTGAACGTGAAGGCGTCGATCGTCCAGCTGACGCTGACGTCCTTCGGGTCACGCGTGCGGCGGCTGGGCACAATCGCGATGTCGTCAAAGGCATACGCGCGACGGGCTCGCTTGGCCCGTCCAATCTCGATGTCGCTCACCCCCCAACCCTACCCACCCCCGTGTCTTGTGGCGGGGATGCATCCCGGGCGTCGGCGCGTGCCGCGTGCGGCACGCGGTGGGGGCGCGAGTCACGCGGTTGGGGGCTGAGGCCGGTGCGCCGGGGCACGCCTCCCGCGTCGAGCACCCGAACGAGCCGCTCACGGCTCATCACGTCGGCCCACACGAGCCGCACCACCGCGTCCGCCTGCCGCCGCAGCCGATCCTCGCGCAGCTTCTCCCGCCACAGCACCGCCTGCGGATCCTCACCGCCGTTGCGCTCACGCTCGTACTTCTGCTTGCCGTCGAACTCGCCCAGGATGCGGCCGTCCGCCCACGCGAAGTCGGCGCGCATCACCCCCTCCGCATCGACGAACTCGACCTGCAGCTCGGGCGGCTCGAACCCGGCCAGGAAGATCGCGGCCCGCGCCGCCGACTCGCCGGGGCTCTCCGCCGCACCGTCGGCGAACTCGATCGCCCGCGCGGCGGCGCGCGTCGCCAGTCGCGGCCCGGCGCCGTCGAACTCGCGCCACAGCTCGGCGCGCGGTGCACCGGCGCGCAGCACCGCATCCATCGCCATGACGCCGGAGAGGAAGTCACCCCGGGCGGCGAGTTGAAGTGCGGTGCGCGAGCGGGTCGTCGCCCGGACGCCGCCGACGTCCACGGTCTGCGCCGTCTCAACCCCGGCGGTCACCCGTCGCACGCCGGGGTCGCTGCGGCCACCTCCGCGATACGGTCCGAGCAGGGTCACCGCCGGCGGCCAGCTGCCGAGGATCGGCAGATCCCAGACGGCCGCCGCCGAGAGCCCGGCCGCACAGAACTCGGGACCGACCTGCGACAGCGCCGCGCGCACGCGGACGATGTGCTGCTCACGCGCCGAGAGCGAGCGCCACAGCGCGCTGTCGCAGTAGACGCCGAGCCGCACACGAGTGAGCACTCCCGCCGCGCAGGCGACGCGCAGCGCGCGCGGGTCACCGCCCAGTTCACGGTAGCGGGCGACGGTGAGCAGCCCGTGCTCGTCGGCGGCGAGCGCAAGCTCGAGGGAGAGATCGGGTGGGATTCGCATCCCGCCACGCTGTCAACCGCGTCGCCCCAGCGCGCGCCCACGCGGCACAACTGGGGAGGCCGCGGGGAGCGCCGACCCTGCGAACGAGTTGCTCGCAACCGAACCGCGTGCCGCGCGCGGCACTCGCCAGCGTCAGGGATGCATCCCCGCCGCGAGCAACTAGCGGGTGTAGTTGGGGGCCTCGACGGTCATCTGGATGTCGTGGGGGTGGGACTCCTTGAGCCCGGCGGGGGTGATGCGCACGAACTTGCCGAGCGACTTCAGCTCGGCGATGTTGCGCGCCCCGACGTAGAACATCGACTGCCGCAGGCCCCCCACCAGCTGGTACACGGTCGCGCCGAGCGCGCCGCGATACGGCACGCGTCCCTCGATGCCCTCGGGGATCAGCTGCGCGTCGGAGGGCACATCAGCCTGGAAGTAACGGTCGCGCGAGTACGACGTCTTCTTGCCGCGATCCGAGAGCGCGCCGAGCGAGCCCATGCCGCGGTAGTTCTTGAACTGCTTGCCGTTCTGGTACACCAGATCGCCGGGGCTCTCATCGGTGCCGGCGAGCAGCGAGCCGAGCATCACGGTGTCAGCGCCCGCGACGAGCGCCTTCGCGATGTCACCCGAGTACTGCAGTCCGCCGTCGGCGATCAGCGGCACGCCCGCGGCACGCGCGGCGAGGGATGCCTCATAGACCGCCGTCACCTGCGGCACCCCGACCCCCGCGACCACGCGCGTCGTGCAGATGGACCCCGGACCCACACCCACCTTGATGGCGTCGGCCCCGGCGTCGACGAGCGCCTGCGCGCCCGAGCGGGTGGCGACGTTGCCGCCGATGACGTCGATCGCCGCGAACGCCGGATCCGACTTGAGGCGGGAGATGATCTCGAGCACGCCCTTCGAGTCGCCGTTGGCGGTGTCGACGACGATCACATCGACGCCCGCGTCGCGCAGCGCCCCGGCGCGATCCCAGGCATCGCCGAAGAAGCCGATCGCGGCACCGACGCGCAGACGACCCTCGTCGTCCTTCGTCGCGTTCGGGTACTTCTCGCTCTTGTCGAAGTCCTTCACCGTGATGAGACCGCGCAGCCGCCCCGCGCCGTCGACCAGCGGCAGCTTCTCGATCTTGTGCTGGGCGAAGATCGCGATCGCGTCGTCCGGATCGATGCCCTCGGGGGCGGTGATCAGCGGCGCCGACGTCATGACGTCGCGCACGAGGGTGTTCTTGGCTTCGAACTCGGAGACGAAGCGCATGTCGCGGTTGGTGATGATACCGACGAGCGTGCCGTCGCCTTCGACCACCGGGAGGCCGGAGACGCGGAACTGCCCGCAGAGCGCGTCCACCTCGGCGACCGTCGCATCCGGCGTCGTCGTGACCGGGTTCGTGATCATGCCCGACTCGCTGCGCTTCACCTTGTCGACGTGACGCGCCTGATCCTCGATCGAGAGGTTGCGGTGCAGCACTCCGAGGCCGCCCTGGCGCGCCATCGCGATCGCCATGCGCGACTCGGTGACGGTGTCCATCGCGCTGGAGACCAGCGGTGCGGTCACGCTGATGCGCTTGGTGAGGCGCGAGGAGGTGTCGGCCTCGCTCGGGATCACATCCGTGTGCCCGGGCAGAAGCATGACGTCGTCGTAGGTGAGTCCGACGAAGGCGAAGGGGTCGTGCTGGTCCATGTCGCTCCTGCAAGGCGTGATTGTGGTCGCCGACTACAACACTGGAGACGGGTGTACAAAGCTTAACGGCTCGCCGGGTCGAGAATTCCGGCGAAACTGAGTTCGCACGGAAACACTCACGCAACATAGGCTCAGTAACGTCAATGACGACGTTCGTGTGTCTCTGCGCTCGTCGCGCCTGCTTTTCACCCGAGAACTGGAGGTCCCGTGGCTCTCGCCGCCGACCGACCCACGCGCCGCCGCGTGCGCATCGTGACAGGAGTGCTCGCGACCGTGATCGCGGCCATGGCACTCTTCGCCGCTTCCCCGGCCTACGCCGACGAAGTCGACACGGACACCTACGACTATCGGGTGAGCGGCAACGTTCAACTCGACGGCAACCCTCTCGAGGATGTCGAGCTCACCGTCTCCGGCAACGGCATCGACACGGTGGTCGAGACGGATGCCGAGGGCCAGTGGGCCGTCGGCGTCCCCGAGCGCAATGTGAGCTACACGGTCACCCTCAACGAGGACACCTTGCCCGAGGGCATCGCCGTCGTGGATGAGACCTCCGAGACCCCGAACGTGCGCGAAGCCGCCGTCGGGGCGGGCGGTCGTGTCACGGTGAACTTCTTCATCGGTGAGGGCGAGCGCAACGTCACCAGCTTCTTCGACCAGTTGGTGCAGCGCCTCGTGAACGGCCTGAACTTCGGCCTGATGCTCGGCCTCGCCGCGATCGGCCTGTCGCTGGTCTTCGGAACGACCGGCATCTCGAACTTCGCGCACGCCGAGATGGTGACCTTCGGCGCCGTGATGACGCTGATGTTCTCGACGCTGTTCAACTTCCCGATCTGGCTCGCGATTCCGCTCGCCGTGGTGATGGGCGCCGCGGCCGGCTGGGGCCTCGATGCGGGCCTATGGAGACCGCTGCGCAAGAAGGGCGTCGGAATCGTCCAGCTGATGATCGTCAGCATCGGCCTGTCGCTGACCGCGCGCTACGTCTTCCAGTTCTTCATCGGCGGCGGAACCATTCAGCTTCCCGGCGCCGACGCCCCGAAGATCCCGCTGTTCGGCGTCGTGTCTCTCAGCGTGATCGACATGGCGAGCATGGGGCTGTCGATCGTCGTCATCCTGGTCTTCGCCTGGTGGCTGCTGTTCACCCGGCTGGGCAAGGCGACCCGCGCCGTCTCCGACAACCCGTCGCTCGCGGCGGCCTCCGGCATCGACGTGGACCGCGTGGTGCGCGTGGTCTGGATCGTCGCCGCCACGCTCGCCTCGCTCTCCGGCGTGCTGTGGGCCTACTTCCGCCCCGGCATCAAGTGGGACATGGGCGCGCAGATCCTGCTGCTCGTGTTCGCCGCGGTCACGCTCGGCGGTCTCGGCACCGCGTTCGGCGCCCTCATCGGCTCGATCATCGTCGGCATGCTCGTCGAGGTGTCGAGCCTGTGGATCCCGGCCGACCTGAAGTACGTCGGTGCACTCGGCGTGCTCATCATCGTTCTGCTGTTCCGACCTCAGGGCATCCTGGGTCGCCGAGAGAGAATAGGTTAGGCGCCCGCCATGGATTGGCTGCAAATCCTCTCGAACACCGGCTCGTCGATTCTGAGTCCGGCCACCCTCGCCTACGCGCTCGCGGCGCTCGGCCTCGCGGTGCACTTCGGCTACGCCGGACTGCTCAACATGGGCATCGCCGGCTTCATGGCGATCGGCGCCTACGGCTACGCGATCTCCATCCTGACCTTCGGATTCCCGTGGTGGGGCGGCGTGCTCGTCGGCCTGATCGGTGCGGTCATCTTCGCGCTGATCCTCGGAATCCCGACACTCCGGCTTCGCGGCGACTACCTCGCGATCGTGACCATCGCGGCGGCCGAGGTGCTGCGTCTGCTGTTCCTCACCACCGCGTTCGACGACGTCACCGGCTCGGCGGACGGCCTCAGCGGCTACCACTCGAGCTTCCGCGAGTCGAACCCGATCCCGCAGGGCACCTACGGCTTCGGTCCGTGGGAGTACAACGAGACTCAGTGGTGGGTGCGCATCATGGGCCTCATCACGCTCGCGCTGGCGATCCTGCTCGTCTGGTCGCTCATGCGCAGCCCGTGGGGCCGCGTGATCAAGGGCATCCGTGAGGACGAGGATGCGGTGCGCGCCCTCGGCAAGAACGTCTTCTCGTACAAGATGCAGGCCCTCATCATCGGCGGCGTGATCGCGGCGGCGGGCGGCATCGTCTACGCCCTCCCCTCGGCGATCAGTCCCGGCGTCTACGTCACCTCGCTGACGTTCTTCGTCTGGACGGCGCTGCTGCTGGGTGGTGCGGCGACCGTCTTCGGACCGGTGATCGGCGCGGTCATCTTCTGGGTCATCCAGACCCTGCTCAGCAACGTGCTGCCGGCCATGGTGCAGGCGGGCGTGCTGCCGTTCATGTCGTCGATCCAGGCTCAGACGCTCCGCTTCGTGCTGGTCGGTGTGGCCCTGATGCTCATCGTCATCTTCCGGCCCCAGGGGATCCTCGGGAACAAGAAGGAGCTGACCTTTGTCAAGTAGCGATCAGACGCCTCCCGTCGCGCGCGAGAAGACGACGGGCCTGCACACGGGCGAGATCAAGCCCGGCGTGGCGAAGGTCGACCCGGTCATCGTGATGGACGGCATCCAGCGACGCTTCGGCGGTCTCACCGCGGTCGACGTCGACCACCTGGAGATCCCGCGCAACGCGATCACCGCCCTCATCGGACCGAACGGTGCCGGCAAGACGACGCTGTTCAACCTGCTCACCGGCTTCGACAAGCCCGACCAGGGCGAGTGGTCGTTCGACGGCCGCTCGATCTCGGGCGTGCCCGCGTTCAAGGTCGCCCAGCGCGGCCAGGTGCGCACCTTCCAGCTGACCAAGGCGCTCGGACTGCTCACCGTGCTCGAGAACATGAAGCTCGGCGCGAAGGGCCAGAAGGGCGAGCGGTTCCTGCCCAGCCTGTTCCCGTTCCTCTGGCGCTCCCAGGACGAGCAGATCGAGAAGAAGGCGGAGGTGCTGCTCAAGAAGTTCAAGCTCGACGCCAAGAGCGAGGACTTCGCCGCGAGCCTCTCCGGTGGACAGCGCAAGCTGCTCGAGATGGCCCGTGCCCTGATGTCGGACCCGACCCTCGTCATGCTCGACGAGCCGATGGCCGGCGTGAACCCGGCGCTCACCCAGTCGCTGCTGGATCACATCCTCGACCTGAAGGAAGAGGGCATGACGGTGCTCTTCGTCGAGCACGACATGCACATGGTGCGACACATCGCCGACTGGGTCGTCGTCATGGCCGAGGGCAAGGTCGTCGCCGAGGGCCCGCCGGACACGGTGATGAAGGATCCCGCGGTGATCGACGCCTACCTCGGCGCCCACCAGGATGTCGACCTGGGCATCGTCACCGGACGCATCCCCGACCCCGAGGGCACCGGCAAGAAGGCCGCCGAGCAGATCGAGGCCGAGTACGAGGCCGAAGTCGACGCCGAAGCCCCCGCCTCCAAGCGCAAGAAGAAGTGAGCGAGACCATGGCCACTCCTGCATCCGCGACGAAGACCGCGGTCGTCGACGTCAAAGATCTCGTCGCCGGATACCTTCCGGGCGTCAACATCCTGAACGGCGCCAATCTGGTCGCCAACCAGGGCGAGCTGATCGGCATCATCGGCCCGAACGGTGCCGGCAAGTCGACCTTGCTGAAGGCGATCTTCGGCCAGGTGAAGATCCGCAGCGGCAGCATCTCGCTCGAGGGCGACGAGATCACCGGGCTGAAGGCGAACAAGCTGGTCGCCCGCGGTGTCGGGTTCGTTCCGCAGAACAACAACGTCTTCCCGACGCTGTCGATCGAAGAGAACCTGCAGATGGGGATCTACCAGCGACCGAAGGCGTACAACGAGCGCCTGGAGTTCGTGACGAGCATCTTTGCGGAGCTCGGCTCGCGGCTGAAGCAGCGCGCCGGCTCGCTCTCCGGCGGTGAGCGTCAGATGGTCGCGATGTCCCGCGCGCTGATGATGGACCCGAAGGTGCTGCTGCTCGACGAGCCCTCCGCGGGCCTCTCGCCGGTGCGTCAGGACGAAGCGTTCATCCGCGTCTCCGAGATCAACAAGGCCGGCGTCACGACGATCATGGTCGAGCAGAACGCCCGTCGTTGCCTGCAGATCTGCGACCGCGGCTACGTGCTCGATCAGGGCCGGGATGCCTACACCGGCACCGGACGCGAGTTGCTGAACGACCCCAAGGTCATCGGCCTCTATCTCGGCACCCTCGGCGCCTGACGGCCCCTGCGGGTTGAGTAGCCGCCACCGGCGGCGTATCGAAACCCCAAGCCCCCTGCGGGTTGAGTAGCCGCCTCCGGCGGCGTATCGAAACCCCAAGCCCCTGCGGGTTGAGCAGCGCCCTCCGGCGCCGTATCGAAACCGCAAGGTTCTGCGGGTTGAGTAGCGCCCTCCGGGCGCGTATCGAAACCCAGGCCGCTCACCAGGTCTCGATACGTCGCTCCGCGACTACTCGACCGCCAAGCTCGCGCGGGTTGAACAGCGCCCTCCGGGCGCGTATCGAAACCGCAAGGTTCTGCGGGTTGAGTAGCGCCCTCCGGGCGCGTATCGAAACCGCAAGGTTCTGCGGGTTGAGTAGCGCCCTCCGGGCGCGTATCGAAACCCCAGTCCCCCGCCCCCCCTACCCCCGCCCGAGCACCTTCCGACTCAACTCCGGAAGTTCGTCCCAGCGCGACTCGATCAGCGCCTCTCGCTTGCGACGAGACCAGCCCTGGAGCTGCTTCTCCCGCGCGTACGCCTCGTCGATGCGGTCGAACTCCTGGACGAACACCAGCTCGACCGGCTGGCGTTTGGCGGTGTAGACGCCCCCAGCGCCCGTCGAGTGCTGCCAGAGCCGGTGCTCGATGTTGCGCGAGCTGCCGACGTAGTAGCTGCCGTCACCGCACTGGAGGATGTAGACGCCCATCATGCGTCGATGGTGCGGTGGGCTGGCCGTCGGAGGCGCGGGATGTCGCGGGGTGTGGGGAAGTCGGGTTTCGATACGTCGCTGAGCGACTACTCAACCCGCAGAACCTTGCGGTTTCGATACGCCGCCGGAGGCGGCTACTCAACCCGCGGGGGACGCGAAAGGGCCCCGGTCCGAAGACCGGGGCCCCTCGCTTACCGCTTAGTACGCGGTGTAGGTGTTGTCGTCACCGTAGATGTAGATGCCGATCGACGCCTCGGTCGGGTCGCCGACCTCGTCGAACGTGATCGCACCGGAGATGCCGTCGTAGTCGGCAACTCCGCCACCGAGAATGATGTCGGCGCACGCCGCGAAGGTCGTGCACTTCTCACCATCACCGGAACCACCGGAGACTTCCTGCAGCTTTGCCGCGATGTCGGCACCCTCGGTCGAGCCGGCCGCGAGAGCGGCGAGCGAGAGGAGGATGACGGCGTCGTACGACTCCGCCGCGTAGCTGTACTCGTCGAGCGCAGCCGAGCCCTCGGCCTCAAGGAAGGCGTCGAGTGCCGAGGTGAAGTCACCCAGGGTGTCGACGCTGAGGCCGGGCAGGGTGCCCTTGGCGCCCGTGAGGGTGCCCTCGGCGAACTCGTCGCCGAAGTTGGCGAGGTTGCCGTCAACGAAGTAGAGCTTCTCCGCGGGGAATTCGCTCACGATGTTCGGGATGATCGTCGAAACCTCGGCGAACGTGATCAGGGCGATCGCGTCGGGGTCCGCCGCGAGCACCTCCGAGATCTGCGCGTCGAAGGTGGTGTCACCCGTGTTGTAGGTCGGAGCCGCGACGACGGTGCCACCGGCGGCCTCGAAGGCCTCCGTGACGTACTTCGCGAGTCCGGTGCCGTACGAGTCGTTCAGCACGATCATGCCGAGCGTCTGGTTGCCGTCTTCAGCGATGAGGTTTCCGAGAACCTCGCCCTGCAGGACGTCCGACGGAGCGGTACGGAAGTACAGCCCGTTGTCGTCGTAGGTCGAGAAGGCGTCCGACGTGTTGGCCGGCGAGAACTGGATGACTCCGGCGCCCGTGACCTGGTCGATGAACTGGAGCGAGACGCCGGAGGACGCCGCGCCGAGGATCGCCGAGACGTCCTCGCCGAGGAGACGCGGGATCTCGGTCTCGTAGGCCTTGTTGTCGGTGTCACCCGAGTCGCCGTAGACGACCTCGAGGCTGAGTCCGGTGGTCTCGGCGTAGGCCTCGACCTCGGAAGCCGCGTAGGCAACGCCGGCCTCTTCGGGCGGGCCGAGGAACGCGAGGTTACCGGTCTGCGGAAGCGCGGTGCCGATCTTGAGCGTCAGGTCGCCTGCGGGGGTCGTTCCCTCGTCGGTCGTGGCGCAGCCGCTGAGCACGAGGGCGGTCGTCGCCAGAATCGCGACACCACCGATCGACGTCTTCAGCGACCGGGAACGAATGGCGTGAGCCTTCGTGCTGGTCATGTTGCTCCTCATCGTGTTCAGGACAGGGCGGTGCCGCGAGAGCAGCACTGCTGGGTTTCACGCTACGGCGCGAAGCAACAACGAACAATTCATCACTGTTACAAGCGTGTAACGCGGTCCGAATCGTTATATTCGACGACTTCCGTCGCGATCAGCCGATTTCGGTGCTCTTTCGCGTGACCGTGTTCTTGGAGCCGTACTCGTAGATGCCGTACGAGCCGCGCGTCGGGTCGCCGTTCTCGTCCAGGTTGAGCACGCCGCTCAGTCCGTCGTAGTCGGCATCCGGCTCGGTCCGGAGCACGGATGCGCATTCCCCGAAGCTGGTGCACTTGATTCCGCCGACGCTCGCGTCGATGAGGGCCCCGCGCACCGCCAGCGAGTCGTCACTGCCCGCGGTGAGGGCGGCGAGCGCCGCGAGCACCGTGGCATCGAACGCCTCCACGGAGTAGCGGTACTCGGTCACCTTGGGGTCTTCGCGCTTGATGAGAGCGCTGAACGCCTTGTCACCGGGCGCCCCCTCGAGAATCGCGTTGGCGCCCTTCAGCACGCCGGAGTCGAGCGACTGCGAGTAGTCAGCCATGTTGAGGCTGGTCAGCCACAGCTTCGAACCGCCGAGCTTCGCCTTGGTGAGCGCGGTGATGTAGCTGCGGGTCACCTTCCCGTTGTCGGTGGTCGCCAGCACGACAGCATCCGGCTCGGCCTCCGCAATCGCCTCGACGACGTCGGCGACCTTCGAGTCGCTCGTGATTCGGATGCTGGCGACCAGCTCGCCCCCGGATTCCTCGAGAGAGGTGGCCAGCGGCGACACCAGCGACTGCCCGTACGGCCCGTCGACGTAGATGAGGGCGACGCGCTCCTGCTCGCGCTCCGGGAGCACGCGGCCGAGCACGACGCCCTGGTGGTCGTAGCTCGCGATGGTGCGGAACACCCAGTTGGCCGTGTCGTACGTCGTCAGCTGGGGCGACGTCGCGGCGGGGGTGATGATCGGGATCCCCGCCTCTTCGGCCAGTTCGAGGATGCGGAGCGTCAGCACGGAGGTCGACGGGCCGATGATGACGTCAACGCCCTTGTCGACAAGTTCGGCGAAGCTCTTCTCGAGTTTCTTCTCGCCGGCGTCGGAGGAGTCGCGGTGGATGACCTCCACCTTGGCGCCGAGCACCCCGCCCTCGTCGTTGATCTGGCGCACGGCGGCGTTGACGCCGGCGACCTGACCGTCGCCGAGGTATTCCAGGTCACCGGAGGTCGGGAAGAGCGTGCCGATCCGCAGGACTCCGTCGCCCGTGGCCGTGGCGCTCGGGCTGGGGGTCGGCGTCGGCATCGCAACGGGCTCCTCGGCGCACGCCGAGAGCAGCGTGCCGGCAAGGACGAGCGCCGTCATGGCACCGAGTCGGGCGAGACCGCGCGGCATCGAGGCTCCTTTCGGCGATTGAAGCGACTGTACCGCGGGCTCAGAGCGGCGGCGCGGAGGCGCGACGGCTCGCGCGCCCTGCGCGCACCATGTCGACCGACAGGATCAGCAGCGCCACCCAGACGAGCGCGAACCCGATCCAGCGCTCCAGCGGCATCGGCTCACCGAGGATCGCCACCCCGATGACGAACTGCAGGACGGGCGTCAGATACTGCGCCAGCCCGACGGCGACGAGCGGGAGCCGCCGGGTTCCGGCGGCGAACATGAGCAGCGGCACCGCGGTCACGATGCCCGCCGACAGCATGGCGACCGCCTGACCGACGCCGTGCTGCCCGAAGGCGAGCCCGGTGGTCGAGCCGAGCACCAGCAGCTGCGCCACCGCGAACGGGGCGAGCGCGGTCGTCTCGATGGTCAGTCCGCTGAGCGCATCCACCTGCGCGCCGACACGGCTCTTGACGTAGCCGTACAGGCCGAAGGAGGCGGCGAGCACGAGAGAGATCACCGGGAAGGTGCCGTACCCGATGGCGATCACGAGCACGGCGACGGCCGACACCCCGACCGCGACCCACTGCGCGGGACGCATCGACTCGCGCAGCACGAACACTCCCAGCAGCACCGTGACGAGCGGGTTGATGAAGTAGCCGAGGGAGGCCTCGACCACCTGATCGTTCAGCACGGCGAACACGTAGACGAGCCAGTTGACGTAGATGAAGACCCCGGCGAGCGCCATGGCGCCGACCACGCGCGGCTGTCGGACGAGTCCGAGAATGGCGCGCCAGCGCCGGAAGACCGTGATCAGCAGCAGGCAGAAGACGAACGACAGGACGATGCGGAAGCCGACGACCTCGAGCGCGCTGGCCGGCGCGAACAGCAGGAAGTACAGCGGGAAGGTTCCCCACAGCGCGTACGCAGAGATGACGTAGGCGAGCCCTGCTCCCCGCCGCCGCGCGTTCTCGGGGGCGAGGGAGGGGGGCACGAGTACCAGCGTAGATCTCCCGGAAACGCGAAAGGCCCCGATGGCAGAGCCACGGGGCCTTTCGGCGGAAATTCGTCGCTTAGGAGACGACGACCGCGAGCACGTCGCGAGCCGACAGCACGAGGTAGTCCTCGCCGCCGTACTTCACCTCGGTGCCGCCGTACTTCGAGTAGATGACCTTGTCGCCGACGGCGACGTCGAGCGGAACGCGGTTGCCGTTGTCGTCGATGCGACCCGGTCCGACTGCCACGACCTCGCCCTCCTGGGGCTTCTCCTTCGCGGTGTCGGGGATGACGAGACCCGACGCGGTGACCTGCTCGGCTTCGACCTGCTTGATGACGATGCGATCCTCGAGCGGCTTGATGGAGACCGACACGTGTGACCTCTTTCTGAAACTCATGGTTGGCACACTCCCACTGAGAGTGCCAGACCCACTATAGGGCCTGATTAGCAGTCGATCAACGCGAGTGCCAGCGGCGGGACCGTGCCCGGTAGCGTGGGACGCATGGATGCGGCCGAACTGCGCGAGGTGCTCACCCCCGAGGGGCTGCGCCTGCTGGACGAGGTCGGCCCGATCGACTCCCGGACCGACATCGTGAGCACCGTCGCACGACTGCGCAAGGCGGGCCACCCGGCCGGCCGAGTCGCCGCTGTGCTCAGTCAGGCCCGGCTGCGCGCGAAGGCGCGCGCCAAGTTCGGCGACTTCGCGAGCCGGATGCTGTTCACCCCGGAAGGCCTGGAGCAGGCGACACGGCTGCGGGTCGCCTCGGTGCACGCGGGCCGCTTCGCGGGTGCCGGAATCGACGTGGTCGCCGACCTCGGCTGCGGCATCGGTGCCGACAGCCTCGCCCTGGCGGCTCTCGAGCTGGGCGTCGTCGCGGTCGAGCGCGACGAGGTGACCGCCGCCCTGGCCGCCTACAACCTGGCCCCGTTCGGCTCCGCGCGCGTGGAGCACGGCGACGCCACCGGGGCCGATCTCGCCGGCGTCGGGGGACTCTGGATCGACCCGGCCCGACGCTCCGGCGGCACCCGCTACAACGACCCGAACGACTGGTCGCCGACGCTGGACTGGGCGTTCGCGCGAGCCCGGGAGCTGCCGACCGGGATCAAGCTCGCCCCGGGACTGGACCGCGACCTGATTCCGGAGGACGTCGAGGCGCAGTGGATCTCGGCCGACCACGAGGTCGTCGAGCTGGTGCTGTGGTCGGGCGTGCTCGCCCGTGAGGGCGTTCGGCGCGCCGCGCTCGTGCTCGGTGCGCACGGTGCGGCCGAGCTGGTCGCGGAGGCCGACAGCGCCGACGCCGAGGTGCGCGCGCTCGGCGAATTCCTCGTCGAGCCCGACGGCGCCGTCATCCGGGCGCGGCTGATCGGCGATCTGGCGCGCTCGATCGACGGCGGCATGATCGATGAGACGATCGCCTGGATCACCACCGATACCGCTCCTGAGACGCCGTTCGGTCAGGTGTTCCGGGTGCGCGAGCGGTTCCCGCTCGACGTGAAGACGCTCAAGCGCGAGCTCGCGGCACGCGGGATCGGAACGCTTGAGATCAAGAAGCGCGGCGTCGACATCGACCCCGCCGCGTTCCGGGTGAAGCTCGCCCTCAAGGGTGCTGAGAGCGCGACGCTGATCATCACCCGCGTCGCGGGTGAGCGCGTCGCGATCCTTGCCGACCGGGTCTGAGTCGACCGGTTCTGGGTCGACGCCCGAACACGACAACGGCGGGGGCGACTCCCGCCTCCCCCGCCGTCGAGTGGTGCTTAGTAGCCGTAGGTGCCGTAGCTCGCCACGAAGATGAGCGGCAGGATGATCGACACGACCACGAAGATGATGTTGATGGCGATCGCCACGAAACCGGCGATGATGCCGACCAGCCACATCCACTTCGGAGCGGCGAGCTCCTTCTTCTTGCCCATGAATCCGAGGATCACCGCGGCGAGACCGCCGAGGAACCCGAGGACGGGAACGAGCGCGAAGATGAAGCTCGCGAGGCCGACGATGAACGAGATCAGGCTCAGAGTCTGAACCGGTCCGGGCGCCGGAGCGGGAGCGGCTGCCGGGGGCGGGGTGCTGTCAGTCATGGAGGTCTCCTTAGATAGGCACTGGTGTCCCAGCACGGCAATGCTTCCAGTGCGCCCAGAGGCTGTCAACGGATGAGGCGGCGCGCCGCTCAGCCGCTGAGCGGTCGTCAGGACTGGATCGTGGTCACCGGCAGCGTCGAATCCGCGCCGATCGCCAGGCTCGAGGGGGCATGCCCGGCGGCGATGAGCTGCGCCCCGAGCGCCGCGATCATGGCGCCGTTGTCGGTGCACAGCGCGAGCGGCGGAATGCGCAGCGCGACGCCCGCCTCGTCGCAGCGCGCGGTCGCCACCTCGCGCAGCCGGGCGTTGGCGACGACGCCGCCACCGAGCAGCAGACGCGGGATGCCGTGCGCGGCGCAGGCATCCAGCGCCTTGCTGATGAGCACGTCGACGACCGCCTCGCGGAAGCTCGCCGCGACGTCGGCGATCGCCGGATCGTCGCCGCGGTCTCGTGCCGCCTCGACGTGCCGCGCGACCGAGGTCTTGAGTCCCGAGAAGGAGAAGTCGTAGCGGTGCCGCGCCTGGTCCTTCGGCGCGGTGAGTCCGCGGGGGAAGCGGATCGCCGCCGGATCGCCGGTCGCGGCCGCGCGATCGATCTGCGGCCCGCCCGGGTAGGGCAGACCGAGCAGCCGCGCCACCTTGTCGAAGGCCTCTCCGGCGGCATCGTCGATCGTCTCACCGAGGAGCTCGACGTCGCTCACAAGGTCGCGCACGAGCAGCAGCGAGGTGTGACCGCCCGAGACGAGCAGGGCGATGGTGGGCAGCTCGAGGGGCTCGTCGCCGGTGCCGCCGAGCAGATCCGCGCCGACGTGCCCGACGAGGTGGTTGACGGCGTAGAGCGGCCGGTCGAGGGCGATCGCGAGGGCCTTCGCCGCGCCGACGCCGACCATGAGGGCGCCCGCGAGTCCCGGGCCGTTCGTGACGGCGACCGCGTCGAGGTCGGCAAGGCCGACGCCCGCCTCGGCGAGTGCGGCTCGAATGGTGGGCGCGAGCGCCTCGAGGTGGGCGCGGGCGGCGATCTCGGGAACGACCCCGCCGAAGCGCGCGTGCTCGTCCATCGACGAGGCGATCACATTGGCCAGCAGCGTCTGGCCGCGCACGATGCCGATGCCGGTCTCGTCGCAGCTGGTCTCGATTCCGAGAACGAGCGGCTCGCTCATGCGGGCACCACCTCGGGGTCGCCGAAGACGAGCCGCATCACCAGTGCGTCCACGTCGTCGGGCTGGTAGTAGCGGGGGCGCACGGCGATCTCCTCGAAGCCGTGCGCGCGGTACAGCTCCTGCGCGGCGGGATTGTCGTCGCGCACCTCGAGAAAAACCTCGCGCATCCCCCGGTCGCGGGCCTCGGCGAGAAGCACCCCGAGCAGCGTGCGACCCAGTCCTTGACGCCGCGCCAACGGAGCGACGCCGATCGTCTGGATGTCGCCCTGCTCGGTGCCGCGCGGGGCGCGGAGACCGGCGTAACCATCCAGGCCAGTGTCGGTCTCGGCGACCACGTAGTAGCCGTGCGGGGAGGAGAGTTCGTCGGCCATCTGCCCTCGCGACCAGGCGTCGCCCGGGAACAGCACCGTCTCGAGCGCCATGATCGCGTCGAGGTCGTCCGGCCGCGCGCGCCTCACCTGCCGCGTCATCCGGTCACCCTCTTCGGCGACGAGAGCGTCACGTCGGGCGCCCGCAGGTACAGCGGCTCGACCGCGTCGCCGATCTCGCCACGCGCGCGCCGTGCGGCAGCGAGCAGCCCGAGGGCGCCCGCGGGGATCTCGCTGGCGTCGATCCGATCGAACTCGCCCACGAGCCCGGCATCTGGGGGGCCGGACTCCCCCAGCTCGGCCGCCAGGATCAGGGCGGGCCCGGCGAGACGCACCGGCAGTCCGTCCGCATCCGGCAACCCGTAGCTCGACCACGCCAGTTCGCGTCGGCGCGCGTCGGTCACCACGAGGATCGGACGCACCTGCCCCGCCTGCGCGGCGGCGAAGGCGACAGCGTCGTGCGAGGCGAGTGGCAGCACGGGCCGATCGATTCCGAGGGCGAAGGCGCGCGCGGCGGCGATTCCGACCCGCAGGCCGGTGAAAGGCCCCGGACCCATGCCTGCCACGACACCGCTCACCTCGCGCGGACCGACGCCGGCCTCGGCGAGCACGCGCTCGATGAGAGTGCCGATCACTTCGGCGTGGCGACGTGTGTCGGCGACGGTGTGCTCGGCGAGCACGCCGCGCTCCGGGTCCACGAGCGCCACGCTCGTGCCCGTGGAGGTGTCAATCGCAAGAAGCACAGAGCGAGCCTAGTTCGACGTGTCCGCGTCGAGCGCGGCGTAGAGGGCAGACTCGAGCTCGCGCCCGCGCTCGCCCATCCCGGTGATGCGCACCGCCCGCGGCTCGTCGGCGAGATCGGGGTCGGCCTCCGCGTCGAGCGGGGCACCGCCGTGCGGCCGCTCGATCTCGATGCCGAGCCACGACTCGATGTCCTCCAACTTGCCCGCGCCCCACTCGACGACGACGATCGAGCCGTCGAGGTCGAGGTCGAGGTCGTCGACGTCGCGCCCGGTGCTCAGGCGGTAGGCATCGACATGCACGAGCGGCACGCCGCTCGTCGTGGGATGTTCGCGCGCGAGCACGAAGGTGGGACTCGTGATGGCGCCTCGGGCCCCGAGCGCGGCTCCGAGGCCGCGCGTGAAGGTCGTCTTGCCCGCGCCGAGCTCGCCGTCCAGGCGCACCAGGTCACCGGCGCGCAGCATCGGCGCCAGCCGTGCTCCGAGGGACTCCATCGCCTCGGCGTCGGGAATGACCAGGTCAAACATCGGGCTCACCGTCCACCGGCATGCGGGTGACGCGGGGTCCGACGCGCGTCACGATCTCGTAGTTGATGGTGCCCGCCCACTCGGCCCACTCGTCGGCGCTCGGCACCCCGGTGGCCGGGTCGCCCCAGAGCACCGCGCGATCCCCCACTCGCACCGGCGCATCGCCGACGTCGACCAGGAATTGGTCCATCGCGATGCGCCCGACGATCGGATGCCGCGCTCCCGAGATCGCCACCTCGGCACCGCGATTGGAGGCGCTGCGCGGCACGCCGTCTGCGTAGCCGAGCGGCACGAGGGCGAGCGTCGTCGGGGCGGGCGTGCGGTAGGTGTAGCCGTAGGACACCCCGGCTCCCGCGGGCACGCGGCGCACCGCCGCCACGCGGCCCGACAGCTCCATCGCGGGGCGCAGTCCGAGTGCGGCGGCGTCGATGCTCGGGTCGGGAGCCAGCCCGTAGATCGAGATGCCCAGCCGCACCAGATCGAAGCGCGCCTCGGGCGTCGTGATGGCGGCCTGGCTCGCGGCGAGGTGCCGCAGCTCGGGGCGGAGGCCTGCTGCCTTCGCCAGGTCGACGGAGGCGGTGAACCGGGCGCGCTGCAGCGCATCCTCGGTCTGATCGGTGTTGGAGAGGTGCGAGAAGATGCCGCGCACCTGGAGCCTGCCCGCGGCCTCGAGGTCGGCGGCGCGCGTGACGAGCGCGATCCAGTCCTCGGGCGCGCAGCCGTTGCGGCTGAGTCCGGTGTCGATCTTCAGGTGCACCCGACCGCGGCCGTGCTCGGCGGCCTGCTCGAGCTGGGTGAGCGAGCTCACCCCGAGGTCGATCTCGGCGGCGAGCGCGGCGCTCAGGTCGATCTCGGGTCCGTGGAGCCAAGCGAGCAGGGGCGCCTCGATGCCCGCGGCTCGCAGCGCCAGGGCCTCATCGATGTCGGCCACGCCGAGCCAGTCGGCCCCCGCCTCGAGCGCCGCTCGCGCCACGAGTTCGGCTCCGTGGCCGTACCCTTCCGCCTTCACGACGGCGAGCACCTGCGCGGGCGCGACGTGTTCGCGCAGCACGCGGATGTTGTCGCGCACGGCGGTCAGGTCGATGCGCGCCTCGCGCACGGGCGCGGTCACGGCGCGGCCTCGGCGATCACCTGCGCGATGGCGATGCCCGCGTCGTGCGACATCGTGAGATGCAGCGCGCCGATGCCTCGGCGCTCGACGATGTCGGCGACAGCTCCGCTGACCCGGAACGACGGGTTGCCGTCGGCGTCGCGCACCACCTCCATGTCGTGCCAGGCGATGCCGTCGGTCTCACCGAGCGCCTTCATGAGCGCCTCCTTGGCGGCGAAGCGGCCGGCGAGCGAGCGCAGGGGCAGCTCGCGCCCCTCGTGCACGAGTTCGCTCTCAGCGAACAGGCGGGCGCGCAGTCGCGGGGTCCGAGCCACGGCCCGCTCGAAACGAGCGAGATCGACGATGTCGATGCCGATCCCCGCGATCATCGCCGACCGCCTACTCGACCGTGACCGACTTGGCCAGGTTGCGCGGCTGGTCGACGTCGAGCCCCTTGGCGCTCGCCAGCTCCATGCCGAAGATGTGCAGCGGCGCGACCGCGAGCAGCGGCTCGAACATCGGCGCGGCGAGCGGGATGCGGATCACCTCGTCGGCGTGCGCGACGACCTCGACGTCACCGAGCTCGGCGATCGCGATCACCCGAGCGCCGCGAGCGCGGATCTCCTGGATGTTCGACACGACCTTCTTGTGCAGCGACCCCGGGTCGCGCGGGCTCGGCACGATCACGAAGACGATCTGGCCGGGCTCGATGAGCGCGATCGGGCCGTGCTTGAGCTCGCCCGCGGCGAAGCCCTCGGCGTGGATGTAGGCGAGCTCCTTCAGCTTCAGAGCGCCCTCCAGGGCGATCGGATATCCGACGTGGCGGCCGAGGAACAGCACCGACTGCGTGTCGCCCATCCAGCGCGCGAAGTCGGCGATCCGCTCCGAGCCGGAGGCGACGACCTCGGCGAGCTTCTCGGGAATCGCCTGCAGCTCGGCGACGTTCTCGGCGATCCGCTCGGTCGTCAGCGTGCCGCGACGGGTCGCCAGGTCGAGACCGAGCAGGTAGAGCGCCGTCACCTGCGCGACGAATGCCTTGGTCGAGGCCACCGCCACCTCGGGGCCGGCGTGCGTGTACAGCACCGCGTCGGACTCGCGCGGAATCGTCGCGCCCTGGGTGTTGCAGATCGACAGCGTGCGCGCCCCGCGCTCGCGCGCGTACTTGACCGCCATCAGGGTGTCCATCGTCTCGCCCGACTGGCTGACCGAGACGACGAGCGTGCGCTCGTCGAGCACCGGGTCGCGGTAGCGGAACTCGTGGCTGAGCTCGACGTCGACCGGAACGCGGGCCCAGGCCTCGATCGCGTACTTGCCGACCATGCCCGCATAGGCGGCGGTGCCACAGGCGATCACGATCACCCGGTTGATATCGGCCAGCACACCGCCGAGCGGCTCCAGCTCGGGCAGCGTGACCGCGCCGTCGTGCACGCGACCGAGCAGCGTCTTCTCGACCGCCTCGGGCTCCTCGCTGATCTCCTTCTTCATGAAGCTCGACCAGCCGCCCTTCTCGGCGGCCGAGGCGTCCCAGGAGATCTCGAACTCCTTGGCCTCGACGGGCGCGCCGGTGAAGTCGGTGACGACCACCGAGTCGGGACGGATCGTCACGATCTCGTCCTGCCCGATCTCCATCGCGCGACGGGTGTGCTCGACGAAGGCGGCCACGTCGGAGCCGAGGAAGTTCTCCCCCTCGCCCAGACCGATCACCAGCGGCGAGTTGCGGCGAGCGCCGACCACCACGCCCGGCTCGTCCTGGTGCACCACCAGCAGCGTGAACGCGCCTTCGAGGCGCACGGCGACCGCGCGCAGCGCCGCGGTCAGGTCGCCGGTCTCGCGGTAGGCGCGTCCGACGAGCAGAGCGGCGACCTCGGAGTCGGTCTCGCTCGTGAAGGTGTCTCCGGCATCCAGCAACTCCTGCTTCAGCTCGGAGAAGTTCTCGATGATGCCGTTGTGGATGAGCGCGAGCTTGCCGTCGTCGCCCAGGTGCGGGTGCGCATTGCCGTCGGTCGGACCGCCGTGCGTCGCCCAGCGGGTGTGCCCGATGCCGGTGTGCCCGTCGCTGAGCTGGTCCGCCTCGAGGTCGTCGACCAGAACGCCGAGCTTGCCCGCGCGCTTGCGGGTGCTGAGCGCCCCCGCGTCGTCGAGGACCGCAACTCCGGCGGAGTCGTATCCGCGATATTCGAGCCGCTTCAGGCCGCCCAGCAGCACCTTGACACTGCTACCCGGCCCGACGTACCCCACGATGCCACACATGCTGACGATTCTAGGTGGGCGAAGCGGCACTATCCTGAGGGGGATGTCCGACGCCCATTCCTCCGGCAATGGGGCGACACCGTTCCTGGAGCTCGACCGCGGGGACTGGGCCGCTCTCGCCCCGCGCACCTCGCAGCCGTTTCGACCCGACGAGCTCGCGCAGATCGCCGGCATCGGCGAACGTCTCGACGTCGCGGAGGTCGCCGAGGTCTACGCCCCGCTCAGCGGACTGCTGAACCTGTACGCCACGAGCTCGCGCTCGCTGCGCACCGACGTCGCCGGGTTCCTCCGCCAGACACCGCAGCACACCCCGTTCGTGATCGGCGTCGCCGGATCCGTCGCCGTCGGCAAGTCGACGACCGCGCGCCTGCTGCGGGAACTGCTCGCCGGCTGGGTGGGCACCCCGCGGGTCGAGCTGGTGACCACCGACGGATTCCTCTACCCGAACGCCGAGCTCGAGCGCCGCGGTCTGCTGCGCCGCAAGGGCTTCCCCGAGAGCTATGACCGCCGCGCGCTGCTGCGCTTCGTCTCGCAGGTGAAGAGCGGGGTGGCCGAGGTTCACGCCCCCGTCTACTCGCACCTCGTCTACGACATCGTGCCCGGCGAGCACATCAGCGTGCGCCGACCCGACGTGCTGATCGTCGAAGGTCTGAACGTGCTGCAGCCGCCCGCCGGCGGCGCGCACCTCGCGGTGAGCGACCTGTTCGACTTCTCGGTCTACGTCGATGCCCGCACCAGCGACATCGAGCGCTGGTACGTGGAGCGGTTCCTGCGCCTCCAGCGCGGCGCGTTCGCCGACCCGGAGTCGTACTTCCACCGCTACGCGGACCTCGCCGAGGACGAAGCCGTCGCGACGGCGCGCTCCATCTGGGCGGAGATCAACGGCCCGAACCTTGAGCACAACGTGCTGCCCACGCGGGCCCGCGCCGATCTTGTGCTCCGCAAGGCCGCCGACCACACCGTGTCGAGCGTCCTCCTGCGCAAGATCTAGGCGTCGACGACGACGCTCACTCGGTCAGCTCGCGGACGTGAGTGCGCAGCGCCGCCGCTTCGTCCCGTCCAGAAGGGCGCGCTGCCGATCGATCCGCTCGGCGACCGCGTCGACCTCCGCACGGAGATCCGGGCACATCTCGAGCTCGGGCCCGTGCTCTCCCGTTCGCCCGCAGTCGAGGTAGCGGCGGATGACCTGCGTCGTGAGGCCTGCGTCGATCATCGTCTTGATCTGCCGCACCCGCGCAATGTCGGGCTCGACATACACGCGATACCCGTTCGCATCGCGCTCCGCGACCAGCAGCTCGCGATCCTCGTAGTGCCGCAGCGCTCGGGCCGAGACCCCGGTGCGCGCGGCGAGTTCACTGATCAGCATCCGTCTCCCCTCCTCGGACTTGACCTTCACGCTAGCGAGAAGGTCTAGCGTGCCGTCCTATGCGATCGACAACCCGGAAGCGGGCCGTGATCTTCCACGGCTACCGCGCAGCACCCCACGACCACTGGTTCGGCTGGCTTGCCGAGCAGCTCGAATCCGAGGGGATCCCCACGCTGGTGCCGGCGCTGCCCGGCTCCGCGCACCCCGACCCGGATCTCTGGACGGCCACCGCGACGACCGTGGTGGGCGTGCCGGACCGCGAGACGATCGTGATCGCCCACAGCCTCGGCTGCCTGACCGTGCTGCGGCACCTGTCGGCGCTTCCGGGCCCGTGGCGGCTGGGAACGCTCGTGCTGGTCGCGGGGTTCATCGACAAGCTCCCCGCGCTGCCCGAACTCGACGGTTTCATCGGGGACGGCGTCCCGCTCGGCGGAATCCGCGAGCGCGTCGCGTCGCTCACGGTCCTGCGCTCCGACGACGACGCGTACGTTCCGGTCGCGCACACCGACCGTCTCGCTCGCCAGTTGTCGACGTCAGCTCGCATCGTCCCGGGCGCGGGCCATTTCCTCGCGTCCGACGGCGTCACGGCGCTGCCTGCGGCGCACGACGCCCTCGCCTGATGCGGCAGCTCTGTCAGCGTGCCGCCGGCGCCGGCGGGTCGCGCTAGGCGTCGAACGGCTCCAGCACGAACACCGGGATCACACGCTCGGTCTTCTTCTCGTACTCGTCGTAGTCGGGCCAGGTCGCGACGGCGCGCTCCCACCAGGCGGCGCGCTCCTCGCCGGTCACCTCGCGCGCACGGTAATCCTTCTTCACCGGGCCGTCCTGCAGCTCCACGTGCGGGTGCGCCACGATGTTCCAGTACCAGACCGGGTGCTTGGGGGCCCCGCCCAGCGAGGCGATGACCGCATAGTCGCCGTCGTGCTCGATCCGCATGAGCGGCGTCTTGCGCAGCAGGCCGGTCTTGGCGCCGACGGTCGTCAAGATCACGACGGGGCGGCCGTGACGCTCGGTGGCCTCGGTTCCGCCCGAGCTCTCGTAGCGCTCGGCCTGCTCGCGAGCGAACTCGACCGTACTGGGGGCGTACTCGCCGGACAGGGGCATGGGTCTCCTCGTCGGGGCGACGCGCCGGTCAGTCGGCGGTGCCCAGTCTGGTGCGGACGATCTCGGCGAGATCCTCCGCGATGCGCTGTGCGATGGCCTGTTCGGCCGCCTCCACCATGACACGAACCAGGGGCTCCGTGCCGGACGGGCGCAGCAGCACGCGCCCGGTCTCGCCGAGCTCGGCCTCCGCGGCGGCGACGGCGGCCGCGATCTCCGCGTCGCCGGCGAGCCCGCGGCGGTCGACGCCGCGCACGTTGATGAGCACCTGCGGGAACACCGTCATGACGCTCGCGAGCTCGGCCAGGCTCTTGCCGGTGCGCGCCATCTCGGCGACCAGCTGCAGCCCGGTCAGGATGCCGTCCCCGGTGGTGGCGTGCTGACGGAAGATGACGTGCCCGGACTGCTCGCCGCCGAGCGAGAGCCCGCGGGCGCTCAGCTCTTCGAGCACGTAACGGTCGCCCACGGCCGTCTCGATCATCGAGATGCCGTGCTCGCGCATGGCCATCCGCAGTCCGAGGTTGCTCATCACCGTCGCGACGAGGGTGTCGTCGGCGAGCTCGCCGCGAGCGTGCATCGCGGTGGCGAGAATCGCCATGATCTGGTCGCCGTCCACCACGTTGCCGTCGGCATCGACGGCGAGGCAGCGGTCGGCGTCGCCATCATGCGCGATGCCGACGTCGGCCCCGTGCTCGCGCACGGCCGCCGCGACGGTGTCGAGGTAGGTCGAGCCGACGCCGTCGTTGATGTTGAGGCCGTCCGGGTCGCTGCCGATGACGGTGACCTGTGCGCCGGCATCCGCGAACACGCGCGGCGAGATTCCCGCGGCGGCGCCGTTCGCGCAGTCGATGACGACGTGCACCCCATCGAGCCGGGTCTTGCCGAGCGTGCCGAGAAGGTGAAGAACGTAGCGGTCTTCGGCGTCCGAGAAGCGGCGGATGCGCCCCACACCGCCGCCGGTCGGCGTCAGCTTGGGCAGTTCGAGCGCGCGCTCGATGCGGTCTTCGACCTCGTCGGGAAGCTTGACGCCGCCGAGCGCGAAGAACTTGATGCCGTTATCGGCCGCCGGGTTGTGCGAGGCCGAGACCATCACGCCGAAGTCGGCGCCGACGTCGGCGACCAGGAAGGCGCAGGCCGGCGTCGGAATGACTCCGGCGTCGAGCACGTCGATGCCGGAGCTGGCGAGCCCGGCCGCAACAGCCGCGCCGATGAACTCGCCGGAGACGCGCGGATCGCGCGCAAGAACGGCCTTCGAGCGCAGACCCTGCGCTTTGAGCTCATCCGCGTGCCGTCCTTGCGTCAGGACGACCGCGGCGGCCTGCGCGAGGCCGAGGGCGAGCCCGGCGGTGATGACCTCACCGTTGGCAAGCCCTCGGACCCCGTCAGTGCCGAAGAGACGCGACATCGCGTACCTCCCGAGGTGGGATTAACGCTTCGAGAACTGCGACGCCTTGCGGGCCTTCTTGAGACCGGCCTTCTTGCGCTCGATGACGCGCGCGTCACGGGTCAGGAAGCCCGCCTTCTTGAGCGCCGGGCGGTTGTTCTCACGGTCGATCTCGTTGAGCGCGCGGGCGATCGCGAGACGCAGCGCGCCGGCCTGGCCCGAGGGGCCACCGCCGGTGATCTTCGCGATCACGTCGTAGCTGCCGAGCAGCTCGAGGACCTTGAACGGGTCGTTGATGAGCTGCTGGTGGAGCTTGTTCGGGAAGTACTCCTCGAACGTGCGTCCGTTGACCGTGAAGGAGCCGCCGCCGGGAACGAGGCGCACGCGCGCGATCGCCTCCTTGCGGCGACCGACGGCCGCGCCGGGAACGTTGAGGGGTGCGCGCACGGGGGCCGCAGCCGCCTCGGCAGGGGTCTCGGTGCTGTAGCTCTGGGCGAGCTCCGGGGCCAGGGAATCTTCGATCTTCGCCATGGTGTCGTGAATCCTTGAAATCGTCCGGCCGGCGCTACTGCGCGACCTGGGTCAGGGTGTAGGTCTTGGGCTGCTGCGCGGCGTGCGGGTGCTCGGCACCGGCGTAGACCTTCAGCTTCTTGATCTGGGCGCGGCCCAGCGAGTTCTTCGGAAGCATTCCGCGGATGGCCTTCTCGACGGCGCGCGTGGGGTGCTTCTCGAGCATCTCCACGTAGCTGGTCGCGGTGAGACCGCCCGGGTACCCCGAGTGACGGTAGGCAAGCTTCTTCTCGAGCTTCTGACCGGTGAGGGCCACCTTCTCGGCGTTGATGATGATCACGAAGTCACCCATGTCCATGTGCGGAGCAAAGGTGGGCTTGTGCTTGCCACGAAGGATCGCGGCGGCGTGGCTGGCAAGACGACCGAGCACGATGTCGGTCGCGTCAATGACGACCCACTCACGCTTGATGTCCGCCGGCGTGGGGCTGAACGTACGCGTCACGGAATGACTGCTTTCTGTCGAGGTGTTCGTGAATCCCACTCCGGTGTGCGTTCCTCGTGGATCACGGGGAACCCAGCGGTGGAGGGCTCAGTCGCGCCCGCGGATGCGGACACAACTTCGCAAGCGTAGTCGATCGCGATGGGTGCGGTCAAACCAGCGTGCGGGTCACTCCTCGAGCGCGCGCCGGGCCCGGGTCTGCTCGGCGCGTGCGGCGAGCTCTTCCGTGCCCGGGTAGCCCACCTCCACGAGCGTCAGCCCGTGCGCGGGCAGCACCTTGAACGCCGAGGTGCGGGTGGCGGCGTCCCGGAGCTCGGCCACCTGACCCGACTCCAGCTTGCGCGTTCCGGCGGCGACGGCGGCCCCCACAAGCGCCCGCACCATGCTGTGGCAGAAGGCGTCGGCGCGAACCTCGGCCACCACCACGCCGGCCTCGTCGCGGCGCCACGCGAAGTGCTGCAGCGTGCGGATCGTGGTCGCTCCCGCACGCGGCTTGCAGAAGCTGGCGAAGTCGTGGAGCCCGAGCAGCACGGTCGCCGCCTCATTCATCCGGTCGACGTCCAGCTCTTCCGGGGTCCACACCGTCGAGCGCCGGAGCCGCGGGTCCTTCACGGCGACCGCGTCGGCGATCCGGTACTCGTAGCGCCGCCAGCTCGCGGAGAAGCGCGCGTCGAAGCCGGGGTCCGCCGGCGTCGCCCGCGAGAGGGAGAGGTCGCCCGCGGCACCGGCGATTCCGTTGAGGCGTCGGGTGAGCGATCCGATCGCCACCGCCGGGTCGTCGGTGGAGCGGACCCCGCGCCGCGCGACGCGCAGCCGTGCGAGCTGCGGAGGCGTCAGGTCGAGGTGCGCCACCTGACCGGTCGCGTGCACGCCGACGTCGGTGCGTCCGGCGACGACGAGGGTCGGCGCGGGAAGGTGGCGCGAGAACAGGGTCGCGAGGGCGCTCTCGATCTCGCCCTGCACGGTGCGGAGCCCTGGCTGCTTGGCCCAGCCGTGGAAGTCGGTGCCGTCGTAGGCGAGATCGAGGCGCACGCGGACGGGCGCCTCCGACGGATCTCCGAAATTCACCCTGAGAGTCTAGGCGGCACCCGCTCCCCTGCGGCGAGACGCGAGGTCGCGGCTACAGCTCGTCGACGTGCGCGACGGAGCGCGAGGTCGCGACGAAGCCCATGCCGGTGTACAGCCCCAGCGCTCCGCTCGGGTTCTCGCTGTCGACGTCGAGCGCGATCCGCTCATGCCCGGCCGCGCGCGCCGTGCGCATCACCGCTGCCAGCATCGCCGGGGCGACGCCGCGTCGCCGCCAGTCGCGGACCACTCCGACCAGCGCGACGTAGCCGCCGACATAGCCCTGGCGATCGAAGTCGTCGGGGTTCACCTGCGTCTCGACGAAGCCGACGACCCGATCCCCGTCCCAGGCGACCAGCGAGAGCTCGACCGCGCGGGTGGGCAGGCTCCATCCCGAGTGCCACTGCTCGAGCGAGGTGGGCTGGCTGCCCCAGTGGTCGCGGAAGGCGTCGTTCTTGGCGAGGCGCACCGCCTCGCGGTCCGCATCGCGCGGGAGCTCGAAGCGCAGCCCGTCCGGCACCGCGATCTCGGGGATCGGCTCCGTGAGATCGCGCTCGAGCTTCGAGAACCAGCGCACCAGTGGCATCCCGGCACGGTCGAAGAGGCGCCGGGCATCCGCGGTCCGCTCTTCGGCGTATGCCATGATCCAGCCGGGCATCGCCGCATCCACGGCGGCGAGCTGTTCGCGGGCGCGCTGGCGCTGCCAGGCGAGCAGCTGGCGACCGAGGCCTCGGCCGCGGTGGTCCGGGTGCACGCCGCCGAACAGGATCGCGCGGGCGATCGTCTCCGGGTCGGGTGGTGCCATCACGTGCCCGAACGCGACGAAGCCGTCGGCGGTCTCCCCGATCAGCGTGTCGCGGGCGAGGTCCACCCAAGGATGGCGGAACTCCTCGTCGATCTCTTCGAGCGTCTCGACCCACTCGGGGTGGTCGGCGGATGCCAGGGCAGCGTAGAAGCCGAGCACCGCGGGGACGTCCTCGATCGTGGCGGGCCGCCAGGTGATCTCGGCCGTGTCAGCCGGGCGACGCGGCGCCTCCACCGCGCCGAGCCGTTCGCGCAGCGAACTCATCGTCATGCGGTGAATCTAGCGGATCGCTTCTTTCTCGGCGAGACGAAGAATGGGGGCCCCGAGGGGCCCCCATTCCGTGTCGAATCTCTCGACGACTACTTCTCGTCGTTCTCCGCGGCCGCGTCCTCGGCGGGGGCGTCCTCAACGGGAGCCTCCTCGACGGGGGTCTCCTCGACCGGCGCCTCCTCAACGGGGGCTTCCTCGGCGACGGGCTCGGCCTTGGCGGGAGCCGCCGCGGCCTTCGCCGGCTTGGCCTTCTTCGTGACGGGCTCGAGAACGAGCTCGATCACGGCCATCGGCGCGTTGTCGCCCTTGCGGTAGCCGGTCTTCGTGATGCGGGTGTAGCCGCCCTCACGCTCGGCGACGAGCGGCGCGATCTCGGTGAAGAGCTCGTGCACGACGCCCTTGTCCGAGATGACCGACAGCACGCGACGGCGCGCGTGCAGGTCGCCGCGCTTGGCGAACGTGATGAGGCGCTCCGCGAGCGGACGCAGGCGCTTGGCCTTCGTCTCGGTCGTCTGGATGCTCTTGTGGGTGAAGAGCGCCGCCGCGAGGTTCGCGAGGAGCAGACGCTCGTGGGCGGGTCCGCCTCCGAGGCGGGGTCCCTTCGTAGGCTTAGGCATGTCGTTTTTCCTTGGTTTCCTAGCTCAGAAGCGGCGGGGCGGCCGGCTCTAGAGGTTCTCTTCCTCGTCGTATCCGCCGTAGAAGTGTGCGCCGTCAAAGCCGGGCACGCTGTCCTTGAGCGAAAGGCCCATCTCGACGAGCTTGTCCTTCACCTCGTCGACCGACTTCTGGCCGAAGTTGCGAATGTTCATCAGCTGCGTCTCGGAGAGCGCCACGAGCTCGCTCACCGTGTTGATGCCCTCGCGCTTGAGGCAGTTGTAGCTGCGCACCGACAGGTCGAGGTCTTCGATCGGCATGCTGAGCTCGCTCGACAGAACGGCTTCGGCCGGGGCCGGGCCGATCTCGATGCCCTCGGCCGCGGTGTTCAGCTCGCGGGCGAGACCGAACAGCTCGGTGAGGGTGCGGCCGGCCGACGCGATCGCGTCGCGCGGGCTGATCGCCGGCTTGGTCTCGACGTCGACGACGAGGCGGTCGAAGTCGGTGCGCTCACCGGCACGCGTGGCTTCCACGCGGTAGGTGACCTTGAGCACGGGCGAGTAGATCGAGTCGATCGGGATCTGACCCGCTTCGCTGAACTCGCTGCGGTTCTGCGTCGCCGAGACGTAGCCGCGGCCGCGCTCGATGGTGAGCTCGAGGTCGAACGTCGCCTTGTCGTTGAGCGTCGCGATGACGAGCTCGGGGTTGTGGATCTCGACCCCGGCCGGCGCCGAGATGTCGGCGGCCGTGACCTGGCCGGCACCCTTCTTGCGCAGGTACGCCGTGATCGGCTCGTCGTGCTCGCTCGAGACGACGAGGTTCTTGATGTTCAAGACGATCTCGACGACGTCTTCCTTCACACCCGGAACGGTGGAGAACTCGTGCTGGATGCCGTCGAGGCGGATGCTCGTGACCGCAGCACCGGGAATCGACGAGAGGAGCGTGCGACGCAGCGAGTTCCCGAGCGTGTAGCCGAAGCCGGGCTCGAGGGGCTCGATGATGAAGCGCGAACGGAACTCCGAGATGTTCTCCTCGGACAGAGTGGGACGCTGTGCAATCAGCACGTTGGTGTTTCCTTTCGGCGAGAGCGTCCGCCATATGACGCTCACGGGAAGACGGCGGGTGGCTGGGCCGCCGGGTTATTGAATTGTCAGAACTGCGCCGCGGATCCGCGGGTGTGTCGGGTGCGCTCCGCGCGCGAAGCGCACCCGACCACGCCACGTGACTCTGTCAGCGCGGCGTCTGAGACTTAGACGCGGCGACGCTTCGGCGGACGAACACCGTTGTGCGCCTGAGGCGTCACGTCGTTGATCGTGCCGACCTCGAGGCCCGCCGACTGCAGCGAACGGATCGCCGTCTCGCGACCCGAACCCGGGCCCTTCACGAAGACGTCGACCTTCTTCATGCCGTTCTCCTGCGCCTTGCGCGCGGCCGCCTCGGCGGCCATGCCGGCCGCGTACGGGGTCGACTTGCGCGAACCCTTGAAGCCGACGTCGCCGCCGGAGGCCCAGGCGATGACCGCACCCGAGGGGTCGGTGATCGAGACGATGGTGTTGTTGAACGTCGACTTGATGTGGGCCTGGCCCACGGCGATGTTCTTCTTTTCCTTGCGGCGGGGCTTGCGCGCGGCCGACTTCGGGGTAGCCATTACTTCTTGCCTGCCTTCTTCTTACCGGCGACGGTGCGCTTCGGGCCCTTGCGGGTGCGGGCGTTGGTCTTGGTGCGCTGTCCGCGCACGGGAAGGCCGCGACGGTGGCGGATGCCCTCGTACGAGCCGATCTCGACCTTGCGGCGGATGTCGGCCTGCACCTCGCGGCGCAGGTCACCCTCGACCTTGTAGGTGCCCTCGATGTAGTCGCGAAGGGCGACGAGCTGGTCGTCGGTCAGATCCTTCACGCGGATGTCACCGGAGATTCCGGTTTCCTTGAGGGTGGCGAGGGCGCGCGTGCGGCCCACACCGTAGATGTACGTCAGTGCGACCTCCACGCGCTTTTCGCGCGGGATGTCGACGCCGGCGAGACGTGCCATGGTGGCTTCTCCTGGGAGTCATTCGGAGGTGTGACACACCGTCGGTGCCCGGGCCTCCGACCCGGGGTGTCCCCTCTCGCGAGGTTCTGACGATGCTGATTCAGCTATTCAGTTGTGGAGCTTGTGCGTGTCAGCCCTGGCGCTGCTTGTGGCGCGGGTTGGACTTGCAGATGACCATGACGCGACCGTTGCGGCGAATGACCTTGCAGTGGTCGCAGATGGGCTTGACGCTGGGGTTGACCTTCATTGTTCTCTCTCGCTGTCATCGTGCGCGGGCACCGTCAGGCGCCCGGCCGTTACTTTCCAGCAGTCCTTACTTGTAGCGGTAGACGATACGGCCGCGAGTCAGGTCGTAGGGGCTCAGCTCTACGATCACTCGGTCCTCGGGGAGGATCCGAATGTAGTGCTGACGCATCTTGCCCGAAATGTGGGCGAGTACCTTGTGCCCGTTGCTCAGCTCAACGCGAAACATCGCGTTGGGAAGAGCTTCGACCACCGATCCCTCGATCTCGATGACTCCGTCTTTCTTGGCCATAACCTCTCAAGCGCTCACGTGTGTACTGCTGGTCGTGCGGTGGGTGGGTGATGCAGGCACGCCCGAAGGCGCACGGCACCAAAGATCGAGCCTAGCCCATCGGGGGCGTTTTTGCCACACGCCGACACGGATGTCGGGTGCGGCGGGGTTGTGCGCTAAGCCGCGCCCAGATCGCGCGCGTCCAGCGCGGCGAAGATTCGTGCGGTGACCTCGTCGATCTCGCCGAGACCGTCGACCTCGATCAGGAGCCCGCGCTGGTCGAACATCTCGAGCAGCGGCGCCGTTTCGCGCTGGTAGACCTCTTGGCGGTGCCGGATGGCCTCCTCCGAGTCGTCCACGCGGCCCTGCTCGACCGAGCGCTGACGCAGACGCCGCACGACCTCCTCCTGGTCGGCGGCGAGCCGCACGACACCATCGAGGGCGTGACCGTGCGAGCCCAGCAGCTCATCGAGGTAGCGCACCTGGTCGGGCGTGCGCGGGTAGCCGTCGAGCAGGAATCCGCCCTGGGCATCCGCTTCGTTCAGGCGATCGGTGACAAGCGCGTTGGTGAGCGAGTCCGGGACGTAGTCGCCGGAGTCGACGATCGCCTTCACCTGCTTGCCCAGCTCGGTCTCGTTGGCGATGTTGAACCGGAAGATGTCGCCCGTCGAGATCGTCGGGATCTGGTACTTCTCCGCGATCCGCGCCGCCTGGGTGCCCTTGCCGGCACCCGGCGGGCCGACGATCAGCAGTCGGGTCACTTCAGAAGCCCCTCGTAGTGGCGCTGCTGCAGCTGCGAGTCGATCTGCTTGACCGTCTCGAGGCCGACGCCGACCATGATCAGGATGCTGGTGCCGCCGAACGGGAAGTTCTGGTTGGCGCCGACCAACACGAGCGCGATGAGCGGAATGAGCGCGACGAGGCCGAGGTAGATCGAGCCCGGCAGGGTGACGCGCGTCAGGACGTAGTCGAGGTACTCGGCGGTCGGCCGTCCGGCGCGAATGCCCGGAATGAAGCCGCCGTACTTCTTCATGTTGTCGGCGACCTCGTCGGGGTTGAACGTGATCGCGACGTAGAAGTAGGTGAACCCGACGATGAGCAGGAAGTACGTGAGCATGTACAGCGGGTGGTCGCCCGCCGTCAGCGTGTCCGAGATCCAGCTCACCCAGGCGGCCGGGGCTTCGCCCGACGCCGGCTGGTTGAACTGCGCGATGAGCGCTGGCAGGTACAGCAGCGACGAGGCGAAGATGACCGGCACGACGCCCGCCATGTTGACCTTGATCGGGATGTACGTGTTGTTGCCGCCGTAGGTGCGGCGACCGACCATGCGCTTGGCGTACTGGACGGGGATCCGGCGCTGCGACTGCTCGACGAAGATGACGGCGACCATGATCAGCACGCCGATCGCAAGCACGAGGATGAAGATCTCGATGCCGCGGGTGGTCGCGATGGTGCCGAGCGAAGTCGGGAACGTGGCAGCGATCGAGGTGAAGATCAGCAGCGACATGCCGTTGCCGATGCCGCGCTCGGTGACGAGCTCACCCATCCACATGATGACGCCGGTACCGGCCGTCATGGTGATGACCATGAGCAGGATGGCGTACCAGGCGTCGTTCGCGATCAGGTCGGAGCACTCGGCGACCGAGCCGGTCGGGAACAGCGCACCGGAGCGGGCGACCGTGATCAGCGTGGTCGACTGCAGCACGCCGAGCGCGATCGTCAGGTACCGGGTGTACTGCGTGAGCTTCGCCTGGCCCGACTGGCCCTCCTTGTAGAGGGTGTCGAAGTGAGGGATGACCACGCGCAGCAGCTGCACGATGATCGAGGCCGTGATGTACGGCATGATCCCGAGCGCGAAGATCGACAGCTGCAGGAGAGCCCCGCCGCTGAAGAGGTTGACCAGGTCGTACAGGCTCCCCGCGGTGGAGTTCCCGGCAAGACAGGCCTGCACGTTCTCGAACTGCACGAACGGCGCTGGGATGAACGACCCCAGGCGGAAGAGCGCGACGATGCCGAGTGTGAACCCGATTTTGCGACGCAGGTCGGGCGTGCGGAAGATCCGCGCGACGGCACTGAACACGACGCCTCCAGAAGTTTTTGGGACAGTGCGACCTTACCGGGTCGCAGAGACGGCGGCTCCCCACCGTGGGGAGCCGCCGTCAGAAACTACTTGACCGAACCGCCTGCGGCGACGATCTTCTGCTCCGCGGAGCTCGAGACCTTGTCGACCGTGACGTTCAGCTTGACCGCGATGTCGCCGCCGCCGAGAACCTTGACCTTCTCGTTCTTGCGAACGGCGCCCTTGGCCACGAGGTCGCCGACGGTGACGTCGCCGCCCTTCGGGTAGAGCTCGGCGAGCTTCTCGAGGTTGACGACCTGGTACTCGACGCGGAACGGGTTCTTGAACCCGCGCAGCTTCGGCGCACGCATGATCGAGTTGAGGTTTCCGCCCTCGAGCCCGGCCGCCACCTGGTAGCGCGCCTTGGTGCCCTTGGTTCCGCGACCCGCGGTCTTGCCCTTGGAGCCCTCACCGCGACCCACGCGGGTCTTGGCCTTCTTCGCGCCCGCAGCGGGACGGAGGTGGTGGGCCTTCAGGATCTGCGGGCGAGCCTCGCTGGGCTCGGCAGCCTTCTTGGCGGCGGGCTTCGCCGCGGCCTTGGCCGGAGCCTTCGCCGCCGGAGCCTTCTCGGCAGCGGCCTTCTCGGCCGGAGCCTTGTCAGCAGCAGCCTTGGCCGGAGCCTTCTTCGCGGGCGCCTTCTCGGCGGCCGGCTTGTCGGCGGCAGCCTTGGCCGGAGCCTTGGCGGCGGTCGACTTGGCAGCCGTCGTCGTGGCCGGAGCCTTCTTCGCGGGCGCCTTCTCGGCGGCCGGCTTGTCGGCCGCGGCCTTGGCCGGAGCCTTCTTCGCCGGAGCCTTCTTCGGAGCCGCCGCGGCGGTCTCCTTCTTGTCTTCCTCAGCCATTAGTCAATCTCCTCGACCTTCACGAGGTGGGCGACCGTGCGGACGTAGCCGCGGTTGGCCTGGGTGTCCTCACGCACGACGACGTCGCCGATGCGCTTGAGGCCCAAGCTCCGCAGCGTGTCGCGCTGGTTCTGCTTCTCGCTGATAACGGACTTGATCTGGGTCACCTTGAGGCGCGCAGCCATCATGAACCTGCCTTTGCACTTGCCGCGGCACGAGCGTCGGCCTCGGCGCGCACGAGGCGCTCCGGAGCGACGGCTTCGAAGTCGAGGCCACGACGTGCGGCCACCGCGCGCGGCTCTTCGAGCTGCTGCAGCGCCTCCACGGTCGCGTGAACGATGTTGATCGTGTTCGACGATCCGAGCGACTTGCTCAGGACGTCGTGGATGCCGGCGCACTCGAGCACCGCGCGGACCGGACCACCGGCGATAACACCGGTACCGGGGCCGGCGGGACGCAGCAGGACGACACCGGCAGCGGCCTCACCCTGCACGGGGTGCGGGATGGTCGCGCCGGAGCGCGGGACGCGGAAGAAGTTCTTCTTCGCCTCCTCGACACCCTTGCTGATCGCGAGCGGCACCTCACGCGCCTTGCCGTAGCCGACGCCGACCATGCCGTTGCCATCGCCCACGACGACGAGCGCCGTGAAGCTGAAGCGACGGCCGCCCTTGACGACCTTCGACACGCGGTTGATGGTGACGACGCGCTCGAGGAACTGGCTCTCCTCGCGGCCGCCACGCGCACCGCGATCGTTGCGCGGTCCACGCTCACGGCTGCCACGACGAGCCTCGCGAGGCTCGGTCGACGGCGCCGTCCCGGCCGCCGTCTCCACGACCTTGCCGGCCGCGACGGTGGTCTCGTCGGTCACGTTGTTCTGCTCCTGGTTTTCAGTGGCCTCGGTCACAGCTCCAGCCCTCCCTCGCGAGCGCCCTCGGCGATCGCGGCCACGCGTCCTGCGTAGCGGTTGCCACCGCGGTCGAACACGACTGCGGCGATGCCGGCCTTCTTGGCACGTTCGGCGACGAGTTCGCCGACCTTGCGGGCCTTTGCGGTCTTGTCGCCGTCGAAGGCGCGAAGATCCGCCTCGAGGGTCGACGCGGAGGCCACGGTGTGGCCCTTGCTGTCATCAACGACCTGCACGAAGACGTGACGGGCCGAGCGGGTGACGACGAGGCGCGGACGCTCTTCCGTGCCCACGATGCGCTTGCGCACACGGGTGTGGCGACGGGCGCGCTGCGCGGACTTCGAATCCGAACGCTTGACGATTCCAGCCATGATCACTTACCACTCTTTCCGGCCTTGCGACGAACGACCTCGCCGGCGTAACGCACACCCTTGCCCTTGTAGGGCTCGGGCTTGCGCAGCTTGCGAATGTTCGCCGCGACCTCGCCAACGGCCTGCTTGTCGATGCCCTTGACGGTCAGCTTGTTGTTGCCCTCGACCTCGAACGAGATGCCGGCGGGCGGGTCCACGGTGATCGAGTGCGAGTAGCCGAGAGCGAACTCGACCGAGCTGCCCTTCGACGCCACGCGGTAACCGGTGCCGACGACCTCGAGGCTCTTGGAGTAGCCCTCGGTGACGCCGACGATCTGGTTGGCGATCAGCGTGCGGGTGAGCCCGTGCAGCGAACGCGACTCGCGCTCGTCGTCGGGACGGGTCACGACGACCTGGCCCTCTTCGAGCTTGACCTCGATCGGGTTCTTGACGGTGAGCGACAGCTCGCCCTTCGGACCCTTGACGGCGACGGCCTGGCCGTCGATCGTCACGGTCACGCCGGCGGGCACGTCGATGGGAAGACGTCCAATACGCGACATGTCAGATCACCACACGTAGGCGAGGACTTCCCCACCCACGCCCTTCTTGGTCGCCTCGCGGTCCGTGAGGAGCCCCGAGGAGGTGGACAGGATGGCCACGCCGAGTCCGCCGAGGACGTGAGGGATCTCCGTCGACTTGGCGTACACGCGGAGGCCGGGCTTCGACACGCGCTTGATGCCCGCGATCGACCGCTCACGGTTGGGGCCGTACTTGAGGTCGATCGTGAGCGTCGAGCCCACGCGCGCCTCTTCGACCTTCCACCCGGAGATGTAGCCCTCCTTCTGGAGGATCTCGGCGATGTGGGTCTTGAGCTTGCTGTTCGGCAGCGAAACCGTGTCGTGGTAGGCGCGGTTCGCGTTGCGCAGACGGGTCAGCATGTCCGCGACCGGGTCTGTCATCGTCATTGTGTGTGTTTCCTTCGTTCAGCCGGTTTCGACATCCGCTAGCTCCTCAAGAGCACCGACCGGATGCCGACCTGGTTGATGGTCGACGGGGCGGTTGCCCCGTCGGGTGTTACTGGGGGTTCTCCGCCGACTTGAACGGGAAGCCGAGCGCGCGCAGCAGGGCGCGACCCTCGTCATCCGTCTTCGCGGTGGTGACGACCGTGATGTCGAATCCGCGGACGCGGTCGATCTTGTCCTGATCGATCTCGTGGAACATGCTCTGCTCCGAGAGACCGAAGGTGTAGTTGCCGTTACCGTCGAACTGCTTGTCGCTCAGGCCGCGGAAGTCGCGGATGCGCGGAAGCGCGAGCGACAGCAGGCGGTCGAGGAACTCCCAGGCACGGTCGCCGCGCAGCGTCACGTGGGCGCCGATCGGCATGCCCTCGCGCAGCTTGAACTGGGCGATCGACTTGCGGGCCAGCGTCACCTGCGGCTTCTGACCCGTGATGAGCGTGAGGTCCTTGATGGCCCCCTCGATCACCTTCGAGTCGCGTGCGGCTTCACCGACACCGGTGTTGACGACGATCTTGACAAGACCAGGAACCTGGTGCGGGTTGGTGTACCCGAACTGCTCGCTGAGAGTCTTGACGATCTCCGTGCGGTACTTCGACTTGAGTCGGGGCTGGATTGTGCCAGCCTCAGTCGTCGCGGCCATCAGATCACTTCTCCGGACTTCTTCGCGTAGCGCACGCGAACGGTCTTCTTGACGCCGTCCTTCTCGACGGTCTCCTCACGGAAACCGACGCGGGTCGGCGTCTTGGTCTTGGGGTCGACGAGTGCCACATTCGAGATGTGGATCGGCGCCTCGTGCGTCTCGATGCCGCCGGTCTTGGTGCCGCGCTGCGACTGCCCGACCTTGACGTGCTTCGTGACGTAGTTGACGCCCTCGACGATGACGCGGTTCTTCTCGGAGAGAACCTCGATCACGCGACCCTGCTTGCCCCGGTCACCGCCGCGGTCCTGCGAGGGACCGCTGATGATCTGGACGAGGTCGCCCTTCTTGATGTTGCGGCCCATAGTTAGAGCACCTCCGGCGCGAGCGAGATGATCTTCATGAACTTCTTGTCGCGCAGTTCGCGGCCGACCGGTCCGAAGATGCGGGTTCCACGCGGGTCCCCATCAGCCTTCAGGATGACGGCGGCGTTCTCGTCAAACTTGATGTAGGAGCCATCGGGACGACGCGTCTGCTTGACGGTGCGCACGATGACGGCCTTGACGACGTCGCCCTTCTTGACGTTGCCGCCCGGGATCGCGTCCTTGACGGTCGCGACGATGACATCGCCGAGACCGGCGTAGCGACGGCCGGAACCACCGAGCACGCGAATCGTCAGGAGCTCCTTGGCGCCGGTGTTGTCGGCGACCTTGACTCGAGATTCTTGCTGCAGCATGGCTTACTTCGCCTTCTCGTTGATCTCGACCAGACGCCAGCGCTTGGTCGCGCTCAGCGGGCGAGTCTCCGTGATCGTGACGAGGTCGCCGATGCCGGCGGTGTTGTTCTCGTCGTGAGCCTTGATCTTCGAGGTGCGGCGGATGACCTTGCCGTAAAGCGGGTGCTTCACGCGGTCCTCGACCTCAACCACGATGGTCTTGTTCATCTTGTCGCTCGTCACGTACCCGCGGCGCACCTTGCGGTAGCCACGCGCGCTCTCGTCGCGAACGTCGTGGGCGGCGGACTCGTGTCCGGCCTCGGCCTTCTTGACCTGTGCCATTACTTGCTCGCCTCCTCGGCGGTGTCAGCAGCCTCGACCTCGGGAGCCTCAGCGGTCTCCGACTTCTTGGCGGACTTCTTGGGCGCCTTCGCGGGAGCCTCGATCGGCGCGGGCGTGGCCCGAATGCCGAGCTCGCGCTCACGGATGACGGTGTAGATGCGAGCGATGTCGCGCTTCACGGCACGCAGGCGTCCGTGGCTTTCGAGCTGACCGGTGGCCGACTGGAAGCGCAGGTTGAACAGCTCTTCCTTGGCCTTCTTCAGCTCTTCGACGAGTCGCTCGTCTTCGTAGGTGTCGAGCTCGATCGGGGCGAGCTCCTTGGATCCGACGGCCATTACGCGTCGCCCTCCTCGCGCTTGATGATGCGTGCCTTGAGGGGCAGCTTGTGAATTGCACGGAGCAGCGCCTCGCGGGCGAGCTCCTCGTCAACGCCGGCGACCTCGAAGAGGACGCGACCCGGCTTGACGTTGGCGACCCACCACTCCGGCGAACCCTTACCGGAACCCATGCGGGTTTCGGCCGGCTTCTTCGTCAGCGGACGGTCGGGGTAGATGTTGATCCACACCTTTCCACCACGCTTGATGTGACGGGTCATCGCGATACGAGCGGACTCGATCTGACGGTTGGTGACGTACGCGGGAGTCAGCGCCTGGATCCCGTACTCACCGAACGACACCTTGGTGCCACCGGTGGCCTGGCCATCACGGCCGGGGTGGTGCTGCTTGCGGTACTTGACCTTGCGGGGAATAAGCATGATTACGCCTCGGCTCCTGCGGTAGCGGGCGCGGCTTCGGCACGGGGGCCACGGCCGCGCGGGCCGCCGTCACGACGCTCGGGGCGCGACGACTTCTGAGCCGCCTGCTCACGAGCAAGTTCCTTGTTGGTGATGTCACCCTTGTAGATCCACACCTTGACTCCGATGCGACCGAAGGTGGTGCGGGCCTCGTAGAAGCCGTAGTCGATGTTCGCGCGCAGCGTGTGCAGCGGCACACGACCCTCGCGGTAGAACTCCGACCGGCTCATCTCGGCGCCACCCAGACGGCCCGACACCTGGATGCGAACACCCTTGGCGCCGGCGCGCTGAGCGCCCTGCAGACCCTTGCGCATCGCGCGACGGAAGGCGACACGAGCAGAGAGCTGCTCGGCGATTCCCTGCGCGACCAGCTGCGCCTCGGCCTCGGGGTTCTTCACCTCGAGGATGTTGAGCTGGATCTGCTTCTTGGTGAGCTTCTCGAGGTCGGCGCGGATGCGCTCGGCCTCGGCGCCGCGGCGACCGATCACGATGCCGGGACGCGCGGTGTGGATGTCGACACGCACGCGGTCACGGGTGCGCTCGATTTCGATGCGAGCAACACCAGCGCGGTCCAGGCTCGTCTTGAGCAGGTTGCGGATCTTGATGTCCTCGGCCACGAAGTCGGCGTAGCGCTGACCGGGCTTGGTCGAGTCGGCGAACCAGCGCGACACGTGGTCGGTGGTGATGCCGAGACGGAAACCGTACGGGTTGACCTTCTGGCCCATTACTTCTTCCCTGCCTTCTGCGTCGGCGCTGCCTTCGAGACGAGCTCGTCCGGCGTCGCCAGCACGACGGTGATGTGGCTCGTGCGCTTCAGGATCTTGAAGGCGCGGCCCTGGGCACGCGGACGGAAGCGCTTGAGCGTCGTTCCCTCGTCGACGTAGGCCTTGGCGATGACCAGGTCCTGCTCGTCGAGGAAGGTGTTCGAGGCATCCGCCTTCACACGTGCGTTCGCCATGGCCGAGGCCACGAGCTTGTAGATCGGCTCGCTGGCGCTCTGCGGCGCGAACTTCAGGATGGCGAGAGCCTCCTGAGCCTGCTTGCCGCGGATGATGTCCACGATGCGACGAGCCTTCATGGGCGTGACGCGGATGTGCTTCACGCGGGCGATCGACTCAACCATCAGCGACGCCGTCCCTTCTTGTCGTCCTTCTCGTGCCCACGGAAAGTGCGGGTGGGCGCGAACTCGCCGAGCTTGTGCCCGACCATGGTCTCGGTCACGAAGACCGGGATGTGCTTGCGACCGTCGTGCACGGCGATGGTGTGTCCCAGCATGGCGGGGACGATCATCGAACGGCGCGACCAGGTCTTGATCACGTTCTTGGAGCCTGCATCGTTCTGGGCCTGAACCTTGCGGAACAGGTGGTCGTCGACGAAAGGACCCTTCTTGAGACTGCGCGGCATCTTCTTCTACCTCTACTTGCGCTTCTTGCCGACGGTACGACGACGGACGATGAGCTTGTCGCTTTCCTTGTTCGGACGGCGCGTACGGCCCTCCTTCTGACCCCACGGGCTGACCGGGTGGCGTCCACCGGAGGTCTTGCCCTCACCACCACCGTGCGGGTGGTCGATCGGGTTCATGGCGACACCACGGACGGTCGGGCGGACGCCCTTCCAGCGCAGACGGCCGGCCTTGCCCCAGTTGATGTTCGACTGCTCGGCGTTGCCGACCTCGCCGATCGTCGCGCGGCAGCGCAGGTCGACGTTGCGGATCTCGCCCGAGGGCAGACGCAGCTGGGCGTAGGGGCCGTCCTTGGCGACGAGACGGACCGAGGCACCAGCCGAACGGGCCATCTTCGCTCCGCCACCGGGGCGCAGCTCGATCGCGTGGATGACGGTACCGACCGGGATGTTCTTCAGCGGCAGGTTGTTGCCGGGCTTGATGTCGGCCGAGGGACCCGACTCGACGATGTCGCCCTGCGACAGCTTGTTCGGCGCGAGGATGTAGCGCTTGGTGCCGTCCACGAAATGCAGGAGCGCGATGCGCGCCGTGCGGTTCGGGTCGTACTCGATGTGCGCGACCTTCGCGTCGACGCCGTCCTTGTCATTGCGACGGAAGTCGATGAGTCGGTACTGACGCTTGTGACCGCCACCGATGTGACGCGTGGTGATGCGTCCGGTGTTGTTGCGGCCACCCGTCTTGGGCAGCGGGCGAACGAGCGACTTCTCGGGCGTCGAGCGCGTGATCTCCGCGAAATCGGCGACCGACGAGCCACGACGACCGGGGGTCGTCGGCTTGTACTTGCGAATTGCCATGATGGTCTCCTGAGGTCCTAGCCGACAGCCGTGAAGATGTCGATCGAACCGGACTTGAGGGTGACGATCGCGCGCTTGGTGTCCTTGCGCTTACCGGCACCGAAACGCGTACGACGGGTCTTGCCGTTGCGGTTGAGGGTGTTCACCGACGCGACCTTCACGTTGAAGATCTTCTCGATGGCGAGCTTGATCTCGGTCTTGTTCGAGCGGGGGTCCACCTCGAAGGTGTACTTCCCGTCATCGATCAGGCCGTAGCTCTTCTCGCTCACGACGGGCGCGAGGATGATGTCGCGCGGGTCCTTGTTGTAGCCGCTCATGCGCTGGCCTCTTCCTTGTTCGACTTCGAGGCGACGAACGACTCGAAGGCACCCTTGGTGAAGACGATGTCGTCGCTGACGACCACGTCGTAGGCGTTGAGCTGGTCCGCGAACAGCACGTGCACGTTGCGGAGGTTCCGCACGCTCTTCGCGCTGACCTCGTCGCTGCGCTCGAGCACGACGAGCACGTTCTTGCTCGTGGCGACCTGCGTCAGCAGCGAGACGGCGGTCTTGGTGCTGGGCGCCTCGGACAGGCCGAAGCTCTCAACGACGTGCAGACGCTCGCCGCGCGCGCGGTCCGAGATGACACCGAGCAGTGCCGCGGCGATCATCTTCTTGGGGGTGCGCTGCGAGTAGTCGCGCGGGACCGGTCCGTGGACGATGCCACCGCCGCGGTGCTGCGGCATGCGGATCGAGCCCTGACGAGCACGGCCGGTGCCCTTCTGCTTGAACGGCTTGGTGCCGGAACCCGACACCTCGCCGCGACCCTTGACCTTGTGCGTTCCCTGGCGGGCGGCCGCGAGCTGCGCGGTCACCACCTGGTGGATCAGCGGGACGTTGGTCTGGACGTCGAAGATCGAAGCGGGCAGCTCAACCGAGCCGGACTTCTTTCCCTTCGCGTCGATGACGTCGACAGTGGTGTTAGCCATGACGATCACGCACCCTTCACGGCGTTGCGGACGAACACGATGCGGCCACGCGCGCCGGGAACGGCGCCCTTGACCAGCAGGAGGCCCTTCTCGGCGTCCACGGCGTGGACCTTGAGGCCCTGAACCGTGACGCGGTCGCCACCCATGCGGCCGGCCATGCGCATGCCCTTGAAGACGCGGCTGGGCGTCGAGGAGGCACCGATCGAGCCGGGCTTGCGGTGGTTGCGGTGCGCACCGTGCGAGGCGGAGACGCCCTTGAAGTTGTGGCGCTTCATGACACCGGCGAAGCCCTTGCCCTTGCTCGTGCCGACGACGTCGACGAACTGGCCGGCTTCGAAGATGTCCACGCTGAGCTCCTGGCCCGGGGTGTACTCGGCAGCGTCGGCCGTCCGAACCTCGGTGAGGTGGCGGCGCGGCGTGACGCCGGCCTTCTCGAAGTGGCCAGCGGCGGGCTTGTTGACCTTGCGGGGGTCGATCTGCCCGTAGGCGATCTGAACCGCGGCGTAGCCGTCCTTCTCCACCGAGCGGACCTGGGTCACGACATTCGGGGAGATCTGGACGACGGTCACCGGAACGAGCTTGTTGTTCTCATCCCAGACCTGGGTCATGCCGAGCTTGGTGCCGAGCAGACCCTTGGTCGTCTTGACTGCAGACATTGGAGTTTCCTTGATTTCTGAGCGCCAGTCGCGGGGACTAGAGCTTGATCTCGATGTTGACGTCGGCGGGGAGGTCGAGGCGCATGAGCGAGTCGACCGCCTTGGGAGTGGGGTCGATGATGTCGATCAGACGCTTGTGGGTGCGCTTCTCGAAGTGCTCGCGGCTGTCCTTGTACTTGTGGGGAGAACGGATCACGGTGACCACGTTCTTCTCCGTCGGAAGCGGAACCGGACCGACCACGGTGGCACCCGCACGGGTGACCGTGTCAACGATCTTGCGCGCCGAGGCGTCGAGGCCAGCGTGGTCGTATGACTTCAGCCGGATGCGGATCTTCTGTCCCGCCATGTGCATCTCTCTTCTCTGTCTCACACCTCGCGTCGCGAGGCATCGCGCAACAACGTCCGGTTCTTCACGAACCTTTCGTGCTGACGCACCACTGTTCTTCTGTCAATCCACCCCGCTCGCCGGCACGCGCGCGCGAACGCACGAATTCCCGGCAAGGATTGGATTCGATTGAAGCTTTGTTCTGCTCCCCGCGGCCTAGCCTGCGTCAGAACCGTAGTTCCGGCGGCTATGCACTGCCTGGCAGTGATCCGCGCACCGAAGCGCGGAATGTCGAACTAGAAGAGTTTGCCACACCCCGGCATTTGCTGCAACCCGGGCGTGTCGTGCTTTCTGGCGACGCCGCCGCTCCTGCGGCGTCGCGCGCTCCGCGCACCGAGCGCGGTCGCTGCGCTTCGCGAAATCCGCTCAAGTCGACGCCCGCAAACGCCCCCGCCGCTGCTGCGGCGTCGCGCGCTCCGGGGCGCGAAAAAGCCCGGCGCAGCGGGGGCACCGGGCTTTCGAGACGGCGACGGCTAGTCGGTGCCGACGGCCCCGTCAGCGGCGTCGCGCGCGTCAGAGATCTGCTCCGTGAACTTGCCGCCGGTCACGTCGTCCGCAACGTCCTCGAGCTTGTCGAGCACGTTGTCGCTGATGTCCTCCGCCTGCTCGCTCTTGAGCGCGTCCTGGACCTGGTCGCTCTCGAGGAAGTCCTTGGCCTTGTCGCCGAGGTCGCCGATGTCGAATCCCATGAGTCCTCTTCCTGCCGCGGAGCAGTTCCCCGCGCGCGCCTCCATTCTTCGGGCTCCGGCCAGCCACGGCAAGCCGTGCCCCCGAAGGCCTCCCGGGAACGACGAACGGGGCCGAGCCTTGCGGCTCGACCCCGTTCGCGGAAGTACGAAGGTACTTACTTGTTGATCTTCGTGACCTTGCCGGCGCCCACGGTGCGGCCACCCTCACGGATGGCGAAGCCGAGGCCCTCCTCCATGGCGATGGGCTGGATCAGCTCAACCGTCATGTCGGTGGTGTCGCCGGGCATGACCATCTCGGTGCCCTCGGGCAGCGTGATGACGCCGGTGACGTCGGTGGTGCGGAAGTAGAACTGCGGGCGGTAGTTGCCGTAGAACGGGTTGTGACGCCCACCCTCGTCCTTGGACAGGATGTACGCCGTGCCCTCGAAGTTGGTGTGCGGCGTGACCGAGCCCGGCTTCACGACGACCTGGCCGCGCTCGACGTCCTCGCGCTTGGTGCCGCGGAGGAGCAGACCACAGTTCTCGCCGGCCCAGGCCTCGTCGAGCTGCTTGTGGAACATCTCGATACCCGTGACCGTGGTCTTCTGCGTCGGGCGGATGCCGACGATCTCGACCTCGGAGTTGATCGCGAGGGTGCCGCGCTCGGCGCGACCCGTCACGACGGTTCCACGACCGGTGATGGTGAAGACGTCCTCGATGGGCATGAGGAACGGCTTGTCCTTGTCACGCACCGGGTCGGGGATGTTGTCGTCGACGGCCTGCATGAGCTCGACGATCTTCTCGCTCCACTCGGCGTCGCCCTCGAGAGCCTTGAGGCCCGAGACGCGCACGACCGGCGCGTTGTCGCCGTCGAAGTCCTGGCTCGAGAGGAGCTCGCGCACCTCGAGCTCGACGAGCTCGAGGATCTCCTCGTCGTCGACCATGTCGGACTTGTTGAGCGCGACCAGCAGGTACGGCACGCCGACCTGCTTGGCGAGCAGCACGTGCTCACGGGTCTGCGCCATCGGGCCGTCGGTCGCCGCAACCACGAGGATCGCGCCGTCCATCTGGGCCGCACCGGTGATCATGTTCTTGATGTAGTCAGCGTGACCGGGGGCGTCGACGTGCGCGTAGTGGCGCTTCGGGGTCTCGTACTCGACGTGCGAGATGTTGATCGTGATACCACGCTGGCGCTCTTCCGGCGCCGAGTCGATCGAGGCGAAGTCGCGCAGCACGTTGACATCCGAGGGGTACTTCTCTGCGAGAACCTTCGAGATGGCAGCGGTGAGGGTCGTCTTGCCGTGGTCGACGTGACCGATCGTTCCGATGTTGACGTGCGGCTTGGTCCGCTCGAACTTGGCCTTAGCCACTTGGGTCCTCCTCAGGACTCGGCGCGGAACCCGGATGGTTTCCGGATGATCCGCTGTTTGGGTACTTGGTTACTTTAGTGGGGTTCGCAGACGAGAGACCTGAAAGGTCACTCGCCCTTGCTCTTCTGGACGATCTCGTCGGCCACGGCCTTGGGGACCTCAGCGTAGGAGTCGAACGTCATCGAGTACACCGCGCGACCCGAGGTCTTCGAGCGCAGGTCGCCGACGTATCCGAACATCTCGGACAGCGGGACCTTTGCCGACACGACCTTCACGCCGGTGGCGTCCTCCATGGACTGGATCTGACCGCGCCGCGAGTTGAGGTCGCCGATGACGTCGCCCATGTACTCCTCGGGCGTACGCACCTCGACCGCCATCAGCGGCTCGAGCAGAACGGGACTCGCCTTGCGCGCGGCCTCCTTGTAGGCCATCGATCCGGCGATCTTGAACGCCATCTCCGAAGAGTCGACGTCGTGCGAGGCACCGTCGAGGAGCGTCGCCTTGACGCCCACCGTCGGGAAGCCGGCGAGCACGCCGACCTGCATCGCGTCCTGAATTCCGTGATCCACCGAGGGGATGTACTCGCGCGGAACGCGACCACCCGTCACGGCGTTCTCGAATTCGTAGGTCGTCTCCGGAGTGACCTCCAGCGGCTCGAGCTTGATCTGGATCTTTGCGAACTGACCCGATCCACCCGTCTGCTTCTTGTGGGTGTAGTCGAACTTCTCGATCGTCTTGCGAATGGTCTCGCGGTAGGCGACCTGCGGCTTGCCGACGTTCGCCTCGACGTTGAACTCGCGCTTCATGCGGTCGACCAGGATGTCGAGGTGCAGCTCGCCCATTCCCTTGATGACGGTCTGACCCGTCTCCTGGTTCTGCTCCGTGCGGAACGTGGGGTCTTCCTCGGCGAGCTTCTGGATCGCCGTTCCCAGCTTCTCCTGGTCGGCCTTGGTCTTGGGCTCGATCGCGACCTCGATGACCGGCTCGGGGAAGGTCATCGACTCGAGGACGACCTGCTCCTGCATGTCCGAGAGGGTGTCACCGGTGGTGGTGTCCTTCAGACCGATCACGGCGTAGATGTGACCGGCGCTGACGCTGTCGACCGGGTTCTCCTTGTTGGCGTGCATCTGGAAGATCTTCCCGATGCGCTCCTTCTTGCCCTTGGTCGAGTTGGCGACCTGCGAGCCCGACTCGATGGTGCCCGAGTAGACGCGGATGTAGGTGAGACGGCCGAAGAACGGGTGCACCGCAACCTTGAACGCGAGCGCCGAGAAGGGCTCGGTCGAGGAGGGCTTGCGGATGATCTCCTTCTCCTCGTCACGCGGGTCGTGCGCGACCATGTCGGGCACGTCCAGCGGGCTGGGGAGGTAGTCGACGACCGCATCGAGCATCGGCTGCACGCCGCGGTTCTTGAACGCCGAGCCGCAGAGCACCGGGTAGAGCTCGCTCGCGATCGTCATCTTGCGGATCGCGCCCTTGATCTCGGCGACGGTGAGCTCTTCGCCCGCGAAGAACTTCTCGAGCAGTGCGTCGTCGCTCTCGGCGACGGTCTCGAGAAGCATCTGGCGGTACTCGTTGGCCTTGTCGACCAGGTCGGCCGGGATCTCTTCGATCTCGTACTTGGCGCCCATCTGGACGTCACCCTTGGAGTCGCCGCGCCAGGTGAGCGCGCGCATCTCGACCAGGTCGACGACACCCTCGAAGGTGTTCTCGAAGCCGATCGGGATCTGCAGCACGAGCGGCTTGGCGCCGAGGCGCTTCACGATGGTGTCGACCGTGTAGTAGAAGTCGGCACCGAGCTTGTCCATCTTGTTGACGAAGCAGATGCGCGGAACGTCGTACTTGTCGGCCTGACGCCACACGGTCTCGGACTGGGGCTCGACGCCCTCCTTGCCGTCGAACACGGCGACGGCGCCGTCGAGGACGCGGAGCGAGCGCTCCACCTCGACGGTGAAGTCGACGTGACCGGGCGTGTCGATGATGTTGATCTGGTGCTTGTCCCAGAAGCAGGTCGTCGCGGCCGACGTGATCGTGATGCCGCGCTCCTGCTCCTGCGCCATCCAGTCCATCGTGGCTGCGCCATCGTGGACTTCACCGATCTTGTGGGTGATACCCGTGTAGAACAGGATGCGCTCGGTGGTCGTGGTCTTTCCCGCATCGATGTGAGCCATGATGCCGATGTTGCGGACCTTGGTCAGGTCAGTGAGCACGTCCTGTGCCACGGGCAGTTCCTAACGTTAGAAGTTGATGTGGGGGGCCGGTCGAGCAGGCGCGAAGCGGCGGCTCGAAACCAGGGTCTCGATCCGCGCTCGCGCGCTGCTCGACCAGCTGCTGGCTACCAGCGGTAGTGAGCGAATGCCTTGTTGGCTTCGGCCATCTTGTGCGTGTCTTCACGACGCTTGACGGCCGCGCCGAGACCGTTCGACGCGTCGAGGATCTCGTTGGTGAGACGCTCGGTCATCGTCTTCTCACGACGCGACTTGGCGTAGCTGGTCAGCCAGCGCAGCGCGAGAGTGTTCGCACGGTGCGGCTTGACCTCAACGGGGACCTGGTACGTCGATCCACCGACACGACGGCTCTTGACCTCGAGGGTCGGGCGCACGTTGTCGAGCGCCTTCTTGAGAACCTGGACGGCATCCTGACCGGACTTCTGAGCGACTCCGTCGAGCGCGCCGTAGACGATGCGCTGAGCGAGGTCCTTCTTGCCGTCGAGGAGGATCTTGTTGACGAGCTGGCTGACGACCTGCGCGCCGTACACCGGATCGGCGACGACGGGACGCTTCGGGGCGGGACCCTTACGAGGCATTACTTCTTGTCCTTCTTCGCGCCGTAGCGGCTGCGGGCCTGCTGACGGTTCTTGACGGCCTGGGTGTCGAGCGCGCCGCGCACGATCTTGTAGCGCACGCCGGGGAGGTCCTTCACACGACCGCCGCGGACGAGCACCATCGAGTGCTCCTGCAGGTTGTGGCCCTCGCCGGGAATGTAGGCGGTGACCTCGGTGCCGTTGGAAAGCTTGACGCGCGCGACCTTGCGAAGGGCCGAGTTCGGCTTCTTCGGGGTGGTCGTGTAGACGCGGGTGCAAACCCCGCGCTGCTGCGGATTGGCCTTCAGCGCCGGCGCCTTGGTCTTGACGACCTTCGGCGTCCGGCCCTTGCGGACCAGCTGTTGAATGGTGGGCAAAAGTGCTCCTCAATAATCGCTGCACGGTGACAGCGGCTGATGGGTGGTAAATCGTCCATCGGGATCCATCCGCGAGCCGGAACCGACTCGCGTGTGTGTGATGGATATGCCGTGGGGGCCACCCGCGTCGAATCGCTTCGACGGGCGTGACCCTCTGGATGCGCTCAACTCGCTCCGACTCCCGACACACGCGACCGAGGTTGCGGGAGCACGGGGAATCGTGTGCGAAGAGCACACACGCAGTCGATGATAGTCCGGCGCGTAACCGGGCGCAATGTCGCGACGGTCGTGCACCTCGCGTCCTACGGCGTCGGCGTCGCGCTCTCCGTCGGAACCGGCGTCTCCGTCGTGGTCGGCGTGGGCGTCGGCGTGGGCGTCTCGGCGGCCTCCGGATCCGTCTCGGCCACCGCCAGCACGAGAGCCTCGGGCCGCAGCAGCGCGTACATCGCCCCGGAGATGGTGACCGAGATCGAGGAATCCGACGACGTCGTCGCCAACTGGGTCACGAGGACGAACCGATCGCTCGTCTGCACGCCGTGCACGAACTTGAGCACCTCGGACCAGCCGCCGTCGACCGTGATCGTGATCGGGATCAGGACGAAGTTCTCGGCCGTGATGCGAGCGTCGGTGACCGGGTTGGGCGCCAGCTCGGGATCGACGGCGTCGCCGGCGGGCTCGGCGTACGGAGTCGAGTCCCCGAGGGTGATCGCCGTGATGGTGACGTCGGCCTTGCCGGCGAGCGCATTGAGACCCGTGATGAACGCTGACGCATCGACATCGCTCGGGATCGCCTGCTCGAACTCGCGAGCCTGCGCGGCCAGAATCGGCAGCTCCGACTCGGCCTCCTGCAGCTGAAGGATGACCGACTCGAGCGCGGCGTTCTGCGTCTTCGTGCTGGCGAGCTCGGCGTCCGCGGACGCGCGCGCGGCCAGCAGCGGCGCGACGCCGAGGAACCATCCGCCCGCGAGGACGGCGATGACAACGAACGTGGTGATCAGCGCCCAGATGCGCGTCCCGATATTCACTGGTCGTCTCCCTCGTTGTCGGCTGCGTCGTCATCGCTGCCGGCGGTCTGCGCGGCGGCCGCATCGGCGACGAGCCGATTCGTGTAGGCCTCGGCATCGATGTGCATGGTGATGCTGGCGCTGTAGCCCTCACCGCTGGAGGACAGCACCACGCTTCCCGGGGTGGCGTCCACGAAGCCGGGGAGGCCACGCAGGCTGTCGAGCCAGTCCGGGATGGATGGCAGCTCGTCGCTCAGAGCCGAGAACTGCAGCGTCGCGATGCGGGCGCCCTGGAGTGGCACTGTCGACTGCGGGTACTGCTCGGTGATGGTCGAGGCGTCCACGGTGAAGCTCTCCAGCGTCACCCCCTTCGGCAGCGAGTCCTGCACGCGCGTCAGGTAATCGAGCCAGTCGATCTCCGTCGACCCCCCGACCGCGAGGGCCGCTTCGCCGAGCGCGACCGCGTTGAGCGTGTTCTGCACCTGCGAGTACTCGAGCTGCTGCTCCTGGAGCTCCGCGGTCCGACGCTGTTCGGCGGCCAGGGCCACGGAGCTGACGAACGAGAAGTACCAGGCGGCGCCGATACCGGCTGCCACCACGACGATCGCCGCGAACATCAGCAGGCGAAGGCCGCGCTGGATGCCGAGCTGGCGCTGCCGCTCCCCCATCTCCGGGGGCAGCAGCGAGACCCGCGGCGAACCCCCGGCGAGCGAGGTGCGAGCCGCTTTTGTCGCCGCGCGGGACGACTGAGCGTGAGTTCCGGTGCTCATCCTTTGTTCCCCAGAGTCAGGCCGACGGCGACCGGCACGCCGGCCGCTCCCACGGCGAGTTGGTCGCGATCGACGGATCGCGCGAGTCGAAGATGCTCCAGCGGCTCCGGGACGAGCAGCTGAAGGCGCGTCGCGTCCGCCAGCGCCCCGGAGAAGCCCGGAAGCTGAGCGCCGCCGCCGGTCAGCACGATGCGGTCGACCGCCGCGCCGGGGCGGCTCGAGAGATAGAAGCTCACGGTGTTGCGGATCGCCGCGATCAGGTCACCGCTCACGCGATACACGATCTCGACCGCGGGTCGCGTGTCGACCGTGACCCCCTGGGTCGCCAGACCCAGCCGGCGCTTGAGCTGGTCGGCCTGGCGCTCGTCGAATCCGAGCTCGGTGGTCAGGGCGCGGTCGATGTCGTCGCCGCCGCTCTGCACGATGCGCACGAAGCGCGGAACCCCGTCCACCACGATCGTCACGATCGTGGTGTGGGCGCCGACATGGACGAGAGCGGAAGTCCCGCGCGCGATCTGCCCCGACACGACGGAGCGGCAGATCGCGAAGGGCACCAGATCGACGTCGAGAAGCTCGAGCTTCGCCGCACGAATGGTCTCCACCGTGGACACGACGCTCTCCTTGATCGCCGCGACGAGCAGTCCGCGCACGACGGGGGCGCCGTCCTCGACGTCATCCGCCGTCGGGTAGAAGTCCAGGAGCGCCTCGGCCACCGGCACCGGCAGCACGTCCTGTACCTGGAAAGGAAGCGTCTCGCGGATCCGGGTCATGGGCATCCGCGGCAGGCTCATCTCGCGCACGAGCACGCGGGGATTGCCGACACCCACGACCACCTTGCGCGACTTGAACTTGCCCTGGACCCAGAGCTGCTTGAGAGCCGACATCACCGTCTCGCGCTCGACGACGTCGCCGCGATCGACCGCCGTGACCGGCACCGAGATCTGGTGATAGCGCACGAGCGTGGGATTGGCGGTGGCCGCGCCCTGGACTTCCGCGGCGCGGATCACCCCGTGCCCGAAGTCCAGACCGACGATCGTCGATGCCATGAGGATTCTCCTTCGTAGGTCAGCCGAGGCCGACGAGGTTGAGGTAGGCGGCCGCAATCGGCTCACCGGCGAAGATGCCCACCCACGCGCCCGCGAACATCCACGGGCCGAACGGAATGGTGCGGTCCCGCCACGAACGTCGGATGGCGATCACGATAAGGCCTCCGACGGCGCCGAGCAGGAAGGCAGAGCCGAGACCGACCAGCAGGGGTGCCCAGCCGAGCGCGCCGAGGTACACGCCGAGAACGGCGGCGAGCTTCACGTCACCGAACCCCATGCCGCCGGGCCGCGCCACGGCCAGCACGAGGTACAGCGCGAACGAGCCCGCGGCGCCGACCGCCAACGGCACCAGCTGGTCGGCACGACCGGCCAGCAGCAGGGCCGGCACAAGAAGCACGACACCGGCGACGAACGCCAGGCCGACAAGCCGGTTGGGCAGGCGTCGGACATCCAGATCGATCGCGGACAGCGCGATGCTGAGCGCCGCGAGCACGAGATAGGCGAGGAGCGTGAGAGTCGCGGCCGCGAGCTCGGCCCCGGTTGCCGCGACCTCGATCGCGGGCGCGAACAGGAACGCGACGAGAACGAAAGCGACCGCACCCAGCAGCTCGACGAGCGGGTAGCGGACAGGGATCCGCATCCCGCAGTCGCGGCAGCGGCCACGCAGCACCAGCCACGACAGCACCGGCACGTTGTCGCGGCGTCGAATAGCGTGGCCGCATCCGGGGCAGCTCGAGGCAGGGTGCACCACCGACAGCCCGAGGGGCACGCGATGGATGACCACGTTCAGGAACGAGCCCACCGCGAGTCCCACGACGCCCGCGAGGACGATCACGACTGCGGTCATCGAGGCGCTCCGGTCGCGTCGAACGCCGCCGGAACGCCGGCAATCTGCGTGGTGCCGTAGCTCGTCGAGGTCGGCATCAGGTACTTCGGAGGCGCGGTGTAGGTCAGCCGCTGGTCGTAGTTGTAGTCCTTCGCGTAACCGGTGGAGACACCCCAGTAGCTGCCCGTTCCGACCGTTCCGCGGAACTTCTGCGCCATGCTGCCGACGATCGTCAGCGTGCCGCGATCGGAGCCCTCGGTGTAGTTCTGCACCTGGATGGTGTGCGCCACCGAGAGCAGCGAGGCGTAGATCGTGCGGTTCTTGCTCAGCAGGGCGTCGCACGACGACTTGCCGCACTCCATCGGGTTCCAGATCCACACGGCGTTCTGACCGACGACGCCGAGCATGTCCTCCTGGGTGTCGGCGTAGCGCAGATCGCCCGTGACGTAGACGTAGTTCTCGGCGGCGACCGTCATCCGGCCGTTGAGGGTGCCTTTGATGTACAGGTCGCCGTTCAGGCAGCCGTAGGCCGGCGTCGAGGACGTCGACGTCGACGGCAGGTCTTCGTCCGCCGTCGGGAACGCCTGCGTCGGCGAGTTCTTGTTGCCGATGTACCAGCCCTGATCGGCGCCCGTCGCGGTGCAGGTGAAGTTGTTGTAGCTGAACTTCTTGCTGCCGAGACCCGACGTCGTCGGGACGTTCGGGTCGCTCGAGGAGACCGGAACGTTCTGCACGTAGAGCAGGTTGAGATCGAGCACCGGAATCGTGGCGCCGTCCTTGTGCCCCAGCTGGCCCGAGCTGGTGCCCGGGGTGCCGCACTTCGACGGCGACGAGGCGCCCGAGGAGGTCGCGGCGATCTGGGTCTTCCGGGTGAACGGCGACCACACGGTCATCGTGCCGTTGCTGTTGAGCTGGATGACGGTCGGTCCGGTGTAGAGGCAGCCGGGGTCGGGGACCTCGGACGGCAGATCGTTGCGCGTCTCCTTCTTCATCTCCGCATTCGTCACCGGCATCGAGATCGTGCCGACGCGCTGCGCCGTCCCCGCCTTGAACGTCGGCGACGGGCATCCCGAGCCGCTGCCGTACAGCGGCGTGGTGGTGCTTGCCGTCGTCACGGCCCCCTCGAAGGTCGCCCCGCACATGTACAAGCGGTCGTTGGAGTGCACCTTGCCGCTGAAGGTGTCCGACGAGGCGAACTGGATCACCGAGCAGGAGGGCGAGCCCCACGAGTAGCCGGGAACCCCGCTCGTCTTCTCCGGCGGACGGTTCCACCAGTAGTTGGCGCAGTACGGGTCGTCGCCGGAGGTGAGCAGCGGATCCTGCGTCTCGAAGTCGGTGAAGTAGACGTAGTCGCTGAAGCCGTCCTGCCGCAGATCCGCGATCACCGATCGGGTCTGCTCGCCGACCAGTCCGGTCGATCGAATCCGGATCACTCCGGTCGAGGCGTAGGTGGAGTTGTCGACCTCGTAGCGGAACATCGCGTTGCCGTCGGAACCGGGAACGACCGCCCAGTCGGAACCGGCGGTGACGTTGAACGCATCGTTCGCATTGCTGCCGGTGGGGAGCGTGAGTCCGCTGCTCGCCGAGCTGAAAGCGGAGGCAGGGTTGCCGTAGCCCGCGTAACTCGCGTCGTTCTCGATTCGGCTCGAATAGTCCTCGATTCCGGCATAGGCGGCGGCGAGCGCCGCGTTCCAGTCGGCCTCGGTGTCGGCCTTGCGGGTCCCGTTCGCGGTGACGGCGAGAATCGTGGACGAGATGAGCACCAGGACGAGCCCGAGCCCCAAGACCATCGGCAGAACGTAGCCGTCTTCACGGCGGACAAGTCGTCGCAGCATCGTCTACTCCTCTTCCGAGACGTCGAGGTTCATGTTCGGCATCCCGATCGTGTTGATCAGCTCGACGACCTCGTTCGAGCCGTCGGCCTGGACCTTCACGTGGAATCGCACCGACGTCACGGCATCCCGTTGAGCGCTGGTGAGCGCGGCCGATCCGCCGAGCTGGGTGCCGCTGACCGAGAAGTACGTGAACAGCGGTTCGGAGACCGCGTTGACTACGACATTGCCGAGGTACCGCGTCGAGTCCGGCGTCGTGGCCATGCTCGGGAAGACGGCATAGCCGTTGACCTCGCTGGCCTCCCAGCGCTCCTCGATCATGCGACCGTCAGAGTCGACGCGGTAGCGCAGTCGCAGCGGCAGCTCGAAGCTCGGCCCCGCATCGGTGTACGTGATCACGGTGACCGAGTTGGCGTCGCCGGCGACGACGGCCGGATCGGGATTCGGCGAGCTCGCGACCGCGTTGCGCACCGCGGCGCGGATCGAGGTCGAGACAACGTTCATGATGTTGCTCGCGTCGGAGGTCGATCGCGCCGTGTCGTCGGCGCGCATCGTCAGCTGCGTCACGTTGACGAAGAACGTGCCGGCGATCGTCATCAGCAGCGCGCTGAGCATCATCACGACCAGCACTTCCACGAGCGTCACGCCCGACTCCTCGCGCCGGAGTCGCGCCATCCGCGCCTGCCACCGCTGCCGGATCATGACGCCTTCCTCGGGTCGAGGGTGACGGCGTTGCCGACGACCATTCCGATCGGCACGACGTTGGTCTGCGGCTGGATCTGGGAGCTCAGCAGCGCGGTCGAGGTCGACCCGGAGGTCGTTCCGGTGTAGATCTTCCAGGTGCCGTAGGGCAGGGCGATCAGCGCCGTTCCGCTGAGCTTGCCGAAGCGGTACGTCATGCCCACCTCGCAGGTCGGCTGCCCGGGCACGGCGGGCGTGCTCTGGCTGACCGCGGTCACGTAGCGGTTGCTCGGCAGGCTCGACAGCTCGACGATCGCCATCGGCACATTGACCGTGCCCGTGCCTCCCGGCGCGGTCGCCACGGGGTCCGCCCCCTCGCCGTCGGCCAGGGACCAGAGAAGCGCCACCGTGGCGGCGTCCCACTCGGAGGCGTCGACCGCGCGACAGCCGCCGGCTCCGCTTCCATCGGGCGCCAGGTAATGGCCGGCGATCGGCGTGTAGCCGGCGCTCCACGGGAACAGCTGCGTCGACGACGACGTTCCCGACACGTAGAAGGTGCCGTAGGTGTTGACGTAGGTCGTCTCGTTGTTGGTCGCGAAGTTCACGCTCGCGCCGCCCGCGTAGCTGACGGCGAAGTTCGAGGCGGCGTCGTAGCTGAAGCCCGCCGTGGCGGTCGCACCCGCCACCACCGAGACGCTGACGCTCGGCGAGGCGGACTGGCTGATGTCGATGTAGCCGCTGCGGGAGAGCGAGACGGTGTAGGTGCCCGGGACCACCTGAAGCGCGTAGGTGCAGCCCTCGGCGTTGGTGGCCGCGGGAGCTTCGTCGAGGGCGGTCGCACCCCCGCTGACGGGAGTGATGCTCGCCGTGACGCCGGCGGCGCCGGTGCCGTCGGCGCGAGTCACGCCGACGATGATGGTGCCGCGGGTCGGGTCGTTGATGCGCCCCTCCGGGGCGAGCACCGTGTCGGACGACACAGGAGAGGTGGCGGCCAGCTGGCCTGCCCAGGTGACGCGCACGTTGACGCGCTTGAGCTGCAGGTTGTCGGTGCCGCCGGTGCCGCACGGGATGTCGAGCCCGGTGCCGGCCACCCAGGACGTGTCGCGGGTGATCGTGTAGACGATCCCGTCGATCTCCTGCGTCTGCGTGCGATCGAGCACGGTGAACGGATCCTGGATCGAGCGCACGTAGTCGATCTCGCTCGCGGCCAGGCTCAGGGCCGTGATGCGGTGGCGCTGGTCGCCGGCGAGGCGGACCGAGGTCACCGTCGCCTGGGCGACGCCGACCGAGAGAATCAGGAAGATCAGTGTGGCGGCGAGGACCTCGATGATCGAGATTCCCTCGTCGTCTCGCGAGGCCGCGGCGATGCGGCGCGCAAGCTGCACGCGAACGCGTGTGAACATCTCCGGCCCCCCAACCGTCGTGATGTTGCGATGTGCCGGCGGGGCATCCTTTCCAGGATGCCCCGCCGGGTTGAGCTGGCAGTCCTAGGACTTAGGAGCCGCAGGTGACGCCCGAGGCGGCCTCTTCCACGCCGCTCGCGTCGGTGGCCACGAAGACCTTGCCGGTCGCGGCCGTGCCGCAGATGCTGAACGCGCCGGCCGTCCCCGCCGTGAACGTCGGGTCGACCTGGTAGTCGCTCTGGCTCGGACCGGGGTAGCCCTGCGCCGCCAGGTCGGCGACATCCGTCGCGTACGCGCCGTTCTGCGTGTAGTAGGCGACCTGCGCGTTCTTGTAGTTGCTGATGTCGCTCTGCAGTGCCGACTCCTTGGCGCTGTTCTGCACCCCGATGTAGACCGGGATGGCGATCGCGGCGAGGATGCCGATGATGATGACGACCACGAGGAGCTCGATGAGCGTGAAGCCCTCGTCGTTCTTGTTGGCCAGCTTGGCGCGGTGCGCTGCGAGTGCTTCGGTGAAGCGAGTCATGTGCTTATCCATTCGTGAAGGTGAATATGATTCGCGAGCCGTCCCCCCTACGGTGATGACCCGATACTGCAATATTGCTGAGACTTTTCGTCCCCCGACAGCCCACCTCCGGGTGGCATCCGAACGGGGGGCGACAGCCCCGTTTTCTCAGCCGACCACCTGGATCATGCTGAAGATCGGCATGTACAGCGCGACGACCATTCCGCCGACGACGACACCGAGGAACGCGATCAGCAGCGGCTCGATGATGGACGTCAGCGCCTCGGTCGTGGCCTGCACCTCGGCGTCGTAGAAGTCGGCGACCTTCGACAGCATCGTGTCGAGGGCACCCGCGTCCTCACCGACGGCGATCATCTGCGCGGCCATCGGCGGGAACACCTTCTCCTCGGCGAGCGGGCCGGCGATCGTCTGCCCGACACGCACCGAGCCGGCGATGTTGATGGCCGCCTTCTCGATGACCCAGTTGCCGGAGGCCTCGCCGACGATGGTGAGCGCCTGCAGAATCGGCACGCCCGCGGCCACCATGTCGGCCAGATTCCGACAGAAGCGCGTGACGGCGATCTTGCTGTTGAGGCTGCCGAACACGGGCATCTTGAGCTTGAGCGGGTCGACGAAGCTGCGCACCCGCTCGGTGTTCTTGTTGGCGTTCCACCAGACCGCGAAGATCAGCGAGGCCACCAGTCCGATCGGGACGACGAAGACCATCGCCTTGCTCAACCAGACGAGCATCATCGTCGGCAGCGGGAGCTCGCTGCCGAAGCCGGCGAACATCTCCTCGAAGATCGGCACGATGAAGATCAGCATGACGATCACGGCGACGACCGAGAGGCACAGCACCATGACCGGGTAGGTCATGGCCGACTTGATCTGCTCGCGGAGCTTGGCTTCCTTCTCGTAGTTGGTCGCGATCGTGTTGAGCGCGCCGTCGAGGAAGCCGCCGGTCTCGCCCGCGCGCACCATGTTGATCATGAGCGGCGGGAAGATGCGCGGATGCCGACCCAGCGCATCCGAGAAGGCGTACCCGACCTCGACGTCGTGCGAGACCTGCAGCAGGGCGTCCTTGAGCTTCTTGTTCTCGGTCTGCTCGGCGAGGATGCTCAGCGCACGCAGCAGCGACAGCCCCGAGGCGACCATGGTGGCGGCCTGGCGGCTGAACACGGCGAGATCCTTCAGGCCGACGTTGCCGGTCAGGCCGCCGAGCTCGATCTCGCGGTTCAGCCCGGTGCCCGCGGTGGCCTCGGTCACCTTCATCGGGGTGAGACCCAGCTGGCGCATCTTGTCGATGACGGCGCTCTCGGTGGACGCCTCGAGGCGCCCCTTGACGACCTTGCCGGCGCTGTCGCGCCCGCGATACTGCCAGGCGCGCGTCGAACCTGCGGTGGCGATGGTGGCGGGCATTATGCCGTCCCTCCCTGGGAGCTGTTGAGGTCGCGGCGGGTCACAAGACGGTCGAACGTCTCGGGATCCTGCACCTTCTCGCGGGCGGCCGTGTACTGCACCTGGCCCGAGTTGACGAGTTCGGCGAGGTGCTGATCCATGGTGTGCATGCCGTGGTTCGCACCCGACTGCAGGGCCGAGGTGACCTGGTAGGTCTTGCCTTCGCGAATCAGGTTCGCGATGGCCGGGGTGGTCTTCATCACCTCGGTGGCGACGGCGCGCCCGCGGCCGCTGGCGCGCTTCACCAGGGTCTGGCAGACGACGCCGCGCAGCGTGGCGGCGAGCTGGGTGCGGATCTGCCCCTGCTGGTGCGGCGGGAAGACGTCGATGACGCGGTCGATGGTCTGGGCGGCGTCCTGCGTGTGCAGCGTCGCGAAGACGAGGTGACCGGTCTCGGCGGCGGTGAGGGCGACCGAGATCGTCTCCATGTCGCGCATCTCGCCGATCAGGATCACGTCGGGGTCCTGCCGCAGCACGTGCTTGAGCGCGTTCGCGAAGGAGTGCGTGTCGTGGCCGACCTCGCGCTGGTTCACCAGCGCCCGCTGGTTGGTGTGCAGGAACTCGATCGGGTCCTCGATCGTCACGATGTGGTCGGTGCGCGTGCGGTTCACCAGGTCGATCAGCGCCGCGAGCGTCGTCGACTTTCCGGAACCGGTCGGACCCGTGACGAGCACCAGTCCGCGCGGAAGGGTCGCGAACTCCCCCACCACCTCGGGCACGCCGAGCTGCGACAGCTTCTTGATCTCGGTGGGAATGAGGCGGAAGGCCGCGCCGGTGACGCCGCGCTGCTGGTAGAAGTTGACGCGGAATCGCGCGTTGGCCGACAGGGTGAACGCGAAGTCGAGTTCGCGGACCTCGTCGAATCGTGCGGCCTGCTCCTCGCTGAGCAGCGAACGCAGCGCCGTCTCGACCCGCTCCGCATCCCAGGTCACGGCGCCCTCGATCGGACGCAGGGCGCCGTCGATGCGAAGGAGCGGCGGGCTTCCGGCGGACACATGCAGGTCGGAGCCGCCGTGCATCAGCACCTGCTGCATCGCGGAGATGAGATCGGAGTCGACGGTCTCACGCGCACGACGCGTGAAGTCGTCGTCGACGAACGGCGGCGGCGACGCGAGCTCCGGCATCAGAGTCGGCGCGGCGTCGAAGTCGGGCATCGGGATCGTCGGCGCGCTCACCGGACCGATTCCGTCCAGCTCTGAGGGCGGCGGCGTCAGGCCGGGCACGGCTGCGCCCGGGGTCGGACCGGCGTCGAGCAGCGCGCCGTTCGGCGTCTGCGCCGAGTCCGGGAGTCGGAACTCGTGCTCGTCCGGAGCCGGCGTGTAGCCGGGGATCGGGGTCGCGGTCCCGTAGGCCGGCGGGTTCTGCGCGTCCCGTGCGGACGGGGCCGCGGCGGTCGGCTGCTGCGGGGCGGGCTGCTGCGGCACCGACTGCTGCGGCACCTGCTGCGGCGGCACCTGCTGCTGCGGCACCTGCTGCTGCGGTGCCGGGGCGACCGCAGCGGGTGCGGGCGGAGCCGGCGGCACGGCGGCCGCGGCTCCCGGGGCCGGGTAGGCCGTCGCGCCCGGAGCGGGCGGCGCGAACATCGAGGCCAGCGGCTCGACCTTCGCGGCGGGCGTCGGGGCCGGCACGCTCGAGTCGACTGGCGACACCGCGGGGGGCGGAAGTTGCGAGAAGTCGACCGGTGCCGGTCCCGACAGCTGGTGCGGCGCCGCTTCATGGCGAGGCGTCCGTGCCTCACCCGCGCCTCCGGCGCCGAACGGCGACTCAGAGGAATCGGCAACCGGAATCTCGAAAATGGGCTTTTCCATGGCCCCTCCTTGTGTTCTCCAGCGCGTCGCCCTAGGCGACGACGCGCATGATCTCTTCGATCGAGGTGAGGCCGAGCTGGACTTTGGTCCAGCCGTCTTGGCGGAGCGTGATCATTCCCTGCTCCTGCGCGACGCGACCGATCTCGGCAGCGGACGCGCGCGTCACCGCGAGACGTTCAATCTCCTCGGTGACCGGCATGACCTCGTGCAGACCGATCCGACCCCGGTAGCCGGTCTTCGAGCACGCCGCGCATCCCACGGGACGGTGCAGCGTCGGAATCCCGACCGCCGGGTTCACCGCGAATCGCATGTGCGCCAGCTCCGTGGGATCGGGCTGGTAGGGCTCCTTGCAGCGGTCGCAGAGGCGGCGGGCAAGACGCTGGGCCACGACGCAGTCGAGCGCGGATCCCACGAGGAACGGCTCGATCTCCATCTCGATCAGTCGGGTGACGGCGCTCGGAGCGTCGTTGGTGTGCAGAGTCGAGAGGACGAGGTGACCGGTGAGCGAGGCCTCGATGGCGATCTGCGCCGTCTCGTGGTCGCGGATCTCACCGATCAGCACCACATCCGGATCGGATCGCAGGATTGAGCGCAGCGCGCTGGCAAACGTGAGTCCCGCTTTGGGGTTCACCTGCACCTGATTGATGCCGGCCAGCCGGTACTCCACCGGGTCCTCGACCGTGATCACGTTGATCTCCGGTCGCGAGACCTCGTTGAGCGTCGTGTAGAGCGTGGTCGACTTTCCCGATCCGGTCGGTCCGGTGACCAGGATCATGCCGTAGGGCTTCGTGTACGAGTTCTTGTAGACCTCGGCGTTCCGGCCGAGGATCCGCAGCTGCTCCATGCCCAGCCCGGTCGACGAGTTGTCGAGGATACGCATGACGACCTTCTCGCCGTACACCGTCGGCAGGGTCGCGACACGAAGGTCGATCTTGCGACCGGAGTGCATGACCGACATGCGGCCGTCCTGCGGCTTGCGGCGCTCGGCGATGTCGATGTCCGACATGATCTTGAGGCGCGAGATCACACCGTTCTGGATGTTCTTGGGCGCGCGGCTCATCTCGTGCAGCACACCGTCGATGCGGTAACGGACCTTGACGTCGGTCTCCGCCGGCTCGATGTGGATGTCGGAGGCGTTGTCCTGGATCGCCTGCCCGATCAGCAGGTTCACGAACCGCACGATCGGCGCGTCGTCTTCGACCTCGTCGTTGACCGCGAGGTCCGTCGACGAGCTCGACTCTTCGACGATCGCGGTGGTGAGCTCGTCCAGCTCGCCGTCGGATCGCACGAACCGGTCGATCGCGGCATTCAGATCGCCGCGCTCGGCCATGACCGGGCGCACCTGCAGCCGGACGGTCGCACGGACGTCATCGACCGCCACGACGTCACGCGGGTCGGCCATCGCCAGCAGCAGGCGGTCGCCATCGCGTCCGATCGGCAGCACGTTGTGACGACGCAGCAGCGAGATCGGCACCAGCGCCACCGCGGCGCGGTCGACGGGGTACTCGGTCAGGTCGACGAACGGAAGGCCCAGCTGGGCGGCGCGCGCTGAAGCGACCTGGCTCTCGGTCACGACGCCGTTCTCGACGAGCTCGAGAACATGCTGGTCATCACGCGCGGGATCGCCGGTGACTTGATCCAGGCTCTGGATCGGCATCAGCCCGCGGATGATGAGAATCTCGGAAAGGGAGGCCATGTCACCCCCTACGGGCTCACTGCGCTGGCCGTTCCCCCCGAATCGACCAGTGCCAGATCGGATGCGGCGCCGGGGAATCCCGGGCTCGTCCGCTCTGTGGTGGTCAGGCTATCCCGGCCCCTACGGCGCGGACTAGTCCCGCATCCGGGGGGGCCGGACAGTCGCCAGCCACCACGCGAGCGCCACCGCCGGCGGCGCCAGGAACGAGGCCGCGATGACGAAGACGCTCGTCGCCTGCTCGACGAGAAGTCCGAAGTCGACGACGAAAGCGGTGAGCACGATCGCCAGATACACGCCGGCGGCGGCCGCGAGCATCCCCGCCCACGGGCGCTCCGCGCGAACCGAGAACCCGGTCAGCAGCCAGAGGAAGACCCCCGCGGCCGCGAGCGCGAGGAACGCATAGGCGGGGCCGACCGGTCGCGCAACCGGCTCGCGGTCGAGCGCCCAGGCGAGCATCCCCATCATGGCGAACGCGCTCGCCGCCCAGAGGACGGTCGTCAGGAGCCCCAGAAAGAACTCAGGTCGAGCTGGCCGCGGCCCGCTCACGCTCCGCCTTCTTCTCCGCCAGCTCGCGCTCGAACTCCGCACGGCGCTCGAGATTGCGCGCCTTCACCCGCCGACCGCGCGCGGCGACCGCCAGACCGATCCAGATCGAGACCTCGCGCGCTGCGAGCGCGGCGATGATGACGCGCGGATCCAGCGCCAGCGCCACGAAGGCGTCGCTCGCCTCGCTGGGCGACATCAGCACGACGTTGTCGACCAGGAGCAGCAGGCCGATCGAGCCGAAGTAGGTCGCCGCACCGACGACCAGGCTCACGACGATGTGGACCCACCAGCCAGCGCGATTCAGCATGAGCACGGCCAGCAGGAAGCTCAGCGCGAAGAAGAGGACCGGAATCCACAGCGCCGCGCCGCTCAGGAACGTCGAGAAGGTCGCGGCGACGAACTCGGAGGGCTCGGTCGCCAGGATGAGCACGAAGACGGCCAGCGCGTAGACGAGCGCGTAGATCACCGCGCCGAGCAGCGCGAGCGCGGCGCCCGCGACGCGGTTGCCGCGGTTGCGTGGGGGTGCAGGGGTCTCGACGAAGACGACCCGAGCGGGGGCGTCGGCAGCGCCGGGTTCGGACTGCTCGGCCGGGGCCTCGACCTGCGTCACGGCGTCGCTCTCGGGCGCCGTCTCGACGTCGGCCGAACTCGCCGGCCCGTCGCCGACCAGCGCCTCGCGATCGAGGTCAGCGGTGTCGGACGTGGTCTTCTCGGCGCCGTCCGCCGGGTCCGGCGTCGAACGCTTCTGTCCTTCGGAGTCGTCAGCCATGGAGGTCTCCTTCACGTCTCGGGGCCACTCTAGCAAGTGGACCCCCAGGCGCGACGGGCGGGTTCCCTCCGCGCGGCCTAGACCGGGACGGCGCCGAGAAAGTTTCCTCGCAACAGGGCCCGGTCGACGACCATGCGGGCGGTGGAGCGAAGTTCGTCGCGGTAGACATCGACGAGGTGCAGGGTGGACTCCCGATCCGGCGACGTCGCGATGTAGGTCTCGACGGCGGAGTCCAGGACTTCTTCGATCGGCGCGACCAGACGGTGCAGCGCCGCGTGCGGCCAGACCGCCGCACTGAGCTCGGAAACCAGATCCGACGTGGCGCATCCGGTGCACATGATCCCGCCCCCGGCGGTGTCGAACGCGCTGCCGGCTGACTCGCTCCACTCGTCGGCGATCGTCGAGATCAAGTGGCGATGCGCGTTCATGTCTGCTCCCAAGCGCGGATGAATTAGTCCAACTACGTGATAAACAGTGTGGGCGACACAGACCGTTCGCCCCAGTCGGCGCTTTCCTGACACCCATTTGGGGTACAAAACCGGTCTGGCGTACCCCATCAGGAGGACGAGCGAACGTCAACACGAGTAGGCTCGGACCCACCGCGAGCGCCATGACGACGGGAAGGTCAAAGGGAGAGACGAGGATGGACGCCCCGCTCCACCCCGTGCGACTTGCGCACGTCGATGATCACGAGGCCATGCGTCGCGGCATGGCGGCGATTCTCGAAGACCACCCCGAGTTCCGTCTCGTCGTCTCCGCCGCGACGATCGCGCCCGTGCTCGCCGCCTCATCCGAGATCGACCTGGTGGTTCTCGACATCAGGCTGGCCGACGGCTCCGGGGTCACCGGCAACCTGCACCGACTGCAGGCGGCCGGCCTGCCCGCGCTCTGCTTCACCGGCGCCGAAGACGCCGACGGCGTGCGCGACGCGGCCGCTGCCGGAGCGCTCGGAATCGTGCGCAAGACCGACACCTCCGACGTGCTGATCGCCGCGCTTCGCGCCGCCGCGAGCGGCGACGCCGTCGCCACGATCGAGTGGGCCGCCGCGATCGATGCCGATCCGCGACTCAGCGACGCGCGGCTCAGCCCCAAGGAGCGCGAAGTTCTCGCCCTGTACGCATCCGGGGAGAAATCGGTGAGCGTGGCGCACGCCGCGGGTCTCTCCGAGAAGACCGTCGCGGAATACGTGCGCCGCATCCGGATGAAATACGCCGCCGTCGGGCGCCCCGCCCTCTCCCGCGTCGACCTCTACAAGCGCGCGGTGGAGGACGGCTACGTCGCAGGGCCCGGTTCGAGGCGCGAGTGACATCGGACAGCGCCGAGCTGCGACTCATCCGCAGCATGGCGGTCGTGGTGGCGATCGGCGCAGCGATCTTCGCTCTGCTCGCGCGCGAGTCGATCAAGGTGCAGCAGGACTTCGCCCCCGCCTGGTGGACGGTGGCAGCGGTGCTCACCGTCTTCGCCCTGCCGGTCCTCGCCTCGCTCGCGATGCCCATCGCCTCCCTCGCCGCGGCGCGCGTGCTGCTCGGCGTGACCGGCATCGGCTACCTCGCCGCAGCGTTCAGCTCGCTGTTCCTGGTGGACCCGCTCCCGCTGCCCGAGACGGAATGGGTCGTCAACAACACCGCCGCCGCGACCTCGGCGGTGGCCCTGGCGGCGCCGCGCAGCCTCGCGTGGACCTACAACGCGGTCGTGGCGGTCATCGTGATCGCGTCGCGGACGCGCGGTCCGGACATGAGCGGCCTCCTCAACGGGATCCAGGACGGGGTGTACTCGTTCATGTTCTGCGCCGTCTTCATCGCCCTGGCCCAGTTCACCATCGACCGGGCGCGGCTCGTCGACGAGGAGACCCGCGCGGTCACACGACATGCCGCCGTGGTCGCGGCGGCCCACGCGCGGTCGCGCGAGCGGCAGCGCGTCGACGCCGTCCTGCACGACACTGTGCTGGCGGTCCTGATGCTCGGTTCGCGCGCTGGGGTGCGCAGCACCGAGGCGCTGCGAGAGCAGGCGAGCAGCGCCGTCGCCGCGCTCGCGACGGGGGTCCGCGAGTCCGACGCGGCGGAAGGCTCGCTCGTGGACCTCCGACGCACCTTGCGGGCTCGTCTCGACCGCGTGTCTCCGCGCATCCCGCTCCTGTTCCCGGCTGAGCTGCCGGACGTGCCGCCCGCCATCGCCGACGCGCTCGCCGACGCCGCGGCCGAGGCGGCCCGCAACTCGCTCCGGCACGCACGTCTGGGCCACAAGCTCCCCACCGTCCGCGTCCATGTCAACGATGATCGCCTCATCGTGACGATCGATGACGACGGCGTGGGCTTCGAACCGGCGCTCGTGCCCGCCGAGCGGCTCGGCCTCCGCGCGAGCATTCTCGGACGACTCGAGTCCCTCCCCGGGGCCGCCGCTCGCGTGCGCTCCGCACCAGGCCGCGGGACGCACGTCGAGCTCGAGTGGACGGTGTCATCGTGAAGCTGTTCCCCGTGCGGATCCTCGACCTGCCCCGGGCCCCGACGCGCGCGGTCAGCCTCATCGTGGTCGTCGCGACCGCGATCCTCGCTCTGACCTCCCTGCCCTCGACCGAGACCCCGGGGCCCGCCCTGCTGGGCATCGCCGTGTTCAGCGCGGTGCTGCTGGTGACCACCTCGACACGAGGCATCGTCCTGCCGGCCCGGCACACCATCATCGCGGCGGCCACGCCGACGGTTCTCGTGCTCCTCGTGTCATGGCCGATCGTGCGCACCGGGCACGCGATGTGGCATCTGGGCGCGTCGGCATTCCTCCTGCTGGCGCTGGCGCTTCGCGGCCGCCTCGGCGCCGCCTGGCTCGGGATGCTCGGCATGACCCTGACCGCGCTGGTCTGGGGCGCCTCCTCGCACTTCGGCGTGGAAACGCTCGCCGGGATCATGATTCGCCAGATCGCGATCCTCGTGATCGGCACCGTCTTCATCATCGCCGTCGGACGCGTGCGTGACGAACTGGATGCGCTCGCCGCCTCGAACAGCCGACTCGCCGCCGCAGCCGCCGCCACCAACGCCGCCGAGCATGAGCGCCGGGCCCGCGTGCGCTGGGCCTTCGGCATCGCGGCACCGTCGCTGCATGCGATCGCGCGCGACACCGAGCTCACCGACGAGATCCGGAGCGAGGCGGCGCTCGCCGAGGCCGAGCTGCGCGACGGGCTGCGGGCGCGGACTCTCGCCGACGAGCCGGTGAGCTCGGCCGCGCGAACCGCACGTCGACGCGGGATCGAGGTGGTGCTGCTAGATGACCGCGCCACCGAGCTCCCCCGCGCCGTTGCCAACGCGCTCCGCGAGCGGATCGCGGCCGAGCTGGACGCCGCCGATTCCGGCCGTGTCGTCGTCCGGCTCCCGCCCGAGTCCGGCGCCACCCTGGCCACGGTGCTCGTCGACAGCGCGACCCCGCGCCGACTCGCCCTGACCCTGGACGACCTTCACACGACGACGGCCCCGCCGCACCGAAGTGCGAGCGGGGCCGTCGATCTCGACTGACGAACGAGACCTAGTTGTAGGTTCCCGGCGTGAAGTCGTCGGAGCTGAACGAGTCGAAGTCGACGAAGCTCAGGTCCGCCTCGTTGAACGACGCGTCGTCGGTGAAGATGCGGTTCGGGTACCGCTCCGCCTTCGCCTCCTCGGTCGCCTCCACCGTCACGTTGCGGTAGCGGTTGAGCCCGGTACCGGCCGGGATCAGCTGACCGATGATGACGTTCTCCTTGAGACCCATCAGCGGGTCGGACTTGCCCTCCATGGCGGCCTGCGTCAGAACGCGGGTCGTCTCCTGGAAGGACGCGGCCGACAGCCACGACTCGGTGGCCAGCGAGGCCTTGGTGATGCCCATGACCTCCTGACGCGCCGACGCGGTCTTCTTGCCCTCGGTGAGCGAGGCCCGGTTGATCGCGTTGTAGCGCGACCGGTCGACGAGCTCACCCGGGAGCAGCTCGGTGTCGCCGTGCTCGACCACCGTGACCTTGCGCAGCATCTGCCGCACGATGACCTCGATGTGCTTGTCGTGAATCGGAACACCCTGCGAGCGGTACACGCCCTGGACGCCGTCCACGAGGTGCTTCTGCACGGCGCGAACGCCCTGCACGCGGAGCACCTCCTTCGGGTCGAGGTTTCCGACCACGAACTGCTGGCCGAGCTCGACGTGCTGCCCGTCCTCGACGAGGAGGGTCGCGCGCTTGAGCACCGGGTACACCTGCGGCTCGTCGCCGTTGTCGGGCGTGAGCACGATCCGGCGCTGCTTGTCGGTGTCCTCGATCACGATGCGACCGGCGGTCTCCGCGATCGGGCTCGCGCCCTTCGGGGTCCGCGCCTCGAACAGCTCGGTGACACGCGGCAGACCCTGCGTGATGTCATCCGCACCGGCACTTCCACCCTGGTGGAAGGTACGCATCGTGAGCTGGGTTCCGGGCTCACCGATCGACTGGGCCGCGATGATGCCGACGGCCTCGCCGATGTCGACGAGCTTTCCGGTCGCGAGCGAACGGCCGTAGCAGGCCGCGCACACACCGACCGCGGACTCACAGGTGAGCACCGAGCGGACCTTGATCGACTCGACGCCCGCCGCGATCAGCGTGTCGATGAGGACATCGCCGACGTCGGAGCCGGCCGCCGCGACGACCGTGCCCTTCGCGTCGACCGCGTCCTCGGCGAGGCTGCGGGCGTAGACCGCGTTCTCGACGTTCTCGTCGCGGGTGAGGACGCCGTCCACCACCGTCGCGATCGGGAGCTCGAGGCCCTTGCCCGTGCCGCAGTCGTCCTCGCGGATGATGACATCCTGCGAGACGTCGACGAGACGACGCGTGAGGTAGCCCGAGTCGGCGGTGCGGAGCGCGGTGTCGGCGAGGCCCTTGCGAGCACCGTGCGTCGCGATGAAGTACTCGGCGACCGAGAGTCCTTCACGGTACGACGAGATGATCGGACGCGGGATGGTCTCACCCTTCGGGTTCGCCACCAGACCACGGATACCGGCGATGTTGCGGACCTGCAGCCAGTTACCTCGAGCACCCGAGGACACCATCCGGAAGATGTTGTTGTCCTTGGGGAACCCGGCCTGCATCGCGTCGGCAACCTCCTTGGTCGCCTCCGTCCAGATCTTGATCAGGTCGGCACGACGATCGACGTCTTCGATCTTTCCGAGGTCGAAGTCGTTCTGGACCTTCGCGGCCTGCTTCTCGTGCTTGGCGATGATCGCCGGCTTCTCGGCAGGCGTCAGGATGTCCGACAGCGCCACCGTGACGCCGGAGCGGGTCGCCCAGTGGAAGCCCGCGTCCTTGATCCGGTCGAGCGCCGCAGCGACCTCCACCTTGGGGTAGCGCTCGGCGAGGTCGTTGACGATCGCCGAGATCTTGCCCTTGTCGGCGACGGCCTCGACGTACGGGTAGTCCGCCGGGAGCGTCTCGTTGAAGAGCGCGCGACCGAGGGTCGTGTCGACGAGCTTCGTCGAGCCCTGGACGAAGTCCTCCGGGGCGTCGGCGAGGTGCACGTTCTCGAGACGGATGCGCGCGGGCGCGTTCAGGTCAAGCGAGCCCTGGTCCATCGCGAGGATCGCCTCGGCGACCGACGAGAAGGCACGACCGGCGCCGACCGCGTCCTCCTTGAGCGTCGTCAGGTGGTGCAGACCGATGATCATGTCCTGGCTGGGCAGGGTCACCGGGCGGCCGTCCGACGGCTTCAGGATGTTGTTCGACGCGAGCATCAGGATGCGGGCCTCGGCCTGCGCCTCGACCGAGAGCGGCAGGTGAACGGCCATCTGGTCACCGTCGAAGTCCGCGTTGAACGCGGTGCAGACGAGCGGGTGCAGCTGGATCGCCTTGCCCTCGACGAGCTGAGGCTCGAAGGCCTGGATGCCGAGACGGTGCAGCGTGGGCGCACGGTTCAGCAGCACGGGGCGCTCGCGGATGATCTCCTCGAGCACATCCCACACCTGCGGGCGCGAACGCTCGACCATGCGCTTGGCGCTCTTGATGTTCTGCGCGTGGCTCAGGTCGATCAGGCGCTTGATGACGAACGGCTTGAACAGCTCGAGCGCCATCTGCTTCGGCAGACCGCACTGGTGCAGCTTGAGCTGCGGTCCGACGATGATGACCGAACGACCCGAGTAGTCGACGCGCTTGCCGAGCAGGTTCTGGCGGAAGCGACCCTGCTTTCCCTTGAGCATGTCGCTCAGGGACTTCAGGGCGCGGTTGCCGGTTCCGGTGACGGGGCGACCACGGCGACCGTTGTCGAACAGCGCGTCAACGGCCTCCTGCAGCATCCGCTTCTCGTTGTTGACGATGATCTCGGGCGCACCGAGGTCGAGCAGACGACGCAGACGGTTATTGCGGTTGATCACACGACGGTAGAGGTCGTTGAGGTCGGAGGTCGCGAAGCGGCCACCGTCGAGCTGCACCATCGGGCGCAGCTCCGGCGGGATCACCGGCACGACGTCGAGCACCATGGCGGCCGGCGAGTTGCCGGTCTGCAGGAACGAGTTGACGACGCGCAGACGCTTGATCGCGCGGATCTTCTTCTGGCCCTTGCCGTTGGCGATCTCCTCGTGGAGGGTCTCGCTCTCGGCGGCGAGGTCGAAGGACTCGAGGCGCTTCTTGATCGACTCGGCGCCCATGAACGCCTCGAAGTAGAGACCGAAGCGGTCCTGGAGCTCGTGGAAGACGCTGTCCTCCGGCTTCAGGTCGCCGACCTTGAGGGTGCGGAACTGCTCCCACACCTCTTCGAGCTGCTTGATCTGCTCGTCGAAGGCCTTGCGGGTCTGCGACATCTCCTTCTCGGCGGCGTCCTTGACCTTGCGCTTCTGGTCGGCCTTGGCGCCTTCCTCCTCGAGCGCGGCGAGCTCGGTCTCGAGCGTCGCGAGACGCGCGGCGATCCGCGAGTCGCGCTGCGACTCGAGCTGCTTGATCTCGAGGCGGAGCTCGTTCTCGAGGCCGGGCATGTCGGCGTGACGTGCCTCCTCGTCGACCGAGATCACCATGTAGGCGGCGAAGTAGATGACCTTCTCGAGGTCCTTCGGCGCCATGTCGAGCAGGTAGCCCAGGCGGCTCGGCACACCCTTGAAGTACCAGATGTGCGTCACGGGGGCGGCGAGCTCGATGTGGCCCATGCGCTCACGGCGGACGGAGGACTTGGTGACCTCCACACCGCAGCGCTCGCAGACGATGCCCTTGAAGCGGACTCGCTTGTACTTGCCGCAGGAGCACTCCCAGTCCCGCGAGGGTCCGAAGATCTGCTCACCGAACAGACCGTCCTTCTCGGGCTTCAGGGTGCGGTAGTTGATCGTCTCCGGCTTCTTGACCTCGCCGTACGACCACGCGCGGATGTCAGCGCTGGTCGCGAGCCCGATGCGGAGCTGATCGAAAGTAGTTGCGTCGATCACGTGTGTGTCTCTCTCGCTAGTTCTCTATAAACCTGTGTACGGGCCCGGATCAGATCTCGTCGACCGACGAAGACTCGAAGCGGGTGGAGATGTTGATGCCCAGCTCTTCAGCAGCGCGGAAGACCTCGTCATCCGTGTCCTTCAGGCTGATGACGGAACCGTCAGCCGCGAGCACCTCGACGTTCAGGCACAGCGACTGCATCTCCTTCATGAGGACCTTGAAGCTCTCGGGGATGCCGGGCTCCTGGATGTTCTCGCCCTTGACGATCGCCTCGTAGACCTTCACGCGGCCGAGGATGTCGTCGGACTTGATCGTCAGAAGCTCCTGCAGCGCGTAGGCGGCGCCGTAGGCCTCGAGGGCCCACACCTCCATCTCACCGAAGCGCTGGCCACCGAACTGCGCCTTACCACCCAGCGGCTGCTGCGTGATCATCGAGTACGGGCCGGTGCTGCGGGCGTGGATCTTGTCGTCCACCAGGTGGTGCAGCTTCAGGATGTACATGTAGCCGACCGAGATCGGAGCCGGGTACGGCTCGCCCGAGCGACCGTCGAACAGGCGGGTCTTGCCGCTCGAGTCGATCAGACGCTCACCGTCGCGGTTCGGCAGGGTGCTGTCGAGCAGCCCCTCGATCTCGGACTCGAAGGCGCCGTCGAACACCGGCGTCGCCACCTTGGTGCCCGGCTCGGCCTCGCGGGCCTCGGCGGGAAGGGTCTCGGCCCACTTCGGCGAGCCGTCGACCTTCCAGCCCTGCTTGGCGACCCACCCGAGGTGGGTCTCCAGCACCTGGCCGAAGTTCATTCGACCGGGGATGCCGAGCGGGTTGAGCACGACGTCGACCGGAGTTCCGTCGGCGAGGAACGGCATGTCCTCGACCGGCAGGATCTTGGCGATGACGCCCTTGTTGCCGTGACGGCCGGCGAGCTTGTCGCCCTCGGTGATCTTGCGCTTCTGAGCGATGTAGACGACCACGCGCTGGTTGACGCCCGAGCCGAGCTCGTCGTCGCCGTCCTGCGCGTCGAACACCTTGACGCCGATGACCGTGCCCTGCTCACCGTGAGGAACCTTGAGCGAGGTGTCGCGCACTTCGCGGCTCTTCTCGTTGAAGATCGCACGGAGCAGGCGCTCTTCGGCGGAGAGCTCGGTCTCACCCTTCGGCGTGACCTTGCCGACGAGGACGTCGCCGGGGCGGACCTCGGCGCCGACGCGGATGATGCCGCGCTCGTCGAGGTCGGCGAGCAGGTCGAGGCTGACGTTGGGGAGGTCACGGGTGATCTCCTCCTTGCCGAGCTTCGTGTCGCGCGCGTCGACCTCGTACTCCTCGATGTGGATCGAGCTGAGCACGTCGTCCTTCACCAGGTTCTGGCTCAGGATGATCGCGTCCTCGAAGTTGTGACCCTCCCACGGCATGAACGCCACGAGCAGGTTCTTTCCGAGCGCGAGCTCACCGTTCTCGGTCGCGGGGCCATCGGCGATGACCTGGCCGACCTCGACACGCTCGCCCTCGTCGACGATCACGCGGTGGTTGTAGCTGGTGCCCTGGTTCGAGCGGTCGAACTTGCGCAGGTAGTAGTCCTGCGTGCCGCCCTCGTCGAGCTGGATCGTGACGACCTCGGCGCTCACCTCGGCGACGACACCGGCCTTGTCGGCGGTGACGACGTCGCCGGCGTCGATCGCGGCGTAGTTCTCCATGCCGGTTCCGACATACGGCGAGTCCGAGCGCAGCAGCGGCACGGCCTGGCGCTGCATGTTCGCACCCATGAGGGCGCGGTTCGCGTCGTCGTGCTCGAGGAAGGGGATGAGCGAGGTCGCGACCGACACCATCTGGCGCGGCGAGACATCCATGTAGTCGACGTCTTCGGCGTCGACGAGCTCGACCTCGCCGCCCTTCTTCCGCACGAGCACCTTGGGCTCGGCGAAGCGGAAGTCGGCGGTGAGCGGCGCGTTGGCCTGGGCGACGACGAACTCGTCCTCCTCACTCGCGGTGAGGTAGTCGATCGTGGTCGACACCTTGCCCTTGGTGACGCGACGGTACGGGGTCTCGATGAACCCGAACGAGTTGATCCGCGCGAACGAGGCGAGCGAGCCGATCAGACCGATGTTCGGGCCTTCCGGCGTCTCGATCGGGCACATGCGGCCGTAGTGGCTGGGGTGGACGTCACGAACCTCGACGCCGGCGCGCTCACGCGACAGACCGCCCGGGCCGAGGGCCGAGAGACGCCGCTTGTGCGTCAGGCCCGCGAGCGGGTTGTTCTGGTCCATGAACTGCGACAGCTGGCTGGTTCCGAAGAACTCCTTGATCGCGGCGACGACGGGGCGCACGTTGATCAGGGTCTGCGGCGTGATCGCCTCGATGTCCTGCGTGGTCATGCGCTCGCGCACGACGCGCTCCATGCGGCTCAGGCCCGTGCGGACCTGGTTCTGGATGAGCTCGCCGACCGCGCGGATGCGGCGGTTGCCGAAGTGGTCGATGTCGTCCACGTCGAGGCGGATGTCGACCTTCTTGCCGTCGCGAACACCCGGGAGGGTCTTCTGCTCGGCGTGCAGCGCGACGAGGTACTTGATGGTCGCGATGATGTCGTCGACCGAGAGCACCGAGTCGCGGAGGTCCGCGTCGATTCCGAGCTTGCGGTTGATCTTGTAGCGACCCACCTTGGCCAGGTCGTAGCGCTTCGGGTTGAAGTAGAAGTTGTCGAGCAGCGCACGCGCGGCCTCGGCGGCGACCTGCTCGCCCGGACGCAGCTTGCGGTAGATGTCCTTGAGCGCCTCCTCCTTGGTGAGGATGGCGTCCTTCTCCAGCGTCGCGGCGATCGACTCGTAGCCGGCGAAGTGCTCGAGGATCTCCTCGCTCGTGAGGCCGAGGGCCTTGAGGAAGACGGTGACCGACTGCTTGCGCTTGCGGTCGATGCGAACGCCGACCTGGTCGCGCTTGTCGATCTCGAACTCGAGCCAGGCACCGCGGCTAGGGATGATGCGAGCGGAGTAGATGTCCTTGTCGGAGGTCTTCTCCATCTGACGCTCGAAGTACACGCCGGGGCTCCGGACGAGCTGCGAGACGACGACACGCTCGGTGCCGTTGATGATGAAGGTGCCGCGCTCGGTCATCAGCGGGAAGTCGCCCATGAAGACCGTCTGGGTCTTGATCTCACCCGTCATGTGGTTCATGAACTCGGCGTTGACGTAGAGCGGCGCGGCGAACGTCTTGCCGCGCTCCTTGCACTCGTCGATCGTGTACTTCGGCTCTTCGAGCTCGGGCTGCGAGAACGACAGCTGCATCGTCTCGCCGAGGTCCTCGATCGGACTGATCTCTTCGAAGATCTCGTCCAGACCGGTGGTCTCGGGAACCGAGTCGTTGCCCGCCGCCTTCGCCTCGGCCGAACGGGCCTTCCAGGCGTCATTGCCGACAAGCCAGTCAAAGCTCTCGGTCTGCAGCGCGAGAAGGTCGGGGACCGTCAGCGTGTCAGTGATCTTGGCGAAAGACAGCCGCGATGCGGTGCGGCCGTTCTTGAGGGACTTCTTACTGGATGCGGAGCGCGCAGCAACCAAGGAAAACAACCTCCGTGAGACGAAAGAGTCTCATTCTGTGTCGGTAGTGGAGAGAACGCCCCATGCCCATGAATCAATAACCCCGCCGCTATACTCGGGGTCTCTCTCCGGGCGCGCCAGCCGACCGCAATATGACGGCGTGAGAGTGTGGGAGCGCAAAGGTCAACTATATGTCCCAACTCCGCGACATGTCCAGTAATTCCTTGACTTGATCTGAGAATGGGTCTATAAGCGCGCGGAAAGGCAGTCAGAAACGGTGGATTCCGAGCTCTCTCGCTCGCTGCGCAGCGGCCTCCACGCGGTGGTGCGCGCCGACCGCCACGTTCCCGGCTCGTTCGAGCTGGTGGTCGACGGAACGCCGCAGTCGCACGTCGATCTCGGCGATCCGACGCACCTCTTCTATGAGTACGTGCGCCGCATGGGCCACGTGATCGACCAGCTGCCGAGCGGTCCGCTCACCGCCGTGCACCTCGGCGCCGGCGCTCTGACCCTGCCGCGCTACATCGAGGCGACCCGGCCGGGATCGCGCCAGCAGGTCGTCGAGCTGGAGCCGGACCTCATCGAGCTGGTGCGCGAGGCGCTGCCCTTTCCCCGCGGCGCCTCGATCCGGATGCGCTACGGCGACGCGCGGGAGGTGCTCGGCAAGCTGCCGGCGGGGCTGCGCGGCTCCGTCGACCTGCTCGTCGTCGACGTGTTCGGCGGGGCGCGCATCCCGGCGCACGTCACGAGCGTGGAGTTCTACGCCGAGTGCGCGGAGCTGCTCGGACCCGACGGGGTGCTCCTGGTCAATGCGGCGGACGGGGCCGGCGGCGCGTTCGCGCGCGGCCAGGCGGCGACCCTCCGGGTGGCGTATTCCGACGTGGCCGTGCTCGCCGAGTCGGCGGTGCTGCGCGGGCGGCGCTTCGGAAACTTCGTCCTGGTGGCCTCGAAGGGCGAGCTGCCGCTCGACTGGATGCCGCGACTGCTGGCGGGCGGTCCGCATCCGGCGGCGCTCGTGCACGGTCGCGCGCTCCGCGACTGGATCGCCGGTGCCGCGATCGTCACCGATCAGACCGCCATTCCCTCCCCCACGCCCAACAAGAGCGTCTTCGCCCAGCGCGGCGGCGCGTGACGGGACCCCGGCGTAGCCTCAAAGCATGCCTCGAGCTTCGACGTCGGCGGCCCGCGCGGCGGGCGGCACCGCTGCGGCTGTGACCGCGCTCGCGCTCGCGCTCAGCGGGTGCGTCGCCGGCGCGCCCTCCGCCCCGACCGCGCCGCCGAGCCGCCCGAGCGACCCGATCCCGGCGGCCACCTCCGGCGTCGAGCCGACCGGGGAGGTGCGCGAGGTCGCGACCGGCCTCGCCGCCCCGTGGTCGATCGCGCAACTGGAGGACGGCACCGTCCTGGTGAGCGAACGCGACTCCGCACGCGTGGTCCGACTCGACGACTCCGGCGCCGCGACGACCGTGACCACCCTCGACGACGCCGCACCCGCGGGCGAAGGGGGCCTGCTGGGGCTGGCCCCGCGCGAGGAGTCGGGCGAGCGCTGGCTCTACGCCTACCTGACGGCGGCGAACGACAACCGCATCGTGCGCCTCGCGATCACCGGCACCGGCGCGGGGCTGCGTCTCGGCGAGCCGGAGCTGGTGCTCGCCGGAATCCCGAAAGCCGGCAACCACAACGGCGGCCGCCTCGCGTTCGGGCCGGACGGGCTTCTGTACGCGACGACGGGCGATGCGAGCGACCGCGAGGCCGCGCAGGATCCGTCGAGCCTGGCCGGCAAGATCCTGCGGATGACTGCCGAGGGTGCGGCACCCCGCGACAATCCGTTCCCGGGGTCGGTCGTCTACTCGCTCGGGCACCGAAATCCGCAGGGCATCGCCTGGGACGAGAGCGGGCGGCTCTGGGCGGCCGAGTTCGGACAGAACACCTGGGATGAACTCAACCTGATCACGCCCGGCGCCAACTACGGCTGGCCGATCGTCGAGGGCGCGGCGGGGCGCGAGGGGTTCGTGGATCCGGTCGCGCAGTGGTCCACCTCGGAGGCGAGCCCGAGCGGTCTCGCGTTCATCGACGGCACCCTCTTCCTGGCGGCACTGCGCGGCGAGCGCGTCTGGGGCATCACGCCCGGCCCCGACGGCACGACGGTCGAGGCCGCGGCGTACTTCGTTGGGGAGTTCGGCCGGATTCGGGACGTCACCGCGGGACCGAACGGGACGCTGTGGTTTCTGACGAACAACACCGACGGGCGCGGGGACGCGCGCGCGGGCGACGATCGTCTCGTGGAGGCGGCCCTGCGGCCGCTCGGGGAGGGCTGACGGTGGCAGAGCTCGAACGGGTGCGGACCTGGGCCGAGGCCCTCATCCGCCTTCACCTGGACCCGACGGTGTGGACGTTCGCGTTCGACCACGCTCGAACGCGGGCGGGGGCGTGCGACTACACCCGGCATCGCATCACGGTGTCGCGACTGATCGCGGAGCGCTCCGACGACGACGAGGTGCACCAGACACTGCTGCACGAGGTCGCGCACGCGCTCGCCGGCCCGGCCGCCGCCCACGGCCCCGAGTGGAAGGCGATCGCCGCCGACCTCGGCTACGTCGGCGGACGCGTTCACCACGGGCCGGTCGCCACCGAGCTGGCCCCGTGGGTGGGCGTCTGCCCTGCCGGGCACCAGCACTACCGCTATCGGCGACCGAAGCGCGTCACCTCCTGCGCGCAGTGCTCGCGCCGATTCGACACCCGGCATCGCATCGCGTGGACGCAGCGCTCCACGTAGTCGGCACGGTCTCGCAACCGGCGATACTGGTTACATGTCAACCGGCCAGCTCGTGACCACCCCCGACGGCGCCACCTGGCGGTTCGAGGCCGGCGCGGAATCACTCGACTTCGCCTACGCCCTCGGCAGCATCCCGGGCGCCCGTGCGACGGAGCCGGTGGACTCCGCCCGCCGGCTCGGGGAGTGGCTCGCCGAGCGCGTGCCCCGGCTCGCCGCCGAGGACGCGACCGACCGCGACCTGCTCGACGCCCGCACCCTGGCGCGCGCGCTCGCGCGCCTCGCCGAGGCCCGGCGCGCCGGCGCGGCCGTCGACCCCGACGACATCGACGTCGTCAACCTCGTCGCGGCGATGCCCGACCTGCCCCCGCGCCTCGCCGGCGGAGGACGGCAGGCGGGGGCCTCGCGCATCCGCGTCAGCCAGGCGCTGTCGTCGCTCGCACGCGAGGCGATCGCCATGCTCGAGGGCGACCCGGCGTCGCTTCGCCGCTGCGGCGCCGCGGACTGCGACCTGCTGTTCCGCGACGAGTCGCGCACGCAGTCGCGCCGCTGGTGCTCCATGCAGCGCTGCGGCAACCGGGCCAAGGTGCGCGCCCACCGCGAGCGGGCGCGCGCGGCGCGCTAGCCCGCGCGGCGGCTAGTCGATGACCTGGACTTCCTTCCAGAACGTCACGTAGTTCGAGAAGTCGGCGCCCACGCGGTCGAACGCGCTCGCGTGCGGCGTCGGGTAGCTGAACGCGCGATCCTGCAGCAGCTGGTCGCCGTCCTTGACGGAGAAGTACTGGCACTCGCCCTTCCACGCGCAGGTGTAGGGAGTCGGGCTCTTCTCGAGGAGCTCGCTCTTCACACTCGACGGCGGGAAGTACGTGTTGCCTTCGATGTGCAGCACCTCCGACGCGTCGGCTTCGGCAATGACAGTTCCGTTGAGTACGGCCTTCGGCATGAGTTCTCCCGTGGTTCGTGGTCCGCACCGCGCTCCGACACAGGGCCGTCGCGGTGTCTTGACCCCAACCGCACACCCTCGCGGATCATTCCCTGACGACAGCGACCTCTGCCCCGACCGTCGACGGGGACTGTCCCTCGCGCGCACTTGTCGAGGCGCTCAGCAGATGCCGCGTCGCGCGGCGGAGGCCCGTGTAGGCGGAGGCGGCCGCGGCCGCCTCCGGCGAGTTGTGGTCGATGCCGACCTCGGCGAGCGCGTCGATCACGGCGCCCGCCGCGAGAAGGTCCTCCACCGCGAACCGCTCGCCGCCGTCGGGACGCGTGGCCCCGGCTGCCACGACCGCGATCCGGAAGCGTCCGCCGAGCGACTCCTGTCGGGCGAGCGCCCAGCGGGCGAGCGATTCCGCCGACGCCAGCGTCGCGAGGGCGACCGCGGGTCCCGACTCGAACTCGGGGACGGCAACGGCACCCAGCTCGTCGACCCAGACGATCGCCTCGACGTCGCGCCCGATCGCCGCGGCGCCCGAGCGACCCCAGTCGAAGCGCACCTGGTAGTCGGACTGGGCGGACGGATCGGAGACCGGGGCGTTCATGACTGTGAGAGTAGCGGCCCTCGCGATCCGGGCCCGCAAGGCGGAGACTGGAACCATGCGCGTCCAACTCCGCCTCGAAGTCGACTGCCCCACCGACGCCGCGTGGGACGCCCTGCGCTCCCCGGCGAGCTTCGCCGAGATCTATGCGCCGATCATCGAGATGGTGCCCGTCGAGCCGGCGATCTTCCCCGAGCAGTGGCCCGAAGGCGAGGCGCGCGTCGCCCTGAGCACCCTGATGGGGATCATTCCGGTCGGGGAGCAGAAGATCGTCATCTCGTACGCGGAGCGCGGCGGCGTGCGGATCATCGAGGACTCCGGGCGCCCGCTCAGCGGCCCGCTGTCGGTCATCTCGCGCTGGCGGCACCGGATGGCCGTCTCGGCCCTGCCCGGCGGCGGCACGCTCTACCGCGACCGGCTCGACATCAGCGCGGGCATCGCCACCCCGTTCCTCTGGGCCGCGATGTGGATCATGTGGCAGTGGCGCGCCGCGCGGCTGCGACGCCTCTTCGCGAGGCTCTGAACCGCCGTCTGCTAGCCTGAGACCACTTGCAGCGCGATCCCGCGCTTCTTGCGTCGAAGAACGCATCCCTCGCCGCTCGGTTCACCGAGGCCCGGCTGACATCTTCTTACGGCGATTCGACGTGACCACCGTCACGCTCGCCCTCCGCTGGTCTCGATACGCCGCGCTGACGCGCGACTACTCGACCGGCACTGCCAATGAAAGGGACCACTGTGTCCACCAACTTCAGCACGCTCGGCGTGCCGTACCCGCTTGTCGAGGCTCTCGCCGCGGCCGGCAAGACCGAAGCCTTCCCCATCCAGGTCGACACCCTGCCCGACACACTCGCGGGACGCGACGTGCTCGGCCGCGGGAAGACCGGCTCGGGCAAGACCCTGGCCTTCTCGATTCCGATGGTCGCCCGCCTCGGCACGCGCCTCGCCGGGGGCGCGCGGCGCCCCGGTCGTCCGCTCGGCCTCGTGCTCGCCCCGACCCGCGAGCTCGCCACCCAGATCAACGCCACCCTCGAGCCGCTCGCGAAGGCCTACGGCCTGACGACGACCACGATCTTCGGCGGCGTCTCGCAGAACCGCCAGGTGCAGGCCCTCAACTCGGGCGTCGACATCGTCGTGGCCTGCCCCGGTCGCCTCGAAGACCTCATGAAGCAGGGCTTCGCCAAGCTCGACGCGATCGAGATCACGGTGCTCGATGAGGCCGACCACATGGCCGACCTCGGCTTCCTGCCCGGCGTGACCCGCATCCTGAACGCCACCCCGAGCGACGGCCAGCGTCTGCTGTTCAGCGCCACGCTCGACAACGGCGTGGACAAGCTCGTCGCGAAGTTCCTGAGCTCGCCCGTCATGCACTCCGTCGACGAGGCCAACTCCCCCGTCGCCGACATGACGCACCACGTCTTCGCTACGGCCGATGTCGAGTCGAAGAAGCAGCTCGTGAAGACGCTCGCCTCCGGCACCGGTCGCCGGATCCTCTTCATGCGCACCAAGCACCACGCGAAGAAGCTCGCCCTGCAGCTCACCGCCGAGGGGATTCCCGCGGTGGACCTGCACGGAAACCTGAGCCAGCCCGCGCGCGACCGCAACCTGGCGGCCTTCGCCGACGGCAGCGCTCGCGTGCTCGTCGCGACCGACGTCGCCGCCCGTGGCGTGCACGTCGACGACGTCGAGCTCGTCGTGCACGTCGACCCGCCGATGGAGCACAAGGCCTACCTGCACCGCAGCGGCCGCACGGCGCGCGCCGGCTCGTCGGGTGACGTCGTCACCGTCGTGCTTCCCGCACAGGAGAAGGACCTCGCCCAGCTGATGCGCAAGGCGCAGATCTCGGCGGCGACGCAGCGTGTGACCGCCGACTCCGCCCCCGTGCGCGAGCTCGTCGGCGAGGTCGCCGCGTACGTGACCCCCGCTCCCCGCGCGGCGCAGCCCGCCCGCGGCGGCGGACGTTCGCAGGGCGCCAACGCGCAGCGCAAGCGCGCCGCGCGTGAGGGCCAGAGCCAGCCGAGCCGAGGCTCGGGCCAGGGTCGTCGTTCGCAGGGCTCCGGCCGCGGGGCCGCAGCTGCGGCCGGCGCCGCGAGCTCGGGCCGCGGAGGCGCCGCCCGCACCGGCGGCACCGCGGGCACCCGCGGTGGGGCCCGCTCGGTCTACTCGACGAACTCGAACGGCACGTCGACCGGCGGCGGCAACCCGCGTCGCGGCGGCCGTCGCAGCTCGCGCCCGATCGGCTAGACCCGGCCCGCTGCTCCGGCAGCCTCAGCATCAGCCTCTCCCGAGGCGGGACCCGTTCCCGCCTCGGGAGAGCCGGTTAATGGGCGCGGCGGCGACGGGCTCCGGCCGCTGCGAACAGCAGCACGCCGAGCCCCATCAGCAGCAGCGCGACCAGCACGGCCTGGCGCGATTCGCTCCCCGTGAGCGCGAGGGTTCCGGTCGACCAGATCGAGGCGTCATCGTCGAGAGCGAACGTCTCGAGCTCGCGGAGCCGTCCGTCATAGGATTCGATCGCCGTCACCTGGGCCACATTGACGACGGTGCCCGGCGACGCCGTGGGGCTCAGCATCACCGTGAGGATCACGTCCGGCGTCTGCTGCTGGTAGCCCAGCGCGCGATCCAGGTCGCACACCACGGTGCCGCCGTAGCCGTTCGAGAGCCGGTCGGTGACCTCGCACCCGACCCACTGCGGGCCGTCGGCGGTGCGCTGCGGCGTCACCGACACGATCTTGAGCACGTCGGGCACGTCATCGACCAGCTGCACGTCGGTGACGGCACCCAACCCCTCGTTGCCGATGCTCATCGTGTAGTCGAAGGTCTGCTCCCGGTCGACCCGGGTCGCATCCGTCGACTTGGTGAACCACAGGTCGGACGCGCGGTCCGTCGGCGTCTCGGCACACGCGAGCGTCGCCGGCGGATACTCCACCGCGAGCGTCGTCTCGGGGTTGATCGTGATGCGCACCTGGGCGCCGGAGCGCAGCGCGTACTCGGGCAGCGTCTCGTCGAGCACGAGGTTCTCCCAGTCGGGAGTCTCGCCGGGAAGCGCCTCGCGCCAGCCCGGCCAGCCGGTGCCGCGCTCGTCCGCGTCAATCGACGCGCCCGGCCACAGCAGGCGGCCGCTCACCGCGCCGTCCTCGGTCAGCGCGATCGACACCGTCGAGATGACGTTGTCGTCGGCATCGAGCCAGTCGACCACCATGGTGCGGCCGCCGACCGCGAGGTTGTGGGCATCCACCGTGTAGTACAGCCACGGGGCGTCACTCACGCACTCCGGCGTCGCGGTGGCGTCGAGCCAGGCCACGTCGACCGTGACCGTGTCGTCGTCGCCGTCGACCACCCGGGTGCTCGAGGTGACGACCGCCTCGTTGGCGAGCGTGTCCTGGCGGATCTCCGGGTCGACGCTCACGCCGACCGTGATCGTCGGCGCGATGCCGCCGATCGCCAGCACCGTGTCGAGGACGCAGGTGAGGGTGCCGCCGAAGCCGTCCCGGTCAGCCCCGGTCACCGCGCAGTCGCTCCAGCCGGGTGCGTCGATCTCCCGCACCTTCAGCAGCGCGTCGATCTCGTCGACCACGGTCACGTCGGCAGCGTCCACGTCGCCGACGTTGCGCACGTCGATCGTGTAGTCGAACTCCTGACCGCCCTGGATCAGCTCCTCGCTCGCCTCCTTCTCGACGTCGAGCGTTCCGATGCGGAACGTGTTCGTCACGGTCACCTTCGCCGGCGCCCGCGCGTCGGTGATCGTGACGGTGCCGTCGGCCGGGGTGAGGGAGCTCTCGATGGCGAGTCCCGCATCCGTCTCCTCGACGGTGCACTCGGCGTCCAACAGCAGACCCGTGAGCGTCACCGAGTAATCGTTCTCGGCGCTGAGCTCCTGCGTCGCGTCGCCGCCGAGGTCGATGTCGCGCCAGGCGCCGTTCGCGAGGTAGCGGCACTCGACCGAGACCTCGAAGGGGCCGTCGCCGAAGCGCTCGGCGCCGTCGCCCGTGCGCACCTTGTCGATCGTGAGCGAGCCGGTGTCGAAGGTGTTGGTGATGGTGACGGCGCTGGAGCCGTCGGCCGGGATCATCGCGGGCGAAAGCTCGCCGATGCTCGACTCGGTCGCCCCGCCGGTGCTCGTCTCCGTCACGGAGCAGTCGGCTCCCGCGATCAGCCCGGTGACCTCGGCCTCGTAGCCGTTGTCGCTGGAGAGCGTCACCGCACCGCCATCGGGCAGCGGAATCGTGAGGGTCTCCCCCGACTTCTCCCAGGTGCACGTGACCTGGGCGGTGAACGGACCGACCCCGTAGGCGGTCGCGCCGGAGCCGTCGCGCACCTTGGTGATGTCGAGACTGCCGACCGCGAAGTCGTTGGTGAGGCCCGCCGTGATGGCGCCGACGACCTGTTCACCGGTCGGGCCGGGAACGGTCACCGCCGTGTCCTCCGCGGCGGTCGTGGCGCCGCCCGCGTCGGTCTCGACGACCGTGCAGACGGTGCCCTGCGGGAAGATCGGGTCGAGGGCGACGGCCTCATCGGCCTCGAGCTCGAGCTCGGTCTCCAGAAGCGTCTGGCCGTCGAAGACGCACGACACCTCGACCGTGAACGGGCCGTCGCCGTACGCCTCGGCGCCGTCGCCCGAGAGCGACTTGAGCACCGAGACGACTCCGCCGGCGAAGTGGTTCTCGACGACAGCGGCGTACTCGGCGTTCGTGCCGAGGGTGATCGTGGCCGGGCCGTTCTCGGCAACCGTCACCGGCGCCCCGTCGTCGACCGTGACCTGGATGCGGTTGGCGCCGTCGGAGTCGACCTCGCGCAGCTCGCACTCGGCCGTCACCGGCAGACCGGTGACGAGCTTGTCGTCGCCGTCGGCCAGCGTGAAGGTCGAGTCGCCGTCGGCCAGCGGCACGTCCAGCGTCTCGGCGCCCGTGTCGACGCTGCACTCGAGCGAGAAGTCGTACGGCCCGAACGTGCCGACGGTGCTCGTGGTGGTGACGTCCTTCGTGATGCGCAGCTGCGTCGTGTCGTAGGTGTTCGTGATCGTGGCACGGTGCGCGCTCGGCACCGCGTCGATCGAGGACGCCGCGGTCGCGACCGTGAGCACGGCCGCATCCCCGTCGGTGTTGGCCGGGCTGTACGCCACGGAGCTCGCCCCGCTGCCCGACTCGACGATCTCGCACTCGGTGCCGACCGGGATCCCGTCCACGCGAGCCACGTACGGCGTCGCATTGTCCTTCGACAGCGTCACCTCGCTCGAGCTGGGGAGGATCACCTCGGCCCCCTCCACCTCACAGGAGAGCACGGCCGTCACCGCGTTCGGCGCGTACGCCGCAGCGGCGCCCGCCATCACCTTGGTGATCTGGAGCGGACCGGTGGCGAGCTGCACGCCCGCCCGCACAGGTTCGACGCGACGGTCGCTGAAGCCGGGGAACGTGGCGAACACGCCGAAGCTGTTCCAGGCGCGCGACTGGTCGACCGGCACGGTGACCGGCGCGCGGTTGTCGTCGTCGCTGGTGGACGGCACGTTGACCGACTCGTAGGTGACCTTGAGGGAGGCGGCCGGCGGCAGGGTGTTGTCGGCACCCTCAATGCCGCTGAAGTCGAAGTGGATGCGCAGCGCGGTGACGCTCGCGTAGTCGGCACTCGGGAACGACGCGCCGTCGACCCAGGTCGCCGTGGTGCACAGCGCGTTCGTCTCGAAGTTGGTGCACGGGCTGGCGGTCGTGGTGACCTCCCAGGTCATGACCGTTCCCTCGGACAGATCGTCCGTCTCCAGCTGGACCGAGCCGGCGAACACCGGACGGTAGTCCGTTTCACGGGCGGCGCCGGATCGCAGGTACGCGTCGCCGACGTTCGGAAGCACGTCGATGATGGTCGCCGAGCTCGCCGGCACGTTGCCGCCGTTCGTGAACTGCAGCTTCCAGAGGTCGGTGCCGCCGATCACGGTGTTCGCGGCGCACGGCTGGCGGTAGAAGCCCTCCGAGTCCGAGACGCACGCGGTCGCGGAGTCCTTGACGTTCTCCGCACCGCTCGTCGACACGCCCGCGTCGTTCACGTCACCCTTGACCCCCTTGAAGGAGGTGATGGCGGAGGCCGAGAAGGTGCTCACGCTGTGCTCGGTGCGGCAGGTCGCGCCGGAGCGGACCACCGGCTTGCCGTTGCCCGAGGTGTTCGTGCAGTTGCTGAGCGTGCGATCGCTGGAGAACTCCATCCGGTTGGTGGCGACATACGACGCCTCGAGGCCGGGGGCCACCAGCAGCGGAATGACGATCGTGTAGACCTCATCGGGCGCGAGACGGGAGCCGTCCGGCCAGCTCAGCGTGATGGTGCGCGCGCCATCGTCGTAGTCGATCTCGACGCCCGAGGTCGGCAGGATGCCGCCCGTGCTGGTCGTGAACGTGAGCTCGCTCGTCGGGTCGAAGACCAGCGGACCGCCGGTGCGCAGCGAGGCGTCGATCGGGAGCTGGTCGACCACGACGGGGTTATCGAGGTAGCCGGTGCCGGTGTTCTTCATCACCAGGGTGAAGTCGACCGTCTCGCCCGCCGGAGTGGTCGTCACGGCCGGCGTCTTCGAGATGTCGACGACGAACGTGCCGGTCGACAGCGCCAGGGTGTCGGTCGCGGATGCCGTGTCGTAGGCCAGCGACGGGTGGCGCACCGTGGCCACCGCGGTGTCGGAGATCGTGCTCGGGAACGCCGAGCTCGGCACGCTCGCGCGCAGCGCCACGACGAAGTTGATCGTCGTGCTCCAGGCGGCGGCGGGAGCCGTCGTCGAGAAGATCGTGCCGTCGGCCTTCGTGTAGGTGACGCGGATGCCGGTCACCTCAGAGAGGGTGATCCCGCTCGGCAGGCTCGGGCTGGAGGCGACCGTGGTCCCCTGAATCCACTCGTCCGTGCCATTCACCTGCACGTCGACGCGCACGCGGTTGGCGCCGGTCGGGAGGGTCGCGCCGGTGAACGAGCGCAGCTCGAAGTCCTCCCAGAAGTCGGCGTCGGTGTCCTCGACGACGACCTCGCTCGGCGATGCGGTCGCGGTGCCCTGATTCGCCGTCAGTCGGATGATCAGCTCGGAGGCGCGATCCTTCTCGAGCAGGGAGCTGATGTTCGCACCCGCGGAGTTGCGAATCGTCTTCGTCGCGGCGACGTCGAGGCCGGCGTCCTGCAGCGTGAGCACGGCCGAGGACGAACCGAATGCGAGGTCGTCGACGAGCACCTCATCCCAGAGCTGCGCGAATGCCGAGTTGGTGACGGTGCCGGGGCCGACCAGCGTGGTCGGCTCGCTGCGCAGGAACTTGCGCAGCTTGGTGTCGAGGTAGAGCGAGACCGACGCGCCCGGCGTGATCGTGCCGCCGTCGCTCGTCGACGTGCCCGCGAACAGGGCGCTGACCCCCACGACATCGGCGAGGAAGCTCGCGTTCGAGAGCTGGCTCGAGTTGAGCGCGACGGTCTGAGTCGTGCCGTCGGCGCGCAGCACCGTCACGGTCGAGGCGCTCGCGCTGATGCCGGTGCCGCTCAGGCTCGAGTAGCTCACCTTGGTGATCGTGAACTTTTCGAACGGGTTCGTCGCCGGGTCGTAGCTGTAGCCCTCGTACGGGTTGACGAGCGCACCGGATCCGGTCTCGTCCGACAGGTGCGCGCACTCGCTCAAGACGGTGCACGGCTGCTGATCGGTGACCCGGATGTACCAGGCGTGGGAGGCCGCAGTGTTCGATGCCGCCAGGGTGAACCGGCTCGTCGGGTAGCCCGACTCGGCGACGTCGCCGGGGAACGGGATCGCGATCGGCGTCGAGACGCCCGCGCTCGCCGACTTGGCAAATCCGAGACTCGGAACACCGTCGAGCGCGACCAGCGAATCGGAGTCCGTGCCGGTGTAGTCACCGGCGTCACCGCTGGCGGCGATGGCGGCCGTGTTGGTGAACACGCCCGGCTCGCCGCCGCCCACCACCGTGTCCTCGGTGATCCACTGATCGGCTTCGTCGACGCCGGTCGTGTCCCGCAGCGTGTTGCGCAGCTCGAACACCAGGTCGATCGTGCGATCCTCCGGCCCCCCGGCGACGCCGGAGCCGACCGGCGGCGCCTCGGCGTCGGTCATGCGACCCTCCGCGTACTCGCCGAAGGTGATGCGCACGCCGACCGTGGATTCCTGCTGCGCGGTCGTCAGCGTGATCGCCGGCATCGACCCTTCGCAGGGGGAGGTCGGCGAGCAGTCGCCGACCTGCGTCCATGTGGTGCCGTCGAAGATTTCGACGCTCTCCACCTGGTCGTACGTCATGTAAGGGTCGTTCGACGAGTTGATCGCCTTGATCTGCGTGAGGTTGAAGGTCTGGAAGATCGTCTCCGCCACCGGAGCGCCGGGGTCTGCCGGGTCGCTGACGACCACGGTGTCGTAGCCGAGCACCTGGTTCTTCCACTCGAGCCGCGCGGTGCGCTTCTCGCGGGACTGGGCGGAGACATCGGTCGAGCCCGAGACCTTCTGCCACGTCTTGTCGAGCTCGAGGCCGCCGCTGCCGGCCGGAACCGTCATGATCGTCCCGACATCGCTGGCGACAGCGGAATCCTGCACGGTGCCACCCTCCGGCAGCTCGACGTCACCGGTCGAGACGACGGTGGCGACGTTCTCGTAGTCGACCTCATCGTCGCCGACCGCCGTCGGGGTGCTCGTGCCGCGAAGCAGCTCGCGAGCCTGGAACGAGAGGTTCGCCCGCATGGTCGAGCCCTGCGAGAACCCGGACGAGCTCGTGAAGGTGAACCGGATGCCGACGACATCGCGGTCCGAGACCTCGGCGCGGTACAGAATTGCCGCGCTCGACGCGGTCACCGTCGCGAAGGTCGTCCAGTCGGAGCGGTTCGTCGTCGTCTCGATCGTGAGAACTGCCCCCGCCGGAACCTGCGTCGGCGCGATGGCGATCAGGTCGAACGCGGACCAGTAGTTGTCGTCGAGCCCGGAGTCGACGTCGGTGATGACGATCTCATTCGGCGAGACGTACCCGGAGTCGCTCACCGTGACCGCGGTCAGCTTCACGGTCGACAGACCGCCCGCGGGAACCGCCTTGCTCGGCACGACCTCCTTGCCGAGCCCCACGCTGATCTGCGGGTAGAGCACCTGCAGCGTCGCGCTCGGCGTGGCGCGCGTCGCGGCTCCCGCGTCGTTGTAGCCGTCGATCCAGGCCTGGTTGCCGATGTTGCGCACACCGGGGTCGGCCGCGACCGCGTCATCGGCGATGTCGATGCGGAACGGGATGGCCGTGGTCGCGCCGCTCTCGATGGCGCCCGCGAACTCGACCTCGAAGCCGACGATCTTCTGTGCGCCGCTGAGCGTCGGGGTCGCCGGAAGCGCGTCGCCGTACTCGAGCTCGACGTCCGCCGGTGCGCTGCCGCTGTCGACGAACCAGCGCACGGTGGCACCGGTGGCGCCGGTCGGCCACGAGAAGCCGAGCGAGCGGAATCCGGCGAACGTGACGGAGGCGTCGGAGAGGATTCCTGTCGTCGGCTGCGTCACGGTGAAGGTCTGCAGGATGCCGTTGGAGTCGTTGCGCCCGGTCGTCGTCGCGGTGGTGCTTGTTCCCGCCGGGATGCGAGCCGTGTCGAAGCCGGTCGAGCCGGACACCACCGAGGTCAGCGGTCCGATCGCGTAGCTGGCGCTGGTGGTGGCCGAATCGGTGCCCTGGCCGGGAACCGACACCGTGCCGGTGACGCGCGCGGTGACGGTCGAGCCGACGACGAGCGAGTTGCCCGAGGACCGGAAGGCGGAGCGCTGGGCGAGCTGGACGACCACGGAGCCGGCGGTGCCGGCGGCGGTCAGCGTCGTGCCGGTCGACGAGGTGAAGACGAAGCGCAGACCCGTCACGTCCCCCGCGGTGACACCGGTCGGCAGTGCCGCCGTCTCGGCGGGTGCGCCGAGCACCCATTCGCCGCCGACCCAGGCATCCACCTGGATTCGGTCGGCGCCCTGCGGGAAGGTGACGTCACCGAAGCCGGTGAGGTCGACGACGTCGAAGAAGCTGCTCGAGAGCGTCGGATCGGTCGGCGCGGTCAGGGTGAGGCTCTCGGCGAGCGCGTTCGAGGTGTTGCGCGTCGTGAGCGTCAGCTCGGAGGCCTCGCCGACACGGAACCGCGTGCTCGACGGCGACCAGGTGGCGCTGGCCGTGGTGTCGATGACGTAGGGAATGACGACCGTCGTGGTCGCTGCATCGGACTTCGGCTCCGCGTTGGAGGCCGTCGCCTCGGCCGAGTTCTCGACCGGAACGCCGTTGTAGGCCCAGTCGGGCGAGATCCCGAGCGGCACGGTGAGCGTGACCTGGATCGAGGGTCCGTCCCCGGAGTCGAGACCGACCCCGCCGTCGACGGTGCGCGTGAAGTCCACGGTGAGCGTGCGGTTGTTCTCACCCGACCAGGCGTAGCTCGACGGGGCGCCCGTCACGATCACCGAGGAGTTGAGCGTCAGCGCGTCGAACTCGGGCGGGAGCACGTCGACGACCTGGGCGTCGAGACACACCGCGCTCGAGCAGTCCACGGCGATCGTGTACGTGAACGACTGCCCCGGCTCGACACTGGTGCGGCTGACGCTCTTCGTGATGTCGAGCACCGCCGGGTACTCGGCTGCGGTCGCCGGCGTGGCGACGACGAAAGAACCGAGAAGGCCGGCGAGCGCCGCGGTGAGCAGGGTGGACGAGAGCACGCGACTGCGTCGGCGCGACAGACTGAACAAGTGGGGGCCCCCAAAGCGACACGGTGCTCAGGCGGCAGGTCAGCGGCCCGAGACGGGATCACCGTCGCTTCGACGCTAACGAGCGGACAGGACTGCTTGTCAGTCCCAGGACAGGGGAGACCCGTTTGGGGGTGAACCGGTCGTGCCCGCGCGGAATGGTCCGACCGAGGCTCAGCCGAGGACGCCCACCGACGCCAGCGCTGCCCGCAGCAGGGTGCCGCGACCGCCCTCCATCTCGGCGTGAACGGTGGCGCTCGACGCCTCCGCGGGGGTCATCCAGGTGAGCTCCAGCGCATCCTGACGCGGGTCGCAGGTGCCCGTCACCGGCACCACGTACGCGAGCGAGACCGCATGCTGCCGCTCGTCCAGATACGCCGAGAGCCCGGGAATCGGGAAGTACTCCGCGACGTGGAAGGGGACGGGGCTCACGGGCAGCTGCGGGAACGCCATCGGGCCGAGATCCTTCTCGAGATGGCGGAAGAGCGCGTCGCGCAGAGTCTCGCCGTACATGACCCGGCCGCTGACGAGGGTGCGCGAGATCGCACCATGCGGGTTGGCGCGCAGCAGGATGCCGACCTCCTTGACGATGCCCATCCCGTCCAGTCGCACCGGCACGGCCTCCACATAGAGCAGGGGCATGCGGCGGCGCACCTCGGCCAGCTCCTGGTCGCTCAGCCATGCCGAGTTCGGCTCGGGGTCGCGATCGCGGTCGGGAGTCGGGTCCGGGGTTCCAACGGAGGCCATGCTCCATTGTCTACCGTGGAGACATGCAACTCGACTCCGACGCGGTCATCTGGTCTCGCCCCGAAGCTGAGCGGGCGGGCACCCCGCTGCTCGTGCTGCTCCACGGCCTCGGCAGCCACGAGGGCGACCTCTTCGCGCTGTCTCCGTACCTGCCGACCGAGTTCACGATCGCGGCGGTGCGCGCACCGCTGCCCGAGCCTCCCGGCTTCGCCTGGTTTCCGCGGCACGAGGCGCTTCCGCTCGAGGAGCGGGTGGAGAGCGCCGCGGCCGGCGCCGACGCGTTCGCGGCGTGGCTTGCCACGGCGTCCGAGGGCGCCTCGAGCGTCGGAGTGCTCGGCTTCTCGCAGGGCGCGATGGTGTCGCTGCTGACGATGCGGCGGCATCCGGGGCTGGTCGACTACGCGGTCGCCCTCTCCGGCGGCGCCTTCCCGCGCCCCGAGCCGGCGGATGCCGCCCTCGCCGAACAGCGCCCGCCGGTCTTCCTCGGCTACGGCCTCGACGACATGATCGTGCCGCAGCGGATGTTCGAGTACACCGCCGGCTGGCTCGGCGAGAACACCGACGCGACGGTGCGCTCCTACCGCGGGCTCGCGCACTCGATCTCGGACGACGAGCTCGGCGACATCACCGCGTTTCTGCGTGCACGTCTGACGTAGCCGGGGCGCCGCACGGGTGGACCCCGACGAGCGGCAGCGCGATCGAGTGGGCGCCCGGTGCGAGCTCGATGTCCGCCGTCTCAGGCCACTGCACGACGGCCGTCGCCCCCTCGGGCACCAGGACTTCCAGCGCGATGGCGTCGTCGCGCCTGCTCCACCCCACTTCGGCGAGCCCGAAGGGCGTGTCGTGCCTCACGCGCGCCCAGTCGAGGCCGTCGCCGACGCGCGGGGCGACGAGGATCCGGCGGTACCCGGGTTCGAGCGGCGCCAGCCCGCCGACGGTTCGATGCATCCAGTCGGTCACCGCCCCGAGCGCGTAGTGGTTGAAGCTGGTCATCGACCCGGGGTGGATGCTGCCGTCGGGCAGCATCGAATCCCAGCGCTCCCAGACCGTGGTCGCGCCCATCGTCACCGGATACAGCCATGAGGGGCACGCGCGCTGCAGCAGGAGCTGATATGCCACGGACACGTGTCCTGTCGCCGTCAGCGCATCTGCGATGAACGGGGTCCCCGCGAAGCCCGTTGAAATGCGAAAGCCGCTGGCCTCGACCAGTTCTGCCAGGCGCAATCCTGCCCAGCGCAGCTGCTCGGGCCCCAGGAGCCCGAAGGCGATCGCCAGCGAGTACACGGTCGTGCAGTCGCTCTGGATGCGCTCACCTCGCACGTAGCTGCGATGGAATGCATCGCGGAGCCGCGTCGCCAGCTCGTCGAACTCGCGCGCCTCGCTCTCGTGGCCGAGCACCCGTGCGGTCGCCGCGACGAGCATCGCGGTGCGGAACGCGCATGCGGTCGCGACGACGCCGCGGTCGGCTTTGGCATCGCCGGCGCGGTCCGGCGGCGCATCGGGGTCGAGCCAATCGCCGAACTGAAAGCCGTTGTCCCACACTCCGGCGGGCGACAGCAGCGACGCCACGTGTCGCGCGTGCGACACCATCGACGTCCATGCGGCCGCCAGAACCTCGGGGTCGCCGTATGCCTCCCACAGCGCCCAGGGCACCCACACGATCGCGTCGCTCCAGATCGCGACCGATTCCCCCCGGGGCGGGCCCTTCCGCGGGTCGAGCGTCCGCTTGAGAACGTCGGGCACCGTGTAGGGAACGACGCCGCCGTGATGCGCTTGCTCCAAGCCCACGTCGACCAGCCAGTCGGCGAGGAAGTCCTTCACGTCGAAGAGAAACGCGGCGGTCGGGGCGAACACCGAGATGTCGCCCGTCCAGCCGAGCCGCTCGTCGCGCTGCGGGCAGTCTGTCGGAATGTCGACGAAGTTGCCCCGCATCCCCCACACCACATTCTGGTGAAAGCGCGTGAGGTCAGGGTCAGAGCACTCGAAGTGACCGAGCCGGCGCAGGTCCGAGGAGATGGCGACTCCCATGACGGCCGCTGGAGCGACGGTGTCGAGCGCGCCCTGCCAGCCGGAGATCTCGGCGTAGCGGAATCCGTGGAATGTGAACGTCGGCTCGAAGACGTCGTCCCCGCCGCTCAGGATGTAGCGGTCCGTCGCCTGCGCCGAGCGCAGCGGCCGGGTGCAGAGCTCGCCGGCTTCCAGGACCTCCGCGTGGCGCACCACAATCTCAGCGCCCTCGTCGCCCCGCACGTGCAGCCGAACCCAGCCGACGATGTTCTGACCGAAGTCCACGATCAGGTTGCCCGCAGGATTGCGCCACGCCGCGACGGGCTCGAACTCTGCGATGCGACGCACCGGCGGCGCGGGGTCAGGCGTCAGCGCGTCGAGGTGGCCGCCGAGCGGGCGAACCTCGCCCCAGCCGTCATCCGCAAATCCCACGCTCTTCCACGCGCCATCGACGCGGCGCGCATCGATCGTCTGGCCGTCGTAGAAGTCGTTCGCGAGCACCGAGCTCGGCCCGACCCGCCAGGATCTGTCGGTGCCGACCACCTGTTCGTGGCCGTCGGCGAACCGCAATCGGAGTTCGGCGAACACGGCCAGCTCGTCGCCGTAGCGCTGCGTCTCGATCCAGCCGAGACGGCCGCGATGCCAGCCGTTCCCGGCCATGATCGCGATCGCCGAGTGGTCTCGAACCGACTCCGTGACGTCGTACTCGACGAAGTGCCGACGCCACTCGTAACTCGTCCACCCGGGCGCCAGGACGTCGTCGGACACCCGCGCACCGTTGATCCAGGCTTCGCAGATGCCCAGCGCGCTCAGCCGGAGTCGTGCGGAGTGCAGTGCTCCGTGCCCCGAGTCGCATCGGAACTCCCGACGGAAGACCGGGGCGCTGTCCGGCTCGGCCTCGGCGGCGATGAAGCGCGCCCGCATGTCGCTCACCCCTTGATCGCTCCGGACGTCATGCCCGCGACGATCTGCCGGTTGAAGAAGATGAACATCACGAGCGGGGGGATCGTGATCAACAGGATGTCCATGAACAACAGGTTGTACTGACTCAACTCCTGAGACGAGAAGTTGTACAGCGTGAGCTGGACGGTGGCGTTCTGGGCGCCCGGCAGGAAGTAGAGCGCGTTCTGGAACTCGTTGAACACCGCCACCGCCTGCACCACGACGATCGTGATGAGAACCGGCTTCAGAAGCGGAAGCACCACCTGGAAGAACAGGCGGATCGGTCCTGCGCCATCGATGATCGCCGCTTCGTCGAGCTCTCGCGGAATCGACGCGACGAACGCGCGCACGAGCAGAATGCCGAAGGACATCCCGAACGTCGCCTCGATGAGCACGAGGCCCGGAATGGTCTTGAACAGGCCGAGGCTCTGCAGCACCCAGATCGTCGGGACGACCGCGGGCGGGATGATCAGACCGGCCAGCACGAAGAAGTTGATCAGTCCGTTGATCCGCGACTTCCGCCGCTGCAGTACGTAGCCGACCATCGCCGCCAGAAGCACCTTCAGGCTGACGGCGGCCACCGTGATGATGGTGCTGTTGATGAAGGCCCGCACGACGATGCCGTCGCGGGTGGTGAGCACCGTCGTCAGGTTCTCCCAGAGCGCCCATTCGGTCGGCAGCGTGAAGTCGAGAAGATTCGCCTCGGGAGCGGTCTTCGCCGCGGTGACGAAGATGAACGCGAACGGGACGATGAACACCACCACCGTGACCAAGATCGCGATGACGCCGACGATGCGGCCGCGAATTGCTGTTGCTCTCATTGTTCGACCGTCCGACGATTCAGGTAATGCGAAAGGGGGAAGATGACGGCCGCGACGACGAGGAACAGCACGACGTTGCCCGCTGTCGAAAGCCCGTAGAAGCCCGACTGATACTGCTTGTAGATCACCGAAGCGAGGACGTCGCTCGAGAACCCAGGCCCGCCACCGGTCGTCGCCCAGATGAGGTCGAACGAGCGAAGCCCTCCGATGAGCGACAGAATCACGACGGTCACGGTCGCCGGCCGCGCCAACGGCAGGGTGATGTGCCGAAGCAGCCGCCACGAGTTGGCGCCATCCACGCGCGCCGCTTCGTAGTACTCGTGCGGGATCGCCGCGATGCCCGCGATGAAGATGAGCGTCGCGATGCCGACACCCTTCCAGATGTCGATCGCCGCCACCGTCAGCAGAGCGGTATCGGGGTCGGTGAGCCAGCCCGGGCCGTCGATCCCGACCGACGCGAGAAAGCCGTTCAGCACACCATCGAAGGGATCGAGCAGCACCTTGAAGGTGAGCCCCACGCCGATCGTCGACACGAGCACCGGAAAGAAGACCGTCGAGCGGAGGAACCCCCGGCCGAGGATCTGTGACGACAGCAGGAGCGCCAGTGCGAAGCCGAGAACCACCTTGCTTCCGGAGGTCACAACCGCGTAGATGAAGGTGTTGAAGAACGCCTGGACGAACTGCCGCTCGGCGAAGAACTGCACGAAGTTGTCCAGCCCGATGAACTCCACGTCGAAGAGCGTCCACCGTGTCAGCGCGAAGTAGAACGACGCGAACGTCGGGACGGCGAAGAGCGTGATGTAGAGCGCCGCCGCCGGGAAGTGGAACCAGGTCGGATACGGGCTTCGCATCCGACGCCGGGGCGGTCGCGCCGGTGTCACGGCGGCCACCGAGACGCCGGACGGCGACACGTCAACCTGAGACATGGGGTTTCTCCTTGATCTTGGGGGTCGGCGGCACGGCCACCGCCGACCCCGCGCCGGGGGCTCCCGGCATGATGGTGCGCGGCGATTACCAGCCGGACAGACCGAGCTGCTGAGCCTGCTTCTTCGAGTCGGCGTCGTAGGCCTTCGCCCCGTCTTCGCCGTCGATGATCTGCGAGCCGACCTCAACCAGGATGTTCTCCAGGTTCGGGCCCTTGATCGGTGAGAGGAAGGACAGCTGGAGGCCCGACTTGCCGGCGTCGACCCACTCCTGGACGTCGAGAACCATCGGCGCGACATCCTCCGGAAGGCTGCACGAGCTGATCATGTAGGGGCCGCCCGGCGCCGTGGCGTTCTGCAGTTCGCAGCCCTCGGCCGAGTTGAAGAAGGCGACGAACTTCTTGACCGCCTCCAACTTGGCGCCGTCGGTCGTAGTCGGAACATACAGCGCGTTCGGCGCCCAGATCGTCAACGCGGTGGCGTCGGCGTCGTCCGCCGGAATCGGGAACACGCCGAGCGAGTCGAGTGCGTCCGGGAAGTTCTGACGCACGTTGTTGAGCACGACGTTCGTGAGCATCGGGTAGTGCGCCGCCGTGCCGTTGGCCACCGCCGCGACCCCTTCGTCGTGAGTCGCCGAGGGGTAGTTCTCGTTGAACAGACCGGCCTTGGCGGCTTCCTCAAGGTGCTGGAAGCTCTCGAGGGCCGGCTGGTCGGCATACTTCACCTCGCCGGCCGTGTACTGAGCGGCCCAGTCAGGGTCGACCTGCGTGACGTTCGCGAACGCCCCCTGCACGATCAGCTGCGAGGTCCAGGTGCTTCCGTAGGCCTGGAAGATCGGGGTGATGCCTGCGTCCTTGACCGCCTGGCTGTTCGCCATGAAGTCATCCCACGTGGTCGGCACGTCCAGACCGAGTTCGGCGTACACGTCCTTGTTGTAGACGAAGCCGCCGGCGCGAGAAGCGCCGGTCGGAGCGCCGTAGATCCCTGCGTCCGTCGACACCGCGGCCTGGAAGTCCTCGTGGACGTCCGACATCCACGACTCGCCCGACAGGTCGTGCAGCGTCTGGTCCGGGTTGAGCGCCTGGAGCTGAGAACCGGAGTTGTACTGGAACACGTCCGCCATCTCACCTGTCGCCAGACGGGTCTTGATGAGGTTGTCGCCCTCGGCGCCCGCCGGGTACGTGTCGAGCGTGACGGAGATGTCCGGATAGGCGGTCTCGAAGGCTTCGATCAGCGCGTTGGCCTGGTTGACTCCGGTCTCGTCGCTCCACGTCAGGTAGGTGATCTGGACCGGCCCGTCGGTCTCGCCGCTGCCCGATGTGCAGCCCGCAAGCGCGAGCGTGGCAACCGAGGCGGCGGCGACCGCACCCAGGAGCTTCTTCGAATGTGTGAACACTGTGATTACCTCTTCGTAATGATTTCGTATGGAGTGCCCGGAACCACCGGGCGGTGGGGTGCAGCTACGGTGCGGTGACACCTTCCTCTGCTACGACGGCGGCCCGGAAAAGGCTGCGTCGAACGCCGCTGCCGGCGGCGTGATCCTTCCGAGTCGACGAACGAGCTCGAGCGCTTCCGGAGCGCCGACCAGTCGGTCCATTCCCGCGTCCTCCCACTCGACGCTCGTCGGGCCGGCATAGCCGATCGCGTTCAGGGTGCGGAAGATCGCCTCCCACGCAACGTCACCATGCCCGGTGGACACGAAGTCCCAGCCGCGTCGCGGGTCTCCCCACGGCAGATGCGAGCCGAGCCGACCGTTGCGCCCGTTGAACGCCGTCGCCGTCTCCTTGCAGTGGACGTGCGCGATGCGCTCGGCGAAGTCCTGCACGAACATCGTCGGGTCGAGCTGCTGCCAGACGAAATGGCTCGGATCGAAATTGAACGCGAAGCTCGGGTGATGCTCGATCGCGTCGAGCGTGCGCTTCGCCGTCCAGTAGTCGTAAGCGATCTCCGACGGATGCACCTCGAGCGCGAAGGTCACCCCGAGTTCTTGATACGCATCCAGAATGGGCATCCATCGGCTCGCGAAGTCCGCGTACCCGCGCTCGATGTACTCCGGAGAAGCGGGCGGAAACATCGCGACCGCCTTCCAGATCGACGAACCGGTGAAGCCGACCACCGTCGAGACGCCGAGCGCCGCGGCCGCACGCCCCGTCGCGATCATCTCCTCGGCCGCGCGCTGGCGCACACCTTCCGGTTCGCCGTCCCCCCACACGCGTGCCGGCAGGATGTCGCGGTGCCGCTCGTCGATCGGGTCATCGCAGACGGCCTGCCCGGCGAGATGGTTGGAGATCGCCCAGACCTTCAGTCCGTGGCGTTCCAGGATCGCCTTGCGATCGGCAACGTACTCCGGGTCGTTCGCCGCGCGAACCACATCAAGGTGGTCGCCCCAGCAGGCGATCTCGAGTCCGTCGAAACCCCACTCGCCCGCGAGCCGAGCCACCTCCTCGAACGGAAGGTCGGCCCATTGGCCGGTGAACAGTGTGACCGGTCGTGGCATCGTGATCAGTCCTCTCCGTGCGCGGCCGAGACGGCCGTCCATGCCGAGCCGTCGTGTGCGCTGCGCTCGATCGCGTCAAGAATGCGCTGCACGCGCAAGCCGTCCTCAAAGGACGGTGTCGGATCCTCGTGCCGTTCGATCGCGCCCAGGAAGTCGGCGAGCTCGTGAACGAAGGCGTGGTCATAGCCCAGACCGTGGCCCGGCGGCCACCAGGCCGCAGCGTACGGGTGGTCCGGTTCGGTCATGTAGATGCGCCGGAACCCGGCCTCCGCCGACGGCACGGTTGCGTCATAGAACTGCAGCTCGTTCATCGATTCGAAGTCGAAGTAGACGGAGCCGAGCGAGCCGTTGATCTCGATGTGGATCCCGTTCTTGCGTCCGGTGGCAAAGCGGGTCGCCTCGAGCGCCGCCACGATTCCACCGGACATGCGCGCGTGGACGAGCGCCGCGTCGTCAACGGTGACCTCCCCGAGTTGCTCCGAACCGCTGGCGCTCAGCCCGTGCGACGCATCGGCCAGGGGCCGCTGCGTGACAAAGGTGTGCAGCATGGCCGAGACGTCCTCGAACGTCTCGCCCGTGAGGTACTCGGCCGCATCGAGCACATGGGCGCCGATGTCGCCAAGCGCACCCGAGCCGGCCTTGTCCTTCTGCAGGCGCCACACGAGCGGAAACGTCTCGTCGGCGATCCAGTCCTGGAGGTAGTGGGCGCGAACGTGGCGGATCTGACCGAGTCGACCGTCCGCGATGAGCGACCGCGCATACGCGAGCGCGGGGACACGTCGGTAGTTGAACGCCACCATCGAACGAACTCCGCGGGTGCGCGCCGCGCGCGCCACGTCGACCATGCGCTCGGCCTCCGCCACGGTGTTGGCCAGCGGCTTCTCGCAGAGGACGTGCTTGCCGGCGGCCAGCGCCGACTCGGCGATCTCGGCATGGGAGTCGCCCGGCGTGCAGATGTCGACGATGTCGATGTCGTCGCGCTCGACGACCTCGCGCCAGTCGGTCGCCGCCTCCGCCCATCCGAGCTTCGCCGCGGCGTCCGTCGTGCGCTCCGCGTCACGACCGCAGATCACGGTGCGCTCGACGGAGGCGGTCGGGAATACGTGGCTCACGGTGCGCCAGGCATGGGAGTGCACAACCCCCATGAACCCGGTTCCGATCAGTGCAACCCGATGACGTTCGCCAGCACGTTGACGAGCGGACTCCGACGCCGTGCTCACTGGTCCTTCTCCTCTTTCGAGTTCGCCATTGCGGGCTCGTAGTGCACATCGGCAGGACGCGCGGGGAAGCCCCGCACACCGCGGGAGACATCGAACTGGTCGATGCGCACGAGCGGCCGTACGGTGTAGTCGAAGACCCGCAGCGCATCGCCGTCGAAGGCCTCCTCAACCTCATCGGCGCGGAGCGCCGCGACGAGTTCGGCGCGGAGTTCGCTGACGATCTCGGGGTGAGCGTCCTGGATGGGGTTCAGCTCGTGCGGATCCGACTCGACGTCGAACAGCAGCGAGTGGTCGCCGTTCGCCATCCAGATGAGCTTGTACGATCCGCGGCGCACCATCGCCTTGAACCGCTCGGTTCCGGGGTTCCCGTGGTACCCGAGGAGCAGATCACGGTGTCGGGAGGCGTCCGAGATCCCGCCGATGATGTCGGCACCCTGACGCAGCTCGGGCGAGCCGGCCGCGGTCGTGGCAATGCCGAAGAGATCCACCAGACAGGTGAGCTCGTCGCGTCGATCGCCGGGAGCGATCTGGCCCGGCCAGCTCAGCAGGAAGGGAATGCGCGTCGATGCCTCGAAGAAGCTCTCCTTCTGCCAGCCGGTGTGGTCGCCGAGCAGATCGCCGTGGTCGGAGTAGAAGCAGATCAGCGTGTTGTCGGCCTGGCCGGACTCATCGAGCGCGTCGAGCAGACGTCCAATGCAGGCATCGATGTAACTGATCTCGCCGTAGTAGCGAGCCTTCAAGGCACGCGCGCGGTGGTCATCCACGTCTTCGGCGTACACCGCATGGTTCATCCACGGGATCTGCTGGTCGAGGTGGTCGACGGCGAGATCGCCCGACACCGGCAGGGGCATCCGGTCAGGGTCGTACATGCGGTTGAACGGCAGCGGCGGCGCGAACGGCGGGTGCGGCCCGATGTAGGAGACGTAGCCGAACCACGGGCGCTCATCCTCCACCGCGAGCTGCTCGATCGCGCGATCCGTGGCCCACGCCTCGACCGTGATCTCGGCGGGCATGGCGCTCATCTGCGGCATGTAATACATGTCGGTGCGCTCACCCATGAGCGCCTCGATCCAGTTGTACTCCGGGTGCTCGTTCGCGATGAACGCCGCGTAGTCGTCGCCCTGGCGCGATTCGGGTTCGAAATAGAGCTCCTCGCTGCGCAGCTGCAGGTCGAAGCCGAGCTCGGCGTTCCACGGAATCGTATGGAACTTGCCCACACCCCAGGTTCGGTAGCCGAGCTCGCCCATCGTGGTCGCCAGGTAGGGCCCGACCCGCTCGACGATGCGCTCGTGCGCGCCGTCCTTGACACCGTTCTCGTACACCTCGGTCTGCGTCGGCTGGGCGCCGGAGAGAATCGAGTAGCGCGACGGGACGCAGACCGGGCAGGTCGCATACGCGTTGTCGAACACAGCACCGCGCGCGGCAAGCCGGTCGAGATTCGGCGTCGAGATCTCAGCGTTGCCCAGGGCCGCGAGAGTGTCGAAACGCTGCTGGTCGGTCATGACGAACAGCACGTTGGGTCGACGGGACTCGGTCATGCGGGCACCTCGCTCGTCGCAACCGACTCCGAGTCGGGGATCAGGGGAAGTGCGGAGCGACGCTCCACCGAGGTGGTGAGCTCTCGCATCCCTCCCTCGCGCCCGGTCTCGAGCACGCAGTTCATGACCTCCAGCACGTGGAGCGCAAGCTCCCCGGATGCCCGATGCGGGCGACCCGCGGCGATCGAGGTTGCCATGTCGGCAAGGCCCAGTCCTCGCCCTCCGTTGACGTAGCCGGCGAGCTCCGGCACCTGCTCCCAGTCGGCAGCTCCCGCACGGAACACCTCGACGGGGTCAGCGAATCGGTTCGGGTCGGGGACGCCGAGCGTGCCGTCCGTGCCGTAGACCTCGATCCCTCGCATGCGGCTTGCCCAGACCTCGAAACTCATCGTCACCGTCGAGGAGACTCCGGACTCGTGCACCAGGATCGCGCTCACGTGGGTATCGACGTCGACCGGGACGGCGTCGCCCGCCAGCGGCCCGGTCGCGACGCTGCGTGCGCGCGTCGAGCGCGCCGCGTGCCCCGCGACGCGGATCACGGGTCCCAGCATCGAGATGAGCGCCGTGATGTAGTACGGGCCCATGTCGAGCAGCGGCCCCGCACCCGGCTGATAGTAGAACTTCGGCGAGGGATGCCAGAGCTCGTGACCGGGTGCCGACCAGACGGCCGCCGCGCCGATCGGTGTTCCGATGTCACCCCGGTCGAGGACTTCGATCGCCGTCTGCACGCCCGTGCCCAGGATGGTGTCGGGGGCGCAGCCGATGCGGACCCCGGCGGCGTCGGCGGCGCGCAGGAGCTCTTCGCCATCGCGAGTCTCGAGCGCGAGCGGCTTCTCGACGAAGACGTGCTTACCGGCGCGGATGGCTCGAAGCGACACCTCAGCGTGCGCTGCGGGGATCGTCAGGTTGAGCACGGCGTCGACCTCGGGTGCCAACATCAGCTCATCGACCGAGAGTGCGGGTACGCCGAGCCGTTCGGCCACCTCTCGCGCCCGGTCGTGATCGAGATCGGCGACCGCGGCGATGGTGAGCTCGTCGCGACGCGTGAGCGTGGCGAAGTACTGATCGCTGATCTTGCCGAGGCCGACGATTCCGACTGCTAGCGGCTTGCCCACAGGAGTCCCCTTTCGATGATGGTGCGCACGGCCGGTTCCTCAAGAACCTCGGGGGTGTGACCGGGTGTCGCGACGAAGACCCGACCCTCGCCCCACTGCCGCGTCCACACGGCCGGGCACGTGACCGGCCGGTTCCAGGCGTCGCCTGGCTTCGCGGGGTGCGTGGTCGTGGCAAGAACGTCGTTGTAGTCGTCGGTCAGCACCCAGTACTGCTCGGTGACGAGTTCGAAGTCGTCGATCCCCTGCATCACCGGATGCTCGCGCCCGGCTGCGGTGAGCTCGACTCGATACGGCACCATGTTGTCGCTGGGATCCCCGACGCGCTCGTGCTCGGGCTTCGGCGGGTGCTTCACGAACTGGCCGCCAACCAGCTGCAGGTACTCGGAGGTATTCCGGAACGAGTCGGCGACGCCGCCGTGCCATCCGGCCAGGCCGACGCCTCGGCGAACTGCTGATTCGAGTCCCTCGAACTGCTCCGGCTCGATGGTCGACATGGTGATGCACTGCAGAACGAGGTCGACCTCGTTCATTGCCGCCGCATCGGCATAGACCGCTGGCGAATCCTCGATTCGAACCTCGTAGCCGTTCGCGGTGAGGAACGGCACGAAGGCGTCCGTCGCCTCGACCGGCGAGTGTCCGGGCCAGCCGCCGCGCACGATCAGCGCTTGCTTGGTCGCCGCGCCGCGCGGCGGGGAGTCGTGGGGGCCAGGCCCGTCCGAGTGGTGATTGTTCAGCATCGTTGCTTCCGTCAGGTAGAGCGGGGTTTCGCAGAAGCTCACTCTACGAACGCGAAAAAGCGCCCGCAACAATTCGTCATTGAACAGAAAATTTTCGAACGTTGCGGTCGTGCAGGCGCTATTGTTTCCGGGGAGATATGCGCATCTGCATCTGCTGGGATGCCATTCCTCGCCGAATCAATGACGAATCGGACTGCGAACTTGCAGCGCCGTGGCGAAAGGAACGTGATGGTCAACGGCAAGCCCCGGCCCACGCTGACCGCTGTCGCCCGCGAGGCTGCGGTCTCCGTCGCGACCGTCTCGAAGGTCCTGAACGGCAAGCCCGATGTCTCCGACGAGACACGCCGACACGTGGAACGCGCACTGTCGTCGCTCGGCTACTCGCGTCGGGGGGATCCTCGACCCCACGGTGAGCTGATCGAGGTCGTCTTCGAGAGGCTCGGGCCCTGGGCGGTCGAGCTGCTGCGCGGCGTCGAGGCGATCGCCCGCGCCGAAGGAATCAGCACCGTCGTCACGATCAGCGGCACGTTCGACGCACAGCCGGAAACGTGGCTCGATGGCGTGATGCGGCGCCAACCGATCGGGGTGATTCTCGTCTTCTCGAGCCTGTCGGACGTCGAAAAGCGGCGACTGCGCACCCGGAACATCCCGTTCGTGGTCGTTGACCCGGCGGGAGACCCACCTCCTGATCTGCCGACGATTGGAACCGCAAACTGGGACGGCGGGATGATGGCGACCCGCCATCTTCTCGAACTCGGACACACCCGGATCGGCACGATCTGCGGGCCTCGCGGAATGCGAAATGCGCGCGCTCGCCTGTCGGGATACTCGTCCGCTCTCGACGCCGCGGGGGTCACCCTGGACCCCGACCTGATCGTGGCGGGCGACTTCACCGTCGCGGCAGGCATCGCCGGAGCCGACGCGCTGCTCGACCTGCCCCGGCCGCCGACCGCGATCTTCGCTCAGAGCGACCTCGAGGCGCTCGGTGCGTACCGCGCCGTCCAGCGCCGAGGTCTTCGCATCCCCGACGACATCTCGATCATCGGCTACGACGATCTGCCGATGGCGGAGCTGGCCAATCCGCCGCTCACGACCATTCGCCAGCCGCTCGCCGACATCGCCAGCGCGGCGACGCGCCTGATCCTTCGCCTCAGATCCACGGGGCCGGTCGACAACATCCGAACCGAATTGGCGACGACCCTCGTGACGCGGGAAAGCACCGCTGCCCCGGCCCAGCCGAGCTGATCGTCGGCGGCTCCAGCGACAATAGGGGGATGCACGCCGCGCTCGAGCGTTTCTCTCCCGCCACGCGGGAGTGGTTCTCCGGCGCGTTCCCGGAGCCGACCGCGGCGCAGGTTGGCGCGTGGGAGGCGATCAGCGCCGGCGGGCACGCCCTGGTGGTGGCGCCCACCGGATCCGGCAAGACGCTCTCGGCGTTCCTGTGGAGCCTCGACCGCTTGGCCACCACGCCACCGCCCGAGCAGCGCCGGGCCCGCACGCGCGTGCTCTACATCTCACCGCTGAAGGCGCTCGGCGTCGATGTCGAGCGCAACCTGCGCTCACCGCTGGTCGGCATCACCCAGACCGCGCGCCGGCTCGGCGTCGAGGCGCCGCCGATCGAGGTCGGCGTGCGCTCGGGTGACACCTCGAGCGCCGACCGGCGGCTGCTGCAGCGCGAGCCCCCCGATATCCTGATCACGACGCCGGAGTCGCTGTTTCTGATGCTCACTAGTTCAGCGCGCGAGAGCCTCGCCAACGTGGAGACGGTCATCATCGACGAGATTCACGCGGTGGCGGCCACCAAGCGCGGAGCCCATCTGGCGGTGTCGCTGGAGCGGCTGGATGCGCTGCTGGAGCGCCCCGCGCAGCGCATCGGCCTGTCGGCGACGGTGCGTCCCCTTGATGAGGTGGCGCGCTTCCTCGGCGGTCGCGCGCCCGTCACGATCGTCAACCCGCCGGCGCAGAAGACCTTCGAGCTGCGCGTCGTCGTGCCGGTCGAGGACATGCGCGAGCTGGGGGTGCGCCGCACCGAGCCGACCGCCGCGGGCGAGACGGGGCTGCAGAGCGCCGGCTCGATTTGGCCGCACGTCGACGAGTCGATCGTCGACGAGGTGCTGAAGCACCGCTCCACGATCGTGTTCGCCAACTCGCGGCGCCTCGCCGAACGGCTCACCGCGCGCCTCAACGAGGTCTACGCCGAGCGCCTCGACCCGAGCGGGTCGAGTGCCGCCGAAGGCGGTGTATCGAAACCGCTCGATTCGAGCGGGTTGAGTAGCGATCCGCAGGATCGCGTATCGAAACCCAGCCCCGCAGGCCTCGATACGGCGACTCCGTCGCCTACTCGACCAGCTCCGCCCGCCGAGATGATGGGGGCATCCGGGCAGACCTCCGGCGCCGACCTCGTGCTCGCCCGCGCCCACCACGGCAGCGTCAGCAAGGAGCAGCGCGCGATCATCGAAGACGACCTGAAGTCGGGCCGTCTGCGCTGCGTGGTCGCGACCAGTTCCCTCGAACTCGGCATCGACATGGGCGCCGTCGACCTCGTCATCCAGGTCGAGGCGCCGCCGAGCGTCGCCAGCGCCTTGCAGCGCGTCGGTCGCGCCGGACACCAGGTGGGCGAGATCTCGAAGGGCGTGCTCTACCCGAAGCATCGCGCCGACCTGCTGCACACCACCGTCGCGAGCGAGCGGATGCGCACGGGCCTCATCGAGGCGCTGAAGGTGCCCGCGAACCCCCTCGACATCCTCGCCCAGCAGACGGTCGCCGCCGTCGCGCTCGAGAACCCGGGCGGCCCGCTGACCGTCGACGACTGGTTCGACACGGTGCGCCGCAGCGCGCCGTTCGCGACCCTGCCGCGCTCGGCATTCGAGGCCACCCTCGACCTGCTCTCGGGGCGTTACCCGAGCGACGAGTTCGCCGAGCTGCGCCCGCGCATCGTCTGGGACCGCGTCGCCGGCACCCTCACCGGGCGCCCGGGAGCGCAGCGCCTCGCCGTGACGAGCGGCGGGACGATTCCGGACCGCGGGCTGTTCGGGGTGTTCATTGTGGGGTCGGAGGTTTCGACAGGCTCAACCACCTCAGGCGGCGCAACCGGCTCAGGCGGCTCAACCAGCTCAGGCGGCGGGCGCCGGGTCGGGGAGCTCGACGAGGAGATGGTCTATGAGTCTCGCGTCGGCGACATCTTCGCGCTCGGCGCCACCAGCTGGCGCATCGAGGAGATCACCTCCGATCGCGTGCTGGTCAGCCCCGCCTTCGGGCAGCCGGGGCGCGTGCCGTTCTGGAAGGGCGACGGGCTGGGCCGCCCCGCCGAGCTCGGCGAGGCGATCGGCGCGTTCACGAATGAGCTCGCGAACGCGCGCGGCGAGAAGTCCGCCATCCGAGAGCGCCTCGATCAGGCCGGCCTCGACCCGTGGGCGGTCGACAACCTGCTCGGGTTCGTGGCCGACCAGAAGCAGGCCACCGGCACAGTGCCGAGCGACACCACGCTGCTCGTCGAGCGCTTCCGCGACGAGCTCGGCGACTGGCGCCTGGTCTTGCATTCCCCGTACGGCATGCCCGTGCACGCACCGTGGGCGCTCGCGGTCAACGCGCGCATCCGCGAACGCCACGGCGTCGAATCGGCCGCAATGGCGGGCGACGACGGGATCGTGGTGCGGCTGCCCGAGACCGACGCCGAGCCTCCCGGCGCCGAGCTGTTCCAGTTCGAACCGGAGGAGCTCGACGCGCTCGTCACCGAGGAGGTCGGCTCCTCGGCGCTGTTCGCCTCGCGCTTCCGCGAGTGCGCCGCCCGCGCCCTGCTGCTGCCGCGCCGCAACCCGGGCCGGCGCTCCCCGCTCTGGCAGCAGCGGCAGCGCAGCGCCCAGCTGCTCGAGGTGGCGCGCAAGTACCCGAGCTTTCCGATCATCCTCGAGACGGTGCGCGAGGTGCTGCAGGACGTCTACGACCTGCCGGCCCTCACCGCGCTGACCCAGCGGATCCAACAGCGTCGAGTGCGCCTGATCGAGGTCGAGACGGACTCCCCCTCGCCGTTCGCCAGCACACTCCTGTTCGGATATGTCGCTGCGTTCATGTACGAGGGCGACTCCCCCCTCGCGGAACGCCGCGCGGCGGCGCTCTCCCTCGACCCGGCGCTGCTCGCCGAGCTGCTCGGTCGCGCCGAGCTCCGCGAACTGCTCGACCCTGAGGTGATCGTCCAGACCGAGCGCGAACTGCAGCGGCTCGACCCGGAACGGCACGCGAAGGACGCCGAGGGCCTGGTCGACCTGCTTCGGCTGCTCGGCCCGCTCTCGACAGCCGAACTCGGCGAGCGCACCGACCCCGGCGTCGACATCGCCGCGAGCCTGGAGGCGCTCGCACGTGCCAACCGGGTCGTTCGCGCGACCATCGCAGGCGAGGCACGCTGGGCGACGGTCGAGGATGCGAGCCGCCTGCGCGACGCGCTCGGCGTGCCGCTGCCGATCGGCGTTCCCACCGCGTTTCTGGACCCGGTCGAGGATCCGGTCGGCGACCTCATCAGCCGCTACGTGCGCACCCACGGCCCGTTCACCGCGAACGACGTCGCCATCCGATTCGGGCTCGGCGTCGCCGTCGTCACCGACGCGCTGAAGCGGCTCGCCGCCGACCGGCGGGCTGTCGAGGGCGAGTTCCGACCCGGGGCGAGCGGCGGCGAGTGGGTCGACACCGAGGTGCTGCGGCGCCTGCGCAGCCGCTCGCTCGCGGCGCTGCGTCACGAGGTCGAGCCGGTGCCGCAGCGCGCCCTCGCTCGCTTCCTGCCCGAGTGGCAGCAGGTCGCCGCCCCCGGTCGCGGCGGGCTGCGCGGCATCGACGGGGTCCTCACCGCCATCGAGCAGCTCGCCGGGGTGGCCCTTCCCGCCTCCGCGTGGGAGAGCCTCGTGCTTCCCGCGCGCGTGCGCGACTTCAGCCCCGCCATGCTCGACGAGCTGACGACGAGCGGCGAGGTGCTGTGGGCGGGCGGCGGCGCGCTGAGCGGCGGCGACGGCTGGCTCTCGCTGCACCTCGCCGACCTCGCCCCGCTCACGCTCGTCGAGTCGCCCGCGGCGGCGGCGATCCGCGCCGAGCCGAACGACGTGCAGGCGCGGATCCTCGCCTCCCTGGCCGGCGGCGGCGCGTTCTTCTTGCGGCAGCTGCAGACCGCGACCGCGGAGCCGGGCGGCACGCCGGTCCCGGAGAAGGAGCTCGCCGAGGCGCTGTGGGAGCTCGCCTGGGCGGGCATCGTCGGCAACGACACCCTGGCGCCGGTGCGCGCCCGGCTTGGCGCCACCACGACGCGCGCCCGCGTGACGCCGCGGGGCCGACCCGCCCGATCTCGGGCCCGCGTCGCCTCGTCGCTCGCGCTGTCGAGCCCGCCGACGCTCGCCGGACGCTGGAGCCTGCTGCCGGAGCCGTCCCCCGACGCGACGAGACGCGCGAGCGCCCTCGCCGAGAACCTGCTGGAACGGCACGGCGTGGTCACCCGCGGCGCCGTGCAGTCGGAGGGCGTCGTGGGCGGCTTCGCGCTGGCCTACCGCGTGCTCAGCAAGCTGGAGGAGACCGGCCGCACCCGGCGCGGGTATTTCATCGACGGGCTCGGCGCCGCGCAGTTCGCCACCCCCGCGACCGTGGATCGACTGCGCGCGCACGCCGACGATCGTTCGCGCTCCGGCGCCGCAGCCGACCCGACCGCGCTCACTCTGGCCGCGACCGACCCCGCGAACGCCTACGGAGCCGCGCTGCCGTGGCCGGAGACCGCCGGGCACCGACCGGGCCGCAAGGCCGGCGCCCTGGTCGTGCTGGTCGACGGCGCGCTCGCGCTCTATGTCGAACGCGGCGGCAAGACCGTCCTGACCTTCGCCGACCCGAGCGCCGAGGCGGACGACGCGGAGTCGCGAAGCGCCTTCCTGGGCGCTGCCGCCCGATCGCTCGCCGAGACGATCCGGGCCACCGGCGGACGGCTCCGCGTCGAGAAGGTCGACGCCGAGTTCAGTGTCGGCACCGAGTTCGGTCGACTGCTGGAGGCGGCGGGCTTCGCCGCGACCCCGCAGGGGATGCGCCTGCGCGGCTGACCGACCGGCCGCCGCCTCGCACCGCCTAGCCTGGATGTGTGAAGCGTGTGATCGGGGTGGTTCTCGCCGTGGGCGTGGCGGCGCTGCTCATCGTCGCCGTGAGCGATGCCTCGTTCGAGTGGCCGGATGCCAGCCAGCCCGCCGCCCCGGCCGCGAGCGACGGCGGCGAGCGGGAGGGCATCCCGATCCCTGCCGACGCCATCGCGATGCGCGTCGAATCCATCACCGACGGCGACACCCTGAAGCTCTCCACCGACGAGCCCGGCGACCTGGTCACGACGACCCGCCCGATCGCGGTCCGTCTGATCGGCATCGATACGCCCGAGGTCTACCCGCAGCTCGAGTGCTACGGCGCCGAGGCCGAGGATGAGCTCGCACGCCTCGCGCCGCTCGGGTCGACGCTCTGGGTTGCCGCCGATGAGGACAGCTGGGACGACTACGACCGCCGACTGTTCTACCTGTGGACGGAGGGCGGCGAGTTCATCAACCTGGCGCTCGTCGAGGGCGGCTTCGCCGAGGCGATCCGCATCGCGCCGAACGACCGGCACTACGACACGCTGCTCGCAGCCGAGCACGACGCCGCGCGCGCCGGGCTCGGACTGTGGGGTGAATGCGGCACGCCGTAGTCTCGGCGGCCTGCGGTAGCCTTCGCACACCATGCCCGAAGGCGACACCGTCCACCGCAGCGCTCGCGGTCAGCACGCCGCACTCGCGGGCTCCGTGCTCACGGCGAGCGACTTCCGGGTGCCGCGATTCGCCACGCTCGACCTTGCGGGCGAGACCGTCGACGAGGTCGTCGCGGTCGGCAAGCACCTGTTCCACCGGGTGGGCGAGTACAGCATCCACTCGCACCTGAAGATGGAGGGCTCCTGGCAGCTGTACCCGAGGTGGGCTGACGCGGATGCGCATTGGGACCGCCCGGCGCACCTCGCGCGCGCGGTGCTGCGCACCGAGTCGCTCGAGTCCGTGGGATTCGAGCTGGGCACGCTCGAGGTGATGCTGCGCACCGAAGAGAACACCGTCCGGGAGCGCCTCGGCCCCGATCTGCTCGACCCGGACTGGGGCGCGGATCACGCCGCCGAGGCTGCCGCCCGACTCGCGGCGCGGCCCGCAGTTCCGGTCTTCGTCGCGGTGCTCGACCAGCACAACCTCGCGGGCATCGGCAACGTCTACGCGAACGAGCTGTGCTTTCTGCGCGGTGTGCTGCCCACCCGGCCGATGGGCGACACCGACGCGGCCGCGATCGTCGATCTTGCGCGCCGGCTCCTGGTGGCGAATCGCGACCGCACGACCCGCAGCACGACCGGCGACCTGCGTCGCGGCCAGACGACGTGGGTGTATCGACGCGCCGGGCAATCGTGCCGGCGCTGCGGCACGACGATCCACGGCGGCCGGCTCGGACCCGAGGTCTCAGCCGCGCACGCGGAGCAGGACCGCGAGGTCACCTGGTGCCCGCACTGCCAGCGCTGAATCGGTCACAGCAAGCATCCAGCCTGCTCATCGAGTGGGCATAGCGCCCCGCTCGACACTCGTGTCATGACCACTTCACCGAAGTCTGAGACTCCTCCGGAGCCGGAGGAGGCTGCCCCCGCTGCCGAGACCGCGGCCCCCGCCGCCCCGCCAGCACCCGCCGCTGACGCGACCCCCGACGCGCCGGCGACTGCCGCCCCCGCGGCGCCTGCCCGAGCCAAGCCCACCGTCTTGGTGACCTCCCTCATCGCCGCCGCGGCACTCGTCGTCGGCGTCGCCGCCGGCGGCGCCGGCGGCTTCTTCATCGGCACCTCCGCCGCCGACCAGCGTCCGGCCGTGACGGCCGGCGTCGACGCCGGCGAGCGCCCCGCGCTTCCGGATGACGCCGGCGCGGGCGCGGGCGCGGGCGACCGTCCCGGCGAGATGAACGGAGGCCAAGGCGGCCCGGGCTCCGCGCCCGACGCCGACACCGATTCCGACGACAGCTGAGTCGTCGACCCCTCACCCCCTGGCACAAGGCCGGGGCGGCCATCGCCTCATCGGATGGCTGCCCCGGCCTTGCTGTGTCGGGGCAGGATCCGCGGAAGATTGCGGAACGATCACGACGCGGAAGTCGTCGTTGCGCTTTGCTCAGATCACGCGTTATATTTCGTTGCTGCCGAAATCTGAAAGGAGTCAGCTGATGATGATCACCATCACGGGAATCACCCGTCCTCGCACCGCTGGCTTCGTCGGCGTTCTCACGCGCGGCTGACGCGACGCTTCACTCGTCGCCGGTCTCGCGGTGACGACGCTCTCGAAGCCCCCGATCGGGCGACCCTTCGTGGCGCCTCGGTCTCTCGTCCCGTCCACGATCCGTCGATGCGCTCGTCGCTCCGATGAGGTCGCTCCCACCCGCCGCCGTGAGCGGCACCCCGTCGACTGCGCTGCCACGGCGGCAGCGCGACCGATTCTGCGAGGAACACGCATGTCCATCACCACCTCGGCCCCGGCCGAACACATCCACCAGCACCCGCCCCACGCGGAGGCCGCCCCGGCGCGCCTCGACCGACCGGTCCGACGCGTCGGTCTGCTCGACCGCGCGGCGCTGCGCCTCGGCATCCTGCTCATCACCTGGAGCCGACGCCCGTACCGCAGCCGTGAAGAGCAGCGGGCGCGCATCGAGCAGGCACGCGCGACCGAGTCGCGCGAGCTCGCGGCTCAGCGCCTCGCGCTGATGTCATTGCCTCCGCGATGAGGTGCTGCACACCGCGGGCTTCCGCTCCCCCAGCGGGAGCCCGCGGTGTCGCACGCGGCGTGAGCGCCGAATCGACACGCACGCCTCCGCCCGTGCCGCCGCGCTGGTTCCTGCGAGCGGCGTGGGCCGCGCACCGCCGTCGTCATCCGCGAACCGCGCTGATCGGCGCTGGATCGACCACCGAGGCTCGGAGCACGACCTACTTGCCGAACCCCGCCGTCAGGCCTGCGATGAGCTGTCGGCGCCCAAACAGGTAGAGGATGAACAGCGGCAGCGTCGAGAGCACCACGGCTGCGAGAATCCCGGGCACGTTCGTCGTGAACTCACCCTGGAACGCCCAGAGGGAGAGCGGGAGAACGCGCTTCTCCGGACTCTGCGTGAGGATGAGCGGGAACAAGAACGCATTCCAGACGTGAAGCGCGTTGTAGAGCCCGACCGTGACGATCGCCGGGCGCGCCAGCGGCACGACCAGGGTGAACAACATGCGCCAATGCGAGGCGCCGTCGAGTTTCATCGACTCGAACAGCTCGTTCGGGATGTCACGCAGGAAGTTCACGAGAATCAGCACTGTCATGGGGATCGCAAAGCCGATCGACGTCAGCACCAGCGCCGCCAGCGTGTCGTACAGCCCCGCATTCACCATCATGAAGAACAGCGGAATGATCGTGGCCTGCAGCGGGATCGCCAACCCAAGGAGGAACAGGCTGAAGGTGGCCTGGAGGAATCGGGTACGCGAGCGCACCATCGCGTACGCCGCCATCAAGCAGATGAATACCGTCACAGCCACGGACGCAGCGGTGACCGCGACGCTGTTCACGAAGTAGAGGGTGAAGTCACTCTGCAGTACCAGCCCGTACTGCTCGAGCGTGGGGTTGGCGGGCGGAACGAACTGGTTGGCAGAGAAGAACCCTGCCTGTGGTCGAATGCTGGTGATCACGATGTAGTAGATCGGCAGTGCGACGACCACCAGCCAGAGGACGGCGAGTGCCGTCCCGAGGATGTTCGGACGCTGCCTCCCGAGGCCGGCCGGAATCCGACGAGGTGACGTACCCGCGCCGCGGTCAGACGTGATGGCCTGCGACATCGTCGTCATGTCAGACCCCTTCCTGTTGGCTCGTCATCTTGGCGAACCCACTGAGTCGCGTGAGCACGAGCGCGAGCGTCAGCCCGAAGACCGCGAGCAGCACCGCGAGCACACTGGCGTCGCCCATCCGGTTGGCCGAGAACCCCGTGATGTACATCTGAATCGGCAGAATGCGCAGCCCCGAACTGGGCACGCCAGCGGTCAGCACGAAGATCACGTCGAAGTAGGTCAGCGAGCCGACCACCATCAACGTCGACGACGTGATGATCGTGTTGCGGAGTTGTGGCACCGTGACGTTGAAGAACTGCTTGATCGTGCCGGCGCCGTCGAGTTGCGCCGCCTCGTACAAGGAGGCCGGGATCTGCCGAATGCCTCCTTGATACAGGAGCGTGTGGAAGGGGACGAACTGCCAGGCGGTGATGAATACGACCAGGTACAGAACGACGTCCTGGTTGCCCAGCCAGTCCTGCTGCAGGAACGGGAGTCCCGTGGAAGCCCCCAGCCCGAAGTTGGGATCGAGCATCGCTTTGAACGCGATCCCGATCGCCGCCGACGACAGAATGAGCGGCACGAAGAATACCGCCGCCATCGCCGCTCGGTGCCGTTGCGCGCCCGCGACGTAGGCGCCGAGAAGCAGGCTGATCGGCGTCTGCACCATCCACGAGAGGATCACAAGCTTGATGCTCAGCCCGATCGAATCCCAGGTCACGGGGTCGTTCAGGATTCGGTCCCAGTTCTCCAAGCCGACCCACGTCGGGTCACCGATCGCGTTCCAATTGGTGAGGCTGAGATAGAGCACGACGCCGAGCGGAACCACTGCGAAGACGAGGAAGAAGGCCAGGGCAGGCGCGGCCAGCCACCCCGTCGGCCCAACATCGCGACGGGCGATGCTGGGCCGGCGTGGAGAACGCATGGTGGCTACCGCTGTCCGATGGTTGCGTTCATGGCGTCGGAGAACTCCTTCGCCGTGAGCTTTCCGGCAAACAGCAGATCCAGATTGGACAGCAGCGGCGTCGCCTGAGCGGAGGGCAGCTCCTGGTCCCACGAGGCCTGGAAGTTCTTGGACTCCGCCGCAAGGCCGTAGCTGTAGCTCGCGAACGATCCGGACTCGAGGCGGCTTTCGATGCCGGCAATCGGCGGAACGAGGCCCGAGTCGACCATGCGCTGAACGTAGTTCTCATCGAAGACGCCCTCGACGAGATACGCCAGAGCGCTCTCCTGCTCGGACTCGCTCGCGTCGGCGGAGACAGAGAGATAGGTCGAGGGAACTCCCACGACGTTCGACGGATCACCTGTGCCGCCCGCGACCGTCGGGAACGGTGCGAAGCCCAAGTCTGCGGCGGCGAAGTCGGCGGCCTGGTCGCGGAACGTGCCGTAGAGCCAGGCACCCTGGAGCACCATGCCGGCCTTGCCGGTGTAGACGAGCGCCGCATCGGCACCGGAACTGGCTTCGACCGACGCGAAGCTGCTGCCGAACGCACCCGCGTTGACGAGCTCGAGGATCTTCTCGCTGGCATCGAGCACAGCGGGATCGGACCACGCCTCCGGCTCTTCATTGAGCACCGCCTCGAAGACCTCGGGACCGCCGATGCGATCCACCAGGTACTCCATCCACATCATGTTGGTCCACTTCTGCGCACCAGCCAAGGCGATCGGGATGACCCCCGCAGCCTTGAGCTTTTCAACGGCGTCGAGCAGATCATCCCAGGTCTCGGGCACAGCCACACCTGCATCCGCGAGCACCTTCTCGTTGATGTACAGCACGACCGGCGAGACGCCGCTGATCGGCACGGAGTACATCTTGTCGCCGACCATCGTCTGCTCAAGGATCGACGGGAGGAACTTCTCCGAGCTTGTCGACATCGCGTCCGTGAGGTCGAGGATGATGTTCGCCTCGGCGTAGGTCTTCAGGTTGTCTCCACCCCAACTGAAGATCAGGCTCGGCGGTGCACCCGCGGCAATCGCGGTTCGGATCTTGGTCTTGTACTCATCGCCCGGCATGTCAACGGCTTCGATGAGATGGTCGGGGTTCGCCGCGTTCCACTCCTCCAGCGACGGGCTGAGGATCGTGGCGGAGGTGTTGCCGACCGCCCAGATGGTGGCGGCCTCAGTAGATCCGCTGTCGCTGGCGGGGGCGCACCCCGCGAGAGCGATGGCGAGGGCGGCTCCGACCGCGACCGCGGCCTTCGAACGACGACGATCCGCGCCTCTGCGCGACAAGACCGTCTCGGATGTGGACTTCGTGAGCATCATTGCTCCTCTCGATGAAGTGCTGCAGGAGGCTCACACTACGAATGGCCTGTACCGTTCGCAATAATGCGAAGGTTTTCAGAAATTTTTCGGGCGTCTAGCTTCCATTCATCAGATGTGCAGGAGATCTTCCTCTCTGAGGATGGTTTCGTTGACCCTGATTCAGCCCCAATAGCCGCGATTCCTGGTCGAGAAACTTTTGATTCCCTGTCGAAATACGAACTACTGGTCTGACATTCAGTGGCGCGCCATCGCCGGGGGACCCGAGACGTGCCAACGGGTTCGTCGTCGCCTTCTCGCCCGCCGGGCTGATCAGCGCTGGGTCGGAAACCGTCGGCCTGAGACCCGGACGGGGCTGACGCGCACGAAGTTGTGCTTCGGCGCCGGGTTCGCGGGCACCAGCGCGAGCACTCCGCTCGCCTCGATCTCGTCGTCACGGTCGAGACGGTGGGCCACGCCGCGCACGACCACGCTCCACCGCATCGACCCGGTGACCCCGTCGGCCTCGAGGGCGACGCGCGGTTCGGCGGTGAGCTCCCGCAGCTTCTGGCCCGGCGCGGTGCGGAAGACGAGCGTCTCCCCGTCGACGACGTAGTTCACCGGGAAGATGTCGGCGCCCTCCGGCGTCACCACGGCCAGGCGCGCCAGGTCGGCGCCGCGCAGCAGCTCCCAGCAGTCGGGACCGGTGAGCACGCTCGTGACGGCGGAGGCATCTCGGATCGCAGCGTTCATGCACCCAGTTCACCGCGGCACGGCGGATGCGGGCAGTGCCGAACGTCCTGTGGTGAACTCGGAGTATGACGCATCCGTTCTCCAGCCTCGTGTCGATCGGCGACAGCTTCACCGAAGGGGTCGGCGACGAGCTGCCGGACGGCCGCGTGCGCGGCTGGGCAGACCTCGTCGCACTCGGGCTCGCGCAGGCCAGCACCGAGCCGTTCGGCTACGCCAACCTGGCGATCCGCGGCCGCCTGCTGGAGCCCATCGTCACCGAGCAGCTGGATGCGGCGATCGCCCTCGCGCCGAGCCTGATCAGCATCAACGGCGGCGGCAACGACATGCTGCGCCCGCAGTTCACCATCGCCTCGGTGGCCGAGCGCCTGCTCGCCGCCGTCGACCGGGCGCGCGAGGCGGGCATCCACGTGCTGCTGCTGAGCGGCGGCAACCCGAGCCGGCATCTGCCGCTCGGTCGCGGAATCGAACGACGCGGCAACGAGTACGCCGATGCGGTGCTCGCGCACATGCCGCGCGAGGGCGTCACCTTCGTCGACAACTGGCGCGACGAAGAGCTCACCCGGCTCGAGTACTGGTCGGTCGACAAGCTGCACCTCAACCCGGTCGGCCACGCGCGGGTGGCGAGCAACGTGCTGGGCGCTCTCGGCGTCGCCGTGCCCGAGTTCGCCCTCGACGGCGGCGCGCCCGATCAGCGCCCCGGCACCGCGGCCTATTGGCGCGAGTACGTCCTGCCGTGGATCGGCCGCCGACTGCGCGGCACGTCGTCGGGGGACTCCCGCGAGCCGAAGAGCGCGACGCTGCAGCCGGTCACCTTCTGACGCGACGCTCTGATCGGCTACGGCTCGAGAATCCGCTCCAGCAGCCTCAGGCTGTCGGCGATGTCGACCGTGTCGTCCAGGAGCCACTGCGTCTGGAGGCCATCGGACGCGGCGATCACCAGCGCAGCCATCGCCATCGGGTCGACGCCGGCTCGGATCGTGCCGGCCTCCTGCCCGTCGCGGATCAGCCGCGCCAACCGCGCGCGCAGGGCCGCGAATCGGGTGCTGAAGAACTCGCGGGAGTGCGTCTTGTCGGCTTCGAGCGACCCGGCCAGCAGCATCGTGTAGAGCGCGACATACCCCGGAACCACGACGTTCCGCTCGGCGGCGCTCACCATTGACCCCACGACCTCACGGTCGGCGATCGGGTCGGCACGGCGGGCCATCGTTTCCTGGAGCACCGCAACCAGGAGCTCTTCTCGCGAGCCGAAGTAGTGCAGCAGGGCCGCATGGGAGACGCCGATCTTCTCGGCGATGGCGCGCAACGACGTTCCTTCGGCCCCCTTGTCGATGAACACCTCGATCGCCCGATCGAGGATCTCCTGCCGCCGGGCGACGCCCTTCGCGTAGGAGCGCTGCACGCCTTTTTCCGCCACGCTCCCACCCTAGCGATCGAAAACCTCCAGGTGGCGGTTTTCTGCTACCGTCATCCCACGACCCTGAAATCCCACCGAAGGCAGCAGCCCATGCAGACACCCACCATTTCGGCGCAGCTCTGGAGCGTGCGCGACGAGATCACCGCCGATCTCGACGGAGCGCTCGCCCGACTCCGCGCCATCGGCTTCGCGAACGTCGAGGCGTTCGACTTCGTCTCGCGCGCCGAGTCGCTCGCCGCCGCGTTCGCGCGTCACGACATCGCGTGCCCGACAGGTCACGCCTCGCTGGCCTCGGCGACCGAGAACCCCTTCGACGATTCGATCACCGCGCCGACCGCCGACGAGGTGTTCGCCGCGGCGGCGACGCTCGGCATCACCACCGTGTTCGATCCCTTCGTCGCGCCGGAGCGCTGGACCACGCACGCGGAGATCGCGGCCACCGCCGCGGCGCTGAACGCGGCCGCCCAGGTCGGCGCCGCGCACGGCATCGCCGTCGGCTACCACAACCACAACCAGGAGTTCGAGGCCACGATCGACGGGCGGTTCGCTCTCGAGGTGTTCGCCGACCTGCTCGATCCCGCCGTGCAGCTCGAGCTCGACCTGTACTGGGCGACAGCGGGCGGCGCCGACCTCGTCGAGCTTCTGGGCACGCTCGGTGACCGCGTCACGGCACTCCACATCAAAGACGGAACGCTCGACCCGCGTCCCGACCTCGGCTCCCCGCCGACGGACCAGGTCCCGGCCGGCGAAGGCGTGGTGGCACTCGGCGCCGCCCTCGACGCGGCCTCAGCGGCCACGTACGCGATCGTCGAGTTCGATGCCTACCGGGGCGACATCTGGCACGGCATGAAGACCGGCTTCGAGTTCCTGGCGTCGCGAGGGCTCGCCTGATGGCCGCGACGATCTCCGGACGCACCGGAACGGTGGCCGTCGGCCTCATCGGGGCCGGCAACATCAGCGACACCTACCTCGAGAACCTGAACAGCTTCCCCGACATCGAGGTGCTCATCGTCGGGGACCTGCTCCCCGAGCGGGCTCGCGAACAAGCCGAGAAGCACGGCGTCCCCGCGTTCGGCACCGCCGACGATGTGCTGGCGCATCCGGGCGTCGAACTGGTCGTGAACCTGACGCTTCCGGCGTCGCACGCGGCCGTCTCGTCGGCCGCACTCGCCGCCGGCAAGCACGTCTGGAGCGAGAAGCCGATCGGCATCGACCGCGAGAGCGCCTCGGCCCTGCTCGCTCAAGCGGATGCCGCCGGGCTGCGCGTCGGGATCGCCCCCGACACGGTTCTCGGCCCCGGCATCCAGAGCGCCAAACGGGCGATCGACCGCGGCGACATCGGCACGCCGCTGTTCGCGCAGACCGGCATGCAGTACGCCGGCCCGGAGTCGTTCCACCCCAACCCCGGCTTCCTCTTCGCCCACGGTGCGGGCCCGCTCTTCGACATGGGGCCGTACTACTTCACGACCCTCGTGAGCATTCTGGGCCCGGTCGCCGCCGTCGCGGCGCTCGGCATGAAGGCGCGCGAGGAGCGCGAGATCCTCGTCGGCGCGCTCGCCGGAACCACCTTCCCCGTCGAGGTGCCGTCGACCATCTCGGTGCTCGCCGCCTTCGAACGCGGCGCGACCGCGCAGTCGTTCCTGAGCTTCGACTCCCCGCTCACCCGCCAGGGCGTCGTCGAGATCTCCGGCACGGAGGGCACGATCGTCCTGCCCGACCCGAACACCTTCAGCGGCACCACCACGATCATCCGGCCGCGCGAACGCGGCAGCTCCGAGCAGGTCCGCGTCGACGTGATCGAAGAAGGGACGGTCGTGGGTCGCGGACTCGGCGTGCTCGACATGGCGCGCGCGATCCGCGAAGGTCGGCCGCACCGCGCGACCGGCGAACTCGGCTACCACGTGCTCGACATCCTCATGTCGACGTCGGAGGCCGCCGAATCGGGCCGGTTCGTGCCGGTTGAGAGCACCGTCGTGTCGCCCGACGCGATGCCGGTCGACTTCGGCCCGCTCGAGCGGACGCTCTGAACTCGCCGGTCGGCTCAGTGCGACTCGCGACTGACGTCGGGACCGCTGGACCCGATCAGAAAGTCGAGGTCGGCACCGGTGTCGGCCTGCATCACGTGATCGATGTACAGTCGCTCCCAGCCGCGCGCCGGTGACGCATACGCCGCCTCACGGGCGGGAGCCTGCCCGCGGGAGCGCAGCTCGTCGTCGCTGACCGCGAAGCTCAGCTCGCGTGCGGCGACGTCGATCGTCACCAGGTCGCCGGTGCGGATGAGCGCGAGCGGTCCGCCGGCGGCAGCCTCCGGCGCGACGTGCAGGATCACGGTGCCGTAGGCGGTGCCGCTCATGCGAGCGTCGCTGATGCGCACCATGTCACGCACCCCCTGCTCCAGCAGCTTGCGCGGCAGCGGCATGTTGCCGACCTCGGGCATGCCCGGGTAGCCGCGCGGCCCGCAGCCGCGCAGCACCAGCACCGAGTCGGCGGTGACGTCGAGATCGGGGTCATCGATCCGCGCGCGCATGTCTTCGATGCTGTCGAACACCACGGCGGGGCCCGTGTGCTGCAGCAGCGCGGGAGTGGCGGCAGCCGGCTTCACGATCGCGCCGCGGGGTGCCAGGTTGCCGCGGAGCACGGCGATTCCCGCGTTCTGCATGAGCGGAGCGTCGCGAGGCAGGATCACGGTGTCGTCGTAGACGGGCCGGTCGTCGAGCGCATCGACCAGCGGAGCACCGGTGACGGTGATCGGATCGGGCCGCAGAAGGTCCTTGACCTCGGCGAGCGCCGCCAGCACGCCGCCCGCGCGGTAGAGGTCGTCCATCAGGAAGGCGCCGCTCGGCTGCAGGTTCGCCAGCACCGGCACCCCGCGCCCGGCGGCATCGAAGTCGTCGAGCGTGAGGTCGACGCCGAGCCGGCCGGCGATCGCGAGCAGGTGCACGACGGCGTTGGTCGACCCACCGAGCGCGGCGACGGCGACGATCGCGTTGAGGAAGGCATCCCGCGTCATGATCTGGCTCGGGGTGCAGTTCTTCGCGACCATGTCGACGATGAGCTGCCCGGTCTCGTGCGAGAGTGACAGCAGCCGGGAATCCGCCGCGGGGGTGCCCGCGAAGCCGGGGATCGTCATGCCGAGCGCCTCGGCGACGACGGCCATGGTCGAGGCGGTGCCCATCGTGTTGCAGTGCCCCTTGCTGCGGATCATCGACTGCTCCGACTCGATGAACTGGCCGTTGGTGATGGTGCCGGCGCGCGCCTCCTCGCTCAGTCGCCAGACATCGGTGCCGCAGCCGAGCGCCTCGCCCCGGAAGTGGCCGGTGAGCATCGGGCCGCCCGGCACGACGATGGCGGGGATGTCGACGGAGGCGGCCGCCATCAGCAGCGCCGGGATGGTCTTGTCGCAGCCGCCGAGCAGCACCACCCCGTCGATCGGGTTGGCGCGGAACATCTCCTCCATCGCCATCGCCGCCAGGTTGCGCCAGAGCATCGCGGTCGGCTTGACCTGGGTCTCGCCGAGCGAGACGACCGGCAGGTTGTAGGGCACGCCACCCGCGGCCCACACCCCGTTCTTCACGCTCTCGGCCACCTCGCCGAGATGCAGGTTGCAGGGCGTCAGATCGGATGCGGTGTTCGCGATCGCGATCTGCGGCTTGCTGCCGTCGAGGGCGTCGCTCGGGTTGCCGCGCCGCATCCACGCCCGATGGATGTAGGCGTTGCGGTCGCTTCCTCGGTACCAGTCGGCACTGCGGAGGTGATTCACCAGTGAACCTCTTGACTCCAACCGCGCGACGGGTTGGGTAGTGTTCGAGATTATGGCACGCAACGCGGCGGGGCAGACCTGATGCGCGCGCTCGTCGTGACGGCGCCCCGAGAGGCCGCGGTGCTCGAGGTGCCCGATCCCGTCGCCGCGGCGGGGGAACTGCTTGTCGACGTGGAGCGGGTCGGCATCTGCGGCACCGACGTCGAGCTGTACACCGGCGAGATGGCGTACATCGAGCAGGGTCACATGCACTTTCCGCTGCGGCTCGGACACGAATGGACGGGCCGCGTGGTCGGCGTCGGCAGCCGTACCGATGAGGCGTGGCTCGGCACCCGCATCACCGGCGACACCATGCTCGGCTGCGGCCGCTGCGGGTACTGCACCGCCGGAAAGCAGCACGTCTGCCCGGAACGCTTCGAGGTCGGCATCCGCGACGGGTGGGCGGGCGCCCTGGCCGAGAAGGTGCTGATTCCGACGCGGTTCGCGTTCGAGATCCCGTCGCAGGTGAGCCTCGCCGCCGCCGCGCTCGTCGAGCCCGGCGGCAACTCGCTGCGGGCGGCGCGGGCGGCGCGCATCGAGCCCGGCCATCGCGTGCTGGTGCTCGGCTCGGGGACGATCGGCCTGCTCGCCGCCCAGTTCGCCCTCGCCGAGGGGGCGGAGGTTCACGTCGGCGGCGTGCGCGCCGAGTCGCTTGCACTCGCTCGCGCGCTCGGGGTGCCGCACACGCACACGCTCACCGAGCTGGCCGACAGCGACGAGAACCGCTTCGACGCGGTCATCGAGTGCACCAGCAACGAGCGGATGCCCGCGCTGGCCGTGCGCCTCGTGAAACCGGGGGGCCGCGTCGTCTACATCGGGCTGTCGTCCACGGCGAGCCTCGTCGACTCGCGCGCGATCGCCCTGAAGGACGTGGACGTGGTGGGGATCCTGTCGGCGTCACCCGGGCTGGCGGGGGCGATCGAGGCCTTCGCGAGCGGGGTTGTCGTCCCCGACGCGATCGTCAGCGAGGTTGTCACCCTGGCCGAGGTGCCGGACCGGCTGGAGGGGCGGCGCGGCGCAGACGCGGGGCCCGGCCCCAAGGTGCACGTCGACCCGCGTCTCTAATCCGCAGCCCCTCGACGCTCACGCGCCCGCGCGACAACCTGCCCCCGTGCCGAGTCGGGGAAGCGCGCCAGCATCTGGCGCACCTCCTCGGCCTCGACATGCGCGCCGAACAGCTCGGTGTGCGGCTCGAAGCGCACCCCCTCGGCGAGCGGTCCGGCGACGACCGGATCGAAACCGAGGTCATCGACCAGTCGAGCGACCGTCGCCAGGTCGGCGGGGTCATCCCCCGCGATCGCAATCGCCTTGCGGCCGGGCGCGCCCGGTGGCCGCGGCTCTTCGTCGAGGTCGTGATAGCCCATGTGGTTGAGCGCCTTGACGACGCGCGAGCGCGCCAGGAAGCGCTGCACGATCTCGCTCGACGAGGTGGTCGGGTCGTTGAGGTCGTCACGGATGCCGTCGACCTCCCACCAGTAGTTCATGGCGTCGACCACGAGCTTGCCGGCGAGCTCGTCCACCGGCAGCGCGGTGTGCTTGCCGAGCGGCAGCGCCAGGACCACCAGGTCGGCGCGTGCCGCCGCATCCGCCGCCGTCGTCGCGACGGCGCCCGGGGCGAGCACCTCGATGATCAGCCGGATGCGGCCCGGATCTCCCGACCCGGCGATCAGCACCTCGTAGCCGGCATCGCGCGCGAGCCGGGCGAGCACGGTGCCGACCTTGCCCGCGCCGAGGATGGCGAGGGTGGGCTGGGGCATGAGTTCAGCGTAGGGAACTGAGCGGGTCGGGTGCAGGCTGCCGCGTCGCGGGTGCGCCTCGCGCGTCGCGCCCTCGCGCCGGCTCAGGCCTGAGGCAGGCCCCGACGCGAACGCGTCAGCGCGAACAGCATCCCGACCGCGATGAGCAGAAGCGCGATCGCGGCCGTTCCCGCGGCGACGCCACCGTCGGCACCGGTCGCCGCCAGTTCGGGCTCCGCCGCATCGTCGACCTCGCCCGCGCCCGCGTCCGACCCCAGCGCGATGCTGCCAGCCGGGCCCCAGAGCTCGAATAGGGCGCTCATCGGCGTCGGGGTCCAGGAGATGTCCGAGACGCCCGACCAGGGCGAAAACCGGCCGTTCGCCCAGTCGTCGCTGCTCGTCGAGCGGTAGGTGGTCACGACGAGGGTGTAGCTGCCGGCGGTCAGGGACGACACGAACTCGGGGGCCTGGTCATCGGAGATGTAGTCGACCCCGCCGTTCACGAACGAGACGTTGTCGAGGTCGCGATCGTCGTTGCAGTCGACCAGGTTGTCGGCCGGGTTCTCGGGATCGAAGCTCGTGTACACCGCGAGGAAGAGGTCCTGGGAGGGGTAGTAGGGCTGACCCCACTGGACATCCTCGTCGACCGGGGTGACGTCGATCACCCGGAAGGTGAAGTCGCCGTCGGTCGAGATGACGATCGGGAGCGCCTGATACGGGTGGTACCCGGCCTCCATCTCGCAGTCAGCGAAGCCGCCGAGGTCGACATCGTCGCCGGCAAGGTCGACGTCGACCGCGAAGTCGTCGATCACGACCGGCATGTCGACGCTCGTCGTGACGATCAACGACCCGGTCGGGTCGGCGCCCGGAGTCGCGAAGTAGACGTCGATGTCGATGTCGTCGCCGCCGAACGCGACCTCGATGTCGACCTCGTCGTCGACGGTGAAGGTGAAGCTCGACGCACCACTGGGCACGACGAACGAGTTGACGGGCGTCGCCTCGCCGGGAACCGTCATGGCGCCGAGCGCATCCTGGTCTTCGACGGTCCAGTCCTCGCAGTTGAGGAGGGCGATCGTGAGCGTCTCGCCGGGGAGGATCACCTGGTTGTCGCCGTCGCCTTCTCCGACCGCGCAATCCACGGTGATGGAGGTGCGGGTGTCGGTCGGGCCGCCGAGGGCGACCGCGGCGGAGACGCCGCCAGCAACGACGAGGCCAGCGGCGAGCGCGCCGATGAGAAGGGAATTTCGGACGCGCAGCATCGAGTCTCCAGAAGTCAGGGGGTCGGGCCAGCGTAGCGGGATGCGGGCGAGGCGGGTGCCCCCGCGCGGCGTGGCGGGCGCGCGCGGGCGCGCACCCGCCTGACCCCTTGCGCGCCGCCAAGCCGAGGCGTATCGTACAACCAAATGGTTGTAGAACTTGAACTCTCCGACGACGACGTGAACCGCATCTTCCGGGCTCTCGCCGACGCAACGCGACGCGACATCGTGCGCCGAACGCTCGTTGCCGAGGTCTCGGTGTCGCAGCTCGCAGACGCGTACGCCATGTCATTCGCCGCAGTTCAGAAGCACGTCGCCGTGCTGGAGGAGGCGAGGCTCGTGACCAAGGAACCGCGCGGCCGAGAGCGGATGGTGCGGGGCAACCCCGACCGGATCCGCCAAGCGCAGCGCCTGCTCACCCAGTTCGAAGAACTCTGGCGCTCGAGGATCGACCGCCTCGACGCGCTGCTCGAAGAAGACCACCACAACTAGAAGGAGCGATCATGCCTGTCACCTCCGTCGAGAAAGACCTCGACACGCTCACCCTCACCATCGTCGCGGAGTTCGCGGCACCCCTTCCCCGACTGTGGGATGCCTACGTCGACCCGCGTCAGATCGAACGCTTCTGGGGCCCTCCGACGTATCCCGCGACCTTCCTGCGTCACGACGCCGCGGTGGGCGGCCGCAGCCTCTACAAGATGACCGGCCCGGATGGCGACGAGCACTTCGGCTTCTGGGAATGGAAGGAGGTCAACGCTCCGGCATCCTTCGCCGTCGTCGACGGGTTCGCCGACGAGACCGGCGCACCCAACACCGAGTTGCCGACGATGCGGGTGACCTTCGCCTTCGACGCGACCGACACCGGCTCGCGCCTGACCACCGTCACGAGCTTCGACACCCTGGAACAGCTCGACCAGCTCCTCGCCATGGGAATGCTCGAGGGCACGAAGCAGGCCATGGCGCAGATTGACGACGTGCTCGCCGACCTCGCCGCCTTCGCCTCCGACCGAGCCGTGGAGGCGCAGATGCTCGGCGACACCCAGGTGCGGGTGTCTCGCGTCATCCGCGGAACCGTCGAGCAGGTCTGGCACGCGCACAACGACGCCGAGCTCATGAAGAAGTGGCTGCTCGGCCCCGACGGCTGGACCATGCCCGTCTGCGAGATCGCCACGGCGGTCGGCGACAGCTATCGCTACGTCTGGGAGCCGGACGGTGGCGGCGAGGGATTCGGCTTCACCGGCGAGCTGCTTGAGTCGGAGGCACCCTATCGCGCGGTGACCACCGAGGCGATGATCGGCATGGACTTCCCCGCGACCCTCAACGAGCTCACTCTCACGCCCGTCGCGGGAGGCACGCTGTTGTCGATCGTCATCACCTACGCGGATGCGGCGCAGCGCGACGCGGTGCTCGCGACCGGCATGACCGGCGGCATGGAGACCAGCTATGCGCGGCTCGAGGGTCTGTTGGAGTCGGTCACGGCGTAGGCCTTCGAGCGGGCCACGGTCGGCCCCGCGAGAGATGCGGGGCCAGATCGAGACCCTTGCCGGTTGCGACAGATCGCCCCCGGAACCGGAAAAGCCCTCGAACCGAGAGATTCGAGGGCTTTTCTGTGTCCTGATGTAAGACAGTGGCGGTACCGGTGGGATTTGAACCCACGGTGGGTTTAAGGCCCACACAACTTTTCGAGAGTTGCACCTTCGGCCGCTCGGACACGGTACCGCCGACCATCCTAACGCAGGGTGACGGTCATGCCGAATCGTGCTTGACGCATCCATTGAAGCCGTCTAACCTCGTATTCAACCGAACAGTTGAATAAGGAGATGATGGGCGACAGCGAGGCGAACGACCAGCTCGACCGGGCCTTCATGGCCCTGGCCGATCCGGTCAGGCGCAGCATCATCGCGCGGCTGAGTCGCGGGCCGGCCACGGTCAACGAACTCGCCGAGCCCTTCGCCATCACGGTGCAGGCCGTCTCGAAGCACATCGCTGTTCTCGAGCAGGCCGGGCTCGTGACGAGGACACGGGATGCCCAACGGCGCCCCGTGCACCTCGACCCCGCGGCCCTCGAGCGCCTCACGGCGTGGATCGACCGCTACCGCCTCGACACCGAACGCCAGTACCGCGCACTCGACGGGGTCCTGGCGCAGCTGACCGACACCTCCAACGCCGACACGACCGAAACACCAGGAGAGAAGCCATGAGCAACGCACTGACCGTCAACGCGCCCGAAGGCCTGCCCTTCGTCATGTTCGAGCGCGAGTTCGACGCCCCCGTTGCGGCGGTGTTCCGCGCGCACCAAGACCCCGAGCTCGCGAAGCAGTGGCTTGCGCCGGAAGGCTACGAGATGGTCATCGACCGCTACGACTTCGTCACCGGTGGCGGCTACCGCTACCAGCACAAGAACGACGGCGAGGAGTACGGCTTCAATGGCGTCTATCACGTGGTGCGCGAGAACGACCTCACGATTCAGACCTTCGAATTCGAAGGCTTTCCCGACGTCGTCACCATCGAGACCAACCGATTCATCGACCTCGGCAACGGCCGCACCCGGATCGAAGGGCAGTCGACATTCCCCAGCCTCGAAGCGCGCGACGGCATGATCGACAGCGGCATGGAGGTCGGAATGGTGGAGTCCTACGACAAGCTCGACGGGGTGCTCGCCGCCGGCTGATCCGCGCCGCACATCCGCCGTCCCGGGGCCACCCGCGCATCCGCCGCCGCGTCCGCTGCCCCGTTGACGAAATGCAGGAGAAATGGGGATGCGGGCGCAGCTCAGCCCCGGCAGCTGGCCCCACGCGCGCAGGATCTCCTGCATTTCGTCACGCGGGGGGCGCGGGGGGCGCGGGGGGCGGCGTCGACGGACCGGCGAACGAGCGATGGCGGAGGCGGCGCGCGGGCGGCGTCGGCGGCCGCGCCTAGGCTGTCCGCATGGCTCGCCCCGCATCCGCCGCGTACCGCTGCACCGACTGCGGCTGGACGGGCGCCAAATGGTACGGCCAGTGCCCCGAATGCCAGGCCTGGGGCACCGTCGCCGAAGCGGATGCGCCCCGCAGCGCCGTCGCCGCGGCGAGCGTGAGCGCGGCCCGCGTCGCCCGCCCGATCACCGAGCTCGACACGAACGCCGTGCCGCGCTGGGGCACCGGCATCGCCGAGCTCGACCGCGTGCTCGGCGGGGGCATCGTGCCCGGCGCCGCGATCCTGCTCTCGGGCGAGCCGGGCGTCGGCAAGTCGACCCTGCTGCTCGAGGCGGCCGCGCGCGCCGCCGCCACCGGTCGCCGCGTGCTCTACGCGAGCGCGGAGGAATCCACCGCCCAGGTGCGCCTGCGCGCCGAGCGCACCGGCGCCCTGCACGACGAGCTGTTCCTCGCCGCCGAGACCGACCTCGCCACCATCCTCGGCCAGGTCGACGCGGTGAAGCCCGAACTGCTGATCGTCGACAGCGTGCAGACCGTGTCCAGCGCGATGAGCGACGGCGCGCCCGGTCAGCCCGCGCAGGTGCGCGAGGTCGCGGGCACGCTGATCCGCGTCGCCAAGGAGCGCGGACTGCCGGTGCTGCTCGTCGGCCACGTCACCAAAGACGGCTCGATCGCCGGCCCTCGACTGCTGGAGCACCTCGTGGACGTGGTGTGCAGCTTCGAGGGCGACCGCCAGACCTCGTTGCGCTTCGTGCGGGCGCTGAAGAACCGGTTCGGCCCCACCGACGAGGTCGGATGCTTCGAGATGACCGGCGACGGCATCGCCGAGGTGCCCGACCCTTCGGGCCTGTTCCTCTCCCGCGGGGGCGCTCCGGTGAGCGGCACGTGCGTCACCATCGCCCTCGAGGGGCGGCGGGCGCTGCCGGTCGAGGTGCAGGCGCTCGTCGTCGGAACCCAGGCCCCCCAGCCGCGCCGCGTCGTCGGCGGCGTCGACTCGTCACGGGTGGCGATGCTGCTCGCGGTGCTCGAACGACGCTGCGGGCTGCGGCTCGGCCAGATAGATGTGTACGTGTCGACGGTCGGCGGAATCCGGCTCGTCGAACCGGCCGCCGACCTCGCCATCGCTCTCGCCATCGCCAGCGCGGTGAAAGACGTCGCGCTCCCGCAGACCCTCGCGGCGGTCGGCGAGATCAGCCTCGCCGGCGAGATCCGGCCGGTCGCGGCGGCGAAGCAGCGCGCCAGCGAGGCACGGCGGCTGGGGTACTCGACGGTGCTCGACCAGGAGGCCGGGCCGCTGCGGGAGGCGCTGCGGCGGGCGTTCGCGGCGGCGGATGTGGCGACGCCGGCGGGGGTTCCGGAGTTCTAGGGGGTTTCGATACGTCGCTGACGCGACACTCAACCCGCTGGGCTGCCGGTCGAGTAGGGCGCCAAGCGCCCGTATCGAGACCAGCCCCCGCGCGACATCGCGGTTTCGATACGCCCTTCGGCCTACTCAACCGGCGGGGTCGGTGGGGTTTCGATACGCCCTTCGGGCTACTCAACCCGCAGGAACGGCCCACCCGTCCGGGTCTCAGCTCCCGGTCGAGTGGGCCGCGCGGCGGGCTCAGCGCCCGCCGGCTCCCGCAGGCGGGCCGCCGTCGGTCGGCGGCGTGCCGCCGAACTCCGTGCCCGTCTCCTCGGTCGTCCCCCCGAGGTCACTCAGTCCCGTCGTCTCGGTCGTCGCCTCCTCGGTCGCGGCGGTGAGGTCGGCGATCACCACCTCGTCGCCGACGGCGATGCCGGAGGTGATCTCGACCAAGTCGGTGCCGAGGGCTCCCACCTCGACCGGCACGGTGACGAGCTCGCCGCCGTCGAGCACCGAGACCGTGTCGCCGGCATCCGAGCGATGCAGCGCCGAGATCGGGATGACGACCACGCCATCCGCGGTCGCCACCGACACCGCGACCTGCGCCGCAGCGCCGTTCAGCAGCACCGCGTCGCCCGCGTCGATCGAGATGGTGATCGAGTACGACGGCGTCGCCGAGTCGGTCGCCACGTTGACGAAACCGACCGAGCTGACCGTCGCGGGGTACTGCTCACCCGAACTCGAGACGGTCACCTCGGCCACCTGGCCGACCTCGACCTTCTGCACCTCGGCGAGAGTGACGGTCGTCTCGATGAGGTAGCCGTCGTCGCCGAGGATCGTGATGACGGCCGTCGACGAACTGGCGTCGACGGTGTCGCCGACCTCGAAGGCGACCAGCGCCACGGTGCCGTCGATCGGGGCCGTCAGCTCGGCCGCCGCCAGCGACTGCTCGGCGATCAGCACGTTCGCCTCCGCCACTTCGATCGCGGCATAGTCGGCCACGATGTCGGCGGCGCTCGGCACCGAGGCGGTTCCGCCAGCCGACGCGGAGCCCGACGAGGTGCTGGTCGTGGACGATCCCGACGACGAGTCGCTCGGCGCGCTGCTCGTGCTCGCCGCCACCGCCTCCTGAAGCGCGGTGATCGCCGCATCCAGCTCGGTCATCGCCGCCGCGACGGCCTCCTGCGCGGCCTGTGTCACGGCCTGCGCGTCGGCAACGCCGGTGATCGCCTCCTGGCAGGTCACCAGAAGCTCCTGCACCGCCTCCAGCGTGAGCGGCTCCGACTCCTCATCGGTGCCCTCCGTCTCGTCGCCGGTGGTCGCGAACGCGGACTCCTCGCCCGACACCGCGTCCGCCTCCGACTCGGCGTCGGCCTCGTCCGTGCCCTCGAGCTCGGCATCGAGGAACGGCTGGCACAGCTCGGTCGCGTCGGTCGCGGTGTCGTCGGCGGCGGTCAGCGACTCCGAGGCCGCCTCGATCAGGGCAAGCAGCTGCTCCTGAGCGCTCTGGACGTCGCGAACCGCAGCGTCGACCGCCGGATCCGCCGAGCTGTCGCCCGCGCCGGCCGGCTCAGAGCCGGTCGACGTCTCGCTCGAGGTGTCCTCCTCGTCCTCGTCGGTGGCGCTGGACTGCGCCTCGAGGTCGCTCGCGAGCGCCTCCTCGGCCGAGGCGACCCGCTCCTCGGCGGCCTCGACGGCCTCCTCCAAGTCGGTCGTGTCGAGCGTGGCCAGCACGTCTCCGGCCTCGACGGTGTCGCCGAGCGAGACGTTCACGCTGGCGACCTCGCCGCCGACGCCGAAGCTCGCGTCGCGGCGGTTCGCCGACTCGATCGTTCCGATCAGGTCGAGCTCCTCCTCGATCGCGCCGGTGGCGGCGGTCGCCGTGCGGTAGCTGCTCGGGTCGGAGCCGCCGGCCCAGGCGACACTCGCCCCGCCGACGACGATCGCGAGTCCGGCGGCGCCCGCGATCACGGTGCGGCGTCGGCTCCATGTCACGCCCTTCAGACGCGGGACGACCGACTCCTGCCACCAGGTGCGCGCTCGCCCGAGCGCGTCCCGCGGTGCCAGGGGGCTCACCGGTCACCTCCCGCATCGGGACGCTGCTGGCCACCCGCGGCCGTCGTTCGCGTGTTGCAGCCCTCGTCGCCCGGCTCGCTCACCACGAGCGCGGTCGCCGCGTAGCCGCCCGAGGTGTCGGCCTCGCCCTGCGCGGTGACGCACTGGCCGACAACCAGCGCCGACGTGTCGGCGTCGACCGTCACCACGATGCTCGTCGCCTCCGTCACGCTCAGCGTCGTCGACGTGGTCGCGTCGTCCGGGCCGGTCGCCTCGACGGTGAAGCCGCTCAAGTCGACCGCCGTGACGGTTCCCGCGGTCACCGCGGCGAACCCGGTCGGCGCTCCGCCCTCGCCGGCCCCCTCGGGGGCGTCCGCCGGGGGCTCGCCCTCCGGAGCCGCGCCGTCGGCGGGCGCGTCGCCCCCGGGAGCTGCGCCGTCGGCGGGTGCTCCCCCGCCGGCCGCGAGCCCGGCGATGCCGCACTCGCCGTCGACCGCAGCGGTCACCGTCACCATCGTGGCGAGGGTGGTGTCGTCGGCGTCCGTCGTCACGAAGACGCAGTCCCCGACCTCCAGATCCGAGAGTGAACCCGTGGCCTGTGCGGTGATCGTGGTGTCGTCGGTGTACGAGACCGCAGTCTGCGACTCGGTGTCCTGCACCTGCATCAGGCCGTCGGCGACGTACGCGATCTCACCGGTGACGCCGGAGGCCGCCCGCTCCGGTGCCGCCTGCGCGGCGGTGGTGTCCGCTGCCTCGACCGTCTCTTCGACGGTCTCGGTGGTGGCGCATCCGGCGAGCGCCAGGGTGGTGCCGAGCGCGAACACGGTGAAGACCGGAAGTGCGACGCGGCGGCGAAGGGGGGATGTCATGGTGGGTGTCCTTTGAGATGTCACGGGGTTCATTCGGTGCGAAGTGCATCGATGGGGGCGAGGCGGGCGGCTCGGGTCGCCGGGTAGACGCCGAAGACCAGACCGATCGCGATGGAGACGCCGATCGCCATCACGACGGCGGTGGGAGACAGCACGATTGAGCTGCCGATCACTCCGGGGAGGGTGATCGTGGCGAGCGCGCCGAGTCCGGCGCCGAGCACGCCGCCGGTGAGGCCGAGAATGCCGGCCTCCACCAGGAACTGACGGCGGATCGCCCACGGCGGAGCCCCGAGCGCCTTGCGCAGTCCGATCTCGCGGGTGCGCTCGGTCACCGACACGAGCTGGATGTTCATCACCCCGATGCCGCCGACCAGCAGCGACAGCGCCGCGATGCCGGTGAGCAGAATCGTCAGGGTCTGGTAGATCGCCGTCGCTGTGCTGACGAGCGCGTCCTGGCTCGACAGGTCGAAGTCCGCGTCGTCGGCCGAGGTGATGCCGTGCAGGTTCAGCAGGATCGTCTCGGCCTCCTGGTACGCGGCCGACAGTTGCTCGGCCGACTCGGCCTGCAGATAGATCGTCGTGAGGGCGGTCGCGGTCGGTCCGCCCGACAGCACATCGGAGGCGGTCGACAGCGGCACGATCGCGAGGTCGTCGAGGTTGGTGGAGCTGTCGGAACCCGCGGATTCCAGCACGCCGATCACCTCGAAGGAGGTGCCGTCGATCTCGACCGTCTGACCCACCACGCTGGTGGTGCCGAACAGCTCGTCGGCGGTCTCCGAGCCGAGCACCACCACGTTCGCGGTCGCGGCCACGTCTTCATCGGTGAGGAACTCGCCGACGGCCAGCTCACGGGAGCGGACCTCGAGCCACGACTCGGTCGTGCCCGTCACGGTCGTCGTCCAGTTCGTGTCGTTCGCCTCGAGCGAGAACGAGCTCGCCTTCTCGGCGGCGACACCCGAGATGTCGGGGGCGCTGATCTCGGAGTCGAGGGCTTCGGCATCCGAGGCGGTGAGGGTCGTCGCGGTTCCGAATCCGCCTCGGGCGCCCGCGGCGTCGGTGGACGAGCCGGGCGAGACGATCAGCAGGTTGCTGCCGAGCGAGCTGATCGACTCGCTGACATCCTTCTGCGTCCCGAGGCCCAGCCCCACGGTGAGGATGACCGCGGCGATGCCGATGAGGATGCCGAGCACCGTGAGCATGGAACGCAGCAGGTGCGCCCGCACGGCCGACCACGCGGTCGACAGGGTTTCGCTCCAGTTCATGCCGCGACCTCCACGTCCGACTGGATGAGCCCGTCACGCACCCGCACCACACGACGCGAGCGCTCGGCGACCTCTTCCTCGTGGGTGATCAGCACGATCGTGCGACCCGCCTCGTGCAGCTCGTCGAACAGCGAGAGCACGTCCTCGGTCGAGACCGAGTCGAGGTTTCCGGTCGGCTCATCCGCGAGGATCATCGTCGGCTCGCCGACGAGGGCGCGGGCGACGGCGACGCGCTGCTGCTGACCGCCCGAGAGCTCGCCCGGCTTGTTGTTCAGCCGCGAACCGAGACCGACCCGCTCAAGTGCCCGTTCGGCGCGCTCGCGCCGCTCATCGCGTTCGACGCCGGCGTAGACGAGCGGCAGCTCGACGTTGCGCCAGGCCGAGAGCGACGGCAGCAGGTTGAAGCCCTGGAACACGAATCCGATCTCACGATTGCGGATGCGTGCCAGCTCGGCCTCGTCGAGGTCGCGCACGTCGGTGCCCGCCAGGCGGTAGGAGCCGGCGGTGAGGGTGTCGAGGCATCCGAGGATGTTCATCAGCGTCGACTTGCCCGAGCCGGAGGGACCCATGATCGCGAGGTACTCGCCGCGTTCGATCGTGAGATCGATGCCGCGCAGCGCCTCGAACTCGACCGTGCCAGTGCGGTACATCTTGCGCACCTGGTCGAGGCTGATGACGGGACCCGAGGTGTCGTGGACGTCCGCGCTCACTGGCCCGGCGCCTGTCCGCCGAAGTCGGGACGCTCGCCCGCGGTGCCGGTGCCGCCGGCGCCCGGGCCGAAGTCGCCAGTGACGCCCTCGGTGGTGCCCGCGTTGCCCTCGCCCGGGGTGAAGGTGGCGACAAGCACCTCGTCGCCTTCGGAGATGCCGGAGACGATCTCGGTGAGGGTGCCGACCGTTTCGCCGACCTCCACCGGGGTGACGACCTGCTCGCCGTCGGCCGTGATCACCGTGACGGTGCTCGTCTCGCCGTCGGTGGTGACCGCGGCGCTCGCGACGGTCAGCACGTCGGTGCGCCGCTCGTAGATGATCTCCGCCGTCACCGAGATGCCATCGAAGAGGCCCTCGGCGGTGCCGGTGACGTCGATGCTGACCGGATAGGCGGCGGCACCCGTGTCGGTCGAGGGCAGCATGCCGACCTCGCTCACGACGCCGAAGAAGGCGACACCGTCGTCGGTCGCCAGCTCGACCTGGTCGCCGACCTCGATGAGCGTGACGTCCGACTCGCCGACGGTCACGTCGACCGCCCAGGCATCCGTCCCGACGATCGTGAACGCCGCGGTGGTCGCGCCGCCCCCGGCGGAGCCCACCGCGTCACCGACCTCGACCCCGACGGAGGTGATGACGCCCGCCGCCGGAGCGGTGAGCGTCGCGTCATCGACCGCGTCTTCGGCATCTGCGACGGCCGCCTCGGCAACCTCGACCGCGGCCGCGTTCGCCGCGATCTGCGCCAGATCGGCGGTGCTGCCGTCGCTCTCGTCGTAGCTGTCGGAGAGCTTCGCCTCCGCGCTCGCCAGATCGGCCTTCGCTTGCAGCAGCGCCGCATCGAGGCTGATCGTGTCGACGGTGGCGAGGGCGTCGCCCTCCTCCACGATGTCGCCCTCCGCGACGGAGACCTTGGTGACCGTGCCGGAGACGGCGAACGACACCTCCTCGTTGACGAGCGGGGTGAGGGTGCCCGAGGTGGAGATGCTCTTGTCGAGAGTCTCCAGACTGGCGATCGCCGTCGTGGTGATGGTCTCGTCGCTCGAGGACGCGGTCGCGGGGACGACCAGCGTCACGACGACGATGGCGGTCGCGGCGAGCGCGGCACCGGCGGATGCGCCGATGACGATCCACCGGCGTCGGCGAAGGTGCGCAAAGGCGCTGCGGAAGTTCATGATCTCCTCTCGACCGCGCAGACTGCGCGGGATGCATGACCCGAAAAGTACGGTCGGGGTCTATGCGAGATCGTTCGGCTTCCTGAGAAACAGCCGTGAGCGGGGGCACTGGGGTTTCGATACGGCCTTCGGCCTACTCAACCCGCTCGGATCTCCCGCCGGTCGAGTAGGGCGCGCAGCGCCCATATCGAGACCCACCCCGCGCGGCGACGCGGTTTCGATACGGCGCGAAGCGCCTACTCAACCCGCTCAGGTTCCTGCCGGTCGAGTAGCCGACGCCGTCGGCGTATCGAGACCCCGCTAGTTGAGGAGGAACTGCTTCGTCTCGGCCGACTCGGCCTCGCCGAGCTTCACGGTGAGGTGGTAGCTCGCACCGCCGGCGATGACCTCCGGGCGCGTGCCCGAGCAGGTGTCCGCCGATGACCGCGTGCGGTCCCACGCGAACGGCGTCGTCGCGAGCGTCTCCGACGGCTGGAGCGCGATGACCGACTCGGTCGGATCCTCCTGGCAGTCCGCCGAGGTCCAGATCTGCTCGCTGCCGCTCGTGATCACATACTCCTGCGCACCGGTGCCGACGTCGAAGCTGCACGCCGCGGCGCCCACGTTCTCGATCTCCATCGAGAGCATCGGCTGCTCGGAGTTGCCGTAGCTGGATGCGTCGGTGATCGCCGTCAACCGCACCATCGACGGATCGCACGCCGCGATCTCGCTCGGGTCAGCCGACGGGTCGGCGGTCGCCGCGTCCGTGGCCGCGGGCGCACTCGTGTCGGTCGGAGCCGGGCTGCTGGCGGGCTCCCCCGCGCCCGGACGGACGAAGATCAGCACGACGACCACGATGACGGCGAGCAGGCCGAGTCCGAGGACCGCGCGCCGTCGCCAGTACACCGAAGGCGGCTGCGGGCCGACCGGATGACGGAGCGTCGACATGCGGACAGGTTAACGCCGTCGCCGCGGCCACTCCGTGTGCCGCGCGGGACGGCCGGAAACCGACGCGAGGCGGTGGTCGGCGATCTCGGCCTCGACCATGAGCGCGAACTCCCGAAGGCTCGCCACATCGATCGTCTCGGTGTCTCGCGGCGTCGAGTCGAAGACGCAGACCGCGCCGATCGGCTCACCGGACGAGGCCCGCACCGGGTACCCCGCGTAGAACCGCAGCCCCAGGCTCCCGACAACGAAGGCGTTGCTCGCGAAGCGCGGATCAGACGACGCATCCGGAACGATGAGCGGGCCGCCGTCTTCGACCAGGCGGTAGCAGAACGAGTCCTCGAGGCTGTTCGCGTCGAGCTCCGAACCGGCGAGCGACTTGTACCACTGACGGTCGACTCCGACCACGGTGAAGGCCGCGTGGGAGGTCTGGAACACCGAACGGGCGGCGCGGACGATCCGGTCGAAGCGCTCCTCAGGATCGCTGCCGGCGATTCCGACCCGCTCGAGCGCCTGCGCGCGCTGGTCGGGGTGCACCCGCCGCTCGCGAACCGGCGCGGACGTGAGCACGCGATGCGCGACGTGCCCGGCCAGCACCTCGGCCCAGAACGCGTAGCGAGCCGAGTCGCCGTACACGTTCTCGATATCACCCGGGGTCGGCGGCAGCTCGACGAAGGCAACACCGGGTCGGCGCTCGCATTCCGCGCGCGTGAGCTCGTTCAGCTGCCGTGCCCGACGCTCGATGAGACGGCCCACTCGGCCGGCGAAGGCGGGGATGGCCTGAATCGGCTGGATGCCGGCCACCAGCACCTGCGTGTCGTCGGCGCGGCGGCGGTCGATCTCGTCGAGCGCCCGGGCGAGCTCGCGGGTCCAGGCCGCGCGCGACGTCACCGCCAGAACGTCGTTGACTCCGAGCACGAGGCACACGATCTCGAAGGCATCGAGCGCCTGCTCCTGCAGCACTGCCGTCGCGTCGCGCATCCGCATCGACGGGTTGACGACTCCCGCGACGGTGACGCCGCCCTGTCGGCGTTGCGCGACGGCGCGGCAGAATGCGCCGATCAGCCCGAGCTCGTGCGTCAGCACGCCCCAGCCGCTCGCGGCGCCGGAGCCGACCATCAGCACGTCGACGGCGTCGGGTCCCGGAGTGTGTGCGCGCGGCGAATCTCGCGGCCGCGGGACATCGACGAGGCTCTGCGCGCGCCACTGCGCCCACGCCCACAAGGGCCCGCGCAACGCGGTCCACGGATCGATCTTCACGGCAATTCATCCCCTTGGTGGTCGAGATCCCGAACCGCCCCTCGCGATCTCGACCCCCTGCTTGTTCGATTTTACGCGGGAGGCCCGAAAGGGATGCTCGACTTCGAGTGCCGCTCGCGACGTCGACCGTGATGCGTCATCCCGGCATCCGGCGAGCAGGAACACCGAGCACCCGAGCTTGCGCCGCACCCGCGAGCGCGTCGACGAACAGTGCCGCACAGCACACCGCGGCCGCGGCGGTCCGCGGAGCTACGCGCGAACCAGCGCGACGAGCGCGGGGAAGAGCGGATGCCTGTCGCCGATGCCGGTAACGCTCTCGACGAACGCCTCCGGCGTCTCGCTCCCGGAGGCCACCGCGTCGAGGCGCTGCGCGAGCTCGACCGCCTGCGGGTCGTCGTCGGAGCGGAACGCGAGGGCCGCCCCGATGGCGCGCACCAGCGCGGCGGGCTCGCCGCCGTTCTCGGCGATCTCGGCCGCTGGGCCGATGAAGCGCTCGTGCCGCGAGAGCTTGCGCAGCGGCTCGCGGCCGACGCGCAGCACCGTGTCGGGCAGGTGCGGGTTGGTGAAGCGCACCACGTTCTTGTCGACGTAGGCGGCCTGTACCTCGGCGTCGATGCCGTGCTTGGCGACGAGCAGTGCGGCGGTCTCGCCGAGCACCGCCCGAACCTCGGACTCGACGGCCGGGAGGGCGATCGCCTCGGCGATCGTCTCGGCCCCCGCCTGCGCGCCGTGGTAGGCGATCGTGGCGTGGCCGGTGTTGACGGTGAAGAGCTTGCGCTCGATGTACGGCCCGAGCTCGTCGACGAAGGTGGCGCCGGGGATGTCGAGGTCGGCCCCCGCCAGCGGCGGCTGCTCGATGACCCACTCGCAGTACGCCTCGACGGTGACGTCGAGACCCTGCCCCTCGGGCTGTCCGGGCACGATGCGGTCGACCGCCGTGTTGGCGAAGACGGCACGGCCGTCGAGGGCGACGTCCGGGCGGGCCGCGACGATCTCCTCGCGCAGCCGGTCGGTCGCGTTGATGGCGTTCTCGCACGCCATCACGACAAGCGGTGGGGCGTCGTCGGCGCGACGCGCGATGCCCTCGGCGATCGCGGGAGCGACGAAGCGCAGGATGTTGGGGCCGACGGCGGTGGTGACGACCGTCGCGCGCGAGATCTCGTCGAACAGCGCCTCGGCATCCGCGCCACTGTCGATGCCCGAGACGCCGGTCACGTCGTGGTCGCGTGCGCCCGGCCCGACCTCGAGCACGCGATAGGACCCCGCCGCATTGATACTCGCGATGAGCTCGCTGGCGACGTCGGCGAAGACCAGCCGGAAGCCGGCCTCGTGGAGCAGCAGCCCCACGAAGCCGCGACCGATGTTGCCGGCCCCGAAGTGGACGGCGGTGCCGCTGGTCACGCGTTGACCTCAGAGAGGATGTCCATCACCTCGGCGGGCGACGCCGCGTTCTCCAGCGCCGTCACCTCGTCCTCGTCCGAGAACACGATCGCGATGCGACCGAGGATGTCGAGGTGCTCGTTGCCCTTGCCCGCCACGCCGACGACGAACCGGACGGGGTTGCCGTCCCAGTCGATCGGCTCGGCGTAGCGCACGAACGACAGCGCGGATTCGAGGATCTCGTCCTTCGCCTCGTTGGTGCCGTGGGGAATGGCGAGAAGGTTCCCCATGTACGTCGACACTGTCTTCTCGCGCTCGATCATCGCGGGCAGGTAGGCAGCGCTGACCGCGCCGACTCCCGCAAGGATCTCGTGCGCCTCCCGGATCGCCTCGAGCTTGGTGGTGGCCTTGCCCTCGGTGCGAATCTGGTCGATCGACAGGATCTGACGTGACATGGGGAACCTTTCTCGGTGTGCCTAGCTCGAAACCGGCTTGTTGCTGAGCATCTCAGCAACTTCGTCGTACTTCGGGCTGTTCATGAAGTTGTCAACCGAAACGTGCACGGCCGACGGGTTGACGTGCTTCGCACGGTCGGTGAGTTCTGCCTGCGTGATGATCAGATCCTCCGTGCCGTCGAGGTTCGCGATCGCCTTGTTGGTGACCGTGACGTTCTCGACGCCCGCCTTCTTGAGCTTCTGACGCAGAACCGAGGCACCCATGGCGCTCGATCCCATGCCAGCGTCGCACGCGAACACGACGTTGTGAACCCCGCCGCTCTTCGCGGTCAGACCGCTCAGCACGTCGGACTTCTTGCCCTTGTTGGCTTCCGTCTGCGCGATCGCCGCACTGAACGCCTCGTCCTCGTTGGCGAGGTCGCGCTTGCGGCTCGCCAGCAGGATCAGCATCGCCACCACGAAGGTGACGCTCGCCGACAGGATGACCGAGAGGATCACGCCGACATAGCTGCCAGGCTCGGTCTGGATCAGCACCGCGAAGATCGACCCGGGCGACGCCGGAGCGCGAAGACCGGACTGGAAGATCACGTTGGTGAGCACGCCCGTGGCACCACCGGCGATCATCGCGAGGATGAGCATCGGCTTGGCCAGCACGTACGGGAAGTACACCTCGTGGATTCCACCCAGGAACTGGATGATGAACGCACCCGGTGCGGTGGCACGCGCGGCGCCGACACCGAACAGCGTGATCGCCAGCAGCAGACCGGCACCCGGGCCGGGGTTCGCCTCGACCAGGAACAGCAGGCTCTTGCCCTGCTCGGTGACCTGCTCGACACCCAGCGGGGTGAACACACCGTGGTTGATGGCGTTGTTCAGGAACAGCACCTTCGCCGGCTCGACGATGATCGAGGCGAGCGGGATGAGTCCGGTGTCGATCAGCCAGCCGACCGCACCGCCGAGGAGCTCGGCGAACCACTTGACGATCGGCGCCAGGCCGAGGAACGCGGCAAGTGCGAGCAGGAATCCGAGGATTCCGGACGCGAAGTTGTCGATCAACATCTCGAAGCCGGGCTTGACCTTGCCGTCCCAGATCTTGTCGACCTGCTTCAGGATGAGGGCCGACAGCGGTCCGACGATCATCGCACCGAGGAACATCACGGTGCCTTCGGCGCCGAGAATGACACCCATCGCGACGACCGCGCCGATGACACCACCGCGCGTGCCGTAGACCATCTTTCCGCCGGTGTAGGCGATCAGCAGCGGCAGCATGTAGACGATCATCGGACCGACGAGGCCGCTGTAGACCGTGCCATCTGCACCCTCGCCACCACCGAACATGACGGAGCCGCCCCAGCGCCAGGCCTCAACGGGGCCTTCGGCGCCGAACCATCCGGTGGGGATGAACATGGCGGTGATGAGGCCCCAGGCGATGAAGGCCGCGATGTTGGGCATGATCATGCCCGAGAGGAACGTGCCGAAACGCTGCACGCGCACTCGTGCACCGCCGCCGGTGGCGGCAGGTGCTGCTGACGTCGTTGTCATGGTGGGTCTCTCCTTGTATTGGGTGGTGGCTAACTCGAGGGGATGGGTCTCTTTCAGGTCGCCGAAACGACCGTGGCAGCGGCGCGAGCCGCTGCGGCACTCGGGGCGGCCAGGGCCGCCTCCGCCAAGCGCCGCGCATCTTCGGAAGTGCGCAGCGCAAGCTCCGCACGCACCTCGGCGAGGGCGGCGGGAGTCATGGACAGGCTCGTGACACCGAGCCCGACGAGGACGACGGCGAGCTGCGGGTCGGCGGCGGCCTCGCCGCACACGCCGACGGGACGGCCGGCAGCGACGCCCGCGTCGGCGAGCATCTTCACCAGCCGGAGCACCGCAGGGTGCCAGGGGTCCTGGTAGTGGGCGACGCTGCCGAGCATGCGGTCGGCAGCCATCGTGTACTGAGTCAGATCGTTCGTTCCGATGCTGACGAAGTCGCACTCCGCGAGCACCGAGTCGGCCTGGAGCGCGAGCGACGGAACCTCGGCCATGACGCCGACCGTCATGAGCCCCAACTCGCGCGCGAGCGCGACGAAGTACTCCGTCTCCTCGGCGTCGGCAACCATCGGCGCCATGACCCAGAGATCGGCGGCCTCGCCGTCGGCGGCCACGGCCGCCTCAGCGTTCACGAGCGCCGTGAGCTGATCGCGCAGGATCTCCTCGTGCTCGCGCAGGGCGCGCAGACCGCGGAGGCCGAGGGCGGGGTTCTCCTCGTTGTCGGCAGTCAGGTACGGCAGCGGCTTGTCGGCGCCCGCATCCAGGCAGCGCACGACGACCTTCTTGCCGCGGAAGTGGCTCAGCATGTCGCGGTACTGCTCGGTCTGGGTTTCGACGCTGGGACGCTCGGTCGAGTCGAGGAAGAGGAACTCAGTGCGGAACAGGCCGACGCCCTCAGCGCCGAGCTCGACCGCGGCCGCGGCATCCTTCGACGAGCCGAGGTTGGCCAGCAGCGGCACGGGAGTGCCGTCGGCGAGCGCCCCGGGGGTGATCGGCGCCGTCGCGAGCGCCGCGAGCTCCCGAATGCGAATCGCCGCCGTATCCAAGGTCTCCGGATCCGGCTCCACGGTGACGATGCCCGCGGCGGCATCGAGCACGACCTGCTGCCCGTCGGTGAGGGCCTCGGCCCCCGTGACGCCGACGATCGCCGGGATCGAGCGCGCCCGGGCGAGGATCGCGGTGTGCGAGGTCGGTCCGCCTTCGCGGGTGATCAGGCCGAGCACGATGTCGAGATCGAGCAGCACGGTGTCGGCGGGCGCGAGGTCTTCGGCCACCAAGATGTAGGGCGTCGTCGACTCGGGAACGCCGGGGGCTGCCACACCGCGAAGTCCCGCGATGATCCGCTGGGCGACGTCGCCGAGGTCGGCGGCGCGCTCGCCCAGGTAGCCGCCGAGGCCGATGAGCATCTGCTTGAACTCGTCGAAGGCCTCAAAGACCGCACGCTCGGCGTTGGTGCCGGACTCAATGCGGGCAACGACCAGGTCGCGCAGCGCCGGGTCCTTCGCCATCAGGGCCTGCGCCTCGAGCACGTCGCGCGCATCGCCGCCTGCGACGGAGCCGCGGAACACCAGGTCGTCGGCCACCTTCGCCACAGCTGCATCGACGGCGGCGATCGCGTCCGCGGCGTCGCCCTCAAGCGGCTCTGAGGTCGGAGCCTCGAGCGGGGCGGCCATGCGCAGGACGGGGCCGACGGCCACGCGCCGACCAATGCCGATGCCGTGCAGTTCTGGCATGGATGACTCCTTCATCGATCCGGGCGGTGGGGGCCTTTCCGGTGACATTACACGGATTGCTCGGCTCAAACAAACAATTCCAAAAAGAAAAGCAGAAAATCAAACTTTTGTTTGTGTTGGGACGGGCGCCGTGAGAAAGTGAACCCGATGTATGCACCGGAGCGGCACCAGGCGATCCTCGAACTCGCACAGAGTCGAGGACGCGTTGATGTGCGCGACCTCGCCGAGCAGCTGCAGGTGACACCGGAGACCATCCGCCGCGACCTCACCAGCCTCGAACGGCGCGGACTCGTGCGCCGCGCGCACGGCGGCGCCGTTCCCATCGAACGGGCCAGCCTGAGCCACACGGTGCCGGAGCGCGAGACCGTTCAGGCCGCCGAGAAGACGGCGATTGCGTACGCGGCCCTTGCCGAGGTTCCCGACTCCGGATCGATCCTCATCGACGCGGGCACGACCACCATCCGCCTCGCCGAGATCCTGCCGCGCGATCGTCGACTGACCGTCGTGACCCACTCGCTCCCCGTCGCGATGGCCCTGACCGATCGCCGCGACGTCGAACTCCACTTCCTGGGCGGCATGCTCCGCGGCGACTCGCTCTCGGCCGTCGGCACCTGGACGCACCAGATGATCGGCATGGTCGCCGTCGACGTCGCGTTCCTGAGCGTCAATGGCATCACCCCCGAACGCGGCCTCACCACCAGCAACCTCGCCGAATCGGCCGTGAAGTCGGCGATGATCCGCGCCGCGCGGCGCACCGTCGTGCTCGCCGACCACCGCAAGTTCGGACGCGAGGAGTTCAGCCGCATCGCGCCGCTCGCGGCCGTCGACACGATCATCACCGACGAAGGCGTCAACCTCGAACTCGTCGCCGAGGTCGAAGCCGCCGGCACCGACGTCATCCGTGCGGCCCTGCAGGCCGAATCCCGTACCGCCTAGTTCCGAATCGCAAGGAGAACCCATGTCAGAAGCGCAGCGCACCGTCGAGTTCGGCTCCAGCGTCGGCCTGCACGCCCGCCCCGCCTCCGCGCTCGCGAAGGCCGCCGGCGAGAGCGGACACACCATCACGCTCACCACGCCCGCGGGCAAGAAGGCGAACGCGGCGAGCATCCTGACCCTCCTGGCGATGGGCGTGAACCACGGCGACGAGGTCACGATCACCGTCGAGGGCGACGACGCCGAGGCGGTCGCCGAGAGCTTCGCCGCGCTCGTCGCGAGCGAGCTCGACGCCGACTAGCCCGGGTCGACCCGCCGCACCAGCGGGTTGAGGAGCCGCCACGCGGCGTATCGAAACCCCGCGCGCAGCGGGTCGAGTGCCGCAAAGCGGCGTATCGAAACCGCACAGCGGGTTGAGTGCCGCGAAGCGGTGTATCGAAACCCAGGCCCTACAACCGCTTGAGCATCCGGGTATTGCCCAGCGTGTTCGGCTTCACCCGCGCCAGGTCGAGGAACTCCGCCACGCCCTCATCGGGTGAGCGCACCAGCTCGGCGTAGACATCCGGAGACACGATCCCCTCAGAGATCTCCTCGAAGCCGTGCCGCCCGAAGAACTCGGTCTCGAAGGTGAGGCAGAACAGTCTCGAGAGGCCGAGCTCGCGCGCATCCGTCTCCAACTGGTCAAGCAGGGCATGCCCGACGCGGCGGTGCCGCCACGCGTCATCGACGGCGAGCGTGCGCACCTCACCCAGGTCCTCCCACATGACGTGCAGGGCGCCGCAGCCCACCAGCTGGCCATCGACCTCGGCAACCCGGAACTCCTGCACCGCCTCGTAGAACACGACGCGATCCTTGCCGAGCAGGATCCGCTTCTCCACCAGCGGCGCGATCAGGGCGTCGATCGCGGGCACATCGGCCGTTCGCGCGCGTCGCACCAGCATGTCGTTCACAACGCCCGACTCTACTGCGCCGCGGAGTTCACCCGCTCGAGACGGACTCCGCCGGGAGCTCGAACCAGAGCAGCTCCTCGAAGTCGTCGCCGAGGCTCTCGCGCGTGGCCCGTTCCGGTTCGCCCGGCAGGCTCTCGAACAGCGCCCGCGCTTCGGCGATGTGCTCGGCGAGCACCGACACCGGCGCGCGGTCGACGTTGTGCGGGTAGCGCAGCACGCCCTGCTCGTCGTAGCGGAGCATCGAGAGGCGCAGCGGCGGTTCGACCGCGCCGTCGCGATGCCGCCACAGCCCGGTCGCGGCGTCGAAGCGGTAGCGCGGCAGGAGCTTGTGCCCGTGATCGGCGACCAGCGTGATCGCCTCGACGATGTAGCGGAAGACCTCCTCCTCGAGGAAGTAGTTGAAGTTCACGCGCACCCACCCGGGTTTGATGCCTTCGCATCCGCGGGCGATCTCGCGTTCGAAGGCGTGCGAGCGCTCCAGGTCGATGCCCAGCAGGCGATGCCCGTACGGCCCCGCGCACGAGCAGCCGCCTCGGCCCTGGATTCCGAACAGGTCGTTCAGGATCGCGACGACCGCGTTGTGGTGCAGGTAGCGCCCGTCGGGCCGGCGCACCACGAACGACACGATCGAGAGACGCTCGGCGGTCGGCGAGCCGAGCACCTGGATCTGCGGATGCCGCTGCCACACCGAGATCGCCCGACTGAGGAAGTCGCGCTCGCGCGCCGCGATGACGTCGACGCCGACCTCGCGCTTGAGCCCGAAGACGAGTCCCGCGCGGATCGACTCAAGGATCGCGGGGGTGCCGGCCTCCTCGCGATGGGTGACGTCATCCAGGTAGCGGTGGCCCTCCGGGTTCACGTACATGACGGTCCCGCCGCCGACGACGGTCGGCACACTGTTGGTCAGCAGGCGGCGACTCACGATGAGCACGCCGGGCGTGCCGGGGCCGCCGATGAACTTGTGCGGTGAAAGGAAGATCGCGTCCTTGCGGGCGGCCGGGTCGCCGTCGCGCGGGTTCATCTCGATGTCGACGTAAGGGGCGGCGGCCGCGAAATCCCAGAAGGCGAGCGCGCCGTGCGCGTGCAGCAGGCGCGTGATCGTGTGCGTCTCGGTGAGCACCCCGGTGACGTTGCTCGCCGCGCTGAACGAGCCGATCTTGAGGGGACGGTCGGCGAAGCGCTCCAGCTCGGCGGCGAGGTGGTCGAGGTCGACGTGGCCGTCGGCATCCTCGTGGATCGTCACGACGTCGGCGATCGACTCACGCCAGGGCAGTTCGTTGGAGTGGTGCTCGAAGGGGCCGACGAAGACGACCGGGCGCTCGTGTGCGGGGATCAGGTCGCGCATCCCGTAGCGCTCGTCGAGGTCGGCGGGCAGGCGAAGCTCGAGGATTCCGATGAGCTTGTCGATCGCGCCCGTGCAGCCGCTGCCCGCGAAGATGACCGCGGTGTCGTCGTCGCCGCCGACGGCCGCGTGGATCTCGGCGCGCGCGTCTTCGCGCAGGCGCGTGGTCTGCAGGCCGGTGCCGCTCGACTCGGTGTGGGTGTTGGCGTAGCGCGGCATCACCTCGTCGCGGATGAAGTCCTCGATGAATCCGAGGCTGCGCCCGCTCGCGGTGTAGTCGGCGTAGGTCACGCGGCGCGGGCCGAACGGGCCGTGCATCAGCTGGTCGTCGCCGATGACGGACTCGCGGATGCGCGCGAGGATCGGCGGATCCGGGAGCCCCGGATCCGGCGCCGGAATCGAACACGCCTCCACCCCCACAAGCTACCCCCTGTGGTGTTGCGGCGGGGATGCATCCCGCGCGCTGGGGAGTATCGCGCGCGGCACGCGGTGGGCGCGCGGGTCACGCGGTGCGGGTGGGCTCGCGGTGCGGGTGCGGCGGGGATGCATCCCGCGCGCAATCGAGTGAGGCGCGCGGCACGCGGTGGGCGCGCGGGTCACGCGGTGCGGGGCGGCTGCGCGGCTGCGCGGGCGGCGGATGCGCGGGCGCGTACGAAAAGACGGGAGCGCGTGCCGCGTGCGGCACTCGCTCCCGTCGGGAGTCACGCGCAAGGCCCGCGCTCCGCCGAACGGCGTGACGCGGGCCCTGTGCTGAGTCCTAGTCGGTGATCGCGGGGACCTTCTCGTCGAGCTCTTCGCGACCGGGCTGACGCGCGGTCTCGAAGGTGAACTCGCCGCCGCCGTCCTCGGCGCCGGTGCCCGGCGTGAAGTCGACCTTCACGTGGTCGCCCGCGTTGAGGCGCCCGTGCAGGATCTCCTCCGACAGGCGATCCTCGATCTCCTGCTGCACCGCGCGGCGCAGCGGTCGAGCACCCAGGGTCGGGTCCCAGCCGATCTCGATCAGACGCTTGCGCGCAGCCTCGCCGACCTCGATCGTCATGTCGCGGTCGAGCAGACGCTCGCTCAGACGCTTGACGAAGAGGCCCACGATCTGCAGCAGCTCGTCCTGCGAGAGCTGCGGGAATACGATCGTCTCGTCGACGCGGTTGAGGAACTCGGGCTTGAAGTGCTTCTTGAGCTCCTCGACGACCTTGCCGCGCATGGCACGGTACGAGTTCTCGACGTTGCCCTCGAGGGTGAAGCCGACGGGGCCTCCCGTGATGTCCTTCGTTCCGAGGTTGGTGGTCATGATGATCACCGTGTTCTTGAAGTCGACGACGCGACCCTGACCATCCGTCAGACGTCCCTCTTCCAGGATCTGGAGGAGCGAGTTGAAGATGTCCGGGTGCGCCTTCTCGATCTCGTCGAACAGCACCACGCTGAACGGCTTGCGGCGCACCTTCTCGGTGAGCTGGCCGCCCTCCTCGAAGCCGACGAACCCGGGAGGGGCACCGAACAGCCGCGAGACGGTGTGCTTCTCGCCGTACTCGCTCATGTCGAGCGAGATCAGCGCGTCTTCGTCGTCGAACAGGAACTCGGCGAGCGCCTTGGCGAGCTCGGTCTTACCCACGCCGGTCGGGCCGGCGAAGATGAACGAGCCCGAGGGACGCTTCGGGTCCTTGAGTCCGGCACGGGTGCGGCGGATGGTCTTGGCGAGCACCGAGATGGCCTCTTCCTGACCGATGACGCGCTCGTGCAGAGCCTTCTCCATAAAGATCAGGCGCGAGCTCTCCTCTTCGGTGAGCTTGAAGACGGGGATGCCGGTGGCGTTGGCGAGCACCTCGGCGATGACGCCCTCATCCACGGTTCCGGATGCGGCGACATCTCCCGCGCGCCACTGCTTCTCGAGTCGCAGCCGCTCGCCGAGGAGCTTCTTCTCCTCGTCGCGCTTGCTGGCAGCGGCCTCGAAGTCCTGGTCCTCGATCGCGGTCTCCTTCTCGCGACGCACCAGGGCGATCTTCTCGTCGAACTCGCGCAGCTCCGGCGGGGCCGACAGGATCGACAGCCGCAGGCGCGCGCCCGCCTCGTCGATCAGGTCGATCGCCTTGTCGGGAAGGAAGCGGTCGGAGACGTAGCGGTCGGCGAGGTTCGCCGCGGCGACGATCGCGCCATCGGTGATCGAGACCTTGTGGAAGGCCTCGTACTTGTCGCGCAGCCCCTTCAGGATGTTGATGGTGTGCGGCAGGTTGGGCTCGTGCACCTGCACCGGCTGGAAGCGGCGCTCGAGGGCCGCATCCTTCTCGAAGTGCTTGCGGTACTCATCCAGCGTGGTCGCGCCGATGGTCTGCAGCTCGCCGCGGGCGAGCAGCGGCTTCAGGATCGAGGCGGCGTCTATTGCGCCCTCGGCGGCACCCGCTCCCACCAGTGTGTGGATCTCGTCGATGAAGGTGATGATGTCGCCGCGGGTGCGGATCTCCTTCGTCACCTTCTTGAGGCGCTCTTCGAAGTCACCGCGGTAGCGGCTGCCGGCGATGAGCGAGCCGAGGTCGAGCGTGTAGAGCTGCTTGTCCTTGAGGGTCTCGGGCACGTCGCCGCGCACGATCGCCTGGGCGAGGCCTTCGACGACGGCCGTCTTGCCGACGCCGGGCTCACCGATCAGCACCGGGTTGTTCTTGCTGCGACGGGAGAGGATCTGCATGACCCGCTCCATCTCCTTCTCGCGCCCGATGACCGGGTCGAGCTTGCCGTCGCGCGCGGCCTGCGTGAGGTTGCGGCCGAACTGGTCGAGGATCTGGCTGCCCTTGTCGGGCGCCTGGTCGTTGCCGCCGACGGCGACCTGCTCCTTGCCCTGGTAGCCGGAGAGCAGCTGGATGACCTGCTGGCGCACCCGGTTCAGGTCGGCACCCAGCTTGACGAGCACCTGCGCCGCAACGCCTTCGCCTTCGCGGATGAGGCCAAGCAGGATGTGCTCGGTGCCGATGTAGGAGTGGCCGAGCTGCAGCGCCTCGCGCAGGCTCAGCTCGAGCACCTTCTTGGCGCGCGGGGTGAAGGGGATGTGCCCGGTCGGCTGCTGCTGACCCTGGCCGATGATGTCCTGCACCTGCTCGCGCACGGCATCGAGCGAGATGCCGAGCTCCTCAAGGGCCTTGGCGGCAACGCCTTCGCCCTCGTGAATGAGGCCGAGCAGGATGTGCTCGGTGCCGATGTAGTTGTGGTTGAGCATCTTCGCCTCTTCTTGGGCGAGGACGACGACCCGGCGGGCCCGGTCGGTAAAGCGCTCGAACATCTCGATCTCCATCTGGCACGGGGTGCGAGGGCCGCGCCGATACATCGAGAGTAACGACGGGGATTGGCGAATAGTCCCGTGTTCGCCGTGGGCGTGAGGCTTGCGCTTTCTGGCACCCTGATCTAACTTATCGAAGAACGATAATATCGATGATCGATAAGGAGAACCATGAACGCCTCGCCCACATCGCTGAGCCGATCCGACCGGATCGCCCTGTACATCACCATCGCTCTCGGCGCCATCGCGGCGGTCGGCGTGATCTGGGGCATGATCGCGCGGCTGGTGGAGGTCATCCCCGGACGCGACGTGCCCGTGCTGGTGCCGTTCCTCGACGAAACCGCCCAGCTGCCCATCGGACCGGATGGCGCGCTGGTCACCGTGAGCGTCGACCAGGCCGTGCTGACCGCCTCCGAGCTCGCCCCGGCGACCCAGTTCGCGCTGATCGCGCAGCCGCTCGTCACGGGGATCGCGATCCTCGCCGGCATCGTGCTGCTGTGCCTGCTCTGCTGGAACCTCGCGCGAGGACGCGCGTTCACCCGTCGCAACGTCCGCATCATCCTGGCGGGAACGGTGGTGCTGCTCGTCGGCTGGTTCCTCGGGTCGATCCTCAGCAACATGACCGTCAACGGAACTCTGTCGGCGATCAGCGACTACAGCTACGACGGCGTGATCTTCGAGGCCGACTGGGCGCCGTTGTTCGCCGTGCTCGCGCTCGGTGCGATCGGCGCCGCGTTCCAGATCGGCGAGCGCCTGCAGCGTGAGAACGAAGGACTCATCTGATGGCCGCCGCCGAAGACGACGACGCCGGGCGCATCCACTGCCGACTCGACGAGCTGCTGGACGAGCGCGGACTGACCCTCACTCGGCTGAGCGAGCTGGTGGGGGTGAGCCTCGTGAACCTCTCGGTGCTGAAGAACGACCGCGCCCGCGCGATCCGCTTCTCGACCCTCACCGCGATCTGCGAGGCCCTCGAGTGCGAAGTCGGCGACCTGCTCGTCGTGCGGTGACGCGCGACCAGCAGGAGCGCCGACGCTCGCACTAGCATCCCTCACATGAGCAATCTGGAGGCCGACCCGGCCGAGCTCGTGTGCGACGCCGAACCGGCGACGGCGATCGAGGTGCTCGAACCGCGCGAAGTTCCCCTCGGCGGGCCGCGCGCGATCACGGTGCGACGCACCCTGCCGCAGAAGCACCGCTCGCTCATCGGGGCGTGGTGCTTCGCGGATCACTACGGACCGCATCCGCTCGATCACGCCGCCGTCATGGACGTGCCGCCGCACCCGCACACCGGCCTGCAGACGGTGAGCTGGCTGTTCGAGGGCGAGATCGAGCACCGCGACTCGGTCGGCAGCGTCGCGACGATCGTGCCCGGCCAGGTGAACCTGATGACGGCCGGGGCGGGCATCCAGCACTCCGAGGTGTCGACGGCGCGCGCGACGGGCCTGCACGGGGTGCAGCTGTGGGTCGCGCTGCCCGACGCCGATCGCCATCACGCTCCGTTCTTCGAGCACGACTCGCCCGCGCCGGTCTCGGTCGGTGCGGCGACGCTCCGCGTGTTCGTCGGCACGCTCGCCGGCTCCCGCTCGGCCGTCACCACCTTCTCGCCGCTGCTCGGCGCGCAGTTGGATCTGCCTGCCGGCGGCAGCGTCACGCTCGACGTCGACCCCGCCTTCGAGCACGGTCTGCTGGTGGATGCCGGCACGGCCGCCCTCGGCGGCATCACCATCGCACGGCATCATCTCGGCTTTGCGCCGAGCGGAGCCGACACCCTCACGATCACCGCGGGGGCCGAGCCGCTGCGTGCGATCCTGCTCGGCGGCGCACCGCTGAACGAGCCGATCCTGATGTGGTGGAACTTCGTCGGGCGCACCCACGACGAGGTGGTCGCCTTTCGCGAGCAGTGGCACCGCGAGGTGATCGACGGCACGGATCCGGACGGCCTCTTCGGCCACGTCGATGGCTACCCGGGCCCGGCGCTGCCGGCTCCCGAGCTGCCGAACGTGCGACTCAGACCGCGCGAATCCTGACGACCACCGTCTCGTCGGGCCGCAGCATGGGCAGTTCGAGTCCGCGCTCGGCGAGCACCGCGCCGGGAAGCGTGACACCTCCGGCATCCCACCACGGGGGCGGGTCACCCCAGTACCAGGCGATCTCGGCCCCGAGGTCGACCGGCTCCACCCGATACTCGAGCGCCGGGTCGAGCCCCGGCAGTCGACGTGCCGCCCTCGTCGACGCCTCGGCGCGCTCGAGCGAGCTCAGCCAGAACACGGCGTCGCGCGCGTCGGGCGCCACCACCCCCAGCACGGTCTCGCCCCCATCGGGTTCGTCGCCGCGCACCACCGCACCGGAGTGGATGAGGCCGCGCAACGCGCGATAGGCGGACGCCCACGTCGACAGGGCGGCCCGCTCGGCCGTGTCGGTTGCCGTGAGGTCCCACTCGATGCCGGCATGTCCGAACAGCGCGGTGGCGAGCCGGAAGGCCAACGAGTGCGCCCGCCCCGTGACGTGCGCGGGCGCCGAGCCCACGTGCGCACCGAGGTACTCCGGCGGAACGAGCAGACTCGTTGCCCGCATGATCGCCTGGCGGTCGTGCGCGTCGTTCGTGTCGGAGGGCCAGACGCGCTGCGTGCGCGCCAGCACCCCGGCGTCGATGCGCCCGCCGCCCGAGGAGCACGACTCGATCTCGACTCCGGGATGGCGCTCGCGCAGCTCATCCATCAGCCGATACGTCGCCCGCACCTGTCGGTGCACCGAACCGCCGAGCTGGTCGCGGTTCATGTCCCACTTGAGGTAGTCGATCGGGTACTCGTCGAGCAGCGCCGACAGCGCGTCGCGCACGTGCTCGCGCGCCGCATCCTGAGCGAGGTCGAGCACGAACTGGTGCCGCCACGACACCGGAAGGCGATGCGCGGTCTCGCGCAGCACCCACTCGGGATGCTCGCGTGCGAGCCGGGACTCCAGCGACACCATCTCCGGCTCGACCCAGAGACCGAACTGCATGCCCGCGCCGCGAACGCGCGCGATGAGCGGGTGGAGCCCCTCGGGCCAGGAGTCGGGGTCGACGGTCCAGTCGCCCAGGGCGCGGCGGTCGTCGGTGCGCCCGGTCATCCAGCCGTCGTCGAGAACGAAGCGCTCCACCCCGACCTCCGCGGCGAGATCGACGAGGCCCATCAACCGGTCGAGATCATGCTCGAAGTAGACCGCCTCCCACGTGTTGAGCGTGAGCGGACGCGGCGTGCTCGGATGCGCCGGGAGCTCCCGGAACCAGCGGTGGAATCGGGCTGACACACCGTCGAGACCGTCCGCCGACCATGCCACCAGCGATTGCGGCGCGGTGTAGGTCTCGCCCGGCGCGAGGCGCACCTCGCCGGGCGCGAGCAGCTCGGCCAGGCCGAGCGCGGTGATGCCGAGCGCCGAGCGGTCGATCCAGACGCGCGAGTCGCCGCTCCACGCCAGGTGCGCGGCCCACACCTCGCCGTGCCGGAACCCGAAGCCCGGAGTCCCCGCCACGGTGAGGAACGCGTCGTCGTGCCCGCCCCGCCCGTGGCGGGACTCGCGCAACCAGGTGCCGACGTCGATACGAGCGCGCTGCGGCGTGCGCTCAGCCGCCCAGGCCCCCGCGAAGTCGAGGCGCTCGCGCGCACTCGGCGGCAGCGGGATGACCGCGGCGAGGCTCGAGAGCTCGAACTCGGAGGCGCCGAGGTTGGTGAGCTGCGAGCCGAGCGTGAGCACCCCCGCCTCGCTGAGCTCGTAGCGCAGCTCGAGGCGCAGCGCTGCGGCGTGGTCGGCGTCATCGATGAGCACCACGCGCACCGAGCCAGCGGTGCCGTCGATCGAATGCCGTCGGAGCGTGGGGCGCCGCAGCGCCTGGCCGGGGGTCGGATCGTGCCGACCGTCGAGACCCGGGATCCCGCTCCAGCCGTCGGCAAGCAGCGGGACGACACCGAGACGGATCGGATCGTCCGCCGCGCTCGGAGAGACCGCGCGCACGGACGCCTCGGCGAGCGCGAGCAACTGCGGCTCGGTCAGCGCGCCGAGGTCGCCGCCGAAGTGGAGGATCGCGGGCATGCCCGCGCCGCGGGCGTCCAGCACGAAGCTGGTGCCCGCGGCGCGGAGATGGATGATGCTGATGCGCTACCTACTCTTTGACCGGGATGGCCGCCGCCTTCATGGCGTCGATCGTCTTCTGCTGCCCCGCGGTCAGCGCATCCACGAGCGTGCCGGAGCCCGAGACCGCCGCCGAGAAGCCGTCGGCCACATCAGTGTAGGTCTGGGTCATGGTCGGGCCCCAGGTGAAGTTGGGGTTGACCTGAGCACCGGCCGCCGCGAACACGTCGTAGATGTTCTGGCCGCCGTAGAACTCGAGCCCCTCCGAGAAGGCCGGCAGGTCTCCGCCGGTCTTCGTGGCCGGGTAGATGTTCGCCGTCTTGTTCATGCTCGTGAGCGCCTCCTCCGAGGTGTTCAGCCAGAGCGCGAACTTCGCCGCCTCGTACGGGTGCTCGCTGCCGGTGAGCACCGCGGTGGACGAGCCACCCCAGTTGCCCGCGGCGGCGGCACCGGACTCCCACTGCGGCATCGGCGCGACGGCCCAGTTGCCGGCCGTGTCGGGAGCCCCGCTCAGGATCGTGTTGGCGCCCCAGACGGCGGAGACCCAGGTCCACACCTCGCCCGAGTTGTAGCCGTTGTTCCACTCGTCGGTCCAGGCAGGAAGCGTGGCGACGAGGTCGTCGTCGAGCAGACCCTGCCAGTACTCGGCGACCATGGTCGACTCGGCGGAGTCCAGCGTGACCTCCCACTCGGTTCCGTCGTTCTGGAACCACTGACCGCCCGCCTGCCAGACCAGGCCGGCGAAGGCGTTGATGTCGCTCTGCGAGAAGTTGGTGATGTAGCCGCCTTCGTCGCGGATCTGCGCGGCCGCGGCAGCGAACTCATCCCAGGTGGTCGGAACGGGGATGCCGGCCGCCTCGAACAGGTCGGCGCGGTAGAACAGCGCCTCGGGGCCGGTGTCCTGCGGGATCGCGTAGACCGCGTTCTCCTCCCCGAAGGTCACCTGGCTCCAGGTCCAGTCGATGAACTGGTCTTCGGCCTCGAGCACACCGGCGCAGTCGGCGATGTTGACCACGCCATCCTGAACGCGGAAGTTCGGGAGCGCGTCGTACTCGATCTGCCCCAGGTCGGGCGCGTTGCCCGCCTCGATCTGGTTGAAGAAGTTCTGGTAGGTGCCGCCGTTGCCGTTCGGCCCGGTCTGCACCTCGACCTGGATGTCGGGGTTCTCGGCGTTCCAGATCGCGACGGCGTCCTCCATGCCGGGGAGCCATGTGGTGAAGGTGAGGGTGACATCTTCGCCAGCCGGCTCGCAACCGGTGGCGTCACTGCCTCCGGTGCTGCCCGACGAACATGCCGTGAGCGCGAGCGTCGAAGCGAGCAGCAGCGCTCCTCCAACGGCACGAGTGCGGTGGGACATGTGGTGTTCCTTCCTGACTGTTGTGGGTGGTGCAAGGGACCCGGGCGAGCACGCTCGCGGGGGGTTCTCGATGCCGCTCACTTCAGGCCTCCCGACCCGAGCCCGCTGCGCCAGAAGCGCTGCAGACCGAGGAAGGCGATGATGAGCGGAATGATCGAGAGCAGCGCGCCGACGATGACGAAGGCGCGGATCTCGGGAATCTGGCTGACCTGGCTGTTCCAGACGTAGAGTCCGAGGGTCACCGGGAACAGCCCCTCGTCGCGCAGCATGATCAGCGGGAGGAAGAAGTTGTTCCAGATGGTGACGAACTGGAACAGGAAGATCGTCACCATCGCGGGCGCCATCAGCCGGGTCGCGACGGTGAAGAAGGTGCGCGCCTCCCCGGCCCCGTCGATCCGGGCGGCTTCGACGATCTCATCCGGAACGCTGGAGGCGGCGTAGATGCGCGCGAGGTAGACGCCGAAGGGGCTCACCAGGCTCGGCAGGAAGACAGACCAGAAGGTGTTGGTCGCCCCGACCTGGCTGAACAGCAGGAACAGCGGCAGCGCGAGCGCGGTGGCCGGGACAAGCACGCCGCCGAGCACCACGTTGAAGAACGCTTCGCGACCGCGGAACCGGTACTTCGCGAGCGCGTAGCCCGCCATGGAGGCGAACAGCGTGGCGAAGGCGGCACCGGCCCCCGCGTACAGAACGCTGTTGAGCATCCACTGGAAGAAGACGCCGCCACGGTAGTCGGCGATCGCCGCCACGTTCTCGAACAGATTGAAGTCGCCGAACCAGAGCGGGTTGGTCGACGTGAAGTCGCTGCGGTCTTTGGTGGAGGCGACGAAGAGCCACCAGATCGGCACCAGGAAGTAGAAGGTGCAGATCGCCATGATGAGCATGGCGCCGGCGCGAGAGAACAGGCTCTCGCGCGGGCCACGGGCGCGGGTGGATGCGGCGGCGCTCATGAGTTGGCCCTCCGTTGGGTGAGCTTCAGAACCCCGAAGGACAGGGCGAAGGTGAAGAGTGCGAGCACGACCGAGAACGCAGCCGCCAGGTTGACGTTGGGGATCGCCGCCGTCGAGTAGATCGTGAGGTTCGGGGTGAACGTGCTGGTGACCGACGAGGTGAAGCTCTTGAACACCTGCGGCTCGGCCAGCAGCTGCAGGGTGCCGATGATCGAGAAGATCGCCGTGAGCGTGATCGCCGGGAACACCAGCGGGATCTTGATCGACCAGGCGATGCGCGCCTGCGACGCCCCGTCCAATCGGGCCGCCTCGTAGATCTCCGTCGGGATCGACAGCAGCGCCGAATAGATGATCAGCATGTTGTAGCCGACGTACACCCACGTCACGACGTTCGCGATCGCCCACAGCACCAGGTCGGCGCCGAGGAAGTCGATCTCGCTGGTGATCGCCGTGAACGGCGACAGCTTGGGCGAGTAGAGGAAGCCCCACATGATCGCCGCAACGACTCCCGGAACCGCATAGGGAGCGAAGAAAGCGAGCCGGAAGAACCGTTTGCCGGCGACCAAGGGGGAGTCGAGGAGCAGCGCGAGGAGCAGCGCCAGCCCGAGCATGATGGGCACCTGCACGATGCCGAAGGTGAGAACGCGGAGGATCGAGGCCCAGAACGCCTCATCCTGGAAGACGCGGATGTACTGCGTGAGTCCGCCGAACACCTCCGTGGCCTTGCCGAAGGTTCCCTCGCGCTCCACGGTGAGCAGCGACTGGTACACCGCGTAGCCGATGGGGATTACGTAGAACAGCGAGAACAGGATGCCGAACGGGGCGACGAAGAACACGATCGCCGCGCGCATCGACTTCGCCGTCCTGGTGCGACGGGGTCGCACGGCGGTCATGGCGGTCATGAGGCACTTCCTCCTTCGACAGGCTCGCGCACCACGCGCACCTCGCCGGCGGGCACGGCCAGGTCGCCGGCGAGGGCGTCACCGCGGAGCAGCTCGACGCCGGACGCGGGCAGCGTCACGACCGAGTCGGTGTGATTGATGACAAGTCGGTAGCGCGCGACACCGTTGGAGCGTGTCACGACCTCGACGCCCGCCGGCACGTCGACGCGGTCGACACCGGCTTCATCGACGATCCGGGCCATCAGGGCGGCGTAGTCCGGCTCATTCAGGGCCGTGGCCAGGTACCACGCAGCGCCGTCCCCGACTCGATTGCGGGTGACCGCCGGGGAGCCTGCGACGGGACCGTCGGCGAATTGCGCCATCGGCTCGGCCGTCGTCACGCGAACCTTCTCGGTCCAGATCGACGCGGTCGCGCCGTCGCTGAGCCGCACGGCCTGCTCCGGCAGCAGTGGGAAGAACTGCTCCGTCCACGCCCCGATCAGCTGCGGGAAGGCCCCGGGCGGTGTCGCGCCGCTCGGGTCCAGCCGGATGCCGTCGTCTTCGTCGACGATCCCGGAGAAGAAGGTCAGCAGCACCGTTCCGCCCGTCTCGGCGAAGTCGCGGATGACCTGCGCCGCCTCGTCGTCAACGAGGTAGAGGCAGGGGGCGACGACGAGGGCGTAGCCGTCGAGCGAGGCGCCCGGCTCGACGATGTCGACGGTGACGCCGGCGGCGCGCAGCGCGGCGTACGCGGCGTGCACCTGCTCCAGGTAGCGCACCGCCGAGGAGGGCTGCGAGTCGCCTTCGGCGGCCCACCACGACTCCCAGCTGAACACGAGCGCCGCCTGCGACTCGACGCGCGTTCCCGCGAGCTCGCCGAGCTTGCCGAGCGTCTCGCCGAGTTCGAGCGTCTCGCGCCAGACGGCGGAGTCCGTTCCCGCGTGGGGCAGCAGCGCGGAGTGGAACTTCTCGGCGCCCTTGCGCGAAGCGCGCCACTGGAAGAAGCAGATGCTGTCGGCACCGCGGGCGACATGCGACATCGAGTTGCGCAGCAGCTCACCGGGGCGCTTGGCCACGTTGTACGGCTGCCAGCTGACGGCGCTCGTCGCCTGCTCCATCAGCATCCAGGGCGCGCCCTTCGCCAGCCCCCGCGTGAGGTCGGCGGCGAATGACAGCTCCATCGTCGGATCCGGCAGCCGGTGGTCGAGGTAGTGGTCGTTGGCGACGACATCCATCTCGTCGGCCCAGCGCCAGTAGTCCTGACTGCGGATGTGGGCGGTGACCATGAAGTTAGTGGTGACGGGCCGGTCGCTGGCGGCGCGCAGAATGTCGGCCTCGCCGCGGTAGTAGTCGAGCAGCTCGTCGGAGCTGAAGCGGGCGAAGTCGAGCCGTTGGGCAGGGTTGCCCGCCGACAGCGTCATGCGCGGCGGGAGGATCTCCTCCCAGTCGCCGTAGCGCTGGCTCCAGAACGCGGTGCCCCAGGCGTCGTTGAGCGCCTCGAGCGTCGCGTAGCGGGTTTGGAGCCAGCGCCGGAAGGCCGCGGCGGACACGTCGCAGTAGCAGTGCGCGTTGTGGCAGCCGAGTTCGTTCGACACGTGCCAGAGCGCCAGCGCCGGGTGGTCGCCGTACCGGGCGGCAACGCGTTCGACGAGGCGGAAGGCGGCGGTGCGGAACGCAGGTGAACTCGGGCACCAGGCCTGACGCCCGCCGGGCCAGCGCGTGGTTCCGTCGGCGACGACGGGCAGGATCTCGGGGTGTCGACGGGTGAGCCACGCGGGCGCGGAGGCGGTGCCGGTGCCCAGGTTGACGGCGATGCCGGCCTCGTGAAGCATCCCCATGATGGTGTCGAGGTCGCGGAAGTCGAACTCGCCTTCGCGTGGCTCGAGCTGCGCCCAGCCGAAGATGTTGATGGCGACGAGACCGACGCCGGCCGCGCGCATCAGCGCGATGTCCTCGGCCCACACCTCGTCGGACCACTGCTCCGGGTTGTAGTCGCATCCCAGAAGAAGGGAGTCCGGCGACCACGCGGATGCGTGAGCAGCGGGGCGAGTGGTCACGCGTGCCTCCTTTGGCAGTCCTCCATCGCCCGGCGTTCTGTGAACGTGCACAGAAGCCGCGGCGGCCGATCCCCTGAGGTTTTCTGGGAACGTGCACAGACTAGACACACGTGCCGACAGGTGTCAACAGCTTTGCCCGACTGTGCACGAACACAGCCCCGGAAAACCGGGGCTGTGCGACCAGTAGCATGGGCGCATGAGCACCCCCGGAGATCGACCGCGTCGCGCGACGATCTTCGACGTCGCGGCCGAAGCCAATGTGTCTCGCGGCACCGTCTCCCGCGTGCTCAATGGGGAGCCCTACGTCTCCGACGCCGCCCGCGAGGCGATCGAGAAGGCCATCGCCAAGGTCGGCTACGTGCGCAACACGGCCGCACGCAATCTCGTCACCCAGCGCTCCCGCGCCATCGCGCTGATCGTGCACGAACCGCACTCGGTCTTCCTCGAAGACCCCAACATCGGCGCGATCCTGCTCGGCACCAACGAACGGCTCTCCGAAGCCGACTACCAGCTCGTCTGCCTCATCATCGGCTCGGATCGCGACAGCAGCCGGATCGCCGAGTATCTGCGCGGCGGATTCGTCGACGGCGCGGTGATCGTCTCGGCGCGCGAACACGACCCCATCACCGCCGCGATCACGCAGATCGGGCTTCCCGCGGTCTTCGTCGGGCATCCCGCGACCGCGACCGACCTGCCCTACGTGGGCATCGACAATCGCGGCGCGGCGCGCGAGATCACCCGCCGCCTGATGGACACCGGCCGACGGCGAATCGGGATGCTGGCCGCCGCGCTCGACCGCGACTCGGGAAGCGAACGGCTCGCCGGGTTCAAGGACGCCCTCGGGGACCGCTTCGACCCCGAGCTCGTCGTCGAGGTCCCCCTCTACTCGCGCGCCGATGGCGTCGCCGCCATGCGCGAGCTGATCGCCAGCGCCCCCGATCTCGACGGCGTCGTCGCCGCCTCGGACGCGATGGCCGCGGGCGCCATGGACGTGCTGCGCGAGCACGGACGACGAGTGCCCGAGGACGTGGGCATCGTCGGGTTCGATGACTCCGACTGGGCCCAGCGCTGCCAGCCCCAGCTCTCGACCGTCCGCCAGCCCGCCGACCTGCTCGGGCGCGAAGCTGCCTCGGTCGTGCTCGACCTGGTCGACGGCACCACCCCGGCGAGCATCGGCACGATGCTGCCGACCGAGATCAAGTGGCGCGGCTCCGCCTGAGCGGTGGCGAATCAGGCCTGCGCGGCGCGCTCGTCGTCGAGCTTCGCGGCGCGCTCCGCCTCGAACTTGGCGCGCTCTTCGGCCTCGATCTTGGCGGCGAAGGCGCGCTCGCTGCGGTCGGCGCGGAAGATGGCGCGAAAGACGAACCAGAACACGAGCCCGAACAGCAGCGTCGGGATCACACTGTAGATCGCGTTGGCCCAGTACTCGGTCGGCATGGCTCCAGCCTACGCGCCGAAACCGAGAGCCGAGGCGACGGCGATGACGACCAGGATCACCACGAGACCCGCGTACATCACGAACCGGGAGGTGCGTCGGTCCACGTCAGCCCTTGGCGATGATGCCGACGACGCCGGTGATGATCAGGTACAGGCCGATGCCCGCGACGATCACCCAGATCGCGATGCGGCCGAACGTGATCTTCGGCTTCTCGCCGCCGGGCTGCGGGGGCAGGTTGCTCATGGAGGAACCCTACTTGACCAGCGGGAACAGGATGGTTTCGCGGATGCCGAGACCGGTGATCGCCATCAGCAGCCGGTCGATCCCCATTCCCATGCCCATGGTCGGCGGCATGCCGTGCTCGAGAGCACGCAGGAACTCCTCGTCCAGGCGCATCGCCTCGACGTCGCCGCGCGCGGCCTGGGTGGCCTGCTCGACGAAGCGCTCGCGCTGGATGACCGGGTCGACGAGCTCGGAGTAGCCGGTGGCCAGCTCGAAGCCGCGCACGTACAGGTCCCACTTCTCGACGACGCCCGGGGTGTCGCGGTGCGCGCGCACGAGCGGCGAGGTGTCGACGGGGAAGTCCATCACGAAGGTGGGGCGCTCGAGCGAGCCCTTCACGAAGTGCTCCCACAGCTCCTCGACATACTTGCCGTGAGTGGGGAGCTTCACCTCCACCTCGACCTTCTCGGCGAGCGCCGCGAGCTCGGCAAGCGGGGTCTCCGGGGTGATCTCGACGCCGGCCGCCTCCGAGAGCGAGGCGTACATCGGCATCCGCTCCCACTCGCCGCCGAGGTCGAACTCGGTGCCATCGGCCCAGGTCACGGTCGTGGAGCCGGAGACGGCGATGGCCGCGTTCTGGATGAGCTCCTGCGTCAGGTCGGCCATCCGCTGATAGTCGCCGTAGGCCTGGTAGGCCTCGAGCATCGCGAACTCGGGGCTGTGCGTGGAGTCGGCGCCCTCGTTGCGGAAGTTGCGGTTGATCTCGAACACGCGCTCGAGCCCGCCGACGACGGCGCGCTTCAGGAACAGCTCGGGCGCGATGCGCAGGAACAGCTCGGTGTCGAACGCGTTCGAATGCGTGACGAAGGGGCGGGCCGCGGCGCCGCCGTGGATCGTCTGCAGCATCGGGGTCTCGACCTCGAGGAAGCCGTGGCTCGCGAACGTCTGGCGCAGGCTCTGGACCGTGGTGGCGCGGGCGATGACCGTGGTGCGCGCCTGCTCGCGCGCGATGAGGTCGAGATAGCGCCGACGCACGCGGGTCTCTTCGCTGAGCTCGGAGTGCAGGTTCGGCAGCGGCAGGATCGCTTTCGCGGCCATCTTCCACTCGCTCGCCATGACGCTGAGCTCACCGCGGCGGCTCGAGATCACCTCACCCGCGACGAAGACGTGGTCGCCCAGGTCGACGAGCTCCTTCCAGCTGGCCAGCGCCTCCTCGCCGACCTCGGCGAGCGAGACCATGGCCTGGATGCGACTGCCGTCGCCCGCCTGCAGCGCCGCGAAGCACAGCTTGCCGGTGTTCCGCAGGTGCACGATGCGGCCGGCGACGCCGACCGTCACGCCGGTCGAGGTGTCGGCCTCGAGCTCGGGGAACTGCGCGCGCACCTCGCCGATGGTGTGGGTGATCGGCAGCACGACCGGGTAGGCCTCACCGCCCTCGGCGAGCATCCGCTCGCGCTTGGCCAGACGGACCGCCTTCTGCTCGGCGATCTCCTCGGCACCGTTCTCCGGAGTTTCTGCGCCGGCAGCCGGCTCGGGCCCCGCAGGGCTCACGTCTGTCACAAAGATCTCCTGAGAAGCGTCACGGTCAGTTGAGGTAGATGGCGTCGTTGTCGATCAGCCGGGTCGACCCGACCTGCGCGGCGATCAGCACGCGCGCCGGGCCGCGGAAGTTGTCATCCACGGGGAGGAAGGTCGCCGGATCGACGACCTTCAGGTAGTCCAGCTTAACGAGGTCTTCATCCATGAGCACCGACTGGGATGCGGCCAGCACCGCGTCGATTCCCCGATCGCCGGCCGAGGAGGCGGCTTCGAGCGCGCGCGGCAGCGCCTTCGCCGCGTGGCGCTCTTCGGCGTTGAGGAAGCGGTTGCGGCTGGAGAGCGCGAGTCCGTCGTCGGCGCGCACGGTCTCGACGGGCACGATCCGGGTGGCGATGTTCAGGTCGGCGACCATTCGCTGAACGAGGAACAGCTGCTGCGCGTCCTTCTGGCCGAACACCGCCACGGCGGGGCGCACGATGCCGAGGAGCTTGGCGACGACGGTGAGCACGCCGTCGAAGTGGCCGGGGCGCGACCGGCCCTCGAACATGCCCGCGACGCTGCCGCCCGTGACGCGGGTGGTGGTCGCGCCGTCCGGGTACATCTCCTCCGCGCTCGGCGCGAACACGTAGGCGACACCGTGCGGCGCAAGCGTGTCGAGGTCGCTCTCCAGGTCGCGCGGGTACCGGGTGAGGTCTTCGCTCTGCCCGAACTGCATCGGGTTGACGAAGATCGAGACCACGACGGTCTCGGCCTGCCGGGTCGCTTCGGCGACGAGCTCCAGGTGCCCCTCGTGCAGGGCGCCCATCGTCGGCACCAGCGCGACCTCGCGTCCGGCGAGTGCGTCGCGGAGCGCGGCGATCGTCTCGATCACGACGGGCCTCGTCACGGTGAACCTCCCTGAGCCGGGGGCAGCCCGACGTGCATCCCCGATGCTACCGGGGCTCGTCGTCGCCCGATGCCGCCTGCAGGGCGTTCTCGACGCTCGAGCGCACCACCGAGCCGAGCACCCGTCCCGGGTTGTCGATGCCGATCTCGCGCAGGATGCCGACGGCCTGGCCGACGATCGCCGTCGAGAACTCGCTCGCCGTCGCGATCGCCTCCGCGTAGGCGGCGCGATCCTTCTCGGCGATCACCACGGGTTCGGCCCCCATCTCGACGACGAGCGCCTGGGCGATGGGAAGCACCGGGGCGGGCGCGGTGACGGCGCACCAGGACTCCCGCAGCCGGATCAGGTCGAGGCTGGTGCCGGTGAAGGCCATCGCCGGGTGGATCGCGAGCGGAATCGCCCCCGCCTGCAGCGCGGGCGCGAGCACTCCGATGCCGAGCCCGGGGGCGGTGTGCACGACGAGCTGCCCGGGCTGCCACGCCCCGACCGCGGCCAGACCGGCCACCAGATCGGGCAGCTCCCCCTCGGGCACGGCCAGCAGCACGAGCTCGCTGCGTTCGACGATCTCGGGGACGGTGAGCACCGGCACGCGGGGCAGCATCGCCTCGGCGCGGTCGCGACTGGTCTCCGAGACCGCGCTCACCCCGACCAGGGCGTGGCCCGCCCCGCCGAGGGCGACGCCCAGCACGGGGCCGACCCGCCCGGCCCCGACGATGCCGACGCCGAGACGCCCGTCACGCGCCGACGCGGTCACGCGCCGTCCCCGGCGGCGCGCCAGTGGTGGCTGCGGTCGCGTTCGGCGGCCGCGACGCCGAGCGCCGCGACGTCGCGGAAGAACCGCGCCGCATCCTCACGGTCGATCGCGCCCAGTCGGGCGGAGATCGGACCGGTGACGGTGTGCGGCTGCACGACGGCCAGGCGCAGGCGACGCGCGAGCGGGCCCTGGGTGACCGCGACGCTCTGCATGCGGGCCGCGGGAACGATCACCAGTTCGCGCCAGATCGCGCCGCGTCGCACGAGCACCGCGTCGGGAAGCAGCGCGAAGCCGTTGCGGCGCCACGAGAACCAGCGCAGCACCGCCGCGCGGCGGGGGGACGTGGTGTAACCATCGTCGGGAGTTCCGCGGTCGAGACCCGCCGAGACGCGGGACGCGACCTCCGGAGCCTCCAGGCTCGGCAGCACCAGTTGGAGCACCCGGAAGGCATCGGAGCGCGGTCCGACGGGCAGGATCGTGGTGTTCTGGCGTCCGCCCGCGCCCTGCGCAGACGAGGTTCCGGCCCGGTTGACCTTGACCTCCCACCAGTCGAAGGGGCGCCACAGCAGGGGCTGAGAGATCGAGATCGAGTGGATGCGCCCCGGCGGCAGCGTCTCGTTGGTGGTCGACAGCAGCCCGTAGCCGATTCGCACGCCGTCGGGGGTGGAGGCGACCGTGAACCGCAGCGACTTCACCAGCCGGCTGATCGAGTACGAGCCGACGGCGATCAGGCCGGGGATGAAGCCGAGCAGCACGGGCCCGAGCGCCGGCAGCACCCACAGGTCCCCGCCGACGACGATGCCGAGCACGGCGCCGACCCCCGCGAGGATCGCCAGCAGGATGAACAGCACCAGGCCACCGCTGAGGGCGGAGGAGCCGATCACCCGGCCGATCGGCATCGCGACGATCGACTCGGGCTCCGCGAGCTGCGGATCCAGCTCCGGGGCGGTCAACTCGGCGAGCCGCCGGTCGAGCAGACTCGCGTTCGCGTTTTCGGCCTCCGGTCCGGCAGGGGGCGCGGCCGCGGGCGCGACGCCGTCGATGGCGACGCCGCGCACGCCCGAGGCGAGGCGCAGGATCTCGGCGCGCAGCGCATCCGCGGTCGCGCTGCCGAGGTAGTACAGCTGCACGTTCGCGTCCTGCCCGGCGACATTCACCTCGAGCTTCGCCGCGCCGAACAGCCGGGCGATGACCGGCCGGGTGATGTTGATGCCCTGGATGCGGTCGAGGCGCCCCTTGCGGTTGGTGCGGAAGATGACACCGCTGCGGACCTCGACGACCTCGTCGGTGATGCGGAAGCTGTGCATGCGCCAGGAGAGATAGAAGCCGGCGATCAGCACCAGGAGCAGCGCTGCCACCCCGAGCAGGGCGAACACGAGATAGCCCTGCTCGACGACGAAGCCGATCGGGTCGTCATCGCCGCGCCCTGGGACGCCGACGATCCCCGGAATGATCGATTCGAAGAACTGCTCGCGGAGGTTCGCGATGACGAAGGCGAAGATCGCGATGAGCGCCACCCCGCCGCGAAGGAACGGCGTCGCCGGGTGCAGCCGGTGCCACTCGCCGTCGAGGAAGTCTTCGCGCCCGTCGCGGGCTCGACCGCGCGCGTTCACAGTCCGGCGCGACGCGACTCGGCGACGGCGACGAGGTGATCGCGCAGCGCCTCGGCGTCGGGCTCGGGCAGCCCCGGAATCGTGATGTTGCTCGATGCCGCCGCGGTCACCAGCTTCAGCTCGGCGAGGCCGAGCCCGCGGTCGAGCGGACCCCGGTTGATGTCGACGAGCTGCATCCGGCCGTAGGGCACGGCGACGAAGCGCTGAAACATGAGACCCCGACGGAACAGCAGGTCGTCATCGCGCAGCTGATAGCCGATCGAGCGCACGCGACGCGGGGTGAACGCGACCGTGAGCAGGGCGATCGCTCCGACCGTGATCGGGATCGCGGCGAGCCAGGGCAGTTGCGAGAAGAACCAGGGGAGTCCGGTGCCGACGGTCAGCACCGCACCGCCGATGAGGGTTCCCACCAGATCGACGACGAGGTACTTGGGCGAGACACGCTGCCACTCACCCGCCACCGGTTCGAGTCGAGTCGACGGGGAGTCCTGCGTTGCGTCAGTCACGAACCCACGCTATCGCGCGGGTGCGGGCCCGTCACGATCATCGTCACTGTCGGGCGGCACGGTGCACAGATGCTCGGCCACGAGGCCCGCCACCAGGAGCGCGATGCTCGCCAGCAGCATGGCCACGACGCGCAGCACCGTGTCCAGCTCCGGCGCGACCGTCCGAGTGAGAACCTCGACGAGGAATCCGGCCCCCACCCCGAGCAGGCCGGCCCCCAGGTAGGCGCTCGCCTTCGCGAACACGACCACGCGGGTGGCTCGGAACGGATCGACCGGGCGCCGCACCTCGGCGTGCGTCGCCTGCCAGATCGGCACCGCGAGCAGCACGACGAGCACGGCGATGATGACCAGCGAGAACGAGAGCGTGTACTCGGGCCGGATCTTGACCAGGCTCGCCGCGGCGAGCGCCCGCTGCACGAGGTAGCCGCCCGCCCCGGCGACGAGCGCGAGCACGAGCAGGGTTACCGGCGCGGTGCGCTTCACGAGCGGCCCTCCCCCGCGTCGAGTGCGGCGACCAGGTCGCGCACGGCGCCGTGGCCGGGCAGCACCGCATCCGGGGCGATCTCCAGCCACGGCCGCAGCACGAAGTCGCGCTCGTGCGCGCGCGGATGCGGCAGCGTCACGCGCTCCGTCTGCTGCGTGCGCTCCCCCATGGCGACGATGTCGAGGTCGAGGGTGCGATCGCCCCAGCGCTCGTCGCGCACGCGACCGTGCGCGCGCTCCACCGCGTTGAGGCGGTCGAGCAGCTCCTCCGGGCCGAGCGTCGTCGACACCAGCGCGACCGCGTTGAGATAGGCGGGGGCGCTCGGGTCGATGCCCCACGGGCGCAGGGCGGGTGTCTCGTGGAAGCTCGAGATCGCCTCGAGCTCGATGCCGGGCGTCTCCGCGATCTCCCGCAGCGCCGCGGCGAAGATCGCCTCGCGATCCCCCAGGTTGCTGCCGAGCGCGATGACGGCAGGGCCCGCGGCGGTCACGCGCGCTCCCGCTCGATCGTGACGCTCACGTCGGCGAACGGCACCGTGATCGGCGCTTCCGGCTTGTGCACGGTGACCTCGACCCGGCGCACCCGCTCGAAGGCGAGGGCCGTGTCGGCGACGCGCTCCGCGACGGTCTCGATCAGGTCGACGGGATCGCGTTCGACGGCGGCGACGACCGCCTCGGCAAGCTCGCCGTAGTGGACCGTCTGCGCGAGCTCGTCGTGGGCGGCGGCGGCGCCGAGCGGCAGCCAGACGGTCACATCGATGACGAACTCCTGGCCCTGCTCGCGCTCGTGCGCGAAGACGCCGTGGTGCGCGCGCGCCCGCAGGCCCTCCAGTCGGATGCGGTCGCCGCTCACTCCTGCGCCTCCGACCCCTCGGCGGAATCGAGGCGCTCCGAGTCCGTCTGCGCGGACCCCGCCTCGAGCTCGTCCTGCTCCGACTGCCGATCCGTCGACTCGACGGACGCCGCCTCGTCGACGCGACCGCCGCGCAGAACGCGGGTGGCCGGAGCGCCGTTCCAGGATTCGACGACGTCGAGCGCGAGCCGCGTGCCCGCGACATCGTGCACGCGCACCGCCCAGGCGCCCGCCTGCGCGGCGAGCGCACTCACGACCGCCGTCGGAACGTCGCGCAGCTCGACCGCGGCCTGCTCCGGGAAGAACTCGCCGAGGAACCGTTTGCGCGAGGCTCCGACGAGGATGCGGTGGCCGAGCGTGCCGAACTCCGGCAGCGCGCGCAGCAGCGCCCAGTTCTCCACCGCGTTCTTCGAGAATCCGAGCCCGGGGTCGATGACGACGCGCTCGGGATCGACCCCCGCCACGATCAGGGCGGCGATGCGGTCCTTCAGCTCGGTGCGCACCTCGCTCACGACGTCGCGGTACTCGGCGGGCGTCGCGGCGGGGCCGCGCGAGTGCATCGCGACATAGACGACGCCGGTCTCGGCGATCGTGCGCGGCATGTCCGGGTCGGCAAGCCCTCCCGAGACGTCATTGACCATGACGGCCCCGGCCTCGACGGCCTCCCGGGCCGTGCTGGCACGACGCGTGTCGACGCTCACCGGAACACCGCGCGCGACGAGCGCCTCGATGACGGGGAGCACGCGACGCTGCTCCTCCTCGGCACCGACAGGCTCGCTGCCGGGTCGGGTCGACTCGCCGCCGACATCGACGACGGCAGCCCCCGCGTCACGCAGCGCGAGCGCGTGGTCGAGAGCCGCCTCCGGGTCGACGTACTTGCCTCCGTCGCTGAATGAATCGGGTGTGACGTTCAGAATGCCCATGATCACGGTCATGCGGCTCCCCCTCCGATGAGGGCGAGCACGCCCGCGTGCGCTGCCGGGTCGGCGAGCTCGCCGCGCGCGGCGACGGTGACGGTGGTGGAGCCCGACTGACGCGGGCCGCGGGCCGCCACGCACTCGTGGCGCGCATCCAGCACCACCAGCACCCCGCGCGGGGCCAGCGCAGCATCGATCGTGTCGGCCAGCTCGTCGCCGAGTCGCTCCTGCAGCTGCGGCCGGGCCGCGAGCACCTCAAGCGACTGGACGAGGCGCCCCAGGCCGACGGCCCGGTCGACCGGCAGGTAGGCGACATGCGCGACACCCGAGAACGGCAGCAGGTGATGCTCGCAGATCGAGCGGAACGCGATGTCGCGCAGCATGACGAGCTCCCCCGTCTGCTGCGCGTCGAGCGCCACGGTGTCACGCAGCGGCGCGGCGGCGTCGCCGCCGACGCCGGCGAAGAACTCGGCGAACGCGTCGGCGACGTGGCGGGGCGTTCCGACGAGGCCGGGACGCGCCGGATCTTCGCCGATCGCCGACAGGAGCTCTGTCACCGCAGCCTCGATGCGCGGTCCATCAATCGGCATCGGCGCGGGCCTCACGCCGTCGCGATGCCGGGGTTCTTGCGCGGCCTCGGCGCACGGCGCTTCGGCGTGCTCTCGACCGCACCATCGGCGGCGTCCGCGTCGATCGCGGCCTTTCCGGGCACCTCGATCGGCGGGAGGTCGCTCAGCGGGCGGTCGGCGCTCGACAGCCACAGCGGACGCTCGTCGAGGCGCTTGACCTCGGCGAAGATCTCGGCCAGCTGGTTGTGGTCGAGCGTCTCCTTCTCGAGCAGCTCCTTGGCGAGGTTGTCGAGGATGTCGCGGTTGTCGTTGAGCACCTTCCACGCCTCGTCGTGCGCCTGGTCGATGAGCTTGCGCACCTCGAGGTCGACCTTCTCGGCGATCTCCTCGGAGTAGTCGCGCTGGTGGCCCATGTCGCGACCGAGGAACACCTCGCCGCTGCTGGCGCCGAGCTTGACCGCGCCGATGTCGGCGCTCATGCCGTACTCGGTGACCATCTTGCGGGCGATGCCGGTCGCCTTCTCGATGTCGTTGGAGGCGCCGGTGGTGGGGTCGTGGAACACGATCTCCTCGGCGACGCGGCCTCCCATCGCGTAGGCGAGCTGGTCGAGCAGCTCATTGCGGGTGACCGAGTACTTGTCTTCCAGCGGCAGCACCATCGTGTAGCCGAGGGCGCGACCGCGCGGCAGGATGGTGACCTTGGTCACCGGGTCGGTGTGACGCATCGCGGCGGCGGCGAGGGCGTGGCCGCCCTCGTGATACGCCGTGATCAGCTTCTCCTTGTCCTTCATGACGCGGGTGCGACGCTGCGGACCGGCCATCACGCGGTCGACCGCCTCATCCAGCGCCCGGTTGTCGATCAGCTGCGCGTTGCTGCGCGCGGTCAGCAGGGCCGCCTCGTTGAGCACGTTCGCGAGGTCGGCACCGGTGAAGCCGGGGGTCTTGCGCGCGAGCACCTCGAGGTCGACGCCCTGCGCCATCGGCTTGCCGGCGGCGTGGACGGTGAGGATCTTCTCGCGGCCCTTGAGGTCGGGAGCGTCGACGCCGATCTGGCGGTCGAAGCGGCCCGGGCGCAGCAGCGCCGGGTCGAGGATGTCGGGACGGTTGGTCGCCGCGATCAGGATGACGTTGGTCTTCGGGTCGAAGCCGTCCATCTCGACCAGCAGCTGGTTGAGGGTCTGCTCGCGCTCGTCGTGGCCGCCGCCCATGCCGGCGCCGCGGTGGCGACCGACGGCATCGATCTCGTCGACGAAGATGATCGCCGGGCTGTTCTGCTTGGCCTGCTCGAACAGGTCGCGCACGCGGCTCGCGCCGACGCCGACGAACATCTCGACGAAGTCGGATCCCGAGATCGAGTAGAACGGCACGCCCGCCTCACCGGCGACGGCGCGAGCGAGCAGGGTCTTTCCGGTTCCGGGAGGGCCGTAGAGCAGCACGCCCTTGGGGATGCGCGCGCCGACCGCCTGGAACTTCGACGGGTCCTGCAGGAAGTCCTTGATCTCGTGCAGCTCCTCCACGGCCTCCTCGGCGCCGGCGACGTCGGCGAAGGTGACCTGCGGCGTCTCCTTGGAGACGAGCTTCGCCTTCGACTTGCCGAACTGCATGACGCGGTTGCCGCCGCCCTGCATGCCCGACCACAGGAACCAGAACAGCAGACCGATGAGCAGGAACGGGAGGATGAAGCCGAGTGCGCTGAGGAAGACGTTGGTCTGCGGAACCTCGTCGGTGTACTCGGCGCCGCTCAGGTCGTTGACCGCCGCGACGACCTCATCGGCGCGCGCCTCGACGTAATAGAACTGCACGAGGGTGCCGTTGCCGTCGAAGTCGGTGCTGAGAGTCAGGTCGACGCGCTGCTCGCCGTCGACGATCTTGACCTCATCGACCGTCGAGCCCTGGAGGAGCTTCATGCCCTCCTGGGTCGTGATCTGCTGAAAGCCGGTGTTTCCGAGCAGGGAGAAGGCCAGTGCGATCGCGCCGATCCCCAAGAGGATGTAGATGATCGGCCCGCGAAAGAAGCGCTTGAGGTCCATGGTGTAGCGGGCGAAGCCCGTCGCCTCCCTTTCGAGGAATACAGACTGTCAGGCTATCGCGCGCTTTCGGGGCGGGCGCTGGATGTTCGCCGGAAGCTGACCCCAGTCAGGAGTACACGTGCGGGGCGAGCACGCCGATCGCGCGGAGGTTGCGGTAGCGCTCGGCGAAGTCGAGCCCGTAGCCGATGACGAACGCGTTCGGGATCTCGAAACCGACGTACTTGGCGTCGATCTCGACCTTGGCCGCCTCGGGCTTGCGCAGCAGCGCGAGGATCTCGAGCGAGGCCGGGTTGCGGCTCTCGAGGTTCGCCCGCAGCCAAGAGAGGGTGAGGCCCGAGTCGACGATGTCCTCGACGATGAGCACGTCGCGACCCGCGAGGTCGGTGTCGAGGTCTTTGACGATGCGGACGACGCCACTCGACTCGGTGCTGTTGCCGTAGGAGCTGACGGCCATCCAGTCCATCTCGACGTCGATCTTGAGTTCGCGCGCGAGGTCGGCCATGACCATGACGGCGCCCTTCAGCACGCCGATCAGCAGCGGCTTCTTACCCGCATAGTCGAGTTCGATCCGACGACTCAGTTCGGCGATCTTGGCGTGGATCTCTTCCTCGGTGAAAAGAACCTCGGTCAGGTCGCCTTCGATGTCACTCGTGTCCATGCGTCGAGCCTAGCCACGCACCGGCGACCGCGTGGCCCGAGCCGGGGTCGCCACAGGCCGGCGGCGTTAGGTCGAAGCGTTGCACAATTGTAAAGAGAAAAGGGGTTCTTAGCGAACGTTTACATTCCCGAAACAGGTTTTGACTTTTCATAAGCGATGATCGGGCTATCGTTCGGATACCAAGTCCCTTGACGAGAGTTGACCATTTCCCATGCATCATGACCCTGAGGCCGACGCCGCCGCCATCTGGGCGGCCGTGAAGGACATGTACGACTGCTACCTCAGCGGCGACCGCGAGCGCTCGAACAGCCACATCGCACCCGACGTCACTCTGTGGGACACCGAGCACGAGCCGCTCGTGATCGGTCGCGACGGTCTCGACGCCCTCCGCGACACGCGACCCGTGCCCACCGAGACCACGCGGGTGAGCCGCATCGACACCTCCGAGCCGCTCATCACCGTCGCCGGCGACTACGCACTCTGCCGGCACACCTTCGAGGTCGTCTTCGAGGACCCGTCGACGCCGCCGGAGCGCGTGCGCAACACCGGTGTCTGGGAGCGTCGCGACGGCCGCTGGCTCGTCGTGCACAACCACGAAGACGTTCTGCCCCCGGCAGCTCCTGCCGCCTGAACCTGCACCACCCCTATCCAGCACACGAAAGGATCCACCCCGTGAATTCGTTCCGCTCCCGCCTGATCGGCGCCGGCGCGCTTGTCGCCGCCGTCGCGCTGGTCGCCACGGGCTGCGCCAGCACGTCGTCCGACGACACGAGCGCACAGCCCGAGACCCTGGTGGTCGACAAGTCCTTCGACTTGGTCACCGCCGATCCCGCCCGCATGTTCGAGACCACCGGCAACATCGTGCTGCACGCGGTCTACGACAGCCTGCTGACCTTCGAGGACGGCGACTCCACCACCCCGCAGCCGAGTCTCGCCGAGTCCTACGAGGTGAACGACGACGCGACCGTCTACACGTTCACGCTGCGTGACGGCGTCACCTTCTCGGACGGCACCCCGCTGACCTCGGCCGACGTCGTGTTCTCGCTGAACCGCGCCAAGAACGTCCAGGGCAACGGCTCGTTTCTGATGACCGGCCTGAGCGTCGAGGCGCCGGATGAGAGCACCGTCGTCGTGACCTCGGAGGCCTCGAACACCGCGGTGCCCGCGATCCTGACGAGCGCCACGCTCGGCATCGTGAACAGCGCCGTCGTCATCGAGAACGGCGGCTCGGATGCCGAGGACGCCGTCGACACCGACACCGCGCAGGCCTACCTCGACTCGGCCTCGGCCGGAAGCGGTCCGTACACGATCGAGTCCTTCGACGTGACGACCGAGGTCGTGCTGGTCGCCAACCCCGAGTACTGGGGTGAGGCTCCCGCCTACGACCGCGTCGTGGTGCGCAACGCCGCCGCGGAGGCGCAGCTGATGGACATCCAGTCCGGAACCGCTCACCTCGCGCTCGACCTCGGAAGCGACCAGCTCTCCGCGATCGAAGGCAACTCCGACCTGATCGTCTCGACCTCGAGCTCGCCGACGTTCTTCTTCCTGTTCGCCAACGCGAACTCGGAGATCTCGGAGCTCACCTCGAGCGATGACTTCCGCGAGGCCGTCTGGTACGGACTCGACCGCGACGCTCTGCTGGAGCTCGCCGGTGAGGACGCCGCCCTTGCCTACGGTGTCGTGCCGAACACCTACCTCGGCGCCCTCGGCGCGGAGTCGGCCGTCGAGCGCGACGTGGAGCGCGCCAGCGCTGCCGTCGAGCGCCTCGGTGGCGACGTCACCGTCTCGCTCGAGTACCCGAGCGACATCGCCGTCTCCGGCATCAGCTTCGGCCCCGTCGCCGAGCGTGTCGCCGCGCAGCTCGCCGAGGTCGGCATCACCGTGAACCTGGCCCCCGGCCCGGTCTCGACCACCCTGGAGAACTACCGCGCCGGCACCGAGGAGATGGGCCTCTGGCTCTGGAGCCCGGACTACCCGGACTCGGCTGACTACCTGGTCTTCGGCCCGGGCGGCATCGTCGGTCTTCGCGCCGGCTGGAGCGAAGGCAGCAACTCGGAGCTCGAGACCCTCATGGAGGAGATCGAGACGACCACCGATGCTGACACTCGCGAGAGCCTGTTCATCGAGTACCAGGAGCTGATGAACGCGGAAGGTGTCATCATTCCGTTGTTCCAGCCTGCCGCGTCGGTCGTTGCGACCGCCGCCGTCGGGGCCGTTCCGTTCGACCCGGTGTTCCTCCTGGACATCGCCGCGATCGGCAAGTAACCACCCCTGGGCGCGGGGGTCGGGGAGTCCGTCTGGCACGGTCTCCCCGGCCCCCGCTGCACCGCCACAGACGAAGGGAGGAGGCGCCATGCTCGCCTTCACCGCGCGGCGCCTCGGCGCGAGCGTCTTCCTCGTGATCGGCACCGTTGTCGTCGCGTTCCTCTTGACCGCCGTTCTTCCCGGCGATCCGCTCACCGCTCGACTCGGCGAGCAGGCCGCGGCCAACGCGGAGCTCGTGGCGAGTCTGCGCGCCGAACTCGGCCTCGACAAGCCGCTGTGGCAGCAGTTCCTCATCTACGTCGGCAACATGTTCCAGGGCGACCTCGGCACGTCCCAGCAGACCGGTCACGCGGTGCTGGACGACCTCGCCCAGTTCGGCCCCGCCTCCGCGGAGCTCGCCCTCACCGCCACCATCATCGCCGTGCTCGTCGGCGGCAGCCTCGGCATCCTCTCCGCGATGCGCAGCAACACCTGGATCGACAACACGCTGCGCGCGGTCAGCCTCGGCGGCGTCTCGGTCCCCCTCTTCTGGCTCGCGCTCATCGCGACCTCCATCTTCGCGACCAGCCTGCGCTGGCTCCCGAGCTCCGGGCGCCTGGATGCGGGCCAGGTCCCGCCGCCCACCATCACCGGCTTCTACACCTTCGACGCGCTCGCGGCCGGCGACGTCGCGCTCGCCGGTCAGGCCATGACCCACTTGATCCTGCCGGCGGTCGTGCTCGCCGCTCCGATGGTCGGGCTGTTCACGCGCTTCACCCGCGCCTCCGTGCTCGACGTGCTCAGTCAGGAGTACGTGCGTGCCGCCGAGGCGAAGGGCCTTCCGCGCCGCCAGGTCATCTTCGGCCACGTGCTGCGCGGCGCGCTCGTGCCGGTGCTGACGATCCTCGGCACCGCCTTCGCCTCGCTGCTGGCCGGCACCGTCCTCGTCGAGCAGATCTTCGCCTGGCCGGGCATCGGCTCCTACGCCTACCGCTCGGCGACGACGCTCGACCTCGACGCCATCGTCGGCGTCACCATCTTCGTCGCGTTGATCTACATCATCGTGAACTTCGTCATTGACGTGCTGTACGGCACGGTCGACCCGAGGATCCGCCGCGCATGAGCACTCACCCCGCACCCCCGTCCCCCGAGCTCTCGCCCGGCGACGTCGTCGATCAGGCCCGCCGCGCCTGGTGGCGGCCCCGACTCTCGCTGCCGCGCGCCTGGCGTCGGCCGCTCGCCGTCATCGGCATGGTGGTCATCGCCTTCTGGGCGGTCATCGTGATCTTCGGACCGTGGATCGCTCCGTTCGACGCGCTCGCGCAGGACTTCGAGCGCTACCAGGCTCCCTCGGCGGAGCACCTGTTCGGCACCGATGGCGTCGGCCGCGACATCCTGTCGCGAGTGATCGCCGGAGCTCGCATCTCGCTCCCCGTCGCGGTCATCCTGGTCGCGATCTCGCTCGCGATCGGCTCCACCATCGGCGCCGTGGCGGGCTACGTCGGCGGCTGGCTCGACGGATTCCTGATGCGCATCGTCGACCTGTTCTTCTCGTTCCCCGCGATCGTGCTCGCCATGGCCGTCTCGGCCGCGCTCGGCCCGTCGCTGCTCAACGCGGTCGCCGCGATCGTCGTGGTGTCCTGGCCCGCCTACGCGCGTGTCACCCGATCCCTCGTGCTCGGCATCCGCGACCAGAACTACATCGCCGCCGCGCGACTGCTCGGCGCCTCGCCCGCCCGTATCCTGCTGCGCGACGTCGCCCCGAACGTGCTCGGGCCGATCCTGGTCGTCGCCACCCTCGAACTCGGCAACGCGATCCTGCTGCTCTCGGGCCTCAGCTTCCTCGGCCTCGGCGCGGTTCCCCCGACGCCGGAGTGGGGCTCGATGGTCGCCGACGGCTCGCGGGCGTTCTACAACTACTGGGTCGCCCTGTTCCCGGGCTTGGCGATCTTCACGGTCGTGCTCGCCTTCAACTTCCTCGGCGACGCCCTGCGCGACGCCCTCGATCCCCGCTCGAACCGGGCCGTCACGAACGCGGAGCTGTGACCGTGAGCACTCTTCTGGACATCCGCGACCTGCACATCACGCTCGGCGGGCGACAGCTCGTCGACGGCGTCGATCTGACGGTCTCGACGGGCGAGATCCTCGGACTCGCCGGCGAGAGCGGCAGCGGCAAGACGCTCACCGCGCTCACCACCCTCGGGTTCCTGCCGCACGGCGCGACGGCGACCGGCGAGGTGCTGGTCGACGGCGAGGACACGCTCGCCATGAGCGCCTCCCAGCTGCAGCGGCTGCGCGGCAACCGGGTGGCGATGGTCTTCCAGGACCCGATGACCTCGCTGCACCCCATGCTCACGATCGAGCGCCAGCTCACCGAGCACCAGCTCGTGCACCGCTCGGTCACCAAGAAGCAGGCCCGCGCCCGCGCGCTGGAGCTGCTCGAGCTGGTGCGCATCCCCGACCCGGAACGTGCCCTGCGCTCCTACCCGCACCGCTTCTCGGGCGGCATGCGACAGCGGATCGCAATCGCCGCGGCGCTCGCCTGCGAGCCCGAGATCATCGTCGCCGACGAGATCACGACCGCACTCGACGTGACCGTGCAGGCCGGGATCCTGCGACTGCTGAGCGACCTCCGAAGCGAGACCGATGCCGCGATCCTGTTCATCACGCACGACCTGGCGGTGATGAACGTGCTCGCCGACCGCCTCGTCGTGATGCGCAACGGCAAGGTCGTCGAGTCCGGCGACTGCCGGGATGTCCTCGCGGACCCTCAGGACCCGTACACGCGAATGCTCGTCGAGGCGCTGCCTCCCGCCGCCGACTTCGGCGCCGCCGCGAGCGAAGGAGAGGACCTCCGATGACCGATCGTCTCGACGTGCGCGATGCCGTCCTCGAGTACCACGTGCCGGGCCGCCCGACCGTGCGCGCCGTCGACGGGGTCTCGCTCACCGTCGGCGCGGGCGAAGTCGTCGGACTGGTCGGCGAGTCCGGCTGCGGCAAGAGCTCGCTCGGTCGCGCGATCGTCGGTCTGCACCGTCTCACCTCCGGCTCGGTCTCGCTCGACGGCCGCGAGCTGCCGCCGCTGGGCCGCCGCGCCCGCCCGCGGGCCGATCGCGTCGTGCAGATGATCTTCCAGGACCCGTACTCCTCGTTGAACCCGCGGCGCAGCATCCAGCGCCAGCTCGCCGAGGCGATCGTCGCCGGGGGCCGCACCTCCAGCCGCGAGCTGATCGACGATCTGCTCGCCACCGTCGACATGCCCGCCTCGAGCGCGACGCGCTACCCGCACCAGTTCTCGGGCGGCCAGCGACAGCGCATCGCGATCGCCCGTGCGCTGGCCGTGCAGCCGCGGCTGGTGGTCGCCGACGAGCCGGTCTCGGCCCTCGACGCCTCCACGCGGGCGCAGGTCTCGCAGCTCATCTCGACGACGGCGACCGCCGGCGGCGCGGGGGTGCTGATGATCTCGCACGACCTTTCGGGCCTGCGCATGATCGCCGATCGCATCGCCGTCATGTACTTCGGCCGGATCGTCGAGCTCGGCCCGACCAACGCGGTGTGGGGATCGCCCGCGCACCCGTACACCCGCACGCTGATGGGCGCGATCCCGCGACTCGGCCGCACGGCGACACTGCCGGATGCCTCCCCGTCGGAGCGCATCACCTCGCGCAGCGAGGACCCGGAGGGCGCCGAGCTCATCGACCTGGGGGCCGGTCACTTCGTCGCCGCCGAGGCGCTGCGCGACAGCGGGGTGCCGCGATGAGCGTCGCGGTGTCGTATCCGACCCGCGCCGACCTGGTGCTGCGCGGCGCGACCGTCGTCGACGTCGCCGAGTCGCGGCTGACCGCCGACCAGACGATCCTCATCCGCGACGGCGTGATCAGCGAGATCGCCGACGACGCCGCGCTCACCGGCCAGGCCGCGATCGCAGACCTGCCGGTGCGCGACCTCGACGGCGCCTTCGTGATGCCCGGCCTGATCAACATGCACACCCACTTCAGCCTCTCGCTGCCCGGGAGCGCCGGCGAGGCGGTCGAGGCGATGGGCCCCGGCGAGCTCGCGCTGTACATGGCGGACGGCGCCGCCCGTACCCTCCGCAACGGCGTCACCACGGTGCGCTGCGTCGCCGAGAAGGGTGGACTCGACTTCGCGCTGCGCCGCGCGATCGACGCCGGGCACGTGCTCGGACCGAGCATCCGCACCGCCGGCCGCGCCCTCGCCTGCACCGGCGGGCACGGCCACGGCAGCGATGACACGATCGAGTGCGACGGCCCGGTCGGCTTCACCCGCGGCGTCCGCAGCCAGGTCGCAGCGGGTGCCGACCTCATCAAGCTGATGATCTCGGGCGGCATCGCCGGCGAGCACGAGGGCATCTCGACGCCGCAGCTGACCCGCGAGGAGATGGCGGCCGCCATCCGCACCGCGCATGACTGGGGCCGCAAGGTCACCGCCCATGCCGGCCCCGCCTCCATCATCGAACTCGCCGTCGAGCTCGGTCTCGACTGCGTCGAGCACGGCTACCAGCTCACCGCCGACGTGGCGCGCGCGATGGCCGCGCACGGCACCGCACTCGTGCCGACGCTCGTCGTCACTCACGCCGACGCCTTCTTCGAAGAGCTGGGGGTGCCCGACTGGATGCGTGAGCGCTCGGCCCAGGCCGCCATCCGCCACCGGGAATCGTTCCGCCACGCGCTCGACGCGGGTGTCGAGATCATGCTCGGCAGCGACATGCCGCCGTTCTGGCCCTTCGAGGGCACGACCGCCGTCGTGCGCGAGCTCGAGCACATGCACGACGCGGGTCTGGATGCCTGGGGCGTTCTGCGCGCCGCGACGATGAACCCGGCGACCTGGCTCGGACTCGGCGAGAGCGTCGGCCGGGTCGAGGTCGGGTTCGACGCCGACCTGGTCATCACCCGCGAAGACCCGAGCGCCGCTCCCGCCGCGCTGCGCACGATGGAGCACGTCATCCGACGCGGGGTGCTGGTGCGAGAGGCCGCCGCGTGAGCGCGCCCGACGAGGGCACGGCGCCCGAGAGCGACATGAGCCTGTGGGACATCCGCGTCGTCGTCGACCGGATCGAGGGCCGCTCGGTGTGCGGCATGCGACCCGGCGACTGGTGCGAGGTGACCGAGAGCAGCCGCCTGCGCATCCCCGAGGGCGGGCACTTCTGCCTCTACGCGCTGCAGGCCGCGCTTCCGCTGATCCCCGCCAAGCAGCGCGACCTTCCGGCGGGCGACTGGCTCGAACGGGACAACGAGGTCGCCTGCCCGGATCCGGAGGAGCGGCTCATCATGCGCATCGAGCGCACCCGTCGAGTGGACCTGCGCGCGGACGACCTGACATGAGCGTGCAGATCTCGCTCGGTCTGCAGACCGACAAGGCTCCCGGGCGCTACGGCGAGCTCGCCGCGCACGCGGAGGAGCTCGGCTTCGACGGGGTCAGCGTCTTCTCGGATCTGTGGTTCCAGCCCTCGATCGTGGCTCTGCTCGAGATGGCGGAGCAGACGAACCGGATCCGGCTCGGCTGCGCCTGCTGGAACCCGTTCCTGATCCACCCGGTCGAGCTCACCGGCATGGCGGTGGCGCTGCACGCCCGGACGGAGGGACGCGCCTACCTCGGCATCGCCCGCGGCACCTGGCTCGACGACCTCGGGGTGCGCCCCGAGCGACCTCTCGGCGCGCTGCGCGAGGCGATCGCCGTGATCCGCGCCCTGTGGTCCGGCGACACCTCCGGCGTTGCCGGCCGCACCTTCTCGCTCGCACCCGGGGTCGGGCTGCACACCACCATCCCGGATGCCCCGCTGTCGGTCCTCGTCGGCTCCTGGGGCGAGCGCGGTGCCGCGCTGGCCGGTGAGACCGCCGACGAGATCAAGATCGGCGGCAGCGCCAACCCCGCGATGGTCGAGGTGACGAGGCAGCGCCTGGCGCCCGGCCTCGAGCGCGCGGGGCGGCGCCCCGGCGACGTCGGCATCGTGCTCGGCGCCGTCACCGTCGTCGACCGCGACGGAGACCGTGCCCGCGCCGCCGCTCGCGCCCAGGTGGCGATGTACGTCGACGTGATCGCCGCCTACGACCCGACGGTCGACCTGCCCGAGGGCATGCTCGAGCGCGTCCGCGAGTCGCTCGCGCAGGGTGACGCCGCGTCCGCCGGGGCGTGGATTCCGCGCGACGTGCTCGACCGCTTCGCGTTCTCCGGCACCCCGGACGACATCGCCGCGCAGGCCGCCGGCCTCATCGAGGCCGGGGTCGACCGCATCGAGTTCGGCACGCCGCACGGCATCGACGAGCGCGAAGGCATCGACCTGCTCGGTCGCGCCGTGCTTCCCGCCCTCGCTTCCCTTCGCCCCGACACCCCGGAGAGCCGCCCATGACCGACCTTGCCACCGCCCCGTTCGACTTCGGCCGCCGCCGCCGCGTGCTGTCGGAGCGGCTCGACGAACGCGGCATCGACGTGCTCTTCCTGCCGGCCGACCAGGCGGACTTCGAGTACTACACCGGGGTTCCGCGCCGGGCGCCCAGCTTCGGCTCGATCGCCTACACGAACCACTGGATCTCCGGCGCGTTCTTCGCCCCCGGCGAGGATCCGCTGTTCGTGCTGACCCGGCACTTCCAGGAGTTCGACCTGCCGGACGGCGTCGACGGCGAGGTCGTCACCGCGGTCGAGACCGACGACGGCCGTGCCGTCTTCCAGCGCGCCTACGACCACTTCCGGGCCCGTCGCGTCGCCGTGCCGAGCGCGCCCTCGGGCGAGAGCTGCACGCACGAGGCCGGGGCCAGCGAGCGCATCGCCGTGACCGGACGCACCTGGGCCCAGGTCAGCATCGAGCTGCGCCGCCACCGGCCCGACGCCGATCTGGTGATCGCCGACGACGTGCTCGCCGGCATCCGGGCGATCAAGGACGAACAGGAGATCGCCTTGATGCGCGCCTCGGCGAGCATCGTCGACACCGTGCTGGCCGAGGTCGCGCCGCACGTCGTGGCGGGCATCACCGAGATCGAACTGGCCTCCGAGGTCGACCTGCGGATGCGGCAGCACGGCTCGCTCGGCGCCTCCTTCGACACCGGCGTCTGGGGCATGGGCCCCGCCCTCAGCCGCGACGCCTCGGTGCGCGTCAGCACGGATGCACTCGCGGAGGGCACCGGCGTCAGCTTCGACTTCGGCGCGATCACCCGCGGCTACTGCAGCGACTTCGGGCGCACCGTCCACATCGGGGAGCCCTCGGCGGAGTACGTGACGGTGCATGAGATCGTGATGGCCGCGCAGGAGGCGGCCCGTCAGGCGGCCGTGCCCGGGGCGACCGGTGGCCAGGTGCACGAGGCGGCACGTCGCGTGATCGACGAGGCCGGATACGGTGACGGCTTCCGGCACCGGGTGGGCCACTGCATCGGCCTCGACGTGCACGAGGAGCCGTTCCTCTCGGCCGAGGACACCACGCCGCTGCAGCCGGGGATGCTGTTCACGATCGAGCCGAGCATCTTCCTCCCCGGTCGCGTCGGCGTGCGCGTCGAGGACGTGTTCCTGCTCACCGAGACCGGCGCGGAGAACATCAACGCCACCGATCACGACCTGAAGGCAAACGCGTGATGCCCGCGGTCGCCCTAAGCTCGTGGCACCCGTTCGATATCGTGAGAAAGAGTTGACGATGACCCCTCGTGATCGCAACGTCGACCGGCAGTCGCCGATGTCGTCGATGACCTCGGAGGTTCTGCCGACCGCCAACCTGGTCGATTTCGACGAGGTGGATCGCCGCCTGCTGCAGCTCCTCGTGGCCGACCCGCGCGTCTCGCAGCGCCAGCTCGCCCGCGAGGTCGGCATGTCCTCGCCCGCCGTGGGCGAGCGCATTGCACGCCTGGAGCGCAGCGGACTGATCACCGGCTACACCACCGTGCTCGACTGGGCGGCCCTCGGATATCCGAGCGTCGTCTACATTCCGATGACCCTCGCCACCGATGCGGATGTGCAGAAGATCATCGGCGAGCTGCGCGCCGTTGACGAGCTCACCGAGCTCGTCGTCGTCACCGGCAGCTACGACCTGATGGCGCGGTTCCGCATCCGCGATCACGCGCACCTGCAGCGCCTGCTGCTCGACCGCATTTGGCCGATCCGCGGGCTGCAGCGCATCGAGACCTTCCTCGGCATCGGCGAGATCGTGCGCACCCGCACGCCCGCCGCGGTCATCGGCGGCGCCGAGCCGAGCCTCACCCCGACCGAGCGCTGACCCGTCGCCCCGGCCGGGATCGCCGGGGCGTCACGGCCTTGCTCAGCGCGGCGCGCCCTGGAGCTGCGCGGCCACCGCGTCGTGCAGCAGCATCGTGTCGACGGCGACCGCGAGGGTGTCGAACCCGCGGGCCGCGAGCTGGGCAGCGAGCTCGTTGGAGCCCGCGAACGCGCCGGCGGCGACGCCGTGAGCACGGCAGGCGGCGACGATCCGGTCGAGCGGGTTCTCGGGCGAGTTGTCGCGCAGCAGCGACGGCACGTCGGTGCCGAGCGAGAGCGCCAAGTCGAATGGGCCGACGAAGATCATGTCGACCCCCGGCGTGGCGGCGATCTCATCGACACCCGCGACCGCCTCGGCGGTCTCGACCATCACGGCGCACTCGGTGCGCTCGTTGGCCTGAGTGGCCGATGCGGGGGTGCGGCCGTGGGCGCCGTCAAGGGGGCCCCACGATCGCGAGCCGAGCGGAGGGTAGCGACAGGCGGAGGCGGCGAGTGCCGCCTGCTCCGCGTTCTGCACCATCGGCACGATGACGCCGTCGGCACCCGCGTCGAGCGCGCGCCCGATCAGCCACGGAGCTCCGGCCGCGACCCGCACGACCGTGCGCGGGCGCGTCGGGGCGCCGGCAAGCAGCGAGAGGGTGTCGACGACGGCCGCGTCGTCGAACCGGCCGTGCTGCGCGTCGAGCACGAGCCAGTCCGGCTCGGCCGAGGCCATCACCGCCGCGACCGCCGGAGACCCGAGGAGCGACCAGGCCCCGATGCGTGTCGACATGAGTTCTCCATTCATAGGGCAATCGCTCGAAAACTTTTCGAAAGGAAACCCGATTGCCATTTTCAGTTTACAAACGGACGATACAATCACGTCAACGATAAACATACGAGATCGGCGCCCGACAGGCCCGCATCGCTTCGAAGGGCCGTCATGCCGCACCCCACCGCCGCTACCGGCGTGCTTCCGCACTCCGGAATCCGCGAGATCGTCGACCTCGTGCTCGTCGACTCCCGACCGATCGTGCGACTCGAGATCGGGGAGCCCGACTTCGCCACCCCGGCGCACATCGTCGAGGCGGCCGTCGAGTCGGCGCGGCGCGGCAGCTCCTACGTGCAGGCCGCGGGAACGCCGCTGCTGCGCAGCGCGGCCGCCGCCTCGCTCGAGCGCCGCTACGGGTTCGAGGTGCCCGCCTCGAAGGTGCTCATCAGCCACGGCGCCGTTCATGCCATCGATGCCGTGATCCGCGCGATGGTGTCGCCCGGCGACGCGGTGCTCATCCCCGACCCCGCCTGGCCCAACTACGAGATGCAGGCGATCCTCGCCGGCGGCCGCGTCGACCGCTACCCGCTGCGCGCCGAGCGCGACTACGTCGTCGATCCCGAAGACATCCGGCGCGCCATCACCGCCGAGACGCGCGTGCTCATTCTCAACTCCCCCTCCAACCCCACCGGGAGCGTCGCGCCCCGCGCCGTCATGGAGGAGATCGCCGAGATCGCTCGCGAGCGCGACGTGCTCGTGCTGAGCGATGAGGTGTACGACGAGATCGTGTTCGAGGGCGAGCCGGTGAGCATGGCGAGCCTCATCCCCGAGCACGCTGTGTCGGTCTACAGCGTCTCCAAGACCTACGCGATGACCGGCTGGCGGGTCGGCTACTCGCTCGTGCCCGACTGGCTCGTCGACCCGGTGACCCGCGTGTTCGAGTCCTCCGTCGCGTGCCTGTCGACCGTGACGCAGGCCGCCGCCCTCGCCGCGCTGACCGGCGACCAGACGCCCGTCGCCACCATGCGGAATGCCTACCGCGAACGCCGCGACCTCGCCCTGCAGCTTCTCACCGATGCCGGCATCGACGTGCCGCGCCCGGGCGGCGCCTTCTACGCGATGGTGCCGCTGCACGAGACCTCCGACGCCCGCGCCGCCGCGCTCGACCTCGTCGAACGCGGAGTCTCGACCGCGCCGGGCACCGCCTTCGGATTCCAGGCACCACACGCGCTGCGGCTCTCGCTCGCCACCTCGACCGACGCCATCCGCCAGGGCGTCGGGATCCTGACCGATTGGTACCGCGAGACCGCGGGTGGCGCCCGCGACATCGCTGCCCACGCGGCACACTGAAGACGGAGGCACCATCATGGCCGTAGAACTCGGACTCGGAGTATTCACCGGGGAATGGCACCCCGCGCTCGGACTCAGCCACGGCGAGTCGCTGCGCGAGTCGATCGCGCAGGTGCAGGCGGCCGAGGCCGCCGGGCTCGACAGCGTCTGGGTGAGTGAGCACCACTTCCACGAGGCGCACTTCGTCGGATCGCTCGCCGCCTACTGCGGTGCGATGCTGCAGGCGACCGACCGCATCACCGTCGGCTACGGCCTCGCCCTCGCCCCGCTGCACGACCCGGTGCGGATGGCGGAGGACGCCGCGTTCCTCGACGTGCTCTCGAACGGCCGCTTCGTGCTCGGCCTCGGCCTCGGCTACCGCGACATCGAATACGCGGGCTTCGGCACCGAGCGCCGCTACCGCGTCGGCCGCACCGAGGAGCTCATCGACATCTGCCGGCAGGCGTGGACGGGCGAGGAGATCGATCACGTCGGTCGGCACTACACCCGCACCGGCATCCGCGTCAGCCCCGTTCCCGAGCGGCCGGCCGGACCGCCGGTCATGCTCGGCGGCCACGCGCCCGCCGCGATCGACCGCGCCGCCCGCCTCGGCGACCGCTTCTGCATGGATGCGGGCACCGACGCGGACGAGTACGAGCGCGGCTCCGGTGGCAACCGCGGCCTCATCACCCGTGTCTCGGCGGTGCTCGAGCAGTACCGCGAGGCCCTCGACCGACACGGTCGGGACTCGACCGCCCCCGCGCTGTCTCTCAACGTCGGCGGTTTCCTCCACCCCGACGGCGTGGATGCGGCGTGGGCGGCGGTCGAGGAGTCGTACCTGCTCACCCGCCGCGTCTACGGCGACTGGTACGGCCTCGACCCGGCCGAATACGAGACCTGGTACCCGGGGATGCTCAGCGAGCAGCAGATCGCCCAGCGCCGCCGCGAGCTGCTCCTCGGCACGGTCGACGATGTGCTTCCGATCCTCGCCGAGGTGCGCGAACTGGTCGGCGAGAACCTCCACGTGATGTTCCGCTCGAAGTACCCGCTCGTCAGCGATGAGCTGACGCGGCAGTCGATCACCGAGCTTGGCGAGCTGCGGCGCCGCCTGATCGGGCAGGGCTAGCCCGTGCCGACCACGGTCAGCCTTCGCATCAACAACGACCTCGACAGCCACGAGCTGATCGCGGTCGCCGAGGCCGCCGAGGCGGCGGGGATCGACCAGCTGTGGATCTCGAACGATCTGATGCTGCACTCGGCCCCGGCCGTGCTCGGGGCGATCACGCAGCGCACCGAGAGGCTGCGCATCGGCACGGGCATCATGAACCCGTACACGGTGCACCCCGCCGAATTGGCGATGACAGCGGCGACGCTGCAGGAGCTCAGCGGCGGACGATTCCTGTTGGGACTGGCCGCCGGATCCGCCGAGTTCCTGAACTGGGTCGGGATCGACCAGCCGACCCCGCTCACGACCACGCGGCAGGCACTGCGCGCGATCCGCGCCCTGCTCGACGGCGGCGCCCCGGTCGAGGTCGACGGCGCGGGCGAGGGCTGGACGGCCGACGCCCGCCTGCGCTTCACCCCGCCGTCGACCCGGGTGCCGATCTACATCGGCGCGATGAGCCCGCGCATGCTCGCCTTCGCGGGCGCCGAGGCCGACGGGGTGATCGCACTGCATCTGCCGCCGGAGCACTTCACGACCGCGCGCGCCCACATCGCCGAGGGTGCCGTCGCCGCCGGCCGCTCGCTCGATGACCTGGACACGCCCGCCTGCGTCTGGCTCTCCCTCGACGAGGATCCGGCCGCCGCCGCACGCGCCCTGGCCCTCAAGCTGGCCTACTACGGCCCCGCCTTCTCGCCGTTCCTGCTCGGCCAGCTGGGCCTCGAGCCGGAGGACTTCGTGGCAGCCGAGCGCCACCTCGCCCGCGGCGATGCCGACGCGGCCGCCGAGGCGATCACGCCGACCATGCTCCGGATGGGCATGTGCGGCGGGCCCGCCGACGTGCTCGAGCGCAGCCGCGACCTGCTCGCCCTCGGCGCGCGCCACCTCAGCTTCGGGCCGCCGCTCGGCCCCGACCCGCTCGCCTCGATCGCCCTGCTCGGCAGCACCGTGCTGCCGGCCCTCCGCGCCGAGACCGCCCCCGACCCCACCCCGATTGGATCTGACAGATGAGCCACGACGACGAACTCGGCACCCTCGCGCGCGACGTGGTCGAGGCGACCCTCCGCTGGGCCTTCCATTCCAGCGACGACATCCCCCGCCTGCCGCACCCGGTCGGCTGGATGCCCGACTTCACCCCCGCCGCCCTCGAGCGCCGCCGGGTCGAGATCGCCGAGCTCCGCGCACGCTGGCGCGCGGTCGACGCCTCCGCCGCGGCGCCCTCGGCGCAGATCGAGCACCGTCTCGCCGGCGCCATCCTGAACCGCGCGCACTGGGACCTCAACGTCACCCGCAACGCGGAGCGCAACGCGGTGTTCCAGTACTCGCAGATCCTCGGGCCGTTCTACGACCTCACCCTGCCGCTGCCGCCCTACGACGACGCTCGCCAGGACGCGCTGATCGCCGTGCTGGCGGCCGTACCCGCCCAGGTCGGGGTCGCCCGCGCCCACCTCGCGGAGCACGGTGTCGCTGATCTTGCGCGCGCCGCCGTGACCGAGATGGAGAGGATCGGCACCCGGGTGCGCACCGCCGCGGATGCGCTCCGCATCCACGTCGACCCGGCTCGTCACGCCGCGCTCGACGCCGCCACGGAGTCCGCCGCTGCCGCGCTCGACGAGTGGTGCGCGTGGCTCGATGCGGCCGCCGACCGGATGGCGCCCGCGCGCGCGGTCGGTCGCGACAGCTTCCTGTGGTTCCTGCGCGCGGTCGCGCTCATCCCCGACGACCCGGACGACCTGGTGCGCGCCGCCACGCAGGACCTGAACCGCGCCATCGTCTGGGAGCAGCTCACCCGCAACCGCTACCGCAACGCACCGCCGGCCGAACTGGCGCGCACGATTGAGGAGCAGGTCGACACCCAGGCACGCCACGAGCGGCAGATCCGCGACTTCTACGAGCGCGAAGACCTGCTGAGCCAGCCCGAGAGCCTGAAGCACTACCTGATCGCCGAGATGCCGCCGTGGATCGAGCAGCTGCGCAGCCTCGGCGTGCCCGACGACCTCACCGACGAGCACCGGCTCGCGCAGAACGCCGTCTCGTACATGCCGAAGCCGCGCACCGAGCTGCCGTACTTCTACGCCGCCAACGCGAAGGACCCGCGGCTGGGCATCATCCACGAGGGCGCGCACTACCAGCAACTCGCCCTCAGCTGGGCCTCCGCCAGCCCGATCCGCCGCCGCTACATCGACTCGAGCGCCAACGAGGGGGTGGCGCACTACAACGAGGAGATGATGCTGATGGCGGGGCTCTTCGACGACGCCCCGCACTCCGAGACCGTCGTGCACAACTTCACCCGGCTGCGCGCGCTGCGCGTCATCGCCGACGTCAACCTGGCGACCGGCGAGTTCACGCTGGCGCAGGCGATCGAGCACTTCGTGAACGCCGTTCCGATGGACGCCGAGACCGCCCGCGAGGAGTCGGCCATGTACCTGGCGACGCCGGGTCTGGCGATGTCGTACCACGTGGGCAAGCAGCAGATGCTGGCCCTGGTGGCGGATGCGATCGCGGCCTGGGGCGAGGAGTTCAGCTTCCGCCGCATCCACGACGCGGTCTGGCAGCACGGCAACACGCCGTTCTCGCTGCTGCGGTGGGAGATCCTCGGCGACCGCTCGGCGATCGACCGCCTCGACGCGGATCTGGCCGAGCTGGCCGACCCCGTCGGCTGATCCGGCACACGCTCGCCCGCGCTCCGGCTCGGTCAGCTGCGGTCAGTGGTCGTGCGGCGGCTTCTGCCCGGTGAGCTCGCCGGCGCGCGTCGAGATGAGATGGATGCGGCCGCCGCGGCGCTCCGCCGTGAAGCCCGGCAGGGCCACGGCGCCCTGCCCGCGCCAGTCGGTGACCAGCCGGGCGATCTCGAGCGTGTGCGTGCGGCTGAGCGCCTCGTGGAACTCGCTCTGCGCCACCAGCCGGATGATCCGCTGGCGCAGCGCCGCGGGGTTCGCGGCGAGCGCCGCGACCGAGAGCGAGACGCCCGCCTCCTCCAGCTCGACGACGTCTTCGGCGACCTCCTCGGCGAAGGCATCGAGGGCGGCGGTGTCTTCGCGCAGCTGCTCGGCGGTGCGCGCGAGCGCCTCCGCGATGCCGGGGCCGAGCTCCGCCTCCAGCACCGGCAAGATGCGGTCGCGGACCCGCACCCGGGTGTAGCGCGCGTCGGTATTGTGCGGGTCGTCCCAGAACGTCAGGCCCGCGTCGGCGCAGGCCTGCCGGGTGGTCGCCCGCGGGATGCCGAGCAGCGGTCGCCGGTAGCGGCCGGACTTGGCGGGCATCCCCTGCAGGCTCGTGGCGCCGCTGCCGCGCGCCAGACCCAGCAGCACCGTCTCCGCCTGGTCATCGAGCGTGTGGCCGAGCAGGATCGCGTCGGCGCCGAGGTCGTCGGCCGCCGCATCCAGGGCCGCGTAGCGCGCGGCACGGGCCGCCGCCTCGGGGCCGGCAGGGTCGTCGGACGCCACGCTCACGCGCACGACCGTCACCGGGTCGAGGCCGAGCTCGCGCGCCTGCGCCGCGGCCGTCTCGGCGACCTCGGCCGAGCCGTCCTGCAGCCCGTGGTCGACGATGACCGCCGCCGCCCGCCAACCCGCCCGGGGCGCCTCGAAGGCGGTCGCCGCCGCCAGGGCGAGCGAGTCGCCGCCGCCGCTGAGCGCCACCACGAGGGTTCCGGCCGGTTCGGTGAGGGCGCCGCGCACCGCGCGCCGGAGGTCGGCGATCGCCGGGGTGAGTCTCGGACGCGCGACCATTCGACTAACGTAATGCGAGAACCACTTGCGACGAGAGACCGAGGATATGGCCGAGTACTACGACGTCACCATCGAGGTGCCGAAGGGCAGCCGCAACAAGTACGAGATCGACCACGAGACCGGTCGCGTCATGCTCGATCGCGTGCTCTACACGCCGATGGCCTACCCGACCGACTACGGCTTCTTCGAGAAGACCCTCGGCCTCGACGGCGACCCGGTCGACGTGCTGGTGCTCGGCGAGTACCCGCTGTTCCCCGGCATCGGCATGAGCGTGCGCGTCGTCGGCGTGTTCAACATGACGGATGACGGCGGCAGCGACGCGAAGGTCATCGCGGTCGCCGCGAAGGACCCGCGCTGGGACCACATCCAGGACATCAACGACGTCCCGGAGTACAAGCGCAAAGAGATCGAGCACTTCTTCGAGCACTACAAGGACCTCGAGCCCGGCAAGTGGGTCAAGACCGAGGGCTGGGGCGACGCCGCCGAGGCGGAGCGTGTCGTGCAGGCCGGCCTCGCCGCCTACGTTCCCCCCACCCACTAGCGCCCAGCGGGTTGAGTAGCGCGCAGCGCGTATCGAAACCCCGCCCGCGCGCACCCCTGGCCTCGATACGCCGACTTCGTCGGCTACTCGACCAGCTCAACCTTGCGGGTTGAGTAGCCGCGCCAGCGGCGTATCGAAACCCAAGTCCCAGCGGGTTGAGTAGCGCAAAGCGCGTATCGAAACCGCGTCGCGCACCCCTGGCCTCGATACGCCGACTTCGTCGGCTACTCGACCTGCAAGCGGGTTGAGTAGCCGCGCCAGCGGCGTATCGAAACCGTGCCCGCGTCAGCCGGTGGGACGCCCCGCGTACGGCACCAGATCGCCGTAGCGAATCGACACCTCGCGCACGACCTGCCCCGGGTACGGTGCCTCGATCATCTTGCCGTTGCCGACGTAGAGCGTCACGTGATACTTGGTGCCCGTCGTCGACCCGCCGTCGGAGTAGAACAGCAGATCCCCGGCCTGCAGGTCGGCGATGTTGACGAGCTTCCCCGCCGACTTCAGGTAGTTGTACTGGCTCGTCGAGCCGTGCCCGCCGATCGAGACGCCGACCGACGAGTACGCCATCATGGTGAGCCCGGAGCAGTCCCAGCCGCTCGGCCCTGCCCCGCCCCACACGTAGGGTTCGCCGAGCTGCGCCCGGGCGTAGCTGATCGCCCCCGCGACCTTGTCGCTCGACGGCGGCGCCGGGTCTTCGGCGGGCGGGTCGGGGTCGTCGGCGGGCGGCACCGGCGGCGTGGGGTCGGCGGCCTGATCCCGCTCCCAGGCGAGACCCTCCTGGTAGGCCTGCTCCAGGTCGGCGGAGGTGTTCTTCAGGCTCGCCAGCTGCGCGTACATGCGCTCGGAGTCGGCCCGCGTCTCCTCGACCCGCGCCTGCGCCTCATCGACGGCCGCCTGCGCCTCGGCGAGCGCTTCGGCGGCCACCGCGGCCAGTTCGGTTCGCTTCTCCTCGGCGAGCTCCGCCTCGGCGGCGAGCGAGTCGGCCGCGTTGCGGTCGAACACCGCCCGCTCCAGCAGCGAGCGCGAGGTCTCGCTCAGGCGCGACATGGAGGCGAGCATCGAGAGCACCTCGTCGGTGTCCTCGGCCGAGCCGAACAGCAGCGCGAGCGTCGGATCACCGCCCCCGGTGCGCGAGAGCTGCGTCAGGATCTGCGCGGCCCGTCGTGCCGACTCATCGGCCTGCTCGCGGGCCTCGTCGGAGCGCGTCTGGAGGTTCTCGACGCGTACGGTCGCCGCATCCAGCTCCTGCTGCGCCAGGTCGGACTCCTCGGCGCGCTGGAGCGCCACCTTGCCGAGTTCGGCCGCCTCGGCCTCGAGCTCGGCGAGCGCCGCCTCGATCTGCGCGACGGCGGCCGCGCTGGCCGCCTCATCCGCCTTGGCCGCTTCGACCTCGTCCCAGCTGGGGTAGTCGGGCATCGGGGCCGCGTGAGCGGCGACGCCCGGAACGAGCGCGACGACGAGAGCGACGGCTACTGCCGTCGCTCCCCTGAAGCGACGGCTCGCTGTCATCAGCGCCCCTGTTCGCTCCGTGCCCGCTTAGCCAAGCGTGACCCCCCGGTCTTGCATGAACGTGACGGGATTGGTGAGAACCCCGTTCTGGTAGACCATAAAGTGCAAATGCGGTCCCGTCGAGCCCCCCGTTGAGCCGACCTTCGCGATCTGCTGCCCGGCGATGACGATCTCGCCGACCGAGACGAGCATCCCGCCGGTGTTGATGTGGGCGTAGCCGGTGACGATCCCGCTGCCGTGATCGATCTTGATGTAGTAGCCGAGGTCGCTGTAGTAGCCGGCGTAGACGACGCGTCCGTCGGCCGCCGCATAGATGGGGGCGTTGTAGCCGCCGCCGGCGATGTCGGTTCCGGAGTGCAGTTTCCACACGTGGTAGATCGGGTGGTAGCGCATGCCGAAGTGGCTCGAGATGTAGCCCGAGGTGGGGTTCGCCCAGCCCTGGGCGTTGACGACCCCGCCGGATGCGGCCGCGCGCGCTTCGACCCCAGCGCGGTAGTCCGCTTCGGTGACTTCGCGCTTGGTGGTGAGCACCTCGAGCTGCGCCTCCAGGCGCGCCTTGTTCTCGGCCTGGGCGTCGTAGGCCTCCTGCGCGGCAATCGCGGCCTCTTGCGCCTCTTCGAAGGCCGCCTCGGCGATCGCGCGGAGCTCGTCGAGGAGCTCGCGCGCCACGGCCGCCTGGTCGGTGAGCGCCTGCGCGTTGTTCTGCAGCTGCACGGCGCGCGAGTAGAGCTGCTGGTTGGTCGTGCTGAACTTCTGCTGCGCCGAGAGGTTGTAAAGCAGCGCATCCGCTTCGTCGCTCTGTGCGAACAGCGTCGCGGTGAGGTCGGTGCTGGCGGCGCCGCGGGAGAGGTTGGCGATCAGCTGAGCGGCGACACGCTTCGCGTCGTCGGCTTCCTCCTGGGCCGCATCCGCCTGCTCCTGGAGCTGCTGCGCCACGTAGGCCTGCTCGTCGTAGGCGGTCTGCGCTTCCGCGTAGATGGTGCCTTTCTCCTCGGCGACCTTCTGCGTCTCGGCGACTTCGTCTTCGAGGTCGGCGAGCAGCGCCTTGATGCGCGTGATCTCGGCCTTGGCCGCCGCCTCATCGGCCTTGGCGTCTTGGACGTCATCCCAGCTGGGGTAGTCGACGAGAACCGCCGCGTTGGCGGTCTCGGTGGCGGGTGCGGCGACGCCGAGCGCGGGAATGAGGGCGAGCGCGAGCAGGAGCGCGGCCGTCCGCGGGCGCGCCGCCCGCCAGTGTGCGATGCGGCTCGCGCCCACGGCCCCCCGGCCGGGATGTGATCCCATGATTTTCCTCAAATCTTCGTGACGTGGATTTGGCCCACACGAGTCACAAAGGCAACACGAGTCACATTAGCAACAACCCCGAGACTTGCCCAGCATTGAAATCACTGGGATGCCTCGAGCCGCAGCGCCGTAACCCTCGACCCTGGCTTGAACCTAACCCGGGCGGCTGGGAAGGCCGTGTTGCGCGCGCCGAAACGGCCGATTGCGTCGATTGGAGTTTTTGGCGCGCCGTGCGTATGCTTGACCCTCGGTTGCTATGTGATTTATTTCATGGCCCCATCGTTTAGTGGCCTAGGACACCGCCCTTTCACGGCGGCAGCACGGGTTCGAATCCCGTTGGGGTCACTCAGCACACAATCAAATAGCAAGGCCCTGTAGCGCAGTTGGTTAGCGTGCCGCCCTGTCACGGCGGAGGTCGCGGGTTCAAGTCCCGTCAGGGTCGCGGAAAGCGAGCCTCTCCTGAGGAATCTGGAGAGGCTCGCTCCACATCGGGAGGATTCTCCCGAGGCTCTGTAGCTCAGTTGGTAGAGCGCACGACTGAAAATCGTGAGGTCACGGGATCGACGCCCGTCGGAGCCACTCGAAGCCCCCATGACGATGGGGGCTTTCGTTTTTTGACGAGCCGTTCTTCGGGGCGTCGCTCAATGCGCGCCGCATGCCTTCCTGCGGGGACCACCATTCGGCATCGCCACCGAGTGCGTGTCGCTTGGCCACACTGCGCACAGAGTGAGCACAGCGCGACTCCGGGCCGCGGTGTTTGCACACCACGCCGCGCGACCACGGACAAAGGGGGCGCGGTCCGGCGAGGCTCACGCAAGGTTTGCTCACTCCCTGGCTTAATGGCGAGCGCGCGACGACGACGGGAGAACTGTGAAGGAAGCGTGCGATCGATTTGGCGGCGATCCCATCATTGGGGCGTGGCGGTCCTGCTCCCGCGTCGGGAAGCAATGGTGATGGGCGGCGACAAAGAAGGCGACAACGAGTACTTCCGCCGGCTTGTGACCGTCACGATCATCGTGTCGCTAGCGGCAGGCGTGCTCGTCGCGAGCAACAACGGGCCGTTCTTCCTGGGCGTCCTGGCCGGGCTATTCCCAACCGGCTGGATACTCGCAGCGATGGTGCTGTGGGTCTATGACAAGGTGACGGGGCACGAGTATCGTCGCGACAGTCCGGCGCCAGAGCGAACGGCGGTCGGCCCGCCAAACACGCAGCTTGACTTCGGGGCGTTCCCACGAGGCACCTGGGGCTCGACGCACCTGGGGCAGCCGGAAATCAATGGAATGCGAGAACGAGCGTTTGCAGTCGGAACGGTTAGCCCTCCTCAAGGGCTCGTGTTTAGGGCGTACTGGCACTGCGCTCCGAGTGAGGTCAAGGTGGTTGTGGTCGGGAGCGATCCATACCCCAGCCCTGGCGATGCCAACGGGCTCGCATTCTCCGTCAATGCCGCGAAAGCCGCGCCTCCAACTCTTCGCGCCATCTTTGATGAGCTACAACACGATCTCGGCGGGCCGCTAAGGGCAAACGGGGACTTGACAGACTGGGCCTCTCAAGGCGTCCTGCTGTTGAACACGAGCCTCACCGTGCAGTCGCAGGCTGACGACTTGGGCGTTCGCAATGCCTACGCACGGCACGCTGAGATCTGGCGCCCGTTGGTCGAAGCGACAATCGACGTTGTCAACGCCAGCGCTAGACCAGTTGCATTCCTCCTGTTGGGGCATCATGCGTCTCAGTTAGAGGGACGAATATCGAGTCGCCATCTTGTGCTCAAGACCTCGCACCCGTCGCCCATGGCAGCTGGCGCTCTACAGTTGCCGGCTTTCTCGGGCTCCCGACCTTTTTCTCGCATCAACGAGTTCTTGCGGTCGTCGGGCCACCGAACCATTGATTGGGTTGGCTGACTCCCCCGCAGCGATTTCCCTCACCACACGGGGCTGGCACTTGAAGGATGGGGCACCGTAGCGCCGGCCCAACCCCTGCCTTTCGCTTCTTTCGCGCTGCTGCAGCCAGAAACAACGGTCAATAGCTCGCGACTGCGAGCGCTCCGCGCGCAGATCGATTTCCCCGGTCGCTCGCGTCGCCAGCGGTCGCGCGGTGCCGACTTCCAGTCGGTATCTGTGCCCGCAAGCCGCGCGCCCGGAACCTCACGCTTGATCAACAGAACCAGCGTGGGCTGCGGCGTCGCAGTTCCGAACTACTTGTCGCCCCACATCTTAACTACGACCGCCCGAAACAGCAGACCCCCGCGAGGGCCGATCGGTCGTGAGTTCGATGCCGACCGCAAACTACAAAACCCTCAGATCGACAGTCGCGTTGCGGCTGACCGCCTGCGTATTTGCGATCACACGCTCCACACGCTCGCGCCCAGGCGTTTCGTGCCAGCGGCCGCAGACCACGAGGGCCCGCGACCGTCGCAACGTGCCGGCTGCCGCGCACCGGCTTGAATCGCTGGGGAACCCCGCCAACGCGCCGTGGGCAGGCTTCCCGCCTTCGATCGAATCCGCATGGCCTGCGCAGGTCGGTGAACTATCACCGGAACATGATTTGATCAGTACCCTCTGTAGCCGGTCGGCGTGGTTCGGCGCCGACCGGATTTCGGACCGGACCGCCTCGAATCAAGCAGAAAGGCGCAACATGTCGCCGTAGCGAGCCCCAAGATTGGCACGAATCGAGCACAGCGCCAGCGCGCGTCGCGACAAGGTCGATCACATCGTCGAAGGCCATAATTTCCGCAGAGGGCAACCGCGCTCGATCGCCACCGCAGCACCGCCGGTTACCGTTCGATCGCGTCCAACGAGCTGAGTTCTGCCAAGGAGTAGCGCCAGATCACACCCCGGCGACCACTTGGCTTCGCGAACGGAAATCAATCCAGTTGCCAGCTTCGCCCGCACGGCTGCACGAACTACACGAGCTACACGAGCTACACGAGCTACACGACTACTCTCCGCCAACGTCGTGGGCTCTTCGAGCCTTAACCCAGCACGACGTACGTTCCGGCCTCAACCCTCCAAACATGATCGGGCCCGCCCGGAAGACCTCCGTTGAACCTCAAACAAGCGATTCGAGCCGGGTACGCGGCTACCGCAAGTTTGAGTCGCAGACATCAATCGCCGCGTACAACGCATCCCCCATGATTGCAAGATCCGAGTTCTCGAGAACGCCGCCGCCTGCGAGAACGTCGGACGCTGCGACCATTGCGTTCCTGGCAAAAAGAACCGCCGCTTTGATCTCCGGGTCATCAGCTGCACGTTGACGCGACGAGAGATCATTGGCGACATCGACCAGGACGCGAGCGTTCGAGGCCGCTGAGCCCACTCTGATACCGCTCAGACCATCTTCGATCGCTGGGGCAATTCCGTCGCAAGCCTCCCAATCGCCGGAAGTCGGGCCCGAAATCGGGACTGGCGCAGGGGCGCTCGGCTCACTCGGCACGCTCGGCTCGCTCGACCCACCAATGTTGATCGTGCAGCTCGTCAGCAAGGGCAATAGCGTGAGTGCTCCGAGCGCACCCACGATTCGCGGCAGAGACATGAGGTTACTTTAGCGAGACGGTCAACGGCGTACCGACCGAGTGGGAGGGAAAAGCCTTGCGACGCCCAAAAAGGCCCGACCCACTAGAGGTTGTCGAACCACTCCGGCTCCAACCGGTAGTCCTTTTCGATCCGCTCCGTGATACGGACTCCAAGCCCAAGGCTGGCTAGCAACTCCGCCAATGCGTCACCGTCGATGAGGTCAATCGGCGGCGCGCCTTCCCGCGAAGCCTCGTCGCGCGCGGGCCCAGTGAATGTGCCCGTTGTGATGAAAAGCCCCTTATCGCCTCGACCAACCATCGCGCCACGGAAGTTCCTCACGTCCTCGGCCGCGACGGTACCGGCGTATCGCTTGCTCTGCCAGTACACCTGGAACCCGATCAGCGGCAGCGGGCGATATACGCCCTCGCCGTCAATTCCGCCGTCGCCGCTGCGCCCACGGACGCGGACGCTTTCGAACCCAGCCTCGCGGAGGATGCGCTGCGCAAGGCGTTCAAAAGCGCTCGGATCGAGTTGAAGCAGGCGCTCGATCAGGAGCTGCTTCCAACTCCGCTCAACCTCCTCGTCCTCCGAGACATCAATGTCGTCTTCGACGTCCAGGCCTTGGGCGGCGCGCCTATCCCGGTAGATCGCCCAAGCAACGCGCGGAGCCTCTTCGATCGTCTCAGGAGATGCGTCTGCTCCTGCTTCGGTAAGGGACCAGACGCCGCGCGCGCTTCTGGAAAGGAGGCCCGCCTTACCCAGGAGGCTCTTCGCTTCGGATATGGCCTGCTCAATCTGGGGCCGACGTCCGTCCGAACGCATGACCTGTTGCTGCGCCTCCGTCAGTTGGAACTCGTCGAGGACGTGCTTCGAAATCTCCGCGTTCGTCGCAGATCCGTCGCGCTGACGCAGCGCCTCAACCACGGGAATGAGCACCTGCGTCGCAGTCGGCAATGACGCACGCAGCTCCACTTCGGTCAAAGTCATGAGCGAAGACTACAAGAGAGAAACTCACTTCGCGATCGCGTGCCGCGCCTCCGGAGCTCCCAGCGACGCGGGATGCACCCCCCTATGCCCCGCAACGCGCGCGGTCAGCGCGGCCCGTCGGCTAGGCAGTACGCGCACAGTTCGCGCCCGCCCGGGTTGGCGGCGAGGTTGTGCGGGGATGACTGGAGTCCCGGATAGTGGTATAGCTCGCGGTGGTGGCACTCGTCGTTCACGACGCTGGCGCGGTCACCGTGTGATCCTTCGAGGAATCCCCTACAACCCTCTCGAACGGAGTCACCGCGATGACCGCTCCACACATTGTCGACCCCGCAACATCGATCTGGAGCACCTTCGGCTGTCACCATCGGCGAAACGCGGCATCAGGCCTCACCTGAAAGTCGCAAGGTCACGAGATCGACGCCCGTCGGGCCGCTCGAAGCCCCCATCAGGATGGGGGCCTCATTCGTTCTGATGGCCGGGTCGAGTGCTCAGCGCAATCTGCATCAATACATGCACGGCGCGTTGTCGGTGATGCGCACGCGAGGCCCGGAGTCATGTCCGCGATGCGCAAGCCTCACCCGAAAGCGGCGGCGCAGGTCGTCGACACCACGGTTCGATCGCGCCGCAGACTGGTCTCCGCCTGCCATACTCGCTAGCGGCGAAAGTGAGTGAATGGCGCTCGCCATGCCGGTGGCGCTCCGAGGCAGAGCAAGTCAATCGAGAGGATTGGATCGTGCCGCTGAGCGCAGAAGCGATCGAAAAGGGACTTCTCGCGCATCACTTCTTCCCGCGAGTTGCCAAACGCGGGGACGAGTTCCCTCCATGTTTCGTTTCGACAGAGCTCACGCCGAAACTGGTCAATAAGCTCCTCAAGTTGCCAGACAATCGCAATAGCGGTTACGGCGCGGTCGAAATGCGCGCGACGCGATTCGATCTTGCGCCGCGCAATATGGAGCTACTGCACCCGCGCGCCTTCGCCAAGATCTGTCGGCAGCTCAAGTCATCATGGGGAGAGTGGCGCGAAATCACTTCGAACCCCTCGAGTGCACTTCGCGTAACGAAACACGCCGACGGCCGCGTCTTCTCGATGATCAGTGGCGCCAGCACTGGTGGGCTGATGCGACCCGGGTCTAGATTCTTAGCCAAGATCGACATCACGAACTTCTACGGATCCATCTACTCGCACGCGATCCCCTGGGCGGTGCACGGGATCGAACAAGCGAAGGCGGCCCAGAGAGACCGAGCCGATTGGGCGAATCAACTTGACACGGCGCTGCGCGAAGGACGGCGCCGAGAAACGACCGGGATCTCGGTTGGGCCGGGCACATCAAGCATCGTCGGTGAGATCATCCTCGGTGCAGTCGACGCACGTCTCCGGAGAGATGGTTACGAATACCTCCGCTTCATAGATGACTACTACTTCGCGGCAACCAGTCGGGACCAAGCCGAGGCCTTCATCCGAAAAGTCCGAGATGAACTTGCGACTCTGAAGTTGGCGGTTCATCCGGGGAAGACGACTATCTCGGAGTTGCCTGCGCCCGCCAGACCGCGCTGGATGCGTGAACTGCGGGTGGCCGTTCGTGGTCGCAGATCCAAAGGCAGCTTGCTTGACCTGATTGACCAAGCGATTGAGTCTCGGGAGGGCGGCGAAGAAGACGGGGCGCTCCGATACGCGCTCGTAACGATCGAAGAATCTCTTCAGTCCAACGGCGTTGACGACGACCTGCGGCTCGCGTTAGTCGATCGCCTGTTGGAAATTGGCTTCTTGAGACCGATCGCGATGGGCACAGCGTGCCGGATCTTGGGAGATGTCGGCGGGTCGGCGATCACCCAACGGGCCGGCGTCCTGAACCGCATTCTGCGCGAGCACGCAACCACACGCCGCACGGACGCAGCGACGTGGGTTCTATACACATTGCTCGTCGAATCGGCATCAATTGAGAAGGCATCCGTCGCTGCGATAGTCGACTCCGGCGATTGCCTCTTGCTAGCCCTACTGATCGAGGACTCGAGACACATCGCCGCCGTAACCCGCTTCGTCGATGCATTCGAACGGCGGAAGCCAGCGAGCTACATGCGAGACGAGTACTGGCTACTCTATTATCAACTTGCGCTCCGCGGGGCGGAGCGCAGAGACATCCCCGATGACTACTACGACGAGTTCGCGCCACTACTTGAGGCGCGCGTGACGTTTGTCGACATCAGCGCCAAGAGCCCGTACATTCCAACGCTTGAGAAGCCCGAAACCGAGCCGCCGCATACGCCTAGCGGTCGCGGCGGTTCCGGCGGGGGATCGAACCCGTACGACGACTGACGCCGGCTCGGCCATACTCCTGCAACGTCGGCGGCGTGCACTTGGCCTCGGTCATCCACACCCCACCGCCACCCCCACCGAGTAGCATCCGCCGCATGGCTTTCATCGCGGCGTCCGGACTCGTCAAGACCTACACCCCGAAGGGGGCGCCGGTCGTGCGGGCGCTCGACGGGCTCGACCTGGAGGTGCCGCAGGGCACCGTCACCGCGCTGCTCGGGCCGAACGGCGCGGGCAAGACGACGACGGTGAAGGTGCTCACCACCCTCATCCGCCCCGACTCCGGCACCGCGACCATCGACGGCGTCGACGTGCTCGACGACCCGCAGGCGATCCGCCGCATGATCGGCGCGAGCGGCCAGTACGCGGCCGTCGACGAGAACCTCACCGGCTTCGAGAACCTCGTCATGGTCGGCAAGCTGTACCACCTGGGCACCAAGGTCGCGAAGCAGCGGGCGACCGAGCTGATCGAGCTGTTCGACCTGGTCGAGTCGCAGCACCGCCCGGTGAAGGGATTCTCGGGCGGCATGCGCCGCCGCATCGACCTGGCCGGCGCGCTCGTCATCAAACCGCCGGTGCTGTTCCTCGACGAGCCGACCACCGGCCTCGACCCGCGCAGTCGCCTGGGCCTGTGGGATGTCATCGAGACCCTCGTCTCCGACGGCACCACCGTGCTGCTCACCACCCAGTACCTGGAGGAGGCCGACCGGCTGGCCGACTCCATCTCGGTCATCGACGAGGGCCGCGTCATCGCGAAGGGCACCGCCGACGAGCTCAAGTCGTCGGTGGGCGGGCAGCGCGTCGCCCTCACCGTCGTCGACCCGGCCGACGGCGCCGCCGTGCGCGACATCCTGGCGCGGTTCGGCACCGGCGAACCGGCGCTCACCGGCGGGCGCACCTGGATCGTCCCCGTCGACGACGGGCCGTCGGCGCTCAGCGCGATCGTCGGCGCCGCATCCGCCGCCGGCATCGCGCTGCACGACGCCGGCATGCGCCGCCCCACGCTCGACGACGTGTTCCTGCAACTGACCGGGCACGTGGCCGAACAGCCCGAAGACGAGTCGACGGAGGCCCCCGCATGAGCACCCAGACGACCAGCGGAACGCTGCAGGCGATCCCCGGCACCCCGCTCACCCGGCTGCTCTCGGATGGCTGGGTCACCACCTGGCGCAACCTGATGAAGATCATCCGCGTGCCCGAGATCCTGCTGTTCAGCCTCATCCAGCCGATCATGTTCGTGCTGCTGTTCAGTTACGTGTTCGGCGCCGCCATCGACATTCCCGGCGACGGCTACACCTCGTTTCTGATGGCCGGGATCTTCGCCCAGACGGTCGTGTTCGGCTCCACCTACTCCGGCTCGGCGATGGCGCAAGACCTGAAAGACGGGATCATCGACCGCTTCCGCACCCTGCCGATGAGCGGCGCGGCGGTGCTCATCGGGCGCACCAACGGCGACCTGGTCATCAACGCGCTCTCGATGATCGTGATGATGGGCACCGGATTCGTCGTCGGCTGGCGCGTCAACTCGTCCGTTCCCGAGTTCCTGGCTGGCGTCGCCCTGCTGCTGCTGTTCGCCTACGCGTTCTCGTGGGTGATGGCGTTCCTCGGCATGAGCGTGAAGAGTCCCGAGATCATCAACAACGCCTCGTTCCTGATCCTGTTCCCGCTGACGTTCATCTCGAACGCCTTCGTGCCGAGTGAGAACCTGCCCACGCCCCTGCGCATCTTCGCCGAATGGAACCCGGTCTCGTCCCTCGTGCAGTCGGCGCGCGAGCTGTTCGGCAACGTGCCGCCCGGCACCCCGACCGGGGATGCCTGGACCGCCCAGAACCCGATCGCCACCGTGCTGATCGGCGTCGTCGTGCTGCTGCTGGTGTTCGTGCCGCTGTCGATCCGCAAGTTCGCGACGCTGTCGCGGTAGCGGCGCGGCTGCGGGAGCCCGGCTCAGTCGGCGACGCGCCGCAGCAGCTCGGCGAGCAACAGCCGCTCCCCGGGCGAGTAGTCGAGCTCCCCGCCCTCGAGGGCGGCCCGGATCGCGAGGGCGTGCGCGCTCAGCCCAGCCGCGGCCGGTTCGGCGGTGGTGATCGCGGCGATCACCGCGTCTCGGGTGCGCTCCGACAGCTCGGGCGCCGCCGCTGCCCCGCCGTCGATCAGCGCGAGCGTCACCCCACGTCCGGCCGCGTGCACCATCTCGGCCGCGACGGCCTCTTCCACGCGGAGTCGTCCGGCGAGCGCGATGCGGTGCACGATCGCACCGAGCAGCTCGGCCGCCTCGTGCGCCGCCCCTCCCGCGGCTTCGCGTCCGCCGCCGTACATGAGCAGGTAGTGCGCCGGGAACTCGAGGCCGAAGCCGACGTGCAGATCCCACCCCGCCCGCAGGTCGCCCACCGGGTCGTCGCCGGGCGGCGTCGCCCGCTTGCGCTCCAGGTAGCGCGAGAACCCGTCGTCGGCCACGGCCGCCAGCAGGCCATCCATATCGCCGAACAGGCGGTAGATGGTCGGCGGCTGGACGTTCGCGGCCGCGCACACCGCCCGCGTCGTCACCGCCGCACGGCCGCTCTCGCCGAGCAGCCCCGCCGCGGCGGCGATCACGCGGGCACGGCGGTCATCGGCGGAGGTCATGCGTGAACGATAACAGCCGACCGTTATCGCCTTGCACGCCTCGGCTGCTTCGCCTAGTGTTATCGACGCTAACATTCGAACGAAAGCAGAGATATGACCACCTCTCCCCGCATCGCGCTCGTCACCGGCGGAACCCGCGGCATCGGTCGCGCCGTCGCCGAACGGCTCGCCGACGACGGCCAGACCGTCGCCGTCGTCTACAGCAGCAACTCCGCCGAGGCCGACGCCACCGTCGCGGCGATCACCAGCGCCGGCGGTCAGGCCCGGGCGTTCCAGGCCGACGTCGCCGACGAGGCGACGATGGCGCGCGTCTTCGACACGGTCGAGACCGAGTTCGGCGGCATCGACGTCGTCGTCAACTCGGCGGGCGTCATGCAGCTCGCGCCGCTCGCCGAGCTCGAGCTCGACGCCTTCGACCGCATGCACCGCGTCAACGTGCGCGGCGCCTTCGTGGTGAGCCGCGAGGCCGCGCGTCGCGTGCGCCCGGGTGGGGCGATCGTCAACCTGTCGAGCACCGTCGTCAAGCTCGGACTGCCCGGCTACTCCGCCTACGCCGCCACCAAGGCGGCCGTCGACGCCGTCAGCATCGTGCTGGCCAAAGAGCTGCGCGGCCGCGACATCACCGTCAACGCCGTCGCCCCGGGGCCGACCGCGACCGAGCTGTTCCTCCGCGACAAAGACGACGAGACGATCGCCCGACTGGCGCAGCTGAACCCGATGAACCGGCTCGGCACCCCGGCCGACATCGCCGAAGTCGTCTCGTTGCTCGCCGGCGCCGGGCGCTGGATCAACGGGCAGACCATCTACGCCAACGGCGGCGCGATCTAGCGTTGCAAACAATTCAGCGATGACTGTATGGTCAGTGCATGCTGACCATTCCGACGCGTGTTGACGTGCTCACCCGGCTGGGGCGAGCGATGGCCGATCCGAGCCGGGCGCGCATCCTGCTCGCCCTCCTCGACGGCCCCGGATATCCGGCCGAGCTGGCCCGCGAGCTCGACCTCACGCGCCCCAACGTCTCCAACCACCTGAGCTGTCTGCGCGGGTGCGGCTTCGTGACCGCGACGCCGGAGGGGCGCCAGACGCGCTACGAGATCACCGACCCGCACCTGAGTCATGCGCTCACCGACCTGCTCGCGGTGGTCGAGACGGTCGACGCGGGCGCCGCCTGCGACAACCCGAACTGCGCCGTCGACGGGTGCTGCGAGTGAGCACCACCGTCGCCCTGACCGACGCCCGCCGCGCTGTGCTGCAGCGCCGCATCCGGCTGATCGTCGGTTTCACGATCGGCTACAACGCGATCGAGGCGGTCATCGCGATCTCCGCCGGCACCGTCGCCTCCTCAGCGGCACTCATCGGATTCGGCCTCGACTCGGTCATCGAAGTCCTGTCGGCCGCCGCGGTCGCCTGGCAGTTCACGCGCAAGGATCCGGAGCGCTGGGAGAAGCCGACACTGCGGGTCATCGCCGTCTCGTTCTTCCTGCTCGCCGCGTACGTCACCGTGAGCGCGGTGCTGTCGCTCGCCGGGGTAACCGAACCCGAGCACAGCACCGTCGGACTCGTGCTGACCGCGCTCAGCGTCGTCGTGATGCCGATGGTCTCGCTGCTGGAGCGCCGCGCCGGACGCGAACTCGGCTCGGCCACCGCCGTCGCCGACTCGAAGCAGACGCTCATCTGCGCCTACCTCTCCGTCGCCGTGCTGGCGGGCCTCGCGCTCAACTCGCTCTTCGGATGGGCGTGGGCCGACTCGGTCGCCGCGCTGTTCATCGCCGCTTTCGCGATCCGCGAAGGGATCGAGGCCTGGCAGGGCGACACCTGCGCGACCTCGGTGGGCATGCTGCTCGAGGACGCGGATGCGCACGACCACGACCACGACCACGACCACGACCACGACCACGACCACGACCACGACTGAGCCTCCTCCCGTCGACAGCGTCGGCGGTCGGGCGTAGCGTGACGCGCATGCACGTCATCCTGATTCCCGGATTCTGGCTGCAGGGCGAATCCTGGGCGCCCGTCACGCCGACGCTCGTCGCGGCGGGGCATCAGGTGCTCACCCCGACCCTGCCCGGCAAGGAGTCGGCCACCGCCGACCAGACCGGCATCGGCCTGCGCACCCACATCGACGCGGTCGTCGCCCTGGTCGATGAGCTCACCGGGCCGGTCGCGCTCGTCGGGCATTCCGGCGGCGGGGCGATCGCCCACGGCGTCGTGGATGCGCGACCCGACCGCATCGCACGCGTCGTCTACGTCGACTCCGGTCCGCTCGGCGAGGGCGCCGTCATCAACGACGACTTCGAGCCGGACGGCCACGGCATCCCTCTGCCCGACTGGGGCGCCTTCGAAGACGAAGAACTCGCCGACCTCGATGAGACGCTGCGCGCCGAGTTCCGGCGCATCGCCGTGCCCGAACCGGTCGGCGTCGCCACCGAGCCGCAGCGCCTCAGCGACGAGCGCCGCTACGACGTGCCGGTGACGGTGATCACCTGCACCATGCCGCGTGAGCTGCTCGAGCAGTTCATCGCGGGCGGGCACCCCTACGTGGCGGAGCTCGCGCGCATGCGACACCGCGAGATCATCGAGCTGCCGACCGGGCACTGGCCGCAGCTGACCAAGCCGCACGAGCTCGCCGTGTTCATCGAAGCGGCACTGGGCTGATCCGCTGCGAGACCAGGTGGGCCTGCTCGACCAGCAGTCGACCCAGCTCCGGCTGACGCTCGGCGCGGAAGCGCGCCTCGATCCCGGTCAGACTCAGCGCCCAGCGCGGCTCACCCCGGTCGTCGAACACCGCGGCGCCCATGCCCCAGCTGCCCTCCAGCACGAGCCCCGGGTTCACGGCATAGCCTGCCTCGCGCGTCGCGGCGACCCGCTCGCGAATCGCCTCCGCCGAATGCCCCGGCCCCCACTCCCGCTCCAGCTGCGCGCGCGTCAGGTAGTCGTCGATCCGTTCGTCGGGTTCGAACGACAGCATCACCAGACCGGCCGACGCCACCCCGAGCGGGAAGCGGACTCCCTCCGACAGGACGAACGACCGCACCGGGAAGCTGCCCTCCTCGCGCAGCAGACACACCGTCTCCTCGCCGCGCCGCATCGAGAAGAACGCGCTCTCGCCGGTGCGGTCCGCGAGCAGTCGAACGCTCTCGCGCGCCGCGTCGACCACGTCGTAGCGGGATGCCGCGACCGTGCCGAGCAGGTACGCCTCCGGCCCCAGATGCCAGTGCGCGCGATCCTCGTCCTGATCCAGCAGTCCATCCGCGGCGAGCGCGCGCAGCAGCCGGTGCGCCGTCGGGCGCGTCAACCCCGTGCGCTCGGCAACCACAGCCGTCGTGATCCCACCCGGTTCGTGGGCACCGACCACCCGCAGGATCGCGCTCACGCGTCGCACGACCTGACTGCCGCGAACCTCTGCACTCATCGCCACCTCGTGCTCACATAGTAGACAGTTGCTGCCCGCCCGCTCACGCACTGCCCGCCACGTCGCGCATCGCCGACCGAGCGATTGACCCCGATGCTCGAAACTCCTAGCGTGGGAAGGGAGATCGTCGGACAGGACAAGGAAGCCCGGTGCCCACTATGTGGTCGTATTGCGAACCCATGACCCACGCCCCCGCGGGAGGCGCCCGATGAGCGCCGTCATCGCCGGCTACGCCCGCACCCCGTTCGTGCGCTACCTCGGCGCGTTCGCCACCGTTCCCGCGACCGCCCTCGGCGGGCACGCCGCCGCGGAGGCCATCGCGCGCGCCGGGCTGACCGCGCACGACATCGATCACGTCTTCGCCGGTCAGGTGCTGCAGGCCGGCGCCGGCCAGAATCCGGCCCGCCAGTCCGCCATCGCCGCGGGCCTCTCCTACGACGTTCCGGCGCAGACCCTCAACGTGGTCTGCCTGTCGGGCATGGAATCGGTCACCGCCGCCGCGCGCCTCATCGCCACCGGCGAGGCGCGCATCGTCGTCGCGATCGGCCAAGAGTCCATGTCGCTTGCCCCGCACGTGCTGCCGGGCTCGCGCACCGGCACCCGCTACGGCGCGATCGAGCTGCTCGACACGATGGAGCACGACGGCCTCACCGACGCGTTCGAGTCGCGCTCGATGGGCCTGTCCACCGAGGAGCGCAACCCGGGCCTCGCCATCACCCGCGAGCAGCAGGATGAGGTCGCCGCCGCCTCGCACCAGCGGCTGGCCGCCTCGACCGAGTTCCTCGCCGACGAGATCGCCCCCTACGAGGTCAGCTCCCGCCGCGGCAGCACCCTCGTCGACACCGACGATGGACTGCGCGCCGACACCACCCTCGAGTCGCTCGGCGCGCTCCGCCCCGCGTTCTCGAAGGACGGCACGATCACCGCCGGAAACTCCTCGCAGATTTCCGACGGCGCCGCCGCGGTCGTGGTCATGCACGAGGACGAGGCGCGCATCCGCGGCATCCACCCGCTCGCGCGGATCCTCTCGCACGCCTTCGTCGCCGGCCCCGACGTGACCCTCCACTCGCAGCCCGCCCGCGCCATCGAGTCGGCCCTCGCCCGCACCGACTTCGCCGCCGACGAGCTCGCCGCGATCGAGATCAACGAGGCCTTCGCCGCCGTCGCCGTGCAGTCGACGCGCGTGCTCGGCGTCGACCCGGCGCTCGTCAACGCGCACGGCGGCGCCATCGCGCTCGGCCACCCGATCGGCGCCTCCGGCACCCGCATCGTCGGCCATCTCGCTCGGCGCCTCGGCGCCGCCGGCACGGGGTCGGTCGGCGCGGCGGGCATCTGCGGCGGCGGCGGTCAGGGCTCGGCGATCATCCTCGAAGCGTTCTGAGCTCGCACCGCGAGGCGGCCCAGGTGCTCGCCGAGCGTGCCCGCTAGCATCGACCCGTGGATCCGATCACTCTCAGCTTCGCGGGCATCGTCCCGCTCGTCATCTTCATCATCACGCTCGTCTCGATCGTCAAGAATCCGAACCACGGCTTCTTCGGCAAGGTGATCTGGACGCTCGTCGCCTTCTTCTTCAGCATCATCGGCTCGATCCTGTGGCTGATCTTCGGACGCGGGAAGGTCACGCGCTGAGAATCGCCATCGTCGGCGGCGGGGTCATCGGCCTGAGCTGCGCACTCGAACTCCGCGACGCCGGTCACGACGTCACGGTGCTCGCGCGCGACGAGCTCGCCGACACCACCTCTGCTCGGGCGGGCGCCGTGTGGTTCCCGTTCCGCGCCACCCCCGCCGACCGCGTGCTCGGCTGGGGTGCCCGCACCTTCGAGCGCTTCGAGGCCATCGCCGCCGACCCGGCCACCGGCGTGCGGATGCAGCGCGGCCGGGTGCTGCACCGCACCGCTGCCCCCGACCTGTGGTGGGCGGCCGCGGTGCCGTCGGTGACGACGATCGACGACCCCGACCAGCTGCCCGCCGGGGTGCTCTCGGCGAGCGAGTGCACCGTGCCGGTGATCGACATGTCGTACTACCTGCCCTGGCTGCAGGCCCAGTGTGATGCCCGCGGGGTGCGAACGCTCCGCACCGAGATCGCGGCGCTCGACGACGCCTTCGAGCACGGCGACCTGGTCGTGCTCGCCGCGGGGCTGGCGTCGAACGACTTCGCCGCCGATGCCGACGTGATCCCGGTGCGCGGCCAGACGGTGCGCCTCAAGAACCCCGGCTACTTCGAGTGGACGCTCGACTACGCCAACCCCGACGGCCTCACGTACGTCATCCCCCGCCTCGACGAGATCGTGTGCGGGGGCACCGACGAGGAGGGCGAGTGGGACCTCGAACTCGACCCCGCGGTCGAGGCGGGCGTGCTCGCTCGGGTGCGCGCTCTCATCCCCGAACTGCGCGAGGCGCCCATCAGCTCCCGTGCGATGGGCCTGCGCCCCGGCCGCAGCGAGGTGCGCGTCGAGACGATTCCGGATGCGCAGGGCCGCCCGGTCATCCACTGCTACGGGCACGGCGGTTCGGGTGTCACGCTCTCCTGGGGCTGTGCCGCCGAGGTCGCCGCACTCGCCGCGCAGGTCTAGGGCGTACGCTCACGAGCACAGAGCCGTTTCGGCTCACCAAGGAGAGCCCTCATGGGTGACAAGTCCGCTCGAAAAAGCAGCCCGAAGACCGCCGCCTCGAAGACGCTGAAGGAAAAGCGTCTCGCCAAGGCCGACAAGCGCGCGTCGAACGCCCGCACCGAGAACACCGACGCCGTGACGAAGGCAACGAAGCACTAGGCGTCGCGTCGACTCAGCCGATTCGCCCGATTCCGGGGATGAATCGGCCGGTTCGGCGCGCGTACTCGGCGTAGCCGTCGTAGCGCTCGAGCAGCATCCGCTCCTCCCAGCGCGCCTTCACCATCAGCAAGACGACGAGCGCCACCCAGGTCGCGACATGCCACCAGGTGGCGGCGACCAGCATGACGCCAAGCGCGGCCAGCAGGAGTCCGCTGTAGATCGGATGCCTCACCCGGCCGTACAGCCCGCTCGTCACCAGCTCTGAGCTCTCCAGCGGCACCGGGTTGGCGGTCAGCGACCGACCGAGCCCGACGACGCCGAGCACCGCGATCACGGCGCCGGCGAGCGCGAGCGTGCCGCCGATCGCGAACGCCACCGGCGAGCGCTCCCAGAACGGCGCCGTCCACGGCAGCAGCACGATCGCGGCCAGCAACACGAACTGCACGCCGACGAGCGCCATGCCGATCGCCCGCCGGTTCATCCTCAGCCCTTCTTCGACGCCTTCTTCGGCGCCTTCTCCATCACCGGCGCCAGCCCGGTCGCCTCGAGGTCGCGGTAGTAGGCGCGGGCCTCCTCCTGACGCTCGTGCTCGGCGCTGGTCGCGTTCGGCGCCCGCAGGTGCTCGGGCTCGTAGCCGAACGCGTCGACCAGGTCGACCGCGTGCGGACGAAGCCGCGGCAGCAGCCGGTCGTCGATGTAGTCGGTGATGGCGCGTGCTCGCGGCGCCGAGAGGCGCCCATGCAGCAGGTACCAGTCGAGGTTGTCCTCGATGAGGGTGAAGCCGAACAGGTCGCGCAGCCAGGTGAGCACCTGCTTGGTGTCCTCGTCTACGACGCGGTCGAGCGCCTCGGTGAACGCCTCCCACTCGAGCAGCTCGGAGTGGGCGCGCGCCGCCGTGATGAGGTCGTTCTGGTGGCGGTTGAACAGGGCCGCGGCCTCCTCGGCGGGCAGCTTGCCCACCTCGCGGAGGTGCCCGGCCAGCTCGGCGACCATGCTCTCGACGCGGTCGGTGAGCAGCTGACGCTGCGCGTCGGTGCCGCGCACGTAGCCGATCGAACGGGCGGTCGAGCCGAAATCGGCGACCTTCTGCGCAAGTGCGCGCAGGCCCGAGCGGTTGATGGCGACGTCGCCGACCTGCCCCGCGACGAGTGCGGCGAGTGCGCCGGCATCCGCCTTGGCGAAGCGTCGCGCATAGTCAGACATCAAGCGCTTGCCGACCAACTGCAGCAGAACGTTGTTGTCGCCCTCGAAGGTGACGTAGATGTCGAGGTCGGCGCGGAGCCCGGTGAGGCGGTTCTCGGCGAGGAAGCCGGAGCCGCCGCACGCCTCGCGGCTCTCCTGCAGAATGTCGAGCGCCTTCCAGGTGCTGAAGGTCTTGAGCGCCGCGGCGAGCGTCTCGAGCTCCTGCCGGTCGTCGTCGGTGTCTTCGGCACCGGAGAACACCGCGTGGAACTTCTCGAGCAGCGTCTCGTGCGCGAACGACATCGCGTAGGTCGCGGCGAGGCGCGGCAGCAGGCGGCGCTGGTGGCGCTGGTAGTCGAGCAGCGTCACCTCGCCGCGGTCGGTGCCGTCGGCGAACTGACGCCGGGATGCGGCGTACCGCACCGCGATCATGAGCGCCATCTTGCTGGCCACGACCGAGGCGCCGTCGAGCGAGACGCGCCCCTGCACGAGGGTGCCGATCATCGTGAAGAAGCGGCGCCCGGGGCTCTCGATCGGCGAGGTGTACTGGCCGCCCTCGGCGACGTGGCCGTAGCGATCGAGCAGGTGGGTGCGCGGAACGCGAACGTTCGTGAAGTGAAGGCGACCGTTGTCGATGCCGTTGAGGCCGCCCTTCAGGCCGTCGTCTTCGCCGCCGACGCCGGGCAGGAATCCGTTCTCGTCGCGAATCGGCACGTAGAACGCATGCACGCCGTGGTTCACGCCCTTGGTGATGAGCTGCGCGAACACGACCGCGGCGGTGCCGTGCAGGGCTGCGTTGCCGAGGTAGTCCTTCCACGCGGCACGGAACGGCGTGTGGATGACGAACTCGTCGGTGGCCTCGTCGTAGGTCGCGGTCGTGCCGATCGACGCGACGTCGGAGCCGTGGCCCGTCTCGGTCATCGCGAAGGCACCCGGCACCTCCAGGCTGAGGGCCGAGGGCAGGAAGCGGTCGTGGTGGCTCTCGGTGCCGAGGTGCAGAATCGCCGAGGCGAACAGGCCCCACTGCACCCCCGACTTGATCTGCAGCGACGGGTCCGCCGTGACGATCTCCTCGAAGGCTGCGAGGAAGCCGCCGTGGTCGTCGTCGCCGCCGAACTTCTTCGGGAAGGCGCGGTGCACGGAGCCGTTCTCGACCAGCAGCTTCAGCTGGCGGAGCACGCGGGCGCGGTGCTCGTCCATGCCGAGTGCGGGATCGCGCCACATGTCCGGGTTCTTCATGAACTCCCGTGAGCGCCGGCGGGACTCCGCCCAGCGGCCGAGCAGCTGCTCGCCGAGCGCGGCCACGTCGACGTGGAGAGCGCTCGTCTCGATCGCGCTCGTCTCGGTGTTCTCGAAACCACTTGCGTCCGCCGCGGCGGGACGATCGACCAGATCGGTCATGACACACAACTCCCTCGTGAGGTCTTGACGTGAGGCTACGTCCGGCGACTGGGAGTTGCGAGATTGTCGTTTGTGAGCGCAATCGACGCGGCGCGGCGGGTTCAGAAACTTGTGCCCAATCGACAATCGTTGCTGAGGGCGACTAGAGGTTTCGTCGCGCAAGCGGTGCGCGACCCGCGGTGCTAGCGTGAGGTAGTTCGACGCTCGAAGGAGTTTTGCGTGCCCTCACCTCGCACCCGCTGGATCGGCCTCGTCGTCGTCAGCCTCGCCGTCGCCCTCATCATCGTCGACTCGACGATCGTCACCGTGGCGGTGCCCTCGATCGTCGAAGACCTCGGACTCAGCTCGACCGAGGTGCAGTGGGTGCAGGAGAGCTACACGCTCGTCTTCGCCTCCCTCCTGCTCGTCTTCGGCACGCTCGCCGACCGCATCGGCCGGCGCCGGATGCTGCTGCTCGGCATCGCGATCTTCGCCCTCTCCAGCGTGGTCGCCGCGCTCTCAGACTCCGGCGGGGCGCTCATCGCCGCGCGCGTCGTGCAGGGCGTCGGCGGCGCGATGCTGCTGCCGACGACGCTCTCGATCATCAACGCCGGGTTCCGCGGCAAGGACCGCGCGATCGCCTTCGCGGTCTGGGGCTCGACGATCGGCGGCATGGCCGCGGTCGGGCCGCTGCTCGGCGGGTGGCTGACCACCTCCTTCAGCTGGCGCTGGGCCTTCGGCATCAACGTGCCGCTCGGCCTCGTCATCATCATCGGGGCTCTGCTGTTCGTGACGACATCGCGCGACCCGAACCCCGGCCGGCTCGACTTGGTCGGCGCCGCGATCTCGGTCGTGCTCTTCGGAACGCTCGTCTTCGGCCTGATCGAGGGCCGCAGCTACGGGTGGTGGCTGATCGACACCCCGTTCCAGGTGGGCGACTGGACGTGGCCGTTCGACCTCTCGCCGGTGCCCGTCGCCTTCGCGATGACCGCGCTCGCGCTCGTCGCGTTCATCGCGTGGGGAGTGTGGCGCCGTCGCACCGGGCGCACGACCCTCATCGACTTCGGCCTGTTCCGCATCCCGTCGTTCCGCAACGGCAACATCGTCGCGATGCTGGTGTCGCTCGGCGAATTCGGCATCATCCTCTCCATCCCACTCTGGCTGCAGACGGTGCTCGACTACGACGCGCTGCAGGCTGGCCTCGTGCTCGTCGCCCTCGCCGGCGGAAGCTTCATCGCCAGCGGCTTCGCGGGCTCGCTCGGGGCGCGACTGCGACCGGTGATGATCGTGCGCGCCGGGCTGCTCTCCGAGATCCTCGGCCTGCTGATCGTCGCCCTGGTGCTCGCGGTCGATGTCTCGCCGTGGGCGATCGCGGGCGGGCTCGCGGTGTACGGCTTCGGCGTGGGGCTCGCGACCGCGCAGCTGACCGGGGTCGTGCTGAACGACGTGCCGATCGAGGACAGCGGACGCGCCTCCGGCACCCAGAGCACCTCGCGCCAGGTCGGCTCGGCGCTCGGCATCGCGATCCTCGGCACGATCCTGTTCGGGGCTCTCGGCACACACCTCGACGCGAAGCTCGCCGACGAGGGCTTCGCCGAGTCCGCCCGCCAGGAGATCGTGGATGCGGTGGTCGACAGCGCCGGCACCGCCATCTCCGGCTTCGACGCGGCGCAGCCCGCCGTCGCCGATGCGGCGCGCGAGGCGTTCACCGATTCCACACGACTTGCGGCACTGGCCGCCGCCGGCTTCCTGACCGTCGGCCTCGTCGCCACCGCCTCCCTCGGCGGACGGCGCGAGACCGAGGATGCGGAGCTAGTTCAGCGCCCGTGACCGGGCGCGCAGCGCCACGATCCACTCGACCGTCAACCAGACGAGGGCGACGCCCGACAGCAGGGTGAGGGGAGAGAAGGCCACGTTCGCCGCGTCCGCGAAGTCGGTGTTGGACGGAAGCCCCAGGATCAGCGCCAGGGGCGAGGTCCAGGTGCCGTCGTCTCCGCCGTCGACCAGCACGGCCGTCGCGAGCAGGAACGTGCCGATGTGCGTCCACGCGGCGATGCGGGCACGCACCCGGCCGCCGGTGACGAAGGCGAAGGGGCTGCGCCTGGCGAAGAAGCCGGTGATCACGATCACGACGACGAGCACGTAGAGCGGCACGAAGACGAGCAGGCCGGTCAGATAGATGAGGGCCATCCACCCGGGGGCGATGAGCTTCACGATCGCGGTCACGAAAGGGAACGCGAGCAGCGCGACGCCGGCGGCGACATCTCCCGCACGACGACTCAGAAGGTCGGTCATGGCACGAGATTACTGAGTCTCGGTCACAACTCCCAGCACGGCTTCGCCGTAGGCCTCGAGCTTCTTCTCGCCGACGCCGCTGATCTCGGCCAACTGCTCGATCGAGGTGGGCTCGGTGAGGGCGACGCCGCGCAGTGTCGCGTCGTTGAAGATCACGTACGCCGGAACACCCTGCTCGCGGGCCACGCCCGCACGCCACTCGCGGAGCCGCTCGAACAACGGCTGCGCCTGCTCGGGCAGCTCGGCGCCGGCGCTGCGCTTGGCGCGCTTGACCGGGCGCTCGGGCTCGCGGCGCAGACGCACGGCGCGCTCGCCGGCGAGCACCGCGGCCGACGTCTCGGTGATGCCGAGAGTGCCGTACTCACCCTGCACGGCGAGAAGGCCCTGCGCGAGCAGCTGTCGCACGACTCCGCGCCACTCCTGCTCGCTCAGCTCGGCTCCGATGCCGAAGGTGCGCAGCTCGTCGTGCCGGTTGCTGCGGATGCGGTCGTTCTCGCGCCCGAGCAGAATGTCGATCAGGTGCCCGGCGCCGAAGCGCTGGTTGCGCTCGCGCTGCAGGCGCACCACCGTCGACAGCAGCTTCTGCGCGGGCACCGTGCCGTCCCACGACTCGGGCGGGCTGAGGCAGGTGTCGCAGTTGCCGCACGCCGTCGAGCTCTGGCCGAAGTAGTTCAGCAGCTGCACCCGGCGGCACTCGATCGTCTCGCACAGCGCGAGCATCGCGTCGAGGTGCGCCGACAGCCGCCGCTTGTGGGCGACGTCGCCCTCGCCCTCATCGATCATCCGGCGCTGCTGCACCACGTCCTGCAGCCCGTAGGCCAGCCACGCGGTGCTCGGCAGACCGTCGCGGCCGGCGCGCCCCGTCTCCTGGTAGTAGCCCTCGACGCTCTTCGGCAGGTCGAGGTGCGCCACGAACCTGACGTCGGGCTTGTCGATGCCCATGCCGAACGCGATCGTCGCCACCATGACGATGCCGTCTTCGCGCAGGAACCGCGACTGGTTGCGGGCGCGCGTCGCCGTGTCGAGACCCGCGTGATACGGCAGGGCCGGGATGCCGGCGGCGACCAGCGCATCCGCCGTCTTCTCGACGCTCTTGCGCGAGAGGCAGTAGACGATGCCGGCGTCGCCCGGGTGCTCGGTGCGCAGCAACGTCAGCAGCTGCTGCATCGGCTGGGCCTTCGGCTCGATGCGGTACTGGATGTTCGGGCGGTCGAAGCTGGCCACGAACTGGCGCGCGTCGGTGAGCTCGAGCCGCTGCACGATCTCGCGCCGGGTGGCGTCGGTCGCGGTCGCGGTGAGCGCGATGCGCGGCACCGTCGGCCAGCGCTCGTGCAGCACCGTCAGCCGCAGGTAGTCGGGGCGGAAGTCGTGGCCCCACTGGCTGACGCAGTGCGCCTCGTCGATCGCGAACAGGGCGAGCGGCGCACGATCGAGCAGGTCGAGGGTGGCGCCCACGTTGAGGCGCTCGGGCGCGAGGTACAGCAGATCGATCTCGCCGGCGACGAGCGCCGCCTCCACCTCGCGTCGGGTCTCGGCGTCCTGCGTCGAGTTGAGAAAGGCGGCACGCACGCCCAGGGCGGCGAGCGCATCGACCTGATCTTGCATCAGGGCGATGAGCGGCGAGATGACGACGCCGGTGCCCGAGCGCACGAGCGCGGGGATCTGGTAGCACAGCGACTTGCCGCCGCCGGTCGGCATCAGCACGAGCGCGTCGCCGCCGCCCACGACGTGGTCGACGATCTCCGCCTGCTCGCCGCGGAACTCGGCGTAGCCGAAGACGCGGTGCAGCACCTCCGCCGGGGCGCTCGGCGGGGCGGCGGGCGCGGTGGACGTCATGCGTCCAGGCTAGACGGCACCGCCGACGCGGTGGGGCCGATCACGGCGGCGCGGGCTCAGTGGGGCGCGTGGTACTCGGCCTCGCCGCGCTTCCAGTAGCCCTTCACGATCGCCCGCTCGAGGTCGAATCCTGCCGACACGAGCGCGGCGCGCGCCGGCTTCACGACCGACTGCTCGGCGGCCACGAACGCGAAGCCGTCGCCGTCGCGTCGCGTCGCGGCGTCGAGCGCCGCGATCAGCGCATCCAGGTCGCGAACCCAGGTGACTCGGAGGTCACCCGGTGACGAGATCGACTGCTCATCGGCGGGATCCTCGGCGATCACCACGACGTCGACCGGAACACCGGAGGCCGCCTGGGCCGCGAACCTTCGGATCGCGGGAAGCGCCGTGCGGTCACCGGCCAGGAGCCAGTGATCCGGTCGCCCCTCGATCAGCTGAGAACCGCGCGGCCCCCCGACCATCGCTCCGTTGCCCGGCGTGGCCGAGGCGGCCCAGTTCGAGCCGGGCCCCTCGCCGTGCACGACGACGTCGAGCGTGAGCTCGTCGTCGCTCCACGACACCGGGGTGTACTCGCGCGACGGGTAGTCGCGCAGCTCGGCGAGCTCACCGGCACCGACGCCGTCGGGCACGAAGAACAATCGCAGGTGGTCATCGGCGCCGCGCGACTCGAAGTCGGTGAAGTCGCCTTCGAGCGCGATGCGGAGGTAGGTCGGCGTCAGCGCGTCGACCCGACGAACGGCGACACGGCGCGAGCCGTTGGGGAGCGGGGTGCGAAGAAGTGAGAAGACCATCGCGTCCAGTCTACCGTTTTCGAGTTTGGTAAGCCTCACCTAACTTCGGATATGCTCGCCGGGGCGTGCCGCCCGGTACGCCACGTCAGGCCCGGGAGAACACCCGGTCACCGACCCAAGGAGAACCAACCTCGATGCGCATCCACCGCAGATCATCGATCACCGCCGCCCTCGCCTTCGTCACCGCTCTCGGGCTCAGCGCCTGCAGCGGCACGGCAGAACCCGAGACCGCCGCCACCGCGACCGTCGTCGTGGAGAACGCCAAGCCGGCGTTCACCACCAGCGACGACAGCACCGCCACGGACCAGACCGTGGTCGACTACTCGCTGCCCTCCGAGAGCGTCGAGGTCCCCTTCCGACCCACCAGCGTCATCACCTTCGACCTGGCCACCCTCGACACACTGGACGCCCTCGGGCTCGGCGCCGCCGTGGTCGGCATCCCCGAGGCTGTGCTGCCCGACTACCTCGCCGAGTACGCCGAGCTCCCGACCGTCGGCACGCTCTTCGAGCCCGACTTCGAGGCCGTCGCCGAGCTGAACCCCGACCTGATCGTCACGGCGGCGCGCTCGTCCTCCGCGTATGACGAGCTCGCCGAGATCACCACCACGATCGACCTCACCGCCGCGGTCGGCGGCGCGTTCGACCCGGCCGCCGCCATCGTGCGGGCCACGCAGCTCGGCGAGATCTTCGGCGCCGAAGACGCCGTCGCCGCCCTCGTCGGCGACATCGAGACCCGGATCGATGAGATCTCGGCCCTCGCGCCTGACGCCGGTTCGGCCCTCATGCTCATCGTCACCGGCGGCGAGTACGGCGCCTACGCGGAGGGCTCGCGGTTCGGCTACTTCTTCAACGAGCTCGGGTTCGCCTCGGCGGTTCCCGCTGCTGAGCTTCCCGGCGCGGAAGGATCCCCGCACGGCGACGTCGTCTCGAACGAGTTCATCTTCTCGGTCGACCCCGAGTGGCTGCTCGTGCTCGACCGCGGCGCGGCGACCGGCGAGACGACCGGCGACAGCGCCGCCGCAGAGGTGCTGGACAACGAGCTCGTCGGCGCGACCACGGCCGCGCAGGAGGATCAGATCATCTACCTCCCCGCCTCCGAGCTGTACATCGTCATCAGCGGGCTGACGGCGGTCAGCAACGTGCTCGACGCGCTCATCGCGGGACTCGAAGGCTGACGCCCTGAACCCCAGGACCCGAACCCTCACGATCGCGGGGGCCGCACTGGTTGCGGCCCTCGCGGTCGTGTCGGTGTTCATCGGCGTGGCCGAACTGGACACCCTGGTCCTGCTGGCGAGCCGCATCCCGCGCACCATCGCCCTGATTCTGGTCGGCGTCTCGATGTCCGTCACCGGGCTGCTCATGCAGGTGCTGACGCGCAACCGCTTCGTCGAACCGTCCACGACGGGCGCCAGCGACGCCGCCACCCTCGCGCTGCTGTTCGTGCTCGTCCTGCAGCCCGGCATGCCGATCTGGGCCAAGGCCGTCGCGACGACCCTGGGGGCGGCGATCGGGGTCGCGGGCTTCCTCGGACTCGCCCGGCGCATCCCGGTGCGATCCAGCGTTCTCGTGCCCGTCGTCGGGCTCATGTATGCCGGCGTGATCGCGGCGATCACCACGTTTCTCGCCTACCGGGTCGATCTTCTCCAGGAGCTGAACAGCTGGGCCCTCGGCGACCTCTCGAGCATCCTGCGCGGACGCTACGAGATGCTGTACCTGGCCGCGGCGGCGGCTCTGATCGCCTGGATCGCCGCCGACCGCTTCACCATCGCCGGCCTCGGCAGCGACACCGCACGCGGCCTCGGGCTCAACGCGCGCGCGACCTTCGTCCTCGGCGTCGCGATCGTCGCGCTCGTCACCGGAATCACGACCGTCACGACCGGGGTCATCCCGTTCCTGGGGCTCATCGTCCCCAACATCGCCAGCCGCCTCGTCGGGGATAACATGCGGCGAACGGTGCCGCTTGTCGCGATGATCGGCGCGGCGATGGTGCTCGCCTGCGACATCGTCGGGCGGCTCGTGAACTTCCCGTACGAGATCCCGCTCGGCGTCGTCATGGGGATCCTCGGCAGCGTGGTCTTCCTCGCGATCCTGCTCCGCTCGCCGTCCTCGAAGGCGGTGGCCCGTGGTTGAGCTCGCCACCCGCGCACCGCGCCGCCCGCGCACCGCGCGCCCCGCCATCCGGCTCTCGCTGCTCGCGGGCCTTGCCGCGCTGTGCGTCACGGTCTACCTGTTCACGGACCTGCCCGCGGCCGCCAAGTACGCGCTCGGGCTGCGCTCGCGCACCATCGCCGGCATGATCATCGCCGCGGCGGCCGTCGGCGTCGCCACCGTGCTGTTCCACACAATCACCGCCAACCGCATCCTGACCCCCGGGATCATGGGCTTCGACGCGGTGTTCCTGATGATCCAGACCGGCGTCGCGTTCACCCTCGGTCCGGCGTTCCTCGCCGGCGCGCCCGCCGCCGCATCCTGGGCGGTCGAGCTCGTCGTCATGACCGGCGCCGTCGTCGGCCTCTACTGGTGGCTGTTCGTCCGACGCCGCCTCGACCTGCATGTGATCGTGCTGGCGGGGCTGATCCTCGGCACCCTGTTCCGCTCGATCACGACCTTCCTCCAGCGCCTCCTGGATCCCGACACGTTCGCGATCGTGCAGAACCTGGTCTTCGCCTCCTTCACCTCGGTCGACCGGACCCTGCTGCTGCCGACCGGGGTCCTCGTCGTCGCGGCGCTCCTCTCGCTGTGGCCGATTCGGCGATCGCTCGACGTCATCGCGCTCGGAGAGTCGCCCGCGATCGGCCTCGGCGTGCGCCATCGCGCGGTCGTCATGCACACCGTCATCGCCATCGCGGTGATGGTGGCGGCCTCCACCGCGCTGGTCGGCCCGGTCGCGTTCTTCGGCCTGCTCGCCGCCAACCTGGCCTACAGCATGGTCGGACACCGGCATCGCCACAGCATCCCCGCCGTCATCGCCGTCGGCGTGAGCGCCCTCGTCGGCGGCCAGCTGGTGCTCGATCGGGTGCTCGGCTTCGGAACCGAGCTCCCCGTCGTCATCGAGTTCCTCGGCGGCGTGCTGTTCATCGTTCTCGTACTCACCGGGAGGGCCCGATGATCCAGACCCAGAACCTCAGCAAGCGGCACGGTCCGACGGTCGCCGTCGACGACATCAACGTCGCCATCGCCGCAGGCCTCACCGCCATCATCGGTCCCAACGGCGCCGGGAAGTCGAGCCTGCTGACCCTCATCGGCCGCCTGGCGCGCATGGACGCGGGTGCCGCCGTCGTCGGCGGACTGGACGTCGCCACGGCGAAGACGCGCACCCTCGCGCAGCGGCTTGCCGTGCTCCGGCAGGAGAACCACCTCGCCATCCGGCTCACCGTCGCCGACCTGGTCGGATTCGGACGGTTTCCGCACGGCGGCTCCGGTCGCACCGCCGAGGACGTCGAGCACATCGAACGCGCCCTCGAGCTGCTGACGCTCACCGAGCTGCGCGACCGCTACCTCGATGAGCTGTCCGGCGGCCAGCGGCAGCGCGCCTTCGTCGCCATGGCCGTCGCGCAGGACACCGACTACCTGCTGCTCGACGAACCGCTGAACAACCTCGACCCGCGCCACGCGGTCGCGCTCATGAAGCTGCTCGCCCAGCTCGCCGAGCAGCGCGGGCTCACGATCGTGGTCGTCATGCACGACATCAACACCGCCGCGCAGTTCGCCGACTCGATCATCGCCATGAAGGATGGGCGCATCCACTGCCACGGAACCGTCGACGAGGTGGTGACCGTGCCGAACCTCAGCACGCTCTACGAGACCCCGGTTCGCGTCGAGCGCATCGGCGAGCGCCGGGTGGTGCTCTGGGACTGACGTCCGGCGCTAGCGTGTGACGGTGATCCCTGTTCTCGTCGGCCTGTCCAGCGCCCTCATCTTCGGCGCCGCCGACTTCTTCGGCGGACTTGCCGCGCGGCGGATCCAGCCACTGCGGGTCACCTTCATCGCGGCGATCGCCGGGCTGGTGCTGATGAGCGTCGCGGCACCGCTCTCGGGCGGAGCCGTCTCGGGCGAAGCGCTGGTCTGGGGAGCACTGTCGGGGCTGAGCGGCGGCTTCGCCATCGTGCTGCTCTACGCCGCGCTCGCGATCGGACCCATGAGCATCCTGTCGCCGCTGACCGCCGTCATCTCGGCGATCGTGCCGATGACCTGGGGGCTGCTCGGCGGGGAGACCCTCACCGGGGTCGGCTACCTCGCCCTCGGCCTGGCGCTCGTGGCGGTCGTGCTCGTCGGCTTCGTGCCCGAGAAGGGGGCGGTGCGTCCGCATCCGCGGGGCATCCTCTACGCGGTCGGCTCCGGAATCCTGATCGGCATCTTCCTGGTCATCATGGATCAGACGCCCGACGACTCGGGGCTGGTGCCGCTGCTGGCGAATCGCGCCGCGAGCGTGGTGTTCCTCGGCGCGCTCATCCTGGTGCTGATCCTGCGGGCGCGGCGCGGCTCGTCGGAGTCGACGGATGCGCGAACCGGCTGGCGCGCGGGCCTCGGCATCGCGGTGATCTGCGGCATCCTCGACGCCACCGCCAACTCGATGATCCTGTTCGGCCTGCGCCTCGGCGACCTCAGCGTGATGTCGGTGCTGGTCGCCCTGTACCCGGCGGGCACGATCCTGCTGGCGGGAATCCTGCTGCGGGAGCGCATCGCCCCCGTGCAGTGGGCGGGGCTGGCGCTCGCGGTGGCCGCCGCCGCGATGCTCGGCTCGCATCGCGAGCTCTCGGCCCTCGTCGGCCTCGGCTAGGCGGGCCCTCGCGTCACCGCGCGAACGGCGGGATTCGCGCTGTCGCAGCGCGGCTAACGTGGACCGGTGATTACTGTTCTCGTCGGCCTCGGCGCCGCTCTCATCTTCGGTGCCGCCGACTTCATGGGCGGGATGGGCTCTCGTCGCATCGCCGCCGTGCGGGTGACGTTCATGGCCGGGATCACCGGCCTCGTGCTGATGCTGATCTTCGCGCCGCTCGTCGGGGGCGTCGCCTCCGCGGAGGCGTTCGCGTGGGGCGCGATCGCGGGCGTGAGCGGCGGCCTGGCGATCATGCTGCTCTACGCGGCCCTCGCGATCGGACCGATGAGCATCCTGTCGCCGCTGACGGCGGTGGTCTCGGCGATCATCCCGATGACCTGGGGCCTGGCCACCGGCGACGAGCTGACCCTGCTCGGCTACCTGGCCCTCGGCCTCGCGCTGGTCGCGGTGGTGCTCGTCGGCTTCGTCCCCGAGAAGGGCGCCGTGCGGCCGAAGCTCCGCGGCGTCCTGTACGCCGTCGGGTCCGGAACGCTGATCGGCGTCTTCCTCGTCTCCATCGACCACGCCCCCGCCGACTCGGGGCTGTATCCCCTGATCACGCACCGCCTGGCGACGGTGCTCGTGCTCGGCGCGGTCATCCTCGGCATGGCGCTCATCGGGCGTCGGCGGACCAGCGAGTCCGCAACGCTCACCACCGGATGGCGCGCTGGGATCGCCTTCGCGATCACCTGCGGGGTGCTCGAAGTGACCGCGAACTCGCTGATCCTGATCGGCCTGCGGCTCGGCGAACTCAGCATCATGTCAGTGCTCATCGCCCTCTACCCGGCGGGCACCATTCTGCTGGCGGCCATCGTGCTGCGCGAGCGGATCGCGCCGGTGCAGTGGGTCGGACTCACGCTGGCGCTCGTCGCGGCCGCCACCCTCAGCTCGCACCGGGAGCTGTCGACCGCGCTCGGCCTCGGCTGAGCGACAGCCCCACCATGAAACGGAAACGGGGGCGGCGCCTCACGGCACCACCCCCGCCTCACACGGCTTCTGCGACCTAGGAGATCGCGACGCCCTCCGCGAGGTCACGGATCACGTCGTCGCCCGGGCGGACCTGAATCCACTCGGCGGTGATCTCGGCGCGCTGCAGCAGGTCCTCCACCTTGCGGCGGCGGTTGCGCGGAACGAGCGTCACGACGACACCCGACTTTCCGGCGCGGCCGGTGCGGCCGGAACGGTGCAGGTACGACTTGTACTCGTCGGGCGCGTCGGCCTGGATGACCAGGTCGACATCGTCGACGTGGATGCCGCGCGCGGCGACATCGGTGGCGACGAGCGCCTGCAGGCGGCCCTTGCTGAACTTCTCGAGGGCGCGCTGACGGCGCGACTGGTTCAGGTCGCCGTGGATCGCGTCGGCCGCGATGTCGGCCTCGTCGAGGAAGTCGGCGAGCTGCTCGGCGAACGCACGGGTGCGAGCGAAGACGAGCTTCTTGCCGGGACCGGCGGCGAGCTCGGCGAGCACCGCGAGCTTGTCACGCTGGTCCATGACGAGCACGCGGTGGTCGATCGTGGAGCTGGCCTGGTCTTCACCGGCGACCTCGTGCACGCTCGGCTCGACGAGGTAGCGCTCGACGATCTCGGCCACGCCCTTGTCGAGGGTCGCCGAGAACAGCAGCTTCTGGCCGCCCTCGCTCGTGCGGTCCAGGATCTCCTGCACGGGCTCGGCGAAGCCGAGCTCGCACATGTGGTCGGCCTCGTCGAGCACGGTCACGACGACCTGCGAGAGGTCGAGGCGGCCCTGGGCCGAGAGGTCCTGGATGCGACCGGGGGTGCCGATCACGATGTCGACACCGCGGTCGAGCGCCCCGAGCTGACGCGCGTAGGGCACGCCGCCGTAGATCTGCGTGGTGAAGAGTCCGACGCTGCGGGCGATCGGCTGCACGGTGCGGTCGATCTGCAGGGCGAGCTCACGCGTCGGCGCCAGGATCAGGGCGCGCGGCTTGCGGCCCGGCTGGCGGCGCTTGCTGTCGCCGGCCTGCATGCGCAGCAGGCGCTCAACGAGCGGGGCGCCGAAGGCGATCGTCTTGCCGGAGCCGGTGCGGCCGCGGCCGAGGACGTCGCGACCCGCGAGGACCTCGGGGATCGTGCCGGCCTGGATCGGGAACGGCGAGGCCGCGCCGAGCTCGGCGAGGGCACGCACGATGTTGTCGCCGAGGCCGAGGTCGCCGAAGCTCACGCCCTCCGAGTCGCCGGCGACGATGGCCTGCGCCTCGAGGCGCTCGAGCACGACGTCGTCGGTCGGAACGAAGCGGGCGGCCTCGTCCTGGCGCGGCGCGCGCGCCGGGCGGTCGTCGCGGAAGTCGCGGCGCGGGCGGTCCTCGTTGAAGTCACGACGCGGGCGGTCCTCGTTGAAGTCACGACGCGGGCGGTCCTCGTTGAAGTCACGACGCGGGCGGTCCTCGTTGAAGTCACGACGCGGGCGGTCATTGCTGAACTCGCGGCGCGGACGGTCATCGCGGGCCGGGCGGTCGTCACGGTTGTAGCGGGGGCGGTCGTCGCGCGCCGGGCGGTCGTCGCGGTTGTAACGGGGACGCTCGTCACGGTCGTCACGGTTGTAGCGCGGACGCTCATCGCGATCGGTGCGGGCCGGACGGTCATCGCGGTTGTACCGCGGACGCTCGTCGCGATCGAAACGGGCCGGGCGCTCATCACGGTTGTAACGCGGACGCTCGTCCCGGTCGCCGCGCGCGGGGCGGGCGTCACGGTCGACGCGGCCGGTGCGCTGCGCGTCGCGCTCGAAGCGCGACTGCTTGGGGCGCGGCTCCCAGTTGGGGCGCTCGCCGGTGCGCTCACCACGCGCGGCGGACTCGCCGCCGCGGGGACGCTCGGCGTTGCGGCCGCGGGCCACGCGGTCGTCGCTGCTCCAGCGCGCCTTCTTGGGCGCCGGAGCGGTGCCCGCAGCGGCATCCTCGGCACGGTAGCCGCGGTGCTTGGGGCTCTTGCTGCCCGACTTCGGGGCGTTGGACTTGAACTTCGGCGCGCGCACAGGCGCGCCCTTCTTCTGAGGCATGGATGTCTTTTCCGGTTGTGGTCACACAGAGTGCACAACGACTGAACGCAGCCGCGTGAGAACCCGGGCGATACTGACCGGGGCCGTTTTCCTGAATGGATTCCTCGTCAGCGGATGCGCTGACGATCCGGCCCGATTCGACACACAGTGAAGCATTGCGGAGAGTTCCGCTGTCGAGAGCCGACCTCGGTACCTTACAGGACCGATCCTGAATTCGCCTATGCTCGCCTGAACATGCCCCGAATCGCGCCGTCCGTGAGAGCTCTCGCGCTCGTGACGCTGTGCGGTGCCGTGCTCGCCGGATGCGTGCCCGCCTCCAGCGAGATCGAGGCCGCCGAGACGGTCGCCGCGCCGCTCGGTCTGCCGCTCGTGGACGGAGTGACGGTGCAGGCGGGCCTCGTCTACGCCTCGCCCGAGGGCACGGAGCTGGCCCTGGACGCCTGCCTTCCCGCGAGCGACGGCACCGAGGCGCGACCGGCGATCATGTTCATTCACGGCGGCAGCTGGTATCGCGGCGCCCGCGACGAAGCCCTGTACCGCGAGACCTGCGAGTGGTTGGCGGGCGCCGGCTACCCCACGTTCTCGATCAGCTACCGGCTCTCGCCCGCGGCGCAGTTCCCTGCCGCGACCGACGACGTGCGGGCGGCCCTCGCCTGGCTGCGCGAGCCCGCGCAGGTCGCCGCCTACGGCATCGACCCCGATCGGATCGCGCTGTTCGGCAGCTCCGCCGGCGGCACGCTCGCCGCCTGGGTCGGCACCGCGGGCGACGGCGCCTGGTCGGCGCCCGACCGGGTGGCCGCCGTCGTGGAGCTGAGCGCGCCCATCGACCTGAGCGGCGTGGCCGAGGACGCCCGTCTGACGCCGCGGCGGCTCGACTACCTGGGCTGCGAGTCCGACGACGACTGCGAGACGGCGGCGCTCGCCTCGCCGATCACCGCGGTCGATGCGAGCGATCCGCCGGTCTTCATCGTGCACTCGGAGGACGAGTTCGTTCCGGACGAGCAGGGCGAGCTGTTCGCGGCCGCCCTCCGCGAGGCGGGAGTCGACGTGGAGTTCCTCGTCGTCGCCGGCGACCGGCACGCGATCATGCTGCTCGACGCCGACGTCTCGGCGCGCATCCTCGACTTCCTGGCGCGCACCGTCGGCGGCGAGGCGATCCTCGCCGCCGACTGAGCGCAACTAGCTCGCGGCGGTCTCCGCCGCGGCGGCTCGGGCCTCGCGCTTGGCGGCGCGACGCTCGGAGGCGCCCTCGACGAGGGCGTACAGCGTCGGCAGCACGACCAGCGTGAGCAGCGTCGAGGAGAGCAGCCCGCCGATCACGACGATCGCCAGCGGCTGCGAGATGAAGCCGCCCTCGCCGGTGATGCCGAGCGCCATCGGGATGAGCGCCACGATCGTGGCGAGCGCCGTCATCAGGATCGGGCGCAGACGACGCGAGGAGCCGTGCTCGACGGCATCGTTCACCTTCATTCCGCGCTCTCGGTACTGGTTGACGAGGTCGACCAGCACGATCGCGTTCGTCACCACGATGCCGATCAGCATGATGACGCCGATGATCGACGCGATGCCGAACGGCACCCCACTCGCCAGCTGCAGCAGGATCGCGCCGGTCGCCGCGAACGGCACCGAGATCAGCAGCAGCAGCGGCTGGCGGAGGCTGCGGAACGTCGCGACCATGATGATGTACACGATCAGAAGCGACGCCAGCGCGGCCAGCCCGAGCTGGGCGAAGCCCTCCTGCTGGTCGGCGACCGCGCCGCCGACGCTCGCCGAGGCGCCCTCCGGCAAGGTGACGTCGGCCACCGCGGCGGTGACGACGGCGCCCGCCGAGCCGAGGTCGGCCGTGTTCGGGGTGATCGTGACCTCGGAGGTGCGCACGCCGCGCTCGGTGGTGATCGAGGTGGGCCCGTTCGTGATCTCCACGTCAGCGATCTCCTCGAGTCGCACCGTGTCACCGGTCGGCGTCTGCAGCTCGTACTCGCGCAGCTGCTCGAGCGTCTCGGGCTCGTCCGGGTCGACCAGGTAGATCGAGATCACCGTGTTGTCGAGCTCGAAGTCGCCGGAGGCGGCGGGCTGCATCGCCTGGGCGACGAGGCTGCCGACCGCGAGCTCGCTGAGGTTGTACTCGGCGGCGGCCTCGCGATCCACGTCGACCGAGATGAACGGCCGGCTCGCGGCGAGGTTGCTGGTCGCCTCGGCGGTCACGTCGAGGTCGCTCACCGCGTCGAGCACGGCGGTCGTCGCCTCCAGGAGGGCGTCCTCATCCCCGGCCGAGATCTGGATCGAGATGTCGCTGGAGGCGAACGCGGCGCTCTCGCCGCCGCCGACCGTCACCTCGCCGACGTCGCTGAGGTCGTCGATCGCGGCGCGCACGGCGGCCGTGATCTCATCCTGATCGCCGTCTTCGTCCGTGGTGAGCGAGAAGGTCGCGTCGTTGCCGCCGCCGAAGAAGGCGGCCAGCTGGTTGCCGCCGCCGATCGACGACTGCACGATCTCGACGCCCTCCACCTCGAGCAGCGCCTGCTCGACCTTGGTGGCGGCCGCATCCTTCGCCTCCAGGTCGGAGCCGGCGTCGATGGTCTGGGTGACGGTGATCGTGTTGGCGCCGCTGGATCCGATGAAGTTGGTCTGCAGCAGCGGCACGGTGGCGATGGTTCCGCCCATCACCAGCACCGCGGCGAGCAGCGTGATCGCGGGGCGACGCAGCGTCCAGCGGATGACGGGCAGGTACACCTTCTGCAGTCGCGTCGGGCGCTCCAGCTCGTCCTCGCCGGAGGCCGCCGCGGCCTGCGCCGCCTCCGCCTTCGCGATCGCCTTGGCGCTGAGCGGCTTGCGACCCAGGAACCAGTAGGCGAGCACCGGCACGATCGTCAGGGCGACGAAGAGCGATGCGGCGAGCGCGATCGTCACCGTGACGGCGAAGGGCCGGAACAGCTCGCCGGTGATGTCGCTGACCAGCGCGAGCGGCAGGAACACGGCGATGGTGGTGACCGTGGAGGCGGTGATCGCCGTGGCGACCTCGCGCACGCCGGTCTTGATCGCGGTCAGCTTGTCATCGCCGAGCGCCAGGTGCCGCTTGATGTTCTCGATGACGACGATCGAGTCGTCGACGACGCGGCCGATCGAGATGGTGATGGCGCCCAGCGTGAGGACGTTGAGCGAGTAGCCGCTCGCCCACATCCCGATGAAGGTCACGAGCAGCGACGCCGGGATCGAGATCGCCGTCACCAGGGTCGAGCGGATCGACACCAGGAAGACGAAGATCACGAGGATCGCGGCAGCGAGACCCAGGAGGCCCTCGGTGGCGAGCGTCTCGATGGAGCGCTCGATCGAGGGCGCCTGGTCGAAGACGACCGTGAACTCGGTGTTCGAGCCGACCTTCGCGGCGATCTCGTCGAGCGCATCGGAGACGGCGTGCGAGACGTCGACGGTGTTGCCGGTCGCCGTCTTGGTGATCGCCACCGCGAGGGAGGGCTCCCCGTTGACCCGGGCGATCGAGTCGGAGGGGTTGTCGACCAGCTCGACGGCGGCGAGGTCGTCGATGGTGAGCTCTTGCGCCTCCGAGGTCGTCACCTCGCCGAAGCCGGGCACCGTCTCGGTGTCGGTCGTGTAGCCGCCGAGCACCGGCAGCGCGCGGATCTCGTCCAGCGACTCGATGCGCGCCCCCGACTGGACGGTGAGAGTGGTGCCATCTTCGGCGATCTCGCCGACCGCGAGCAGGACGCCCGCCGAGTTCAGCGCGTCGACGATCGACTGCGTCGTGAGGTTGTTGTCCTCGAGCTTCTCGGGGTCGTACGTGATCTCGACGCGCTCGCCCGCGCCACCGGTGACGGAGGCCTCGCTCACCCCGTCGAGCGACTGGAACTCGGGCACCGCGATCGACTCGAGTCGGCTGGTGAGCTGGTTCTGGTCGAGGTCGCTGGTGACGGCGAGCTGGATGACCGGGAAGTCATCGAAGGAGAAGGTCGCCACCGTCGGGGTGACGTCGTCGGGAAGCTGGTTCGCGATCCGGTTGAGGGCGAGCTGCACCTTCTGCTCGGCCGTCGTGAGGTCGGTGCCGTAGTCGAATTCGGCGGTGACCAGGGAGAGCCCTGAGCCCGAGGTGGCGCTGGTGCCGCTCAGCCCGCGGATGCCCTGCAGGGCGGCCTCGACCGGCGTCGAGACGTCGTTCTCGACGACCGCGGGGCTGGCGCCCGGGTAGCTGGTGGAGATGCTGACCTGCGGCAGGCTGATCGAGGGGAACAGCTCCTGCTTGAGCTGGGTGATCGCGATGCCGCCGAACAGGCCGATGACGATCGTGACGAGCGCAATGAGCGCGCGATTGCGAAGGCTGAAGACGGACAGCAGATGCACGGGGATGGCTCCTCGGGGTGTTCGGTCTCCGCGGCGGTGCAGGCCGACGGAGGGCGCGCACGCCACCGTGCACCTGAGTCAGTATCACAAGCGGGCGCGCCCGCACTGTACTCCGTTGGGATGAAATCGTGCCGGAAACCGCTCAGACGACCTGGGCGTACTCCGGCTCGGCGACGATCGCGGGGGTGCGGCGCACGCGCGACCAGGCGGCGATGAGGCGGTCGACACCGCGGTCGATCTCGTCGCTCGGGTAGGTGAACGGCACCCGAACGAAGCGCTCGAACACGCCGCCCTCGACCCCGAATCGCGGACCCGCCGCGAGGATGAGCCCCTCGGCCCGCGCCGCGATCGCGAGCGAGGTGCTCATCGGGGCGCCGAGGTTGATCCAGCTGGCGATGCCGCCCTCGGTGTGCGGCACCTCCCACTCGGGGATCGCGGTGCGCAGGCGCGCGGCGAGCTGGTCGCGGCCGCGGGTGAGCGCGGCGCGGCGCTCGGCGAGGATCTCGTCGTAGCGCGGAAGGAGCTCGAGCAGGATGAGCTGGTCGAGGATCGGCGTGCCGAGGTCGCCGGTGAAGCGCTCGCGCGCGGCGCGCTGAATGAACTCGCGGTCGGCGCGGATCCACCCCAGCCGCAGTCCGCCCCAGACCGACTTGCCGAGCGATCCGATTGACACGGCGGGCCCGGTCGCCGCGTACGGCAGCGGAGTGGGGCGTCCAACCAGCCCGAGGCCGGCGATCGTCTCGTCGGCGACGACGACGGTGCCCTGCCGCGCCGCAAGGCGGGCGATGCGCTCGCGCATCTCCGGGTCCATCGTGCGCCCGGTCGGATTGTGGTTCTCGGGCTGCAGGTAGGCGAGCACGGGGCTGGTGCGCGGGAAGATCTGCTCGAGCGTGGTGACGTCCCAGCCTTCCGTGGTGGAGACGGGGACGGGAACGGGCCGCCCGCCTGCCGCGCGGATCGCCTCGAGCGCGTGCGGGAACGTCGGCGCCTCGACCACGGCGCGGTCGCCGCGCGAGAGCACGGTGCGCGCGATGAGGTGGATCGCGTGCTGCGCGCCCACCGTGATCATGAGCTGGTCGGCCGAGGTCGGAACGCCGCGCGCCGTGTAGTGATCGGCGAGCGCCTGCCGGGCGACCAGCAGCCCCAGCGGGTCGAAGCCGGACTCGCCGAGGAACCGGGGCAGGTGCGCGACGGCGCGCTCGGCGGCCCCGGCGACGCCGTGCACCGCCGGCAGCATGGCCTTGCCGAAGTCGACGAAGCCAGCGGGGGTGTCGGGATCCGGGTCGAGCTCATCGTGCCGCGGCAGCCGCGCGACGCTGCCCGAGCCGCGCGTGCTCTCGACGAAGCCGGCATCGCGCAGGCTCGCGTACGCCGACGACACGGTGGTGCGGCTGAGGACGAGCTGGTGCGCGAGCTCACGTTCGGCGGGCAGGCGCGTGCCGAGGGGGATGCGCCCGTCGAGGATCAGCAGCCGGACGCGGTCGGCGAGCTCCTGATAGACGGGACCGCGGGCGGCATCCCGCCACCCTCGAAGCAGAGAGGCCAGCGCACGGGCCGAAAGCGACGTCACCCGGCCACCCTACGCCAGCCGCCAAGAATTGGCATCTTGATTGCAGTCCAATTCGGGCTTTGACTGGCGACATGACCGCACGCATCCCCGCCGACGCCGCGAATTGGACCCGGCGCTGGGTTCAGCTTCTCGCTGGGCTCGTCCTCTACGGAGTGGCGCTCGGCGTGATGGTGCGCGCCGGGATCGGTGTCGCCCCGTGGGATGTGCTCGGGCAAGGGATCGCGCAGCAGACCGGACTGCCGTTCGGACTCGTCACGAACATCGTCGGCGCGCTGGTGCTGCTGCTCTGGATCCCCCTCAGACAGAGGCCGGGCGTCGGCACGATCCTCAATGTGCTCCTCATCGGCACGAGCGCCGAACTCGGCCTCTGGCTCGTTCCCCAGCAGACGGTGCCCTGGCAGCAGGGCATCGTGTTCGCCGGAGGACTCGCCCTGCTCGCCGTCGCGACCGGCCTCTACATCGGGGCGCGGCTCGGCCCCGGCCCGCGCGACGGCCTCATGACCGGGGTGCATGCGCGCAGCGGCTGGCCGATCTGGGTCGTGCGCACCGGCATCGAGGTGACGGTGCTGACGGCGGGCTGGATGCTCGGCGGCCAGGTGGGCGTCGGCACGCTCGCCTTCGCGCTGCTGATCGGGCCGATGGTCGGCGTCACGCTGCCGCTGCTGCGGGTGCCGGTCCGTCGGGGCCCGCTCGAGTCGCCCCGAGAGGAGGTGCCGGCATGATGATCGCCCTCTCCCTCGGCGCGCTCGCGCTATGGGCCATGATCGCCACGGTCGTCGTCGTCGCGAACGACGGCTACCGCGCGATCCCCTTCGACCCCGACTACGACAGCCGGTTCGCCGCGTAGGCGGCGAGCGCCTCGCGCACGAAGGCCGCGCCGGTCGCGCCGCCGTAGTTGGCGGCGAAGCGCGGGTCGGCCACGTACATCTCGGCGAGCCCGAGCACGTACTCCTTCGCCGGGGTATCGCCCGTGCGCGGGATGCCCGGGGTGCTCCCCAGCCACGCCACGTGCCGTTCGGCGAGCGCGCGTGCCTCGTCCGAGTCCGGGTCGATGCCGCTCTCGGCGGCCGCGATCCAGTCGCGGTTCAGCGCCGCCACCTGCGCGCGGAACGCGGCCTGGCCGTCGGGGCCCAGGCCCCGCCACCACGCGTCGCTCGTCGCGTACGCCTCGGCGCCCCACTGCTGCTCGACCTCCTCCTTGTACTGGGTGTGGTCGAATCCGTCGAACATGTTCTCTGCCATCAGCTGTTCACCTCCTTCCAGGGTCTCGATGGTGTGCTCGACGCTCGCGATCTGCCGCGCCAACCGCTCCTGCTCCTGCCGGAGCAGGGCGAGCTGTCGGCGCAGCGCCTCGCGATCGTCGCGCTGCCCGTCGATCACGTCGGCGATCGCGGGAATCCCGAGGCCGAGCTCGCGCAGCAGCAGCACGCGCTGCAGGCGCAGGAGCGCGGTCTCGTCGTAATAGCGGTAGCCGTTGGCGCCGATCCGACTCGGCGGCACGAGGCCGACGTCGTCGTAGTGGCGAAGCGTGCGACTCGTCGTTCCGGCGAGGCGCGCCACCTCCTGGATGCTCCAGTGCTTGGCTTCCGCGGTCATGCCTCCGACGCTACAAGTTGACGCGGCGTCAAGGTCAAGAAGCGATCCGGTCGCCCCGGTGCGTCAGCCGGCGAAGCCGACCGGGATCGCGAGATCCTGCACCCGGTCTGCCGCGGCCGTGTGGTCGTTGCGGGTGTAGATCGCGCACGCCTCGACGCGGCAGTCGAGGCTCTCGCCCACGGGATCCGGCACCTCGAGGTAGGCGGTGAAAGTGCCCGCCTCCCGGTCATCGAAGGAGCGCGCGCCGAACAGCCGCCACGCCCAGTCGTCGTTCACCCAGTTGCTCGCGGCGAACTGGATCGTGCCCTCGGCGACCTCCTGCTGCTCCTGCGTGGGGATCCCGCCGAGGCACGGCCCCGGCTTCTCGCCAGCGCTGTCCGGGATGCGGCAGATCGCCACGTAGATGCCGCGTGCCGGGTCGTAGCCGGATCCCGTCACCACGAGCCGATCGCCGGCCGCCAGCGACGAGGTGTCGACCGGCTCGTCGGATTCGAAGGCGGCGACCTCAAGCGCGCGGTCGCGACCGTCGTCACCCGAGGCCGTCACGCGCGTCGGCCACGCCTCGTCGGTCGGATCCTGATTGGCCAGGCCCTGGTTCGAGTGGGTGAGGATCGGCACCGCGATGAGCGCGGCGGGGACGAGGACGACCACGAGCGCGGCCGCGAGAATCCACGGCCAGCGTCGGCGTCGGGCGTTGGAAGGCACGGCCCGATCATACGAGCGCACGGGGCGCGCGTCCGGGTCGCGGGGAACGACGCGACTACGCTGGCGCGCGTGACAATCCTCGCGGTGCTTCTGGGGGGCGCGCTCGGCACCGGGCTGCGCCTCGCGCTCGACGCCGCGCTCCCCCACGCCGACGCCGGGTTCCCCTGGTCGACGCTGCTCGCCAACGTCGCCGGATCGTTCGTGCTCGGTCTGCTCGTCGGACGCTTCGAACTGTCGACCCCGGTCTGGGCGCGGGCGGGTCTGCGGACCGGCGTGCTCGGCTCGTTCACCACCTTCTCGGCGCTCGCGGTCTCGTTCATCGCCCTCGTCGATGCCGAACAATGGGCGCTCGCCGTCGCCTACCTGGGCGTCACCCTCGTGCTCGGGCTGGCCGCGGCCGCGCTCGGGCTCGGCATCGGAACGCGACGCCGGATGCCTCCGCTGCAGGTGACCGAATGAGCGGCTGGGTGATCGTCGCCGCCCTCGGCGCCGGGGCGCTCGGCGCGCTGGCCCGCTACGGCACGACGGTGCTGCTCAGTCATCCGCGCGCCCGGATCCCGTGGGCCGTGCTGACCGTCAACGTGATCGGCTCGGCGCTCGGCGGGGTTCTGCTGGCGCTCGCGGCGACCGGCTCGATCGACCCGGAGCTGCGGTACGTGATCTTCGGCGGCTTCGCGGGCGGACTCACCACCTTCAGCACACTGAGCGTCGAGACGCTGCAGCTGGCCTCGCGTCGCCGACTGCGCGCGGCGGTCGTCAGCCTCGCCGGCAACCTCGTGCTCGGCATCGCCAGCGCCGGGGCCGGCTTCGCGATCACCTTCGCGGCGCTGGCGTAGCGCCGCGCTGGTGCGGTCTCAGGCGCCGAGCTTGCTCAGCGTCGCCACGACCTGACGCGCGATCGTGCGTCCGGCGCGATTCGCGCCGATCGTGCTCGCGGTCGGACCATAGCCGGCAAAGAACACGCGCGGGTTCCGCCACGAGACACCGCCGCCGACGACCACGCCGCCCTCCTTCTCGCGCAGCTTGAGCGGGGCGAGGTGGCGCAGTTCGGGACGGAAGCCGGTCGACCAGATGATCGCGTCGGCGGGCCGGAAGCTGCCGTTGCTCCACCGCACGCCGGTCGGCTCGATCTTGTCGAACATCGGATGCGCCACCAGCAGACCACGGTCGATGCCCGCCTGAATGCGGCGGCTGCGCGGCACTCCCGTGGTGCTGACGATGCTCGGCAGCGCGCGCCCTTCGCGCGCGGCGGCGTCCTGCAGCGCCACGGCCGAGGCACCCGCCTCAAGGTCGAGCCCCTGCGAGTCGAGAAACTGGATCGGGCGACGCGAGACCCAGACCAGCGACTTGGCGATGCCCTCGAGCTCCATCAGGAATCCGATCGCGCTCGTGCCGCCGCCGACGACCACGACCGCCTGGTCGCGGAATTCCTCCGCATCGCGGTACTCGGCGGTGTGCAGGTGTCGGCCGGCGAAGGTGTTCATTCCCGGGTAGTACGGCACGAACGGCGCGCCCCAGGTGCCGGTCGCGTTGACGACCACGGGCGCCCGCACCGTCTTCTCCTCGACCTCGTCGTCCTCGTCGGTGCCCGGAAGGGTGAACGACACGGCGAGACCGTCGAGCTCGGGCGTGACCGAGGTGACCTCCGCCGGGCGCACGACCTCCAGCCCGAAATGCTCCTCGTAGCGGGCGTAGTAGTCGGCGACGATGTCCTTGGCGGGGGCGTGCCGATCGGCGGTGTCGAAGCTCAACCCGAGCTCATCCATTCCGGGCAGATCGTTGACGCGGTGCGCGTAGCCGAGACGCAGCGCCTCCCAGCGGAACTGCCAGGCGCCGCCGGCGCCGGGTCCGCGATCCAGCACCACGAAGTCGTTGCCGGGGTCGAGGCCGAGACGGCGCAGGTAGAATGCCGTGGACAGTCCCGCCTGACCGCCACCGATCACGACCACTGAGGTGTCGTACTTGGGCTCGGTCACGCGGTCAAGACTAGTCGGCGCAGGTGGAGACCAGTCGTTCCCCAAATGGGGTACGTGTTAGACTTTTGGGCAGTTTTCAACCATTGCCATAACTCGAATCAGAGGGGGTCACGCATGGGGCGCGGCCGTCAAAAGGCGAAGCACACCAAGGTGGCGCGCGAGCTGAAGTACTTCAGCCCCGACACCAACTACGGTGCGCTCGAAAAGGAGCTCGGCGGCAACTCGCGGCTTGAAGAAGACCTCGAGAAGTGGCCCGAATACTCGGCGTCTGACGACGACGAGTACGACGAAGGCCACTTCAAGACCGCGTAGGTTCGGCCGTTCCGGGCGGATGCTCGGCGAGGTTGCGTGCGCACGGCGCCGTAATCAGAGCGCTCGTGACCGCCATCATCGCGCCCGCGCCGACATAGATCGCGATCAGCAGCCCCATCGGCGTGCTCTCGTCGACGACGATCGACGGGGCGAGAGTCCAACTCAGGCCGGCGGTCCACGCGGCCATGCTGATGGGAATCCACCGCGCGCTGCGCGGTCGGTCGCGCAGAGCGAAGAACCACTGCAGGGTGGGGATCGTGGCGACCAGGGCGAGTCCGCCGACCACGAGCAGCACCACGGTCACCGGCTCCGGGGCCTGATCGAAGACGCCGGCGATGCTCAGCGACATGCCGATCGCCCAGGCGAGAGCGGCGCCCGCCGCCGTCGCACCGATCCAGCGTGCGGCGCGGATGCGGGCCCGGCGACCGAAACCCAGCACCTGCCCGGTGCCGAGCAGCGCCCCCTCAGCCACCCCCGCGGCGATCAGCGTGGTAAGCGCGATCGGGGGTGGAACCGCGAGGGTGGCGACGAGGATTCCCGCTGTTGCGGGAATCGCGAACCCGATGATTTCTGCCCCTGAGACGACCATCACCCACCGTGTGGCGAAGCCGTGCTCCGTGTGCGCCGCGTGTGCGGCGCGACGATCATGCGCGTGCTCTGCGACGAGCATCGCACTCGCAAGATCTCCGAGTCGGGTACTCATACCGTGACGCTACGGATGCGCCGAGCGGATCCGTAGGGCCAGAGGTCCCGCGCACGCTCGCCCAAAGTCGGAGATTCGGGCCCCTCGTCCACGAGTCGTGGACGAGTTCGGCTGCGCTCCGACTTTGCGCCGGGGTCTTCGCAGGTGGGCTTGACCTAGCTCGCGAACGAGCCGACGAGGCGCACCGCGCCGCCGTCCACGCCCTTGGCGCCCTGCTCGAAGCCGTCGAGGTCGCGATCGCCGACCGTGACGCGGCCCGCCACCCAGGCGGGCATCCCCGCCGCCTCGAGCGCACGCGTCACCGAACTGGCGGAGTCGGGCGCGACCACCGCGAACATGCCGACGCCCAGGTTCCAGGTGCCCTCCGTCTCGGCGAGCGCGATCCCGCCGAGGTCGGCCAGCACGCGGAACACCGGGTCCGGGCTCCAGGTCGAGCGGTCGACCTCCACCCAGGCGCCGCGCGGCAGCACGCGGGCCAGGTTGGCCGCGATCCCGCCGCCCGTGACGTGGCTGAGGGCATGCACCGCGCCCGGCACATCGCTCAGGATGCCGAGCAGCGGACTCGTGTAGAGGCGGGTCGGCTCGAGCAGCACCTCGCCGACCGTTCCGCCGAGCTCGGCCGAGTGGTCGGTGTAGCCGACGCCCGCGTTCGCGAGGATGTGGCGCACCAGCGAGAAGCCGTTGCTGTGCAGACCGCTCGACGCGATCGCGACCACCAGGTCGCCGTGCTCGATGCGCTCCGGGCCGAGCACCGCATCCGCCTCGACGGCTCCCACCGCGGCGCCCGCGATGTCGTATTCGTGCGGCTTCATCAGACCCGGGTGCTCGGCGGTCTCGCCGCCGACCAGTGCGGTGCCGGTCTCGGCGCAGGCGCGCGCCACGCCCTCGACGAGGGTGGCGATCCGCTGCGGGTCGACCTTGCCGCAGGCGATGTAGTCGGTCATGAACAGCGGCTTCGCGCCGACCACGACGATGTCGTCCACGACCATGCCGACCAGGTCCTGCCCGATCGTGTCGTGCTTGTCGAGCGCGATCGCGATGTCGATCTTCGTGCCGACGCCGTCGGTGCTCGTCGCCAGCAGCGGGCGGCGGAAGTCGCGCAGCGCGCTCACGTCGAACAGGCCGGCGAAGCCGCCCACGCCGCCCAGGACCTCCGGTCCGTGGGTTGCGCCGACCGCGGCCTTCATCAGCTCGACCGCGCGGTCGCCCGCGGCGGTGTCGACTCCGGCGGCGGCGTAGCTGGCGTCGCCATGGGAACTGGATGCGGCGGTCACACAGCCAGGGTAGCCGCCCCCCGCGCGATGCGGCGCCGCCCTATGCGAGACTGAGACGTACCCGCGATGCGGGTACGCATCCTTCACCGGTGGGAGCACTCCGCGGAATGTGCGGCATTGTCGGCATCGTCTCTTCGAGCCCAGTCAACCAGCAGGTCTACGACAGCCTTGCGCTCTTGCAGCATCGCGGCCAGGACTCCACCGGCATCGCGACCGCCGACGGCAGCATCATCCACATGCACAAGGCCAAAGGCCAGGTGCGTGAGGCGTACCGCACGCGCGACATGCGCACCCTGCTCGGCACCATGGGCCTCGGCCACGTGCGCTATGCGACGCGCGGCGACGCCGAGAAGGAGCAGGAGGCGCAGCCGTTCTACGTGAACGCGCCCTACGGCATCGTGCTGGTGCACAACGGCAACCTCACCAACACGCGTGAGCTGAGCGACCAGCTGTTCCGGGTCGACCGCCGGCACCTCAACACCAGCTCCGACACTGAGCTGCTGGTCAACGTGCTCGCGCACGAGCTGCAGTCGCAGGTGCGCGGCACCGACCTCGACCCCGACCAGATCTTCGACGCCATCGAGACGCTGCACGAGCGGGTCGAGGGCTCCTACGCCGCGATCGCGCTGATCGGCGGGCACGGACTGCTGGCGTTCCGCGACCCCTACGGCATCCGTCCGCTGATTCTGGGTCGCCGCACCAGCGGACTCGTCGGCACCGAGTGGGTGGTGGCGAGTGAGTCGCTCGTGCTCGAGAACGGCGGCTACGAGGTCGTGCGCGACGTCGAGCCCGGCGAGGCGATCTTCATCTCGCGCTCGGGCGAGCTGTTCGCGCGGCAGTGCGCCAAGAACCCGCGCCTGATCCCGTGCTCGTTCGAGTACGTCTACCTGGCGCGTCCCGACTCGATCATGAACGGCATCTCCGTCTACGACGCGCGTCTGCGCCTCGGCGACCGGCTCGCCGACACCATCGCGAAGTACACGCCGTCCGGCGACATCGACGTCGTCATGCCGATCCCGGATTCCTCGCGCCCCGCCGCGATGCAGGTGGCGCAGAAGCTCGGCATCGAGTACCGCGAGGGCTTCTACAAGAACCGCTACGTCGGCCGCACCTTCATCATGCCCGGGCAGGAGCAGCGCTCGAAGAGCGTCAAGCAGAAGCTCAACGCGATGAGCTCCGAGTTCAAGGGCAAGAACGTGCTGATCGTCGACGACTCGATCGTGCGCGGCACGACCTCGAAGGAGATCGTCGACATGGCGCGCATCGCGGGCGCCAACTCGGTGACCTTCACGAGCGCCGCGCCGCCGGTGCGCTACCCGCACGTCTACGGCATCAACATGCCGACGCGGGCCGAGCTGATCGCGCACGGTCGCAAGATCCCCGAGATCGCGACGGAGCTCGGCGCCGACTACCTGATCTACCAGGAGGTCGAGGACATGCAGTCGGCCATCCTCGAAGGCTCCGACATCCAGGGCCTCGAGATGAGCTGCTTCACCGGCGACTACATCACCGGCAACGTCTCCGACGAGTACCTCGCCTGGCTCGAGTCCAACCAGCTCAGCTGACCCCCCACCTCCCCCACCTTCCGCCGAGCGCTACCCAAACTCACGAAGGCGACCGGAGTTTCGGTGGCGCTCGCGTGTTTCGGTAGCGCTCGCGCTTGACGCGGGGCGCGGGCGCTCGCGGCGGGGGTCAGCGGGGGGTGCGGGTGGCGGTGGCGGTGCGGGCGCGGCGGCGCGAGATCGCGTCGAGGATGAGCGCGACGGTCGCACCGACGAGGGCCCCCGCGGGCACGCCGTAGATGAGGAAGTAGCCGAAGGTCGCCGTGAACCCGATGCTCGGGTCGGGCTCGAACAGGCTCGTCGCCACGAGCGTGCCGATCACGCCCAGCACGATGCCGAGGGTCAGGAAGACGCCGATGCGCGGGGCGCGGCGGATGCGCACCTCCTGGCGCTCGTCGCCGGCGTTGGCGGATTCGGGGCTGCTCACCCCTCCATTGTCGGTCACGCGGGCAGCGCCGGGTTCTCCCAGGAGATCGGCAGGAACTCGCTGAGGTCGGCGCGGGTGCCGGAGGCGACGACCCGCGCCTCGGCGATCGCGGCCGCCCAGTCGAGGCTGCCGGTGGCGAGCGCGATCCAGGTGGCCGCATCCATCTCGATGACGTTGGGCGGCGTTCCGCGGGTGTGTCCGGGACCGCCGACCACCTGCACGGCGCCGAACGGCGGCACCCGCACCTCGACCGAGTGGCCCGGCGCCTTCTCAGCCAGCAGCTGCAGCAGGTACCGGGTCGCGAGCGCGGTCGAGTCGCGATCGCCCTCGCCCCGCAGCTCCTTGCGGATGGATGCCTCGCCCACGATCGCCGCGATCTTCGCCTTCGCCATGCCTCCACGCTAACAACCGACCCCGGAGAACTCCCGGTTCGCTGGACAGGTTCGGGTGCCTCGCGCGCGGCAGGTAGCCTGGCCAGGTGAGAATCCTGGTCCTCGGTTCGGGCGCCCGCGAGCACGCGATCGTCACTGCTCTGATTCGCGAAGATGCGAATCACGAAATCATTGCGGCGCCCGGCAACGCCGGAATCGCCGCGGAGGTCGAGACGGTCGCGCTCGACGCGGAGAACGGCGAACTGGTCGCCTCCTACGCGCGGGAGAGCGACGTCGACCTCGTCGTCATCGGCCCGGAGGCCCCGCTCGTCGCGGGTGTGGCGGATGCGCTGCGTGCGGTCGACGTCCCGGTGTTCGGCCCCGGCAAGCGGGCCGCCGCCCTCGAGGGCTCCAAGGCCTTCGCGAAGCGGATCATGGATGCGGCGAACGTGCCGACCGGCCGCGCGATCCGCACCACCGACCCCGATGAGCTCGCCACCGCGCTGGACGATCTCGGCGCCCCGTACGTCGTGAAGGCCGACGGCCTCGCCGCCGGCAAGGGCGTGCTGGTGTCGAACGACCACTCGGCGGCGCTCGCCCACGGTCTGCACTACCTGCAGCAGGGCCCGGTGCTGATCGAGGAGTTCCTGAGCGGCCCCGAGGTCTCGTTGTTCTTCCTCTCCGACGGCCACGACGTCGTGCCGCTCAGCCCCGCGCAGGACTACAAGCGCGCGCTCGACGGTGACGAGGGCCCGAACACCGGCGGCATGGGCGCGTACTCGCCGCTGCCGTGGCTGAACGACCGCTGGGGCAGCGAGGCGGCGTTCGTCGACGAGGTGCTCGGCACGATCGCCCTGCCGACGGTCCGAGCGCTCGAAGCGGAGGGCACCCCGTTCGTCGGTCTGCTCTACTGCGGCCTCATCATCACCGAGGCGGGCGTCAAGGTGATCGAGTTCAACGCGCGCTTCGGCGACCCGGAGACCCAGGTCGTGCTGCCGCGACTCGAGACCCCCCTCTCCGAGCTGCTGCTGGCCGCCGCCACCGGTGGGCTCGGCGGCATGAGCTACCCCGAGTTCTCGAACGATGCCGCGGTCGTCGTGGTGCTGGCGAGTGAGGGCTACCCCGAGGATCCGATCACCGGACGCGAGCTGACCGGGCTCGACGAGGCCGCCGCCGTTCCGGGCGTCACCCTCGCGCATGCCGCCACGGCGATCGTCGGCGATCGGCACGTCGCCACCGGCGGACGCGTGCTCGGCGTGGTGGCCCACGGCCACGACTTCGTCGAGGCCCGCACCCGCGCCTACGACGCCATCGGACGCATCGGACTCGACGGCGGCCACTACCGCCGCGACATCGCGGAGCGCGTCACGCGTCCCGCGGGATCGGACACCGCATCATGACTGGACTCCCCACCTCCGACGACCCCCGCCCCGGCGCCCACGCGGACGGCGATCCGCGCCTGCTCGAGCTCGGCTGGAGGCACGTCTACTCGGGCAAGGTCCGCGAGCTCTACGTCAAGGATGACGAGCCCGGCCGCGTGCTCGTCGTCGCCTCGGACCGCGTCAGCGCCTTCGATCACGTGCTGGAGCCGGCGATCCCCGGCAAGGGCGCCATGCTCACCCAGCTCAGCATGTGGTGGTTCCGCCGGCTCGGCGTTCCGCACCACCTGGTGGCGGCGCATCCGGCACTCGGCGAGCACCTGCCGGAGGGCATCGCCGAGCGCGCGATGCACGTGCACGAGCTCGACATGCTGCCGATCGAGGCGGTCGTGCGCGGCTACCTGGTCGGAAGCGGCTGGGCCGAGTACCGCGAGACGCAGACCGTGTGCGGTCTGCCGCTGCCCGCCGGGCTCACCGAGGGCGACCAGCTGCCCGAGCCGATCTACACTCCCGCGTTCAAGGCGCCGCTCGGCGAGCACGACGAGAACATCACCTTCGAGCGCACCGTCGAGCTGGTCGGCGCCGACCGCGCCGAGGAGCTGCGCGCGCGCAGCCTGGAGATCTACACGACCGCGTCGGAGATCGTCTCGCAGCACGGGCTGATCCTGGCCGATACGAAGTTCGAGTTCGGCCTCGATCCGGAGGACGGCGGCGACCTGACCCTCGCCGACGAGGTGCTGACGAGCGACTCGAGCCGCTACTGGGACGCCGAGGTGTATGCCGCCGGCGGCGAGCGCCGGCTGGAGAGCTTCGACAAGCAGATCGTGCGCGACTGGCTCGCGGCGAACTGGGACAAGACCGGAACGCCGCCGGCGCTGCCCGAGGACATCGTGGAGAAGACGGCAGCCCGCTACCGCGAGCTGGCCGACCGGATCACGGGGTGACGGCGTCCGCTCTGGAGATCCGCGCGGTGCCCTGGGAGGATCCCGCGGGCGATGCGCTGCGCGAGAGCCAGCAGGCGGAGGTGCGGGCGCTGTACCGTGGTGAGGACACCGAGCCGGGGCCGAAGCCGACCGGCGACGACATCGCGCTGTTCCTCGTCGCCTTCGACGGCGAGACGCCCGTCGGATGCGGCGGGCTCCGCCCGATCGACGCATCGCACGGCGAGATCAAGCGCATGTTCGTGATTCCGGAGCGGCGCGGCGCGGGCGTCGCCGAAGCGATCCTGGGTGCGCTCGAGTCGGCGGCCCGGGAGCGCGGCTGGTCGCGCCTGGTGCTGGAGACGGGGCTCGAGCAGCGCGCCGCGGTGCGCTTCTACGAGCGCGCCGGGTTCCACGAGATCCCTCGTTTCGGCTACTACGTCGACGCCGAGCTCTCGGTCTGCTTCGAGAAGTCGCTCGCGGCTCGCTGAGCCGCCGCCCGCCGAGCCCGCCGAGCGAGCCCGCGCGCCTCACGCGACCACTCCGAGCCGAGCGTGACGTGCCGGGCTTCGCAGTACTCGCTGTAGCCAGGCCCGAACATCGCGAGCAGCGCGACGGCCCCGATGGTGCCGATGACGCCGGTGATGGGGGCGACCAGTTCGTCGCTGTCGATGTTCGCGACGACACCGACGATCGAGCCGAAGAAGATCCCGGCGACGACGAAGCTCCAGCCGAGCGCGATGGCCCGCGCCGTGCCGGTTCCCATCACGAACGCCAGATCGCTGGCCCGGATCGCGGCGAGACGAGCACCGGACAGGCTGGCCAACAGGGCGGCAACCCAGCCGAACAGCACCGGAATCCATTGCGTCAGCCCGACGACGCCGACGAGAAGCCCGACGGTTGCCCACAGCATGAATGTGCTGCTCGCACCGAACCCGATCCAATAGATCGCGAGCCACCCGCGCTGAAAACGGGATAGTGACGGACGCGACGCGGTCTCAGCCATGCGGACTCCTCGAGCAATGACGACAAGGAATCATATTCCGGATATGCGCTCTCTCACCCGAGAGAGCAGCCGAGCCAGCTCCGCGGTCTCCGCCTCGCTCAACGCGGACAGCGCGGGGTGACGAACCTCGTCGCGCTGGCGGGTGCCGATCCGCCGAAGCGCGCTCGCTCCGGCGTCGGTGAGACGGGCGCGGGCACCGCGGCCGTCGTCCGGTGCGTCGATGCGCTCGACCCAGCCGGAGCTCACCATGCTCCGAATGGCATGACTCAGCCGCGAGCGGCTCATGCGCGCCTTCTCGGCGAGCGCGCCGAGTCGCAGCGTGCCGTCGGCTGCCTCTGAGAGGACGACGAGGACGACGTAGTAGCTGTGCGGCATGCCCGCGTCGCTCTGGGTCTGACGCTCCAGTGCATCGCCAAGCAGCAGGCTCGTCTCAACCAGCTCGCGCCAGGCTGCGGTCCGCGGGTCGCCGTCGTTCACGAGCTGATGCTAGCGGAATAGTTGAGCTCTCAACTAGGTTGACACCACCATGACCGATCTTCTCGCCGCCGACACCAGCATGGGCGCTGTCACCCTCAACGTCGCCGACCTCGACCTGATGACGACGTACTACCGCGACGCCGTCGGCCTGACGACGTTGAGCCAGAGCGGCTCGCGCACGACCCTCGGGCGCGGAACCACGCCCATCGTGCACCTGGAGCACACGCCCGCGCTGCGCCATGCCGGTCCGCGCGAGGCAGGACTCTTCCACACGGCGATCGTGTTCGAGACCCGAGCCGATCTCGCCGCCTCGGTCTACTCCGTCGCGCGGGCGCTGCCCGGCTCGTTCACGGGATCCAGTGACCACCTCGTGAGCCAGGCGTTCTACTTCAACGACCCGGAGGGCAACGGCGTCGAGCTGTACTGGGATCGGGATCGGGAAGGCTGGAACTGGGTCCACGGCCAGCTCGAGATGGGCACCCTCTTCCTCGACCCGAACGCGTTCCTGCAGGAGCATCTGACCGAGGAGGGGCTCGCGGGACCGACCGACACCCCCGCCGTGGTGGGCCACGTGCACCTGTCGGTGGGCGACGTCGAGACCGCCCGCGAGTTCTACGTTCGCCGACTCGGTTTCGAGCAGACCTTCGACCTGCCGGGCTCGGCTCTGTTCGTCAGCGCGGGCGGCTACCACCACCACATGGCAATGAACGTCTGGAACAGCAGCGGCGCCGGACGGCGGCAGCCGACACTCGGGCTCGGTCGCATCGAGATCCTGGTGCCGAGCGACGACGAACTGGGCGCCCTCGAAGAGCGGATGCGAGACGCGGGCATGCGCGGCCGCGACGACGGGCAGACCCTCGAATTCGATGACCCGTGGGCGAACCTCATCCGGGTGACCGCTCCTGGGCGCGGGTAGCCGCGCCGACTAGACTCCGGCGCATGGGCGACCGACGACTCCGCCAGCGCTGGGATCGGCTCCGGGAGGCCGTCCAGAGCCGGGTGTGGCCGCTGCCGACCGCGGCGATCGTGGCCGGGGTCATCCTCGGTGTCGCCCTGCCCGAGCTCGACCGGGTGCTCGACCCGATCGTCCCCGAGTGGCTCGGCGCCCTCCTGTTCGCGGGCGCCCCGGACTCGGCCCGCGCGATGCTCTCCTCGATCGCCGGTTCGCTCATCACGGTCACCTCGCTGACGTTCTCGCTCACCGTCGTCGCCCTGCAACTCGCGAGCAGTCAGGCCTCGCCGCGGCTGCTGAGGATGTTCGCCAGCGACCGGCGCGTGCACGCCACCCTGGCGATGTTCCTTGGCACCTTCGCCTACGCGATGACGGTGCTGCGCTCGGTGCGCTCCGCCGACGAGAGCATCGTCGGCGACGCCGGGTTCGTTCCGCGCCTGGCCGTGAGCCTGACCTTCGCGCTGATGCTCGCCGCCGTGATCGCCCTGACGCTGTTTCTGGCGCACCTGGCGACGCGGCTGCGGGTCGAGACCATGCTGCGCGACGTGCACGGCGAGACGACGCGCACCCTCCGCGCCCTGTACTCCGAGGAGCTGCCCGGCGACGACGCGCACGACCTGCCGGCCGAGCCCGCCGAGCGTCGGCTCACCCTCGCCACCCGCTCCGGGTTCCTGGTCGGCGTCGATCGCACCGCCCTGCGGGAGATCGCCGTGCGCGACAACCTGGTGATCTCGGTCGACACGGCCGTCGGCGACGACCTGATCGAGGGCGTTCCGATCGCGTCCTGGTGGCCGCGCGATGCGATGCAGGGGCCGCGTCCGGACGACGCGGAGGCGACGGCGCGCATCGACGCGGCGATCGCTCGCGCCCACCTGATCGAGTACGAGCGCACCTCGGTGCAGGATGTCGGCTTCGGCATCCGACAGCTCGTCGATGTGGCCGTGAAGGCGCTCTCGCCGGGCGTCAACGACCCGACCACCGCCGTGCACGCGCTCGGACACGTGTCGAGCGTCGTGGGCGATCTGGTGTCGCGGCCGATCCCCTCGACCGTGGAGCGCGACCAGGACGGGCTGATCCGGGTGGTGGGGCGGCAGCTCGATCTGGAGGCGATGCTCGACATCGCGATCTCGGGGCCGCGCCAGTACGGAGCGAGCGACCTCGAGGTCGCGCTGCGCCTGCTGCGCCTGCTGCGCGAGGTCGCCTGGCGCAGCATCCACCCCGAGCTGGCGGAGGGAATCCGCCGCCGTGCAAGCGAGGTGCTCGCCGCGGCCGAGACCGCCGACCGCACCCGCGCCGAGCTCGCCCGGCTGTCCGCGGCGCGCGGTGCCGTGCTCGAGGCGCTCGACGCGCGCTGGCCGGTGCCGGGGATCTCCGCCGACTCGTAGACTGGGGTGGTTCCCACCGCCGACAGACCGGAGTTCGCCGTGCCCACCATCGTCGTCGAGGTCATGCCCAAGCCTGAACTGCTCGACCCCGCCGGCAAGGCCGTCGCGGGCACCCTCAACCGTCTCGGCAAGAGCGAGTTCAGCGGCGTGCGCATCGGCAAGCGCATCGAGCTGAGTGTCGACGGCGAGATCACGGATGCGGTGCTCGCCGACGTGCGCGAGCTCGCCGACGAGCTGCTCTCCAACTCGGTCATCGAGGACGTCGTCTCGATCACCGTCGCCGACGAGGTCACCGCCTGATGCGCGTCGGCGTCATCACGTTCCCCGGCTCGCTCGACGACCGGGACGCGCAGCGCGCGATCCGCCTCGCCGGCGCCGAGCCGATGGCCCTGTGGCACGGCGAGCACGACCTGCACGGGGTCGACGCGATCGTGCTGCCCGGCGGCTTCAGCTACGGCGACTACCTGCGCTGCGGTGCGATCGCGGCCCGCAGCCCGATCATGGCCGAGGTCATCGACGCCGCCAACGCCGGGATGCCGGTGCTCGGCATCTGCAACGGCTTCCAGATCCTCGTCGAGTCGCACCTGCTGCCGGGCGGGCTCATCCACAACGATCACGGCAACTTCATCTGCCGCGACCAGAAGCTCCGCGTCGAGAACGCCTCCACCGCGTGGACGAACGCGTTCACCGAGGGCCAGGAGATCACCATCCCGCTGAAGAACGGCGAGGGCGGGTACATCGCCAACGACGAGACGCTCGACCGGCTGGAGGGCGAGGGCCTGGTGGCATTCCGCTACCTCGAGGGCAACCCGAACGGCTCGCTGCGCGACATTGCCGGTCTCACCAACGCCCGCGGCAACGTCGTCGGCCTGATGCCGCACCCCGAGCACGCCGTCGAACCGGGCTTCGGCCCCGACACCGACATCGCGATGCGCTCCGGCATCGACGGTCTCGGCTTCTTCCGCTCGGTGCTCGAAGCGAGCCTGTCGCGCGCATGACCCCGAAGAAGCTGTTCCGCATCGTTGCGATCGCGGAAGCCATCACCTGGACGCTGCTCATCACCGGCCTGATCCTTCGGGCCACCGCCGATCTGGCGATCGCGGTCACGATCGGCGGAGGCATCCACGGTTTCGTGTTCCTGACTTACGCGGGCATCTCGCTGCTGGTCGGCATCGACCGCCGCTGGAAGCCGGGCCTCGTCGTGCTCGCGGTCGTCAGCGCGATCGTGCCGTACGCCACCATCCCGGTGGATGTCTGGCTCGACCGCCGCGGCAAGCTCGACGGCGCCTGGCGCACCGAGCCGGACGCCGCCGGCGACCGCACCTTCCTGGACGGCCTGGTGCGCTGGTTCGTGCGCCGCCCGGTCGTGCTCGTGCTGATCTTCGTCGTCGTGCTGATCGCGATCTTCACGATCCTGCTCGTGATCGGCCCTCCGGGCGGCTCCCACTAGAACGGCACGCGGCGGCGGGGAAGCGCCGCTAGCGGCCGCCCTCGGCCCACGCCTCGCGCACGAGACGTTCGAGCACCTGCTCATCGACCTTGTCGAGGCGGCGAACGTACAGGCAGCCGACCCCGGTCTTGTGCGGGCCGAGCTCGGCCAGCAGCGGCTCCGGCTCGGGGGCGTAGGAGTTCTGCAGCCCGTACAGCGAGAGCTGCGCCTTGCGCGGAGAGAAGCCGACGATCGGCCAGTCGCCTTCGCGCCCGCTCGAGGTTGCGTAGTGCTTCGAGCCGAAGCCGACGATCGTCGGACCCCACATCACCGGCTCGACGCCGGTCGCCCGACGGAAGATCTCGAGCAGCCGCTGGCCCTCGGCCCGTCGGCGCTCATCCTCCACGGATGCCAGGAACTCCTCGACGGGCACGTCGGTCGGCAGGGTCGTGTTGTCGTTGCGGGAAGCCATGCGGTCTCCTCACTCCTTCGCGGGTGACGCCGTTCCCTCCGATCGTACGACGGGCATCGACTGGGTGTAAGTCTGCTGACGCTGCTCGCCCTCGGCACTGCCGCTGAACATGCCGGAGTGCTCCTCGCCCGGCTTCGAGCGCACGGCCCGCTTCGGCGCTTCGACCATCTCGACGCGCGTGCGCGGCACGCCGGCTGGCGACTTCGCCTGCAGCCACTCCACCATCGCCTCGCGCACGTTGCAGCGCAGATCCCAGAGCGCCCCCGAGTTGGCCGCGGTGACGGTGATGCGCACACGCACGAAGCCGGCGGTCGCATCCGTGATCTGCAGCACCGCGCTGCGCTTGTCCCAGAGCGGATCCGCTTCGACGATGCGCTGAAGCTCGGCGCGCATCGCCGAGGGCGAGACCCGCCAGTCGAGGTCGAACTCGACCGAGCCGAGGATCTGCGTGCCCGAGCGGGTCCAGTTCTCGAACGGTGTCGTCGTGAAATAGGTGGAGGGCAGCACCAGGCGACGGTCGTCCCAGATGTGCACGACGATGTAGGTGAGGGTGATCTCCTCGATGCGGCCCCACTCGCCTTCCACCACGACCACGTCGTCGACGCGGATCCCGTCGGTGAAGGCCAGCTGCAGCCCGGCGAACACGTTCGACAGCGCGGACTGCGCCGCGATGCCGGCAACGACACTGACAAGGCCGGCCGACGCCAGCAGGCTCGCCCCGTAGGCCTCCACCCCGTCGAAGGTGAGCAGGATCGCCCCGACGGTGATGATGCCGACGAGCACAAACGCCAGGCGGCGCAGGATCGCGACCTGCGTGTGCACGCGGCGAGCGCGACGGTTGTCGGCCACGTCGACCGGGTAGCGCGCGAGGGTGCGCGCGAACAGGAACCCGATCACCCCGGCAGTGAGCCACCCAGCACAGGCGATGATCGCGATCTGCAGGCCGTGTTCGATCCAGGTGCGGAGCGTCTCCCAGTCCTCACCAAGCGGCATGAACGCCGTCATGATGAGCAGCGCGATGGCGAGCAGCAGCGCACGGAACGGCCGGCGGATTCGCCCGAGGTTCCTGGGATCCCATCCCGCCCGCTTGGAGATGAAGCGCAGTGGCAAGGTGACGAGCGCGACGATCACCACCACGAGCACGGCGACGCCGACAACGACGATCGCAAAGGTCAACCAGGGGTCCCAATCGGCGGGCATAGTCCTCCAGACTTCGGGCAGTTCTTCCACGGTAGCCGGAGCCGCGGCGCGTTCGCGCGCGCTCGGTAGGATGGGCGGTGAACTTCCCCCCGCGAACGGAGCCCAGGCCGCGTGACTGACACCACCGCTGCGACCGCCCCCGCGTCCCCCGTCGTCGACTCGGTCGACAACGCACGGGCGACGCCGGAGAAGGAGCAGCCCTACGCCGCGCTCGGGCTCAAGCCCGACGAGTACGAGCAGATCAAGCAGATCCTCGGCCGCCGCCCCACGAGCGGCGAGCTCGCCATGTACTCGGTGATGTGGAGCGAGCACTGCTCCTACAAGTCGAGCAAGGTCTGGCTGCGCCAGTTCGGGCAGAAGGTCAGCCCCGAGATGACCAAGGACCTCATGGTCGGCATGGGCGAGAACGCCGGCGTGATCGACATCGGCGAGGGCTGGGCGGTCACGTTCAAGATCGAGAGCCACAATCACCCCAGCTACATCGAGCCGTTCCAGGGCGCCGCGACCGGCGTCGGCGGCATCGTGCGCGACATCATCTCGATGGGCGCGCGCCCGGTGGCGGTCATGGACGCGCTGCGCTTCGGCGCCGTCGACCACCCCGACACCGCGCGCGTGCTGCCCGGTGTCGTCAGCGGCATCAGCTTCTACGCCAACTGCCTGGGCCTGCCGAACATCGGCGGCGAGACCTGGTTCGACCCGGTGTACCAGGCGAACCCGCTCGTGAACGCCCTCGCCGTGGGCGTGCTGCGGCACGAGGACCTGCACCTGGCGAACGCGCGCGGCGCGGGCAACAAGGTCGTGCTGTTCGGTGCGCGCACCGGCGGCGACGGCATCGGCGGCGCATCGATCCTCGCCTCCGACACCTTCAGCGAGGGCGGCCCGACGAAGCGACCCGCCGTGCAGGTCGGCGACCCGTTCGCCGAGAAGGTGCTCATTGAGTGCTGTCTGGAGCTGTTCCAGGGCGACCTGGTGGAGGGCATCCAGGATCTGGGTGCGGCCGGCATCTCGTGCGCGACCAGCGAGCTCGCCAGCAACGGCGACGGCGGCATGCAGGTCTCGCTCGATGACGTGCTGCTGCGCGACCCCTCGCTCACGGCGGAGGAGATCCTCATGTCGGAGAGCCAGGAGCGCATGATGGCGATCGTGCGCCCGGAGAAGCTGGAGGGCTTCCTGGCCGTCACCAGCAAGTGGGATGTCGAGACCAGCGTGCTCGGCGAGGTCACCGACACCGGCCGCCTCGTCATCACCTGGCGCGGCGAGACCATCGTCGACGTGGACCCGCGCACGGTCGCAGTAGACGGACCTGTCTACAACCGGCCGATCGCCTACCCGAGCTGGATCGACGCGGTGCAGGCCGACTCGGCCGCGAACCTGGCGCGCCCGAGCGACGGCGACGGCATCCGCGCGCAGGTGCTGGCCCTGCTCGGCAGCGCCAACCTGGGCGACGCGAGCGCCATCACCAGCCAGTACGACAAGTACGTCATGGGAAACACGGCCCTCAGCTACCCGGATGACGCGGGCATGGTGCGCGTCGACGAGACCTCCGGGCTCGGCTTCGCCGTCGCGACGGATGCCAACGGCCGCTACTGCTACCTCGACCCGTACCAGGGGGCGCAGCTCGCCCTCGCGGAGGCGTACCGCAACGTCGCCACGACCGGCGCCAAGCCGGCCGCCGTCTCCGACTGCCTGAACTTCGGCTCGCCGGAGAACCCCGAGGTGATGTGGCAGTTCTCGAAGGCCGTCGAAGGTCTCGCCGACGGCTGCCTGGAGCTCGGCATCCCGGTCACCGGCGGCAACGTCAGCTTCTACAACCAGACCGGCGATGTGCCGATCCACCCGACGCCGGTCGTCGCGGTGCTCGGCACCATCGACGACGTCGCGCGCCGCGTGCCCTCGGGCTGGCAGGACCCGGGCGACAACCTGTACCTGCTCGGCACGACGGCGCTCGAGCTCGACGGCTCGGCCTGGGCTGGCGTGATCCACGACCACCTCGGCGGTCGACCGCCGGCGGTCGACCTCGCGCGCGAGAAGGAGCTCGGCGAGCTGCTCGCCGCGGGCGCGCACGAGGGCCTGTTCAACGCCGCCCACGACCTGAGCGACGGCGGTCTCGCGACCGCGCTCGCGGAGGGCGTGCTGCGCTTCGGCGTCGGCGCGCGCGTCTGGCTCGACGACCTGATCGCGCGCGACGGCGTGGACGCGGCGACCGCGCTGTTCAGCGAGTCGACCGGCCGCGTGCTGGTGGCCGTGCCGCGCGAGGAGGACGTCAAGTTCACCCGCCTGTGCGAGGGCCGCGGCTACCCGGTGCTGCGCATCGGCGTCACCGACAGCGAACCGACCCTGGAGGTCCAGGGTCAGTTCAGCCTGTCGGTCGACGAGCTGCGCGGCGCGCACACGAGCGCGCTCGCGCGGTTCTAGCGCGCCGCCCGCGCCAGCGCGCGGCCGTTGCTCCTGCTTGACTCGGGTCAGGAGGTGCGCGCATGGTCCGGTGGATCCGACGCGGCTACGCGGAGGTCTCGGCCGCTCTCGGGGCGGTCGCGCTGGCGTTCGCAGCGTTCCGCCTTCTCGCGGGTGATGCCGGGGGCTGGTGGGGAGTCGTCCTCGCCTGGCTGCCGCTGACCGCCTACCTCGGTTTCATCCTCCTCGGGCGTCCGTCGACCCGAACGCGCACGCTGTGGCCTCTGCTCGTCGCGAGCGGCGCCGGTGTCGTCGTCGCCGCAGTCGCCGGTGCGCTCGCCTTCGTCCTCGCGGCGCTCGGGCTCGCCCTCCTGGCCGGGTACCTGTTCTGGTACTCGCGGCAGTCTCGGCACTCGAGCGCGCTGGTCGTCGGCTCGCCCCTGCCGGACTTCCCGCTCAGCACCGTCGACGGCGACCGGGTGCGCAGCTCGGTGCTCACCGATCGCCCGCAGGTGATCGTGTTCTTCCGCGGCTCGTGGTGCCCGTTCTGCACCACGCAGCTGCGCGAGCTCACCGAGCGCTACCGCGAGCTGGAGCACCGCGGCGTCGGCGTCAGCCTGATCAGCCCGCAGCCCGCCACCGACACCGCCGAGCTCGCCACCCGCTTCGACGTTCCGATGCGCTTCTTCGCCGACCCCGGCGGTGCCGCCGCCGCAGCGCTCGGCCTCACGCAGTCCGGCGGGGTCCCGCTGCTCTACGGAGCCGGCACGAACGGCGACACGGTGATCCCGACCGTCGTGATCACGGATGCGTCCGGCGTCGTGCGCTGGCTCGACCGCACCGACAACCACCGCATCCGCCCCGAGCCGGACGCGTTTCTTGCGGTGCTCGACCGCGAAGGGATCAGCGGGCCGCCGTCACAGCTCGAATGACTGGCCCGTCGATTCTGCGGCGAGCGCCCAGAACCGCGCGCCGAACTCGGGCGAGGCGCTGGAGGCGACCGGGGCGACGACTCTCGGCGAGCCCTTCAGCTCCGAGAAGCCTCCGGGCCCGTAGAACTCGCCCGACTGCGCGGCCGGGTCCAGTGCGGCGCGAACGCTCGGCCACGCGCCGCGATCTTTGCCCTGGGCGAACGGCGCCGACAGGCGCCCGATCAGCCGGTGCGGCGTGCTCCGCTTGTCGTTCACGCCCGGCACCTGCTCGGCGAGCTCGGTGACGGCGTAGCCCGGATGCGCCAGCAGCGACGCGCGCGCATTCCCCGCGGCGCGCAGGCGGCGGTCCAGTTCGAACGCGAAGCCGTGCACGGCGTGCTTCGAGAACGCGTAGGCGCGGAATCCGCGGTACTTCCGCGTCGACAGCAGATCGTCCGACTCAAGCGTGACGAGCCGGGTGGAGAGACTGCCGAGCCCCACGACGCGAGCGGCCGGTTCGAGGGCCGGAAGCAGAAGCGCCGTCAGCAGGAAGTGCCCGATGGCATTGCCGCCGACGAGCAGTTCGAGTCCGTCGGCGGTCTCGCGCCGCGACCCCGGCGGGATCACCTGTCCCGCGTTGTTGATGAGCGCCGCGATCGGACCCGCCGCGCCCAGCTCATCCGCCGCGCGGCGGATCGAGGCGAACGAGGCGATGTCGAGCTCGACGAACGAGACGTCGGCCCCCGGAACGCGGTCGCGGAGGGCTGCCATCGCCCGTTCGGTCTTGTCGCGCGAGCGCGACGCGATGATGACCCGCGCGCCGGCCGCCGCAAGCTGCTCGCTCGTGAAATAGCCGATGCCGGCGTTCCCGCCAGTGACCACGACGGTGCGCCCGTCCTGCCAGGGCAGGACGCGAGGGTCCCACGTCACGAGGCGTCGGATCCGTTCGCCGAGGCGATGCGCTCGTGGTGGTGGATGACCTCCGCGACGACGAAGGTGAACCACTTCTCGGCGAACTCCGGGTCGAGCTGCGCGTCGACCGCGAGGGCGCGCAGGCGCGCCACCTGGCGGCGCTCGCGCTCCGGGTCCGAGGGCGGCAGACCCTTCTCAGCCTTCAGCTGACCGACCTGCTGGGTCGCCTTGAAGCGCTCGGCGAGGAGGTGCACGAGCGCGGCGTCGATGTTGTCGATGCTCTGCCGCAACGCGGCGAGCTCGGCCACGACCTCCGGGGCGATGTCACCGTTCTGCGTCATGCCCCGAGCCTAAGCGCCCGCACGCTGCTCGCCCGGCAGCGGCGTCGGCGCGGTCGGAGCAGAGCGGAACAGCACCGGCCGTTCGCCCCACGCGGCCAGCCGCTCCTCGAGTCCGGCGCGAACCGCCGGCCACTCGCTCGACAGGATCGAGTAGATCGCCGTGTCGCGCCAGCTGCCGTCGGCACGCGGCCGGTCGTGACGGGCGACGCCCTCGAACACGGCGCCGAGCCGCTCGATCGCCGCCCGTGATCGGGCGTTGACCGCGTCCGCCTGGATGCGCACCCGCTCGAAGCCATGCTCGAACGCGTGACCGAGCACCAGCAGCTTCGTCTCGGGATTCACCTGGGTTCCCCAGACGCGCGGGTCGTAGGCGGTCCAGCCGACGTGGGTCGAGCCGGACGCCTCATCGAAGTCGCCGAGCGTGGTGGCGCCGACGAGGTCGCCGCCATGCGGTCCGTTCGCGATGCGAACGACGAAGTTCCGCCGCGCGTCGCCCGCGTAGTAGGCGGAGCTCCACGCGGCATACCCGGCCTCGTCAGCGGGGAGCCCTGCGGGACCGCCCCCGTAGCCGCCGGCGAAGACGGCGGGATGGCCGAGCGCCCGCCACAGTTCGGGCGCATGCGCGGCGGTCATCGGCTCCAGTGTCACGAATCGGCCCTTCAGGGCGGCGGGTTCGGGGCGGCACGCGGTCACGATGCGATCCTCCCATCCCCGGCCAGCCGTCACGTCTCCACAGGGAGAGCGATTAACATCGGTACGCGATGAGTGTCTGGGATCTCAGCGGGGAACGATCGGCGACGGCTCGGGGAGCCGCGCTCGGTGAGCCGCGCCCGGATTTCACGGACTGGTTCGATCCGCGCAGTCGCCGCGTCGCCGTCGAAGACGCCATCATCGGCCTGGATCTCCCTGACGCGGTCCTCGCGATCGTGCTGATCGAAGAGCGTCACCCGACACCCTCGAACCAGCCCCGCGTGTCGATCGCCGACGTGGTGCCGGACACCGATCCGAGCAACCTGGTCGCTTGGATGCGCGCCGCGCTCGCCCTGGTGCGCTCAGCCGAGGAATTCGGCCGCCGCAATGTCATCGATGGCGAGTCGGGTCCGGCGCTGGTGGCGGCCATGGCAGCCGAGCACCCCGGGTTCTCGCAGAAGAGCTACAGCGACGTGCTGTTCCACGGCTTCTCGCTCGCCAGCAGCTGACCACCGCCCGCGTCGCCGCCGCCCGCGCATCTGCACGGCAGGAGCCCCAGCGAAGCGGGGCGACCACGCTCGTCCCGCGAAGCGGCGCGCGCCGGAGGAGCGCCGGCGCGCCAAAAGATTCAGAGCAGATCGTGGCGCACGACGATGGCCTCGCGGCCGGGGCCGACGCCGATCGCCGACATGCGCGACCCGCTCATCTCCTCGACGGCGAGCACGTAGTCCTGCGCGTTCTTCGGCAGGTCCGAGAATTCGCGGGCGCCGGTGATGTCTTCACTCCAGCCCGGGAACTCCTCGTAGATCGGGGTCGCGTGGTGGAAGTCGCTCTGATTGACGGGAACCTCGTCGAAGCGGGTCCCGTCGACGTCGTAGGCGACGCACACCGGGATCGTCTCGAGCCCGGTGAGCACATCGAGCTTGGTGAGCACGAAGTCGGTGACGCCGTTGATGCGCGCCGAGTAGCGCGCGATGGGGGCGTCGTACCAGCCGGTGCGCCGCGGGCGACCGGTGGTGGTGCCGAACTCGAAGCCGGCGGCGCGAAGGAACTCGCCCGACTCGTCGAACAACTCGGTCGGGAACGGGCCCGCGCCGACACGCGTCGTGTACGCCTTGACGACGGCAATGACGCGGTCGATGCGGTTGGGGGCGACACCCGAGCCGGTGGCCGCGCCGCCGCTGGTCGCGTTGGAGCTGGTGACGAAGGGGTAGGTTCCGTGATCGACGTCGAGCATCGTCGCCTGGCCGCCCTCGAACAGCACGGTCTTGCCGGCATCCAGGGCCTGGTTCAGAACGAGGCTGGTGTCGGCGACCATCGGGCGCAGACGGTCGGCGTAGCTCAGCAGCTCGTCGACGATCTCGTCGACGCCGATCGCCCGGCGGTTGTAGATCTTGACCAGCAGGTGGTTCTTCTGGTCGAGGGCGCCCTCGACCTTCTGGCGCAGGATGTTCTCGTCGAAGAGGTCCTGGATCCGGATGCCGACGCGGTTGATCTTGTCGGCGTACGCCGGGCCGATGCCCCGGCCGGTGGTGCCGATCTGACGCTTGCCGAGGAAGCGCTCGGTGACGCGGTCGAGCGTGCGGTGGTAGCCGGTGATGACGTGCGCATTGGCGCTGACCAGCAGCTTCGACACGTCGACGCCGCGGGCCGACAGGGCGCCGAGCTCGTCGAAGAGCACCTCGACGTCGACGACGACGCCGTTCGAGATGACGGGGGTGACGCCGGGCGTCAGAATGCCGGACGGCAGCAGGTGCAGCGCGTACTTCTTGTCGCCGATGACGACGGTGTGGCCGGCGTTGTTGCCGCCGTTGAACTTGACGACGTAGTCGACGCGGCTGCCGAGCAGGTCGGTCGCCTTGCCCTTGCCTTCATCGCCCCATTGGGCGCCAACGAGAACGATCGCGGGCATGCTTTTCTCCCTCACGGTCGGGCGGGATTACACCCCAGTCTATCTGTTGCGGACCGGCGGGTCGTCGACGCCGACCGCGGGCGCTATCTCGCACGGGAGGTTTGGGGGGCGACCCGAACGTGTGCCCGTTCGCCCTGCTTGCCGATCAGGCTGAGGTACTCGACCGGGCCCGAACTGGTGGCGGCGAACCAGTGCGGCGTGCGCGTATCGAACTCCGCTGCCTCCCCCGGTTCGAGGATGAGATCGTGTTCGCCGAGCACGAGCCGCAGTCGTCCGTTGAGGACGTACACCCAGTCGAAGCCTTCGTGGGTTCGAAGGTCGGGCGCGGCATCGTCGCGACCGGTGGGCAGGACGAACTTGTAGGCCTGGATGCCGCCCGGCCGGCGGGTCAGGGGCAGGATCGTGGAGCCGTCCGCGCAGGCGACGGGCCGCAGGCTGATGCGCGGGTTGCCGGTCGGCGGCGCATCGACGAGCTGGTCGAGGGTGACGCCGTAGGCGCGCGCCAGCGGAAGCAGCTGCTCCAGGGTGGGGCGGCGCAGCCCGGCCTCGAGGCGCGACAAGGTGCTGGTCGAGATCCCCGTCTCTTCGGCGAGGTCGTGGAGCGTGACGCGTCGTCGGTGCCGCAGCCGCTTGAGCCGGGGCCCCACCGCGTCGAGAGTGCGATCCGTGGAGTCGTCCATGCCCTCCAGTTTGCCATTCTGCAACATGCTTTGCTTATCCGCCGTGCTGTCTGCACGATTGCTCCGGGCGGCGACGAGCGCACGCCGCCCGGAGGAGCAGACCGATGACGCACACATTCGATCAGGACTACTGGGCCCGACACTGGCTCGGCGGCCGCGACGGCGCGACGGCTGCGATGGCGAGCACGCCGCCGAATCCGCACCTGATCCGCGAGGTGGCCGGCCTCGTGCCCGGGACGGCGCTCGACGCGGGGTGCGGCGCCGGAGCAGAGGCGATCTGGCTCGCCTCGCGCGGTTGGCAGGTCACCGGCGCCGACGTCGTGACCGAGGCCCTGGCACTCGCGGCCGAGCGTGCCGACGCCAGCGGCGTCGCGGATCGGGTGCGCTGGGTGCAGGCCGACCTGACGAGGTGGGAGCCCGCAGCGACCTACGACCTGGTGACCACCCACTACGCCCACCCCCCGATGCCGCAGCTGGAGTTCTATGACCGGATCGCATCGTGGGTCTCGCCGGGCGGCACCCTCCTGATCGTCGGCCACCTCCACCACGGGAACGGCACAGACGAGCCGCCCGCCTCGGCCTCGGTGACCGGCGCCGACATCACGAGACGACTCGATCCGGCGGTGTGGCAGGTCGTGACCACCGAGGAGTCGCAGCGAACCCTCTCTGCCCGCGGAGGCGGACCGGCCTCGCTCCACGACGTCGTCGTCCGAGCGACCCGTCTGATCTGAGTCACCCCTCGAGCACGCCGGAGCCCTCGGGGTCCGGCGCCACATCATCCTGCCGCTGTGCAGGTCACGAAAGGAACTGACGTGAGCACGACACCCATGCCCGCCGCCGACGGCATCGACGAGCCGGTCGACCGCGGCGACCCGATCATCCATGACGCCCGGCAGCGTCGCGCGATCCTGATCGCGGTCTGCATCGCACTGATGGCCGTCATCGCCTCAGTGTCCGGCCTCAACGTCGCCCAGCCCGAGCTCGCCGTCGAGTTCGATGCCTCGCAGAGCACGGTGCTGTGGTTCATCAACCTCTACACTCTCAGCCTCGCCGCGCTGCTCCTGCCGCTGGGAGCGCTCGGAGATCGGATCGGCCGCAAGCCCGTGCTGCTGGTGGGCTTGATCGTGTTCGGGGTCGCGAACGCGGCGGCCGGACTGGCCACCTCCACGGAGCTGATGCTCGCCTCCCGGTTCGCCTCCGGTGTGGGCGCCGCCATGATCATGCCGGTCACGCTGGCGGTGATCACCTCGACCTTCCCGGAGGGCGAGCGCGCCAAGGGAATCGGCGTGTGGACGGGAGTCGCCGGCGGTGGCGGCATCGTGGGCATGTACCTGTCGGCGCTGCTCGTCGACGTCGCCACCTGGCGCTGGCTCTTCGCCCTTCCGGTCGTGCTCGTTCTGGTCGCGCTCGTGATGATCGTGCGGTCGGTGCCGAACTCCCGCGAGCGCACGGCGCACCGGTTCGACCTCGTCGGATCGGCGACCTCCGGCATTGCCGTCGCGGGGCTCGTTTTCGCCCTGCACGAGGGACCCGTCCACGGCTGGACCCAGCCCGCAACCCTGGCCGCTCTGATCGGCGGGGTGGGCGCCGTGATCGTCTTCGCCGCGTGGGAGATGCGCCAGACGGCGCCACTGCTCGACGTGCGCCTCTTCCGCGGGCGGGGCATGGCCAGCGGATCGCTGACGCTGCTGGCTGTCTTCGGGGTGCAGGCCGGGATCTTCGTGGTGCTGTTCCCGTTCCTGCAGATCGTCCTCGGCTGGTCGGCGCTCCAGGCGACCCTCGGCATGATGCCCATGGCCGTGCTGATGATGCTCGCCTCCGTGCTCGCGGCGCAGGTCGCCTCGCGGATCGGAGCGCGAGGCACGATGGCCACCGGCATCGCTCTCGGCGGCGTCGGCCTTGCCCTCATGGCGAGCCTCGTATCCGTCGACGACGGCTACCTCGCGGTCCTCCCGGGCATGCTCGCCATGGGCCTCGGCATGGGTCTCGCGATGACGCCCTCCACCGAGGCGATCACGAGCTCCCTGCCCCGCGAGCGCCAAGGCGTCGCATCGGCGCTCAACGACGTCACCCGAGAATTCGGCACGGCCCTGGGAGTCGCCCTGCTCGGGGCCATCCTCTCGGCCGGCTACGCGAGCGCCATCGACGGCCGACTCGACGGGATTCCGAGCGACGTCGCGACCACCGTCCGTGAAGGACTTGCGAACGCGGTCGCCGCCGCCGACGGGGCCAGCCCGCGCGCAGACGCTCTGGTCCGTGCCGCACAGGAGTCGTTCGTCGATGCCTGGCAGCTCGCCATGTGGACGGGCGCCGCCGTGATGGCCGTCCTGCTCGCCTACGTTCTCGCCCGGGGCCCCGAGCGTGCCAAGAGGGCTAACCGGCGTGCCGACGAATCCATTCGTGCATGACGATCGCGGCCGCCGCGGCCGCATTGATCGACCTCGTCGAACCGTACTGGCGGATGTGCACGGTGGTCGTCGCAGCGGCGAGCGCCTCGGAACTCAGCCCCGGGCCTTCCTGCCCGAACAGCAGCACGCAGCTGGCGGGTAGATCAGCTTCGATGACGTCGACCGAGCCGGGCACGTTGTCGACGGCGATGACCGGCAGGTCGCGCTCGGCCGCCCAGGCGACGAGGGCCTCCACCGTCTCGTGGTGGATCACCGTCTGGTACCGATCGGTCACCATCGCGCCGCGCTTGTTCCAGCGGCGCTTCCCGACGATGTGCACGGCCGCCGCCGCGAAGGCGTTGGCGGTGCGCACGATGGAGCCGATGTTGAGGTCGTGCTGCCAGTTCTCGATGGCGACATGGAATTCGTGGCGGCGGGTGTCGAGCTCGGCGACGATCGCGTCCATGCGCCAGTAGCGGAACTCGTCGACGACGTTGCGGCGGTCGCCGTGCTCGAGCAGCTCCGGGTCGAGGCGCGGATCGTCGGGCCAGGAGGCGCGCCCGCCCGGCCAGGGACCGACGCCGACCGGCATCTGGTCTTCACTCGGTCGCTGCTCGTCCACCCTGCGAGAGTATCGGCGCTGGGAGGTGAGCGCCGAGGCTGTTAAGGTCGGCGCATGCCCACGCCGGAGGTCCCGCCGCTCGCGGGTGCCGACGCGCCCGACACGATCGTGCTCGGCGACAACCTGGCCGTCACGGCCCGGCTGCCCGACGCCTCCGTTCGTCTCATCTACCTCGACCCGCCGTTCAACACGGGGCGCACGCAGCACCACACGCCGATTCGCACGGAGCGCGCCGCCGACGGCAGCGACCGGGTGGGCTTCGGCGGGCAGAGCTATGCGAGCGTTCGGGGCGAGCGCCGCAGCTTCGGCGACAGCTTCGATGACTACTGGGCGTTCCTCGAACCCCGGCTGCGGGAGGCGCACCGGCTGCTGGATGACCAGGGCACCCTCTACCTGCACCTCGACTTCCGCGAGGCGCACTACGCGAAGGTCGCCCTCGATGAGTTGTTCGGCCGCGACTGCTTTCTCAACGAGCTGATCTGGGCCTACGACTACGGGGCCAAGTCGAACCGGCGCTGGCCGGCCAAGCACGACACGATCCTCGTCTACGTGAAGGATCCGGCGCGGTACTACTTCGACAACGCGAGCGTCGACCGCGAGCCGTACATGGCTCCGGGGCTGGTCACACCCGAGAAGGTGGCGCGGGGCAAGCTGCCGACCGACGTCTGGTGGCACACCATCGTCGGCACCAACGCCCGCGAACGCACCGGGTATCCGACGCAGAAGCCGGAGGGAATCCTGCGCCGCATCGTGCAGGCCTCGAGCGCACCGGGCGACCTGGTGCTCGACTTCTTCGCCGGTTCCGGCACAACCGGGGCAGTGGCGCACGCGCTCGGGCGGCGTTTCCTGCTGGTGGATGAGAGCCCGGATGCCGTCGAGGTGATGCGCGCGCGCCTGCCGCACGCACGCATCCTCACCCCGCCCGCCCCCTGAGCACCCCGCCACCCCGCCGCCCGCTGGCGAGCATCCCGTCTCCCCGCCCCGCCAGTGTCACGTTTCTCCGGAGGTTTCACGCGCGACCCCCGGTCTCACGGGGCCGCATCCCGCGCGCGAGGTGGAATCTCCGGAGAAACGTTGCACTCGGGCGCTCAGTAGGCTGGTCGCATGGGTAATCGCGCTGACGTCGAATGCTGGCTCACCGACATGGATGGGGTTCTCGTCCACGAGAACACCGCGCTTCCCGGCGCCCAGGAGCTCATCGAGCAGTGGACAAACACCGGAACCCCGTTCCTGGTGCTGACCAACAACTCGATCTTCACCCCGCGCGACCTCGCCGCCCGCCTGCGCGCCTCGGGGCTCTCGGTTCCCGAGGAGGCGATCTGGACGAGCGCGCTCGCGACGGCCGACTTCTGCGCCCAGCAGATGCCCGGCGGCACCGCGTTCGTGATCGGCGAATCCGGCATGACGAACGCACTCCACGAGGTCGGCTTCATCCTCACCGAGACCAATCCCGACTACGTGGTCGTCGGCGAGACCCGCAACTACTCGTTCGAAGCGATCACCAAGGCGATCCGGTTCATCAACAACGGCGCCCGCTTCATCGCCACCAACCCGGATGCCACCGGCCCCTCCGCCGAGGGCGCCCTGCCGGCAACCGGGGCGATCTCGGCCCTCATCACGAAGGCGACCGGCAAGGAGCCCTACGTCGTGGGCAAGCCGAACCCGATGATGTTCCGCTCGGCGATGAACAAGATCGGCGCGCACTCGGAGGTCACGGCCATGATCGGCGACCGCATGGACACCGACATCGTCGCGGGCATCGAAGCGGGACTGCACACCGTGCTCGTGATGACCGGCATCACCGATCAGGCCGAGATCGACCGCTACCCGTTCCGTCCCGACGAGATCCTCGAGGGCGTGCATGAGCTGGTCGCGCCGATGCCCGCCGAAACGGAGCTCTGAGCGGTTCCGCCTAGCTCGCGTCGCTCGTCTCGACCGGGTAGGCGGCGCTGCCCTCGAGCGGCTCGCCCGAGGTGCGCGTGACGAAGCACCGGTATGACGGGTCCTTCTCCCACTGCTCTGCCGTGGCCGGGTAGCTGCCCTGCATGGTGACGTCGAGCAGGTTGTTGAGCGCCTCCAGGTTGACGACCCTCTGCGCGGCGCACAGTTTGTCAATGCCGGCCTGAAGCTCCTCAACGCCGGGGAACGGCACGAGAGGCTCGGGGGTGGCCGGGGTGTCGTCGTCGCTCTCCTCCGGTTCGGGCTGGTAGCTGCCGCGGTAGACGAGCTGGGCGGCGTGCGGCGCATCGCAGTCGACGACCGTGTACTGGGTCTGCCAGGCGTCCGTGTAGGGGTCGAGGCACTCGCCGCCGAGCAGTTCGTCCCACAGGTACAACCCCGGCTCCACGGGGCCGATCGCCTCGACGGTCGCGCTCGGGGTCGGGCTCGGGCTCGCCGTGATCACCGGCGCCGGCCCGAGCAGGTCGGGGAGCCTCGTGCCGACGAAGTACAGGACGATCAGCGCAAGGATGCCGATCAGACCCCCGGCGACGGCCATCAGGATCTTCTGCGTCTTGCCGAACCCCGCAACGGGAGGCCCGTCGCCGTCGCCCGGCCCTCCGCCGTCGCCGCCGTCCGCGGCCGCGCCCCGGGAGGCCTTCGACAGGCGTTTGGCAAAGGGCGCCTCGTTCGGGTCGGGCCCGACCGGGACCTCGCGGAACTGGTCTTCGCCGAAAAGCGACTGCAGCGCATCGCCGGAGGGCTCTCCTGCCGCGGGAACGAGCTCGGTGGGCTGGTCGCCGGCCGAGGCCGCCGAGATCGCCTCGGTGGGCGGAACATATGCCTGCGTCGGCACGTCATCGAAGTCTGGCGTGAACGGCTGCGTCGGCTCGGACTCGATGAACGGTGTTGGCGGGCGGAGGTCAGGCGCGAACGGCTCGCTCGGCGGCGGCCCGGCGAAGGGCTGTGGCGCCGCCGAATGCGGCACCGCGGCCGGCGGGAGAGGGGGCTGTGCGGGCGGGAATGCCTGCGGGGGCGGCGCGGGCTGGCTCGGCGGCGCGGGCGGCGCGGGCGGCGCGGGCGCGCTCGACGGCGCCGGCTGCGCCGGCGGGAAGGGCTGGCTCGGCTGCGCCGGCTGGCTCGGCTGGCTCGGCTGCGCCGGCGATGACTCGTCCCCGCTGGGGCGAAGCCCCCAGTTGAACCCGCCTGCCGCGGCGGGCGGTGCGGCCGGCGCGGGCGGTGCGGCCGGCGGGGCGGGCGGGAAGCCCTGCGTGGGCGGGAAGCCTGCGGGCGGCAGCGGTGCGGGCGGCGGCGTGACGGGCGGCGGCGTGACGTGCGGCGGCGTGACGGGCGGCGGCGTGACGTGCGGCCGCGCCGCCGGCGGCGGCGTGACCGGCGGTGGCGACGGCGAGACGGGCGGTGAGCCCGGCGCCGAGCCGAACGGGTTGATCAGCGTGGGCGGGACGGCGGGAGGGGTGGACTGCGGCGGCACGGCCGGCGGCGGGCTCTGCTGCGGCGCCTTCGGCGGCACGGGCGTTGCCGGCGTCACCGGGGCCGCGTCCTCCTCGTCGCCCGCGCCGAACTGCGCGGCGAACCAGTCGGCCCCCGAGTCGATCGACTCGTCGTCCCGTCCGGTCACGGTGCCAGTCCGAGATCGGCCAATCCGATCGCGGCGTAGTACGGGTAGCCGGCGGCCTCGATGACTTCCTTCGCCCCGGTGTCACGGTCGACGACGACCGCCACCGCCGCGATCTCGGCGCCCACCTTGAGCAGCGCCTCGATCGCCTTCAGCGGGGAGCCGCCCGTGGTCGAGGTGTCCTCCAGGACGACGACGCGCTTGCCGGCCAGCTCCGGGCCCTCGACCTGGCGACCGCGCCCGTGGTCCTTCGGCTCCTTGCGCACGACGAAGGCGTCATACGGTCGCCCCTGCGCGGCGCCCTGGTGCAGCACCGCGGCGGCGATCGGGTCGGCGCCCATGGTCAGGCCGCCCACCGCATCCACGTTCGGGATGTCGGCGATCAGATCGACCATCACCTGTCCGATCAGAGGAGCGACGCGCCCGTCGAGGCTCACCTTGCGGAGGTCGATGTAGTAGCTCGCCTTCTTCCCGCTGGTGAGGGTGAAGTCGCCGTGGAACACGGCATCCTTCGAGATGGCTTCGATCAGCTTCTGGCGGGCGCTCACCCGTCCAGATTAGGGCAGGTCGTCGAATCCCAACGAGGCGACCTCGGAGGCGGGCTCGTCACCGTCGGCGGAACCGGCCGACGCAGAGGCGACCCCCAGCCAGGCGACCGCAATGGAGGCGACGATCATCGCGGCGATCAGAAGCGCCGTGGCGCGCGGAGACAACCGCGGGGCACGGAGATGAGCGTCGGGATCGGAGGTCACTGCGATCACCGTATGAGAGCCGGGCGCGCACCAGTAGCCACCCCTTTGGGGGGCAACGCGAGGTCGCATCGCCGCCCGGTACTTTGGAGCCATGCGCATCGCCACCTGGAACGTCAACTCGATCCGCACCCGCGTCGGTCGTGTCGTCGACTGGCTCGAGCGCGCCGACGTCGACGTGCTCGCGATGCAGGAGATCAAGTGCAAGCCGGAGCAGTTCCCGCACGCCGCCTTCGAGGCCGCGGGCTACGACGTCGCCGTGCACGGACTCAACCAGTGGAACGGGGTCGCGCTCGCCAGCCGGCTGCCGATCACCGAGGTCGAGACCGAGTTCCCGGGGATGCCCGGCTTCCTGAAGGGCGCGGAGGGCCCCGACCTCCCGCGCGAGGCGCGCGCCCTCGGCGCGACCATCGACGACGTCCGGGTCTGGAGCCTCTACGTGCCCAACGGCCGAGCGCTCGACGACCCCCACTACGCCTACAAGCTCGACTGGCTGGCGGCGCTCCGCACCGCGACGGAGGGCTGGCTGCGCACCGACCCCGATCTGCCGCTGGCACTCACCGGCGACTTCAACATCGCACCCTTCGACGCCGACATGGGCGACCCGAGCTTCGCGCCCGGGCGCTCGACGCACGTCTCCGAACCGGAACGCGCCGCCTTCCACGCCTTCGAGGATGCGGGCCTCACCGATGTGGTGCGTCCGCTCGTGCCCGAGGGCTACACCTTCTGGGACTACCAGCAGCTGCGCTTCCCGCGGAACGAGGGCATGCGAATCGACTTCGTGCTCGGCTCGGCCGCGTTCGCCGACCGGGTCGCCGGCGCCGAGATCCATCGCGACGAGCGCAAGGGCGACGCCCCGAGCGATCACGTGCCGGTGCTCGTCGAATTGACGAACGAGGGCGACGACGACGATCGCCCGATGATCTTCTAGCCGGCGAGGCCCAGCCCGGCCGGAGTCAAGCGGCCAGGATCGCGGCGACGACGACGAGCACGGGCAGCGACAGCACCGTCGTGATCAGCACGGTGTCGCGCGCGAGCACGACCCCGCGTCCGTAGCGCTGCGCGTAGTTGAACACGTTCTGCGCCGAGGGCAGCGCGGCCAGCACGACGACGACGAACAGCTCATGCCCGGTCAGTCCCCAGAGCACGTGCCCGACGAACCAGGCGACGAGCGGCATCACGACGAGCTTGAGCGACGTCGCAAGGATGACGTCGCGGCGAGCGCTGCCGGGGGCCAGCACGCGCTGGCCGTGCAGCGACATGCCGAAGGTGAGCAGAATCACCGGGACCGCCGCGGAGCCGACGAGGACGAACGGCTCCATCACGAAGTCGGGAAGCTCGAGCCCGAGAACGGCGACGAGGAGGCCGGCGGCGGAGCCGAGGATCAGAGGATTCGTGACCGGCTGCAGGAAGATGCGACCCCAGGAGCGGCGGCCGTGCGAGCTGACGTCCAGCACGGTGAGCGCGAGCGGCGCGATCACCAGCAGCTGCAGCAGGATGACGGGCGCCGACGCGGAGGCGTCGCCGAGCACGTAGACCGCGACCGGGATCCCGATGTTGTTGGCGTTGACATAGCCGGAGCCCAGTGCCCCGATCGTCACGTCGGCGACCGACCGCCGCCAGGCGAGGCGCGCCACCAGCAGGAACAGCAGCATCGGCACCGCGGCCGAGATGATCGAGATCGGCAGCACGTCGGAGAACAACCGCGCCACGTCGGCCTCGGCGAGCACGGTGAACAGCAGCGCTGGCGACAGCACGAAGAACGCAAGACGGCTCAGCGCGTAGTCGGCGTGCTCGCCCAGGAGCCCGATGCGCCCGATCAGATACCCGACCCCGATGATGGCGGCGATGATCGCGAACCCCACGAGAACACCGATCATCCCCCCATCCTGGCGTAGGTAGGGACTGCTCATGGCGCGGCGCACGGGACCGGAGAACCATAGGGAACCCACAGACCTGGCGCGCCCGCGCCTGCATCAAGGAGATCCCCATGCGACGCATCGTCCCCGTACTCGCTCTCGGCGCTGGCCTGTCCCTCGCCCTCAGCGGCTGCTTCGTCAATCCGCTCGAGAGCATCACCGAGGGCCTCGTCGAGAACGGCGTCGAAGAACTGATCGAAGGCCAGACCGGCGTCGACATCGACGTGGACGGCTCGGGCGTCTCGCTGCCGGACAGCTGGCCGACCGACCTGCCGCTGCCCCAGGGCACGCTCGTGTTCTCGATCTCGGCGGGGACCACCTACTCGGCGAGCTACGAGGTGAGCGACGAGAGCGTTGCGAACAACCTCGCCGACGAGCTCGAAGCGGCGGGCTTCGAACTGATCTCCGACGCCAACTTCGGCGGGCTCCTCAGCTGGAGCTACGAGAACGAGGAGTACCTCGTCACGATCTCCTACCTGGCCGGCGACGGCGACGCCTCGAACACCCTCCAGTACGGCATCGTCGAGCAGGAATCCGAGTAGATCCCGCCTGCCCCGACGAATTCTCGCGAGAACCGGCGCTTCGGCGCCGGTTTTCTGCGTCGGTCGCAAGAAATCCGGCGACTCGGATGCCTACGCTCGAAAGAGAAAGGAGGCGCCATGTCATCGCTCACTGCTCACCGCTCGATCGTCGGAGAACCGGAGGTCGTTGAGGACGGCGCGCTCCTTGCCGAGTCCTCGACCTGGCACGAGTTGAAGGCCGCCGTGAGCGAGCTGCACACGCTGCAGGCCGCCGACGGCAGCATCCCCGAGGTCGCGTCGCACGCGGCCGCTGCCGCGCTCGTCGCCCGGGCCGCGGCGTCGTTGCGGGCTCTCGCCCCCGCGGTCCCGCACGACGCCGCGTATCTGGCGGCGGTCGACGCCGACCTTGCGCGCTGGGTCGAGACCGGATTCCCGGTCCCCGACTTCTACGACAGCCTCGTCGCCTTCCACCCCGAGCAGACGCGCGCCGACGGGGTCCGGCACGTCGTGCTGTTCCCGATGTACACGCAGAACGGGCAGAGCGAACGCCTGCTCGAGGCGGTGCTGATCGAGGTCATCTGGCCCGACTTCGTCGCGGCTCTCGAGGGCGACGCCTACTCGAACGCAATGTTCATCCCGGTGCGGTTCCTCGACTTCACGGCCGGCTACGACACCAACTCGGCGGTGCTCTTCCCCGAGACCGTGTCGATCGCCGACCGCCCGGTGCCGCCGTTCACCTGGGGGGCGATCTTCGCCGACCGCGAGGCAGCGCGGTTCCGTCGCGTCGTCCGTGCCGCGGTCGAGACCACCAAGCTCGACCTGCCCGCCGATGCGGCCGAGCTGCTCGACGACCAGGCGATGACCGAGCACACCTTCGTGATGTGGGATCTGATCCACGACCGCAGTCACATGCGCGGCGACCTGCCGTTCGATCCGTTCATGATCAAGCAGCGGATGCCGTACTTCCTCTACTCGCTCGAGGAGCTGCGCTGCGACCTGACCGCGTTCCGCGAGTCGGTGCGGATCGAGCACGACGCCGCCACCGACGACGAGACCCGCGCGCACGCCCGCCACGTGCAGTACGCGATCCTGTTCGACCGGATCTTCCGCTTCCCGCTGACCGGCTCGCGCGTGCGCAACTACGACGGACTCGGCGGCCAGCTGCTGTTCGCCTGGCTGCACCAGCACCACGTGCTGCACTGGACCGACACCCAGCTCGCGATCGACTGGGCCGAGCTGCCCGCCGTCGTGATCGAGCTCTCGGACCAGATCAACGAGCTGTACTGGAAGAGCATCGACCGGCCGAAGCCCTCGCACTGGCTCGCCGCCTACGAGCTGGTGCGCGGCACGCTCGCGCCGCACCCCGCCTCGCAGTGGGCGCGCGGCCTGAGCGACGAGGTGCTCGCGGGTGCGCCGAAGGGCTACACGGACGCGGTGCTGGACGACGAGTTCCCGCTCTCGATGTTCTACGAGGCGCTCGGCAAGAAGCTGCGCGCGGTGATCGACTCGACGAGCGGGATCACGGCCGCCGACGCCGACGCAGCCCCTAGCCTGGAGCCATGAAAAGACCCGTTCTCACCTCGGTTCTGATCGGCTTGGGCGCCCTCGTCTACGGCGCCTCCCCACTCGACCTGGTGCCCGAGCTGCTGGCGGGCCCGCTCGGCTTCGGCGATGACGCCGTCGTGCTCGTCGCGGCCGGTGTCGCGATCTGGCGAATTCTCCGCAAGCGCTCCGGTCGCGGCGATGCCGGCGTCGATCCGGCGCCCGAGCACTGACCCGAATGCGAGACTGAGCCCGTGAGACTCCACGACGACAGCTTCCGTGCCTTCGCCAGCGACAACTATGCGGGCGTGCACCCCGAGGTGCTGCACGCCCTGGCGGATGCCAACGGCGGCCACCAGATCGCCTACGGCGAGGACGACTACACGGCACGGCTCGGCGAGGTCGTGCGCGAGCACTTCGGCGCGCGCGCCGAGACCTTCCCGGTGTTCAACGGCACGGGCGCCAACGTGGTCGCGCTGACAAGCGTGCTGCCGCGCTGGGGGGCGGTCATCGCGACCGACACCGCCCACATCCACACCGACGAGGCGGGCGCCCCGGAACGAGTCTCCGGCCTCAAGCTGCTCACCGTCTCCACGCCCGACGGCAAGCTCACCCCCGAGCTGATCGCCACCGAGGCCTGGGGCTGGGGCGACGAGCACCGCCCGCAGCCGCTCGCGGTCAGCATCACCCAGACCACCGAGCTCGGCACCCTCTACACGCCCGCCGAGGTGCGTGCGATCGCCGACTTCGCGCACGAGCACGGCATGGCGCTGCACATGGATGGCGCCCGCCTCTGGAACGCGGCCGCCGCGATCGGCGTGCCGTTCGCCGAGTTCACCACCGAGGCCGGCGTCGACATCCTGAGCCTGGGCGGCACCAAGAACGGACTGCTCGGCGCCGAGGCGATCGTCGTGCTGAACCCCGAGCGCGCCGCCGGGCTGATCTACCTGCGCAAGCTCAGCATGCAGCTCGGCAGCAAGATGCGCTTCCTGTCGGCACAGCTGCTCGCCCTGTTCGACGGCGGGCTCGGACTCGCCTCGGCGGGTCACGCGAACGCGATGGCGACGCGACTGCGGTCGGCGCTCGAGGAGGCGCGCATCCCGGGCCTGTCGTTCTCGCAGCCGACGCAGGCGAACGCGGTGTTCGCGGTGCTGCCGAACGAGGTCGCCGACGCGATCCGCGAGCACACCCGCTTCTACGACTGGGATCGTGCCGCCGGCCAGGTGCGCTGGATGACCTCGTGGGACACCACCGAGGCCGACGTCGACGCCTTCGTCGATCTCATCCGCCGCAGCTTCTAGGCTGGCCGGGTGACGACGGATCCCACCAAGCCCTGGCTCGACTCCTACGCCCCCGGCGTACCCCACACTCTTCCCGACCCCACCGGGTCGCTGTTCGACCTGATGTCGGAATCGGTGGCGACCTACCCCGACCACGTGGCGCTGGAGTTCTTCCGCCGCGAGACGACCTACGCCGAGCTCGGCGACCAGATCGCCCGGGCCGCCGAAGGGCTGCGAGAGCTCGGGGTGAAGGCCGGCGACCCGGTCGCGATCTCGCTGCCGAACTGCCCCCAGCACGTCGTCGCGTTCTACGCGGTGCTGCGCCTCGGCGCCATCGTGATCGAGCACAACCCGCTCTACACCCCGCGCGAGCTGCGCCACCAGTTCGAAGACCACGGGGCCCGGGTCATCATCGCCTGGGACAAGCTCGTCGAGACGGTGCAGGCCTTCCCCGCCGACGTGCGCGTCGACCACATCGTCTCGGTCGACATCACGCGCGCGATGCCGTTCGTCACCCGCGCGGCGCTCCGGCTGCCGATCCGCAAGGCGCGCGACGCACGCGCGGCACTCACCACCTCGGTCTCCGGGACGACGACATGGGAGACGCTGCTCGAGAACGAGCCGATCGCCGCGAGCGTGCCGCAGCCCGCGGTCGGCGACGTGGCGCTCATCCAGTACACGAGCGGCACCACCGGGCACCCAAAGGGCGCCACGCTCAGCCACGGCAACCTTCTGATCAACGCGGCGCAGGCGCGCGCCTGGGTGCCGGAGGTGCCGCGGGGCAGCGCGAGCGTCCACGCCGTGCTGCCGCTCTTCCACGCCTACGGACTCACCCTCTGCCTCACCTTCGCGATGAGCATGGGAGCCCGCCTCGTGCTGTTCCCGCGCTTCGATCCCGACCTGGTGCTGTCGGTCATCCGCAAGCGTCCGCCGACCTTCCTGCCCGCGGTGCCGCCGATCTACGAACGACTCACCCACGCCGCCGCTGAGCGCGGCGTCTCGCTGCGCGGCATCAGCATCGCGATCTCGGGCGCGATGCCGCTCTCGCCCTCGGTGGTCGAGCCGTGGGAGGCCGCCACCGGCGGCTACCTGGTCGAAGGCTACGGGCTGAGCGAGACCAGCCCGGTGCTGATGGCGAACCCGGTCGCCCCCACCCGCAAGGCGGGAACCGTCGGCCTGCCGCTGCCGAACACCGAGATCCGCGTCGTCGATCCCGAGAACCCGAGCGTCGAGATGCCGGCCGGTGAGCCGGGCGAGCTGCTCGTCCGCGGTCCGCAGGTGTTCTCCGGATACTGGAAGCGCTCGGAGGAGACGGCCGCCGTGTTCGTCGACGACTGGTTCCGCACGGGCGACATCGTGCGGGTCGACGCCGACGGCTTCGTCACGATCGTCGACCGCATCAAGGAGCTCGTCATCACGGGCGGATTCAACGTCGCGCCGAGCGAGGTCGAGGAGGCGCTGCGGTCGTTCCCCGGCGTAGCCGACGTGGCGATCGTGGGCATCCCGGACGAGCGCGACGGCGAGCACGTCGTCGCCGCGGTCGTCGCGGCGCCCGGTGCGACCATCGACGAGCAGGGCCTGCGCGACTTCGCGCGCGAGCGCCTCGCCGCCTACAAGGTGCCGCGCCGCGTCGTGCTGGTCGACGAGCTCCCCAAGTCGCTCATCGGCAAAGTGCTGCGGAAGAAGGTGCGCGACCAGCTCCTCGAACACCCCTAGCCTGGGACGATGCGATTCGGAATCTTCATCCCGCAAGGCTGGCGTCACGACCTCGTCGAGATCGACCCGAAAGACCACTGGGCGACGATGAAGTCGCTCGCCCTCGCCGCCGACGCGGGGCCGTGGGAGTCGCTGTGGGTGTACGACCACTTCCACACCGTGCCCGAGCCGACCGAGGAGGCGACCCACGAGGCGTGGACGCTGATGTCGGCGTTCGGCGCGGTCACCGAGCGCATCCGGCTCGGCCAGATGTGCACCTGCATGAGCTACCGCAACCCCGCCTACCTGGCGAAGGTCGCGGCAACCGTTGACCACGTCTCCGGCGGTCGTGCCGAGATGGGCATCGGCGCCGGCTGGTACGAGCACGAGTGGCGAGCGTATGGCTACGGCTTCCCGACGGCGCCCGAGCGCCTGCGGATGCTCAACGAGGGCGTGCAGATCATGAAGCAGGCCTGGACGGAAGGCGTCGCGACCCTCGACGGCGAGTTCTACCAGGTGGACGGCGCGATCGTGCGACCGCTGCCCGTGCAATCCGGCGGCATTCCGCTCTGGGTCGCCGGCGGCGGCGAGAAGGTCACCCTGCGCATCGCGGCGCAGTACGCGAGCTACACGAACTTCAACGGAGGCCCCGAGGTCTTCGCTCACAAGAGCGAGCTGCTGCGGGGGCACTGCGAGCGCCTCGGCACCGACTTCTCGGCCATCACGCGCTCCAGCAACTTCAACACCGTCATCGCCGAGACGGATGCGGAGGTGCAGCGCATCCTCAACGACTACGAGGCGCGTCTTCGCCGCTTCGTCTCCGCCGAGAAGGCCGCCGAGGTCGTCGGGCAGTACCGCGGCGAATCGAAGGAGGGTCTCGCCGGAACGCCCGAGCAGATCATCGAGGTGCTGCGCGAGCGCGAGGCGCTCGGGCTCGGCTACGCCATCCACTACTTCCCGGAGTCGGCCTACGACCGCTCCGGCGTCGAGCTCTTCGAGCGCACCGTCATCCCCGCCCTCTCCTAGCCCCCACCCCCGCCCCGCCCCCGCCGGGGCCGGGGCCGCCGAGCGCTACCGAAACCCACGACAGCTACCGGATCTTCGGTGGCGCTGGTGAGTTTGGGTAGCGCTCGGGGAGAGGGGGGGCGGGGTCAGTCGGTGTCGCGGGGGGCGTGAGTGACGGAGAGCTCGTCGCCGGAGAGGTCGACGCGCACGGTGTCGCCGTCGCGCACCTCGCCCGACAGCAGTGCGCGCGCGAGGTTGTCGTCGATCTCGTGCTGCATGAGGCGGCGAAGCGGCCGAGCGCCGTACACCGGGTCGTAGCCGCGCTCGGCCAGCCAGGCCCGGGCATCCGGCGTGACCGCCAGCTGCAGCCGGCGCTCACTGAGCCGGCGCTCGAGACGGTCGATGTAGAGCGACACGATCTGCCCCAGGTCGTCCTTGCTAAGCGGCGCGAACACGACGATGTCGTCGAGCCGGTTCACGAACTCCGGCTTGAACGAGGTGCGCACCAGGTCGTTGACCGCCTCGACCTTGGTCGACCACTCGAGCGTCTGGTCGGTCAGGAAGTGGCTGCCCAGGTTCGAGGTGAGGATCAGGATCGTGTTGCGGAAGTCGACCGTGCGGCCCTGACCGTCGGTGAGGCGCCCGTCGTCGAGCACCTGGAGCAGCACGTCGAAGACCTCGGGGTGGGCCTTCTCGACCTCGTCGAGCAGGATCACCGAATAGGGGCGCCGGCGCACGGCCTCGGTGAGCTGTCCGCCCTGCTCGTAGCCGATGTAGCCGGGAGGGGCGCCGACGAGGCGCGAGACGGAGAACTTCTCGCCGTACTCGCTCATGTCGATCCGCACGAGGGCCTTCTCGTCGTCGAACAGGTACTCGGCGAGCGCCTTCGCCAACTCGGTCTTGCCGACGCCGGTGGGCCCAAGGAACAGGAACGAGCCGGTGGGGCGGTCGGGGTCGGAGATTCCGGCACGGGTGCGGCGCACCGCCTCGCTGACCGCACGCACCGCATCCTTCTGGCCGATCAGGCGCTTGCCGAGCTCGCCCTCGAGGTGCAGCAGCTTCTCGGTCTCGCCTTGCTGCAGCTTGGCGACCGGGATGCCGGTCCACGCCGCGACCACGGCGGCGATGTCCTCGTCGGTCACCTGGTCGTTGACCATGCGGGGTCCGCTCTGCTCGGCCTGCTCGGCCGCGGCGAGGCGCTTCTCGATTCCCGGGATCGTCTCGTAGTTGAGCTTGGAGGCCTTCTGGTAGTCGCCTTCGCGCATCGCCTTGTCGAGCTCGATGCGGGTGTCGTTGAGCATGCTCTTCAGGTCGCCGACCGAATGCAGGGTGCTCTTCTCGGCGTTCCAGCGCATCTGCAGCGCGTCGAGCTCCTTCTCCTTGACGCTCAGGTCGGCGCGCAGCTTCTCGAGCCGTTCCTTGGAGGCGGCGTCCTTCTCCTTCTTCAGCGCCAGCTCTTCGATGCGCAGCCGGTCGACGGCGCGCTTGAGCTCGTCGATCTCGACCGGACTGGAGTCGATCTCCATCTTGAGGCGACTCGCGGCCTCGTCGATCAGGTCGATCGCCTTGTCCGGCAGCTGACGGGCGGTGATGTAGCGGTTGGAGAGGGATGCGGCAGCCACGAGCGCGCTGTCGGCGATCGTCACCTTGTGGTGCGCCTCGTAGCGCTCCTTGAGGCCTCGCAGGATCGCAACGGTGTCTTCGACGCTCGGCTCGCCGACGTAGACCTGCTGGAAGCGGCGCTCGAGCGCGGCATCCTTCTCGATGAACTCGCGGTACTCGTTGAGGGTGGTGGCGCCGATCAGACGCAGCTCGCCGCGGGCGAGCATCGGCTTCAGCATGTTGGCCGCCGCAACGCTGCCCTCGCCGCCGCCAGCACCCATCAGGGTGTGCAGCTCGTCGATGAAGGTGATGACCTGGCCGTCGGAGTCGTTGATCTCCTTGAGGACGGCCTTGAGCCGCTCCTCGAACTCGCCGCGGTACTTGGCGCCGGCGACGAGCGCCGCAAGGTCGAGCGAGACGAGCTGCTTGTCTTTCAGCGAGTCGGCGACGTCACCGGCGACGATGCGCTGGGCAAGACCCTCGACGACGGCGGTCTTGCCGACGCCGGGCTCACCGATGAGCACCGGGTTGTTCTTGGTCCGGCGGGTGAGCACCTGGCTGATGCGGCGGATCTCCGAGTCGCGCCCGATGACCGGGTCGAGCTTGCCGCTCTTGGCGATCTCGGTGAGGTTGACGCCGTACTGCTCGAGGGCGCTCTTCTGCTCCTCCTGGCTGGAGGGCGCGCCTTGCATGTTCGCCATGGTGCTCCAAACTTGAGTGCGTGTGACTCAAGTTTATACCCGACGTCGCGTCGCCGTGACTGTGAACTTGCTGGTACGCGCCACCTGCCGCGTCGGACCGACAACGCGGTCGAGCACTGCGCGGTGCCCGAGGTGCGAGTTGAAGACGGTCCACAGCTCGCCGTCGGGGCGCAGCACGCGCGCGGCCCCCTCGAAGATCGCACGTGAGACCCCCTCGTGCACGGCGGCGCCGCTGTGGAACGGCGGGTTCAGCACGATCAGATCGGCACTCTCCGGCGGCTGAGCCGCGAGCGCGGCATCGCGCTCGACCTCCACCGCAAGCCCGTTCGCCGCCATCGTGAGCCGGGCCGACTCGACGGCGGCGCTCGACTGGTCGCTCGCGAGCACCCGCGCTTCGGGGCGAAGCCTCGCGAGCGAGGCGGCGAGGATGCCGGTGCCGCAGCCCAGATCGATCGCCCGCTCGAACGGGGGCAGCTGATCGAACACGTCGAGCAGCGCGCGCGTGCCGATGTCGAGCGCGGTGCCGGCGAACACGCCGCCGGTCGCCACCACCCACAGGCCGAGCTCGGCGTGGAACTCGCGGCGCGGTTCGGCGAGTCCGCCCGGTCGCGGCCCGCGCGCGATCAGGAGACGGGACTTCTGCCGCGCGAGCGAGACGTCGAGCCGGTCGAAGTGCCGCCGCAGCACCTCGTTCATCCGCGGTGTCATGTGCTTGAGCCGCCCGCCCGCGATGACGACCACCTCGGGGTCGGCCTCCCGCGCGATCAGCGCCGCAATCTCGTCGAGCGCTTCCAACGACCGAGGCAGCCGCAGCAGCACAAGCGTCGCGCCCGCGACGAGTTCGGCATCCAGCGGCAGCTGCTGATAGTCGCCTCTCCCGTTCGCGCGCAGCGCCAGCTCGCCGAGCAGCGCATCCTGATGCACACGCACTCGGCTGGCGCCGCGGTCGAGCGCGCCGAGCGTGAGCGCACCGTGGGTGTCGCCGATGATCGCCAGACTCGAGCTCGCCAGTGTCGCTTCGGCGTGGTCGAGCAGGTAGGCATCGGCGGCGTCCCAGGCGCGCAGCTCGGGCGCCTCGAAGTCGGGCCGTCGACGCAGGTCGTCGAACGAGAACATGAGGCGCTCAGTCTAGAGGCGCTCGCGCGGGAGGCACCGCCGCGGGCTACCCTGCCGCCGCCGACAGCACGCGCGTGGCCTCGCGCTCGGTGTCGTCGGTGTTGTTGACGAGGTCTCGCGAACCGCGCAGCTTCGCCGCGATGTGCTCGCCGACGGTGATCGGCTTGTAGAGCGGCTCCTCCCCCTCGGCGAGGATGCCGGGCAGCGTCGTGATCACCGCGTCGACGTCGCCGTCGAAGAAGTAGGCGGCCGAGCGGCGACGACGGATCGTGCCGTTGATCACCGGCGGCTTGACGCGGTGCAGCGTCGAGCGCCACTGGTCGTTGGTGAGCCGGGCGGTCACGTCGCCGAGGTTCACGAGCAGCGCGCCGGGCAGCGGCGAGACGTCGTTCCAGCCGCCCTGGTCGTCGAGCACCTGCAGGCCCTTGACGTCGTCGGCCCACAGCAGCGTCACGATGCCGAAGTCGGTGTGCTCACCCATGCCGATCAGGTCGCCGTCGAGCTCGACCTTCGCGCCGTCCGGCAGCGCGTAGTTGTTCATGCGCAGCACGTCGAGCGAGTGGTCTGCCATGCCGGAGAGGGTGCCGGTCGGCAGGTGAAGCGCATCCTCGAAGATGCGGATCATGACGTGCGCGACCGAGCCGGCGTGCTGCATCCAGTTCTCGACGTCCGACTGGAACTCATCGACCTCCGGCCAGATGTTCGCCGCGTAGTCAATCGGGTCGAGTTCGACGTGCGGGTAGTCGGCCTGGGTCGCGCCGGTGTTGAACGCCTCGAAGAAGTCGTTCATGCGCTCGGCCTTCTCGACCCCGAGGCTGTAGCTGAGGCGCTCCGACTTGGGCGGCGAGTAGCCGCGGTTGATGCCCTTCGGCGCGCAGTACTGCTTCTTCTCCTCGAGGGGGAGCGCGAAGAATCGGTCGATGGCGCGGCCGAGACGCTGCCAGGTCTCGAGTGGGATGCCGTGGCCGGTGATCTGCATGAAGCCGACCGTGCGCGCGGCCTCATCGATCTGGCGCGCGACCTCGCGGCGCTCGTCGTCGGTGCCCTCGCCGATGTACGCGCTGATGTCGATCGCAGGGACGGTGAATTCGGACATGTAGGCTCTCCTCACGATCGCGATCCGAGGGATTGCGGCTGATAGGTATTGGTTATCGCTATCTTGTCCGATTCTCCGCGCGAACAGGTTTCCGACGCGTTACAAATCGATGAGAACGACCGCGTCCTCGGCGTCATCGGCGCCGCGATCGCCGAAGCTCGGGCCGCCGCGGGGCTCTCGATGCGCGAGCTCGCGCGACGAGCGAAGGTCAGCCAGCCGTTCCTGAGCCAGGTCGAACGCGGCCGCACCGTCCCCTCGCTGCTCACGCTGTACCGCATCGCCGGCGCCCTCGAGATCTCGCCGAGCTCGCTGATGCCCGCCATCGGCGGCGAGAGCGAGACGCTCGTCGTGCGCGCCGACGAAGGAGCGCGGCTCCCCGTGAACGACCGTGCCGACGCCGCCGTCGGGCGACTGCTCGCCGCCGGTCCGGACCATCGCCTCGAAGTCGTCGAGTACCGCATCCGACCCGGCGAGGATCTCGGCGGGTGGTTCGAGTCGACGGGAGAGATGACCGTCTACGTCGTCGGCGGCTCGCTCGAGGTCGAGGTCGAGCAGGTCGGCGAATGGACGCTCACCGCGGGGGATGCGATCACGCATCCGGCCGAGCGCCCGCACCGCTGGCGGCCCGGCCCGGACGGCGCGACCGTGCTGTTGGCGCTCGCCCGCGAGATCGGCACCGCCAGCCCTGGTCGCCGGAGCGTCGAAGACTGAGCCTCAGTCGGTCGGCGGCATGATCGGCCGCCAGACGACGACCTGGTTGCGCTTCACGCGCGTGCCCGCCCGCAGACTCACCACGTCGCCGCGCGCGCCCGCCGCGAAGACGCGACGACCCGGGCGATTGAGCAGCTCATCGGCGAGCGCGCCCTCGAGCTCCCGCACGCGCTCGGTGAGCGCCTCGACCTCGTTCTCCAGTTCGAGGATGCGCCGGATGCCCTCCAGGTTGAGCCCCTCGGAGCTCAACCGCGCGATCTCGCGCAGCTGCACCACATCGCGCATCGAATAGCGACGCGACTGACCCGCGGTGCGCCGCGGGCTGACGAGGCCCATGCGGTCGTACTGCCTCAGCGTCTGGGGGTGCATCCCGCTCAGTTCGGCCGCGACGGCAATCGCGAACAGCGGGCTGTTCTCGTCAACGTTCATCGCGTCCCCCCGTGCCTCAGGCGTTCCGAGCTCGACTCATCAGATCATCCCGCGGATTCTCGGCCGGCATGGCCGCCGCGAAGTCCTCCAGCGCCTGGCGCGCCTTGTCGGGCAAGTGGCTCGGCACGGCCACCACGACGGTGGCGAGCAGGTCGCCGGTGCCCTTCGCGGTGGCGACGCCGCGGCCCTTGACGCGCAGCACGCGACCGCTCGGCGTTCCCGGGGCCACCCGCAGGCGCACCGGATCGCCGTCGAGGGTCGGAACCTCGATCGTGGCTCCGTTGACCGCCTCGACGAAGGTGACCGGGACATCCACCCGCAGGTTCAGGCCGTCGCGCGTGAACACCGGATGCGGGCGCACCGAGACGGAGATCACCAGGTCGCCCGGCTGGCCGCCGTCGGGGCTCGGCGACCCGGCCCCGCGCACGCGGATCTTCTGACCATCGGCGACCCCGGAGGGGATCTTCGCCTTCGTGGTGCGTCCGCTCTGCATCTGGATGCTCACGGTGGTGCCGTGGATCGCGTCGAGGAAGTCAATCGTCGTCGCACCGACCGCGTCGCTGCCCTTGGTGGGGCCGCCGAACCCGCGGTAGCCGCCGCTCGAGGTGCCGAAGCCCCCGGCGCTGGCTCCGCCGAACATGCCGCCCAGCAGGTCCTCGAACTCCGACTGGCGCGCGTTCGCACGACGGCTGCCGCGCGGGCCGCCGGGCTGCCCGAACAGGCCGCTGAACACGTCGTCGAAGCCGCCCTGCGGGCCGCCGGCGGTGAAGCGTGCACCGCCGGCGCCCATGGCGCGCACCTGGTCGTACTCGGCGCGCTGCTCCGGGTCGGAGAGCACCGTGTACGCCTCGCTGATCTCCTTGAACCGCGCCTCGGCCTTCGCGTCGCCCGGATTGGAGTCCGGGTGATACTGCCGAGCCAGCTTGCGATAGACTTTCTTCAGCTCGGCGTCGGAGGCATCCTTCGACGTGCCCAGCACGGCGTAGAAGTCCTTCTCGAACCAGTCCTGACTGGCCATCGGATCTCCGCTCGTTCTATTCGGGGACGCTGACGGCGACCTTGGCCGCGCGAATGAGCCGCTCGCCGAGGGCGTAGCCGGGCTCGATCACATCGGCCACGGTGTTGACCGTCACCTCCGCGCTCGGGAGCTGAACCAGAGCCTCGTGGAGCTTCGGGTCGAAGGGCTCGCCCTTCTCGCCGACGCGCCGCAGCCCGTACTTCTCGAAGCCCGCGCGGATCTTCTGCGACACGATCGTGAGCGGGCTGCCCTCGACCAGGTCGCCGTGCGCGTCCGCGCGATCGAGGTCGTCGATCGCGGGAAGCAGCGAGCGGATCACCTCGGCGATGACCGCCTCGCGGTTCGCCTGACGGTCGCGCTCCACCCGGGTGCGGAAGTTCTTGAGCTCGGCCTCGGCACGAGCGGCCCGCTCGCGGTACTCAGCGACCAGGTCCCGCTCGGCCTCGGCCAACAGCTCAAGGTCGGCGTCGCTCAGCTCGACATCGGCGTCCTCCGCCGCGATCAGGTCCTCGACTCCGTCGACCTCGGCGGTGGCGCCGTCCTCCGACGCCACCTCCTCGGTCGACTCCTCGGGCGCCTCATCGGGCGTCGTGGGCTCGTCGTTGTTGCTTCGCTCGTCCGACATGACTACTTCTTGGGCTCCTCGTCGTCGACGATCTCCGCGTCGACGATGTCGTCCTCACCGGGCTGCTCGGTCGACGGCGACTCGGAGTCGGCTCCGTCTCCGGCCGCGGCGTCGGCGGCACCGGCCGCATAGATCGCCTCGCCGAGCTTGGTCTGGCTCTCGCTGAGCTTGTCGAACGCGGTCTTCACGGCCGCGTCGTCCTCGCCCTGGAGCGCGGTCTTCAGCGCATCCACGTCGCCCTGCACCTCGGTCTTGACGTCCTCGGGCAGCTTCTCGGCGTTGTCGGTGATGAGCTTCTCGACCGAGTAGGCGAGCTGCTCGGCGGCGTTGCGGGTCTCCGCCGACTCGCGGCGGGCCTTGTCCTCCGCGGCGTGCTCCTCGGCCTCGCGCACCATGCGCTCGATGTCCTCCTTCGGCAGCGACGAGCCGCCGGTGATGGTCATCGACTGCTCCTTGCCGGTGCCCTTGTCCTTGGCGGACACGTGCACGATGCCGTTCGCGTCGATGTCGAAGGTGACCTCGACCTGCGGGACGCCGCGCGGTGCGGGGGCGATGCCGGTCAGCTCGAAGGTGCCGAGCGGCTTGTTGTCGCGCGTGAACTCGCGCTCGCCCTGGTACACCTGGATCGCGACCGACGGCTGGTTGTCGTCGGCGGTCGTGAAGGTCTCGCTGCGCTTGGTCGGAATGGCCGTGTTGCGCTCGATGAGCTTGGTCATGATGCCGCCCTTGGTCTCGATTCCGAGACTCAGCGGGGTGACGTCGATGAGCAGCACGTCCTTGCGCTCACCCTTCAGCACACCGGCCTGCAGCGCGGCGCCGACGGCGACGACCTCGTCCGGGTTGACGCCCTTGTTCGGGTCCTTGCCGCCGAGCTCCTTCTTCACGAGCTCCGCGACGGCCGGCATGCGGGTGGAGCCACCGACGAGCACGACGTGCGCGATGTCGGCGACCTTGATGCCCGCCTCCTTGATGACGTCCTGGAACGGCTTCTTGGTGCGGTCGAGCAGGTCCGAGGTCATCTGCTCGAACTGGGCGCGGGTGAGCGTCTCGTCGAGGTTGGCCGGGCCGTTCTCGGTGAGCGAGAGGTAGGGCAGCTGGATGTTGGTGCTCGTCGAGCTCGACAGCTCCTTCTTGGCCTGCTCCGCCGCCTCCTTGAGTCGCTGGAGGGCGATCTTGTCCTTGGAGACGTCGACGCCGGTGGTCTCCTTGAACTTCTTGATGAGGTGCTCGACGACGCGCTGGTCCCAGTCGTCACCGCCGAGGCGGTTGTCACCGGCGGTGGCGCGCACCTGGATGGTCGAGAAGTCGTCGTCCTTGCCCACCTCGAGGAGGGAGACGTCGAAGGTTCCGCCACCGAGGTCGAAGACGAGGATGAGCTCGTCTTCCTTGCCCTTGTCGAGGCCGTAGGCCAGGGCAGCCGCGGTCGGCTCGTTGATGATGCGGAGCACGTTGAGGCCCGCGATCTCGCCGGCCTCCTTGGTGGCCTGACGCTCGGCGTCGTTGAAGTAGGCGGGAACCGTGATGACGGCGTCGGTGACGTTCTCACCCAGGTACTGCTCGGCGTCGCGCTTCAGCTTGCCGAGGATGCGGGCCGAGAGCTCCTGCGGCGTGTACTTCTTGCCGTCGATCTCGGTGTTCCAGTCGGTGCCCATGTGGCGCTTGACGCTCGCGATGGTGCGGTCGACGTTGGTGACCGCCTGGCGCTTCGCGGTCTCTCCGACGAGGACCTCGCCGTCCTTGGTGAATGCGACGATCGACGGCGTAGTGCGGAATCCCTCCGCGTTGGCGATGACGGTGGGTTCGCCACCTTCGAGGACGGAGACGACCGAGTTGGTCGTTCCGAGGTCGATTCCGACTGCTCGAGCCATGTGGGGTATCTCCTTGTGAGTCTGTGGATCACGACGGGGTGTGGATCACCTTGAGTCGTGCGGTATCAAGTTTACGGCGGGCTTCCTGTGCGTCAAGTCGACACAGCAAATCTTGAGCCTTCTCGACTCAAGTCACGCCGCGCCGGGGTGTTCTTTACCGCCGGTTCACCGGACCGCAGTAGCGTGCGTGCATGACCGAGACCACGCCCGGTGCCGACGACGCTGACGGCACCACCACCCCGCCCCCGCCGATCATCGGCAACACCCGTGCGATCGGGACGGTGGGGCAAGGTCTCATCGAAGACCAGCCGATCCCGAAATCGCGGGTGCGCGCCTGGGCGCTCTGGGACTGGGGCTCCGCCTCGTTCAACGCGGTCGTCACCACGTTCGTGTTCTCGACCTACCTCGCCAGCAGCCTCTTCGTCGACCCCGACATCGTGGCCGCCGCCGCGGGCGACGACAGCAACCCGGCGCTCGTCGCCGCCGAAGCGGCCAACGCCACCGTGATCTCGGGGGCGCTCACCATCGCGGGCGTCCTCGTCGCCCTGCTCGCGCCGATCCTCGGGCAGCGCTCCGACGGCTCCGGTCGACGCAAGCTCTGGCTCGGCATCAACACCGGCCTGGTGGTGCTGGCGATGGCCGCGATGTTCTTCGTCGCCCCCGTGCCGAGCTACATCTACCTCGGCGCCGCGCTCCTCGCCGCCGGCAACCTGTTCTTCGAGTTCGCGAGCGTCAACTACAACGCCATGCTCGTGCAGGTCTCGACGCCCAAGACCGTCGGACGCGTCTCCGGATTCGGCTGGGGCATGGGCTACGTCGGCGGCATCGTGCTGCTCATCATGCTGCTCGTGCTGTTCATCCAGAACTTCGGCAGCGACACCGGCAACGGGCTCCTGAACGTGCCGTTCGGAACCGACGGCGGTGCTCTCGACATCCGCCTGGCGATCCTCGTCTCCGCCCTCTGGTTCGCCGTCTTCGCCCTGCCGGTGCTGCTCAAGGTTCCCGAGATCCCGAAGAAGGCGCGCGAGAACCGGGTCGGCATCCTCGGCAGCTACCGCCAGCTGTTCCGCACCATTGCCGCGCTCGCCCGCAAGAGCCCGCAGGTGCTGCTGTTCCTGCTCGCGAGCGCGGTGTTCCGCGACGGGCTCGCCGGGGTCTTCACCTTCGGCGCGATCATCGCCGCCCAGGTCTTCGGCTTCAGCTCCACCGAGGTCATCTACTTCGCCGTCGCCGCCAACCTGGTCGCCGGCATCGGCACCTTCGTCGGCGGCTGGGTCGACGACCGGCTCGGCGCCAAGAATGTGATCATCGGCTCGCTCATCGGGCTCGTGCTGGCGGGCGGCGCGGTGCTGTTCATCGGCGACGCCAAGATCGGGTTCTGGATCGCCGGACTGTTCCTGACCCTGTTCGTCGGCCCGGTGCAGGCCGCCAGCCGCAGCTTCCTGGCGCGGATCACGCCCCCCGGTCGTGAAGGCGAGATCTTCGGCCTCTACGCGACGACCGGGCGCGCCGTCAGCTTCCTCGCGCCGGGGCTGTTCACCCTGTTCGTCGGGTTCACCGGCGACACCCGGTTCGGCATCATCGGCATCGTGCTGGTGCTGCTCGCGGGCCTGCTGCTGATGCTGCCGGTCAAGCCCAAGCAGTCGCAGATCGAGTGACGGGCGCGGCGCGCGCACCTGGACACCCGCTGGGGAGCCTGGCCCGACGCGCCTCGCCCGCGTAGCGTGGAACCATGAACGGCACGCCCGAAGGCGCCGCGCGCCCGATCGGTTTCTGGCTCAAGCTCGTCGATCGCCTGATCGACGAGAAGTTCGACGAGGTGCTCATCGAGCATGGCGTCACACATCGGCAGTGGCAGCTGCTCACCGTGCTGTCGCGCGGCCCGGCCGATCTGGCCACCCTCGATGCGACCATCTCGCCGTACCTGGCCGACAGTCCCGACGACCCGGACTCGAGCGCCGAGCATCTCGCCGAACTGGTCGACAGCGCGTGGCTGGTGGTGCGCGGGAGCCACTACGAGGTCACCGAGTCGGGCGCGAACGTGTTCGAGCGGCTCAGCGCCGTCGTCACCGAGCATCTGCACGCGGTCGGCGCCGGGCTCAGCGAAGAGCAGTACGCGCAGACGCTCGAGGCGCTGGAGCGCATGGCCCGCAACCTCGGCTGGACCGACGGCGCGGACGGCGCGTAGCGGGAGCGCTCAGCCGAGCAGCGCCCCGGCGATCAGCAGCATCGTGACCAGGAACCCGGTGGCGAAGTTCAGCCAGAGGAAGCGGCGCCAGCCGCGGTTGGCCGTCTCCGACTCCTCCTCCGTGACGTTCCACCACGGCGCCGCATTGAGCGCGTAGGGCACCGCGAGCACCGCGGCGAGGATTCCCGGCCAGGGCAGCAGCAGCAGCAGCGCCCCCGCGACGAGGTAGGCCGCGATCGCGAGCCGGGTGGTCGCGCGCGGGCCGATCACGGTCGCGATCGATCCGATCCCCGCCTCGCGGTCGGGCAGCACATCCTGCACCGCACCGAAGGCCTGCGAGGCGGCGCCCCAGAGGAAGAAGGCGACGATCACGGCGACGGTCGCCGGCGTCCACTCGGCTCCGACCAGCACGAGCGCGTAGACGGCGGGCGAGACGAAGTGCGTGCTGGAGGTGACCGAGTCGAGGAACGGCCGTTCCTTGAAGCGCAGACCCTTCGCCGAGTAGGCGACCACGGCGAACAGGCTCACGGCGAGCACCAGCCAGCCGAGCGGATCGCCCACGACGACCAGATAGACCACGAACGGCAGCGCCACCAGGCCGGAGAGCCACAGCGTCAGCCGGTGATACTGCGGCTGCAGCAGCGCGCCCTCGACACCGCCCTTGCGCGGGTTGCGCAGGTCGGACTCGTAGTCGAAGACGTCGTTGATGCCGTACATCGCCAGGTTGTATGGCACGAGGAAGAACAGGGTGCCGACGACGAGCGTCGCGTCGACGCGCCCGGTGGCGAGCACGTAGGCGGCGGCGAACGGGTAGGCGGTGTTGACCCAGCTGAGCGGTCGGCTGGTCAGGAACAGCGCGCGGATCACGCCTCCCCCTCCCGCCCCAGTGTGTCGTTTCTCCGGAGATTTTGGCCGGATGCGCTGGCGGGGCCCGGAACCACGGGCGTGCCGCGCGGATCCTCCGGAGAAGTGTGCACGGAGGCGCGGGGACCGCCGAGCATCGCCCAGAGCGCGGGCAGCAGCACGATCGCGCCGAACGTGTAGGCGAAGTCCTCGACCGGTGCCACGCCGATCGTGCGCCCGCTGGTCAGGGCGACGTCGTAGGCGACAATCCCGGTGCCGACCAGGACGTTGTCGAAGATCGCCGTCAGCACCAGGGTGACCACTGCCGCGGCGCCGACGGCGCGGCCGCTCGGAGCGCGTCGGGCCAGCAGCGACACCAGCAGCACGAGCACGGCGGCCGTCAGGAACTGCAGGTTGAGAAGCCAGTAGGTCAGCATGGTCAGTCTCGCGCCTCCCGGCGTCGAGCCAGCACGCGGGCCACCGCACCGTAGCTGTTCATCACCGTGTAGCAGAGCAGGGCGAGGAAGAAGAGCTCCTCGAGCGGCAGCTCCGGGCCGAGCAGCACCCCGGTCAGCAGCTCGGGGTTGCCGCGGAAGAAGATGCCGGCGTCGATGCCCGCGACATCCCAGATCAGGAAGTAGGTGATCCCGACCGCCATCACGATCGCGGCGCGCCACCAGGAGTGGGCGAAGAACAGCCGGAAGCGCACATCCAGCACCACCATGCCGGTCAGCGAGATCAGCAGCCCGACCAGGTAGAGGGCGTTCACGCGCGCTCCAGCGGTTCCGGCATCGGTCCGGCGCTGGTGTCGCCGCGCAGCCGCTTCACGATCAGCTCGGCGCTGATCAGGCACATCGGCAGGCCGATGCCGGGGATCGTCGAGCCGCCGACGTAGAGCAGATTGTCGACCTTCTTGCTCTTGTTGCCGGCGCGGAAGAACGCGCTCTGGCTGAGCGTGTGCGCGGGGCCGAGCGCGGTGCCCTTCCAGGCGTTCAGGTCGGTCTGGAAGTCGCGCGGTGCGATCGTGCGGCGCACGACGATGCGCTCGGCGAGGTCCGGGGTACCCGTCCACGCGGCGATCTGCGCGATCACCCGGTCGGCGAGCGCCTCCACCTCGGCGTCGCCGGCGCCATCCACGCCGCCGGCGCCGATCGTCGGATCGGCGGGCAGCGGAACCAGCACGAAGAGGTTCTCGTGGCCTTCGGGGGCGACCGAGGCATCCACCCCGCTGGGCTTGCAGACATACAGCGACGGGGTCGCGGGGATGCGCGACGGGCTGTCGAAGATCGCCCCGAAGTTCTCGTCCCAGTCCTCCGAGAACAGGAGCGTGTGGTGCTCAAGGTTCGGCAGTTCCCCGCGCACGCCGAGCAGCAGCAGCAGGGCGCTCGGCCCGGCCGTGCGCTTGGCCCAGTACGACTCGGGGAAGGTGCGGTCGGCGGGGTTCTCGAGCAGCCGGGTCTCGGTGTGGTGCAGGTCGGCGGCCGAGACCACCAGGTCGGCATCCAGTCGCTCGGATGCGCCGTCCGCCCCGACAACCTCCACCCCGACGGCGCGGCCGTTCTCGACCACGATGCGCTGCACGCTCGCGCCGGTGCGCACCTCGGCGCCCTCCGCCGCGGCGAGCGCCGCGACGCGCTCGATGACGACGGTGAAGCCGCCCTGCGGGTAGAACACGCCCTCCTCGAGGTCGAGGTGGCTCATCAGCGAGTACATGCTCGGCGCGAGCCGCGGCGCCGAGCCGAGGAACACGGCCGGGTAGCCGAGGATCTGCCGGAGCCGTCGCTCGGTCACCGTGCGGGCGGCGAGCGAGTGCAGCGACTCGGTGAGCAGCCGGGTGAGGCGACCGCCGCGCGCGACGACGCGACGGGAGAAGACCGGGCCGAACTTGTCGAAGGTCGAGTAGAGGAAGTGGTCGATCGCGAGGTGCGTGATCTCCTTCGCCTTGTCGAGGTAGCGCGCGAGCTTGGCGCCGGCGCCCGGTTCGACGCTCTCGAACAGGGCGATGTTGGCGTCGCGCGTGGCCGCGATGTCGAGGGGCTCGGGGTGGCCTTCGCCGAAGACCCGGTAGCCGGGGTCGAGCTGGGTGAGGCTGAGCTGCTCGGCGGCGGTGGTGCCGAGCAGTCGGAAGAAGTGGTCGAACACCTCCGGCATCAGATACCAGGAGGGTCCGGTGTCGAAGCGGAAGCCGTCCCGCTCCCAGGAGCCGGCGCGACCGCCGACCGCGTCGCGCTGCTCCAGCACGGTGACCTCGTGGCCCTCGCGCGCCAACAGCGCCGCGGTCGCGAGTCCCGCGATGCCGCCGCCGATGATGATCGTGCGCGTCATCGGGCGGTCCGAACGCTCGCCGCCAGCGCCAGGCGCAGCTTCACCGGGTCCGGCACCCGCACCCGCGTGGTGAGCAGCTCCGCGGCGGGCGTCGCCCGCAGTCGCGTCGACAGCTCGCCGAAGAGCGCGTGGGCGAGGCTCACGCCGCGACGCGCGTTCGAGGGCAGAAGCGGCACCGACCGCGCCGCGGTCGCCAGTTCGGTGTCGATGTCGTCGAGCAGTCGCATCTTGTCCTCCTCGTCGAACTTCTGCGGGTCGAGCCCGGGGAAGTAGCTGCGGCCCAGCGCCTCGACATCGGCGGACAGATCCCGCAGGAAGTTGACCTTCTGAAATGCCGAGCCGAGGGCCCGCGCGCCCGCCACCAGGGTGTCGCGGTCCTCGGCGGTGCGCTCGGCGCCGTCATCGGCGAGGAACACCGCCAGGCACATCAGCCCGACCACCTCGGCCGAGCCGTAGACGTAGCGCTCGAAGCTGTCCTGGTCGTGACGGGTGAGCGACAGATCCATGCGCATCGACTCGAAGAACGGCGCCGTCAACTCGGCGCCGAATCCCGCCCAGCGGGCCGTGCGCGCGAAGGCGTGCACGACGAGGTTGGCGCTGTAGCCCTCGTCGATCGCTCTTTCGGTGTCGCGCTCCAGGTCGTTCAGCAGCCGGGCCGCCACCACGGTGTCGAGGCCCGCCTGCTCGGCGCCGCCGTCGACGATCTCATCGGCGACGCGCACGAGGGCGTACAGGTTCTCGATCGGCTGCCGCACGCCGCCGCCGAGCAGCCGCGACGCCAGCCCGAACGAGGTCGAATAGCGCGCGATGACCAGACTCGCCGTCTCCTCGGCGAGCGCCGAGTACAGCTCCAGGCGTGGACCACCATCGTCGGCGCGCTTCTCGGCACGCCGTTCCCGTCGACTCACTTCACGCGCTCCAAGACCTCGTCCGCCACCGGGATCAGTACATCACGCAGCGCCGACGGCACATGCGGTGCCGACAGGCGCTCCAGCGCGCGTCGAGAGTAGTCGCGCGCGAGCGACTCCAGGTAGCGACGAGCGCCGCAGTCGGTGAGGAACGCGCGGATGCGGTCGGCACCTGCCTCATCGAGCTCCGGGTTGCCGAAGTCGCACGCGAGCTCACTCCAGCCCTCGCGCATCGTGGCGTACGCGATGAGGACCGTGCGCTTGCCCTCGCGCAGGTCGCCGAGCGTCGTCTTGCCGGTGAGGGACTCCGAGCCGAACACGCCGAGCAGGTCGTCGACGAGCTGGAAGGCAATGCCGATCTCGCGCCCGAAGTCGCCGAGCGTGGCGACCACGGCATCCGAAGCGCCGGCGAGAATCGCGCCCGCCTGCAGCGGGCACTCGAAGGTGTAGACGGCGGTCTTCAGCCGCACCATCCGCAGGATGTCGTGCACGGGCGGAGGCTCGTCGCCGCCGGCATAGTCGATGTCGATGAGCTCGCCCGCGGCGCTCGCGAACAGCGCCTCGTCGAGCACCTCGAGCAGCCGGTCGCGCACGACGTCATTGGCGCCGCTGCGATCGATCAACCGGTAGGCGTTGAAGAGCGCCAGGTCGCCGGCGATCACCGCCGCGCTGGCACCGCGGTGCTCGGCGGTCACCGTGTCGAGGCCGCGCCCGAGGGCTCGGTCGCGGTAGGTGCCGGCGATGTTGGGGGCGCCGCGGCGCACGAAGTCGCGGTCGATGACGTCGTCGTGAATGATCAGCGCCGTGTGAAGCAGTTCGAACGCGGCGCCGACGTAGGCGGGCGGCTCGACCTCGATGCCCCCGAGCGCATCGTAGGCGAGCGACACCATGCGCGGCCGGAACCGCTTGCCGCCGACCGTGTTCGCCTCGAGCGCGCGCCATAGTTCGACGTAGCTCGCGTCGAGGGTGCGGGCACGGGACAGCTGCGCGCGGAAGAACTGCGCGAGCACGTTGTCGACGACGGTCTGCCGGTCTTCGGCGACCACCTCCGACGAAGAATGCTTCATTCCGGCAGACTACCTTCAGGATGAGCCCACACCCAGAGACCTTCGGCCCTGTCGAGAACGAGCTCGTGGTCCTGCTCGATGAGCAGGGCACGGCGATCGGCACGGCCGACAAGGCGCGCGTTCACGACGAGCAGACGCCGCTCCATCTGGCGTTCTCATGCCACGTCTCGGACCGCTCCGGCCGCGTGCTGGTGACGCGTCGCGCGCTCGGAAAGAAGACCTGGCCCGGGGTCTGGACGAACTCGTTCTGCGGTCACCCCGGCCCCGACGAAGACATGATCGAAGCGATCCGCCGGCGCGCCCGCCAGGAGCTCGGGCTTGAGCTCGGCGACATCACGGTGGCGCTTCCCGACTTCCGCTACCGCGCGGTGGATGCCTCCGGCATCGTCGAGAACGAGATCTGCCCGGTGTACACGGCCGTCGCGGATGCCGACCCGGTGCCGGCCGCCGACGAGGTCGCCGAGTGGGCCTGGGTCGACCCGGCCGAGCTGCGCGCCGCCGTCGCGGCCACGCCCTTTGCGTTCAGCCCGTGGCTCGGCTGGCAGCTCGCCGCCTGGCCGGCTGAGCGGGTTGAGTAGCCGACGCAGTCGGCGTATCGAAACCGCGGGTTGAGTAGCCCGCAGGGCGTATCGAAACCAGCCGGATTCACACCGGGTTTCGATACGGCGCTTCGCGCCTACTCAACCGGCAAGGCTGAGCGGGTTGAGTAGCCCGCAGGGCGTATCGAAACCCTTAGTTCCCAGCCGCACCCGCATCCGTCGCGCTCACGTCGGTGCGGTGGAAGTTCTGGAAGCTGCGCGAGGCCGTCGGCCCGCGCTGCCCCTGGTAACGGTTCGCGTACGGCCCCGAGCCGTAGGGGTTCTCGACCGGCGAGCTGGTGCGGATGAAGCACAGCTGCCCGATCTTCATTCCCGGCCACAGCTTGATCGGCAGAGTCGCGACGTTGCTGAGCTCGAGGGTGACGTGCCCTGAGAAGCCGGGGTCGACGAATCCGGCGGTCGAGTGCGTCAAGAGGCCCAGGCGGCCGAGGCTCGACTTGCCCTCGAGTCGCGCCGCCACGTCGTCGGGCAGGGACACCAGCTCGAACGTGGAGCCGAGCACGAACTCGCCCGGGTGCAGGATGAACGGCTCGCCCGGCTTCGCCTCCACCAGGCGGGTCAGCTCGGGCTGCTCTTCGGCCGGGTCGATGAACGGGTATTTGTGGTTGTCGAACAACCGGAAGTAGCGGTCGAGGCGCACGTCGACGCTCGACGGCTGCACCATGTCCAGATCGAGAGGGTCGAGTCCGATTCGGCCGGTCGACAGCTCGGCGCGGATGTCGCGATCGCTCAGCAGCATGGGTCGAGACTAGCGGCACCGCGCACGCCCGAAGGGCGTTGGGCTACACTCGACAACGCACCGCGGGGATGTAGTTCAATGGCAGAACTTCAGCTTCCCAAGCTGATAGCGCGGGTTCGATTCCCGTCATCCCCTCTCCGATTGGCACCATGAGCGCATTGGTCCGCATCCCCTCGCCGGGCAGCAACCTCGAGTTCGGCGAACCCGGCGATCCGCTCGTCGTGATGATCCCCGACTGGTTCGGGCGCCTGCCGTGGATGATCCCCTACGCCGAGGCGCTCGCCAGCCGCGGGCTGCGCGTCGTCGTGCTCGACCTCTACGACGGCGTCGCCACCATCGACGAGGGCCAAGCGGAGCGCCTGGCGAGCGGCCTGGAGCGATCCGCCGCCCTGATGATGGTCGAGGATGCGATCGAGCGCGGCCGCGACGAGGGCAGCGACCGGGTGGGCCTGATCGGCTTCGCGCTCGGTGGCGGGCTCGCGCTGCTGACCGCGCAGGCCGGCGACGTGGATGCGGTGGTCGCCTACACCGCCACCCTCGCCGAGAGCGAGGACGGCATCGTCCCGTGCCCGGTGCTGCTGCACTTCGCGGACACCGACGAGTGGGCGCCCGGCGCCGAGCCGGAGACGTTCATCGCCCGACTGCAGGACGACGAGACGCCGGTGACCCGCCACGACTACCCGGGCACCACGCATTCGTTCGCCAACGCGACGCTCGCCGACTCGATCGAGCCGCGGTCCGCCGGTCTCGCCTTCGCGCGCACCGCCGCGTTCCTGCTCGAGTACCTCGGCGACTGAGCAACTAGCGTTGAGCGCATGACCTTTGCGCCCGAGATCGTCGCCGCCGTCCTGCACCACATGAACGGCGACCACCCGGATGACAACCTGCTCATCGCGCGCGCCTTCGGCCCGGCCGAGGTCGCCGGCGCCACCGCCGCGACGATGACGACCCTCGACGAGTCCGGCGGCGAGTGGAGCACCACGGTCGACGGCGTCGAGCACACGGTGCGGGTGTCGTGGCCGAACGGCCCGATCGGCGAGCGTCCCGAGATCCGCCGCGAGGTGGTGGCGCTCTACGACGCGGCCTGCGCCAAGCTTGGCGTCGCCCCTCGGCCCCACGAGTAGGTGCTGAGCGGTCCTCGTCGTCACCGAGCGGCCGCGCTAAGGTAAGGGTGTCCTCACTTTTAGGAGTCCCTCGTGTCTGTCATCTCGTTCTCCGAAGCGCTTCGCGCCCGCAGCTGGTCGCGCCACGGCGAGAGCGAGGGCGCCGGGTTCATGTCGGATCTGATGAAGGGCGAGGGCACTCGCGAGGACTACATCGCCCTCGTCGCCCAGCACTACTTCATCTACGACGCGCTCGAGGGCGTCGCGCCGACGTTCGCCGACGACCCGATCGCGACCCCGTTCCTGAGCGAGCAGCTCAGCCGCATGCCCGCGCTCGAGGCCGACCTCGCCTTCCTGATCGGACCGGATTGGAAGGAGCGGATCGCTCCGCTGCCGACCACCGAGCGCTACGTCGCCCGCATCCGCGAGATCGCCGCCGAAGGCTGGGCGGGCGGCTTCGTCGCCCACCACTACACGCGCTACCTCGGCGACCTCTCGGGCGGCCAGGCGATCGGCCGGCTGATGCAGCGCCACTTCGGCTTCGAGACCAACGGCATCGGGTTCTACATCTTCGACCAGATCGCCAACCCGAAGGAGTTCAAGGAGGCCTACCGCGAGCAGCTCGACGCGGCCCCCTGGGACGAGGCCGAGCAGGAGCGCGTCATCGACGAGGTGCTGCGCGCGTACGAGTTCAACACGAAGCTGTTCGAAGACCTCTCGCGCGCGAAGGCCGCCGCGTAGCGGTCTCGACACGCCGCTTCGCGGCTGCTCGACCCGCTCGGCGCGTGACCCGCGCTCAGATGGCGGCGATGCCCGGGATCGCCTCGGCGCGCGACATGAAGTCCTTCACCCGCTCGTCGACGATGATGTCGCTCGGGCGCAGCGGGCGCGTCAGGTAGAGGCCTTCGAGCGCGGTGATCCGGCTCAGCGCCACGTAGGTCTGGCCGGGCGCGAATGAGCGCGGCCCGAGATCGACGATCGCGCGGTCGTAGCTCTTGCCCTGCGACTTGTGGATGGTGACCGCCCACGCCAGCCGCAGCGGAAACTGGGTGAACTCGGCCACCACATCCTTCGACAGCGTCTTGGTCGCCGAGGAGTAGGTGTAGCGGTACCGCTCCCAGGTGCTCGGCTGCACCTCGAAGTCCTCGCCGTCGACCTCGACGGTGACGGTGTCGGCGATCTTCACCACTTCGCCGATGGTGCCGTTCACCCAGCGCCCGTCGCCGCCGGTGTCGTTGCGCAGAAACATCACCTGCGCACCCAGCTTCAGCTCCAGGCGCTCGTCGGCCGGATAGGCGCGGCCGCCGAACTCGCCGTTCACCTCCGCCACCGCCGTCTTCGCCGCACCGGGAAGGCGGGCCAGCGCACTGCCGTTGATGCGGGTGACGGTCGCGTTGGTGGTGGCGAGGGTGATGGTGCCGTCGTCGGGCGCGGGCCGGGCCCCCACCTCGTTGAGGCGGCCGGCCATCTCGGCGGTGACGACGCCGTGCCGCACGGCGGTCAGCAGCGTCTTGAACTCGAGCTCGTGCTGGCGGTGGATGGTCGCCAGCTCGAAGATCGTCAGGTCGGCCTCGTCCCACACCCGGGCGTCGAAGAACCACATCGAGCGGTAGCGGTCGGCGAAGTAGGCGCGCTCCTCCGGGTCGCCCGGCACGGGAGCCAGCTGGTAGGGGTCGCCGAACATCACCAGCTGCACGCCGCCGAAGGCGTCGTTCGGCTTCGCCCTCGCCTGCCGCAGCGAGCGGTCGATCGCATCCAGCAGGTCGGCGTTCAGCATCGACACCTCGTCGATGACGAGGGTGTCGATCGCGCCGAGCAGCTTGCGCAGCTCGCCCGACTGCTCGATGTCGTGGTCGGCGATGACGCCGATCGGCAGCCGGAACAGCGAGTGGATGGTCTGGCCGCCAACGTTCAGCGCCGCCACCCCGGTCGGAGCGCAGATCACCACCTGCTTCGAGGTGCGCCACGACAGGTGCTCGAGCAGCGTCGACTTGCCGGTGCCGGCGCGACCGGTGACGAAGATGTGCTGCCGCGTCGACTCGATGGCGTCGAACACGGCCTGCTGCTCGGGGGAGAGCTCGGGCAGCGGCATCCCTCAAGGCTACCGATTCGAACGACCGTAGGATGCGACTGTGCTCACCGCTCCCGACGTCGCGGCCCCGACCGGGGCGCGTCGCCGCGCGCTCATCTGGCTGGCGGCGGCGCTCGTCCTGACCCTCGCGGGCACCGGTGCCGTGATCGCCGCCAACGCGACCGTCTTCGGCGCCGCGTCGTTCGTGCGGGTGTACCTGGAGGCGCTGGCCCGCGGCGACGCCGCGGAGGCGCTCGCGCTGCCCGGTGTCGATCCCGGAGGGCTCGATGCGACGCTGCTGTCGAGCGCGGCGATCACCGAGTTCGAGGTCGGGGAGGTGCGGGAGACGGCGAACCGGGAGGGCATCCATGAGGTGACCGCCTCCTGGTTGATCGGCGAGGTCACCTACTCGACGAGCTTCACCGTGGAGCGCGTCGGCACCACTGCGGGCCTCTTCGCGAGTTGGGCGTTCGCCGACAGCCCCCTCGCCGCGCTCGAGCTGACCCTTGAGCACGAGGACCGCGTACAGGTGAACGACCTCGACCTCGTCACCGCGAGCATCACCGCCGCGCCGCACCGCTTCGCCGTGTTCGTGCCGGGCCGCTACACGCTGCAGCACGACAGCCGGTGGCTCACGAGCGACGCCGTGACGGTTGCCGCCGACCGGGTCGGATCGACAATCGAGGCCGCGGTGGAGGTTCGCGCGAACGACGACCTGCTCGCCGAGGTCGACCGCACCGCGCGCGATTTCCTCGACGACTGCGCCGAGCAGCGGGTGCTGTTTCCGCCCGGATGCCCGTTCGGCGAGACCGTCAACAACCGGGTGCTCGGCGAGCCGGTCTGGTCGATCGACGCGTACCCGGAGATCACGGTCAGCGGCACCAGCGGCGAGCCGCGCTGGCGTTCCGGGCCCGACCAGGGCATCGCGCAGGTGACGGTCGAGGTGCAGTCGATCTTCGACGGCAGCGTCGAGACACTCGAACGCAACGTGCGGTTCCCGATGGAGTTCGAGATCCACATCTCCCGCGGCGACCGCCTCACCCTCGTGACGGTCGACCCCTACGCCGACTGAGCCCACTCGGCTCGGCCGCGTTCCTCCCGGCCGGCTCCGCGCAAAGTCGGAGAACCGGGCACCTTGTCCACGAGTCGTGGACCGACCCGCCGAATTTCCGACGTTGCGTAACGGGAGGGAGGCGCGGCCAGCTCAGCGCAGCCGCGACGGCAGAAGCGCGTGCAGCAGCGGCAGGGCGGAGGCGCCCATAAGCACCCAGCCGAGCACCTCATCGGTGGGGCGCAGCAGCACCCCCGCGATCAGCAGACCGGCGAACACGATCGCCGAGGTGGTGCGACGCAGCGACCGATCGACGATGCGCAGACGTTGCTCCACCTCGGGCGACCGCACCGCCAGCTCGCCGCGATCCAGCCGCGAGATGAGCGCGTCGGTGCGCTGCGGCAGCCTCGCCAGCGCAGAGATGATGGCGAGCGCCTCGCGCCCGACACCGCGCAGCACGCCCGCGCCGGTGCCGCGCAGCAGGCTGCGCGCGAACGGGTCGACCGCATCCCACATGTTGAAGTCGCGGTTGAGCGCACTGGTGACGCCGGAGGTGAGCGAGACGGTGCGCAGCAGCAGCAGGAAGCTCTCGGGCAGCTGGAACGGCAGTGTGCGGATCGTCTCGCCGAACTGGGCCGCGAACTCCTGCAGCTCGCGCGGGTCGATGCGCTGCAGCTCGGCGACCCCCATGCCGCCGAAGCGGTCGAACAGGGCCGTCATGGCGCGCTCCAGCTCGACGGTGTCGGCGGTCGGCAGCAGCACGCCGAGCCGCTGGATGGCGACGACGAGGGCGCGCGCACCGCGCGAGACGACGGCGAAGATGAACTGCTGCAGCCCCTCCCGCAGCTCGTCCGAAATCTCGCCCATCATCCCGAAGTCGATGTAGGTGAGCTGCCAATCGTCGGGCTCGCCCGACCCGCCCGGCGTCACGAAGATGTTGCCGGGGTGCGGGTCGGCGTGGAAGAACCCCGCGACGAAGATCTGCTGGAAGGCGGACCGGGCCAGCTCCGCCGCGACCGCCGCCGGGTCGATGCCGACCGCCTGCAGCGCCTCGACATCGGTGATCTTGATCGCGGTGACATCGGCGAGGGTCAGCACCCGCAGCGCGCTGCGCTCCCAGACCACGGCCGGGGCGGCGATGCGCGGATCGGCGGCGAAGTCGGCCGCGAAGCGCTCGGCGTTGGCCGCCTCGTGCACGTAATCGATCTCCTCCAGGCTGGTGGTCGCGAACTCCTCGACGAGCGCGGGCGCGTCGGTGCGACGCGAGACGAGCCGGATGCGCGACAGCCAGCGCGCCACCCGGCGCAGCGCCGCCAGGTCGACCTCGACGATCTCCTCGATGCCGGGGCGCAGCACTTTGACGACCACGTCGGCGAAGCCGACGTCGGCGGCGAGCTGCGGAGACAGCCGAGCGCGGTGCGCCTGCCCCAGCGAGGCCGCGGCGATCGGCGCGCTCTCGAACCGGGCGTAGGCGCGGTCCAGCGGCATGCCCAATTCTCGTTCGGCCTGCGCGACGATGCGCTCGATCGGCTCGGCGGCGACCTCGTCCTGCAGCCCCTCCAGCTCGCGGGTGATCTCGGGCGGCAGCACGTCGAGGCGCGAGGAGAGGAACTGCCCCACCTTGATCATCAGTCCGCCGAGGTCGGCGGCGAGCGCGTGGAAGCGGCGGGCCAGCCGCTGCAGTCGGGGGATGCGGCCCGACGCCGCGAACCGGCCGAGCCCGATGCGCGGCAGCACCAGTTCGAACCACCACGCCTGCGCCAGCGCGAGCGCGGCGAAGCGCATGATGCGGCGGTAGCGGGCGCGCAGCGCGCGATCCTGTGTCGGGGCGGACGAGCTGCCGCGGGCGGGCGGCACTCGGTCAGTCCTCGGCCAGGATGCCGTAGATCTTGCGTCGGGTCTCGTCGAGCAGGGCGGCGGTGCGCTCCTTCTGCTCGGCGCTGCCGTGTTGGGCGACCTGCGCGGCAGCCTGCGCCAGTTTGGCGCCCGCCTTCGGCACGACCGCGGAGTGCTCGGCGAACCGGGGCATGCGCCAGCCGGAGTCGTGCTCGCCGCCGGAGTCGTGCGATTCGTCGCCCTCGTCGCCGGAGGCCGCGTGCGCTGCGGTGCGTCCGGCCTCGGTGAGCGAGAAGACGCGCCGCTCGCCGACGTGCTCCGCGGTGACGAGCCCCTCATCGACCAGCAGCTCGAGCGTCGGATAGACGACGCTCGCCGTCGGTCCGTCGCCGCGAGCGCTCATCGCCGCGAGCGCCTGCATGATCTGGTGCCCGTTCTGGGCGTCGTCGAGGAGCACGATCAGAATGTCGGAGCGCACCTCGCGACGGGGCGAGTGTCCCGGCATCCGAGGCGCGAAGGTGTCACGAAGGTCATCCAGCGCCTCCCAGAGATCGAAGCCGGAGGATGTCGAGCTGCTCATGCGAGGTCCTTTCACCGCGGAGGACCAGTCAACGCCACAACGCTGGGATGACGCCGTGACCTACGGGCGGGCGGCCCGGGCGGCGAGGGCGGCGTTGTACGCCTCCAGCTCGGCGTCGCCGTCACGATCGGCGGCCCGGTCGCGACGCTTCGCCTCGCGGTCGTCGCTGCGCGCCCACATGACGGCGACGATGATCGCGAGCGCGACCGTCGGAATCTCGCCGACGCTCCACGCGATGCCGCCACCCCACACCTGGTCTTCGAGCGGCGGCAGCCCCCAGGTGCGTCCCATCGCTCCGTACCAGTCGGCCAGGAACAGCGCCTCCTGCGACATGATCGCGAGCCCGAAGAAGGCGTGGAATGCCATCGTCGCCAGCAGCAGCAGCAGTCGCAGCGCGTAGGGCGGGCGGCCGCCGATCGGGTCGACGCCGATCAGCACCTGCGCGAACAGGTAGCCGGTGATGAGGAAGTGGGCGACCATCCAGACGTGCCCGGCGTGCTGCTCGGTCGCCCAGCGGAACAGCGGCGAGTAGTAGAACACCCAGAGCGACGCCGCGAACAGCACCGCCGCGACGATCGGGTTGGTGAGCAACTTCGAGAAGCCCGAGTGCACGAGCACGAGGATCCATTCGCGCGGCCCGCGGCTGCCGTCGTCGCGCTTGCGGATGGTGCGCAGCGCGAGCGTCACCGGCGCCGACAGCACGAGGAAGATCGGGATCACCATGGTGAGCAGCATGTGCTCCAGCATGTGGATGCTGAACAGATACTCCTGGTAGGCGCCGAGCGATCCGCTCGTCGACCAGAGCAGCGTCAGCATGCCGACCACGAAGAACACGGTGCGGTACCACGGCCACCGGTCGCCGCGACGGTGCAGCCGCACCACCCCGGCGAGGTAGAAGAACAGCCCGAACCCGACGACGAGCGCCCAGAGCAGGTCGAGATCCCAGGTTGTGAGATAGCGGATCGGGGTCAGCTCGGGCGGCAGCGGGGCGCCGGTCAGGTACTCCGCCGGCGTCGGGTCGGCCAGGTCGGAGGCCGGGATCTCGACCACCGGCGGGGCGGTGCGAGCGAGGGCGGCCGCGACACCGCTGGCCACGCCCATGACGGCGAGCTCGACGGCCACGAACACGGCGAAGAGCCGGTGCCCGGCCCCGGCGACGATGCGCCCGACGAACACGCGGCGCTGCAGCGCGCCGAGCAGCCCGAGCACGAGAAGCGCGACCACCTTGGCGATGACGAGCAGACCGTAGGGAGTCAACAGGTCGGGCAGGTCGCCGACGCGGATCGCCGCGCTGACGTAGCCGGAGATCGCCACCACCAGGAAGCTGACCAGCGCGAGCGTGGAGTAGCGCGGGAGGATGGCCGCCAGCCGGTCGGCGCCGGCGCTGGCGCGCAGCACCACCAGCAGCAGCAGCCCGCCGACCCACACGGCCGCGAAGATCAGGTGCAGCCACAGCGCGGTGACGGCCAGGTTGTGGTCGGCCGCCCCGCCCGCGTGACCCTGCTCGGCGAGCGGCGCAAGACCGATCGCGGTCGCGGCGGTGATGATCCCGAGCGCGGTGACGTTGCGCACCGCGAAGCACAGCACGGTGAGCGCGGCGCCGACGAGCATTGTGATCAGCCAGGCCTGCCCCAGCTCGATCTCGGTGAGGAAGGTGCCGAGCGCCTCGCCGTAGCGCTCATCGAGGCTCGGGGCGGTGTTGAAGACGGTGGTGAAGGAGAAGAACGCGGATGCCGCGGCGGCGACGGTCCACACCGCGGCGCCGGCGGCCGCCACGTCCAGTGCGCGGTCGAACTCGGGCTTCGCGGTGGAGAGAGCGAAGAGGGCCAGCACCAGCGAGCCGAGCGCCGTTGCAACCCCGAGGTTGAAGACGAGCTTCGCGATCGGCAGACCCCAGCGCACCAGCGGCCCCGGATCGATCACGAGGGGGGCTTCCGCACCGCCGCCGACGAGGAGCGCCAGCACCGTCGCGACGAGGGCGACGACGAGGAGGGCGGCGGGTCCGAGGACCCCGATCAGGCGCGGCACCCCTCCAGCGTAGGCGGATGCGCGCCCCGAAAATGCCGCAGGGGGACCGGGGCGCAGTGCGCCTCGATCCCCCTGCGGGAAGTCTGAACTACTTGGCGGCGGCCTTGAGCTTGCTGCCGGCCGAGACCTTCACGCCCTTGCTGGCGGCGATCTGGATGGTCTCACCGGTCGCGGGGTTGCGTCCCGCGCGCGCGGCGCGGCTGATCTGCTCGAAGGAGATCCAGCCCGGGATCGCGACCTTGGTGCCGGATCCGACCGACTCGGCGACGACGTTGAAGAACGAGTCGACGACGCTGGCAACGGTGGCCTGGCTCTGGTTGGTCTCGGCCGCGATCTTTGCGACGAGATCGCTCTTGTTAAGGGTGTCAGCCATGGGTGTCCTCCTCGGACTCAATGCATTTCATGTGGCACGAAGAGTTCGTCAGAGCGACGGAACTTTCGCGGTGTCGGCTTCAGCGCCTGCGCCCCGAAGCCACAGTGAAACTAGCACCCGCGGCCCGTGTTTCTGGGGATGTCGCACGGTGTTCCACATCCGGATTTGCTGGGTATTTCGGCGCCCGCGAACGCGAAAGGGGCGAAAACTCACGTTTTCGCCCCTCGCGCTGTGGTCGGTTTCGACTACCAGCTCGACTTCGTCACGCCCGGCAGCTCGCCACGGTGAGCCATGTCACGGAAGCGGACACGCGAGATGCCGTACTTGCTGAGGACACCGCGCGGGCGGCCGTCGATCGCGTCGCGGTTGCGCAGACGCACCGGGCTCGCGTTGCGGGGCAGCTTCTGCAGACCCAGGCGGGCCTCCTCGCGCTGCTCGTCGGTGGAGGTGGGGCTGACGAGCTGCTTCTTCAGCTCGAGACGCTTCGCGGCGTACCGCTCCACGATGACGGCGCGCTGGTTGTTGCGCGCGATCTTGCTCTTCTTGGCCATGCTTAGCGCTCCTCGCGGAATTCGACGTGCTTGCGGACCACGGGGTCGTACTTCTTGAGCACGATGCGGTCGGGGTTGTTGCGTCGGTTCTTGCGGGTCACGTAGGTGTACCCGGTACCGGCGGTCGAGCGGAGCTTGATGATCGGACGAACGTCCTGCGACTTCTTCGCCATCAGATCTTCTCCCCTCGGGCGAGCAGGTCCTTGACGACCGACTCGATGCCGCGAGCGTCGATCACCTTGATGCCCTTAGCGGACAGCGTCAGGGTCACGTTGCGCTTGAGCGACGGGACGTAATAGGTCTTCTTCTGCACGTTCGGGTCGAAGCGGCGCTTCGTCCGGCGGTGCGAGTGCGAGATGTTGTGTCCGAAGCCGGGAGTGGCTCCGGTCACCTGGCACACTGCAGCCATGGTTCTTCCTTATCGTTGCGGCGAAGCGAACTCCGCCTGATCTACCGTGAGACGATCGCCCCACCCAAGGTCACTTGTCGGCATGCCGAGATCCGGTCGCGAGCGGCCGGACGGCACACAAGAAGCGCGCTTTCGCGCACAACTCTCCGAGAATAGCCGAGGTTCCGGCCGTTGTCACCTCCGCGGCGGGCGCCGCGGACCGGCCACACCCGCGATCAGGCGCAGTCGGTGCAGAGGCCGAACACGTCGACGACGTGGTGCGGATCGCTGAAGCCGTGCTCGGCGGCCACCTCACGCGCCCACACCTCGACCTTGTCGGCTTTGATCTCCACCGTCTTGCCGCAGTTGCGGCAGATCAGGTGGTGGTGGTGGGTGCCGGGCGTGCAGGCGCGGTAGAGGCTCTCGCCGTCCTGCTGCAGCGCATCCGCCTCCCCCTCGGTCGCCAGGTCGGCGAGTGCGCGGTAGACGGTGGCGAGTCCGACCGATGAGCCGGTGCCGCGCATCGAGGCGTGCAGCGCCTGCGCGCTCACGAAGCCCTCGGTCGTGCCGAGTGCGGAGCGCACCGCTTCGCGCTGCCAGGTGTTGCGCTTGGCGCTCATGCCACTACCTCCGCCTCCACCTTACGGCCCGCCGCGGTGCGCACGCGGGCCGCCTCGATGCCGCGGCAGACGACGTAGATGAGGAACGAGATCGTGGTGATGAACGGGCTGATCGGCAGCGATCCGGCGATCGCGAGCAGGATGCCGCCGAGCGCCGAGACCAGGCCGAACGTCACGCTGAGGATCGGCACCAGCACCGGGGAAGCACTCACGCGGAGCGCCGCAGCCGCCGGGGTCACCAGCAGGGCCAGCACCAGCAGCGCGCCGATGATCTGCACCGAGACGGCGACGACGAGACCGAGCAGCAGCATGAAGACGATCGAGAGCGCCCGGCCGGGCACGCCGCGAGCCACCGCGACCTCCGGGTCGAGGCTGTCGAAGCTCAGCGGGCGCCAGATCACCAGCAGCACCACCAGCACGGCGGCGCTGATGCCGATCAGGCGCCACACGGCAGGGTCATCCACGGCGATGATCTGCCCGGTGAGCAGGCCGAACTTGTTGGCGCTGCGCCCGGAGTACAGCGCAAGGAACAGAATGCCGAGCCCCAGTCCCGCGGGCATCAGCACACCGATGATCGAGTTGCGCTCGCGGGCCCGCGCTCCGAGCACGCCGATCAGCAGCGCCGCGACGATCGACCCGAAGATCGAGCCCATCACGACGTCCACGCCGATCAGCAGCGCGGCGGCGGCGCCGGCGAAGGAGAGCTCGCTGATGCCGTGCACCGCGAACGCCATGTCGCGCTGCATGACCATCACGCCGATGAGTCCGCCCACGATGCCGAGCACGGCGCCGGCGAGCACCGAGTTGGCGACGAGCGCGAGAATGGCGCCGTAGTCGGTGAAGTCGAAGATCTGGTCGAAGCTCATGCGCGCACCCCGTGCAGATGGCCGGGCATCTCGGGCGTGCCGACGACGAGGATGCGTCCCTTCGTGCGGATGACCTCGACCGGGGTGCCGTAGAGCTCGCCGAGCACCTCGGAGCGCAGCACCTCGTCGGGGGTGCCGACGCGGAACGATCCGCCGGCGAGATAGAGCACCCGATCGACCATGCCGAGCACGGGGTTGATGTCGTGCGTCACCATCAGCACGCTCGCTCCCCGCTCGTGGCGCACGCGCTCGAGCAGTCCCGCGACGGTGCGCTGGTGATGCAGGTCGAGGCTGAGCAGCGGCTCATCGGCGAGCACGAGCGCGGGGTCTCCGGCGAGCGCCTGGGCGACGCGCAGCCGCTGCTGCTCTCCGCCCGAGAGGAGCCCGACGGGCACGCGCGCGTACTCGCTCGCGCCGACCTCGGCCAGCAGCTCGTCGACGCGGCGCCGGGCGGTGCGGTTCGGCCACGGGATGCCGAAGCGGGTGCCGTCGATGCCCAGTCGAACGAGGTCCTGAGCGCGCAGCGGCGTGCCGGGCGCGAAGGGCCGCTGCTGCGGGATGTAGCCGACCCGATCGCGACCGCTCGGCAGCTCGATCGTGCCCGCGTCGAGCTTGGTGAGACCGAGGATCGCCCGCAGCAGGCTGGACTTGCCGGCGCCGTTGGGGCCGAGCACGGCGATGAACTCCCCGGCGGCGATGGTCAGCTCGAGCTCGCGCCAGAGGGTGCGCACGCCGAAACCGAGCGACGCCCCCCGGATGCGGAGGGCGGCGCTCGGCTGAGCGTGGTCGGGCGTGGTCACTTGTCGATCATGCCGCGTTTGCGGCAAGGGCGCTTTCGATCGCGTCGAGGTTGGACTGCATCCAGCTGACGTAGCTCTCGCCCTCCGGCAGGTTCTCGGCGAAGTCGACCACGGCGACGCCGGCCTCTTCGGCCGCCGAGCGCACGAGCTGGGTCTCGGCGCCTTCGGTCTGCGAGTTGTAGGCGAGGAAGGCGAGGTGTCCGCTCTTCACCTCGTCGAGCACGGCGGCGAGCAGCGCGGGGGCCACGTCGGTGCCCTCCTCGATCGCCTCGCTGAAGCCGTCCGGTGTCGCGTCGGTGAGTCCTGCGTCGGCGAGCAGGTAGAGCGCGACCGGCTCGGTCACGACGACCTCGTCGGCGGCATCCGCGTACGCGGTCGCCAGCTCCTCGGCGCGCTCGTGCAGCGCCTCGATCTCGCCTTCGAGCGCCTCGGCGTTGGCCTCGTAGACCTCGGCATTCGCGGCGTCGAGCTCGGCGAGCTCCTCGGCGATCGAGTGCACGACCTCGATCATGGCGTCGAGCGAGTACCAGACGTGCTCGTTGACGCCCTCGATGTGGTCGTGGTCGTGGTCGGCGTCGTCCTCGGCGTGCTCGTCCTCGGCGTGCTCGTCCTCCGCGTGGTCGTCCTCGGCGTGGTCGTCCTCGGCGTGCTCGTCGTCATCCTCGGTGAGCCCGAGCACCTCGACGGCGATGAGCGTGTGCGGCGCGTCATCCATGGCGTCGGTGATCACCTCAACGAACGGGTCGTACCCGCCGCCGTTCGAGATCACGAGGTCGGCGCTCTCGATAGCGAGACGGTCCCGGGCGGTGGCCTCGTAGGAGTGCGGGTCCTGCACCGTCCCCTCGATGATGCTCGTGACCTCGACGTCGTCTCCGGCGACGCGCGCGGCGAGATCCGCGTACACGTCGGTGGAGGTGACGATCGTCAGCGTGCCGTCGTCCGCAGGGACGGTGGTGGCGCATCCGGTGAGGGCGAGCAGGCTCGCCGTTCCGAGAGCGAGCAGAGGCATGCGAGCAGACAACGTGAACTCCTGATTCCCGACGCCGACGTTCGGCGACGAGTTCACGCTAGACCTTATTGATAACCATTGTCAAAATGGTTCTCAATAAGGTCGTCTCCGTCCCGCGCGAGCCTCCTCCGCGCAATCCGACCCCCGGCGAGCGGTGCGAAACGTGCGGTGCGCGTCCCGCGGATCGCACTTTTCGCACCGCTCGCGGGGAGGCCGAGGGGTGCGCGGAGGCGCGGGCTAGTCGAGGAGGAGCGCCGGCTCTTCGAGCACGCTCGCCACGTCGGCGATGAACCGGCTCACCACGTCGCCGTCGACCACGCGGTGATCGAAGCTGCCGCCGACCGTGGTGACGTAGGCGGGTCGCACCTCGCCATCCACCACCCACGGCTTCTGCTTGATGGCACCGAGCACCAGGATCGAGACCTCGCCCGGGTTCAGGATCGGCGTTCCCGTGTCGACGCCGAACGACCCGAGGTTCGTGATCGTGATCGTGCCGCCCGACATCTCCGCCGGGGAGGTCTTGCCGTCGCGCGCGGTGAGGGTCAGCTTCTCCAGCGCCTCGGCGAGTTCGCGCAGCGAGAAATCCTGCGCATCCTTGATGTTCGGCACGATCAGACCGCGCGGCGTGGCTGCCGCGATGCCGAGGTTCACGAAGTGGTGGACGACGATCTCCTTGTCGGTCCACGTCGAGTTGACCGTCGGGTTGCGGCGGATCGCCCACATCAGCGCCTTCGCGGCGATGAGCAGTGGCGAGACCTTCACGCCCGCGAACTCCGGATTCGCCTTGAGTCGCTTGACGAACTCCATCGTGCGGGTCGCATTCACGTCGGTGAACACGCTCACGTGGGGGGCGGTGAACTTGCTCTTCACCATCGCCGCGGCGGTCGCCTTGCGCGTGCCCTTGACGGGGATGCGCTCCTCGCGCTCCTCGCCCCACTCCGGCGTCTCCAGGTTGCGGAACACGCTCGCCTGCCCGGCCTGACGGATGACGTCGTCGCGGGTGATCTCGCCCGCGAGCCCCGTCGGGGTCACGTTCGCCAGGTCCACATCGAGGTCCTTGGCGAGCTTGCGGATCGGCGGCTTCGCGATCACCGGCATCGCCGAGGCGGCCGGCACCGAACTCGGCTTCGCGGGGGTCGACTTGGCGGCGACCTCCTGCGGAGAATCCGATCCGCCGTCGGGGGCGACGGTCGCGCCGGCGCGTCGACGCCGCGTCGTGGCGTGGGCGCCCTTCGAGCCGTAGCCGACGAGCACAGCACCCGAGCCCGACTCGGCGGCGGGCTCGCTGTCGCCGTTCTCGGCCGGACCGATCGTCGTCGCGGTGTCGGCGATCGTGCCGAGGGCATCCCCCTCGTTGCCGGGGGCCTGCAGCTCGATGCTGCCGCCGCTCGAGTCGACCCGGATGATCGGGGCGCCGACCTCGACGGTCGCCCCCTCCTCGGCAAGCAGCTCGGTGACCGTGCCGGCGAACGGCGACGGCAGCTCGACGAGCGACTTCGCGGTCTCGATCTCGACCAGCACCTGGTTGACGGTGACGACGTCGCCGGGCTTGACCTTCCACGCCACGATCTCGGCCTCGGTCAAGCCCTCGCCGACATCCGGCAACGGAAACTCTGAATGTGCCACGGTCGACTCCCTGGTGGTTCAGGTCCCCGCGGGGACCACGACGGTTGGGTCAGTAGGCGAGGGCGCGGTCCACGGCCTCGAGAATGCGGTCGGCATCGGGGAGGTAGTCCCCCTCGAGCTTCGCGGGCGGGAACGGGGTGTCGTATCCGCTCACGCGCAACGGCGGCGCTTCGAGCGAATAGAACGCGCGCTCGGCGATCGTCGCGGCGACCTCCGAGCCGACGCTGACGTGTCCGGGTGCCTCCTGGGCGACGACCAGCCGGCCGGTCTTCTGAACGGAGGCGAGCAGCGGCCCGTAGTCGACCGGCGAGAGCGAGCGCAGATCCACGACCTCGATGCTCGTGCCCTCGGCCGCGGCGATGTCGGCCGCCTGCAGCAGCGCCGTCACCATCGCGCCGTGGCCGACCACCGTGACGTCGGTGCCGGTGCGAACCACGCGGCTCTCGTGCAGCGGCGCGGCAGGGGTGCTGCGATCCACCTCGCCCTTGTGCCAGTAGCGACTCTTCGGCTCGAAGAACAGCACCGGGTCACGGCTCTCGATCGCCTGGCGCATCATCCAGTAGCCGTCGTTGGCGGTCGCCGGGCTGACCACGCGCAGGCCCGGGGTGTGCGCGAAGTACGCCTCCGGGCTCTCCTGGTGGTGCTCGACCGCGCCGATGTGCCCGCCGTAGGGCACGCGGATGACGACCGGGAAGTCCTGAGTTCCCTCATGGCGGTAGGTGAGCTTCGCCAGCTGCGAGGTGATCTGGTCGAAGCCCGGGTAGATGAATCCGTCGAACTGGATCTCGCAGACCGGGCGGTAGCCGCGCATGGCGAGGCCGATCGCGGTGCCGACGATGCCCGACTCGGCGAGCGGGGTGTCGAGCACGCGGGACTCGCCGAACTGCGCCTGCAGCCCCTCGGTGACGCGGAAGACGCCCCCGAGCCGGCCGATGTCCTCGCCCATCAGCAGGACGCGGTCATCGGCGGCGAGCGCATCGCGGAGACCCTCATTGATGGCCTTCGCCATCGTCAGCTGTTCGACGCTCACGACGCGTCTCCCTCGAACGACGCCTCGTAGGCGGCGTGCCAGGCGCGCTGCGCCTCGACGCCGGGGTGAGGCTCGGTGTAGACGTGCTCGAAGATCTTCTCTGAGCTCGGATCGGTGAGCGAGGCGACGCGAGCGCGGGTGTCGGCCGCCAGGTCCTCCGCCTCGGCGGCGACCTCGGCGAAGAACGAGTCGGCGACGCCGCGGCCGCGCAGGTACGACTCGAAGCGCGTGATCGGGTCGCGGTGGCTCCAGAACTCGACGTCCTCGTGCTCGCGGTACTTGGTGGGGTCATCGCTCGAGGTGTGGGCGCCCATGCGGTAGGTGAGCGCCTCGATGAAGCGCGGACCCTTCCCCGAGCGCGCCGCATCCAGCGCGAGTGTCGTCGCGGCGTAGCTGGCGAGCACGTCGTTGCCGTCGATCTGCACGCTGTCGATGCCGAAGCCCGCGGCCCGCAGGTACAGCGGCGTGCGCGACTGGCGCTCCACCGGCACGGAGATCGCCCAGTGGTTGTTCTGCAGGAAGAAGACCTGCGGGGTCTGGTAGCTGGCCGCGAACACGTAGGCCTCGTTCACGTCGCCCTGGCTGGTCGCGCCGTCGCCGAAGTAGACGAGCACCGCCGCATCCTTCTCCGGGTCGCCGGTGCCGACGACGCCGTCGAACTGCATGCCCATCGCGTAGCCGGTCGCGTGCAGCGACTGCGAGCCGATCACGAGGGTGTAGAGGTGGAAGTTGCCGGTCTCGGCCGGATCCCAGCCGCCGTGGCTGAGGCCGCGCAGCATCTCGATGAGCCGCATCAGGTCGAGCCCGCGGATGCGCCCGACCGCGTGCTCGCGGTAGGCGGGGAAGATGTGGTCCTGCGGCTTCGCGGCGAAGCCGGAGCCCACCTGCGCCGCCTCCTGGCCGGTGCTCGGAATCCACAGCGCGAGCTGGCCCTGCCGCTGCAGGTTGCCGGCCTCGATGTCGAAGCGCCGCACCGCGACCATGTGCCGGTGGAAGTCGAGAAGTCGCTCCTCGGAGATGCCCTCAATGATCGGCAGGTACTCCGCCGTCGCGTCGCTCTCGACGAGGGTCCCCTCCGGCGAAAGCAATTGAACAGTCGCCTCGGTGTAGGACATGTGCCTACCCTAGCCCGGCGCCCGGAAGCGCCTGTGGGAGGGTCCTGACAAGCTCCGCGGTGGCATCTAGGAGTTTGTCCACAGACTCCGGCTCACCGACCGAGACCCGGATTCCGTCTCCCGGGAACACGCGGGCGACGATTCCGTGCTCGGTGAGCACCTCACCGGCCTCCACCGTGTGCTCGCCGGTGGCCAGCCAGACGAAGTTTCCCTGCGGCTCCGGGATCGCGATGCCCTGGTTCGCGAGCGCGGCCGCAATGCGCTCGCGCACGCTCACGAGGGTCGCGACCTGCCCGAGCAGCTCCGGCTCGGCGTCGAGCGCCGCGAGCGCCCCGCGCTGCGCCGCCTCGGTCACCGAGAGAGCGATTGCCGTCGACCGGGCGGCGTCGAGGATGTACGGGGCGCCGATCGCGTAGCCGATCCGAAGGCCAGCCAGACCGTAGGCCTTCGAGAAGGTGCGCAGCACGACGAGATTCTCGTGCTCACCCCGCACCTCAAGACCGTTGACCGCCGTCGGGTCGGTGACGAACTCGACGTAGGCCTCGTCAAGGATGACGAGCACATCGTCGGGGACGCGCGCCATGAAGGTCTCGAACTCGTCGCGGGTGACGATGGCCGAGGTGGGATTGTTCGGGGTGCAGACGATGATGACGCGGGTGCGATCGGTGATCGCCTCCGCCATCGCCTCCAGGTCATGCGAGCCGTCCTCACGCACCGGCACGGTGACGCTCGTCGCGCCCGCCACGGTCACGAGTCCGGGGTAGGCCTCGAAGCTCCGCCAGGCGTAGAGCACTTCGTCGCCGGGCGCCGCCGCGGCCAGGATCAGCTGGGACAGGATCGACACCGAGCCGGCGCCCACGTGCACGGCGTCGAGCTCGACGTCGTGCCGGGCGGCGAGGCGCGAACGGAGGGCCTGCGCCGCGCCGTCGGGGTACCGGTTCACGCTCGCGTTGGCGATCGCGGCGGTGATGCTCGGCAGCGTCGGGAACGGGTTCTCGTTGGAGGACAGCTTGAACGCATCCTCGGCGGCCGGGCGACCCTGACGGTATGGCGCCAGAGCGGCGATGGCAGGGCGAAGCGAAACAGGCATGCGTTCAGCCTAGAGCCGCGCGCCCTGGTCCTTCCGGCCGGGGCTTTGCCAGAATGAACGCATGGGACGACTCTTTCTCCGCCTGCTCATCAACACTCTCGCGCTGTGGCTGACGACGCTGATCCTCGCGTCGCACGTCGACGTCGTCCCCTTCTCGCCGGGCGGCACCCTCGAGTTCATCATCACGCTCGTGCTGGTGGCGGTGATCTTCGGACTCGTGAACGGCATCATCGGCGGAATCGTCCGCATCGTGGCGTTCCCCCTCTACATCCTCACGCTCGGCCTGGTCGCCCTCGTCGTCAACGGTCTGATGCTGCTGCTGGTGGCGTGGATCAGCACGCTGATCGGCTTCGGACTCACGATCGAGAACTTCTGGTGGGGTGTGCTCGGGGCGCTGCTGCTGGGTGTCTTCTCGTGGCTGATCGGGATCCTGCTGCGGCCGTTCACCGGCAAGACCCGCTAGCCGCCGGTCTCGACGCGCTCGGCGCGGAACTCGAACACGGTCAGCTCTCCGCCGCCGTCGAGGTAGTCCTGCCCGAAGCGGGTGAGCCGCGCCACCTCGTCGCGCACGAGCGCTGACTCGGCGTCGTCGATCATCCGCGCCGTCGCGGCGTAGCTCTCCTTCTGATGCGGCGGCACCGCGAGGTGCGGCAGGTCGTCGCCGGGGGCGAAAGCCCGGCGCTCCACGTGCACCAGCGCGTCGCGTCCGTCCGGCCCCGCGGTCGCCGGCACCAGATCGTCGGTGTGGCTCACGGTGAGCCCGCGCACCCCGTCGGGGATCTGCACGTTGCCGATCGGGGCGCCGTAGGTCTCGAGACCGACGGTGTTCCAGTCGCCGGACTCTGCGGCGCGTGCGGCCACCATGCCGCCCTGCGAGTAGCCGATGAACTGCACCTCGTCGGTGGCAGCAACTCCTGCCTCGCGCATCGCGGCCTCCACCGCGCGCAGCGACGCCGGGCTCTTGCCGGCCACCCCCGCCAGGTTCGCGGTCATGTCGAAGGGCTCGCTGCCGGTGGTGTCAAAGGTCACGGTGGGCGACACGTACACGGACCACCGCGCCGGCTCGCCCGGCGCCGTGTACCGCTCGATGCGGATCTGGTTGGCATCGTCGGGGATGCGCTCCAGCCGGTCGGCGCTGCCACCGGGCGCCCCTTCGGCCGCCTCCGCTCCGGTGCGCACGGACGTCTGGGTGAGGCGCACCGGCGTCTCGATGAGCACGCCCCGCGTCGCCCCCAGCGCCATGACGCCGGTTGCCCCGACCGCGACCCCCGTCACGCCGAGCGCCTGATCGCCGAGGGCGAGACCCACCGCCGGCGGCGCACCGACCGCGCCGAGCACCGCATCGTCACTGCTCGCCGCGATCAGGCGAACCGCTTCAACGAGCACGGGCGAGCTGACCAGCTCCGGATGCGTGCGCAGGAACTCGGCCACGATGCCCGCGTCTCCGGCGCCCACACGTCCGGTCGCGCGCCGCTCGGGACCGCGCGACGCCTCGAGCGTGTCGCGGGCGGCGATGCCGAGCAGGAGTCCCGGATTGGTGACGATCGCCAGAAGCGCCACCCGCGCCGCGGCGCCCACGGCCGCTCCGGCGAGCGCGGAGACGCTCCACATCGCGCGGTCGAGCAGCTGCTCCGCCGTCTCGTAGCTGTCCGCGGCGAGGGCGAGCGAGCGCGTGAACGACTCCGCGAGGTCGGCGACCCGGGCGAGCTGGTGCCCTGCGGCGAACAGCTCGTCGGCGACACCGAGGTCCGGCGCGGGCCCCAGCACCGCCGCGTGCGCAATGTCGCCGTGCGCGCGATGCGCCGCCTCCGCGACCGACAGTCCGCGCTCCGCCGCGCGATGCAGCTGATCGGTCGCGACGGCGATCCCGCTCCCGGCCGGCGGACGGACGACGAGATCGCCGCCCGGGATCGGGTCAGCCATCGCCGAGCCCGAGCGCCCTGGACAGCGCCTGCTCGGCGGCGCTCATGGTCGCGAGTGCGCTCGTCGCGGCCACACGAAGCTCCGTCGCGCGCGCACTCGCCAGCTCGGCCGCGGGCCCCCGCCAGCCGAGCGTCGCCCCGTCGGGCATGTCGCGCCAGGCCGACTCGAAGATCTCCTGCGCGCGACGCACGAGCCGCAGCTGCTCGAGCCGCGTGCTCGTCTCCTCCGGGTCCTGTGCCAGCATCGGTTCGCCTCCCCACCGGATTTTCGTCCGATCGCCCCCTCCCGGTGCTTGGCGCGGGCGGGTAGCGTGGGCGACGGCGAGATCTCGCCGCGGTGGACGAGTCGCTCGAACACCTTCCCTGCCTCGAACAACGGAGTGGCCATGTCGTACGACCGCGCGAGTGGTACGGCGACGGCGTTTCGGATCTGCTTCGTGTGCACCGGCAATATCTGCCGCTCGCCGATGGCCGAAGCCATCTTCCGCTCCCTGATCGCTCGCCACGGCTTCGAACGCACCTTGGCGGTGAGCTCGGCGGCGACCGGTGACTGGCACGTCGGCGAGTGCGCCGACGAGCGCACGATCGCCGCGCTGGCCGCGCGGGGCTACGACGGCACCGCGCATCGGGCTCGGCAGTTCGACCCGGCGGACTTCGCCGCCTTCGACCTCGTGATCGCCTTCGACCGCGGGCAGGAGCGCATCCTGCGACAATGGGCTACGACCGACCACGATCGGGGCAAGGTGCAGCTGCTGATGAGCTTCGACCCCGAGTCCCACGGCCCGGTCGACGTGCCGGATCCGTACTACTCGGATGCGGCGCTCTTCGACAGCGTGCTGGCGATGATCGAACGGGCGAGCTGGTCGCTCTTCCGCCAGCTCGAACCCGGAATCCGACAGGGAGCCTGATGAGTCCTCTTCCCCCGCAACCCCTGAGCCCCCTCGACGGTCGCTATCGCGCGGTCGTGGAGGATCTCGGCGAGTACTTCTCGGAGGCGGGACTCAACCGCGCGCGCGTGCTCGTGGAGGTCGAGTGGCTGATCGCCCTCTCCGACCGGGGGATGTTCGGCTCCGCCCCGCTGGAGGCCGAGCAGGCGCGCCAGCTGCGCCGGTTCGCGAGCGAGTTCGGCGAGACCGAGATCGAGCGGCTGGCCGAGCTCGAGGCGACCACGCGGCACGACGTCAAGGCGGTCGAGTACCTCGTCCGCGAGAAGCTCACCGAGCTCGGGCTGACGAAGATCGCCGAGCTCACGCACTTCGCCTGCACGAGCGAGGACATCAACAACCTCGCCTACGCGATCGTGGTGCGCGGGGCGGTGCACGATGTCTGGCTTCCGAAGCTGCGCGAGGTCGTCGCCGCGCTGCGCGAGTGGGCGGTCGCCGAGCGCGACACCCCGATGCTCGCCCGCACGCACGGCCAACCCGCCACGCCGACGACCTTCGGCAAGGAGATCGCGGTCGTCGTCGGTCGGCTCGAGCGGGTGCTCGGCCACGTCGAGCGCGCCGAGTTCCTCGGCAAGTTCAGCGGCGCGACGGGCACCTTTGCGGCGCACCTCGCCGCCGAGCCGGAGGCCGACTGGCGCGCCATCTCGCACGACTTCGTGCTCTCACTCGGTCTCACCTGGAATCCGCTGACCACCCAGATCGAATCGCACGACGGCCAGGCGGAGCTGTTCTCCCGCGTCAGCCACCTGAACCGGATCCTGCACAACCTGTGCACCGACGTGTGGACCTACATCTCGCTGGGCTACCTCACGCAGATCCCGCAGGCCGGGGCCACCGGCTCGTCGACGATGCCGCACAAGATCAACCCGATCCGCTTCGAGAACGCCGAGGCGAACCTCGAGCTCTCCTGCGCGCTGTTCGACTCGCTCGCCTCGACCCTCGTCACGAGCCGTCTGCAGCGCGACCTCACCGACTCGACGACGCAGCGCAACATCGGCGTGGCCTTCGGCCACTCGCTGCTGGCGCTCGACAACATCCAGCGCGGACTCCGCGAGGTCGCCGTGGCGCCCGCGGTGCTCGCGGCGGATCTGGACTCCAACTGGGAGGTGCTCGGCGAGGCGATCCAGACGGTGATCCGTGCCGAGGTGACCGCCGGGCGCAGTTCGATCGCCGACCCGTACGCGATGCTCAAGGAGCTGACCCGCGGACGCCGCGTGACCGCGGACGACCTGCGCGAGTTCGTGGACGGTCTCGACATCGGCGACGCGGCGAAGGCGCGGCTGCGCGAGCTGACTCCGGCCGCCTACACGGGCCTCGCCAGCGAACTGGTCGGCGAACTGGAGCACCCCGAGGCGTAGCGGCGCGCCGGCGCCGGGCTAGTGCGTGCTCGGCCGGTCGTCGTCGTCGGACGCCATGTCCTGCGGGCCGGCCGCGACGAGCAGCATCGCGAGCACCACGAGCGCGACGATGAAGGCGCCGCCGGCGAACTGCGCGGCGATCAGCCACTCCCGGGTGCCCAGCAGCACGCCGGCGCCGACGAAGACGGCGACGACCGCCGCGAGCCCCACCAGTTCGAAGGGGCGGCGCTTGTCGCGCGCGCTCGGGTCGGTCATGACTCCTCCGTCGTCTTGGCGGCCGGGGTCGAGGCGGGAATCGAGGCGATCACCAGCAGCAGGCCCTGAATCACGGCCCACGCGCCGAGCAGTCCGACGACCATGATCGAGGCGGTCACGGCGCCGCTGGCCTCGATCGCTCCCGTGCGATCGGCGACCTGCCAGGGCTGAAGGTAGTCCGGCGGCACGATGAGCACGGCGAGGGCGAGAACGAGAGCGAGGCCGCCGAGCACGAGCGCGTCGCGGGCGCTGCCGCCCGAGCGCCGCAGGCGTATCGCCGTGGTGATGTCGATGCCGCCGACGATGAGGGCCCAGGCGCTCACGATGGCGACGAAGACGGCCGGGGCCGCGACCGGGATCGCGAGCGCCGCGACGCCGGCGACGATTGTCGCGACGGCCTGGACGGCGACGAGACCGCGGCCCGCGTGCCGGTCGGCACGGGTCAGGCGCAGCGCCGCGAGCTGGATCGCGCCGGCGACCACGGCATAGCCGCCGAAGGCGATCAGACCGAAGCCGGCCGAGTGATCCGGGCTGAAGGTGATGACCAGGCCCAGCGCGACCGCCACGAGTCCGCGGCCGAGCTGCGGGAGGTCGACACGCGCCCGAGGCGGGGTGATCGCCGGAGCGGGCGACAACGAAGACACGAAGCTCTCTTTCGTCGAGACGGACCCGACGATTCTAGGCCGGTCGGCTGGGCTAGACCTTGGCCATGTCGCTGAAGCGCGAGTACATGCCGCTGAAGGCCACGCCGATCGTGTCCTGGCGGCCGTTGCGGTGCTTGGCGACGATGAGGTCGGCCTCACCCGCGCGCGGGTGATCGCGCTCGTAGGCGTCTTCACGGTGCAGCAGGATGACGATGTCGGCGTCCTGCTCGAGCGATCCCGATTCGCGGAGGTCCGAGAGCGCCGGCTTCTTGTCGGCGCGCTGCTCGGGGCCACGGTTCAGCTGACTGAGCGCGACGACCGGAACGTTGAGCTCCTTCGCCAGAAGCTTCAGCGCACGCGAGAACTCGCTGACCTCCTGCTGACGGCTCTCGACCTTCTTGCCGCTGGTCATCAGCTGGAGGTAGTCGATGACGACGAGCTTGAGCCCGACACGCTGACTCAGTCGCCGGCACTTGGCGCGGATCTCGACGAGCGTCATGTTGGGGCTGTCGTCGATGTAGAGCGGCGCGTCGGCGATCTCGCCGCGGGTGTTCGCGATCTTGTCCCAATCGCGCTGGTCCATGTTGCCCTTGCGCAGGTGGTGCATGGGGATGGAGGCCTCGGCCGCGAGCAGGCGCATCGCGATCTCGCTGCGCCCCATTTCAAGAGAGAAGAAGATGGACGGCATCTGGTGCTTGACGCTCGCGGATCGGGCGAAGTCGAGCGCCAGCGTCGACTTTCCGAGACCGGGTCGCGCGGCGACGATGATGAGCTGCCCGCCGTGCAGGCCGTTGGTGAGCTCGTCGAGCTCGCGGAATCCGCTGGGCACTCCCGCCATCTCGCCGTCGCGCCCGCGCGCCAGCTCGATCTCGTCGACGGCGTTCGAGATCGCCTCGACGAGCGGAACGTAGTCTTCGGTCTCGACGCCGCCGGTGACCCCGTAGATCTCGGCCTGCGCGTTGTTGACGAGGTCGGTGACCTCGCCCTCGCTCGCGTAGCCCATCTGCACGATGCGCGTGCCGGCCTCGACGAGGCGCCTCAGCACCGCCTTCTCGGCGACGATCGAGGCGTAGTAGCCGGCGTTCGCGGCGGTGGGAACCAGACCGGTGAGCGTGTGCAGGTACTCGGCGCCGCCGGCGCGCTGCAGATTCGCGCTCTTGGTGAGCTCGTCGGTGACCGCGATGACGTCGGTCGGCTCGCCGTGGGAGTACAGGGAGAGGATCGCCTCGAAGATGACCTCGTGCTTGGGGATGTAGAAGTCGACGCCGCGCACGGTCTCGATGACATCCGCCACCGCGTCCTTGCTGAGGAGCATGCCACCGATCGCGCTCTGCTCGGCCAGCAGATCGTGCGGCGGTGTGCGTTCACCCGCCCACGAGTCACCCCCGCCGCGCTGCTCGCCCGCGAGCCCCAAATGGGCGATCGACATGTCTCCCTCTCTCCGCTCCGGCCGGATTCCGGCGAGCGATGCGTTGTCCTTGTGGTCGAAGCCTAGGTTGCTCCGCCGACACCCCCCATGTGCACACGCACGGGTCGAGATGTCGGCCTCTCCCCGAGACCTTGGCAAGGCTAGGGAGCGCACCCCCGGTCCGCCACGGCCCCTGTGGATAGGAGTGTGGACAAAACGCGGGAAACGCCGTGCAGCGTGTGAAGAAGCTGTGGACTGGACTGTGAGTAACTGGCCGATTCCGATTCGGAAAGCCGCTCTGACCAGGCTTTTTTCTGTTCACACCATGTGTGTAAAAACATGTTTAGAGTTCGGGTTGAGACTTCGCCAGTTTCGGGTCCACCTGTGTACAGATCGGACTACCCCAGGCGAAAACACGAACGGCGCACTCCACGAGGGAATGCGCCGTTCGGGTGCGTGAACTACTTGGCCGAAACGACCTCAATGCTGAGGGTGGCGACCACGTCTTCGCGAAGACGCACGGTCGCTTCGTGCGAACCGAGCGCCTTGATCGGAGCCGACAGCTCGACCGTGCGCTTGTCGATCGCACCGAGACCGGCAGCCGCAACCGCCGCCACGATGTCGGCGGTCTTGACCGAGCCGAAGAGTCGACCCTCGCTTCCCGACTTCACCGCGAGCTTGACGGTCGCGCCTTCCAGCTTGGCCTTGAGGGCCTGCGCCTCTTCGAGAGTGGCGAGCTCGCGCGCGGCGCGAGCCGACTTGATCTGCTCGACCTGCTTCTCGCCTCCCTTGCTCCACGCCACGGCAAAGCCCTGGGGGATCAGGTAGTTACGGGCGTAGCCGTTCTTGACCTCGACGACGTCGCCGGCGGAGCCGAGGCCCGAGACCTCGTTCGTGAGAATGAGCTTGGACATTCGATGCTCCTATCGGCCCGAGCCCGCGTACGGGAGAAGCGCCATCTCGCGCGCGTTCTTGACGGCGCGGGCGATGAGGCGCTGCTCCTGCACGGAGACACCGGTAATACGGCGGGCGCGGATCTTTCCACGCTCCGAGATGAACTTGCGAAGCGTCGCGACGTCCTTGTAGTCGATGACACCAACGCGGATGGCCTTCGCCGGAGCGGCGTTCTTGCCACCCTTCGGGCCGCGCTTGCGACGGTCTTGGCCGCCGCTGCTCTTTCCTGCCATGAGTGATTCCTTGAATGTTTACGTCTGATCGAGGATCAGAACGGGGTCTCGTCGTTGTAGTTGCCGGGGCTGTTCCAGACATCCCCGCCGGATGCGGCGCCGCCGCTGGCTGCCCACGGCTCTTCCGCCGCCTGGCCGCCACCGACCGAGCTCTGCTGCGGACGACCGCCACCAGCGCCACCCGAGGTGCGGGTGACCGAGGCGGTCGCGTAGCGAAGGCTCGGGCCGATCTCGTCCACATCCAGCTCGATCGAGATGCGGTTGTTGCCATCCCGATCCTGGAAGGAGCGCTGCTTGAGCTTGCCCTGGGCGACCACGCGGGTTCCCTTGGTCAGCGAGCCGGCAACGTTCTCCGCGAACTCCGCCCAGCACGACGCGCGGAGGAACAGCGCGTCGCCGTCCTTCCACTCGTTCGCAGCCCGGTCGAAGATGCGCGGCGTCGACGCGATCGTGAAGTTGGCGACCGCGCGCCCGGACTGCGTGTAGCGCAGCTCAGGGTCGGCCGTGAGGTTGCCGACGACCGTGATGATCGTGTCCGGCATGACCTACTCGGCGTCCTTCTCGGCGGCGACCTTCGGCTTCTTGGCGGCGGCGGCGGCCTTGCGGGCTGCGCGCTGCTCGTCCTCGACCGCGATCTTGCCGGCGCGAGCGACGGCCTCTTCCGCGCGCAGCACCTTGGTGCGCATCACGGCTTCGCTGAGCTTCAGCTGGCGGTCGAGCTCGACCGTCGCTTCCGAGGTCGCGGTGAAGTTGACGACGGCGTAGATGCCCTCGGTCTTCTTCTTGATCTCGTAGGCGAGCCGGCGACGGCCCCAGATGTCGACATTCTCGATGGTGCCACCGTCGTTGCGGATGACATTGAGGAACTTGTCGAGACTGGGAGCGACCGTGCGCTCGTCAATCTCGGGATCCAGGATCACCATCAATTCGTACTGATGCGTCATTCACCCACCTCCTTTGGTCTAGAACGGCTGCAGACTGTCTGCAACAGGAGGGTGTGCATCGGCCCACGACGCCACGAAGCGTCAGGGCAACCTTCGTAGTGTAGACGCTGACGTGGCGCGGCTCAACCGCGCTCGGCCCACCAGCGCCGCAGACGGGCCTCCGCCTCGGCCTCCCCGAGCGCGCCCTCTTCGAGCCGCAGCTCCATGAGGAACCGATACGCCTCCCCGACGACCGGCCCGGGGCGCACCCCGAGCAGCTGCATGATCTGCTGCCCGTCGAGGTCGGGACGGATGGCGGCAAGCTCCTCCTGAGCCGAGAGCTCGGCGATCCGGGCCTCCAGATCGTCATACGCCGTGGCGAGGCGGTGGGCCTTGCGCCGGTTGCGGGTCGTCACATCGGCGCGGGAGAGGATGTGCAGCCGCTCGAGCTGATCTCCCGCGTCGCGGACGTAGCGTCGCACCGCCGAGTCCGTCCACACGCCCTCGGCGTACCCGAAGAACCGCAGGTGCAGACGCACGAGTTCGGCAACGGACTGCACGACCGACTTGTCGAAGCGCAGTTCGCGCAGCCGCTTGGCCGCGAGCTTGGCGCCGAGCACGTCGTGGTGGTGGAAGGTCACGGCGCCGTTCGGCTCGATCTTGCGCGTCGCGGGCTTGCCGACATCGTGCAGCAGCACGGCCAGCCGCAGGATCAGGTCGGGCTGATGACCGCGGTCGTGCTCGAGCTGAATGGCCCGTTCGAGCGCGGTCAGGGAGTGCTCGTAGACGTCCTTGTGGTGCGCATGCTCATCGATCTCGAGCCGCAGCGCCGGGATCTCCGGCAGGACATGGGCGGCGACGCCCGAATCGACGAGAACCCGGATCCCCGCCACCGGGTCACGGGCGAGCATCAGCTTGGTGAGCTCGTCGCCCACCCGCTCGGCCGACACGATCGTGATGCGCTCGGCCATGCCCTGGGCCGCGCTGAGCACCTCGGCGTCGAGCTCGAAGCCGAGCTGTGCGGCGAAGCGGGCGCCGCGCATCATGCGCAGCGGGTCGTCGCCGAAAGACACCTCGGGTGCGCTCGGGGTGCGCAGGCGCTGGGCGAGCAGGTCGTCGACCCCGCCGGTCGGATCCACGAGCACCGGCTCGCCGTTCGCTCCCGGCAGTCGCAGCGCCATCGAGTTGACCGTGAAGTCGCGCCGCACCAGGTCGTGCTCGAGCGTGTCGCCGAAGGCGACCTCCGGTTTGCGGCTGTCGGTGCTGTAGTCGTCGCTGCGGTAGGTCGTGATCTCGACGGTGTGTCCGTCGATCCGCGCGCCGATCGTGCCGAACGCGCGGCCGATGTCCCAATGGGCGTCCGCCACCGGTGCGACGATCGCGAGGATCTCGTCGGGTGTGGCGCCCGTCGTCAGGTCGAGATCGGTGACCGGCCGACCGAGGAACGCATCCCGGATCGGACCGCCGACCAACGACAGCTCGTGGCCCGCGGCAGAGAAGCGCTCCGCCAGAGTGACCAGGGTCGGCTGCTCGGCCAACTCCCGCAGGCGCGCAAGGGCCCCCGCGACGCTCTCCATGAGCACCGAGTCTACTGAGGTCGCGGCGTGCGTCGGAGTCGGAGGCGGCCCCGCTCGGTCTACACTCGCCTCATGCCGGGCTCGAACGTCACAGGGGGGATCTCTGTGCCGTGGACCGCTCGTCTCGGCCGCCGTGCCGCCGTTCTCGCAACGTCCCTCGCCCTCCTCGCCGCACCGCTCTCGGCAACCGCCGCGGTCTCGGCCGACAGCGCATCCCGCGCCCCGGCGGCGGGCACCTCTGAGCTGGTGCTGGTCGTGCCGGTCACCGTGCCGGCGGATGCCCCGACCCTGCTCGGCGCGTCGCTCCTGGAGGAGTACACCGCCCCCGAGGGGCTGCTGACGCAGCGCCTGGACGCCCTCGACGGAACCGGCGCGACCCTGGCGATCGATCCGCGCATCCTGGTGTCGATTCGGGTGCTCGGCACGGCCGTTCCCGAGTCGGCGGCCGCCTGGCTCGCACGCCTCGAGTCGCTGCCCAATGACAGCTTTCTGCTCCACTTCGCTGACGCCGACGTCTCCGGATTCGCCGCCGCCGACGCGCTCGAGCTCGCGACTCCGCTGAGCTTCCAGTTCGCCGTCGACCCCTCGCGCTTCGACGAGCTTCCGGATCCGACGGACTCGACGGAGCCGGAGCCCTCGGCCACGCCCACCCCGATCGGCTCGCCGTCGCCGACAGCAACCCCGGAGCCGGAGCCCACGCTCCCGCCGAGCGATGAGGAGCTGACCGCCTGGCCGCTCGGGATCGAGGGACTGGAGTGGCCGGCGCGCGGCAACCTCACCACTGCGGGACTGGCCGCCCTCGACGCCGCCGGGGCCGCGTCGGTGCTGCTGGACTCCGCCTCCGTCGGCGACGCGGCCGCCTCGCACCTCAGCGTCGGCGGTGCCAGCGTCCTCGCCTCGAGCTCCGACCTCGACGATCTGCTCGAAGCGGTGGAGGTCGGCCCGTTCTCCGCCAGCGGAACCACCTCGCGCGACGCGTTCTTCTCCGTGCTCTCCGACGAGCTCGCCTCCTCGGTCGGCCCGTTGATCGTGACCGCCTCGCGCGATGCGAACACGGGAACCGCTCGGCTCGCATCGCTCCTCGACGAGCTCGAAGCCCGCGTCGATGTCGACGTCGTCGGCATCTCGACCGCGATGCAGACCGCTGCGAGTGCCGGCGCCCTGACCACGGAGCCCTTCGACGATGCGGTGCTCACTGCCTTCGAGGAGCTCGCGGACGCGGAGGCCGCGGTGTCTCGCTTCGCGGGCATCGTCGCCGAGCCCGACGACTTCCGCGCCGAACACCGGCTCGACCTGGTGAGCGTCTTCGCCGCCGGCGCCGTGGAGGAGCGCGTCGGCGTCACGCTCGCCGTCGACACTGCGATCGAGGAGGCGGAGAGCATCCTGAGCGCGGTTCAGATCGCGGAGGGCAGCGACCTGCTGATCCTCAGCAACAGCACCGGCCTCCCGGTGTCGGTGAGCAACGCCCTCGACGTCGCGGTGACAGTGTCCGTCTCGGGCCGGCCTCTGCGGCCTCTGCTGCGCCTCACCGGCGGCCCGGTGGAGGTCACGGTCGAGCCCGGCTCCTCGCATACCGTGTATCTCCCGGCCGAAGCCGTGACGAACGGCGAGGTGTCGGTGCTGGTGCAGCTGCGCGGCGAGGGCGGCCTCACCGTCGGCACCGATCGCGTGATCCAGGTCGACCTGCAGGCGCAATGGGAGACGGTCGGCACGATCATTCTCATCGGACTCGCGATCGTCTTCGGCGCGGGAATCGTCCACAACATTCTTCGTCGGCGCCGTCAGGCGCGCGCCACGGGGTCTCCGTCCGACGATGAGACGCAACCGGATGACTGAGCCGAGCGCGCTGCCGGCGCGGCCCGCGAACGTCCGGCGCGCCAGCCTGCTGCTCGCCGCCGGCACGACGGTGTCGCGCGTGCTCGGCTTCGTGAGCGCCGCGGTGCTCGCCTGGACGATCGGCCTCAACAACGCGAGCGCGAACGCCTTCGCGATCGCCAACACGCTGCCCAACAACATCCTGCTGCTGATCGCGGGCGGATTCCTGTCGGCGGTGCTGGTTCCGCAGATCGTGAAGGCGGGGCTGCACAGCGACGGCGGCCAGCGGTTCATCAACCGCCTCGTCACGCTCGGCATCGTCGTGTTCCTCGCCGTCACCGTCCTGGCGACGCTCGGCGCCCCGCTGCTGATCGGCGTGTACACCTTCGCCGACGACGCGCTCGACTCCTCGGGCACGGCCCTCGCGGTGGTGCTCGCCTACTGGTGCTTGCCGCAGATCTTCTTCTACGCGCTCTACAGCCTGCTGAGCGAGGTGCTGAACGCGCGCGGCGTGTTCGGGCCGTACGCCTGGGCTCCGGTCATCAACAACGTCGTGGCGATCGCCGGCCTGCTGCTGTTCGCCGCGCTGTTCGGGGTCGCGCCGGCTCACGACGACCCCGCGGGCTGGAGCACCGCCGAGGTCATCGTGCTGGCGGGCGGCGCGACGCTGGGTGTGATCTCTCAGGCCGTGATCCTGATGATCTTCTGGCACCGTTCGGGGCTGCGCTACCGTCCCGACTTCCGCTGGCGCGGGGTCGGCCTCGGCACGGCGGGCCGCGCCGCGGGCTGGGCGTTCGGCATGATCGTCATCAACCAGCTGGCCGGCATCGTTCAGGTCAACCTGGCGCTGACCGCCGGGGAGTCGGATGCCTCGGTCAACGCGCTGCGCGTGACGTGGGCGATCTTCGTGCTGCCGCACTCCCTCATCACCGTCTCGATCGCCACGCCGTACTTCACCCGGATGAGCGGGCACGTGCGCGACGGCAACCTCGCCGCGGTACGGGCCGACCTGTCGACCTCGCTGCGCACCGTGGTGCTGCTCACCGTCGGCGCGGGCACCGCTCTCGCGGCCGCCGCGCTGCCGTTCCTCCGCCTGTTCTCGGGCGACCCGGGAGAGCTCAACAGCACCGCCTTCGTGCTGATGGCCTACCTAGTGGGCCTCGGCTCCTTCAGCGCGATCTACCTGGTGCATCGCGCCTTCTACGCGCTCGGCGACACCCGAACGCCGTTCCTCATCCAGATCGTGCAGTCCCTGCTGTTCGTCACCGGCGCGAGCCTGATCGCGCTGCTGAGCCCGGGCGAGTGGGTCGCGGCGGGGATCGCCGCGGTGACCTCGATCGTCGGCGGCATCCAGGCGGTCATCGCCGCGCTCGTGCTGCGTCGCCGCCTCGCGGTACCGGGTGCGTCGCGTGGCGGCGCTCGCGTCGCCCGGCGCTTCGCCTCCTTCGCGATCGCCGCGCTGCCCGCCTTCGGCGCCGGGCTCCTCGTGCTGTGGCTGCTCGGCGGCGTCGAGTTCGGCGGCCCGACCCTGATCGCCGCGGGGACCGGGTTCGCCCTCGCCAGCCCGCTCACGGCGATCGTCGCGGTGGCGGCGGTCGGCGTCGGCAGCCTCGCGGTATATGTCGGCGTGCTCGCGGTGATCGGCGTCCCCGAGGTGCGCGAACTCGCTCGGCAGTCCGTCAACCTGCTGAACCGGCGCCGCACCCGCCCCAACTCGTAGTCCGCTGTTCACGGTCCGGGAATGCGCCGAACCTAGGATGGGTTGAACTGAGTGATCCGCCCTCAAGGAGTACGAACCATGCGTCAGGTCATCATCATCGGCTCCGGTCCCGCCGGATACACCGCCGCCATCTATGCGGCGCGCGCGAACCTCGAGCCGCTGCTCATCGCCAGCTCGGTCGAGTTCGGCGGTGAACTGATGAAGACCACCGAGGTCGACAACTTCCCCGGCTTCCCCGAGGGGATCATGGGCCCTGACCTGATGGTGCGGATGCAGCAGCAGGCCGAGCGCTTCGGCACCGAGATCGTCTACGACGACGTCACGAAGCTCGAACTGGAGGGCGACGTGAAGCGCGTCCACCTCGGTGACGGCAGCGTGCATGAGACTCGCGCCGTGATCTACGCGACCGGTTCGGCGTACCGCAAGCTCGGTCTTCCCGACGAGGAGCGCCTGTCCGGCTTCGGCGTCTCCTGGTGCGCGACCTGTGACGGTGCGTTCTTCAAGAAGCAGAACGTGGCCGTGGTGGGCGGCGGCGACTCCGCGCTCGAGGAGGCGACCTTCCTCAGCCGCTTCGCCGACAAGGTGTACCTGATTCACCGTCGCGATGCCTTCCGCGCCTCCGCCGCGATGCAGGAGCGCGCCTTCGCGGATCCGAAGATCGAGGTGGTCTGGAACAACGAGGTCACCAGCATCTACGGCGACCAGAAGGTTGCCGGCATCGGCCTGACGAACACCGAGGACGGCACCGAGACGACGCTGGATGTGACCGGCCTGTTCGTGGCGATCGGCGCCGACCCGCGCACGCACCTCGTGCACGACCAGCTCGACCTGGCTCCGGAGGGAACCATCGCCGTCGAAGGCCGCAGCTCGAAGACCAGCCTGCCGGGCGTGTTCGCTGCGGGGGACGTCGTCGACCCGACATACAAGCAGGCGGCAACCGCCGCGGGCTCGGGCGTCGTCGCGGCGCTCGACGCCGAGCACTACCTCGCCGCCCTGGCGGATGCCGACGCGGTCACGCGCGTCAGCCCCAGCACGGAAACCCAGCCCGCCTGACGGGCGCACTGTCAAGAAAGTAGGTCAGCAATGTCTGCCAAGAACGTCACCGATGCCACCTTCGCCAGCGATGTGCTCGCGTCCGAGAAGCCGATCATGGTCGACTTCTGGGCCGAGTGGTGCGGCCCGTGTCGCGCCGTCTCGCCGATCCTTGACAAGATCGCCGAGGAGCACGCCGACAAGATCGACATCGTCAAGCTCAACGTCGACGACAACCCGGAGACGGCCATGAAGTACGGGATCACGTCGATTCCGGCGATGTACGTCTTCCAGGGCGGCGAGATCAAGAAGCGGATCGTCGGCGCCAAGCCGAAGCCGGCCCTCGAAGCGGATCTGGCGGACTTCCTGGCCTGAGCCAGTTCGACTCCCGTGGCCCCGCTCCCCCCTGATGGGGACGGGGCCACTGCCGTCCTCGGGCTACCCTTGATGTCATTCCGACGAACGGACCTGAGATGACCGCCGCGACCCCGCCGAACCCGGGAACGAACCTCGATCCCTGGTACTCGCACTATGCCGCCCGCACCGCGGGCCTGAGTGTGTCCGAGGTCCGAGCTCTGTTCGCCGTCGCGAGCCGGCCCGAGGTGGTCTCGCTCGCGGGCGGCATGCCGAACGTCTCGGCGCTCCCCCAGGAGCTCGTCGAGACCGCGGTGCTGCGCACGGTGCGCGACCAGGGCCCCGTCGCGCTGCAGTACGGCTCCGGTCAGGGAACGCCGCGCCTGCGCGAGCAGATCCTCGACGTGATGTCGCTCGAGGGCATCCACGCCAGCGTCGACGACGTCGTGGTGACGACCGGCTCGCAGCACGCGCTCGAGCTCGTCTCGAAGCTGTTCCTGGATCCCGGCGACGTCGTCATCGCCGAGGGCCCCAGCTACGTGACGGCCATGGTGGTCTTCCGCTCGTTCCAAGCCGAGGTCGCCCATGTCGCGATGGACGAGCACGGGCTCATCCCGGAGTCGCTGCGCGAGACGATCGCGAATCTGAGGAGCGCGGGCAAGCGCCTCAAGTTCCTCTACACGATTCCGTCGTTCCAGAATCCGATGGGGGTCACCCTCAGCTGGCAGCGCCGGATGGAGGTCCTCGAGATCGCGCGGGCGAACGACATCCTGGTCATCGAGGACAACCCGTACGGGCTGCTGTACTTCGATCAGGCGCCGCCGCATGCGATGCGCTCGCTCGAAGAGGATGGCGTGGTCTACCTCGGCACCTTCTCGAAGACCCTCGCTCCGGGCCTGCGCGTCGGGTGGGCGCTGGCTCCTCACGCGATTCGAGAAAAGCTCATTCTTGCCAACGAGGCGGCCGTGCTCTCGCCGAGCTCGTTCGCGCAGATCGTCATCTCGGAGTACCTCGCCAGCGCCGACTGGCGCGGCCAGATCGATGTGTTCCGTGCCAGCTACAAGGAGCGGCGGGACGCCATGCTCACCGCGCTGAAGGACTACCTGCCCGGGCTGCACTGGACGGTGCCGAACGGCGGCTTCTACGTCTGGCTCACGATGCCCAGTCATCTCGACTCGAAGGCGATGCTGCCGCGCGCGGTCAAGGAGCTCGTGGCCTACACCCCCGGCACCGCGTTCTTCGCCGACGGAGGCGGCCGAAACGCCATGCGGCTGTCGTTCTGCTACCCGACACCGGAGTTCATCCGCGAGGGCGTGCGGCGCCTGGCCACCGTGATCAACGGCGAGCTGTCGCTGCTGAACGAGTTCGCTCAGACCGGACCGCTGAGCATCCAGACCGAGGAGCGCCAGGGCGTGCTCCCCCCGAACGTCGGCTGAGGAACCATGACCGCATCGAAGCTCCGCATCGTCGTTCTCGCGGGCGGGATCTCGCACGAGCGAGACGTCTCGCTCCGCTCCGGCCGTCGGGTGGCCGACAGCCTGCAGCATCACGGCCTGAAGGTCGAGCTGCGCGACCCGGACGCCTCGCTGCTCCCGTGGCTGCGTGACGAGCGCCCTGACGTCGTCTGGCCGGCGTTGCACGGCGCCTCCGGCGAAGACGGCGCCCTGCGCGGTCTGCTCGAATTCATCGGCGTTCCGTTCGTCGGCTCCCGCGCCGAGGCGGCGCGCCTCGCCTGGGACAAGCCCACCGCCAAGACACTCGTCGCCCGCGCCGGCGTCTCGACCCCGCGCTCGATCACGCTTCCGCGCGACGTCTTCCGGGAGCTCGGCGCCGACGCCGTGTTCGCGACCATCACCGATGAGCTCACCGGCCCGCTGGTGGTCAAGCCCGCGCAGGGCGGCTCGGCGCAGGGCGTCACCCTCGTCGCCGAGGCCTCGGGCCTCCCGCGCGCCATGGTCGACGCCTACACCTACGGCGAGGTCGCGCTCGTCGAGCAGCGCATCACCGGCACCGAGATCGCTGTCAGCATCATCGACACCGGCGACGGTCCCGTCGCCCTCCCCGCGGTCGAGATCGAACCGCTCTCGGGCGTCTACAGCTTCGAGGCGCGGTACAACGCCGGGGAGACCCGGTTCTACACCCCGGCTCGGATCTCAGACGAGATCGCGGAGCGCGCCGCCTCCGCGGCGCTCACCGCGCATCGCGCCCTGGGACTGCGGCACATCTCGCGAGTCGACCTGATCATCGACGGCGCCGGAACGCCGTGGTTCCTGGAGGCGAACGTGCTTCCCGGGCTCACCGAGACCTCGCTGCTGCCCCAGTCGCTCGAGGCGGCCGGCCACGATCTGGGCTGGGTCTACGCGCGTCTCGCCGAAGCCGCCGCCGCCGAGTAAGGCGCCCCCACGCGCGACGCGCCGCGCACGCGCTACTGGAATCCGGGCTGGCCGAGCTCGCCGAGGATGCGGTTGAGGTCGGCGACGGTGGCGAACTCGATCGTCACGGTGCCCTTGTTCGCACCGAGCGCGATGCGAACCCTCGTGTCGAGCCGATCCCCGAGTGCCTCCGCGATCTCGTCGAGCTGACCCTGGCGACGACCCGCAGTGGGCTTCGGCTTCTTCGCCTTCGCCGTCGGCGATGTCCCCGCGGCAGCCTCGGCGGCGCGCACCGACAGGTCCTCGTTGACGATCTTGTCGGCGAGGCGCTCCATCTCGTCGGGCGATCCCGTGGAGAGGATGGCGCGCGCGTGACCCGCGCTGAGCACGCCGGCCGCCACACGACGCTGCACCGGTTCGGGCAGACGCAGCAGACGGAGGGTGTTCGTGATCTGGGGGCGCGAGCGGCCGATGCGCTCGGCGAGCTGCTCCTGCGTGATGCCGAAGTCGGAGAGAAGCTGCTGGTAGGCCGACGCCTCTTCCAACGGGTTCAGCTCGGCACGATGCAGGTTCTCGAGCAGGGCGTCGCGCAGCATCGCATCATCGGCCGTGTTCTTGACGATGGCCGGAATGCGATCGAGCCCGGCGATCTTCGTCGCGCGCAGGCGGCGCTCGCCCATGATGAGCTCATACTGCGCCTCCCCGATGCCGGCGCCCGGGCGGGGCCGGACGACGATGGGCTGCAGCACGCCGAATTCGCGCACCGAGACCACGAGTTCGTCGAGCTCCTCCTGGCGGAACTCGGTGCGCGGCTGCTGCGGGTTGGGAACGATGTCATCCGGCGAGAGCTCTGCCAGGCGCGCACCGGGGACGGCGACGAGCCCCTCCTCGGGAACGTCGACATCCCCGGCGAAGAAGACGTCGACCGGACGGTCGCTCGCGTCGGAGCTCGTCGGAATGAGGGCGCCGATTCCGCGCCCCAGACCTGTGCGCTTGGGTGCTGCCATCAGTTCGTCTCCCCTGCATGAGCCGTCGAAACCTCAGTCGGACCCGTCGTCGCGACTCCCCCGTTCAGCGTGGCGCCGCCGGCACCCCGCCGGGCGATCTCCGCGGCCGCCTCACGGTAGGAGAGCGAGCCGGGAGAGTTGCTGTCGTAGCTGATCACGCTCTGCCCGTAGCTGGGCGCCTCGGAGATGCGCACCGAGCGCGGGATCACCGTGGTGAGGGTCTGCTCGGGGAAGTGCTCGCGCACCTCGTCCACCACCTGATTCGCGAGATTCGTCCGCGAGTCGTACATCGTGAGGAGGATCGTGCTCAGTCGCAGCTTCTGGTTCAGGTGCTTCTGGATCAGCTCGATGTTGTTGAGCAGCTGGCTGAGACCCTCCAGCGCGTAGTACTCGCACTGGATGGGAATGAGCACCTCGCGAGCGGCGACGAAGGCGTTGAGGGTCAGCAGTCCGAGCGAGGGCGGGCAGTCGATGAAGACGTAGTGGTACGGCTCCTCGGCCTCGCGCAGGAAGTTCTGCAGCGCGGTCCGCAGTCGCTGCTCGCGGGCGACCAGCGAGACGAGTTCGATCTCGGCCCCGGCGAGGTGGATCGTGGCGGGAACGCAGTCGAGTCCGGCGAATTCCGGGCTGGACTGCACCACGTCGCGCATCGGAACGTCGTCGATCATCACGTCGTAGACGCTCGCGGTGTCGGAGCGGTGCTCCACTCCGAGCGCTGTCGAGGCATTCCCCTGCGGGTCGAGGTCGATGACCAGCACGCGGGCGCCGCTCTGCGCGAGCGCCGCCGCGAGGTTGACCGTCGAGGTGGTCTTGCCGACACCACCCTTCTGGTTCGCAACGGTGAACACGCGGGTGTGCGTCGGGCGCGGCAGAACAGCCTCCGCCAACGCGATCCGGCGGCGCGTCAACTCAGCCACCTCTCGAGCCAACGGAGTCTCGTCGTAGTTGTTGTGGGCAGTCACCGCAGTGAATCCTTCTCGCAGCATTGGTGGTCGGTCGCGGGATCGGCGCGGTGGCCATTCCGCCAGCTTCTCGGCCGGGACGCGTGATGTTTCACGTGAAACATCGTGGCGGTCACGCCGGCTCGAGCGCCGAGATCAGTCAACTGTAGCCCGAAAGACCCGCGTGACCTCGGGGATCATCCCCTCGCCGAGAACCAGGGTCTCAACGTTCCGCAGTCGGTACTTTCGGATGACCTTCTGAGCGGCTTCCGTCTCGGCCGCGACCCGCTCGCCCTTGAGCAGAATCAGCTCGCCTCCGGGCCGCAGCAGCGGCGCGGTCATCGGGATGAGCTTGCTGAGGGCCGACACGGCGCGGGCGGTGACCTGGTCCAGGATGCCCTCGACGCCGGCCTCATCGGCGCGCGCGCGGAGCACATCGACATTGCCGAGCGACAGCCGCTCGACCTGCTCGGACAGCCAGTCCGTCCGGCGCTCCATCGGCTCGATGAGGGTGAAGTGCGCGTCCGGTCGTGCGATCGCCAGCACGAGTCCGGGAAGTCCGCCGCCGCTGCCGACGTCGCCGACGCGCGAGCCCTCGGCGATCAGCGGCGCCACGAGAGCGCTGTTCAGCACGTGGCGAGTCCAGATCCGAGGCGGCTCGAGCGGACCGATCAGCCCCAGCTCCTCGCCGCGTGCCCCGAGGTCGGCCGTGAAGGCGCGCGCCTGCTCGATCTGGTCGCCGAACATCGCCGCGGCGACGGACGGCTCGACTTCGACGTCAACCATGCCGGGCGCTCACCACGAGGCAATGTTTCACGTGAAACATCAGCCGCGCGAGATCACCGTGTGGCGATCACGCCCCTCGCCTTCCGAGGCGGAGACGAATCCACGCCCGGCAACGAGATCGTGCACGAGCTTGCGCTCGTAGCTCGACATCGGCGGCAGCGACGCCGATGCGGCTCCGGCTTCGATCCGCTCGATGGCATGATCGACGATGCGCGCGAGCTCCGCTGCGCGCGCATCACGGGAGCCGCCAACGTCCAGGATCAGGCGGGAGAAGCGACCCGTGCGGTTCTGCACCGCCAGACGCGTCAGCTCTTGCAGCGCGTTGACCGCGTCCGAGCTCGACAGCATTCGCAGGTTCGATTCGTCCGTCGCCGTGACGGAGAGGTACGCGCGACCGGCGCGAGCGTCGATCTCGATGTCGCCGTCGAGGTCCGCGATGTCGAGGAGCTCCTCGATGTAGTCCGCGGCGACATCGCCCTCCTCGACCAGCTGGTCCTGGCTCGGGGCGTCATCCGCGACGGGGGCCGGGCTCACCGGGGTGGTTTCGGTATCGGTCACGAGCGCTTGCTCCCACTCTGCTTCTTCGCGCGCTTCTTGCTCACGGGCTGCTGGCGCTGAAGTCGCGCCTTGGTCTCTTCGACGGTCTCCTCGGCCAGCTCCTCGGCGTCGTCGCCCATCTTCGCGCGGCGCTTCTTCGCCAGACGCGCTTCGCGAGCGAGTGCCGCTTCACTGCCCGGCATCGGCATGTTCCGGATCACGATGAACTGCTGGACCATGGTCCAGATGTTCGAGGTCAGCCAGTAGAACATCACGCCGATCGGGAAGGCGAAGCCGGAGAACGCGAAGACCAGCGGCAGCAGGTACAGCAGGATGCGCTGCTGCCGGTACATCGGGCTTTCCTTCATCTCCGGCGACTGGTTCTTCGACATGATCTGCAGCTGCGTGATGAACTGCGACGCCGTCATCAGGACGACCATGACCACGGCGATGACGATGACGACGGTCTCGACCGGATTGGCGGCCAGCGCGCTCTGGATGCTGTCGTGCAGCGGAGCGATTCCGAAGAGCGACGCCGAGCCGAACTGGTCGGCAAGGTCCTGGCTGAGCAGGCCGACGCCAGCCTTGCTCTGGTTCGCTTCGTTGAGCACCGAGAACAGGCCGAAGAAGATGGGCATCTGCACCAGCAGGGGAAGGCAGGAGGCGAAGGGGTTGGTGCCCGCCTTCGAGTAGAGCGCCATGGTCTCGCGCTGCATCGCCTCACGCGAGTACTGATCGCGCTTGCCCTTGTACTTGTCCTGGATCTTCTTGAGCTGCGGTGCGACCTCCAGCATCTTGCGCTGGCTGTGGATCTGCCGCACGAACAGCGGGATCAGGGCTGCCCGCACCACGAGCACCAGACCCACGATCGAGAGCACCCAGGTGAGCCCGGCGGCCGGGTCCAGACCGGCGGCGCTCAGCACCCAGTGGAAGGCAACGAGGATCGCTTCGATGACCCATTTGATGGGCCAGAGAATCGTGCCGATGATGTCAGGCATAGTGCGGGTTCAACCCTTTCCGTGGCTTGTCTCGGTGACGAAGCCGAATTCGGTGGTGTGCAGAAATCCGTGACGAGGCTCGGGGACATCGTCGATGCCGCCCTTGGCCCACGGGTGGCAGCGGGCGATCCGCCACGAACCCAGGGCAACACCCTTGATGAGTCCATGTTGCTGGATCGCACCGAGCGCGTACGCCGAGCAACTTGGGTAATAGCGGCAGACCTGACCGTACAGCGGCGAGATTGCCGCGCGGTAGCCGCGAAGGATCAGAACTGCGGCATTGCGCGGCGCCAGCCAGACGGCACGCGCGATCGAGGCGGGAGTCATGCGCGAGGCCCCAGAACATCGCGGACCTCGTGCGCGAGTTCCGTCCAGCTCAGTTCAGCGGCGGGCGGAAGCGCGCGGACGACGACGTCCTGGCCGCGACCACCCGCATCGACGAGCTCGCGCGCGAGCGCACGGTAGCGACGTCGAAGCCGGTTGCGGGTCACCGCATCACCGACAGCTCGGGACACGATGAAGCCGAAGCGCATCGGGTCGCTGGAGTCACGCGTCACGCGGTAGTAGACGGCGTGAGGCGTGGCGGACCGGCGGCCGCGGCGGACGACGTGACGGAAGTCCACCGCGTGGACCACCCGATTCGCCCGCGCGAGCACGAGAGAACTAGGCGGAGAGCTCGGTGCGGCCCTTGCGACGACGTGCCGCGAGGATCGCGCGACCCGCACGCGTGCGCATGCGGAGACGGAAGCCGTGCACCTTGGCACGACGCCGGTTGTTCGGCTGGAAGGTTCGCTTCGACATGGTGATATCTCCAACACCCGGGGTCCGGGTAAGAACAGGGACGGCTGATTGCGGAACGCTGCGCCGTCGGCAACTGATTAAAAATAGGGCCTGAACCCGGCTTAATCAAACCTGAGTGGGCAAAGCGGACATACTCGCATGCGATTCGCGGCCACCGGCGCACGACGCGCCGCGTGCGATTAGGCTCACTGACGCCCCCCGGAGCATCGATACCCCGCCGATCGTTCTGTCCACAAGCCTCCCACCAAGTGGATAACCCTGTGTATAACTGACAGACAGAACCGAGAGGAATCATGAGCGAGACGCCGGACGAGACCCACGAGCTGTGGAACTCCGTACTGACCCAGCTGAACGGCGACGACCGCGTGACCCCGCAGCTGCAGGGCTTCCTCAATCTGGTCGAGCCGAAGGGTGTGCTGGCCGGAACGCTCTATCTCGAGGTCCCGAACGAGCTGACCCGCGGGATGCTCGAGCAGCGCATCCGAGTGCCTCTGCTCAACGCACTGGCGCAGTTGGACGACGAACCCGAACTCACGAACTTCGCCATCGTCGTCAACCCGGAGATCCGACCGACCCAGATGCTCGGCGATGTCGACACGATCACCGAGACGGAGTTCGACGAGAGCACCGGACCGACTCCGCCGCTCGCCCCGATCACCGACATCAACCGTCGCTCGGATTCCCGCCTGAACCCGAAGTACAACTTCGACAACTTCGTCATCGGCGGATCGAACCGCTTCGCCCACGCGGCGGCGGTCGCGGTCGCCGAAGCGCCGGCCAAGGCGTACAACCCGCTCTTCATCTATGGCGACTCGGGTCTCGGCAAGACTCACCTCCTGCACGCCATCGGCCACTACGCCGAGAGTCTGTACCCGGGAATCCGCGTTCGATATGTGTCGAGCGAGGAGTTCACCAACGACTTCATCAATTCGATCGCCAACAACCGAGCCAGCGTGTTCCAGTCGCGCTATCGCGAGATCGACATTCTGCTGATCGACGACATCCAGTTCCTGCAGGGCAAGGACTCGACGCAGGAAGCGTTCTTCCACACCTTCAACACGCTGCACGACCACAACAAGCAGGTCGTGATCACGAGCGATGTCGCGCCGAAGCACCTCACCGGATTCGAGGACCGGATGCGGTCGCGCTTCGAATGGGGCCTCATCACCGACGTGCAGGCGCCCGATCTCGAGACGCGCATCGCGATTCTCCGCAAGAAGGCGCAGAGCGAGAAGCTCCAGGTGCCGGACGAGATCCTCGAGTTCATGGCGACGAAGGTCTCGAGCAACATCCGCGAGCTCGAGGGAACACTCATCCGCGTCACGGCCTTCGCGAGCCTGAACCGCACGCGCGTCGACCTGCAGCTGGTGCAGACCGTTCTCAAGGACATCATCACGCTCGATGAGGACAACGTCATCGCGCCGGTCGACATCATCAATCACACCGCCGAGTACTTCAAGCTGACGGTCGACGACCTCTACGGCTCGAGCCGCTCGCAGGCGGTCGCGACGGCGCGACAGATCGCGATGTATCTGTGCCGTGAGCTCACGAGCCTGTCGCTGCCGAAGATCGGCCAGCTGTTCGGCAACCGCGACCACACCACGGTGATGTACGCCAACAAGAAGATCAGTGAGCTCATGAAGGAGCGCCGCTCGATCTACAACCAGGTCACCGAGCTGACCAGCCGCATCAAGCAGAACCAGCGCTACTCACGCAGCTGAGCCGGGACGCGCCCGCATTCGCGTCGAATCTCTGATTGCACAGCGTGTGTACAACCTGTGGATAACATCGGGACGAATGACCGCTCCCGTGGGGACAACTCGGGGGCGGAATGTGGAATGACAAAATCCTCGGCGCGGGCACCCCACCGCCGAATGACATGTTGTCCACCGCTCGTCAACATCTCACACGGCTGTAGTTTCCTGTCATTCGTTGACCGCAACCGGCTTATCCACATGTTCCACAGCGGTTAACACTGTGATTTGTCTTTAACCCATTCGATCTCGTCCACAACTTTGAGAGGTCGCGTCGGGCCGAAGTCGAGCGAATCGACGAAGCCTCTTCCTGTGTCAAGATCGGACATGACAGGATGGGCGGTCCGGGCCGACACCTGTCCTCGCGGTCATCCGAGCGCGGGGGTCAGCTCGAGTCGACGTACAAGGAGTTCGGTGTGAAGTTCCACGTCAATCGCGACGTCCTGAGCGAAGCCGTGTCGTTCGCCGTCAAGCTTCTGCCGCAGCGCACCACGCAGCCGATCCTCAGCGGCGTCCTTCTCGAGGCGGGCGATGGCGTTCTCGTGCTGTCGTCCTTCGACTACGAGGTCTCCTCACGCACCGAGATCCCCGCCGAGGTCGACGAGCCGGGTGTCGCCCTCGTCTCCGGCCGACTCCTCGCCGATATCGCGAGCCGGCTGCCGAACGCACCGGTCAACTTCTCCTACGACGACGGCCGCATCGCGGTGAGCTGCGGTTCCGCGAAGTTCACACTGCTGAGCATGCCGGTCGAGGAGTACCCGAGCCTGCCGCAGATCGATGACCGCACCGGAGTGCTCCCGGCTGAGGACTTCGCCGACGCCGTGTCGCAGGTCGCCGTTGCCGCCTCGCGCGACGATGTCACCCCGGTCATCACCGGTGTGCAGCTCGAGGTCGGCGACAACAAGCTGTCCTTCGTCGCCACCGACCGCTACCGTGTCGCGGTGCGCGAGATCGACTGGGACTCGGGCACCAACTCCGCGGAGGGCGCGACCGCACTCGTGCCGGCCCGCACGTTGTCCGAGATCGGCAAGACCTTCGGGCACTCCGGCACCATCGGCGTCTCGATCGTGCACAACGACGATCGGGAGCTCATCGCCTTCACGGCCGACAAGCGCACCGTCACCTCGCTGCTGATCAAGGGCAACTTCCCGCCGGTCAAGCGGCTCTTCCCCGAGACGGTCGAGAACTACGCGGTGGTCAACACCGCAGAGCTCGTCGAAGCCACGCGCCGTGTCTCGCTCGTCCTCGAGCGCGAAGCGGCTCTGCGCTTCAGCTTCTCGATCGACGGGGTCACGCTCGAGGCGACCGGATCCGAGCAGGCGCAGGCATCCGAGACGATCGATGCCCACCTGGTCGGCGACGACACGGTCGTGTCGCTCAAGCCGTCGTTCCTGCTTGACGGTCTCGGCGCCGTGCACTCGGAGTTCGTCCGGATCTCGTTCACGAAGACCGACAACCCCAACAAGCCCGGTCCGGTTCTGCTGACGAGTCAGTCGTCGAAGGATGCGCCGGGCGCCGACAACTACCGCTACCTGCTGCAGCCCAACCTGCTGCTGCGCTAGTCCTCGCTTGCCCCCGCATTCGGAAGGCGAGACGATTCAGTGAGGGTTGCTCATCTCGGCCTCACCGACTTCCGCAACTACGAGAGCGCGGAGGTCGGCTTCGATGCCGGCCCCAATCTGATCGTCGGCATCAACGGACAGGGCAAAACGAACCTGGTCGAAGCACTCGCGTACCTCAGCACGCTTGGGTCGCATCGCGTCTCGAGCGATCAGGCGCTCATCCGCTTCGGCCGCGACTCGGCGATCGTGCGAGCACGGCTCGAGCACGGTGATCGCAACGTGCTCGTCGAGGTGCAGCTCAACCGAAGCGGCGCCAACCGTGCCCAAGTCAATCGAGGTCCGATCAAGCCCCGCGAGCTTCCCCGCCACGTCGCCACGGTGGTGTTCGCTCCCGAAGATCTCGCGCTGGTGCGCGGAGAGCCGTCCGGCCGGCGCCGTTTTCTTGACGAGCTGCTCGTTCAGAAATCGCCCCGCTTCGCGGGGGTTCTCTCCGATTACGACCGTGTGCTGCGCCAGCGCAACACTCTCCTCAAGTCGGCTCGCGCTTCTCGCACGCCGGCCGAGAAACTGACCACCCTCGATGTGTGGGACGAGAGGCTCGTGCAGCTCGGCGTGGAGATCGTGATCGGTCGGCTCGAGCTGGTCGAACGGCTTCGGGATCCGGTGCGCGATGCCTATGAGCGCATCGCGGGCGCCGAGCACCGCGCTGATCTCTCGGCACGACTCAGCATCCTGGGATCCCAACCCGACGACGAGGCGAGCGCCGAAGTGCTCGGCGCCGCCGCCGGTCTCACCCCGATGAGCGCGGCCGAGAGCTTCCGCGCGAGCCTCGCTGCTCAGCGTCGAGCCGAGCTCGATCGCGGAATCACACTCGTCGGACCACACCGAGACGATCTCGTGCTGACCCTCAACGGGCTGCCGGCGCGCGGCTACGCGAGCCACGGGGAATCATGGTCGTTCGCGCTGTCATTGAAGCTCGCCTCGGCGGAGGTGCTGCGCACCGACGCGCCCCTCGGCGATCCGGTGCTGATTCTCGACGATGTCTTCGCCGAGCTGGATGAGCGTCGCCGCGCCAGCCTGTCGGCCGCGATCAGCGGGTTCGAGCAGGTGCTCATCACCGCGGCGGTCGAGAACGACGTCCCCACGGAGCTGCGGGGGACGACGATCCGAATTCACGCCGGCGAGGTCGTCGACACCGGAGCGCACGAATGAGCCGCGACCTGCCCCCCGGCGAGGCGTCGCCCGAACCTGGCGCGACGGCTCCCGCCACTGCTCCGAGCGAACCCGCCCCGGAGCACCTCGGTGTCTATCGTCGACTGCGCGCCGTGTTCGGCGCCCCGGGGATGCGCAGCCGCGACGCCCGCCGGCGCAGCCGCGCCGCGGAGGACGGCGCAAGCGTGCCGTATGGCACCGGCCGCGATCCGCACGGCATCGGCGATGTACTCGGACGCCTCACCGTCTCGCTCGGCTGGGAGTCGCCGATCGCGCGCGCCGAGCTGGTCGCCGACTGGTCCGAGCTCGTCGGCGAGGACACCGCCGCGCACTCCGAGCCGATCGGCGTCGAGGAGGGCGTGCTGACGGTTCGCTGCGACTCGACGGCGTGGGCTCAACAGCTTCGGACGATGCGGTCGACGATCACGACGCGCATCGCCGAGCGCTACCCGGCGGCAGAGATCGAGTCCATCCGCTTTCTGGGGCCGGACGCCCCCTCCTGGAAACGCGGCCCCAGAGCAATCCCAGGGCGCGGTCCACGCGATACCTACGGTTAGGAAGGCAAATCTGGTCACAGGGCGCCAGAAAAGGCCCCAGATCGCCGTTTCGCCCCTCGCCGATACCCCCGCTGGGGTAGAATCGGACGGTCCGTTCGACCTTCATGGCGGCGGCGTCGATCCGGCAGGAGCAAGCCCTTTTCATGACACCACCCGCTACCCCTGCGCCCGGCGACGACAGCTACGGCGCGAATCAGATCCAGGTCCTCGAAGGACTCGAGGCGGTCCGCAAGCGACCCGGCATGTACATCGGGTCGACCGGTCCGCGCGGTCTTCACCACCTCGTCTACGAGATCGTCGACAACTCGGTCGATGAGGCACTCGCCGGGCACTGCGATCGCATTGAGGTGACGATCCTCGCCGACGGTGCCGTGCGCGTCGTCGACAACGGCCGCGGCATTCCCGTCGACGAGCACCCGGTCGAGAAGAAGTCGACCGTCGAGGTCGTGCTCACCATCCTGCACGCCGGCGGAAAGTTCGGCGGCGGCGGCTACGCCGTCTCCGGTGGTCTGCACGGTGTCGGAAGCTCCGTTGTCAACGCGCTCTCGCACAAGCTCGAGGTCGCGGTTCGGCGGCAGGGCTCGCTCTGGACCCAGCGCTACCACGACGGTGTTCCGGATGCGCCCCTCGCCAACGCCGGCGATGCCGACGGCACCGGAACCACGATCACGTTCTGGCCGAACTCCGACATCTTCGAGACCGTCGAGTTCGACTACGACACGCTGCGCACCCGCTTCCAGCAGATGGCCTTCCTCAACAAGGGCCTCACCATCACGCTCGCCGACGAGCGCCCGATCGAGGAGGGCGAGGAGCCGCGCCACGACGTGTTCCTCTACGAGCAGGGACTCGTCGACTACGTCGAGTACCTGAACTCCGCGAAGAAGACCGAGGTGATCCACCCCGAGATCATCAGCTTCGAGTCGGAGGACACCGAGCGCCGCATCGCGCTCGAGGTCGCGATGCAGTGGACCAACGCGTACTCCGAGTCGGTGCACACCTACGCCAACACGATCAACACGCACGAGGGCGGAACCCACGAAGAGGGATTCCGCGCCGCACTCACCACGCTCGTCAACAAGTACGCGCGCGAGAAGGGCATCCTCAAGGAGAAGGACGAGAACCTCTCCGGCGACGACGTGCGCGAAGGTCTCACCGCCGTCATCTCGATCAAGCTCGGCGAGCCGCAGTTCGAGGGCCAGACCAAGACGAAGCTCGGCAACACCGAGGCGAAGTCCTTTGTGCAGCGCGTCGTCGGCGACCAGCTCAACGACTGGTTCGACCGCAACCCCAACCAGGCGCGTGACGTGATCCGCAAGGCGATCCAGGCCGCGACCGCGCGGATCGCCGCGCGCAAGGCGCGCGAGCAGACCCGCCGCAAGGGCCTGCTCGAGGGCGGCGGCATGCCCGGAAAGCTCAAGGACTGCTCGAGTCGCAACCCGTGGGAGAGCGAGATCTTCCTGGTCGAGGGCGACTCGGCCGGCGGATCCGCGGTGCAGGGGCGCAACCCCGAGACGCAGGCGATCCTGCCGCTGCGCGGCAAGATCTTGAACGTCGAGAAGGCGCGCCTCGACCGCGCGCTCGGCAACGCCGAGATCCAGGCGATGATCACCGCGTTCGGCACCGGCATCGGCGAGGAGTTCGACGGCGCCAAGGCCAGGTATCACAAGATCGTGCTGATGGCGGATGCCGACGTCGACGGACAGCACATCACCACCCTGCTGCTCACCCTGCTCTTCCGCTACATGCGACCGCTCATCGAGATGGGCTACGTCTATCTCGCGCAGCCGCCGCTGTACCGGATCAAGTGGACGAACGCCGAGCACGACTACGTGTTCTCCGACGCCGAGCGCGACGCCCTCATCAAGGAGGGCATCGCGAACGGCAAGCGCATCCCGAAGGAGAACGGGGTCCAGCGCTACAAGGGTCTCGGCGAGATGAACCACCAGGAGCTGTGGGAGACCACGATGAACCCGGTCACCCGCACCCTCCTGCAGGTGACCCTCGATGATGCGGCGATCGCCGACAGCGTCTTCTCCACCCTGATGGGTGACGACGTCGAGTCGCGCCGCCAGTTCATCCAGAAGAACGCGAAGGACGTGCGTTTCCTTGACATCTGACATCACCACCCCCGGCGGCCCGGAGGGCGGGGCGCCCGACGTGAACGATCACGACAAGATCCGCCAGGTCGACATCCAGCTGGAGATGCAGCGCAGCTACCTCGACTACGCGATGAGCGTGATCATCGGCCGTGCGCTCCCCGACGTGCGCGACGGCCTCAAGCCGGTGCACCGTCGCGTGCTCTACGCGATGTACGACGGCGGGTACCGTCCCGACCGCGCGTTCTCCAAGTGCACCCGCATCATCGGCGACGTGATGGGACAGTTCCACCCGCACGGTGACTCCTCGGTGTACGACGCGCTCGTGCGACTCGTGCAGCCGTGGTCGCTGCGCTACCCGCTCGCGCTCGGCCAGGGCAACTTCGGCTCGCCCGGCAACGACGGCGCAGCCGCCCACCGATACACCGAGACCAAGATGGCCCCGCTGGCCATGGAGATGGTCCGCGACATCGACGAGAACACCGTCGACCTGCAGGACAACTACGACGGTCGCACCCAGGAGCCGGTCGTGCTCCCCAGCCGCTTCCCGAACCTGCTGGTCAACGGCTCGGTCGGCATCGCGGTCGGCATGGCGACCAACATCCCGCCGCACAACCTGCGCGAGGTCGCCTCGGCCGCGCTCTGGGCGCTCGAGCACCCCGACGCCTCGCAGGAGGAGCTGCTCGAGGCGATCATCGCCCGGGTGAAGGGCCCCGACTTCCCGACCGGCGCGCAGATCCTCGGCGTCAAGGGAATCCAGGATGCCTACCGCACCGGCCGCGGGTCGATCACGATGCGCGCGGTCATCACGGTCGAGGAGCTGCAGGGTCGCACCTGCCTCGTCGTCACCGAGCTGCCGTACCAGGTGAACCCCGACAACCTGGCGATCAAGATCGCCGACCTCGTCAAGGAGGGCAAGCTCTCGGGCATCGCCGACATCCGCGACGAGACCTCGGGTCGCACCGGCCAGCGCCTGGTGATCGTCCTCAAGAAGGACGCCGTCGCGAAGGTCGTGCTGAACAACCTCTACAAGCACACCCAGCTGCAGGAGAACTTCGGCGCCAACATGCTGGCGATCGTCGACGGCGTGCCGCGCACCCTCTCGATCGACGGCTTCATCACGCTCTGGATCGAGCACCAGATCGAGGTCATCGTCCGGCGCACCCAGTTCCGGCTCGACAAGGCCGAGGCGGATGCCCACATCCAGCGCGGCTACGTCAAGGCGCTCGACGCGCTCGACGAGGTCATCGCTCTCATCCGCCGCTCGCCCGATGTCGACGAGGCCCGGCAGGGACTCATCAAACTGCTCTCGATCGACGAGCTGCAGGCCGACGCGATCCTCGCACTGCAGCTGCGTCGCCTCGCGGCGCTCGAGCGCAAGAAGATCCAGGATCGCCTGGCCGATCTCGAGCGCGAGATCGCCGAGTACAAGGCGATCCTCGCCGACGTGGGTCGCCAGCGCGCGATCGTCACGGAGGAGCTCACCGAGATCGTCGACAAGTACGGCGACGACCGTCGCACCGAGATCATGTTCGGCTTCGACGGCGACATGAGCGTCGAAGACCTCATCCCCGAAGAGGAGATGGTGGTCACGATCACGCGCGGCGGCTACATCAAGCGCACGCGCAGCGACAACTACCGCTCGCAGCACCGCGGCGGCCGCGGCGTCAAGGGCGCGCAGCTGCGCGCCGATGATGTGGTCGAGCACTTCTTCGTCACCACCACGCACCACTGGCTGCTGTTCTTCACCAACACCGGTCGCGTCTACCGCGCCAAGGCCTACGAGGTGCAGGAGGCCGGCCGCGACGCGAAGGGCCAGCACGTGGCGAACCTTCTCGCGCTGCAGCCCGATGAAGAGATCGCCCAGGTGCTCGACATCCGGGACTACGGCGTCGCCCAATACCTGGTGCTCGCGACGCGCGGCGGACTCACCAAGAAGACCGCGCTCACCGAGTACGACACCAACCGCACCGGCGGCATCATCGCGATCAACCTGCGCGAGAACGACGAGCTGGTTTCGGCGATGCTCGTCAACGACGATGACGAGCTGCTGCTCGTCTCGCGCCAGGGAATGTCGTTGCGCTTCCAGGCGACCGAGGCGAGCCTCCGTTCGATGGGGCGCTCCACCTCCGGTGTCATCGGCATGAAGTTCCGCGACGGTGACGAGCTGCTGTCGGCCTCGGTGGCGAACGACGACGGCTACGTTTTCGTCGTCACGGAGGGCGGGTTCGCCAAGCGCACCGCGGTCGACCAGTACCGGGCGCAGGGGCGTGGCGGACTGGGCATCAAGGTCGCCAAACTGAACGATGATCGGGGCCGCCTGGCGGGCGCGCTCATCGTCGATGAGACCGACGAGGTTCTCGTGGTTCTTGCCAGTGGCAAGGTGGTACGCTCTGCCGTGGCCGAGGTCCCGCCCAAGGGTCGGGACACCATGGGGGTCGTGTTCGCCCGCTTTGCCGACGATGATCGCATCATCGCTGTTGCCCGCAACAGCGAGCGAAACCTCGCCGCCATCGCCGTCGAAGGCGAGTCCGATGCCGAAGCCGTCGAGACTCCGGGCATTGAGGTCGGGGACACCGGAAAGGATCAGATCGAGGAATGAGCGTCGCAGCACGTCTTCAGCGCAAGACCGAGCGTCAGGCCCCGAGCAAGCAGGTCCGACTCCGCCTGGTCTACATCGACTTCTGGTCCGCCGTGAAGCTGTCCTTCCTGGTGTGGATCAGCCTTGCCGTCGTCCTGATCGTGGCCTCCATCCTGATCTGGGTGGTGCTGTTCTCGACCGGGATCTTCGGCACCGTCGACGGACTGTTCCAGGACATCCTCGGTGACCAGAGCTTCCAGATCGCGGATCAGTTCGGGCTCGGCCAGGTGGCGATGTTCTCGATTCTGGTCGGTCTGCTGAACGCGGTGATCGGCACCATCCTCGGCGCGATCGGCGCTCTGCTCTACAACCTGAGCGTGCGCCTCACCGGCGGACTGCTCGTCGGCTTCCAGAACAACTGAGCCGAGGCATCCGAATTGGCTCACGCTGACGGCGTGGGGTAATGTAAGCGAGGCTGTTCTGCGGAACATGCCGAAGAGGGGCTATAGCTCAGGCGGTTAGAGCGCTTCGCTGATAACGAAGAGGTCCCAGGTTCAAGTCCTGGTAGCCCCACTCCATCCCCATTCGGGGCCTTAGCTCAATTGGTAGAGCGCCTGCTTTGCAAGCAGGAGGTCAGGGGTTCGATTCCCCTAGGCTCCACGGTGCTTCTCTCCACGCCGCCGCTTCTGCGGCGTGTGCCGCTCCGCGCACCGAGCGTGGTCGCTGCGCTTCGCTGGGCTTCTCTTCGCGCCGCCGCTTCTGCGGTGTGTGCCGCTTCGCGCGGTCAGGGCGCGGTGAGCAGGCCGGTCTCGGCGAGCACGTCTCGGAGGGCGTCGCGCGAGCGCACCCCCAGCTTCCGGTAGGCCGACTGCAGTTGGTTGTCGACGGTGCGCACCGAGATCCCGAGCTCATCAGCGATCTCCCGAGAGCGAAGTCGGCGGGCCGCGGCGCGGGCGACGTCGAGTTCGCGCGGCGTCAGCAGGGGTCGATCCACCGAGTGACGCGGCGGTGCGTCGACGTCGGCGCGCAGGGCGAGCGCCTTCGCGGCCAGGCGTCGCCGGCCGGCGTCGGAGAGCTCCCCGCGATCCGCCATCGCCAGCACGTTGACCGCGCACGCGGTCAGTCCGTTCTTCTCCAGACGAGTGGATGCGGCGATCACGTGGTCGATGCGGCCGGACTTCAGCGCGCGTGCCGCGTCCAGCACCGCGAGCGCCGGGTCGATCCTCTCGATCGAGTTCTGACACAGCGTCTCGGCGACACGAGCGGTGCGCTCGATCTCACCGAAGCGCAGCGCATGGGCGAGAGTGAGGGCGCCGAGGAAGTCGTACGAGGAGTCGATCGCATCTTCGATGGCGCGAAGGATGAGGTCGGCGGCACGGCTCGTGTCGCCGTCGGCGGCGGCGAGAAAGGCTTCGCACTCCGCTCGGGCGAGCAAAGCCACTCCGCTCACCGGTCCGGCGGCGTCGAGCTCCGCCAGCATCCGCTCGGCGTCGGCGGTGTCGAGGCGCTGCGCGGCGATCGCGGCCCGCAGCGCGCGGGCGAACGGGGTCAGCTCGCCGCCGTCCCAGCGGTGCAACTGCTCGAGTGCGAGGTCGGCGAGAGCCTGCGCCTCGGCGAACCTGCCGTCGTGCGCGCGCTGCCAGGCGAGCATCGCCGTGAAGAACCCGACCTCGTCGTGCGCCTCGGCACGAACCGACTCGAGATACGAGGCCGCGGCGGCAGCGTCGCCGGCGGCCCGGAGTGCGCAGAATCGCTCCACACCGAGGGCGATCGCCGCCGTGGGCGCGTCGGCTCCGAGGACGTCCCGGGGAACCATGAGCACGGCGGCGGCAGATCGGGCCGTGCTGAACTCGCCGCGTGCGGCGGCCGCGATCGTGGTCGCGATCGCGCTGCGCACCTCCACGGCCGAGGACCCGTCGGCGAGGATGCGCCAGCGCCACAGGTCGGCATCGAGCGGAGCGGTATCTCCCGCCGTCAGCTCCCCCCGAACCTGCTCCCCGTGCGCGATCGCGGCGGCGGGATCGTGGCGGCGAAAGGCGAGATGCTCACCGCGTCGTCGCGCGAGCGCGATCTTCTCTCGCGGCTTCTCGGCCACCGCGGCGGCCTCATCGAAACGCGCATCGGCGACGTCGAGGTCACCGACCGCCGAGGCGGCGGTCGCGGCGGTGAGCTGAGCGGTGAACGCGGCGGCACGGCGGGCCGGGAGTCGTGCGGCCGCCGCGGCCAGCCGAGCCGCCCCCCGCGCATCGCCGGTCGCGGTCGCGTAGGTGGCGGCCCAGGTCAGTTCCGTCGGATCGGTGGGGCGCCCGGCGCGCAGCTCCCATTCGGCCGCGCGAAAGCGCCGGGCGGGCGCCGCGTCGCGGCGCAGGAGTCGCAGCGCCTCCCCGAGGACGGCCGTCACCTCGGGCCCGCGCTCGATCGTCTCGGCGATGAGCGGGTGCGCGATGCTCACACGGCCGGCGTCCTCAACAAGCAGTCCGCGCCGAACGAGTTCCGTGATGACGCGCCGCGCCGCGAACGTCTCGATGATCTCGTTCGGGGCGACAGGCTGACAGATCGCCACCAGGCACAAGACATGTCGCGCCTCCGCGTCGACCTCGGCGACCCGCGACTCGACGAGCTGCGCCAGTCGTGTCGGCGAATCATCCGCGCGGATCTCGACGTGCGTTCCGCGGTGCACCACGCGCCCGGCGTCGATCGCGCTCTCGACCAGCATGCGCAGGTGCAGCGCGTTGCCGTCGGTCTCCCACGCCAGCCGGCGGACGTCGTCATCGGCGGCAGGGAGGCGGAACCGGCGGTGCAGCAGGTCGGCGATCTCCTCGAGTTCGAGACCGACGAGCTCGTGACGACGGACCAGGCCGGAGTCGTCGAGCCCGCCGAGCCGCGCGGGAAGCTCCTCGAGCGCGCGCGCCGTGGCGACGACCGTCGCGCCGAAACCGGTGATGAGGCGCGCGACGGCCTCCGCCGAGAGCTCGTCGAGGCGGGGCGCGTCATCCACCACCATCAGGGGCGGGGTGGGCCCGGATCCGAGTGCTTGCACCAACTCGGTGAGCGCCTGCTCCCGGGTCGGGGGAGCGAGTTCGTCGACGAGGGAGGCGAAGGCGCCCAGCGGGACCGACGACTGCTCCGCCAGACCTTGCACAATGATCGGCGACGAGTCGGCGAGACGCTGCGACAGCGCACGAGCGAGCGCCGACTTTCCCACCCCGGCGGGGCCGTGGAGCAGGTGGATGACGCCCCGGTTCTGGGCGACCTCGTCGTCGAACCGGCTCAGGATGCGGTCGCGGCCGATCAGCGGCCACGACGCGCGATGGTCACCGGTCATCCGTGCACCCCCCTGGCTTCCGGACCAGCAGCTCGTACCAGAAGCTAGCGCATCACCGGGTCATCGTGCGGGCCGGATGTCGCCCCGCACGACGAAGGCCCCCGAGGCGGTCGGGCGACCGGCCTCGGGGGCCTTCGGGAAGTGCGGACGGGTCAGACCTCGTCGACGTCGGCTTCGCCGGGCTCGATGTCCTCGACCCAGAGGTCGTCATCGGCGCGCAGCGTCTGCCAGGCGGCGTAGGCGACGCTGGCCACCGCGAGCACACCGAGGCCGATGAGCACGTAGGTGCCGGGGCCGGGCGACGACTTCACGGGCGCGGGCGCGACCGCCTTGCGGGCGCGCGAGCTGAGTTCGACGGTCGCCGAGCTGGCGCGCTTCACGACGTCGCGCACGTGCGGATCCTTGGCTGCCTCGAGCACCGCGAGGGCCGAGCCGATCGCGCCGGAGACGGCGGGGATCACGTCGTCGGCGAGCTTGCCGCGTGCGTCACGCGACACGGCGCGGCTCTTGGCGACGCCGGTGGCGAAGAGCGGCTTGACGCGGTCCTCGTAGCCGCCGCGCACGCGCGGGGCGACCTCTTCGCGTGCGTAGTTCGCCGCCTGGCGGCGGGCGTCGCGCAGAACGTCGGCCGCGTGCTCGAGCGTCTCGCGCTGCTCGTCCCACAACTGGTCGGCCGATCGCTTGAGCTTCTTCAGCTCCCGCTGGCGTTTGCGTGACAGTCCCATGGCGTCCTCCGTCTGCGGTCTGCGGCGTACCCCTCCATCCTGCCAGGTCGACCCCCGCGGTCAAGGGATCCGGAGCCGTGCGCGGCTGGGCATCCGCTGAGAGCAAGCCTCACGGCGCGCATGCGAGAATCGTGGAATGCCTCAACCCACTGCCATCGCCACCATGCACACGAGCCTCGGCGACATCCGCCTGAACCTGTTCGGCAACCACGCCCCGAAGACGGTCGACAACTTCGTCGGCCTGGCGACCGGAACCAAGGAGTGGACGCACCCGCAGACGGGCGCGACCTCGAACGCGCCGCTCTACGACGGCGTCATCTTCCACCGCATCATCAAGCAGTTCATGCTGCAGGGCGGCGACCCGCTCGGCATGGGCATCGGCGGACCGGGATACGAGTTCGACGACGAGATCAACCCCGAGCTCGACTTCACCCAGCCCTACATCCTGGCGATGGCCAATGCCGGCACCCGCGGAGGCCGCGGCACGAACGGCTCGCAGTTCTTCATCACCACGGTGCCGACGACCTGGCTGCAGGGCAAGCACACCATCTTCGGCGAGGTCGCCGATGAGGAGTCGAAGCGCGTCGTCGACGCGATCGAGGCCGTCGAGACGGATGGGCGCGACAAGCCGCTGGCCGACGTCGTGATCTCGAGCGTCACCGTCGAATCCCTGTAGTGAGCGGCGAGGCGACGACCTCGGCGGGGGTCTGCTACCGGCATCCTGACCGTCAGAGCTGGGTGCTCTGCCAGCGCTGCGGTCGCACGATCTGCCCCGAATGCCAGACGCAGGCTGCGGTCGGCGTCCAGTGCCCGGAGTGCGTGCGGGAGGGTCGCGCGGCGACCCGCCCCACCGCCTCGAGGTCGCGCCTTGCTCGCATGTTCCGCCCCGGCGGGACGACCCCCGTGGTCACGATCTCGATCGGCGCCGCCTGCGTTCTGCTCTACGTGCTGCAGCTGGTCACCGGCGGGGCGGTCACGAGCGCCCTGCTGATGAACCCGAGCGCGATCGCGAGCGAGCCGTGGCGCCTGCTGACGAGCGCCTTCGTGCACTCGCCCAGCTCGTTCCTGCACATCGCGTTCAACATGTACGCGCTCGCGATCTTCGGGCCGGTGCTGGAGAGCTTCCTTGGTCGCGGCCGGTTCCTCGCGCTCTACCTGCTCTCGGCGCTCGGCGGCAACGTCGCGGGCGTGCTGCTGTATCAGGCTGCGGTGGTCAGCGGCGGCGCGACGATCGTGCTGACGAACGGATTCCTGCAGCCGTCGCTGTCGCTCGGGGCGTCGGGGGCGATCTTCGGCCTCATGGGTGCGCTGCTCGGGCTGCGGAAGGCGCTCGGCGTGCAGATCACCCAGCTGCTGGTGGTGCTCGGGCTCAACGTGGTGATCGGGTTCCTGGTGCCGAACATCGCCTGGGAGGCGCACCTCGGCGGCCTTGCCGTCGGCTTCGCGGTGGGCACGCTGTTCTCGCGGACGCGCCGGCCGGCGCAGAAGCGGCGTCGCGTCTTCGGGCTCGTCACGATCGGCGCCGTGCTGGTGGTCATCTGCCTCACCAGCGTGCTGATCGCGCCCGGCGCGTACGCCTAGGGTCGCGAGTTATCCCCAGGCCTCTCCACAGTGTGGAGGAATGACACGGGTGTAATTCGACGATTTATCGCCAGCGGGTGGTCATCAGGAAGCCGATGAACATGATGCCGAAGCCGACCAGGATGTTCCAGTTTCCGAGCTGCGGCACCGGCCACGACGTCTGGCTCAGGTAGAACACGATGATCCACACGAGTCCGAGCAGCATGAATCCGAACATGACCGGCTTGAACCACACCGGGTTCGGCGCGTCGTTGCCCGCCTTCGGCTCAGGGGAGTCGGCGGAGGTGCGGGTGGTGTCTCGGGCCATGTTGGGGATTCTAGCGGACCGCTCTGCGCCGTCGATCTCGAACGCAGGGCAGTCAGCTGTGACGTACCCCAGTAGAATCGCCGCATGACGTCGCGTCGAGAGCTGCGAGAGGCGGGGCACCGCGCGAAGCCGCGTCGGCGCCGCCCTCGGGTCACGGTCGTCGGGGTTCTCGGGGAACTGCTCGTCACGGCCGGATTCCTGGTGCTCGCCTTCGTCGGCTGGCAGCTCTGGCTCAACGACATCATCGTCGGCCAGCAGCTCGAGGCCGAGTCGCTGGAGATCACCCAGGAGTGGGACAAGACCATCGGCGAGGCCGTGCGCGGCGACACCGACGATCCGCCGGTCATGAAGCCGGTCGCCGAGACCGAGCGCTTCGCGCTGCTCATCGTGCCGCGGTTCGGGGACGACTACTATCGACCGATCGCCGAAGGCGTCGGCACCTGGAGCGTGCTGAACAAGAACAACCTCGGCCACTACCCCGGTACGCAGATGCCCGGCGAGGTCGGCAACTTCGCGATCGCCGCGCACCGCAAGGCCTACGGCGGCAACCTCGAGAACATCCACAAGCTGCAGGTCGGCGACACGGTCTACGTCGAGACCCAGGACGGCTGGTACGGCTACGTGTTCCGCAACCTGGAGTACGTGACGCCGCGCGGCGTCGGTGTCATCGACCCGGTTCCGCAGATGGAGGGCGTCAGCCCCGAGGAACGACTCATCACGATGACCACGTGCAACCCGTTCTTCTCCACGGCGGAGCGCATCATCGCCTACGGCGTCTTCGACCAGTTCTATCCGCGTGCGGATGGGCCCCCGGCCGAGATCGCCGAGACGGTGCAGGCGTCGTCGTGACCGACCGAGGAGACAACTGATGTACGCGACGCTCTGGTATGTGCTGCCGGGCCCGTGGTGGGTGCGCGTGCTCATCCTGCTCGTGCTGCTGACCGCCGTCATGACGGCGCTGGTGATCTGGGTCTTCCCGATCATCGATGGCTTCGTCGCGCCGCAGGATGTGACCGTGGAAGATGGGGCTCCTCAGGCCTTGAACCAGATTGGCGGAGGTCGATGACCCGAGTTCTTGTCGTCGACAACTACGACAGCTTCGTGTACACGCTCGTCGGCTACCTGCAGCAGCTGGGTGCCGAGACGGACGTGATCCGCAACGACGACATCGCCGAGGCGGAGGTGCCGGCCCGGATCGCCGAGTACGACGCGGTGCTGCTGTCGCCCGGACCGGGGACCCCGGCCCACGCGGGCATCTCGATTCCGATCGTGCACGCCGCGATCGACAGCAAGCTGCCGCTGCTCGGCGTCTGCCTCGGCCACCAGGCGATCGCCGAGGCGCTCGGCGCCACGGTCACGCACGCCGACGAGCTGATGCACGGCAAGACGTCGCAGGTGACGCACGACGACAGCGAGTTCTTCGCCGGCGTTCCGAGCGAGTTCCGCGCGACGCGCTACCACTCGCTCGCCGTCGTCGACGGCACCGTCCCGGCGGAGCTCGAGGTGACGGCGCGCACGACCGGCGGCGTGATCATGGGGCTGCGGCACCGCGAGGCTCCCGTGCTCGGGGTGCAGTTCCACCCCGAATCGGTGCTGACCGAGGGCGGCTACCGGATGCTCGGCAACTGGCTGGCGACCGCGGGGCTTGCCGTCGCCGCCGAGCGCGCGCGCGACCTGACCCCGCTGGTCAAGCTCGGCTGACCGCGCCGGAGCTTCTCGACCGAGGCAGAGCTACGGCTGGCAGTAGACGACGGTCACGGTCGACTTCTGCGGCTGATCGCCCTTGATCGACTGCGACACGACCTGGCCGCCGGAGCACGACGTGTCCTGCTGGAGCTTGACCGTCAGCTGCAGCACGCCCAGACCGTCGCGGGCGGTGGTGACCGGTTCCCCGACGTAGTCGGGGATGTTGACCAGTCCGTTCGAGATCACCAGGTTCACATCGGGAACGGCATCGCCGTCTGGCGAGACCTCGACCGCGCGGGTCACGACCTCGGTGCTCCCGGGCAGTTCGACGCCGATGACGACGCCCTTGGCGACGTTCGCCGAATAGGTCGATCGCGTCGAACCGTAGGTGAGCCCGAGCTCCTCGATCTTGGCGATCGCATCGGCCTCGGTGGAGTAGGTGAGGCTCGGCAGGGTGACGGCGGGCGGACCGGCGGAGACGACGATCGTGATCTCGTAGCCGGGCCCGACGCGGGTGCCCGCTTCGGGCGTCGTCTCGAGGATCTGGCCTGCGGGCGCGGTCACATCGGTGCGGTTGACCTGATCGATCTGCAGGCCGCTGTCGATGATCGACTGGCTCACGTCGGTGAACTGCTCGCCGACGACATCCGGCACCTCGATGGCGGTTCCGGGGCCGGAGAGCGTCGGCCCGGTGAGGGTGAAGACCCAGTAGAGCGCAGCACCCACGATGATGGCGAAGAGCGCGATGGATCCCCAGATCCAGGCGACCGGAGGGCGCGACTGCGTGCGCGGAGCGCGGTCGCCGCCGGAGTCCTCGGTGAGGCGCCGCATCGTGGCGACCGAGGCTGCCGAGGAGTTCGGGTTGACCCCGAACAGCGCGGCACCGAAGTCGTCGGTGGCGGGCGCCGCGTCGGGCACCTTGCCAGCGAGGGCGATCTCGAGATCGGCGCGGAAGTCGGCGGCCGACTGGTAGCGCTCGAATCGGTCCTTCGCGAGCGCGCGCAGCACCACGGCGCTGAGCGCCGGAGAGATGGCCGAGTTGAGCGTGTTCGGCGGAACGGGCGCTTCACTGACGTGCTGGTAGGCGACCGCGACCGCGCCCTCGGCGCGGAACGGCGCCCGGCCGGTGAGCATCTCGTAGAGCACGACCCCGGTCGAGTAGAGGTCGGTGCGAGCGTCGACCGCCTCGCCGCGCGCCTGCTCGGGCGAGAAGTACTGGGCGGTGCCGAGGATCGCGCTGGTCTGCGCGATGGTGGCCGACGAATCCGAGATCGCGCGTGCGATCCCGAAATCCATGACCTTCACCTGACCGTTCTGGGTGATCATCACGTTGCCGGGCTTGATGTCGCGGTGCACGACGCCCGCGCGATGCGAGTACTCGAGCGCGGTCAGGATTCCCTCGGCGATGCGCACAGCTTCGGCCGGCTCCACGGGGCCGGCCTCGAGCACGTCCTTCAGCAGCTTGCCCTCGACCCGCTCCATCACGATGAACGGGAGCTGGAGTTCGCCGCCCGCGGGATCGGGGACGGTCTGCTCCCCGGCGTCGTAGACGCGCACGATCGTCGGGTGCGACATCCGCGCGGCGGCCTGGGCCTCCTGGCGGAAGCGGGTGCGGAAGGCCGGGTCGGAGGCGAGCGCGGGGCGCAGAAGCTTGACGGCGACGTTGCGACCGAGGCGGGCGTCGTAGCCCGCGTGCACCTCGGCCATGCCGCCCCGGCCGAGAAGCTCTCCGATTTGGTAGCGGTCAGCCAGAAGATGGGTTCCGGCGATCGGCCCCTCGGTCACGGCGTAGTCCTATCGGTCGTTGAGTCGGAGCAAGTGTAGTGGCTCGCGCTGAACCGCTAGTTGACGGTGATGTCGAGCGAGTCGGAGGGATCGGTGGTCAGGCCGCCGGGGCTGCACGAGGCGGTGTAGCTCACCGACGCGGTGCCGGGGCTTCCGAGCACGATGCTGATCGACGTCGCGTCGGCGGCGACCGGGTTGCCGCCGCTGGCGAAGGTCGCGTTCGTGAGGGTGAAGTTGTAGCCCGCGCGCGTGTAGCCGGCGGGGCATCCCGAGTACTGCGCGAAGTTGATGACGATCGTCTGCCCCGCCGTGTACGGTCCGACCGTCGAGGAGGTCGGCGTGCTCGGGGTGGGTGCCCCGGGGTAGGACTGGTACACGCGGACGGTGACCTCTTCGCCCACGGCCAGATTGCCGGTCGGGCTGATCGACTGCACGGTGTCGTTCTGCGCGGGCGAACTCGCGACCGAGCCATCCTGGCGAACCACCTTGAGGCCGAGCTCCTCCAGCGCGGCCTGCACCTGGTTGAACGGCTGGCCCTCGTAGTCAGCGGCGCGAATCACGACCGGGGTCTCGCTGGGCTCCGGCGTCGGATCCGGCGTCGCCTCGGCCGAGGTGGGCGCCGGGGAGCTGGGCGTCGCCTCCGGGTCGGTGCCGCTCGGACTGATCGCGAGCACGATGATGATCGCCACGAGCGCGACGGTGAGCACCCCGACGAGGGCGACGAGCGGCCAGGTCCAGGGATTGCGTCGGGGCGTGGTGTCGAGCGGCGCGGTCGCGGTCGACACCCCGGCGCCGGCGCCGCCGACCCCGCCGGGCAGGATGCGGGTTGCAGCGGTGCCCATGACGGCGGTCGCGGCCGTGAGATCGGTTCCTTCGGCGAGGATCGGCACCGCGGCGATGGCGCCCGCGATGTCGTTGCGTCGCAGCGCCTGCGCGGCGCGCGCCAGATGCGCGGCCGAGGCCGGCCGATCTTCGGGGCGCTTCGCGATGCAGGAGTAGACGAGGTTGCGCACCATCTCGGAGACGGTGACCGGCAGCTCCGGCGGGGCGTCGTTGATCTGCGCCATGGCGATCGCGACCTGCGATTCGCCGGTGAACGGGCGACGGCCGGCGAGGGCCTCGTAGGCGACGATTCCGAGCGAGTAGATGTCGGTCGAGGGCGAGGCCGAGTGGCCGCTAGCCTGCTCCGGCGAGAGGTACTGCACCGTCCCCATGACCTGACCGGTGGCCGTGAGCGGCACCTGGTCGGCGATCCGGGCGATGCCGAAGTCGGTGATCTTGACGCGGCCATCCGGCGTGATGAGGAGGTTTCCCGGCTTGATGTCGCGGTGCACGAGGCCGGCCTGATGCGCAGCCTGCAGCGCCGAGGCGGTCTGTGCCACGAAGTCGAGCACCTTGTCGCTCGGCAGCACGCGCTCGCGCTCGAGCACGGCGCTCAGCGCCTCGCCGGGCACGAGCTCCATGACGAGGAAGGCGGAGCCGTCCTCCTCGCCGTAGTCGAAGACGTTCGCGATGCCCTCGTGGTTCACCAGGGCCGCGTGGCGCGCCTCCGCCCGGAAGCGCTCCAGGAACCCGGGATCGCCGAGGTACTCGTCCTTCAAGATCTTGATCGCGACGGTGCGCCCGATCACGAGGTCGGTGGCCTGCCAGACCTCGCCCATGCCGCCGATGGCGATGCGGGACGACAGCTGATAGCGCCCCCCGAAGGTGAGCCCGCTTGTGGGTCTCATCTGTTCAGCACCGCCTCAATGACCTTCTTCGCAATCGGCGCCGCAACGGTGTTGCCGAACCCGGACTGCCCGAGTCCACCGCCATCTTCCACCACCACCGCAACCGCAACCTGTGGGTTGTCAGCCGGGGCAAATCCCGTGAACCAGAGCGTGTACGGCTCGCCCTCGCCATTCTGTGCTGTGCCGGTCTTGCCCGCGACGTCAACCCCCGTAATTGTCGCATTACTGGCGGCGCCGCTCGCGACGTTGTTGATCATCATGTCGCGCATCAGCGCGGCGGTCTCGCTGCTGAGCGGCGTGCCGTACACCTGCGGTTCCAGCGCCTGAACGATCGACAGGTCGGGCGCCACGATCTTGTCGACGAGCGTCGGCAGCATCTGTGTTCCGCCGGTGGCGATCGCGCCGGAGACCATCGCCATCTCGAGCGGAGTCACCCGCACGTTCGCCTGGCCGAATGAGGCGAGCATGAGCTGCGCCTCGCTCTCCGTCTGCGGGAAGATGCTCGGCGTGACGCTCATCGGAACGCTGATGCTCTCATCGCCGAAGCCGAAGCGGGCCGCCTGGGCGGCGATCGCCTCGTAGCCGAGCTCCTGGCCGAGCTCGGCGAACGGCACGTTGCACGACAACCGCAGCGCGTCGGCGATCGTGACCGTGTCGCCGCCGCCGCAGGCGCCGCCGCCCGAGTTCGAGACGACCGAGCTGCTCTCGGGCAGGGTGATGGTGCGCGGGTTCGGCAGCTCGCTGTCGGGGGTGTACTCCCCCGACTCCAGCGCGGCTGCGGCGACGATCAGCTTGAACGTCGAGCCGGGGTGATAGAGGTCGCCCGAGATCGCGCGGTTGATGAGCGGATCGTCGGTGTCGTTGAGCAGCTCGGTGTAGTTGTCGATGACGACACTCGAATTGTGGCTGGCCAGATCGTTCGGGTCGAAGCTCGGTGTGGAGACCATCGCCAGGATCGCGCCGGTCGTCGGGTCGATCGCGACGACCGACCCCTTCAGATCGCCCAGCGCATCCCATGCCGCCTGCTGCACCGCCGGATCGATGGTGACCTGCACGGCGGCGCCCTGCGGGTTCTGGCCGGTGAGGATGGCGTTCACCCGGTCGAGGAACTGCTCGCTCGCCGTGCCGCTCAGGAAGTCGTTGAGCTCGCCCTCGATGCCGGTCGTGCCCTGATCGAGCGTGAAGTAGCCCGTGACCGCGGCGTACAGCGGCCCGTTCGAGTACTCGCGCTGGTAGGAGTACTCGTCGTCCACCGGAACAGAGTTCGCGATGGCGATGCCGTCGACGAGGATCGAGCCGCGCTCGGCCGAGAAGCTGTCGTACAGCGTGCGGGCGTTGAACGGGTTGGCGGCGAGCTCGTCCTGCTGGAAGACCTGGATGATCGAGCTGGACGTGAACAGCGCGAGGAACATCAGCAGCACGAGCACGCTCACCCGGCGAAGTTCTTTGTTCATGAGGGAACCACCACCCAGCGCGGTTGGCTTCGCACCGAGTCGGAGAGCCGCAGCAGCAGCGCCACGATGATCCAGTTCGCGACGAGCGAGGAACCGCCGGCGGCGAGGAACGGCGTGGTGAGTCCGGTGAGCGGAATCACCCGCGTCACGCCGCCGATGACGATGAAGACCTGGAGCGCGACCACGAACGAGACGCCGACGCCGAGGAGCCGGCCGAAGTCATCCTGCCCGGTGAAGCCGATGCGGAATCCGCGCGAGACGAACAGCAGGTAGAGGCAGAGAATCGCGAACAGGCCGATCAGTCCCAGCTCTTCGCCGAGGGTCGCCATGATGAAGTCGCTCTCGGCGAGCGGCACGATGTCGGGGCGCCCGCGGCCGAGTCCGGTGCCGAGAAGACCGCCGTTGGCCAGGCCGAAGATGCCCTGCACGAGCTGATAGCTCTGGTCGTCGGCGTACTCGGGGTTGAACGCGTCGAGCCAGGCGGTGAAGCGGTTGCCGACGTAGGTGAAGAGCCGGCTCGCCGCGAACGCACCGCCGACGAAGAGCAGCATGCCGAGGATGATCCAGCTCGGGCGCCCGGTGGCGACGTAGAGCATCACCAGGAACAGGCCGAAGTAGAGCAGCGAGGTTCCGAGGTCGCGCTGGCCGATGAGGACGACCATCGCGAACATCCAGACCACCAGGATCGGGCCGAGGTCGCGCGCGCGAGGGAACCGGATGCCGAGAATCGTGCGCCCCACGAGCGAGAGCGAGTCGCGCGCGGTGACGAGGTAGCCGGCGAAGAAGACCGCCAGCAGGATCTTGCCGATCTCACCGGGCTGGAAGGAGAGCCCGCCGACGCTGATCCAGACGTAGGCCCCGTTGACCGGGCGCCCGAGCCCCGGAACCAGCGGAAGAAGCAGCAGGATGAGCGCCGCGAGACCGATGACGTAGCGGTACCGCAGCAGCACCCGATGGTTGCGGATGAGCAGCAGGACGGCGAACGCGATGATGATCGCGATCGCCGACCAGGCGATCTGGCGGACGCCGGACGCATCCCAGCCGACAAGCTCCTTGGCGATGTCAATGCGGGTGATTCCGGCGATGCCGATCCCGTTGAGCACGGTGGCGATCGGCAGCACGAACGGGTCGGCGTCGGGGGCGACGACCCGCAGCGCGACGTGCACGGCGAGCACGAGGATGCCGAGGCCGGCGCCGAGGGCGAGCATGGTGCCGCCGATCCGGCCGAGGGCGCCGATCTGCACCAGCCCGAGCGCGACGCCGTTGATCGCGATCGCGAGCAGCAGCATGCCCAGCTCGATGTTGCGCCGGCGCGCGGGCTGGCGGAGGCGAAGGCGGATCGTCGTCGTCAGCGGGGGGCGGGTCGCGGTGTCGGGTGACGTCATGTCAGCCGCCCGCCGCCGCTTGCAGCCGCGCGACGATGTCAAGCGCATCGCGCAAGTTGTCCGCGCTGATCGTCTTGGTCACCGCCTCCTGCTGGTATTCGGGCAGGTCGAGCAACTCGATCGCGGTCGTCTGGTACACGCTCGACAGCTCGAGCGGCCCGATCGTCGCCTGCACCCCCTGGAACACGGCCACCCGGCCGTCTTCCTCGCCGACGTAATAGTGCGACTGGGTCCAGCGGTACGACAGGAAGGCGGCGGCCACGATGGCGGCGATGGCCAGCACGAGCAGCAGCAGCGCCGAGATGCGCCTCCGGATCGCGCGCCGGCGATCCTCCTCGATGAGCTCCTCGAGGAAGCCCTCGCGTTCGGGTTCGAAGTGCGCATCCTCCGACTGCGAGGCCTTCAGCGGATGCAGCAGCAGCGTGGGGAGGCGGATGGGTCGGCGGGCGGGCTCGGCGTCGAAGCTCAGCGGCGCCGCCGCCGAGCCGACCAGCACGGGCGGCGCGGGGTGCACCTCCTCCTCGTCGTCGATGTCGAGCAGCACGACCGTCACGTTGTCGGGGGCGCCGTGGTCGAGGCTCTCGCGCACCAGGCGGTCGGCGGCCGACTGCGGGGTGCGGAACGAGCCGAGAATCGACGCGATCTTCTCGTCGGAGACGTAGCTCGAGAGACCATCCGAGCAGAGCATCCAGCGGTCGCCGACGCGGGTGTCGAGGATCTTGGTGTCGATCTCGGGTGCGGCGTCGACATCGCCGAGCACGCGCATCAGCACCGAGCGACGCGGATGCACCGCGGCCTCCTCGGGCGTGATGCGTCCCGAGTCGACGAGGCGCTGCACGAAGGTGTGGTCGGCGGTGAGCTGCTCGAGCTCGCCGTCACGGTAGCGGTACACGCGCGAGTCGCCGATGTGGGCGAGCGCGACGCGGTTGCCGACGCGGACGATGCCGCTGACGGTGGTGCCCATGCCGGTCAGCTCGTGGTGCTCGAACACGGTCTCGGCGAGCAGGCCGTTCGCCGCGATCAGCGCGTCATGCAGGGCCTGTTCGGCGTCCTCCGCCGTCGCGTAGGCGACATCCGCGTCGACGAGGCGCTTGGTCGTGATCGCCGAGGCGACGTCGCCGCCCGCGTGGCCGCCCATCCCGTCGGCGACCACGAAGAGGTGGGTGCCGGAGTAGCCGGAGTCCTGGTTGTTGGCCCGGATCCGACCGACGTGGGAGACCGCCGCGCTCGTGGGTGTCGTCATCGGCTACCGCCGCAGTTCGAAGCTCGTCGTGCCGATCGTCACCGGGACGTTCGGCGGAACCGGGGTGGGCAGCGTCACGCGCGCGCCGTCGACAACCGTGCCGTTGGTCGAGTCGAGATCCTGGATGACCCAGGAGTCGTTCCACAGCATGAGGCGCGCGTGGTGCGTGGAGGTGTAGTCATCGCGGATGACCAGCCCGGACTCGCTGGAGCGCCCGATGGTGAGCTGCTCGGCGGGCAGGTCGATCTCCATGCCCTCGCGCGGGCCGGAGGTGATGACCAGTCGACGCGGGGTGGTCTCGCTCGGACCGGGGGGCGCGCGGTGCGCCTCCACGCGCGGGGCGCTCGGCTTGTCGCTGGGGGCGGAGGGCGCCACCGCGGTGTCCTGGGCGCCGGCGACGGGTGCCGCATCCGGCAGCTTGCGGGCGCGCTGGCCGAAGAGATCGGAGCGCAGCGAGTACACGACGACGAAGACGAAGAACCACAACAGGAGCAGGAACCCCAGTTGCAGCAGAAGCAGAGTCAGTTCGCTCACGGGCGGCCAGGCTCCTTCAGCTCGTGAACACTCATGGCGTTCTCGGGTTCCGCGGGTCGGTGCCGGCCGCATGGGCGAGCACTCGGAACACGATACGGGTTCTGCCCAGTTCGATGACACTGTCGGGCTGGAGTGGCGCGGTGCCGAGGCGCACCCCGTTGAGCTTCGAGCCGTTGGTCGAGCCGAGGTCCTTGACCTGGCCGCGCTTGCCGTCCCACAGAATCTCGATGTGCTTCCGGCTGGTTCCGGGGTCATCGATCGTGATGTCGGCGTCGCTTCCGCGTCCGATCACGGTGCGACCGGTCGGGAGCCGGTGCTGCTCTCCCGCGATGTCGAGGGTGGGCACCCAGTCGACCTCGCCCTTCACGTTGACCGAATCGATCCGCACGATGCCCTGGCTCAAGGTCGTGTCTTCGGTGAGCGTGATCGTGATGCCGCCCGCGAAGGAGTAATGCTGGGCGGCGGCGTGCTGCTGCACCAGCTGCGTGAACTCATCGATCAGCGGCTCGCCGAGCCCGCTCATCCGCTCGAAGTCGGCGGGGGCGAGGCGCACGGTGAACTGGTTGGGGGCGAGGATCCGGTCGCGCGAGACGACGGCTGCCTTGGTGTCGAGCTCGCGGCGGAGCGCGGCCGTCACCTCCAGCGGCTGCAGACCGCTTTTGAAGGTCTTGGCGAAGGCGCCGTTGACGACGCGTTCCAAGCCCTGCTCAAAGCTGTCGAGAATCCCCACGGGTCCCCTTCCGGCGTGCAGGCTCGGGCCGTGGCGCCCCAAGCCCGAATATGTTGATCGTAACGGGCCGAGCCGGGTTGGCTCTCGGACTTCGATTCCCGCGCCCCTTCCCACCCCGCTCCCGCCCCGCGAGCGGTGCCAAAAGCGCGGTGTGCGCATCCGGGACCGCACGTTTCGCACCGCTCGCGGGGGTGGGGGCGCGCGAGCGCCCCGGCACGCTGTGATAATCTCTGTCAGTTGATCGCCTCGGTGGTCACATGCGCGCGAGTGGTGAAATGGCAGACACGCTGGCTTCAGGTGCCAGTGCTCGCAAGGGCGTGCGGGTTCAAGTCCCGCCTCGCGCACCAAGAGAAATCGACGGAAGCGGCACGCGGTCCAGTGCCGCCCGACTGGCTGGCGACAACCGGGTCGCCGGTTCCTAGCCTGGCCGCATGCCTCCGCTCGCACACCCCCCAGCAACCCCGCCGACCGCAGCACTCGCCGATGCATCGTTGCGCCTTGGTCTTCCGGTGCAGCTTGCGCCGGTCAGCCTTGCGCCGCTGGCGCGGGGCCGAATCGTCTCCGGTCGCGCGGCGCCCGTCACGCACCTCGGCAGTGTCGACGTGATCCTCGAGGCGATCGACGATGCCCCGGAGGGCGCGGTGCTCGTCGTCGACAATGGCGGCCGTGACGACGAGGCCTGCGTCGGCGACCTCATCGCGCTGGAGGCGGCGACCGCGGGTCTGGCGGCGGCGGTGATCTGGGGACGCCACCGCGACGAGGCGCAGTTGCGTGAGATCGGGCTGCCGGTGTGGAGCCGCGGCGCGCATCCGTTCGGCCCGCGCCGGGTTCCGCCCGCGGGTCGCGCGATGCGCAGCGCGATGCTGGACGGGGTGCCGGTCTCGACCGAAGACTGGATCGTCGCCGACGACGACGGCGTGCTCGTGTTCGCCGCCGAGCATCTCGACGCGCTCATCGCCACCGCGGCCGAGATCGTGCGCACCGAGACCGCACAGGCCGAGCGGATGCGCGCCGGTGAGAGCTTGCGCGCGCAGCTCGACTTCGCCGGCTATCGCGCCCGCCAGGCGACCGATCCCGACCTCACGCTGCGCCGCCATCTTGCCGAGCGCGGAGGCGCGATCGAGGTGTGACCGCCGTCACATCGCGGCGCTCGCCGCCACCGGCTCCCGCGCGCCCTTCCGCTCGCGAATGACGAACCCGAACGCGAGGGCGATGAAGAACATCAGCACGCCGTAGACGGCGGCCGGCAGCGACATCTCGACGCTGCCGATCACGGTCTGCGCGATCACGATCGCCAGCGTCGCGTTGTGGATGCCGATCTCGAACGAGCTGGCGACCGCCTGCCGGCGCTCGACACGGAACAGGCGCGGCACGACGAAGCCGAGCGTCAGGCTGAGCACGCAGAACAGCACCACGATCCCGGCCAGGCCGGCGATGTTCGAGATCAGCAGGTCGAGGTTCGCGATGACGGCTCCCGCGATCACGATCGCCAGGATCAGCATGGAGGCGATCCGCACCGGCGTGTCCATCGCATCCGCGAATCGGGGCTTCCACCAGCGCACCAGCATGCCGAGCACCACCGGGCCGAGCACGATCGCGAACACCTCCACCGCCTTGGCGAACTGGATGCCGAGGCCGTCGTCGCCGGGTAGGAAGATCGTGATCGCCAGATTGGTGATGAGCGGCAGGGTGAAGATCGCGATGATCGAGTTGATGGCCGTCAGCGAGATGTTCAGGGCGACGTCGCCGCGGAACAGGTGGCTGTAGAGGTTCGCGGTCGAGCCGCCGGGGCTGGCGGCCAGCAGCAGCATGCCGACGGCGAGGATCGGCGGCAGTTGGAACAGCAGCACCAGGCCGAAGCAGAGGGCCGGCAGCAGCACGAGCTGGCAGCCGAGGGCGATGATCACCGCCTTCGGATGCTTGGCGACCCGGGCGAAATCACCGGGGGTGAGCGAGAGGCCGAGCCCGAACATGATGATGCCGAGCGCGACCGGAAGGCCGATGGTGGTCAACGTTGATCCCATGGCCGTCAGTCTGGCCTGAGCAATGCTCCGAGCGCTAGGCCCAGCCGCGCGCCGAGCGCTCCGCCCAGTACTGGGCGGGGTCGATCATGAGAGCGGCGAGGTCGTCGGCGGCGACGCCGGGTTCACGGGCGGCGAGATTCGAGTGCAACTGCTCGACCGTGACGGCGCCGCTCAGCACGATGTCGGCCCAAGGCTGGGCGAGCACGGCGCCGATCGCGAAGGCGTCCGCGCTCTGCCCCTCGCCGTCGGCGAGCCGGGCGGCGGCCGCGTCGGGTTCGACGAGGCGGCCATTGGCGAGGGCCTCTTTCACGACGACGAGCCAGCCGGTGGCGTCGGCGTGCGCGAGCGCGGGGCCGGCTGAGGGCTCGAGCAGGTTCCAGGTCGCCTGCACCACCGAGAACGGGGAGTCGGTCACGTCGAGGGCACGTTCGATCACGGCGCTCTGCTCGGGTCCGCTGGTCGAGATCCCGACGCGCACGCCGTCGTCGGCGAGGCGACGCAGCGCGTCCAGCAGCGGACCATCCGAGAGGGCGGGGCTCTCGGGGGTGACCGAGTGGATGAGGTAGAGGTCGGGATGAGTGCCGAGCGCCGCGACCGAGTGCGGCCACTGCCGCTCGAACATCGCGAGCGAGTGCTCTTTGCGCTCGTGCTGCGGCGCATCCATCCGCCAGTTGCCGACGTACTCGTAGCCCCACTTCGACCCGATCGTCAGCCGGTCGCGCCGACCCGGATGACGGGCGACCCAGGAGCCGAGGAAACCCTCGGCATCGCCGTAGGAGCGGGCCGCGTCGACGTAGCGGATGCCCGACTCCCAGGCGGCCTCCAACAGCTCGTGGGCGCGTCGCCGCATGCCGTCGATGGTGCGCTCGGCCGGGTCGCCGAGGTCGCGGTCGCGCCCGCTCGTGATGTAGGCGGGGCGTCCGATGGCGGCCAGCCCGAGGCCGATCCGCGACGCCGTGTTCTCGCTCACGATTCGACGGTAGCGCGCCGCGTCGAACGGTGCCGAAACACTTCTCGCGCGGGGGTAATCTCAGCGCTATGCCCGATTGGCCGCACCTGGTCGCCTTCTCTCTCGCCGCTCTTGTCTTGATCGTGATTCCCGGACCGAGCGTGCTGTTCAGCGTCGGTCGGGCGCTCGCGCTCGGGCGTCGGGGCGGTGTGCTGAGCGTGCTCGGCAACGCGGTCGGGCTGATCCCTCTCATCGTCGCGGTCGCGGTGGGCCTCGGGGCGATCATCGTGCAGTCGGTGCTGCTGTTCACGATCATCAAGATCGCCGGCGCCACCTACCTGATCTACCTCGGAGTGCAGGCGATCCGCCACCGGCACCGCAACGGCGCCGCGCTCCTGGAGGGAGCGGCGGTCTCCCGCTCGCGCCGGCGTCTGCTCGGGGAGGGCTTCGTCGTCGGCATCACCAATCCGAAGACGATCGCGTTCTTCGTCGCCGTGCTGCCCCAGTTCGTGGTGGCGAGCGTCGGGCCGGCGTGGGTTCAGATGCTCGTCTTCGGGCTGATCTTCTTCGTGCTGGCGGTCATCTCCGACTCCGCGTGGGCGATCGCAGCCGGGTCGGCGCGCGACTGGTTCGCCAAGTCGCCGGCGCGGATCGCGAACCTGGGTGCGGTGGGCGGCGTCATGATGATCGGACTCGGGGGAACCCTCGCGTTCGCGGGCGCGAAGGCGTAACCGCCCAACGCGGTTATCCGCGGAGGAGTCAGGCCACCCGGACCACGATCTCGTGCAGGCCGGTCGCCCCGTCGGGAATGACGCCCTGGATGTCGTCGGTCTGCACCTCGCCGTCGACGCTCGTCGCGCGCACTCGGATGCGGTGGTCGCCGCTCGTCGCCGTCCAGTCCAGGCGCCACTGCACCCAGGTGTCGACCGAGATGGCGGTGGCGAGCTCCGCGGGCTGCCACGCGCCCTCGTCGATCTGCACGTCGACCGCGGCGATGCCGGTGTGCTGATCCCAGGCGACGCCCGCGATCGTGACGGCTCCGGCCTCCACGGTGCGTCCGCTGTACGGCACGTCGATGCGGCTCGAGATCTTGACCGGACCTTCGGCGCTCCAGCCGCGATCCGTCCAGTACGCCGTCTGGTCGGCGAATCGCGTGACTTCGAGCTCGGTCACCCATTTGGTTGCCGACACGTAGCCGTAGAGCCCGGGCACCACCAGCCGCGCCGGAAATCCGTGCTCGACCGGCAGCGGCTCGTCGTTCATGCCGATCGCGAGCACCGAGTTGCGCTCCGCGTCCTGCAGCACGCTGAGCGGCGAGCTGGCCGTCCAGCCGTCGATGCTCTTCGACAGCACCATGTCGGCACCCGCCTGCGGCTTGGCGCGCGCCAGCAGCTCGCGGATCGGATACCCGAGCCACTTGGCGTTGCCGATCAGCCCGCCGCCGACTTCGTTCGAGACGCACATGAGCGTCGTGTACGACTCCTCGAGCGGCAGCGCCAGCAGCTCGTCCCAGCTCAGCTCGAACGGCTCGTCGACGAGGCCGTGGATGCGCAGGCTCCACTCGGCCGGGTCGACCTGCGGCACTCGGAGCGCGGTGTCGATCCGATAGAACAGCTCGTTCGGGGTGATCACCGGCGCCAGGCCGTCGATGCTGAGCTCCGCGCTCGCCGGGACGGCCGCGGCGGTCGTGGCCGCGCTCGGCAGGGTGAATGCCTCGCGGACGGTGGTGGCGGTGCGGGTGGCGGCCTGCAGGGCGTTGGCGCCCAGCGTGGCGAGCGCGCCCACGACGGCGGTTCCCGCCGACCAGCCGAGGAAGCCACGGCGGCTCAGTCCCGCGGTGTCCGCGGCGGGGGATGCCGCGTGCTCGCCGGGGTACTCGGGGCGCTTCCGCAGCAGCATCGTCAGCGCGATCGCCCCGACGACACCGGCGACGGCGGAGGGCAGGGGCGAGAGCAGGCCCGCGTCCGAGCGGGTCATCGCGGCGGCCACCCCGAGGGCGGCGGCGACGCCGAACAGCACGCGGCCGAGCGGCGAGCGGCTACTTTCGATCACGCCCGCCAGTCCTGCCAGTGCGGCGACGACCAGTCCGATGCCGACGAGCAGGGCGATCTTGTCGGCGGTGCCGAACAGTGCGATCGCGGCGTCTTTCGCCCAGGTCGGCGCCAGGTCGATCGCGGCGGCGCCGATGACGGTGAACGGACTGCCGGTCGGCACGAGCAGTGCGGCGGCCAGCTCACCCGCGCCCGCCGCGGCAACCCCGGCGGCGAGACCCGCCACCGCGGGCAGTGCGAACTGCCGTGCGGGAGAAGACGTGCCGCTGCTTCGCATGGTGTCAGCCTAGGTCGCGGGCCTCTGAACCGTCCGGGTCGTGTGGCGCGTGCGCGTTGGCGGGATATCCCGTCTGGCTGTCCGCGCATCGATGGAGCTGTGGCGCGGAGGTTCGTACGCTCGCACCATGACTCCCGCACAGCAGACCGCCGTCGACCACTTCGCCGCCAAGCTCCGCTTCGAGACCGACCCTTCGGATGTGCAGGCGGCGCTGGACGCCGGCGAGGCGCTGAGCTTCGTCGATGTGCGCAACGAGGTCGCGTGGCGACAGGGTCGCGCGGTGGGTGCGATCCACCTGCCGCGGCAGGACGTCGCCGCGCGCGCACTCGACCTGCTCCCCCGCGAGGTGCCGGTGGTCGTCTACTGCTGGAGCCCGGGCTGCAACGGGTCGACCAAGGCGGCGCTCGAGCTGAGCCGGCTCGGCTTCGAGGTGCGCGAGATGATCGGCGGCTTCGAGTACTGGGCGCGCGAGGGGCTGCCGGCCGTCGACGAGTCCGGCGACATCACGCGCCCGGTGGACGAGCTGACCGGCCCGCGCGCGACGGCGGGTGCGGGCGCGATCTCCTGCGACTGCTGAGCTTGCTTCGGGCAATCGGGGCCCAAATGTATCCTGAAAGCCGCCATCCGCGGCAATGAGCGCCCTGGACCCCGGTTTCTGTATACAGAACCGGGGAAGCGGCGTACAGTGGGCCCGTGCGTGCGAGCGATCGGGCCTACGAGGCGCTGCGGGGAGACATCCTCGCCTGGCGCCTGCGCCCCGGCACCCCGCTCAGCGAGATCGACCTCGCCGAGCGCCTGGGCGTCTCGCGCACCCCGCTGCGCGCCGCGCTCGCCCGGCTCGCCGTCGAAGGCTTCGTCGACACCACCCGAGGCCGCACTGCGATCGTCTCCGACGTCTCGGAGCACAGCGTGCGCGGCTACTTCGAACTGCGCGAAGCCCTCGAGACGCACGCCGCGAAACTCGCGGCCCGCCGCCGCGACGGCGCCGTCTTCGCCGACCTCGCCGAGCGCTTCGATCGCGCGACGGCTCTGCTCGACACGGGCGACATCGACTCGTACTACGCGCTGATCGCCGAGTTCGACCAGGCGCTCGCCGTCGCGATCGAAAACCCCGCCTTCGCCGCGAGCCTCGACGCCGTGCGCGCGCACCTCGCGCGCGCCCGCCGGATGGCCGCCGACAACGCTGATCGCCTGCGTCGCTCGGCGAGCGAGCACCGCCTCATCTGCGAAGCCATCCGTGACGGCGACGAGGCGCTCGCCGCCTCCGCCGTGTCGGCGCATCTGCGCCATGCCCTCATCACCATCCTCGCCACGCTGGCCGTGCGAGACCGACAGGAGACCCCCGCGTGAAGAATCACCTCGTTCGCACCTTCAAGAGCTCGGAGCCGCTGCCCCGGGAGGAGCAGCTGGCGTGGAAGATCGCCGAAGTGGCGGTCGACCCGGTCGAGGTGAGCGCCGAAGTGACCGACATGGTGATCAACCGTGTCATCGACAACGCCTCGGTCGCGGTGGCCTCGCTCGGCCGCGCCCCGGTGACCAGTGCGCGCGGGCAGGCCCTCGCGCACCAGCCCACCCCCGGGGGTGCCGGCGCCTCGGTCTTCGGCGTGACCAGCAAGCACAGCCCCGAGTGGGCCGCCTGGGCGAACGGGGTCGCCGTCCGCGAACTCGACTATCACGACACCTACCTCGCCGAGGAATACTCGCACCCCGGTGACAACATCCCGCCCGTGCTCGCCGTTGCGCAGCACGTCGGCAGCGATGGCGCCGCGCTCGTGCGCGGCCTCGCCACCGGCTACGAGATCCAGATCGACCTCGCCACCGGGATGAGCCTGCACCGGCACAAGATCGACCACGTCGCGCACCTCGGCCCGAGCGCCGCCGCCGGCATCGGCACCCTGCTGGGCCTCGCCCCCGAGACGATCTACCAGGCCATCGGCCAGGCGCTGCACACCACCACCGCCACGCGCCAGTCGCGCAAGGGCGAGATCTCCACCTGGAAGGCGCACGCCCCCGCCTTCGCCGGAAAGATGGCCGTCGAAGCGATCGATCGGGCGATGCGCGGGCAGACCTCGCCCTCGCCGATCTGGGAGGGCGAAGACGGCGTGATCGCGTGGCTCCTCGGCGGCCCCGAGGCGCGCTACACGATCCCGCTGCCAGAGGCAGGGGAGGCCAAACGTGCCATCCTCGACTCCTACACGAAGGAGCACTCCGCCGAGTACCAGGCGCAGGCCTGGATCGACCTGGCCCGCCGTCTCGGCACCGAGTGGCCCGAGCTGCGCGACCCCGCCAACATCGCCCGCGTCGTGCTCGCCTCCAGCCACCACACGCACTACGTGATCGGATCCGGCGCGAACGACCCGCAGAAGTACGACCCGACCGCGTCGCGCGAGACGCTCGACCACTCGATTCCGTACATCTTCACGGTCGCCCTGCAGGACGGCGCTTGGGACCACGTCGGCTCCTACGCACCCGAGCGCGCGCAGCGCGCCGACACGGTGGAGCTGTGGCAGAAGGTCACCACCGTCGAAGACCCGGAGTGGACGCGCCGCTACCTCTCCACCGACCCGAAGGAGCAGGCCTTCGGCGGGCGGGTCGAGATCGAGCTGGTGAGCGGGGAGCGCATCGTCGACGAGATCGCGGTGGCGGATGCGCATCCGCTCGGGGCCCGGCCGTTCGCGCGCGCCGAATACGTCGCCAAGTTCCGCACCCTCGCCGCGGGCGTGCTCGCCGACACCGAGATCGAGCGCTTCCTGGCCGCGGCCGAGGCGCTGCCGACCCTCGGCGCGGGTGAGCTCGACCAGCTCAACGTGGTCGCCGAGGGGCTGCCCGTTTCGCCGAAGGGACTCTTCTGATGCTGCACGCGAACCTCACCGCGAGCGCCAAGCGCGCCGCCTTCCGCGCCCGCCTGGCGAGCGGCGAACTGGTGCGGATGCCCGGCGCCTTCAACCCGCTGAGCGCCCAGCTCATCCAGGACAAGGGCTTCGAGGGCGTCTACATCTCGGGTGCCGTGATGAGCGCCGACCTGGGGCTTCCCGACATCGGGTTGACGACCCTCACCGAGGTCGCCGGTCGCGCGGCGCAGATCGCGCGGGTCACCGACCTGCCCGCGCTGGTCGACGCCGACACCGGCTTCGGCGAGCCGATGAACGTCGCGCGCACCGTGCAGGTGATGGAGGACGCGGGCGTGGCCGGCATCCACCTGGAGGATCAGGTCAACCCGAAGCGCTGCGGTCACCTCGACGGCAAGGAGGTCGTCGACGAGCAGACGGCGCTGAAGCGGATCCGTGCGGCGGTGTCGGCCCGGCGCGACCCCGACTTCCTGATCATGGCGCGCACCGATATCCGCGGGGTGGAGGGCATGGCCGCCGCGATCGATCGCGCCAAGGCGCTCGTCGATGCGGGCGCCGACGCGATCTTCCCCGAGGCAATGGCGAGTCTCGAAGAGTTCGCCGCGATCCGCGCGGCCGTCGACGTGCCGGTGCTGGCGAACATGACCGAGTTCGGCAAGAGCGAGCTGTTCACCACGGCGCAGCTGGCCGACGTCGGGGTGAACATCGTGATCTTCCCGGTGTCGCTGCTGCGTCTGGCGATGGGCGCGGCGGAACGTGGCCTCGACACGATCCTCGCCGAGGGATCGCTGACCTCGAAGGTGCCCGAGATGCAGACCCGGGCACGCCTCTACGAACTCGTCGACTATGCGGCCTACGGTTCGTTCGACGACAACATCTTCACCTTCGACCTGAACAACAACAGGAGCTGACATGACAGAGATCAAGAAGGGGCTCGCGGGTGTCGTCGTTGACACCACCGCGATCTCGAAGGTCAACCCCGAGACCAACTCGCTGCTCTACCGCGGCTATCCGGTGCAGGATCTGTGCGCCAGCCGCACCTTCGAGGAGGTCGCCTACCTGCTCTGGCACGGCGAGCTGCCGAGCGACGACGAGCTGCAGAACTTCCAGGAGCTGGAGCGGGCGCACCGCGCGCTCACCCCGCTGGCCAAGCACACGATCGACCTGCTGCCGAAGGATGCGCATCCGATGGATGTCATGCGCACCGCCATCAGCGCGATCGGCGCCGCCGATGCGACCGCGGCCGACGCGAGCCCGGAGGCCAACCTCGACAAGGCGATCCGCCTCTGGGCCCAGCTGCCGGCGATCGTCGCCTACACGCAGCGTCGTCGGCGCGGCCTCGACCTCGTGGAGCCCCGCGGTGACCTCGGCTACTCGGCGAACTTCCTGCACATGACCTTCGGCGAGGTGCCCGACCTGGTGGTCGTCAACGCCTTCGACGTGTCGATGATCCTGTACGCCGAGCACTCCTTCAACGCCTCCACCTTCACCGCGCGCGTGATCACCTCGACGCTCGCCGACCTCTACTCGGCCGTTGTCGGAGCGGTCGGCGCGCTCAAGGGTCCGCTGCACGGCGGCGCCAACGAGGCGGTCATGTACGTCTTCGACGAGATCGGCGAGGCCGCGAAGGCGGAGGCCTGGCTCGACACCGCGCTCGCCGAGAAGCGCAAAATCATGGGCTTCGGCCATCGCGTCTACAAGAGCGGCGACTCGCGCGTGCCGACGATGAAGCAGGCGCTCGACAGCCTGATTCAGGAGTACGACCGCCCCGACCTCGCCGAGCTGTACACGACGCTCGAGCAGGCCATGGATGACCGCAAGGGCATCAAGCCCAACCTCGACTACCCGAGCGGGCCGGCGTACCACCTCATCGGCTTCGACACCGAGCTCTTCACGCCGCTGTTCGTCGCCAGCCGGGTCACCGGCTGGACGGCGCACATCCGGGAGCAGCTCGAGTCGAACGCGCTCATCCGCCCGCTCTCGGAGTACGTCGGCCCGGAGCAGCGTCAGGTCCCCTGACGCCGCGCGGCTTCGGGTGGTACGTTCCGCACATGTCGCGAATCGTGGCGGTGGCACCGGCGCTGCCCGAGCATGCCTACACGCAGAGTGAGATCACGGCGGAACTCGCCGACCTGATCGCTCCGGTGAGCCCGCAGCGCGCCGTGCTCGAGCGCTTCCATGCCGCGAGCGGCATCGGTCGCCGGCACACGGTGCTGCCCCTGGAGCGCTACCGCGAACTCGGCGGGTTCACCGAGGCGAACGACATCTGGATCAGCGAGGGCACCGCGCTCGCAGCGCGCGCGCTGACCGCGGCGCTCGACGCGGCCGGTCTCGATCCGCGCGAGGTCGACTACCTGCTGTTCACCTCGGTGACCGGGATCGCGGCCCCGTCGATCGACGCCCGCCTGGTTCCGCTCGTCGGCCTTCGCCCCGACATCAAGCGGATGCCCTCCTTCGGCCTCGGCTGCGTCGCCGGCGCCGCCGGGCTTGCCCGGGTGCACGACTACCTGGTCGGCCACCCCGACGAGATCGCCGTGCTCGTCTCGGTCGAGCTCTGCTCGCTCACCCTGCAGCGCGACGACCTCTCGGTGGCGAACTTCGTCGCCAGCGGCCTGTTCGGCGACGGCGCGGCAGCGGTCGTGGTGGCCGGGGCGAACCGCGCGGAGAAGCTCGGCCTGCCGGGCCCGGAGATCCTCGACACCCGCGCCGCGCTGCACCCCGACAGCCAGAGCGTCATCGGCTGGGACGTCGGCGGAACGGGCTTTCGCATCGTGCTGAGCGCCTCGGTGTCGGAGACGGTCGGCGGCGGTGTGCCGCGCGAGGTGCTCGCGCTGCTGGAGCGGCACGCGCTCGGCACCGCGGACATCGCCGCATGGATCGCGCATCCGGGTGGCCCGCGCGTGCTGGAGGCCTTCGAGGTGGGCCTGAATCTCGGCAGCGGGCAGCTCGCACCGAGTTGGCGCTCCCTCGAGTCGGTCGGCAACCTCTCCTCCGCCTCCGTTCTGCACGTGCTCGCCGATCAGTTCGTCCAGACGGACGGTGCCTTGGGCGTGGTGCTCGCCGTCGGGCCGGGAGTCACCAGCGAGTCGGTGCTGCTGAAGTGGGTGGCGTGATGACGCTCACCCTGGTGATGTTCGCAGCTCTCCTGCTGCTCACGGGTGTGGAGCGCCTGATCGAGCTGGTGATCTCGCGCCGAAACGCCGCCTGGGCCTTCGCCCGCGGCGGGATCGAGAGCGGCAAGCGCCATTTCCCGGCGATGGTCGCGCTGCACACCGGGCTGCTGGTCGCGGCGTTCCTCGAGGCCTGGCTCGGCGAGCGTCCGTTCATCCCGGAGCTCGGCTGGCCGACGCTGGTGATCGCGCTGCTGTGCCAGGCGGGACGCTACTGGGTGATCGCCTCGCTCGGGTTCCAATGGAACACGCGCGTGATCGTCGTGCCCGGGCTCGCGCTCTCGCGACGCGGACCGTACCGCTGGTCGTGGGTGCGCCACCCGAACTACGTGATCGTCGCCCTCGAGGGGATCGCCCTTCCCCTGGTGCACACCTCGTGGATCACCGCCATCGTGTTCACGGTGCTGAACGCGATCCTGCTGCTCGGCTTCCGCATCCCCACCGAGAATCGCGCCCTGGCCGCGGCGCGCCCGACCCGGTGACGGTCTACGAGACCGAAGTCGTGGTGGTCGGCGGCGGGCCGATCGGCCTGGCGAGCGCGATCGAGGCGCGCGAGGCCGGTCTTGACGTGATTGTGGTCGAGCCCCGCGAGGGCGTCATCGACAAGGCGTGCGGGGAGGGCCTGATGCCGGGCGCCGTGCCGGCGCTGCACCGGCTGGGGGTCGCTCCGGCGGGCTTCGAGCTGCGCGGGGTCGCCTACCGCGACGGCCGGTCGTCGGCGGATCACCGCTTCGCCGGCGGGACCGCGCTCGGGGTGCGGCGCACGACCCTGCACGCCGCGTTGCTGGAGCGCGCGGAGCAGGTCGGGGTGCGCCGCGTCGCCGCGCGCGTGCTCGACGTCGAGCAGGAGGGCGAGCACGTCACGGCGCTGACGACCGGGCCGCGGGTGCGCGGGGAGTGGATGCTCGCCTGCGACGGCCTGCACTCGCCCGTCGCGCGCCTTCTGGGACTGCACCGTCCGGCGCGGGAGCGCGGTCGACGCTTCGGACAGCGCCAGCACTTCGCGATCGAGCCGTGGAGCGACCTGATCGAGGTGCACTGGACGAGCGACGCCGAGCTCTATGTCACCCCCACTGCCGACGGTGTGGTCGGGATCGCGGCGCTCACCCGCCGCGGCGTGCGGTTCGGCGAGGCGCTCGCCGCCTGCCCCGAGCTCGCCGCCCGCATCGCCCGCGCACCGCGTGCGACGCCGGTGATCGGCGCGGGCCCGTTCCGTCAGACGACTTCCGCGCGCACGCGCGGGCGGGTGCTGCTGGTCGGGGATGCCTCCGGCTATGTCGATGCCCTGACCGGGGAAGGGCTGCGCATCGGCTTCGCGCAGGCCGAGGCCGCCGTGCAGGCGGTGCGCCGCGGGGACGCGCACGACTACGAGCGACGCTGGCGGCAGATCACCCGGGACTTCCGCTGGCTGACCCGGGCGACGGTCGCGCTCGCGAACTCCCCCGCGCGCTCCCGCGTGGTTCCGATCGCGCGCGCGGCGCCGCGACTGTTCGGCGCGGCGGTCGAGCGGCTGGCCCGCTGACGCCGCCGTTCTCCGCTGCGCGAGCTACGCGGCGGCGGAGGCTTCGAGACCGAGAAGCGCGGCCAACTCGCGCGGAGTCTCGGCGACACCCACCGCGCCCGCCTGCTCGGCGGGCGAGCCGTAGCCCCAGGTCACGAAGAAGGTGGGGATGCCGCGCTCGTGGGCGCCCTCCACGTCGTGGTGGCGGTCGCCCACCATGATCGGGTTGCTGAGATCGGCGCCCGCGACGCGCAGGCGCCGCAGCGCCTCCAGCACCACGTCCTTCTTGGCGCTGCGTGACTCGTCCTCGCTCGCGCCGGTGAACTCGGTGAAGTACTGCGAGAGCTCGAAGTGGTCGAGGATCAGCCGGGCCGGCAGCTCGGGCTTGGAGGTGGCGAGCGAGAGCGGGATCCCGGCGTCGTGGATCGCGGCCAGGATCTCGCGCACTCCCGGGTAGACGACCGCGTCGAAGACGCCGGTCGAGACGTAGTGCTTGCGGTACACCTCGAGCGCGCGAGCGGATTCCGCCTCGTTCAGCCCCGCGAGGTCGCGGAAGGAGTCGAGGATCGGCGGGCCGACCCAGCGCAGCAGCTCAGCGGGGGTGGGAACCGGCATCCCCAGTGCCTCGTAGGTGTGCGCGAGGCTCGAGGTGATGCCCGGCGCGGAGTCCACGATCGTGCCGTCCAGATCGAACAGGATCGAGCTGAACGGCGGAGCGACGGATGCGGCGGACACCCGACCAGCCTAGGACGCGGCGCGTGCGGCGCCGGTCGTCATCCAGCGGTCCCCGCGCGCCCGAAGCCCCAGAGTGAGCGCGCGCGCCGCGAGATAGACCAGCGACCAGGCGCCCTGCGCGAGCAGCACGGCGGCGAGTCCGCCCTCGGGCGGAAGCAGGGCCAGCAGCAGAGCGGGCAGGTAGACGACCACGTTGGCAAGGCCGGTGAGCGCCAGATAGCGGGCATCGCCCGCGCCGATCAGGATGCCGTCGAGCACGAACACGTAGCCGGCCAACGGGGCGGTCACCGCCAGCACGAGCAGCAGCCCGGGGAGCATCGCCAGCACCGCCGGGTCGGAGGTGAACACCCGCCCGGCGACGGGGGCGAGTGCCGCGAGGATCAGGCCGCTGCCGAGCCCGGCGAGCACGGTGTGCTGGATCAGTCGGTGCACGACCGTGCGAACCCGGACGTGGTCGCCCGCGCCGAGCGCGTGCCCGACCATCGCCTGCGCGGCGATCGCCTCCGCGTCGAGCACGAACGCGACGAGCGAGAGCACGGCCATCGAGACCTGCAGCGCCGCGAGCTCCTCGGTGCCGATCGCCGCGCCGACGACCGTGAAGGCGACCATGCCGAGGCGCAGCGACGCGGTGCGCAGCAACAGCCAGCCGCCCGCCGCGGCCGAGGCGCTCACCCCCGCGAGCCCCGGGCGGAGGGCGACGCCGTGCGGGCGTGCGGCACGCACCGCCATCACGACATAGACGGCGGCCATGCCGTACTGGGCGACGACGGTGCCGGCGGCCGATCCCGCGATCCCCCAGCCCAGGCCGTAGATGAAGACGGCGTTGAGCGCCGCGTTGGCGGTGAAGCCGGCGATCGCGACGACGAGCGGGGTGCGGGTGTCCTGCAGGCCGCGCAGCAGCCCGGTTGCGGCGATCACGAGCAGCATCCCGGGCATCCCCCAGACGGCGATCGCCAGGTACTCGACCGCGGCGTCGGTCACCGCCGGGGCCGCACCGAAGGCGGCGGCGAGCGGGCGCGCGGTGAGGGCGCCGACCACGGCGAGAAGCGCACCCAGCGCCAGGGCGAGCCACATGCCGTCGATGCCCGCGCGGATCGCCCCCGCCCGGTCGCCCGCCCCGAGGCGCCGCGCCACCGTCGGGGTGGTCGCGTAGGCGAGGAAGATCAGCAGCCCGATCGCGGTCTGCAGGATCGTGCCGGCGATGCCGAGCCCCGCCAGCGACACGGCGCCGAGGTGCCCGACCAGCGCGGTGTCGGTGAGCAGGAACAGCGGCTCGGCGACGAGCGCGCCGAGCGCCGGAACGGCGAGGCGCAGGATCTCGCGATCGAGCGCGCGGCGTTCGGCTCGAGCGGTGGTCACGGCGTCAGAACAGCCGGGAGTGGCCGGTCTCGAGTCCGCGCATGGCGTCGTAGTCGAGCACCAGGCAGCGGATGCCCCGGTCCTCCGCGAGCGTGCGAGCCTGCGGCTTGATCTCCTGCGCCGCGAACACGCCCGCGACGGGCGCGAGCAAGGGGTCGCGGTTCATCAGCTCGAGGTAGCGGGTGAGCTGCTCGACCCCGTCGATGTCGCCGCGGCGCTTGATCTCGACGGCGACCGAGGCGCCGCTCGCATCCCGCGCCAGGATGTCGACCGGACCGATCGCGGTCATGTACTCGCGGCGCACCAGTTCGTGCCCCTCCCCCAGCAGGTCGATCTGCTCGGCGAGCAGGCGCTGCAGCTCGGCCTCGACGCCGTCCTTCTGCAGCCCCGGGTCGATGCCGAGCTCGTGCGAGGTGTCGTGCAGGATCTCGTGGATCGAGATCACGAGCAGGTCGGCGGTCTTCGCGTGGGTGACGCGCCAGAGCTCGACGACGCCGGCCGAGGCGCGCTCCTCGTCGACCTCATCGACGGTGAAGGTGCAGGGCGGGCTCATCCAGTTGAGAGGCTTGTAGCTCAGTGAATCCGAGTGCACGAGGACGCTGCCGTCGGCCTTCACCAGCAGCAGTCGCGTCGCGAGCGGCAGGTGCGCGCTCAGTCGCCCCGCGTAGTCGACGGAGCAGCGGGCAATGACAAGACGCACGCGTCGATCCTACGAGGCGTCGACCGGCTCGGCGTCCGGCGTCGGCGTCTGCTCGCGCGCGGCGGGCGACATGACGGCGGAGAGCACGATGAGTGCGAGCACGATGAACAGCGCGTTGAGCAGACCGATCTGTTCACCCACGAATCCGATCAGCGGGGGACCGACGAGGAAGGCGAAGTAGCCGACCGTCGCCACCGCGCTCACGCGGGCGGCCGCGGTGCGGGCGTCGTCGGCGGCCGCCGACATGCCCACCGGGAAGCCGAGCGAGGCCCCGAGCCCCCAGAGCACGATGCCGACGACGTAGAGCGCGGGGATCGGCACCAGGATGACGATCGCGAGACCGACCGCCGCGGTCAATGCCGAGGCGCGCAGCACCGGCACCCGGCCGAAGCGGTCGAGGATCGGAACCCCGACGATGCGTCCGATTGTCATCGCGGTGGCGAAGACGCCGAACAGCAGCGCGCCCGTTCCGTTCTCCAGCTCGTGCGCATCGATCAGCGCGAGCGCGAGCCAGTCGTTCGCGCTGCCCTCGGTGAAGGCCATGCCCAGCACGATCAGGCCGATCAGCAGGGTGCGCGGGTCGGTCCAGATCGCCATCCGCTCGCGGAAGTCGGGGCGGGGCTCCTGCCCCTCCTCCTCGGTGATGTGCGCGGGCAGCCAGCGCGGCACGATGACCGCGGCGACCGCCAGAAGAGCGCCCATCAGCCCGAAGTGAACGAGCACGGGCACCCCGGCGAACGCCGCCGCCGAGCCGATGCCGGCCCCCGCGACGGTGCCCAGGCTCCAGCTCGCGTGATACCAGGGCATGATGTTGCGGCGAAGCGCGCGCTCCGCGCCCGCGCCCTCGACATTCATCGCGACGTCGCACACCGCACCGGCGAAGCCGGTGATCGCCATGCCGAGCAGCGCGAGCACGAAGTTCGAGAGCAGCGTCGTCGCGGCGCCCGTGAGGATCAGCCCGAGCCCGAAGGCGAGCAGCGTCAGACGGATCGTCTGCGCGCCGCCGATCGCGTGCACGAGATGCCCCGAGATGAGCAGACCGAGGATCGCCCCGGTCGAGATGGCGAACAGCAGAATGCCGACCTGGGAGACCGGGATGTCCAGCTGATCGCGCAGGGCCGGGATGCGGGAGATCCAGGCCGCCATGCCCAGACCGTTGACGGTGAAGGCGACGAAGACGGCGTTGCGCCAGGCCGTCACCGAAGGAGGAGCAGTGTTCACCTCCTCACGCTATCCGGCGAGGGCGCGGCATTCGTGCACGGAGAAGAATCTAGGCTGACGGGTATGACCGACGCACTGCTTCCTTCCGGCATCGAAATCGACGAACTCGATCCGGCGGTCCGCCCTCAGGACGACCTGTTCCGGCACGTGAACGGACGGTGGATCGACCGCACCGAGATCCCTGCCGACAAGGCGCGCTACGGCTCCTTCTACGTGCTCGCCGAAGAGGCCGAGCAGGCGGTGCGCGAGATCATCGAGGCCGCGCAGTCGGCCGCCCCGGGCACCGAGGAGCGCAAGATCGGCGACCTCTACGCCAGCTTCATGAACGAGCAGCGGATCGAGGAGCTGGGCTGGAGCCCGGTCGCCGAGGAGCTGGCGGCGGCCGCCTCCGCCACCGACCTGACGAGCTTTGCGCAGACGCTCGGGCGTCTGGAGCGTGCCGGAGTCGGCGGCTTCATCCAGGCCTTCGTCGACAACGACCCCGGGAATCCCGAGCGCTACCTGGTGTTCCTCGAGCAGGGCGGCCTCGGTCTTCCCGACGAGTCGTACTACCGCGAGGACAAGTTCACCGAGATCCGTGCCGCCTACCTCGCGCACCTCGAGCGCATGCTGGCGATGGCCGGGCTCGACGACGCGGGCGTGCGCGCCGCGCGCATCCTGGAGCTGGAGACGGCGATCGCCTCCCACCACTGGGACAACGTGCGATCGCGCGACAGCCAGGCCACCTACAACCTCACCGCTTGGAGCGAGGTGACCGCTCTCGCCGGTGTCGCCGCGTCGTTCGTCGACTCGTGGCTGGCCGCCCTCGATGTGCCCGCCGGGTCCTTCGACGAGGTCGTTGTGCGCCAGCCGAGCTTCGTCTCCGGTCTCGCCGAGCTGCTCGTCGAGGACCGGGTGCCCGCCTGGCGCGACTGGCTGAGCTGGCAGGTCATCCGCTCCGCCTCGCCCTACCTGCACCGCGAGGTCGTGAACGCCAACTTCGACTTCTACGGCAAGACGCTCACGGGTACGCCTGAGCTGCGCGCGCGCTGGAAGCGCGGGGTCGCCGTCACCGAGGGCGCGCTCGGCGAGGCGATCGGCCGCATCTACGTCGAGAAGCACTTCAGCCCGACGGCGAAAGCCGCGATGGACGACCTCGTCGCGCACCTGGTGGAGGCCTACCGTCAGAGCATCCGGAACCTCGACTGGATGACCGAGGAGACCCGGCAGCGCGCCCTCGACAAGCTCGAGAAGTTCACCCCCAAGATCGGCTTCCCGGTGAGGTGGCGCGATTACTCGACGCTGGCGATCGATGCCGACGACCTCGTCGCCAACGTCCGCGCCGCATCGGAGTTCGAGTTCCAGCGCGAGCTCGGCAAGATCGGCAAGCCGCTGGACCGCGACGAGTGGTTCATGACGCCGCAGACGATCAACGCGTACTACAACCCCGGCTTCAACGAGATCGTGTTCCCGGCGGCCATTCTGCAGTTCCCCTTCTTCGACGAGAGCCGGGATGCGGCAGCCAACTACGGCGCGATCGGCGCCGTGATCGGCCACGAGATCGGGCACGGCTTCGACGACCAGGGCTCGCGCTTCGACGGCGACGGCCGGCTGACCGACTGGTGGACCGCCGAGGACCGCGCGGCCTTCGAAGAGCGCACCGCCAGTCTCATCGCCCAGTACGACGCCCTCGCGCCGAGCGGCATCCCCGACCATCACGTCAACGGTGCGCTGACGATCGGCGAGAACATCGGCGACCTCGGCGGGCTCGGGATCGCGTGGAAGGCGTACCAGCTGTCGCTCGACGGCGCCGAGCCTCCCGTCATCGAGGGGCTCACCGGCGCGCAGCGCTTCTTCCTCAGCTGGGCACAGGCCTGGAGGTCGAAGTACCGCGACGAGGAGGCGATCCGGCTGCTCGCCATCGACCCGCATTCGCCGAGCGAGTTCCGCTGCAACCAGATCGTTCGTAATATTGACGAGTTCTCTCGTGCGTTCGATCTCAGCGAGACGGACGCCCTCTGGCTCGACCCGAACGATCGTGTGACCATTTGGTAGAACTCGCGCCGTCGCCTGAGCGACGAGATCGCGTACGCGGGCCGCGTACGCCTCGTCATCGTGCGATCGAGCGAGTCGCGAACTTCTCGGCGAGCTTCACCGCGCTCGGCGAGATCGCGTACGACGGCGCCCAGGTCTCGGCCTCGGTGGTCGACCTCGACTCCAACGAGCCGCTCGCCTCGATCGATGAGCGCATCGCCCTGCCGACGGCGAGCATCGGCAAGATCCTGCTGCTTGTCGAGTTGTCGGCGCGCATCACCGAGCGCGACGCGAGCGGATTCGCCATCCTCGACAAGTCTCCCAGCGACACCGTGGGCGACAGCGGCGTGTGGCAGCACCTGCAGGCCCCCTCGCTTCCGGTGGCAGACCTCGCGACGCTGATCGGTGCCGCGAGCGACAACCTCGCCACCAACGTGCTGCTGCGTCAGGTCGGCCTCGACGCGGTCCGAACCCGCACCGAGGGGCTCGGCCTCACGCGCACCGCGCTGCTCGACCTGGTGCGCGATCTGCGGGGGCCGGACGACGCCCCGCAGCTCTCGGTGGGGTCCACCGCAGAGCTCACCGAGCTCTTCGTGGCGCTGGCGCACGGCCGCGTCGTCGATCACGCGACGAGCAGCCGCGTGCTCGGGTGGCTCTCGCTGAACGCCGACCTCTCCATGGTGGCCAGCGCCTTCGGCCTCGATCCGTTCTCGCATCGCACCCCCGATCACGGCTTGCAGCTCGTCAACAAGACCGGAACAGATGCGGGGGTGCGTGCGGAGGCGGGGGTGCTTCGCGGCCCGCGCCACGCGGTCGCCTACGCCGTGACGGTGCACTTCGCGGACGAGGGAGCCGCGTCGCGACTGCGCGCTCTTGAGGCGATGCGCACCGTCGGCTTCGATCTGCTGGAGTACGTGCACTAGGCGTGTCGGCTTGGCGACCAGTCTGTCTATCTGGTATATGGCCAATCCTCTTGTTAACGTGACGAGATTACGTCGGATTGGTCACGCTCCGACAGCGCGTGCCTGATTGTTCCCCGGCGTGGAAAGGCAAGCGCCCACATGGATCACGCATAGACCCACGCAGTTGATCGACTAGGGCTGGTCTCAGCTCGTCGCCCCGTCGAGTCAAGTCTCACTCGACTCCTCTCAGCGAGCCGCACCCTTTCTGCGACGAATCTCGTCGCCACACCGGCGTCCCCCACGCCGCGACTTCGCTGCGCCGCGACGCCTTCACTGAAGGAATCCCCCATGTTCAAAAAGCTCCTCGCCGGGCTGAGCGCGATGGCGCTCTCACTCGGCATCGTTGCGCTGACGGCCGGCACGGCCAGCGCGCAAGACGACCCGGTCATCCCCTCGTGCGATGACGTCACGGTCGGTCTGTGTCTCGACGCCGACGGCACGGAAGTGCTGCTCGGCGACGACGAGAGTGACGACGCCGATCAGGCCTTCGTCGCACTGAAGGATGACTCCGACAAGAAGGACAACTCCGACAAGACGGACAACTCCGACAAGAAGGATGACTCCGACAAGAAGAAGGACAACTCCGACAAGAAGGACGAAGGGAAGAAGGACGAAGGGAAGAAAGATGACCGGTGCGAGGATCGCGACGGCAACCACGACGACCCGAACGTCGCCCTCGACGAATCCGTTCTGTCCGGGCAGTCGGGCGGGCGCGATGACGACTGCGACAAGAAGGACGACGGAGAGAAGGACGACGGGAAGAAGGGCGACGGAAAGAAGGATGACCGTTGCGATGACCACGACGGTGACCACCAGAATCCGAAGTCGGGTGCTGGCGAGTCGGGTCTGCTGACGCAGTCGGGTGGTCGTGATGACAAGTGCGACAAGCCCGATGACCGTTGCGATGACCACGACGGTGACCACCAGAATCCGAAGTCGGGTGCTGGGGAGTCGGGTCTGCTGACGCAGTCGGGTGGTCGTGATGACAAGTGCGACAAGCCCGATGACCGTTGCGATGACCACGACGGTGACCACCAGAATCCGAAGTCGGGTGCTGGGGAGTCGGGTCTGCTGACGCAGTCGGGTGGTCGTGATGACAAGTGCGACAAGCCCGATGACCACTGCGAGGATCGCGACCGCGACGACCAGCGGCCGACCTCCGACGTCGGCGACTCGCTCCTGAACACCCAGTCGCAGAGTCGCGACGGGCGTGATCACAAGTGCGACAAGAAGGTGACGGCAGAGCCGCCGGTCTTCCGCGACGCGCAGTGCACGCACGACGGGCATGTCGGTGACGGCAGCTACTGGATCCCGCAGGTCCACCATGTGAAGTACCAGGTGCGCTACGGCCACGACGGACCGTACATGGACGTCGAGGCCGGGAAGCACTCGGTCGCCGCCGGCACGTATGTGCAGGTCAAGGCGGTGGCACTCCACGGGTACGAGCTGAAGGGCGACTGGAAGTGGAGCGACAAGATCAAGGCACCGGAGCGTCCGTGCCCGATCAAGCCGATGCCGCCGGAGTTCTTCGACGCGTACTGTGACGAGTATGTGCCGAACGGCATCGTCGACCCGTACTTCATCGTCTACGCAACCGACGGGGTGTACCTGACCTGGAAGCTCAACGGAGTGGACCAGGGCGTGGTGCCTCCGGAGGCCTACGGTGTGCCGATCGCCACCGAAATCGGAGACAAGGTCGTCATCAAGGCGCACGCCATGGAGGGCTACACGCTGAAGGACCGCCGTGTCGAGTGGAAGCACTACTTCGGGCTCGATGAGCTGTGCACCTTCCCGACGGTGTCGGTCGACGTCGATTCGACGCAGCCGACCTGTGATGCGGACGGAACGCTGACCTTCGAGACGGTCGATGGTGAGCTCTACCCGGATGCGGTCTCCTGGATGGTCAACGGTCTGCCGGCTTCGGAAGGCAGCTACGACTTCTCCGGAACGCAGACGGTGGAACTGTCCGCGACGGCGGCCGAGGGCTACGGGTTCGCCGGTGAAGAGGAGTCGACTCTCGAATGGGAGATCGATTTCACGGATCCGAGGCCGTGTGACGATCTGTCCACGCTGGCGCTGACGGGTACTGACTCGTCGGTCGTGAGCGGGCTCGGATTCGCGAGCGGCGTGCTGCTGGCGGGAGGTCTCCTCGTTCTCGCCCGACAGCGCCGAGCGCTGATCCACCACTAGGAAGCCACGCGCCCCGTGGCGCTCCCTCTCGAACGTGATCGGGAGCGCCACGGATGCGCTGGAGCCGCGGACGCGCGGGTGGCGCGGTCCCGCCGCCATGAGCTGAGACATGGCATCGCGGGGCCGCGTTGCGCGTTCCCGGGCGGGACGGGGTCGCCGCGGCCGCAGACCCTCGCGATACCTGAGCGGAGTTCGCGACGGCTCTGTCTATCTGGCAGCCGGCGAGTTCGCTTGTTAGCGTGACGAGATTACGTCGGATTGGTCGCGTGCGACTGGTACGTGGCTGATTGTTCCCCGGCGTGGGAAGGCGATTGCCAAAGATGGAAAAAGCTTAGAACTCCCCCTCTGACGGGCGAGCGCGGGATTCCCCTCCCTGACCTCGCCGCGTGTGTGCTCTCCCGGGTCACTGCGACACCGGTCCCTCTCGGCGACAGACGTCGCCCCCCTTTGGCGTCCCCCCACGCCGAAAGACGTGAGCGGCGCGACGCCTCTCAGTCAAAGGAACGTCCCCCATGTTCAAGAAACTCCTTGCCGGGCTGAGCGTGATTGCGCTCTCGCTCGGCATCGTTGCGCTGACGGCCGGCCCGGCGAGCGCCCATACGGCCCAGATCAGCCACACCTGTGACGCGGTGTCGGTCACTCTGACCAACTATCAGAACGGTGGCGACAACTACGTCGCGATCTACATCGACGACGTGAAGGTCGTCGAGGACTCGGACTTCGGGCGCAACTTCACGCGCGTCGAGAGCTTCCCGGATGACGGCCTGTCGCACAGCTATCGGGTGGTCGTGGTCGCCCACGACGGCGACCAGTGGAGCCGCGACACCGGGACGGTCGTCGTCGAGCCGTGTCCGCCGGATGACACCGACCGCAAGGTCAAGATCTGTCACAAGACGGGCGGACCGAACTACACCGAGAACGAGATCTCCATCAGCGCGGTTTTGGAGCCCAGCGGCCACGGCGCACACGCGCAGGACATCATTCCCCCGTTCAACTACGTCAAGCAGGGCGTGAGCGGCAGCTACCCGGGCCAGAACTGGACGCCGTACAACCAGCTGCTTCACGCCGCGGGCTGCGACAAGCCGACGGTCGTGCCCGCCGTTCCGACCTTCGCGAACGCGCAGTGCACCGATCCCGGCCAGTGGGGCAACGGCAGCTACACGATCCCGACGACCGCGGGCGTGAAGTACCAGGTGCGTCTCAACAGCACCGGCGGCTACGGCGATGTCGGTGCGGGGACCTATCCCGTTGCCGTCGGCACTTACATCCAGATCAAGGCCGTCGAGCTGCCGGGCTATGAGCTCCAAGGCAACGATGACAACTGGAAGTGGAGCCACACGGTCACCGCGCCGGACGGCAACTGCATCGTGAACGATGCGACCGCCAGCGTCACGGTGTCGCAGGCCACCTGCGATGAACCGGGTGCGCCGGAGTTCGAGATCGCCAACGCGACCTGGGACAGCACTCCTCCCACCTCGCCCGGCACGCACACCGTGACGGCGACGGCTGACCCCGGACACGCGTTTGCGGGCGGAATGCTGACCAAGGAGGTCGAATACACCGTCCCGGACGTGTTGGACTCCACGGTTCCGGGCTGTGAGGTCCGCGACGCGCGGGCCGCTGCGAACCCCACACGAGCGACCTGCGACGAGCCGGGCTCGGTGCGGTTCCGAATCCACAACGCCACGTGGGACGCCCCGGCCGACATGACGCCGGGCACGCACACGCGGACGGCGACGGCGAACCCCGGTCACGCTTTCGCTGACGGATCGCTGCAGAAGGAGTTCGAGTACACGATTCCCGACGTCCTCGACGCGAGTCAGTGCATCGTGCCTGAGGAACCCGACTTCTTCGACGCGTACTGCGACGATCAGGTGCGCGGCGGTGTGGTCGATCCGTACTTCATCGTGTACGGCACGGACGGGGTGTACCTGACCTGGAAGCTCAACGGAGTCGACCAGGGAGTCGTGCCGGCGGAGGCCTACGGAATCCCGATCGCGGCCAACATCGGCGACACCGTGGTGATCAAGGCGCATGCGATGGACGGCTACGAGCTGAAGCATCCGCGGCTCGCCCGCTGGGTGCACGAGTTCACGCTCGACGACCTGTGCACCCTGCCGACCGTGACGGTGGACGTCGACACGGCGCAGCCGACGTGCGACGCGGATGGATCGCTGAGCTTCGCGACCCTCGACGGGGATCTCTTCCCGGACGCGGTCTCGTGGACGGTCGGAGGTCTGCCGGCGACGGAAGGCAGCTACGACATCGCCGGAACGCAGACGGTGCTGCTGACCGCGACGGCCGCCGAAGGCTACGGCTTCGCCGGTGAAGAGGGGTCGACTCTCGAATGGGAGCTCGACTTCACAGATCCGAGGCCGTGCGATGACCTGCCGACTCTCGCGCTGACGGGAAATGACTCGTCGGTTGTGGGCGGTCTCGGGTTCGGTGGCGTGCTCCTGCTTGCCGGCGGCATGCTCGTGCTGGCTCGCCAGCGGCGGTCGCTGATCCGTCACTGAGAAGCCTCGCGCTTCGCGGCGCTCCCGCTCGATCGTGGGCGGGAGCGCTGCGGACGTGCGGGTGGCGCGGTCCGGTCGCCGTGAGCTGAGACTCGGCGACGCGGGGCCGCGTTGCGGCCCCCCGTTGTGGGCAACTCCTTGTCCTCCATTTGGCGGACATGTTACGTTGGCGAGGCTTCGTCGATATCCCGATCGGCTGTTCGCTCCCCCGCGTGACGGCTGAGTTCGACCAAGCGGCAAGGCCCCCCTTGTCCACGTCCCCCACGTGATGCACTGTGTTGCGCGCGGGACGCGGATCCTCTCAGCAAGGAATCCTCCCCCACATGTACAAAAAGCTGTTTGCAACCTCATTGGCGCTGGCCCTCGGCGCCGGCATCGTCGGCGTCGTCGCGGCACCCGCGAACGCGACCGACTCCAACCACGCCGCCTACTGGCAGACGCTCGAAGGCGAAAGCTGCGAGAAGCCGAGCTTCTCGACCGAGAACTCCGCGGCGAACCCGTACACGCTCCCCGAAGCCGATGACGGCTGGGAGTGGTCGAAGGTCGTGATCAAGGCCGGCAGCAGCAACGACGGCGGCCAGGTCAACGGCAGCTACCTGTACGACTCGGGCCTGGCGGCCGGTGCCACGTTCGTGCACCCCGTCAAGGGTTCGATCAGCCACGTGATCGTCTGTCAGGTGCCGACCGATGAGCCGGAGGAGCCGCCGGTGGACCCGGACGGCTGCGTCCTGGTCGCGTGGAAGATGCCCGGATGGGTCAACTCCACGACGCCGACCTGGCCCCAGGCGTACTTCACGCACGTCGGAACCGACACCTGCGAGCCGAGCGAGCTGTCCAAGCTCGACGACCAGCTGCTCGAGACCTGCGATGCCTACTACCAGGTCGACCTCTACGAGGTGAGCGCCACCACCACCTCGCTGTTGAACGGCAAGGTGCTGACCGGCCCGGGCCAGCCTGCGGAGGACTTCCCGTCGCCGTCCGGCTGGAACCTCACCTACAAGCTCGTCAAGTCGCCCGACTGCCTCGATGAGGACGCCGCGGCCAGCGTCGTCGTCACCCCCGCTTCGTGCGGCGTCGCCGGCACCGCCGAGTTCACGATCGTGAATGCGACGTGGAACTCGGCCGCGGCCACCACCGCCGGCACCCATGAGCGCACGGCGACGGCGGACGACGGCCACACTTTCCCGGGTGGCGAGACCACGAAGACCGTCAGCTACACGATCGAGGCGGCGCTGACGACGAGCGAGCCGCCGTGCGCCCCGCCGGCCCCGACGTTCACCGACTCGGTGTGCATCGAGGGCACCGGTGACGACACGACCGGCACCTTCACCCTCGCCGCGCTGGACGGCATCACCTACAAGGCGAAGATCGGCTCCGCGAGCTACGCCACCGTCGCCGCCGGCGTCGCGCACGAGGTGCCCTCGCCGGACGGCGCGACCGAGGTGACCATCAAGGCCTACCGCGGCTCGACGCTCGTCGGCGAGTGGTCGCACAGCTTCTCCGAGCCGAACGAGGAGTGCTACACCGAGGTGACCCCGATCGAGCCGGCCATCAGCCAGGCCGTCTGCACGGGAACCCCGGGCGAGGTCAGCACCGCGGGGTACACGCTGACGGCCGTCACCGGCGTCAGCTACTTCGTCAAGGTCAACGGCGGCAGCTGGACCGCCGCGACGACCGGCAGCCTGCAGGTGCTGAGCCCGGGCGACGAGTTCGAGATCAAGGCCGTCGGCGACTGGGCGGCGGGCTACTACATCACGGCTCCGGGTGAGACGGCGAAGTTCTACGGCCCGTACACGATCGCCGACCCGGACTGCGGCGTCGAGATCGTCGTCGGAGACCCGGTGTTCTGGAGCGATCTCTGCGACGAGATCAACGGAGGCGTTTTGGAGCAGAGCTTCGAGATCGTCGCGGTGGACCATGTCACCTACACGGTGTCGATCAACGGCGGCGACTCGTCGCCGATCGCCGCAGGAGTCCACTCCGCAGCGCCCGGCGACTACGTCGTCGTGACGGCTCACGCCGAGGACGGCTATGTGCTGTCGGGCACGGTCAGCTGGGAGCACGCCTTCCAGACCGACGGGTTCTGCCCGCCGACGCTGGGCCTGGTGACTCCGACGGTCGCGACCCAGCAGATGACGTGCGACGCTGACGGCTCGTACACGCTCGGAAACGAGGAGGGCACGCCGGACGCGATCCTGTGGAGCGTCAACGGCGGCGAGACCTTCACCAGCGGGGGAACGTTCACCGTCTCGACACCGGGTGCCGTGACCATCACCGCGATGCCGGCCGATGGCGCCGGGTTCGCCGGGGAGGATGAGCTCCCGTACACCTGGCACCTCGCCTTCGAGCGTCCGAGCGTCTGTGAGGACCTTCCGACCCTCGCGCTCACGGGCGGCACGATCGCGAGCGGGTCTCTCGGTCTCGCAGCGACGATGTTCTTCGCTGGCGGTCTGCTGCTGTTCGCTCGCCGGCGGCCGGCACCGCGACACTGATCCGGCGTCGTGCGGCGCCCGTGCTGAGAACGGGCGCCGCACGACGGAGGGCAGAAAGCCTGTGGAACACCTTGTCCACCAAAGTGCGGACCTGCTAGCTTGGTGAAACTTCGTCGCGAAGAGCGCGTTCACCCCCGGGCGCGTTGCCTCTCAGCCTTTGCGACGTGGAAAGGTGCCGACCCGAGCTCTCACGTCTTGTCCCCCATTTGCTGAGGCCGCGTCCCGAATCCCTGCGGCCCCACGCCTTCCCTCTTCTCCGGCTCCCCCGCCGGAACCCGGCGCATCGACGTGCGCGCTCCGTCCCCCGGAGCCGTCGCGCGCAGCAGCCGCCGTCCCCCTCTCAGCAAGGAAATCCCCCATGTTCAAAAAGATCCTCGCGGGCCTCGGCGCGTTGGCGATCGCGGCGGGCATCATCGCCGTGGTTGCCGGCCCCAGTGCCGCGCACCACAACACCATCGGCGCGAGCGTCGTCTGCAGCACCGACAACGACTCCACCTACAAGATCACCTGGACGATCCAGAACTCGGAGAGCAACAAGTCCGAGGAGATCATCGCGTCCAGCGACACGAGCCTGGTTCCGGTCGGCACGGTCATCGCCAAGGGCGGGACGCTTGTCGTCACCGAGTACATGACCGAGGCGGTCGAGAAGAAGCTCGAGCTCACGGCGCGCTGGAGCAACGGCTACGAGAAGAAGAACTACCTGACGATCAAGCCGAAGTACGACTTCCCCGAGGCATGCGCGCCAACGGAGATCATCCCGACGGCACCGACAGTCGAGCTGTCGCGATGCGTCGACTTCGCCCCGACCGACGGGACGTACGCGATTCCGACCACGGCGGGCGTCGTCTACCAGGTCTCGCTCAACGGCGGATCCTTCGCGAACGCCGCCGCGGGCACGGTGACCCCGGCGATCGGCTCGACGGTGTCGATCCGAGCCGTTCTGGATCCGAACTACGACGCGTCGCGCTACGTGCTCGGCGGAACCACGACGTGGGGTCCCTACGTCTTCGACGCTGCCGACTGCGACGACCCGGAGCCGGTCACGCCGACCTTCGTCGCGGAGGAGTGCACGGGCGTCACGGACGGCGACCGCACGCAGGCCTCGTACGAGATCGTCGCGGCGTCGGGCGTGACCTACCAGGTGCTTGACGGCAGCACGTGGGAGAACATCGCGGCGGGCGTCTACGACGTGAACCCCACGTCGGCCGACATCACGGTCCAGCTGCGGGCGGTGGCGACCTCCACCGGCGCCGTGCTCAAGAGCTGGGAGCACACGTTCTCCAGCGCGGGCGACTGCATCATCATCGTGACGCCGGTCACCCCGTCGTTCACCGACCAGGAGTGCACCGGAGTGACGCCGGGCGAGCGCACTCAGGCGCGGTACACGATCACGGCGGCCTCCGGCGTGACCTACCAGCTGCTCAAGGACGGCACCTGGAGCGATGTCGCGGCGGGCACCTACAACGTGAACCCCACCTCGGCTGACATCACCGTCGAGCTGCGGGCGCTCAAGACCGTGACCGGCGCCGTTCTCAAGGAGTGGGAGCACACGTTCTCCTCCGCCGGGGACTGCGGCATCGAGGTCACCCCGGTGGACCCGACCATCACGCAGGTGCTGTGTGACGAGTCGACGCCTGGGGCGCAGACCGAGGGCGGCTACACCATCCCGGCGACGGCGAACGTGACCTACCTCGTGCAGATCGGCGACGGCGTTGCCACCGGCGTCGCGGCGGGCTTCCACGCTGTGGCACCGGGCACCACGTTCACGGTCATCGCGATCGCCGATGGCGCGGGCTACTTCCTCCCCGGCAACGTCGACCGCATCGTGCTCGGCGAGTACACGATGGCCGACCCCGACTGCCTCACGGACGTCTCGGTGCCCGGTGACCCGGTGACCTGGAACGACCTCTGCGACGAGATCAACGGCGGTGTGCTCGAGCAGAGCTACACGGTCGTGGCGGCCGACCACGTCACCTACAAGGTCTCCGTCGACGGCGCCACCGCGGCTCCGATCGAGCCGGGCACCTACACGGTGGAGCCGGGTACCCACATCCAGGTCACGGCTCACGCCGACGAGGGCTACCGCCTGACCGGGACCTCGAGCTGGGAGCACGCCTTCCAGACCGACGGGTTCTGCCCGCCGACTCTGGGTGTCGTGACCCCGACCGTCTCGTTCGTGCAGCTCGACTGCTCGGGCGGCGGCTCGTACACCCTCGGCAACGAGGAGGGTGAGCCGGACGCGATCCTGTGGACGGTGAACGGCGGAACGCCGTTCACCACGGGCGGCACCTTCACGGTCTCGGCCGCGGGTACGGTCACCATCACGGCCACGCCGGCGGTGGGTGCGGGCTTCCCGGGTGACCGCGAACTGCCGTACAGCTGGACGTTCACCTATGCGACGCCCTCCACGTGCGGCGACCTTCCCACCCTGGCGCTGACGGGCGCGGTGGCAGCAGGATCCCTGGGTCTTGCCGCGACGCTCCTGCTCGCGGGCGCTGTGCTCCTGGCGGCTCGCCGCCGGGCACAGGTCAAGAGCTAGGGATCTGACTCGGCCCCCGCCTCTCGAGAGCTGAGACTCGAGGGGTGGGGTGTCCGGATGTGAACGCAGGGGCCCCGCGGCGGACGCCGCGGGGCCCCTGCGTGTCACCGGGTGCCAGCGCGCGCCCGCATAGCATGCCGAATCCGAGCATCCTGAAACTTCCGTGTCTCTTCGGGGTATTCCGTTGACGGAATGCAATTCGTGGAGGACGCTGGAACCAGACCTGAACGCTTGAGTCCCTGGTGACTCGAGACACACCCGTGGGAGGGAACCATCGTGAGAGGCAAGATTCTGTTCGTCGCCGGACTCGGCGTCGGCTATGTGCTGGGGACTCGGGCGGGACGTGAGCGCTACGAGCAGATCAAGTCGACCGCCGCGAAGTTCTGGAACGACCCGCGCGTCCAGCGCCAGGTCGACACCGTCGAGACCTTCGTGAAGGACAAGGCGCCAGACGTCGCCGAGTTTGTCTCCGAGAACGCCAAGAAGGTCGTCTCGCAGGTCTCCTCCAAGAAGTCCGCGACGCCGGCCGCCAAGAAGCCGGCGACGTCGAGCTCCTCCTCGAAGTCGACCGCCAAGTCGAGCTAGGCGCCGCAGCGCCGGGTGACCCCATGACTGATACCCGTACTCGTTCCCCGCGGCGGGGACTCCTGACCCTGATCGCCGAGCTGCCCGATCAGGTGACCGCGCTCGTGCAGCGCGAGATCGAGCTCGTCAAGACCGAGCTGATCGCCAAGTTCAAGGCGATCGGGATCGGCGCCGGCCTCCTGGCCGGCGCGGCGCTCGTGCTGCTGGCGATGCTCGGAGTGCTGCTGACCGCGGCCATCCTGGCGCTGTCGCTCGTGATGCCCGGGTGGCTGGCGGCACTCCTCGTGGCGCTGGTGCTGCTCATCATCGCCGCGATCGTCGGATTCATCGGCTATCGCGTGCTGATGCGAGGCATCCCGCCCGTTCCCACGGAATCGGTCGAGAGCTGGAAGCGCGACCTCAGAGCAATTCAAGGAATCGGAAAGCGAGGCACCACCCCATGAGCATGACTGACGCAAAAGCAGCAGCTGCCAAGGCCCGCCACGAACTCGCGGCGACGCTGGACGCGATCGAAGACCGCGTCAACGTTCCCAAGCGGGTCGGGGAGCTGAGCGACAAGGCGGTGGCCGCCTACAAGTCGAACCCCGTTCCGTGGATCATCGGAGGCGCGGCCGTGGCCGTGATCGCCGTCGGTCTCGTCGCCTGGGCGATCTTCAGCGACGACTGATCGATTCGCGTCGGCGCGGCGCACGCGGGAGGATGGGCGAGTGAGATCCTCTGGCGAATTGGCCAAGTGGCGCATCCTGGTGCCGCGCGGCGGAAGGTGGGGCGACGGCGTCGCCGCCACCGTACGCGCGCGCGGCGCGATCGCCGTGATCGCACCGCTCGTCAACTTCGCGAGCGTCGAGAACCCCGACGTGCTGGCCGCCGAGCTGCGACGGCTCGAGGCGGGGGAGTTCGACTGGCTCGTGGTGTCGAGCGCGACCACGGTCGACGTGTTCGTCAGCCACGGCATCCGCCTGCCCGAGACGACACGCGTGGCGGCGGTCGGCGAGACCACGGCTCAGGCGCTGACCTTCGCCGGCTACCACGTCGACTTCGTTCCGCAGAGCGACAACTCGGCGCGCGGGCTTGTCGCCGAGTGGCCGGTGGGCGACGTGCGCGGGCGCGCACTCGTGCCCCAGTCCGACGCGAGCGACCCGACCCTGGTGGCCGGGCTGGCCCGCCTCAACTTCGAGGCGACCTTCGTCTCGGCCTACCGCACGGTCGGCGTGCCGGTTGCCCCGGCCGTCGCGGCCGATGTTGCGAGCGGGCGCATCCGCGCGGTGCTGGTCACCTCGGGAAGCGTTGCCCGCCAGATCGCCGAACAGCTCGCGCCCCTCCACGACTCGGTGATCGTCGCCTGCATCGGGCCGCGCACCGCGTTCGACACCCGCGCGGTCGGCCTCCCGGTGCACGTGATCGCCGAGGAGAAGACCGTCGAGTCCATGCTCGAGGCCCTCGAGGAGTACGTTCGCGACAGCTGAGCTCAGCCGAGCGCGGCGATGCCGAACGCGATCAGCGCCAGGAGCGGGGCCGTGCCCTGGATCAGCGCCGCGCGCCAGAGCCGACGCTGCGAGACGACGAGCACGAGCGCCGCGAGCAGCATCGAGAGCGCGGCGAAGACCGTGACCGCCAGGCCCGCCGATGCGGCGGACGACGCGGAGAGCATCACGAGCCCGGCGACGATGCCGAGCGCGAGGAACAGGTTGTAGAAGCCCTGGTTGAAGGCCATCGGGCGGATCGCCCGCGCGTCGTCGTCGCTGCGGACGCCGAAGATCCGGCGCACCTTCGGCCGCATCCAGAGCACGCTCTCGAGCACGAAGATCGCCACGTGGATCGCGGCGGCGACGGCCGCGAAGACACCGCCGACGAGGAGGGCGCCCGTGAAATCGAACGGTACGGTCATGGCGTCAGTGTGGCACGCCGCCGATCAGCGGCGCACGTCGACGACGAGGCGGCCGCGAACGCCGCCCGCGAAGAAGCGCGCGGCGGCGTCGATCGCGTCGGTGAGCCGGATCTGCTCGGTCACCGAGTCCAGGGCGTCGAGGTCGAGGTCGCGGTCGAGTCGCTCCCAGGCAGCCGCCCGCACCTCGTGAGGCGGCTCCACCGAGTTGATGCCCGCGAGCGTCACCCCGCGCAGGATGAACGGCATCACCGTCGTCGACAACCGCGCATCGGCGGCATTGCCGCACGCGGCGACCGTGCCGCCGGGGCGCGTCTGGGCGAGGAGGTTGGCGAGGATCTCGCCGCCGACCGCGTCGATCGCACCGTCCCAGCGTGCCGACTGCAGCGGCTTTCCCTCGCCGGAGAGCTCCGTGCGATCGACGATGTCAGCGGCGCCGAGCGCACGCAGGTCATCGGCGAGCTCGGGGCGCCCGGTAACGGCGGTCATCCGCCACCCCGCGGCACGGCCGAGCAGCAGCGCGATCGTGCCGACGCCACCGGCCGCGCCGGTGACGACGACCTCAGCCCCGTCGCCGAGGCCCGCCTGTGCCAGCCGGTCGACGCAGAGCGCCGCCGTGTAGCCGGCCGTGCCGATCGCGGCGGCCTGAGAGCTCGTCATCCGCTCGGGCAGGCGGATGCCCCAGGAGCCGTGAATGCGCGCCCGCTCGGCGAGCCCACCCGGCTCGGTCTCGCCGAGACCGTAGCCGTTCACCACGACGCGGTCGCCCGGGCGCCAGCGGTCGGCCGCCGAGGCGCGCACGACGCCGACGAGGTCGATGCCGGCCGTCAGCTCGTCGACGCGCACGACCCCGGGTTTGCCGGCAAGTGCGAGCGCGTCCTTGAAATTCAGGCTCGAGTACTCGATCTCGACGAGTGCGTCGCCGGGCTCGGGAGCCTCGGGGAGGTCGGGCAGGTCGACCAGAGCGACCCGGTTCGGCGCGCCGCGTTCCGCGGCACGCGTCACGCGGATCGCGCGGAAGCTCATCCGAACAGGACCGCGGCCTCGTCGTACCGGCTCTGCGGCACCGTCTTCAGGCGACCGAGCGCGTCCTCGAACGGAACGTGCACGATCTGCGTGCCGCGCAGCGCCACCATCCGGCCCCAGTGCTTCTCGAGCACCGAGGTGATCGCGGCCATGCCGTAGCGGGTCGCCAGCACGCGGTCGTAGGCGGTCGGCGTTCCTCCGCGCTGGATGTGACCCAGCGTGGTCGCGCGCGTCTCGATCCCGGTGCGCTCCTCGATCTCGGGGGCGATCAGCTCGCCGATCCCGCCGAGTCGCGGGCGCCCGAAGGCGTCGAGGCCGCGCTCCGAGTGCGCGTCGTCCATCGTGTCCAGCTTGAACCCCTCGGCGACGGCGACGAGCGGGGCTCGACCACGATCGTGGGCCGACTGCACCCACTCGATGATCTGGTCCATGCTCGTCTTCTGCTCGGGAATCAGGATCGCGTGCGCGCCCGCGGCCATGCCCGAGTGCAGGGCGATCCAGCCGACGTGGCGGCCCATGACCTCGGCGACCATGCAGCGCCCGTGGCTGTCGCCGGTGGTGCGCAGGCGGTCCATCGCGTCGGTGGCGATCTGCACGGCGGTGTCGAAGCCGAAGGTGTAGTCGGTGGCCGACAGGTCGTTGTCGACGGTCTTCGGAACCCCGACGATCTGGATGCCTTCGTCGGTGAGGCGCTTCGCCGCGGCGAGCGTGCCTTCGCCGCCGATCGCGATCAGCGCGTCGATGCCCTGCTCCTCCATCACCTCGGCGACGCGCGGGGCGCCGCCTCCCTCGAAGGGGTTGGTGCGGGAGGTGCCGAGGATGGTGCCGCCCTGCTTGGAGATGCCCATCACCTGGGGTCGGCCGAGGGGCATGGTGTCGCCTTCGACGACGCCGCGCCAGCCGCCCTTGAAGCCCACAAACTCCATGCCGTGCAGCTTCGTGCCGGTGAACACGGCCGCGCGGATGACCGCGTTGAGGCCGGGGCAGTCGCCCCCACTGGTCAAGATTCCGATCTTCATCAGGGTCCATCATGCCGTGTTTCGGCGCATCCGCGGCGCGGGATAGGTAGCAAGTACCCCTCGCGCGCACGCACAGACCCCGATAAGGTCGTCGGCGAGTGGCATCGACTGTCACTCATTTTCATTGTGAGAGACCTAGAGGAGAGTCATGACTGACCCCGTCGTTCCCGCCGCTGCCCCCGCCGTTCCCGGCAAGACCCTGGGCATCGTCGGCCTCGTGCTGGCGTTCCTGTTCCCGCTGCTCGGCCTCATCCTGAGCATCGTCGCGGCCAACCAGTCGAAGGCTGCTGGCGTTCCCAACACCCCGGCCAAGGTCGGCATCATCCTCAGCATCATCTTCATGGTGCTCGGGCTCATCATCTTCATCGCGACCTTCGCGTTGAGCGCGGCCACCTTCACCACGGTCGGCTACTAGCATCACGGCGCTGCCCCTTCGGGAGGGCAGCGCGAGGAGGGGCGGGCCGGTGGCTCGCCCCTTCGTCGTTCTCGGGGGCCGGGCCTAGGCTTCCTCGCAATGGAACCGCTCCGGATGCGCTACACCCCCGATCGCGAGGTGCGGCTGGCGCTGACGCTCGCCCCCTTCGGTCAGGGGCGCACCGATCCGTGCCTGCGGCGCACGCCCGAGGGCTGGTGGCTGGCGGTTGCCACCCCGGCCGGAAGCGCGACGCTGCTGCTGCGGGAGTCCTCCGGTGCGGTCGACGCGCTCGCCTGGGGAGACGGAGCCGCCGAGGCTCTGGACACGGTTCCGCGACTGCTCGGCGCCGAGGACGACGAGAGCGGGTTCGAGCCGGAGCGGCATCCGCTCATCGCCGAACTGCACCGCCGGTTCCGCGGGCTCCGGCACGGGCGGGCCGACCGCATCCTGCCGTTCCTGGTTCCGACGATCCTCGGTCAGAAGGTGACCGGCGTGGAGCAGAAGAGCGCCTGGCGCGAACTGGTGCGTCGGCACGGGGAGCCCGCCCCGGGGCCCGCACCCGAGGGGATGCGGGTCGCGCCCGATGCGGCGACGTGGCGTCGGGTGCCGAGCTGGGAGTGGCACCGCGCCGGGGTGGGGCCGCAGCGCTCCGACACGGTGATGCGCGCGGTGCAGCTCGGCGACTCGCTGGAGCGCCTCGCGCGCCGCCCGGCCGCGGACGCGGTGACCGGACTGACGACGGTTCCCGGCATCGGAGTGTGGACCGCCGCCGAGGTGGTGCAGCGCTCGCACGGCGACCCCGACCACGTCAGCGTGGGGGACTACCACGTCAGTCGCCGCGTCGGCGCCGCGCTGCTCGGTGATGCGGTGCGCGGTCGCGGCGTCGACGACGACGGGATGCTCGAGCTGCTGGAGCCGTGGCGGGGTCACCGGCACCGTGTGGTGCGCCTGATCGAGGCGGCGGGGATCGGCTACGAGCGCCGGGGCCCGCGCATGACGATCGTCGACAACCGCGCGCGCTGAGAGCCGCTGCGGTCTGTCGTGCAGTGACAGACGGTTCGCGCGCCGCGTCGACCGGGGCTAGCGTTCCCGGCGTGAATCCCTTTCGTCGCTTCGGTCGTCTCGCCTGGCTCGCGGTGCGCGCGCCGAAATTGCCTCCCATCGATCCGCGCCACGTCGGGAGGGTGCAGCGCCGCGTGATGCTCGGCGACATCGATGAGCTGCGGCACATGAACAACGGCGTGTACCTGTCGATGCTCGATCACGCCCGCCAGGAGCTCGTCGTCCGCACCGGGGTGTGGGCGCGACTGCGCACCGCCAAGATGTACCCGGTCGTCACGGCGCAGACCATCACCTACCGCAAGTCGCTGACGTTCCGGCAGCGCTACGAGATCGAATCCCGCCTGCTCGGGCTCGACGACCGCTGCGTGTACATGGAGCAGCGCTTCGTCGTGCAGGGGGAGATCTACGCGCGGGCGTTCGTGCAGGCGCGCTTCCTGCGGGATGCCGGCGGCACCGTGCCGACCGACGAGCTGGCCGAGGTCACCGGCATCGATCCCGAGCACTTCCAGGTGCCCGCGTGGCTGCACGAGTGGGCTGCGCACGTGCGCCTTCCCGGCACGCGGCAGCCGGCGCCGAGTCAGTGGAACGAGGACGAGAGCGTCTCGTAGCTAGACGGTCTCCAGCACCGCCATCGCGGCGCTGTGACCGCCGAGACCGCTGACCCCGCCGCCGCGCTGCGCGCCCGCGCCACAGCGCAGGATCCGGGGGTGGGCGGTCGCGACCCCCCAGCGCTCCGCGGCGCTCGCACGGGAAGCGTCCTCCTCGAGGAAGGGCCAGTCGAGCGGCGCGTGGAAGATGTTGCCGCCGGTCATCCCGAGGGCGAGCTCGAGATCACGCGTCGTCTTCGTCTCGACGCACGGACGACCCTCCGCATCGCGCAGCACCAGGTCGGCGAGCGGCTCGCCGAGCACCGCGTCGAGCGAGCGGAACACCGCCGCCTCCAGCTCGGCGCGCCGGGCGTCGTTGTTGTCGGCCGAGATCAGCCGGTCGGGAACCTGCAGCCCGAACACCGTCATGGTGTGCGCGCCGCTGGCGGCCAGCTCCGGCCCGAGGATCGTCGGGTCGGTGAGCGAGTGGCAGTAGATCTCCAACGGGAGCGGGTCGGGGATGCGCCCGGCGCTCGCCGCCGCATGCGCCGAGCCGAGTGAGGCCCAGCCCTCGTTCGCGTGGAAGGTGCCGCCGAACGCGGCCGACGGATCCACCCCCGCCTCACGCAGCCGGGGAAGTCGGGAGAGCAGCAGGTTGACCTTCACCTGTGCGCCCTCGGCCCGCGGGGCATCCCCGCCGAGCAGCCGCGCCAGCTCGAACGGCGTCACGTTCGACAGAACCGTGCCGGCAGCGATTGTCCGATCGGTGCCGTGCTGGGTGTAGCCGACCTCGCCGTCCGGGCTGATGCTCGTCACCTCGGCGCCGCGGCGGAGCTCCGCCCCCGCGTCGAGGGCGGCGCGCCACAGCGCGCCGCTCACGCTCTGCATGCCGCCGACCGGCACATCCCAGTCACCCGTTCCGCCGCCGATCGCGTGGTAGAGGAAGCAGCGGTTGGTCGCCAGGGTGGCATCGACCGGCTCGGCGAAGGTCCCGATCAGGGCGTCGGTCAGCACCACGCCGCGCACCAGGTCGGAGGCGAAGGTGCGCTCGATCGCGGCGCCGATCGGCTCTTCGATGAGCGCGTTCCAGAGCTCATCGTCGCCGAGCAGGGCGCGGGCCTCGCCGCGAGTCGGCAGCGGTTCGGTCATGGTCGGGAACAGCGCGCGCGCCAGGCGTCCGGTGCCCGCCGAGAAGTCGCGCCAGGCCCGCGCATCCGCACCCGCGCCGATCGCGGCGAAGGAGGCCTCGGTCGCCGCGGCGTCGCCGGTGTCGATCAGCAGGCCCCGCTCCTCACCCGGAACCGGGGTGTACGACGAGAACCGGCGTCGGGCGAGCGTGATGTCGAGGCCGAGGTCGGCGATGATCCGGCGGGGGAGAAGGCTCACCAGGTACGAGTATCGGGAGAGCCGGGCCGCGACGCCGGCGAAGGGCTCCACCGAGACGGCGGCGCCGCCGAACTGATCGAGCCGCTCCAGTACGACGACGCGAAGGCCCGCGCGGCCGAGGTAGGCGGCGGCGGTGAGCCCGTTGTGCCCGCCGCCGACGATCACGACATCGGCCCGCTCCGTGCCCGTCACGAGGTGCTCGGGATGTCCAGGCGTGCGGCCACGCGTGCGATCACGGACGCCAGTGCCGCTCGCTCCGCGGCGGTGAGACCCTCGAAGAACAGCTCGCGGATGAGTTCGCCGTGTCCGCGCGTCGCCCGCAGGAATGCGCGCCGCCCTTCCGCGGTCACGGCGACCCAGGTGCCGCGCAGATCCTCCTCGCAGGCAGTGCGCTCGATGAGACCGCGCGACTCCATGCGCCGCAGCTGATGCGAGACACGGCTCTTCTCCCACGCGAGCGGTTCGATGAGCTCACCCGACCGGCGGCGCTGCCCGCCGAGGGGGGCGAGAACGTGCAGCACCGCGTAGTCGGCCTGAGAGAGGCCCGCATCGCGCTGCGTCTGGCGCTCGAGTGCCCGTTCGAGGTGCACCGACATCATCATGTACGACCGCCAGAGCGCCCAGTCGTCCGGGTCGAGCATGCCCGCCTCCGTCATGCCGTCATGGTACGCGGCGGCGCGCCGGAATCGTGCGGCTCAGCACGGCGCGGTGGCCCGGCATTGCACGATCCGCAGTTTTCCATCGAATCGTCGCCGGACACCGGCTGTGCGCGGGCGCGCGCCCTATTCTCGACTCCATGGTGCCGGAACCCGAACTTGCGACCGAGCTTCCGACGGCCGAGGAGACGATCGACCTCGTCGAGCGCTGGCTGCGCCGCAGCGCCGGCCACCGCGCCGACGCCAACGCCGAGCGGCTCGCCGGGCTGCTGCAGGATCCGCAGGGCCTCGAATTCACGATCGGCTTCGTCGACCGCGTGGTGCGGCCCGAAGACCTCCGCATCGCGGCCCGCAACCTGGAGGCGCTGTCGCGTCAGGTTCCCGACTTCCTGCCCTGGTTCCTGCGGCTTGCCGTCGTCGTCGGGGGAGGGTTCGGCATCCTGCTGCCCTGGCCCATCGTGCCGATCGCGCGCGCCGTGTTCCGCCGCATGGTCGGTCACCTCGTGGTGGATGCGCATCCCCGGCGGCTCGGGCGCACCCTCGCCAAGCTCCGTGACGGTGGCGCACGCCTCAACGTGAACCTGCTCGGCGAGGCGGTGCTCGGCGAGCGCGAGGCGGAGCGCCGCCTGGAGGGGACGCGCGCGCTGCTCGCCCGCGACGACGTCGACTACGTCTCGATCAAGGTCTCGTCGGTCGTGAGCCAGCTGTCGATGTGGGGATTCGAGCACACCGTCGACCGGGTGATCGAGCGGCTGGTGCCGCTCTACCGGCAGGCCGCCGAGGCGCCGACCCCCAAGTTCATCAATCTCGACATGGAGGAGTTCCGCGACCTCGACCTCACGATCGCGGTCTTCACACGGCTGCTCGAGCGCGAGGAGTTCCACCAGCTCGAGGCCGGGATCGTGCTGCAGGCGTACCTTCCGGATTCGCTCGGGGCGCTCGAAGAGCTCACCGGCTGGGCGCGCAACCGCCGCCGCGAGGGCGGTGCGGGCATCAAGGTGCGCATCGTGAAAGGCGCGAACCTCGCCATGGAACGGGTGGATGCGGCGATCCACGGCTGGCCGCTCGCGACCTGGCCGTCGAAGACGGCGACCGACGCGCACTACAAGCGCCTGCTCGACCATGCCCTTCGGCCCCGCAACGCGGAGGCGGTGCGGGTGGGGGTCGCCGGCCACAACCTGTTCGATCTGGCGTTCGCGTGGCTGCTCGCCGAGAAGCGCGGCGTCACCGACCGGGTCGACATCGAGATGCTGCTCGGAATGGCGTCAGCGCATCAGGAGGCGCTGCGCGCGCAGTCGGGCGGAATCCTGCTCTACACCCCCGTCGTGCACGGCGACGAGTTCGACAGCGCCATCAGCTACCTGGTGCGGCGCCTGGAGGAGAACTCCAGCACCGAGAACTTCCTCTCCGGCGCGTTCGAGCTCGACGATCCGGCGATCTTCGAGCGGGAGGCCAACCGGTTCCGGTCCGCGCTCGCGCTGCTGGAGGCATCCATCCCCGCGTCGATGCGCACCCAGAATCGGATGACGCCCGACCTGCCGTGGAGCCGCCGACCGTTCGACAACGAACCCGACACCGACCCCTCGCGCGCCCCCAACCGGGCGTGGGCGACGGCGGCCCTCGAGCGCAGCCTGCACACGACGCTCGGCACGGCGCCGCTCGACGAGGCACGGATCGACACCGAGGAGGCGCTGCGCGCGTGCCTCAGCCGCGCTGCCCGTGCGGGGCGCGACTGGGGGAGCGCGTCGACGGAGGATCGCGCGGCGCTGCTCGAGCGCGTCGGGGACTCGCTCGCGGCGTTCCGCGGTCGCCTCATCGAGGTGATGGCGGCGGAGACCGGCAAGACGGTGGCCGAAGCGGATGTCGAGGTGAGCGAGGCCGTCGACTTCGCCCGCTACTACGCCGAGCGCGCTCGCGAACTGGACGCCGTCGAGGGTGCCCGCTTCGTGCCCGCCGGGGTGATCCTCGTCACGCCGCCCTGGAACTTCCCGGTGTCGATTCCCGCCGGGGGCGTGCTCGCCGCGCTCGCCGCGGGCAGCGCCGCGATCCTGAAGCCCGCCCCGCAGGCGCGGCGCTCAGGCGCGGTGCTCGCCGAGGCGATCTGGGAGGCGGGTGTTCCGCGCGACCTGTTCAGCTTCGTCGACGTGGAGGAGGGCGACCTGGGCCAGCAGCTGGTCACGGCGCCCGAGGTGGGGCGTGTCGTGCTGACCGGCGGCTACGAGACCGCCGCGCTGTTCCGCTCCTGGAAGCACGACCTGCCGCTGCTGGCCGAGACGAGCGGCAAGAACGCGATCATCATCACGCCGAGCGCCGACCTCGACCTCGCCGTGGGCGACCTGGTGAAGAGCGCCTTCGGCAACGCGGGCCAGAAGTGCTCTGCGGCATCCCTCGCGATCCTGGTCGGATCGGTGGCCCGCTCGGAGCGGTTCCGTCGGCAGCTCATCGACGCCGTGTCCAGTCTCGCGATCGGCCCGGCGGACGACCCGGCGACGCTCGTCGGCCCGCTCGTCGAGCCGCCGCACGGCAAGCTCGAACGTGCGCTCACCGAGCTCGACGAGGGCGAGAGCTGGCTGGTGCGTCCGCGCCAGCTCGACGGCACCGACCGGCTGTGGTCGCCGGGGGTGCGCGACCAGGTCGCCCCGGGCAGCACCACGCACCGCGTCGAATTCTTCGGGCCGGTGCTCGGCCTCATGGCCGCCTCCGACCTCGACGACGCGATCGCGCTGCAGAACGACGTCGACTACGGGCTGACGGCGGGTATCCACTCGCTCGATCCGAACGAGGTCGCCCACTGGCTCGCCGAGGTGGAGGCGGGCAACCTCTATGTGAACCGGCCGATCACCGGCGCGATCGTGCGCCGGCAGCCTTTCGGAGGGTGGAAGCGCTCCTCGGTCGGCACCGGGGCCAAGGCGGGCGGGCCGAACACGCTGTTCGTGCTCGGCGACTGGGAGCCGGTGACGGAGGAGCCGGACGGCGACCTGCGGCTCGATGCCCTCGACGATCGCGTGCGCGCCGTCGTCGAAGCGGTGCAGCCGGCGCTCGACTACGTGGGCTTCGACCTGGTGCGCCGCGGCGCCCTTCGCGACGCGGAGGCCTGGGATGCCGAGTTCGGGGTCGCGCGCGACGCCTCCGAGCTCGGGGTCGAGCGCAACGTGCTGCGCTACCGTCCGGCCGTCGTCGAGCTGAGGCTCGCCGCCGACGGGTCGATCGCCGAGTTCGCGCGCCTGCTGGCCGCCGCGGCGTTGGCGCGCTCGCCGCTCACGATCAGCTCCTCGCGCCCGCTGCCGGCGACGCTCGTGCCGCTGCTGGACACCGATTTCGGCGAGCTGCGCACCGACCGCATCCTGATCGAGTCGGACGCGGCCTGGGCCTCCCGGGTGCGTGACGAGCGGCCGCACCGAGTCCGGCTCGTCTCGGCGACGGGAGCGCTCGCCGCCGAGCTGCGCGAGGCGATCGAAGGCGATCCCGATGTCGCCGTGTGGGCGGGGCCGGTCACCACGGCCGGCCGCATCGAGCTGCTGACGTTCGTGCGCGAACAGGCGGTCTCGGTGACCGCGCACCGCTTCGGCAACCCCGACCACGGGTTCCTGGACCTGCGCGTGTAGCCCGCCCCGCGTCCCGCGCGCTCCACCACATATCCCCGTGAGCGGTGCGAAAAGTGCGGTGTTGGGGCCGTGCACCCCACGTTTGGCACCGCTCGCGGGGTGCTGGGCGGCGCGTGGCGCCAGCGTGCGCGGGCGCGTGGGCGCGTGGGTGCGCGGGGCGTGCAGGGTGCGCGGCACGGGGTGAGGCGTGCCCCGTGCGCGGATGGTGCTCCGACGCGCGCCTGACCCTCCGGCGAGCGGTGCGAAAAGTGCGGTGTTGGGACCGTACACCCCACGTTTGGCACCGCTCGCCGGGAGGTGGGGTGCGCGGGGAGCGGGTGTGGGCGTGGGGGTTTGCGGGCGCGCGGGTGTGCGGGCGCGGGCCGGGGCTAGGCGTCGAGGGCGGCGCGGGCCGCGTTCAGCGCGGCCGCCCGGTCGGCGCCCAGCGCGCGGGCGCGGGCGGCGAACTCGGCGGCCGCCTCCTGCAGCGATCGCTCGGCGGCATCCGTCGAGAAGGTGACGAAGGAGCCGTTGCGGCCGCGGGTCTCGATCACCCCGTCGGACTCGAGCTCGCGGTAGGCGCGGGCGACCGTGTTGGCGGCGAGGCCGAGCTCGGCGGCGAGGGCGCGCACCGTGGGGAGCTTGGATCCGGCGGCGAGCTCCCCGGAGAGGGCGGCATCCCGGATCTGCCGGCGCAGCTGCTCGAAGGGAGCCTCGGCGGCCTCGTGATCGATCGTGAGTCTCATGCGCGCGCCCCGGAGTGCTTCTCGAGGAACTCGTAGACCGCGGTCGTGTCGACGCCCGTGAAGGTGCCGGTCGGCATCGCGGCGAGCAGAGAGGCGTTCAGGCGCGCGCTCGGCCACGCCTTCTCGGCCCAGCGCTGCGACAGCTCGGCCGGGGGTCGCCGACAGCACGAGGGGTCGGGGCAGGTGGAGCGCAGTCGGCGCTGGGTGTCGCGCCCGCGGAACCACTTCACGTGCGCGAACGGCGTGCCGACGCTGACCGAGAAGTCACCGGCGGCGGTCGACTGGATGCTCGAGCTGCACCAGTAGGTGCCGGCCGGCTTGTCGGTGTACTGGTGGAACGGGCTCAGCCGGTCGGCGACCTCGAACACCTGGCGCGCGCTCCACCAGCGGCAGACGATCTGCCCGTCGATGGCTCCGAGCGCGTCGGTCGGGAAGGCGGCGCCGTCGTTCTCGTAGGCCTTCGAGATGGTGCCGCTGGAGTGCACCTTGAGGAAGTGCACCGGCAGGCCCAGGTGCTCGGTGGCGAGGTTCGTGAAGCGGTGGGCGGCGGTCTCGTAACTGACGGCGAAGGCATCGCGCAGGTCTTCGACGCTCAGCTCGCGGGCCTGCTTGGCGGCACTGAGGAACGCCACGGCGCTCTCCTCCGGAATGAGCAGCGCGCCCGCCAGGTAGTTGGTCTCGACGCGCTGCCGCAGCAGCTCGGCGTAGTCGTGCGGCTCCTTCTTGTCGAGCACGTGCGCCGCGAGCGCCTGCAGCAGTGTGGAGCGCGGATCCGTGTCGCCGTGCCGCACCGGCAGGTAGATGCGCCCGTTCTCCTTGTCGGTGACGCTGCGCGTGGAGGCCGGAAGGTCGGGCACGTAGTGCAGCGAGAACCCGAGGTGCGCGGCGAGCTCGGAGGCGACGCGCTGGGAGAGCGGCCCGCCGCTGTGGCCGACGGCCGCGAGCAGCTCGCGGGCGGTGCGCTCGAGCTCCGGGAAGTGGTTGCCGCGCCGGCGCTGCTCGGCGCGCAGCTCGGCGTTCGCCCGCCGCGCCTCCTCGGGGGTGGCGGCGCGCTGCCGGTGCAGGCGCTCCAGCTCGTCGTGCAGCCGCAGGATCGTGGCGATCGCCTCGTCGCTGAGGCCTTTGCGCACCGGGACCGGGGGCAGCTCGAGCGAGGAGAAGATCGGGCCGCGGCCGGCGCGCTCGAGCGCGATCTCGAGCGCATCCCGCGAGCTCGGCGGCTCGGGGGAGAGCAGCTCGTCGAGGCTCACCTCGAGGATGCGGGCGAAGCGCTGCAGCTCGCCCACCTTGAGCTCGCGCTTGCCGTTCTCGATCACCGAGACCTGCGACGGCGCCCGGCCGATCGCCTGTGCGAGCACCTCGAGGGTCATCCCGCGGTCGGAGCGCAGCTGTCGGATGCGGCGGCCGATGGTGAGCGGATCGAGCATGCCTTCATCGTCGAGGGCGGCGGCGTCGAGGGGGGCCATTCCGACAGCATCCCAGGTCCGATTGTTCTTCGCATCAGAAATACCGGGGAATTTCTGCCCGAAGTCCCGAGAAATTCCGGGTACGGCGGGCGCACAGTCGAAGCACGACGTCAGCAAAGGAGCAGTCCATGAGCATCAACCCCCCGCGTCCCGGCGACCAGACGCAGACCGCCGCCGAACTCCAGCACGAGTGGGACACCGATCCGCGGTGGGCCAACGTCCGCCGCGACTACACGGCCGAGGACGTCATCGCCCTCCGTGGCCCGGTCCGGGAGGAGCGCACGCTCGCCCGTCGCGGGGCCGAGAACCTGTGGGAGCTGATCCAGGCCAACAGCGAGAACCCGGAGGAGTGGGTGGCGGCGCTCGGCGCCCTCACCGGCAACCAGGCCGTGCAGCAGGTGCGCGCCGGGCTCAAGGCCATCTACCTCTCCGGCTGGCAGGTCGCCGGCGACGCCAACCTGTCGGGCCAGACCTACCCCGACCAGAGCCTCTACCCGGCGAACTCGGTGCCGGCGGTGGTGCGGCGCATCAACAACGCGCTGCAGCGCTCGGCTCAGATCGAGTTCACCGAGGGCGACGCCTCGCGCGACTGGATGGTGCCGATCGTCGCTGACGCCGAGGCCGGCTTCGGCGGCCCGCTCAACGCCTACGAGCTCATGCACTCGATGATCGAGGCCGGGGCTGCGGGTGTGCACTGGGAGGACCAGCTGGCGAGCGAGAAGAAGTGCGGTCACATGGGCGGCAAGGTGCTCATCCCCACCGGCCAGCACATCCGCACCCTCAACGCCGCCCGGCTGGCCGCCGACGTCGCCGACGTGCCGACGATCGTCATCGCACGCACCGACTCGCTCGCCGCCACGCTGCTGACCAGCGACGTGGATGAGCGGGACCGCCCGTTCCTCTCCGGCGGCCGCACGAGTGAGGGCTTCTACGAGGTCGAGAACGGCATCGGTCCGGTGCTCGCCCGCGGCCACGCCTACGCGCCCTACGCCGACCTGCTGTGGGTGGAGTCGAGCGAACCCGACCTGGAGCTCGCGCGCACCTTCGCCGAGAGCATCCACGCCGAGTTCCCCGGCCAGAAGCTCGCCTACAACTGCTCGCCGAGCTTCAACTGGAAGCGACACCTCGACGACGACACCATCGCGAGATTCCAGCGCGAGCTGTCGGCGATGGGCTACGCCTTCCAATTCATCACGCTTGCCGGCTTCCACTCCCTGAACCACGGGATGTTCGAGCTGGCGCAGGGCTACTCGACGCGGCACATGAGCGCCTACGTCGAGTTGCAGGAGGCGGAATTCGCCGCCGAATCCCGCGGCTACACCGCGACCAAGCACCAGCGCGAGGTGGGAACCGGGTACTTCGACCGGATCTCCACTGCCCTCAACCCGGACAGTGCCACTCTCGCGCTCGTCGGCTCCACCGAGTCTGCGCAATTCCACTAGGCCGCTCAGGCACGAGACACGCGACACAACAGGAGACGATCATGACTCACCCCATCCGGATGGAGGTGCTCGGTCCGCAGGACGAGAGCACCGCACGCATCCTCACGCCGGAAGCGCTGCGCTTCCTCACCCGACTGCACGACATCTTCGCCGGGCGCCGCCAGGAGCGGCTCTCCGGACGGATGCTGTTCCGTCACGCCATCGACAACGGCCGCAACCTGCGGTTCCTCGACGAGACCAAGCCGGTGCGCGAGAACACCGAGTGGCGCGTCGCCGGCGCCGGTCCCGGACTCGAGGACCGTCGCGTCGAGATCACCGGCCCGACCGATCGCAAGATGACGGTCAACGCGATGAACTCGGGAGCCAAGGTGTGGCTCGCCGACCATGAGGATGCGCTCAGCCCGACCTGGGAGAACGTCATCGGCGGCCAGCAGAATCTGTTCGACGCGATCCGTCGCCAGATCGACTTCACCTCGCCGGAGGGGAAGCGCTACGAGCTGGGCGAGGAGACGCCAACGATCGTGTTCCGCCCGCGCGGCTGGCACCTGGTCGAGAAGCACCTCCGCTACACCGACCAGGCGGGGATCGCCTCGCCGGCGAGTGCCTCGCTGGTCGACTTCGGGCTGTACTTCTTCCACAACGCGCAGGAGCTGATCGCGCGCGGCACGGGACCGTACTTCTACCTGCCGAAGCTCGAGAACCATCTCGAGGCCCGGCTGTGGGACGACGTCTTCACGTTCAGCGAGAACGCGGTCGGCATCCCGCACGGCACGATCCGCGCCACGGTGCTGATCGAGACGATCACGGCCGCCTTCGAGATGGACGAGATCCTGTACGAGCTGCGCGAGCACTGCGCGGGGCTCAACGCGGGGCGCTGGGACTACATCTTCAGCATCATCAAGAACTTCCGCGGACGCGGGGCGCGCTTCACGCTCCCCGACCGCAAGGAGATCACGATGACGGTGCCGTTCATGCGGGCGTACACCGAGCTGCTCGTGCAGACCTGCCACAAGCGGGGCGCGCACGCGATCGGCGGCATGAGCGCCTTCATCCCCAACCGGCGCGACCCGGAGGTCACCGAGCGTGCGCTTGCCGCGGTCCAGGCCGATAAGCGCCGCGAGGCGGGCGACGGCTTCGACGGCACCTGGGTGGCGCATCCGGACCTGATCCCGACGGCGCGCGCCGAGTTCGACGCGGTGCTCGGCGAGCGGCCCAACCAGTTGGAGCGCCTCCGCGAGGAGGTGCACGTGACGGCGGCGCAGCTCACCGACCTCGACATCGACGGTGCGGTGACGGATGCGGGACTCGCGGCCAACGTGTCGATCGCGCTGCGCTACCTCGACAGCTGGCTGCGCGGCGTCGGCGCCGCCGCGATCGACGACCTCATGGAGGACGCGGCCACCGCGGAGATCAGCCGGTCTCAGCTGTGGCAGTGGATCCGCCAGGGCGTTGTCACCGCCGAGGGCACGCGGGTGACGGCCGAGCTCGTCGAGCGGCTGCTTCAGCGCGAGGTCGCCGAGCGCGGCGGAGAGGGCTCACGCATCGATGACGCGGCGGAGCTGTTCCGCGAGGTGACGCTGGGCGATGACTTCCCGACGTTCCTCACGATCGCGGCCTACTCGCGCTACCTGGTCGAGCCGGCCGCCGCGACTCCCCGCGCACGGGAGATGGTCGCCGCCTAGTCAGCCGCGACCGACTCGCCGCGGTCCCGCTCAGTGCCGAGCGGGACCGCGGCTCTCGTGTTCAGTCGTAGTTGCGGTGGATCAGCCGGGTGAGCACGATCGCGCTGCGCGTGTGGTCGACGCTCGGCGCCACGCGCACCTTCTCGAGGGCGTCTTCGAGCGAGGGGATGTCGCGCGAGCGCAGCAGCACGACCGCGTCGGCCGACCCGGTCACCGTGCTGGCGTCCACCACCTCGGGCACGCCTTGCAGGATGCGCTTGAGCTCGTCGGGGGCGACGGTGCCGCGGCAGAACAGCTCGACCCAGGCTTCGGTCGCCAGGCCGTCGACCTTCGGGTCGACCTGGATGGTGAATGCGCGGATCACCCCGTCGGCGACCAGGCGGTCGACGCGCCGCTTCACCGCCGAGGCCGAGAGGCCGATCTTGTCGCCGATATCGCCGTAGCCGGCGCGTGAGTTCTGGCGGAGGAGGTCGAGAATGCCGTAGTCGAGGTTATCCACGCGCCGATCCTACGCGGAAATGCTGCGTGAAACCCAGCGATCACGGCGAAAAGGTGCGCGCGGAGCCCGAATCCATCGGATGCATGCGTGCAACACTGGAAGCCATGACGATGACCGACTCCGCTTCCCTCGCTCCCGAACGTGTGGCGACCCAGCGCACGGTGCTGATGTGTCGTCCGGAGCACTTCACCGTCAGCTACCGGATCAATCCGTGGATGCATCCGGAGGAGCCGACCGACACCGGACTGGCGGTGCGGCAGTGGGACGAGCTCTACCGGATCTACCAGGAGCTCGGCTTCGAGGTGCACCTGATCGACCCGGTCGACGGTCTGCCGGACATGGTCTACGCCGCCAACGGCGGCTTCACCCTCGACGGCATCGCCTACGGCGCCCGGTTCCAGTTCCCGGAGCGCGCGCCGGAGGGCCCCGCCTACATGGAGTGGTTCGCGGCGAACGGCTTCGAGGTGCGCGAACCGGTCTTCACCAATGAGGGGGAGGGCGACTTCCTGCTCGTCGGCGACACGATCTTCGCCGGCACCGGTTTCCGCAGCGACGCCGCGAGCCACGACGAGCTGCGTCGCATCTACGACCGGGAGGTCGTGACCCTGCGCCTCGTCGACCCCAGCTTCTACCACCTGGACACCGCCTTCGCGGTGCTCGACTCGAACGGTGGACCGGGCAGCGTGGCCTTCCTCCCGAAGGCTTTCGACGCCGCCAGCCTCGACATCCTGGACGAGCGCTTCCCGGACGCCATCCACGTCACCGACGAGGACGCCGCCGTGCTCGGGCTCAACAGCTTCAGCGACGGGCGCAACGTCGTGATCGCCGCCCGCGCCGAGGACTTCGGTCGCCGGCTGCGCGAACGGGGCTTCGTGCCGCATCCGGTCGACCTGTCGGAGCTGCTGCTCGGCGGCGGGGGAGTGAAGTGCTGCACCCTGGAGCTGCGGCGATGACCGCGGTCGACGCGCGGAGCTACCTCGAGCAGGTCGAGGAGTTCGGCGCGCACAACTACCACCCGCTTCCGGTCGTGATCGCGAGGGGCGAGGGGGCCTGGCTCACCGACGTGGAGGGGCGCCGCTACCTCGACTGCCTGGCCGCCTACTCGGCCGTGAACTTCGGGCACGGCCACCCGGGGCTCATCGCCGCCGCGAAAGACCAGCTCGACCGGATCACCCTCACCAGCCGTGCCTTCCACAACGACCAGCTCGGACCGTTTCTCGAGTCGCTCGCCCGGCTGGCGCACAAGGACATGGTGCTGCCGATGAACACCGGCGCGGAGGCGGTGGAGAGCGCGATCAAGGTGGCGCGCGCCTGGGGCTACCGCGTGAAGGGCGTGCCGCACGACGAGGCGAAGATCGTGGTGGCCGACGGCAACTTCCACGGCCGCACGACGACGATCATCAGCTTCTCGAATGACGCGGAGGCCCGCGCCGACTTCGGGCCGTACACGCCCGGCTTCGTGAGCGTGCCGTATGGGGATGCCGAGGCGCTCGCCGCCGCAATCGACGAGAACACCGTGGCGGTGCTGCTGGAGCCGATCCAGGGCGAGGCGGGCATCGTCGTTCCGCCGGCGGACTATCTGCCCGAGGTGCGGCGCATCACCGCCGAGTTCGACGTGCTCTTCATCGCCGACGAGATCCAGTCGGGGCTCGGGCGCACCGGCGCCACCTTCCAGTGCGACAACGCGGGCGTGGTGCCCGACATGTACCTGCTCGGCAAGGCGCTCGGCGGCGGAATCGTGCCGGTGAGCGCGGTGGTCGCGAACCGCGAGGTGCTGGGCGTGCTGCGTCCCGGTGAGCACGGCTCGACCTTCGGCGGCAACCCGCTCGCGGCCGCCGTCGGCCGGGCCGTCGTGGAGCTGCTGGGGACCGGTGAGCTGCAGGCGCGGGCACGCGACCTGGGCGCGATCCTGCACCAGCGGCTCCGCGCGCTGCTCGGGCATGGCGTCGTCGCGGTGCGCTGCGTCGGACTGTGGGCGGGCATCGACATCGACCCGGAGCTCGCCACCGGCCGTCGGGTCTGCGAGCTGCTGGCCGAGCGCGGCGTGCTCGCGAAGGACACCCACGGATCGACGATCCGGCTCGCACCGCCGCTCATCATCGAACTGGCGGATCTGGAGTGGGCGGTCGACCAGCTGGAGGCCGTGCTGGCCGAGCTTCGGGGCGACGCGGTGGCCTGAGACGGCGCCCGCCTCACCCCGCACTGGCGCGAGAAGTGATGTTAGCCTAACCTAAGTTCGGTCAACCGAACCGGTTCGACTCCTGGCACCTCTCACGGAGTTCTTCCCCCCATGCACGCTTCACGTTCCCTGCCCCTGCTCGCCCTCGTCGCGAGCGCGGCGCTCCTCGTCGGCTGCTCTGCCGCGACCGACAGCGACTCGGTCGACTCGAGCGCCGACGGCGCGTTCACCCTGTACTCGGGCCGCGATGAGGAGCTGATCCAGCCCCTCATCGACATCTTCGAGGAGCAGTCCGGCATCGAGGTCGACGTCCGCTACGGCAACACGGCGGAGCTCGGCGCGCTGCTGCTCGAGGAGGGCGACCAGAGCCCCGCCCAGGTCTTCCTCTCCCAGGATGCCGGCGCGCTGGGCGCGCTCAGCCAGGCCGGTCTCTTCGCCGCGCTGCCGGACGACGTCGCCGAGGCGGTGCCGGCAGGCTTCACCTCGACCGACGGCAGCTGGGTCGGCCTCACGGGCCGCGCCCGCGTCGTCGTCTACGACGGCGAGGAGCTCACGGCCGACGAGCTGCCCGACACCGTACTCGAGTACGTCGAGCCGGAGTGGGCGGGCCGTCTCGGCCTGCCGCCCGGCAACGCGAGCTTCCAGTCCTTCGTCACCGCCCTGCGCGTCATCGAGGGCGAGCAGGCCGCCGAGGACTGGGTCGAGGCTCTCGCAAGCAACGACCTGCAGATCTTCGAGAACAACACCGCCACGCTCACCGCGGTCAACGAGGGGGCGCTCGACGTCGGCCTCATCAACCACTACTACTGGTTCCGTCAGGCCGCCGAGGTCGGCGCCGAGAACATGCGCGCGCAGATCGACTTCCTCGAGGCGGGCGACGCGGGCTCGATCGTCAACGTCACCGGCGCGGGCATCCTGAGCGGCGCCGCCGCCGACGCCGATGCGCTCGAGTTCGTGCGGTTCCTCATCTCGGAGGAGGCGCAGACCTACTTCGTCGAGCAGACCTTCGAGTACCCGCTCCTGCCCGGGGTGGCCGCCCCCGAAGGGCTCCCCGCCCTCGACTCGCTCGTCAACCCCGAGCTCGACCTGAGCGACCTCGACGATCTGGCGACGACACAGGAGCTGCTCGCCCGATACGGCCTGATCTGACCGAGGATCCGCACACGACGGCGGGAGTGAGGCGCACCTCGCTCCCGCCGTCGTGTGGGTTCGGCCGAGGGTGATGCAATAGAGCCATGGTCCGCCCGCTCGACGCCGTCGATCCGCCCGCACCCGCTGCGGCGGTGATCGCGCCCGTGATCGCGCCCGCGACGGCGCCTGCGACGGCGGGGCGACCACCGGTGCTGCTCGTGCTCGGAGCTGGCGTTGCGGCCGCCGCGGCCGCGATCCCGCTCGTCTACCTGGTGGTGCGGGCCACGGGCGGCGGCCTCGAGACGATGCTCGAGGTCCTGGCCCGCCCGCGTGTGCTCGAATACGCGGCGAACTCCCTCGGGCTCGCCGCGGCCGTCACGCTGACCGCCCTCGTGCTCGGCACCGCGACCGCCGTGGTGCTGAGCCGGTTGCGCGTGCCGTTCCCGCGCACGTGGTTGCTTGTCTCCTCCCTGCCTCTCGCCGTGCCCTCCTACCTCGCCGGCTACGGCTGGCTCGTCACGCTCCCCGCGATCAACGGGTTCGCGCCGAGCTGGATCCTGCTTTCCGCCGTGACGGTGCCCTACGTGACGCTGCCGGTCGCGGCCGCCCTGCGCGGGGCATCCGGCGACCTGGAGGGGGTCGCCCGCACGCTCGGCCGCGGCCCGCTGCGCGCCTTCTTCGTGGCGACCTGGCCGCAGGTGCGGCCCGCCGCGATCGCCGGCTCGCTGCTCGTCGCGCTGTACTCGCTGAGCGACTTCGGGCTCGTCGCCATGATGCGATTCCCGACGCTCACCTGGGGAATCAACCAGGCCTATGCGGCGAGCTTCGACCGGGCGCAGGCCGCCGTGCTCGCCCTGCTGCTCGTGGTGCTCGCCCTGGTGGTTGTCGTCGGCGAGCGCAGCGCGCGCGGGCAGCTTCCGCGACAGGCAGCGCGCGCGGTCGCGCCCCGCCGCATCCGGCGTGCGGCGCTCCTCGCGCTGCTGCCCGTCGTCGCCGCGGCCCCCGGCGTCGGGGTCGCGGTGCCGCTGCTCGGCCTCCTCGCGCGCCTGCTCGAGGCGCAGACGCTGCGTGAGCTCGATGTCGCGCGACTGTTGGAGGCGATCGGCGCGACCGTCGGAGTGGCGGTGGCGACGGCCCTGCTCGCCGTGCTGCTCGCGCTGCCCGTCGCCGCGCTCGCGAGTCGCTACCGCGGCCGGCTCGTCTCGGCACTCGAGTCGGTCAGCTATCTCGGACACGCCCTGCCCGGCATCGTCGTCGGTCTCTCGCTCGTCTTCTTCGCGCTCGCCGTCGTGCCCGCGCTGTATCAGAGCGCCGTCGTGCTCGTCTTCGCCTACGCGGTGCTGTTCGCACCGAAGGCGATCAGCACGATGCGGGCCGGGCTCGGCGATGTGCCGCCGCGCCTGGTCGCCGTGGCGCGCACGCTCGGCGCCTCGCCGCGGCGCGCCTGGTGGCGCGTGACGGTTCCCCTGGCGCTGCCGAGCGTCGGCATCGGCGCCCTGCTGGTGGCCATCGCCACCATGAAAGAATTGCCCGCGACGCTGCTGCTGCGCCCGACCGGGATGTCGACGCTCGCGACCGAGCTGTGGAATCGCACCGTGGTGGTCGAGTACGGGGCTGCCGCGCCGTACGCCGCGATGCTCGTGCTGCTGGCCGCCGTTCCGGCAGTCATCCTCTCGGGAGTCCGCACCGTCGCCAAGGAGGAGCTGTGAGCGATCTCGTCATCGACGGGGTGAGTGTGACCCACGGGTCGACGCTCGCGGTCGACGAGGTGTCGCTGCGCATCGACAGCGGCGATCTGGTCGCCGTGCTCGGGCCGAGCGGCTGCGGCAAGACGACCCTGCTGCTGGCAATCGCCGGGCTCCTGCCGGTCGGCCGCGGGTCGATCCGCATCGGGGAGCGCGAGCTCTCGCGGCCGGATCGCACGGTGCCGGCCGAGAAGCGCGGCATCGGCTGGGTTCCCCAGGAGGCCTCGCTCTTCCCGCACCTCTCCGTCGCCGACAACATCGGATTCGCGCTGCCGCGCGGGCGCGGTCGCGGCGCCGCCTCGGTGCGCGCTCGCCGCATCGCCGAGCTCGCCGAGCTGGTCGGCCTCGCGGGCTTCACCGGCCGTGCGCCCAATCAGCTCTCCGGGGGCCAGGTGCAGCGCGTCGCCCTCGCGCGGGCGCTGGCGCCGCGACCCGAGCTCCTGCTGCTGGACGAGCCTTTCGCCGCCCTGGACACGCAGCTTCGCGTCGGCCTGCGCCGCGAGGTCGCCGAGCTGTTGCGCGCGCAGGGCACGACCTCCCTCCTGGTCACCCACGATCAGGAGGAGGCGCTCACGCTCGCCGACAAGGTGGCGGTGCTGCGCGACGGTCGGCTCGAGCAGTTCGGCACCCCCGAGGAGATCTACCAGCACCCCGCCTCCGCGTGGGTCGCCTCGTTCGTCGGCGAGGTCGTTGAGCTCGACGGGCGCTGGCGCGCGGGACGCGTGCTCTGCGCGCTCGGCTCGGTCGAGGCGACCGCCGTCGGGTTCGCGCCCGCCGACGGCGACCGGGTGCGGCTCATGCTGCGTCCGGAATGGCTGGTGCCGCGCCCGGAGATGCTCGCGCACGCGGCGGCCGGCGCCGATGCGCGGGTCAGCGCGATCTCGTACGCGGGTCACGATGCGATGCTGACCTGCGATGTCACGGGCGGCCCGAGCGTGCGCATGCGAATGTCCACGGTCGAGCTGCCCGCGGTCGGTGATCAGGTGCGCCTCGCCGTTCAGCGCCCCGGCCTCGCGTTCCCGGTGGCCGCCTGATCGGTGCTCGCCTGACCGACGTCCGCGCGCCACGGCGCCGCGAGCCGCGCTGGTAGCGTCGGGCGCGTGAACGTGCTCCCCTCGACTTTGCCGTCGTCCACCCACACTCCTTTGCGCGGAGGTCCGACCCTGCGCTGGGGCATCCTCGCCCCGGGCCGGATCGCCCACGACTGGACCACGACGGTGCACGCCAACACCGACCAGCGGGTGGTGGCCGTCGCCTCGCGCTCGGCCGAGCGCGCTGCCGCCTTCGCGGCGATGCACGGCGTCGAGCGCTCGTACGGCGACTACGAGGCGCTCGTCGGCGATCCCGAGGTCGACATCATCTACATCGCCGCCCCGCACAGCGAGCACCGCGCGCTCGCCGAGCTGGCGATCGCCGCGGGCAAGCACGTGCTGATCGAGAAGCCGATGGCCACGAATGCCGAGGATGCGGCGGCGATCGTCGCGGCGGCACGCGCGGCGGGCGTGTTCGCGATGGAGGCGATGTGGTCGCGGTTCCTACCGCAGACCACGGTGCTCACCCAGCTTCTCGACGACGGCGTGCTGGGCGCGCCGCGGCAGGTGTCGGCCGACTTCGGCTCGCGGTTCCCGTTCGACCCCTCCAGTCGCGCCTTCGATCCCGCGCTCGGCGGCGGCAGCCTGCTCGACCTCGGGGTCTACTCGGTCTGGTTCTGCGGTCTCGTGCTCGGTCTTGATCCGACGAGCATCCGCACGAGCGGAAGCCTCGCGGTGACCGGGGTCGACGAGCAGGCGGTGGTCACGCTCGACTATGCGGGCGCGACCGCGGTCGCGAGCTCCAGCATGGTCGCGCATACGCCGATCGTCGCCGCGATCGGCGGCGAGAAGGCCGTGCTGAGCTTCGACAACCCATTCTGCGGCGTCGGCGGATTCGCGATCCGCGCCGACGACGAGCGGCTCGCCTGGCGCGACCCGGCTCCGCTGCTGTGGCGTGACGGGCTCTGCTATCAGGCTCCCGCGGTGGCGGCGCACATCGCGGCGGGGCGCACCGAGGCTCCGGAGCATCCGCTCGATCGCAGCATCGAGCAGCTGCGCGTCATCGATGAGGCGCGGCGCCAGCTCGGCGCGGCCTGAGCTCTCGGGGTGCGGCGCGTAGCCTGGGCGCGTGACCGCATTGACCCCGGACCTGCTCGACCGCATCCGCGCGCGTGCCGCGGACTACGACCGCGAGAACGCGTTCTTCTTCGAAGACCTGGAGGAGCTGCGCGCGGCGGGCTATCTCGCCCCGCGCTCCCTGCTCGAGACGGCGCGCGACCAGCGACTGCTGGCGGCCCACGCGCCGGCGACGGCGCTCGGCATCAACATGCACCTGGTCTGGGTCGGCGTGGCACGGGTGCTCCACGAGCGCGGCGACTCCAGCCTCGACTGGGTGCTGCGGGATGCGGAGGCGGGCGAGCTGTTCGCCTTCGGCAACAGCGAGCCGGGCAACGATCTGGTGCTCTGGGACTCGCTCACCACCGTTGACACCGTCGACGGCGGTTACGCCTTCACGGGCACCAAGATCTTCACCTCGCTCGCCCCCGCCTGGACCCGACTCGGCGTGTTCGGCAAGCAGGTCGACGGCCCCGACGGCCCGCGCCTCGTGCACGGCTTCCTCACCCGCGACGACGCGGGCGTGACGACGCTCGACGACTGGGACACCCTCGGGATGCGGGCGACGCAGAGCCGGACGACGAAGCTCGACCACGCGGTCGTGCCAGACGAGCGCATCTCGCGCTTCCTGCCGGTGGGACCGAACGCCGACCCGTTCGTGTTCGCGATCTTCGCCAACTTCCTGCTGCTGATCGGCTCGGTGTACGCCGGCATCGCCGATCGCGCGCTCGAGCTCGGCGTCGAGGCGGTGAAGCGCCGCACGAGCGTGAAGACCGGCACCAGCTACGACCGCGACCCCGACTTCCGGTGGCGGATCGCGGAGGCGGCGCTCGCCCTCGACGCCCTCGCACCCGATCTCGACACGCTCGCCCGCGATGTCGACGATCTCGTCGACCACGGCGCGGGGTGGTTCCGCAGGCTGACCGGCGCCAAGCACCGGGCGACCGAGACGGCGCGCGTGGTGGTGGATCACGCCATGCGCTCGGCCGGCGGCGGGGGCTACCGCTCCGCGAGCGAGCTGTCGCGGCTGCAGCGCGACGTGCTGGCCGGCATCTACCACCCGAGCGACACCGAGAGCGTTCACGCGACGGTTGCCGCCAGTCTCCTCGGCCCGCTCTAAGGTTCGCTTCGCTCGACGCCCGGGCGCTCGGCGCCCCGGGTGTTGACACCGTGCTCTCATTCGGCATAGTGTTCTGACTTGTATACAAGTACGGATACATGGTCAGCGGTGACCGGCAGGGTCGCCGCGCGACCTGCCGAACCGGAGGAGACCAGTGAGCACGACATCGTCGGCCGGCGAAGTGAGCGGGCAGAATTACCTCCGGGGGCAGATCGCCCGAGAGCTCACCGCCGCACTCGGGCCCGAGCACGTCAGCCAGGATCCCGCCGACCTCCAGGCTCAGGCCTCGGACTGGTCGTGGTACTCCAAGTTCCTCACCTACAAGGGCCTTGAGCAGCCCGCCGCGGACTTCGCGGTGCAGCCGGCGAACACCGCCGAGGTCGAGCGCGTGGTGCAGATCGCGAGCGACTACCGCATCCCGATCGTGACCCGCGGCGGCGGCTCCGGAACCCAGGGCGGCACCTTCGCCCCGTACGGCGGCATCTCGCTCGACCTGAGCCGTCTCACCGACATCGTCGAGATCGACGAGGAGAGCCTCGTCGTCACGACCGGCGCGGGCATCGACGGCCCGACGCTCGAGAAGGCGCTCAACGAGAAGGGCCTCACGCTCGCCCACTACCCGGGCTCGTACCACCTCGGCGCGACCATCGGCGGCTTCATCGCCGCCCGCGGCTCGGGCGTCGTCTCGACCAAGTACGGCAAGGCCGAAGACCAGGTGCTCCAGGTCGAAGCGGTCGTCGCCCCGGGCAAGACCATCACGACGCTTCCGGTGCCGAGCCACGCGGCCGGCCCCGACCTGCTGCAATCCTTTGTCGGCTCCGAGGGGACGCTTGGCGTCATCACCCAGGCCAGCCTGCGCATCGACCCGCTTCCCGCGGCGCGCGGCTTCCTGTCGTTCAGCTTCCCCGACATCTTCGCCGGAATCGAAGCCGGTCGGCAGATCATGACCAACCGGCTGCGCCCCGCCGTCATCCGTCTCTACGACGAGGCCGACAGCTACAAGCTGCGCGACTGGGTCGGAACCCCGTTCACCGGCACGCTCATGGTCATCATGTGCGACGGCTCCGAGGAGCTCGTCGATTACGAGACCCGCGCCATCACGAACCTCGTCGAGAAGGCGGGCGGCACCTCGCTCGGCCCCGAGGTCGGGCAGACCTGGTGGGAGGGCAAGTACGAGCCCTACGCCAAGGGCAAGCTGCCGCAGCCGCCGCTCATGTACGGCACTTTCGACCAGGTCGCGCGCTTCGCCGACATTCCGGCCATCTACCGGGCCAAGAAGAAGGTCATCGAAGAAGAGTTCGCCGAGTACGGCGCGCGCTACACCGCGCACCTCTCGCACTGGTACGACTGGGGCGCGATGCTCTACGACCGGTTCTACGTCGACGAGCCGCCGACCGACCCGGCCGAGGCGATGGACCTGCACGACCGGCTGTGGGACGCGGGAATCCTCGCCGGACTCGAGAACCGTGCCGTGCTGAACGACCACCACGGCGTCGGCATCAAGCTCGGTCGCTTCATGCGCCCGCAGTACGGCGCCGGCTTCGAGCTCATGCGTCAGATGAAGGACGCCTGGGACCCGGACGGGATCATGAATCCCGGAAAGCTCGGGTTCGGCCCGCCGCGCAACAGTCGCTGGTAGCCGTGCCCCACAACTGAATAGCGGCAACACCTGCAGAATGGCACCCAGTGCCCGAACTCAAAGGAGAGTAGTGATGCACCTGTCTATGCACAACTGGATGCGCGCGGAACCGATCGAGACCACGATCGCGCGCCTGGCCAAGTACGGCTACAAGAGCATCGAGATCTCGGGTGAGCCCGAGAAGTACGATGCCAAGCACGTCCGCGGCCTCCTGGACCACTACGGACTCAACTGCTGGGGCTCCGTCACCCTCATGGTCGACGGCCGCAACATGCAGTCCGGCGACGAGGCGGTGCGCGCCGAGAGCGTGCAGTACGTGAAGGACTGCATCCAGCTCGTCCACGACCTCGACGGCAAGATCCTCACCCTCGTGCCTGGCACGGTCGGCAAGGTCGTGCCCGACTCCACGCCCGAGAACGAGTGGGAGTGGCTGGTCGACGGCACCAAGGAGGTCTACGAGTTCGCTGAGGCCAAGGGCGTGCGGGTCGGCATCGAGCCGCTCAACCGCTTCGAGTCGTACCTGATCACGCGTGCCGAGCAGGCGCTCGCGCTGTGCGACGCGGTCGGCCCGAACCTCGGCGTGGTGCTGGACGCGTTCCACATCAACATTGAGGAGTCGAACCTCTACGACGCGATCCGTCTCGTCGGCGACAAGCTGGTCGACGTCCACGTCGCCGAGAACAACCGGATGCCCTGCGGCTACGGCGACTACGACTGGACCGAGTTCGTCGGCGTGCTCAAGGAGGTCGGCTACGACGGCGCCCTGACGGCGGAGTTCGTCGCCCCCGTCGATCGCACCCCGGCCAACAAGTACCCGAACGCGCTCGAGACCAACCTCGAGGGCCTGGACATCCCGCCGGAGCAGCTCAAGTTCATCATCGACCACGGCTCGTCGATCCTCACCGAGGAGTTCTACGACTGGCTGGTCAAGGTGAACTCGGAGACGCTGCTGCCGCTGATCAACGACCAGTGGTAGGCGCCTGAGCGCATGGGCAAAGTAGTCATCGTCGCGACGCTCGACACGAAAGGGCCGGAGGTCGCGTACCTGCGCGACCGCCTGCTCACCCTCGGCGTCGAGTCGCTCGTCGTTGACTCCGGAATCCTTGGCGAACCGGTGGGCATCGTGCCCGACGTGAGCCATGCCGAGCTAGCTGGGCGAGGCGGCATCACCCTCGCCCAGCTTCAGGCCTCCGGCACACGGGGTCGCGCGGTGGAGATCATGCGCGGCCTCGTGCAGGAGCTCGTGCGCGAGCGCTTCGCCGCCGGCGAGCTGATCGGCGGCATCAGCATCGGCGGGGTCGGATCCGTCATGGGGGCGGCCGCGATCCAGGAGCTGCCGGTCGGCGTTCCCAAGATCGTGATCGCGCCCACGGCGTCCGGTCATCACGAGTTCGGCCCCTACGTGGGGCTGAAGGACGTGATGGTGGTGCACTCGGTCGTCGACATCCTCGGGCTCAACCCGGTCATGACGACGGTGCTCGACAACGTGGCCGCGGCGATGGCGGGCATGCTCGCCCACGGTCACGCCCTCACGCCGCCGGAGGAGGGCCGCAAGTACGTGGCCGCCACGATGCTCGGCAACACCACCAAGGCCGTCGGGGCCGTGAAGGATGCGCTGGCCGAGCACGGCATCGAGACCGTCGTGTTCCACTCCAACGGGGTCGGCGGTCCGGCGATGGAGGAGCTCGCGGCCGAAGGTCAGTTCATGGGAGTCATCGACTACACCACGAACGAGATCAACGATCCGCTCGTGGGAGGCATCCACCAAGGCGGGCCCGACCGGCTGCGCGTCGTGGGCCGGCTCGGGATTCCGCAGGTGCTCGTGCCCGGCTGCATCGACTTCTCGGTGTGGGCGGCGGGGTCGATCCCCGAGAGCATGGCGGATCGGCCGGTCTACGACCACAACCCCGAGTACACGCTCGTGCGCGCCACGCACGACGAGAAGAAGCTCATGGGCAAGATCTTCGCCGAGCGGGTCAACGAGTCGACGGCCCCGGTGCACATCGTGATGCCGCTTCTCGGCCTCTCGATCCCGGCGACGCCGGACGGCCCGTTCTGGGATCCGGAGGGCGACCAGCTGTTCCTCGCCGAACTGCGCGCCCACCTCCGCGACGACATCACGGTCGAGACGACCGATCACCACATCAACGACCCCGACCTCGGACGACTCGTCGCCGAGCGGTTCCTCACCCTCATCAGCACAAAGGAGTAAGCCATGACCCGCCCCGAGCGCAAGATCGCGCGCCTCACCACCGGCGACGACGAGTTCCGCGACAAGTTCCGCTCCTGGAACCACGCGTACCTCTCCTACGTCGACATCGAGGAGTACCTCAAGACGAAGGACACGATCCTCGTTCCCATGGCGAGCACCGAGCAGCACGGTCCGCACCTGCCGCTCTACACCGACACGATCACCGCGATCGAGATCTCGGAGCGCATCTCGGAGCACATCGGGGTGCTGCACACGCCGCCGCTCTGGGCGGGCTACTCGCCGCAGCACATGTACGGCGTCGGCCAGGGTCGCGGCACCGTCACGCTGCGCGCGTCGACCCTGCTGAACCTGATGAACGACGTGGCGCGCAGCCTCATCCACCACGGCTTCAACCGGATCATCTTCATCAACGGCCACGGCTCCAACACCAAGGTCGTCGACCCGGTGCTGCGCAAGCTCCGCTACGAGACCGGCGCGCTGATCTCGTTCGTGAAGCCGTTCATGGAGCGCTACACGGGCGTGCTCGAGGGCCTGATGGAGAACCCGCCGGAGGAGACCCCCGGCTGGCACTCGAGCGAGCTCGAGACCTCGCAGGACATGGCCTGGAATCCGGACCTCGTGCGCATGGAGCGCGCGGTCGACACTCGGGCCCACACGCCGGCCTTCCTCCCCGACGCCTTCAAGAAGAACGACGGCATGCCCGACACCGAGTTCGAGGGCTACCAGTACTTCACCTTCCCGATGGACCACCACGAGTTCGTCGAGAACGGCATCATCGGCAACCCGATGCGCGCCACCGCCGAAAAGGGCGAGGAGGCGTTCCGCCGCTACAGCGAGCATGTCGCGCGCGGAATCCTCGAGCTCGAGAAGGTGCCGGTGGACGTGCACACGCGGGAATTCATCGACCGCACCATGTGAGTCCTATAGTTGGCTCGATCGAATGGAAGCACCATGACCGCTGATGAAGTTGGCTCCCGCGTCGAGACGGCGTATGAGTGGCTCCTGGCCGAGATCACCGGGTTCCGCATCCGCTCCGGCGCTCCGCTGTCGGAGAATCGGATCGCGACCCAGCTCGGCATCAGCCGCACCCCCGTGCGCGAGGCGCTGCAGCGCCTCGAGAAGGAGGGGCTGGTGAAGCGCACCGACAGTGCGCGCTTCGCCGTCTCGCAGCTCACCATTCAAGAAGTCAACGACGCGTGCGATCTGCTCGAGGCGCTCGACACCTACGTGTGCCGCAAGGCCTCCAGCATGCTCACCGAGGCCGACATCGAGCTGCTCACGGCGAGTGTGGCCGAGATGCAGCGGGCGGCCGCGGCCGACGATCGTGCCTCGTGGTCGGCGGCCGACCTGGCGTTCCACCGCACGGTCAACACGATCGCGAACAACCAGCTCGTGGCCGACACGGTCAAGGAGACGCGGCGCCGCATCCAGCGCTTCTGGATGCGCGCCGCCTCGCTGCAGTCGCGCCTCGAGGCGTGCTCGCAGGAGCACCTGGTGCTGGCCAACGCGATCATCGCGAAGGACTACCCGGCGATCGAGCCCGCGGTGAAGGAGCACATCGGCCACATGCGCGGGCGCATGATCGAGATGCTCGAGGCCGCGGGCGCGCTGCTCGGCGACTGACGCCGCAACGAAAGCGGGCCGAACCTGTCACCCAGGTTCGGCCCGCTTCGTCGTGCGGTGCGGGTCTAGTCCTTCGCCGCGAACGCGTCGTCGAAGGAGCCGGTCGGCACGTTCCAGAGGAGCGAGCGCACGTACTCGAGACCGGCGGGCGCGCCCTGGAGGCGATCCATGCCGGCGTCCTCCCACTCGACCGAGATCGGGCCGTCGTAGCCGATCGAGTTCAGGGCGCGGATCGCGTCCTCCCACGGCACGTCGCCGCGACCCGTCGAGACGAAGTCCCAGCCGCGCCGCGGGTCGGCCCAGGGTCGGTGGGAGCCGAGGATGCCGTTGCGGCCGTTGCCCATCCGCATCCGCGTGTCCTTGCAGTCCACGTGGTAGATGCGGTCGGCGAAGTCGAGAATGAACGCGACCGGGTCCAGGCCCTGCCACACCATGTGCGACGGGTCCCAGTTGAGGCCGAAGGCCTCCCGGTGGTCGATCGCCTCGAGCGTGCGCACGGTCGTCCAGTAGTCGTAGGCGATCTCGGACGGGTGCACCTCGTGTGCGAACCGCACGCCCTCGGAGTCGTAGACGTCGAGGATCGGGTTCCAGCGATCCGCGAAGTCCTGGTAGCCGGCGTCGATCACGTCCTGGCCGACCGGCGGGAACATGGCGACGTACTGCCAGATCTTCGAACCCGTGAAGCCGATGACGGTGTCGACGCCGAGCTTGCGCGCGGCGATGGCGGTGCGCTTCATCTCCTCGGCGGCACGCTGGCGCACGCCTTCGGCGTCGCCGTCGCCCCAGACCTTCGCGCCGACGATCGCCTCGTGGCGGAAGTCGATCGGGTCGTCGCAGACCGCCTGGCCTTTGAGGTGGTTCGAGATGGCGAACAGCTTCAGGTTGTACTTGTCGAGGATGTCGAGGCGCGACTGCACGTAGGCGTCGTCCTCCGAGGCGCGCCAGACATCGAGGTGGTCGCCCCAGCAGGCGAGCTCGAGGCCGTCGTAGCCCCAGCCGCTGGCGAGCTTGGCGACCTCTTCGAGGGGGAGATCCCCCCACTGGCCGGTGAACAGGGTGACAGGATGCGTCATTGCTTCTCCTTTGTTGGTCGGAACGGTGGTGGCCTCGGCAGCTACTCGGCGACGCGGACGCGTCGCGAACCCTCGGCGGAGCTCGCTTCGATCGCGGCGAGCACGCGCTGGACCCTCAGGCCGTCGGCGAATGACGGGCTCGACGGGCGCTCGTCGCGGATGCTGTTCAGGAACTCGGCGAACTGGTGCACGAAGGTGTGCTCCCAGCCGATGATGTGACCGTCGGGCCACCAGGCACCGACCCACGGGTGGTCGGCCTCGGTGACGAGGATGCGGCGGAAGCCCTGCCGCCCGGCGCTGTCGCTGCCGTCGAAGAACCACAGCTCGTTGAGGTTCTCCAGGTCGAAGCTGAGACTGCCGTGCTCGCCGTAGATCTCGAGGGTCAGGCCGTTCTTCTTGCCGAGCGCGAGCCGTGTCACCTCGAGCTGGGCGATGCCGCCGCCCGAGAGCTGGGCGGTGCCCCACGCGGCGTCATCGACGGTGACGTCTTCGAGCGCACCGCCCCCGGAGCCCTTGATGCCGCCGTCGCCGCCTTCGCCGCCGGGACGCTGGGCGACGAAGGTGCGCAGTCCGCCCGAGACCTCGTCGAGGGTCTCGCCGGTGACGTGCTGGATGAGGTCGGCGATGTGCGAGCCGAGGTCGCCGAGCGCGCCGCTGCCGGCGGTCTCGCGACGCAGTCGCCAGCTCATCGGGCTCGACGGATCGTTGAGCCAATCCTGAAGGTAGGCGGCGCGCACGTGCCGGATCGGCCCGATCCTGCCGTCGGCGACGAGTCGCCGGGCGACCTCGATGGCGGGGACGCGGCGGTAGTTGAAGTTGACGATGGCGTGCTGGCCGCGGGCGGTCGCGGCCTCGGCGGCGGCGAGCATCCGCTCGGCCTCCTCGACCGAGTTGGCGATCGGCTTCTCGACGATGACGTGCTTGCCCGCGTCCAGGGCCGCGATCGCGATCTCGGCGTGCAGGTTGCCGGGGGCGCAGACGTCGATGATGTCGATGTCGTCACGGGCGATCACCTCCCGCCAGTCGGTCGCCGACTCGGCCCAGCCGAAGCGGGCGGCGGCCGCAGCCACCTCTGCGGCGTTGCGCCCGACGAGCACGGCCTGCTCGACGGCGGGCACATCGAAGTAGGCGGCGACGTTGCGCCACGCCTGCGAGTGCGCCTTGCCCATGAACGCGTAGCCGATGACGGCCACCCGCAGTGTCTTGTCCGTGGTCATGGAGGTCCCTTCGCTCCGTTGCGAATTCGGTGGGGGATTCCCTCGCTGATTGACAGCGGTGGAACATGCCCCTATCGTACAACTACTTGTATACAAGCAGGGATACATTTCCGCATCCCGTTTCGAATGGCAGTTCACAGAGTCGTGAAGGTGACATGGATCAGTTTCTTCTCATCGCGCTGAATGGGCTGACGCTTGCCGCCGTGTACTTCCTCGTCGCGAGCGGACTCACCCTGATCTTCGGCCTCATGCGCGTCATCACCATGGCGCACGGCACCAGCTACCTGCTGGGCGGCTACCTCGGCTACGTCATCGCCCGCGAGACCGGCAACTGGTTCCTGGGGGCGCTCGGCGGTGCGCTGCTCGTCGGAATCCTCGGCCTCGTCATCCATCAGGTGCTGATCCGCCGCTTCCAGGACGACGACATGCGCGTCGCGCTCATCACGCTCGGCGTCTCGCTCATCGGAACCGACCTGATGCTCGCCTTCTTCGGCGGCACCGCCACACAGGTGCCCGTGCCCACCGAGGTGCAGACCTCCTCGGTCGAGCTGCCCCTCATCGGCGCCTACCCGGCGCTGCGGCTGCTCGTGCTCGTGATCGCCCTGGTCGTCGGTGTCGGGCTCACGCTCTTCATCACCCGCACGCGCTTCGGCTCGGTGGTGCGCGCCGGCGTCGACGACAGCCAGATGACGGCCGCCACCGGGGTCAATGTCCGAGTCGTCTTCGGCCTCATCTTCCTGCTCGGCTCGGCGCTCGCCGGCCTTGCCGGCGTCGTCGGCGGAACCCTCTTCCCGCTGCTTCCCGGTCAGGACGGCGTGTACCTCCTGTACTCCCTCGTCGTCGTGATCGTCGGCGGGATGGGCTCCATCACCGGAGCCGCGATCGGCGCCGCCCTGGTGGGCCTGGTGTCGCAGTTCTCGCTCGTCTACGCACCGACCTACTCGCTGGTGCTCACGTTCGCTCTCATGGTGGTCGTGCTCGCGATCCGCCCGCAGGGCATCATGGGGAGGGCGTCATGAGCAACGTCGAACTGTTCGCGCCGCGTCGCACCGGGATCGCGCGCTGGCTGCCGTGGGCGCTCGGCGGAACCGTGCTGCTGCTCGCGGTGCTGTTCCCCTACCTGGTGGACCGCCCTCGGTTCTGGCTGCCCAACATTGGCGTGCGCTCCATCTGGCTCGGCATCATCGCCATGAGCCTCGTCTTCCTGAACCGCTATGTCGGCCTGCTCTCGCTGGCGCAGGTCACGATCGCCGGCGTCTCCGCCTACGCCGTCGGCGTGATGATGGTGACCTTCGAGCTGCCTTTCCTGATGGCCGCCGTCGGCGGCCTTGCCGCCGGCACGATCGCCGGATTCCTGATCGCCCTGATCGCGGCCCGCACCAAGGCGATCTACTTCCTGATGATCACCCTCGCGATCGGGCAGGTGTTCTACTCCTGGGCATCGCAGGCGATCGAGGTGACGAACGCCCGCCGCGGTCTCGCCCCGGTGCTCAAGCCGGATCTCGGCATCGTGAACCTCAACGACATCACGACCTTCTACTACTTCGCCCTCGTGCTCGGCGTGCTCTGCTACGCGCTGTGCCGCTACGCCGCCAGCTCGACCTTCGGGCTGACGCTGCAGGGCGTGCGCGACAGCCCGGAGCGAATGAAGGCGCTCGGCTACAACGTCAACCGGTATCGCATCGCCGCGACCACGTTCGCCGCCTTCATCGCCTCCGCCGGCGGCATCCTGCTCGTGCTCGACCGCTCCCAGGTCGACCCGGACGTGGTGAGCCTCGGCTCGACCCTCGATGTGCTCGTCGTCGCGGTGATCGGCGGCGTCGGCTCGCTCGGCGGCGTGTTCGCCGGCGCCCTCGTGCTCACCCTGCTCTCGAACTTCGCCCAGAACCTGACCGACCGATACATGACCCTCACCGGGCTCGTGTTCATCCTCGTCCTGCTCTTCGCTCCGGCCGGTCTGGCCGGGATCGGGCAGCAGGTTAAGCGGTTCATCGACCGGCGGCGCGGTGCGCGCCGGGACGACGAATCGCCGCAAGACCCGCCGGCTGCCCAGCCGACGGAGAGTGCAATCACGGAAGGAAAACAGCAATGAAGCTGAAGAAAAAGGGCCTGGCCGCCTCGGTGGCCATCGGGGCATCCGTGCTCCTGCTCGCCACGGGTTGCTCGGCAACCGGAGGCGACGACGACGGTGTCATCAAGATCGGCGTGCTCGCCACCAGTGAAGGCAACCTCGCCTTCGGCATGGACGAGGCCAAGGCGGCCATCGGCGTCGCCATGGAAGCGCGCGGCGGCACCATGGACGGCGGCGAGATCGCCGGCCAGCAGGTCGAGATCATCTACGCCGGAACCGACGGCACGACCGCGTCGGCGCAGACCCAGGTGAAGAAGCTCGTCGAGAACGACGGCGTCGACATCGTCTTCGGCCCGGTCTCCGGCGACGAGGGCGAGACGGTCGTGCAGTACGCACTGACCGTGCCCGAGGTCACCTTCGTCAACGGCTCGGCCAGCCCGGTCGGCATGACGCTCGAGGGCGCCGAGAACTTCTTCCGCTTCCACGGCGACTCGGCCATGTGGATGGGCGGCGTCGGCGACTACGCCTACGACGAGCTCGGCTACGAGAAGATCTACCTCCTCGCCGAGGACTACTCGTTCCCGTACGACAACGCGGGCGGATTCTTCAGTGAGTTCTGCGGTGCCGGCGGCGAGATCAACGGCGCCTCGTGGGTGCCGGTCGGAACGACCGACTACGCGACGATCATCGCGCAGATCCCGGCGGACACCGACGCGGTGTACGTGGGCCTCGGCGGCGCGGACGCGGCGAGCTTCCTCTCGCAGGCCGTGACCAACGGTGTCAACAAGCCGCTCGTCGGCGGCACGATCGCGGTCGACACGACGGCCCTCTCCGGTGACGCCAACATCGCCTCGGCGGCCGTCGGCATGATCTCCGGTGGACCCGTCCCCGGTGCCGGCTACTCGAACCCGGTGTGGGATGAGTTCGTCGCGGCGTACGTGACGCAGCCGAACGCGTTCCCGAGCCCGTCGATCTTCTCGCTGCTGTACTACAACTCGTTCGAGCCGCTGCTGCTCGGGCTTGAGGCCGTCGACGGCGACCTCTCGGACGGCCACGAGGCCTACCGCGCGGCGCTGGCGTCGACCGACTGGGAGAGCCCGACCGGCCCGCTCACGATGGACGCGAACCGTCAGGGCATCGTCGACAACTTCATGAACGCGGTGGTCGAGGCAGAGGACGGCTCGCTCGTCCTCGAGACGATCACCACCACCAGCGGAGTGTCGCAGGGAACGACGGTCTACGACCGCTTCGACGACTGCAGCATCTTCTAGCAAGTCTGTTCCCGGTCGGCCGAGCACAGGGCGGCCGACCGGGGACACCCTTTTCACCCCGAACCGAGAGGACACCGCGATGACGGATCTCGCCCTTCGCGTCGACGACGTGTCGAAGCACTTCGGCGGACTCAAGGCCATGCGCCACGTGAGCCTGACGCTCGACGCGGGCGAGCGCATCAGCGTGATCGGCACCAACGGCGCCGGCAAGTCGACGCTCTTCAACTGCATCGCCGGCACGTTCCCGATCTCCTCCGGCACGATCGAGCTCTTCGGCGAGAACGTCTCGCACACCTCCGCCGCACAGCGGGCGCGGCGCGGACTCGCGCGCACCTTCCAGACCTCGCGGCTGTTCGAGCAGCTCACCGCCGCCGAGAACGTCTACATCGCCCTCGGCGGCAACGAGTTCCGCGGCGGGCTCTTCCGTCACGCCCGGCGTGACGAGGCCCGTTGGAGCCGGGTGGCTCGTCTGCTGGAGCGTGTCGGCCTCGCCGGCCGCGGCCCCAACCTGGTGGCCGACCTGTCGCACGGTGAGCAGCGCCAGCTCGAACTCGCCATGGCGCTGGCGCTGGAACCCAAGCTTCTGATGCTCGACGAGCCGGCCGCGGGGTTCTCGCCCGGCGAGCGGACCGCGCTCATCACACTCCTGCGGGAGCTGCCGCAGGAGATCAGCCTGTTGCTCATCGAGCACGACATGGACATCGCGCTCGCCGTCGCGAGCCGCGTGATCGTCATGCACGACGGCGAGAAGATCCTCGAGGGCACGCCCGATGAGATCCGTGCCAGCGAGCGGGTCCGCGAGATCTACCTGGGAGGATCCATTGACCACGCAGCCTGACCCGACCGCCGGTTTCGAGGTCACCGACCTCAACGTCTACTACGGCCGCGTCCACGTCCTCCAAGACGTGTCGTTCCGCATGGGCACCGAGCCGCTCGGCATGGTCGGGCGCAACGGCATGGGCAAGACGACGCTCGTGAAGGCGATCGCCGGATTCGTGCCGGTGCGCAGCGGGTCGATCGAGTTCGAGGGCCACGAACTGGTGGGGCGGCAGCCGTACCAGATCAACCGGGCCGGCATTGCGCACGTGCCCCAAGGCCGCCGGATCTTCCCCTCGCTGACCGTGCACGAGCACCTCACCATGGTGGGCGCCAAGAAGAGCGCGCGCTGGAACGTGCCCGCGATCTACGACCTGTTCCCGCGACTCGCCGAGCGTCGCAAGAACGGCGGAGCCGAGCTCTCCGGCGGCGAGCAGCAGATGCTCGCCATCGGTCGCGCCCTGCTGTCGAATCCGCGCCTGCTGGTGATGGATGAGCCCTCCGAGGGGCTCGCCCCCGCCGTCGTCGACCACCTCGCCGAGGTGCTGCGCGGGGTCGTGAGCGAGGGTCAGGCGGTGCTGCTGATCGAGCAGAACCTGCGCTTCGCGACCGAGCTCTGCGACCGCATCCTGGTGATGGTCAACGGGCGGATCGCCGCCGACCTGCCCGTCGGCGAGATCGCCAACGACCCGGAGATCCAGAACCGCTATCTGGGTGTCGTCTAGCCTGGCGGCATGACCTCGACCTTCGATCTCTCCGGCTCGCTGGCCGTCGTCACGGGTGCGAGCCGCGGCATCGGCGCGGGCATCGCGCTCGGGCTGGCTCGTGCGGGCGCCGACGTGGTCGGGGTGTCACGCACCGGCGGCGACGCGGAGGTGGCCGAGGCGATCCGCGCGCTCGGCCGCGAGTACCACTCGCTGTCGGCGGACCTGGCGACGCTCGCCGGCGTGCACGAGCTCGTCGCTCGACTCGATGAGCTCGGGCGGCCGGTCGACATCCTCATCAACAACGCCGGGATCGCCGAGCGGGCGCCCGCCGAGGAACATACCGACCAGCAGTGGGAGCACGTGATCGCGGTCAATCTCACGGCGCCGTTCACCTTGGCGCGCGAACTCGGCGCGCGCATGTTGGAGCGGGGCGACGGGCGGATCATCTTCCTCGCCTCGATGATGACGTTCCAGGGCGGGCGCAACGTCGTCAGCTACGCCGCGACCAAGTCCGGGGTTGCCGGCATCGTGCACGGGCTCGCGAACGAGTGGGCCGGCCGCGGCGTCAACGTCAACGCGATCGCCCCCGGCTACATCGAGACCGACCTGACGTCGGGGGCGCACGGCGACCCCGAGCGCCGTCAGGCTTTCACCGAGCGCATCCCCGCGGGGCGCTGGGGCACCCCGGACGACCTCGCCGGCGCGGCGGTCTTTCTCGCCTCGCCCGCGGGCTCCTACGTGCACGGGGTCGTGCTGCCGGTCGACGGCGGCTGGCTCGTTCGCTGACTCAGCGGCGGAGGAGTCGACGCCACCACGGGCGCGGCGCCGACACGGGTCGCCACCCGGATGCGGTCAGCCAGTCCAGGCACAGCTGCGGCCACGCCGAGGGCAGCGCGAACTCCTCGGCCAGTCCGAGTCCGTGGCGTCCGTCGCCGGTCGGGAAGACGTGCAGGCTGTGGCGCACCCCGGCGGAGGCGAGCGCCTGCGCGAGCAGGTAGCTGTGCTCGACGGGGACCGCGGGGTCGTCGGAGGTGTGCCAGATGAAGAAGGGCGGTGCCTCGGAGGTGACGAGGCGCTCGAGAGAGGTCTCGGCGCGAAGCTGCGGAGAGGCATCCAATCCGATCAGATTCTCGCGGGATCCGGCGTGGGTCTCGAGCAGCATCGAGACGACCGAGTAGCCGAGAATGACGAAGTCGACCCGATCCTCTTCGCTCGCCCCCGGCGCGAGCGCCGCATGCCCGGCCGCGTGGCCACCGGCCGAGAATCCGAGGAGACCGATGCGGTCGGCTCCCGCGGCGCGGAGGCGGCGGATCTCGCCGCGGACCGCATCGAGCACCGCCGGGTGGCGAGTTCCGACCGGATACCGGAACACGCTCGCCTCAACGCTGTTCGCGCGAAGCCACTCGGCGATCGGCTCCGCCTCGTGCGGGGCGTGGCCCCGGTAGCCGCCGCCGGGAAGGACGATCACATGGGTGAGCATGCCTCCAGTGTCTCGCGATCCACGTGCTCCCGGAGCGCGTCGGCATTGCAGCTTAGGTTTGCCTAAGCTGGTGGGGTGTGCCGTACGCCGCACAGAAAGGCCGTCATGCTCCGCTCCCGCTTCGCCGCCGCAGGTCTGGCCGTCGGCACGCTCCTCGCGTTCGCCGCGGCGGCCCCGGCCAGCGCGGCCACGGGCGCGGTCGACGCGGAGTGCGAGATCGTCGATGCGAGTCTCACCTGGGGCTTCAAGGAGTCGTTCCGCGCCTACATCGACGGCTCGATCGCCAACGGCGAGTGGACGACCGAAGGGGCCGTCAGCTACGCCACCCCCGACTTCACCTGGGCGCCGGGAGCCGGGTCCCTGGACGCCGAGGCCGACACCGCCGACATCCACTTCAGCGGGGGCATTCGCTTCACCGGTCACGGCGGAATCCTTGACACGACCTTCTCCGATCCGATCGTGCGCGTCGAGTCCGACGGCAGCGCGCGGGTTGTGATCGATGTCGCGGGGGACACGCGCGACGGCGAGCAGATCACCGCACCCAGCGTGGAGTTTCTGACCGGCGCCGCCGAGGCGAGCGTCGAGGACGGGCAGTGGACGCTGCACATCGCCGAGCCGACGCTGACCGAGGACGGAACCGCGGCCTTCCCCGACTACCAGGCGGGCTCCGAGTTCGATCCGCTGACGATCACGGCCAGCGTCGATGCCGCCTGCGAGGAAGCCCTGGCCGCCGCCGCGGAGGCTCGCGAGCTGCCCACCCGCCTCGGACTCATCGCCGGGGGCGCCGCCGCCGCGGCCGCACTCGTCGTCGTGCTGGTCGGCCTCGGCCGGCGCCGAGGCTCCCAGGGATGAGCCGCCGTCCGGCCCGGCGGCCCGCCGTCCGAGTGCTTGCCACGACGCTCGCCGCGGCGGTGCTGCTGACGGCGTGCACGGCGACGGGATCCGGCGTCGACCCCACGCCGGTCGTCGCCGATGATCGCCCGCTCTCCGAGCTCACCCTGTACCCGGACCCCAGTGACGTCGAGGGGCCGACGACCGCCGTGCTGCCGAACGAGGCGATCGAGCCGATCGCGGTCGACCCCACGGTGTCGCTTCCCGTGACGGTCACGTCCTACGACAGCGGCGGCGAGATCTCGGTCGAGGTCACCGACACCTCGCGCGTGCTGGCGCTCGACCTGGCCGGATCGATCGCCGCCACCGTCTGGGGGCTGGGTCTTGGCGACCGGCTCGTGGGCCGTGACACCTCGACCACCTTCGCGGGTGCCGCCGACCTCCCGCTGGTGACCAGCAACGGCCACACGATCAACGCCGAGGCGGTGATCGCCCTGCGACCCACCCTGGTGCTGACCGACGGCACCATCGGTCCGCGCGACGTGCTCGAGCAGCTGCGACAGGTCGGTGTGACCGTCGTCTTCCTCGACAACGAGCCCTCGTTCGGCGGGGCCGCGCAGCTCGCCCGCGACGTCGGCGAGGCGATGGGCGCCACCGAAGCGGGCGACCAGCTCGCCGCCGCCGTCGAGGCCGACGTGGAGGCGACCCGCGCCGAGATCGCGGCGATCCTGCCGGCCGACGAGACACGGCGCCCGCGCATGATCTTCCTGTACCTGCGCGGCGGCTCCGGCATCTATTACCTGTTCGGCGAAGGATCCGGTGCCGACGAGCTCATCGCCGCCCTCGGCGGCGTCGATGTCGCGGCCGAGGTGGGCTGGAGCGGCGAGCGTCCGATGACCGATGAGGCGCTCATCGCGGCGGACCCCGATGTGATCCTGGTCATGACCGAAGGTCTCGAGTCGGTCGGCGGTGTCGATGCGCTCCTGGCCGCGAAGCCCGCCATCGCGCTCACCCACGCGGGTGAGAACCGCCGCTTCGTCGACATGGCCGACGGCGATGTGCTGAGCTTCGGGCCGCGCTCCGCCGCGGTGCTCGACGCTCTCGCCCGAGCGGTCTACGCCGTTCCGAACTAGCAGGCCCCGCGCTCTTCCACGCCGGTCAGGACAGGCGTAGTGTGTGCCGGTGCCATTGCGCGAAGCGACCGCCCGGTCGCGTCTGTTCGAACGACTCCGTCCTCGCGCCACGCGGTTCCGGCCGGCCCAGGCGATCCTCGCCGGCTTCGCGCTCGCCGCGGGGGTCGGCACTGCGCTCCTGACCCTGCCGATCGCGAAGGCGGGCCCCGGTGGCGCGACGCCGATCGAGGCGCTCTTCACCGCGATCTCTGCCATCTCGGTCACCGGGCACGTCGTCGTCGACACCGCGAGCTACTGGACGCTCGGCGGGCAGATCGTGATCCTCGCCCTCATTCAGCTCGGCGGTCTCGGTGTCATGACCTTCGCGTCGGTGGTTGGCTTGATCGTGGTGCGGCGGCTGTCGCTCACGACCCGGATCACCGCGGCAACCGAGGTGCGCAGCGTCGGGCTCGACGACGTCGGCCGGCTCGTGAAGGGCGTCGTGACGATCTCACTGCTCATCGAGGGCACCACCGCGGCCGTCCTCGCGCTGCGCTTCGCGATCGGCTACGGCTACCCCTGGCACGAGGCGGCCTGGTTGGGGATCTTCCACGGAGTCTCCTCGTTCAACAACGCGGGGTTCTCACTGTTCAGCGACAACATGATCGGATTCGTCGACGACCCGGTCATCTCGCTCACCGTCGCGACGGCGATCATCCTCGGGGGCCTCGGGTTTCCGGTGCTCGTGCAGCTGCGCCGCCACCTTCGCCACCCCCGTGCCTGGAGCATGAACACGCGCATCGTGGTCGCGGCCACCCCCGTGCTGCTCGTGCTCGGAACGGTGTTCATCACGGTCGTCGAGTGGAGCAATCCCGCCACGCTCGGGGCGCTGGACTGGCCGGATCGCATCCTCGCCGGGTTCTTCCAATCGGTGCAGACGCGCACCGCCGGCTTCAACAGCGTCGATATCGGGCAGCTTCACGAGACCACCTGGCTGGGCATGGACGTGCTGATGCTGATCGGCGGTGGTCCCGCGGGTACCGCGGGCGGGATCAAGGTCACCACGTTCGCGGTGCTGCTGTTCATCGTGATCGCCGAGGTGCGCGGAGACGGGGTCGTCAACGTGTTCGGCAAGCGGCTCTCGCGGGCGGTGCACCGTCAGGCGATCGCCGTGGTGGCCGTCTCACTGGGCGTGATCATCGCGGCGACCGGGGCGATCATGCTCATGACGACCCACGGGCTGGGGCCTGTGCTCTTCGAGACGATCTCGGCGTTCTCGACCGTCGGGCTCTCGACCGGTATCACGGCCGATCTTCCGCCCGCCGCCCAGCTCGTGCTCGCCGTGCTGATGTTCGTCGGCCGTCTCGGCCCGATCACGTTCGCCACAGCGCTTGCTCTGCGTGAGCGCCAGGTGCTGTATCAACTGCCCAAGGAAAGGCCGATCATTGGCTAAATCAGCGTCGCTCCTGCGTGAGCGCAAGGTGGAGTCCGTCGCCGTCATCGGCCTGGGACGCTTCGGGAGCGCGCTCGCGCTCGAGCTCATGGCCAGCGGCGCCGAGGTGCTCGGCGTCGATGAGAGCGAAGAGATCGTGCAGGCGCTCAACGGCAAGCTCACGCACGTCGTGCAGGCCGACTCGACCAAGGAGGATGTGCTGCGACAGCTTGCCGTTCCCGAGTTCGACCGCGTCGTCGTGGCGATCGGCAGCGACATTCAGGCGAGCATCCTCACCACTTCGCTGCTGCTTCGCTTCGGGATCGCGAACCTCTGGGCGAAGGCGGTGAGCGAGCAGCACGGCCTGATCCTCGAACAGCTCGGGGTGCCGCACGTGATCTACCCGGAGAAGGACATGGGGCGACGCGTCGCCCACCTGGTGCGCGGCTCCATGCAGGACTTCCTCGAGATCGGTGACGGGTTCGCGCTGGTCAAGACGACGCCGCCGGAGCGGTTCGTCGGCGTGAAGCTTCGCGACCTCGAGATCCGATCGAAGTGGGGGGTCACCGTCACGGCGGTGAAGCCGGCGGGCCAGCCGTGGGAGTACACGACCGCCGACACGGTGCTGCGTGCCGATGACGTGATCATCGTGGCGGGGGCGACCCGCCAGGCGGAGGCATTCAGCCAGCTGCGCTGACGACGGGAAGGGTTCTTCGCCTCACGTTCACCTGGCGTTCCGCTCGGCACGTCACACTGCCGACCGGCTCGGAGAATCCCTCACTCGGCGAGCCGGAAAGGCATCCCCGTGCGTACCTCCTGGCGTCGTCGCCTGTCTGCGTCCCTCGTCGCCCTGCTCGGCGCGAGCGCTCTCGTCGTCTCCGCCCCCGCGGCGGCGGCCGAGCTGCCGTCGGTGGTGATCAACGAGGTCGAGACCGACGGCGGAACTCCGGGTGACTGGATCGAGCTGAAGAACCGCAGCGACGACCCCGTCGACGTGTCGGGCTGGTGGGTCGAAGACGGCGGCAACCCGGCCGAGCAGCTCGGCACCCTCGACCCGATCCCCGCCGGCGGGTACCTCGTGCTCGACAAGGATGTGCACTTCAGCTTCGGGCTCGGCAAGGCCGAGACCATCACCCTCTACGCCGTCGACGGCGAGACGGTGATCGACACCCATACGTTCCCCGACGACCACGCGGCCACGACCTACGGGCGCTGCGCCGACGGTGAGGGCGAATTCGCGGTCACCGCGTCGTCGACCCGCGGCGCCGTGAACGACTGCGCGAGCGAGACGCCCGTCGAGGAGCCGACGGCCGCCGAGGCCTTCGTGCTCAACGAGATCGTTTCGAGCGGCGGCGACCCGGACGACTGGATCGAGCTGTACAACACGGCCGACGTCGCGGTCGACGCGGCCGGTCTTCAGCTCCGCGATGGCGACGCCGCGCACGCGAACTACGTGATCCCGGCCGACACGGTGGTGGCCGCCGGCGGCTTCCTCGTGCTGGAGAAGGCGCAGTTCGATTGGGGACTGGGCGGCTCTGACACGGTGACGCTGTTCGACACCGACGGCGCGACCGTCATTGACGAACACTCCTGGAGCGCGCACGCCGCCACCAGCTACGGGCGCTGCGCCGATGGCTCCGGTGCGTTCGTCGAGACCGAGTCCGCGACGAAGGGCGCCGCGAACGACTGCGCCGCCGCCGACGCCCCCGCGGTGGTCGTCAACGAGGTCGAGTCGAGCGACGCCGGCGGCGGCCTCGACTGGGTCGAGTTCTACAACGCCGGCGCCGAGGCGGCCGACCTCTCCGGCTACCGGTTCCAGGACAACGACCCCGGTCACGACTTCTACGTCTTCGCGGACGGCTTCACCCTGGAGCCGGGCGAGTTCTTCGTCGTGCACGGCGACACCGAGACCGAGTTCCCGCACGGCATCGGCAGCAGCGACTCCGCGATCCTCTACGCGCCCGACGGCCTCACGGTCGTCGACAGCTACAGCTGGACCTCGCACGCGGCGACGACGTACGGGCGCTGCCCCGATGGCACGGGCGAGTTCGCCACGACCACGGCGCCGACGAAGGGAGCGGCCAACAACTGCGCCCCCGCGATCGTCATCAACGAGATCGAATCGAGCGACGCAGCGGGGGGCGCGGACTGGATCGAACTGGCGAACGCCGGCAGCGGCACGGTGAACCTCACCGGGTGGTCGCTGAAGGATGACGGCGATGACGATGCGTTCGTGTTCGGCGACGTGACGATCGACGCGGGCGAGCGCCTCCTGATCGAACGCGACGAAACGGGCGCGACCGGGTTCGGCTACGGCCTGGGCGGCTCCGACGCGGTGCGCCTCTTCGACGCGGGCGGCGCGCTCGTCGACTCGTACGTCTGGACCTCGCATGCCGCGGTGACCTACGGTCGCTGCCCCGACATCACCGGCGAGATCGGCGCGACGAGCGTCGCGACACCGGGGGCGGCGAACCTCTGCCCCGGTGAGGTGCCGGTGAGCGCGTGGCCGGGCGGCGCCGCCGTGACGACGGTCGACGAGGCCGGCGCCTTCGGTGCCGACATGAGCGGCCTGGTCTTCGAGGCGCCCGGCACGCTGTGGGCCGTGAACAACGGCTCGGGTCGGCTCTTCAAGCTGACCTGGAGCGGCAGCGCGTGGGTGCCCGTGTCGAGCGACGGCTGGTCGAACGGCAAGGTGCTGCGCTACCCCGGCGGCACCGGTCAGGTGGACGCCGAGGGAGTCACGATCCTCGGCGGCTCGAGCGCGAGCGGCGTCTACGTCGCCAGCGAGCGCAACAACGACGCCAGCGGCACGAGCCGCCCCTCCATCCTGCGCTTCGATGTCACTGGCTCGGCGGCGGAGCTCGTCGCGCTGGACGAGTGGAACCTGGCGACCGACCTGGCGAGGGACATTCCGACCCTCGGCGCGAATGCGGGACTGGAGGGCATCGCCTGGATCCCCGACAGCTACCTGACCGGGAACGGGCTGGTCGACGAGGCGACGGGCGAGCTCTACGACCCGAGCGACTACCCCGCCCACGGGTCCGGGCTGTTCTTCGTCGCCGTCGAGCAGGACGGCGGCGTCTACGGCTACGCGCTCACGACGGGCGGCGGCTTCGAGCGCGTCACGCGTTTCGACAGCGGATTCCCGGGCGCGATGGAGCTCGCCTTCGATCCGGAGCGCGGCGCGCTGTGGGTCGTCTGCGACGAGCTGTGCGACGGTGAGAGCCGCCTGTTCACGATCGCCTCCGACGGAGCCGACGCCGGGCGTTTCACGCTGACGACGGCGTATGCACGTCCGGCGGACGCGCCGAATGTCGCCAACGAGGGCTTCGCGATCACCCCGCAGTCGCTCTGCGTCGACGGACTGAAGCCGGTCTACTGGGCCGACGATAACGGCACCGGCGGACACGGTCTGCGGGCGGGCACGATCTCGTGCACGGTGCTCGGCGGCGAACCGGGCGGCGGCGAACCGGGCGGCGGCGAACCGGGCGGCGGCGAGTCGGAGGGCGACCCCGAGGCTCCGCTCGAGAGCGATCTCGGTCCCGGCAACGCGGGCGCCGTGACCGGCCCCGCGACCGGAACCGCGGGGGAGAGCCTCACGGTGTTCGTCGGACTCTCGCACGTTGGCGACGAGGTGGACGCCTGGATCTTCTCGACCCCGACCTATCTCGGGCGCCACACGGTGAGCACCTCGGGCACGATCACCGTGACGCTGCCGACCGGGCTCGATGCGGGCACGCACCGCATCGTCATCCTCGACGCGAGCGGTGCCATCCTCGGCTGGTATCAGCTTGAGGTGCAGGCGTCGGCCCCCGCCGCTCTCGCCACCACCGGCGGCGAGAGCCACGGAGCCGAATGGCTCGCGTTGGCGATGGTTCTGGCCGGCGTCGTGCTGCTCGCGGCGCGCCGACGCCGCGTCGCCTGACCGAAGCCGACACGACGAAGTGCCCCGCGGCGGCTGCCACCACACGGCCGCCGCGGGGACGTTTCAGGAGCGCGGAACGAGGCGCTGCAGCTGGGTGACGTGCTTCGGGGTGAGCTCCTCGAGGTTCTGCACCTCGAGCAGCTTCATGGTGCGCACGACCTGGTCGGAGAGGATCTGAATGGTGCGGTCGACGCCCGCGCGACCGCCAGCCATCAGGCCGTAGAGGTAGGCACGTCCGATCAGCGTGAACTTCGCGCCCATGGCGATCGAGGCCACGATGTGGGCGCCGTCCATGATGCCGGTGTCGACGGCGATCTCGGTGTCCTTGCCGACCTCGCGCACCACCTCGGGCAGCAGGTGGAAAGGGATCGGGGCGCGGTCGAGCTGGCGTCCGCCGTGGTTCGACAGGATGATGCCGTCGACGCCGAGGTCGGTGAGCTTCTTCGAGTCCTCGACGTTCTGCACGCCCTTGATGACGAGCTTGCCGGGCCACATGTCGCGGATGGTCTTCAGGTCGTCGAAGTTGATCGACGGGTCCATCGCGGAGTCGAGCAGCTCGCCGACGGTGCCGCCGGTGGACGAGAGCGAGGCGAACTCGAGCTTCGGGGTGGTGATGAAGTCCCACCACCACCAGGGGCGGGGGATCGCGTTGGCGATCGTGCCGAGCGAGAGCTGCGGCGGGATGGAGAAGCCGTTGCGCTTGTCACGCAGTCGCGCTCCGGCAACGGGGGTGTCGACGGTGAACATCAGCGTGTCGAAGCCGGCGGCGGCGGCGCGCTCGACGAGGCCGTAGGAGATCTCGCGCTGACGCATCACGTAGAGCTGGAACCAGTTGCGCCCGTCGGGGTTCGCGGCCTTCACGTCCTCGATCGAGGTCGTGCCGAGCGTCGACAGGGTGAACGGGATGCCCGCGGCGCCCGCCGCGCCAGCCCCGGCGATCTCGCCCTCGGTCTGCATGAGCCGGGTGAAGCCGGTCGGGGCGATGCCGAACGGCATCGCCGAGGGGCCGCCGAAGATGGTGGTCGAGGTGTCGACGTTCGAGACGTCGCGCAGGATCGAGGGGTGGAACTCGATGTCGTCGAAGGCCTGGCGGGCGCGGGCGAGCGACAGCTCGCCTTCGGCCGAGCCGTCGGTGTAGTCGAAGGCCGCGGTGGGCGTGCGACGCTTCGCGATCGTGCGCAGGTCGTGGATGGTGAGCGCCGACTGCAGTCGACGGCGCTTGCCGTTGAAGTCGGGCTTCTTGAACTTCATCAGCTCGAAGAGCTCGACCGGGTTCGGGAACTGGCGTTTCACCATCAGAGGTGCCTTTCTGGCTCACGGGGCTGAGCGGCATGGTGCGCGACCAGGCGGTCGCGCGATCCGTGGATGTGGGAGCGGGTGAGCTCGGCGGCCGCGGCGGCATCGCCGGCGAGGATCGCGTCGAGGATTCCCTGGTGCTGGGTGGCGATCTCACCCGCGGTGAGCAGGCCCGCGCTCTGCACCTGGGCGATGCAGAGCTCGATCTCGCCCATGAGCAGCGCGTGCAGGTGGGCGAGGCGCGGGCTCGGCTGCCCGCTGCCGATCGCACGGTGGAAGGCGATGTCGGCTTCGGCGAAGGGCTCGCCGCGCTCGGCGCGCGCCAGCAGGCTGCGGTGGGCGGCGACGGCCTCCGGCGGCACGGCTCCGCTGCGCGCGAGGGACTCGACGGCGGCGGCTTCGACCACGGCGCGGGTGTCGAACAGGTCCTCGATGTCGGCCCGTTCGAGCATCGGCACCCGCGCCGCGCGATGCGCCTCGCGGCGCAGGAGGCCCTCGGTGACGAGCCGCTCGATCGCGAGCTTGGCGGTGGGTCGGGCGACGCCGTGGCGCAGCGCGACGGCGGATTCGGTGATCGACGAGCCGGGGCGTTCCACACCGCTCAGGATGCGCTCGCGCAGCTCTCCGTAGACGGAGTCGGGGAGCACGGCAGAGGGCTCGACGTTCATGTCGCCCCCTTTGCCGGTCGCACGCGCGTGCGGATTGTCTAACAACCTAACGAGTTGTTAGACAATCCGCAAGCGGTCGCGGGGTGGGTCAGGCGACGTGCGGAAGAACCTCGGTGCCGACGAGCTCCAGGTGCTCCAGATCGCGCAGGTCGAAGAACTGCAGGTAGACGCGCGCCGCCCCGCGCTCCGAGTACTGCCCGAGGATGTCGACGATCTGCTGCGGCGAGCCGACCGCGTTGTTCGGGTTCTCGAGGTTGCCGCCGACCCGGTCCGCGCGGGCGGCGCGCTCCTCGGCCGTTCGCCCGCACCAGATCTGCGCGGCCGCCGAGTAACGCAGCGACTCGGGGTCGCGGCCCTCGGTCTCGCACGCCGCGCGCACCACGTCGAAGCGGTCGCCGGCCCCGGACGGTCCGCTGAAGCTGTTGAACTCGGAGGCGTAGCGCGCGGCGATGCGCGGGGTGCGGGTCGGGCCGCCGCCGCCGACGATGATCGGCACCGAGTCCTGCACCGGGCGCTGGCGCGCGGGCGCGCGGTCGAGGCGGTAGTGCTCGCCCGCGAAGTCGAAGGTCTCATCGCCGCCGAGCGACCACAGGCCGCGCACGATCTCGAGCTGCTCCTCGAGCATGCCGAATCGCTTCTCCGGGAACGGAATGCCGTAGGCGCGGTGCTCGGCCTCGAACCAGCCGGTGCCGAGTCCCAGCTCGACGCGGCCGCCCGAGATGTCGTCGACGTTGGCGACCTGGATGGCCAGGATGCCCGGAGTGCGGTAGGTGACGGAGCTGACGAGCGTGCCGAGGCGCACCGTGCTCGTCTCGACGGCGATCGCGGCGAGGCTGGTCCAGGCATCCGTCGGCCCCGGCGCTCCGTCCGTGGCGTCACCCATCTTCAGATAGTGGTCGGAGCGGAAGAAGCCGTGAAAGCCGAGCCGCTCTGCCGTGACGGCGAAGTCCCGAAGCTCGGTGTAGCTGGCTCCTTGCTGAGGTTCGACGAAAGCGCAGATTTCCATTCATCGATCCTGTCAGGTGTCGGGCGTCTGCTCGGCGCGGTCGAGATCGACGTTCCAGGCGGCGGCAAGTTCGGCATCCCATGGCTCGGTCTCGGCGGCGGCCGCGTCGCGCGCCGTCTCGGGGCGACCGGCGCCAGAGACCACCGACACGGCGGCGGACGTCGCGAGCAAGCCGCGCAGCACGAGCCGCGGCAGACTGCTCTGGCGCTGCCGCGCGAGCGCGGCCAGTGTGGGGAGCGCCGAGTCTAGCGAGCCGGCCCTCGCGCCGCCGCCGAGCGGAGAGTAGGCGAAGAACGCGGTTCCGTGGCGTTCGCACCAGTCGATGACGTCCAGCGAGTCGCGGCGGAATGGCGAGAACGCGTTCTGCACCGCGTCGATGCGGATGGTGTCCGCGACACGGTCGAGCTGCGCGCGCGTGACGTTCGACACCCCGATCGCCGCGATGTCGCCGGATCGTCTCGCCTCGTCGAGAAAGCCGAGGCTCTCGTCGAGCGGAACGACGCCCTGATCGGCGCGGTGCAGGTAGAACAGCCCGAGTCTTTCGACGCCGAGGGTCGCGCGCGCAAGGTCGAGGTCATGGCGAAGCCGCTCGGGGCTGTTGTCGACCTCCCACGTGCTCTCGCCGGTTCGGAAGTGCCCGCCCTTGGTGGCGATCAGGACCTCGGGATGACGCGCCGCAGCGAGCGCCATCACGCGTTCGCCGAACGCCGGATCGTCGGCCGGGGCGTAGGCGCGCGCCGTGTCGAGGATGCGAACGTCCGCCTCGATCGCCGCGTCGAGGACCGCGAGCTTCGGTTCGATCGGACCGCCCTCGATCGCCATCACGGCGCCGCCCAGAGCGACCCGGCCGGCCAGCGTCGTCATGGGCGCGGGTCGAACCGCTTCGGCGGGAACGCGCGCATCGCGATCGCCCGCAGCGACTCCAGGTCGCCGCTGACGAAGCCCTGCGCGCGCGCCTGCACGAGCACGTTGCCGATCGCGGTCGCCTCGACCGGGCCGGCGAGCACCGGGAGTCCGGCCGCGTCGGCGGTGAGCTGGCACAGCAACTCGTTGAGCGAGCCGCCGCCCACGAGGTGGATCGCGTTGACCGGCTTGCCGCTCAGCCGCGAGGCGTTCTCGATGGCCCGCGCGTAGGCGTCGGCCAGCGACTGCAGGATGCTGCGCACGAGCTCCGGGCGGCTCGCCGGCGGCTCGATCCCGCGCTCGGTGAACCACGCGGCGATCCGCGCCGGCATGTCGCCGGGAGCGAGGAAGGCCTCGTCGTCGGCGTCGAACACCGGCACATCGGCGCGGGCGGACGCGGCCTGTGACAGCAGCGCCGACAGCGAGATCGTCTCGCCGGAGCGCTCCCAGTCGCGGATGCTCTCGCTGAGCAGCCACAGGCCCATCACGTTGTGCAGGTAGCGCACGCGTCCGTCGACGCCGCCCTCGTTGGTGAAGCCGGCGAGCCGGCTCTCCTCCGTCAGCACCGGGCGCTCGAGCTCGACGCCGACCAGCGACCAGGTGCCGCACGAGATGTAGGCGACATCCGGATCCGTCGACGGCACGGCGACGACGGCGCTCGCCGTATCGTGCGAGCCGACCGTGGTCACCACGGCGCGGGTCTCGCCGATGCCGCGCCGCGCGGTCGGAACCAGCGGTCCGACCTCGGTGCCCGCATCGACGAGCGGTCGGAACAAGCGCTGCGGCAGGCCGAGGCGCTCGGTCAGCGCGAAGTCCCACTCGCCGGTCTCGACGCCGAGAAGGCCCGTCGTCGAGGCGTTGGTGCGCTCGGCGACGCTGCGCCCGGTCAGCCAGTAGCCGAGCAGATCGGGCAGCAGCAGGTGCGAGTCCGCCAGCTCGAGCATGCCCGCGGTGCGATCGGCGGTGAGCTGGAACAGCGTGTTGAACGACAGGTGCTGCAGTCCGTTCAGCCGGTACAGCTCCTCGGGCGGAACGATGCCGTGCACGACCTCCACCGCGGCGAGGTTGCGCTCATCGCGGTACGCGTAGGGTGCGCCGAGCAGGCGGCCGTCGCGCAGCAGGCCGTAGTCGACTGCCCACGAGTCGATGCCGATGCTCGCCACCTGCGGCTCCTGGCGCACCGCGGCCGCGAGGCCTTCGACCACGTCGCGGTAGAGCTCCAGCACGCTCCAGTGCAGGCCGTCGAGGGTGCGAACCGGGCGGTTCGGGAAGCGCGCGACGTCGGTGAGCCGCAGCTCGTTGTGCCCGACGTAGCCGAGGATCACGCGGCCGCTGGTGGCACCGAGGTCGACCGCGGCGACCGCGCCCCCGCTCATCGGAGGAACGCCGCCGCGACGCCCGCGTCCACGGGGACGTGGAGACCGGTGGTGTGCGAGAGGTCCGGGCCGGTGAGCACCGCGACCGCGTTGGCGACGGTCTCGGGCAGCACCTCGCGCTTGAGGATGGTGCGCTGCGCGTAGAACTTGCCCAGGTCGTTCTCGTCGATGCCGTAGGTCTTGGCGCGGTTCGCGCCCCAGCCGCTGGCGAAGATGCCCGAGCCGCGCACGACGCCGTCCGGGTTGATGCCGTTGACCTTGACGCCGTGCTCGCCGAGCTCGACCGCGAGCAGACGCACCTGGTGCGCCTGGTCGGCCTTCGTCGCCGAGTAGGCGATGTTGTTCGGGCCGGCGAACACCGAGTTCTTCGAGGCGATGTAGATGACGTCGCCGCCCATGCCCTGCTCGATGAGCACCTTCGCGGTGGCCTTCGAGACCAGGAACGAGCCCTTCGCCATGATGTCGTGCTGGAAGTCCCAGTCCTTCTCGGTGGTCTCCAGCAGCGGCTTCGAGAGCGAGACGCCCGCGTTGTTGACGACCAGGTCGACGCCGCCGAAGGCGAGGACGGCCTCCTGCACCATGCGGTCGATCGCGTCGGCATCCGTGACGTTCACCTCGACGCCGATCGCGACGTCGGTCGAGCCGAGCTCGGCGGCGGCCTCCTGCGCCTTCGTCAGGTCGAGATCGGCGATGACGACGCACGCGCCGTCGGCGGCGAGCCGGGTCGCGATCGCCTTGCCGATGCCGGAGGCGGCACCGGTGACCAGGGCGACGCGCGTCGCGTGGGTCTTCGGCTTCGGCATCCGCTGCAGCTTGGCCTCTTCGAGGGCCCAGTACTCGATGCGGAACTTCTCACGGTCGCTGATCGGGGTGTAGGTCGAGATCGACTCCGCGCCGCGCATGACGTTGATCGCGTTGAGGTAGAACTCGCCGGCCACGCGGGCGGTCTGCTTGTTCGCGCCGAAGCTGAACATGCCGACGCCGGGCACCAGCACGATCGCCGGGTCGGCACCGCGCATCGCGGGGGAATCCTTCTCGGCGTGCTTCTCGTAGTAGGCGGTGTAGTCCTTGCGGTACGCCTCGTGCAGCTCCTTGAGTCGCTCGATGGCCTTCTCGACGGGCGCGTCGGCGGGCAGGTCGAGCAGCATCGGCTTGACCTTGGTGCGCAGGAAGTGGTCGGGGCAGCTCGTGCCGAGCGCGGCGAGCTTGGGGGCGTTCGCGCTGGCGAGGAACTCCAGCACGCGCGGGTCGTCGGTGAAGTGGCCGACCATCGGCTTGTCGTGGCTGGCGAGGCCGCGGATCGTCGGTGCGAGCGCGGCGGCCTTGGCGCGGCGCTCGGCGGGAGCAAGGGCGAGGTTCTTCTTCACCTCGCGGCCGAAGGGGCTCTTCTTGCCCTTCGCGGCGAGGTACTCCTCCGCGGTCTTGATGATCCAGAGGCTGTTCTTCTGGCAGGCGGCGCTCGTCGCACCCCAGGCGGTGATGCCGTGGCCGCCGAGGATGCAGCCGATCGCGTTCGGGTTCTCGGCCTTGATCTTGGCGATGTCGAGTCCGAGCTGGAAGCCGGGGCGGCGCCACGGAACCCAGACGACCTTGTCGCCGAAGATCTTCTTGGTGAGCTTCTCGCCGTCCTTGGCGGTCGCGATCGCGATGCCCGAGTCGGGGTGCAGATGGTCGACGTGCGCGGCGTCGACGAGGCCGTGCATCGCGGTGTCGATCGACGGGGCCGCGCCGCCCTTGCCGTGCAGGCAGTAGTCGAACGCGGCGACCATCTCGTCTTCGCGGTCGAGGCCCGGGTAGACGTCGACGAGCGCGCGCATCCGGTCGAGGCGCAGCACAGCGAGGCCGGACTCGGTGAGCGTGCCGAGGTCGCCGCCGGAGCCCTTGACCCACATCAGCTCGACCGGCTCACCGGTGACCGGGTCGGTCTCGGTGCCCTTGGCGGAGGTGTTGCCGCCCGCGTAGTTGGTGTTCTTCGGGTCGGAGCCGAGCTTGTTGCTGCGGGCGATGAGGTCTTGTGCGGTGCTCACGTCGAACGTCCTTGTCTGTTTCTGTTAAGTCTCTCAGAACGTAACATGACGTGGCGGGTGGGACAAGCGTCCTAGGCGAGTTCGACCAGGTCGCGGAACGGGTCCAGTTGCGGATCGGCCGGATCCAGGTCGGTGACCAGCAGATCGACGGACTCCCAGGCGAGCGAGCGCGCGAGGGCGCGGCGGCCCAGCTTGGCGGCATCGGCCAGCACGATCGTGCGCTCCGCGTTCGCGCGGAACGCCGACTTCAGCTGGGCCTCCGTGAGAGAAACCTCGCTCGGGCCGAACTCCGCGTCGACGCCGCTCGCGGAGGTGAAGAAGACCGAGTAGCTCATGCTCGCGGCGGCAAGCACGGCGACCGGGCCGACGAAGCTGCCGGTGCGCTCCTCGAGCTCGCCGCCGATCAGCACCGAGTGCACGCCCGGTCGACGGCGCGCGGTCGCGGCGTTCTCCAGCGAGTTGGTGGCGATGAGCAGGTCGCGCGCCTCGACGAGCGAGATGAGCGCGTTGCTGGTCGTGGAGGCGTCGAAGGCGGCCGCGCCGTCCAGCGGCACCAGGTCGATCGCCTTCTTCGCGATGATCGCCTTCGCGCCGGCCCGGGCCGTCGCGCGGGCGCCGAACGGCTCCGGCAGCAGCGGGGCGACGGCGCCGCCGCGCACCCGTCGCACGACGCCCTCCGCCTCGAGATCGGCCAGGTCGCGCCGCACGGTCATCGCCGAGACGCGCAGGAGTTCGGCCGCGGACTCGAGGCGGATCGCGCCGTCCTGCGCCAGCAGTTCGCGCAGCCGGGCTCGACGTTCGCTTGCGAGCAGTGGGGTCGACATGCGCATCAGCGTACGCGGCGGTCGGGACCTCGGGGAGATTCCGCACTTGACAGCCCGTCGACCTGTGCCGTAGTTTCACTGAAACAAGAGATGGTTCATTGAACCAACTCGATCCAGGAGAACTCGCGGACCGTGTGGTCCCGACAACGGCAATGGCGCCCCGGCTTTGGCGGCGCCCCAGTAAGGACGGCGATGAGCAAGGCGGGGCCCTACGAGGGCGTTACTTCGGCCGAGGCGAGCATGGAGCGCGCGATGGAGGCCGGCGGCGGCATCCTGCGCCTGGCACCGGCATGGGTGCCGCGATCGTTCTGCACGCCCGCCCAGCGACTGCGACTGCACCCCGATGACTACTTCCCGCTGGGCAAGGACCGCGGCGGAATCGACGAGCGCTGGTTCGCGAGCGCGATCCGCGCCGAGAACGGACCACTGACCGACCCCTTCGAGGGCCTCAGCCTCGTCGTCGGCGCCGACGACGAGGTGATCCCCTTCGACGAGTTCATCGACTACTTCAAAGGTCAGGCCATCGGCGGGCTCTGGGACAAGTTCGGCAAGTGGCCGATGTACTCCAAGTTCTTCGACAACCAGTACCCGCTTCCCTTCCACGTGCACCAGAAGGATGAGCACGCGGCCCTCGTCGGCAAGATGGGCAAGCCCGAGGCGTACTACTTCCCGCCGCAGCTGAACAACCACGGCGGCATGTTCCCGTACACCTTCTTCGGCTTCCACCCCGAGACCACGCGCGAGCAGGTCATGGACAAGCTCGAGGGCTTCCTCCGCGGCGGCGACAACCGCATCACCGAGCTCTCGGTCGCCTACCGGATCACCCCGGGCACCGGCTGGGACGTCCCGCCGGGAGTTCTGCACGCCCCGGCGAGCATGTGCACTTACGAGCCGCAGGCCGCGAGCGACGTCTTCGCGATGGCGGAGTCGTGGTCGAACAATCGCGAGGTGCCCGACGAGCTTCTCTGGAAGGACATCCCCGCCGACAAGGTGGGCGACCTCGACTTCGTGCTCGAGATCCTCGACTGGAACCTCAACGTCGATCCGGAGTTCTGGAGCCACCGCTTCAGCCCGCCGCTCGAGACCTCGGCCAGCGCCGAAGCCGGCGGTGCGCAGTACGTCGAGAAGTGGATCACCTACCGCTCCGACGCCTTCAGCGCGAAGGAGCTGACGGTCAAGCCGGGCGAGACGGTCACCGTCGACGACCGCGATCCCTACGGTTTCATCGCCGTCGACGGCCGCGGCGAGATCAACGGTCAGACGGTCGAGGCGATCTCGTCGATCCGCTACGGCCAGCTCTCGCACGACGAGTACTACGTCACCGGATCCGCGGTGAACAACGGGGTGACGATCCGCAACACCTCGAGGAGCGCCGACCTGGTTCTGCTGAAGCACTTCGGTCCCGGCAACAGCGAACTCGCGGCCGACACCGGCGCCGTGGCCTCGGAGCGGGCGTGAGCGACGAGCCCGCGACGGTGTTCGGCCGCGCGCGCGACGAGGTCGCGCGCCGGGTCGGCGTGCTGTCGCAGGTAGCCCGCATCGATCACCTCGTCGAGGCCGAGGGCTCGGCGCGCGGCGCCCGGCGGATCCGCCTGGTCACCGGCGGCGGCCTGGAGGTCGAGCTTCACCCCGACCGTGCGCTCGACCTCGGTCAGGTGACGTTCCGGGGCGTGCCGATCGCCTGGATGTCGCCGACCGGGATGGCATCCCCGGAGCGCTACGAAGCGCAGGGCACGGGCTGGCTGCGGACCTTCGGCGGCGGGCTGCTCGCGACCTGCGGGCTCGACAGCTTCGGACCGAGCACCGACGACGGCGGACGCGAGTTCCCCATGCACGGGCGCATCGGCACCATGTCGAGCACGGTGACCAGGGCAGAGGTGACGGGTGACGAGCTCGTCGTCACCGCGACGGTGCGACAGGCCGGAGTGTTCACCGAGAACCTCGTGCTCGAGCGCACCTGGTCGGCTGATGTGGGCGGCACGACGCTTCGGCTGCGCGACACCGTGCGCAATGAGGGACTCGCCGACGAAGGCCACATGGTGCTGTACCACGTGAACGTCGGCTGGCCGCTTCTCGACGAGCGCGCGACGCTCGGGATCCCGTCGCGAGAGGTGGCCCCGCGCGACAAGGACGCGCGCTCCGGTGCGGGTCGGTGGGATCAGATCGAACAGCCCCAGGCGGGCTATCGCGAGCAGGTGTTCGGACACGACTTCCGCGACCGGGGAACCGCCGTGGTGTCGATCGACAACCCGGAGATCGACACGCGTTTCGAGCTCCGCTTCGACACCGAGACGCTCCCTGCGCTTCACCAGTGGAAGATGAGTGGTGAGGGCCACTACGTCATGGGACTCGAGCCCGTGAACGTCAACAGCTTCACGGGGCGCGCGGGAACCCGCGCCGCCGGAGCGCTGCCCGTGCTCAAGCGCGGCGACTCCGTCTCGTACGCGCTCGACTTCGTCTTCGGGCCCTCGGAAGGAGCCGACTCATGAGCGCCGCCCTGCAGATGACGGGCATCACCAAGACGTTCCCCGGAATCCGCGCCCTCAGCGATGTCGATCTCGCGGTCGCCGGTGGCGAGGTCCACGCGATCGTCGGAGAGAACGGCGCGGGGAAATCCACCCTGATGAAGATCCTCGCGGGCGTGTATCAGCCCGACGGAGGCGAGATCCGACTCGCCGGCGAGCCGGTGCGGATCAACGGGCCGATCGACGCCGGTCGCCGCGGCATCGCGATGGTCTACCAGGAGCTCAACCTCGTCCCCGATCTGACGGTCGCCGAGAACATCTCCCTCGGCGACGTCCCGTCGCGATTCGGGATCGTGGACCGGAAGGCGCTGCGTGCGCGCGCCGAGCGCGTGCTCGACGAACTCGACGCGCGCGTGCGCCCGGATGACCTCGTCGGATCGCTGTCGGTGAGTCAGCAGCAGATGGTCGAGATCGCGAAGTCGTACGCGCGCTCGCCGAAGATCATCGTGCTCGACGAGCCGACCTCCTCGCTGTCGGAGAACGAGGCCCAGTCGCTGTTCCGCGTCGTCGCCCGCATGAAGGAGGCCGGCATCGCGGTCATCTACATCTCGCACCGTCTGCGCGAGGTCACCGAGCTCGCCGACCAGGTCACCGTGCTGCGCGACGGCCGGCTGATTGAGACCCGCCCGGCCGCGGGCATCAGCGCCGCCGACATGATCCGCCTGATGGTCGGCCGCGACCTCACCGAGGTGTTCCCGAAGCGCGAGGTGCCGATCGGCGACACCGTGCTCGAGGTCCGCGGACTCAGCCGCGTCGGCGAGTTCGACGACGTCGACCTGACGGTTCGGGCAGGCGAGATCGTCGGACTGGCGGGCATCGTCGGCGCCGGACGCACCGAGGTCGCCCGTGCCATCTTCGGCCTCGACCGCGCCGACAGTGGCACGATCGAGGTCAACGGGGTTCCCGTGAGCGGGCACACCCCGCGGGCGGGCCGCGATGCGGGCATCGCCTACGTTCCCGAGGACCGCAAGCGCGACGGCATCATTCCGCAACTCACCGTCAAGGACAACGTGACGCTCGCCTCGCTCGGCAGCGTCTCGACCGCCGGCTGGATCAACTCCGCTGTCGAGCGCCGCGTCGCCACCGAGAAGGCGACCGAGCTCACCGTCTCGCCGCCGGTCATCGACCGCCGGGTCGACACCTACAGCGGGGGAAACCAGCAGAAGGTGGTGTTCGCCAAGTGGCTCGCCACGAAGCCGCGGGTTCTGATCCTCGACGAGCCGACCCGCGGGGTCGACGTCGGGGCGAAGGCCGACATCCACAAGATCATCGGGGAGCTCGCGGCGCAGGGCACCGCGATCCTCATGATCTCGTCCGAGCTTCCGGAGGTGCTCGCCGTGAGTGACCGCATCTACGTGCTGCACGAGGGTCGCATCTCGGCCGAGCTCCCGCGCGGAGCGAGCGAGCACGACGTCATGCATGCCGCAACCGGGGAGGTGGCCGCATGAGCGCCCCCATCACCACCGCGTCGGTGCACGACCGGGTGATCCGCGAGAACCCGATCGTCCGCTACGGGACGACCCTCGCGATGCCCTTCGGCATTCTGATCCTGCTGATCGTCGGCACCGTGCTGAGCGACCGATTCCTGTCGATCGGCAACCTCACGAACGTGCTGATCAACATGTCGATCGTCGGCATCATCGTCGTCGGCATGACGTTCGTGTTCGTCAGTCGCGGCATGGCCGATCTCTCGGTGCCCGCGACCGTCGCCGTCGGCGGGATCCTCGTGCTCATGCTCGACGACGTGATCGGCACGTGGCCCGCTGCGGTGGTCGGCGTCCTCGTCGCCAGCATCGCGGGCGTCGTCAACGGCATCCTGATCGGCTACGCCGGCCTCAACCCGGTCATCACGACCCTCGCGAGCGGGACGATCGTGCTCGGCATCGCGCAGGCGTTCGTCGGCGGGGTCATCGTCTACGGGCAGGACACGGCGGCGAAGGAGTTCCTCACCGGGCGACTGTTCGGCGTGGTCCCCGTGATCGTGCTGGTGTTCCTCGCCGTCGCGGTGCTCGGTCATCTCGCGCTCTCGCGCTCGGTGTTCGGCCGCTGGACGTACGCGGTCGGCAGCAACCCGCACGCGACCGAGGCGAGCGCCGTGCCGATCCGGCTCGTGAAGGCGGGGGCGTTCGTGCTGACCGCCACGCTGGCCGGCTTCAGCGGCGTGCTTCTCGGCATCTCCCTGCAGGCCGCGCGACCCGCGATCGGCGCGGGCTACGAGTTCGACGCGATCACCGCCGTCGTTGTCGGCGGCGTCAGCCTCCTCGGCGGCTCGGGCAGCGTGCCCCGCGCCATCGGCGGTCTGCTCTTCGTCCAGCTGCTCAACAACATCCTCATCCTGCAGGGCGTCCCGTCGGAGCCGCAGGGAATGGTGAAGGGCGCGCTCATCGCGGGCGCCGTTGCCCTCGATGTGTACCTCCGACGCCGAGGAGGCCGAGAATGAACGCCGTCCGCCGCGCCTTCGACAGCGATCTCTTCCTGGGGATCGTCCGCTACCGCGTCGCGATCATCCTGGTCGCCACCGTCGCGATCTCCGCCTCGCTCGTGCCCGGAATCCTCGAGTTCCGCGCGCTGAGCCTGAGCCTCGACCGGGTCGGCACCACCGCGCTCGTCGCGGTCGGGGTCACCCTCGTGCTGATCGCGGGCAAGCTCGACCTCTCGGGCGGCGCGATCCTCGCGCTCTCCGGCATCACCGCGATCGGGCTCCAGGCCGAGCTCGGCCAGATCCCCGCCGCGATCGTCGGCGTCGGCGTCGGCATCGCGGCCGGAATCGTCAACGGCTACCTGGTCGTGGTGCTCCGGATCAACTCCCTCGTCGCGACCCTCGCGTCGATGCTGTTCTTCCGCGCGCTGTGCCACTTCATCACCGAGTCGCGCCCGGTGAGCGGACTCGATCCGCTGTTCGGCTTGGCGGTGTCGCGGCCGATCGAGGGCACCTTCACGCTCCGGGCGATCGTGTTCGTGCTGGCGCTCGTGCTGCTGCACCTCTGGCTGACGCGCGCCGTCGCCGGACGCAACCTGTTCGCGGTCGGCAGCAACCCGGTCTCTGCCGAGGCGAGCGGCATTCGATCCAACGCCTACGTGTTCGGCACGTTCGTGTTCGCCGGCACGATGGCGGGGGTTGCGGGCGTGATCCAGAGCCTGAGCGTGAACACCGGCTCGCCCGTCTTCGGCGAGTCGACGTCGCTGCTGGCGATCGCCGCCGTCGTCATCGGCGGAACGCGCCTCGAGGGCGGGCGAGGCTCCGCGCTCGGGACGCTCGGCGGACTCCTCGTGATCGCGGTGCTCACCACCGCGATGGAGTTCTCGAACGTCCCCGCCTACATCCAGAACATCGTCACAGGAGTCATCCTCCTGCTGCTGATCCTGCTCGACCGATTCGTGTCGGGCAAGCGAAGCCGGGACCTTTCGCTGCGTGCGCTGCTGCACGCGGTGCGTGGTTCCCGGCACACCACCGAGAACGAGAGGACCCTTGCATCATGAGGAAGTTTGCATTGATTGGCGGCACCGCGGCCGCCGCCCTTGCACTGGCCGGCTGTGCCACCGGCACCGCCACCGGCGACGCGGCATCGATGGACATCTGCTACATCACGGCGGCTGAGTCGCACGCCTACGCGACCCCGGCCAACGACGCGTTCGACGCGGCGGCCGTCGCCGCGGGGGCGACCGTCAACCGTCTGTCGCAGGAGTTCGATGTGCAGACCGGCGCCGACCAGCTCACCACCTGTGTGAGCCAGGGCGTCGACGGCATCGTGCTGTGGCCGCTTGACCCGCAGGCCTACATCCCCGGCATGATCGCCGCGCAGGATGCGGGCATCCCGCTCATCATCATCAACTCGCCGATGGACCCCGAGGCGGAGGCGTACTACGAGTCGTTCACCGGGCCCGACGTGTACGAAGAGGGTGTGCTCGCGGCGGACGCACTCAATGAGGCGCTCGGCGGCTCGGGTGACGTCGTCATCATCGCCGGCCAGGCCGGCAACGGCACCACGATCGGACGCACCGACGGCTTCACCGAGCAGCTCGCGGCGATCGGCTCCGGCATCGAGGTGCTGCAGGTGGTCAACGCCGACTTCGACCAGCAGAAGGCGCTCGAGGCGAGCCGCGACCTGCTGACCCGCTTCGGCGACGACATCGCCGGCGTGTACGCGAACGACGACACCATGGCGCTCGGCTTCATCGACGCCTGGACCGAGTCGGGCCGCGACATCGCGGACATCCCGCCGATCGTCGGCATCAACGGGCAGGTGCAGGCCTTCGATCTGATCCGCGAGGGTCAGTACTTCGCCACGATCGTGCAGTCGCCGGTCGAGGATGGCAAGCTCGCGGCCGAGACGATCGTGAAGCTCATCCAGGGCGAGTCGGTCGACAAGCGTCTGCCGATCCCGCTCACGGTGGTCACCGCGGACAACGTCGAAGACGTCGAGCCGGCGTTCTGATCCGACTCGGTTCGGCTCAGAACTGACTGAGTGCGCGGCCCGTCCCTTCGGGGGCGGGCCGCGTTCTGCCGTGCCGGGTCAGGCGCTCTCGCGCACCACGAGTTCGGGCTGCAGCACGACGTGGTTGCGCGCCGGCGCCGTGGCCGAGGGACGGCTGAGCAGATCCATGATCATGTCGACGGCCGTGCGGCCCAGTGCCTTGCGAGGCTGGCGCACCGTGGTGAGGGGCACGTCGGCGACCTCGGACCAGGCGAGGTCGTCGTAGCCGACGATGGCGATGTCCTGCGGCACGCGGATGCCGTTGCGCACCAGTCCGTGCTGCAGGCCGAGCGCGAGCATGTCATTGGCGCAGACCACGGCGGCGGGACGGTTCGCGGGGGCCCGCTCGGCCAGCCGGTCGGCCGCGGCGGCGCCCGCCTCGATGGTCCACGAGTCCGCGGCCATCAGCTCGAGCTCGACGTCGGTCCGGGACGTGAGCGCATCGCGCGCCCCCGCCAGGCGAGTTCGCACTTTCTGCGACTTCTCCGGGTGACCGAGGAATGCGATCCGGCGGTGTCCGCGATCGAGAAGATGCTGCATCGCCAGCTGACCGCCGCGGAAGTCGTCGACCACGACCGACCAGCACTCGCGGTCGTCGCCGACGCGGTCGACGAACACCATCGGCACTCCGCGGTCCTTCAGCATCGCGAGGCGCGAACTCTTCTCATCGACGGGGGCGATGATGATGCCCTGCACCCGCGACTGCACGAGCAGGTCGAGGTTGTGGTTCTCGCGCACGGGGTCGTAGCCGCTGTTGCAGAAGATCACGCCGGCACCGAGCTCGGTGCAGCGCTCCTCGGCGCCGAGCGCGACATCGACGAAGAACGGGTTGTCGAGGTTGGCGATGGAGAGCCCTAGTGTTCGCACTCGTCCGGGGCGGAACTGGCGCGAGCCCTGGCGGGGAACGAAGTCGAGCTCACGGATCGCGGCGAGCACCCGCTCGCGCGTCTCGGCGTTGACGTACGACGGGCGGTTCAGGACATTGCTGACCGTCCCGGCCGAGACGCCAGCCAGGGCGGCGACATCTTTGATCGTCGCCATTGCTCTCCTGACTCTTCAGCCGCTCACCGCGGTTCGTTCAATGAACCACATTACTCGGCAGAGCGTCTTCGCCGGCGATGGCGCGAGTCCAGGTTTATCGGCGGGAGCGCAGCGCGCCCAGTTGATCCTCGAGGTGGAACACCTCGCGCAGCCGCGGTGCGCCCTGGTCGGGGCGCGCGCCGGGGAGCGCGACGAAGAAGTCGGCGGCCTCGGCTTCCCAGGCAGCCGTCCGCGGATCGACAGCCAACCGCCGGGCCGACTCCGCGTCGTCGTCCGTCTCGTAGTACCCGATCAGCAGGCCGTCCTCGCGGAGGAACAGCGAGTAGTTGCGTCGGCCCGAGTCGGCGATCGCGCGCAGCATGTCGGGCCAGACCGCCTCGTGGCGAGTGACGTACTCGTCGAGGCGGTCCGGCTTGACCTGCAGCTGGAAGCAGACCCGCTCCATGGGGCTCAGGCGCCCCAGCCGGCCTGGGTTCCGCCGACGCGGTCGTCGGCGATCTTCTGCTGGTAGCCGGAGGCGGCGTAGGCGGCCATCGGGTCGGCGGGCAGGCCGCGCGACTCGCGCCAGGCGGCGAGGTCGGCGCGCACGTCGGTGTAGAAGGCATCCATCAGGATTCCGTTGGCACCCAGCACGTCGCCCGCATTCTGTGCGGCCGTCAGCGCCTGGGTGTCGACGAGCAGCGCACGCGCGGTCATCTCCTGCACGTTGAGCACGCTGCGGATCTGCCCGGGCACCTTGTCTTCGACGTTGTGGCACTGGTCGAGCATGAAGGCGACGTCGGAGTCCTTGCCGTAGCCGCCGCCGCGCACCACCTCGACGAGGATGCGGAACAGCTGGAACGGATCGGCCGAGCCCACGATGAGGTCGTCGTCGGCGTAGAACCGCGAGTTGAAGTCGAAGGAGCCGAGCTTTCCGAGGCGCAGCAGCTGCATCACGATGAACTCGATGTTGGTGCTCGGCGCGTGGTGGCCGGTGTCGAGGCACACCGTGGCGCGGTCGCCGAGCGCCGCGACCTGGGCGTAGCTCGTTCCCCAGTCCGGAACGTCCATGTGGTAGAACGCCGGCTCGAAGATCTTGTACTCGAGCACGAGACGCTGCTCTTCGCCGATCCGGTCGTAGATCGTGGCGAGCGACTCGGCGAGGCGATCTTGGCGGCCGCGCATGTCGCCCTGGCCCGGGTAGTTGGTGCCGTCCGCGAGCCAGATCTTCAGATCCTTCGACCCGGTCTGATCCATGATGTCGATGCACTCGAGGTGGTGGTCGATCGCCATCTGGCGCACCGACTTGTCGACGTGGGTGAGCGAGCCGAACTTGTAGGCGTCGTCCTGGAAGGTGTTGGAGTTGATGGTGCCGAGCTTGACGCCGTGGTCCTCGGCGAAACGACGCAGGGCGGCGAAGTCATCGACCTTGTCCCACGGGATGTGCAGCGCGACGCTCGGCGCGAGGGCGGTCAGCTCGTTGACCTTGGCCGCGTCGGCGATCTTCTCCTCCGGCGTGCGCGGGGTGCCCGGGGTCGCGAAGACTTTGAAGCGGGTGCCGGAGTTGCCGAACGCCCAGGAGGGCAGTTCGATGGCCTGCTCGGCGAGGCGGTCGGAGATGTCGGCGAAAGAAGTCATGAGCTGTTCCTGAGGTCGAGGCGGCGGTGACTCGCGCGAGTGAGCGTCGCGTTCGTGAATCGATTCAAAGACTGACGTTACTTGATCGCCTCGCAACGGTCAAGCGTGCGCGCGCGTGTGGTGCCGAACCGCGCGAGACGTGTACGCTGAGCGGGTTGAAACGTCTCAATAGGAGCAATGATGCTAGAGCGCTGGACCCGTCAACTCGTCGACCACGTACGACTGCACAGTGAGCAGATGACGCGCGAACCCGCGGGCCATCTGACCCACAAGTACATCGTTCCGTGCAGCCCCGACTCTCCGTACTACACCGACGCGCTCTGGGACTGGGACTCCTGGGCGGCGAGCATCGTGCTCGGGCAGGTCGAAGCCGAGACCGATCAGGTCGGCCGCTTCTTCGAGTACGAGGCGGGCAGCATCCGCAACTTCCTCGACCAGACGGACGACGACGGGGTGATGCCCATGCAGTTGCGCCCCGACACCCGGTTGTCGCACGGCGACCCGAGCCGCGCGGGAGGGTTCTCGCAGAACATGCACAAGCCGGTGCTCGCCCAGCACGCGGCACTGCTGTCGCGGCGTCAGAAGAGCGCCGAATGGATCCGTCCCGACCTCGACAAGATCGGCCGGTTCCTCGGGCGCTACCTCGAAAGCCACGTGCACGCCGAGACGGGGCTCGCCTATTGGCAGACCGACCTCGCGATCGGCGTCGACAACGATCCGTCGGTGTACTTCCGGCCCGACAAGAGCACGGCGGCCATCTACCTGAACAGCCTGCTCTACCGCGAGCTGCTCGCCTACGGCTACCTGCTGGAAGAGCTCGGCATGATGCCGGAGGCGAACACCTGGCGCGGCAAGGCCCAGGATCTCGCCGACGCCATCAACACCTTCTGCTGGGACGAGCGCGACGGCACCTACTACAGCGCCGACCTCGCGCTGCGAGCCATCGACCCGGAGGACTGGCTGCATCGAGGCGCCCCGCGTGCCTGGTCGTCGCTGCTTCTGCGCATCGACAACTGGTCGAGCTTCCTGCCGATGTGGGCGGGGCTTGCCAGCCAGGAGCAGGCCGAGCGCATGCTCGAACGCTACCTGGATTCGCGCACCTTCAACGCGACCTACGGCGTGCGCACCCTCTCCCGACTCGAGAAGATGTACGACCTGCGCGCCTCGAATAACCCCTCGAACTGGCTCGGGCCGGTGTGGGGCATGAGCAACTACATGGTGTTCCGCGGACTCGTGAAGTACGGCTTCACCGCCGAAGCGGTCGAACTGGCGGAGAAGACCGTTCGGCTGTTCGGGCAGGATCTCGACACCAACGGCTCGCTGCACGAGTACTACCACCCGGACAACGGCGAGCCGATCATGACCAAGGGCTTCCAGAACTGGAACTTCCTGGTGCTGCAGATGATCGCCTACCTCGAGGGCCGCGAGGTCGTCGGCGAGTTCTAGGCGCCGGTCGGCTACGCCGCGCGCGAGGCGGGCACGCGGTGCTCGGCGCGGCCGTGGCCGAGCTCGATGTCGGACTGCCCGGGCAGGCTGAGCACGGCGGTCGCCCCCACCGGAACGATCGTCTCGACGATCAGGTCACCGGCCTCGATGCGCCACGCGATCGCGGCCTCGCCGTAGGGGGTGCGGTGGCGCGCGCTCGCCGAGTCGAGACCGCCGCCCGGTCGCGGTGCGAAGCGGATGCGGCGGTAGCCCGGCTCGGCCGGAGCCAGACCGGCGACCGTCTGGTGCATCCAGTCGGCGACGGCGCCGAGCGCGTAGTGGTTGAAGGAGGTCATCGTGCCGGGGTTGACGGTGCCATCGGGCAGCATCGAGTCCCAGCGCTCCCACACCGTCGTCGCCCCCATGTCGATCTGGTAGAGCCAACTCGGGCACTCGCGCTCGAGCACGAGATCGTAGGCCGAGTCGACGTGACCGGTGGCGGTCAGAGCGTGCGAGACGAGGGGCGTGCCGACGAATCCCGTCGAGATGCGATTGCCCGCGGCCGCGACGAGCTCGGCGAGCCGATCGCCGGCTCGCGACATCAGCAGGTCGTCGTCGAGCAGCTCGAAGGCGATCGCGACCGCGTACGCGGTCTGCGTGTCGCTCGTCATCCGTCCGTGCGGGAGCACGTAGGCCTTGCGGAACGCGGCACGGATCTCGGCGGCGAGGCGACGGTAGTGCGTTGCCTCATGCTTGCGGTCGATGGCGTCGCAGAACTCGGCGAGCTGCGCGGTCGACTTGGCGAAGTACGCGGTCGCAACCAAGTACTTGTCGGTCTTCGAATCCGAAGGGTCATGCGGCGGCGCATCCGGGTCGAGCCAGTCGCCGAGCTGGAAGCCCTGGCGCCACAGGCGGTCATCGCCGGCGAGGCGCTCCAGCAGATCGACCCAGCGCATCGCGCTCGAGGCCTGCGTGCGGAGCAGGCCGGCATCCGCGAACCGCTCGTAGAGCGTCCACGGCGTGAGCACCGCGACGTCGCCCCAGGCGGCACCCGGTCGGATCGGCGTCCACATGTTGTGCGAGGGGATGACCGGCACGTACCAGGGCACCGTGCCGTCGGGAAGCTGCTCGACCTCCACATCGCGCAGCCACCCGCCGAGCATGCCGGAGACGTCGAAGAGGAAGCTCGCGGTGGGGGCGAAGACCTGGATGTCGCCGGTCCACCCGATGCGCTCGTCGCGCTGGGGGCAGTCGGTGGGAATGTCGACGAAGTTGCCGCGCATGCCCCAGACGATGTTGCGGTGCAGCTGGTTGAGCGCGGGGTCGGAGCTCTCGAACCACCCGGTGCGCTCGAGGTCGGTGTGGTAGACCCGCGCCACCACATCGCCCGCCTCGACGGCCGCATCGAGGTCGCCGGGCCAGCCGTCGATCTGCACGTAGCGGAAGCCGTGGAAGGTGAAGCGCGGCTCCCACTCCTCGCCCTCGGCGTGGCCGGCGAGCGTGTAGTGGTCGGCCGAGCGCGCGTCGCGCAGCGGCCGGGTGTACAGCTCGCCGTGCTGCAGCACCTCGGCGGTGTGCAGGCTCACGGTGTCGCCGGCCTTTCCGGTCACCCGGATGCGCACGCGGCCGACGAGGTTCTGCCCGAAGTCGAGGATCCGGGCGCCGCTGGGCGATGTCAGAACTTCGACCGGCAGCACCTCCTCGGTGCATCGCACCGGCGGTCCGGTCGGCGCGACGAGCGTGCGCGGGTCGCGTTCGTGCACGGCGACGGGCGTCCAGCGCGCATCGTCGAAGCCGGGCCGCGACCAGCCGTCGAGCTCGGCGCGGGCGTCGTAGTCCTCGCCGTCGTAGAGGCCGCTGCGAAGGATCGGGCTCTCGTGGGCTCGCCAGCTCGCATCGGTGGCGACCACCTCGCGGCGACCGTCGGCGTAGCGCAGCTCGAGCTGGCCGAGAAACGAGAGGTCGTGCCCGTAGATGTTGTGGAAGCCGCCGCGCCAGCCGAGGCGCCCGCGGTACCAGCCGTCGCCGAGCCACGCTCCGATGGCGTTGGCACCCGGCTTCACCAGTTCGGTCACGTCGTAGGTGTAGTAGCGCAGCCGCTGTCCGTAGACGGTCCAGCCGGGGGAGAGGGCGTCGTCTCCGACGCGCGCCCCGTTGACTTCGGCCTCGTAGACGCCGTGGGCCGTCGAGTACAGTCGCGCCGCCACCAGGTCATCGCCGACGGTGAACTCGCGCCGCACCAGGGAGGGGCGACGCCGGTCGAGGTCGGCGTCTTCGCGCCAGGCCCCGCCGACCGGACGGGCGATCCAATCGCTCGGCTCGAGCAGGCCGACCTCAAGCTCGGTGGCCTCGCTCCAGTCGCTCACCGACCCGTCGACGCCGGTGACGCGAACCCGCACCCGCGCGCTCTCGCGTGACCCCAAGGGCCCCCCGGGCCACGGAACGAGGATCTGCTCGGAGCCTTCGATCACGTGGATCGAGCTGGAATCACCGTGGGTGATCTCGAGCTCGGCGGACGCCTGGCTCCAGCCGGTCGCGGCGGTGGTCGTCCACGAGACGCGCGGCCGCGATTCGCCGATCCCGAACGGCACGCGGTGGTGCTCGATCGTCGGCGCGGTCGTCGTGGCCGCCATTGGTCCACCCCTCGGTAATGACACGTTTCAACGCATGTTACATGACCGCGGGCGGCCAGGTTGACACGTTTCAACCGGTCAACCAGTATGGAGGGGACCCCGTGCTCGGTCGAGCACGTCGACTCCGCCGCCCCGTTCAAAGGTGAACCCACCGTGCCGATCTACCGTCCCGGCCACTGGCTGAATGACACCAACCGCCCCGATTGGTGCGGCGCCTCCGCCGCCGGTCGCTTCGTCGTTCCCTTCGGCGGCGGACGGTTCGACCGGCACTTCCACGACGAGGACGAGCTCTGGTTCATCGCCGACGGAAAGGCGAAGATCTTCGCGCAGGGCGCCGAGCACTACGTGCAGGCCGGCGACATCGTTCTCACCCGGGCCGACGACGAGCACGACGTCGTCGAGGTCTACGAAGAGCTGCGCGGGTTCTTCGTCGAGACCGGGCACCCGGCCGGGGGCCGATACGGGCACCTGCACCGCTCCGCCGCCGACGCTGCGGGTCACGACGTGCCTGCGCTGCCGGTGCCCGCCGACTTCCCCGCGCGATGAGGATCCTCCTCACCGGCGCCGAGGGTCGACTCGGCCGGGTCGCCGCGCGCCAGCTGATCGATGCCGGTCACACCGTCGCCGGCATCGATCTCGTGCCCTCGCTCGAGACGGGAACGACGAGGGTCGATCTCACTGACTACGGCGACGTGGTCGACGCCGTGCACGGCATCCGCGATCGGCACGACGGCATCGACGCGGTCGTGCATCTCGGAGCCATCTCGATGACCGGGCTCGCCTCCGACGAGCAGACCTTCCGTCGCAACTTCATGTCGACGTACAACGTCTTCCAGGCCTGCGCTCGCGCCGAGGTCTCGACGATCGTGTTCGCCTCGAGCATCGTCACGGCAGGAGTCCCCTTCGCCGTGCCGCCGTCGTACCTGCCGATCGACGAAGCGGTCGCCGCGCGTCCCGAGTCGAGCTACGCCCTCGCGAAGCACCTCGAAGAAGAGCTCGCGGCGCAGTACGCTCGCTGGCATCCGGAGTGGAGTGTCGTCGCGCTGCGCTTCTCGAACGTGCTCACGGAGGAGCACATCGCCCGTTTCGCCGAGCACGAGAACGATCCCGAGCTTCGCCGCGCCGTGCTGTGGGGGTACATCGACGTGCGCGATGCCGCCCGCGCGATCGTCCGCGCGATCGAGGTGCGCCCGCCCGGATTCGAGGCCGTGCTCATCGCCCAGCCGGAGACCACGATGCAGACCCCGACCACGGACCTGGTCGACCGCTTTTTTCCGGGCGTCGAGCTTCGCGCCGACATCTCCGGTCACCAGGGCCTGGTCTCGACGCGCAAGGCCGCAGAGCTCCTGGGCTTCCGCGCGGTCGAGACCTGGCGGGCCGACCCCGCCTCCCCCGAGCCCTCGGGCTCGACACCCTTCCCCCCGCCCTCCAAGAACGGAATGCTGAACGAATGAGAATCGCTGTCACCGGATCCAACGGCAAGCTCGGTCGCGCGACCGTCGAACGACTTCGCGCCGACGGGCACGAGGTGATCGGCTTCGACCTGGCCGGCACGCCGGGTGTCGGGTTCACGCGCGTCGAACTGCTCGACTACGGGCAGATCCTCGATGCCCTGATGGGAGTAACGGCGCGCCACGACGGGGTCGACGCCCTGGTGCACCTGGCCGCAATCCCGGTCAATGGCCTCGTGCCCGACGTGACCACCTTCCACAACAACCTCACCGTGTCGTTCAACGTGCTGTTCGCGGCCCAGCGCGTCGGCATCCGGCGCATCGTCACGGCCTCGAGCATCACCGCGATGGGCTTTCCCTTCGAGGTCGCCCCGCCGGCGCTGCCCGTCGATGAGACGCATCAGGCCTCGTTCAACACCTACGGCTTGGTCAAGGTGCTCGAGGAGACGATGGCCACGCAGTTCGAGCAGTGGCACCCCGATCTGTCGCTGACGGCGCTGCGCTTCACCAACGTGGTGGCACCGGATGAGTACGACACCTTCGCGCGCGCCGGCGAGCCGACCTACCGGCGCGACCTGATCGGCTCGTACATCGACTCGCGTGATGGCGCCCAGGCGGTCGCGCGGGCGCTCGAGGCGAACCTGCCCGGCTTCGAGGTGTTCAACGTCGCGGCGCCGGACTCGGGGAACTCGACGCCGACGGCCGAGCTGGCGGCGCGCTGGTTCCCCGGGACTCCGATCACTCGCGAGCTCGGCGAGTACGAGTCGCTCATGTCGACGCACAAGGCGCAGGAGCTTCTGGGCTTCCGTGCCGAGCATCTCTGGCGCGAGGAGTACGCGAAGTAGCGGCTCCCGCGTCACACGCCGCGGTCGATGCGGAGCATGTGCGCGTGCTGGGTCGGTGACGTCGCCGGCAGGCGCACGTGCAGACCGTCGGCCTCGACCCGGAAGTCGAGCGCGCCCGCGCCCATGAGGGTCACGCCGAGCACACGGCCATCGCCCGGCTCCCACGAGCGCAGCACGCACTCGCCGTTCTCGGGCCACTCCAGCAGCGTCGCGTAGACGCGCGAACCCGCGGCGGTGTAGCGCACGTCCTCGGGGGAGTAGTCGAGGTCTCCCTCGTTGTAGCCCGTGACCTCGTTGAAGCCGCGCGTGGCGGCGAGCGCGGTCGGTCCCTCGCCGTACACACGCCACGGGCGGGTGCCGTAGATGCCCTCGCCGCACACGGCGAGCCAGGCGCCGACGACGTCGAGCAGCTCGCGAGCGTGCTCGTCGACCGTCCCGTCGGCGAGCTGCGGGATGTTCAGCAGCAGGGTGCCGTTCTTGCTGACCACGTCGACGAGAGTGCGGATCACCTGCCGAGGCGACTTGCGGGCATGGAAGAAGTCGCCCTCGCCCGCGCAGTCGAACCACTCCCCGTCGCTGGTGTCGAACTGCCACGGCGAGCGCTCGATCTGGGAGAGCTGCCGACGCTCGGCATCCAGCACCAGCACCCCTTCATCGATCTCGGGCACGGTCTTCACGGTGACCATTCCGCCGTGGCGTGCCGCCGCGGCGTTGAAGTAGTCGGCCATGAAGCGGAGCGCCTCGGCGGGGCCGGGCTCGGCCGGGTGCTCGGTGCCGGCGTCGAAAGGCAGCCGCTGGTCGTCGAAGTAGATCGCATCCGGGTCGAAGCGCTCGGTCGCCTCGCGAACCATGCGGTAGAACCGCTGCACCCATTCGCGGCTCGGGACGGACTGCGGCAGCCTCGGCGGCAGGTACAGGTCATGCGGATCGAGCCCCTCCCACCAGAGGCCGGCGCCGTCGGCGGCGGTCAGGCGGCCGTCGTTCGGAATGCCGGTCTCCGGATTCACGGTGTGGGCCACGTCCAGCCAGTTCCAGCTCCAGTTGTTGTGGAAGCTCACCCCGAACGGCAGCCCGGCGTTCCGTGCCGCTCGCTCCCACTCCGCGACGACGTCGCGGCCGGGTCCGATCCGGGCGGCGTTCCAGGGCTGCTCGGCCGAGTCCCAGAGCGCGAAGTTGTCGCAGTGCACGCCCATCGACATGAAGTACTTGGCCCCGCTGCGGACGTAGAGCTCGATGAGCTCGTCGGCGTCGAAGCGCTCGGCGCGCCAGAGCGGCAGCAGATCCTTGTATCCCACGACATCCGGGGTTCCGAAGTTCTCGAGGTGGTGCGCGTACTGGTGGCGAGGTCGGCGGGTCTCCCAGTCGGCGAGCGCGGCATTGGGCCCGTAGAGGTGGCGGGCGTACCAGTCGCCGGAGCGCGCGACCGATTGCGGGCCCCAGTGCGCCCAGATCCCGAACTTCGCGTCACGGAACCACTCGGGGGTGCGGTGCTGGCGCAGGGACTCCCAGTCGGCGGTGTAGGTCATGTCGGCTCCTTCGGGGATGACAGGTCGGTGAGATCGAGCGGTGAGCTCAAGGTGGCGGGTTCGGACAGGCTGCTCGCGGGAGGGGGTGTGCCGCGCAGACGTCGCCAACGACGAGACGCGACGGCGACGAGTCGCTCGCGCTCGGCGCGCGCGTACCAGCTCAGGCCGATGGCGCATGCGGCGGCGGGGAGCACGCATCCGAGGCCGAGCGCGACGCGCGGACCGAGTTCGTTGGCGACGATGCCGATGATCGGGGCGCCGAGGGGCGTCCCCGCGGCGAGCACGGCCATGTGGATCGACATCACGCGGCCGCGCAGCGCGGGCGCCGTGACCGTCTGCACGTAGCTGTTGGCGGTCGTGAAGGTCGTGACGCCCGCGAGCCCGATGAGGATCGTCATGAGCGCGAATGCCCAGAGCGTCGGCATGAGCGAGGCGACGAGCGCCGCCGCCCCCATCGCGGCGCCCCCTACCACGATCATCCGGATCCGAGCCCGCTCGCGGGCGGCGGCGAGCAGTGCTCCGGCGAGGGAGCCGATCGCCATGATCGAGGTGAGCACGCCGAACTCTCGGGGCGTGGCGCCGAGCTCGACGGCGATCGTCGAGGCGAAGAGCGCGAAGTTCATTCCGAAGGTGCCGAGCAGGAACAGCATCACCACGACGATCCGAAGATCAGGGCGGCGGGCGATGTAGCGAAATCCGGCGAACATGTCGCCGCGCCGGCGGGGGAGCCGCGGCACCGACACGAGTTCGGAGCGCCGCATGCAGGCGAAGGCGACGACGAGGGGGAGGAACGTGGCCGCGTTGATGATGAAGACCCAGCCCGTTCCGACCGCGGCGATGACGAGGCCCGCGACCGCGGGTCCGACGAGGCGCGCGGCGTGCTGCGAGGCGAGGTTCAGCGAGACGGCGTTGCTGATCTCGGCCTCCTGGACGAGATCGGAGACGATCGTGTTGCGCGCGGGCGAGTCGAGCCCGTTCACGATGCCGAAAGCGAAGGCGAAGGCCCAGAAGTGCCACAGCTCGGCGTGGCCCGACGCCAGCAGCGCGCCGATCAAGAGGGTCAGCGTCATCATGGCGAGGTGCGTTGCGATGAGGAGGCGGCGGCGTTCGACCCGGTCGGCGATCAGTCCGCCGAGGGGCACGAGCAGGATCTGCGGGCCGAGCTGCAGCGTCATCGTGATTCCGACGGCGACGGCATCGTTGGCCGTCAGTTCGGTGAGCACGACCCAGCTCTGTGCGGTGGCCTGCATCCAGGCGCCGACGTTGGAGACGATCGCGGTGAAGAACCACAGCCGAAAGTTGTGGGTCGCGAGCGAGCGGAAGGTGCGCTTCACGATGGAACCCGCCTCGCCGTCGACATGGTTGCTTAGCGTAACTCATTAGAGTTGCTAAGCAAATGCGCCGCGAGGTGCTGCTACTCGGTCGCGAGGCGCCCGATGATCGCCGCCGCCGCCGCGAGCGTCTCGCGTTCGTCTGCGGAGAGCTCGCGCATGCGCGAGGTCAACCAGGCGTCGCGCTTGGCGATCGTCTCGCGCACGAGCTCGGCGCCCGGGGCCGTGATGACGATGTTCGAGCGGCGACGATCCACCGTGTCGGCTTCGCGTCGCAGCAGCCCGAGTTCCTCGAGGGAGTTGACGGTGCGGTTCATGGACGGCGGCGAGACTCGCTCCCGCTCGGCGAGCGCGGACAGGGTGTGCGGCCCGAAGCGGTTCAGAACGGCGAGCGCGCCGAACTGCGAATCGCTCACCGCGTCATCGGCGTTCTCCAGTCGCAGGCGACGCGCGAGGCGAAAGACCGCCATTCGGACGTCGCTGCTCTGTTCTGCGATCGAGGCGGCCATGACGGAAGCGTAGCTTCGAGCGCGCTTGACCACCGGAATCCCCGTTGCCCGCGTCAATTCGCCACCCCGGCTTGCATATCTATGCCCATGTGAGTGAATATGTCTGTGGGCGTCTCTACGGAACCCCCAACGTGCGCGAGATTCGGCGAGGTCGAAGTCCGCACGTCGGATGAAACGTCTCAACCGCACCGCACTTCAAGGAGGAATTGTGTTCACTGCATTCACGACGCGACCGGCTGGCCGGTCGGTCCTGACCACCGCGCTGGTCGGCCTCACCGCCGTCGCGCTGGTCGGCTGCGCTGGCGGCGGATCCGCTGACAGCGACGGCTACGGAAACTTCGACTACCTGGCCCCCAACGAGAACGCGATCATTCGTGACGCGATCACCACACTGAGCGCGAACGAGTGCGCGGCCGCCAACGAGGCGATGCCGCTCGAGATCGAGACGCTCCCGCAGGCCGACGTCAACCAGCGTCTGGTGCTGCTGGCGAGCCAGAACTCGCTGCCGACGACCTTCATCGCCCCCACCGCCGAGCTCCGCCCCGGCGGCGTGCTCGGTGACGACGAGACCGTCATCAACCTCGAAGAGAAGCTGACCGAACTGGGCGTGATGGACAGCATCCTGCCCGCCGCCGTCTCGACCGTGAAGAACATCTACGGCGGCCGCTTCGTGTCGATGCCGTACCAGTTCAACATCGAGGGCATCTTCTACAACAAGGCGATGTTCGCCGACCTCGGCCTTGAGGAGCCGCAGACCTGGAGCGAGCTGATGGCCGCCGCGGACGCGATCGAAGCCAGCGGCAAGCAGGCCTTCACGATCCCCGGCTCGCAGTCGTGGCTCATCACGCGCCACATCGGCAACTACATCTTCCGCGACCTCGGTCCGGATGCGCTCATCAAGGTGGCCAACGGCGACGCCAAGCTCACCGACCCGGAGTACGTGGCGGCGCTCGAGGCCGTGCAGGCGATCGGCGGCTACCTCGGCGAGGGCTGGTCGACGATGGATCTGCAGACCTCGGTCTCGCAGCTGCTGACCGGCGAGGTCGGGATGATGTACAACGGCTCCTGGATGCTGGCCGACATCAACAACCCCGAGATCAACCAGCTCGGTGCCGACGCGATCGGCTTCATGCCGTTCCCCGGCGTCACCGGTGGTGCGGGCTCGATCGACCAGTACCCGGCCAACGCCGGCGCGGCGACGGCGTTCTCGACCGACAAGTACAACGAGGGCGTCGACGCCTGGCTGACCTGCATCACCGAGAACTACGGCTCGAGCGTGATGAACGAGCAGGGCGTCATCTCCGGCTTCGCGCTCAACCAGCCGGTGGACGAGGTGCCGCCGCTGACCGGCCAGGTGCAGGACATCATGGCCGAGGTGACCGAGACGGTGACCTGGTTCGAGCTCGCCTTCCAGCCGCGCGCGGCTGCCGCGGCCGGTGAGAACGCGGTTCCGTTCATGTCCGGCTCGATGTCGGCGGCGGACTTCGCGGCCACCATCCAGGCCGCGGTCGAAGCAGAGATGTAATCCCCGTCGGTCTCGGGTGGTGGGCGCCGTTGTCGGCCCCACCACCCGAGACCGCGGATCATCCGGCCCCGCAACCCAGTCAGGTCTCGCGAATATGAAATCCGTTCTCGCCGACAAGAAGACCATCGCGCTTCTTCTCATTCCGGCGCTGCTGTTCTACACCCTCATCAAGCTCGTCCCGGTGCTCTGGTCGTTCGGACTGTCGTTCTTCGAAGGCGACCTTCGCGGCTTCGAGTTCGTGGGATTCGACAACTTCATCCACCTCTTCAACGACCCCGAGCTGCAGTCCTCGCTCTGGGTGAGTGCGAAGTACGCGCTCGTCGTGACGACCGGGCAGATCCTGCTCGGCTACTCGCTGGCGCTGTTCTACGTCTTCGTGCTTCGCAAGTCATCGGCCTTCATTCGCGCGATCATCTTCTTCCCGACCGTGCTTCCGACCGTGGCGATCGCGCTGCTCTTCAAGCGCTTCTTCGAGGTCGCGCCGCAGACCGGACCGGTCAACGCGATCCTCAACTCGCTCGGCATGCCGTCGATCGACTGGCTCGGACAGGCGGACAGCGCCTTCATCGTCATCGTGGTCATGGAGCTGTGGGGCTCGATGGGCTTCTACGCGATCCTGCTCTACGCCGGACTGCTCGACATCCCGGAGGACGTGATCGAGTCGGCGCGGATCGACGGCGCGAGCGGCTTCCGTCTCGTGCGCAACATCATCCTGCCGCTCTCGGCGCCCGTGCTGCTGTCGACGCTGATCTTCAGTTTCAACGTCACCGTCAAGGTCTTCGACTCGATCTACGCGCTGACCGCTGGCGGTCCGGGCACCTCGACGCAGCCGCTCACGCTCTACATGTACAAGACCACGTTCGCCTTCCAGGACTACGGCTACGGGTCGACGCTCGCGCTCCTGCTCACGCTCATCTCACTCGCGGTCACCCTCGTGATCTTCGGATCCGCGCGCAAAGACCGGACGAAGGCCTGAACCATGACCACTCTCATCTCTCCCCCCGTTCGCCGGGTCGACGTCGAGCCCCGCACCTCCCCGACGCGCCGGCGCCGGCGCCTGCCGAGCATCCGCAGGTTCTTCCGCTCCATCCCGGCGTGGATCGGCATTCTCACACTGCTGACCGTCGGGCTCTACCCGATCATCTGGCTGTTCCTCAGCTCGTTCAAGACGCAGCGCGAGTTCATCCAGGAGTCGACGTTCGCGCTGCCGGAGTCCTTCAACTTCCAGAACTACATCGACGCCTGGACCACGGGAAACCTGGCACAGAACTTCCTGAACTCGGTCATCGTGACCACCCCGTCGCTGGCCATGGTGCTGCTGTTCGGGGTCGGCGCGGCGTTCGCGATCGAAGTGATGGTCTGGAAGGGACGCAGCCTCACGCTGCTGCTCTTCGTCTCCGGCATCATGATCCCCGGCCAGATGATCCTCGTGCCGCTGTTCATCACGTACTTCCAGCTCGGCATCAGCGGCACCTACCTGCCGATGATCCTCACCTACACCGGTCTCGGGATGCCGTTGACGGTGTTCATGATGGCCGCCTACTTCCGCGCGGTGCCGCGTGAGATCTTCGAAGCCGCCGTGATCGACGGAGCGAGCATGCTGCGGGCGTTCTTCGCGATCGGGCTGCCGATGGTGCGCAACTCGCTGTTCACGATCGGCCTGGTGACGTTCCTCTCGATCTGGAACGACCTGCTGATCGCCTTGACCTTCACCACCAACTCCGATCTGCGACCGATCCAGGCGGGGCTGCTGAACTTCAGCGGCGAGTACGGCCAGGTGAACTACGGCCCGCTGTTCGCGGGCATCTGCCTCAACGTGTTCGGGCTGCTGATTCTGTTCGTCGCGCTCAATCAGAAGATCATGAAGGGGCTCGCCGGCGGAGCGCTCAAGGGCTGATGGCAGCTCGGACGGCGTCCGGGCCGCTGGCGATCCCGCGCGGCGGTCCGGCTCGGGTGGGGGAGGAGCGGTGACGCCGACGACTCCGGTCGCAGTGCGCGCGCTTCCCGGCACTCCGCTGCAGTGCAGTCCGATCACGCTCGGGACCTCGGCGCTCGGCCGGGATGCGCTGCCCGGCAGCGCGGATGAGGCGCGCGCGATCGATCTGGCAGTGGCGATGCGGCGCGGGCCGTACGCCCTCATCGACACCTCGAACGCCTACGCGGAGGGGCGCAGCGAGACCGTGCTCGGGCTCGCCGCGGAGGCGGCTCCCCTCCAGGCGCCCCGCGCCATCGTCACGAAGACCGATCGTGACCTGGCGACCGGCGTGTTCGACCGCGACCGAGTCCTGCGGTCATTCGAGGAGAGCTGTACCCGTCTCGGCGTCGAGCGGGTGGAGGTTCTTCATCTGCACGATCCGTACACGGTCGACTTCGCCGAGGCGAGCGCGCCCGGTGGAGCGATCGACGGCATGCTCGAACTCAAGACGCGCGGACTGGTGGACGCGATCGGGATCGCCGCGGGACGGCTCGACGTGGTGTCGCGCTACGTCGACACCGGTCTCTTCGACGTCGTGCTGACGCACAACCGCTTCACGCTCGTCGACCAGAGCGCGCGGCCCCTGCTGGAGAACGCGCGCTCGCGCGGCACGGGCGTGTTCAACGCCGCGCCGTTCGGCGGGCGGCTGCTGGCGACGGGAGCCGCCGCAGGCGGGAGCTACAGCTACGCGCCGAGCTCGGCGGAGCTGCTCGACTGGGTGCGTCGCGTCGAGCAGGTCTGTCGCGAGCACGACGTCACGCTGCCCGCGGCGGCGCTGCACTTCTCGCTGTCGTCGCCGCTCATCGACTCGACGGTCGTCGGGGTCTCCAGCGCCGCGCGAATCGACGACCTGGAGCGGCTGCGGCGCCAGCGCATGCCGAACGAGCTGTGGCCGGCGATCGAGGCGCTCGGCGCCGCCCCGTCGCCCGTCACCGATTGACGCGACGCTGCTGTCCCATCCGAACCGAGTGGAGAAGATTGTGAACTACTGGGAATCCACGTCCCCGGGTGCCGGCCGTCGCCGGCCGCGCGCGGACGCCGTCTCAACGGCGCGCCGCCTGAGCCTCAACGGCACCTGGCGGTTCCGACTGTCGCCGACCGCCGACGGGGCCGGGGAGGCCTTTCTCTCTGACGACTTCGACGACTCGGCGTGGGACACGATCACGGTGCCGAGCCACTGGGTCCTCGAAGAGGTCACCCCTCCCGGTTCCGATGGCCCGCGGTCGCTTCGCGGCACCCCCGAGGGGCCGCTGTACACGAACACGGCGCTGCCGATCCCCCTCGATCCGCCGCGCGTGCCGACCGAGAATCCGACCGGAGACTACCGACTCGAGTTCACCCTGCCGAGCGACTGGGTCGGCGCGGCCGTCCTGAGATTCCAGGGCGTCGACTCGTGCGCGAAGGTCTGGCTGAACGGTGCCGAGCTGGGCTTCTCCACGGGCAGCCGACTGCCGTTCGAGTTCGATGCGCCGGTGCGCCCGGGCCGGAACGTGCTCGCGGTGCGCGTGCACCGCTGGTCGAGCGGGACCTACCTCGAAGACCAGGACATGTGGTGGCTGCCCGGCATCTTTCGCGACGTCGAGCTGCTCGAGCGGCTCGATGGCTCCGTCGAGGACCACACGGTGCACGCGGACTACGACCACGCCACCGGGCTCGGCACGCTGCGCGTCGACGCCGATGTTCCGGCGCGCGTGCGCATTCCCGAGCTCGGCATCGACGTCGCCGCGGGCGAGACCGCCGCCGTTGCCGTCGAGCCGTGGAGCGCGGAGTCGCCGCGTCTCTATCGCGGGGAGCTCGTGGCCGCGGGAGAGACGATCGACCTCGCCGTCGGATTCCGCACCGTCGCGATCGTCGACGGCGTGCTGACCGTCAACGGGCAGCGGGTCTTCTTCCGCGGCGTCAATCGTCACGAGCACGACCCGGACGTCGGGCGCGCGCTCGATCGCGCGACCATGATCCGCGACATCGAGCTCATGAAGCAGCACAACATCAACGCGGTGCGCACGAGCCACTATCCGCCGCATCCGGAGTTCCTGCGGCTGTGCGACGAGTACGGGCTGTGGGTGGTCGAGGAGTGCGACCTCGAGACGCACGGCTTCATCTACACCGGCTGGGAGGGCAATCCGCCGGCCGTGCCGGAGTGGCGCGAGGCGATGCTCGACCGGGTGCAGCGCATGGTCGAGCGCGACAAGAACCGACCGAGCGTCATCATCTGGTCGATGGCGAACGAGAGCTGGACCGGCGAGAACTTCAACGCTCTCGAAGAGTGGATCCGGCGCACCGACCGCTCGCGTCCCGTCTTCTACGAGCGCGACCCCAGCTACCGCAACTCCGACTTCTACTCGCTCATGTACCCGTCGCTCGAGCGCCTGGAGGCCATCGGGCGCCGCGACGAGGAGCGGCCCGACGGCGTCACCGACGCGGAGGATGCGCGCCGCAGGACCCTGCCCTTCCTGCTCTGCGAGTACGCCCACGCGATGGGCAACGGGCCCGGATCGCTCCACGACTACCACCGCATCCTGCGCTCCTCCGAGCGCTTCTGCGGTGGTTTCGTCTGGGAGTGGATCGACCACGGGTTCCGCCACCGCGCCGCCGATGGCGCCGAGTTCATGATGCACGGGGCCGACGTGCCGTATCGCCCGAACGGCGGCCGGTTCTGCCTGGACGGGCTGCTCTTCCCCGACCGCACCCCGTCGCCCGGGGCGCGAGAGCTTGCGAAGGTGCTCGAACCGGTGCGGATTCGTGTCGACGACCGGATCGTGGTCGGCAACGAGTACGACGTGATCGACCTCGGCCACCTGAGCTTCGTCTGGCGTCTCGAACGCCGTGGGGTCGAGGTCGCCATGGGCGCGCTGGACGTGCCGCCGTGCGCGGCGGGCGCCGAGGTTGCCTGTGCGATGCCGGCCGCGGCGGCCGTGCTCATCGCCGAGGCGGAGAGCGACACGTGGCTCACGGTCGAAGCGCGCCTCGCCGAGGCATCGAGCTGGGCGCCGCGCGGTCATGTGGTGGCCTGGGGTCAGGCCGAGACCCCGGCGCCGCTGCGCTCGAGCGCATCGACGCCCGACCCGACCCCCGCCGTGGTCGCGCCGAAACCGTCGTCGACCGCGGGCGACATCCGCCTCGGCGCCGCCCGCTTCGATGCGCGATCGGGACGCCTGACCGAGTTCGCGGGAATCGCCGTCGACGGTCCGGTGCTCGACGTCTTCCGCGCCCCGACCGAGAACGATCGGGGGCAGGGCGGCAACAACGACCTTGCCGCCATCTGGCAGGCCGTCGGGCTCGACCGCATGCAGCACCGCACAGAGGACGTGCGCTGCGATGCCGACTCCGTCGTCGTTCTCGGCCGCAGCGGTCCGGCGGCCCACGGACACGGCGTCGCGACGACGTTCCGCTGGACCGCCGACGAGTCGGGGGCCGTGACCCTGGGCGTCGAGGCGCGCTTCGAGGGAGCGTGGACGAACACCCCGTTCCGACAGCGCGACATCGTGCTGCCGCGGCTCGGACTGCGGTTCGGACTGCCGGGCGGCTACGCGCGCGCCCGGTGGTGGGGGCTCGGCCCGGGGGAGTCGTACGTCGACTCGCGCGCGGCGGCGAGGGTCGGGCTGTTCGACCGCGAGATCGACGAGCTGCAGACGCCGTATCCCGTGCCGCAGGAGAACGGCAACCATGTCGAGACCCGCACGCTCGAGGTGACCGGCGAGGGGCTGCCGGCGTTCCGTGTCGAGGGGGCGCCGTTCTTCGACTTCACGCTGCGGCGCTGGACCACGGAGGAGCTGGTGCGCGCGCGGCGACCCCACGAACTGCGCGACTCGGGTCGCGTCTGGCTGAACCTCGATCACGCGCAGCAGGGGATCGGATCCGCATCGTGCGGCCCGGCGCTGCCCGAGCAGTATCGGATCGAGCGCGTGCCGACCGCGTGGAGCCTGATCTTCCGTCCCTGACGGCGAAAGAGAACGGGGGCTCGCGGCCTGTCGGCAGCGAGCCCCCGTCACATCGTTCGGGCCGTTCGATCAGCCCTTCACGGCGCCGGCCGCGAGGCCCTTCATGATCCGCTGGTTCAAGAACAGGTAGATCACCAGGATTCCGATGACGGTCGTGCAGATCGCTGCGAACAGCGGGCCGTAGTCGATCGCCCCGTACTCGCCGGAGAAGTTCAGCAACCCGACCTGGATCGTGTTGAGGCGGCGCTGGCCCGCGAAGATCAAGGCGATCAGCAGGTCGTTCCAGATGAGGAAGAACTGAACGATCGCGACGGTGAACACCGCGTTGCGCACCATGGGGAAGCCGACCGAGAAGAACGCTCGAAGCATGCTCGCGCCGTCGATGGTCGCCGCCTCGAAGACCTCGCGGGGGAGTGCGCGGAAGTAGGTGGCCATCATGAAGACCGTCAGCGGCAGGCCGGTCGCGGTGTAGATGATGATCAACGGCAGCAGCGACCCGCTGATCCCGATGTTGAAGAACGAGATGAACAGCGGGAGCACGATCATCTGGCCGGGGATCATGATCCCGCCCAGGATGAGCAGCAGCACGCTGTTGCGGCCCTTCCACACCATGACCTCGAGGGCGAAGCCCGCGGCGGTGCCCAGGAGCACGATCAGCAGCAGCGACGGGAAGGTCGCGACCGCCGAGTTGAGGATCGTGGTCGACAGGTTGGCGACCTCCCACGCGCGCGCGTAGTTCTCCCACGCCCAGAACTCCGGGAGCGCGTACGAGGGGTTGTTGAGGAACTCGCTGTTCGTCTTCAGCGAGTTGATGAACATCCAGAACAGCGGGTATCCGGTGATGACCACGAGGAACGCGATGGTGAGCAGTGCGGGGATCCGGCGGAGCCCTCGAATGAGCTGCCCGAGCGGCCCGCGACGGTGGTGCAGGCGCGGGGCCTGTCGGGTGGAGATGGCGACGGTCTCGAGAGTGGTCACGTCAGTTCCTCTCAGACGGTGTTGTCGCGGCGCGACGAACGGAAGATGGCGAGGGTGACAAGCAGCGACATGATCGTCAGCAGCAGGGCGATCGTGGAGCCGTAGCCGTAATCGCTGTACTGGAAGGCGGTGCGGTACATGTACATCGTGAGCGGCGTCGTGGTCGTGCCGGGGCCGCCCGCGGTGAGTGCGAACACCGAGTCGAAGACCTTGATCGTGCCGTTGATGCTGAAGATCGCCGAGGCGAACACGATGGGCAGCGACATCGGGAGCACGATGTGACGGAACAGGCCGAAGCCGCGAGCGCCGTCGATGCGCGCGGACTCGATGATCTCGTCCGGGATGTCGAGAAGCCCCGAGTAGACGAGCACCCCGTAGAAGCCGACGGAGCGCCAGATGTCCATGATCACGATGACGATGAACGCGGTGTCGCCCGCGCCGAGCCAGTCGACGCCGGCGAGACCGACGTTCACCAGCAGCTCGTTGACCAGCCCGTCGACCGGCGCCGACTGGAACAGCTTCTGGTACAGGATGCCGATCGCCACGGTGGGCAGGACGACCGGGAAGAAGACGAGAGTGCGCACGATCACGGAGGAGCGCCGCAGGATGAACTGATAGATGAGTGCGAGCCCGTAGCCGAGCGCGACCTGGCCGACGGTCACCAGGACGGCGTACTTCATCGTGAACCAGAACGCCTCGGCGATGTACGGGTCTGAGAACAGGCGACCGTAGTTGACGAGTCCGGCGAACTCGAAGCCCTGCAGCACATTGCCCTTGAACAGGGTGAGACCGAACGACCAGGCGACCGGCACCAGCATGACGAGCGTGTAGATGAGCAGCGCGGGGCCGAGCAGGATCAGGATCGTCTTGCGATCTCCGAGGACGGACTTCATCGGCGGGCCTTTCGGGCGAGCGGGGGCGGACGTGGCACGGCCCCGCTACGGTCACGTGGTGTCGACCGTAGCGGGGCCGACGGTATTACGGGTTGTCGATCGCGTCTTGGACGATCGTCATGAACTCCTCGGCCGTGATCTGGCCGGTCACGAGCAGCGCCGCGTTCTGCGGCGAGATCGAACCTGCCTTGGCCGGGAACAGCGCCTCGAACCAGAGGACGCTCGAGCTGCTTCCGGCGATCTCGTCGGCGATCGTCTGCGAGATCGCGGGGAGGTCGACGGGCTCGTCGGCGATGAATCCGGTGATCTGGCCCTGCTTCAGCGCCTCGTTGCCGTAGTTCTCGGCGATGCAGCCGAGCCAGTCGGCGACCTTCGGGGTGTAGGTCTTCGACCCGAAGGTGGCCGGAAGGCCGACGTTGGCCGGGTACTCATCGATGCTTCCGGCGCCGCCTTCGACGGCCGGGAACTTCATGAAGCCGACGTTGTCCGCGCCGATCGCGTTGCTGTCGCCGTTGATGTTGCCGAGCAGCCAGCTGCCCATGTAGATCATCGCGGCGTTGCCCGACAGGAACTCGTTCGTCGCTGCGTCGTAGTCGAGCGAGGTGACGTTGTCGCCGAAGTAGCCGGCGGCACCGAGATCGGCGATCGCCTGGGCGGCGGCCACGTACTCGGGATCGGTGAGCTTGGCCTCGCCGTCAGCGACCTTCTGCAGCGCGTCGCTTCCCAGCGAACGGAACAGATAGCCCGAGATGAGTCGGGTCAGCGGCCAGCCCTGTTCGCCGGAGGCGGCGAACGGCGTGTAGCCGGCGGCGTCGACCTCGGCGGCGAGCGAGGTGAGCTCGCCCCAGGTGGTCGGCACCTCCCAGCCGTTCTCTGCGAAGAGAGCCTTGTTGTAGAAGATGCCCTCGATGTTGTACTGGAACGGCAGGAAGTTGAAGGCGCCGCCGTACAGCTTCTCGATGGTGGAGACCGCTCCGGGCGCGATCTTGTCGCGCACACCGAGCTCGGTCAGCGCCTCGTCGAGGTCGAGGATGACCCCGGCCTCCCAGAGCTTCGCGCCTTCCGCCGGGTTGCCTCCGGCGGAGAACATCGGCGGAAGGCCGCCCTGGCTCGCCAGGAGCTGCATCTGCGGGTCGAGCTCTGCCTGAGGGATCGAGTTGATCTCGAGGGGCAGGGCTTCGTTGGCTGCGGAGCACTCGTTGTCGGCGAGTGCGCGAAGGATGGGTTCGGTGGTGGTGTTCTCGGCGTTCTTCGTGAACTCGAGGGCCGTGGGCTCGGTGGCGCCGCCGCCGGCGCAGCCGGCGAGCACGAACGCAGATGCGCTCGCGAGGGCGATGGCACCGAGGACCGCACGCGAGGGGCGGCGGGGTGCTGTGATCACAATTCCTCCTTGAATGGTGGCCGCCTCGGTTGAGACGTTTCAATTGGGGATGCTAATTGCGCCGGTGGGTGATGTCAACACGATCAGCGCAACAATCACGTGATCAGAGCGAGCGCGCGCCGGGCGCGCCGAGGCCGCGGCAGGCAGCAGACTTGAAACGTCACAACCTGGGGTCTTGTCATCTTGCGACCGCAAATGTGCGAAGCGACAACAAAATATCCTGATCAGTGTCCCGATCGATCCTGCTGCGCGCCGGCCGCGCACGTCGCCGGAACACCCTCTCCCGACGGTGTCCCGGCCGACGGCCGGGCGAGCGGGGCGAGGTGCTGTTCGACGGCTTTCGGCGTTGAAACGTTCCGGCCGCGCGGGGCCGCGCGGTACAGTCGACCTCATCGCGGCGGACGACCGCGGGGAGACAGGCGCGAGGAGGCCACGTGGCTCGGGTGGGAATCCGCGACGTCGCGGCGCACTCGGGTGTTGCCGTGGGAACCGTGTCGCACTACCTGAATCACCCCGGCAAGGTCTCCGAAGAGAAGGCCGCGCGCATCCGTCGTGCCATCGAAGAGCTGGGCTTCGTTCCCAACCAGGTCGGTCGGCAGCTGCGGCTCGGGCACAGCACGGCGATCGCCTACATCGCTCCCGACGTCAGCAACCCCATCTGGGCCCTCATCGCCGAAAGCGTGGAACTGCACGCCGCCGAGCTCGGCCTCTCCGTCTTCATCGCGAACTCGCATCGCGACCGGAGCCGCGAAGACGCCTATCTGGAGCAGTTCGAGCAGCACCGCCTGCGGGGCCTGCTGGTCGCGTCCCACTTCTCCATCGAAGAGCGGCTGCTGCGCATGCGGCAGCGGGGCATGCCGAGCGTGCTCGTCGGGCAGGCGGCGGTCTCACCCGACCAGCCCTCGATCTCGCTCGACGATGTGCTGGGGGGCCAGCTCGCCACGGGGCACCTGCTCGACCTCGGTCGCCGTCGGATCGCGTTCGTCGGCGGTCCGCTCGGGATCCGGCAGGTCGGAGACCGGCTTCAAGGCGCGAGCGAGGCGGTGCGCGCGCACGGCGATGCCACGCTCGAGATGATCAACGTCGTCGACCGCACCGTCGTCGGCGGGCGCGCGATCGCCCGAGAGATCCTGGAGCGCCGCCCCGAGCTGCGCCCCGATGGGGTGTTCGCGGTCAACGACCTCCTGGCGCTCGGCATGATGCAGGTCCTCGTCGCCGCGGGAGTGCGCATCCCCGACGACATCGCCATCATCGGGTACGACGACATCGAGTTCGCCGAGTCCTCGATCATTCCGCTGAGCTCTGTGCGTCAGCCGCGCGACTTCGGCATCGCCGCCGTTGACCTCCTGGCCGGCGAGTTCGACGGTCCGGGTGAGCACCGTCACGTCGTGCTTCCGCCGACGCTGATTCCTCGAACCTCGACCACCGGGGAGCGGATGCATGACCCGTCCTGAACCGTCGGCAGCGGTTGCCAGCGTCCGTGACGTCGCCACGCGCGCCGGCGTCTCGGTCGGCACCGTCTCGAACGTGCTCAACCACCCGGAGAAGGTGTCGACCGCGGTTGCGGAACGCGTCAACACAGCGATCGAAGAGCTCGGCTACGTTCGCAACGAAGCGGCGCGTCAGTTGCGCGTCGGCCGGAGCAGCTCGATCGGACTGATCGTGCTCGACGTGCGGAACCCGTTCTTCACCGACGTTGCGAGAGGCGCGGAAGACGCTGCCGCCGAGTCCGGCGTCTCGGTCATCCTCGGCAACTCCGATGAGGACCTCGACCGGGAGGCCAGCTACCTCGACCTGTTCGAGACCCAGCGAGTGCAGGGCGTGCTCATCTCGCCGGTCGGCGACGTCGCCGACCGGCTGCGACGGCTGCGGTCCCGAGGAACCCCCGTCGTGCTGGTGGACCGTGAGAGCGCCGACGGCAGCGTCAGCTCCGTCTCCGTCGACGACGCGGCGGGCGGCCGACTCGCCGGCGAGCACCTCGTCGAGACGGGTCGACGACGCGTCGCATTCGTCGGCGGTCCGCTCGGGATCCAGCAGGTCGCGGATCGCCTGCGCGGGGCCCGTGACGCGCTCGCCGCGCATCCGGGAGTCTCGTTGGAAGTCATCGAGACCCGGGGGCTCTCCGTGCTCGACGGCCGAAGCGCCGGTGAGGCGATCGCGGCGAGGCCGGCGAGCGAGCGACCGGATGCGGTCTTCGCGGCGAACGACCTGGTGGCGGTAGGACTGCTGCAGGCGCTCGTCATGACGGGAGCGGCGAGCGTCCCCGACGACATTGCGCTGATCGGGTTCGATGACATCGACTTCGCCAGCGCGACCGTCGTGCCGCTGAGCTCGGTGCGCCAGCCGCGTCAAGAGCTCGGCGAGGCCGCCGTGCGACTCCTGCTCGACGAGGTCAACAACCCGGGCGGGACGACGCAGCGCATCATCTTCCAGCCGGAGCTCGTCGTTCGGGCCTCGACCCGACCCGTCGGGGGTGCCTAGCTGCCCGACGCGGGCGGCGGGACCGGGATCCCGGTGAGCAGTTCGATGCGCTCGCCGTTCGGGCCATCGATGTAGCAGAACCGCGCCGACATGTCGTCGTGGCCGGTGACCGACCTGAGCACCGCGTCCTTGGGGGCGACGACGACACGGGCGCCGGCCGTCACCGCGGAGGCGAATGCGGCGTCGACATCGTCGGTCGTGATGCAGACGTGTCCCCACGAGCCGCGCGCCGGCGGGATCGTCTGCTCGGCTCCGACCCCCGCGTCGGTCATCTCGAACAGCTCGAGGTAGCCGCCCTGCGGGCCGCGGAGGTAGCCGCAGCGGTCGGGCTGTCCGAGTGCCGGGTTGCCGCGCCATCCGAAGATCAGCTCGAAGCCGAGGCCGGCTCGGTAGAACTCGATCGACGCGTCCCAGTCGGTCGTCGCGATCGCGGCATGGTGCAGCCCCGGGGGAAAGAAAGCGGACACGGCGTCTCCTCTTTGAAACGTTTCGAGATGGGCGACGGTATCGCGATCCGATCCGCGCGTCAACGACTGTCGGTCGGCGAGGCGGCACGTCGAGCGCCGCGCGGCGGTCGCCGGGGCGCACCCGGCGGAAACACCTCCGCAACACACCTCGCGTAGGCTCGCGCTATGGGTGACCTGTTCGACGGGTACGGCGCTACGGCGACGGGGCGGCGCCGCGCGACCGCGTGGGACGAGATGTTCTCCGATATCTCGCGTCCGCTCCCCGAATCGGCGCGCCCCGCCTATCGGGATATCCACGCCGCGCTCGCGCAGATGACCACCGAAGAGCTCAAGGGGCGGGCCGACGCGCTCGCGGACTCCTATCTGGCGCAAGGCGTCACCTTCGACTTCGCGGGCGAGGAGCGGCCGTTCCCGCTCGACGCGGTACCGCGCGTGATCGACCAGAGCGAATGGGCCGAGGTCGAGACGGGCGTCGGTCAACGCGTGCGCGCGCTCGAAGCTTTCCTCGCCGACGTGTACGGCGACCAGCGTGCCATCCGCGACGGCATCATCCCGGCGCGGCTGATCAGCTCCAGCGAGCACTTCCACCGCGAGGCCGCGGGAATCGTCGCCGCCAACAACGTGCGCATCCAGGTCTCGGGCATCGACCTGATTCGCGACGAGAACGGCGGATGGCGCGTCCTCGAAGACAACGTGCGGGTGCCGAGCGGCGTGAGCTACGTCATCTCCAACCGTCGCGTCATGGCGCAGACCCTGCCCGAGCTGTTCGTCTCGATGCGGGTGCGGCCGGTGGGCGACTACCCGCAGAAGCTGCTGCAGGCGCTGCGCGCATCCGCCCCCGAAGGGGTCGACGACCCGACGATCGTCGTGCTGACCCCCGGTGTGTACAACTCCGCCTACTTCGAGCACACGCTGCTCGCCCGGTTGATGGGGGTCGAGCTCGTCGAAGGCCGCGACCTGTTCTGCTCCGGCGGGCGCGTGTTCATGCGCACCACGGCGGGGCCGACGCGTGTCGACGTCATCTACCGCCGGGTCGACGACGAGTTCCTCGACCCGCTGCAGTTCCGGGCCGACTCGATGCTCGGCTCGCCGGGCCTGCTGCTCGCGGCGCGTCTCGGCAATGTCACCATCGCGAACGCGGTCGGCAACGGCGTCGCGGACGACAAGCTCGTCTACACCTACGTTCCCGACCTGATCCGCTACTACCTCGGCGAAGAGCCGATCCTCAAGAACGTCGACACCTGGCGGCTCGAGGATCCGGGCGCGCTCGAAGAGGTGCTCGACCGACTCGATGAGCTGGTCGTGAAGCCGGTCGCGGGCTCCGGCGGCAAGGGGCTCGTCGTCGGGCCGGATGCCTCCAAGCAGGAGCTCGAGGAGCTGCGCGAGCGGCTCATCGCCGACCCGCGCGGCTGGATCGCGCAGCCGGTCGTGCAGCTGTCGACCATTCCGACTCTCGTCGAGGACGGGATGCGCCCGCGTCACGCCGACCTGCGCCCGTTCGCCGTCAACGACGGCAACGACGTGTGGGTGCTTCCGGGCGGCCTGACCCGCGTCGCGCTGCCCGAGGGGCAGCTCGTCGTCAACAGCTCGCAGGGTGGCGGCTCGAAGGACACCTGGGTCGTCGGTCACGGTCCGTTCCGGCCGCCGGGGCACGACATCCAGGGCCTCGTCGCCGAGCAGGCCGCGATCACGACCTCGATCCCGATCATCAGCGCCGACACGCACCTCCAAGACCACAATCCCGCCGACGCCCCCCACCACGACCAACAGCAACAGCAACAGCAACAGGTCGCTCGGGATGCATCCCCGACGCAACCGAGTGCCGCGCGCGTCACTCCCTTGGGCGCGGGATGCATCCCCGCCGAAGAAAGGGGGGGCGCATGCTGAGTCGGATCGCGGAGAGCCTGTTCTGGATCGGGCGGTACGTGGAGCGCAGCGACGGCACCGCGCGCATCCTCGACGTGCACCTGCAGCTGCTGCTCGAGGACCCGTGGATCGAGGAAGACATCGCCTGCCGCTCGCTGCTGAGCGTGATGGGCACCGAGGTCGAGCCCGACCGTGAGGTCACCCGCGCCGACGTGCTCGCGATCCTCGCCGTCGACCGCCACCAGCCCGCGTCGATCGCCTACTCGCTGAGCGCCGCCCGCGAGAACGCGCGCCGCGCCCGCGAGGTCGTCTCCACCGAGCTATGGGAGGTGCTCAATACCACGAGCGCCCGCATGCCGCGCCGCGTCGCCAGCGACAAGGTCTCGGACTTCTTCTCCTGGGTGCGCGAGCGCGCCGCCCTCGCCGTCGGCATCATCGAGTCCTCCTCGAGCCGCGACGAGGCGTGGCTGTTCTTCACCCTCGGCCGCAGCATGGAGCGCGCCGACATGACCGCGCGCCTGCTCGCCACCCGCAGCCTGACCGAGGCCTCCGGCCCCAGCTGGACGACCATCCTGCGCAGCGTCGGCGCCTACGAGGCGTACCTGCGCACCTACCGCGGCATGCCGAGCGCGCGCAACGCCGCCGAGTTCCTGCTGCTGGATCGGCTCTTCCCGCGCAGCATCCTGTTCGCCGTCACGCGCGCCGAGCAGTGCCTGCGCGACATCGAGCCGCGCACCGACCGCGTCGGCGTGAGCGACCAGGCGCTGCGCCTGCTCGGCCAGATCCGCAGCGGCCTCGAGTACCGTCCGATCGTCGACATCATCGAGGATCTGCCGCACCACATGGACAGCGTTCAGGATGCGACGAGCGCCGCGAGCGAGGCCATCCGGCAGCGCTACTTCCCGACGAATGTCGCCCCAAGCTGGGTGGGAGAGAACTCGTGAACCGCCTCCGGATCCGCCACTCGACGGGCTTCAGCTACGGCGGTGAGGTCACCGCGTCGTACAACGAGGCGCGGATGCTTCCGGCCAGTGCCGACGGCCAACTGGTGCTCTACTCGCACCTGGAGATCCTGCCGATCTCGGCCCACCACTCCTACGTCGACTACTGGGGCACCCGCGTCTCGAGCTTCGAGGTGCTGACGCCGCACCGCGAGTTGAGCCTGACCGCGACGAGCCTGGTGGAGGTGCGCCCGCGCGACCACGACGACCGCCGCCTGGAGTGGCTGGCGCTCGCCGACGAGATCGAGACGCGCACCGAGTGCGTCGAGCAGCTCACGCAGACCGGCCGCACCCGTCCGCCGGCGGAGCTGGTCGAGATCGCGAGGCAGCTGGTCGCCGAGGCGGAGACGCCGTGCGATGCGGCGCTCGCGATCGCCCGCGCGGTGGGTGAGCGGATCGAGTACATGCCCGGCGTGACCGGCGTGCACACCACGGCGGTGGAGGCCTGGGAGCACGGCAAGGGCGTCTGCCAGGACATCACGCACCTGACGATCGGCGCCCTGCGCGCGGTCGGCATCCCGGCCCGCTATGTCAGCGGCTATCTGCACCCGGTTCCGGATGCGCCGATCGGCCAGACGGTCGCCGGCGAGTCGCACGCCTGGCTGGAGTGGTTCTGCGGCTCGTGGCGCGGCTTCGACCCGACCAACCTGATCGACATCGGCGACCGCCACGTGCGCGTCGGACACGGCCGGGACTATATCGATGTCGCCCCGCTGCGCGGCGTCTACGCGGGCCCCTACGGCTCGACGCTGTTCGTCACCGTCGAGATCACGCGCGAGGCGTAGCCAGGGCGCGCGCGAACGCCGCCCCGAGGTCTCGGGAGGCGTCGCGGGCCTGGGAGGCGAACCTCGCGGCCATCAGGGCGTTGCCCTCGTTGTCGGGGTGCAGCCGGTCCGGAAGGTGATGCTCTTCGTCGGCGCGCAGGAGTGACAGGCCGTCGAGCAGGAAGAGGGCCGGGTCGTCGCGGCGTCGCGCATCGACGACCTCGGCCAGGGCTCTGCGCGAGGCCGCCAGGGTCAGCGTGCCGTCGTCGGGGCGCACGGCGCGCGTTCCGCTGTGCAGGCGGTCGGCCTCGTCGCGTTCGAAGGGGCCGGGGCTGTGCTCGACGAGCGCGCAGCCGATGGAGGTGATGACCACGAGCGGGGTGTCGGGGTGCCCGTCGCGGATCAGGTCGAGGAAGCCGTGCACGGCGGGCGCGAAGGTGCGCTCGCGCATGGCGTCGGCGCCCACGATGTTGATTCCGAGCTTGACGGTGATCACGTCGGCGTCGGCGGCCGCGATGCCGCGGGCGGTCATCGGGTCGAGCATCGCGTTGCCGCTGAATCCGAGGTTGGTGACGTCGATGCCCAGTTCGGCCGCGGCGCGGATGGGCCAGACATGCCGGGGCGTCGAGGCGGCCACGCCGTGGCTGATCGAGCTGCCGTGGTGAAGCCAGCGCGCTCGCCCGCTCGGTGCCGAGGCCTCGACCGTCGTCGCTGAACCCCGGCGCGTGGCCCGGATGCGGTGGAGGATGACGCCGGCGTTGTGCGGCAGCCAGAGCTCGACGTCGCGAGGCTCAGCGACCGCGTCGAGCGGGAACGCGAGGTGCGAGCGCACGTCGGGTCCGTGCTCGAATTGCATGCCGGGCAGGGCATGGATCAGTCCGGTGTCGCGCACCTGCACCCGCGTGGTGGTCGCGCCGTCGATCGCGGCGAACTCGGCGGGCGGCCGCTCGCCCGGCCGAGCGAGCCTCTCGATGCTCGTTTCGAGTTCGAGGCGGTCGGCGTCGGTGCGCAGTCGAAGCCGCACGCCTGAGCTGAATCGCGCCATGAGTGCCAGCGGCGCGGGGGCGTACCGGAGCTGGTCGTGCGGCAGGCGCAGCGGGCGGATCCCGTCGCGCACGCGCTCGGTGTCGAGATGGCCGTCGAGCGCTCGCGCGATCAGGTCGACGTCGTTGTCCGGTCGAGTCATGAATCCATTCAACCGCAGTCGCGGGTCGGCCAGCTCACCGCTGCGTGGTCGCTTCGACGATCGCGATCTCGTGCGTCGCGGTCTCGCGATCCAGACCCCGCGTCGCCCGCAGTCGCCACGGCCAGCGGCGGGCGCGGTCGACCTGGAGGCGCACCTGGTAGTGCCGCGCGTACCAGGCGAGGGCGAGCCCGGCGGCGGCGAATCCGGCGGCCGCCCCGATGCCGAGTGCCCAGCGCGGGCCGAAGGCGTCGGCGACCCAGCCGAGCAGCGGCCCGCCGATCGGGGTGCCGCCCATGAAGATCGCCAGGTACAGGGCCATCACCCGTCCGCGCATCGACGGCGTGGTGGTGGTCTGCACGTAGGCATTCGCCGAGGCCATCATGCTGAGGGCCGAGAACCCGACGAACACGAGCGTCACCCCGTAGACCCAGACGTTGGGTGAGATCGCGCCGAGCCCGAGGCTGGCGCCGAAGGCGGCGCTCGCGATCGCGAGGGTGCGCAGGCGCGGCCGGTCGCGACGCGCGGCCAGAAGCGCGCCGCTCACCGAGCCGATCGCGACCACCGAGCCGAGGATGCCGAACACCTCCGCGCCCGCCCCGAACTCGAGACGCGACATGGTGGCGGTGAAGATCGGGAAGTTGAAGCCGAGCGTGCCGAGGATCGCGATCATGCCGAAGACGAGCAGCAGATCGGGGCGGGCGCGCACGTAGCGCAGCGCCGCGCGCGACCCGCCGCCGCGACCGGAGGAGCGGGTGAAGGGCACGAATTCGCTCGGCCGCAGCACCGACAGCGAGACGCACACCGCGAGGAAGCTCGCCGCGTTGAGGATGAACACCCATCCTTCGCCGATCCCGGCGACGAGCACGCCGGCGATGGCCGGGCCGACGAGGCGCGCGCCGTTGAAGGCGGCGGAGTTGAGGGCGACGGCGTTGGAGAGCAGTCGGTCGGGGACGAGCTCGCCGACGAAGGCCTGGCGCGCGGGGGCGTCGAAGGCGGCGGCAACACCGAGCGCCCCGGCGAAGGCGTAGACCATCGGGAGGGTGACGTGGCCGCTCAGGGTGACCACGCCGAGGCCGAGGCCGAGCGCGGCCATGCTGAGCTGGGTGACCAGCAGAAGTCGGCGGCGGTCGATCCGGTCGGCGACGGTGCCGGTGAGCGGCAGCAGCAGCACCGCGGGTCCGAACTGCAGCGCCATCGTGATGCCGACCGCGGTGGCGTCGTCGTTCGTGAGCTGGGTGAGCACGAGCCAGTCCTGGGCGATGCGCTGCATCCAGGTGCCGACATTGGAGACGATCGCGCCAGCGAACCAGATGCGGTAGTTGCGCGCCGCGAAGGAGCGGAACATCGCGCTCATGACTCGGCCAGGCGCTGCAGCGCGGGCAGGGCGGCGCGCAGGGCCCGCTGCTCGTCGTCGGCGAGGGTGGCGAAGTGGGTGTTGAACCATTCGGTGCGCAGGCGTCGGGTGGCGAGGATGAGCTCGTGTCCGGCGGGGGTGAGGTGCACGTCGACGCGTCGCGCATCCGTCTCGGAGGGGCGGCGCTCGACGAGCCCGCGCTCCTCCAGCGCGTTGAGGGTGCGGTTGATCGACGGCGGCGAGACGCGCTCGGCGGCGGCGAGGTCGACGGGGGCGAGCACGCCGTGGCGCTCCAGCTGGAACAGCACGACCATGTGCGAGTCGGAGAGCGATTCGTCGCTGCGATTGTGGCGGATGCGCCGGGCCAGCTTCTGCACGACCATGCGCAGCTGCTCGGTTTCGTCTCGCGCTCGGTCGTCTCGGGAACTCATCACGATCATTAGCCTAGTTCATTAACCTTGCTAACGCTGGCAGCGTCCTAGACTGAGCCGACGCGAGGAGGCGGGATGTCGAAGAGCACGATCGTCCGGGAGGACGACAGTTTCGCTGATGCACACGGGGTGCGGATCCACTACTACCGCTGGCGTGCGGCGCAGCCGAAGGCAGTCGTGCAGCTCGTGCACGGTCTCGGCGAGTACGCGGCCCGCTACGAGGGGTTCGCGCAGGCGCTCGCCGCCGCCGGCTACACCGTCTATGCGAACGATCATCGCGGCCACGGGCAGACGGGTCTCGAGCAGTGGGCCGACGAGCCGGACCGCTTCGGCAAGCCGGGTCCGGGGGGCCTCGGTGCGACGATCGACGTCGTCCAGGAGTTCACCGCGCTCATCCGCGACCGTGAGCCGGGCCTTCCGCTGGTGTATCTCGGTCACAGCCTCGGATCGCTGTTCGGCCAGCGCATCCTGCAGTCGCACGCCGCCGACTACGACGCCGTCGTGTTCAGCGGCACCGCCTACCGCACGCTGCGGCACATGAACTCGGGCGACCTCAACAAGCGGCACGCCCATCTCGGCCCGACGACCGCCGAGTGGCTGAGCCGCGACCGGGCGATCGTCGACGCCTTCGCCGCCGATCCGCTCACCTTCGAGGCGAAAGCGGCCGAACTCTACGGACTGCTCGACGGGCTCAAGCTGCTCGGCACCCCGTCGAAGCTCGCCAAAGACCTGCCGATGCTGATCCTCAACGGTGAAGAGGACTCGCTCGGCAACCCGGAGAGCGTCACCAAGCTCGCCCGCGCCTACCGCGAGAAGGGCGGGCTGAGCGACGTGACCCTCAAGATCTACGCGGGTGCGCGGCACGAGGTGTACAACGAGGTGAACCGCGACGAGGTGATCGCCGACCTCATCGCCTGGCTCGACGCGCACGTCGGAGGCTGAGCCTCGTTAGGCTTGCCTCACACGAAAGGCGGCGGATGCACGGCGAATTCAAGGTGCCCGGCGGCAAGCTCGTCGTTGTCGACCTCGAGACTGCCGACGGGGTGATCACCGATTTCCGGCTCTCGGGCGACTTCTTCCTCGAGCCGGACGAAGCGCTCCAGGTGATCAACGACGCCATGCGCGGGGTCGAGACCACGACGGATGCGCGCGCGCTCGCCGCCCACATCCAGCGCTCGCTGCCCGCCGACGCGGTGCTCGTCGGCTTCAGTCCCGACTCGATCGCGACGGCGACGAGGCGTGCACTGCATCAGGCGACCGGCTGGTCGGACTACGAGTGGCAGCTGGTGCATCCCGGGCCGCTCCCGCCGCTCACCCACCTCGCGCTTGACCAGGTGCTCACCGAGGAGGTCGGCGAGGGGCGCCGCAAGCCGACGCTGCGCATCTGGGAGTGGAACGAGCCCGCCGTCGTGATCGGCAGCTTCCAGTCGGTGAAGAACGAGGTCGATCCGGAGGCGGCCGAGCGGCACGGCTTCCGCGTCGTGCGGCGCATCAGCGGCGGGGGTGCGATGCTCATGGCCGCCGACTCGATCGTCACCTACTCGCTGTACGCGCCGGGTGAGCTGGTGCAGGGCATGACCTTCGCCGACAGCTACGCCTTCCTGGACGAGTGGGCGGTGCTCGCCCTGCAGAGCATCGGCGTCGACGCGACCTATCAGCCTCTCAACGACATCGCGAGCCCCAGCGGCAAGATCGGCGGGGCCGCACAGAAGCGCCTCGGCAACGGCGGGGTGCTGCACCACGTCACGATGGCCTACGACATGGACGGCGAGCAGATGACGCAGGTGCTGCGCATCGGCCGCGAGAAGCTCAGCGACAAGGGCACCAAGAGCGCCGCGAAGCGCGTCGACCCGCTGCGCAGCCAGACCGGGCTCAGCCGCGGCGAGATCATCGAGCGGATGATCGGCACCTTCGGTGAGCTGCACGGCCTCACGCCGGGCGAGATCACCCCCGAGGAGTACGCACGGGCCGAGCAGCTCGTCGCCGAGAAGTTCGGCACCGACGAGTGGCTGTACCGGGTCCCGTGAGCACCCGGCGACTGCGCGTTCCTCTCACCGCCGGCGGTTTCGCGCTCGTCCTGCTGGCGGGCATGCTGGCCTCGGCACTGCTCGGCCAGCTTCCGGTGAGCGCCGGCGAGGTGTTCGGGGCGCTGCTGCACGGAATCGGGGTGGAGAACGCGTGGGCGCCGGAGGATCCGCTCATCGAGTCGACGCTCTGGGTGGTGCGCTTTCCGCGGCTGGTGATGGCGATGGCCGTGGGGGCCGCGCTGGCGACCGCCGGCGCCGTGATGCAGGCGATCTTCGGCAACCCGCTGGCCGAGCCGGGCGTCGTCGGTGTCTCGGCCGGAGCGGCGCTCGGCGCCGCGGCCGGCATCGTGCTGGGCGCGGATGCCTGGGGCGAGTGGGCGGTCGCACTGCTGGCCTTCGTCGGCGGTCTGCTGGCGACCCTGCTGGTCTACTTCGTGGCGCGCGCCAATGGTCGCGCCGAGGTGGTGACGCTGCTGCTCACCGGCATCGCGGTCAACGCCTTCGCGGGCGCGGGCCTGGCCTTCCTCATCTTCGCGGCGGATGCCGCCAGCCGCGAGCAGATCGTGTTCTGGCAGCTGGGATCACTCTCCGGCTCGCTCTGGAGCGAGACCGGGCTGGTGGTCGTCGTCACGGTGCTCGGGGTGGTCGCCTCGGCGATGCTGTCGCGACGCTTCGACCTGCTCGCGCTCGGGGAGCGCAATGCGCGCCACCTGGGCATCGACGTCGAGCGACTGCGGATCGGCTCGATCGTGATCGTCGCGGTGCTGACCGCCGCCGGGGTCGCCTTCGTCGGCATTATCGCGTTCGTGGGGCTGGTCGTGCCGCACCTGGTGCGGATGCTCGTCGGGCCCGGGCACCGCGCGCTCATCCCCTTGAGCGCCCTGGGCGGCGCGGTGCTGCTGGTGCTCGCCGACCTGCTCGCCCGCACGATCGTCTCCGGTGCCGAGCTCCCGATCGGCATGCTGACCTCGCTCGTCGGCGGGCCGTTCTTCTTCTTCCTGCTCTGGCGGCAGCGCCGCCGTTCGGGGGGCTGGGCATGACGATCAACGGGGCGGCAATGCTCAGTGCCGAGGCGGTCGGGCTCACCCTCGACGGCCGCATCGTGCTCGACGACGTGTCGCTCGACGTGCGCGCCGGGGAGGTGCTGTCGCTCGTCGGCCCGAACGGCGCCGGCAAGTCGAGTCTGCTCTCGGTGCTCAGCGGCGAGCGCAGCGCGAGTCGCGGGCGGGTCCGGCTGGGCGAGCGCGACATCGCCGGCTTCTCGGCGGTCGAGCTCGCGCGCCGCCGGGCGGTCCTCACGCAGGAGAACGCGCTGAGCTTCCCGTTCCGGGTCCGCGAGGTCGTCGAGATGGGGCGCAGCCCCTGGGCGCGCACCCCCGACTTCGAGCGCGACGAGGGCGCCATCATCTCGGCGGTCGCGCGCGCCGACATCAGCCGGCTGCTGGATCGACGCTTCACCGAGCTCTCGGGCGGCGAGCGCGCCCGGGTCTCGCTCGCGCGGGTGCTCGCCCAGGACACGCCGATCGTGTTCCTCGACGAGCCGACGGCCGCGCTCGATCTGCGCCACCAGGAGGACGTGCTGCGCATCGCGCGCGGGCTGGCCGCTGCCGGGCGCGCGGTCGTGATCGTGCTGCACGACCTCTCGCTGGCCGCGGCTGCGGCTGACCGCGTCGCCCTGCTGCGCGCCGGTCGTCTGGAGGCGATCGGTCTGCCCGCGGAGGTCATGCGTGCCGACCTGCTGTCGGAGGTCTACGAGCTCCCGGTCGACGTCGTCCACCTCGACGGCCGCGTCCTCGTCGTGCCGCGGCGTTCGGGCGGAGGGATCGAGCCGACGAGCTAGCGCGTCGTCAGATCCCGGTACTCCGGGTGCTGGGCGATGAAGCGCGCCACGAAGGGGCAATCGGCAATGACGCGCGCGGTGCTGGTCGCGCGCACGTCGTCGAGGGCCTCGCGCACGAGACGCGAGCCGAGGCCGCGCTCCTCGAGGTCGGGGTCGATCACCGTGTGCGTGAAGCGGATGGTCGCGCCGTCGAACTCGTAGAGGCTCTTGCCGAACTCACGGTCGCCGCGCATCAGAAGATAGCGGCTGCGGTCGGTGTCGTTCCGAACCAGATCGTTCATCCGAAGATTCTGGCAAATGCGGCGCCGACACGCTGGCGCGCGTCGCGCCGCTAGGCGCTGTCGCGGATCACCAGGTGGGTCGGCATGACGCGGGAGCGCTCGACGCCTTCGCCGCGCAGCCGCGCGAGCAGCATGCGGGCCATCTCGGCGCCCATCAGCCGGGAGGGCTGGTGCACCGTGGTCAGCGCGATCTCGCCGTTCAGTGCGGCCGGGCTGTCGTCGAAGCCGACGATGGCGACATCCTCGGGGATTCGCTTGCCCGCGCGTCGCAGCACTGGGATCGCGCCGCTGGCCATCAGGTCGCTCGCGGCGAACACGCCGTCGAGCTCGGGTTCGCGCGCGAGCAGGTCGCGCATCGCCTGAGCGCCGCCGGCCATCGTGAAGTCGCCGGAGGCGGTGAGCGAGGCGTCGAGTCCTTCCGCGGTGAGCGCGTCGTGCCAGCCGTGCTGGCGATCGAGGGCGGCCTGCATGTCGGCGGGACCGGAGATCGAGGCGATCTTGCGCCGACCGAGTCCGATCAGGTGCCGGGTCGCGAGGGCGGCCCCCTCGGCGTTGTCGACGTCGACGTAGCTGCTCGGGTGCTGCTCGGGCTGGAACGGGCGTCCGCCGAAGACAACCGGGATGGTCGCATCCAGCGTCGTGAAGAACTCATCGCCGGAGTGGTGCGAGACGACGATCGCCCCGTCGACGTTGTTGCCGAGCAGGTAGCGCATCGCCTTCTCCGAGGGATCGGAGGGCTTGGCGAGCTGCAGGTTGAGCACGTAGTCGCTGTCTTCGAGCACGCCGGTGATGCCGAGCATGACCTCGGAGAAGAACGGATCGCCGAAGAAGCGCTGGGTGTCTTCGGGAACGACGAGCGCGATCGCCATGGTCTGCCGGTTCGCGAGCGACCTCGCCGCCCGATTGGGTACGTAGTTGAGGCGCTCGATCGCGCTGTTCACCGCGGCCAGCACCTCGGGGCTCACCTGGCTCGACCCGTTGACCACGCGCGAGACGGTGGAGCGCGAGACTCCCGCCGCCGCGGCGACTGCTTCGAGGGTCGGCGCGACGCGCGGGACCAGTGTTTCGCGCGTCATGGGCGAGAGTCTAGTGAGTCGCCTGTCAGAGGGCCCGGGCAGCGATGATGTCCTGGTAGCGCCGCGCGCTGTCCTTCGGGGTGCGCTCGAGCGTGTCGTAGTCGACCCGCACGATGCCGAAGCGCTTGTCGTAGCCCCAGGCCCACTCGTAGTTGTCCATGAGCGACCAGTAGAAGTAGCCGTGCACCGGCACGCCGCCCTCGATCGCGTCGAGCACCGCCGAGAGGTGCGCCTCGAGGAAGGCGACGCGGTCGGCGTCGTGCACCTGGCCGTCGGCCGCCACGACGTCGTCGTAGGCGGCGCCGTTCTCGGTCACGGCGAGAGCGACGCCGGCCGGAGCGGCGTACTCCTCGTGGATGCGGGCGAGCAGCCGCGTGAGTCCCTCCGGCTGCACCTCCCAGCCCATCGCCGTGGTCGGCAGGTCGCGCTGGTGCCAGTGCACGCCCTCGGCGGCGGGGAACGGGGAGCGCTTGGGGCGCTCGGAGGGGGCTGCCGTCGGCATCGTGTCGCCGTTCGCGGGCCGGGCGCCGACGAGCTCGCCGTGGTAGTAGTTCACGCCCAGCATGTCGATCGGGCTCGAGATCACCTCGAGGTCACCCGGCTGCACGACGTTCTCGAAGCCGAGACCCGCGACATCGTCGAGCACGTCGGCGGGATACTCGCCGCGGAAGATCGGGTCGAGGAAGAAGCGGTTGAACTGTCCATCGATGCGACGGGCGGCATCGCGGTCGCCGGCGTCGCTCGGGTCCGCCGCGTCGGCGACGGTCAGGTTGAGCGTGATCCCGAGGCTCAGCTTCGGGTCGCGGGCGCGCAGCTCCTTCACGACCATGCCGTGACCGAGCAGCAGGTGGTGACCCGCCGCGAGACCCGCGGCCGGGTCCTGGCGGCCCGGGGCGTGCTCGCCGCCGATGTAGCTGAGGAACGACGAGCACCACGGCTCGTTGAGGGTCGTCCACGAGGTCACGCGGTCGCCGAGAGCGTCGTGCACGGCCATCGCGTAGTCGAGGAAGCGCGACGCGGTGTCGCGAGCGGGCCAGCCGCCCTGCTCCTCCAGCGCCTGCGGCATGTCCCAGTGGTAGAGCGTCAGCCAGGGGTGGATGCCCGCGCCGAGGAGCTCGTCGACGAGGCGAGAGTAGAAGTCGATGCCCGCCGGGTTCACCGCACCCCCATCGGGGCAGACGCGCGACCACGAGGTCGAGAACCGGTAGGTCTGCAGCCCGAGCTCGCTCATCAGGGCGACGTCGTCGCGGTAGCGGTGATAGTGATCGCACGCCACGTCGCCGTTGTCCATCCCGACGACAGCCCCGGGCACCCGCGCGAAGGCATCCCAGATCGAGTCGGTGCGCCCGTCTTCGTGGGCCGCGCCCTCGATCTGGTAGGCGGCCGTGGCGGCACCGAACAGGAAGTCCTTCGGGAACGCGCGAGGGGTGGTGGTGGAGGACATGTAGACAGAGTTCTCTCGTTGAATGGACGTTGGCTGTGGGCGTCTAGCCCTTGACGGCGCCGGCCATGATGCCGCTCACCAGCTGCTTGCCCGCGAAGATGAACAGCAGCAGCAGCGGAATCGTGGCGAGCACGACGCCGGCGAGCACGATCGAGTAGTCGACGAAGTAGTTCGACTGCAGGAGCGAGAGCGCCACCGGAAGGGTCGGGTTCTGGCGGTCCAGCACGATGAACGGCCAGAAGAAGTTGTTCCACGCTCCGACGAAGGTGAAGAGGAACAGCATCGCCGCGGCGGGACGCGCGGCGACGACGCCGACCGTCCAGAACGTGCGGATCATCGAGGCGCCGTCGACGCGGGCCGCCTCGATGAGCTCGTCCGGCACCGCCTGACGCAGGTACTGCGTCATCCAGAACACGCCGAAGGCGCTCGTCAGCGCGGGCACGATGATCGCGCCGATCTGACCGGTCCAGCCGAGCTCCGAGAACAGGATGTAGAGCGGCACGACGCCGAGCTGCTGCGGCACCGCCATGGTGGCGACGACGAAGGCGAGCAGCGCGGGGCCGCCGTGGAACTTCAGCTTGGCGAAGGCCCAGCCGGCAAGGGTCGAGGTGGTCACGACCGCCATCGCGATCAGGAACGACGAGTAGATCGAGTTCCAGAGCGCCGGCCAGAAGTTCACGGCCTCGTTCGACATCACGGCGAGCGCATTGTCGAGGAAGTTGCCGCCCGGCCACCAGGGGCGCTCACGCAGCGACGAGGCATCCCCGGAGCCGATCACGAACGACCAGTAGAGGGGGAAGGCGGCGCTGATGAAGACGACGATCAACGTCGTGTAGGTCCAGAAGCCGGGACGGTTGCCGCGGATGTGAGTGGTGCGGCGACGCGGCGCGCGCGCCTCGGTCGTGTCGGGGGTCAGCGTGGTCGTGCTCATCGCGCGACCTCCTTCTTCTTCGTGAGGCGGCGCGGCTTCTCGCCGCCGCGACTGCCCTCGTCGCGGACGAGCGTGCGCGTGATCAGCAGGTTGATGAGCCCGATCAGCAGGATGATGATGAACAGGATCCAGGCCAGCGCTGCCGCGCGACCGAAGTTCCACTGGCCCCAACCGATGTCGTAGAGGTAGAGCGTGATGGTCAGCCACTGCTGGCCGGCGCCGCCGCGACCGAACTGGTCGAAGACGCGCGGCTCGTCGAAGATCTGCAGTCCGCCGATGGTCGAGGTGATGATCACGAAGATCAGGGTCGGCTTGAGCGAGGGCAGCGTGATGCTCGTGAACTGGCGGAAGCGGCCGGCGCCGTCGACGGTGGCGGCCTCGTAGTACTCGCGGTTCACGGCCTGCATGGCCGCCAGCAGGATCAGCGTGTTGTAGCCGGTCCAGCGGTAGTTGACCATCGTCGCGATGGCGATGTGGCTCCAGAACGGGTCCTTGTGCCACGGGATTCCGTCGATGCCGAGGTCGGCGAGCATGCCGTTGACCAGGCCGAAGTTGTCGGCGAACACGACGTTGAAGATGAGGCCGACGGCGACGGGGGCGACGACGAAGGGGAGCAGAACGCCCATGCGCCAGAAGGTCTTGGCGCGGATGTTGCGGTCGAGCATCGCCGCGATGAAGACCGCGAGGATCAGCTGCGGCACGGTCGACAGCAGGAAGATGCTGAAGGTGTTGCGCAGTGCCGTCCAGAAGTGCGGCTGCTGCAGGATCCAGATGTACTGGTCGAAGCCGATGAACTCACCGCTGTTGCGGACGAGGTCCCAGTCCATGAACGAGATGACGGCGGTGTAGGCGATCGGGAAGAGCCCGACGATCGCGAACATGATGAAGAACGGCGAGATGTAGAGGTACGGCGAGATCTTCAGATCCCAGCGGCTCAGCTTGTTCGAGAACGAGAGGACTCGAACTCCCGGGGGGTTCTTCGTGGGCGCGGCGCTCATGGTGCGACTTTCCGGTTGCGTCTTGGTCAGGGGAGGGAATCGGTGCGGGCCGCGGGGCGCGCGGCCCGCACCGAGAGGATGCGGCCTTAGAAGGCCGAGACCTCAGTCACCCAGGTGTTCCAGCTGGTGTCCTTGTCCTCGAGACCATCGAAGACGCGGGTCACGGCGTTCTGCAGAGCGTCGTGGAACTGGAAGTACTGCGGGCCCTTGAACGTCGCGACCGTGATGGCCTCGGCGCGCGAGGTGAGGATCTCACCGGTGGGGGCGTCGTTGAAGTACTCGTTCGTCGCCGCGGCCAGCTCATCGCTCGCGAGCGCCTCGACCTGGCTCGGGAAGGTTCCCGCGTTGGCGAAGGCCTGCATCTGCACCTCGGGCGAGGTCAGCCAGGCGGCGAGCTGCTGGGCAGCCTCGACGTTGGCACCGTTGGCCGGAACGGTCAGGTACGAGCCGCCCCAGTTGCCGCCGCCGCCGGGGAAGGCGTCGGCGATGTCCCAGCCGGCCACGTCGGGCGCGTTGCCCGAGATGACGCCGAGCATCCAGCCCGGGCACAGCATGGTCGCGAACTCGCCGCTGGACAGCGACGCGAACCAGTCCTCGCTCCACTGACCGGCGTAGGCCGAGATCGGCACGGCCTTCTCGACGACCGCGTCGTACGCGGCGGCGATGTCGGCGTTCTCGGTGGCGACGATCGTGCCGTCGGTCTCCTCGTACGCGATGTCGAGCTGGTTCACCATGCCCTGGAGCACCGAGTTCGCCGAGTCGATGAACGGCTTGCCGGTCGCCGCGGTGTAGTCCGCGCCGATCGAGAAGAAGTTGTCCCAGTCGCCGTCGAACAGCGCGGCGACCTCGGTGCGGTCGGTCGGCAGGCCGGCGGCCTCGAACAGGTCGGCGCGGTAGCAGATGCCCTGCGGGCCGATGTCGGTGCCGTAGGCGATGAGGTTGCCCTCCGAGTCGGTCGCCGAGGCTTCCTTCCAGTCGAGCCAGCGGCCCTGGAGGTCGGTCGGAACCGGCGCGAGGAGGTCGGCGTACTGCATCGCCTCCGTGAACCAGTCGATCTCGACGGCCTCAACGTCCGCGAGGCCCGACTTGCCGAGCTTCTGGAAGTAGTTGGCGCGCGCGTCGTTCGAGGTGGCGGCCTTGTTGTGGACGACGGCGATGCCGGTCTCTTCGGTGAACTGGGCGAGAAGCTCGTCCGTGTAGCCGAAGTCGTTGAACGTCGCGAGAGTCAGCGTGACGTCGTCGGTGGACTCTCCTCCGCTCGCAGCGCATCCGGAAACTACGAGGGCGAATGTGGCGGCGCCGGCGACGGCGGCAGCAACTTTGCGTCGTGAGAAACTCACGGTCACTCCTTTGTGTGCGTGGAATAGGTGCGGCCTATGAGAGCGCTCCCACGCGACAAGCGTGGTGGTCGTGGGAGCGCTCCCATGAAGCCGAGGCCCAAGCTAGCCCCCGTCGCCCGCGCTGTCAACACGTTTCGCCGCCGTCCCTCGAAACCCCTGGTCAGCGGGCCCTCGGCCGCGCCGCGGCGGCGGCGTCGTATGCTGAGCCGGTGAGCGAACTGCCGACCCGACGTGCCGAGATGCGCTCCGCTGAGCGAGGTCGCGGTCGTCGCGCGCGACGACGCATCGCGCTCGTGATCGGCGGCGTTGCGGTGCTCGCCGTGGCGGCGCTCGGAGTCGCGATCGCCGTCGTCGGCATCCCGAATCTCGGCGCCGTGCCGGAGGAGGAGCTGATCGTGTCCGGAGCTGTCGAGCAGCCCGCGACCAACGACGCGTTCGAGCCGCGCGCGCGCTTCAACATGTCGCTCTATTCGATCGATGACCCGAACAGCCTGTGGGTCGTCGTCAACAAGCTGCGCCCATTCGACCCGGCGAGCTTCGAGCCCTCGGGCCTCGTGCCGGTGCCGGTTCCGTACGTCAACTATGCGCAGCTTCAGGAGGTCGCCTCCGACGCCGTGGTCCGGATGTTCGCCGACTTCGAGTCAGAGACCGGCTACCAGATGCAGGCGCTCAGCACCTACCGCAGCTACGCGGCGCAGCAGCAGGTGTACGGCGGCAACGACCTGCTCACCGCGCGCCCCGGCTACAGCGAGCACCAGACCGGACTGGTCATCGACATCGACGCGATCCCGCGCACCTGCTCTCTGCAGGCCTGCTTCGCCGACACCCCGCAGGGGTCCTGGCTGGCCGAGAACGCGTGGGAGTACGGATTCATCCTGCGCTACCCGGACGGGCTCACCGACATCACCGGGTACCAGTTCGAGCCCTGGCACTACCGCTACGTCGGCCTCGAGCTCTCGACCGAGATGCACGAGACCGGCATCCAGACTCTGGAAGAGTTCTTCGGCCTGCCGGCCGCCCCCGCCTACAACTGAGCGGGCTAACCCCCCAGAGCGGTGTCGACGATGTCCTTGGCCGCGGCCTGCACCTCGGCGAGGTGCTCCGGGCCGCGGAACGACTCGGCGTAGATCTTGTAGACGTCCTCCGTGCCCGACGGGCGCGCGGCGAACCAGGCGTGCTCGGTCTCGACCTTGACGCCGCCGATCGCCGCGCCGTTGCCGGGCGCCTCCGAGAGGCGCGCCGTGATCGGATCGCCCGCGAGGGTGTCCGCCGTGATGTCGGCGCCCGAGAGCTTGCCGAGCCGCGCCTTCTGCTCCTTGCTCGCCGCCGCATCCACGCGCGCGTAGGCGGGGTCGCCGAACTCGGCGGTGAGTTCGGCGTAGAGCTCGCTGGGCGACTTGCCGGTGACCGCACGGATCTCCGCCGCCGCCAGCGCCAGCAGGATGCCGTCCTTGTCGGTCGTCCACGCCGTGCCGTCGAGCGCGAGGAAGCTCGCGCCCGCGCTCTCCTCGCCGCCGAAGCCGACCGAGCCGTCGATGAGACCCGGCACGAACCACTTGAAGCCGACCGGCACCTCCCACAGCCGGCGCCCCAGGGACGCGGCCACCCGGTCGATCATGGAGCTCGACACGAGGGTCTTGCCGATCGCCGCATTCGGGCTCCAGCCGTCGCGGTGCGTGAACAGGTACTGGATCGCCACCGCGAGGAAGTGGTTCGGGTTCATCAGTCCGCCGTCAGGCGTGACGATGCCGTGCCGGTCGGCGTCGGCGTCGTTGCCGGTCAGCAGGTCGAACTCGCCGCGCTTGGCCACGACGCTCGCCATCGCCGAGGCGGAGGAGGGATCCATCCGGATCTTCTCGTCCCAGTCGAGCGTCATGAACGACCAGGTCGGATCGACCTCCGGGTTCACGACCGTCAGGTCGAGCCCGAACTTCTCGGCGATCAGCTGCCAGTAGTGCACGCTCGCGCCGCCCAGCGGGTCGGCGCCGAGGTGCAGACCAGAGCCCCGGATCGCGTCGAGGTCGATCGCGTTGGCGAGGTCGGCGACGTACTCGCCGCGGTAGTCGTAGGTCTCCACGGCGCTCGGCTCGGAGCGCTTGACTTCGCGCATCCCGCCCTCGATCAGCTCGTTGGCGCGGGCCGCGATCCAGCCGGTCGCATCGGAGTCGGCGGGGCCGCCGTGCGGCGGGTTGTACTTGAAGCCGCCGTCGCGCGGCGGGTTGTGCGACGGGGTGATGACGATGCCGTCGGCCTGCGGGCCGCCCGCGTGCGCGCGGTTGTAGGCGATGATCGCGCGGCTCAGCGCGGGGGTCGGCACGAAGTCATCGAACTCGTCGACGAGCGCCGTCACGCCGTTCGCCTCGAGCACCTCGAGCGCCGTCGTCTCGGCCGGTCGGGAGAGCCCGTGGGTGTCGCGCCCGACGAAGACCGGGCCGGTGATGCCGTGGGCGGCGCGGTACTCGACGATCGCCTGCGTGGTCGCGGCGATGTGGGTCTCGGTGAACGCGCCGTCGAGGCTCGAGCCGCGATGGCCGCTCGTGCCGAACACGACGCGCTGCGCCGGGTCGGAGAGATCGGGGACGCGGTGGAAGTACGCGTCGATCAGTTCGCGAACGTCGATCAGATCGGACGGCTGGGCGGGGGTGCCGGCGCGGGAGGACATGCCTCCAGTCTCCCACCTGGGTCAAGCGGTGACGAGGCGGCTAGGCCTGCCCGTCGGCGCTCTCGCGCTGCCATTGGTCGAGCAGCTTCGGGAACTCGCGCAGCATGAACGCGTAGAACGCGCGCATCCGCTCAAGGCGCTGCGCCGACGAGGAGCCGGGCTCGGCCAGCTCGAGCCCGCGGTCGGCCAGCGCGGCGAACGAGCTGAGCGCGGGCAGCTTGCTGGCGAAGGCCTTCTCGAACGCGTCGTCTCCGAGCGCATAGCTGTCGCGACGCTCGCGTGGCGGGCGCGAGCGGACGACGAGCCCGAGGCTCTCCAGGGTGGCGAGGGCGACGCTCATCGAGCTCTTGGCGACGCCGAGCGCCGCGGCGAGGCTCGGCGCGTCGGCGCGTCCGGTCGGCTCGACGAGCAGATGCCCGAGCACGCGTGCCGCGGTCGTCGTCATCCCGAGGCGCACGTAGTGCTGCGCGAAGTCCTCGGCCAGCTGCTCCTGTGGGGTCACCTCTCCAGTGTATGCTTTGTTCGGATAGTTCGGAACAAGCCGAACGAAAGGAGCGACATGCGGGTCGCGATCACGGGCGCCAACTCAGGGATCGGTCTGCGCGCCGTCCGGAGATTCGCCGAGTCCGGAGCCGACGTCATCGCGCTGAGCCGCTCTCGGGAGCGCGGCGAACTCGCCATCGCCACGTTGCCGCCCGAGGCGCGAGCGCGGGTGCGGCTGGTCGAGCTCGACCTCGCATCCCCGCCCAGCATCGCCGGCGCGGCCGAGACGGTCGTCGCCGACGGACCGCTCGATGTGCTCATCAACAACGCCGCGGTGTTCGACCTGTCGGCCCGGGAGGCGCGATTCACGGAGACGGGCCAGGAGCTGTTCTGGGCCACCAACCACCTCGGTCCGACCGAGTTCACGGCGCGGGTGAGCGGCGCTCTCGCCGCCGCGCCGAGTCCCCGTGTGGTCTTCGTCGCCAGCAAAGGGCTCGTCACGATGCCGGGCCTGGCGATTCGCTTCGATGCGCTCACCGACGGCAGCTGGTTCACCCCGACCAAGGCCTACTATCACTCCAAGCTCGCTCAGGTGATGGCGGCCGTCACCCTCGCAGAACGAGCAGGCGACCAGGTCGACGTCTCCTGCCTGCGCGTCCCCGCGGTCCGGCTCGATGCCGACCGGCTCGCCGAGCAGCCGCCGATCTATCGCGCCCTCTACGCCCCGAAGAACCGCCTCGCGATGCCGGCCGAGGCACTGGCCGACGTGTACGCCGAGCTCAGCACCGGCGCACCGCGTCGTCCGCGCGGTGCCGACGTCTACGTGGACGAGCGACGTCGGGTCGTCGCCCTGCCGCGCTCCGCTCGCGATGCGGCCCAGCGCGAGCGGCTCTGGAGCGTCACGGCCGAGGCGATCGGCAACCCGACGTGGGCGTGGGCGGGCGTCGGTGAGCCTACGGGGCGATCTCGAGACGACTGATCAGCTCATCGGCGACGGTGAAGCGGAAGAAGCTCTCGCCGTTGAAGCCCTTGCCGCTGACGGCGATCCGCACCAGGTGAGCCTCGCCATCGCGCTCGACGCCCACGACACGGAAGCGGGAGTCGCGGCCGATGTTGTCGGACTCGTTCCACTCCGCGATGGCCTCGGCGCCCGCGAACTCCTTGCCCCAGTCGATCAGCACGGCGTCGGGGGCGAAGGCGGCGACGAAGGCCGCCGAATCGCCGGCGTTCGTCGCGTCGATCAGGCGTTGCACGGGGGCGGGCAGCTTGCTCATGCCTCCATCCTGCCCGAGCGGGTGGCCGCTAGGCTCACAGCATGCCGGACACCTACAGCTATCTCGGCCCGGCGGGCACCTTCACGTGGGCCGCGCTCAACCAGGTCGACGCCGCCCAGGGCCACGTCTGGCGCAGCGTCAACAACGTCGGCGAGGCGCTCGACGATGTGACCTCGGGCCGCAGCGTCGCCGCGATGATCGCGATCGAGAACAGCGTGGAAGGCGGCGTCAGCGCCACCCAGGACGCGCTCGCCAACGTGCCGGGCCTTCGCATCGTCGGCGAATACCTCGTGCCGGTCGACTTCGTGCTCGTCGCCCGGCCCGGCACGGCGCTCGCCGATGTCAAGATCGTCGCCGCGCATCCGGTGGCCTACGCGCAGTGCCACCTGTGGCTCGATCGCGAGCTGCCCGAGCACGAGCACTTCCCCGCGAGCTCGAACGTGGCGGCGGCAGCGGGGCTTGGCGATCCGGGTCTCGCGGATGCGGCGATCGCCCCGCCCGGAATCGACCGCGAGTACCCGGTCGAGGTGCTGGCCGAGAAGATCGGCGACAACCCGAATGCCGTCACGCGGTTCGTGCTGGTCAGCGCGAGCCGCGCCATCCCGGAGCGCACCGGGGCCGACAAGACCAGCGTCATCGTCGAGCTCCCCACCGACCAGCCGGGGGGCCTCGTCGAGATGCTCGAGCAGTTCGCGACGCGGGGGGTCAACCTGAGCCTGCTCGAGTCGCGCCCGATCGGCGACAGCATGGGGCGCTACCGCTTCGTCGTCGACCTCGACGGGCACGTGCACGACGAGCGCGTCGCCGACGCGCTGCTCGGCCTCAAGCGCTTCAGCCCCAACGTGATCTTCCTTGGCTCGTATCCCCGCGCCGACCAGCAGCATGTGACGGTCGATGGCCGCTACGACGACGAGGTCTTCATCGAAGCCCGCGACTGGCTGCGCGGGATCCTCTCGGGCGAGCCCGAGTAGCCGCTCACGCTGGAGGACCGCATGGCCGACGTCGACCCGCGCTTCGATCCGCGCTTCCAGCGCGGCTACGACCCGGAGGTCCACGGCGCCTCGAGCCCTCCCGCGGGCGTTCCCGAGCAGCCGATCCGCGTCGTCGCCGACGCGCCGACCGTCTCCGACGATGCCGCACCCAGCTCGGGCCCGGATCCCTCGCCTGAGACTGCCGACTCGCCGCCGCCGCTGGCCGCCGCCGTCGCCGCGGACGTCGAGCGCGGCCAGGACGACGAGCGCGACCAGGACGACGAGGCAGTCGTCGATTCGACCCGATCGCCCGCACCGAGGCCCCGCGTGATGCTGCTCGTGCTCGCCATCGTGCTCATCCTGTCCGCGGCGGCTCTCGTCATCAGCGGGCTCATGACGCCGACCGTGTACGACGGTTCGCCGACCGAGTGGGAGACGCTCTTGATGCTGGCGCGCGGCTACGCGGTGTCGCCGCTGCTGCTCGGCGGAATCATCGCGGTCGTCGGCTGGCTGTTCACGGCACCCGGGCACGCTCGTGATGAGTGAGGTGGGTGATGCGCGTCGGCGAGTCGCTCTCGCCGCGCTCGGCGCGGTGTGCCTGGCCGGGGCCGGGATCGCGCTCTTCGGCGCGTGGAGGGCGCGGGTGCTCGTCGACGTTCTGAACGTCCCGTGGTCGAGCGGCTTCGCCGATCAGGAGGCGTACTTCGAAGAGATCAACCGGCTGTATGACCTGTCGTTTCGACTCGCCGAACTGTTCGCCCCGCTGTTCGTCGGGGGGATCGCCGCCGTCACGGCGCTGCTCGTGGCGCGCGCCTGGCGCGACGCCCGGGGATCCGCCCGCGCGACCGGCCGCGACGGCTAGCTCCCGCCCCGCGCACTCCGCGGCGGCTAGTCGGCGGCGAGGCGCAGTGTCAGAGCGCCCGGTTCGACCCAGGCGCGGAAGGCGATCACATCGCCGATCGAGTCGCCGTCGATCTCCATCTGGTCGGGGCGCTCCAGCCGCACCTTCAGGTTCTCGCCCTGCAGGTAGCGCAGCACACGCACCCGCCGGTCGCGACCCATCATCTTGCGGCCCACGGTGCTGCGCCGCAGGACGCCGTTCTCCCAGACGAGCGCCACCCAAACGCGCATCCAGCCGAAGAAGCCGGAGGGGCGCAGCGTGACGACGTCGAAGCGGCCGTCGTCGAGCTTCGCGTCTGGCAGTAGCGTGATGTGCCCGGGCAGCATGCCGCAGTTGCCGATCAGCAGGCTGTGCACCGTGGTCGCCCGCGGTGGACGGTCGTCGAGCTGCGCGCGCAGCCGGATGCGACGAGGGTCGCGCAGCGATCGCGCGATCGCGTCGACGTAGGCCAACCAGCCGACCCGCTTCTTCAGCTCGGGGTTCGTGTTGGCCACCATCTGCGCGTCGATGCCGAGGCCCGCCATCACGAGGAAGCCGTGCTTGCGGCGCTCGCCGTCGGCACGCTCGAACTCGATCATGCCCAGATCGATCGGGCGGTCGACGCCCGCGAAGGCGACCCGCACGGCCTCGTCGACGCTGAGCGAGTTCAGGTCGACGTTGCGAGCGAACAGGTTGCCGGTGCCGGAGGGGATGATCGCGAACGACACCCCCGAACCGCTCAGCGATTCGGCGACGGCCCGCACGGTGCCATCGCCGCCCGCGGCGACGACCAGCTCGACTCCGGCGTCCAGCGCCTCGCGCGTCTGCGCGTGGCCGATGTCGTCAGCCGTGGTCTCGAGCCACAGGCTCTCGGCCCAGCCGCCGTTGACTTCCGCGCGAGCGACCGCGCTGCGCAGCTTCGAGACGCTCGCCTTGGCGGGATTGACGATGATGGCGGCGCGCGGGTGCCTGCCGGGGGTCGGGGCCGTCATGGCGACACCTTAGCCATCCTCGCTTCCAAACCGCTGAATAGGATGGTGGGGTGATCGACCCTCTGCTGCTGCGCGAAAACCCGGAGACTGTCCGCACCTCGCAGGAGGCGCGAGGCGAGTCGGTCTCTCTCGTCGACGACGCGATCGCCGCCGACCTCGCCCGCCGCACCGCGATCACCGAGTTCGAGACCGCGCGGGCCGAGCAGAACGCCTTCGGCAAGACCGTCGCGGCCGCCCCGAAGGCGGAGAAGCCCGCGCTGGTCGCGCAGGCGCAGGAGCTCGCGGCGCGGGTGAAGGCGCTGCAGCAGGCGGCGAGCGAGGCGGAGGACGCGTTCGCTCGCATCGCCGGAAGCATCCCGAACATCGTCATCGAAGGCGTGCCGGCCGGGGGAGAGGACGACTTCGTCACCCTGCGCGAGGTCGGCGAGAAGCCCAACTTCGACTTCGAGCCGCGCGACCACCTCGCCCTCGGCGAGCTGCTCGGCGCGATCGACATGGAACGCGGGGCCAAGGTCAGCGGCTCGCGCTTCTACTTCCTGAAGGGCGTCGGCGCGCGACTCGAGCTGGCGCTCATGAACCTGGCGCTCGACCGCGCGCTCGAGGCCGGCTTCACGCCCCTCATCACGCCGACGCTGGTGCGCCCCGACATCATGGCGGGCACCGGGTTCCTCGGCGCCCACTCCGACGAGATCTACTACCTGGAGCGCGACGAGCTCTACCTGACGGGCACGAGCGAGGTTGCGCTCGCCGGGTATCACAAGGACGAGATCCTCGACATCTCGGGCGGACCGCTCCGCTACGCCGGATGGTCGACCTGCTACCGCCGCGAGGCCGGATCGGGCGGCAAGGACACCCGCGGCATCATCCGCGTCCACCAGTTCCAGAAGCTCGAGATGTTCAGCTACATCGATCCGGCCGAGGCGGAGACCGAGCACGAGCGGCTGCTCGCCCTGCAGGAGGGCATGCTGCAGAGCCTCGGGCTCAGCTACCGGGTGATCGACACCGCGGCCGGCGACCTCGGCTCGAGCGCCGCGCGCAAGTTCGACGTCGAGGCCTGGGTGCCGACGCAGGACGCGTACCGCGAGCTGACGAGCACCTCGAATTGCACGACGTTCCAGGCCCGTCGACTCGACACCCGCTACCGCACGGAGAGCGGCAAGACGGCGCCGGTGGCGACCCTCAACGGCACCCTGGCGACGACGCGCTGGATCGTGGCGCTGCTTGAGACGCACCAGCGCGCCGACGGCTCGGTCGCGGTGCCCGAACCGCTGCGCCCCTTCCTCGGCGGACTCGACGTTCTGGAGCCGCTCGCGTGACCTCTGCCTGGCTGGTGGCGCTCGACATCGACGGCACCGTCCTGCGTGAGGACGGCGCCATGGGGCGCAGCGTGATCGACGAGGTCACCCGCGTGCGCGACCTGGGGCACGAGGTCACGCTCGCGACCGGCCGCTCGGTCTCGATGACGCTCCCCGTGCTCGAGCGCCTGGGGCTGACCCCGCGGTACGTCGTGTGCGCCAACGGCGCGATCGTGCTCGAGCGGGACGAGAGCGAACCGGATTCCTACGCGCGCTTCCTCACCGAGACCTTCGACCCGACGGATGTGCTCACCACGATCCACGGTCACCTCTCGGATGCGAGCTTCGCCGTCGAGGACGTCGACGGCGTCTTCCGCTACACCGGCACGTTCCCGGAGGGCGCGCTCGCCACGACGAGTCGGCAGGTCGAGTTCGACGATCTGCTCGGCGCTCCGGCCACGCGTGTCGTCGTGCTCGCGCCCGATCACGCGACGGAGGACTTCCTCGACATCGTGGACCGCATGGGTCTGCACAAGGTCAGCTACAACGTCGGCTGGACCTCGTGGCTCGACATCGCGCCCGACGGCGTCAACAAGTCGACCGCGCTGGAGCGCGTGCGCCAGCTGCTCGAGGTGCCGCGCAGCCGGGTCGCCGCGATCGGCGACGGCCGCAACGACATCGACATGCTCGCCTGGGCGAGCGCGGAGGGTCTCGGCATCGCCATGGGCCAGGCCCCGCCGGAGGTGCTTGCGGTCGCCAACGACACCACCAGCACGGATCTCGAAGACGGCGCGGCCGCCGCGCTCGCACTCCACTTCCAGGATTGACCTGGTTGCGGTCGGTTAGACTCACGATCGATTTACGGGAGGGCTGTCCGAGCGGCCGATGGAGCCAGTCTTGAAAACTGGTGGGCAGAAATGTCTCGTGGGTTCGAATCCCACGCCCTCCGCCGCTGGGGATGCTGGGGCACCCCTGTGAATACTGTCCGACGTCAAGTGAGGTCTCGTGAGCGACAAGAAGCTGGAACGCGTGAAGGCATCCGCCCGCGTGCGTCCGACCGTGGCGCGCCACGGACGTCAGAAGCGCGCCCGGGCCTGGAAGGCAGTTCTCGGTCTGATCGGCGGCGCGCTCACGGTGCTCCTGGTGTCGGGATCCGCGGTCGCCGGCATCGCCGTCTGGCAGACGGCCGGTGACATCGACACCGAGGCGATCGGCTTCGACGCCGTCGCCCTCCCGCCGAGCGTCGGTCCCTACGAGGGCGGCTTCAACATCCTGATCGTCGGCAGCGACAGCCGTGAGGGCGAGAACGCCGCGATCGGCGGCTACGAGAGCTCGACGCTCAACGACGTGACGATGCTCCTGCACGTCTCCGAGGACCACCAGAGCGCGACCCTGGTCAGCATCCCGCGCGACCTCATGGTTCCGCTGCCCGCGTGCGAGAACGGCGGACCGGCCACGGCGACCGCCATGAACACGACGCTCTTCTACGGCGGACTCAGCTGCACGGTCGACACGGTTGAGAACCTCACCGGGCTCGAGATCCAGTTCGCTGGACTCATCACCTTCGTCGGCGTGATCGCGATGTCGAACGCGGTCGGCGGCGTCGACGTCTGCATCGACGGCGCCTTCAAGGACAGCTACGTCGGCCTCGACTTCCCGGAGGCGGGCACCTACACGCTGAAGGGCAAGGAGGCGCTGCAGTTCCTGCGCTCGCGCCACGGCGTCGGCGACGGCAGCGACCTCGGGCGAATCAGCTCGCAGCAGGTGTTCCTCTCCTCGCTCGTGCGCAAGCTGAAGAGCGAGGACACGCTGGGCGACGCCGGAACGGTCTACAGCCTGGCGAAGGCGGCGACGCAGAACATGACGCTGTCGCAGAACTTCGGCCGCGTCGACATCCTGGCCTCGATCGCCCTGGTGCTGAAGGACATCCCGCTCGAGAACATCGTGATGGTGCAGTACCCGAGCACGACCGGGGTGACGACACCGTCGTACTACGCCGGCAAGGTGGCGCCGCTGCAGGCTCAGGCCGACGCGCTGTTCGCGGCGCTCCAGGCGGATACCCCGATCGCGCTCGACGACAACTCGCTCGACAGCAACCACAACGGGTCGACGCTCGACCCGAACGCGCCGACGGCGACCGCGACCCCGACGGCGGAGCCGACGGAATCGGCCACCGCCACCCCGACGACCGAACCCGTCACGGTGTCGGGCGTCAAGGGGCAGAGCGCCGACCAGTACACCTGCGCCGTCGCCAACTGATCGCGCGTTCGTGATCGCCGCCTGCGGCGGCTATGATGGCGAAGGCAATACCGGGAGACGTCGCATAGTCCGGTCGAGTGCACCACCCTGCTAAGGTGGAGACCCCTCTGGGGGTCCGCGGGTTCAAATCCCGCCGTCTCCGCAAGTGAATCTCCACGCGTCAGCGTTTCTGCGTCGCGCGAATCGCTGAGAGCGATTCGTGTCGAGAGAATGGTGCGATGCCCATCCTCAACAAAGACATGTCGCTCTGCATCTCGCTGGCCGCGCGGCCGTCGAACATCGGCACGCGGTTCCACAACTTCCTGTACGACGAGCTCGGACTGAACTTCATCTACAAGGCGTTCACGACGACCGACATCGCGGCGGCGATTGCCGGGGTTCGGGGCCTGGGCATCCGCGGCTGCTCCGTTTCGATGCCGTTCAAGGAGGCCGTGCTGCCGCTCGTCGATGTGGTGGAGGAGTCGGCGGCCGCGATCGAGTCGGTCAACACGATCGTGAACGATGACGGCGTGCTCACGGCATCGAACACCGACTACGAGGCGGTGGCGGAGCTGATCGCACGGCACCGGCTGGAGCCGGGGCAGCCGGTGCTCGTGAGGGGAGCGGGCGGCATGGCGAAGGCCGTCGTGGCGGCGTTCCGCGGCGCGGGCTTCGACGACCTGACCGTGGTCGCGCGAAACGCCGACGCGGGCCAGTCGCTCGCATCGAGCTACGGATACCGCGCCCAGGTCACCGACCCGGACCCCGGCCACGCCGTGATCGTCAACGTCACGCCTCTCGGGATGTCGGGTCCGAACGAGGACGACCTCGCCTTCAGCCGCGCTCACATTCTCGCGGCGAGCACCGTGATCGATGTCGTCGCGTTCCCGGCGGAGACGCCTCTCGTCCGCGCCGCGCGTGAGGCGGGCAAGCCGGTGATCTCAGGCGCCGAGGTGATCGCGCTGCAGGCCGCCGCGCAGTTCTTCCGCTACACCGGTGTCACGCTGACCGCGGAGCAGATTGAGCGAGCCTCGGAGTTCTCTCGAGCCTGATCAGGGGTGCCGAGGTGCGCGGGCATACGCCACCCCGAGCCGCAGCACCGCCCAGAGCACCCCGGTCACCGCGGCGGCGATGAACACCAGGCCGACGTCCGGCTGGAAGTGGTTGATCGTCGCGAACGGCGATCCGATGAGGCTCGGGACGAGGCCGAGGATCACCCAGGCGGCGACTCCGGTCGTGAGCAACGGGAACCACAGGCTGAACAGGCCCGCGAATCCCGCGGTGCGCTTGGCGCGGATCGCAGCCCGGTGCCGCCACGCCCAGCCGATGCTCGCGAGGTAGAAGACTGGCAGCAGCGTCATCCCGATGAAGAGCGCCCGCGCGCCCCAGTCGGGGCCGGCGTTCGCGTCCTCGAGGCCGAGCGCCGCCGCGGTGATGCCGCTGCGCAGCGGGAAGGTGTCGCCGAAGCCGAGACCGCTGCCGCCGTTGGCCAGCACGACGACCGCGCGGTTCTCGGCGGGGATCATCGTCGCGAGCGTCTCGAAGCCGGGGCTCGCCCCGGAGTGCGAGACGGTGCCGTCGGAGGAGTCGAGGAACCAGCCGAAGCCGTAGAACGGGGATGCGGCGCTCGCCGGCTGCATCATCTGCGCCTTCCCGTCGGCGCTCAGCACGTCATCCTGCCCGTTCATCATGGTTTGCAGGTAGCGCGCCAGGTCGTTCGCGCTGGCGACGATCCCGCCCTGTGGCGCCGTCGCCCGATCGGTCGCGGTGTCGGGCAGCGGCAGCTTGGTGCCGAACCACGACCGGTGGCCGGTCGCCATGGCGTCGTGGGTCTCGCCGTCGGCGACGAAGCTGCTGCTCATGCCGATCGGCTCGAGGATGTGCTCGGTCACGTAGGCCTGGAACTCGCGGCCGCTGACCACCTCGACCAGGCGACCGAGGATCTGGTAGTTGGTGTTCGAGTACTCCCAGCGCGTCCCCGGTTCATGGGCCGGGGTCTCGTCGGCGAGCTCGTCCACGAGGCGCTCGAGTTCGTCGGCATCGCCGCGGGCGTCCGTGTGCGAGGCGTTGCCCTGCAGGGTGGAGAAGCCGCTCGTGTGGCTGAGCAGCTGTCGGATGGTGATCGCTCCGGCCGGCTTGCCGGAGAAGCCGTCGAGGTATGTCGAGATCTCGGCATCGAGCTCGACGTCGCCGGCTTCGACGAGCTGCATCACCGCGAGCGCCGTGAAGCTCTTCGAGATCGAGCCGGTCAGAAACGGGGTGTCCGCGGTCACGGGGGTGTCCTCGCCGAGGTGGGCGACGCCGCGGGCGCCGGCGGCGCCGAGCTCGCCGTCGACGACGACCGCGTAGGAGACGCCGGGCACGCCGGAGGCCGCCAGTTCGCGGTCGATGACCTCGTTGATGGCGTCATCCAGCGCGCCGGCGGGCAGTGCCGCGCTGAGCCCGATCACGACCGTGGTCAGCAGGGGGCGGATCATCGTGCTTCTCCTTGAGGATGTGCGCCGAAATCGAGCTTCATTCGACCGTAGCGGAACGGGATCGATCGTCGGGGAGGGGGCGGTGGCCCCGCATCGTGGGATGCGAGGCCACCGCGCCGGGTGGCCCGCTAGGCGGCGGTCAGCACCGGGCTCTCGTCGCGGGTGACGGCGCTCGAGCGGCGGCTGGCACGCAGCAGCCACACGGTGAACGTCAGCTCGGCGACGATCGACGAGGTCGCGACGATCGCGAGCATCAGATCGGCGACGGCGGCGTAGTCGGTCAACAGGATGTGCGCGAGGGTGTCGATCGCGTAGGTGGCTCCGGCGACGGCGAGGATGATGCCGATGAGGCGGGGGGCGATGCGCGAGCGGACGATGAGGGCGCCGAGCGTCATCAGGTGCACGCCGAAGGCGAGCAGGCCGATGAACCACGCGAAGTCGAACGCGGCGAACATGAGCAGTGCGACGTCCGCGCCGAGGCTGGTCGCGCCGAGCGCGATCTCGAGGCCGAGGAACATGAACACGGCGGCGACGCCGAGGAACACCGTGTATGCCAGGCGGAACCACGCGACGAGCAGCGACCGTGCGCGGCCGCCCGGGGCGAAGAGCACGTAGAGGCCCCACGCGACGGGGATGTCGAGCAGGAACACGACGGCGAACGCGGCGAGGCCGACGCGGAACAGGCCTTCCTGCTCGCGGATGGCGGCGACCGTGGCCTCGGCGTCGGTGGGATCGATCATCCCCTGCTTGACGACGAAGTTGGCGAAAATCGCGAGGACGAAGAGGGCGACATAGCCGGCGGCGGCGACGCGCGCCGCGGTGCGCCGGGTGGTGTCGGTGAGTGCGGACATGGGTGGTTCTCCTTCGGTTCGTTGATGGACAGCGGTTGAGATGGCTCGTGATCGTACTTAGTACGACGATATGCAGAACCGTAGCGATACTTAGTACGATGAGTCAAGCCCGACGTGAAGGAGAGTGCGATGGCACAGACGAAGAGCCGGTCGCGCACGTCGCTCGACCGCGACCGGATCATCGACGGGGCGGTCGAGCTCGCCGACGAGACCGGGCTGGAGCCGCTCACGATCCGGCGGCTCGCCGAGCACCTTGGGGTGCGCCCGATGAGCCTCTACCACTACGTCTCGAACAAGGACGACATCGTCGACGGCATGGTCGGTCGCGTCTTCGACGAGGTCGAGCGGCCCGATCCGGAGGCGCCGTGGAAGGAGGCGGTCGCGAGTCGTGCCCGCTCGCTGCGGTCGGCGCTGCGCCGGCACCCGTGGGCGATCCCGATCATGGAGTCGCGCCGCACCCCGGGCCACGACATCCTCGAGCATCACGAGGCGATGCTCGCGACCTGGTTGGGCACCGGCTTCCCGCTGCCGATCGTCGCGCACGGGCTCGCGGTCGTCGATGCCTTCGTCTACGGCTTCGCGCTGCAGGAGGCGGCGCTGCCGTTCGGGGAGAACGACGGCGATCTCACGGAGGCGAGCGAGCAGATCATCGCACCGCTGTCGCCTGAGCAGTATCCGGCGCTGACGCGGTTCACGGCCGAGCACGTCATGCAGCCGGGCTACAGCTTCGGCGACTCGTTCGAGGCCGGCCTCGGGTTCGTGCTCGACGGTGTCGAGCGCGCGGGATCAGCGCTGGCGCTCGAATGACGCGAGGTGCTGCTCTGACCCGGCGAGCAGTCGCTCGTAGGCGCTGATCGTCGCCGCGTCGTCTTCCGCCGCGATGGCGTCAGTGAGGTCGGCGATGTCCTTCGTCTCGATCAGGATCCCGACCTGGATCGCCTCGTCGAGGCTCGTCGTCCCGCGGGCGACGAGCTCGTCGTAGAGCGACTGGAGGTCGGGGTCGGTGAGCACGCCGAGCTCGTCGGACCGCGGGTCGGCGATGCCGCGCGCATCGAGCACCGGCACGAGGATGCTCTGGTGAGTCGTCTCGCTCTCGAGAATGTTGGCGAAGATGCTCGCCCCCCAGGTCTCGTGCATCGTGGTGTAGACGTCGTGCGCGAGCTTTTCCTCTTCGATCAGGTAGCGGAGCGTCGCTGATGTCTCGGGGGATGCCGAGGCAGGAGTCTCATCGGCGGTCGTCGCTTCGTCGGAGCCCGTCGGTGCCGCAGGGTTCGACGCTGACTGGTCGGTCGCCGGTGAGTTGAGCACGATGACGGCCGTGGCGGCGCTTCCCAAGGCGAGCACGCCGAGAACGGCGGCGACGATGAGGGTGCGCGTGGGTGCCATGTCTCGAGCCTAATACCCCAGAGGGTATCGGCAAGGGCGGCGCCGCAATGCTCGGCCAGTTCGGAGGATCAGGCCAGGATTCCCTCCCCGATGAACCCCCCGCTTTCGCAGCCGGGCGGAATCGCGAAGACGGCCGATCCGATCGGAATCGTCCACTGGTTGAGCAGGTCGAGCTCGTCGAGGCGACGCTGGATCGGCACGAACTGGGTCGTGGGGTCGGCCTGGTATGAGGCGAAGATAAGGCCCGAATCCGACACACTGCCGTCCCCGCCGGGAGGCAGGTCGTAGTTGTAGCCGCGACGGAAGATTCGCTCGCTGCCGTCGCCGCGCGCGCGGCGGATGTGGGCGAACGACGGGATGACCGGGAACCCCGCGGCACCGGTCGCATCGAAGTCGGGCTCGTCGGTCTCGTCGACGCCGGTGAGCGGGGCCCCGTTCGACAGCGTGCGTCCGACCGACTGCTCGCGACCGGAGCGGTCCAGCTCATCCCAGGTGTCCAGCGTCATTCGGATGCGGCGCACCACGAGACTCGTGCCGCCCTCGATCCACCCGCCGGTCGACCAGACCACCGAGTCGAAGTCGCTCGTTCCCGGCACCGGGTTGACGGTTCCATCGACCTGGCCGAACAGGTTGCGCATCGTCGTGCCCGACTTCTCGGTGCCGCGGGCGCGGCGGAAGCCGTCCTGGCGCCAGCGCACCGCGGCGAAGCGCCGCGCATCCTTCAGCAGCATGCGGACCGCGTGCGCGACGGTGATCGGGTCATCGGCGGCGACCTCCAGCAGAAGGTCGCCGCCGCTCCACGCCGCGTCGAGCTGGTCGACCGAGAATGCGGGAAGCGGGGCGAGCCAGCCGGGAGCGGCCGCGCCCGTGCGCGCGACGAAGCCCGGGCCGAAGCCGAACGTGACGGTGAGGCGCGCCGGGGCGAGAGCCAGTTCGGGCTCCGAGTCGGCGAGAGCGGATTCGCCCTGCGTCAGGCGCGCCGCGTCGTCGGTCAGGATGCGCATCAGGCGCCGCAGGCCGTCGCGGTCGACATCGGGCTCGAGGTCGAGGCCGAGGAACGCGCTGTGCGCCTGCGGGACGATCGCGACACCCGCCTGATGGGGTCCGTAGAAGGCGATCGTCTCGGAGCCCGTCGTCTCGGGAACCTCCGTCGCCGGGGACGAGGTCGCGCTCGCGGACGAGAGTGCGAGCTCGGCGCCGATCGCGGCCGCGGCGCCGAGCCCGGCGGCAGCCCCTCCGAGGAGGAGCTGCCGACGGTTCACCCCGCGCCCGGAATCGGCACTCCGGGCGGAGGGCACTAGTCCTCCTCGCCCACGTAGGTCTCGTTCGCGCCGGAGAAGTCCTTGGCGGGAGCGACGAACGTGAACTCGGAGCCGTCCGAGAAGCTGAGCGTGATCTCGATCTCGTCGCCCGCGACGAGCGGGGCGGTCAGCCCCATCAGCATCAGGTGGTTGCCGCCCGGCTCGAGCACGAGCGTGCCGCCGGCGGGCACGACGAAGCCGCCCTCCTTCTCCTGCATGGACATCGAGCCGCTGCCGTCGTCGACGGTCTCGTGCAGCTCCATCATCGTCGCGGCCGCGCTCGTCGACGCGAGGATGGTCACCTCGGTGTCGCCGGTGTTGGTCAGCTCGCCGAACGCGGCCGACATGCCCTCGTCGGCGGCCTTGACCCAGGCGTTCGCGACGCTCACGTTCTCGGCGGCGGTCGTCGTTGTGACCGTGGCGGGCTCCGCGTCGGCGGTGGGGGCGCATCCGGCGAGGACGAGTGCGGCTGCCGCGGCAAGAGCGAGCAGGGCCGCCGGGCGTCGGGTGGGTGTCGTGTTCATGGTGTTGTTCCTTGCTGTCGTTGAGAAGAGGTGCGTGGTCACGCCGAGCCGCGCTCGGTCGTGCCGGGTGAGGTGCCGCCTCGTCGCTGCGAGCTCAGCGCGAGAGCGAAACCCGCGAGAGCGATGGCGGCGCCGACGAGGCCGACGAGGATCAGCCGCGGAGCATCGATGCCCCCGGCCGGGGTGACGTCGCCGTCGTCTCGCCCCGCGGCGGCCTCGGCCGCCGCGGTCGCGGACTCCGTCGGAGTCGGCTCGTCCGCGACCTCGCCCACCGTGAACGGCACGATCCCGCTGATCGGGTGCCCGTCCTGGGACACCACCTGCCAGCGGATCTCGTACCGGCCGTCGGGCATGCCGCTGGCCAGCGCGATGCTCACCGTGGCGCCGTCGTAGGCGAGGTCGCCCTGTGTCCAGGACTGCTCCGCCGCATCGACGACGAGGATGGCCCCGCCGACGTCGAGGAGCTCGTCCGCGAAGCGCAGCGAGACCTCGTCGGGTGGAGCGTCGAGGGCTTCACCCTCGGCGGGGGTCGATTCGAGGAGCTGATCGTGTGCCTGCGCGGCGTCGGTGACGCCGAGCAGGCTCCACGACACCGCGGCGACCGCGAGTGCGGCCAGTGCGATGCGGAGTCGCCCGAGGGCGGGTGCTGACATGGGGCATCCAATGCGGGAGCGCGGCAGGGCCGAGCCCAGCCGAAACGAGTGCGACGTCGGGGCCGCCGAGTCGGCGGCACGGTCCCGAGGGCACGCGAGTGCTCCTCGGGGCGTTAGAAGAGTGCGAGCGCGATCCGGCGCGGGGGGCCTCGGCGCGAGACCGATGCCGTCAGCGCGGCGCGGGCGAGCCCGCCCTCGGCGCCGCCCGCGGCGGCGAGTCGCGCGACGCGGGCCGGCATGGCGGCGGCGTGCGCGAGACGGGGGGCAACCGCGCGCGCGAGCAGCGCGGCCAGGAGCAGGGCGAGGCGTCGCAATCCGGCGAGGGCGGTCTCGCCGCGCCGGATCAGTGCGATCGTGGCGACCGCGGCGACCCCGTGCCCGAGCCACATCCAGCCGTCGCCGTGACCGGCGTGTGCGCCGGCGCTGGCGAGCGTTGTGATGGTCGAGGAGCTGTGGCCCGCGTGGACGCCCCCGGTGTCGGTGACGACGATGGTGGAGCCGCTGGCCCCGAGCACGAAGAGCCAGTGGAACAGGAACTGGCTGGCCAGCACGGACAGCCCGAGACGCGGCAGCGACAGCGCGCGACCCGAGAGCGGCAGGCAGACCAGCACCGAGAGCGTGACGGGAACGAGGATGCCGACGAGGCCGGGGACGGATCCGCCCGCCAGCACATGCGAGATGAGGGCGACGAGCGTCGACGAGACGGCGACGAGCAGCGCCTTCGCCGTGCGAGCCTGGCGTGAGGCGGGCGCAGCGGCGGTCCGCGCCGAGGCGGAGCTGCGGCCTCGCGCGGCCGAGGCGGGACGCGAACTCATCACTCTCATTCTACGAGCCGCCAGCGCGGCGCCGAGGTGCGCAGCGGGCGGAGAACGTGGAGGTTCGACTATACCCCAGGGGGTATAGTGTGAGCACCTCGTTGCCGCAGCGACACCGCCGCGGCGCATCCACGAACCCCCGGCGTGCTGTCGGGAAGAGAAGGAGAACACCGATGTGCCAAGCCGTCACCTGTCGCAAGTGCGGAAAGACCACCTGGTCGGGCTGCGGGCAGCATGTCAATCAGGTCATGCGCGGTGTGCCGAAGTCGCAGCGCTGCGAAGGGCACCAGAACGAGGCCCCGAGCGGATTCTTCGGGCGGCTCTTCGGTCGCTAGAGCGACTCGGATCGACCCGGCCGCCACGGTTCGCGCGCGGCAAGCTCCGCTCCGGCGGCGCGCAACCAGCGCGCCGGCTCGGCGATCGCGTTCGCGCTTCCGCCGGCGAGCTCGGTGAGCGTCACGAGGCCTCGCGGGTCGGGGTTCGACCGCGGGTCCTCCGCCTGCCCGGCGACGATGCACACGGTGGCGCCGCGGGACTGTGCCAGCTCAAGCAGGTGTCCGACGACCTTGCCCTGAAGCGAGGTGCGGTCGAAACGACCCTCGCCGGTGATCAGGATGTCGCCCGCCGACAGGTCATCCGTCAGGCCGGTGAGGGCGGCGAGTTGGTCGGCGCCGGGCCGCAGCTGCGCCCCCCACACGGCTCGAAGTCCGAAGCTCGTGCCTCCGGCGGCTCCGTCCCCGGGCTCGTTGCCGCTGTCGCCGAGCAGCGCCGCGAGCCGCCCCAGCCCGCGGTCGAGCTCGCGTACCTGCGCCGCGGTGGCGCCCTTCTGCGGCCCGAAGACGGCCGCGGCCCCGTGGGCGCCGAGCAGGGGTGCGGTCACGTCGCTCAGGCAGACGATGCCGCCAGCCGGGGCGGGGCGCAGGTCGTCGAGTTCGATGCGGTCGAGGGCTCCGAGTCCGCCGCCGCCGAGTTCGATCGGTTCGCCGGCCGCGTTGAGGAACCGGGCGCCGAGTGCCGTCAGCGCTCCGGTTCCACCGTCGGTGCTGGCCGAGCCGCCGAGTCCGACGACGATGCGACTCGCGCCCGCATCGAGAGCGGCAGCGATCAGCTCGCCGGCCCCGACGGTGTGCGCGCCCATCGGGTCGAGCTCGTCGACCAGCGGCAGGCCGCTGCTCTGCGCCATCTCGACGACGGCGGTTCCGTCGCCGAGCATGAGCCACTCGGCGCGCACCTCGCGCGACTGCGGGCCGCGCACGACGGCCTCGTGCCGGACCGCTTCCGGGTGCGAGGTCTCCACCGCGTCCAGGGTGCCCTCGCCGCCGTCGGCCATCGGCTTCAGCAGCACGGTGTCGCCGGGCCGCACCTCGCGCCAGCCCTCGGCGATCGCGCGGGCGGCATCCCGTGCCGAGACGGTTCCCTTGAGGGAGTCGGGGGCAACAATGACGCGCACGATGTCCGACTCTAGCGGCCGCGGGCGGCGAGGCCGGAGTCGCCTCAAGGCAGCGCGAATGCACGGATTCTTGTACCCCGAAACGCCCCGGCCCTGTATCGGGGTACAAGGTGTCACGGTCGGAGTGGGGGCACTGCGGGGGCGATTCGGCTCCCGATGTTCATCGAGATGCCGACTAATCGGGGTACAAAAGGAGCGATTCTGGGCCCGAAAACGGCCCTCAGGGGCCATTCGGGGCACATTTGCCCCCCGGAGTGGGGAGGCAATACCCCCCGAACGGGTGTCGGCATTGTGGAGGACGACTGCTTAGTCTATGTGCGGGGGACAAAACAGGTCCCCCAAACCCCGGACCTTCATCACCCCGAACCGATTAGGACACATCATGCTTGAACTCGCTCCCGCCGCCGCACTCGCCGTCACCGCGTTGCTCGCCGCTGCGTGCTTCATCGCCGCCGCTGTCCGCCCCGGCCCCGGTGCACGCCGCGCCTGACCCCTCTGAACTCTCAGACACGGCGCCCCTTGTGAGCTTTCCCACGTCGTGGTGACCGGGCCTTCGGGCCCTAACCCGCATCACTGCGACGCACCTCACACCCCGATTCGACGAAGCGCGGCAGCTCCCCGGCTGCCGCGCTTTGTTGTGTCAGGAGTCGCGTCGGGCCAGCTCGCGCAGCGCGCTGAGCGCGGTCGCGGCGTCATCGATGCCCACGAGCACATGGTCGTGATGCAGCCCGGCGATGACGTTGCAGCTCACGCCGACCTCGGCGAGGGCGGCGGAGAACGCCGCCGTCAGTCCGACGGCGTCGAGCGCGGAGTTCACCTCGAGCGTGATCCACGCCGCAACGAAGTCGTAGTCGAGGCCGGCCGCGTCGGCGACCTCGCGCGACACGACGGCGCACACTCCCTCCGGCTCACGGACGAGAGCCTCGATCTGATCGCGCTCGAGATCGTCGGTCGCGGCGACGAAGACGAACTCTCCGGGTCGCCGCACGGGCGACATCGACCGCAGAAGCTCGTTCAGATCACGGATGCCAGCCACGCACCGAGCCTACGGCTGGCGGTCGACGACGGCTCGATTTCTCGGGCGCCGATTGCGCTGTTATGATCGTCCGGTTGACCACCGCGTCAACATGCGCCCGTAGCTCAACGGATAGAGCATCTGACTACGGATCAGAAGGTTGGGGGTTCGAATCCCTCCGGGCGCACACTGGTTGAGACAGTGAAACCCCGGTCGCCGCGTCAGCGGAGACCGGGGTTCTTTCGTTTCTGCGCGGGTCAGCTGCTCGTCTCGCGCGCGCGCCGGTCGCTGGATGCGCGCAGCACGAGCTCCGGCGTGAGCACGATCTGCCGGTGCACGTGCGCCTCGCCGCCGACCGCGTGCTCGAGCAGCAGTTGCGCCGCGAGCGAGCCGAGCTCGCCGATCGGCTGGCGGACGGTGCTGATCGGCACCACCCAGTCCTGGGCGAAGTCGATGTCGTCATAGCCGATCAGGACGACGTCCTCGGGAACACGGATGCCCGAGCGCGACAGGCCGCGGTAGACGCCGAAGGCGAGCATGTCGTTTCCGCAGAAGATGGCGCCCGGCAGGTCGCCCGCGAGGAGAAGCTCGACGGCTCGTTCTCCTTCGGGGACGCCGAGACCCGAGGCGCTCACCTCGACGAGTGCTGTTTCGGGATCCAGGCCGGCCCCGACGATCGCGTCGACGACGCCCTTGGAGCGCTGCGTGAATTGGCGAAGTCCGGGGGGCCCACCGACGAAGGCGATCCGGTCGTGTCCTTGTCGGAGCAGGTGCTCCACCGCGAGGCGGGCGCCGAGCACGTTGTCGACCGACACCGAGCACTCGTCGGGGCCGCCCTCGTAGTCGAGGTAGACCACCGGGAGGCCGTTGGGCGCCTCGATGTTGATGATGCCGTTCTCATCGGCCTGGTCGGCGGGCGTCAGCAGCACGCCGCGCACCCGCTGCGCCGCGAGCATCGTCAGCAGCTCCTGCTCGCGCTCCACGTCGCTCTCCGAGTTGCAGAGCATGACCACGTGGCCCGCCTCTCGGACCGCATGCTCGACCGCGCGTGAGGCGCCCATGTAGAACGGGCTTGCGGTGTCGAGCACGACGAGCCCGATGACGTCGCTCGAGAGTCCGGCGATCACGCGGGCCTGCTGGTTCGGAATGAAGCGCAGCTCGGCGATCGCGTTCTCAACGAGGGTCCGAGTGCGCGTGGTCACGCGCTCCGGATGGTTGATCACGTTCGAGACGGTGCCGACGGAGACCCCGGCGAGCGCGGCGACATCGCGGATCTGGGGAGTGGCCCGGGCGCGACGTGCGTCCTCGGCGGCGATGACCGCCGACGCCACCGAGGCGGAGGCGACGGACTGGAGTTCCGGGCGCACCGAGGCGCCGCGGGCCGAATCGCCGCTCGCACGGCGCGCCACGGCGTCGTCAGCGTCGATCTTGTTGCGACCCAATGCCCATCACCTCGTTGTTCGGGAACATCATAAGGTCCGCTCAGCAACCGGCGGAGGAGTCGTGTTGTGTTTCGACTGGACGGGTGCTAACTTTTGGACCGGTTCAATTATGGACCACAAAACGGACACGCCAACGACGTCAGGGGGCCGGGATGATCGAGCACAGCTGCTCGCCTCGTCACGCGAACGTGACGACTGGTCGTCCGTTGCGAGACTCCCACCTTGCGTGTCTCGTGGCGAGGAACCGCCGATCGGACTCCCGGGGGCGCGGCGCTTCACGCGCGCATTCGGTCATGCCGCGCGGCGGGTGGTCGACGTTCGACGACGCACCTAGTCGGGTGTTCAGCGACCACGCCGAAATGTCACATCCCCAATAAACAAGGAGAAACGAATGAAGCAACGACGCTTTAAGGCCATTGCGGTCGGGCTCAGCCTCGCGGTTGGTCTCAGCCTGTCGGCTTGCGTGACGGATGACAGCACGTCCGCCGAGGGCGAGCACACGATCGTGATCGTGCCCAAGGACTCCACGAACCCCTGGTTCGTCCGCATGGAAGAGGGCGTCAAGGCGTTCGCTGCCGACTCGGGCCTCGACGTCTACCAGAAGGGACCGTCGGAGACCGACGCGACCATGCAGGCGCAGGTCATCCGTGACCTGATCGCGCAGGGTGTCGACGCGATCGGCGTCATCCCGGTCGACCCGGGCGCCCTGGAGCCCGTGCTCAAGGAGGCGCTCGACGCCGGCATCGTGGTCGTGACGCACGAGGGTGCGACGCAGGAGAACACGATGTACGACATCGAGGCGTTCAACAACACCGACTACGGCGCATTCATCATGGACAACCTCGCCGAGGCCATGGGCGAAGAGGGCCTGTACACGACGATGGTCGGTCACGTGACCAACGCGTCGCACAACGAGTGGGCTGACGGCGCCGTGGCGCACCAGGCCGAGGCATACCCGAACATGACGCTGCTCGAGGCGGAGCCCCGCGTCGAGTCGCAGGATGACGGCGAGGTCGCGTACCAGACCGCCAAGGAGCTGTTCAAGAAGTACCCCGACCTCAAGGGAATCGTCGGCACCTCGTCGTTCGACGCCCCCGGTGTCGCGCGTGCGATCGAGGAGCTCGGTCTGACCGGCAAGGTCTTCGTCAGCGGAACCGGCCTGCCGGCCGCGAACAAGGAGATCCTCGAGAAGGGCCTCGTCCAGTCGCTCACGCTGTGGGACCCGGCCGACGCGGGCTACGCGCTGGCCTCGCTCGCCGCGAAGATCCTCGACGGCGAAGAGATCGTCGACGGACTCGACCTCGGTGTCGCCGGCTACGAGTCGATGCAGTTCTCGTCGGTCAACCCCAAGGTGCTCGAGGGCGCCGGCTGGGTCGTCATCAACAAGGACAACGTCGACAGCTTCGGCTTCTGATCACTCGTTCCTGATGTGACGACCGGGGTGGGGCGACGCACCCGCCGCCCCACCCCGGTCGAACCATGTCTTCACCCCTCAGAAAGGTTCCGTTGATGACTGAGCTCCTCGCGGTACGCAACGTGAGCAAGTCGTTCGCCGGCGTTCACGCCCTCGACGACGTCAGCCTCACCATCGGTCGTGGAGAGATCCACTGCCTCGCCGGTGAGAACGGCAGCGGAAAGTCCACCCTCATCAAGGTGATCTCCGGCGTTCACGCCCCCGACGGCGGAACCATCGAGATTGACGGGACTCCGCACAAGCGCCTCACCCCCATGGCGGCGATCAACGCCGGTGTGCAGGTCATCTACCAGGACTTCTCGGTCTTCCCCAATCTGTCGGTTCTCGAGAACCTCGCCCTCACCAGCGAACTCGCGGCCCACCGCAAGCTCATCAACTGGCGCCGGATGCGCCGCATCGCCGAAGAGGCGGTCGCCAAGATCGATTTCAACATCGACCTCGATGAGAAGGTCGGCCGGCTCTCCATCGCCGAGAAGCAGCTCGTCGCGATCTCACGAGCGCTCATGAGCGACGCGAAGCTCATCATCATGGACGAGCCGACGACGGCTCTCACCACCCGCGAGGTCGACGCGCTGTTCCGCATCATCCTCGATCTGAAGGAACGCGGCATCTCGACCCTGTTCGTGAGCCACAAGCTCGAAGAGGTCTTCGAGATCAGCGAGAAGTTCACGATCATCCGCAACGGCCGCAGCGTCGCCACGAAGCGGCCCGACGAGCTGGATCGCGCCTCCTTCTCCTATTACATGACGGGTCGCGAGTTCGAGCCCGCCCACTTCGCCGCTCCCGCCGACCCGGGCCCCCCCATCCTGGAGGCGCGTGATCTGGGCGCTGACGGTGCCTTCGCCGACGTGAATTTCTCGCTGCACCGCGGTGAGATCCTCGGCATCACCGGGCGACTGGGCTCCGGTCGCACCGAGCTCGCCCTGTCGCTGTTCGGCGCGCTCAAGGTCGACCGCGGCCAGATCCTGCTCAAGGAGAAGCCGGTCGTGCTCAAGGGCATCCGCTCAGCGATCTCGCACGGCATCGGCTACGTGCCGGAGGACCGGCTCACCGAAGGCCTCTTCCTCGAGCGGTCGATCGGGGCGAACGCGATCATCTCCGAGATCGACAACATGGTGACCCCGCTCGGCCTTCTCGACCGGCAGAAGACCCGCACCGAGGCCCAGCGCTGGGTCGACGAGCTGAAGATCGCCACCCCCGACCCCGAGAACGCGGTGAACACCCTCTCGGGCGGAAACCAGCAGCGCGTCGTGCTGGCGAAGTGGCTCGCCACCCAGCCCGAGGTGCTGATCCTGAACGGTCCGACGGTCGGCGTCGACATCGGATCCAAGAGCGACATCCACGCGATTCTGCAGGACCTCGCCCGCAAGGGCATGGCCGTGATCGTCATCTCGGACGACCTTTCCGAGGTCATCGAGAACTGCAGCCGAGTGCTCGTCATGAACGACGGACGCATCGTCGCCGACCTCGACCCGGAAGAGACATCCGAATCCGAATTGGCCGCGCTGATGGCTCACGACGAGTCCGAAGAAGCAGGAGTACAGCGATGAAAGCGATCGTCCACAAGCTGACGAGATCGAACGAGTTCTACGTCTTTCTCGTGATCGTGGCGTTGAGTGTGGTGATTCAGGCGCGAAGCGGTCAGTTCTTCACCGCCAACAACCTGGTCGACATCGCCAACGCGATGGTCGTGCCCGGGCTGTTCGGAATCGGGGCCTTCATGGTGCTGGTGTCCGGCGGCATCGACGTCTCGTTCCCGGCGCTGTCCTCGCTCGCGGTGTACGCGACGACCCGCATCCTGGTGGACGCGGGCTACGAGGGGGCGCTGTGGCTGCCGTTCCTGCTCGCCATCCTGTTCGGCGGCGTGCTGGGAGCCTTCAACGGTCTGCTGACCTCACGGATCGCCATCCCCGCGCTGATCATCACGCTCGGAACCGCGAGCGTCTTCTCGGGGGTGATGCAGGGGGCGCTGAACTCGGTGCAGATCCCGAACATCCCGATCGCGATGAAGGAGTTCGGCACGGGCGCCCTGTTCATCGCGACCAACCCGGATTCCGGTCTCACCTCGACGATGCCGGTGTCGTTCCTGCTGTTCGCCGGCGTGCTCGCTGTGGTGTTCTTCCTCATGAAGTTCACGACCTTCGGCCGTGCGATCTACGCGATCGGAGGCGACGAGAGCGCCGCCGAGCGCGCCGGGTTCAAGGTCAAGCGCGTCAAGTTCTGGCTGTACGTGCTGGTCGGCGTCATCGCGGCCCTCGCCGCCCTGGTCCGCACCAGCATGATGGGCCAGATGCACCCGACGAACCTGCTCGGCATCGAGCTGCTGGTGATCGCCGCCGTCGTGCTCGGAGGCACCGCCATCACCGGCGGAACCGGCTCCCTGACCGGTGTCGTGCTCGGCACGCTGCTGATCGTGATCGTGCAGAACAGCATGATTCTGGTCGGCATCCCCACCTTCTGGCAGCGCTTCTCGCTCGGTGTCCTCATCATCGTCGGCACGGGAATCTCGGCCATCCAACTCAGCCGTTCGCGCAAGCGTTCGATCGTCACGGTCTAAGGAATCACGACATGTCCGTATTCAGCACCGCATCGGTCCGGATGCGCGCGCTCGCCAAGGATCCGCAGGTCACGCGCCTCGCGGTGATCCTCGCCCTGCTGCTCATCTTCTTCGCCGCTGTGCGCACGCCCAGCTTCGTCCGGCTCTCCACCTGGCAGTCGATGGCGGTCCAGTTCCCCGAGTTCGGGCTGATGGCGCTCGGCGTTATGCTCACCATGATCATCGGCGGCATCGACCTCTCGGTCGTCGCGATCGCCAACATGACGGGCATCGGCGCCGCGGTGATCATGCTGTCGATCGCCCCGGCCGGGTCCGACCCGAGCCAGGCCTTCCCGGCGATTCTCGCGGCGGTGGCGTTCTCGCTGGTCGCGGGGGCCTTGGCCGGCATGTTCAACGGGTTCCTGGTCGCCAAGATCAAGATCCCGGCGATCCTGGTGACCCTGGGAACGTTCGAGCTCTTCACCGGCATCGCGGTGATCATCACGCAGGGCAAGCCGATCAGCGGCCTGCCGAGTCAGTACAGCGAGGTGTTCGCGGCGAAGCTCGGCGGCGTCGTGCCGATGCAGCTGGTGATGTTCGCCCTCGTCGTGGTCGTGATCTGGTTTCTGATGAGCCGCACCGCCTTCGGCACGAAGCTGTACATGCTGGGCACCAACCCCACGGCCGCCGAGTTCAGCGGGCTCAACACCGTCAGCCTGACCGTGCGCACCTACATGCTCTCGGGCATCTTCTCCGCGGTGGCCGGGCTCGTGATGCTCGCGAACTACAACTCGGCGAAGGCCGACTACGGCTCGACCTACACGCTGCTCGCGGTGCTCATCGTCGTGCTCGGCGGCGTGAACCCGAACGGCGGATCCGGGCGCCTCGCCGGAACGGTGCTCGCCGTGGTCGTGCTGCAGGTGCTGTCGTCGCTGCTCAACACCTTCCCCGACATCAGCAACTTCTACCGCCCGCTGATCTACGGCGGTGTCCTGCTGCTCGTGATCGCGTTGAACCAGTGGTACAAGCCAGGCAATTTCGCCCGGTTCTTCACGAGAAAGGGAGAGGGATCATGAAGACCGTCCAGGACAAGCAGGTCGTCGTCGGTGCCGACTTCGCGGGCTTCCCGCTGAAGGAAGCCGTCAAGAGTCATCTCGAAGAGCGAGGCTGGACCGTCACCGACCTCACCCCGTCGATCGACGACGTGCCGATGTACCACCGCGTCGGCTTCCGCATCGGCGCCGAGATCGCTGAAGGCAACTTCGAGAAGGCGCTGGCCTTCTGCGGCAGCGGCATGGGCATCCACGTCGCCGCCAGCAAGGTGCCCCACGTGCACGCCGCGGTGGCGGAGAGCGTGCAGGCGGCCGAGCGGGCGAGCACCGCCAACAACTGCAACGTGCTGGCGATGGGCGCGTTCTACACGGCCCCGCGCCTCGGCATGGCGATGGCGGATGCGTTCCTCGAGCACTCCTTCGGCGAGGGCTACGAGAACTGGGAGGACTTCGACACCTACCACCGCGTCGGCTACGAGGAGTGCGAGAGCTTCGACTACGAGCGCTACAAGGCCAACGGCTTCCAGGTCGACGACCCGTCGACGGCTCCGCTCGGCCCGGAGCCGCGCGGACTCGCCTACTGAGTCGCGTCGGCTGACGCGGACACCCCACGCACCGAGCGAAAGCCACGACCGATCATGACGAGCTCCTTCCTGCCTGCCTCCGAGGGGCCGCGCGCCTTCGCCGCGGTCGACCTCGGGGCGAGCAGCGGCCGCGTGGTGCTCGGCGCCTACCGCGACGGCGCGCTCGACATGACCGAGGTGCACCGCTTCCGCAACGGACCGATCGACCGCGACGGCAGCCTCGAGTGGGACGTCGAGACGCTCTTCGACGAGACGATCGTCGGGCTGCGGCGCGCGGTCGAGCTGCTCGCCGAGCGGGGCGAGCGCTTGCAGGGCATCGGCATCGACAGCTGGGGCGTCGACTACGGGCTCATCGACCCGGAGCACGGATTCACCGGACGGGTGAAGAACTACCTGGGCGCCGATCCGGCGGAGCCCGAGCGCGCAGCCGAGCACGTTGCCCCGTCGCGCGCCTACGAGATCACCGGGGTGCTCACCCAGCACATCAACACGGCCTATCAGCTGCGCACGGATGCTCGGAACGGGCTCGCCCAGCCCGGTCCGACGGTGCTGCTCACCTCGGATCTGTGGGTGTATCTGCTGACCGGGGTGCAGGAAGCGGAGTACACGATCGCATCGACGACGCAGCTGCTCGATCCCGAGTCGCGCGCCTGGTCGATGGAGCTGCGGGGCGCCTGGGGGCTCGACGACTTCCGCTTCCCGGAGCTCGCCGCCACCGGCACGCGCGCCGGGGCGACCACCGCCGAGATCACCGAGCGGATCGGCTCGACCGAGCCGGTGCCCGTGTTCCACGTCGCCCAGCACGACACGGCCTCGGCCCTCGCCTTCGCCGTTCCCGGCTCTGGAGAGCTGCTGGTCTCGAGCGGCAGCTGGTCGCTGGTCGGGGTGACGCTGGAGAAGCCGCTTCGCTCACCCGAGGCGAGCGAAGCGGGGTTCACCAATGAGCTCGGCGTCGGAGGCTCGACCCTGCTGGTGCGCAACCTGCCGGGAATGCTGATCCTCAGCGGATGCGCCCGCGTCTGGTCGGAGCGCGACGGCGCCCCGATCGATGTCGTCGACCTCGTGACGCGGGCGGCGGCCGAACAGGCTCCCGCCTCGCGTTTCGACGTGGCCGATCCGCGACTGCTGTCGACCGATGACCCCGCCGCGGTCATCGCCGAACTCTGCCGCGAAGCCGGATCGCCCGCACCCGAGACCCGCCTGGCGGTCGTCGCCTCGATCGTCGAGAGCCTCGCCGCCGCGTACGCCGACTCGGTGGCCGCGTGCGCCGCGCTCAGCGGACGGCCGATCACCTCGATCCGGATCGTCGGGGGCGGCTCGCGCAATGCGGCGCTGTGCCGCCGAACCGCCGAGCTGGCGGGCCTGCCGGTGACGGCCGGGCCGGCCGAGGCGTCCGCGCTCGGAAACCTCGCCGTCCAGCTAGTCGCCGCCGGCGCGGTGACCGATATCGCCGCCGCCTACGCCGCCGCCGAGCGCTCGCTCGCCGAGGTGCAGCACTACGCCCCCACTCGGCTTCCCGCCTGACCACTCAAGGAGACCCCGCCGTGACCGCACACTCCTCGCCCGAGACTCTTCGCGCTGAGCTCGTCGACCTGTCGCACGAGCTGGGCCGACCGGATCGCGACTGGACGATCCTGGCCGAAGGCAACTCCTCGCTGCGGAGCGGTCCCGACAACTTCCTGGTGAAGGCGAGCGGAGCCTGGATGAGCCGAGCCGTCGCCGACGACTTCGTCGAGGTCTCGCTGCCGACGATGCTCGAGCTGATTGACTCGCCGACCGCGGGCGACGCTGAGGTGAGCGCTTACTTCTCCTCCGTCGCCGAGACGGCCCCGGGAGGCCGTCGGCCCTCCGTCGAGTCGCTGTTGCACGCGGTGTGCCTGGACCTGCCCGGGGTCACCGCGGTCGGCCACACGCACCCGACGGCGGTCAACTCGCTGCTGTGCTCCCCGCACGCCGCGAGCCTGGTCGACGGCTCCCTGTTCCCCGACCAGATCGTGGTGCTCGGCACCGCCCCGCTGCTGATCCCGTACGTCGACCCGGGCCTGAAGCTCGCGCAGGTCGCCCGGCAGCTGCTGGCCGAGCGCTCCGTGCCGCGTGCGATCTACCTTCAGAACCACGGCATGTTCGCCCTCGGATCCTCGGCCGCCGAGGTGGTGCAGATCACGCAGATGGCCGTCAAGGTCGCGACCGTGATCCTGGGCTCGCTGGCCGCGTCAGGCCCCACCTACATGGACCCCGTCGAGGTCGCGCGCATCGACACCCGCCCGGACGAGCTGCTGCGCCGCCAGGCGCTCGCCGAGAGCTAGGCGCGCGCGGCGCTTCGGCGCCAGCGATTCAGATTCCGCGGGCGGCGATCACCGCAGCTTCGGTGCGGGATGTCACGCCGAGCTTGCGAAGCAGGTTCGAGACGTGCACCGAGGCCGTCTTCTCGCTCATCCCCAGCCGCTGACCGATCAGTCGGTTGCTTCGGCCCGTTCCGAGCAGTGCGAGGACCTCGCGCTCTCGCGGAGTGAGACGCGCGCCCGTCGCGGCGCCCGTGGCGGCGAGCGGCGCCGATGTGCGCAGCGCGGTCGCGCGGGTCAGTTGCTCCAGCGGCGGCGAGTCGAGCGCCTGCGACTGGGCGAGCGCGGCATCGAGCAGGGCGTGGGCCTCGCTGGTCGCGCCGAGCGCATCGGCAAGACGGCAGGCGGAGATGATCCGCATGTGGTGCCCGCCGACATACGACCGCCACGACTCTGAGGCCTCGCGCCACAGCTCCGCGCGCGCGTCGGGCGCGGCGGCCTCGGCGCGCGCGCTGAGCGCCCACGGCGTGAGTGCGGCGACGCCGGCGTGATCGGAGCGCAGGAGATCGAGCGCCCTCGCGGCGCTCGCCGCGGACCCGCGTCTGGTCGCGCCAGCCAGACCGGCGACGGCGAGGTAGACCAGCTCATTGGTGGCGGCGGCGGTGAGGCGACCGCGCCGCGTGAGGGCCTGCGTGGCCGTGCGCTCCGCGGTCGCGAGATCGCCGCGCAGCAGAGCGAGCCAGGCCGCCGCGATCGCGTGGGCGGGGTCGTGGGCGGCGCCGAGTTCGGCCGCCGCGTCGAGGGCGGCCGCCGCGTCATCCCAGCGCCCCGAGAGCGCACTCAGCTGGGCGTGACTCAGGGGAAGGATCGCCGAGTATCGTCCGTCACCGCTCGACTCGACGATCATGTCGCGCGCCTCATCCCACCGGCCCGCCGCGAACAGCGCGCTGAGGGCGAATCCGGGAAGCGCGTCGCGGAAGACGACCTCGTCTCCGGTGTCCTGCGTTCGGGCGAGCCCGGCAAGCGCCTCCTCGGCGGCGTCGTGCGGGCGGCCGACGTGGGTCAGCATCGCGGAGATCGGCAGGTGCGAGGTGAGCGATCCGATGCGGAAGCCTGCTTCGTCGGCGACCGACCGTCCGCGCAGCGCCAACTCGGTGCCGTCGTCGACCGCGCCGAGCATCGCGAGTGCGCATCCGGCCTGCACCAGGGCCTGGCTCAGCAGGGGCGGACTGCCCAACTCCTCCGCGATCGTGATCGCGCGGCGACCGTGTTCCCACGCGCCGGCGGGATCGGTGTCCCAGTGCCAGGACTCGGCCAGAAGAATCCGCGCCTCCAGGGGCGGCGGCGCGTCGCCGATCAGGTGACGGGCCCGCTCAAGCGCCTGCTCCGCGTCGAACGCCGAGTGGTAGCCGCGTCTCAGCAGTTCGGCCAGCAGGAGGTGGCGATCGCCGAGTTCGGCATCCGAGGCGTCGTCCACATCCACGGCCCGTCGCACCAGGGCGACGGCGTGCCGATTGCGCCCGCTCAGCTCTGCGGGGAACGCCGCCCGGCACAGCAGCGTGCCGAGATTCACCCCGAGAAGAGCCTCGGGCTCGGCAGCACGCGGCCAGAGGGCGATCGCTCGCTCCAGGTGCTTCAGCGTCGCCGCGTGGGCGCCCGCGGCCGAGGCCTCCGCCGCTGCCGCGAGTGATGCGCGCACGGCGTTGTCGAGGTCCCCCGACCGCGACCAGTGGTGGGCGATCGTGGCCGCCGGAGACCGACCCGCGAGCGAGGGGTTGCGTTCCAGCGCCTGCGCGATCGCGGCGTGTGCGTTGTGCGATTCGATGACGGGGGCGGTCTCGACGATCACGTCGGTGAGCAGCGGGTGCCGCACATCGAAGGTCTGCGTGTCGGCCGCCCACACGACGACGTCGACGGCGCGCGCCGGCTCGAGGAGTTCCGTCAACTCCTCGACCGGGCAGGCGGAGACGTCGGCGAGCAGCTCGGGTTTCACCGGCGATCCGGCGAAGGCGCACAGCCGGACGAGCGCCCGCGTCGGTTCCGGGAGCGCATCGAGGGTGGCTTCGAACAGATCGCGGAGCTGACGGGAGGTTCCCCCGTCGCCACGATCGATCGACTTGGCGAGCTCACGCGCGTACAGCGGGTTGCCGAGCGAGCGAGCGCTCACCTCGTCGATGAGCTCGCGCGAGGGCGTGTGGCGCAGCAGACCGCGGACGACGTCGGCGAGATCGCGTGCCGAGAGCCCGGGAAGCTCACACACCTGGGCGCCGGGGATTCGGGCGAGCTCGAGAAGGCGGGAGCTGTCGTCATCGCCGGCAACGAGGCTGGGGATGCGGATGGTCGCCACGATCGTGACGGCGGCGTCGCGAAGCCGGCGAGCGAGCGCGTCCACCACGTCGACGGTCGACTCATCGGCCCAGTGCATGTCTTCGACGACCAGGACGACGGGCGACTCCGCGGCACACGCGCGGAGCACCTGTTCGGCCGCGCGGATCATCTCGACCCGACCGGCACCCGGTGTCGGTGCGGCGTCGGGGAGATCCCACCGGAGCCTCCGCGGACGCAGCGGTCCGAGTTGGTCGAGCGTTTCGCGGCCGATCCGATCGATCTCGGCGTCCGTCAGGTGCTCGAAGGCGTGAGCAAGACCGTCCAACGCGACGCCGTCGATCGGCGGGCAATGCCCGATGAGCGCGCGATGGCCTCGGTGCGCCGCACGCCGCGCGAACTCGGCGACGAGGGTCGACTTCCCGATGCCTGCTTCGCCGGTCACGATGACGAGCGCGCCTTCGCCGGTCTCGGCGGTGTCGAGCGAATCGCTCAAGGCAGCCATTTCGGGCTCACGGCCGACGAATGACGTCCTCCGCTTGAGCATCTTCTCGGTCCCCTCGGGTGCGCCCTTGGGGATGTCGCGGCGAGGGCGCGCCCATCACACGCAAGGTCCGTTGCGTTCGACCTTACTGAAGGCGCCGCTGCGCGGGGAGGGACGGGTCAGGGCGTGAAGCACTCGATCGAGAGCTCGGCGTCGGCTGAGCGCTGGATCGCACCGAACGATGACGGGTCGACGAGACCCAAGGTGAGCGACCCGCTCGCGGTCCGGCTCTCCGTGTCGGCGGTCAGCTCCACGGGGAGTCCGCTCGGATCGATCCCCTCCAACTCGGCGTCTCCGCCCGCGACCCACACGTCGCCCTCGGCTGTCGTGAACCGCACCGCGGGCTCGTTGTACAGTGCCGGGTCGTCCATGCGTTCGGGGTCGAGCAGGTTGACGGTCAGGATCGCGCCGGACACCGGGGCGCCCGAGTCGTCCACCGGAAGAAGCCCCGCCTGAAGAGAGGCGCCGAGGACCCGGCAGAGGCTCCCGAACCCGTCGTCGGGCACATCGACGAATTGGTAGGTCACGCCGTCGAGCTGCAGCGTGGCGGCGCCCTCCGAACCGGCAGCGGCAGGCGCGGAATCGGTGTCGGACTGCTCCGCGTCGGCGACCGTCTCGTCGCTCGGCTGCGGGCTGTCAGCCGGTGCCGCGCATCCCGCCAGGAGGCCCGCGATCAGGAGTGCGGAGCTCGACCATGCGATGCCGCGCACAGTGTGTTGACTCGGGGCGGTCGTGGTGGCGCTCATCGGGGCTCCTCGGATCGGCGGACGGAGGGATCTCCGCATCGCGGCGGTCCTGTGCTCCGGACGCCGCGATCTCCATCCAAATCGCCCGCGTCGCGGCGAGGCCATAGTGAATTCGCTTAGCCTCCCCGACCACGACGGCGCCGACTAAGGCAATTGCTGATATCTCGGGGGCGACCTTCTCGGCTTTGCTCGGAGGCAACCGCACGGATAGGGGAGCACCGCCGCATGACGACACGACACCTTCGAGGCCGAATCGGAGGCATGCTGGCCGCGGCCGGGGTGCTGGCGATCTTGACCGGGTGTGCGCCGGCGTCGAACGCCGAGGCGCCGACCGCGACGCAGGACGGCGCCGATGTGGCGAGCGAGGAATCGCCGGCGAGCGCGGAGGTCGGCGAGCGGATCGAGTACACGGGTGCGAGCGAGGCCCACCTGGTGCTCGACGGGGCGCCGATGCGTTTCGTCGGCGACGGCACCGCCGACGGAGGCCGCTGCGTGCAGCGGTCGAACGGGATGCTCGAGGTGGAGCTGCACCTTGCGGAGGTCGACGGCATGCCGTTCTCGGGAGAGGGCGACAACCCCGAGCTGGTCCTGGATCTGCCGCTTGCCGGCCTCGCCGCCGACGACCCGGGTGGGGTGCATGTCTTCGCCGCCGGCGGCTGGATCGCCGGCGACACGTTCGCCAACGTCGTCAACAAGGAGACGCCGGAGGTGACGCTGGTCGCCGAGGGCGCGACGGTGCGCGGAACGCAGTTGATGGTCGCGACCACGGCCGTGGGAACCGCCCGCGAGATCGAGGTCGAATTCGAAGTGGAGTGCCGATGATGACAACACACGGGTTGAAGCGCCGCACACGGCGCGTCTGGGCTGCCGCAGCCGCTGCGGTCCTGGGAGTCGGAGCCCTCACCGGGTGCGCCCCCGACATCGGCGGCCTGCTCGAGAGCGCGATCGAAGACGCCGTCAACTCGGAAGGCGGGGACATCGACATCGAGTTCAACGACGGCGGAATCTCCATCGAAGGCAGCGAGAACGGCGAGGAGTTCGCGATCGACCTCGGCGCGGGCGGTGACAGCTGCGCCCCCGAGTGGGTCGCGGCGCCGCAGGGAGACGTCATCTTCGCCCAGCGCATGGTGAGCGGTGAGGGGGAGGTCTGCGTCACCGGGTGGATGGTTGCCGGCACGCCGGACGACGTCCCGCGGCAGAACATGGAAGAAATCGCGGACGGGGATGAGCTGGGCGGCCTCGCCACCCTGATGACAGGGCTTCTCGCCTCCCAGATGGGCGGATCGCTCGGTGACGTCGTCAGCGGGACTCTCGGGGGCGACCTCGACGATGCGGCCGGCCAGCTCGCGGCCGAAGGTGGCGAGCTGACCGTGTACGGCGCCGAGGGGAGGGTCGTAATCATGATCATCTCACCGGGTGCCGACGACGCGCAGACCCAGGTGTCGATGGGGATCACCTGCGAGGGCGGCTGCTAGCCGAACTCGCGGGTGAGCGCTTCACGCATGGCCTCGATCGGGGCCTCGCGTCCGGTCCACGCCTCGAACGCGATCGCGCCCTGGTAGACGAGCATCCCGTGGCCGTTGATTGTGGTCGCCCCGCGGGCGGCGGCCTCGGCGAGGAAGCGGGTTTCGGCGGGGTTGGGGATGACGTCGGCGACGATCATGTCGTCGCCGATCGAGTCGAGGGCGACCGCGGGCATCGCGGTGCTCGGGTACAGGCCCTGGGTGGTGGCCTGCACGACGAGGTCGGTTCCCGTCGGAATCGCCGCCTCCGCATCCCAGGGCAGCGCCGAGGCGCCTGCGACCCCGGTCGCCCGAACCGCCTCGGCCACGGAGTCGGCGTTCGCGGGAGTGCGGTTGACGATCGTGACGTGCTCGACGCCGGCGAGGGCGAGTTCGACGGCGACGGCGCGCGCCGCCCCGCCCGCGCCGAGCACGACGACGCGCATCCCGCTCGGGTCGACCGACTCGTCGTCGCGCAGGCAGCGCACGAAGCCGCGCCCGTCGGTGTTGTCGCCGATGATGCGCCCGCCCTCGAAGCGCAGCGTGTTCACGGCGCCGATGTGCGTCGCCTCGGGGGTGAGCTCATCCAGCAGCGGGATCACGGCGACCTTGTGCGGCACGGTGAGGTTGAGCCCGCGGAAGCCCATCGCCTGCGCGCCCGCGAGCGCGGGGGCGAGGTTCGCGGCCGTGACCGCCAGGAGCTGGTATCGCCAGGGGAGGCCGGTCGCGGCGAACGCGGCCTCAAGCATGAGGCCCGACGGGTTCTCATCGACCGGGGAGCCGAAGACTCCGACGAGTTCGTGGCGGAAACCTGTGGACATGAGCGGCGGGCCTCGTTTCGGACGGCGGTGTCGGAGAACTCGCCACCAGTCTGGCGGAGTTCGCGTGGGTCTGCGACGCGGGCCGCGGAGTGCTCGCCCGAGCCGCCCACTGGGCGAATCCCCAGGATTCGCAGGTTCGGGGTGGATAATCATCGACGGACCTCGCACGTGGCGAGGTCTACTACTCACTATGGCTACTCGTTCCGTTCCGACTCAGCGCGCCCGCGTCCGCCGGGTGCTGTCGTCGACCGGAATTCTGGGTGTGCTCGGTCTCTTCACCCTGACCTTCGCCCTCCCCGGAATCGCCCCCGTCTCGGCGACGCAGTCGTTCGAGGCGATCCCCGTGGCGGAGACCGCCGAGGTGCAGAAGCTCGAGGTCTCGGAGGCGGCCGAGGTCGCCGCGATCGAGCGCAGCGACTACGAGGTCACCACCTACGCCGAACTGCTGCAGGCCCGCTACGGCAACGTCTACGGCGGCTCGGTCGGCGGCACCGGCACCGGAGCCGTTCGCTGGCCGTTCCCCTACGCGGTGCCAATGACCGACGGCTTCGGCCCGCGCGCGGCCCCGTGCAGCGGCTGCTCGACGATGCACCGCGGCATCGACCTGCTTCCGGGCGCCGGCACGCCGATCTACGCGATCGCTGACGGCGTCGTCTCGAGCTATCAGGAGGGCTGGGGCTACGGCACCCACCTCTTCATCGACCACACGATTGATGGCCAGTCGGTGACGAGCCTCTACGCGCACATGCAGACCGGCTCCTCGCCGCTCTCGCCCGGTGACACGGTCGCCGTCGGCGACTTCATCGGACTGGTCGGCGCGACGGGAGCCGTCACCGCTCCCCACCTGCATCTGGAGATCCGCATCGACGGGGTGGCGATCAACCCGCTGCCCTGGCTCGCCGAGAAGACCGGGCGCTGAGCCCGAACGCTCAGACCGGGCAGAAAGGTCTGTTCGGCGCGGAGGTCCGCGACGCGAGACAATGGGGCATGCCCCACATGCTCATCGGCCGTGACTACGGCGACCTGGACCAGCTTGATGTCATCGATGCCGACCTGGAAGGTCCCGGCCCGGGCGACGTGCTCGTCTCGGTGCGGGCGGCCGGCGTCAACCCCGCCGACCTGAAGAAGCTGGCGGGGGAGTTCGGTCGCAGCGACGCGCGTCCGATCCGGCTGGGCTTCGAGATGTCGGGGGTCGTCACCGCCGCCACCCCGGGCGCCGCTGGTCCGGCGGGTCCGATCGAAGTCGGGGATGAGGTGCTCGCCACCGGCGTGAACGGCGCCTTCGCGAGCGACCTCGTCGTTCCCGCCTCCAAGCTGGTGCCCAAGCCCGCCTCGCTCGACTGGGAGCAGGCGGCCGGGCTGCTTCTCACCGGAACGACCGCCTGGCATCTGCTGGAGGCCACCGGGGTGACCGCGGGGGATCGCGTGCTGGTGCACGGCGCCTCCGGCGCCGTCGGCGTCGCCGTCCTCCAGCTGGCCCGTGAGCGCGGCGCCGAGGTCGTCGGCACGGCGAGCCCGCGCAACCACGCCCTGCTCGAGCGCTTCGGCGCGACGCCGGTCGCCTACGGCGAGGGGCTGGCCGATCGGGTGCGCGCGATCTGGCCGGAGGGTCCCACCGTCGCGCTCGACACGGTCGGCACCGATGAGGCGATCGATGTCTCGGTGGAACTCGTCGCCGACCGGCAGCGCATCGCCACCATCAACGGCTGGGCGAAGGGTGCCGAGACGGGCATCCTGATGCTCGGCGGCGGGCCGGGCGCCGACCCGGGAACTCAGCTGCGCAACGACGCCCGGCTGCCACTCGTCGAGCTGGCGGGCGCGGGGAAGCTCGAGGTCGTCGTGGGAGCCACGTTCCCCCTCGGCCAGGGTCGCGAGGCGCTCGAGCTGAGTGCGACCCGTCACGCCGCCGGCAAGATCATCATCCTGCCGTAGCGGGCGTGCGGCGCGGGGACTAGGCGGCGACGGCGACCGGCGTCGACGGCCCGTCGGCGGCGATGCCGCGCGCATCCAGCGCCGTCTCGACGATCGTCAGCCCCTCCATGCCGGGGAGCTTGGCGATGTGCGAGTCGACGTCGCGCACCAGCTTGCGGCCCTCGGTGCCGCGGAAGAGGTGCCCCATCACGTGGGTGACCTCCTCATCGGTCGAGATGCCCGAGCCGACCGGGGCCCAGAACCGGCTGAGCGCGAAGCGCGTGATGATCTGCGCCTTCTTGCTCTTCGCCAGACGCTCACGGGCCTGCGAGGCGTAGAAGGCGACGTGCTTGGTCTCCTGCGCCGCGATCCGCTTCAGCAGCTCGGCGAGCACCGGATGCTTCTCCAGCTTCGCCATCCGCAGGTACGCGGAGTTGGCGCTCCACTCGTTGGCGGCGCCCCAGGACATGTGCACGGCGACGAAGTCGTTGCCGACGAGTCCGCCGAGCAGCGACTGCTTGATCGGGTCGAGGCGGTCCTTCCAGCCCAGCTTGATGCGGGTGGCGGCCAGCTCGTCGAAGTCGACGACGATGTCGTGCTTGGCGAGCACGGCGGCGAGCGCCTCGCCGTGCCAGAACTCCTCGCGGTTCCACATCGTCATGAACGCGCCCACCTCGGGCTCGTTGTGCGAGGGCGTGGTGAGCAGATCGCGCAGGTAGCAGACCGTGTGATATTCCACATCGCACATGTAGCGGAGCGTGCGCAGGCTCTCCGGCGGCAGCGGGTTGTCGTCGAAGGAATCCAGGTCGAGGTCGCCCCAGGCGACCGGCTTCGAGTTGGCGGTGTAGCGGTCGATATCGAAGGCCATGTCAGCTCTCCTCGCTGGGTCGGTAGTCCAGCACAGCACGCTTGGGTGAACGCGCGCTGCGCTTCCAGTGCTCGATGCCCCAGCGCCGACGCTGCGCCTCGCGCGCGAGCGGGGTGTCGGGGTTGACGGCGACCGGATGCCCGAGCAGGTCGAGCCAGACCAGGTCGGCGTGGCTGTCGCCGTAGCCGTACGAGCCCGCCAAGTCGAGGCCATGCTGCTTCGCGTACTGCTTCAGCCAGGCGGCGCGCGCCTCATCGACGAGCGGCGGGGCGGCGAGGTAGCCGGTGAGCACACCGTCGCGCTCGTGCATGGTGCCGGCGATCACCTCATCGAACAGAGCCGAAAGCGGAGCGACGAGGGTGCCGATCGAGCCGGTCACGAGCACGGTGCGGTGGCCCGCCTCGCGGTGCTCCTTGATCCGCTCGATCGCGGCCGGGCTGGTGTGGCGCAGCAGGGTGTCGCTGTAGCCGCCCGCGACGACCTTCTCCAGCCGTGCGGCGGGCATGCCTTCGTAGCGGCGCAGGAAGGTGCGGATGAACTCGCCCCGGTCGCGGCGCTCGGCACGCAGGTAGCGCGGCAGGTTCGCGAGGATGTTGGCCACCTCGCCCGGCCAGGCCGCCTTGCGCATTCCGGCGCTGCGCACCCAGAGGTACTGCTGCACGATGTTGCTGTCGACGATGGTGCCCTCAAGGTCGAACACGGCGACGACGTCGCTGCGCTCGGGCAGCGCCTTCTTCTTCGTCGACGGCGCGCGACCCTCGGGCCGCGCGGCGAACGCGCGGGTCAGGGTCGTGATCGCGGGGATGTGGACCGTCTGGAGGTAGTCCTCCCAGTTGATCGCCGTGATGTCGAAGCCGGCGCTCTTCTTCGCCTTCGCCGGCAGCGCCGCGTGCAGGGCGCGCGTGTTGGCGTCGTCGAAGATGATCTCCGACTGCACATAGGCGCGGTAGAGCTGCGAGAAGTAGCGCAGGGTCTCGAGTTCGCTTTTGCGCGACTGCAGCTCGGCGAACTGCTCGCGGGTGCGCGGGCTTGGCCGACGGCGCTTCAGCCAGCGCTCGGCGCGCGCCGCCTGGCGCTCCTTCGCGTGCAGGGCGCGCTCGACGGCGCGGCTGCCGGGGAAGCCCCAGTTGGGCACCTCGATCTTGCCGCCGCCGGGGGCCGGCATCGGGTTGGCCGTGAAGTACTCGCGCACGTTCTCGAACATGCGGTGGAACGGCAGCGGATTGCTGTTGCCGGAGGCCACCTGGTAGTACTCGGGCTCGGCCTTCGGCGGGTTGGCGGCGACGGCGAGGATCGCGTTGACGACGTGGTCGACGGGGATCAGGTCGAGCACCGTGTCGGGCAGGCCGGGGAACTCGGGGAGCATGCCGCGGCCGTAGGCCATGATCAGCGGGTCGGCCACCTTGAAGCCGTCGATCCAGCCGGGGAACGGGTGCTGCGCGGCGCTCTCGATGATCGCCGGGCGCACGACCGACAGCCGGTGGCCGGCGCCGGCCCACATCTCTTCCGCGGCGCGTTCGGCGAAGGCCTTGGTGAACGTGTAGACGTCCGTCCAGCCGAGGCTCTCGGCACGGGTGCGACCGGCGTCGACGAGATGCTCGGTCACCCACGCGATGCGGGCCTCTTCGCTCGCCGCGGCGACGGCCTGCGGCCCCTCCTTGCCGTGCTCGGCGCGTGCGGTCGCCATGAATTCGCGGAGGGCCTCGGGCTGGCGCGACAGTAGTTCGACGCGCTCACGCGCGCTGCGGGCGGCATCGAACTCGGCTCGCCAGTCGACCTCGTGCTCGAGCCGGGCCTCCGGCACGATGCCCTTGCGGATCCCGCCGACGTAGCAGGTGGAGACGTGCACGACGTGCGGGTTCGAGCCGCTGTCGAGCAGCGCCTGGTAGAGGTTGATCGCCCCTCCGACGTTGGTGGCGAAGGCCTGATCGATCGGCGGATCGAAGCTGACCGTCGACGCCGAATGGATGACGACATCCAGGTCCGCGGGAAGCTCCGGCACGGAGCCGAGCCCGCCCTCGATGACCCGCACCCGCTCGGCGACGATCCGGTCGGCCTCCTCAGCACCCACCTTCTTCCGCCAGGCGGCGAACACGGGCTTCCGCATGAGGGTGCGCAGCCGGTCGGCTCCGGTGGCCGAGCCCTTGGTGCGCACCAGGATCGAGATCGTCGTCTCGGGGTGGCTGGAGAGCAGCCGCTCCACGACCGCCTGGCCGACGAAGCCGGTCGCCCCGGTGACGAAGACGTGAGCCGACCCGAGGTCGGTCTTGGCGCGCGCGGGGCTCACGGGACGAGCCTTGCCGCGACGGTCGAGGCGACGGTGGCGAGGCCCGGCAGGTCGCCGAGGGCGGCGGAGATGGTGGCGGCCTCGCGGCGGCCGAGGTCGTCGCCGAACACGGTGCGCTCGAAGAACGTGCGGTCGCGGGCGGGCCGTGTCACGGAGCCGATCGGCCAGGCCGATTGGCGGATGACCTTCTGGGTCAGGCGGCGGGCTCGGTCGGAGGCGGTGAGGCGGCGGTGGGCCTCTTCGGCGAGGAAGCGGATGTGACGGTCCTTGATCTCGAGGATGCGACGGGAGAACGGCGCGAGCGGGTCGGCGAGGGCGGCGAGGCGCCGGTAGGCGGCCTGGGCGATCCACTCGTCGACGAGCCCGGTCGTGACGTGGGCGGCCACGATCAGCGGGCCGTGGAAGTTGGCGATGATGGCGCGCGCGACCGGTCCTCGGCGCTCGGCCCGCTCGGCGAAGCGGCGGCGGGGCCGTGCGGAGGCTGCGATCTCGGGCTCAGCGCCTGCGGCCTCGAGCGCCGCATCGAGCGCGTCGGCGACCCAGAACTTCTCGAAGGCCCAGGTGGTGAGAAAGGCGGTGACCCGCGCGTCCTTGTGCGTCGCGGTGACCAGCAGGTTGCGCATCCGGTCCAGCGTGGTGCGCTCGAGATCACGGAGCACACGCATCAGCCGGATCGCGTCGGAGGGAATCGTCGTGCCCTGGAGAGCGGTGAGCGCGGGGTCCCCGCGGTGGCCGCCCTGGGCGGTGCGCGCGAACTCGCGGACGTCGAACGACCCCGTTCCGTCGACGTCGGACGAGAGGGCAGAGCCCTCGGGCCGGGCGGGAGGCGGAGTCATCGTGAGGAACCCTTCCTGGCGGGGGCGGAGCTGCCCGTGCAGGGTACGGCGCTCACTAGCACCGTATCGTAAGGGGCATGACGATTGCGTTGGTCACCGGCGGAACCTCGGGCATCGGAGCGGAGTTCGCGCGCCAGCTCGCCCGGCGGGGCGACGACCTTGTGCTCGTCGCGCGCGACGTCGAGCGTCTCGAGGAGATGGCGACCGAGCTGCGCGGGCTCGGCCGTGAGGTCGAGGTGCTCCCCGCCGACCTGGGCGATCGCGCCGACCTCGCGAAGGTGGTCGCCCGGCTCGAGGACATGTCGCGACCGATCGACACGCTCGTCAACAACGCCGGATTCAGCGTGCACGCGAGCCTGGTCGACGGAGACCCTGCCCGGCACGATCTCGCTTTCGAGGTGATGGGGCGCGCCGTGCTGGTGCTCTCGGCAGCGGCCGCGCGCGGCATGCGAGCGCGCGGACGCGGGGCGATCGTGAACGTGTCGAGCACCGCAGGCTTCGTCACGATGGGCAGCTACTCGGCGATCAAGGCGTGGGTGACGAGCTACACCGAAGGCCTGGCCAACGAGCTTCACGGCAGCGGCGTCACGGTCACGGCGCTGTGCCCGGGCTGGGTGCACACCGAGTTCCATGACCGCGGAGGCATCAACAAGTCGAGCATCCCGGATGCGCTCTGGCTCGATGCCGGGCCTCTGGTCCGGGCGGCGCTGCGTGACGTGGCGCGCGGGCGCGTGATCTCCATACCGAGTGTTCGCTACAAGGCGCTCATCTGGTTTGCCCGGCACCTTCCCAAGTCGGCCGTTCGCGCGATTTCGCGCCGAATTTCGTCCAGCCGTCGCGATACTGTGAGCGTGTGATTCCGAGCGAGACGCCCGCTCGTGAGGGAGGTTCGACGATGATCGCCACGCGCGACCGTTTCACCTCGCGCTTCCAGGCCGCCGCCCGTTTCGTCGCCCAGCGCGGCATTCTGAAGCCCGTCGCCTGGTCGGTGGTCTCGGTGACCGTCGTCGGCACGGAGAAGCTGAAGGGGCTCCAGAAGTCCTTCGTCGTCGTCGCGAACCACTCCAGCCATCTGGATGCGCCGCTCATCATGGGCGCCCTTCCGCGGAAGCTGGCGCGCTACCTCGCCGCGGGGGCGGCGGCCGACTACTTCTTCGATGTGTGGTGGCGCCGCGGGCTCACGGCGCTGTTCTTCAACGCCTTCCCCGTCGACCGCACCGGCACGAACTCGCGCAGCGTGAGCGCGCGAACCCTGCTCGAGCGCGGGGTGCCGCTGCTCGTGTTCCCCGAAGGCACGCGCTCGCGCGACGGCCGCATCGGCAGCTTCAAGCCCGGCGCCGCCTCGCTGGCCTCCGCCACCCGCTCGCCGTGCGTTCCGGTGGCGATCGTCGGGGCGAGCGTCGCGCATCCGCGCGGCTCCAGCTGGCCCAAGCCCGGCCGACTGCCGGTCGTCGTCGCCTTCGGGGCGCCGATGACGGTCGGCGATGACGAGACCCCCGCCGAGTTCATGACCCGGGTGCGCGACGAGATCGTGCGCCTGCACGACGAGCACGCCCCCCGCATCCTCCCCGCCCCGTCCCGCCCTGAAGGAGAAACCGAGTGACCGACGTCGTCAAGCACATGAAGTGGTGGGGCTGGGGGCGCGAGGGCGTCGGATTCCACCACGAGGACAAGCCCAACTTCGCTCCCTTCGTGCTGAACGCGGTCGGTCTCGATCTTCACGCCGCCACTCCCGCCGTGGAGCCGGACTTCAGCGAGCTGAAGGTGCCGCGCTCGAAGGCGACCGCGGCCTTCGTGAAAGAGCTTGCCGCGATCGTCGGTGCCGACCACGCCACGAAGGACGACATGGTGCGCGTCGTGCACACCTACGGCAAGAGCCTGCGCGACCTGGTGCGCATCCGCGGCAACATGATCCTGCGCGCTCCCGATGTCGTGGTCTACCCGGCCGACGAGTCCGAGGTTCAGCGCATCGTGGATGCGGCGGTGGCGGCCGACGCCGTCATCATCCCGTTCGGCGGCGGCAGCAATATCGCCGGCAGCCTGGAGCCCTACCCGAAGGAGAAGCGCGTCATCATCTCGCTCGACCTCGGGCGACTGAACCAGGTGCTCGACGTCGACGCCGATTCGGGGCTCGCGCGCATTCAGGCGGGGGCGCAGGGCCCGGACCTGGAGGCGCAGCTCGCCGAGCGCGGCTGGACGATCGGGCACTTCCCCGACTCGTTCACCCACTCCACGCTCGGCGGCTGGGTGGCCACCCGCTCCAGCGGAATGCAGTCGGACAAGTACGGCGACATCGCCGACATCGCGCGCGGCATGCGCGTCGTGCGACCCGGCGGCGTGCTCGTGCTGCGCCCGCTGCCCTCGACCTCGAGCGGGCCCAGCGTGCGCGAGATGATCCTCGGCTCCGAGGGGCGCCTCGGCGTCATCACGGAGGTCACGGTGCAGGTGCACCGCATCCCCGAGAAGCGCGACGTGTTCGCCTACTTCTTCCCGAACTGGAACGCCGGCATCGCCGCGATGCAGGAGATCAGCGAGTCGGATGCGACCCCGTCGATCACCCGCGTCTCCGACTCCAACGAGACCGGCTTCTCGCTCGCGACGAGCAAGAAGAGCACGGGCGTCAGCAAGTTCCTCTCCGGCACGGTGCTGCCCACGCTGATGAAGAGCAAGGGCTGGAACCTCGACGACATCTGCCTGAGCTTCATCGGCTACGAGGGCGGCACCGCGCACGCCAAGCGCCAGAAGAAGATCGTCGACGCGATCGTCAAGAAGCACGGCGGCATGGGCGTCGGCTCGGGCCCGGGTGTGCTCTACGACCAGAAGAAGTTCGACACTCCGTACCTGCGCGATTTCTTGCTCGATCGGGGCGCGGCGGGCGATGTCTCGGAGACAGCGGCGCCGTGGTCGCGCCTGAACGAGGTGCACGACGCGGCCTACGCCGCGGCGAACGCGGCCTACGCCGAGATCGGCGTCAAGGGCTGGATCATGTCGCACCTGTCGCACTCGTATCACTCGGGGGCCTGCCTGTACTTCACGTTCGCGTTCGTCTTCCAGGACGACCCGATCGCCGAGTACAACGTCGTCAAGAACGCGATCCAGCAGTCGTTCGTCGATCACGGGGCGACGATCTCGCACCACCACGGCGTCGGCGTCGAGCACGCTCCGTGGCTGGAGCAGGACATTTCGACCGAGGGCGTCAAGGTGATGAGCGGGCTGTTCGCCGCCACCGACCCGGGGTCGAACTTCAACCCGCGCAAGGTCGTCACGGGGAGCTGATCATTGCTCGACGGGCGCGTCCAGAGCCCGGGATACGGTAGAACGAATGGCTTCCTACGAACTCTCCCCTGAAGTGGCGTCGGCGCTCGCCGATGGTCAGCCGGTCGTCGCGCTCGAGTCGACGATCATCTCTCACGGTCTGCCGCGCCCGCGCAACCACGCGGCGGCGGTCGAGTTTGAGGAGATGCTCCGCGACCGCGGGGTGACTCCGGCCACGATCGCGGTGATCGACGGCGTCCCCCGCGTCGGCCTCGACGCCGACGGGGTGCGTCGGATCGCCGAAGACGACCTCGCGAAGGCCAGCGTGCGCGACCTTCCGATCCTGGCGGCGCGCGGGGCATCCGGTGCGACCACGGTCGCGGCGACGGCGCGGCTCGCGGCGCAGGCCGGCATCCGGGTGTTCGCGACCGGCGGGCTCGGCGGTGTGCACCGCGGCGCTGCCGAGACGTTCGACGAGTCGGCCGACCTCGCCACTCTCGGCGAGGTGCCGATCTCCGTGGTGAGCGCGGGGGTCAAGAGCGTGCTGGACATCGCGGCGACGCTGGAGCGTCTCGAGACCCTGAGCGTGCCGGTGATCGGATTCGGGACGCGCGCGTTCCCGGCCTTCTGGCTGCGCGAATCCGGCATCGATCTGGACTGGAGCGTCGACAGCGCGGAGGAGGTCGCGCGCGTCATGCGCGCTCGCGACGAGCTCGGGCAGCGCCAGGGCATCGTCGTGGCGAACCCCATTCCCGCCGAGCAGCAGTGGGATCCGGCCGAGCACGATCGCGTGCTCGCCGAGGCGTTCGCCGCCGCCGAGCTGGCGGGGGTGCGCGGCAAGGCGGTCACGCCGTTCCTGCTCGGCTTCATCGTCGACGCCTCCCAGGGTCGCAGCCTCGAGGTGAACCTCGATCTGGCGCGCAACAACGTGCGCGTCGCCGCCGACATCGCGCGAGCCTGGAGTGCGCTCGGCGGCACGGCGTGAGCGGCCCGCGCTTCGTCGTCATCGGCGACGTCATCAACGACATCGTCGTGGTGCCGCGCGGCACCATTCAGGTGGATGCCGACACCACGGCCTCGGTGCGCACGCGGCCCGGCGGCTCGGCGGCGAACACGGCGGCCTGGCTCGGCGCGCTCGGCGCTGACGTCGACTTCGTCGGCTGCGTCGGGGGTGAATCGCTCGAGTGGCACCTGAACGCGCTCCGCGATCAGGGTGTGACTCCGCACCTGAAGGTCGAACCCGGATTCGCGACCGGCACGATCGTGATCGTCGTCGAGGGCGAGCACCGCACGATGCTCACCGAGCGCGGCGCGAACTCGGCCATCAGCTCCAGCCTCGTGACCGACGAGATCCTCGACGGGGCGGCCATGCTGCACCTCAGCGGCTACAGCATCGTCGACGGCTACGGCGACGCGGGTGCGCGCGACCTGATCGACCGGGCGACCGCGCTCGGCGTGCCCGTCTCGGTCAACCCGGGCGCGGCCGGCTACATTCTCGAATTCGGCGTCGAGCGGTTCCTCGCGGCGATCGACGGCGCGACCGTGTTCTTCCCCAACCTCGCCGAGGGCAAGCTGCTCACCGGACGCGACGACGCGGAGGGGATCGCGAAGAAGCTCCTGACGCACTTCCCGGTCGTCGTGGTGACGCTAGGCTCGCAGGGGGCGCTCATCGCCACGCGCGGCGAGAAGCCGATCCTGGTTCCCGCGCCGACGGTGCGGCTGATCGACCCGACCGGGGCGGGAGACGCCTACGCGGCGGGCTTCCTGGAGACCTGGGTCGCGACGGGGTCGCTCGACCTCGCGGGGCAGGCGGGGGCGCAGGCGGCCGCGCGCGCGATCATGGTCGTCGGCGGGCGCCCCGCGATCTAATCGGCGGCGCCGCGCGTCGCGCTGGCGCGCATGTGCTGGTAGGCGTCGAGCGCGCGCACTCGCGACTCGGCGAGGTCGACGATCGGCTCGGGGTAGTCGGGCGTGCCCAGTTCGGGAACCCAGCGCCGCAGGTAGCTCTCGTCGGGGTCGAAGCGCTTCGCCTGCGTGACGGGGTTGAAGACGCGGAAGTAGGGGGCGGCATCCGAGCCGCTGCCGGCCACCCACTGCCAGTTGCCGGGGTTGCTCGCCTCGTCGGCGTCGACGAGCGTGTCCCAGAACCACGCCTCGCCGACGCGCCAGTCGATGAGCAGGTTCTTGATGAGAAAGCTCGCGACGATCATGCGGACGCGATTGTGCATGACGCCGGTGTGCCAGAGCTCGCGCATCCCCGCGTCGACGATCGGGATGCCGGTGCGGCCCTGCTGCCAGGCGGCGAGCTCGGCCGGGTCGGCGGCGCTCCACGGGAACGCGTCGAACTCGGGCTTGTGGTTCTCGGTGCCGAGCTCGGGGTCGTGGAACAGCAGCTGAGCGTTGAACTCTCGCCAGCCGAGCTCGCTGCCGAACTTCGCCACGTTGCGCCGTGCGGCCGGGCTGAGGTCGGGGGCGTGCACGCGCGCCCAGACCTGGGCGGGGCTGAGCTCGCCGAAGCGGAGGCGGGGGCTCAGCCGTGAGGTCGCGTCGACGGCGGGCTCGTCGCGCCGGTGGTAGTCGGCGAGGGCGCCGGTGGCGAACTCGTCGAGCCGGTCGAGCGCGGCGGCCTCGCCGGGGGTCCAGGTCGCGCGGAGCCCCGCCGCCCAGTCGGGTCTGGTGGGCAGCAGGTCCCAGTCCTCCAGCCGGTCCCCGTCGACGGCGAGGCCGCGGATGCGTGCGGGCGCCGGAAGCGGCGCGCGGAAGTCGAGTGAGCTGGCGGCGCGCCAGAACGGGGTGAAGACGCGATACGGCTGGCCGGCCCCGGTCAGCACCTGGCCGGGTTCGACCAGCAGGGCGGCGGCGAAGCTGTGCACCTCGATGCCGTCGGCGGTGAGTCGAGTGCGCAGCCGTGCGTCGATCGCCCGCGCGGGCGTGTAGCGACGGTTCCACACGACGGCGGTGGCGCCGAGCTCGGCGACCAGGTCGGGGATCACCGTCTCGGCGGCGCCGCGCCGGAGGACGAGCGTCGCGCCGAGCTCGTCCAGTCGCTCGCCGAGCGCGGTCAGGCTGCCGTGCCACCACCAGCGCGCGGCACCGCCGAGCGGCCGGAGCTCGGGGCTGACGTCGTCGTGGACCACGACGACGACAACGGGACCGCCCCGGTCGACCGCCGCGGTCAGGGCGGGGTTGTCGGCCACGCGCAGGTCGTCGCGAAGCCAGACCAGAACGGGGGCGGTCATTCGATGCGCGCCGTCGGGTCGGCCCCGCGAAGCTTGCGCGTCAAGCGCAGCAGCTCCTCGATCTCCTCCGCACTGAGCACCGACATCTCGCGGGCGATCGCGGTGCTGTGCTGGGCTCCGACGCGCCGGAACAGCTCGAGGCCGAGCTCGCTCAGAGTGATCACGGTGCCGCGGGCGTCGCGCGGGTCGCGAGAGCGGGTCACCAGTCCTCGGGCCTCGATGCGGTCGATCAGGCGGCTCACGCTCGGCTGGGTGAGCAGCAGGTGCTTCGTGAGATCGCGGATTCGGGCGGCGTGTTCGGGCTGCCGGTAGAGGTTGAAGAGCACGTCGTACTCGTTGAACGACAGGTCGTCGGGGAAGACCGAGAGCAGCCGGCGCAGGAGCGAGACCTGCGCGCGGTAGAGCGACTCCCAGGCATCCACGGCCCGTGTGCGGTCGGTCATGGACCTACTCTAGGCATCCGCTGCGGCCCTCGATGGCGGGCGCCGTGTTAACAGATTGAGGGTCGGTCGCAGAGGCACGCGACCGACCCTCTCCCTTGCACCAAGAGTGTCCTGCAATCACATTCCGCGGTAGCTGCCACAGCAAACAACTAACGCTCTTGAAAGATATAACGGAAAGATAACGCTGTCTAGTTACCTGTTCGTTATTTTTGCTTCGGGTTTTCTGTGAGTGCGGCGGCGGCGCGTCGTGCGGCGGCGCGCTCCGCATCCGCAGCGCGCGCCGCCGCGATGGCGGCCCGCCCCGAGGGCACCGAGATCGCGATCAGCATGACGACGATGCAGGCGATCCCGGCGACCACGAGCAAGGTCTCCACGCGCCAGACATCGGCGAGCGGGCCGAACACAGCCATGCCGATCGGGGTCGCGAGCGCCATCACGATGCTGACGTAGCTGAAGACGCGCCCGTGCATCTCCGGCCGCACGCTCTCCTGCATCAGGGTCATGAAGGGCGCCGTGAGCGGCGGCACCAGCAGGCCGAACAGGAAGATCAGGGCGTAGAACCCGATCAGGTCGGTGCTGAAGCCGAGCGCGATCGTCGTCAGGCCGAAGCCGAAGGTCGAGAACAGGATCAGGGCGATGCGACTCGACCTGGCCAGCAGCGTCGACACCACGACCCCGCCGAGCATCATGCCCACGCTGAAGGCGGCCTCGAGCACGGTGACCATCCAGACTTCGGAGCCGAAGCTCCGGGCGACCATCAGCGGCGTCACGTACGACGGGGCGATGGTGAGCAGGAAGATGATGGCGAACACGGTCAGCAGCCAGCGCACGACGCGGTGCGTGGCGACGTACAGCGCGCCTTCGATGAGGTCGGCGCGGTAGGTCGTGGTCTTCTCCGCGATCGCCTGGAGAGTCGGAACGGCGACGAAGGAGAGCAGGAGGATCCCGATCGCCGCCGAGACGACGTCGATGAAGAAGACCGGCACGATCCCGAAGACCCCGAACACGACGCCCGCGGCGACGGGCGCCAACAGCGTCATCGAGGACTGCATGGTGTGGAAGATCCCGTTGACGCGCATGAGGTGCTCGGCGGGCGTCACCTGCGGGATCATCGCCGAGACGGCCGGTGTCTGCACCCCGGCCCCGACCGAGCGCACCGCGACGGCGAGCAGGATGATCCAGAGCTCGGTGACGCCGCTCAGCATCAGCAGGGCGAGGGCGAGCGTGGTCAGAGCGATCGTCGCGTCGGAGACCATGACGAGAACTCGGCGGTTGATCCGGTCGGCGAGCACACCGCCGAAGATGGCGATCACGCCCTGCGGAGCGAAGGCGGCGATGGCGTAGAGAGCCACGGCCAGACCCGAGCGGGTCTCGAACGTGACGTACCACATGACCGCGAACTGCACGACGAGAGAGCCGAACAGAGAGATCGTCTGTCCCGTGAGGAACAGGGCGACATTGCGCTTCCACGGCCGGGTTGCGGGGGTGGAGACGTGAAGATCGGGTGACGCCATGGCCATCCTTCGTGCATCGAGGCGATCTCGATGACCGCAGAGGAAATGTACACACTGCCGCGCCCCGTGTCTGCCGCTATCAGAGGATTCCTTGTTTAACAACGGCGGACCCTCGGCCCCGCATAGGCTCGGCTCATGCATCGCCTGAGTCGCTCCGAGGCGCGTCGAATCGCGGTTCGTGCTCAGCGCCTGGCGCTGCCGAGGCCCGGCGGCCTGCACGAGGCCCTCGACTCCCTCGGCGTGCTCCCGGTCGACCGAACCGACCGGATCGCACCGAGTGCCGACCTGGTCCTGTGGACGCGGCTCGGCCGACGCTACGACCCCCTCGAGCTTCGCATCGCGCTGGAAGAGGAGCGCTCGGTGCTGGAGCTGCAGGGGATGCTCCGGCCCGCGGCCGACCTCGATCACTTCCGTCCCGTGATGTCCGAGGCGCCACGGTCAGACAGCGCGCGCGAGTGGCTGCGAGCGAACGCGCGCTTCCGCCACGACGTGCTGAAGCGTCTCGCCGAGGAGGGCCCGCTGGTCGCGGCCGAGATCGACGACACGAGTGCCGTCGACTGGGCCTCCACCGGCTGGAGCAACGCGAAGAACGTCACGAAGATGCTCGAGATCCTCGAAGCAACAGGCGAGGTCGCGGTGGCGGGCACCCGCAAGCGGGCGAGGCTCTGGGATCTCGCGGCTCGCATCCACCCGCCCCTCGAACAGGACCTCAGTGCCGACGACGCGCAGCGCCTGCGCGACGCGCGTCGGCTGCGCGCGCAGGGCATCACGCGGGCCAGCGTGCGCGACTCGCCGGTCGGTCGGATCGAGCTGGCAACCGCCGGTGAACCGGCCGAGATCGTCGGGCTCGCGGGGGAGTGGCGCGTCGATCCCGCGCACCTGGGCCGCGACTTCCACGGCCGCACCGCGCTGCTCTCCCCCTTCGACGGGCTGATCAGTGACCGCTCACGGATGGAGCAGCTCTTCGAGTTCGAGTACGCCTTGGAGATGTACAAGCCGGCACGCGCCCGGCGCTGGGGCTACTTCGCGCTGCCGATCCTGCACGGCGATCGCCTGATCGGCAAGGTCGACGCGACGGCCGATCGCACGGCGGGCGTGCTGCGAGTCCACGCGATCCATGAGGACGCGCCGTTCGATACCGACGCGCGTGACGCGGTCGTCGCCGAGCTTGAGGACCTCGCCGCGTGGCTTCAGCTGGAGCTCGATCGACCCTGAGCGCGGGCTCCTCGCGCCAGGATGGCCGCCGCCGCGACGACCGCGCCGATCGCGACCGCGATGCCGGCGACGAGCACCGGCCCGGACGGGGCGATGACCGACTGCCCGGCGAGCGCCTGCCAGGTCAGCAGGACCGTCGTCGCGGCGTAGGTCGCGGCGGAGACGGCGATGAGCCGGAAGCGGATTCGCTCGTCGCGCAGCACGCGGACCCGAGCGGAGAGAAGTTCGAGCCCGAGCAGGACGAGCGGGATCGCCTGCATCGCGTGCATTCCGATGAAGTGCGGAACGCGCAGGTCGCCGCCCTCGGTGCTCCAGCCGAGGAAGGGCAGCCCGGGGCCGCCGTCGGCGACGCCGACCGCGTGCGCCCCGGCGACTCCCTGGAAGTCGCTGAGCTGCTCGGCGTTGGGGCTCGTCATGAAGAACGCGAGACCCATCCCGACGATGCCGAGCGCGACGCCCGCGCGCACCGCGAGGTTGCGCGCGCGGTCCGGCCCCGGGCTCGCGATGATGCCGAGACCGACGAGCAGGGTCATGACCCAGACCACGACGATCGACACGGCCATCACCGACCACAGCGCCGCGGTGAGCGGGGTCGAGACGTTGAAATGGCTCGTCGAGCCGAGGGCGGCGGCGCCCACGATGATCACGATCTCGGCGAGCAGTCCGACGACCGCGATCGTGCCCGCGGCCCCCGCCAGGCGGCGCCGACGCTGCACGAGACCGATGAGCCAGGCGAGCGTGAGCGAGAAGACCGCGATCGAGATCGCGAACTTGAGCGGCTTGAACCAGGCGTTCTGCCCGAGGATCTCGCGCGGGTCGACGATCGCCAGCACCCCGGATGCGACCGCGAGCGCCGCCATGAGGGCGGCGAGGGCGAGCAGCGGGCGATGCCAGCGCACGGGGCGCGGGAGTTCCAGTCGGGTGATCCGCGACGCGGTGTCGGTGTTCATGCGTGGGTGTCTCCGTTCGAATCGAGCGCGGTGGAGGAGAGGTGCTGCTGGGCCATGCGGCGAAGCCCGGCCACGAGCGTGTCGCCGAGCACGGTGCCGACGACGACGGTCTCGGCGGTCTTGGCCCGGTCGCCCGACATCGGCGTCACGCTGAGGTCGGCCGCGGCGATGGACTCGGCCGCGTCGAGGTAGCCCGGCAGTGCCGCCGCGAGGTCGTCGCGCCCGAGTTCGGCGTAGCGATCGAGGATGCCCGCAGCAAGGTCGACTCCGGGGTTGTCCGGGTGAACGCGCCAGCCGCGCGCCGCCGCGAGCTCGAGCAGCCGGGCGCGGGATTCGGGGGAGGCGGGGCTGTCGGCGCCGGCAATGGCGCCCTGCGCGATGCCGAGAGTGTCGTAGACCGGCAGGCTGTCGTCGTCGATCGCGGCGAGCACGGTGCGGGCGTGCGCGATCGTGAGCCCGCCGGCTTCGATCAGGGCACGCAGCAGACGGAGGCGCGCGAGGTGCTGTTCGCTGTAGTCGGTCTGGTTGTAGCCGGTGCGCTCGCCCGCGGGCAGCAGTCCTTCGCGCGTGTAGTACTTGATCGACGCCGTGGAGACGCCGCTGCGCTGACTGAGCTCGGAGATCCGCATGTCGATAGCCTAACTATCGACAGTATGACTATCAACCCCTAGAGTGGCGACATGACTCGCAGCTCCCGCACCCGCCTCGGTCTCGCGCTCGTCTGGTTCGCGCTCGCCGCATTCGGCCTCGTCGGAACCTGGTACTTCAACCTCCGCTTCTTCGCTGCCGGGGACAGCGCCGACTACCTCGGCTCCTGGTTCGCCAACGACGCCAGCTCCTCGGCCGCCGTCGACCTGATCGTGGTGGCCTCGGCGGCCAGCATCTTCATGGTCGTCGACGGAATCCGACTCGGCTGGGCGCGCTGGATCTGGGTGCTCGTGGTGCTGAGCTTCGCGATCGCGATCGCCTTCACCTTCCCGCTCTATCTCGGGCTGCGGGAGCTCGCGCTGCGACGTCGCGCGCTATCGCGGTAGCGGGCCGCGGGGCCTCGATCGCGCCTCGCGCATGCGCTGAATGGGCGGCGTCTCGGCATCGTCGACGAACGTCCACAACTCGTTCTGGTCGGGGAACGGATCCTCGAAGTAGTCCAACCACTCGTGCATCTTGGCGTCGAGAGCTGCTTGGATCTCCTCGGTCCCCGGTCGGCCGGGAAGCGAGGTGTGGCCGAAGAGGTTGTCGAGGTGGTGTGGATCCTCACGACGGTTGAAGAGGGTGTCCATCCGTCGGAGCAAGACCGTGCGGCCGACGTCTGACTCGACGTGCTTCTGCTCGCCATCGCGACGATCGATGTTCTCCGTGGAGTAGGTCCACTCGCGGGTGTAGACGCCGCGCCACGGTGTCGTGAAATAGAACAGCGGGGCGGACTCGACGGCGTCATCGTCCTCTTCGAGAATCGCGCCGGCCAAGTTCTTGCCGTGCACATGCGACGGGGGCTCGAGCCCCATGAGTCCCAGCAGTGTCGGCATCAGATCGATCGTGCCGACGATGAGCTCGGAACGGCGAGGACTGATGCGTCCTCCGGGCAGTCGAATGATGAGCGGCACGCGCGCCGAGACGTCCTCGGGGCTTGACTTGTGCCAATGGTTGTTGAACGCGCCGAAGGTTTCACCGTGGTCGCTCGTGAACACGATGATCGTGTTGTCCATGAGGCCCTGTTCCTCGAGTGTGTCGAGAATGCGGCCGACATTGGTGTCGACCTCACTGCAGAGCGCCAGGTAGCCCTGGGTCATCCGGCGCGTTCGTTCGTTGACCGGCACTGTCGGACGAAGGGTCAACTCGTCGGGGTCGTAGAGGTCCTTGAACTCCTCGGGTGCATCGAACGAGGTATAGGTGGCGGGGTCTCCGCCGTCGTGGTTGTGCGGTGCGTGGTACGACACAAAGAGGGTGAAGGGCTGATCGCGGCTCTGTTGGCGGACGAAGTCAACCGCTTGGCCGGTCTGCCCCTCGACCTCCCACATCCCGAACAGGCGCTTCTCGTCGCCGTCCCAGTAGAACGCGTTGTCGGGGTCGTAGTTCACCGCGCAGTTGTTGGTGAGGAACGTGTCGTCGAAGCCGTGTCGATCCGGCCCGGCGGGGACGGGGCGCTTCCGGTCTCCTCCGAACAGGTGCCACTTGCCGACGTAGCCGTTGCGATAGCCGGCCTTGGCGGTCACCTCGGCGAACGAGTCGCCCAAGTCGGTCGCGAGGCGACGGTCGTTGGTGAAGCAGTTGTTCCACAGCGGATGCTGGCCGGAGATCATCATGCTGCGCGCTGGCGTGCACACGGGCGAGTTCGAGACCGCATGCTCGAACAGCAGGCCTTCGCTCGCGAGCGCATCGAGTCGAGGCGTCTGGGCATCGCTCAGCCCATACGCGCCGAGCATGTCGTGCGACTGCTGGTCCGAGAAGATGAACACCAGGTTCGGAGAGGTTGCCGCCGCATCGGGGTCGCGTGTGGCCTGGTTTCGTTCATCGATGAACCGGTTCATGAGATTGATCTTGCCAGCGGAGGGGACTTGCCGCAACGCGGAGTCAGTAGCTGAGCGGAAACTCGGTCTGCACATCGATCGATCGACCGGTCGCCATTGCCCGAGAGATCGCTGCTTGGACCTGCAGTTCACGCAGGCCCGCGTCGATCCCGACGTCTGCCGGTTGACCTGCGCGGACGGCATTCAGATAGGCCGCCAGGTTGCTCGCAAACGACTGCGCGAAGGCGGTCTCGCGAGAGGCGGAGGAGGGCAGTCGGGTCTGGGTCAGGCGTCCGGTCGAGGCATCGAAGACCTCGGTGCTGACGTCGAGATCTCGCCATTCCACTCGCCCGGCCGCGGAAAGGAAGGTGATCGAGAAGAGCTCATCGTTCCAGGTTCGGTCGGCGGAGCAGAGCAGCGTTCCGGCGATCCCGGACTCCGTAGAGAACGAGACCGCCCGGGAGGGAGGGGTGGCGGACAAGGCGGCCGCCGCGGGTCCACCCTCGGCGACCGCGCTGAGTCGCGCGATGGGGCCGCAGACCATGCCAACAAGGTCGATCGTGTGGGAAAGGCAGGCGAAATGAGTGTTCACGACGACGGTTCGCGGAGCGGTGGGCGCCGACGGTGAGAGCGCGCCGAGGGTCGAGCGCACGGACTCGAACTGGCGGAAGTTGAATCCGATCGCGATCTCCACGCCGGCGGCGCGCGCCGTGCGAGCCAGCGCCAGCGCCCGGTTGAAGTCCGCGTCATCGATCCAATGCTGGCCGCGCGCGGCGACGAGCGGCTTTTCGGAGAGCACGCGCGGGATCCTCAACTCGATGAGATGGTCGAGCACCTCGGCGTGCTGGGAGTCGTTGGTGAGATTGACAACGACGTCCGGTCGGAAAGCGCCGAGCTCCTCCCAGGAGGCGAGCGCTGTTCCCCCGAATCGCGCTCGCGCGGCTTCACTCTTGTCGGGCGAGCGCGACAGGTATCCCAGTTCGAGGTCGTCAACGCGTGACAACCACGGGAGGTAGTAAGTCAGGGCGAGCCGTCCGGTTCCGACAATGCCGAGTCGCATGAGGTTTCCTTTCTTCCGGGACCACTCCGGGGCCGCCGGTAGCGGCACGTCCGATCCTTTGCTAGTGTCCCGTGAAACGGTTCATCCGCGAACACAGAAAGTTGACAAAGTGGTCACACAATTCACAGCGCCTCGCCGCCTTGCGGCAGTCGTCACAGCCGGAGTGCTCGCCGCAGGACTCGTCTCCTGCAGTGCAACCTCCGAAGCCGGCGGCACGGAAGCAGGCGGAGAGATCCGCATCGGCATGAACGCATCGCTCGTCCCGCAGTTCGAAAAGTACGCCGCGGTCTTCGAGAACGAGCACCCCGAGTTCGATGTCACCGTGCAGGCCGTTCCTGAAGCCGCCGCGGACTACATCCAGCAGCTCGCGACCGAAAACCTCAGCAACTCGGTTCCCGACATCGTGTTCAACACGGGTGGGCTCAACCAGAGCCTTGACGCCAACGGGCTGCTCTTCGATCTCAAGCCGTGGCTGGACGAAGCCCGAAGCGGACTCGACGGCTCGAACTTCTCGTCGAACTTCTTGAACCTCTTCGCCGTCGATGGGGGCGACCGCATCACTGGTATTCCCGTGAGCGCCGATAGCGGGGTCGCCGTGATCAACACCTCGATCCTCGACGAGTACGGAATCGCCATGCCGGACGCCGATTGGACGTACGACGAGATGTACGACATCGCCGAGCAGGTCTACACCGCGTCCGGCGGCGACGTGTACGGCATCGTGACGCCGCTGGGCATTGCCAGCTTTGCCTTCCAGTGGGACCCGGTGCTCCGCGCTTACGGCAGCAAGATGTACGACGCCAGCGCGAACGAGTTCACCTTCGCCAACGCCGAGGGCCTGGCGGCCTGGGAGGCGCTGATGAAGCCGTACGAGGACGGCTTCGGCGTGCCGTACGCGTCACTGTCGAACGACCCGGGGAAGAACCTCTTCCCGAGTGGACAGGCCGCGATGGATGTCGTGTCGACCGCTCGCATTGCCGCGCTGCGCGAGCAGATGGACGATGACTGGGACGTTCTGCCGATGCCGTTCGTTGACGGAGCACGAACGACCGGCGGGGGCGCCTACTCGCTGTCGATCAGCGAGAAGTCGGACAACAAGGAAGCGGCGTGGGAGTTCCTCGCCTGGTTCTACTCGACGGAGGGCGGCTTCGAGGTCGCCAAGAACGACGGCGTGATCCCCGCGACGGCCGACGGCATCGAGAACGGATCGTGGCAGGACGATGTTCCCGCAGTGCCGGTGAACTTCGTCGCTGCGGTCCAGACCTCGATCGAGGCCGCCGTCCTGCAGGAGCCCTACCCGGCTGACGTCGCGCCTCAGGTGCTTCCGGCGCTGCAGGAAGCGATTCAGAAGGTCGTGCTTCGCGGAGAGTCCATCGAATCGGCGTTCACCGCCGCTCAGGACTCCCTGAATGAGCTGCTGAAGTAACTGCATGTCTTCGCTTCGCTTTGACAAGCACTCTGACGGGTCGCCGCGTGCGGCGGCCCGTCAGGGGTCAACGTTCGCCCGGGTGCGCTTCGTCAACACGTTCTCCGCGTGGGTCATGCTCGCTCCCGCGGTCGTCATCTTCGCCACCTTCGTGCTCGTCCCCGCCCTCGTGGGCATCGGATTGAGCTTCGTGGAGTGGAACTTCTTCAACACCCCCACCTGGGTGGGCGTCGACAACTACGCCACCCTGCTCGCCGACGCGAAGGCGTGGGAGTCGCTCCTCGTCACCCTCCAATACGTCGTGCTCGGGGTCATCCCGACGGTGCTCCTCGGCTTCATGATCGCCGTCCTCATCAACTCGAACATGCCGGGCATCCCCGCTCTGCGCGTGCTGTACTTCGTGCCGGTCGTGCTTTCGGTCGCCGTCTCGGCGGTGCTGTGGTCGTTCATCTACGACGCGCGTCAGGGTCCCATCGGGGCGCTGTTCCGGGTCTTCGGATTGACGGCGCCGGACTTCCTCAACAGCGAGGCGCTCGCGCTGCCGGCGCTCGTGGTCATGATGATCTGGCTCGCGTTGCCGATTGTCGTGATTCTGTACCTGGCGGGTCTGCAGCGGGTCCCCGAGGACATCTACGCCGCTGCCGCACTGGATGGCGCCGGCCCCTGGCGTGTGCTCTGGTCGATGACTTGGCCGAACGTGATGCCCACGACCTTTGTCGTCGCCGTTCTTCAGATCATCAACTTCGTTGCCAACTCGCTCGATGTTGCGCTGATCATGACTGGCGGCGGACCGCTCGGGGCGACGCGCAGCCTCAGTCTGTATTCGTACGAACGTGCCTTCAACTTCCAAGACGTGGGCTACGCAGGTGCCCTGTCGATTCTTCAACTCGTACTCGTCGTCGGCATCGTGGTCGTCGGTCGTGTGCTCGGATCGAGGTGGTCCCGATGAAGCCCGCAACCTTCAGCGCCGGTCGTTACACGACGATCGTGGTGTTCGGACTCCTCACGGCGTTCCCCCTGCTCTACCTGCTGTCGGGATCGCTGATGTCTTTCCAGGAGATCTCGCAGTATCCGCCGAAGCTGATCACCTCCAACCCCGTCTGGGAGAACTTCAGCGACGCGTGGCACTACCTGACGCCGCGCACGGTCATCAACACCTTCATCTTCGTGGTGTCGGTCGTCGTGCTTCAGCTGGCCATCTGCCTCCCGGCGGCATTCGCGCTGGCGAAGATCCCGGTTCGCGGAGCGACCGCGCTGCTCGCGATGTTCGTCATCCCGATCTTCATGCCGGCCAACCTGACGCTGATCCCGACGTTCATCGTCACCCTGCAGCTGGGGATCGTCGGAACGTTCGCCGGTCTCATCTTGCCGGTCGTCGGGCACGCATCGCTCGGGGTGCTGCTCTTCCGGCAGTTCTTCTCGACGTTCCCGGCGGGGCTGATCGAGGCTGCGCGGCTCGATGGAGCGAGTTGGTTTCGGGTGTTCTTCTCGATCGCGCTGCCCTTGGCGCGACCGGTGATCGCGGCGTACACGGTGGTCACCTTCCTCACCGCGTGGAACATGTACATCTGGCCGCTCGTCGCGGCCCCCGGCCCCGACACCCGGGTGCTGACGCTTGCGCTCGCGCCGCTGGCGCAGGGCGAGTTCAGCAACATCTCACCGTCGGTCGGATTCGCGGCCGCAGCGATCGCCATGGTCCCTGTGCTCATCGTGTTCATCGCGTTCCAGCGCTGGTTCACGCGAGGCATCGTCGGCAGCGGTCTCGAGTAAGTCGACATCCGCGCTGCTCGCCTGCCCCGCCCGTCACGGCGGGGCAGGCGGTGGCGGCGCCGCTCTCAGTTCCAACGAAAGGACCACCGTGTCTTCCCACAGCCGCCCCAACGTCATCTTCCTGATGACCGATCAGCAGCGCTGGGACGCGCTGGGCGCGCACAACCCGCACGTGAAGACGCCGACGATCGACCGCCTGATCGCCGACGGCATCCTGTTCGGGAATGCCACGGCGCAGGCGCCGATGTGCGTTCCGAGTCGGCACTCGCTGATGTCGGGTCTCTATCCCTCGCAGAACGGCGTGCGATCGAATGAGTCGGCGACGCCGGGGGACGACCGTCTGCCGTTCGCGCTCCTGCCCCAGATGCTGAACGCCGCGGGCTACTTCACCGCGGGCTTCGGCAAGACGCACTGGGGGTACACGCCGAGCACGCCGTCGACGCGCGGCTTCGACGTGCGGATGGTGGGAACGCGCGACCTCGGCGACGAGGTTGGAGCCGTGCGATGGCAGGACGACGAGGACCCCGAGGGCCGCGCGGCGTACCTCGCCATGACCGCGGGCTACGGCGCCGGGGAAGAGGAGCCGGCCGGCTATCTCGGCGCGACCTCGTCAATTCCGGAGCGGAATCATCCTGACGGGTGGATCTCCGAGCGGGCACTCGAGTGGCTTGATGGCCCCGAGCTCGACACCGAGGATCCGCTGTTCTTCTACCTGAGCTTCGTCAAGCCCCACGCCGGGCACAACCCGGCGGCAGAGTACGAGGCGATGTACGACATCGACGAGATCCCAGATCTGGTCCTGCCGCCGTGGGGTCCGGAACGCGACGATCACATCCGGGTGCGCGACGCCCACTCCGAATTTCTCGGTGCGCGCAGTGAGCGCTGGCGCGCGGCGTGGACGCAGCTCGAACCGCAGGAGCGGCGATGGGCGACGCTGCGCTACTGGGCGAACTGCACCTGGCTGGATGCTCAATTCGGCAAGGCGCTCGCGAAGCTCCGGAGTCGGGGTCGTCTCGACAACGCGATCATCGTGTTTGCGAGCGACCACGGGGAGCTCCTCGGGGAACGCAACTACCAGTTCTCGAAGTACTGCCTCTATGACAGCAGCATTCGCGTGCCGCTCGTCGTCTCGGGCTCGGCGATTGACCCGGCCAAGCGGGGCACCCGCGACGATCGCCCGGCGGAGCTGGTGGACATCTACCCGACGCTGGGCCAGGCCGCTGGGGCAGACGTGCCCGAGGCCGTCGCCGGACAGTCGCTGCTCGAGGAGGCCACGCGACGAGGGTCGTTCGCCGAGATGCACGAACCCGCCCCGGCCTGGATGTGGCGAACGGCGACGCGGAAGCTCATCCTCTACATCGATCCCGCCGAATCGGCAGTCCAGGGCGAGTTCTACGACCTGGTCGCCGACCCGTCGGAGTGGAACAACCTCTTCGACGACCCCGGGTATCTGGCCGAGCGCGCGCAGCTGTCGGCGGAGCTCGTCGGCCACATCGCTCAGTCCTTTGCGCGCTGGCCCCGCCACGGCCAGCCCGCTCCGTCGCCCGTCTTCGACGACCCGGCAGTCCGCCGGGCAAACTGAAATGAGTTCCATGAGCACCGACGCAGGAGCGCCCGTTGTGGCCTTGTCGAACAACGACGACGACCTCGTCGATGACGTTCAGATCGAACCGCACGGGGTTTCCGGCCTCGACGGTCGCCCCGCGGGGCAGATCCGCCGCACGACTCGACCCGGATTCGAGGGGGCCTTTTGGCTGGCTGACGCGCGCGAGAAGGATCAGCACGCGGGATTCGTGACGGAACTGGTGGTCGAGAACTCGGGTGAGTACCAGCTCTTGGTGCAGGCCGCGGGCGTTTTTCGGTTGCGAGTCGACGGCGACACGGTCGTGCACGGCCCGCTCCGCTACTCGCCCTCGCTCCCCGAGTACCACCACCAATCGGTGTTCCTGGAGGCGGGGCGCCACCGCCTCTCCATTCACGCCATCGCGGAGGGCCTGACGACCCGGATGTCCGCGGCCGTCCCCGCGTTCGTCTGGTGCGAACTGCGCGACTCCGCGGGCGAGCTGCTCTCGCTCGAGTGGAGGGGTCGTGAACTCGACGAGTACACGGCAACCGGCCTCCGCGTGAGCCCGCTGCTGGGATGGGTCGAGTGGCAGGGCGAGCCGTTCGCGACGGAGTGGTGGACGGACGGGGACCGCTCCGGGTGGGCGGACGTCGCCGCTGTGGATCTGTCCCAGACTCTTGGGCCGATCACGCCTGCCGATATCGCGCTGATTCCCTGGACGACGCATGTGCTCAGCCCGACCGGCGAGGGCAGGTATCGCGATACCTACGTCGGCTACGAGTTCGACGACATCGGCACGCAGTTCCTGCTCGCCGATGACGACCCGCCCGTGGAAGACGACCTCGACGGACGCTGGTACCGCTACGACCTCGGCCGCGTCCGCATCGGCGCGGTCAAGCTCGAGCTCGCGACCGCCGGCCGCGCCGAGGTGACGGTTGCCTTCGCCGAACGCTTGACGCCGGCGGGTCGCCCGTCGCCCGTCGTCGCGCTCTCCGCGGGCCCGACCCGCATGTTGCAGCACTTCACCGTGGGCGAGGGCACTTCGACGATCGAGCCGCTCCAATCGCTCGGCGGGCGCTACCTCGAGGTCCGCGTGCGCGGAGACGAGAACGCCCGTCTCGTGGGCGCGGAGTTCATCGAGAGGGATCGGCTCGGCCCGCCCACCGGCCGGTTCGAATCGGATGACGCTCGACTGAACCAGATCTGGATGACCGGACTGGACACGCTGCGGGCGACCGCCGAGGACAGCCTGATCGACTCCGTGCGCGAACGCGGCGAGTGGGTCGGCGATGTCGTCTCGAGCGCGCTCCACCTGCTCACCACCGGATGGGGAGACGTGCGCCTGGTGCGCCGCGCCCTGCTGCACTCGGCCGCGGGAGCTCGCGCAGATGGCTTGGTCGCCGGGTGCGGCCCGGGTGAAGTGCTCTACCTCGGCACGTATGCCGCCCAATGGGTGACGGCATGCATCAACGTGGCGCGCGCCGAAGGCGATGTCGGCCTGCTGCACGAACTCGAGGAGTCGGCGCGGGCCAACGTGGACGCGCTCGTGCGCAGCGTCGCCGCCGACGGCGCACACACGCTGCCGTGGCCGTTCGTCGACTGGGGCTACGGAGTCCCGCGGAGTCAGCCGAATCTCGCCGCATTGGCGCACGTTCATCAGGCCGTGCGCAGCTGGCGTCGCTGGATGGTGCTGATCGGCAAACCGGAGGTCGCCGCCGACTATGCGTCGCAGGAAGAGCGCCTGGCGGCGCTGCTTCGGACCTGGATGTCGGATCCCGCCAACCGCTACCACTCATGGACGCTGGGTGCCCACAGCGGGGTCGTCGACCCGTCGGTGGCGGCGGACTTCCTGTTCCAGCATGTGAGCGGTGCGTTTCCGTTCAACCGCGAGGCGCCGCGCCTTCGTGATCCCAGCCAGGTGCGCCCTGGCGCGGTCACGCCGTACTTCACCAACTACTCGTTCCCGGTGCTGCTCGACTCAGGCTATGGCGGCGAAGTCGCCGAGCTCTGGCGCTCCGGCTGGGGCTGGATGCTCGACCGTGGCGCCACCACCTGGTGGGAGGTCTTCGATGAGCGCTGGAGCCAGTGCCACTACTGGGGCGGCGCGCCGACATGGCAGATGTCGCGGTACGGCTTGGGCCTGCACTCCGAGCTCGACGACGACGGATCGGTGCTCGACCTGCGAGTCAACGATCTCGGCCTCGACCGACTCTCAGGACTGGTCCACCTCCCTGGCGGCGGCGGTGCGGAGGTGGCGTGGGAGCGTGATGGCGAGGATGAACTCCGATACGCGGTGACGCTGTCGGACGAGGTCCGGATCCGCGCCCGTGGCGAGATGTCACGACTGTCGGCGGGCACGCACGAGTTCACCCTTGACCGCGTCGCGGGTGGGGCGAACTACGTGTAGCTTCCGACCGGGACTGGCAGGGACGTGTGCCGAATCACCAGTTCTGGCGAGAACGCACGGACCTCGTGCTCGTGGTCGATTCCGGCTTCGGCTTCGGCCAGGCAGAGGTCGACTGCGGCGGCGGCCATCTGCTCGATTGGCTGTCGGATCGTGGTCAGCGGGATGAGTGCCGACGCCGCGAAGGAGATGTCGTCGTGACCGACGATCGAGATGTCGCGCGGAATCTGGATCGATCGCTCCTGGGTCAGGTGGTGGATCATGCCGATGGCGACGAAGTCGTTCGCGGCGAAGATCCCGTCGGGGCGATCCTCGGGTGCCATCGAGAGGATGCGCAGGGCGAGAAGCCTGCCTTCGTCCAGGGTGAGGTTCGACGTCGAGAGGTAGTTCATCCGCGCATCACTCGCCTCTGCCGCCGCCCGGGCGGCGCCGTCGACTCGGCCGCGGACCTGGTGCAGCGGTCCGCCGACGACGAGGATGTTGCGCCGTCCCTGGGCGATCAGGTGGCGCACGGCGAGGTAGCCGCCCATCTCGGAGTCGGAGTAGACGCCGCAGAATTCGGATCCGGCGCTCGGCACGCCCAGCAGCACCACGGGAGTCCCGCGATGATGGAGCGCACGAATGCGATCGGTGACGCCGTCGACGGGGGCGAGGAGGAGCCCGCGCACGCGTTGCGACTCGAACACGTCGATGTACTTGTTCTCGCGCTCGGGTCGTTGAGCGCTGCCCGCGAGGACGAGTGAGAATCCGCGGCTGTCGGCTTCTTCTTCGGCGGCGTCGGCGAAGGTGTTGAAGAACGCGTTGTAGCTGCTGAGAACTAGGAGCGCGACCGTGCGGCTTGCGCCGCTGGCCAGCTCGCGGGCGTTCTCGTTCGGAAAGTAGCCGAGCGCGGCCATCGCGTCTTGCACCTTTTTGACGAGTGCGGGCGAGACGCTCTCGCGCCCGTTCAGCACGTTCGAGACGGTTCCGATTGACACGCCCGCGTGTTGCGCAACGTGGCGAATGTGAACGCGAGCTGCACCCACGCTGGCCTCCTTGGGAAAAGCGCGGACGTGACACGGCGGTGCTTGGCGCCAGGTCCGCTCATGAACCGTATCAATATTCTGACCCGGAGTTCCGCGCCGCCGTTGCCTGCATCCGAGGCCGGCAGGAGTGATGCTGGGCCACCCGACGTGAACCGATTCACACCCGTGGATTGCGCGAGGGGACCGCCGGGCGCGAGGTGATGTGATGCCTAGCGACGCGCCGCCGTCGCCGCGGTGGCGCTCTGCGTGGAGGCGCGCACGACGAGTTCGGGTTGGAACACCGTCTGGCGCGGAATCGACGTCGGATCCTCGGCCTCTTCGATCAGCACTCGAAGCGCGGTCTGCCCAATCATGCGACTCGGCTGGCGCATCGACGAGAGCGGGACAGCGGCCGCGCGTGCGAATGCGATGTCATCGAAGCCGATGAGTGCGATGTCGCCGGGCACCAGAAGTCGCCCGTCGACCGTGAGAGATTGGAGCAAGCCGAGAGCGACGAGGTCGTTCGCGGCGAAGATGGCGTCGGGCCGCTGCCAGCGTGGACGCTCGAGGACCCGCTGGCCGGCGCGCACTCCCTCGTCGACCGTCAGGCTCGCGGTGACAACGACCTCGAGTTCGACGGGTTGATTGCTCGCCTCGACCGCCACCCGCGCTCCGGCGAGACGGTCGGCGACCTGCCGGATGTCGAAAGGCCCGCCGACGAAGGCGATCCGCTCGCGCCCGCTGTCGATCAGGTGCTCTGTCGCGATGCGGCCCCCGGCGACGTTGTCGACCGAGACCGAGCTGAAGCGTCCGTCGCCGCTGAAGCGGTCGACGAGCACCGTCGGTATCCGGCGAGATCGCAGTCGCTCCAGGCGCGGATTGATGTCACTATGCGGAGAGACAAGGACCCCGCGCACACGCTGCTCCTCGAACAAGTCGAGATAGAGGCTCTCCCGAACGAGATCTTCCTCGCTGTTGCCCAAGAGGATTGCGATGCCCCGTTGCATCGCCTCGTCTTCGGCGCCGCGAACGACTTCGTTGAAGAAGGGGTTCTGCCCGTTGAGCACGACGAACCCCACCGTGGAGCTGATGCCCGCGCGCAAGCGACGGGCGGCGTCGTTCCGAACGTAGCCGAGTTCGTCGATCGCGCGTTGGACGCGGCCCACGGACTCGGCCGAGACCTCGGCCGGACGGTTCAAGACGTTCGACACCGTGCCCACCGAGACGCCGGCGCGCTGCGCCACGTCTCGGATGCTCACGGCAGTCATGCGTCCTCCTTGGCGCGTGATCGGCGGGTTCGATCGTGAATGGATTCAACCACGAATCTGCGCCCAGGTCGCGCTCTGGCTCGATCTCCGGGTGCACGAACCCCTGAATTTCCGAGGCTTTTCCCCGCTTTCGGCGCGTCTGCGCGCGCCGTCAGAGTTGACGAGAGGCGAAGTGGCTGTTACGTTCACCTCCACACATGAATCGATTCATGTAGGATTCAGTTCATTCGCCACTCGGCGGACTCAACGACGAGATGAGGTTCGGCTGTGACAACGCCCTCCCCGGACGCGCCGGTGCTCGCCCTCCGCGGCGCGAGCAAGACATTCGGCCCCGTGGTTGCGCTGGCGAATGGAACCATCGAGCTGCAGCGCGGCGAGATCCACGCGCTCGTCGGCGAGAATGGAGCGGGCAAGTCGACGCTGGTCAAGATCCTCGCCGGTCTCTACCACCCTGACGCGGGCGACTTCCGCGTCTCCGGTGCGCCGGTGAACTTTCGCAACGTGGCCGAGAGCAAGGCCGCAGGGATCTCCGTGATCTACCAGGAGCCGACGCTCTTTCCCGACCTCACCGTTGCCGAGAACATCTTCGTCGGGCGGCAGCCGCGCGGCCGTTTCGGCCTGATCAGTCGGTCGTCGATGCGTCAGCAGGCACGTGAGCTGTTCTCCCAGCTCGGGGTGCCGATCGACCCCGATCGACTCGCCGAGGGCCTGTCGATCGCCGACCAGCAGATCATTGAGATCGCCAAGGCGATTTCGTTGGACGCCTCCGTGCTCGTGATGGATGAGCCCACCGCTGCCCTCTCCGGGGTTGAGGTGGAACGGCTGTTCGCGGTTGCGCGATCGTTGCGCGACCGCGGTGCCGGAATCATGTTCATCTCGCACCGATTCGACGAAGTGTTCGACCTGTGCGACCGGATCACCGTCATGCGCGACGGCCGCTACATCCAGACGCACCGCGTCGAGGACACCAATGTGGACGAGATCGTGCGCGAAATGGTGGGGCGCGACATCGCCGCGCTCTTTCCCAAAGTTGACGCCGAGATCGGCGAACCGGTGCTCGAGGTGTCCGGCCTGAGCCGGGCGGGCGTGTTCAAGAACGTGAACCTGACCGTGCGGGCAGGGGAGATCGTCGGACTTGCGGGTCTTGTCGGAGCGGGACGCACTGAGGTGGCGCGCGCCATCTTCGGCATTGATCCCTACGAGAGCGGCACCGTGACGGTGGAAGGCCGCGAACTGCCGCGCCGCGACCCGCGGGCGGCGATCGCAGCCGGCATCGGTTTCGTGCCCGAGGATCGGCGCAAACAAGGTCTTGTCATGGATCTCTCCGTCTCGCGCAACGCGGCGCTGACGTTGCGGAATCAGCTCGCCCGTTTCGGCCTCATCAACCCGCGTACCGAGCGGCGAATCGCCGGCGAATGGACCGATCGTCTTCAGGTGAAGGCAGGCTCTCCCGACATTGAGGTATCGACCCTTTCGGGTGGGAACCAGCAGAAGGTCGTGCTGGCCAAGTGGCTCGCGACCGAGCCGCGATTGCTCATCGTCGATGAGCCCACTCGTGGCATTGACGTGGGCACCAAAGCCGAGGTGCACCGCCTGATCACGGAACTCGCCGGGCGAGGGATCGCAATCTTGATGATCTCCTCCGAGCTGCCCGAGATCCTCGGGATGAGCGACCGCGTCATCGTGATGCGCGAGGGTCATGTCACGGGCGAATTGACTCGCGCCGAAGCCACCCCCGAGCGCGTCATGCACGCCGCCACGACCGCTGAGGGAGCCAGCGCATGACCGTCCCGAGCCTGAACCACGCGCCGAAGAAATCGGCCCCGATGCGCGCGATCGGCGCGATCTTCAAGTTCCGCGAACTGCCGGTCAGCGTTGCGCTCATCGCGCTCGTTCTCGTGACCTTCTTGGCGAACCCGCGATTCCTGACGCCGCAGAGCGTCAAGGACCTGATGCTCAACGCCACGATCGTGATGATCCTTGCGGCGGGCCAGGCGCTCGTGCTGATCACTCGAAACGTCGACCTCTCGGTGGGCTCGATCCTCGGCATCTCGGGCTTCTTCACGGGGACCCTGTTCGCCACCGTCCCGGGCATCCCGATTCCGGTGGTGTTCATTGCGGGGATGCTCATGGGTGCTGCGCTCGGCGCGATCAACGGCCTTCTCGTCACGAGTGTTCGAGTTCCCGCGCTCGTCATCACGCTCGGAACGCTCTATATCTACCGGGGCGTGAACAACGCGTGGGCCGGGGGCAAGGAGTATTTCTCCGGGGACCGACCGGTCGCCTTCGGCAACCTCTCCGTGGATACGTTCCTCGGTATCCCGATCATCACGCTGCTTGCGATCGCGGTCATCGTCATTCTGGCGGTCGTGCTCGCCGGAACGCGATCCGGGCGCGACCTGTACGCGATCGGGTCCGACCCTGACGCGGCGCGTGTGTTCGGAATCCCGGTCGGGCGCAGGGTGTTCACGGCGTTCCTCGTGAACGGGCTGTTGGCGGGGCTGGCGGGGGTGCTCTACGCCTCGCGCTTCAGTTCAGTCGGCGCGACGACCGGCACCGGACTGGAACTCGATGTCGTGGCGGCTGCGGTCGTCGGCGGCGTGGCGATCTTCGGCGGGTCGGGAACCGTTGTCGGGGCCGCGATCGGCGCCCTGCTGCTCACGACGATCACGAGCTCGCTCACCGCCGTCCGGGTCGACAAGTTCTGGCAGCAGGCCGTTGTCGGCGCGCTCATCATCTCCGCGATCGTGATTGACCGAATCGCCAGCCTTCGTGCGACCCGCAAGCTTCGAATCAGCGAGGACACAGAATGAGCACCACGATCGCCCCTCGGGGGCGCCGCGACGTCCGACAGTCGGCCTTCGGCCGCACCGTTCTGAATCGGGATGGGGCGCTCGTCGCCGTGCTCGTGCTCGTGATCGTGCTCGCGAGCGTGCTTCTGCCGCGATTCGCGTCACCTGTCACGGTCGGCTATCTGCTGCTGAACGCCGTGCCAGCGCTGCTGATTGCGCTGCCGATGACACTGATCATCATCACGGGCGAGATCGATCTCTCCGTTGCAAGCGTTGTCGGCCTCACGACCGGAACGATCGGAGCTCTCAGCCTCGCGGGTTGGGACTACGTACCCGCAGTTCTGGTTGCCGTGCTCGTCGGTGTGCTCGCGGGCGCGGTCAACGGCGCACTCATCGCGTTCGTCGGGCTTCCGTCGCTCGCCGTCACCATCGGAACGCTGGCGCTGTATCGAGGGCTTGCACTCGTCGTGATCGGCGACAACTCGGTGTCGAGCACGCAGCATCCCGCCGAGTTCACGGGCTTCATCAACGCGAGACTCGGCGAGACCGGCATCCCGGTCGTGGTTCTTCTCGTGCTGGTGATCGCGGTCATCTTCGCTGCCGTGCTGCACTTCACGCCGTTCGGCCGCGGCCTGTACGCCCTCGGCTATAGCAAAGAGGCCGCGACCTTCGTCGGAATTCGGGTTGGCTGGTCGAAGTTCTGGCTGTACGTCGCGAGCGGACTCGTGTGTGCGTTCGTCGGGGTCTATTGGTCGCTCTACTACAGCGCCCGAAGCGATAGCGCGTCGGGACTGGAGCTGACCGTCATCGCAGCGGTTCTGCTCGGCGGCATTTCGATCTTCGGCGGCCGCGGCACGATCGTCGGCGCGATCACGGGCGTGCTGCTGATCGCGACGATCAACTACGCGCTGCGCCTGCAGCGCATCCCCGACGTGACGCTGGTGATCATCACCGGCTCGCTGTTGATCCTTTCGGTGGTCGGCCCGAGCCTGTTTGCGACCTACCGGCAGTGGCGGCAGGTGCGCCGCATTCAACGACGTCTTCCTCAGGCGACCGACGCCTGAGGACACCGGTGCCGAGCACCCGGCACACCCCCACGAAAGGAATGACAATGGAGTTGATTCGCAATCACCGTCGACGTCTCGTCGCGGTAGCTGCCGCGGCAACCGCGGTTGCGCTCGCCGTCACGGGCTGCGCGACGGCGGAGGAATCGGGCGGCGAGGGATCGAGCGAAGGCGCTTCGATCACCTTCATCCCGAAGAACCTCAACAATCCGTACATCACGCTGGAGCTCTCCGGAGCGAAGGAAGCGGCCGAGGAACTCGGCTTCACGTACAACGAAGCGGCTCCGCTCGATGCGGGCGCCGACAGCCAGATCCCGTTCATCCAGACCGAGGTCCAGAACGGCACCGAGATCATCGCGGTGTCGCCCAACGACCCCGATGCCGTATGCCCCGTGTTGGAAGACGCGCGCGCGGGCGGGGCGAAGATCATCACCTTCGACTCCGACTCGGCCGTCGAGTGCCGCGACCTGTTCATCAACCAGACCTCGGTTGAGGGCGTCGCGGCAGGCCAGCTCGAGCAGCTGTACGACCAGATCGGCGGAACCGGCGAGATCGCAATCCTGTCGGCCACTGCTGCGGCCCCGAACCAGAACTCCTGGATTGCGGCCATGGAGCAGCAGATTGCCGAGAACCCGGACTACGAGTGGGATCTCGTCGCGACCGTCTACGGCGACGACGATGACACCAAGTCGTTCCAGGAGGCCCAGGGTCTGCTGCAGTCGTACCCGAACCTGAAGGGCATCATCTCGCCCACGACGGTCGGCATCGCTGCGACCGCGCGCTACCTCTCGACCTCGGAGTACAAGGGTCAGGTTGCGCTCGTGGGTCTTGGCCTTCCGGGTCAGATGAAGGAGTACCTGGAGGACGGCACCGTTCAGGCGTTCGCGCTGTGGGACCCGTCGGACGTGGGGTACCTCTCCGCCTACGCGGGCAAGGCGCTGCTGGACGGAACGATCACCGGCGCCGAGGGTGACACCTTCGACGCGGGCAAGCTCGGAACGTACACGGTGGGTCCGAACGGTCTCATCATCGTCGGCGACCTGCTCAAGTTCACGCCTGAGAACATCGACGAGTACGACTACATCTCGTTCTAGTCACCACTGGGCAGGGGGGTCGGCCGTGTGGCCGGCCCTCCTTCCCGCAACCCGGAGCGCATCGTGACGACAACCCCGTACCAACGTGTCTGCTTTCAGCTCCAGCTCGACCCGGCACGACTCGACGAGTACCGGGAGCGGCATGCCGCGGTCTGGCCTGAGATGCTTCAGGCGCTCATGGATACCGGCTGGCACAACTACTCCCTGTTCGTTCGCCCCGACGGGCTGCTCATCGGCTATTTCGAGACGCCAGACCTCGACGCTGCACTGCGCGGGATGGCGGAAACGGAGATCAACGCGCGCTGGCAGGCTGAGATGGCCGAGTTCTTCCTTGAGCTGGATGGTGCTGCTCCGGACACCGGCTTCGTGCGACTCATCGAGGTGTTCAACCTTGAGGACCAGTGGGCCGCGCTCTGAGCAGGCTCATGCTTGACTGAGAGGATGAGCCCTCCGCGCGAACTCGGCCTTGCTGCCGTGGCGCGGCGTGCGGGCGTGTCGGCCGCAACGGTGTCGAACGTCATCAACCGGCCGCAGCTCGTGTCGGAGAACACGACCAATCGGGTTCGTGCCGCGATGGCCGAGCTGGATTTCGCGCCGAATCGTGCGGCGGCGGCGCTTCGGCAGGGTTCGAGCCGACTCTTGGGTCTGGTGATTCCGGACATCGTGAACCCCTTTTATGCGGCGATTGTGGATGCGGTCGTCGAGGCCGCCGACCGCGACCGTTACGCCGTCGCACTGTGCGTCAGCCACGACGACCCCGAGCGCGAGCGGCGGCACGTCGACATGCTGGCGGAGCACCGAGCGGCGGGGGCGATCGTTGTTCCCGTGGCTGCTGACGCCACGCGGCTGGAGCGGTTGCGGGCACTCGGAACGCGGCTCATCGTCGTCGACCGACATGTCGACGAACACGACAGCTGTTCGGTCGCCGTCGACGATGTGCGTGGCGGTGCGCTGGCGGTCGAGCATCTCCTCGAGTCCCGACGCGGCACGCGGGGCATCACGATCGTGAACGGGTCGACCGAGATCCCGCAGTGCGCGGATCGACGAGCCGGCGCTCTCGCCGCCTTGACGTCGCAGGGGTGCGACGGAGCGGAACTGGTCGAAGTCGATGTGGCCGAGATGACGGTCGATGCCGGCATCGACGCCGGACGGCGCATCGTGCGCGACGGCCTGCCGACGCAGGTGTTCTGCACCAACGACCAGCTCGCCGTCGGCGTCATTCGCGGTGTTCGAGCCGAGGGGCTTCGTGTTCCTGATGACGTCCAGGTGGTCGGCTACGGCGATCTTGCGCTGTCCACCGCCGAGGCGATCGAGCTCACGACAGTGGGGCAGCCCAAGCAGGAAATGGGTGCACGCGCCGTTGACATGCTGTTCGCCGAGTTAGCCGAAGGGGAAGGCCACCGGCACCAGTCAACGGTGTTTGCGCCGAGCCTCATTCCCCGCGGTTCCACCGGATTCTGAGGCGTCACCGCGCGCGGCTGGTGATCTCACGATCGCGTTGGTACCATTCATTTAATCGATTCAATTGCCAGGCGCTGCTGTCGCCTTGCCCCCACGACCGAGGAACAACGATGTCCGATCTCGTCAATGTCACTGAACTGCTCACCCCTCCCCGACGCCGAAAGACGCGCATCGGCCTCGTGGCAGGTGGCCTCGGCGCCTACTGGCCGCAGTTCCCGCAGCTCAAACCGCAACTCGAAGAGTCGACGGCGTACGTCGTCGATCGCTTCGAAAAAATGGACGGTGAGGTCACCGACGTCGGCTTCGTCTCCGACGCGCAGGAGGCCGCCGTCGCCGCCGAGAAGCTTCGCCAGGCGGACTGCGACCTCATCGTCATGTTCATCACGACGTACCTCACGAGCTCGATGGTGCTCCCGATCGCCCAACGCGCGCAGACACCTGTTCTGGTGATCGATCTGCAGCCCGAGACGAAGATGAACCACGCGACGTTCGGCACCGGCGAGTGGCTCGCCTACTGCGGGCAGTGCTCGATCCCCGAGATCGGCAACGTGTTCCGTCGAGCGGGGATTCCGTTCCGCTCGGTCTCGGGGTGGCTTCGTCAGGATTCGGCGTGGGACCGGATCAGCAGTTGGGTGCGAGCCGCCGACATTCGCGGACGGCTGCGCCACGCGCGCCACGGGCTGATGGGGCACCTGTACCCCGGAATGTTGGACGTCTCGACCGATCTGACGCTGCTTCCGGCGACCTTCGGCAGCCATGTCGAGGTACTCGAGTTCGATGACCTCCGGGTTCGCGTCGACAAGGTCTCCGACCGCGAGGTCAGCGACAGGATGGAACTCGCCAAGAAGATCTTCACGCTGGACGACTCGGTCGTCGACGAGGACTTCGCCTGGGGTGCCAAGGTCTCGGTCGGACTCGACCGCCTGGTGGAGGACTTCGATCTCGATTCACTCGCCTATTACCACCGCGGCCTCGACGGAGAGCAGCACGAGCGCCTCGGTGCCGGAATGATTCTCGGCGCATCCCTTCTGACCGCGCGCGGGATCCCGGCGTCCGGTGAGTACGAGCTGCGGACCTCGGTGGCGCAGCTGATCACCCAGGTCGCCGGTGCGGGTGGGTCGTTCTGCGAGATCCAGGCGCTCAACTTCGACGACGGAGTCGTTGAGATGGGACATGACGGCCCCGCCCACCTCGCCGTGTCCAGCCGGGACCCGCTGCTGCGTGGCCTCGGCGTCTACCACGGCAAGCGCGGATGGGGCGTGAGTGTCGAGTTCGACGTCCAGCACGGCCCCGTCACGCTGCTGGGCCTGGGGCAGGATCGCGACGGAAGCCTGTCGTTCATCGTGTCCGAGGGCACTGTCGTTCCCGGCCCCTTGCTCGAGATCGGCAACACGACCAGTCGCGTCGATTTCGGCCGAGACCCGGGGGAGTGGGTCGACGACTGGAGCGCCACCGGCGTCGGTCACCACTGGTCGCTGTCGGTGGGGCACCGCGGCGCAGACTACCGTGCGGCGGCGAACTTGCTCGGCGTCGACTACCGGGAGGTGTGACATGAGTCTGGTTGTTGTCGCCGTGCTGAAGGCGAAGCCGGGGCTTGGCGGGCGACTGATCGAGAACTTCCGCGAGGTCACGCCGCGGGTCCACGCCGAGCCGGGCTGCGAACTGTATGCCGCGCATCTCGAACAAGGTGGGGACACGGTGGTCATGGTGGAGCGCTGGACGACCCGCGCCGACCTGGATGCTCACGCCGCGGGCGAACCGCTTGCGCGACTCAACGAACTCAACGCTGACGTGCTCGAAAAGCCCTACGACGTCTGGTTTCTCGACAACGTTCCGCTCGGAACTTCCGCTCAGGGCACCATCCCCGAGTGACCTAGGGAGCCGCGACCACGAGGATCGCCTCGGCCGCACGCTCCCCGAGCGACAGCTCGAGCTCGCCCAGGTGCACGGTGATCGTGCCCGCGGCGGGTTCGCGACGTGCGACCCGCAGGTGCGCATCGAGGACGATGCCTGCGTTCTCCAGATAGCGCAGCAGCTCCGGGTCGGCATCCGAGACCCGGGCGATGCGCACCGCGGCGCCGTCCTCGGCGGCGAGCAGCGGGATGCCGGCGAAGCCCGGCAGGGTGCCGTCGCGTCGCGGAATCGGGTCGCCGTGCGGGTCGCGCTCCGGGTCGCCGAGCTGCGCCGCCACGGCGTCGACGAAGCGATCCGAGACGGCGTGCTCGAGAACCTCCGCCTCGTCGTGCACCTCGTCCCAGGCGTAGCCCAGCTGCTCCACCAGGAAGGTCTCGATCACGCGGTGCTTGCGCACCATCGCGACGGCGATCCGCTCTCCCTCGGCGCTCAGTGTGATCGCACCGTAGGGGGCGTGGGCGACCAGGCCGCGCGCCGTGAGCTTGCGGACGGACTCCGAGACCGAGGAGGCGGCGAGCCCGAGCCGGGCGGCGAGCACACTCACCGTGACCGGTTCGGCGCTCCACTCCGCCGCGTTCCAGATCGCTTTGAGGTAGTTCTCGGTCTGGGTCGAGTTCTCCGTCATCGTGCCTCCGAGGCGTCGGTCGTGCGGCGTGAGGTGCGTCGTGCGCGACGTGCCGCCGCCAGGCGGGCCGCGAAGACCCCGTGGCGCGGGCTGGCCAGGAACACGATCGTGAACAGCGCCCCCTGGGTGAGAACGACGAGCGCGCCGGGGGAGGCGTCCCACCAGTAGCTCAGGTAGATGCCGACGACGCTCGCCGTGACGGCCAGGGCGGGCGCGATCAGCAGCATCCGCCCGAAGCGGTCGGTCAGAAGCGTCGCCGTCGCCCCGGGGATGATCAGCAGCGCCACCACGAGCACGACGCCGACGACCTGCAGGGCGACCACGGCGGTGAGGGCGAGCATGCCGAGCAGCAGCGCCCCGAGCAGGCGCGGAGAGAGCCCGATCGCGAAGGCATGAGTGGGGTCGAAGGCGAACAGGGTGAGGTCGCGGCGCTTCAGCAGCACGACGATCAGCACGATCGCGGCGAGACCGGCGATCTGCGCGAGCTCGCTCTGGCTCACCCCCAGCACGTTGCCGAACACGATGTGCGCGAGATCGGTCTGGCTCGGGGTCACCGAGATGAGCGCGAGACCGAGCGCGAACAGGGTCGTGAAGACGATGCCGATGGCGGCGTCCTCCTTGATGCGGCTGCGGTCGCGCACGACGCCGATCAGCCCCACCGCGAGCACGCCGAACACGACCGCGCCGAGAGCGAACGGCGCGCCGACGACGTAGGCGAGCACGACCCCGGGCAGCACGGCGTGCGAGACGGCATCGCCCATGAGCGACCAGCCGATCAGCACCAGCCAGCAGCTCAGCAGGGCGCAGACGAGCGCGGCGATCGAGGTGGTGACGAGCGCCCGCACCATGAAGTCGTAGCCGAGCGGTTCGAGGATCCAGTCGAGGGGGCTCACGCGACGCCGCCCTCGCGCTCGGTGCCGAGTCCGAATGCGCGCGCCAGGTTCTCCGGCCGCAGCACCTCGTCCGTCGGCGCGTGCAGCAGCACGCGGCCGAGCAGCAGGATCGCCTCGTCGGCGAGTGCGGGGAGCGCGTGCAGATCGTGCGTTGACACGATGACCGAGCGGCCGTCGTCGGCCAGTTCGCGCAGCAGACGCACGATGAGGGTCTCGCTGCGGCGGTCGACGCCGGCGAACGGCTCGTCGAGCAGCAGGATCTGGGCATCCTGTGCGATCGCTCGGGCGACGAAGGTGCGCTTGCGCTGCCCGCCGGAGAGGCTGCCGATCGGGCGGTCGGCGAGGTCGCCGAGCTCGACACGGGCGAGGGCGCTCGCGACCGCGTCGCGGTCGACCTGGCGCGGACGCCGGGTGAGCCCGAGGCGCCCGTACCGGCCCATCATCACGACATCGCCGACCGTGACGGGAAAACGCGGGTCGATGTCGTCGGACTGCGGCACCGACGCGACCAGTCCGCGCCGGCGCGCCTGCTCGGGCGGAAGCCCGCCGAGCCGAACGGTGCCGCGGTCGGCGCGCACCGCTCCCAGCGCCACCTTGAACAGCGTCGATTTGCCGGCGCCGTTCATGCCGATCAGACCGCACACGCGCCCGGGTTCGACGCGCAGCTCAGCGACGTCGAGCGCGAGCAGGTCGCCGTAGTGCACCGCGATATCGCGGAGCTCGAGCGCCGGGGCGAGGGCGGGCTGGCTCATGCCTCCGCTCCGCTCAGCCCGGCGATGATGAGGTCGACGTCGTGGCGCAGCAGCTCCAGGTAGGTGGGCACCGGCCCGTCCGCTTCCGAGAGCGAGTCGACGTAGAGTGTGCCGCCGAACGTCGCACCGGTCGCCTCGACCACCTGCTGCATGGCGCGGTCCGAGACGGTCGACTCGCAGAACACCGCAGGCACGTCGTTATCGCGGACGAAGTCGATGACGGCCGCGATCTGCTGCGGCGTCGCCTCCTGCTCGGCGTTGACCGGCCAGAGGTACTGCTCGGTCAGGCCCGCATCCCGAGCCAGATAGCTGAACGCGCCCTCGCAGCTGACGAGCGCGCGGTGGTTCTCGGGCAGTCCGTCGAGTGCCGCGAGCAGCTCGTCGTGCAGGGCGCGAAGTTCGGCGGTGTAGCTCTCGGCGTTGCGCGCGAAGTCGTCGGCGTGGCTCGGGGCGAGCTCGGCGAACGCGGTCGCAATCGTCGCGACGTAGCCTTCCGCCTCGGTGGTCGACATCCAGGCGTGCGGGTTGGGGGCGCCGGTGTCGCCGATCGGGATGGGGGTGACGGTGTCGCCGAGCACGACGTGCGGCACCTCGAGCTGGTCGATGAACTGAGCGAACCAGGCCTCGAGCCCCAGGCCGTTGTCGAGGATGAGGTCGGCGGTCGAGGCGGTGCGCAGGTCGCCCGGCGTCGGCTCGTAGCCGTGGATCTCGGAGCCGACCTTGGTGATCGACTCGACGCGGAGATGCTCGCCCGCGACGTTCTGCGCCAGATCGGCGAGCACGGTGAAGGTGGTGAGCACGACCGGGCGGTCGTCCGCGGGGTCAGGCGTCGAGCTGTCGGCGGCACAGCCGCTCAGGCCGAGCGCGAGGGAGAGCCCGGTCGCGGCAACGACGGACGTCGTGCGGCGTCGCCCCTGACGCCAGAGTTTCGGCATACCGAAACTCTAGATGAGGTCGTGCGAAATCGCCTGCTCGGTCTAGGCGAGCCGAGCGGTCGTCGACCGCACCATGAGCTCGAACGGCAGAGGCGTGTTGAGGGTGTCGATCGTCCGGGTGTGGGGCTGCAGCTCATCCATGAGCACCTCCACGGCGCTGCGACCCTGCAGTTCAGGGAACTGCGCGATCGTCGTGAGCCCGAAGAACTCGGCGTAGGCGTGATTGTCGACGCCGACGACCGAGAGGTCGTCGGGCACTCGCATGCCGAGGTCGCGGGCCGCGAGGATCGTTCCGAACGCCATCTCGTCCGAGGCGGCGAAGATCGCGGTGGGCCGCGTCCGCGGATCGCCGAGCAGCTGCTTCGCGGCGTGATACCCGCCCTCGAGGCTGAAATCACTCGGGGCGTAGCGTGCCGGGTCGAGCGGAATCCCCGCCGCCGTGAGCGCCTGCTCGTAGCCGACGCGGCGATTGGTCGGCACATGGAAGTCCATCTCGAACTCCGCGTCACCCCCGATGTGCGCGATCGCGCGATGGCCGAGAGAGACCAGGTGCTCGGTCGCGAGCCGCGAGATCGCGACGTCATCGATGCTGAGCGTGCGAATCCCGGGCAGGGGACCGCCGACGCCGACGAGCGGCTTCTTGAGGTTCAGCAGCCGCGTGACCTCCTCCGAGGTCAGCTCGAGACTCACGGCGATGACCGCATCGACCCGCTTGCGCAGCAGGAAGTGCTCGAACACGCTGCGGCGCTCGGCGTCGCCGCGCAGGTTGTAGAGCGTGAGGTCGTAGCCGTGCGAGAGCAGCGCCGACTGCGCTCCCTCCAGCACGGCGGTGTAGAACCACCGGTTGAGGAACGGGATGACGATGCCCACATTGCGCGTGCGGCCGCTGGCGAGACTCGAGGCGTTCGACGAGACGACGTAGCCCAGTTCGGTCGCCGCCGCCTCCACGCGTTCGCGGGTCGCGGGGGACACCGAACCGCGCCCGCTGAGGGCGCGCGACACGGTCGCGGCAGAGACGCCCGCGAGACGGGCGACTTCATCGATGCCGGGCATGCGCGCTCCTCCCGGTGCTGGCCCTCGTGTGTCCCGATCCTACTGACGCGGTCGCCTGCGTCTCGTCACTGCTGGAGCCACACGGTGGCGTCGGTCGGCACGCTGCCCGCGGGGAGCTCGGCGCTCGCGACGAGCACCTGCCCGGGCGGCAGCGGCACCTCCGTATCGCCGAGGTTGGCAACGACGGTGACGTCGCCGACGCGGAAGGCGAGCACGTCCTCGCCGAATCCGTCGAGCCACTGCAGGGCCTGGCGACCGAGATCGAGCCGTCGGCGCGCGGCCAGGGCCGAGCGGTAGAGCTCGAGCGTGCTGCCCTCGACTCCGGCCTGTTCCTCGCGCGCGAGACCCCGCCACGACCCCGGCTGCGGCAGCCAGCTCGCACCCGTGTCGTTGAAGCCGAACGCCGGGGCCTCGGCATCCCACGGCAGGGGCACGCGGCAGCCGTCGCGCCCGTAGCGCTCGCCGTCGGTGCGGAACCAGGTCGGGTCCTGCCGTGCCTCGTCGGGCAGGTCGATCGCTTCCGGCAGGCCGAGCTCCTCGCCCTGGTAGAGGTAGGCGCTGCCGGGCAGTGCGAGCATCAGCAGGCTCGCGGCCCGCGCGCGGCGCAGGCCGAGCACGGGGTCGGGCTGATGCGGCGATCGCGGCCCGAGGCCGTGGCCCTGCGGGTTCTCGCCCGCGATGGCGAGTCGACTCGCGTGGCGCACGACGTCGTGATTGCTCAGCACCCAGGTGCTCGGAGCCCCGACCGCGCCGAACGCCTCGAGCGAGGCGTCGATGACCCGCGCGAGCGACGCCGCCTCCCACGCGGTCTCGAGGTACGCGAAGTTGAAGGCCTGGTGCATCTCGTCGGGGCGCACCCACTGCGCCATCCGGCTGAGCGGGTCGACCCAGGCCTCCGCGGCCAGGATCCGCTCGCCGGGATACGAGTCGAGCACCCGACGCCACTCGCGCCAGATCTCGTGCACGCCCTCCTGCCCCCAGTACGGCGGCAGCGGAGCGGGCTCGGCGTCGATGCCGCCGGCGCCGCCCATGCTGCCGGCCCCCTCCGGCGGGGTGTAGTCGGGAAGGCCGTCGGCCTTGATCATGCCGTGTGCGACGTCGACCCGGAATCCGTCGACGCCGCGATCGAGCCAGAAGCGCAGGATGTCGAGGAAGTCGGCGCGCACCTCGGGGTTCGACCAGTTCAGGTCGGGCTGCGAGTCGTCGAAGATGTGCAGGTACCAGGAGCCGTCGGCGACGCGCGTCCACGCCGGCCCGCCGAAGACGGACTCCCAGTTGTTCGGGGGGAGCTCCCCGGCGACCCCGCGGCCCTCGCGGAACAGGTAGCGCTCGCGCTCGGGACTTCCCGGCGCGGCGGCGAGTGCCGCCTGGAACCAGCGGTGCTCGCTCGAGGTGTGGTTGGGCACCATGTCGACGATGACGCGGATGCCGAGCTCGTGCGCGCGGGCGATGAGCGCGTCGGCGTCGGCCAGCGTGCCGAAGATCGGATCGACGTCGCAGTAGTCGGCGACGTCATAGCCCGCATCGCGCTGCGGGGAGGCGAAGAACGGCGAGAGCCAGACCGCATCGACGCCGAGATCTGCGAGGGCCGGCAGGCGGTCGGTGATGCCGCGCAGGTCGCCGATCCCGTCGCCGTTCGCGTCGGCGAAGGAACGCGGGTAGATCTGGTAGATCACGGCCGAGCGCCACCACTCGGTGGGCTCGGCGGTGGGGGACCCGGCCAGAGAATTCGGCGCGGCGCTGCGCGATGGATCGGTGAGCATGCGGTTGAGAGTAGGTGGCGCGAGGCCGTTTGTGCAAGCGCTTACACCCCGGTGAGTCACGCGAACCCAAGAAAATAGGCGCAGGTACTTGGCATCCGCGAGATCTTCAGCTAAGAATGGAAACGCTTGCAGACCTGCGAGCCCCAACCAAGAGAACGGCCTCTTCCGCGCGGCACCGAGTGCACAGCACCCGACCCGGCGCGCGACGGGGGCCGCTCCGCAGCAGGAAAGGTCACACCAATGAGGGTGCAATCCACTCCCCGCGCGCTTCTTGCCAGCGTCGCCGTCGCCGCCGCGAGTGCTCTGGCGCTCGCCGGATGCAGCACGGGACCCGAGACGCCGCAGTACTCCGGAACGCTGACCGTGTGGGTCGACGCGGACCGTGCCGCCGTCCTCGAGGACGGCGCCGCTCAGTTCCAGGAGGAGCGCGGCGTCGAGGTCACGCTGGTTCAGAAGGACTTCGGTGACATCCGCGACGACTTCACCACTCAGGTGCCCACCGGCGAAGGCCCCGACATCATCGTCGGCGCGCACGACTGGCTCGGCAAGCTCGTGCAGAACGGCGTCGTGGCGCCGCTCGAGCTCGGCGACAAGGCGAGCGAGTTCCAGCAGGTCGCGATCAACGCCATGAGCTACGAGGGCCAGAACTACGGTCTGCCCTACTCGGTCGAGAACATCGCCCTCGTGCGCAACACCGACCTCGCCCCCACGGCGCCGACCACCTTCGACGAGCTGATCGCCATGGGCGAGGCGGCCGTCGATGCGGGTGACGCGGAGTACCCGTTCCTCGTCGGACTCGACCCCAACGCGGCCGACCCGTACCACCTGTACCCGCTGCAGGCCTCCTTCGGGGCGACCGTCTTCGAGATCACCGCCGATGGCACCTACGACCCGACGAAGCTGGCGCTGGGAGGCGCCGGTGGTGAGGCCTTCGCGCAGAAGCTCGCCGAGTGGGGTTCGATGGGCATCCTGAACACGAACATCTCCGGCGACATCGCCAAGGAGGAGTTCAACGCGGGCAAGTCGCCGTTCTACCTGACCGGTCCGTGGAACGTCCCGGCCGCGGCCGAGGCCGGCATCGCCTACTCGATCGACGCGATCCCGTCGGCGGGCGGCGAGACGGCGACGCCGTTCGTCGGCGTGCAGGGCTTCTACATCAGCTCGAAGAGCGAGAACGCCCTGGCCGCCAACGAGTTCCTCGTGAACTACGTCGGCACCGAGGCCGTGCAGACGGCGCTCTACGAGGTCGGCGGCCGTGCCCCGGCGCTGATCAGCGCCTTCGAGGCCGCGCAGGGTGACGCGGATGTCGCCGCCTTCGGCGCGGTCGGCGTCAACGGCGTGCCGATGCCGAACGTTCCCGCGATGGACGCCGTCTGGGCCGACTGGGGAGCGACCGAGGTCGCGATCATCAACGGCCAGGGCGACCCGGTCGAGCTGTGGCAGGCGATGGTCGCCAGCATCCAGTCCAAGATCGAGGGCTGATCCTCTCGAGCGGCCCGGGGAGTGCATCCCCGGGCCGCTCATCCCCTCCCGCCTCACCTCGGAGAACCATGACGACGTCGACTCCCGGCACCACCCCGCCGCTCGCACCCCAGCCCGCCGCCCCGGCTCGGGGAATCCATCACCACGGAACGCCCAGCGTCCGCAGCACTCTGATCAAGATCTCGCTGCTCGCGATCGTCGACTCGCTGGCGGTGTTCGCCCTCTTCACGCTGCTGCTCAAAGAGGAGTGGGTGGTCTTCGGGATCGCCTTCGCGGTCACGCTCGCCATCAACGTCATCTACCTGAAGCCGGGCATGCTGCCCGCCAAGTACCTCGCCCCCGGGCTGCTGTTCCTCGCCGTCTTCCAGATCTTCGTCGTCGTCTACAGCGGCTACATCGCCTTCACCAACTACGGCGACGGGCACAACAGCACCAAAGAGGACGCGATCGAGTCGATCATCGCGAACGCCCGCACCCGCGTCCCCGACTCGCCCACCTACCGGCTGACGGTGCTCGAGCAGTTCGGCACCTTCAGCTTCCTCGTCACCACTCCCGACGGCGAGGTGTTCGTCGGCGGCGAGGACCGCCCGCTCGAGGAGGCCCCCGGCGCGCGCCTGGACAGCACGGGGAAGGCGATCGAGCTCGACGGCTACACCACCCTCGACTTCGGATCGCTCATCCAGAACCAGTCGGTGATCGCCGACCTCTCGGTGCCGCTCACCGACGATCCGAACGACGGGGCGCTGCGGACGCCCGACGGCAGCTCCGCGTACCTCTACACCTCCGCCCTCGAATACGACGAGGCCGCCGACGCGATCATCGACACCCGCACCGGCGAGACCTACCTGGATCGCGGCGACGGTGCGTTCGCCAACGAGGCGGGCAAAGAGCTCTCTCCGGGCTGGAAGATCGACGTCGGGTTCGACAACTTCGCCCGCGCGTTCACCGAGGAGTCCATTCGCGGTCCGCTGCTCGGTGTCATCGCCTGGACGTTCGCGTTCGCCCTGCTGTCCGTCGGCATGACGTTCGCGCTCGGACTGTTCCTCGCGATCGTCTTCAACGAGGCGCGGATGCGGGGCCGGAAGTTCTACCGCATCGTCCTGATCCTTCCCTACGCCTTCCCCTCGTTCCTCTCCGGGCTGGTCTGGCTGGGTCTGCTCAATCAGGACTTCGGCTTCGTCAACCAGGTCGTCTTCGGCGGGGCCGCCATCCCGTGGCTCACCGACCCCTGGCTCGCCAAGGCGAGCGTGCTGATCGTGAACCTCTGGCTCGGATTCCCCTACATGTTCCTGATCTGCACGGGCGCCCTGCAGTCGATCCCCGAAGAGCTCACCGAGGCCGCTCGCGTCGACGGGGCGCGTCCGTGGGCCGTGTTCCGCCTGATCAAGTTCCCGCTGCTGCTGGTCTCGGTGGCGCCGCTGCTGATCTCGTCGTTCGCCTTCAACTTCAACAACTTCAACGTCATCTACATGCTGACCGGGGGTGGGCCGCGGAATGTGGCCGCGGGCGTCGACGCCGGCGCCACGGATCTGCTCATCACCCTCGTCTACAAGGTCGCCTTCGGCAGCGGCACGGGCCGTGACTACGGTCTGGCGAGTGCGTTCGCGATCCTGATCTTCATCATCGTGGCGGTGGTCTCGATCATCGGCTTCCGCCGCACCCGTGCCCTGGAGGATCTGAACTGATGGCCACGATTCCCGCCTCCATTCCCGTTCGTCGCCGGCGCTCTGCGGCCCGGTGGTTCGCCGACACCGGCTGGCGCCACCTCGTCGGCGTCGCGGTCGTCATCTTCGCGACCTTCCCGCTGCTGTACGTGCTGTCGGCCTCGCTCAACCCCACCGGCACGCTGGTCGGCTCGAACGTGCTGTTCCGCTCGCTGGACTTCTCGAACTACATCGAGCTGTTCAACCGCCCGCAGCAGCCCTACGCCGCCTGGTTCGGCAACACGCTCGTGATCGGGCTGATCTCCGCCGCCGGAACCGTGTTCCTCGGCGCGCTCGCCGCCTACGCGTTCTCGCGCATGCGCTTCACCGGCCGCCGGGTCGGACTGCTCAGCCTGCTGCTGGTGCAGATGTTCCCGCAGCTGCTCGGGGTCGTGGCGATCTTCCTGCTGCTCTCCGGCATCGGCGACATCTTCCCGGCGCTCGGCCTCGGCTCGCAGCTCGGCCTCATCATGGTCTACCTCGGCGGCGCGCTCGGCGTGAACACCTACCTGATGTACGGGTTCTTCAACACGGTCCCGGTCTCGATCGATGAGGCGGCGAAGATCGACGGCGCCAGTCACGCCCAGATCTTCTTCGGCATCATCCTGCGCCTCGTGGCGCCGATCCTCGCCGTCGTCGGGCTGCTGTCGTTCGTCGGCACGACCAACGAGTTCGTGATCGCGAGCATCGTGCTGAGCGACCCGCAGACGCAGACCCTCGCCGTGGGCCTCTACCAGTTCGTCTCCCAGGAGACGTCGAAGAACTGGACGCTGTTCTCGGCGGGCGCGGTGCTGGCGGCGATCCCCGTCATGGCCCTGTTCCTGTTCCTGCAGCGCTACATCGTGAGCGGGCTCACCGCGGGTTCGGTGAAGTGAGCCGCGCGCTCCCCGAGCCTCACCACGACGGGTCGCCGCTGTACGTCGAGCGTGCGACGGTCCAGCTCGGCGACCGCGTTCGCGTGCGCCTGAGGGCGCCGCGCACCGGCCCGCGGCTGCGGCGGGTGCACGTGCGCTCGAATCCCGACCACGAGCCGCGCTGGGACGAGGCGCGGCGTCTCGAGGGCGCGGGCGACGCGGAGTGGTGGGAGGCCGAGCTCGAGGTGGCGAACCCGCGGCACGGCTACCGCTGGCTGCTGGAGGACGAGGCGGGAGGCATCCGCTGGCTCAACCAGGCGGGCCTCTTCGCGGGCGAGACCCGCGACGCCGACGACTTCGCCCTCGTCGCCGGCAACGCTCCGCCGGAGTGGATGACCACCTCGGTCATGTACGAGATCTTCCCGGACCGCTTCGCGCGCTCCGCGGCCGCCGATCGGCGCCCCGCACCGGAGTGGGCGATTCCCGCCGCCTGGGACGACCCGGTCGATCCGGAGATGCCGGGACGCTCCCAGCAGCTCTACGGTGGCGACCTCGACGGGATCATCGAGCACCTGGATCACCTCGCCGACCTCGGCGTCGATCTGCTGTATCTGAACCCCTTCTTCCCGGCCGCCTCCAACCATCGCTACGACGCCGCGAACTTCCGGGTCGTCGACCCGCTGCTCGGCGGTGACGAGGCGCTGGTGCGGCTGGTCGAGGCCGCCCACGCGCGGGGCATGCGAGTGATCGGCGACCTGACGACGAACCACTCCGGCGATCGCCACGAGTGGTTCCGCGCCGCCCTCGGCAGCCCGGCGGCGCCCGAGTCGGAGTTCTACTTCTTCACCGACGACGAGAACACGCAGTACGAGAGCTGGCTCGGCGTCCCCAGCCTGCCGAAGTTCGACTGGAGCTCGGCGGAGCTGCGGCGACGCTTCACCGACGGCCCCGACTCGGTGGTCGCGCACTGGCTGCGTGCGCCGTTCCACCTCGACGGCTGGCGGATCGACGTCGCCAACATGACCGGGCGGCTCGGCGCCGTCGACCTCAACGCGGAGGTGCGGCAGACGCTTCGCCGCACGATGAGCGAGATCAACCCCGACACGGTGCTGCTGGCCGAGTCGACCAACGACGCCACCGAGGACTTCACCGGCGACGCCTGGCACGGCGCGATGACCTACGCCGACTTCACCCGGCCGCTCTGGGGGTGGCTCGCCGAGCCCGCCGAGCCCGACGAGACGCTGTGGTTCTTCGGCGTGCCGGTCACGCGCGTCCCCGCGGTCACCGGGGTGGAGTTTCACGCTCAGCTGCAGCGCTTCGTCGCCGGCATCCCCTGGCGGGTGCGGCTCGGCACGATGCACGCGCTCGACACGCATGACACTGCCCGGTTTCTCACCCACGCGACGCCGGGTGCGCTTCCGGTGGCGCTCGGGCTGTCGCTGACGCTGCCCGGAATCCCGACCGTGTGGATGGGGGACGAGTTCGGGTTTCACGGCGTCGACGGCGAGGCCTCCCGCACCCCGATGCCGTGGGGGAGCGCCGACCCGGCCGCGGCGCAGACGTTCGCGCTGTACCGCGAGCTGATCGCGCTGCGCCGCGCGCATCCGGTGCTCGGCACCGGAGGTCTGCGCTGGCTGCATGTCTCCGACGACGCGCTCGTCTTCGTGCGGGAATCCGCCGACGAGAGCCTGCTCGTGCTCGCCGCACGGGCCGCCGTCGACCTCCCGGTGCCGGGGCAGGCGTCGACGCAGCGGCTGTTCGGTGAGGCGCTCTGGGGCGAGCGGCTGACGGCGCCCGGGATCGGGCTGACGGTGTGGCGCGGGCCCGGTGTCGACGCTCCCGGCTGGGGGCGCCCGGGAGGAGAAGCCGAGTGACCGAGCCGATCGATTTCGACAAGTGGACTCGCGCACTCGAGGCGGCGTTGCGGGAGCGCGACGAGGCGGCCGGGCTGGTGCTGCTGGGCTCGACCGTCGCCGAGCACCGCCGCGATGAGTGGTCAGACCACGACTTCTTCGCCCTGGCGGGCGCCGGCCGCGGCGAGGAGCTGCGGGCGGTCGCGGACTGGCTGCCCTTTCCCGAGCGGTGCGTGCTGATCGCGCGCGAAGGCGAGATCGGGTTCGTCGCCGTCTACGACGACGGACATGTGGCCGAGTTCGCCGCCGCGACGGCGGACGAGCTAGCCGGCGCGCTCGTCACCGGCGACAGCGCGGTCGCGTACGACGAGGGGCCGGCGGCGGCGCTCGTCGCCGCTGCGCGGGCGCGGGTCGACGCTCGGCGCGTCGACCCGGTGAACGAGGCCAAGCTGGTGCTCGTCAAGCTGCTGATCGGCGTGGGGCGCGCTCGCCGCGGCGAGCGCCTCGCGGCGGGAGGCTTCGTACGGAGCTGGGCCCTCGAGTGCTTCGTGCGCGCGCTGCGTGCGCGACACCCCGTCGCGGGGTCGGCGCGCGACGCGATCGATTCGCTGCGCCGACTCGAGCGTGACTATCCCGAGTTGGCGGCGCGACTGGACGAGATCCTCGCCGCGCCGGTCGAGGAGGCGGGGCGCGGGCTGTTCGAGCTGTTCCGCGCGACGCTGGAACCGGGGTGGGCCGAGTTCCCGACTGCCGCCGCCGACGCTGTCGCGGTGCGGCTGGGCTGGGACTAGCTCTCGTCTTCGTCTTCGTCTTCGTCTTCCGGCAGCGCGGCGAGCCAGTCGCCCCACCACGCCTTCCACCGCTCGGCTTCGTCGGCGCTGGCGAGTCGCTCGTGGGTCACGGTCAGGCGGGTGCGGCCGCCGGCGACCGCATCGATCGCGAGCTGCACGACGCCGACCGGCTCCGCGCCGTGGGTCGCGTCGAACCGGGGCGACTTGACGCCCGGGCGTGAGCGCGCAGTCAGCGCGAGCTCCGGGATCAGCTCGGCTCGACTTGCGTCGTCCTCGAGTGCGGTGCGCAGGCCCGCCGCGCTCCACCGGAGCGTGCGCGATCGGCTCACCGAGAACGTGCCGTCGGCCATCTGGCCGGGAAGGCGCAGCCCGGTGATCCGTTCGAAGCCGACCGTGACCGCCTGGGCCCACCAGGCATCCACGCCCTGCTCGTGAACCCAGCGGGCGATCGCCGGATGTCCGGCACCTCGGCCCGGACCGGCGTCGATGAGCTCGACCCATTCCGCCCAGCCGTGACCCGTGCGCTCGCGGACCGCGTCGTCCGGGTGCTCCGGCTCCGACGCCCAGGTCTCGCTGCTGGCGGCCATGTCGCGAGGCTAGAACACGTCGGGCGAGGGTGTCGAGGCCCAGCGGATCGCGACGTCGGCGTGGCGGTCGAAGCGGTAGCCGGCGCCGCGGACGGTGCGGATCACGTCCTCGAAGGCGCCGAGCTTCGAGCGCAGGCGGCGCACATGCACGTCGATCGTGCGCTCGTTCGGCGTCTCCTCGTCGTTCGTCTCGCCCCACAGCGACGAGATGATCTCGCTGCGGTCGATCGTGCGGCCTTCGCGCAGCACGAGGAACTGCAGCAGCTCGAACTCCTTGTAGGTGAGCGGGGCGACCTCGCCGTCGAGCAGCACGCGACGGCGCGAGATGTCGATGACGACGCCCGCCTTGGGCTCCGGCGGCGGCGTGACGACGGCGGCGGCCTGGCGCTGACGCGCGAGCGCGGCCGGGTCCTGCAGGGCGAGTCGCACGACGTCGACGTCGCGCCCTCCGGCGCCCGCGGGGGCCAGCGCGACGGCGGCGTAGCTCTCCGCGCCGGGAGCCAGCTGGGCGACCAGGGCCTTCAGCTGGGTCACGATGGCGGGCAGGTCGGTGCCGGCCTCCGCGGCCTTGGCCTCGTCGATGCCGACGTAGAGGGCGAACCCTCGTGCCTCGGTTCCGTCGGGGACGGCGCGGATGCGGGACTCCGGCGCGGTCGGCTGCTCGTCGCGCGCTAGCGGCGTCGCGAGGTCCGCGACGGGGCGGGGTCGCACGGGAGCGTGGGCGGGCGGCTTGCGGAGCGAGTCAAGGGTGGCGAGAGACATGTCGTCGAATCCTTCGTTGGCGGGCGACGTGGGGGTCGGATCATCCACGGTGGTTCGCCTCGCGAGAGTGGAGCGGGTGTGCGGGGTGGCGGAGTCGATGCCCCGAGCGGGCAGATTCCGGGAGTCCGTGGTGCTCAAGCATGGGAGCGCATTCGGGACTCGGCGAGAGAGGAAAGTTCTCTACGCACACATTCGACAACAGGTGACCGCGCGCGCCGACATCATGTCGGCGGCCCCACAAGCCTCGAAGGAGGTCAGGGCGTGCGTGCGGTCGGTCATGCCTGTCAGTTTCTTGCACCGGAGCGCAAAACGCAACCCGTCTCAGACGGTTCCGTACAGGCGATCTCCCGCGTCGCCGAGGCCCGGCACGATGTAGCCGACCTCGTTGAGCTTCTCGTCGAGGGCGCCCAGCACCACGGTGACGTTGCGCCCCTCGGTTGCCGCGCGCACCGCTTCGACGCCCTCGGGGGCGCCGAGCAGGCAGATGGCGGTGACGTCTTCGGCGCCGCGATCGAACAGGAACTCGATCGCGGCGACCAGCGAGCCTCCGGTCGCGAGCATCGGGTCGAGCAGGAAGCACTGGCGACCCGCCAGATCGTCCGGAAGGCGCGTCGCGTACGTCGTCGGCTGCAGCGTCTCCTCGTCGCGCACCATGCCCAAAAAGCCCACTTCGGCCGTCGGCACCAGCGCGGTCATCCCGTCGAGCATGCCGAGGCCGGCACGCAGGATCGGCACGACGAGCGGACGGGGCTCGGCGATCTCGACGCCCATCGTCTCGGTCACCGGCGTGGTGACGCTCACCGGCGTCACGCGCACATCGCGCGTCGCCTCGTAGGCGAGGAGCGTGACCAGCTCGCGAGCGAGGTTGCGGAAGGTCGGGCTCGGGGTGCGCTCGTCGCGAAGCACCGTGAGCTTGTGGGTGATGAGCGGGTGGTCGGCGACGTGGAGGCGCATAGGCTCAATCTATCGGAACGCGCACCCCGCCCCGGCGGCCCACCGTTTCGAATGGTGCCAATTCAGCTTGGCGCCATGCTGAACTGGCAGCACCGAATCGGGAGGGTGGATGACCGACGACGAGGCCATGGAGCTCGCCCTGGCCGAGGCGCGCGCCGCCCTCGCGACCGGCGACGTTCCGGTTGGCGCCGTCGTACTGGACGGCCACGGCCGGGTTCTGGCGACCGGACGCAACGAGCGCGAGCTGCACCAGGATCCGACCGCGCACGCCGAGGTCGTCGCCATCCGTCGCGCGGCCGAGGCGATCGGCGACTGGCATCTGGACGACGCGACGCTCGTCGTCACGCTCGAGCCGTGCGTGCTGTGCGCGGGGGCGATCCTCGCGGCGCGCATCCCGCGCCTGATCTTCGGCGCCTGGGACGAGAAAGCGGGGGCGGTGGGGAGTCAGCACGACCTGGTACGCGATCGACGCCTCCCGCACCGGGTCGAGGTGACCACGGGTGTGAGAGGCGTCGAGGCGGCGGAGCTGCTCCGCGAGTTCTTCGAGCAGCGGCGCTGAAGCCGCGCGGGGCTACTCCCAGAGCACCGCGATGATGACGTTGACGACCGCGAGCCCGCCCGCGGCGTGGAAGGCCGGCTTGATCTTGCCGCCCTTGCGCTTGTTGATGCTCGCGAGGATCGCCGCGGCGAGGATGACCAGGGCGATGATGAGCTTGACCGCGATCTTTGCGTTGTCGACTCCCATGTCGCCCATCTGGCGGATCGCGACGAGGGCGAGGCCGGTCACGACCTGGGTGATCGCGCCGGTGAGCAGGATGTCGGTGCGGAATCCGGAGTTCGCGCGCATCTGCACGAGGAACACCCCGATGATCGCCGCCAGGCCGAGGAAGTGCAGAACGAGAACGAGATTGAGGGCGATTTCCATGGTGCTCCTTCGTGGGCGCTAGTCGGCGCTCTTGATGACGATGGCGTCGGTCGGCGGGTTGTAGTCGTGCGGTGAGTGGAAGACGTCGGGCTCGATGTAGATGATGCGCGCGTGCGGCACGGCGGCGCGCACGCTCTTCTCGACCGAGTTGATCGCGCTCGCGACGTTCGACATCGAGGTGCCCTTGGGGAACGCGAGCTTCGCGCCGACCATCAGCTCGTCCGGACCCACGTACAGGGTCTTCATGTGGATGATCGTCTCGACCTGCGGGTGCGAGGCGAGCGCTTCGCGGATCTTCGCGACGTTGGCCTGCGTCGCGCCTTCGCCGACGAGCAGGCTCTTCGTCTCGATGCCCAGGACGAGCGCGACGAGCACGAGCAGGACGCCGATCGCGATGGTGCCGATCGCATCCCAGATCGGGTCGCCGGTGATGATCGTCAGACCGACGCCGATCAGGGCGAAGGTCAAGCCCAGGAGTGCGGCGATGTCCTCCAGCAGCACGACGGGCAGCTCCGGCTGCTTGGCGTGGCGCACGAACGCGACCCAGCCCTGGTCGCCGCGAGCGTGGTTCGACTCGATGACGGCGGTGCGCAGCGAGAAAGACTCGAGGACGATGGCGATGACGAGGACGACGATCGGCAGCCACGGCACTTCGAGCGGGTGCGGGTGCTGCAGCTTGTCGATGCCTTCGTAGAGCGAGAACACGCCACCGACCGAGAACAGCACGATGGCGACGACGAAGGCGTAGACGTAGCGCTCGCGCCCGTAGCCGAAGGGATGCTCGGCGTCCGCCTTGCGCTTGGACTGCCGTCCGCCGAACAGCAGCAGGCCTTGGTTGCCCGCGTCGGCGAGCGAGTGCACGCCTTCGGCGAGCATCGCGCTTGAACCGGAGAACGCGAACGCGATGAACTTGGTGATCGCGATTCCGGAGTTCGCCAGCAGAGCCGCGATGACGGCCTTTGTTCCGCCCGAGGTGCTCATCGATTCGGTCCCCTCTGCGCTCGAAACCGGGCGCGCGGTCCCAAGTTACACTCTGCGAGTGACCGCTTCCTCCTCCGAAACGACTCGTCTGCCCCGCATCGCGATCCTCGGCGCGGGTTCGATGGGAGGGGCCATCCTCGCGGGGCTCCGCCGCTCCGCCGCCGCCGGCGATGGAGTCGTCGTCACGACGCGCAGCGCCGCGAGCGCCGCACGCATGTCGACCGACGGGATCGAGGCGATCTCGCTCGAGACGACGCCGGGCGCGAACCGCCGCGCCGTGGCAGGTGCGGGGCTCGTCCTCCTCGCCGTCAAGCCGGCGATGATCGCCGACCTGCTGCGCGAGATCGCCGACGCGCTGGAGCCGAACGCCATCGTGGTGAGCGTCGCCGCGGGGGTCACCACCGGGTCGATGGAGGCGCTCGTCGCCAACCCGGTCGTGCGCGCGATGCCGAACACCCCCTCGCTGGTGGGGCTCGGCGTGACCGGGGTCTCGGCGGGCTCCCGCGTCGACGACGCGCAGGTGGCACTGGTGGAGGCGCTCTTCGCGACCGTCGGCGAGGTCATCGTGGTGCCGGAGGGGCAGCTCGACGCGCTCTCCGCCGTGTCCGGCTCCGGTCCGGCCTACGTCTTCCTGCTCATCGAGCGGTGGACGGAGGCCGCGATCGATCTCGGCTTCACTCCCGAGCAGGCGAAGCTGATGGTCGAGCAGACCGTGCGCGGGGCGAGCGAGCTGCTGGCGGGGGCCGACGTCGAACCGACCGAGCTGCGTCGCCGCGTGACCAGCCCGAAGGGCACCACCGAGCGCGCGGTCGCCGTGCTCGAAGAGGCCGAGCTGCGCGACCTGTTCACGCGCGCCGCGGACGCCGCCGTCGCGCGGGCGAAGGAGATCGCCGCAGGGTCCTGACCCGAGCGCGCGGTCGGCGACTCAGCCGAGGGCCGCGAAGCGGTCGAGGTCGGCGACCTTCCCGCTGGCGATGATGAGATCGTGGTTCGAGACCACCGTCTCCGCCGTCGCGTAGGTGAACTCCTTGCCGGGGCTCTTCACGCCGACGACGGTGATGCCGTACTTGGTGCGCACGTGCGAGTCGGTGAGGCTGAGCCCGCGGATCGGCTTCGGCGGGTACATCTTGACGATCGCGAAGTCGTCGTCGAACTCGATGAAGTCGATCATGCGCCCCGACACGAGGTGCGCGACACGCACGCCGGCCTCCGCCTCGGGGTAGATCACGTGGTTCGCGCCGATGCGCGAGAGGATCTTGCCGTGCGACTGGCTGACCGCCTTGGCCCAGATCTGCGGGATCCCCAGGTCGACGAGGTTCGCCGTGATGAGCACGCTCGCCTCGACGTAGGAGCCGACGGCGACGACCGCGACCTTGAAGTCGGCGGCGCCGATCTGGCGCAGGGCGTCGATCGAGCGCGCATCCGCCTGCACGGCGTGCGTCACCCGGTCGGCCCACTTCTGCACCAGGTTCTGGTCCTCATCGACCGCGAGCACCTCGCGGTTGAGTCGCTGAAGCTGCCCGGCGGTCGCGGCGCCGAATCGGCCGAGGCCGAGCACCAGAACCGGGGCGTCGTGGGGGATTCGCTCAACCAACGATGGGCCTCTCTTCGGCGCGCGTGAACAGCTGACGGCGTTGGCTCGCCGCGAGTGCGGCGGCCAGTGTCACGGTACCAACTCGACCCGCCCACATGGTGGCAGCGAGGACATACTTGCCCGCATCCGGCAGGGTCTCGGTGAGTCCGGTGCTGAGTCCGCAGGTCGCGAAGGCGGAGATGACGTCGAACAGCACGCGGTCGAGAGGCTCGTCGGTGATCCGCAGGATGACGATCGAGGCGGCGGCGACGATCGTGGCTCCCCAGAGCACGACGCTGACCGAGAGGCGCAGCACGTCGTTCGGGATGCGGCGATCGAAGGCCTGCATGTCGGTGTCGCCCTTGGCCTCGGCGTAGGCGGCGAGGAACAGCACGGCAAGGGTCGTGACCTTGATGCCGCCCGCGGTCGAGGCGGAGCCGCCGCCGACGAACATGAGCATGTCCATGACCAGGTGCGCGGCGCCGTTCATGGCGCCGACGTCGACGTTGGCGAAGCCGCCGGAGCGGGTCATGAACGACAGGAACGTCGCCGTCATCGGCCGCGCGGCCGCGTCCTGGCCGCCCAGCGTCGCCGGGTTCGACCACTCGAGCACGAGGATCGCGACGGCGCCGAGGATCACCAGCGCGATGGTGGTCACCAGGGTGAGCTTGGCGTGGATCGGCAGCCGAGCCCGGAAGCGCACGGTGCGCAGCACGGCGAAGATGACGGGGAAGCCGAGGCTGCCGAGGAAGACGCCGAAGGCGATTGTGGTCAAGAACCACGGGTCGGTGGCGAACGGCTCCACGCCGGCCACCGTCGGCACGAATCCGGTGTTGGTGAAGGCGGAGGCGGCGAAGTAGAAGCCCTTCCAGGTCGCCGACCAGGGGTCGAGGCCGTGCAGCATGAGGCGCGGCACGAGTGACAGCATGAGGATGAACTCGATGATGAGGGTCGAGAGCGCGACCGTCGCGAGCAGCCCGCCGATCTCGCCGAGCCGTACCGCCTGCGATTCGGCGACGGGGCCGGCGTGCAGGCGCGAGGCGTTGGTGTCGCTCGCGGCGATGAGTCGCGCACGCAGGCCGAGGCGGCGCGAGACAACCAGCCCGAGGATGCTTGCGAGCGTCAGCACGCCGATGCCGCCGACCTGGAGACCGACCAGGATCGCCACGTTGCCGAACGTCGACCAGTGGGTCGCCATGTCGACGACGACCAGGCCGGTGACGCAGATCGCCGAGACAGCGGTGAAGAGGGCGTCGACGATCGGGGTCGCCTGGCCGTCGCGCGCGGCCCACGGCGTCGCGAGAATCGCGGTCAGAACGAGGATCAGGCCGGTGAAGATGAGGATCGCGAACCGCGACGGGGAGCGCCTCGCGAAGTCGTCGAAGGCGTCCCGGATGCGCGCCGGGCGCGACCGCGAATCGGGGAACCGACCGGATCCCCGCCGCCCTCTCGCAAGATTCGCGCGCACAGGGGGCCATGGTACTCGGGACGCGAGCGATCTAGTCTTGGGTCATGGCCGACATCTTCACGTGTCTCGCGGACGGGACGCGTCGCCACCTGCTCGAACTGCTGCTTGCGCGCGCCCAGGCGGACGAATACGTGGGGGAGGTGTCCGTGGGCGAACTCGTCGAGGCGCTCGGGCTGAGCCAGCCCACCGTGTCGAAGCATCTCAAGGTGCTGCGCGATCACGGGCTGGTCGCGGTGCGCGAGGAGGGCCAGCACCGCTACTACCGGATCGACCCCGCACCGCTCGAGGAGCTTGACGGGTGGCTCTCGCCGTTCCTCGCCCGCGACGCCGAGCGCGTGTCGCAGGAGAGCGACGCCTCGGCCCAGTCGACGGTGTTCGCCGCCTGGGCGGGCACGGGCGTCGCCGGTCGCGTCGGCCGTGCGGCCGCCGACACGGCGCACTCCGCGCGTGCCGCCCTCGACGCAGCGCAGGACCGGCTGCATGGGGCGCAGGCGCGGCTCGAACGCGTGCAGCACAAGGTGAGCGAGATCCTGCCGTTCCGCGGCTCCAAGGAGTAATGCGGGCCTAGACAGCGCCGTCCGGCCCCGCTAGTCTCGCGATGCACTCCTGTCACAGGAGTCACACAGATCACACGAGACACGACCGCGAGTCGGAACGGAGGCGGCATGGCCCAGGATCTGTCCGACGTGCGCTTCCTCACCGTCGCCGAAGTGGCCGAGATGATGCGCGTCTCGAACATGACCGTCTATCGGATGGTTCACGCCGGGGAGCTCCCGGCCGTGCGCTTCGGGCGCAGCTACCGCATCCCCGAATCGGCGGTCTCGCACGCGATCGAGCTGCCCGAGTCGAACGTCGGCTGAGCGCTCGTTTCGCTCGATCCAGGGTCTCCGGGTAGACTCCGGAGGTTAGATTTCCGCGGTTCGGTTGAGGACCCGGTGGTCCCAACTTTGAACAAGCGAGGTGAACATGGGTTCCGTCATCAAGAAGCGCCGCAAGCGCATGGCGAAGAAGAAGCACCGCAAGCTGCTGCGCAAGACGCGCCACCAGCGCCGCAACAAGAAGTAAGTCGCTCTGCGGATTGAGTAGCGCGACGCGCGTATCGAAATCTGCGGATTGAGTGCGCGAAGCGCGTATCGAAATCCACCGAGCGCACCAGAAACGCCCGAGCCGTCTAGGCCGGGCGTTTTTGCTGTGCCGAGCGCTTCACCCGTCGCGCCTCCCGTGCGACCCGCTTCCGTGCCGCCCGGATGCTCTTGGCGGTCAGCCGGAGGATCGGCCAGCCGTGCTTGTGCGCGTGGTGGGTGAGGATCGCATCCGGGTTCACGGCGATCCGATTGCCGACCAGCTCCAGCAGCGGGATGTCGTTGCGGCTGTCGGAGTAGGCCCAGCAGTCGGCGACGTCCGCCCCCGCTTTCGCCGCGAGGGCGCGGGCCGCCGCGGCCTTCCGCTCGGCGTGCAGCACGTGCCCGACCAGCTCTCCGGTGTAGACGCCGTCGATGGTCTTCACCTGGGTGCCGAGTGCACCGGTCAGCCCCAGCTTGCGGGCGATCAGGTCGCCGACCTCCCACGGGGTCGCCGAGACCAGCCAGACCTCGTGGCCTTTGCGCAGGTGGTCGCGGGCGAGCTCGACCGACTCGGGGTAGAGCCGCGGCTGGATCCGGCGCTCCCAGATGCGCTCGCCCAGGCCGATGATCTGCTCGCGGGTGTGGCCGGCGGCGAGTCCGAGGGCGCGCTCACGGGCCGAGACGAGATGCAGGTCGTTCTCGCCCACCGCGATGAAACGGGCCTGATGCCAGACGAAGCGCCAGATGTCTCGCCAGCGCAGCAGCCCGCTCGCCACGGCCTCACGGCCCACCTGGAAGATGCTGGTGCCGCGCATGAGCGTGTTGTCGACATCGAAGAACGCGATGATCGGGCGATCGCTCGGGCTGAGGTCGGAGACGGACATCGGCGCCACTCTAGCCGCCGGTAGGGTGGCGACGTGAGTGCACCACGCCTGACTCTGGTCGGAAAGCCCGGCTGTCATCTGTGCGACGACGCACGGGCTGTGGTGCTGCAGGTGCTCGAAGAGTTCCCCGGCGTCCGTTTCGATGAGCGATCGATTCTCGACGACACAGAGCTGTTCGATGCGTACGTCGAAGAAATCCCGGTCGTGCTCATCGACGACCGGGTTCACACCATCTGGCGCGTCGACCCGGAGCGGTTGCGTCGTCGACTCGAGGAGGTCACCGCATGATCCGTCACATCGTCGCCTGGAAGCTCAAGGCCACCGAGCCCGCCGAGAAGGAGGAGGCCGCGCGGCGCCTCGCTGTCGGGCTGCAGGAGCTTGTGCCGATCATCCCGGAGATCCAGCACCTGACGGTCGGCGCCGACGTCGGCGTCGTCGACGGCAACTGGGACGTCGCGTTCTGGGTCGACTTCGCCTCGCTCGCCGACCTCGACACCTACCAGTCGCACCCCGCGCACGTGGCCTTCGCGGCGCTGCCGCGCGAGCTGACCAGCGATCGGGTCTGCGTCGACCTCGACCTCTAGGCTGCTGGCGGCGCCCTGGTCAGCGCCGCGGCTCCGTGCTTAGGTGGAGGTCAGAGGCAACCGAACAAGGGAGTTCGCACCATGAAGTTCCAGATCGTCAAGGGCAAGAGCGAGAAGCAGCCGTACTTCTGGCGCATCGTCGCGTCCAACGGCCAGACGCTCGCGGTGAGCGAGAACTACGTGCAGAAGTCATCCGCGAAGAAGGCCGTGGAGTCGGTCATCAGCAACGCGGCCGGCGCGACGATCGAGGACCTCGCCTGAGGCCGACTACGGCGTGAGGCGGTTCGGTCCGCGGAACAGGTACGTGACCTCGCGGATCGACGACTGGTGCAGCAGCAGCATGATCACGCGGCTGAGACCCATGCCGAATCCGCCGTGCGGCGGCACGCCGTAGCGGAAGAAGTCGAGGTAGAAGTCGAGCTCCTCGGGCTCGAGGCCCTTCTCCTTGGCCTGCTCGATCAGCACGTCGACGCGGTGCTCGCGCTGGGCGCCGGTCGAGATCTCGACGCCGTTGAAGACGAGGTCGTAGCTGTTCGTGAGGCTCGCGTCGCCCTCGTGGCGCATGTGGTAGAACGGCCGGATTCCGGTCGCGTAGTCGGTCACGAAGACGAACTCGTGGCCGAGCTCCTCGCGCACGTACTCGCTCAGGCGGCGCTCGCCCTCGGGGTCGAGGTCGCCGTCGGCGCGCGGCACCGTGTAGCCGCGCTTCTCGAGAATCTGGTGCGCCTCGGCGAGCGGGATGCGCGGGAACGGCAGGCTCGGCACGGTGACGGTGACGCCGAACGCGGCCTCGATCTCGGCGCCGTGCTTCTCGGCGACCGCGGTCAGGCCGGCGACGAGCAGCTGCTCGTGCATCCGCATGACGTCCTCGTGGCTCTCGACCCAGCTCATCTCGGCGTCCACCGAGATGAACTCGGTCGCGTGGCGGCTCGTGAAGCTCGGGTCGGCGCGGAACGCGGGCGCGACCTCGAAGACCTTGCCGAAGCCGGCCGGCTGCGCCATCTGCTTGAAGAACTGTGGGCTCTGCGCGAGGTAGGCCGTGGTCTCGAAGTACTCGACCTCGAACAGTTCGGCGCGGGACTCGGAGGCGCTGGCCATGAGTTTCGGGGTGTGGATCTCGATGAAGTCGTTCTCGACCCACCACGTGCGCAGCGCGTGCAGGAACGTCGTCTGCACGCGGAAGATCAGGTTCTGCTCCGGGCGGCGCAGGTCGAGGAAGCGCCAGTCGAGGCGCTTGTCGATCGACGAGTCGTCGGCGATCGGCGAGTCGAGGGCGGGCGCCGCCACGTCGAGTCCGGAGATCTTGATCTCGAGGCCGCCGAGCTTGACGCGCTCGTCGTGCTTGAGCTCGCCGGTCACCGTGAGGAACGTGCCGGTGGAGAGTGCCGAGATCGACTCGGTGAGCTCGAGCGCGGGCTGCTGCTCGGGGCTCTCGGCCTCGCGCGTCGCCGGGTTGACGAGCTGAACCGCTCCCGATTCGTCGCGAAGGATGACGAACTGCACCTTCTTTTGATCTCGCACCGTTTCCACCCATCCGGAGACGGAGACGGGGCCGTCGGCAAGTGCGGCGAGGTTCTTGATCAGAGTGCGGTCGGTCACGGGGGTCGAGTCTACTTCGACGGCGCCGACCGCACGGTGCGCGGCCCGGAGGTACCGGCGCTCAGAGCTCGGGCGAGCGCGGGCGGAGCTCGGCGACCACCTCGGCGAAGCGCACCAAAAAGCGCGGCTCGTCCAAGCGCTTGCGCCGCATCCACGAGGTGACCTCGTCGTTGCTCTTGCTCGCGTTGCACGAGGCGCAGGCCGGCACCACGTTGTCGAGCGTGTAGCGGCCGCCGCGCGAGATCGGCAGCACGCAGTCCTTCTGCAGCGCGGGGGCGACGCTTCCGCAGTAGGCGCAGCCGCCCCAGGCTGCAACGATCGCGTCCCACTGCGGCACGGTCAGGTCGTTGTCGGCGAGGGCGACGCGTCGGCGTCGGCGCCGGGCCGCCCGCACGCGTCGAGAGCCGCCGGTCGCCATGGCTTCAGAATCTAGTCCGCCGCTCCGCGCAGCGAGCGGAGGCGCGTGAGGAAGTCGTCGGCCATCTCGACCTGCCCGAGCAGGGCGGCGCGGCGCTCCTCGGCGTCCGAGATGAAGCGGTCGAGCTCGGCGATGTCGTGCTGCTGGGTGGCTTCGTTGATCGCGGCGAGCACGGTCGCCATCTGCTCGAGCGAGTAGCCGAGCGGCTTCATGCGGCGGATGACGAGCAGGCGCTCGAGGTCGGATTCGGTGTACTCGCGGTACCCGGCGGTGGTGCGTCCGCTCGGCGTCAGCAGGCCGATCTCGTCGTAGTGGCGCAGGGTGCGGAGCGACAGCCCGGAGCGCTCGGCGAGCTCGCCGATGTGCATGACCGTGCCCGGGGCGGTGCTCACGCGATTCCTCACAACCTTCACGTTACGGTAGTGTTCCTGAGGGCGCGGTTCGCCGTGTCCGTCGTCACCCAGGTGATCCACTCTCTCGTATCGTGCGACGCGGCGCGATATCTCCGCCCCCGCGTCTCGTGCCGAGCGCTCTCGGGGCCCGTCCCTCAGGAGTCCCATGACCACGCCTGCCCTCGCGCCGATCCGTCCCAACCGCTACAAGGCCGAGCCGAGCGTGCTCACCGCGCTGCGGACCCCGCGCATCCTGACTCGCGAGGTGCTCGCCGGTCTCGTCGTCGCCCTCGCCCTCATCCCCGAGGCCATCTCGTTCTCGATCATCGCGGGCGTCGACCCGCGGGTGGGCCTGTTCTCCTCGTTCGTGATGGCCGTCTCGATCGCCTTCCTCGGCGGACGCCCCGCGATGATCACCGCCGCCACCGCGGCCATCGCCGTCGTGATCGCTCCGGTGATGCGCGACTACGGCTACGACTACTTCATCGCGACCGTCATCCTCGGCGGCGTGTTCCAGGTGATCATGGGTGTGCTCGGTGTCGCCAAGCTGATGCGCTTCATTCCGCGCAGCGTCATGATCGGATTCGTCAACTCGCTCGCGATCCTCATCTTCAGCGCGCAGCTGCCGCACCTGATCGGCGTCCCGTGGCTGGTCTACCCGCTCGTCGCCGCCGGCATCCTGATCATGGTGCTCATGCCGAGACTCACCAAGGTGATTCCGGCGCCGCTCGTCGCGATCGCGCTGACCACCGCCGTGGTCGTCGTGATGGCCCTCAACGTGCCGACCGTCGGCGACGAGGGCGAGCTGCCGAAGAGCCTGCCCGAGCTGTTCATCCCGAGCGTGCCGCTCACCTGGGAGACGTTCACGATCATCGCGCCCTACGCGCTCGCCATGGCGGTCGTCGGTCTGCTCGAATCGCTCATGACCGCGAAGCTCGTCGACGAGGTCACCGATACCCACTCGCGCAAGACGCGTGAGGCCTGGGCGCAGGGCGTCGCCAACCTCCTCTCCGGCTTCTTCGGCGGGATGGGCGGCTGCGCGATGATCGGCCAGACGATGATCAACGTCAAGGCCTCCGGGGCGCGCACCCGCATCTCGACGTTCCTCGCCGGGGTCTTCCTGCTGATTCTCGTCGTCGGCCTGGGCGACCTGGTCGCGATCATCCCGATGGCGGCCCTTGTCGCGGTCATGGTGATGGTGTCGGTGGCGACGTTCGACTGGCACAGCATCCGCCCGTCGACGCTCAAGCGCATGCCGAAGAGCGAGACGGCCGTCATGGTCGCCACCGTCGTGATCGTCGTGCTGACCCACAACCTCGCGATCGGCGTCGTCGCCGGCGTGCTCGTCGCGATGGTGCTGTTCGCGCGACGGGTGGCGCACTTCGTCACCGTGACGCGCGTGCTGCCCGAGGACGAGCAGGTGCCGACCGCGTACTACACGGTCGACGGCGAGCTGTTCTTCGCCTCGAGCAACGACCTGACCACCCAGTTCGAGTACGCCGACGACCCGGAGCGGGTCGTGATCGACATGTCGAACTCGCACATCTGGGATGCCTCCACGGTCGCGGCGCTCGACGCGATCGTCACCAAGTACGAGCAGCACCACAAGCGCGTCGTGCTGGTGGGGATGAATCAGGCGACCACCGAATTCCACGGGCGGCTCAGCGGGGGCGTCGGCGGCGGTCACTGACCCCGTCCGGCCGCACTCGGCCAGCGCGCCTACAATCGAGCCGTGCCTGCTGACCTCGTTCATCTCGTCCGTCACGGAGAGGTCGAGAATCCGACCCGGATTCTCTACGGCCAGCTGGAAGGCTTCGGGCTCAGTGAGCTCGGTCACCGGATGGCGGAGGCGGCCGCCGCGTCGCTCGACGGCCACAGCATCACCGGCATCCTCTCGAGCCCGCTGCAGCGCGCGCAGGAGAGCGCCGCGCCGTGGGCCGCGCGCTTCGGCCGCGGCGTGGTGCTCGACGAGCGGCTCATCGAGCCGCGCAACCGCTTTCAGGGGATCAATGTGCGTCGGGATCTGCGTCGCCGCCCGGGCCTGTGGCCCTACACGGTCAACCCGCTGCGCCCCTCCTGGGGCGAGCCGTTCGCCTCGATCCGCGTCCGCATGATGTCCGTCATCGCCGAGGCGCACGAGGTGGCCAGCGGGGGAGAGATCGTCCTCGTCAGCCACCAGCTGCCGATCTGGATGGTCGCGCGCAGCGTCTCGGGGCGTCGACTCGCGCACGACCCGCGCGCCCGCCGCTGCACGCTGTCGAGCATCACGACGCTCGCCAAGGAGGGCGACCGCTTCGTCGAGGTCGACTACCGCGAGCCCGCGGGACACCTGCTCGCCCAGTCGATCGACCTCGGGGCGGTCTGATGCGCGCCCCCGCCGCGGCGCTCGCGCTGCTCCTCTCCGTCGCCCTCGTCGGCTGCTCGACCGCCTCGGGCGGGCTGCTCGACGACTACAACGCGGGCGACGACGGCGGCAACTACGTCTCCGGCGACGGCACGACCACCGCGATCGCCGCCGAGAACCGCGGCGAGCCGATCGACTTCGCGGGGGAGACGGAACTCGGCGACACCGTCTCGAGCGAGGAGCTGCTCGGCCGGGTCGTCGTCGTCAACTTCTGGTACTCGACGTGCCCGCCGTGCCGCATCGAGGCCCCCGACCTCGAGCAGCTCCACCTGGACTACCTGGACGACGAGGTGACCTTCCTCGGTGTCAACGTGCGCGACGACGCCGCCACCACGCGCACCTTCGCGGCCGAGTTCGGCATCACCTACCCCTCCATCGTGGATGCGGCGACCAACGACGTGCAGCTCGCCTTCGCGGGCAAGATCGCCCCGAACGCCGTGCCGACGACCCTCGTGCTCGACCGTGAGGGCCGGGTGGCGGCGCGGATCTCCGGACTCGTCTCCGACCCCGGCCTGCTCGCCCAGTTCATCGACGACGCGCTCGCCGAGGACCTGTGAACCCCGGCGACCTCGCCTTCGCGGGAGACCTCTGGCTCGCGCTGCCGCTCGCGCTCGCCGCGGGACTGCTCTCGTTCGTCTCCCCGTGCGTGCTGCCGCTCGTGCCCGGGTACCTCGGCTATGTGAGCGGCATCGCCAGCGGCGCCGAGCACTCGCGCGGGCGGCTCGTCGCCGGTGCCGCCCTGTTCATCGCGGGATTCTCGGTCGTCTTCCTCTCGATCTTCGTGCTGATCGGCAGCGTGAGCACATTCTTCCTGCGCTACCAGCAGGTGCTGCTGACGATCGGCGGCGCGGTCGTCATCCTGATGGGCGTCGTGTTCATCGGGCAGGTCACGGTGCTGCAGCGCCAGGTCAAGCTGACCTGGCAGCCGCGCACCGGGCTCCTCGGCGCGCCCCTGCTCGGCGTCGTCTTCGCCGTCGGCTGGACCCCGTGCATCGGCCCCACCCTCGCCGCAATGTCGACGCTCGCCCTCACCGGCGATCTGCCCCGCGCGCTCGCGCTCGGCGTCGCCTACTGCCTGGGCCTCGGCATCCCGTTCCTGCTGGTCGCGCTCGGCTTCGGCTGGGTCGGCACGTCGATCGCCTGGGTCAAGCGCCACCTGCGCGCGATCAACATCACCGGAGGGGCGCTGCTGATCGTGCTCGGTCTTCTCATGGTCACCGGCGCCTGGGGTGCCGTCATGACGGCGTTCGGGGGGGTGCTGGCCGGTGTCGTCCTCCCGATCTGATCGCGGCGTTGATCCGCTGCGGCCCGACGACCACGTCGACGCCGCCTCGGCTGCCACCGCGCCGACGCAGCCCCGCCTCGATGCCCGCGGCTACGGTCGCTTCTTCTGGCGGCAGCTCACCAGCATGCGCACGGCGATCATCCTGCTGCTGCTGCTCGCCGTCGCCGCGGTGCCCGGCTCGCTCGTGCCGCAGCGCTCCTCCGACCCGAACGGCGTGATCCAGTACGAGCAGGAGCACCCGGATCTCTACCCGGTGCTCGATTCGCTGGGCCTGTTCAACACGTTCAGCTCGCCATGGTTCTCGGCGATCTACCTGCTGCTGTTCGTTTCGCTCGTCGGCTGCATCCTGCCGCGCACCAAGCATCACCTCGACGCACTGCGCGCCCGCCCGCCGCGCACCCCGGCGCGCCTGGAGCGCCTCGTCGGCTTCCGCCGCGTGGCGGCGCAGGTCGACTCGGAGCGCGCGGTCGAGTCGGCGCGCTCGGTGCTGCGCGGCCAGGGCTATCGCGTCGAACGCTACGACGGAACCGGCTTCCGCTCGATCTCGGCCGAGCGCGGCTATCTTCGCGAGACCGGCAACCTGGTCTTCCACGTCTCGCTCGTCGGGGTGCTGATCGCGGTCGGCATCGGCGGCGGATTCGGCTACAGCGGCCAGCGGATCCTCGTGCAGGACACCGCCTTCACCAACAGCCTGGGCAGCTACGACTCGTTCAATCCGGGCCGCTTCTTCAGTGACGATCAGCTCGACCCGTATGCGCTCCGACTCGACGACTTCGTGGCCGAGTACTCGTTCGACCTGGACACGGTGACCTGGCAGCCGCTCGACTTCGACGCGCAGCTGAGCGTGCGCGAGCAGGGCGGCGAGTGGGAGGCGCGCAGCCTGCGCATCAACGAACCGCTCGACATCGCGGGCACCCAGGTGTACCTGCTCGGCAACGGCTATGCCCCCGTGGTGACGATTCGCGACCCCGCGGGAACGGTCGTCTCCAGTGGCCCGGTCGCCTTCCGCCCGCAGGACAACAACCTGTTCAGCCTCGGCGTCATCAAGGTGCCCGACGGGCTCGACGAGCAGCTCGGGATGGTCGGCATCTTCGCCCCCGACGCGATCGAGGTCGGCGGCGTGCTGGCCTCGTTCTCACCCGACCCGGCCGATCCGCTCCTGCAGCTCGAGATCTACTCCGGAGATCTCGGGCTCGATGACGGGGTGTCGGTCAACGCGTACTCGCTCGACACCGATGACCTGACGCCGCTGGCCGGACGCACGGCCGAGGAGCCCGCGCTCGAACTCGCGCTCGGCGATGAGGTCGCCCTGCCGAACGGGCTCGGCACCGTCGAGTTCACCGAGCTGCGCCGCTTCGTGAGCATCGACATCCACCACGATCCCTCCCAGGCGTGGGTGCTGCTGTTCTCGATCACGCTGCTCGGCGGGCTGCTGGTGAGCCTCTTCGTGGCGCGTCGGCGGGTCTGGATCAAGGTGCGCGACACCGCGGAGGGAACCGTGCTCGAATACGCCGGCCTCGCCCGCGGTGAGGACGCGCGACTGGCCGACGCCGTCGCCGAGCTGGCGATCCGGCACACGACCGCGCTCGGGGTGGCCGCGCCGGACCGAGACACCGAACCTAGGATGGACGCGTGATGGACACCCTCGCCGCGTACTCGCTGATCGCGAACTATTCCGCGATCGCGCTCTACGTGCTCGCCTTCCTCGCCTTCGTCGGCGACCTCAGCGCCCGATCGGCCGCCGTGACCGCCGGGGCCGAGGAGGCCCGGGCGCTCGCCCGAGAGTCGGCGGCCGCGACGGCCGCAGGCACCCGGACCAGCCTGCTGGAGCGCCTCGCCCGCCCGACCGGCCAGGTCGAGCGCGGCTCGCGCTGGCAGCGGCTCGGCCTCGCCCTGACCGTCCTCGGCTGGGTGCTGCACGTGGCCGCGCTCGTGATGCGCGGCATCGCCGCCGGCCGCGTGCCGTGGGCCAACATGTACGAGTTCGCACTCACCGGCACGGCGCTCGCCGTCGCCGTGTTCCTCGGTGTCCAGCTGTGGCGCGACCTGCGATTCCTCGGCGCGTACGTCACCGGGATCGTCTCGATCCTGCTGGCGCTGGCGACCGTCAACTTCTACGTGGCCGTCTCGCCGCTGCCGCCGCCGCTGCAGTCCATCTGGCTCGTCATCCACGTGTTCGTGGCGACGCTGGCCACCGGATTCTTCGCCATCGGCGGCGGACTCTCGATCGCGCAGCTGCTGCAGGCGCGCCGCGAGGCGGGCCGCGCCGCCGGGCTTCGATTCCTGCAGACCTTCCCGACCTCCGAGGCGCTGGAGCGCCTCGCCTCGCGCGTCATCGTCGTCGGCTTCGCCCTGTGGACCTTCACGCTCATGGCGGGGGCGATCTGGGCCGAGCGCGCCTGGGGGCGCTACTGGGGCTGGGACACCAAAGAGGTGTGGACCTTCATCATCTGGGTCGTCTTCGCCGGCTACATCCACGCGCGCGCGACGAAGGGCTGGCGCGGTTCGCGCAGCGCGTGGCTGGCGATCGTCGGCTTCGCGGCCGTGCTCTTCAACTTCACGGTCGTCAACCTGCTGTTCAAGGGCCTGCACGCCTACAGCGGACTGTAGGCGCGAGCCTCACGAGGCGGGCGTCAGCGCGATCGGAACCCGACCGTCTCCGGTTGAGAACTGGATGACGACCTCGTCGGCCGTGCACTCATAGGGCGCTTCGTTGAACGGGTGCGAGGCGAGGATGTCGCCGAACAGCTCGCTGCCGTCCATCTCGAACCCGCCGACGTCGACCGTCATCGAGACGTCGCTCTCGTTGTGCGAGGTCGCGATCACGCCGTCGGCCACCTCGTAGTCACCGCGGATGCTGCCCGAGATTGTGCCGGTGCCGTCGGCGCCGACGTCAAAGGACAGCTCGAGCGTGAAGTCGGGCGTGTAGGTGTAGCTCGTCTCGGTGAAGCTCAGCCCGGTGTCGCCGTCGATCGTCATCGTGAGGCCGCCGCCGGCGTCTGCGCCGACCGCGTCGTAGAACACCTGCATCTGGTCTTCGGTGATCCGCCAGTCGCCGATCAGGCAGGTCGACTGATCGATCTCGCCGCCGCCGCCCGAGCCGCCGGTGCCCTCGGCCGCCTCGCCGCTCGACGACGCATCCGGTTCGGCGGGCGTCGCGCCGCCGGTGCACCCGGTCAGGGCGAGCGCGGCGGCGGTGCCGGCGATGAGAAGGGCGGACGTGGAACGCGGCAGGGTGATCATGAGGCCTCCTCGGGGCGTTGTCTCGACCCTAACCGGGGCGCGGGTCGCCAGATAGGGGGAGAAACTACTCAGTCTCGGTGAGCAGCCGGTGGCAGCGCTCCAGCCGGTCGCGCCACCATGCGACCCGGTCGGGTGCGGCTGCGTGCTCCCGCACGAGGTCGTCGTCGACGTCGATGCTCCGCACCGGCACCTCGCCGTTCACCGGCACGAGGGGCTCGCGGGTCACATCGGCGGCGAGCAGCGCGGCCGTGCCGAGGCCGCAGTCGAAGGCCAGCTCCGGCACCGCCGCGGCGAGACGCGCCCCCATCGCGAGGCCGACGCTCGACTCCAGCGCGCTCGAGATCACCACCGGAAGCCCCGCATCGGCGGCGATCGCGAGCGCGGCGCGCACGCCTCCCAGCGGCGCCGCCTTGATCACGAGCAGGTCGGCGGCCCCCGCGCGCGCGACGGCGAGCGGATCCTCGGCCTTGCGCACGCTCTCGTCGGCGGCGATCGGCAGCTGCCAGTCGCGCAGCCGTTCGCGCAGCTCGGCGAGCTCGGCGACGCTCGCGCACGGCTGCTCCAGATACTCGAGGTCGAACGGCGCGAGGAGATGCGCGGCGTGCTCGGCCTCGTCGACGTTCCAGGCTCCGTTGGCGTCGACGCGGATGCGTCCGACCGGGCCCAGGAACTCGCGTGCGGCGCGCACCCGGGCGACATCGTCCTCGAGGCTCCGCCCGCGCTCGGCGACCTTCACCTTCACCGTTCGCACGCTGCCGAAGCGCTCCAGCACCGCCAGCACCTGCGCCGCCGCGACGGCGGGCAGCGTCGCATTGATCGGGATGCTGTCGCGGTAGTGCGGAACCTCCGGACCCCAGCCCTCGTCGCAGGTCGCCTGCAGCCAGGCGGCGGCCTCCCGGTCGTCGTACTCGACGAAGGGCGAGAACTCGGCCCAGCCGCGGGGGCCGCGCACGAGCACGAGCTCGCGGTGGTCGAGGCCGCGAAAGCGCGTTCGCAGCGGCAACGACACGACCGCCGCGGTGGAGCGCAGCTCTTCCAGACTCGGCACCGTCGCATCCATTCCCCCATCCTGCCCCCGAAACGTCCGGCTCAGTAGGCTGAACCCGTGAATCCCGTCGTCTCCGAACTGTTCGATGCCAGCCGGTGGGTCGAGGTTCCCGGCTTCACGGAGCTGACGGACATCACCTACCACCACGACGTGACCGGGCGCATCGCCCGCGTCGCCTTCAACCGGCCCGAGGTGCGCAACGCGTTCCGCCCGCGCACCGTCGATGAGCTCGCGGCCGCGCTCGACGACGCCCGGCAGAGCGCCCGCGTCGGCGTCGTGCTGCTCACCGGCAACGGGCCGAGCCCGAAGGACGGCGGCTGGGCGTTCAGCTCGGGCGGCGACCAGCGCATTCGCGGTCGCCACGGCTACCAGTACGAAGGCGGCTCGAGCGCCGAAGGCGGGTCGAGTGCCGCCGAAGGCGGTGTATCGAGACCGGCCGCCGAAGGCGGTGTATCGAGACCGGGTTTCGATACGTCGACTGCGTCGACTACTCAACCCGCGGGACGGCTGCACATCCTCGAGGTGCAGCGCCTGATCCGCTTCATGCCGAAGGTCGTCATCGCGGTCGTTCCCGGCTGGGCGGCGGGCGGCGGCCACTCGCTGCACGTCGTCTGCGATCTCACGATCGCGAGCGCCGAGCATGCGCGCTTCAAGCAGACCGACGCGGATGTCGGCAGCTTCGACGCCGGCTACGGCAGTGCCTATTTCGCCAAGCAGGTGGGGCAGAAGGTCGCGCGCGAGGTGTTCTTCCTGGCGCGCGAGTACGACGCGCAGCGCGCCTACGAGATGGGCACCGTCAACGCGGTCGTGCCGCACGCCGAACTGGAGTCAACCGCCCTGGAGTGGGCGGAGGAGATCCTCGGCAAGAGCCCGACGGCGATCCGGATGCTCAAGTACGCGATGAACCTCACCGACGACGGAATGGTCGGCCAGCAGCTGTTCGCCGGCGAGGCGACCCGCCTGGCCTACGGCACCGACGAGGCCGTCGAGGGCCGTGACGCGTTCCTGCAGAAGCGCGCGCCCGACTGGTCGCCCTACCCGTGGCACTACTGACCGGGAGCGGATCGCGATGACGCGCACCCTCCGGGTGCTCAGGGCCGGGCCGGAGGTGCTCGACGGGCTGCGAACCGCACTCTCGGGCGGGCCGGCGATCCTGGTCACCCCCGACGGGGCCAGCCCGGAGGGCCTGCCCGACACCGTCTCGCTCCCGACCGCGCTCGTGGTCGAGAGCAGCGGGTCGACGGGGCGCCCGAAGCGCATCGCGCTCGGCGCGGACGCCGTGCTGGCGAACGCGGCCGCGAGCGAGTCGGCGCTCGGCGGGCCGGGCCAGTGGGTGCTCGCGCTGCCGACCCACTACATCGCCGGACTCAACGTGCTGGCGCGCTCGATCGCGGCGGGAACCGTTCCGGTCGCGGTCGCCGACGGCCCGTTCACCGCGGCGGCATTCCTCGACGCGGTGGCGCGCCTCGACGCGCCCGAGCGCTTCGTCTCGCTCGTGCCGCGGCAGTTGGCGGTGCTCCTCGCCGATCCGGCTGCGCGAGCGGCGCTCGCCCGCTTCGCCGCCGTGCTCGTCGGCGGCCAGGCCACCCCGACGCCCCTGCTGGCCGAGGCGGCCGACCACGGCATCCGCGTCGTCCGCAGCTACGGCTCCAGCGAGACGAGCGGCGGATGCGTCTACGACGGCCGCCCCAACGGCACGACCGAGGTCCGCATCCACGACGGCGAGGTGCAGCTCGCCGGGCCGACCCTCGCCGAGGGCTACCTGGGCGACCCGGCGCTGACCGACGAGCGCTTCATCCACGATGAGGGGCTGCGCTGGTTCCGAACCGCCGACGCCGGTTACCTGACGGATGAGCCGGAGCCGCGGCTCGTGGTGACGGGCCGGCGCGATGACGTCATCATCTCGGGCGGGGTCAAGGTGGCGCTCGGCGAGATCGAGCGGGTGGTCCGCGAGCTGCCGGGCCTGACCGATGCCGTGATCGTCGGTGCGCCGGATCGTCGTTGGGGGGAGGTGCCGGTGCTCGTCACCGCGCACGATGCCGAGCTGGAGGCGGTGCGCGCGGCGGTCGAGGCGGCGCTCGGCGCCGCGGCCCGACCCGACCGGGCAGTGCGCGTCACCGCGCTCCCGCTGCTGCCGGGCGGCAAGCCGGATCGCCTGGCGCTTCGGGCGCTCGTCGCCTCCCACACGGCCTAGGCTGACGTCGTGCCCAAGCAGCAACGCATCGACCCCCGCAACATCGAGCGCACCCGCGCCAAGCAGAATGCCGCCCGCAGCGGCAACCCGGCCAAGCGCGCGCAGAGCGCCCAGGACGCCGCCCGCGCTCGCGGACCCGTGCGCCCGGCGACGCTCGGCACCTGGATTGCGGCCTCACGCCCGCAGACGCTCGCGCTGGCGATCGCGCCGGTCGCGCTCGGCACGGGGGCCGCCGCGCTGCTCATGGACTCCTGGACCGAGCACTGGGTGCGCGCGCTGCTCGCGCTCGCCGTGGCGGTGGGACTGCAGATCGGCGTGAACTACGCCAACGACTACTCCGACGGCGTTCGCGGCACCGACCGCGACCGCGTCGGACCGCAGCGACTCGTCGGCTCCGGTCGCGCGAAGCCCCGCCAGGTGCTGACGGTCGCGCTGGTGTTCTTCGCCCTCTCGGCGCTGGCCGGGCTCGTGCTGATCTGGCGCAGCGAGCAGTGGTGGCTGCTCGCCGTCGGGGCCGTGAGCCTGCTCGCCGCCTGGTTCTACACCGGCGGCAAGTGGCCGTACGGGTACCTGCCGCTCGGCGAACTCGCCGTGCTGATCTTCTTCGGGTTCGTCCCGGTGGCCGGCACGATGTTCGTGCAGGCCGGAACAGTCAACATCGAGGCGTGGCTCGGCGGTGCGGCGCTCGGCTGCTTCGCCGCGGCCGTGCTGCTGGTCAACAACCTGCGCGATCGGGAGCGCGATGCGCTTCACGCCAAGCGCACGCTCTCGGTGATCATCGGTGCGACCGCGTCGAAGGCGCTGTTCACGCTGCTGATCCTGGTGCCCTACGGCATCCTGGCCTTCTTCGTGCTCTTCTACGAGTTCGCGCCCTACGTGTACTTCTCGCTGCTCGCCGCGGCCCCCGCGCTGCTCATCGTGTGGACGGCCAAGACCGCGCGCGAGCTCGTGATCGTGCTGCAGCTGGTGCTCGTGACGGCGCTGACCTTCGGGGTCGGGCTCGCCGCGGCGATCGGCTTCTAGTCGCCGTCTTCGGCGGCTTCGTCCTCGCCGCGGGTGACGATGCCCGCCTCGCGCTTCTCGCGCGCCGCGAACAGGTCCGCCGCGACGCGGTTGCGCAGCTTTCCGAGTGCGAGGTACGAGATCGCGAGCGCCATGAGCGTGGCCGCGATGGCGGCGATCCACCACTCGATGCCGAGCACGAGCAGGACCACCAGGAGCGCCAGGAAGATACCCACGCGCGCGAGGCTGTAGATCACCCAGGGACGCATTCCCAAAGTCTACGTGGGCGGGCCGCCTAGAATCGGGGCATGCGTTACGTCCTGATCGGTGGCCTGGCCCTGTTCGCGGTCATGGTCTTCTCCATCGTCGACATTCTGGCGATCGACCGATCCCGTGTGCGTCATCTGCCCAAGTTCGTGTGGGTCGTGCTCGTCATCTTCCTGTCCGCCATCGGCTCGGCGCTGTGGTTCACGCTCGGGCGTGAGCGACTGAACAAGGGCCGCGGCCCGTCGAGCACGTCGGGTCCGGCGCTCGGCCCCGACGACGACCCGGAGTTCCTGCGTCGCATCGCGCACGACCAGGAGCGGGAAGAGCGCATTCGCAAGCTCGAGGAGAAGCTCGCCGAGCTCGACGATGACAACCCCAAGGACTGACCCGGTCTCGCCCGCGAGCGCCTTCGCGACAGCCCTGCTGGGTGAGTTCGCGCGCGCCGGGGTGACCGACATCGTGGTGTGCCCGGGCTCGCGCTCGCAGGCGCTCGCCCTCGCCGCCGCCCGTTTCGAGCGGGCCGGACTCCTGCGCCTGCACGTGCGCATCGACGAGCGCGCGGCGGGCTTCCTCGCCGTGGGGCTGGCGCGCGAGAGCGAACGACCCGTCGCCGTGGTGACGACCTCGGGAACGGCGGTCGCGAATCTGCTTCCGGCCGCGCTCGAGGCGGCGCACTCCGGGATCCCGCTCGTGCTGCTGACGGCGGACCGGCCCGATGAGCTGCGTGGCATCGGCGCCAACCAGACCACCCGCCAGCCGGGGATGTTCGATGTCGCCACCCCGCGCAGCTGGGACGTGCCCGCTCCGACGCTTGACGATCCGGTCGAGGCGGGCGCGGTCGAGCTCGTCGCGGAGGCGCTGCGCGACATCGCCGGCCCGGTGCATCTGAATCTGGCGTTCCGCGAGCCGCTCTCGGGCGCCGCGGCGCTCCCGGACGTCGCTCCGGGCACCTGGGCGGCTCCGGCGCCGACGGCGGAACCGGTCGAGCTGCGCGCGGCCCCCGGCACCGTGGTGGTGGCCGGGACCGGCGCCGGAGAGCAGGCCGAGCACGCGGCGCGGGCGCTCGGCGCCCCGCTGCTCGCCGAGGTCACCAGTGGCGCCCGCTTCGGCCCGAACCTCGTGGCGGCGTATCGCGAGCTGCTCGACACGGCGAACTTCGGCGACCGCATCGAGCGCGTGATCGTGTTCGGGCGCCCGACGCTCAGCCGCGAGATTCCGGCGCTCATCGAGCGCGCCGGTGTCGAGACGATCGTGGTCCGCAGCCCCGGTGGCGACGACTACAACCCGGGTCGCGCGGTCGCCCGTCACCTCGACGCGGTGCGCGTCATCGACGATCCCGCGGCGGTGGAGTCGGCGCGCTCCTGGGTGGGTCGCTGGGTGCACGCCTCCCGGCAGCTCGTGGCCATTCCGGAGCAGCGCGGCGCGGTGCTGACCGAGGATCTCGCCGAGCGCGCCCAGTTCGCTCGCGAGCAGCTCGCCCACCTGCGTGCCCCGGTGACCCGGCGGATGCTCGTCGACGCCGTCTGGAACGCGAGCTGGCCGCATGACCGCCTCGTCCTCGGGGCGTCGCGCCTGATCCGTGAGCTCGACCGGGTCGCACCGGGCAAGAAGCTCCGCGTGCACGCCAATCGCGGGCTCGCGGGCATCGACGGCACGATCGCGACGGCCACCGGCATCGCGCTGGCCGCCGAGGCCGAGGGGGCGGAGGGGGTCACGCGCGTGCTGCTCGGCGACCTCGCGCTGCAGCACGATCTCGGCTCACTGCTGGCCGCCGCAGGGGAGGCCGAGCCGCGCCTGCAGGTGATCGTCGGCAACGACGGCGGGGGCTCGATCTTCGATCTGCTCGAGGTCGCCGCCCGGGCCGAACCCGAGCTGATCGATCGCGTGCTGTACACCCCGCACACGATGAACATCGAGGCGCTCGCGACCGCCGCCGGCTGGGAGTACCGCCGCGTCGACACCCGCGCCGACCTCGACGGCGCGCTGACGCCCGCCCCGGGGCGCACCCTGGTCGAGGTCGCCCTCGCCCGTTAGGGTCGCCGCATGAGAGATCTTCTTCGCGTCGGCGACGGATTCGACCTCGGTGCGGTGGACCCGTCCTCGACCCCGGGGGTCGACCTCGACAAGTCGGAGGGGCGGGAGGCCCTGGCCGAGGGGGCCGCCGAGCTCGCGAAGCTGCAGGAGCTGATGTGGGCCAACTCGCGGCACGGCGACGAGCGGCGCGTGCTGCTGGTGCTGCAGGCGATGGACACCGCGGGCAAGGGCGGCATCGTGCGGCACGTGGTCGGCGCGGTCGATCCGCTCGGGGTGCGCATCGCGGCATTCAAGGCACCCACCGAGGAGGAGAAGGCGCACGACTTCCTGTGGCGCATCCGCAAGCAGCTGCCGCAGCCCGGTGAGCTGGGCGTCTTCGATCGCTCGCACTACGAGGACGTGCTCATCCACCGCGTCCGCGGTTTCTCCAGCCCCGAGGTGATCGAGGAGCGCTACGGTCTCATCAACGACTTCGAGCGCGAGCTCGTCGCGGGCGGCACGAGTGTCGTCAAGGTGATGCTGCACGTCTCGAACGGCGAGCAGCGCGAGCGTCTCGCCGAGCGCCTCGACCGCCCCGACAAGCACTGGAAGTACTCGCCGGGCGATGTCGATGAGCGGCAGCTCTGGCCCGCCTACATGGAGGCCTACCAACTCGCGCTCACGCGCACCTCGACGCCCGAGGCGCCCTGGTTCGTGGTGCCCGCCGATCGCAAGTGGTTCGCCCGGCTCGCGGTGCAGAGCCTGCTGCTGGATGCCCTGCGCGGCCTCGACCAGCGCTGGCCGCTCGCCGACTTCGACGTCGAGGCCGAGAAGAAGCGCCTCGCCGCGAGCTGATGGCCGCAGCGCGCACCCCCTCCTGGGCGTCGTACCGCGAGTCGATCGGCGACCGCTCCTCGCTGTTCGCGGCGCTTCGGGAGCGCTGGGGCGTCGAACGGGCGCTCTACCCGGGCAGCTATCTCGATCTGTCGCCGTCGACGGCGATCCCGTCGGTGACCTACGTCGACACGGATCGCCGGGCCGCACGGTACTTCGCGGATGCCGAGCTGGTGCAGGCGGAGCTCGCCGACGCACGGCGCACCCGAGGCGCTTCGCCTCCTGAGGTGCGGTTCCTGCACGCCGACTACACCGAGGCGCTTCCCCTCGGCGACGGCGCGTTCGACCTGCTCATCTCGCTGTACGCGGGGCCGGTGTCGGAGCACTGCCGACGCTTCCTGCGCCCCGGCGGGCTGCTGCTGGCGAACGCCAGCCACGGCGACGCGAGCCTCGCGGCGCTGGACGCACGTTTCGAACTGGTGGCGGCCGTGCAGCATCGCGGCGACCGCTATCGACTCGACGCGAACGATCTCGGACGCTACCTCGTCCCGAAGAAGCCGGCGGACGCCGACCCCGAACTGATCCGCCGCAGCGGGCGCGGGATCGCGTACACGGCGCCCGCCTTCGCCTACCTGTTCCAGCTGCGGTGACGAGCTACGAGTTCGCGCCCTCGACGGGCTGACGCAGGATCGTGCGCAGCTTCTCGGGGGCGACCCTCCGCACGTCGCTCAGATAGATCTCGTGGTGGCGGCCCGTCATCCGCAGGCTCTCGGCGGGGATGAACTCCTCGTGCATTCGCTGCAGTACCGGGCCCTCGTCCTCGAAGGACCCGACGTGCAGGGTCTGCACGCAGAGGCCCTCCGACAGCGTCTCGAACCGCACCTCGGCCAGCCGGGCCGGGGGATTCTTCGCCCCCGCGCGCTCGATCGCCGTCTCGACCAGCGCGCCCTCGATCCAGTCGGGCACCAGGATCATCAGGGTCCAGTCCCACTGAGACTTGTCGCGCGCGCTCGTGAACACGCTCATGTCCTCGGCCCACCACAGGCCTTCGAGCGGTGGAACGACGTAGTCGCGCCCGAGTTCGAGCTTGCTTGCGAATTTGAGCGCGTAGGCGACCGGGTAGAGGGCTTCGAGGGCTCCGGTGTACTGCGCTGAGGCGCCCGGGGCACCGTGCCCGTCGATCATGAGGTAGTTCAGATCGGGCACCTCGAGAAGGCGGAACTCGCCGATCGGGGCCCGGAAGCAGTCCAGGCTCTTCTTCAGATCGACCTTGTCCGACATGGTCGACCTAGCCGAACGCCTCGACCACGGGACGGAACTTCAGGCGCGTCTCGGCGAGCTCGTGCTCCGGGTCGGAGCCGGCGACGATCCCCGCTCCGGCGAATGCGCGAATGTCGCCCGCCTCGCTGATCTCGGCCGAGCGCAGGGCGACCGCCCACTTGCCGTCACCGGCGGCGTCGACCCAGCCGACCGGCCCGCCGTAGAGGCCGCGGTCGAAGGGCTCCAGCTGGTGGATGAGCTCGAGCGCGGCCGTCCGGGGCGTACCCGCGACGGCGGCCGTCGGGTGCAGCTCCGCGACCAGGTCGAGGCTCGTGGACCCGTCGCTCAGGGTTCCTTCGACATCGCTCGCGAGATGCCAGAGGTTCGGCAGCTTCAGCGCGTACGGCATCTCGCTCGCCGCGATGTGCGGGGCGTGCGGCGCCAGCGCCTGGACGACGCTGCGGACCGCGTAGCCGTGCTCGTCGAGATCCTTGGTCGAGGTCGCCAGCCGCACGGCGGCGGCGTGGTCGGCGTCGGCATCCGCGCCGCGCCCGATGCTGCCCGCGAGCACACGCGCACTGACCGTGCCGCGCTTGACGCGCACGAGCGTCTCGGGGCTCGAGCCGAGGAAGCGGTCGACCGCGAAGGTCCAGGTGTCGGGGTAGCTGAGCGCGAGGTGCATGAGCACTCGGCGCAGGTCGGCGCTCTGCGGCAGGTGCCCGACCATGTCGCGTGCCAGGACGACCTTGTGCACACTGCCAGTCGCGATCCGGGCGACCGCCTGACGGACCGCGGCCGCGTAGGCGTCGCCGTCGAGCCGGCCGGGGAGCAGACGCAACCGGTACTCGGGCCCGAGCGGCTCGGCCGCGACCTCGTCGTCGGCCCCGTTGATGCGGGTCACCCAGCTGACGCCGCCGCGACGGCCGACGATGACGCGCGGCACGATCAGCACGCTGGCGCGCTCGGAGTCGTCGGCGAAGCCGAACGCACCGAAGGCGATCAGACCGCTGCCGGAGCGCTGCACCGGGTCATCGATCGTGGCGGCGGCCACCACGCGCCGCCAGGTCTCGGCCGCCTCGCGCACCCGGTCGGGCCCGCGGAACTCGAGACGCAGTGCCTCGCCGAGCCCGGCGACGCCCTCGCCGCGACGCACGAACAGCAGAGGATGCTGGGCGTCGAGGAGGGGCAGCAGCGAACCGAAGGGCTCGACCGCGCGGGTCTCGACTGTCAACGCAGGGATCTGCGACCGAAGTTCCGTCACCTCCCTAGCCTAGATCGCGCACGGCAACCATGCGGGCGGGCTTACTAGGATGGGTTCCTGTGAACAGAGCCGACATGCACAAGGCCCCGGAGCAGGTCGCCGGGATGTTCACCGAGGTCGCGGCCCGCTACGACGTCACCAACACCGTGCTCTCCGCCGGCAACGCGACGCTCTGGCGGATGGCCACCGTTCGCGCCGTCGCGCCGCAGCCGCGCGAGCGCATCCTCGATGTGGCCGCCGGCACCGGCACCTCCTCGGCCGCGCTCGCCCGGCACGGAGCCACGGTCGTCGCCGTCGACTTCTCACCGGGCATGGTCGAGGTGGGCCGCAAGAAGCACCCCAAGATCGAGTTCGTCGAGGCGAACGCCGAGCGCCTGCCCTTCGGCGACAACGAGTTCGACGCGGTCACGATCAGCTTCGGCCTGCGCAATGTCGAGCACCCGAAGGTGGCGCTCGCCGAGATGTACCGGGTGCTGAAGCCCGGCGGTCGTCTCGTCATCTGCGAGTTCTCACGGCCGCCGCAGGCCCTGCTGCGCGCCGGCTACCACGCCTACCTCAAGCACGTCATGCCGCTCGTGGCCCGCGCCTCCAGCTCGAACCCGGACGCGTACGACTACCTCGCCGAGTCGATCGAGGCGTGGCCGGATCAGGGCACGCTGAGCCAGTGGATCCGCGGGGTCGGGTTCACCCGTGTCGCGCACCGCAACCTGACCAGCGGCGTCGTGGCGCTGCACCGCGGCCGGAAGCCCGAGGATGCGGCGATCCGGGCGACGACGGCGAAGCGCCGTGCCACGCGCCAACGGCGCTCGACGACTGAGCCCGCGGCGTGAGCCCGCACGAGACGAGCGGCGCCAACATGACTCCGAACCCTCCGCTGGCTCGGCGAAGCAACACCCTGAGCTCGTCGCTCGGGCTGGGCGAGAAGCTGTTCGCCTCCAGCGAGGAGCGCCGTTTCGCGGCGGCCATCGAAGCGGGACTCGACCGGGTCGAGGCGGGACTCGTGACCGACACCGCGTTCACCGACGACATCGCCGATGCCGCGGGCCGCTATCTGCTTCAGGCCGGCGGCAAGCGCATCCGTCCCACGCTCGCGCTGCTGACCGCGCAGCTCGGCGACGGGGTCAATGACGACGTGATCGCGGCGGCCGAGGCGGTCGAGATCACGCACCTCGCCTCGCTGTACCACGACGACGTGATGGACGACGCCGAACTGCGCCGGGGGGTTCCCACCGCGCAGAACGTCTGGGGCAACTCGGTGGCGATCCTCACCGGCGACCTGCTGTTCGCGCGCGCGAGTCGCATCTTCGCGGGCCTCGGCGAACGCGCCCTCGAGCTGCAGGCCGAGACCTTCGAGCGACTGTGCCTCGGCCAGCTGCACGAGACGATCGGCCCCAAGCCCGAGGATGACCCGATCGAGCACTACCTGCAGGTGCTCTCTGACAAGACCGGCTCGCTCATCGCGCTCGCCGCGTACGTCGGCGTGGTCTTCTCGAACGCGCCCGGCGAGTACCGCGAACCGGTGCAGCGCTTCGGCGAGAGCATCGGCGTCGCCTTCCAGCTGATCGACGACGTCATCGACCTCTCGGCGTCCACCGCCGAGACGGGCAAGACGGCGGGCACCGACCTGCGTGCCGGCGTGCCGACGCTGCCGCTGCTGTATCTGCGCGAGCGGGCCAAGTCGGATCCGTCGGCGGCCGCGCTGCTGGCACGCATCGAACACGACGTCGACGCCGCGATTCCCGAGCTGCGCGAGCACCAGGTGACTCGCGATACGCTCACGGAGGCCCACCGTTGGGCCGCCATCGCGGTTGACGCGCTGGCCCCGCTGCCCGACGGCCCGGTGAAGAAGGCGCTCACGCGCTTCGCCGAGGCCATCGTCGAGCGCTCGCACTAGGACCTGCTCTCGCGAGCGCCCCGAAAGGAACACCCGTGAAGCTTCGCCTCGCCATCGTCGGTGCCGGACCGGCCGGCATCTACGCCGCCGACATTCTGCTCAAGCACGAGCGCAGCTTCGACGTGTCGATCGACCTGTTCGACCAGCTGCCCGCCCCCTACGGGCTGGTGCGCTACGGCGTCGCCCCCGACCACCCGCGCATCAAGGGCATCATCAACGCGCTGCGTGACGTGCTCGACCGTGGCGACATCCGCATCTTCGGCAACGTGCGCTTCGGCGAGGATCTGACCCTCGACGACCTGCAGCACCACTACCACGCGGTGATCTTCTCGACCGGGGCGGTGCGGGATGCGGAGCTGCGCATCCCCGGAATCGAGCTGCCCGGCAGCTACGGCGCCGCCGACTTCGTCAGCTGGTACGACGGCCACCCGGACTACCCGCGCGAGTGGCCGCTCGAGGCCGAGTCGATCGCGGTCGTCGGGAACGGCAACGTCGCACTCGACGTCGCCCGCATGCTCGTCAAGCACCCCGAGGACCTGCTGCCGACCGAGATCCCGGCGAACGTCTACGAGGGCCTGCAGAAGAGCCCCGTCACCGACGTGCACGTGTTCGGCCGTCGCGGCCCGATGCAGGTGAAGTTCACGCCGCTCGAGCTGCGCGAGCTCGGCGAGCTGCGCGACGTCGACATGATCGTGCACGAGGAGGACTTCGACTACGACGAGGCCTCGAAAGCGGCGATCGAGAGCAACAAGCAGGTGCTCGTCATCGACCGCGTCTTCACCCAGTGGCGGGCGCGCGAGGTGGGTCAGGCGAGTCGTCGTCTGCACTTCCACTTCTACGCCAAGCCGCTGGAGGTCGTCGCCGGCGAGGACGGCCGCGTGGGCGCCTTCCGCTACGAGCGCACCGAGCCCGACGGCCACGGCGGTGTGCGCGGCACGGGCGAGATCCGCGAGGTGCCGGTGCAGGCCGCCTACCGTGCGATCGGCTACTTCGGCTCGCCGCTGGATGGCATCCCGTTCGATGCCCAGCGCGGCGTCATCCCGAACCACGAGGGCCGCGTGCTGCGCACCGACGCCTCGAGCCCCGACCAGGCCAACGAGGTCATGCCCGGCGTCTACGCCACCGGCTGGATCAAGCGCGGTCCGGTCGGCCTGATCGGGCACACCAAGTCGGATGCGATGGAGACCATCTCGCACCTCGTCAAGGACCAGTCGAACTGGTGGTCGCCCGCCGAGCCCGGCGAGCAGGCGGTTCTCGACCTGCTCGAGTCGCGCGGCGTGAAGTACACCGACCTGGAGGGCTGGCACCGGCTCGACCAGCACGAGATCGCGCTCGGCGAGCCGGAGGGCCGCGCCCGGATCAAGGTCGTGCCGCGCGACGAGATGGTGCGGGTCTCGCGCGTCGAGAGCTGACGCCGCGCCCCGCTACTGCAGCGCGGCGGTCAGGCGCACGACGTTGTCGACGGCCTGCTTCACGAACGGCCGCGAGAGCCACTCGTCGAGGGTGAGCTCGCGCGAGTGGGCGCGGTACTCGTCCTCGATGTCGCGCAGCCGCTGCAGGAAGTCGCCGCCGCGCACCATGATCGACAGCTCCAGGTCGAGCGTGAACGAGCGCATGTCCATGTTGCTCGAGCCGATGATCGAGATCTCGTCGTCGATCGTGATGTGCTTCGCGTGCAGGATCGTCGGCGCGCGGTACATGAAGATCCGCACCCCGGCCCGCAGCAGTGCCTCGTAGTAGCTGCGCTGCGCGTGGAACACCAGGAACTGGTCGCCGATCTCGGAGACGAACAGCTCGACGTGGATGCCGCTCTGCGCCGCCGTGGTGATGGCGTAGAGCATCGAGTCGTCGGGCACGAAGTAGGGGCTGGTGAGGATGATCTTCTCGCTCGCGGCGTAGACGAGCGAGTTGAACAGCCTGAGGTTGTTCTCGCCCTCGAAGCCGGGACCGCTCGGCACGACCTGGCAGTCGAGGTCGCCGTCGCCGGTGAGGCGTGAGGGGTCCACGTCGCGGCCGAGCAGCTCATCCGTCTCCGAGTACCAGTCGGTGACGAAGATCGCGTCGATCCCGGCGACCACGGGGCCCTCGAACCGCGCCATGAAGTCCTTCCAGACCAGGCCGCGGCGCGCGTTCCGCTTGCGCTGGTATCCCGGGTCGATGACGTTCGCCGAGCCGGTGAACGCGACGGTGCCGTCGATGACGACGAGCTTGCGGTGGTTGCGCAGGTCGGGGCGCTGGATGCGACCGCGCAGCGGCTGGAACGGCAGCAGCAGGTGCCAGTCGGCGCCCATCTCGTCGAGGCGCTTCTTGGTGCGCCGGAATCCGGGGTACTGCCAGTTGCCGAGGTGGTCGAGCAGCACGCGCACGGTCACGCCGCGGCGGATGGCCGCCTCGAGGGCGTCGAAGAAGGGCGCCGTCGTCGGGTCGAGGGAGAGGATGTAGAACTCGACGTGCACGCTGCGCGCGGCGGAGTTGATCGCCGCGGTCATCGCGGCGAGGGCCTCGGCGTTGTCGGAGTAGAGCTCGGCGCTGTTGCCGCCGACGAGCGGCATCGCTCCGAGGCTGCGGTTCAGCTCGACGACCGGCTGCAGCCACGCCGGGTCGCTCTCGTGCGGGGTGACCCGGTCGATGCCCTCGGTGGTGGCGTGCAGGTAGCCGTTGATCTCGCTCTGCTTGCGGCGCCGCTCGCGCGGCAGCTTCGCCGACCCGAGCATGAGGAACAGCAGGATGCCGAGGTACGGCAGGAAGAAGATCGCCAGCAGCCAGGCGGCCGCCGTCTGCGGGCGCCGGTTGCGCGGCACGAAGATGAGCGCGAGCACGCGCACCGTGACATCGACCGCGAGGGCGAGGCCGAGGATGATCAGCGTGACGAGCGCGACTTCGGGACTTTCCGCCTCAGGCTCCATCGGTCAGCTCATCGTGGTTGGGTGCGCGCTCAGCGCATGTTGACGAACTGCAGCGCGACGTCGAGGTCTTTGCCCTTGAGCAGGGCGATGACGGCCTGCAGGTCGTCGCGGCTCTTGGACTGCACGCGCAGCTCGTCGCCCTGGATCTGGCTCTTGACCGACTTCGGTCCTTCGTCGCGGATGATCTTGGAGATCTTCTTCGCGTCCTCGCTCGAGATCCCCTCCTTCATCTTCGCCTCGATGCGGTACTCCTTGCCGCTGGCGAACGGGTCGCCCGCGTCGAGTGAGCGCAGGGAGATGCCGCGCTTGATGAGCTTCTGCTCGAAGACGTCGAGCACGGCTTTGACGCGCTCCTCCGAGTTCGCCTTCATCAGGATCTTCTCGCCGCTGAACTCGAGCGAGGCGCCGACGTTCTTGAAGTCGTAGCGCTGCGCGATCTCCTTCTGGGCCTGACTGAGGGCGTTCTGCGTCTCCATCGTGTCGACCTTGCTGACGATGTCGAATGAGGAATCTGCCATGTGCCCATGCTAGAACGAGCGGGTGCGTGAATCCGGGAGGCTGCTGGTCATCGGGCTGATCGGGGCGGTGCTCCTGACCGGCTGCACGTCCGTCGAGAGCGTGCTCGAGGAGGCGACGGCCGAGCCCGCGCCGAGCTGGGTTCCGCCGGTGGAGGCGCCGCGGGCGGCGAGCGAACGAGGGCCCGGCATCGCGGGCCGCGTGGATGCCGACTGGCTCGCCGAGGTGAGCGAGGCGACCGGCATCCCCGAGCGGCAGCTGGCGGCCTACGCCGGCGTGACGCTCTGGAAGAACTCGACGATGCCCGAGTGCGTCTTCTCGTGGACGACGATCGCGGCGATCGCGGCGGTGGAGAGCGACCACGGCCGGCACGCGGGCTCGAGCGTCGATGCGGAGGGGCAGGTGTCTCCGCCGATCATCGGGATCGCGCTCGAAGGCGGCGACACCGACCTCATTCCCGACAGCGACGGGGGAGAGCTCGACGGTGACGCCGAGTTCGATCGCGCCGTGGGGCCGTTCCAGCTGATTCCGCAGACGTGGCGCAACTGGCACGTGGACGCCAACGGCGACGGCGTGGAGGATCCGCAGAACATCGACGACGCCGCGATGGCGGCCGTGAACTACCTCTGCCGGGCGAGCGCGCCGCAGGACACCGAGGCCGGCTGGCGGGCCGCGATCACCGCCTACAACTCGGCACCGAGCTACATCGACGCCGTCGCGCGGGCCGCCGCGAGCTACGCCGCCGCGGTCTCCGACGAGGACTGACCGCGGCGCGGTCGAAGAAGGCTCCCGGACCTTGTATCCTTGTCAGGCGCGTCCGGTCGGTGAATACATCGGAAGGGCGCAGCCCGGCGAGTTACCCAAGCGGCCAAAGGGATCTGACTGTAAATCAGACTGCTCTGCATTCGGGGGTTCGAATCCCTCACTCGCCACCACCACGTGGGACCGGAGATCCGGTCCCACGTTTTTTCGTGGTCGGCGTCATGTTCGGCGACCAGTCGCGTCTTCATCGGTATGGATGCATTCACGCTGGGAGCCATCATCTGTCTGGCCGTTGCCGGAGGCGGCGTCGTCGCCTCGTCGGTCGCGGCGATCGTGCTGCGGGACGGCGCACGCTCGCGCTCGTAGAGTGGGGCGGTGACCGCTGAACTCCTGGACTTCGCCCGCACGCTCGCCCTCGATGCCGCCGAGCTCGCCGCGCGGCGACGTCGCGAGGGGGTCGAGGTGGCCGACACCAAGTCGAGCCCGGTTGACGTGGTCACCGCGGTCGACCGCGAAGTCGAGGCGTTCATCCGTGCTCGGATCGCCGAGGCCCGTCCGCGGGACGGCTTCTTCGGCGAGGAGAGCGACGCGGGGGCGACCGAGAGCGGGCTCACCTGGATCGTCGACCCGATCGACGGCACCGTCAACTACCTGTACGGCATCCCGCACTACGCGGTGAGCATCGCGGTCGTCGAAGGCGATCCCGACCCGCAGACCTGGACGGCGCTCGCCGGATGCGTCGTCAACCCGGCGACGGGGGAGACCTTCAGCGCGCGCGCGGGGCAGGGCGCACAGCTCGGCGGCGAGCCGATCCGCGTCGCTGACCCGGTGCCGCTCGACCTGGCGCTCGTGGGAACCGGCTTCGCGTACTCCGCCGAGACGCGGGCGCGGCAGGGCGCGCTCGTCGCCGAGCTGCTGCCGACGGTGCGCGACATCCGCCGCCAGGGGACGGCCTCGCTCGACCTGTGCTTCGTGGCGGCGGGCCGGCTGAACGCCTACTTCGAGCGCACGCTCAGCCCCTGGGATCACGCGGCCGGTGCCCTGATCGCCGCGGAGGCGGGAGCACGGGTCAGCGGCTGGAACGGCGCGCGCGCCGATCACGAGTTCATCCTCGCCGCGCATCCCGACCTGGCGGAGCGGCTCCTGACGCAGCTGATCAAGCTGGGAATCGGCGACCAACTCGGGCAAACCGCGAACTAGGCTTGGCCTTGACGTTGCCGATTCGTTACCATCGGTGAGGTCCGACCCCCTACTTCGCCCCTGCCCCTGGCGAGCACCGTAAGGAGCTTCGCGCTTGTTCTCGATCCGCGCACTGAGCGCGCCCGGCACACGCCGCGGCCTCCGCAGTGCCTCGAGGGTGGCAGAACGGTGACGCGCGCGGACGACTCGATGCCCCGCGAAAGCCACGACCGCGAGGTCTCGGCCTTCGAGCTGCTGGGCCTCATCTCGTCCGCCCCGCCGAGCCCCGCGGAGGCCGCGCCCGCTGCCCCGCCGTCGGCGCCCCCGCAGCCCTCACTACTGGCCGACCTCGTTCCGATGACGCCGGCCTCGAACCTGCCGACGCCGAACTCGGTCCCCGCCGCACTTCCGGAGGCGACCCCGCCGCTCACCCGTCGCGAGGCGCGTGCGCGCGAAGCCGCGGCGGCAAGCTCGGTGCCGACGCCGGTGGTGCCCCCGATCCCTGCTCCGCTCGCCGCTCCCGCTCCCGCTCCCGCTCCCGCGCCCGCTCCGACGCCGAGCGCCGAGACCGTCGAGCCTTCGCCGCGTCGCGCCGCATCGCGCGCCGCGTCGCGCCCCGAGCCCGCCACCGCCAAGCTCGGGCGCCGTCGTCGTGCCGCCTCCGCGCCTCGCACGCGGTCGCGCCGGCCGAGCCCGCCGGCGCGCGGCCACGCGCAGCGCAAGAGCTGGAGCGCGCGGCTGCTCTCCTCCGGTGCGCTGCTGCTGGCCGGCGCGTTCATGGTCGGACTGACGCTGCCGGCGAACGCCGTCTACAACGCGGATGCCGACGCCGCGGCCGCGAGCGCGCTCAGCGCGGAGGCGGTGCAGACGCTCTCCGTCGACGACGCCGTCACGACCGATGTCGCCGAACGCTCGACGTTCGGCGTCACCTCGTGGGCCGAGATCCTTCAGCAGCGCTATGGCCAGGCCAGCTACACCTACACGGTCGGCACCGGTGACATCCAGTGGCCGTTCCCGTTCCCGGTGCCGATCTCCGACGGCTTCGGCGACCGCGTGTCGCCCTGCCGTGGGTGCTCCACCTACCACCAGGGGGTCGACTTCATTCCGGGTGATGGTCAGCCTATCTACGTGATCGCCGACGGCGTGGTGACCGTGCACGATGAGGCCAACTGGAGCTACGGAAACACGGTCGAGATCGAGCACGAGATCGACGGACACGTCGTCACCAGCAAGTACGCGCACATGCAGTACAACTCCAGCCCGCTGCAGGTGGGCGACGTGGTCTCGGTCGGCGACTTCATGGGGCTCGTCGGCAATACGGGCGCCTCGACCGGCCCGCACCTGCACTTCGAGATCTGGATCGACGGGGTCAAGGTGAACCCGTTCACCTGGCTGCAGGCGAAGGCCGCCTCCTAGCGGCGGAACGACCCGCTCAGACGGTCGCGGCGACCCACACCGTGGTGTCGGCGGGCAGCATGCCGTCGGCGAGGTCGGAACTGGCCAGCAGCACCTCGCCCGACGGCAGCTCCGCCGCGGTCGCGCCGGTGTTGGCCGCGATCACGACGTCGCCGACCCGGAAGCGCAGCACCGCCTCGTCAGCGGACGGCAGCCACTCGAGCGCGTGCTCGGCGAGCCGGTGCTCGCGACGAAGCGCGAGCGCGGAGCGGTACAGCTCCAGCGTCGAGCCCTCGACGCCGACCTGGCGGTCGCGAGCCAACTCGGCCCAGCTCGCCGGCTGCGGCAGCCAGCTCGCTCCGGTGTCGTTGAAGCCGTAGGCGGGGGCATCGGCCTCCCAGGGAATCGGCACCCGGCATCCGTCACGGCCGTAGGTCTCGCCCTTCGTCCGGGCGAAGGTCGGGTCTTCGCGGCGATCGTCGGGAACGTCGATCACTTCGGGAAGCCCGAGCTCCTCGCCCTGATACAGGTAGCTGGAGCCGGGGAGCGCGAGCATGAAGCTGGTGGCGGCGCGGGCACGGCGCAGGCCGACGACCGGGTCCGGGAGCGGCGAGCTCTTCGGGCCGATGCCGACGCCCTGCGGCGGCGGCGGGGTGAGCGCGAGACGGCTGGCGTGCCGGATCATGTCGTGGTTCGACAGCACCCAGGTGCTCGGGGCGCCGACGGCGCCGAACGCGGCGAGGGAGTCGTCAACGACGCGACGCAGCTTCGCCGCCTCCCACGGGGTCTCCAGGTAGGCGAAGTTGAAGGTCTGGTGCATCTCGTCGGGCCGCACCCACAGGGCGAGCTTCGAGAGCGGTTCGACCCATGCCTCGCCGATCAGCACCCGGTCGGGACCGTACTCGGCGAGCAGCTCGTGCCAGTCGCGGTAGATCGGATGCACGCCCGGCTGCGCCCAGTACGGCACGTCGGCCTCGTCGCCGCCCATGCTGCCGCCGTCCTCCGGCGGGGTGTAGTCGGGAAGGCCGGCCACCTTGGCCATGCCGTGCGCCACGTCGACGCGGAATCCGTCGACGCCGCGGTCGAGCCAGAAGCGCAGCACGCCGCGGAAGAACTCGTGCACCTCGGGATTCGTCCAGTCGAAGTCGGGCTGGCTCGAGTCGAAGATGTGCAGGTACCACTGGCCGGGCGTTCCGTCGGCTTCGGTGACGCGCGTCCACGCGTTGCCGCCGAACACCGACTTCCAGTTGTTCGGCGGCTCGGCGCCGTCGGCGCCGCGGCCGTCTCGGAACAGGTACCGGGCGCGCTCGGGCGAGCCGGGGTCGGCGGCGAGGGCCTCCTGGAACCAGGGGTGCTCGCTCGAGGAGTGGTTGGGCACCAGGTCGACGATGACCTTGAGACCGAGCTCGTGGGCGCGGTCGCGCATCCGATCGAAGTCGTCGAGGGTGCCGAAGATCGGGTCGATGTCGCAGTAGTCGGCGACGTCGTAGCCGGCGTCGTTCTGCGGGCTGGTGAAGAACGGCGAGAGCCAGACGGCGTCGACGCCGAGGTCGGCGAGCTCATCGAGGCGGCTGGTGACGCCCGCGAGGTCGCCGATGCCGTCACCGTCGGCGTCCGCAAAGGATCGCGGGTACACCTGATAGATCACGGCTGTCCGCCACCACTCGCTCATGCCTTCACGCTAGCCGGATTGCGCCGCGCCTTCGACCGGTGCTCGGCATCGTCGCCTGTTCGACACACGACTCGGGTAGCCTCCCGTCATGTCTCGCGACCTCGCTGCGGCGCCCCACCACGACGGCTCCGCCCTCTACGTCTCGACCGAGACGCCGGCGCTCGGCGACACGGTGCGCGTGCGGCTGCGCGTGCCGCACGCCTTTGAGCCGGTGGCGCGCGTGCTCACACGCTCGAACCCCGACCGCGAGCCGCGTTTCACCGAGGCCGAGATCGTGCACCAGGGCGACACGGCGACCTGGTGGGAGGCGGAGCTGCACGTCGAGAACCCGGTGCACGGCTACCGGTTCCTGCTCGAGCTCGAGTCGGGGGCGATCCGCTGGCTGAACGCCGCCGGGCTCTCGGTCACCGAGACGCGCGACGTGGATGACTTCCGGCTGGTGACCGCCGCCCCGCCGCCCGCGTGGGCGCGCGGGGCCGTCATGTATCAGGTGTTCCCCGACCGTTTCGCGCGATCGGCGGCGGCCGGCCCGATCGCCGAAGCCGAGCTGCCGGCGTGGGCCGAGCCCGCCGAGTGGGACGACGAGGTCGACCAGGATCGCGCGCACACGGCGCAGCAGTTCTACGGCGGCGACCTGGCCGGTGTCGAAGAGCACCTGGATCACCTGACCTCCCTGGGCGTGAACCTGCTGTATCTGACCCCCGTCTTCCCCGCGCGCAGCAACCACCGCTACGACGCGCTCTCCTTCGACCACGTCGACCCGCTGCTCGGCGGCGACGAGGCGCTCGTCTCGCTGGTCGAGGCGGCGCACGCCCGGGGCATCCGCGTCATCGGCGACCTGACGACGAACCATTCCGGCGATGCGCACGAGTGGTTCCAGGCGGCCTACGGCAACCCGGAGGCGCCGGAGAGCGCCTTCTATCTGTGGCTGAACGAGGAGCAGACCTCCTACGCCAGCTGGCTCGGCGTGCCGAGCCTGCCGAAGTTCGACTGGCGCTCGCAGGAGCTGCGTCGACGCTTCATCGACGGTGACGACTCGGTGGTGGCGCGCTACCTGAAGCCGCCGTTCCGCTTCGACGGCTGGCGCATCGACGTCGCCAACATGACCGGCCGCTTCCGCGACCTCGACCTGAACGCCGAGGTGCGCCAGACGGTGCGGCGCACGATGGAGGAGATCAACGCCGACACGATCCTGTTGGGGGAGTCGACCAACGACGCCGCCCCGGACTTCACCGGGGATGCCTGGCACGGGGCGATGACCTACGCCAACTTCACCCGGCCGTTGTGGAACTGGCTCGGGGTGCCGGGCACGCCGGCGGGCGGCGGTCTCGGCCTGGCGCTGCAGCGCACGAGCGAGTTCGGCGGCGACGATTTCGTTGCCGCCCACCTGTCGTTCGCCGCGGCGTTCCCGTGGCGGGTGCGGCTGCAGAACATGAACGCCCTCGACACCCACGACACCCCGCGGTTCCGCAACGTCGCGCGCGAGGGCGTGGTGCCGGTCGCGGTGGGGCTGTCGATGACGCTGCCGGGCATCCCCGTGGTGTGGGCGGGCGCCGAGTGGGGGCTGCACGGCGACGACGGGGAGCACTCGCGCACTCCGCTGCCGTGGACGCGCGCCGATGAGCCTCGCTCTGCCGAGGCGATGGAGCTGTATCGGCGGATGATCGGGCTGCGCCGCGAGCACCCGGTGCTGAACGGCGGCGGCATCCGCTGGCTGCACGCGTCGGAGGAGGCGATCGCGTTCGTGCGCGAGTCGGCAGACGAGAGCGTGCTGGTGCTCGCCGCCCGCGGAGCGTGCTCGGTCGACCTGGGCTCCGAATTGCCGGATGCCGCCGAACTGCTGGAGGGCGCCGCCACCTGGCAGTCGGGCCGGGTGTCGACCGACGGCCCGCAGTTCCTCGCCTGGCACCTCCCCGGCATCCCCCTCCCCGCGTGGGGTGCGTAGGCGGTTAAAACGCACCCCGCGCGGGTGGTAGGCTCTTGCGGTGCCGCGGGCAACCGCGACGCGCCCCGATAGCTCAGTGGTAGAGCACTTCCATGGTAAGGAAGGGGTCGTCAGTTCAATCCTGACTCGGGGCTCGGAACCAGCTGGTTGAGTAGCCGCAAAGCGGCGTATCGAAACCACAGCGTTTCTCCCGGCGGGGTAGCTCAGGTGGTTAGAGCACACGACTCATAATCGTGGGGTCGCGGGTTCGAGTCCCGCCCTCGCTACAGTTCTTCGTTCCTGGCTTCGGCAGCCACGGTGCCGGTCGGCGCGACGCCTTCGCGCACGCGCCCGGACCGGCATTTTTCGTGTGCGCGCGGGATGCGCCGCGGGCTGCTGTCGTCGACCGTTACGCATCTGTGATGAGATGGGCGAATCTGGTCAGTAGTGGAAAACCGGTTATTCAGGTAATGTGTCGTCTCGTCGCGCCACTCCGCGCAACGAACGTCCCCAGTACGAGGAAGTAGAGGGAACACATGTCCATCACACGAAAGCCGCTCGTCGCCACCGCGGTTGCGGTCGCGGTTGCGCTCGGCACCGCGGGTTGCACCGCCGGCGGCACCGGAGGCGACGACGGGTCCATCACCCTCGAGGTGAGTGCCTGGAAGGGCAATGAGACCGAGCCCGCCGGTCTGCCCGAACTGATCGAGAAGTTCGAGTCCGAGAACCCCGGCATCACGGTCGAGCTCAGCTACGTCGGCCGGACCGACGTCGACGTCGTGCTGCCCCCGCGACTCCAGGGCGGCAACCCGCCGGATGTCATGATGACCGACATGGCGCTCGTCAAGCAGTGGGGAGCTGAGGGCTTCCTGGTCGATCTCGGCACCGACTCCGACTGGTACGCCAATGTGGCCGACAGCCTGCAGTCGACGATCACGTTCGAGGGCGGCGCCTACATCATGCCGCTCGAGGTCATCGGCATGGGCAACTTCGTGAACACCGACCTTCTCGCCCAGGCGGGCGTCGACGCCGCCCCGAGCACGATCGATGAGCTCAAGGATGCGTGCGTGAAGCTCTCCGACGCGGGCATCAACCCGATGATCTTCACCGGGGGCTTCTCCGCGCCCCTGATGGTCATCGCGAACGGAATCGAGTCGTCCTCCGACGCGACGAGCGACCTCGGCTCCGGCGCGGCGTCGTTCGTCGACAGCGCCTCGTTCACCGACAGCATCGACCTCATCGAGGAGCTCGCCGACGCGAAGTGCTTCGACTCCGCCGCGCAGGCCGGCCTCGACCCGTGGAGCACCGCGCTCAGCGAGTTCCAGGCAGGCAACTTCGCGATGATGCCGCAGGGCGCGTGGAACATCGGCGCGTTCGACCAGGTCGAAGGTCTGAACTACGAGTTCACTCCCCTTCCGAGCGCCACGGCGCCGGGAGTCGCGCTCGACCTCTTCGGCTTCGGCTGGTCGGTCGCCGAGGCGAGCTCCCAGAAGGAGGCGGCAGTGAAGTTCGTCGAGTTCTTCGCCGAGCCGGACAACCTGCAGGTGCTGCTCGACGCCGAGGCCGCGTACTCGCCCTTCGCTGACGGCGCCACCGGCACTCCGGCGCTGACCGCGGCGTACGACGTCGCGCGCACCGAGGGCGCGTCGATCGTGTACCCGTTCTCGACGCTCGAATGGCCGAAGCCGCTCGAGCAGGAGATCTGGGACAGCCTCACCGGCTTCCTGCTGGAGCCGACATCGACGGCCGACCTGCTGAAGCGGTGGGACACGGCGGTCGAGGACTCGAAGTAACACGAACCGCACACGGAGCGCACGGCCCGATCGGGAGATCCTGGTCGGGCCGGGCGCGACGCGGGCAGCAACCGTGAGCGGATTCGCTCGCAGAGATGATGCACATGTCCAGACGATCAGCATTCTTCTTCATCGCCCCGGCGGCGATCTTCCTCCTCGTCTTCTTCATCTACCCGATCGTCCGAACGGTGCAGATGAGCTTCACCGACTTCACGGGCGTGGGGGATGCGACCTTCATCGGCGGCGAGAACTACGAGAAGATCTTCACGCGCTCCGAGTACCTCGAGTCGCTGCTGATCACGATCCAGTTCACCGTGGTCGTCGTGGTCGTGCAGACGCTCGCGGGCCTGCTGATGGCGGCGCTGCTCTATCGCCTTCCGGCGATCCGCAACTTCAGCCGTGCGGCGCTGTTCACCCCGGCGATGATGTCGTTCGTCGTGGTCGGCTACGTGTGGCAGTTCATCTACTCGCCGTTCTCCGGGGGGTTGAATGCCCTCCTGACGTCGATCGGGCTCGAATCCTTGACGCAGAGTTGGCTGGGCAACCCCGACATTGCGCTGTACGCCATCGCGGCCGCGCACGTCTGGATGTTCACCGGCTACACGACGGCGATCTTCCTCGCGGGCTATGCGGCGATCTCGCCCGAGATCGATGAGGCGGCGCGCCTGGATGGCGCGTCGTCCTGGCAGCGCTTCCGCCACATGGAGATCCCGCTGCTGGCGCGCTCCTTCACCATCAACATCATCCTGTCGACCATCGGCACGCTGAAGACCTTCGAGCTGCCGTTCATCATGACCAGGGGCGGGCCCGACGGCGCCACGCAGACCCTGAGTCTCGAGATCATCTACCAGCTGTTCCGCAGCTTCGACTTCGGCTTCGCTTCGGCCCTCGCGGTCGTCATGCTCGTCGTGATCGTGGCCATCGCGGCGCTGCAGAACGCCTACCTCAGGAAGCGCGAGGACACCGCATGACCAGTCTCCGTCCCCCGGCAGGAACCTCCCGGGCGGGGCGCGTGCTCGCGAACGGCGGCGTGCTCGTCATCGTCGGGATCATGCTCCTCCCCGTGCTGTACATGCTCACCATGTCGCTGCGCACCCCGACCGAGATCGCTCAGGCGCCCCTCGGACTGCCGCTCGATCCGGCGTGGGAGAACTACGCGCGGGCCTTCTCGGCGATGAACTACGGCCAGGCGATCGCGAACTCCGTGATCATCACGGTCGCGGTGGTGCTGCTCACCGCACTTCTCGGATCGATGGCGGCTTTCCCGATCGTGATGCGCTCGGGCTGGTGGACGCGCGTCGTCATCATGGTGGTCGCGCTCGGCATGGCCACGCCGAACTTCGTCACGATCACGCCCATCTACGTGATCTTCCGCGACCTCGGGCTGCTCAACAGCTATCCCGGGATCATCCTCGCCTACGGGGCCCTCAACCTTCCGCTCGCGATCTTCTTCTACATCGGGTTCATGGGCACCATCCCGAAGGAGCTCCTGGAGTCGGCGAAGCTCGATCGGTGCAACGACTGGCAGGTGTTCTGGCGCATCGTGCGGCCGCTGCTCGGCCCCGCGACCGCCACGCTCTCGCTGTTCGTGATGCTGTTCGTCTGGAACGACCTGACCTATCCGCTCCTGCTGCTGACCGACCCCTCCATGCAGACGGTCACGATGTCGGTGTACCGATTCGTGGGCAACCAGAACGTGCTCCCGGATCAGCTGTTCCCGGCGGCCGTGCTGGGGTCGCTGCCGCTGCTGGTGCTGTTCTTGATCTTCCAGCGTCGGATCGTGTCCGGCGTGACCGCCGGCGCGGGGAAGTAGCGCGAGCGCCATGGGAGACGAACTCGGAGCGCCTCGCGCTCGCGTGCACTGGGCGCAGATCGCGGTCGGGGGCGCGATCGCGACGATCACCCTGGATCGTGCGCCGGCCAACGCCTACACGATTGCCTGCCACGAGGAGCTGGTCGCCCGCATCGACGAGCTGGAGTCCGACCCGGGAGTCCGCGTCGTGCGCCTCCGCAGTGCCTCGGCGAAGTTCTTCTCGGCCGGCGCGGACCTCGGCGAATACACCGCGGCGTCCGTCGGCGAGCGGCAGGCGCTCGCCGATGCGGCGCGCGCGAGCTGCGCGCGCATCGAAGCGTCGCGGCTGATCTTCATCGCCGAGATCGCCGGGCATGCACTCGGTGGCGGGTTGGAGCTCGCGATGGCGTGCGATCTTCGCATCGCCTCCAACGCCCGTGGCATCCTCGGTCTTCCGGAGATCGCACTCGGGCTCATCCCGGGCAACGGCGGCACGCAGCGGCTGCCGCGCCTCGTCGGCCGCACGCGCGCTGCCGAGCTGCTGCTGACCGGCGACGCGTTCTCCCTCGAGGATGCGCTGACGTGGGGGCTCGTGTCGCATCTCTTCGACGCAGCCGAGTTCGAGGATCGGGCGCGAGAGCTGGCTGAGCGGATCGCCGCGAAGAGCCCGCTGGCCCTCGCGGCCACCAAACACGCCCTCCGCGACGGCGCCGACGTGGTGCTCGAGGTCGCGCTCGACGTCGAGAAGCGGGCGGGTGCGTCGCTCCCGGCGACCTATGATGCCGCGGAGGGTCTCGCGGCGTTCCTGGAGAAGCGCTCACCGGTGTTCGAGGGTCGATGACCTCAGACTTTCCGGGCGCACCACGCGAATCGGTCGGCGGAGATGCCGAACCGCGAACGAGAGGATCGGGCAACCGAATGACCGAGCTACAGCACTACCCCTGCTACATCGACGGCGAGCAGGTCGAGGCCTCCGCGCGGGCCCTCGTCGAGGTCGACAACCCCGCCACCGGCGAGATCTGGGCGACCGTCCCCGACTTCTCGGCCGATGACGCCGTGCGCGCGATCGAGAGCGCGCACGCCGCGCAGGCGGCCTGGGCAGAGCTTCCCGCCGTCGAGCGGGGGCGGTGGGTGCACCGTCTCGCCGACGCGGTCGAGCAGAACCGCGAGCACTTCGTCGCGCTGCTGGTGCGTGAACAGGGCAAGCCGGTCGGCGAGGCGCACGCCGAGGTGACCGACACCGTGACGTACCTCACCTACGCCGCGGAGGCCGCACGCCGCATCGAGGGCAAGATCTTGCCCTCGGAACGCGCGAATGAGCAGCTCTGGATCCAGAGCGTGCCCTACGGTGCGACGGTCGGCATGTGCGCGTACAACTACCCCTTGGCGCTCGTCGGGCGCAAGGTCGGGCCGGCGCTCGTGACCGGCAACACGATGGTGCTGAAGCCCCACGAGGCGACGCCGGTGACGGCGTCGGAGTTCGTGCGGCTCGCGACCGAGATCGGCCTGCCCCCCGGCGTGCTCAACGTCGTCACCGGCTCGGGAATCGAGGCGAGCTCGGCGCTCGTCACGCATCCGCTGACGCGACTCGTGTCGCTCACCGGCAGCACGCGCGCCGGGCAGGCCATCTTCCGCTCGGTCGCTGACAACATCCCGGGCCTGGTGCTCGAGCTCGGCGGCAAGGCGTCGTTCATCGTGCTGGAGGATGCCGACCTCGACAAGGCGGTGGAGGCCGCCGTGACCTCGCGTTTCGTGAATGCGGGCCAGGTCTGCATCTGCAACGAGCTCGTCCTGGTGCACGAGGCCATCGCCGACGAGTTCACGGCTCGGGTGGCGGAGCGGGTTCGCGAGATCTCCCTCGCCGACCCCGCCGAGGGAACCGGCATGGGACCGAGCGCGACCGCGGCGAGTGTGGAGCGCATCGACGGGCTGCTGCGGGAGAGCGTCGAGATGGGAGCCAGCGTCGAGGTCGGCGGTGCGCGCCCGACCGAGGAGCGGTTCGCCGGCGGGCACTGGTTCTTGCCGACGGTCGTCAGCGGCGTGACCCGCGACATGCCTCTGGCCACCACCGAGATCTTCGGTCCGATCCTGCCGATCGTGAAGGTGAAGGACTACGAGGAGGCCCTGGCGATCTGCAACGACCGCGAGGACGCCCTGTCGGCCTACATCTTCACTCGGGACGTCAACCGCGTGTTCCATGCCATCAACCACATGGAGGTCGGCACGGTGTTCGTGAACCAGCAGATCACCGGGTACATCCAGGGCTACCACTCCGGGCACAAGCGCAGCGGCACGGCGGGCGAAGACGGTGTCTACGGCATCGAGAGCTATCTGCAGCGCCGCACGGTGTACCTCAACTACGCCTGAGTCGTCACGTGCTCGACCGGTTTGCCCGGGCGAGGATGCGCGTCGCCGCGCAGTGAAAAACCGGTATTCTTATGTTGCCGACAGGGGTCATCCTCGCGTCGGCAGGTGCAAAGGAGCAAGTGTGGGACGCAGTGATCAGGACCTCAGCGGTCACCGGTGGCAGATGGAGCGGATGCGCGCGGGGCGCGGCGTCGAAGAAGGTCTGCACCTCCTTCCGGCCGAGTATCAGGGCACCCACTTCAGCTGGAACTTCGCGTCCGTTCCGGGCGACGTCTACACCGATCTGCAGCGGGCTGGCGAGATCGACGACCCGTACGTCGGGCGGGGCATGCACCGCGCGAAGTGGGTCGCCGAGTACGAGTGGTGGTACTGCCACCGGTTCGCTGTCGATCCCGAGATGCGCGGCAAGGTCATCCGGCTGATCTTCGAAGGCGTCGACTACAGCTGCGATGTCTGGCTGAACGGCGCGCACCTGGGTCGGCACGAGGGCATGTTCTCGTCATTCGAGTTCGACGTGACCGACCTCGTGAGCTGGGACGACTGGCGCGACGGGGCGAACATGCTCATGGTCAAGCTCGACCCCCCGCCGAAGAACTACCGCAACTGCGGAGGCAAGAAGGTCAACTTCTCGGGGGACTACTTCTCGGGGCTCGTGCCGTTCGGCATCTGGCGTCCGGTGCGGCTCGAGGCGACGGGCCCCGTGCGCATCGACGCCGTGCGGACCGACGTCACAGTGCCCGGCGACGATCGTGCGACCGTCCGCGCGACCGTCGAACTGGTGAATCATGGCGAGCAGCCGCGGGAGGTCGAGCTCGTCGCGGCGCTGAGCGGCTGGAACGTCGACGTCGCGCAGCTCGGCCACGAGCTCACCGCCGTCGCCGAGCCCGGGCGCACGTCGGTCAGCTTCGACATCGACGTCAACGACGCGCGCCTCTGGTGGCCCTGGGACATGGGCGAGCAGAACCTGTACGAGCTCTCGATCGACGTGCGCGAGGGGGCCGACGTGCTCGACCGCCAGGCCGAGCGCATCGGTCTGCGCGAGATCACGATGGACTTCAACCCCGGATACACGCCGGAGCAGGTCGAGTTCCCGTGGACGTTCACCATCAACGGCAAGCGCCACTTCCTCCGCTCGGCGTGCTGGGGCGGGCAGCCCTCGTTCCTGTACGGCCGCAACTCCGCGCAGAAGTATGCGGACCGGGTGGCCCTGGTGCGCGAGGCGAACATCAACAACCTGCGCATCTTCGGCTGGCACCCGCCCGAGACGCCCGAGTTCTATCGCCTCTGCGACGAGCTCGGGATCACGGTGTGGACCAACTTCAGCCTCGCGACGCAGGCCTACCCCGACGACCCGGACTTCGTGGCCGGGGTGGTCGAGGAGTGCCTGGCAGTCGTCGACGCGCGGCGCAATCACCCCTCGCAGATCTTCTGGATGGGCGGCGAGGAGGTCTTCTTCTCCGGTGCCCACGAGCGCAGCGGCAACCTCGCGCTCATGCGCGCGATCGGCGACGCGGTCGCAACGCGAACGAACGTGCCCTACGGCCTCGCCTCGCCGCTCAGCGCCGAAGCCGGTCAGCGTCTCGGGTTCAAGCCCAACGAGAGCATGCACGCCAACGAGCACTACTACCAATGCGGCGCCGAGTTCATGGAGGAGTACTACCCGGCGCTCGACTGCGCGATCATCCCCGAGCTCACTGCCGCGTCGGCGCCGAACGTCGAGAGCCTCCGGCGGTTCATTCCCGAGGATGAGCTGTGGCCGATGGGTGTCAGCTGGGCCTACCACTGGGCCGATATCGACATGCTGAAGGCCATCAATCTCGAGGTCTTCGACGACGTCAGGGATGGAAGCCTTGACGAGTTCGTCGAAGCGACGCAGGTCGCCCAGGGCACCGTGATCCAGTTCGCCCTCGAGACCTATCGGCGGCGGAAGCCGAAGATGAGCGGCGTCTCGCTCTGCCACTTCATGACGCACGTGCCGGACATCAAGTGGGGCGTGATCGACTACTACGGCAAGAAGAAGGCCTCCTTCGACTGGCTGCGGCGCACGTATCAGCCGGTGCTGCCGAGCCTCGAGGTCAGTCGACGTCGGTGGTTGCCGGGCGAGAGGTTCGAAGCCTCGGCGTGGATCGTGAACGACTTTCAGCGCGACCTCGGCGCTCTCACGCTCGAGTGGAGTGTGCTCGACGCTGGGGGGCAGACCGTGAGCGCGGGGGCGACGCTCGCCGAGGTGCCGGCCGACAGCTCGCTTGAGGTGTGCCCGGTCTCGTGGGCGGTGCCCGCACAGGCGAGCGGCTCCTTCCGCGTCCAGCTTCGTCTGCGCGACGCCGCCGGCGATGTGGTCGCCGAGAACGAGGTCGTGCTGCTGATCGGCGATCAGGCGGCGGCCAAGGCGCGGAGCCTGGCCTTCAAGGCCGAGGCCGACGAGCGCATCCGCCAGCACGGCCACAGCATCTACCGGTACTGGCCGGAGATGTGGGTCGAGCGGGACCCCGAGTGAGCCGGAGGACGGTGCAGAGATGAACGAGAACACCGAAGAACACGACCTTCCACTGGATGGACTGCTCGTGCTCGACTTCAGTCAGTTCCTCGCCGGGCCGGTGGCGGCACTGCGACTGGCCGACCTGGGCGCGCGCGTCATCAAGGTGGAGCGGCCGGGGGTGGGCGACGTCGGGCGCACGCTGGCGTTCGCGGGTCGCGTGATCGACGGCGACTCGGTCTCATTCCACGCCATGAACCGCAACAAGGAGTCGATCACGGCGGATCTCAAGTCGCCGGAGGACCTCGCCTATGTCACCGAGCTGGCGCGCTCGGCCGACGTCATCGTGCAGAACTTCCGGCCGGGGGTGATGGAGCGGATCGGACTCGACTACGAGTCGGTGCGTGCGATCAATCCGGGGATCGTCTACGCGAGCGCCTCGGGATACGGCTCAGAGGGGCCGTGGAAGGACCGCCCGGGTCAGGACCTCCTGGCCCAGTCGCTGTCGGGGCTGCCCTGGCTGAGCGGTTCGCGCACGGACGGGCCGGTGCCCGTCGGCGTCGCGGTGGCGGATCACCTTCTCAGCTGTCATCTCGCGCAGGGCGTGACCGCGCTGCTGGTGCGCCGATTCCGGACGGGCACGGGAGGGCACGTCGAGTCCAGCCTGCTGGAGGCGATGCTCGACCTCCAGTTCGAACTGCTGTCCACGAAGCTCAACGACGACGCGATCCAGGTGCGCCGCGGTGGCGAGCGCTCGGCGAACGCCTTCTTGGCGGCCCCGTACGGTACCTACCCGACCGCGGACGGGTACCTCGCGCTCGCGATGAACCCGATCCCGACCCTCGGGCGGTTGCTCGGCCTGCCCGAACTCGAGCAGATGACCGATCCGCAGCAGGCGTGGGATCAGCAGGAAGAGATCGAGGAGCTGCTCGCGCAGGCGCTCGCGACCGACACCACCGAGCATTGGTTGAGCGTGCTCGACGCGGAGGACGTGTGGTGCGCACCGGTGCTGACGCTCGATGAGCTGCTCGACGCCGAGGGGTTCGCCGCGATCCGGATGACGCAGCAGGTCGAGCGGCACGGGGTGAGCCTGACGACCACGCGCGGGCCGATCCGCGTCGATGGCCGCGTGCTGTCGAGCCGTGTCGCGGCTCCCCGTCTGGGCGAGCATGACGCCGCCGTGCGGGCGGAGTTCCCGGGGCCGCCGTCCGGCGCGTAGCGCGAGCGAACGCCCCCCACGGTCAACCGGTTTCTCCTATGCTGGATGCGGCGTGGAATAGCGCCGTGGACGGCAAAGACGATCGACACGGGTGAGCAGCACGGTCAGGTCTGACCGGCTCGACCGCGAGACGAAGAGGGCAGGATGAGCCGCGAGCACCAGGCCGGGGAGCGCAGCGTCGCTGTGCCGCGCCCGCGCGGCCGGGCGCGCCTCGTCGACGTCGCCGAGCGCAGCGGCGTGACGAAGTCGGTCGTGTCACGGATCATGAACGGCGACGAGACCCTGCGCATCCGGCCCGAGACGCGCGAGCGGGTCCTCGCCGTCGCCGCTGAGCTCGGGTACCGTCCGCACGCGGGCGCGCGCGCCCTGTCGGTCTCGCGCACGGGTGCGTTCGCGCTGATCATTCCCGACCTGCGCAACAGCGTCTATGCCGCGATCACGCGCGCGGCCTTTCGGCGTGCGCGCGAGCACGGCTACGTGCTGCTGATCGCCGAAGACGAGCCCACCCATCCGGTGGGCGCCGACGAGTACACCGACCTCGTCACCTCGGGTCGCGTCGACGGGCTCCTGGTGGCGTCGGCCCGGCCCGGTGACGCGCTCGTCGACCGGCTCATGGAGGCGCCGGACGCGATCGCGCACGTGTTCGTCAACCGTGTCGTCGCGGGCTCGGTGCGGAACGTCGGCCTCGACCTCGAGGGTGCGGCCGCGCTCGCGGTGGACTACCTCCACGATCGCGGGCACGTCCACATCGGGCTGACGTCCGGTCCGCTCGAGCTGGCGCCGGCGCAGGCGCACGCCGCCGGGTTCGCCGGGCGGATGGGGGAGCTCGGTCTCGACGCCACGGTGGCCGAGTCGGGCGAGTTCACCGAGTACGGGGGCTACGAGGCCACGCTTCGGCTGCTTGAGCGGCATCCCGAGGTGACCGCGGTCTACGTCTCCAACTTCGGCCAGGCGGTCGGCGCCTTGAAGGCCGCGCGCGATCGGGAGCTCTCGGTTCCGGCGGATCTCTCGATCATCGGCTACGACGACTCCGCCGTGGCGGATTTCCTCGACCCGCCGCTGACGACCGTCGCGATGCCGCTCGAGGCTCTCGGCGAGGCTGCTGTCGACGCCCTGGTGGAGCAGATCGAGACTCGGCGGCCCGTCGGTCGGCGGATCGAGGGCGGCGCTCGCGTCGTCGAACGCGCCTCGGTGGCCGCTCCACGCGCGAGCGACTCGGGGGCGTAGCCGGCTCTGTCGTCGACCCGTCGAAGCCCGCCCATCGCGGTCGGCTTGCGGTGGCTCCGTGCGCTGTCTACAATTCGGTAAACCGGTTCTCTACGTGGCCCGGTCGGCGCGCTGAGAGGAACAGAGCTGTGACAACGGAGTCGAATCCCGTCAGTGCGGCCACCCGTCGGGCGGCGACGTATCCGGCGTCTGCCGAGTGGTTCACGAACTTCGAGGTGTACGAGCTCCGCGGCCTCGGCCCCGAGCCCGGCGTCCACCGCCGCGACCCGAGCAGCGTGCTGCTGATCGAGGGCACCTATCACGTCTGGTACTCGAAGTCCGTGGGAGATGCCGTCGGATTCGGCAGCGACGACCCCCAGGCCAAGGTGTTCCCCTGGGACTGGTCGGAGGTCTGGCACGCCACCAGTGAGGACGGCATCCACTGGGTCGAGCGCGACCGCGCCGTCGCGGTCGGCGAGCCCGGCGCCTACGACGATCGCAGCGTGTTCACGCCGGAGATCCTTCAGCACGGCGGACGGTTCCATCTCGTCTACCAGGTGCTCCAGTCGCCCTACCGGCTCCGCAGCCTGGAGTCGATCGCGATGGCCAGCGCAGAGACCCCCGACGGCCCCTGGGTGAAGTCGGCCGCGCCGCTCATCGCGCCGGCGGCCGACGGCCAGTGGCTCGGCGAGGATGACAACCGGCTGGCGGTCGCATCGCAGGGCTCCTTCGACAGCCTGAAAGTGCACGACCCGCTTCTTCTCGCCTACGACGGCCGGTTCTTCCTGTACTACAAGGGCGAGCAGATGGGGGAGCGGTTCACGTCCGGCGGCCGTTCCACGCGCTGGGGTGTCGCGATCGCGGAACGCGTCGAAGGGCCGTACGTCAAGTCGCCCCTGAACCCGATCACGAACAGCGGGCACGAGACGTGCCTGTGGCTGCACGACGGCGGCGTCGCCGCCCTCCTGACGACCGACGGCCCGGAGCGCAACACCATCCAGTTCGCGCCCGACGGCCTGAACTTCGAGATTCGCGCCTTCGTGCCCGACCCGCCCGTCGCGGCCGGTCCGTTCCGGCCGGGTGCGCCGACGACGGCTCCGCTCGACGGGCTGCGCTGGGGCTTGTGCCACGACGTGACGGGCGAGTGGGGGTACCTGCGCGGCTTTCGAGCCGACGAGGAGATGAAGCGCCTCTACGAGAACGCGATCAGCCCCGAGACCGTCGCCCGCGACGGCGGCGGCGCGATCCTCGGGCAGCCGGGGCGGGCCGGAACGTGACGGTTGACGGCGTCCGTCCCCTCGACGCCCGACCTCGACTCGACAACTCTCTCCACGAAAGCAGATGACCGGCATGACGACGATTCAACGGGTGCAGACGGACCTCTTCCGGGTCCCGCTCAAGCGCAGCCTCACCGACAGCACCCACGGCGTGATGATGGACTTCGAGCTCATCACGGTGCGGATCGAGGACTCCGACGGGGCCACCGGCATGGGATACACCTACACGGTGAATCACGGCGGCGCCGCGGTGGCGACCATGATCGAGCGCGACCTCGCCGGCTGCCTGCTCGGCGCCGACCCGCAGCGCCGCGAGAAGATCTGGCAGGACATGTGGTGGCGACTGCACTACGCCGGACGCGGCGGGCACCAGACCTCGGCCATGTCGGCGATCGACATCGCTTTGTGGGACCTCGCCGGCATCCGCGCCGACCTTCCGCTCTGGGTCCTCTTCGGCGGCTTCGACCCGGTCGTTCCGGTCTATGCGGGCGGGATCGATCTCGAGTTCCCGCTCGAGGCGCTGCTCGACCAGGCGGACGAGTTCGTCGCCGGCGGCATCCGCGCCATCAAGATGAAGGTCGGACGCCCGAGCCTGCGGGAAGACGTGTCGCGCGTCGCGGCCATGCGAGAGCACCTCGGCGAGGCGTTTCCACTCATGGTCGACGCGAACATGAAGTGGTCGGCCGACGAAGCGCTGCGCGCTGCGCGCGCCTTCGAGCCGTTCGACCTCACCTGGATCGAGGAGCCGACGATTCCCGACGACCTGGCGGGCAACGCCCGGATCGTCGAGCACGGCGGCCATGCGATCGCCGCGGGCGAGAACCTGCACACGATCTATGACTTCGTCAACGCGATCGAGGCGCGGGCGCTCACGCTGCCCGAGCCTGACGTGAGCAACATCGGCGGATACACCGCGTTCCGCAAGGTCGCCGCACTGGCGGAGGCGCACAACCTCCGCCTCACCTCGCACGGGGTGCACGACCTCACGGTGCACGCCCTCGCGGCCGCCCCGAACCGCACCTACATGGAAGCGCATGGCTTCGGGCTGGAGGACTACATCGCCGAGCCGATGCCGGTCATCGACGGCACGGTGACCGCCCCCGATCGCGCCGGCCACGGCGTCGCGCTCGACTTCGAGGGGCTCGCGCGGCTTCAATCGGCGTGATGCTCTGGCATGGCGTCCCGGCGACCGTGCTCGGCGCCGGCTGGGGCGACGTCGTCGTGCTTCCGACGCGCGGTGGCAAGATCGCTTCGCTGAGAGATCGTGCGGGTCGCGAATGGCTGACCCAGCCGGATGCCGACCTGCCGCCCGTCGACGACGCCGTCGCGTTCACCGAGGCCGAGATGTGCGGCTGGGACGAGATGGCGCCCACGGTGCGCACCCCGGGCATGGCCGATCACGGTGAGGTGTGGCGGGCTTGCTGGACGGTGCTCGACGTGCGCGACGACGCGGTGTCGCTCGAGATCTCAGCGGCTCGCTTCACGCTGCGGCGCACTCTCCGCGTCACGTCGGACGGCTTCGTCCTCGACTACTCGGCCCGCGCCACCGGGGCGGAGTCGGCCTTTCTGTGGATGGCGCATCCGCAGTTCCGCGCCGACGCCCGGACCCGAGTGCGAGTGATTCCGGTGTCCGACGTCGTCGCGCGCGACGTCGATGGTGTGTTGGTCGAGTCGACCTGGGACGAGGCCGAACCCGCCGTCGTCGGCGTCGCCCGGGGCACGGGCCGCAAGCTCTGGTTCGCCGGCGTCGACGGGGCAGCGCCGACCGGCATGCAGGTGATCCACTCCGACGGTGCCGCTCTCACGATGTCGTGGCGAGGACCGATCGCCGCCGCGGCGCTGTGGATCGACCACTGCTGGGCGTCGCGAGAGCCCGTCGTGTGCCTCGAGCCCGCCACGTCGCTCGGCGATGATGTCGAGGCCGCGGCGGGGGCGGGCCGAGCGCTCGTGCTGCGCCCCGACCAGTGGACCGAGTGGGCCGTGACCGTGGCTCTGGATCACGGTGTCCCCGCACCGTCACGCGCCGATGGAGAGCGGTCGATCTGATCAGTCGTGATCGCCGTGGCCGCGGTGTGAACGGTCCGCGCGGGACGGAGGTGCGAGCGGCAGCTCGATCTCGAATGTCGCCCCGCCGCCCGAGGTCTCGCGCACGCTGACCGTTCCGTCGTGCTCGAACACGATCTGCTGTGTGACCGTGAGCCCGAGACCGGCGCCGTCGCCGTCCTGCCGCGCGCGGGCCGGGTCGGAGCGGTAGAACGGCAGGAAGATCTTGTCGCGCTCCGACTCCGGGATGCCCGGGCCGTGGTCGATCACGCGAATCGTGAGCCGGCCGGCGCTCTGGGTCGCCTCGAAGGTGATCCGCGAATCCGCGGGGGTATGTCGGCAGGCGTTGGCTCCCAGGTTGAGCACCGCCTGGTGAAGCTGCGCGCGGTCACCCACCAGTTCGCAGTCCGGCACATCCACGCGCTCGTCGATGCGTCGACCGGGGAATGCGGCACGGAGGTCGTCGACGACGTTGCGGATCACGCGTGCGATGTCGACGCGGTCGCGCACCGGCGTGGGTGTGTCACCGGTGCGGGCGGTGCGCAGGATGGAGTCGACCAGCTCATGCAGTCGGGTGCTCTCCTCCCCGATGCGGGCCATTGCCCGGTCGAGGGCGCCCTCCTCGGTGAGCATGCCGCGCTCGTACAGCTCGCTGTAGCCCTTGAGTGCGGTCAGCGGGGTGCGGACCTCGTGCGCGACATCGGCGAGGAGCCGGCGCAGGTCGTCGCGCGCGCGGGTCGCGTCGGCGGCGGACTGCTCGCGTTCGGCGAGCGCCGCGCGGAGCCGCGCGACCATGCGGCCGACGTCGTGGGTGAGCATCGCCACCTCGCGCGAGCCGCCGGTCGCCCACACGGGCGTGTCGAGCTCGCCGTCCGCGATCCGGGAGACCCCGGCGGCGACGGTGGTGATCGGTCTCGCGATCCGCCGCGCGAGCACCCACACGACCACCGCCTCGATCACGACGATGACGATGCCGCCGGCGGCGAGCGTGCCACGCAGCGCCGCGATGGCCGCATCGAAGCCGGAGAGCGACAGCGCCGTGACGCGGACGAGTGTTTCTGGAAGAGCGGTGACGAGCACCCGGTAGCCGCTCACGTTGAACGTCGAGCCGCTCGGCTGGGCCGCGATCTCGGCCAGTTCATCGAGGGAGAACGTACTCGCGGCACCCCCGGTGGCGACCACAGCTCCGGACTGCGTCAGGGTGAGCTGCACCGGCAGGTTCGTCGCCAGGTCGGAGGTGGGGCGTGGGCTCGGTGCCGCGGAGTCGCCGTCGGTCTCTGAGACCGTCGCCTGCATGGGGCTCAACTCGGCCCGGGCGAGCTCCTGGTCGATCTCCGACAGGCGCAGCGCCCGCTCGCTCGCGTCGACGGCGACCGCGAACGCGACGAATCCGATGATGATGGCGGCCAGCACGGGAACGAGCAGCATCCAGCGGAGCGACAGCCGCTTCACGCCGTGTCCTGGCGGAGGATGTAGCCGATGCCGCGTCGGGTCTCGATGAGCGGCGGGTGGTCGCCATCGAGCTTCTTGCGCAGGTAGCCGATGTAGAGCTCCACCACGTTCGGGTTCCGGGTGAGCTCGTCGTCCCACACGGCGTCGAGGATCCGGTTCTTGGAGAGCACGACGCCCTGATTGACCATCAGGTAGTGGAGCAGTCGGTACTCGGTCGCCGACAGTTCGATCGTCTGCCCGTCGCGAACTGCCTCCAGGCTCGCCGGGTCGAGCGTGAGGGACCCCACCTTGACCACCTCCGGCTCGGATTTGGGGTTCGCGCGGCGCAGGATCGCCGCCACTCGGAGGGTGAGCTCATCCACGGTGAACGGCTTCGTCAGATAGTCGTCGCCGCCGGTGTCGAGGCCCCGCACCCGGTCATCGAACTCACCGCGCGCGGTCAGGAACAGCACCGGTGTTCGCAGCCCCTGCTCGCGCAGCCGCCGGCACACCTCGAAGCCGTCCATCCCCGGCAGCATCACATCGAGCACGATCAGATCGACCGGCTGGGTCGTCGCGTGGGTGAGGCCGTCGAGACCGTCCTCGACCTGGACGACGTGATACCCCTCGAAGCGAAGCGCGGTCGCGGCGATGTCGCTGATTGCGGGGCTGTCCTCGACGATCAGAATCGTCGTCGGTGATGCCTCCTGCGCGTCCGGGTCCACGTCGCCACGCTAGATCGTCCGACAGGGGTGGCGCTACCGGGACCCTCAGTTTCGCCACAGCGAAAAGCGGAATGCTGGCCGGCATGACTGAACTCCGTTCCCGGATCGCGCGCGCCCGCCGACTGTCGTTGACGACAGCCCTTCTCGCGGTGGTGGCCCTGACAACCGCGGCCTGCACTGCGACCGAGACCACCGATGGCTCCACGAGCACCGACACCGTCACCTCGAGCGGGATCGACCTGACTCTCTTCACCGACGGTGCCATCGTCGGCGAGCCGGCCACGGTCGACTGCACGCTCAGCGAGGGCGTCGAGACGACCTGCTACGAGTTCACGATCGCCGGATATCCGACCGACTACGAGGTCGGCCCGTTCTGCCCGGACACGATCACGACGAGCGCCGACGAGGCCGGGATCTGGTTCGACGGCGACGGCGTCTACGACCTCGACGGCGAGTTCATCGCCGGCCTCGCCGAGTTCTACGGCGACGACGGCTGGCACATGTACGACGACGACGGCAACGTGTACGTGACCGAGACGGTGGAGGCCTTCGAGGCCGCCGCGCGGCCCGACGTCGATCCGGCGTACTACAACTACTGCATCGAGGGACAGATCTCGTTCCTCGAGAACGGCGAACCGATCACCTCCACGGTGCTGATCCCGACCACCCCGGTGGTGGCATCTGCCTCGGCCGCGGCGCAGGGCAACCTGGGCGTGACCCTCGACGGCGTGATCATCGCCGCCTCGGCCCCGGTCGACGCGATCCTCGGCGCCTACACGATCGCCTCCTTCGACGACTGCGGCGGGCACATCAACCCGTTTGAGGGCTACCACCTGCACGGCGCCACCGGCTGCTCCGAGGTCGGCACCGCATCCGACGGCGAGACGCCGATCTTCGGCTACGCCCTCGACGGCTTCGCGATCCACAGCCCGTACACCGACGAGGAGCTCGCGAGCGTCGAACTCGACGAGTGCAACGGGCACACCACGGAAGAGCTCGGCTACCACTACCACGCGAACAGCGCCGCCGAGAACCTCGTCGTCGAGTGCTACGTCGGCCAGGTGGTCTCCAGCGGCACCGACGGCCCCGGTGACGGGGGCCCGCCCGCCGGGCAGAACGGCTGAGCGGGATCATGCGGCTCACCCGCCCCCTCCTGCTGGTCACGGTCGCGAGCGCCGCGCTCGCCCTGGGTGCGTGCACGACCGACGCGACGACCGACACCACGACGGAATCGACGACGGATTCGACCACGACCGGCGTGGCGGCGCTCTTCGCCGACGGAGCCCTCACCTCCGACGCGACGATCGTCGACTGCACCCTCGAGAACGGCAGCGAGACCACCTGCTACCAGTTCGAGGTCGGCAGCCTGAGTGACGCGGTCTCGACCGACGGGCCGTACTGCCCGGAGACCACGAGCGATGAGGGCGGAATCTGGGTCTGGGACGGCGAGGAGCCCGGGCTCTACGCGCTCGACTCCGAGTTCTGGGACTTCATGGCCTCGCTCGGCTACGAGTTCGCCGATGCGGACGGCAACATCACGATCGTCGACCCGGCCGGCAACGCGCCCTCCGACGGCGGTACCGCCAACTCGTGCCTCCAGGCGACGCCCGACGGCTCGTACCACATCGACGTGCTCATCCCGGTGACGCCCGAGAACCTCGATGAGGTCGTCGACCTGACGACCATCTCGCAGATCGGGCTCGCCTTCGACGGGGTCACGATCTTCGGCGATGCGCCGTCGGTGGGTGACACGGGCGGACTTCCCGCGCTGGATGCCTGCGGCGGACACATCGATCCGTCCGGCTACTACCACTGGCACTACGGCGCGGAGTCGATCCAGTCGAACCTGGACGCGGCGGGCGCCGACGTGACCTGTTCGATCGCGCAGGACCTCGAGGCCGCGGTCGCGCTGTCCTACGACGGCTATGTCATCTACGGACCGGAAGAGAACGGCGCGGTTCCGACCGACCTCGACGAGTGCTCGGGCCACGTGTCCGAGACGGAGGAGTTCGGCAGCGTCTACCACTACCACCTCAGCTACGACGACTCGAACCTCCCGCTGTGCCGGGTCGGAGCGGCGGCGGTCGGCAAGCTCTCGAGTCCTGACAACAGCAGCGTGACGCTTCCCGACGGCGGCGGCACGGGCGGGCCTCCGGCCGGCGGTCGTCCGGGCGACAACTGACCTTGAAGCGCACCCACCGTCTCGTCGCGGTCGGAGTCCTCGCGGCGCTGCTCGCGACGGGCTCCGCCGCGGCGTGGGCGCACGACGATGCCACCAACGTGGTGTCGCTCGCCGTCGACCAGGGCCGCGTCGTCGGCACGGCGCACGTCGAGGCCGAGCAGCTCGGTCTGGTGGACACCTCCGGTGACGGTGTCATCGACGAGGACGAGCTGCAGGCGCAGGAATCCGCGATCTCGGGCGGCCTCGTCGCGACGGTGCGCGAACACGTGAAGCTCTCCGTCAACGGCACGGACGTGACCATCATCGGGGCGGGCCTGTCGGCGGTCGCGGTGAGCGACCTGACGAGCGCTCCCGACTCCGGGTCGTCCGTGATCGGGGTGGCCTTCGCCTCCGCGGAGTTCGAGGGGGAGCTCTCCCGCCTCGAACTCGAGTGGGGTCTCGCCTCCTCGGCCGACACGGTGCTCGTCGTCCGCACCGACGGCGTCGTGGTCGGCGGACTCAGCGAAGCCGGAACCGCGTCCTTCACCTTCGACGCGTGGTCAACGGCGGGGTCGTTCTTCGTGCAGGGCATCGAGCACATCCGGCTCGGGCTCGACCACCTGCTGTTCCTGGTGGTGCTGACGCTCGGGGTGGTGAGTGCGAAGTCCGGTCGCGCCGCTGCCTGGCGCGTCGTCAAGCTCGTCACCGCGTTCACCGTCGGGCACGCCCTGAGCCTCTGCCTGGCCTACTTCGATCTCGTCTCGGTGCCGGCCGAGATCGTCGAACCGGCCATCGCCTTGTCGATCGTCGCCGCGGCGGCGCTCGCGCTGCGGAAGACCGGCGGCGACGTGCGCTGGTGGATCGCGGGGATCATCGGCGTCATCCACGGCCTGGGGTTCGCCTCCAGCCTCGCCGGGCTCGGGGTCGCGACCGCCGATCACGCGGTCGCGCTGATCGCCTTCAACCTCGGAATCGATGTGGCGCAGACCGTCGTGGTGCTCGCCGTGCTGGGGGCGTTCCTCGCGATCGGACGGTGGGTGCCCGCGTGGAAGGACCGCGTGCGCTACGCCGTCGCCGCCGCGATCGGCGCCGTCGGTCTCTACTGGACAGTCACCCGCATCTTCTTCTGAGCGGGCTGGTTGAGTAGCCGCGAAGCGGCGTATCGAAACCAGCGGCAGTTCCCCGGCGGGTCAGCCCGAGAGGTGAACGCACGCGACGCACAAGCGCGGGCTCGAGTCTCGCCCTCCCTGCGATCTCCTGTTCGTCGAGCCAGCGCCGACGCGTTGCGCGCGGCCGCCGACTGCTACGTTTCGCTCATGCGATGGGGGCGGGCCTACTTTGCGGCTCAGGCGGTGCTGGGCGCGGTGTGGTGGGTTGCCGTCGCTCTGCTTCCCGGCGTGCGCGAGGCGACGTTGGGCGGCCTTGACCCGCTTGCGGTCGCGGCAGCCGACATCCCGCTGTTCGTCGTCGGCTCGGCGCTCGCCGCGGCCGGCGTTCGCGCCGCCGCGGTGATCGCGACGGTGTGGACGCTGTTGGTGACCCTCGCGCTGGCGGGCTACGCGACGGTGACCACCGAGGCGGGGTGGGGCGTCGTGGCGATGGCGGCGGCGAGCGCCGGATCCGTCGTGGCGCTGTTCGAGGTCATCCTCGGCCGGGTGCCCACCGAATGGATCATGCACGGGCCGTTCGCGTTTCGCGTGGCACGTCCGCGGCGAGGGCACGTCGTTCACGTCACCGCGACCGTGCTGCAGATCGCGGTGTTCTGGGGGTTCTTCCTGGTCGTGATTCCGCTCATCGTCGTCGCGGCCGAGCGGCGGTGGAACCTGCATGTGGCGCTGCCCGAGCCGGTCGGCGTCATCGGCGTCGTCGTGCTGGCGCTGTCGAGCGCCCTCGGGATCTGGTCGGGGCTCACCATGTCCATTCGCGGCAACGGCACGCCGCTTCCGGCTGCGATGCCCAACGAGTTCGTCGTCTCGGGCCCGTACCGCTTCGTTCGCAACCCGATGGCGCTGAGCGGCATCGTGCAGGGCGCCGCGGTCGGGCTGATCCTCTCGTCCTGGCTCGTCGTCGCCTACGCGGTGCTGGGATCGCTGGTCTGGAACTACGCCGTCAGGCCGCACGAGGAGGCCGACCTGGAAGCGAAGTTCGGCGACGAGTTCCGGGCGTACCGGGACTCCGTTCGCTGCTGGATTCCCCAGCGCCCGGCGCCTTTCGGCTAGGCGTCCTCGGTCGGCATCGCCTCGGTCGGGAGCTTCCGCACCTTGGCGCGCCGGCGCCGGCGCTCGGGGATCATCGAGCGCATCTCCTCCAGCTTGCCGAAGCACAGCAGGCGGTCGCCGGACTCCAGCACGACGCCCTTGCGCGGGTTCGGGATCACCGAGGCCGAGCGGTGCAGCGTCAGCACCGTGATGTCGCGCTCCCACAGGCCCGAGTCGCCGAGCTTCTTGCCGACCAGGTCGGCGTTGTTGTGCACGAGCAGCTCGGCGACGCCGTAGCCCGTCGAGACGCTCAGGCGCTGACGCACGTCGATCTCGGGGAAGGCGACCTGGTTGGCGATGTAGTCGATGATGGCGCCCGCGACATCCAGCTGGGTCGCCGCCTCGATGCCCTGCAGGCCCGGCGAGGAGTTGACCTCCATCACGAGCGGACCGTCGGCGCCCTCCAGCATGTCGACGCCGGCGACCTTCAGACCCATGATCTGGGCGGAGCGGACCGCCGCATCCTTGTACTCGCTCGACAGCTCGACCGCCTCCACCGAGCCACCGCGGTGCACGTTCGAACGGAACTCGTCGCCGCTCGCGGTGCGGCGCATCGCCGCCACAACCCGGTCGCCGACCACCAGCGCGCGGATGTCGCGCCCGCGGCTCTCACTCACGAAGCGCTGGATGAGCACGTTCTGCCGCGTCGAATGCAGCGTCTCGATGATCGCCTCGGCGACCTTCTGGTCGGGGGCGAGGATCACGCCGATGCCCTGGGTGCCCTCGAGCAGCTTGATCACGACGGGGGCGCCGCCGACGCGTTCGATGGCGGGGCGCACGTCGGCGCGGTTGCGCACGAAGGTGGTGGCGGGCATGCCGATGTTGTGGCGCGACAGGATCTGCGTGGCCCGCAGCTTGTCGCGCGCGTTCGAGATGCCGTTCGCGGTGTTCGGCGTGTAGACATCCATCTGCTCGAACTGGCGCACCACGGCGGTGCCGAAGTAGGTGATCGAGTTGCCGATGCGCGGCAGGATCGCGTCGTAGTCGCTCAGCTGCTTGCCGCGGAACTGCAGGTCCGGATCGTCGCCCGAGAGGTCGATCGCGAAGCGCAAGGTGTTGAGCACCTTCACGTCGTGGCCGCGCTGCTCGGCGGCGGCGCGGAGGCGCTGGGTGGAATAAGCGCGGGGGGCGCGCGACAGGATCGCAAGTTTCATGGAGGGGCCCTGACAAGATAGGGGGATGGGCGAGTCCTCTCATTCAAACACCCTCGCGGGGTGGCGTGAGTGGGTTCAGATGCCCGAAATCGGAATTCCGTGGATCAAGGCGAAACTCGACACCGGCGCGCAGACATCCGCGATCCACGCCTTCAACATCGAGCCGTTCGAGTGCGACGGGGCCGACTGGGTGCGGTTTCACATCCACCCCTGGCAGCGCACCAACGACGACGATGTGATCGTCGAGCTGCCGGTGAAAGATCGCCGCCGCGTGCGCAGCTCCTCGGGGCACGTCGATGAGCGGCTCGTTGTCGAGATGCCGATCGTGCTCGTGGGGCAGGACGTTCACATCGAGGTGACCCTCACCAACCGCGATGAGATGGGCTTCCGGATGCTGATCGGCCGACAGGCCTTGCGCCACGGCTTCGTGGTGGCCTCCGACCGCTCGTTCATCGGCGGCCGCGCGCCCAAGCACACCCGCCGCCGCAACCGCGGCGTCGCCCTGTAGGGCCGCGCCCCGCGCCCCTCCTCTTCCGCCGAGCGCTACCCAAACACGCGAGCGCTACCGAAGAACTGGTCGCTCTCGTGAGTTTGGGTAGCGCTCGGCGGTCTTAGGCGGGGCGGAAGCGGCGGAGGCGGAGGCTGTTCGTGACCACGAAGACGGAGGAGAACGCCATCGCGGCGCCCGCGATGAGTGGGTTCAGCAGACCGAGCATCGCGATCGGGATCGCGGCCACGTTGTAGGCGAAGGCCCAGAACAGGTTGCCCTTGATGGTGCCGAGCGTGCGGCGCGCCAGGCGGATCGCGTCGGCGACCACCAGGAGGTCGCCGCTGACCACGGTGATGTCGCTCGCGGCGATCGCTGCATCCGTTCCGCTGCCCATCGCGATGCCGAGGTCGGCCGCGGCGAGGGCGGCCGCGTCGTTGACGCCGTCGCCGACCATCGCGACCGTGTGGCCGTCCGCCATGAGAGCGCGGATCACTTCGAGCTTGACCTGCGGCGTCACCCCGGCGTGCACCTCCTCGATTCCGACGGCGGCGGCGACCGCGTCCGCGGCCCCCGCGTTGTCGCCGGTCAGGAGCACCGGACGCAGCCCGAGCTCGCGGAACCGGGCGATCGCCTGCGCGCTGCTCGGCTTCACCGTGTCGCCGACGCTCAGCACGCCGCGCACCTCGCCATCCCAGGCGACGACGACGGCGGTGCGGCCGCTCGCCTCGGCCTCGGACGCGGCGGCGACCGCCTCGGCGGGGACATCCAGCGACCATGCCTCGGCGAGCCAGCTCGCGCGTCCGGCGACGACCGCGTGGCCGTCGATGACCGCCTCGACGCCGAACCCGGCGTGCGCGACGAACCGCTCGGGCGACGGGGCCGCGACCCCCTCGGCCTGCGCGTGCTCGAGGATCGCCCGCGCCACGGGATGCTCCGAGCCCGTCTCGACCCCCGCGGCGAGGCGCAGCAGTTCGTCCGCCGCGGTGGCGCCGATCGCGGTCGTGGCGAGCACGCGCATCCGACCCGTGGTCAGGGTGCCGGTCTTGTCGAGCACGATCGTGTCGATGCGACGCGTCTGCTCGAGCACCTGCGGCCCGCGGATGAGGATGCCGAGCTGCGCGCCGCGTCCGGTGCCCACCATCAGCGCGGTGGGGGTCGCGAGTCCGAGGGCGCACGGGCACGCGATGATGAGCGTTGCGACGGCGGCTGTGAAGGCGAGCTCGACACTCGCGCCGGCGAGGAGCCAGCCCGCGAACGCGATCATCGCGAGGCCGAAGACGACGGGCACGAAGACCGCCGAGACGCGGTCGGCGAGCCGCTGCACGGCGGCCTTGCCGGTCTGGGCTTCCTCCACCAGCCGCCCGAGTCGGGCGAGCTTGGTGTCGGCCCCGACGCGCGTCAGCTCGATCACCAGTCGTCCGCCCACGTTGAGCGTGGCCCCGACGACCCGATCACCGGGTCCGACCTCGACCGGGACTGATTCGCCGGTCAGCATGCTCGCGTCGACCGCCGAGGCGCCCTCGAGCACCAGCCCGTCGCTCGCGATCTTCTCGCCGGGGCGCACGACGACGGTGTCGCCGGGCACGAGCGCGTCGACCGGAACGCGCACCTCGGCGCCTTCGCGCAGCACCACCGCGTCCTTGGCGCCCAGTTCGAGGAGGGCACGAAGCGCCGCCCCCGACTGCGACTTGGCGCGCGCCTCCAGATAGCGCCCGCCGAGAATGAAGACGGTCACGGCCGCGGCGACCTCGAGGTAGATCTCTCCGGATGCCTCGCCCGGCGTGCCGACAAGGGTCACCGTCATCTGCATGCCGGGCATTCCCGCCATGCCGAAGAAGAGGGCGTAAAGCGACCAGCCGAAGGCGGCGATCACGCCGACGCTGATCAGGGTGTCCATGGTGGCGGCGCCGTGTCGGGCGTTGACGGTGGCGGCGCGGTGGAACGGCCAGGCGCCCCACACGGCGACCGGGGCCGCGAGGGTGAGGGCGAGCCATTGCCAGTTCGTGAACTGAAGCGCCGGGATCATCGACAGCAGCGCGACAGGCACGGCGAGGGAGGCGGAGATGATGAGCCGCAGACGGAGCGCGCGCAGTTCGGGGTCGGTGGGCGCCTCGTCGTCGGCGGGATGCGCGACGGGCGGTGCGGGGAGCGCGGCCGTGTACCCGGCAGATTCGACGGCGGCGATCAGCGTGGCGACGTCAACGCCGGGGGCGTCGACGTGCGCCTTCTCGGTGGCGTAGTTGACGCTCGCCGTGACCCCGTCGATCTTGTTGAGCTTGCGCTCGACGCGGTTCGCGCAGGAGGCGCACGTCATGCCGCCGATCTCGAGGTCGACGGCGGTGCTCATGACGCGGGGGTGAGCGTGTAGCCGGCCTCGGCGATCGCGGCGGCGACGCTTTCGGGAGCGATCGGCGCACGGCTGACGACGGTGACGCGCGAGGCGCCGCCCGCGTTCAGGTCGACGTCGACGCGCTCGACCCCGTCGAGCTCGCTCAGATCTTCGGTGACGCTCGCGACGCAGTGCTGGCAGGTCATCCCGTCGACCAGATAGTCGGACTCGATGCTGCCCTCGGGGTGCGCGCCGATCGTGTGCGCCGCGTTTGCGCTGCCGCAGTGGCATTCGTGGTTGGCGTCGGTCAGGCCGAGCTGGCCGACCGGGGTGGTCGAGTTGCACACGGTTCGCACTCCTTGTCTGACGCCCCATGGATACCCACCGGGGGTATCCATGCTACGTCAGCCGCCGCCCGCGCGCACGCCGCCCCCCTTTCGCCGAGCGCTACCCAAAAATGCGAGCGCCACCGAAGAACTGGTGGCGCTCGCAAGTTTCGGTAGCGCTCGGCACGCCCTGCGGGGCGCCCCGCGGGGTTAGGGCTCGCGGAGGGCGCCGGGGGAGGGGGTGACGGTGAAGAGCTCGGGGGCCGAGAAGCCGTGCTCGGCGAAGGCGCCGTCGAGCGCGACCTGCACGCGCGAGAGCTCCTCGGCGGGCACGAGCGCGATCGCGGCACCGCCGAAGCCGCCGCCGGTCATCCGCGCGCCGAGGGCGCCGTGGGACTGCGCGGTCTCGACGGCGAGGTCGAGCTCCGGCACCGAGATCTCGAAGTCGTCGCGCATCGACACGTGCGAGGCGTCGAGCAGCTCGCCGATCGCGCGCGGCCCGCTCTCGCGCAGCGCGAGCACCGTGTCGAGCACGCGCTGGTTCTCGGTGACGACGTGCCGCACGCGGCGGAACGTGACGTCATCGAGAAGGTCGCGGGCGCGCGGCAGATCGTCGACCGTCACGTCGCGCAGCGAGGCGACGCCGAGCGCGGCGGCCCCCGCCTCGCAGGAGGCGCGGCGCTCGCCGTAGCCGCCGGTCGCGTGCGAGTGCTTCACCCCGGTGTCGATCACGAGCAGCACGAGCCCCGCTTCGGCGAACCCGAGGTCGATCACCTCGGCCTCGAGCGAGCGGCAGTCGAGGAACACCGCGGCGTCACGCTGCCCGAGCAGCGAGGCCGACTGGTCCATGATTCCGGTCGGCGCGCCGACGGCGATGTTCTCGGCGCGCTGGCCGACTCGGGCGAGCTGCTCGCGCGTGTGCCCGAGCTGCCACACCTCGTCGAGCGCGAGCGCGACGGAGCACTCGATCGCGGCGGAGGACGACAGTCCCGCCCCGACCGGCACGTTGGAGTCGATCACCAGGTCGAGCCCCGGCACCGCCGCGAGGTCGGCCCCGGCTTCGCCGAGCGCCCAGGCCACCCCGAGCGGATACGCGGCCCAGCCGTCGAGTCCGCCTTCGGCCACGATCGCCGACAGCTCGGCCAACTCGACCTCGACGCTCTCGTCGCCGAAGGTGGAGGCGACGCGCAGCACGCCGTCGTCGCGCACCCCGACCGCAACGAGCGTGCGGCGGTCGATTGCGAAGGGGAGCACGAATCCGTCGTTGTAGTCGGTGTGCTCGCCGATCAGGTTGACCCGGCCCGGCGCCGACCAGAGGCCGAGCGGGGCGTGCGCGGTCAGCTCGGTGAACAGGGCGCGGACGTCGTCACGCAGGTCGCTCATACGCTCTCGATGGCCTTTCGGATGTTCGCCGCCGCGGCTTCGGGGGTGACGTCGCCGATCCAGGCTCCCATCGCGGCTTCCGAGCCGGCGAGGTACTTGAGCTTGTCGGCCGCACGGCGCGGCGAGGTGAGTTCGAGGTGCAAGCGTACGCTGTCGCGGCCGACGTGCACGGGGGCCTGATGCCACGCGGCGATGTAGGGCGTGGGGGTGTCGTAGAGCGCGTCGACGCCGCGCAGCAGTCGCAGGTAGAGCGTCGCCAGTTCGTCGCGCTCGGCGTCGTTCGTCTCGGCGAAGTCGGCCACGTGGCGGTGGGGCATCAGGTGGATCTCGATGGGCCAGCGCGCCGCGAACGGCACGAAGGCCGTCCAGTGCGAGCCGGTGAGCACGACGCGGTCGCTGGCGCGCTCGAATTCGAGGATGCGCTCGAACAGGTCGGGCCCGAGCTGCTGGATCGAGTCGAGCAGGCGTGTGGTGCGCGGGGTGACGTACGGGTAGGCGTAGATCTGCCCGTGCGGGTGCTGCAGGGTGACGCCGATGGCTTCGCCGCGGTTCTCGAACGGGAACACCTGCTCGATGCCGGGCAGGGCCGAGAGCTCGGCGGTGCGGTGCGCCCAGGCCTCGATGACGGTGCGGGCGCGGCTGGGGCTGAGGCTGCCGAAGGAGCCTTCGTGCTCGGGGCTGAAGCAGACCACTTCGCAGCGGCCGACGGAGGTGCGGGTGCGCCCGTAGCCGAGCGTCGCCAGGTCACCCAGGCCCTGCGGCGCGTTCGGGTCGTCGGCGAGCGCGGGGCCGAAGGAGGGCGACTTGTTCTCGAAGACGGCGACGTCGTAGAGCGAGGGCACCTCGGAGGGGTTGCCGGGGCTCTGAGGTGCGAGCGGGTCGAGTTCGGCCGGCGGCAGGAAGGCCCGGTTCTGACGGGCGGCGGCGATCGAGACCCAGTCGCCGGTGAGCACGTCTTGGCGCATGGTCGCGGTGGCGGGCCGCGGGTCGAGTTCGCGGGCGTCGAGGGCGCGCTCGGGTCCGAGGGTGGTGTCGGCGTCGTCGAAGTAGATCAGCTCGCGGCCGTCGGCGAGGGTGCTGCGGTGGTGAGTGATGGGCACAGGATTACGATAATGAAAGCACGGCTTGCAGATACGACAGAAATCGAAAGCCGTGCGGAGCGAAAGGGCGATCATGGATGACCGGGGCGAGCTGCCCGCCGAAGCCCGGCGCGCCGCCCTCGCGGCCCTCGTCGCCGAGCGCGGGTACGTGCGGGTGTCGGAGGTGCGCGACTACTTCGGCGTGAGCGAGGTGACGGTGCGCTCCGACCTGCGCGCCCTCGACGACGCCGGGCTCGTGCACCGCGTGCACGGCGGAGCGATGCCGGTGCCCGGCACGGAGCGCGAAGCCCCGGTGGAGACGGCCGCCGAGCGCGACGCCGAGCTGAAGCGCGCCATCGGGCGCCGCGCCGCCGCGCTCGTCAGCAACGGGTCGAGCGTGCTGCTCGATGTCGGCTCGACGACGCTCGCCGTGGCCCGGGCCCTGGTGGCGCGACGCGATCTCACCGAGCTCACGGTGATCACCAACGGGCTGTCGATCGCGCTCGCGCTGGAGGCGGCGATCCCGCGCTTCACGGTCATCGTCACCGGCGGTACGCTGCGGCCGCTGCAGCACTCGCTCGTGGCGCCGTTGGCCGCCAACACGCTTCCCGAGCTGCATGCCGATTTCGCGATCCTCGGCGGCAACGGCATCGCCGACGACGGCGCCGTCACCAACCTCAACCTGCCGGAGGCGGAGATCAAGCGCGCGATGGTCGCGGCGGCGACCCGGCGCGTGCTGGTGGCCGACGCCTCCAAGTGGAGCCAGCGGCATCTGGGCCGCATCGGCACCCTCGCCGACTTCGACACTCTCGTCACCGCGGGCGAGGCGGCCGCCGTCGAGGCGCTGCGCGCCGTCGCGGCCCGCGCGGGCACTCGGATCGAGGTGCCCGACCTTCTAGGCTGACGGGCGTGACTTCTCCCACCGGTGAACAGTTCCTCCTCGACGACGGCCACGTGCGCGTCGAGATCGGCGCCCTCGCGGCGGTGCTGCGCGAGGTGCGTGTGGGCGGCATCCGGATCACCGAGACCGTGCCCGCCGACAGCCTGCCCTCGCACGGCTGCGGCATCGTGCTTGCCCCGTGGCCGAACCGGGTGAAGGATGCCCGCTGGGTTCTCGACGGGGAGGTGCAGCAGCTCGATATCACCGACGTCGCTCGCGGCGGCGCGATCCACGGCCTGCTGCGCAACACCGATTACCGGCTGCGTGAGCAGACGGATCGCTCGCTCACCCTGGGCGCCACGATCTACCCCCAGCACGGCTGGCCGTTCATCCTTGACACCTGGGTCACCTACGCGCTGGAGGCGGACGGCCTCACGGTGACGCACGGCGCGGAGAACCTCGGCTCGGCCCGCGCGCCGTGGTCGGTCGGCGCGCACCCGTACTTCCGGGTCGGCGAGACGCCGACCGACGAGCTGACGCTGCGGGTGGCGGGCGAGACGCGCCTCGAGCTGGACGACCGCCTCAACCCGGTCGCCGAGCACCCGGTGGCGGGCACCGAGTTCGACCTGCGCGCGGCGACGTCGCTCGCCGGCGCCGATTTCAATGTCGGCTTCGGGCAGCTCTCGAACCGCGAGGAGGCTGCCGAGGTCGCGTGGCTAGAGGCGGCGAACGGCGCCGCGACGACGGTCTGGGCCGACCCGGCATTCCGCTGGCTGCAACTGTTCACGCCGGCCGACTTCCCCGGCGAGGAGGGGCCGCACCGCGCGGTCGCGCTCGAGCCGATGACCGTGCCGCCGGACGCGCTCAACTCGGGAACCGACCTGCGGTGGCTCGAACCGGGCGACCGGGTCGAGGCGTCGTGGGGTGTTCGCTACCGCGCCGCATCCGGCCTCTAGGCTCGTCGCATGCGTGCCCCCACTGGCGAACAGATCCTGTTGGAGCGCGGCGCCGTGCGCGCCGAGCTCGGCACCGTCGGCGCGGTGCTGCGCTCGCTGCGCATCGACGGTGTCGATCTCACCGAGCCGGTGCCGATCGATGAGGCTCCGGCGTTCTGCAACGGCGTCGTGCTGTCGCCGTGGCCGAACCGGGTGCGGGATGCGCGCTGGATCCTCGACGGCGCCGTGCAGCAGCTCGACATCACCGAGCCCGATCGGGGCGGCGCTCTGCACGGGCTGCTGCAGTTCGCCGAGTACGAGGTGCGCGAGCAGTCGGCCGAGGCGGTGACGCTCGGCGCGCGCATCGCCCCGCAGCACGGCTGGCCTTTCGAGCTCGACACTTGGGTGCGCTACGAGCTGGTCGATGCCGGGCTCACCGTCACCCACGGCGTCGAGAACCGCGCGACGCGGTTGGCGCCGTACGCCGTGGGCACGCATCCGTATCTGCGCATCGGCGACGTGCCGGTGGAGGAGCTGCGCCTCACCGTGGCGGCGGCCACCTTCTTCGAGGTGGACGAGCGACTGAACCCGGTCGCCGAATCGCCGGTCGACGGCACCTTCGCCGACGTGCGCTCCCCCCGACCGGTCGGCGAGCTGACCCTCGACACCGCCTTCGGGGGTGTCGCCCTCGTGCCGCTGCCGGGCGAGGCGGATGCGAGCGTGCGCGGGGCGAGTGCCTGGTTGGACGCCCCCGACGGGCGTCGGCTGACGCTCTGGCAGAACGCCGACTGGGGCTACCTGCAGGTGTTCACGCCGAAGAACTTTCCGAAGGCGGGCGAGCTCGTCGCCGCGGTCGCGGTCGAGCCGATGACCGCCCCGCCCGACGCTCTCAACTCGGGGCAGGGGCTCATCTGGCTGGAGCCGGGGGAGCGCTGGCAGGGCTCCTGGGGTCTGGTGCTCAGCGCATGAGCACTCCGACGAGACGGCAGATTCAGCGCTGGCGTCGTCACCTGGCCGACGAGCGCGCGGAGGCGCAGGTCTACCGCGAGCTCGCCGAGCGGGCCGACGGCGCGGAGCGCGAGATTCTGCGCGGCCTGGCGAATGCGGAGGGGCGCCACGAGGCGCACTGGCTCGCGCTGCTCGGCGACGACGTCGGGGCGCCGAAGCGCGGCAGCCTGCGCACCCGCGGCCTGGCGTGGCTCGCCCGGCACTTCGGCAGCCTGTTCGTGCTCGCCCTGGCGCAGCGCGCCGAGGCGCGGTCGCCCTACGACGACGACGCGGATGCGACGGATGCGATGGCGGCCGACGAGCGGATCCACGGCGAGGTGCTGCGCGGTCTCGCAGCGCGGGGCCGGTTGCGGCTGGCCGGCACGTTCCGCGCGGCGGTGTTCGGCGCGAACGACGGACTGGTCTCGAACCTGGCGCTGGTGCTCGGCGTGAGCGCGACGGGCGCCGCCTCCTCGGTGGTGCTGTTCACCGGCATCGCCGGCCTTCTCGCCGGCGCCCTCTCCATGGCGGCGGGGGAATACGTCTCGGTGCGCTCGCAGCGCGAGCTGCTCACGGCCTCCCGCGCCGACCCGGCTTCGCACGGCGCGGTGGCGGCCCTCGACGTCGACGCGAACGAGCTCGCGCTCGTGTATCGCGCTCGCGGCATGTCGGAGGAGCGCGCCGAGCAGCGCGCGCAGGAGGTGCTGGCGGCGCGTCGCATCGACCACGACGACGACGAGGACGAGCACGAGGCGGTTGGCTCCACCTGGCGGGCGGCGATCTCGAGTTTCGCGTTCTTCGCGGCCGGGGCCGTGATCCCGGTGCTGCCGTACCTGTTCGGCGGCGACGGCCTGGTGGCGGTCGTGATCGCCGCGGTCGCGGTCGGCCTGGCGCTGCTGCTGACGGGCGCGGTGGTCGGCGTGCTCTCGGGGGCGTCACCGTTGAAGCGCGCGCTGCGTCAGCTCGCCATCGGCTACGGCGCCGCCGCGGTCACCTACGCCCTCGGCTGGGTGTTCGGCGCCACGATCGTCTGACCGGGGCTCAGCCTTCGGCCGGGCAGCCGAGCGCCTGGATGAGTCGCGCCCAGTAGTTGACCTGCGCCGAGGTGGAGGCGAGCACGACGAGCTCGCGCTCGCTGAACAGCTCCGTGAGGCGCGCCCCGAACTCGGGCGTGAAGTCGAGCGGGGTGTCGCAGCTGCGCCGCGCGTACTCGATCGCGAGCCGCTCCCGCGCGGTGAGCGTCGGCACCTCGTCGAGCGGCGTGCGGCCCTGCACCGCGGCGAGCTCGTCTTCGGTGATCAGCCGCTCCCAGCCCTCCGAGTTGAAGCCCATGCAGAACGGGCACTCCACGCGAAACGACACGGCCATGCGCACGAGCTTCAGCATCCGCTCGTCGATGTCGCCGTCGCGGTGCGCGACGAGCGCCTCGAGGATGCCCGAGCCGATGGCCGCGCGCGGATACCAGGCGAGGAGCTTCGGCGGCAGCAGGTCGGCGCCGGTGCGCTTCTTGACCACCCAGAGCCCGAACCGCAGATACAGCGGGATGCGCCTGGGCGGCGCGATGAAGGCGGTCGTCATGCCGGTCTCAGCCGGTGGCGAGCACGAGCCCGAGCTGATCGAGGCTGCCGGGAACGAGGCGGTAGTACGCCCAGGTGCCGCGCTTGCTGCGGGTGAGGAAGCCGGCATCCATCAGGATCTTCAGGTGGTGCGACACGGTCGGCTGGCTGAGCCCGACCGGTTCGGTGAGGTCGCAGACGCAGGCCTCTTGGCCGTCGGAGGCGGCGACGATCGAGATCAGCCGCACGCGGGCCGGATCGCCGAGCGCTTTGAATCGCCGGGCGACGTCGTCGGCCTCGGCGGCGTCGAGCGGCGCCCGGGTGAGGGGCGCGCAGCAGGCCGCGCCCGCGGGCGCGTCGACGATCGGCAGAGTCTTCATGGGACGAGTCTACCCAAATATTGACAAACTTCGATGGATGCGAGCAGAATCCATATCGACACCCGTCGATGAAGTGAAAGGCCCCTCGTGACTCTGATCGACCTGACCCGCCGTCCCGTGAGCAGCGAGCGGCGCGACGCGCTCCCGGTCGCCATCATCGGCGCGGGCCCCATCGGGCTGGCCGCCGCCGCCAATCTCGTCGAGCGCGGCATCGACTTCGTCGTGTTCGAGGCGGGCGACACCGTCGCGGACAGCGTCCGCCAGTGGGGTCACACGCGGCTGTTCTCGCCCTGGATGCACCTCGTCGACCCGGCCTCGCGTCGACTGCTGGAGGCGACCGGCTGGACGCATCCGGCCGAGACGTCGCTGCCGACCGGCGCCGAGCTCGTCGAGCAGTACCTCGCGCCCCTCGCGGCCCTGCCCGAGATCGCCGACCACGTGCGCACCGGCGTCGAGGTGGTCGCCGTCACGCGTGAGGGCATGGATCGCACCCGCACCGCGCGGCGCGAGTCCACCCCGTTCCTGGTGCGGGTGCGCGACGGCGGAGAGCTGACCGACCTGCCGGTGCGCGCCGTGATCGACGCCTCCGGCACCTACCGCTCGCCCAACAGTCTGGCCTCGAGCGGCCTGGAACCGCTCGGCCTGCCCGAGGTCGCCGACCTCGTCACACACGCCCTCCCCGACGTGCTGGGCCGGGAGCGCGCGCGCTTCGCCGGCCGCCACACCACCGTCGTGGGGGCCGGGCACTCGGCGGCCAACACGCTGCTCGCGCTCGCCCAGCTGGCGCGGGAAGAACCGGGAACCCGGGTCACCTGGCTGATTCGCAACGCCTCTGCGGTGCGCGTCACGACCTCGCCCGACGACGAGCTGGCCGCGCGGGCCTCGCTCGGGGCCCGCGTCGACGCGCTCGTTGCCTCCGGTGCGATCGAGGTGGTCGACCGCTTCGAGATCGTGCGGCTGGAGCGTCAAGCGGAGGGGGTGCGCCTCGTCGGCGCCCGAGCCGGGGAGCTCGTCGAGCACGGCACCGACCTGGTGGTCAACGCGACCGGGTTCCGCCCGAACCTCGACATGCTGCGCGAGGTGCGCCTCGACCTGGACGAGATCGTGGAGGCGCCGCGCCGCCTCGCGCCCCTGATCGACCCCAACGAGCACACCTGCGGCACCGTCGAGCCGCACGGCTTCGCCGAGCTGCAGCACCCGGAGGAGGGCTTCTTCCTCGCCGGGATGAAGAGCTACGGACGCGCCCCGACCTTCCTGCTGGCGACCGGCTACGAGCAGGTGCGCTCGATCACCGCCTGGCTCGCCGGCGACCTCGCCGCCGCGACCGCGGTGCAGCTCGACCTGCCCGCGACGGGCGTCTGCTCGACGGGGGCTGCGCCGGGCGCCTCCAGCTGCTGCTCGTAGGTGCCGCGCGGCGCTCCCGCATCCGCCCGATCAGCGCGTGCGGCGCGAGCGCGTCGCTCGCACGATCCCGTCGATCGCGTCGAGCAGGGCGAAGAGCAGCACGAGCACGATGATCACGGTCGCGACGACCGCCGCCCCGCCCTGCCAGCCGACCGCGTCGAAGTAGTCGGGGTTGAGCAGGCGTCCGCTCGCGGTGAGCCAGATCGCCGGCACGACGAAGAGCACCTGGAACACGATCGTCGCGATCGCGTTCGGCGTCGACCAGCCGGTGTAGTAGCCGACGACGTGGAACACGATGCTCACGATCGGGTAGAACAGCGCGATCAGCAGGGCACCGGATGCCCACAGGTCCGGTTGGATCGGACCGATCAGATCTCCGTTCGGGGCGTCGACGGCGCCGACCGTCTGCAGTGCGATCACGGTTCCGGTGATCACGACGAGCAGGATGACGCCGCCGACGAGCTCCTGCAGGTAGCCGCGTCGATCCCGCACCTCGGGAAGGGAAGCCGGGTTCCAGGCAGCCCGGTGCCGCGAGCGCATCGCGGGCGTGCGCTCGATGATCACGAAGACGAGTGCCGTGAAGAAGGCGATCGACATCGCGAGTTCGAGCGAGCCGAACAGGGCCGCGCCGAAGGTCTCGAGCGGCGTCGCGCCGTCGACGAAGGTCACGATCCCGCTGAACAGGAACCAGATCGGCACCACGGTCGCCAGCAGCGCCGTGAGCGCGCGCACGAAGTCGGGGTAGAGGTCGGGCCCGATGAGGGCGGTGGGGCGCGCGGAGTAGCCGGCGGCGAGCCCGCGCGGGGCGCCGAGCTCGGTCAGCACGTCGAGTTCGGCGGCCGCGGCATCCGCCCCCGCCTCGATGCGGTCATCGATTGCATCGGCGATGGAGGCGCGCAGCTCGGTCTCGATGTCGGCGCGCTGGGCGGCGGGCATCCCGCGCAGCGCTTCGGCGACGTAGCGGTCGGTGAGGGTGGATGCGGTGGTCATGGCTTCTCCGTGAGGGCCGTGAAAGCGGTGGTCAGCTGGTTCCAGTCGTCGGTGAGGGTGCGCGCGAGTGCCGCACCCTCACTGCTGGTCACATAGAACTTGCGGGGCCGGGACTCGTCGGTGTTCCATTCGGCGGTCAGCAGACCCTGTTTCTCGAGCCGGCGCAGCAGCGGGTAGAGGGTGTTCGCGTCCACGGCGAACCCTGCGTCTTCGAGGGCGGTGAGCAGGGCGTAGCCGTAGTTGGGCTGTTGCAGCAGCACGAGACAGGCGGCCACGACCGTCCCCCGGCGCAGCTCCTGCCGGTGGGTTGCGAGCTCGTCGTCGTTCAGCACTTCTTCACGCTAGTGGGCGTCACGCGGCGACGGTGCGGTTCTCGTGCGCGACGGGTTCGGATGCGCGGCGCCAGGTGAGCGCGATCGCCACGATCGCGATCGCCAGCGCGATCTCGATGGCGGAGAAGAACACGTACACGGGCGTCGGCGGGGTGCCGAAGAACAACGTGCTGACCTGCACGGCGCCCATCACGGTTGCGGCGGCCACGTTGACCCAGCGGGCGAGGCCCTGTCGCAGGATGCGCGAGAGCAGCACCATGGCGATCGGGATCTGCATCAGCACGCCGGCCGCGACGAGCGCCTCGGGCGTGAACGGCACGCCTCCGATGGTCTGCTCTTGGAGGGCGACAAGGTGGTGCGGGTCGTAGAGGCCGAGCACGTCGCAGTAGAGGTAGTTGAGCATCAGCACGACCCACAGGGTCGACAGCAGTACGGGACGGGTGTTCGGGGCGAAAAGCTTCATGGGTGTTCCGATCCGGGGTAGAGGTTGAGTGAGTAACACGATACTGTGTAGCACACACCATAGTGTTACACCAGAAGCGAAAGCGCGAAGGAAGTCATGAAGGCGATCACCCAGCAGCGATACGGCGGCCCCGAAGTCCTCGAGTTCAGCGAGGTGCCGGTGCCCACGCCGAAGCCGGATCAGGTGCTCATCCGCGTGCGGGCAGCCTCCGTCAACGCGGCCGACTGGCTCCTGACCCGCGGCGAGCCGTACCTGGTGCGGCTCGTGTTCGGACTGCGGGCGCCGAAGGCGGCGACGCCCGGGCGGGATGTCGCCGGCGTGATCGAGGCGGTCGGCAGCGAGGTGAGCCAGTTCGCCGTCGGCGACGAGGTCTTCGGCGAGGTGCCGGCGGGCACGTTCGCCGAGTACGTGGTGGCGCCCGCGCGCCTGCTGGCGCGCCGACCGCAGAGCCTCAGCTTCGAGGAGGCGGCGTGCGTGCCGCTCGCCGGGATGACCGCGCTGCAGGGCCTCCGTGATGTCGCCCACGTCGCCCCCGGCGAGCGTGTCCTGATCAACGGCGCCTCCGGGGGTGTCGGCACCTTCGCGGTGCAGATCGCCGTCGCTCTCGGCGCCACCGTGACCGGGGTCTGCAGCACCCGCAACGTCGAACTGGTGCGCTCGCTCGGAGCGCACGACGTGATCGACTACACCGAACGTGACGTCGCCGACGGCGACGAGAAGTTCGACGTGATCTTCGACGTCGTCGGCAACCACCCGCTGTCGAAGCTGCGTCGCATCCTCACCCCGAAGGGCATCCTGGTGCTGTCCTCCGGCAACGGCGGGCGGATACTCGGCCCCATCGGACGCCTGATCGCCGCGGGCATTCAGAACACCTTCGTCAGCCAGCAGCTTCGCCCGCTCACGGCCTCGGCCAGCGCCGCGGACCTGGTCGAGCTAGCCGCCCTCATCGACGCCGGCCAGGTGCGGCCGAGTATCGAGCGCAGCTACCCGCTCGCCGAAACCGCCGAGGCGCTGCGCCACTTCGGCGAGCAGCACGCCCGCGGCAAGATCGGCATCGCGGTGAGCGGCTCGGCGTGAGAGTCGCCTCGCCGGCATATTCGACGGTAGGCCCGGTGGGGCTCGAACCCACGACCCACGGATTAAAAGTCCGCTGCTCTGCCAACTGAGCTACAGGCCCTCGGCTCCCCAGCGTAGTGGGAGCGCGCGGCGCCCGTGCGGCTGTGCATGAGTGGAGCGGATTCATAGTGACGGCATAGCGAACGCTGTCAGCCTGGGCGGCGATCTGGCCGCACCACGCTGAAGGAAACCTCGCCATGCCCGTCCGACTGAAACCGACGCTGGCCGTCGCCCTGATCGCGGCCCTCGCGCTCGCCGGCTGCACCGCCGCCGACACCACGGAGACGACGACCGATTCCGCCGTCGTCGAGAGCGACACCACGACCACCACGACCACAACCGACTTCGCCGCCTCGAACGGGGACTGCGAGGCGATGGCCGCCACCTTCCGCGACGTGGAGAGCGCCAACCCGGACTCCCCGGATCCGGAGCTCACCGCCACCTGCGACGGCGACGTGCTCAGCGTCACCAGCAACGCGATCCCCGACTACCTCTACATCGCGACGACGCCGGAAGAGCTGCAGGCCTCCACCGTCGCGCTGAACCTGGCCGTCACTCCGACGGTCGCCGACGAGCCGGGCGAGATCCCCGCCCTCGGCACCATCGGCATCGCCGTCGACGGGGTGCCGATCTACGGCCCCACCGAGTCGACCGGCGGCGATGTGCTGTCGCTGCGCGGCGCGCTCTCCGAGTGCGGCAGCCACTCCAGTCCGGTGCAGTTCCACCTGCACCTGTTCGGCTGGGCCGATGACGTCGACTGCCTCTACAGCGCCGAGGAGGTCGAATCCGGCGACTCGATCCTGGTCGGCTGGTCGGCCGACGGCTACCCGATCATGTCGGGCTACGTCTGCGCCGACGACGAGTGCACCGAGATGGTGCAGCTCGAGAGCAGCTGGCAGCTCACGGACGACTCGCTGTTCGCCTCCGACACCTGGTCGGCGCACACCTACGTCGAAGGCTCCGGCGATCTCGACCAGTGCAACGGACGCGTCGACAGCGACGGGCAGTACCGGTACTACACGACCACCACGTTCCCCTACTTCATGGGCTGCTACTACGGCGAGGTCTCCGACGACGCCATCGTCGGCACCGGCAACGGTGGTGGCCCCGGCGGCCGGCCGTGAGCACCCCGCGCCCCGTCGTCGCGCGCCGGGCCTTCCTCGGCGGCACGGCCGCGGCGGCGCTGGGCGCGCTCTTGACGGCGTGCACGACCGAGCAGACGGATGCCGCATCCCCCAACGAGATCGACATCGGCTTCTGCCAAGACATGGCCTTCCACCACGAGCAGGCGCTCGCCATGTGCCAGCGCGTACTCGGAACCGACACCGGCTCGCAGGTGCAGACGGCCGCCGCCGACATCCTGCAGAACCAGTCCTACGAGCGCGGGATGATGCACACCTGGCTGCAGTCCTGGGGCGAGAGCACCGCGATGCCTGAGACGGTGATGGGCTGGATGGGCATGGAGATGGCCGCCGACATGATGCCGGGCCTCGCCACCGACGAGCAGATGCGCGAGCTGGCGCTCGCCGAAGGCCTCGAGAAGGGGCGGATGTTCCTGGAGCTGATGCGCACCCACCACGTCGGCGGGGTGCACATGGCGGAGGCGGCGACCGGGGCCGCCACCGCGCCGGTCCGGCAGATCGCCGCGCAGGCCGCGCTCGTGCAGAACTACGAGATCGAGATCTTCGACGAGCTGCTGGCCACCACCTACGCCTGAGGCGCAGAAAGACGGGGCCGGATGCCACCACGACATCCGACCCCGTCCGGTGCGACGAGCTAGGGACTCAGCTCGCCGGCAACAGCACCGCGTCGATCAGGTACACGGTGGCGTTGGCCGTCATGACACCGCCGCAGATGACGTTGGCGTCATTCACGGTGAGGGTGTCGACATCGGATCCGATCTCGAGGGTCTGACCGTTCACCGTGGTGAGGGTCATTCCGGCGATGTCGGCGGGCAGCATCTGACCGGGAACCACGTGGTAGGTCAGGATCGAGGTCAGCAGCTCGGCGTTCTCCGGCTGGGCGAGCGCGTCGACCGTCTCGGCGTCGAGAGCGGCGAAGGCGTCGTCGACCGGCGCGAAGACGGTGAACTCGTCACCGTTCAGCACGTCGACCAGGTTGACCTCCGGGTTCAGCTGACCGGAGACCGCGGCGACCAGAGTCGTCAGCAGCGGGTTGTTGCTCGCGGCGACCGCGACCGGGTCCTGCGACATGCCGACCACCGAGCCGGCGCCATCCGGAACGGCCTCGGCGTAGGCGGTGCAGCCCGGGCCCACCAGGTTGGCGAAGGCCGGGTCGCTCATGGTGTCGTCCATCTCCTCTTCCATGGCCGGGTCGTCGGTGACCTCCTCGGCCGCGGTCGTACAGGCCGCGAGGCCGAACATGGCCACAGCGGCGATGCTGATGGCGGCGAGCTTGGTGCGCGAGTGGGTTCGCATGGGTTTCTCCTCAGTGCGGGACAGCCGCGGTGGGCGGCTCTCCGTGTGGACGGTTCCTGTACAAGGCACTTCGGAGCAGTGGCAGAACCGGTTGGGTCGAATTCCGGATTCGCAGGAACTCCGGTTTCGACCGCTCCGATTCCGGTGACGGCTCCGAACACGGGTCATGCTCATCACACTCGGACTGATCGGACTGCTCGGCGGTCTCATCACCGGCATCTCGCCCTGCATCATCCCCGTGCTCCCGGTCATTTTCCTGTCCGGCGGCGCGCAGAGCGCCCGCGACGGTGCGGCGTCGAGGCCGGTCTCGCGTTGGCGCCCCTACCTGGTGATCGCGGGGCTCGTCACGAGCTTCAGCCTGATCACGCTCGCCGGCTCGCTGCTGCTGGCCGTGCTCGGCCTTCCGCAGGATGTGCTGCGCTGGGCGGGCATCGTCGTGCTGATCCTGATCGGGCTGGGCCTCATCGTTCCGGCCTTCCAGCACCTGTTGGAGAAGCCGTTCTCGTGGATTCCGCAGCGCAGCGTCTCCACCGATCGCTCCGGCTTCGTGCTCGGCTTCGCCCTCGGCGCCGTCTACGTTCCGTGCGCCGGCCCGGTGCTCGCGGCGATCACCGTGGCGGGCGCGACCGGCCGGATCGGCGCGGAGACGGTCGTGCTGACGGTCGCCTTCGCTCTCGGGGCGGCCCTGCCGCTGCTGGTGTTCGCGCTCGCGGGGCGCCGCGTCGCCGAGCGAGTGAAGGCGTTCCGGGCGCGCCAGAACGCGATCCGTGTCACGGGCGGTGTCGTGATGATCGCGCTCGCCGTCGGACTCGTCTTCAACCTTCCCCAGACCCTGCAGCGCCTCATCCCCGACTACACGAGCGCCCTGCAGGAGCAGATCGCCGAGTCGGAGGCGATCACCGAGGCGCTCGACCTCGGCGGTCTCGAGAACGAGCAGAACAAGGATCTCGACCTCTGCACGCAGGGAGCGTCCGAGCTGGAGAGCTGCGGCACGGCGCCCGACATCCGCGGCATCGAAGCCTGGTTCAACACCCCCGGCAACCAGCCGATCGCGCTGGAGGAGCTGCGCGGCCAGGTCGTGCTGATCGACTTCTGGGCCTACTCGTGCATCAACTGCCAACGCTCGCTGCCGCACGCCGTGGCGTGGGATGAGACCTACCGCGACCTCGGGCTGCAGGTGATCGGAATCCACTCGCCCGAGTACGCGTTCGAGAAGGAGCAGCGCAACGTCGAGGCGGGCGCCCGCGGCTACGGCATCGAGTACCCGGTGGCGCTCGACAACTCGCTGTCGACGTGGACGAACTACCGCAACCGCTACTGGCCCGCGCACTACCTGATCGACGCGGAGGGCACCGTGCGCCACATCAAGTTCGGCGAGGACGGCTACGCCACCACCGAGAAGCTGATCCGCGAACTGCTCGTGCTGGCGAACCCCGACGTCGAGCTGCCCGCCCCGACCGAGCTGGTCGACGACACCCCGGAGCTCGGCTCGACGACGCCCGAGAGCTACCTCAGCCTCGGCAAGGTCGTGAACTTCGGCGGCGACGAGGCGTATCGCTCCGGCGTCAACAAGTACCGGATTCCGGACGATCTGGCCCGCGACACCTTCGCCCTCGACGGGCGGTGGGAGATCGACTTCCAGAACGCGACGCCGATCGGCTCGCCCGGAACGGTGCGGCTCGAGTTCACCGCCACCCGCGAGGTGCGCATGGTGCTCGGCGGCTCCGGCGAGGTCACGGTGCGCGTCGACGGCGGCGAACCGCGCGTGATCCGGGTGCAGGGCGTGCCCGACTCCTATCAGCTCGTCGAGCTCGACGGCTCGACCGAGGGAACGATCGAGGTGAGCGTTGAACCGGGTGTCGAAGCCTATTCGTTCACGTTCGGGTAGAGACGTGCGCGCCCGCGTACCCTGGAACGATGTCGTCGGAGTTCCACAAGCCAGCCCTGTTCGGAGGCCGCGAGTTCGAGGCCTACGAGGGCGGCACGGATCCGGCGGCGCAGTCCCGGGCTGCGCACGAGAGCGCGGCGGCGATCCTGACCCGCGCGCGGGACTCCGCCGACCCGAGCGTCGTGAAGCGCCTCGTGCACTACACCGACGAGCACGGCATCGACGCGCTCGCCGAGCTGTGGTCGCACGCCACTGCGCACAGCCTGCCGGGGGCGCTGTGGCGGCTGTATCTGGTGCGACTGATGATCCGCAGCAACCCGGATGCGGTCAGCCTGATCTACACCCGCGGCACCGAGGTGCTGCGCACGATCGACGCACTGGTCGCGGGAGCGCCGACCCCGGCGGGACCGCAGGAGGTCGTCGAGTTGGCCGACCGCATCCTGCGCGGGGTGTTCGAGGGCGACTTCGCGCTCGCACTGGAGCGTGCGGCGGCGTTCTGTCGGGTCGCGGCGGCCGGGGCGACCAGCCTCGCCGACGACTACGACGGCGCGGAGAGCGACCGGGCGGACGCGCTGACGCGTCGCGCCCTGCGCCTGTCGACGATCGCGGCCGATCTGGCGGCGAGTGCGGGCCTCGCCCGTGCAGACTCGCTCGACTGAACGTAGACTCGTCTGGCCGGGCCGCAGTAACCCCGGGCTCCAAATTTCGCCGCTGCGAGCGGCCTTCCGCCGAGAGGCGTTCTGCGGCCCGGTTTTTCGCGCCCCGATTCGGCACCAATCCGGCTCGCGCCCGGTTCCGAATGACTTTCCACGAGAACGTCGAGGAACGGTGTGGGATGCTGAAACTTGTGTCCGATGATGTCGATCAGCGCTCCGCGAGCCAGGTCGACCTCACGCCCGAGGCGCTTCTCGCGCGATGCGCCGGCGGCGATCAGATCGCCTTCGCCGAGCTCTACGACCAGACCGCCTCGCGGGTCTTCGGCCTGGTCAAGCGGCTGCTGCGCGACCACGCGCAGTCGGAGGAAGTGACGCAGGAGATCTTCCTCGAGATCTGGCAGACCGCCGCCCGGTACGAACCGGGGCGGGGGAGTGCGGTCAGCTGGATGCTGACCATGGCGCACCGCCGAGCGGTCGACCGGGTGCGGGCCTCGCAGTCCAGCCGGGACCGTGACACGCGGGTGGGAATCCGCGATTTCGCCCCCGGCTTCGACTCGGTGGCCGAGAACGTGGAGATCAGACTGGAGAGCGAAAGGGTGGAGAAAGCGATGGAACGTCTCACGGAGCTGCAGCGCCAGGCCGTCTCGCTCGCCTACTTCCGCGGCCTCAGCCACAGCGAGGTGGCGACCCTGCTCGAGGTGCCGATCGGCACCGTGAAGACGCGGCTGCGTGACGGCATGATCCGCTTGAGAGACGAACTGGGGGTGGCCTCGTGACCACGAACCCGACACCGGAGCACCCGAACGACGGACCCGACGTGGATGAGCTGAGCGGGGCGTACGCGCTCGACGCGCTGCCCGCCGACGAGCGCGCGGCCTTCGAGGCGCGGCTGCGCGGCTCGGACGAGCTGCGCACCGAAGTCGACGGGCTCACTGCCACGGCGGCCGAACTGGGCCTCGCCGTCACCCCGGAGGCGCCGAGCCCCGAGCTTCGTGCGAGCATCTTGGCCGCGATCGCCGACCTGCCGCAGCTGCCCGCCGAGGAGACGGCCGCGCCCGCCGCCGAACCCGCGCCGCCCGCGGCCGAGGTGCTGGCGCCGACCGAGCGCGCCCGAGCCCGCTGGTTCCGCCACCCCGCCGTCGCACTGGCCGGGGCCGCGGCCGCCATCGTGCTGGCGTTCTCGGGCGGGCTCCTGGTCGCCGACGGCACCGCCGACAACCAGGCGCAGCAGATCGCCGAGATCACCGCCGCGAGCGACTTCCAGCGCGCCAGCGTGCCGCTCGACGGCGGCGGCCACGCCACGCTCGTCTGGTCGGGGGAGCTCGGGCGCTCGGCGCTCATCGCCGAAGGCATGGGCGAGCTGCCCAGCGACCAGACCTACGAGCTCTGGTACCTGCGCGACGGCGAGGCGATCCCCGCGGGCACTTTCACGATGGAGGGCGACCGGGTCAGCGTCGTGCTCGAAGGCGTGATGCACGCCGGCGACGCCGTCGGAGTCACGATCGAGCCGGCGGGCGGCTCCGAGACCCCGTCGACGCCGCCGATCGTGGTGCTGGGCGCTTAGCCGAACTTGCCCGAGACGTAGTCCTCGGTCGCCTGCACGCTGGGCTTCGAGAAGATCGTCGTGGTGTCGTCGTACTCGATGAGCTTGCCCGGCTTGCCGGTGCCCGCGATGTTGAAGAACGCCGTCTTGTCGCTCACGCGCGAGGCCTGCTGCATGTTGTGGGTCACGATCACGATCGTGTACTCCGACTTGAGCTCCTCGATGAGGTCCTCGATCGCGAGGGTCGAGATCGGGTCGAGGGCCGAGCAGGGCTCGTCCATCAGGATGACCTCGGGCTTGACCGCGATGGCGCGCGCGATGCAGAGACGCTGCTGCTGACCGCCCGACAGGCCCGATCCGGGCTTCTCCAGGCGGTCCTTGACCTCGTTCCAGAGGTTGGCGCCCTGCAGCGAGGACTCGACCAGCTCATCCGCCTCGCTCTTGCTGATGCGACGGTTGTTGAGCTTGACGCCCGCGAGCACGTTGTCGCGGATCGACATCGTCGGGAACGGGTTGGGGCGCTGGAACACCATGCCCACCTGGCGGCGCACGTTCACCGGGTCGACGCTCGCGTCGTAGAGGTTGTTGCCGTCGATCAGCACCTCACCCTCGACGTAGGCGCCCGGGATCACCTCGTGCATGCGGTTGAGCGTGCGGATGAAGGTGGACTTGCCGCAGCCGGACGGGCCGATGAACGCGGTCACGGAGCGGGGCTCGATGGTGAGCGTCACGCCCTCGACGGCACGGAACTTGCCGTAGTAGACGTTGAGGTCGTTGACTTCGATTCGCTTGGACACAGTGGGAGTCTTCCTTTTCTCGCTCAGCGACCGAGCTTGGGGGCGAAGATTCGTGCGACGAGACGCGCGATCAGGTTCAGGATCATGACGATGGCGATGAGGGTCAGCGCACCGGCCCAGGCGCGCTCGATGTACGGCGCGAAGTCGGTGCCCTGGCTGATGTACGAGTAGTACACGTAGACCGGCAGGCTCTGCATGCGGCCCTCGGTCAGGTCGTAGTTGAAGTTGTTCGAGAAGCCGGCCGCGATGAGCAGCGGGGCCGTCTCGCCGATGACGCGCGCGATCGACAGCATGACGCCGGTCGAGATGCCCGCGATCGAGGTCGGGATGACCACCTTGAGGATGGTCAGCCACTTCGGCACGCCGAGCGCGTACGAGGCCTCCCGGAGTTCGTTCGGCACGAGGCGCAGGATCTCTTCGCTGGAGCGCACCACGACGGGGAGCATCAGCACCGTGAGCGCGATCGCGCCCGAGAGGCCGACGCGCGTTCCGGGGCCGAGGATCAGCTCGAACAGGGCGAAGGCGAACAGGCCGGCGACGATCGAGGGAATGCCCGTCATGACGTCGACGAAGAAGGTGATCGCCTGGGCGAGGCGGCCGCGGCCGTACTCGACGAGGTAGATCGAGGTGAGCAGGCCGATCGGCACCGAGATGACGGTCGCGAGCCCGGTCATGAGCAGCGTGCCGACGATCGCGTGCGCCGCGCCGCCGCCCTCGCCGAGGACGTTGCGCATCGACAGGGTGAAGAAGTCCCAGTCGATGCGGCCCGAGCCCATCACGACGACGGTGTAGACGAGCGAGATGAGCGGGATCATTGCCACCGTGAAGGCGGCGACGACCAGGGTCGTGACGAGACGGTCGGCCGCACGGCGAGGACCTTCGACCAGGAGCGAGATCACGTAGTTGGCGACGGCGAAGATCACCGCGCCGAAGAACACGGCGAGGCCGACGTTGAACTCGGCGTCGCCGGCCATCGTGACCAGCCCGACCACGACGCTCGAGACCGCAAGGCTCGCGAGCAGGATCCAGAGGGTCGAGAAGCGAGGCAGACGGCTCGCCGCGAACGCGTTCGTGACCGGCGACGTGGCGGTGGCGCTCGACATCAGTTGGCTCCCGAGAATTCTTTGCGACGGTTGACGATGTAGCGCGCGATCGAGTTCACGATGAGCGTGATCGCGAACAGGATGAGGCCGGTCGCGATGAGGACGTTGACGTTGATGCCGTAGGCCTCGGGGAAGCGCAGCGCGACGTTGGCGGCGATTGTGGTGGGGTTGACCGAGCTGATCAGGTCGAAGCTGATGATGCCGCTGCCGGAGAGCACCATGGCGACGGCCATCGTCTCGCCGAGTGCGCGGCCGAGGCCCAGCATCGCGCCCGAGATGACGCCCGGTCGACCGAACGGCAGCACGACCGTGCGGATGACCTCCCAGCGCGTGGCACCCAGCGCCAGAGCGGCCTCCTCGTAGAGGCGCGGCGTCTGCAGGAAGACTTCGCGGCTGATCGCGGTGATGATCGGCAGCACCATGACGGCGAGCACGATGGCGGCGGTCAGGATGGTGCGGCCGGTTCCGGAGGCGGGGCCGGCGAACAGCGGGATGAAGCCGAGGTTCTCGGCGAGCCAGGTGTAAGCCGGCTGGATCATGGGGGCCAGCACGTTGGCGCCCCAGAGTCCGAAGACCACCGAGGGCACCGCAGCCAGCAGGTCGATGGTGTAGCCGAGGCCGGCGGCCAGCTTGCGCGGGGCGTAGTGGGAGATGAACAGCGCGATGCCGAGCGCGATCGGCATCGCCATGACGAGGGCGAGCGCCGCCGCCCACAGCGTGCCGAAGATGAGGGGGATGACGAACGAGACGAAGTCGACGCCGTCGTCGAAGATCGACACATCGTTCGGGTCGGCGAGAACGCCGGGGATGCCTTCAAGGATGAGGAAGCCTGCGACCGCGGCGAGGATCGCGAGGATCAGGCTTCCGGCGGTCAGTGCGCTGGCGGAGAAGACCCGGTCTCCGGGCCGCTGAGCGGACTTGGGGCGAAGCTTCGCAGCGGGGGAAGACATGATCTCGAGTGTGCTCCGTGTCGGGCGTAAGGGGAAGCGCGAGGGGGAAGAAACCGGCCCCGCCGTTCAATCTAACGAGCGGCGGGGCCGATTGGGGAACTGCGTGCTACTTGATCGCGTCGATCGCGGCCTGCGCCTCGGTGAAGAGCGCCTCCGAGATCGGGGCCGAGCCGGCCGACTCGGCGGCGAGCGCCTGGCCGTCAGCGCTGATCACGTAGGAGAGGTACGCCTTCACGAGCTCAACCGGGGCACCCTCGGCGTACTCGTTGCACGCGATGAGGTAGCTGACGAGAACGATCGGGTACACGTTCGGCGCGCTCGAGGAGCGGTCGACCGAGATCGCCATGTCGGTGTCGCCACGGCCCTCTTCGCGCGGCGAAGCGTCGATGATGGCGGCAGCGGCCTCGGGCGAGTACGGAACGTACTCGTCGCCGACCTTGACCGCGACGGTGCCGAGGTCACCGGCGCGCGAGGCGTCGGCGTAGCCGATGGTGCCGGTGCCGTTGGTGACGGCGTCGATCACGCCGGAGGTCTGCGGGGCAGCCTCTCCGCCGTACTCGGTCGGCCAGGTCTCGATCTGGCCCACGGTCCACACGTCGGGCGCAACGGCCGCGAGGTAGTCCGTGAAGTTGGCCGTGGTGCCCGAGTCATCGGCGCGGTGAACGGCCGTGATCGCGAGGTCGGGCAGTTCGACGCCCTCGTTCTGCGCGACGATGGCCTCGTCGCTCCAGTTGGTGATCTCACCCGCGAAGATGCCGGCGATCGTGGCGCCGTCCATGTTCAGCGAGTCGATGCCGTCGAGGTTGAACATGACGGCGATCGGCGAGATGTAGGCCGGGATCTCGAGGATGCCGGTGCCCGCGACGCAGGAGGCGAAGTTGTCCTCGGCGATCTCCTCGACCTTGAACGCACGGTCGGAACCGGCGAACTGGCTTCCGCCGCCGATGAAGGTCTCGCGGCCGCCACCCGAACCGATCGGGTCGTACTCGACGGTGACATCCGGGTTCGCGGTCTGGAAGCCGACGACCCAGGCCTCCTGAGCCGACTGCTGCGACGAGGCGCCGGCGCCGATGAGCGTGCCGGTGAGGTCGCTGCTGCCCTCGCCGCCTTCGCTGGCTCCGGCACAAGACGCGAGCACGAGGGTGCTTGCGATGGCAATGGCAGCAACGCTGCCGATGCGCGTGATGTTCACTGTGTTCCCTTCGGGAATGTCTGGATTCAGGTGAGGGTCGGTGCGACCCGCAGGTCACGCTAAGAACGTCTCGTGTCCAGACTCGACCCGGATGGTGAACGGAAGGTGAACGAGCCGCGAATAGCCACCCGCGTCACTCGAAGGGGTTGTGCACCTCGATGGCGACGATCCCGGCATCCGGACGGTCGGTCGCGACGTGCAGCACGGCGAACTCGCCGGTGCCGAGCGCCTTGGCGCGGGGCAGCTGGTCCAGCTTCCGATCCCCGCCATGGGAGGCGACCGCCTCGATGACCTGCGGCAGCACCGGACCGTGACTGCACAGCACGACCGTCTGTCGGCGCTTGAGCCGCTTGCGCACGACCGAGTTGACGGCCTTGCCCGAGGGCTGGAACGCGTCCTGGCTGATCTTGTCGGAGAGCTTCACCGGCAGCCCGGTCGACGCCGCCACCGGGGCGATCGTGGTGAGGCAGCGGGCGGCCGTCGACGAGATCAGCTTGCGGGGGCGGAACGCGGCGATGCCGGCGGCCGCGCGGCGGGCCTGCTCGTGCCCGCGCGGCATGAGCGGTCGGCTCGCGTCGGGGCCGCGCCACTCGTGCGGGGCGACGGCCTTGCCGTGCCGCACCGCGATGATGGCGAAGGTGCGGGCGCTCGAGGTCGCCACGAGCCCCGCGAAGCGGTCGACCACGTCGACATCATGCTCGTAGCTCAGGATCTCGCGCGCCGTGTCGAGGCTGACCCAGCGCAGCTCCTCGATCTCGTCGTTCGAGCTGAAGGTCGAGTTCGCAATCGCATCCCGGTCGGCCTCGGCCGCCCAGTAGTAGACGCGCTTGGGTCGACCGTTGGGCAGCGTGTAGTCCACGGTGCCGAGCGGCACCCCGAGCGCGAGCGCGAGGCCGGTCTCCTCCTCCACCTCGCGGGCGGCGGTCTGCGGGAGCGACTCCCCGGGGTCGACCTTGCCCTTGGGCAGCGACAGGTCGCGGTGCTGCGTGCGGTAGACGACGAGGATCTCGATCCGGCCGTCCGGCAGCTCGTGCCAGACGACGGCTCCCGCCGCGAGCACGGTGTTGTTGGCGGTCATCGCAGGCTCCCCCGGCGTCGTTCCCCGATTTGGCGCATCACGTCGTCTTGCAGGTCGAGCAGCGGTTCGCCGGAGGCGTCGCGGTCGTGGCGCACCCACACGCCGTCCTCGCCGAGGTGCCAGGCATCCGTCTGCTCCGACATCGCCTGCTCGAACAGGGTGGTGAGCTCGTCGATGTGCTCCGGCTCGGTGAGGCGCACGAGCGCCTCGACGCGGCGGTCGAGATTGCGGTGCATCATGTCGGCGCTGCCGATGAACACCAGCGGGTCGCCGGCGTGGTGGAAGGCGAAGATGCGCGAGTGCTCCAGGTAGCGGCCGAGGATGCTGCGCACCCGGATCGTCTCCGACAGCCCCGGCACCCCGGGCCGCAGGGAGCAGATGCCGCGCACCCAGACGTCGACGGGCACGCCCGCCTGGCTGGCCCGGTACAGCGCGTCGATGATGGCCTCGTCGACCATCGAGTTCACCTTGATGCGGATGCCGCTCGGCTTGCCCTCGCGGGCGTTCTTGGCCTCGGCGTTGATGTGCTTGAGCAGGCCCTTGCGCAGGTGCAGCGGCGCGACGAGCAGACGCTTGAACTTCTTCTCGATCGCGTAGCCGGAGAGCTCGTTGAACAGCCGGGTGAGGTCCTTGCCGACCTGGTTGTCGGCGGTCAGCAGACCGAAGTCCTCGTAGATCCGGCTGGTCTTGGGGTTGTAGTTGCCCGTGCCGATGTGGCTGTAGTGCCGCAGCTCGCTGCCCTCCTGGCGGATCACCAGCGCGAGCTTGCAGTGGGTCTTCAGCCCGACGAGGCCATAGACGACGTGCACGCCGGCCTTCTCCAGCTTGCGCGCCCAGGAGATGTTGGCCTGCTCGTCGAAGCGGGCCTTGATCTCGACCAGGGCGAGCACCGCCTTGCCGGACTGCGCCGCGGCGATCAGCGCCTCGACGATCGGGCTGTCACCGCTCGTGCGGTAGAGGGTCTGCTTGATGGCAAGCACGTTCGGGTCGGCGGCGGCCTGCTCGAGGAACGCCTGAACGCTCGTCGCGAACGACTCGTAGGGGTGGTGCAGCAGCACGTCGCCGCGGTCGATCGAGGCGAAGATGTCGGGCGCCGCGGTCGGGTCGGCCGGCTGCAGGTGCACGCTCGTGGTCGGCACGTGCTTCGGGTACTTGAGCTCGGGGCGGTCGAGCTTCATCAGCTCGAAGAGCCCCCCGAGGTCGAGCGGCGCCGGCAGGCGGAACACCTCCTGCGCGGTGATCTGCAGCTCGCTCATCAGCAGGCCGAGCGTCACCTCGTCCATGTCGTCGGTGATCTCGAGCCGGATCGGCGGGCCGAAGCGACGCCGCAGCAGCTCCTTCTCGAGCGCCTGGATCAGGTTCTCGCTCTCGTCCTCCTCGACCACGACGTCCTCGTTGCGGGTGACGCGGAAGGTGTGGTGGGCGAGGATCTCCATCCCCGGGAACAGCTCGCTCAGGTGGTTGGCGATCACGTCCTCGAGGGGGAGGTAGCGCAGGCGGCCGGTGCCGTCATCCGGCAGCTTGACGAAGCGCGGAAGGTTCGTCGGCACCTTGAGGCGCGCGAACTCCTCCTTGTCGGTCTTCGGGTTGCGCACCCGCACCGAGAGGTTGAGCGAGAGGCCAGAGATGTAGGGGAACGGATGCGCGGGGTCGACCGCGAGCGGCATCAGCACCGGGAAGATCTGGCTCGAGAAGATCTCGTCGACCCGCACCCGGTCGCGCTCCTCCAGATCGGTCCAGTGCTCAATGTGGATGTCGGCGGCGTCGAGGGCGGGCTTCACCAGCTCGCCGAAGGCGCGGGCGTGACGGTCCTGCAGCTCGTGCGCCTTGGCGCTGATGTCGGCGAGCACATCGCTCGGCGCGCGCCCCACGTTCGTCGGCACCGCGAGGCCGGTCGCGATGCGCCGCTTCAGGCCGGCGACGCGCACCATGAAGAACTCATCGAGGTTGGAGGAGAAGATCGCCAGGAAGTTGGCGCGCTCCAGAATCGGCAGGCTCTCGTCCTCGGCGAGCTCCAGCACGCGCTGGTTGAACGCCAGCCAGCTCAGCTCGCGGTCGAGGAAGCGGTCGTGGGGAAGAGTCCCGTCATCGACGAGCACCGGCTCTGCCTCGTAGTCGTCGAGGAGGTCGGCCGCGATCGTCGGGTCGCCGAGGGGGTTGATGTCGTCCACTTCACCATCCTGGCACCGCTCAATGAACGACAGGTTAAAGCTCAGCCCGCTGGCGTGAGTCTCTCATCATCTTCATAAACGTTGAATCGGTAGCCGACGTTGCGCACCGTGCCGATGAGCGACTCCAGATCGCCGAGCTTGGCGCGCAGTCGTCGCACGTGCACATCGACCGTGCGGGTGCCGCCGAAGTAGTCATAGCCCCATACCTCGCTGAGCAGCTGCTCGCGGGTGAACACCCGGCTCGGGTGGGAGGCGAAGAAGCGGAGGAGCTCGAACTCCTTGTAGGTGAGGTCGAGCGGGCGACCGTGCACCTTGGCGGAGTAGCTCGCCTCGTCGATGATGACGCCCGAGGTCTGGATCTTGCTCGACGACTTGTCTTCGGTGAGGCGGCCGATCGCCAGGCGGATGCGCGCATCCACCTCGGCGGGCCCGGCCGATTCGAGGATCACGTCGTCGACACCCCAGTCGGACTGCACCGCGGTCAGCCCGCCCTCGGTGAGCACGAGCAGGACGGGAACGGTGACGCCGGTGGTGACGAGGATCTTGCACAGCGACTTCGCGCTGGCCAGATCGAGTCGCGCATCCACCAGAATCAGGTCGGCGGTCGGCGCCGTCACGAGCGACGCCGGTTCGGCGGGAATGCTGCGCGTGCGGTGGTTCAGAAGTCCGAGCGCGGGCAACACGTCGCTGTCGACCGTAGAGGTCAGAATCAACAACTGTGCCACGAACACCCTCCCGAGAGTCTGGGGACAGTGTAGTGACGCATACTATGGGCGCGTGAACTGGCTACGTGGGAGCATCGGCATCGTCTGGGGTGCGGCGCTCGTCGGCGCCGTGCTGGTGGGGGTCTTCGCGGGCTCCGCGTTCCTGGTCTGGATCCCCGTCGTGCTGGGCGCGCTGGTCATCATGACCTCGGCGATCCAGCTGGCGATCCACCGTCGGGAGGGCTTCGTGACGCGCATGATCGCAAGCCTCGGCGGCGGGCTCGTGATCCTGGTGGTGGCATCCCTGGTGCTGATCGCCGTTCACCCCGACGTGGCCCTGCTCCCCTCACTAGACTGAGACCATGCTCGCCCTCGAACTCTTCTTCATCGCGCTCCTCGGTCTCGCGACGCTGTCGATCGGCTTCGTCTCCGTCGTCGTGGTGTACAACCTCTTCCGCGGGCAGCGCTAGGGCATGTTCGAGCTCGACCCGGCGGTTCCGGCAGAGCTCGTCCCGCTCTCCTGGCTGATCGGCGTGTGGGAAGGCACCGGCGTGCTCGCCTACCGTGCCGGCGATCAGATGCACGAGGGCGAGTTCGGGCAGCGGATCGCCTTCAGCCATGACGGCGGACGTCACCTGCAGTACAGCTGCACGGTGTGGGCGCTGGATGCGGAGGCCGAGGCCTCGGAGGCCCTGCCGTACTTCTCCGAGCTGGGCTACTGGAGCCTGGCGCGACCCGCGACCGCGGCCGACCCCGGCCCGGGCATGATCCCGGGCGTCGGCGAGTCGGAGTTCACGACGGCCGAGCAGGTGGAGACGCTGCGGAACGCCGCCGGCTCCTTCGACATCGAGGTGTCGATTCTGCACGCGGCGGGCGTCAGCGAGCTCTACCTCGGGGCGGTTGCCGGACCGCGCATCGATCTGGCGACGGATGCCGTGGTGCGCACCGCCAGCGCCAAGGACTACTCGGCCGCGACCCGCATCTACGGACTCGTCGACGACCACCTGCTCTGGGCGTGGGACATCGCAGCCCTCGGCCACGACCTGCGCACGCACGCCTCCGGAAGGCTCGCTCGTGTCGACTGAGCGGGTTGAGCCGCCTGAGCGGGTTGAGCCTGTCGAAACCGCGACCCCCTTCGCTCTCCTCCCCGGTGCCGTTGGCTCCCCGCCCGAGCACTACGGCAACCCGATCGCCGAGCAGCGCGCCCTCGACCGCGGCGAGGCGATCGTCGACCTCTCCGACCGCGACGTGCTGTCGATCACCGGCGACGACCGGCTGAGCTGGCTCGACTCGCTCACCTCGCAAGCGCTGACGCGGCTCGCGCCCGGCGGCTCCAGCGAGACCCTGCTGCTCGACCCGAGCGGGCGCATCGAGTTCGTCGCGCGGGTCTTCGACGACGGCGAGACCACCTGGCTGCTGCTCGACGCGGGTCTCGGCGAGGGCTTCCGCGCCTTCCTCGACCGGATGCGCTTCATGCTCCGCGTCGAGGTCGCCGACCGCACCGCCGAGTTCGCGACCGTGGGTGCGCTCGGCGAGGTGCCGGCCGCGCTCGCCGAGTTCGCCGCCGCACCGCACGGCGTTCCGCTGATCTGGCAGGACGGCTGGGCCGAGGTCGCCGCGGGCGGCCACTCCTACGCGGCCGCCGAGGGGCATCCGGGCGCCGAGTGGCGCGCGCTGGAGGCGCTCGTGCCGCGCGACCGCCTCGCCGAGCTGGCGGCGACCGGCACCCCCGTCGCCGGAAGCTTCGCGCTCGAGGCACTGCGCATCGCCGCCTGGCGACCCCGCGCCGCAACCGAGCTCGACACCACCACGTTGCCGCACGAGCTCGACTGGCTGCGGTCGGCCGTGCATCTGGCCAAGGGCTGCTACCGCGGCCAGGAGACGGTGGCGAAGGTGCACAACCTCGGCCATCCGCCGCGCCGCCTGGTGTTTCTGCACCTCGATGGCAGCGAGGGCGTTGCCGCCGCCGCGGGCGATGAGGTGCGTTCGGGTGAGAAGGTCGTCGGTCGCGTGACGAGCGCCGCCCGCCACCACGAGCTGGGCCCGATCGCGCTCGCCGTGGTGAAGCGGTCGGCCCCGGTCGACGCAGAGCTCACCGTCGCGACCGAGGACGGCACGCTGCTGGCCGCCGCCCAGGAGGTCGTCGTTCCGCCGGAGGCGGGAGCATCTGCCAACGTCCCGCGCCTGCCGCGGCTCGGCGCCGTCCGTCGCGAGTGACCGTGGACGGTCTCGGCAACCTGCGTGCTCTGGAGCGACGCGTGCGTCGCCGGATTGACGCGCGGGCGGCGCTCCGACGCGTGTGGGAGTCGCTGCCGGCGATCCTGCAGATCCTGGCCGGCATCGCCGCCTCCTATTCGATCGCGCACTGGGGCCTGGGTCACCAGTTGCCGGTGCTCGCGGTGACGGTCGTCGTCTCCTCCCTCGGCTTCTCGCGCGACGCCCGGCCCCGTCGGGTGGCGGCCAGCGTGCTCGCGATCCTCTTGGGCATCGCGCTCGCCAATGCGTTCATGGTGCTGCTCGGGGCGGGCCTCTGGCAGCTGCTGGTGGCGATGCTGGTCACCTTCGTGGTGGCGCGCGCCGTGTCACCGAATCCCGCCTTCGCGCTCGCCACCGCGATCCCGGCCGCGCTCGTCGTGCTGCTGCCGCAGATCGACGGGAGCCCGTTCGGGCGCACCCTCGACGGTCTCGTCGGCGGCGTCGTGGCGCTGCTCGTGACAGCGCTCATTCCGCGCGATCCACGCCGCCAGGCGGCGCGCGACGGGCGCCGGGTGTTCTCGGTCTTCGACGAGGCGCTCGGCTCGGTGCGCGACGCGCTGGCCGACGCCGATCCGGCGGCGGCGGAGCTCGCCCTGGCGCGGCTGCGACGCACCCAGCCGCTGCTGGATGAGTGGGCGGCCTCGGCCGACACCGCGGTCTCGGTGACACGGCTCTCGCCGTTCCTGCGCCGTCACCTCGTCATGGTGCGCCGTCAGCAACGGCTGCAGGCCACGGCCGACCTCGCGAGTCGGCACCTGCGGCTGGTGGCCCGGCGCATCGAGTTCCTGGTGCGCGACGGGGTTCCGCGACCCGCGCTCGCCGGGCTCGTGGCCGACCTGTCGGCGGCGATGCGCCTGCTCGCGACCGCGCTCGACGCCCGCACCGTCGTCGAGCTGGAGATCGCCGAGTCGGCGCGCGGCGTGCTCTCTTCGCTCGCGGCCCGGCTCGACCCGGCGGTGAGCCTGCCGGGCGCCCTCGTCGTCACCGACGCCACCGTGCTGCTGCTGCTGCGCCCGCTGGTGGTCGATCTGCTCGTCGGCGCGGGCATGCCGATCGACGAGGCGCGGAAGCTGCTGCCGCCGGTCTCCTGACTCAGGCCGGTGCGACGGCGCTCCACGGCACCGTCAGCTCGCCGAGCTTCCAGCGCGACCGCGCGCCGAGCACCGGCCAGCCCTCGGCCCGCAGCGATTCGGCGACGGCGATCCAGCGCTGCGTGGGCCCGTAGACGCCGAGCGGCGCGTGCGTCGCCCACAGGCGGTCGAGCGTCGTCAGCAGGTCGTGGATGCGCTCGCCCGGCACGTTGCGGTGGATGAGCGCCTTGGGCAGCCGCTCGGCCACGATCGAGGGGGCGTCCAGTTCGGCCAGTCGGAGAGAGATGGTGAAGGTCACCGGTCCTGCCGCATCCAGCGTCACCCAGCTGGCGACGCGCCCCACCTCGTTGCAGGTGCCCTCGACGAGCGCGCCGCCGGGGGCGAGGCGCGCACGCATGGTCGCCCAGGCCGCCTCCACCTCCGACTCGTCGTACTGGCGCAGCACGTTGAGCGCCCGGATGACCGTGGCGCGCCGCCCGTCGAGCGGGGTCTCGAAGCCGCCGAGTCGGAAGCTCACCCCGGGCTTCGCCTCGGCGTTCGCGAGCCGCACTCGCTCCGGGTCGATCTCGATGCCGACGACCTCCACGTTCGGCTTCACGCGGGCCAGACGCTCGTGCAGTTCGAGAGTCGTGCGCGCGGAGGCGCCATAGCCCAGATCGACGACGAGCGGGGCGTCCGCGGAACGGAACGCGGGCAGCTGCGCCACCCAGCGGTCCACGCGCCGCAGACGGTTCACCCCGGTCGTCCCGCGGGTGATGCGCCCCTGCGGCGAGGTGGATCTTGGCATGCGTCCATTCTTGTCTCGGTAGGCTGGCGGCATGACCACCACGCTCATCCTTCTTCGTCACGGCAATTCCGACTGGAACCAAAAGAACCTGTTCACCGGGTGGGTCGACGTCCGCTTGAGTGACCAGGGCGTCACCGAGGCGAAGCGTGCCGGCGAGCTGCTCGCCGAGTCCGGCCTCGCGCCGACGATCCTCTACACGAGCCTCCTGACCCGCGCCATCCAGACCGCGAACCTCGCGCTGGAGGAGGCCGACCGGCTCTGGATTCCGGTCAAGCGCTCCTGGCGCCTCAACGAGCGCCACTACGGCTCGCTGCAGGGCCTCGACAAGGCCGAGACGCTGGAGAAGTACGGCCAGGAGCAGTTCATGACCTGGCGCCGCAGCTTCGACACCCCGCCGCCGCCGCTCGACGACGACGCCGAGTACAGCCAGGTGCACGACGAGCGCTACGCGAACATCGACGGCGAGGTGCCGCGCACCGAGAGCCTCAAGATCGTGATCGAGCGGATGCTGCCGTACTGGGAGTCCGACATCATCCCCAGCCTCGCCGCCGGCGAGACGGTGCTGGTGACCGCGCACGGCAACTCGCTGCGCGCCCTCGTCAAGCACCTGGAGGACATCGCGGATGACGAGATCTCCGAGCTGAACATCCCGACTGGCATTCCGCTCGTCTACGAGCTCGACGACAACTACCGTCCGCTCGCGCCGGGCCGCTACCTCGACCCGGAGGCCGCCGCCGCCGGTGCCGCCGCGGTCGCCAGCCAGGGCAAGAAGTAGGGCGCAGCGCCCCGAGAACGACGAAGCGCGTCATCCCCGCGGGGTGACGCGCTTCGTCGTTGAGGTCTGTGCTCAGTCGTCCTGGGGGGCCCAGTCGCCGGTCGCCAGGTACTGCATCTTCTTCGCGATCGAGACGGCGTGGTCGGCGAAGCGCTCGTGGTAGCGCGAGGCGAGGGTCGCATCCACCGTGTCCTCGGCGCCGCCCTTCCAGGTCTCGCCGAGCACCTTGTCGAACACGCTGAGGTGCAGCGCGTCGATCTTGTCGTCCTCGTCGCGGATCTCCTCCGCGAGCTTGACGTCCTCGGTGCGGAGCAGCTCGGTCAGCTTGTGCGCGATCTCGCAGTCGAGCTCGCCCATCTCCTGGAACGTCTTGCGCAGACCCTTCGGCACGACCTTCTCGGGGAAGCGGTAGCGGGCGAGCTGTGCGATGTGCGTCGACATGTCGCCCATCCGCTCGAGCGATGCGCTCACGCGCAGCGCCGTCACGACGATGCGCAGGTCGCGGGCGACGGGCTGCTGACGGGCGAGGATCTGGATCGCCAGCTCGTCGAGCGCGAGCGCCGCAGCGTCGATGCGGCTGTCCTGCTCGATCACGCTCTCCGCGAGGGCCACGTTCGACTCGCCGAACGCCTTCGTGGCGTTCTCGATCGACTCGGCCACGAGGGACGAGATCTCGACGAGTCGGTCCTGCACCTCTCGCAGCTCTTGCTGGAACACCTCGCGCATTTTGGATCCTCTCGCGTCTTGCATCGTCTCGGGCAGCATGAGCCGCGCCGATCTCCGCCAGCCTTCCGAGCGAAAGTGAACGATCGGTGTCGGCGGAGTGAATACTGCGGCTCGACGCGGCCTCTGGCGGGAGACCGGCGACGAGCGCCTCCGTTTGTCCCCCTAATCTAGACCCATGCCTCAAGGCTGGCTCGTGCTCCTCGCTGTGTTCTTCGGACTCATCGTCGGGATCGGCATCACCACCATCGCCGTTCTCGCGCATCGGCGCGGTCAGCGTGCGGTCTCGGTGGTCTCGCCGACCGTCCCCGATGGCGTCGAAGAGGTCATCGACGCGCTCGAGTCGGTCGGGGTCGTGCTGGATGCCTCGCACAACGTCGTCAAGGCGTCGATGGGGGCCCTCTCCTTCGGGCTGGTCTGGAACCAGTCGCTCGTGCATCCGGAGCTGCTCGCCCTCGCCGACGAGGTGCGGCGCACCGGCCAGACGATCAGTCGCGAGCTGCACCTGTCTCGCGGGCCGTTCGGCGACGCGAACCTGCACATCATGGTCCGCGTCGCGCGCCTCGGCACCCGCTATGTGCTGCTGCTGGCCGAGGACCGGACCGAGGCATACCGACTCGATGAGGTCCGCCGCGATTTCGTCGCGAACGTCAGCCACGAGCTGAAGACGCCGATCGGGGCCGTCACCCTTCTCGCCGAGGCGATCGAGGCGAGTGCCGATGAGCCCGTCGAGGTGCGTCGCTTCGCCCAGCGGCTGACGGTCGAGGCGGACCGTCTCGCGCGGCTCACGCAGGAGATCATCGAACTGAGCAGGCTGCAGGCCGACGACGCGCTGCACGACGCGGAGAACGTCGACATCGACTCGGTGATCGCTCAGGCCGTCGATCGCAATCGTGTCGCCGCAGCGGCGCATCGCATCTCGCTGGTGACCGGCGGCGACGCCGGCGCGCAGGTGTTCGGCGACGAGAACATGCTCATCACCGCCGTGCACAACCTCGTCGTCAACGCGATCCAGTACTCGCCCGACGGCTCCCGCGTCGGAGTGGGCGTGACGCGCTCCGAGGGCGTCGTCGAGATCGCCGTGACCGATCAGGGCATCGGGATCCCGGAGTCAGAGCGCGACCGCGTCTTCGAGCGGTTCTTCCGCCTCGACAGCGCCCGCAGCCGCCAGACGGGTGGCACGGGCCTCGGGCTCAGCATCGTCAAGCACATCGTCAAACAACACGGCGGAGACGTCCGAGTCTGGTCGCAGACCGGCAACGGATCGACGTTCACGATTCGGCTTCCCGAGTCCGCCGCCGAACGCCTTGCCATCTGAAGGAGCTGCACTATGACCCGCATCCTGATCGTCGAGGACGAGCCCTCGCTGAGCGAGCCCCTCGCGTTCCTGCTCGAGCGGGAGGGCTACGAGACCGAGGTGGCGGCCGATGGGCCGGCGGCGCTCGCGGCGTTCGAACGGCAAGGGGCCGATCTGGTGCTGCTTGATCTGATGCTGCCCGGGCTTCCCGGCACCGAGGTGTGCCGCGAGCTGCGCACGCGTTCCACGGTGCCGATCATCATGCTGACGGCGAAGGACAGCGAGGTGGACATCGTCGTCGGGCTTGAACTGGGGGCGGACGACTACGTCACCAAGCCGTACTCCTCGCGGGAGCTCCTGGCCCGCATCCGTGCCGTGCTGCGTCGACGTGCCGACGTGGAGGAGGAGCAGGACGGTGTCCTCGAGGCGGGACCCGTGCGCATGGACGTCGAACGCCACTCGGTCGCGGTGAACGGCACGGAGATCTCGATGCCGCTCAAAGAGTTCGAACTGCTCGAACTGCTGCTGCGCAATGCCGGGCGGGTGCTCACCCGCGGCCAGCTGATCGACCGGGTGTGGGGCGCCGACTACTTCGGCGACACCAAGACGCTCGACGTGCACATCAAGCGGATCCGCAGCAAGATCGAGCCCGATCCGGCGCAGCCGACGCTGCTGGTGACCGTGCGCGGACTGGGCTACCGCTTCGAGTCCTAGACCCGGCTGCGGGCCGCGGCCGCCGACGCCCTGCTACGGGGCGGGGGTCTCGGTGGGCTCGGGCTCGGTCGTCGCGTACGTCGTCGGCGTGGGCGTGGGCGTCGGCAGGTACGGCGCGTACTGCTCGAGCGAGCCGTCGAGGACGGGCACGTCGATCTGGCTGCCGACCTCGTTGCCGTACTGGAAGTAGAGCTCGATCAGGCTTCCCGCCGGGCTGTCGATGCCCTCGAGCAGCAGCTGGCCGTTCTCGCCGAAGCCGAAGTTGGTGGACGACTTGGGCTCGAGCTCGAGCGTCAGGTCGACCTTGGAGCCGTCGACGACGTACTGGACGCCGAGATCGACGGCGTCGTCGCCGTGGTTGACGGCCGTGAAGAGCAGGTTGCCATCGAGGCCGTCCTCGGTCAGCACGAGCACGTTCTGCACGGTGACCTCGCCGACCTCGGTGCTCACACCGTCGCTCGGGTCGTACTGGAACTGCGTCGCGATCGGGGTGACGAAACCGCATCCCGCGAGAACGGCGGCGGTGACGCCGGCCAGCACAATGGACATCGCGGCACGTGCGTTCACAAGACCCTCCGAGTCAGACAGTAGACAGCGTCCCCAAGCCTAGCGGGGGCGAGGCGCACCCCTGGCTTAGGCCATCCTAACTCGTACCCCGACTGTGCTAAAATGGGAGGTCTGCGGGAAGGAACAACTCCATGCTGTTCGAGGTCGGCGAGACGGTCGTGTACCCCCATCACGGGGCGGCAAAGATCATTGAAGTAAAGAAGCGCACCATTCGGGGTGAGGAAAAGCTGTACCTCAAGCTCAATGTCACCCAGGGTGATCTGACGATCGAGGTGCCCGCGGAGAATGTCGACCTGGTCGGCGTTCGCGACGTCATCGGCAAGGAAGGCCTGGACCGCGTGTTCGAGGTGCTTCGCGCGCCGTTCACGGAAGAGCCCACCAACTGGAGCCGCCGCTACAAGGCGAACCTCGAGAAGCTCGCGTCGGGTGACGTCATCAAGGTCTCCGAGGTCGTCCGCGACCTGTGGCGTCGCGATCAGGACCGCGGCCTGTCCGCGGGCGAGAAGCGGATGCTGGCGAAGGCTCGCCAGATCCTGATCTCCGAGCTCGCGCTCGCCGAGAAGACCGACGAAGAGAAGGCCTCGACGGTCCTCGACGAGGTTCTCGCCTCCTGAGGCAGCGCCCGCTCCGACTACGATTCGGAGCATGATCTCTGGCGCGCCGTCACCCTTCGGTGTCGTGATCGTCGCCGCGGGCAGTGGCACGCGCCTCGGCCACGCGACGCCGAAGGCGTTCGTCGAACTCGGCGCGCGCACGCTGCTGGAGCGCGCGCTCGACGGCGTCTCGGAGGCGGTCGAGACCTACGCGACCGTCGTCGTCGCGCCCGCCGATCGCCTTGACGAGGCGACCCGCATCGCTGACCGCGCGGATCGGAGCGTGCGCGTCGTCACCGGGGGGTCGACGCGGCAGGCGTCCGTCGCCGCCGGGCTGGCGGCGCTGCCCGACTCGGTCGAGGTCGTGCTCGTGCACGATGCGGCGCGGGCCCTGACCCCGAGCGCGGTGATCGACCGCGTCGCGCGCGCGGTGCGAGACCGCGGCATCGGCGTGGTGCCGGCGCTGCGCGTCGTCGACACGCTCAAGCGGGTCGCCGCCGCGCCGCAGAGCCGCCCGCTGGATGCCGACGAGATCCTGGAGGCGGTGGACCGCGCCGAACTGGTCGCCGCGCAGACGCCGCAGGGCTTCCCGCGCGCCGCCCTCCAGACCGCCTACGACGCGGCGATCGAGGAGCACACCGACGACGCGGCGCTGTTCGCGGCGGCGGGCGGCACCGTCGTCGCCGTCGACGGCGACGCGCTCGGATTCAAGATCACCACGCCCGCCGATCTGGAGCGGGCCGAGCACCTGGTCGGAGGGGCGGACCGCATGCGGACCGGCATCGGAATCGACGTTCACGCCTACGACGAGAGCGCGCCGCTCTGGCTCGGCGGGCTGTACTGGCCGGACGAGCCGGGGCTCGCGGGGCACAGCGATGGCGACGCCGTCATCCACGCCATCTGCGACGCGCTGCTCTCGGCGGCGGGGCTCGGCGACATCGGGTCCCGTTTCGGCACCGCCGACCCGCGCTTCGCCGACGCGCGCAGCGAGGTGTTCCTCTCCGAGACTCTCGCGCTCGTCGACGGCGCCGGCTACCGCATCCAGAACGTGGCGGTGCAGCTGGTCGCGCAGCGCCCGCGCCTCGCCGCGCGTCGCCTCGAGATGGAGGCGCATCTGACCGCCCTCGTCGGGGCGCCGGTGAGCGTTGCCGCCACGACGAGCGACGGGCTGGGCTTCACCGGCCGCGGTGAAGGGGTCCAAGCGCTCGCGACCGCCCTGATTCTGGGGTAACGCGCCGCCACCCCGGCTAAACTCGCCGAGTGACGATCCGCCTCTACGACACCCGCGCCTCCGGGCTGCGCGCCTTCGAGCCGCTCGTGCCCGGCAAGGTGGGCATCTACGTCTGCGGACCCACCGTGCAGTCCTCGCCGCACATCGGCCACGTGCGCTCGGCGCTCGCCTACGACCTGTGGCGACGCTGGTTCGGCATGCGCGGCTACGACGTCACCTTCGTGCGCAACGTCACCGACATCGACGACAAGATCCTGGAGCACGCCAGCGGCCGTGAGGTGTGGTGGGCGCTCGCCTACCGCATCGAGCTCGAGTTCACCGCCGCGTACCGCACGCTCGGCATCCTGCCGCCCACCTATGAGCCGCGCGCCACCGCGAGCATCTCGCAGATGCAGGAGATGATCGCCGAGCTCATCGAGCGCGGCCACGCCTACGTCGCCGACGACGACAGCGGCGACGTGTACTTCGACGTGAAGACCTGGCCCGACTACGGCTCGCTCACGCATCAGAAGCTCGACGACATGGCCGACGCGGCGGATGCGCCCGCGCGCGCCAAGCGCGACCCGCGCGACTTCGCGCTCTGGAAGGGCAGCAAGCCCGGTGAGCCGGACTCGGCGTCGTGGAGCTCCCCGTGGGGCGCCGGTCGCCCCGGCTGGCACATCGAGTGCTCGGCGATGAGCAAGCGCTACCTCGGCGGGACCTTCGACATCCACGGCGGCGGCCTCGACCTCCGCTTCCCGCACCACGAGAACGAGCTGGCGCAGTCGTCGGCCGCGGGCGAGGGCTTTGCGCGCTACTGGGTGCACAACGGCCTCGTGAACATCGAGGGCCAGAAGATGTCGAAGTCGCTCGGCAACTCCGTCTACGCCTCCCAGCTGATCGCCCTGGCGCGGCCGATCGTGGTGCGTGCGTATCTCGCGAGCGCGCACTACCGTTCGACGATCGACTACCACCCGGGGGCGCTCCGCGAGGCGGAGACCGCCTTTGCCCGCATCGAAGGGTTCCTCGACCGCGTGATCCGCGCCGTCGAGGGCCGACCCGCCGCCAGCGCCGGCGTTCCGGGGCGGGTGCCGGCCGCGTTCGCCGACGCGATGGATGACGATCTCGGCACGCCGCAGGCATTCGCCGTGCTGCACGACACCGTGCGGGCCGGCAACATCGCGCTCGACGCGGGCGCTCTCGCCGTCGCCGAGGAGCGCCGCGAAGAGGTGGTCGCGATGCTCGACGTGCTCGGCATCAACCCGCATGCCCCCGAGTGGGCGGCGGGCGACGACGCGGAGTCGCACGCGGTGCTGGGGGCGCTCGTCGAGCGCCTCATCGCCGACCGCGCCGCCGCGCGCGCGAACAAGGACTTTGCCGCCGCGGATCGCATCCGCGACGAATTGACGGCCGCGGGGATCGCCCTCGACGACACGCCCGACGGAACCAGATGGAGCATCGCATGAACAAGCCAGGACGAGCTGGGGCCGGGAAGCCGAAGAAGAAGGGCCCCCAGGTCGGCACCGGCGGTCACGGTCGCCGCGCCCTCGAGGGCAAGGGCCCGACGCCGAAGGCCGAGGACCGCAGCTGGCACGTCGCCGGCAAGCGGAAGGCCGCCAAGGAGCGCCTGGAGGCAGCCCGCGCCAAGTCGGGTCGCGGCGGCTCGGAGGCGCCCGCGCGCCGCACCGCACGCCCCAAGAGCGACGACGGCGAGATGGTCACCGGCCGCAACTCGGTGCTCGAGTCGCTGCGCGCGAAGATCCCCGCGACGACGCTGTACATCGCCTCCCGCATCGAGATGGATGACCGGGTGAAGGAGGCGCTGTCGCTCGCCACCAAGCGCGGCCTCAACGTGCTCGAGGTGATGCGGCCCGAGCTCGACCGGCTCAGCGGCCACGACGCCGTTCACCAGGGCATCGCGCTCAAGGTGCCGCCCTACCAGTACGCGCACCCGCTCGACCTGCTCGACGCGGCGATCGACTCCGGTCGCCCGCCGCTGCTGGTGGCGCTCGACGGCGTCACCGATCCGCGCAACCTGGGCGCCATCGTGCGGTCGGCTGCCGCGTTCGGCGCGCACGGCGTGATCGTGCCGCAGCGTCGCAGCGTCGGCATGACCGCGAGCGCCTGGAAGACCAGCGCCGGCGCGGCCGCGCGTGTTCCGGTCGCGATGGCCGCGAACCTGACGCGCGCGCTCGAGGAGCTCAAGCAGCGCGGCGTCTTCGTGCTCGGCCTCGACGGTGGCGGAGACATCTCGCTGCCGGGCCTGGAGCTGGCGACCTCGCCGATCGTGATCGTCGTCGGCAGTGAGGGCAAGGGGCTCTCGCGGCTGGTCACCGAGAAGTGCGACGCCGTGGTGTCGATCCCGATCGAGTCGAGCACCGAGTCGCTCAACGCCGGGATCGCCGTCAGCGTCACCCTCTACGAGGTGGCGAAGCTGCGCGCCGAGGCGCGCTAGACCTTCGCGCGCCAGTCCTCTTCGTCGTCGTCGGGCGAGATGATCGGCATCGCCGAGGTCTCGACCGGCACGTCGATGAGTCCGGTCACCGGGGCGACGACGGTCATCTCGTCGCGCCGGTGCCGCAGGATCGTCTCGATGTAGGAGGTCAGAGCCTCGGCGAGCGGAACGCTGTGGCCGGTGTTCTGCGAGAGATACCAACGGTGATCGAGCAGCTGATGGAACAGCTCGGCCGGTTCGAGCTTGCCGCGCAGGTCGCGCGGCACCGCGCGAATCACCGGCTCGAAGACCTTGGCGAGCCACTCGTGCGCGACCTGCTCCTCGTCAAGATTCGCGCGGTCGCCGGTGGCGCGGTACGAGTCGAGGTCGTTGAGCAGTCGGCGGGCCTGGTTCTCTCCGGCGTCGAGGCCGGTGAGGCGCAGCAGGCGCCGTGAGTGGTGTCCCGCATCGACGACCTTGGGCTGGATGCGCACCTGGGTGCCGGTGTCATCCTTGCGGATCGAGAGCTCCTCGATGTCGAAGCCGAGGTCGTTGAGACGCTGCACGCGCTCGTTGATGCGCCAGCGCTCCGCCTCGGGGAACGACTCCGAGCCGGTGAGCTCGGCCCACAGCGAGCGGTATTGGGCGACGATGCCGTCGGCGATCGCGACCGGGTCGAGCTCCTCCTCGAGCCGTCCGCCGGCCTGGAGGTCGAGCAGTTCGCCCGCGATGTTGACGCGGGCGATCTCGAGGTCGTTCTCGCGCTGCCCGTTCGAGAGCCCGCCGTCGTAGAGCTTGCCGGTCTCGGCGTCGACCAGGTAGGCGGCGAAGGCGCCCGCGTCACGTCGGAACAGGGTGTTCGACAGCGAGACGTCGCCCCAGAAGAACCCGATGATGTGCAGACGCGCGAGCAGCACCGCGAGGGCATCCACGAGCCGGGTTGCGGTGTCGGGGCGCAGCGTCTGCGAGTACAGCGCCCGGTAGGGGAGCGAGAACTTCAGGTGCCGGGTGACGAGCACCGGCTGCAGCTCGTCGCCGTCGACGGTGGCGCGATTGGTGATGACCGCCACCGGGTCGACGCAGGGGATGTCGAGACGCTGCAGGGTGCGCAGCATCTCGTACTCGCGCTTCGCCAGCTCGGCCGAGGTCTCCTTGATGGCGACGACGTAGCCGCCGAGGTGGGCGAAGCGCACCAGGTGGCGTGAGATCCCCTTCGGCAGGCTCGCGATGGTCTCGTCGGGCCACAGATCCAGCGGCAGGTCCCACGGCAGGTCCAGCAGGGCCGAGTCGGGGACGGCGGCGGTGATCGACAGAGCCGAGGCCATGCGGGTGAACCTCCCGTGCCGCGTGCGGGCGGCGTGATGTGAAGCGGAGACAGCGCGGGCCCCGCAGCTCGGATCGAGCGGCGGGGCCCGCGGCCAGGAAAGGTGTGACTAGGCGGTGGCCGTCACGTCGATCGGCTTGGTCAGGCGCTCGCCCGTCTCGCCGTCGAACGCGTGGATGTGCTCCGGCGCCGGCGCGACGATGACCGTCTCGCCGTCCTCCGGGTGATCGCGGCCGTCGACGCGCACGACGACGTCGACACGCTGTCCGCTGACCTCCGCGTGACCGTAGAGGTAGCCGTCCGCGCCGAGCTCCTCGACGACGTCGACCTCGACCGAGAGGCCCTTGCCGTCCTTCGCGATGACGAGGTCCTCCGGGCGAACGCCGACCGTGGCGGTCTTGCCCGACAGGTGCGCGATGACGTCGCGCTCGAGCTTGGCGACCGTGGTGCCGAAGGCGAGGCCACCCTCGACCACGTCGGTGGTGAAGAGGTTCATCGCGGGGCTGCCGATGAAGCCGGCGACGAAGACGTTGCTCGGCGAGGCGTACAGGTCGCGCGGGGTGCCGACCTGCTGCAGCACGCCGTCCTTGAGAACCGCGATGCGGTCACCCATGGTGAGCGCCTCGGTCTGGTCGTGCGTGACGTAGACCGTCGTGACGCCGAGGCGGCGCTGCAGGCTCGCGATCTGGGTGCGGGTCTGCACGCGGAGCTTGGCGTCGAGGTTCGACAGCGGCTCGTCCATGAGGAACACCTGGGGCTGACGCACGATGGCGCGACCCATGGCGACACGCTGACGCTGACCACCGGAGAGCGCCTTCGGCTTGCGGGCCAGGTAGGGCTCCAGGTCGAGCAGCTTGGCGGCCTCGAGGACGCGCGCGGCGCGCTCCTCCTTGTTGACGCCGGCGATCTTGAGCGCGAAGCCCATGTTCTCGGCGACCGTCATGTGCGGGTAGAGCGCGTAGTTCTGGAAGACCATGGCGATGTCACGGTCCTTCGGGGGCACGTCGGTGACGTCGCGGTCACCGATCAGGATGCGGCCGTCGTTGACCTCTTCGAGGCCCGCGAGCATGCGCAGGGTCGTCGACTTGCCGCAACCCGAGGGGCCGACGAGGACGAGGAACTCGCCGTCCGCGACGTGCAGGTCGATTGCGTCGACAGCCGGCTTGGTGGAACCCGGGTAGAGACGGGTTGCCTTGTCAAAAGTGACAGATGCCATAGCGGTACTAACTCCTTCACCGGCAGGTACGTGCCGGACGATCCGTAGTGAATGGAAGCGTGAAAACCGGCAGCGGTGCCGGGAGCCACCCCGCCATTATGCCCCTGTTTGCGGGTGGGCGCGACGCGAGGGCGGATCTCGCGACCCCGCATCCGGTTGTCGCCCAGTCCCGGGCGCTACCATCGGGGCGGCATACGGCTTGGCCGTGCGGCGAAACCCCGGTAGCTTGGCGCCGCGAACCCGAGATTTAGATGAGGACCCATGACCTACGGCGGCGAACCCAGCGCTTCGGCGCGCAGCAGCGTTCGCGACGAGGCGCGTGAGCGTGCCAAAGAACTCCGCGAGCTCCACCGCAAGAAGGATCGCCGTCGCAAGCTGATCGTGCGCGGGAGCGTCGTGGGGGGCATCCTCGCGGTCCTGGTCGTGATCTCCTTCGTGCTGCTGGCGCTCAACCAGCCCGGCGGCCGCGGTCCCCTCAACATGCAGAGCGACGGGATCAAGATCGGCGAGGAGTACATCGCCGAGCGCACCGGAGCCCTCGCCGCGGGCAGCGACCCGACCCCGTCCGCCGAGAACCCGGCGGACGTCATCGACATCCGGCTCTACGTCGACTACCTGTGCGCGAAGTGCGGTCAGTTCGAGGAGAACAACGGCGAGAGCATTCGGGCATGGCTTGAGTCGGGTGCGGCGACGATTGAGATCCACCCGATCGCGGTGCTGACCACCAAGTCGGCCGGGACGCAGTACTCGCTGCGTGCCGCCAATGCGGCGGCGTGCGTCGCCGAGTTCGCGCCGGACTCGTTCTTCGACTTCCACGAGTCGCTGCTCACCGACCAGCCCGAGGAGGGCTCGGTCGGGCTGAGCGATGAAGAGCTGCTCGCGCGGGCCACCGCGGTGGGCGCCGCGAATCTCACCGCGATCGACCAGTGCATCGACGATGGACGCTTCCGCTCCTGGGTTCGCGCGGCGACCGCACGGGCGATCAGCGGGCCGCTCCCCGGCACCGAGGTCGAGGCCGTGGTGAGCACGCCGACGATCCTGGTCAACGGCGAGCAGTTCAACTACACGGCCGGCTTCGATGCCAACGAGTTCCGTCAGTTCGTGCTGCGCGCGGCGGGCGAGGAGTTCACCCAGAACGCCACCCCGACACCGACGCCCACGCCCACCGAGTAGTTCCCGGCCCGACTACAATCGGGCCGACCCGCCCCCTTAGCTCAGTTGGCCAGAGCATCGCTCTTGTAAAGCGAGGGTCGTCGGTTCGAATCCGACAGGGGGCTCCACCCCGCCGTCGTCCTCGCCTCAGTGCGACGGGTCGTCGCGCAGCTGCACGCGATCGCCCGTGCGGCTCAGGAGGTTGATGATCTCCGCCGGCTCTGCCGTGGCGCTCACGAATCCGTGCGGTTTGCGGGTGTCGTACTCGGCGGCGTCCCCCGGCCCGAGCAGCAGCTCCTCGTCGCCGATCGCCAGGCGGACCCGCCCGCTGAGGACGTAGATCCAATCGAATCCCTGGTGCACCTTGCGCGTGATCGGCGCCCCGTCCGGCTGCCCCGGGAGCAGCATCTTGACCGCGTGCACGTCAGGATTGTCCTTCGTGAGCGGAATGACCGCGCGGCCTTCGCGGTAGAAGGTCTTCGGGCTCACGCGCGCGTCGGCGATCTGCGGCGCTCCGACGAGGTCGTCGAGACTCGCGCCGTACGCCGCCGCCAGGCGAATCACGAGGTCGAGCGTCGGACGCCGCAGCCCCGACTCGAGTCGCGACAGCGTGCTCACGGAGACCCCGATGCTGCCGGCCACCTCCCGGAGGGTCTGCCCGCGCCGAGCGCGCACCGCCCGGAGCCGGGACGCGACGCCGTCGAGCACGGCCTCAATCGCGGCGTCGTCCATGCCCCGGTCCCTTTGCGGTTTCAGCAAACGCTGTTGGTGGTGGGCACATGCTAGTTCCACGCTGGTGCCCATGACCACCAACGAATACGACGTCCTGATCACCGGAGCCGGGAGCGCCGGCCTCAGCGCCGCGCTCATGCTGGTGCGCTCGCGCCGGAGGGTGCTCGTGCTCGACGGCGGCGCTCCCCGGAATGCGGTCGCCGCGCACATGCACGGCGTGCTCGGCCGGGACGGCTGGTCCCCGCTTGACCTGATCGCCACCGGCCGCGATGAGGTCGCGCGCTACGGCGGAGAGTTCGAGCACACGAACGCCATCGCGGCGAGCCGCGACGCGACGTCGTCACGGTTCGTCGTGACAGTGCGCGACGGGAGCCCGCGGTTCGCGCGGCGCCTCCTGGTCGCCTCGGGCCTGCGTGATCGGCTGCCCGCGATCGCGGGCCTCGCGGCGCTCTGGGGCGCGGGCGTCGCGCACTGCCCGTACTGCGACGGCTGGGAGGTGCGCGACTCGCGAATCGCTGTCATCGCCACCGGGCCGTCGAGCATTCACCAGGCACAGCTGCTGCGCCAGCTCTCCTCGCGCATCACCTACTTCGTGGAGGGCACCGAGCTGTCGGATGAGGATGCGGCCGGCCTGCTCGCGCGCGGGATCGGGATCGACACCCGGCGAATCGCCGCCGCGGAGTCCTCCGGCGCCCGCCTGGCCGCGCTGCGGCTGGCCGATGGCGCCGTGGTGCCCGTCGACGCCGCCTTCGTGCGCCCCGACGCCGTTGCCCACGACGAGCTCCTGCGCGACCTCGGCGCGGCCATGACGGTCGGTGCCGATGATCGCCCGTGGGTGTCGGTCGACGCGACCGGCCGCACCAGCGTTCCGGGGCTCTGGGCCGCCGGCAACGTCGTCAATCCTGCCGCCACCGTGCCCGTCGCCGCCGCCGCCGGATCGACCGCCGGCGCGGCCATCAATGCCGATCTCGTGCACGACGAGATTCACACGGCGCTGTCTCGCGCCACCGACACCGTAAGGAACTGATCCATGAACACACAGCCCTCCGCCCACGTCCGCGCGATCATCACGTGGCTCGCGATCTTCCCGTTGGTCGCCCTCGGCATGACGGCCATCGCCCCGTTCTCGGCCGACTGGCATCCCGTCACCCGCGCCTTTGTCCTCACGCTCGTCGTGGTGCCGGTCGCGGTGTACCTGGTCGTCCCGCAGCTGTTCCGGGGCTACGCGGCACTCAAGCGCCGTCGCGCCGTCACCGAGTGAGCGTGCTGACGTGGGCGTCGACGTCGATCGGGGCGCGGCGCGAGGTCTTCGCGTTCGGCAGGCGCTCGCCGACGTAGAGCCAGCCGAGCAGCCGCTCGGTCGGGGCCAGACCGTGCAGCTCGGCCACCGGGGCGCTGCGGGTGTGCAGGCCGGTGCGCCAGATCACACCCCAGCCTTCCTCGTCGAGCAGAAGGGAGAGGGCGTGGGCGACACCCGCGGCGACCGCTTCCTGCTCCCACTCCGGCACCTTGAAGCTCGGCTTCGGGCTTGCCACGATCGCGAGCAGCAGGGGCGCGCGCAGCGGCTTCGCGGCGAGCTTCTCGGCCGCGACGCCCTCAAGCCCGGCGGCCGCGGCGAGAGCGGCGCCCAGGCGGGCGCGCGACTCCCCGCGCAGCGCGATGACTCGCCACGGCCGCAGCGCGCCGTGGTCGGCGACCGCTCCAGCGGCGGCGATCAGCGGGCGCAGCTGCTCGTCGCTCGGCGCGGCCGCGCCCACCGAGGCGTGCGAGCTGCGCGCCTCGAGTGCGCGCCGCACCGCGCCGCGATCGTCCGCCACTACTCGGACTCGGGCTGGAACCCCAGCGACAGCGAGTTCATGCAGTAGCGCTGGCCGGTCGGGGTGCCGAAGCCGTCGTCGAAGACGTGACCCAGGTGCGAGCCGCAGTTGGCGCAGCGCACCTCGGTCCGCACCATCCCGAGGGAGGTGTCCTCGATCAGCTCCACCGCATCCGGGTTGACGGAGTCGTAGAAGCTCGGCCAGCCGCAGCCGGAGTCGAACTTGGTGCCGCTCTTGAAGAGCTCGGCGTTGCAGGCGGCGCAGGTGTAGAGGCCGGCGCGCGACTCGTCGAGCAGCTCGCCCGTCCAGGCGCGTTCGGTGCCCGCCTGCCGCAGCACGCGGTAGCGCTCCTCGCCCAGCTCCTCGCGCCACTGCTCTTCGGTCTTCTCGACTTCGTAGGCCATCGGTTTCTCCTCGCCTTTCGCTTGGTCACTCTAATCAGCGCTGGCGGCGTCCGCTGTGTTCCCGCAACCTGGCGCAATGCCCCGCGGATGCGTCGCGCCCGCGCGCCATCGAGCCCGGGCGCGGGACGGTGCCTACACTCGGCGCGACGGAGGTGCGGATGATGCAGGCGGCAGAGCGATCCTCCGCGTCGGTCGACGACGCGGAACTGAGCGACCGCGACCTCCAGCTGCTCGAGTTCGAACGGCGCTGGCCGGAGCGGCAGGGCAGCAAAGAGGCGGCGATCCGCGCAGAGTTGGGACTCAGTTCGGCCCGCTACTATCAACTGCTGTACACGCTGATCGAGCGACCGTCGGCTCTGCGCCACGACCCGCTTCTCGTCCGTCGGCTCCAGCGATTGCGTGACAGTCGGGTTCGTGCGCGTCGCTCGCGCACGTTCGGGCCCGGCCCCGCGACCACGAGCCAGGACGAGACCGAGTAGATGGCCAGATTCCCTCAGGACGAGTTCGATAACATCCCGAGCGACCTCGAGCGTGTCGGCGCCCACCGGGCCCCGCGGGGCAAGGGCCGCGCGTGGATCAACGTCGGACTCGGCATCCTTGCCGCCGCCGTGCTCGTCGTCGCCGGACTGTACGGGCTCTCGCGGCTCGACCCGAGCTTCACGATCGACCTCCCCGACTTCAGCGAGGACGCGACCGTCGAGGTGACGGCCTCGCCGCTTCCGGTCGCCGAGGCGGTCACCGATCCGACGACGGTCGACACCGATCCCGAACTCACCCTGTCGATTCTGAACGGCACCGAGACCACCGGGCAGCAGGACGTCGCCGCCGACCAGCTCGTCGCGAGCGGATGGCCGGATGCGGTGCGCGCTCGCGCCGCCGCCTCCGATATCGAGACGACCACGATCTACTACTGGAACGCCGACTTCGAGGGGCTCGCGCGCGGTGTGGCCGAGGCGCTCGGCGTGGGCACCGTCGTGCTGTCGGATGCCTACCAGGGCGCGCCGATCACGGTGCTGCTCGGCGCCGACTACGAACCGAACGCCGGCTGACCCGTCGCCCTCGCGCCTGCGGCGGCGCAGTCCTGAGCGCGCCTCGAATGTTTCGCGCGTGTTTAAGGTGCGGTGCTCCTTCGTAAATTCACGTCTTAGACGGAAAATTCGCTCCTGATCGGGCAAATCGCGCCAGTACGATTCCCGATGTGGAGCCGTGTTCGGCCCGCAGAAACACGGCAGGAGTTACGCAATGGCGAACGGAATCGTCAAATGGTTCAACGCTGAGAAGGGCTTCGGCTTCATCACCGTTGACGGTGGAGGGGCCGACGTGTTCGTGCACTACTCCGCCATTGACATGTCGGGATACAAGGTCCTCGAAGAGGGCCAGGCTGTCACCTTCGAGGTCGGCACCGGCTCCAAGGGGCCGCAGGCCGAGTCGGTGCGACCGGCCTGAGCCGCCCGACAGCTCGCGGAGGCGCGCCGGGTCGCGCGACCCGAGCCGCCGCGCGTGCGCCGTACGATGAGCGCATGCCGCGTGCGGGAGCGATTCGTCGAGGGGGAGCCATCGCGGCGCTCGGCGCGCTCGCGAGCGTGCTCGCTGCGTGTGCCACCGCCGAGACGGCAGCGCCGGCGCCCACCCCGACGCCGAGCTACAGCTCGAGCTACCTCACCCCCGCGCCGTATGACCTCGCCCCGCTGACCGGGGAGGTCGTCGAGGCGGGATCGCTGGCGCATCCGTCGCTCGCGGCGAAGATCGACAACCATGAGCTCGCCCGTCCGCAGGTCGGGCTCGAACGCACCGACATCGTCTTCGAGGAGCTCGTCGAGGGCGGGCTGACGCGCTACGTCGCCGTCTGGCACTCCGACGTTCCCGATGAGATCGGGCCGGTCCGGTCGATTCGGCCGATGGATCCGGACATCGTCTCGCCGTTCGGCGGCATCATCGCCTACTCGGGCGGTCAGTACCGGTTCGTCGTGCTCATGCAGCAGACGAACGTCTACAACGCCATCCACGGCGCGGCCGACACCGCCGACCTGATGTACCGCACGACGACCAAGATCTCGCCGCACAATGTGCTCGTCGCGGCCGAGACCCTCGTGGATCGCCACCTCGACATCGCCGCTCCCGCGCAGCAGTTCGCCTTCGCACCGGATGTCGCCTCCTCCAGCGCCGTCGTCGAGGGCGCACCGGCGACCGGCCTCACCGCCCGCTTCAGCGACGCGTCGTCGCCGTCGTGGGTGTACGACGGGAAGTCGGAGACCTGGAAGCGCTCGCAGCTGAGCGGGGTCGATCGCGACTCGAACGGCGACCAGCTGAGCGCCACCAACGTGCTGGTGATGTCGGTGCCGATTTCCTACGGCCTCGGGGTGCCGAAGACGGAGATGATCGGCGGTGGCGACGCCTGGGTGTTCGCCGGGGGCCAGTCTCTGGCGGTGCGGTGGTCGAAGGCGTCGCAGACCGCGCCGATCGTTCTGACCGACCTGAATGGGGTCGTGGTGCGCCTCGCGCCGGGCAACACCTGGATCGAGTTGATGCCGAACAGCGGCAAGCTGACGATCGACGCGCCGTCCGGCTCGTGACGCGGCTTGCACTCCCCTAGGGCGAGTGCCAGAATGGCCTCTGGCACTCGCGCATTGTGAGTGCTAAAGGACGCCCGAAACGGGCGCTCGCTGACTCAGTGCAGATCCACGTGAAGTGGACAACGTCCGGGAGGGACGACACCAACCCATGGCAAAGATCATTGCTTTCGACGAAGAGGCCCGCCGCGGCCTCGAGCGCGGCCTGAACATTCTCGCCGACGCCGTCAAGGTCACGCTCGGCCCGCGCGGTCGCAACGTCGTGCTGGAGAAGAAGTGGGGCGCCCCCACGATCACCAACGATGGCGTTTCGATCGCCAAGGAGATCGAACTCGACGACCCGTACGAGAAGATCGGCGCGGAGCTCGTCAAGGAGGTCGCCAAGAAGACCGACGACGTCGCCGGCGACGGCACGACCACCTCGGTCGTTCTCGCGCAGGCGCTCGTTCGTGAAGGCCTGCGCAACGTCGCGGCCGGCGCCGACCCCATCAGCCTGAAGCGCGGCATCGAGAAGGCCGTCAAGGCTGTCGAGGCCGAGCTCGTCACCAACGCCAAGGAGGTCGAGACCAAGGAAGAGATCGCGGCCACCGCGAGCATCTCCGCAGCCGACACCGAGATCGGCGACCTGATCGCCGAGGCGATCGACAAGGTCGGCAAGGAGGGCGTCGTCACCGTCGAGGAGTCGAACACCTTCGGCACGACGCTCGAGCTGACCGAGGGCATGCGCTTCGACAAGGGCTACCTGTCGCAGTACTTCGTCACCGACCCGGAGCGCCAGGAGGCCGTCTTCGAGGACGCCTACATCCTGATCGTCAACGGCAAGGTCTCGAACATCAAGGACCTGCTCCCCGTCGTCGACAAGGTGATCCAGGCTGGCAAGCAGCTCCTGATCATCGCCGAGGACGTGGACGGCGAGGCTCTCGCGACCCTCATCGTCAACAAGATCCGCGGCATCTTCAAGTCGGTCGCCGTCAAGGCCCCCGGCTTCGGTGACCGCCGCAAGGCCATGCTGCAGGACATCGCCATCCTCACCGGTGGCCAGGTCATCAGCGAGGAGGTCGGACTCAAGCTCGAGAACACCGACCTCTCGATGCTCGGCCAGGCGCGCAAGGTCATCGTCACCAAGGACGAGACCACGATCGTCGAGGGCTCCGGCGACGCCGACCTCATCGCCGGTCGCGTGAAGCAGATCCGCCAGGAGATCGAGAACACCGACTCCGACTACGACCGCGAGAAGCTCCAGGAGCGCCTCGCGAAGCTCGCCGGCGGCGTCGCCGTCATCAAGGCGGGTGCCGCGACCGAGGTCGAGCTCAAGGAGCGCAAGCACCGCATCGAGGACGCCGTTCGCAACGCGAAGGCTGCCGTCGAAGAGGGCATCGTCGCCGGTGGTGGCGTCGCCCTGATCCAGGCGGGCAAGACTGCGTTCGAGAAGCTCGAGCTGGTCGGTGACGAGGCGACGGGTGCGAACATCGTCAAGGTCGCCATCGACGCTCCGCTGAAGCAGATCGCGCTCAACGCGGGGCTCGAGCCCGGCGTCGTCGTCGACAAGGTGCGCCACCTCCCCGTCGGTCAGGGCCTCAACGCCGCGACCGGCGAGTACGTGGACATGCTCGCGGCGGGCATCAGCGACCCGGTCAAGGTCACCCGTTCGGCTCTGCTGAACGCGGCCTCGATCGCCGGTCTGTTCCTCACCACCGAGGCGGTCGTCGCCGACAAGCCGGAGAAGAACCCGGCCCCGATGGGTGACCCGTCGGGCGGCATGGGCGGCATGGACTTTTGACCTGAAGGGTGAAGCTTCGCAAAAGGTTCACCCGCAAGGTCAAGGTCGAGTAGCGCCGCTCGCGGCGCGTATCGAGACCCACCAGCCTCAACCAAAGGGCGGTCCCTCCTCACGGAGGGGCCGCCCTTTGGCATGCACCGAAAGGCCCTACCCCTCCAGCACCATCCGGTCCAGCGCGTGCCGCACCCACGACCCGGGGATCGCCGGGTCGCCGCCGGGGAGCACCTCGCAGGCGACGCGCACCGCCCACTCGATCAGCAGGAACCGGCTCGCATCGACGACGACGTCGTCGAGTTCGGCGCGAGGCTCCAGCCCCAGGTCGGTGAGCAGCAGCGCGCGATCGATGCCGCGCGGCCCGCGCAACGGGCGCTGCCAGTCGATGACGCGCCAGCCGTCGGCGGTCTCGAAGCACTCGTCGCCGGTGAGGTCGCCGTGCACCACAACGGGTTCGGCATCGAACAGACGCTGCGTGCCCGCGGCTCGGCACCAGCGCTCGAGGCGGTCGAGCTCGGCGGCGCCCACGGTGGTGAAGCTGCCGCGCCCGACCAGGTGTCGCAGATCGTCGAGCCGTTCGTCGACGAGCCGGAGCCATGCCTCGGCGTCGCGCAGCTCGAGGGCCACGGGCGTCTGCTCCGGCAGGGTGGCGATCGCCTCCGTTACTGTGCGCGCCGCCGCGCGCACCGCGTCGTCGTCCAGCGGCCTCGGGGAGCTGGCGCGTACCCGCAGCGACGGCTCGGGCAGCCATTCGGTGGCGATGGCCCGCGCCCGGCCGGCGGAGGGGAGCAGGCGCGCCGCCGGCAGCACCGGATGCTCGGGGGCGGCCGCGTAGACGTCGGGTTCGATCGACGGCGGCAGCTGCACCTTGTACGCCCACTCGGTTCCGTCGACCAGCTGCACGCGCTCGGTCGAGGTCAGCGGCCAGTCGTGCAGCATCTGCCGGGTCTCTACCGGTGAGCCGAGCAGCTCACCCAGTTCCCGGTCGTCGTGAAGCATCAGCTCGGGCCAGCGCGGGTGAGGGTGCACGGAGACATTCTCACAGCGCCGAGAGGCAACCGCCGAGACTCACCTCAGGAACATTCGCGCGTTCTGCTCTTCGACCTGCGCGTAGTGCTGGCCCGCCTGCGCGAGCGCCGCGTTGAGCGCGGCGAGGTTCTCCTCGACACGCTGCTGCGTGGCGCGCCATTCGCCCACGACGCCGTGAAAGGCCGTCGCGGCCGGGCCCGTCCACGAGGACTGGAGGTCGACGAGCTGCGCATGGAGCGCGCCGACCTCGCCTTGAATGCGGGCGATGGCCGCCCGAACGTTCGCGGTCGCCGCGACGACCGCTTCGCTGTCCACCTGGTATCGCGTCATGCGGCGAGGCTAGGAGCGCTCAGCGGTCTCCGCGCTCTCGGAGCCGTCGGCGGGTGAGTCCTCGGCCGGCGGCGCGCTGGGGACGAGCGGAAGGCTCACGCGGAAGGTGGCGCCGCCGCCCGGCGTCTCGAGCACCTCGACGTGGCCCTGGTGCTTCTCGACGATGCCGGCGACGATCGCCAGGCCCAGGCCGCTGCCGCCCGTCTCGCGGGTGCGGGAGGTGTCGGCGCGCCAGAAGCGCTGGAAGATCTTCTCGCGCAGCTGCGGCGGGATTCCCTCGCCGTGGTCGATGATGGCGATCTGACCGAAGCCTCCGGCTCGGTCGACGCCGACCTCGATCTCGATCGGACTGCCGTCGGGGCTGAAGCGGGTGGCGTTGCCGAGCAGGTTGGTCACCACCTGGCGGATCTTGTTCTCCTCGGCGAGCACGATCGGGCCGGGTGCGTCGGGCGCCGGTGCGGGCGGCCGCGGCTGCGTCGGCGGCTGGGGCGTCGCCGAGTCCTGCTGCCCGCGACGACGACGCAGCCGGGCCCAGGTCGAGCCCGCGATCGCAATCGGTCCGGTCGCGGCGGGCGGCTCGCCCGTGGTGTCTTTGCGTCCTCGACCGCGAACCCCGCGCCGCGGGGTCTTGGTGCTCGCCTCATCGGCGGGTGCCGGGGTGGCATCCGACTCGTCGGAGCCCTCGACGATCTCGACCGGTCGCACGACCACGCGGATCTGCCGGGACGGGTTGGAGGCGGCGGCGTCGAGGGCGGCGTCGTTGGCGATCGGCAGCAGGTCCACCGAGGCGAGCTGCGGAGGACGGTCCTCGTCGAGCCGTGCGAGCTCGAGAAGGTCTTCGACGAGTCCGCCCATGCGGATCGCCTCGCGTTCGATGCGGTCCATCGCCTGGGCGACGTCCTCGGGCTTCTGGATCGCGCCCATCCGGTAGAGCTCGGCGTAGCCGCGCAGCGACACGAGCGGGGTGCGCAGCTCGTGGGAGGCGTCGCCGACGAAGCGCCGCATCTGCTCGACGGCGCGCTGCCGTTCGGCGAAGGCGCGGTCGATGCGCGCGAGCATCGTGTTGAGGGAGCGGTTGAGCCGCCCGACCTCGGTGTTCGGCGTGGCCCCGCCGAGCCGCTGGGCGAAGTCGCCGTTGGCGAACCGGGCGGCGGTCGCCTCGACGTCGCGCAGGGGGGCGAAGGTGCTGGTCACCAGCAGCTGCGTCGTCGCCGCGCCGAAGATGACGACGGCGAGCGCGAACAGGAAATAGATGAGCGTGTAGCGCGCGATGATCGCGTTGGTCTCGTTGAGGTTCAGCCCCATCACGAGCGTCGCCTGCTCGGCGGCGCGACCGACCCGCAGCGGGGCGGTGACCACGCGCCACTCGGTCGTCTTGGCGACGTTGGTCAGCGTCAGCCCGCCCTCGACGCCGATCACGTACTCCAGTGTCAACCGCGAGACGTCGGGCCCGAGGTCGGCCTGCGCGGTCGACAGGTTGTCGTCGATCAGACGGCCGGAGGCGGAGACCGCGGCGATGTAGAACGGGGTGTTCCCGGAGTCGACCTCGTCGAAGTCCTGGATCATCTGGAACGGGATGACCGCGTCGAGTTCGGAGTACTCGGTGAGCAGTTCCGCATCCACCCGCTCCAGCAGGTAGGTGCGCAGCACCGTCATCGTTCCGGCGCCCGCGACGGTGAGACCGAAGGTCAGCAGCAGGACCGTGACGCCGGTGATCTTCGCGCGGAGCGAGACGCCGTTCCACCACTGGTCGAACGACGCGGAGACGGGAGACACGTAGGCGATCCTCCCACGCCGAGACGGGCTACGCCTTGGAGGCCGTCTTGAGCATGTAGCCGAATCCGCGCTTGGTCTGGATCATCGGCTCGGTCGAGTACTGGTCGAGCTTGCGGCGCAGGTACGAGATGTAGCTCTCGACGATGCCGGCGTCGCCGTTGAAGTCGTACTCCCAGACGTGGTCGAGGATCTGCGCCTTCGACAGCACGCGATTCGGGTTGAGCATGAGGTAGCGCAGCAGCTTGAACTCGGTGGGGGAGAGCTCGATCGGCTCGTCGCCGACGGTGACCTCGTGGGTGTCCTGGTCCATCGTCAGCTCGCCGGCGCGGATGATGGCGTCCTGCTCGTCGTTCATGGTGCGGCGCAGGATCGCCTTGATGCGCGCGACGATCTCGTCGAGCGAGAACGGCTTGGTGACGTAGTCGTCGCCGCCGACGGTGAGGCCGGTGATCTTGTCCTCGGTGTCGTCCTTCGCGGTGAGGAACAGGATCGGCGCGGTGTAGCCGGAGGAGCGGAGGCGCTTGGTGACGCCGAAGCCGTTCATGTCCGGCAGCATCACGTCGAGGATGATCAGGTCGGGCTCCTCCTCGAGGACCGCCGAGATCGCCTGCGCGCCGTTGGCGACGGCGCGCACCGCGAACCCCGCGAAGCGCAGGCTCGTGGTCAGCAGGTCGCGGATGTTGGGCTCGTCATCGACGATGAGAATCTTGGGTCCGTCGCTCATGGGGCCAGTATCTGCGCGTTGCCTGTGTGTTGTCTGGGAGCGATTGCGCCTGATTGCCGGGCGGAAATACCCCGAATGTGCGATTCAGCGCATCAGGGCGCGTCCCTAGCGTCGAGGGAGGAATGTTTCGCCACTCGAGAAGGACACGCCCTTTGTCGCAACCCAGCCGCACCACCCCGCGCCCTTCCGGCGCCCCGGTCGCCGCCGCTTCACGCCCGATCGCCGCCGTGGTCGCGGCCCTGCTCGGCCTGGTCACGGCCCTCGTGGGCATCCCCCTCAGCGCCTCGGCCGCGCCCGTCACCGTCTACACCCAGACCTTCGCGAGTGCGCCCACCACCGGGTGGAGCTCCGGCGGGCAACCGTGGGCGGCATCCGGGGGAAAGTACACCGCGGATGCCAGCGGCTTCACGAACCTTCCCGCGCTGAACTACTCGCTCGCCTCGCTCGCGCTGTCGACGGTGGGCTACAGCGACGTCGAGGTGCGCTTCGACTACTCGGCGACCGACCTCGCGGGGGAGTCGCTCCTGGTCAACTACGCCAACAGTTCGGGCGGGTACTCGACGGTGCTCAGCCAGACCACCGACACCGCCGAGACGTCGACGGGCTGGGTGGCGCTGACCGGCGCATCCGACCACGCCGGATTCGTCCTGCAGTTCTCGCTGGTGGGCAACGGGGTGTCGGCGCCCGCCGCGGTCACCATCGACAATCTCGAGATTCGCGGCGAGGTCATCGTCGTCGACACGACCGACCCGACCGCGACGCTGGTCTCACCCGCCGATGGCACCGAGATCCCGAGCTACTCCACCGACTACACGGTGACCGTCGGCGACAACGTGAGCTCACCCGCCGACGTCACGACGTCGTACCGGTTCGGTTCGGTTGCCTCGCCCGCCACCACGGTCGCCTACAGCGCCGCGCCGGACGGCGCCGGGGAGACCCACATCGTGCTGAGCGGAGCGACGCTCGCGGTCCTGCTGAGTCTTGTCGAGGGCGACCAGTTCACCCTGACGATGGATGTCGTCGACGAAGCGGGCAACAGCGCCAGCGTGCTGGTGGGCACCTACTACTACCTGAGCGATACGCCCGCACCGGTGGCCCCGGAGATCACGTCGGGTGCTCCGGCGGCGGGTGTCGTCGGGCAGGCGTACAGCCACGCGATCACGGCGACCGGGACTCCGGCCCCGACCTTCGCCGTCTCGAGCGGGAGCCTGCCGACCGGGCTCGTGCTGAACACGGCCACCGGCGAGATCAGCGGCACCCCGCTCGCCGTCGGCACGTCGAACTTCGACGTGACGGCCTCCAACGGCACCCTGCCGAATGACACCGTCTCGTACTCGATCTCGGTCGCCGCGGCTCCGAGCATCACCTGGACGCCGCCCGTCGAGCTGACCGTCGGGGTGGCGTTCTCGGAGACGGTGACGACCACCGGGACCGCTCCGATCAGCTTCGCAGTGACCGCCGGAGCCCTGCCGGCCGGACTCGTCCTCGACGCGGGCAGCGGCCTCCTCTCCGGAACGCCGACGACGGTCGAGACCGCGGCCTTCACCGTCACCGCGACGAACTCGGCGGGGTCTGACTCGCTTGCGGTCTCGATCGACGTCGAGCCGACGCCGGTGCCGCCGGCGATCACGTCGCTGGCACCCGCGGACGGGACGGTCGGCGTCGCCTACAGCCACACCGTGACCGCGACCGGCGTGCCGGATCCGAGCTTCACGGTGAGCTCCGGCGCGCTGCCCGCGGGGCTGTCGCTGGCGACCGCCACTGGCGTAATCTCGGGAACGCCGACGACGGTCGGCTCGTCGACCTTCGAGATCACCGCCAGCAACGGGGTCGGCTCGGATGACGTCGAGAGCTACACGATCGTGGTCTCTCCGGCGCCGGTCGCCCCGACGATCGTCTCGGCCGACCCGGGTGTCGGCCTGGTCGGGACGAGCTACAGTCACACCTTCGTTGCGACGGGCGGCGGAACGATGACCTACGCCGTGACATCGGGCACGCTGCCCTCGGGGCTCTCTCTGGTCGGCAGTGTGCTGAGCGGCACGCCGACGGCCGCCGGATCCTCAACCTTCGAGCTGACGGCCAGCAACGGCGTCGGGCCGGATGCGGTGGAGAGCTACACCATCGACGTCGTCACCGCGCCCACGATCGGCGGCACCCCGCCGACGGCCATGGTCGACATCATCTACTCGTACACGCCGACCCTCGGCGGATCGGGTCCGTTCACGGTGGCTCTGACCGCCGGGGCGCTGCCGACCGGGCTCGCGGTCGACCCGAGCACGGGTGAGATCAGCGGCGAGCCGCTCGGCGTGCCGGGCACGTACTCCTTCACCCTCACCGTCTCGACACCGGGCGCCCCGAGCGCCACGTGGGCGAGCGCGATCGAGCTGGAGCACGGCGAGCCGGCGACAATCGTGGCCATCCAGGCGGGCAGCCAGACCGTGGCTCCGGGCGGCACGCTGCACGTCGATGTCGGCGAGTCGCTGACCTTCACGATCACAGGTGCCGACGTGTCGGGCAACGAGTTCGACATCACCCCCGACGTCGTCTTCACCAGTGATGTCGCGACGGATGTCGTGACCGGGTCGACGATCGAGTTCCCGACCGCGTCCCCGCACGTCATCACGGCGCAGTGGACGGGTGGCCCGCTGGCGGCGGACGTCACCGTCGAGGTCGCCGCGGAAGACGCAACGGCGGCGGGCACGGACGCGGCCGCCGAGCTGGGGGCGACGGGGGCGGATCCGGTCGGCTGGCTCGTGACGGCCACGGCGCTGCTGCTGCTCGGCGCGGCGCTGGTGACCCGCGCGCGGGCGCGCACCGTTTCGGCGCGGCGCTAGTCGCGCCGACGGGTCGCGCACCGAGATCTCGGCGCGCGACCCGCGACGGCGGCCGGGGGTTCGGCCGGGTACGGGGTGTACCGCGGGAGACCGCCCCCGGCCGCCGTCCTTCATCCGCGATATGATGGCTTGATGAATCCGTCAAGCCAGGTTCCCGGGGGAGAGGCGCTGTGGTCCTCGCGCTCGCAGCGACCGCTCTACGAGGTGAAGGCGGGCCTGTTCAAGGGGCTCGCGCATCCGGTGCGCGTGCGCATCCTCGAAGTGCTCGCCCATGGCGACGACGTGCCGGTCGCGCAACTGCTGAGCGAGACCGGGCTGGAAGCCTCGCACCTCTCGCAGCACCTCGCGGTGCTGAAACGCCACCGTCTGGTCGCCTCCGAGCGGCGCGCCAGCCAGGTCTACTACCGGCTCGCCTTCGCCGAAGTCGCCGACCTGCTTGCCGTCGCGCGTGCGCTGCTCACCGAGGTGCTGGATGCCGCGCGCACCGAGCTCGCCGAGGCCGACGGGCTCCCGGCCCTCCCCGCCGTGGACGCGACGCGCTCATGACCGCTCCTCGCCGCTCGCCGCTCACGCTGCTGCCCTCGCGCCGCGACTATGCCCGACTCGGGCGCACCTGGCGCGGCGACATCGTCGCGGGCGTCACCGTCGGGATCGTGGCGCTTCCCCTCGCGCTCGCCTTCGGTGTGAGCTCGGGCGTCGGGGCCGCCGCGGGGCTCGTCACCGCCATCGTGGCGGGCGTCGTCGCGGGCATCTTCGGCGGATCGAACGTGCAGGTGTCCGGCCCGACCGGCGCGATGGTCGTGGTGCTGGGGCCGATCGTCGTCACCTACGGTGCGGGCGTCGTGCCGCTGCTCTCGCTGATGGCCGGCGTCATCGTGGTCGTCGTCGGCGCCGTGCGCTGGGGGAGGCTGGTCACGATCATCCCGTGGCCGGTGATCGAGGGCTTCACCTTCGGCATCGCGGTGATCATCTTCCTGCAGCAGGTGCCGTCGGCGCTCGGGGTGGAGTCGGGCGCCAGCTCGAGTGCCTTCCTGACGGCGGTCGAGGCGGTGCAGAACGTGGAGGCGGAGCATCTGGCGTGGGCGCTCGCCGCGGTCGCGGTGGTCGCCCTGGTGATGGTGCTCGCGCCGAAGATCCACCCCGCGATTCCGGGCTCGATCATCGCGATCCTGCTCGTGACGATCGTGGCGAGTCTCGCCTCGTTGCCGCTGGAGAGCATCGGCAGCTTGCCCGAGGGTCTTCCGGCGCCGGCGATCCCGACCATGACGCCCGAGCTGCTCGTCGCCCTCGCGGGGCCCGCGTTCGCGATCGCCGCCCTCGCCGCCATCGAGTCGCTGCTCTCGGCGCGGGTGGCGGCGTCCCTGGCCGACACCGGCGCCTACGACGCGGATCGCGAGCTCGTCGGGCAGGGCCTCGCCTCGATCGCCTCGGGCTTCTTCGGTGGAATGCCCGCTACCGGCGCCATCGCTCGGACCGCTGTCAACGTGCGCGCGGGCGGGCGCAGCCGACTCGCGGCGGTCACGCATGCGCTCGTGCTGCTCGCGGTCGTCTACCTCGCCGCCGGCTGGGTCTCTGAGATTCCGCTCGCCGCGCTCGCCGGAGTGCTCATGGTCACGGCGGTGCGCATGGTCTCGCTCTCCACCGTGAGCGCTGTTCTCGGCTCGTCGAGGTCGAGCGCGGTCGTCTTCGTGCTCACCGCAATCGTGACGGTCGCCTTCGATCTGATCGTCGCCGTCGGAATCGGGATCGCCGCCGCCGCGATCTTCGCGCTGTGGACGCTCTCGCGCTCGGGTGCCGTCACCCGTGAGCCGCTGCCGGGGGATCCGCAGTCCGGCGATGACCGCATCGCGCTGCTGCGTCTCGACGGGGCGCTGTTCTTCGCCGGGGCCGAGCAGCTGCTCGAGAAGACGGGGTCGATCGACGGTGTCACGGTCGTGATCCTGCGGATGTCGCAGCTGGAGATGCTGGATGCGACCGGCGCCCGCGTGGTGTCGGAGCTGATGTCGACGCTCGAGCGACGCGGAATCACGGTGCTTGTCAAAGGCATCCAGCCGGAGCATCTGAAGCTCGCCACCCGCGTGGGCGTGCTGCGCGCCCTCCGGCACGAGAACCACCTCTTCGACGATCTCGACGCGGCCATCGCGCACGCGCGCAGCCATGTCGCGCGGGAGCAGAGCCCGACCGGGTGACAGGCGTGGCGTCTGGCTCAGGCGCCGGTGCGGTGGACGAACAGCCGGCTCAAGAGCTCGCCGCGGGAGGAGCACTCGGCTTTGGCGAACAGCGAGCGCATGTGGGTGCGCAGCGTGTGCGGAGAGATGAACATCCGCGCGGCGGTCTCCTCGATGGAGTCGCCGGCGCGGAGCTCGGCGAACACCTCCTGCTCGCGCTGGGTCAGGTCGTACGCGATCGACAGCATCGTCAGGATGTCCTCGGGGCGCGCTGGCTCAATCGTGACGATGATGTGCATCAGGTCGCCCTGCTCCGTTGCCGCGTGCGTGCCGCGAAGCGTCAGCCAGTGCCCCGACACGCCCTGCACCCGGGTGACCGGGTCGTGCGGTGTGCGCACCCCGAGAGCCTGCGCGGTCGCGACCCAGCCGACCGTGTAGGCCTGGCACGGCAGCACTTCATCGAGTCCGCCCTCGAGCGGCACGACCCAGAGGTCGTCGAGCAGCAGGCGCGCGCTCTCGGAGAGCGAGATCACGCGACCTGCCGGGTCGAGCATCACAACGCCGGGCGTCACGTTCTCGGGACCGAGCGTCGGGCGGTGCAGCACGAGTTCCCGAAGCGATTCGACCACCGGCGCGGTGATCTCGGCCAGGAAGTCGCGGTCGGCGGCGTCGAAGTCGGGTTCGCCGGCGGCGCGCACGAGGTTCAGGACGCCCCAGCAGGCGTCGTTCTGCGAGAAGACGGCGCGGATCTCGGGTCCGAACCCGAAACGACGGTTCACCTCGCGGTCGCGCAGGCTCTCGCGGCCGCTGTCGGCGATGGTCTGGTGCAAAGTCGCCGCGGGCACGCGGCGTGCGTGCAGATCGCCGAACTTGTTCAGATCGTCGTCGATGAACTCGTTGCGCATCCACGGGTAGCGCATCTCATCGGGCAGCCCGACCACCACCGCCTCGGCATTCGGCAGTGCCGTGACCGGATCGGTGGTGCACAGAAAGGAGCCTTCGGCGCCGAGTTCGGTGCGCGCGATCTCTCCGACGACCTCGAGCAGTTCCCGCGTCGACGTTGCGGCGGCGCAGGCGCGACGGACGCGCTCGGCGGCATCGGCGCGCCGCGTGCCCGGTGCGGCCGTCGTGAGGCTCATGCCGTCCACGATAACCGCCGGACGCGCGGATCGAGAAGAATCCTCAGGCGGCGGCGAGACCGTCGGCGTCGAGGATTGTGTAGCTGTAGCCCTGCTCGGCGAGGAACCGCTGACGGTTCTGGGCGAAATCCTGGTCGACGGTGTCGCGCGCGACGAGCGTGTAGAAGTTGGCCGGCAGGCCGCTCTCCTTCGGGCGCAGCAGCCGGCCGAGGCGCTGGGCCTCCTCCTGGCGCGAGCCGAACGATCCGGAGACCTGGATCGCCACGGTCGCCTCCGGCAGGTCGACCGAGAAGTTGGCCACCTTCGAGACGACGAGCACCTTCGTCGTGCCGTCGCGGAACTCCTGGTACAGCCGTTCGCGTTCGGCGACGGGCGTGCTGCCGGTCAGCTGCGGCGCGTTCAGGCCCTCGGCGAGCTCGTCGATCTGGTCGAGGTACTGGCCGATCACGAGGATCCGCTCGCCCGCGTGCTTGGCGACCAGGTCGCGCACGACGCGCAGCTTCGCGGGCGCGGTGGCTGCCATCCGGTAGCGCTCGTCGTCGGCGCTCGCCGCGTATTCGAGCCGCTCGGTCGGCGGGAGGTCGATGCGCACCTCGAAGCAGGAGGCGGGGGAGATGAAGCCCTGCGCCTCGATCTCCTTCCACGGGGCGTCGAAGCGCTTGGGGCCGATGAGCGAGAACACGTCCGACTCGCGGCCGTCCTCGCGCACCAGCGTCGCGGTGAGCCCCAGGCGCCGACGTGCCTGCAGCTCGGCGGTGAGCTTGAAGACGGGAGCGGGCAGCAGGTGCACCTCGTCGTAGACGATGAGGCCCCAGTCGAGGGCGTCGAGCAGCGCCAGGTGCGCGTACTCGCCCTTCCGGCGCGCGGTGAGGATCTGGTAGGTCGCGATCGTGACCGGCTTGATCTCCTTCACCTGGCCCGAGTACTCGCCGATCTCGTCCTCGGTGAGGCTGGTGCGCTTGATCAGCTCGGCCTTCCACTGCCGGGCGCTCACCGTGTTGGTCACCAGGATCAGCGTTGTCGTGTCGGCCTGGGCCATCGCGCCCGCGCCGACGAGGGTCTTGCCCGCGCCGCAGGGCAGCACGACGACCCCCGAGCCGCCGTCGAAGAAGTTCGTCACCGCCTGCTGCTGGTAGGGGCGCAGCGCCCAGCCGTCCTCGACCAGGTCGATGTCGTGCGGGGTGCCGGGGGTGTAGCCGGCGTGGTCCTCGGCGGGCCAGCCGAGCTTCAGCAGCTCCTGCTTGATCTGGCCGCGCGCCCACGGCTGCAGCGTCCACTCGGTGGAGGTGCGGCGGATGCCGAGCAGCGGCGCCACCTTGCCGCTGCGGGTGATCTCGTGAAGCACCGCCGGATCGGTGGTGGTGATGATCAGCTCGCCGAGCGTGCCGTCGTCGTTCTTCTCGCGATCGATGATGAGCCGCCCGTAGCGGCCCACCGTCTCCTCGATGTCGATCGCGACCGACTGCGGAACCGGGAACTTGGCGTAGCGCTCCAGCGTGTCGAGCATCTGCGCGGCCTCGTGACCGGCGGCGCGCGCGTTCCACAGCCCCAACCGGGTGATGCGGTAGCTGTGCATGTGCTCGGGTGCCCGCTCCAGCTCGGCGAACACGGCGAGCTCGTGCCGTGCCTCTTCGGCCTGCGGGTGCGCGACTTCGAGAAGCACCGTGCGATCGCTCTGCACGATCAGGGGTCCGGTCATCCGATCGAGTTTAGTCGCCCGCCGGTTCGACCGCCGTGATGGACGCGAGCGGCAGCGTGCGCTCCAGGTCGGACTTGCGGTCGCGAGCGCGCACGCGACCGCCGGCCACCGCGGCCGGTTCGAGCAGGAACTCCTGCTCGGTGCCGTCGGGCATCTGCACGCGCACGGCGACGGCGACCTTGTTCTTGGCGGCGAGCTCGAGCTGCCGAGAGATCCACCCCTCGTCGCCGCTCTCGGCGACCGAGCCGGTCGAGTCGCGCAGGCGGGCGACCACGATCGCCGCGGTGTCGTCGCCGACCGGCTCGCTCTCGCCGACGGCGCGCGCCCGGCGCAGCGTGACGATGCGCCCGGCGGCGTCTTCGGCGACCACCGGGTAGCGCGCGTCGTGCAGGCTCCAGTAGACGATGTCGGCGGTGAAACGGGAGGCGAGGCGCCCGTCGTCGAGCTCCCGGAGCGCCAGGGGCGACAGGTTCGGGTCGACCAGCAGCTGATGGGTGCGCGCGCGATCGGTGGAGCGGATCACCGACCGCGCCTCGGCGACGTCCGCCGGTCCGACCCGGAGCGTGCCGAAGTGGCTGGCCGTGTCGCGCACCAGGTAGTCGAGCGGCTGCGGCACCCCGGTGAGCGAGATGCCGGCGAGGAACTCCAGCAGCGAATCGTCGGTCTCCCCCGCGATGAGCGCGCGGGTGACGCTGGCCGCGGTCACGCGGTAGCTGGAGGCGAGACCGCGCGCATCGATGTCGGCGACGAGGCGCAGCCGCCGGTCGAGCTCCGGCACCAACGGGCCCGGCGCGACGATCGAGAGGTCGTGCTGCAGGTAGACCTTGTCGACCTCGGCGGGGAAGTGGGTCGCCAGCACCGCGGTCGCGGCTTCGGGGCCGTCGCCGAGCAGCGCCGAGCCGACCGTGCTGGGACGCTGCGAACCGATGATGCCGAGCCGCTCCGCGCCGGCCAGCACGATCGCGACCCGCTCGCGCACCCAGTCGTGACCGGCGGGGTAGCGCCAGTCCAGGTAGTCGAGCAGGCCGTCGCCCCAGATCGCGTGGGCGCGCTGATGCAGCAGCTCCCGCAGCTCCTCGGGCAGGCGGGCGCGCCACGCCGCGGCGAGAGTGCGCCAGCGCTCCAGGCGCGGCGACTCGAGCCAGGTCTCGGGTTCACCCGCGGCCGTCCAGGCGCGGGGGGCCGCGGTGACGAGTCCGGCGCGCTCGGCCAGGTCGAGCAGCACGTCGAGCTCATCGACCTCGACCTCGGCCGCTGCGGCCAGGCGGCGCGCATCCGGAAGAGCGAGTCCGCCGCGGCTCACGCGCCGCGCCGGCTCGTCGCGTAGAGCCTGAACGAGTTCGAAGACGGCAGCGACGGTGCTGAAGGCCCGCTCGGCCGCCCCGCGGTCGACGAAGCGTGCATCCGCGTCGCTCACCGGTTCGAGGGCGGCGGGGGCGGGTGCGCTCCGCAGCTCGGCTCCGCTCGGCAGCCCGAACGACGGCCAGGCGCGCAGCTGCTCGACGACCGCATCCCACGGGACGATGCGCCCGGACTCGCGGCCGAGCAGGCCCGCCGCGAAGGCGCGCGCCACGCGCTGCTCCGTTTCGGGCGCGGCGGTGCCGAGCGCGGCGCGCAGCTGCTCCAGCGTCGGAGCGCCGGTGTCGCTTGCGAGCTCGCCGGCCGCCGCGAGCATCGCCAGGGTGGGCCGATCCAGCCGCGAAAGCGCCGACTGGATGGAGGTGCGGTCGAGCAGCGCCTCGGCGAGGTCGAAGTAGTCGCGGATGCCCTGGCGCCGGATCTGGCGCTCACGGATCAGCCGCTCGAGGGCGTCATCGTCGAGCGCCCGCAGCGTGGCCGCGAGCGCGAGCGCCGATCCGCTACTCGGCGCCATCCTGCGCGAGACGACGTCGACGCACCACGCTTGCGATGAGGAAGGCGACGATCAGCAGGAACGCGATCGGGAGCCCGATCGAGGGGAGCAGGGCGACCGCGGGCCACACGCCGGAGCTCAGATCGGCGCCGGCGGAGCGGCCGAGGAACACGCTCACGATGGCGATCACCGAGAGTCCGCCGACCGTCGCGATCATCGTTGCGAGAATACGTTCGATACGATTGAGGGGTACGCGGGTTTCGTCGGTCACCTGACCAGGATAGGGGCCGCGTCCGCACCACCACCCACGCGCGACATCAAGAGAGGCCTGCGATGCCTACCGGCAAGGTCAAGTTCTACGACGAGGAGAAGGGCTTCGGCTTCATCTCCTCCGACGACGGGCAGGAAGTCTTCCTGCACGCCTCCGCACTCCCCGCGGGAGTGACGGTCAAGGCCGGCACGCGCCTCGAATTCGGCATCGCCGACGGCAAGCGCGGTGCGCAGGCCCTGTCGGTGCGCGTGCTCGAAGCCGCGCCGAGTCTCTCCAAGATGTCGCGCCGCTCCGCCGACGACATGGCGATCGTGGTGGAGGATCTGGTGAAGCTCCTCGACGGAATCGGCGCGGGCCTGCGCCGGGGTCGCTACCCCGACCGCAGTCACGGCGCGAAGATCGCCGCCGTGCTGCGCAAGGTCGCGGACGACCTGGATGCCTGACGAGCGGAGTTCTGCCCGCGAGGCGGCCGCGCGCGCGGCGCTCGCCGAGTTCACCGCGGCCGGCGACGTCGGAGAGCTGCTCGAGGAGCAGACGACCGACGACGGCCTGTCGACCCTGAGCTTCGCGACCACCCAGCTCGGCTACCCGGGCTGGCGCTGGACGGTCGCGATCGCCGAACTGCCCGGCGAAGCGCCGAGCGTGCTCGAGGCCGAACTGCTGCCGCACGAGGGCGCCCTGCTGGCTCCCGACTGGGTTCCGTGGTCGGAGCGCCTGGAGGAGTACCGCGCGGCGCAGGCCGCCGCAGCGGAGGCGAACGCCGAGAGCGCGTCCGATGACGACGCCGATGACGCGGACGACGACGACCTCGACGATGTCGACGAGCTCGACAAGCCCGGGGTCGACCTGCGTGAGCTCATCGACTTCGAGCCCGACGATGAGCCGGGCGCCGAGGAGTCAGCGGCGCCGGATCAGGGTGTAGACCAGCAGGACGAGGCCGATGCCGAGGCCGCTGACGCCGATCCAGAGCCAGTCGCCGTTCCCGCTCGCCGTCAGCGCCGGAAGCGCGCTCAGCAGCCCCAGGGTGGCCAGAAGCCAGAGGCCTAGGCCGACGAGGATCGGCGTGCGGTCGTCGGTCTCCACGGGCGGCGGCGTCGGACGACGCTCCTCCTTGGGGATCCACAGCCGCATCGGGTGCTCCTACTTGGCCGTGACGTCGGCGTTGTCGATCACCCAGTCGATCGCGCGCGTCAGCGTGCGGACGTCGTCGGGGTCGATCGCGGTGAAGGTCGCGATGCGCAGCTGGTTGCGTCCCAGCTTGCGGTACGGCTCGGTGTCGACGATGCCGTTCGCGCGGAGCGTCTTCGCGATGGCCGCGGCGTCGATCGCGTCGTCGAAGTCGATCGTGACGACGACCTGCGAACGGTGGTCGGGGTTCTCGACGAACGGCGTGGCGACGCTGGAGGCGGCCGCCCAGTCGTAGAGCACGCCGGACGACTCGCGCGTGCGGGCGTCCGCCCAGGCGATGCCGCCGCTGGCGTTCATCCAGTCGAGCTGCGACTCCATCAGCAGCAGCGTCGACAGCGCGGGCGTGTTGAGGGTCTGGTTGAGGCGCGAGTTGTCGACCGCGTTCTTGAGGCTCAGGAACTCGGGGATCCAGCGCTCGGAGGCGGCGATCGTCTCGATCCGCTCGATCGCGGCGGGGGAGACCACGGCGAACCACAGGCCGCCGTCGCTGGCGAAGTTCTTCTGCGGGGCGAAGTAGTAGACATCCGTCTCGCTCAGGTCGACGTCGACGCCGCCTGCGGCGCTCGTGGCGTCGATGACGGTGAGCGCCCCCGCGTCGCCCGCGGCGCGGCGCACCGGAGCCATCACGCCGGTGGAGGTCTCGTTGTGCGGCCAGGCGTACACGTCGACGCCCTCGACGATCTCGAGCTCGCTGCGCGCCCCGCCGGGGGCGGTCAGCACGTGCGGCGCGTCGAGGAAGGGGGCGGCCGTCGAGGCGGCGGCGAACTTGGCCCCGAACTCGCCGAAGCTGAGGTGCTCGCTGCGCTGGCTGATCAGCGAGAAGACGGCGGCATCCCAGAACGCCGTCGAGCCGCCGTTGCCGAGGAGCACCTCGTAGCCCTCGGGCAGGCGGAACAAGTCGGCGACGCCGGTGCGGACGCGCCCGACGAGGTCTTTCACCGGAGCCTGCCGGTGCGAGGTGCCGAGGATCTCGGCGTGTGCGGTGAGGTGGGCGAGCTGTTCGGGGCGCACCTTCGAGGGGCCGCAGCCGAACCGCCCGTCGGCGGGCAGAAGTTCGGCGGGAATCGTCGTGCCAGGCATGCCCCGAGTCTATGGCCCGCGGCCCGACGCGCGACGTGCCGGGGTGCACCAGAGCCGGAGAGCGGGGTGAGGTGAGGCTAGGCTGGCCTGTGACGCCCGCGCGAATTTCAGGAGGACGCCGTGACAGATCTTGTCGACACGACGGAGATGTATCTGCGGACCATCCTCGACCTCGAAGAAGAGGCGATCGTGCCGCTTCGGGCCCGCATCTCGGAGCGTCTCGGACACTCCGGGCCGACCGTGTCGCAGACGATCGCGCGCATGGAGCGCGACGGCCTGGTGCGCGTCGAAGGCGACCGGCACCTCGAGCTGACGCCCACCGGCCGCACCCGTGCGCTGCACGTGATGCGCAAGCATCGCCTTGCTGAACGCCTGCTCGCCGACGTGATCGGCCTCGACTGGGCGTACGTGCACGACGAGGCGTGCCGCTGGGAGCACGTGATGAGCGAACAGGTCGAGCGCCGCCTGCTCGAGATCCTCGACCACCCGACGGAGTCTCCGTACGGCAACCCGATTCCGGCTCTCGACGAACTGGGCGACACCCCGGCCGGCCGCTTCCTTGAAGGGGTCACGAGCATCGTCGATGCGGTGGCTGACGCCGACGGCGCGGTCTCGGGCGTCATCCGACGGCTTGGCGAACCGGTGCAGTTCGAGCCGGAGCTGCTGGCACAGCTGAAGAGCGCGGGGATCGTCCCGGGGGCGACGGTCACCCTGACGCGGGCCGACTCCTATGTGGCGATCGAAGCGCCCGCGGTGGGCGAAGGACTCGAGCTGCCGCGCGAAGTCGCGTTGCACATCTACATCGCCAGCTGACATGTGAGTCGCCTGGGTGTTGCTGGGAATCGCCCGGATCACCCGTTATCGACTCGTGATCTCAGGGGCACCCCACGTAGTGTCGCCACGTCGAATCGCCACCTCCCCCACGGCGATGCACCGTGAGCCAGACGCCTCAACCCCATCTCTGAGCTCACGCACCTGATCCAAGACAGGATGGGACCGCCCTCAGCAGCGGTCGAGGCGCCGGAGATCTCCCGTGGCTCTACCTCTTCGTCTCGCTGCCGTGTCCCTCATCATGCCCGGACTGTTCGGCACGATCGCACTGCCCGCCTACGCCGCTCTTCCCGAGTCGGAGACGGAGGCCGACGCGGCCACCGCCGACAGCACCGCGGCCGTTCAGTCGTTCCGGGTCGACAGCGCGGTTGCCGAGCTCCCGATCGAGCGCTCCGAGATCTCGGCGACCACCGAAGCCGAGCTCGCCGAGATCCGTGCCGCCGAGGCCGCCGCCGCCGCGGTGGCCGCCGCCTCGGTCGGCGTCACCAACCCGGGTGCGGCCAGCGCCGACCTCGGCACCATCGTCTCGATCGCGCTGCAGTACCAGGGCGTGCCCTATGTCTACGGGGGCGCGACGCCCGCCGGCTTCGACTGCTCCGGCTTCACGATGTACGTCTATGCGCAGGCGGGAATCTCGCTGCCGCACGGTTCGCTCTCGCAGGCCTACGGCGGCACCCGGATCGCGGCATCGGCCGCGCAGCCGGGCGACCTTGTCGTGCTCGACGGCGGCAGCCACATCGGCATCTACCTCGGCAACGGGCAGATGATCGACGCGCCGTATGCGGGAAAGACCGTCCAGGTGCGGGCGATCTACTCGAGCAACCACTACTTCGTCCGCTACTGAGCCAGCCGACCTCGTGCGGACGCGCAACGCGTCGTTTGCCGGGAGTTCAGCGGCCGTCGGCTATTCTGAAGGCCTTGAACCAACGGATCTCAGGAGAGCCGATGCCGAACTCACGCAACATCCTCACCATGGATGCGCGCGCGATGCTCGGAATACGGCGGAGCATCCGCCCGGTCGTGCACTGTTCGGACCGGGACTGAAAAAGGCGCTGTCGTTCGCGACGGCGCCTTTTTTGCGCTCCTCCTGACTCCCGAGGCTCGGGATGCATCGAATGCCCGCAAGCCGTGCGGGCGCCTTCGAGAGGAGAACCGTGCGCACTCTGGTGTTGAATGCCGGCTACGAGCCGCTGGCCGTCGTGTCCTTCAAACGAGCCCTGGTGCTCGTGCTGGGCGGGAAGGCGACGATCGTCGCGCGTGACGATGATCACCCGGTGTTGAGCGCATCCGGAGCGTGGGATCGCCCCTCCGTCATCCTGCTCACCCGCTACGTGCGCATCCCGCACAGCCGTCTGGTTCCGGTGTCGCGTCGCGGTGTGCTGCGTCGCGACAATCAGCGCTGCGGCTACTGCGGGTCGAACGCGACCACGATCGATCACATCGTTCCCCGCTCGCGCGGCGGCGCCGACTCGTGGGAGAACCTGGTGGCCTGCTGTCTCAAGTGCAACAACATCAAGAGCGACCGCACGCCGCAGGAGATGGGCTGGAGCCTGCGCGTGCAGCCGCGGGCGCCGCACGGCACCTCGTGGATGGTGCGCGGCACCGAGCGGACGCTGCCGCAGTGGGAAGAGTTCCTCGCCCCCGCCGCCTGACGGTCAGGCGCTCTCCCGGTGCACGGACCGTTACATCAACGTGATTTTTCCAGGTTCGTCACGTAGTCTGTTCCGGCGCCACACCGGAGGAACTTTTGACGGAACCTGAGGGCTCAGAGAATCTGGGCAACCTCTTTGGCGGCCTCGCCTCCTCACAGGAGACGGCGGCCGCTCCTGCGGCGTACCCGACGCGGCGCTCGCTGCGTGCGGCCGCGTCGACCTCGACGGCGGCATCCGAGCCTTCTGAGAGCGCCGCGCCGACCGTGCCGCCCGCGCCCGAGAAGGCTGCCCCGGTCGTGCCGGTGATGTCGTTCCGGCGTCAGACGGCCCGGCATCCGATCCGCGCTCGCGTGACCGCCGCCGGCACCATGGTCATCATCGGGGGGCTGTTCGCCGCGCTCGGTCTTCCCGCCTACGCGGAGGGCGATGACAGCGCCGAGGTCGCGATCGCCGATGCGGAAGCGGTGCAGAGCTTCGAGGTCAGCGAGGTCGCCAGCGAGACGGCGATCGAGCGCGACAGCTACGACGCGACCAGCGCGGCGGAGCTGGTGGCGCAGTACCGCAGCTCGCTGGCCGACACGAACCTCGCGATCTACCTGCGCTCCGGTGCGGTCGAGGCGGGCGATGACTACCCGTGGCCGGCCGCGCTGCACCTCGGCCAGGGCGGCGGCTTGTCGCCGCTGAACTACTACTACCGCGAATGCGTCGACTTCGTCGCCTGGCGCCTGAACCGCGACCAGGGCTCGTACAGCGCCCCCTTCAAGTGGGACTGGAGCTCGATGACGCCGGGTGGCGGCAGCGCCATCAGCTGGAAGTACCAGTGGGAGGCGCACGGCTGGGAGGTCAGCAGCACTCCGAAGTCGGGCTGGGTCGCCTGGTTCGGCGGCGGCAACCACGTCGCCTACGTGAAGACGGTGAACGGCGACGGCACCATCCTCATCGAGGAGTACAACTGGGGCGGCACCCACATGTACGGCCAGCGCACCATTCCCGCGTCGAGCGTCACCGCGTTCCTCGCCCCGCCCAGCTAGCCTGGGTCTCTCACCACGGGAGGTTGTCATGGCCGACACATCGGATGGTTTCTCCGACTTCGAGCGCGCCGCCATGAAGGAGCGCGCGGCCGAGCTGAAGGCGCAGGGTCGCGGCGGGCAGAAGAAGGCCGACAACCTGCAGGCCGTGATCGACGCGATCGCCGCGATGCCCGACGCAGACCGGGCGCTCGCCGAGCGCATCCACGTGCTCGTGCTGGAGCACGCCCCGAGCCTGCTGCCGAAGACCTGGTACGGCATGCCGGCCTACGCGACCGACGCGGGCAAGGTGGTCTGCTTCTTCCAGGGGGCGTCGAAGTTCGAGGCGCGCTACGCGACGCTCGGCTTCAACGACGCCGCCACCCTGGACGACGGGGCCATGTGGCCGACCGCGTTCGCGATCGTCGAGTGGACGCCCGCGGTCGAGAAGCGGGTCGTGGAGCTGGTCACGGCCGCCGTCGCGTAGTTGTCGTCCCCCGCAAGCTTGTGAACGCGGGCACCGTGTGTGCGTCCGACATCCCCTCGAGCGGTGCGAAACGTGCGATGTTGCGCGCTCAGATCGCGCTTTTGGCACCGCTCGAGGTCGTGTCAGCGGCCGACGATGATGCGGGTGCGGCCGTCGAGCTCCGCGTTGCGCGCCGCCACGCGGTAGACGCGCTCCACGAGGTCGGCGTCGATCGCGGTGGCAGGTGCCCCGTCGGCGATGATGGCGCCCTGATCCACGAGCACGATGCGCGTGCAGTACGCCAGTGCAAGATCGATGTCGTGCAGTGCGACGATGCTCGTCGACGGAGCATCGGCCAGATGCGCCAGCAGCTCGTGCTGGTGACGCAGGTCGAGGTGGTTGGTCGGCTCGTCAAGCAGCAGCAGCTCGGCCTGCTGGGCGAAGGCGCGCGCGATGAGCACGCGTCGGCGCTCGCCGCCGGACATCTGCTGCAGGCTGCGGTCGAGAAGCGGGCTCAGCTCCCACCGGGTCGCAATGTCGTCGATCGCCTGATGGTCGGCGAGGCGGTACGGCCGCCAGTCGGGAGTGCCTGCGGCGCGACCCAGCAGCAGCACATCGCGCGCGGTGAACGGCAGCTCGGTGTGCTCGTCCTGCGCGACCGACGCGATCAGGCGTGCGCGCTCGCGGGGTCGATAGCTTCCAAGCGGACGACCATGCAGCGCGACGCTGCCCTCGTGGGGCGCCGAGATTCCGGCGAGCACGCGGAGCAGGCTGGTCTTGCCGGAGCCGTTCGGTCCGAGCAGCGCCACGGTCTCACCGGAGCGGATGTCGAGATCGATCGGGCCCAGCACGGTGCGGGCACCGTGCCGCACCGTGACGCCGCGCGCCGACAGGGCGGGAGCGTGAGACGCCCCGCCCTGTCGGTTGAGTCGTGCGTCAGCCATTCGTTCCCGCGACGAGCAGTTCGAGGCCGGTGACCGCGGTCGGTCCGGCGCCCGTCACCGCGGAGGGGATGAGCGTGATGCGGTCGGCCGCCACCGCGTCGAGAGCGTCGGCGCCGGGCTCCGCGAGGAATCGAGCCTTCGCCTCCTCGGCGCTCTCGCCGGTGAATCCGTAGGCCATCACGATCCAGTACGGCTGGTGCTCGAGCAGCGCTTCCATCGACGTGTCGATGTACGTGGCCTCCTGGTCGGCGAACACGTTCTCCAGGCCCGCCGCTGTGATCGCGGTCTGCGGGATGCCTTCGCCGCCGTAGGCGGAGATGCCGGACTCACCCGAGAAGTAGTAGATCCAGGCGGCCGTCTCGCCGGTGGCGGCGCGCTCGGCGGCGTCAGCGCGAGCGCTGAGCGCGTCGGCCGCGACGTCGGCGGTCTCGCTCGTCTGGAAGATCTCTCCGAAGCGACGGATGTCGTCGCTGATGGTGTCGAAGTCGACCTCCATTGCTTCGCCGGTGGCGGCGTCGTGGCCGCACTCGCCGGTGACGGTGATCAGCTGGATTCCTGCGGCCACGAGCTGGTCGGGGTCGGCGTTGAACAGGCCGTAGCCGACGACCGTGTCCGCGCCGGAGCCGAGAATCTGTTCGGTCGTCGGGTCCCAGCTGTCGACGATCAGGTCGTCCGAGGGCGGGTTGCTCAGGTCGTCGCTGAGCGGCGCGTCGAACTCGCCGGAGCGGGCGACGATGAGGTCGGAGCCGCCCGCCGCGTCGATCAGCTCGACCGCGGAGGTGCCGACCGTGAAGATCGCCTCGGGTGCGTCGTCGATCACGATCGGGGCGCCGCAATCCAGAACCTCGACCGGGTAGCCGGTCGCGGTGTCGCCGGTGTCGACGCTGCCGCTTGCGGTGTCGGTCGCGCATCCGGCGAGTGCCAGCGTGACCAGGCTTGCGCCGATCATCGCGCCGATTCGGGTGCGCTGTGTGGGGATTCTCATTGTTCTCCTTGCTGTGGGTGTTCGGTTCGGGTGGTGCGTGGTCAGGATCGTTCGCGCTGCCGCTGGTGCAGCAGGAACATGAGCAGCGGTGTGCCGACGAGGGCGGTCAGCACGCCTAGCGGGATCTCGCGCGGAGCCAGCACCGTGCGCGCGAGCGCGTCGGCGGCGACGAGCACGATTCCGCCGAGCAGTGCGCTGGCGGGGATGAGGCGCCGGTGGCTGGCGCCGACGAGCCGGCGCGCGAGGTGGGGCACGACGAGGCCGACGAAGCCGATCGCCCCGCTCACGGCGACGGCGGCGGCGATGGTGAGGGCGGCGACGATCGCCACCTGGATGCGCAGCTTCGACGGGTCGACGCCGAGGCTGCGCGCGACATCGTCGCCGAGCCCGATGGCGTCGAGGCGGCGACCCCAGACGGTGAGCAGCAGCACGCTGCCGACGGTGACGATCGCGACCGCGACGAGGTCGCTCCAGGAGGCGACGGCGAGGGAGCCGAGCGACCAGAACACGACCGAGCGCACGGCGTCGCGGTTGTCGCTGAGCACGACGACGAGGTTGGTGGCCGCGGCGAGGAAGTAGCCGACGGTGAGCCCGGCGAGCACCAGGCGAGAGCCGCTCAGGTGCCGCCGGCCGCCGAGCAGCGCGAGCACCAGGCCGAGCGCGATGAGGGCGCCGATGAACGCCCCACCGCTGGCGCCGAGCACCGCCGCCGAGGCGCCGAGGCCGGTGGCGATCATGACGGCGGCGCCGAAGGTGGCTCCGGACGAGACGCCGAGCAGGTACGGATCGGCGAGATCGTTGCGCACGATGGCCTGAAGCGCGCTGCCGGTGATGGCCAGGGCGGCGCCGACGACGGCGCCGAGCAGGACTCGGGGCACCCGCAGTTGCCACACCACGGTGTCGACGGTGTCGCCGCCCGGGGTGCCGAGCAGCTGGTCGACCACCACGCGCAGCACCTCGAGGGCGGGCGTCGGGTACTGCCCGAGCCCGACGGCGATGACGCCGAGGGTGGGCAGCGCGACGGCGAGCGCGAGCGTCGCCGCGGTCGCTCGCCACTGCCGAGGGGCGGCGGGGATCGTCGGTTTGACGATCAGAGTCGCCGGTCGTACAGTCACATGCAAATGATAACCATTATTATTAAGAGTCGATAACCGTGCAGCATCTCCGGCTCATGGGCCTGTGGAACGGGCACCGAGCGCTGCTGGCGGTCCTGGTCGGCATCCGCCTCGCCGTCGCCGTGACGTGGGTCGGTCAGGCGCTCGCGAGCGCACGCATCTTCGCGATCTTCCTCGACCCCGAGCTGCGCGCCGCGCTCGCCGCCGAGGTCGTCGGGCCCGCGATCGTCCTCGTGGCGGCGCTCATCGTCCGGCCGTTCCTGGTCGGGGCCGGGCATCTCGTCGCGCACCGCGCCATGACCTCGGTGAAGCGCGAGCTTCGACTGCGCGTGCTGCGCGCGTTCGTGCTGCGGGCGGCACGCGATCCGCGCGGACGCAGCGGCCGAGACCACACGATCGTCGTCGACGGCATCGAGAATCTCGATGCGTACCTGTCCGGGTTCCTGCCGCAGCTGGTCGCGACGGTCATCACGACGGCGAGCGTCGGCGCGGTGATGGTCGTCCTGCATCCGGTCGCCGGGGTCGCGGGGATCCTCGTTGCGGCGACCGTCCCGGTGATCCCGCGACTCTGGGATCGCCTGCTCGCGGCGCGCGGCGGCCAGCAATGGTCGGCGTATCAGGAGCTGCAAGCCGAATTCGTCGACTCGATGCAGGGCATGACGACGCTCGTGGCGTTCGGCGCCGAAGAGCGGCGCGAGCGCCACCTCGCGCGGGCCTCGGCGGAGCTGCTTCGGCGCACGCTCGGCCAGCTGCGGCTGTCGCTGGTCGACTCGGGGCTGGCGGCGCTCGCCCTGGTCGGGGCGCCGGCAGTCGTGCTGATCGCGCTTGCCCTCACCGGTGCGCAGTCGACCCCGCTCACGGTATTCACCCTGGTGCTGCTGTCGATCGAACTCGTGCGCCCCCTGCGTGAACTGGCGGCGCTCTGGCACGCCGGCTATGTCGGCACCTTCTCGGGCGAGGCGATCCGGGCGCTTCTGGAGGGCGCGCCGCCGGACGGCGGCCGACCGGCGGCGACCCCGGATGCGCGCGTCGGCACCGTCGCGGTGCGCGACCTCGTGGTGCGGCACGCGGGAGCCGAGGCTCCGGCGCTGACGGTCACAGACCTCGCCTTCGAGCCGGGCATGACCGCGATCATCGGCCCGACTGGTGCAGGCAAGTCGACCCTCGCCGCCGCGCTGGTGGGGCTGGCCGTGCCGGAACGCGGCGCGGTCCTCCTCGACGGCGAGGAGTGCAGCGCCGAGCAGCTGCTGCGTCGTGTGAGCCTGGTGCCGCAGGATCCGGCGCTGTTCGGCGGCACCGTCGCCGACGAGATCGCACGCGGTGCGTCGCCCGATGAGGGCACCGACCTCGTGATGCGGGTGGCCGCCGACGCGGGCATCGGCGGCGGCGCCCTTCGGCTCACGACCGAGGTCGGCGAGGGCGGCGCGATGATCTCGGGCGGCCAGCGGCAACGTGTCGCCCTCGCGCGAGCTCTCGCGCAGGGCCGCGGGGTTCTCGTGCTCGACGAGGCGACCTCGGCCCTCGATCCGGCGAGCGAGGCGGCGCTGATCGAGCGGTTGCGGCGCGACCCCAACCGCATCCTCGTGGCAGTGACGCACCGGCACGATGTGGCGCGTCTGGCCGACCGCGTCATCCTCGTCGAGGACGGGCGGGTCGCAGCGGTCGGCACACCGGACGAGGTGCTCGGGCGCGCGGTGTCGGAGGATTCGGTGCCGGGAAGCGCGGTGCGGGCATGAAAAGCATCCTGCGTCTGGCATCCCACGTGGGCGGGCATCGACGGCATTTCGCGGTCGTCGTCGCCTCGTCGACCGGCGTGCTGCTCGCGGGCGTCGCCGTGTCCACGATCTCGGTCGCCGCCGCCACGGCTCTCGCGACCGGGCGGCCGCTGCTCGGGCTCGGCGTCGCGCTCGGGCTGAGTGTGCTCGCCGTCGCGGTGCTGACCTGGATCGAGCAGTGGTTCGCGCACGTGCTCGCCTACGAGGTGATCGACGTGCTGCGCATCTCGTCGCACCGTGCGATCGCCCGCCTCGCACCGCTCGGCCTCGCGCGCCGCAGCGCGGGGGAGACGGTGGCGCGATCCATCGGCGACATCGAGGCGCTGGAGTGGTTCTACGCCCACACCGCAGCGCAGGTGATCGCTGGCACGCTCGCCTCACTCGTCTTCTCCGGCGTGGCGATCGCCGTCGCCGGGCCGCTCGGCCTGCTCGTCCCGGCGGCGCACCTGCTGCTCCTCGCGATCCCGCTGCTGGCGATGCGCCGCGCCGAGCGCCAGGCGGCGACGCTGCGCGGCGAGGTGTCGGAGCTCGGCACGGTCACGCTCGCGGCGCGCCAGTCGGCGCGCGAGACGGTGCTGCTGGGGGGCCTCGACGAGCTCGCGCGCGATGTCGCCGCTCGCACCGACCGCATCCAGCGCGCCCGGCGCACGATCGCGCTGCGGATGGGGGCCGAGCAGGCGGTCACGGAAGCGGTCGGCGCGGGTCTTGCCCTGGCAGCGCTCGCGCTGGTGAGCGTGGGCGTCGCGGCCGGAACGACAGACCCGACTGCCGCGCCCCTGGTGATGGTGTTCGCGGTCACGTCGACCTCGGCCGCGCTGGTGATCGCGACCGCGCTGGGGCGTTTCGGCGAGGTGCGGGCGGCGGCGCGGCGGGTCGACCAGCTGCTCGACGCCCCGGGGGTGCGCCCGGAGGGCGGCGGCGCGGAGGGTGACGGCGTGGCGGACGACCGCGCGGTCGCCCCGGAGGGGGTCGAGGCGGTTCCGGGGCTCCGCGCCCACGGACTTCGGGTGTCGTATCCGGGCAGCGAGACGCTGGTGCTCGACGGGGTCGATGTCGGCGTCGAGCGCGGTCGCATGGTGGCGATCGCGGGGGAGAGCGGCGCGGGCAAGTCGACGCTGCTCTACGCGCTCGGGCGACTGATCCCGGTGGTCGACGGTGAGATCTGGATCGACGGCGTGCGCGCCGACCGGGAGTCGTCGACGGCCACGCGGGAGCGGGTGTCGTTCGTGAGCCAGCACGCCCACATCTTCCGGTCCAGCATCCGGGACAACCTGCTGGCGCCGGAGGCTGGCGACGACGAGGTGTGGGCGGCGCTCGAGAGCGCGCGCATCGCGGAGCGGGTTCGCCAGGCGCCGGACGGCCTCGACACCGTGCTCGATGAGCGCGGCGCCGGCTGGTCGGGAGGGGAGCGCCAGCGGCTCGGGCTGGCGCGCGGGCTCCTTCGCGATGCTCGCGTGCTGCTGCTCGACGAGCCGACCGCCGGACTCGACCCGGCGACCGAGGCCGAGTTCCTGGAGACCCTCGCGGCGGTGAAGGCCGAGCGCGCGATCGTCGTGGTGACGCACCGCGAGCCGGTCATGCGGGCGAGCGATCAGGTGGCACTGCTGCACGGCGGGCGCATCCAGGATGCGGCACCGCACGAAGAGCTGGCGGCGCGGAGCGAGCGCTACCGCACGCTGCTGCACCACCGCGAACGCGCGGAGTGACGCGGCGGCGGGGGAAAGAAGCGGCTCCGCGTGCTCGACATCACGCTCGGCGGCTCGTTGCTGGCGGTTTGCCCCCTGGCGGCAGCGCTCAAGTCGCGCTTCGACGTGTCGCGGCTAGGCTAGAACCACGCTCGGGCTGCGGCCCGGGCCCCGCCTCTGTAGCTCAATGGAAGAGCAGTTCCGTCCTAAGGAAAGGGTTGGGGGTTCGAGTCCCTCCAGGGGCACGTCGGTTGTGCGTCGAGCTCGGTGCACGAAACGCCTCGAGGTCGGGTCGGCCGAATCTCTCGACGCAGGTGGTTCCGAAGGCCCCGATCCATGTGAATTCGTCGACGCGTCGCCCGCAGGGAATACCCCTGGGCTCTCTTCCCGTTGCATTCCACGACGGCAGGCCGCTTTTCGAAAACTCGGCCAGATCCAAGGAGGCCCCATGTCTGATCCCGCGCTCGTCCCCGGTTCTGCTCTTGCCGACGCGACAGTGACCACAGCTGATGGTCGCGTCGTCGCGCTCAGCGATCTGCTCGCTGGGAACCCCGCCGTCATCCACTTCATGCGCACGGCGACGTGCTCGGCGTGCATGGCGCACGGCAAGGTGCTGGGCAAACTTGCTGAGCAGGGAAGGCTCGGCACCGCCCGAGTGGTCTTCCTCACCGCCGGCGGCGCGGCCGACGCCGCGCAGGTCGAAAAAGTGCTGACTCCACCGGTTGCCGTCGCCGCGGTCGGCGCAGACCACTCCGCTTTCGGGCTCAAGCGCTCAGGTCAGTTCCAGCAGAGCGCGACGATCGTCGTGGATTCCGACATGGTGGTGCGTCAGGCGACGCTTGCCGCCATGCCCCACAAGAGCTTCGACCGTGTGGCCACCATCGCGGCGATCGACGGCATGGCTGCCGCGTAGCATCGGCACGTCGGCAGGGCCGGAGGTCACCCGACCCCGAGCATCCCCCGCAGCGCCGCCACCTGCCGATCCACGAAGTCCCGCGAGACCCCGGCCTTCGGCTCGACCGCATCGAAGCCGTGGTACGCGCCCGGAACCACGTGCAGCTCGCACGGCACGCCCGCTTCGGTGAGGCGGCGGGCGTAGGCCACGTCTTCGTCGTGGAACAGGTCGAGGGTGCCGACGCCGAGCCAGGTGGGCGGCAGTCCGCTCAGGTCGGTGCGGCGGGCGGGCACCGCGAGCTCCAACGTCGCCGCGTCGAGCGGGGTGGCAGCGGGGCCGCTGGTGCCGGCGCGCAGGTACATGCCCCAGCCGAGGCGGTTGCTCGAGGCGCTCCAGATGCGGCGGTCGCGCGCGGCCGGGTCGTCGCCCACCGGGGTGCGATCATCGAGCATCGGGTAGACCAGCACCTGACCGACGAGGGCGACCTCACCGAGATCGCGCGCGCGGAGGGCGACCGCGGCCGCCAGGTGGCCGCCCGCGCTTTGGCCGATCACGGCGATCTGCGTCGGGTCGACGTCGGGCTGTGCGGCCAGCCACTCCAGCGCTGCGGAGCAGTCGTCGAGCGGGGTCGGGTACGGATGCTGCGGGGGCATCCGGTACTCGACGCTCGCCGCGACGACGCCGAGCTCCTCGACCAGGCGACGGCAGAGTTCGTCGCCGTCCGTTGCCGAACCGATGATGAGACCGCCGCCGTGCAGGTGGAGCACCGCCGGGCGACGTATGCCGGTGGCGGCATCCGCGGGCCGCTGCACGCGCACCGCGACACCTTCCGCGACTTCGATCAGCTCCCCGCCCTTCGGCGCGCGGCGGGCGCCCGGCGCCGCCAGCGCCCGTGAGAGCGGACGGGTGAACCGGGTGACGACGGTGCGCGGCATGAAGCGCGCCCGCGTCAGGTCGGGGTGGAACGGTGAGGCGTCGCTGCCAGAAGTCATGCCTCGACCCTAGGGGTGACACACCTCGGCGAACGTCACGGGCGCCGCAGCGTGACGGTTCGGAACCCCGCGTTGCCGGTCGATGAGTCGGGTGTACTCGAGGAGCGCGCTGAGTTGCGATACCGATTGCAGTAGGAGTCGTGGCAGAGGTAGGAGCCTCCGCGCAGCACACGGGTTTCGCCGTGGTCGGGGCCGTCCGGATCGGTGGACGGGGCCGAGGCGTAGTAGTCCCGCCCGTACCAGTCGGCGCACCACTCCCACACGTTGCCGACCGTCTGCCAGAGTCCGTAGGCGTTGGGTGCGAAGCTGCGTACGGGCGCGGTTGTCAAGAAGCCGTCCTGGAGCGTGTTGTTGGTGGGGAAGGTGCCCTGCCAGATGTTGAGCTGCCACGCGTCGTCGAGGTCGTCGCCCCACGGGTAACGGGCCCCCGCGAGGCCACCCCGCGAGGCGCACTCCCACTCGGCTTCGGTCGGAAGCCGACGCCCGGCCCAGTCGCAGTACGCTTGGGCGTCGTTCCAGCTGACGTGCACGACCGGGTGATCGCGAATCGAGTCGATGCTCGACGCAGGTCCGCTCGGATGCCGCCAATCCGCTCCGCGGACACCCAGCCACCACGGCGCCCCATCGGAGTGCCCGAGCACGTCACCTGGATCGCCCCGAAACGCCGCATGGAAGACGGCGGAGTATCCGAACCGCTCGGCCTCGGTACGGTACTTGGTTGCGAGGACGAAACGCGCGAAGTCGGCGTTGGTCACACTGGTGGCGTCGATCGTGAACGTGCTGAGAGCGACATCGTGACGCGGGCCCTCCCCGTCGCGCCAACGGTCGTCTCCGTGCGCGTCGCCCATCGTGAAGGTCTGCGCGGGGACAACGATCTGCTCGATGCCGTGTCGCGATTCGATGTCGCTCGCGGCGTCGATGCGAATCGTCGCCGCGTCGGCGTCTCGCGGAAGTCCGAATCCAGCAGGCGCTGGCGCACAACAGGATGCGGCGGGAGTCGTGTCAACGGATTCGCCGTCGTGCTCGCAAGGGTCGCCGCTCACCGAGACCTCCGTTCTTCCGTCCACAATCCTACGCAATTGCATCGTTTATACGTATAAATTACTGTCGGAGTGTGTCCGTGCAAGGGAGATCCCCGCACCCTCGGGCTCGATGCTCCACTCCTCAAGAAAGGCGCTTTCGCCGTGACTCCCGAAGACGTGACTGTTCCGCCTCGCAACGATAGGGAGGCGGGCGAGCGGCCGAATGTGCTGTTCGTCATGACCGACCAGCAGCGGTTCGACACCATTGCGGCTCTCGGCAACGCCGACATCGACACCCCGAACCTTGACCGGCTCGCCGCGCAGAGCGTCGTCTTCGACAACGCCTACTCCACGTGCCCGGTCTGCGTACCCGCTCGCTACACGCTGCGTTCGGGATCGGAGCCGACGCGCACCGGCATCTACGACAACGAGGTCGAGGACGGCGCGCACGAGGCGATCGTCGAGAACTGCGGGCCCTATCTCGCAACAAGGATGACCGAGCTCGGGTACCGCACGTGGGGAGTCGGGAAGTTCCATACCATCCCGTGGAACGCCGACATCGGCCTCGAAACCCAACTGCGCAGTGAGGAGCTCTACGAAGACGGCGATGCGCGCCTCGGAGACAGCTATGCGGGCTGGATCGCTCGAGAGCACCCGAGTTTCAACTGGATCGAGGCGCTCATGGGGGAGCGCACCGACATGTACTACATGCCGCAGATGAGCCCCCTTCCCGCCGAGCTGACGGTTGAAGCATGGACGACCGATCGCGCAATCGAGCAGCTGGCGGCGGACGACGAGCGGCCCTGGTTCGGCCTCGTCTCCTACATCGGTCCGCATCCGCCGTTCGCCCCGCCGCTGCCCTTCAACCGGATGTACGACCCCGACCGCATGGCGTCGCCGATCAGTGGCGATCGCGCCGTTGACCACCTTGACCAGCAGATCCCGTGGATGAACTACGCGATCTTCGCCGAGGACGTCGACGATTTCCGCGCCCGGGCCTTGAAGGCGCGCTACTACGGCGAGATCAGCTACATCGACGGTTGCATCGGGCGATTGCTCGACTCCTTGGAGGACTCCGGCCAGGCCGACAACACGCTGATCGTCTTCTACGCCGACCATGGGGATCTGCTCGGTGATCATGCCGGCTGGCAGAAGGAGAGCTTCTTTGAGGCTTCGGCACGCGTCCCGTTCCTGGTGAGCTGGCCGCGCGTGATCGACCGTCCGCGCACTTCGCACGAACTCGTGTGCCTCACGGATCTTTTCGGGATGGCGACGACCGCGGCGGGTGCCGCTGAGCTTCGCCAAGGCTCTGATGTGCTGGGGCTCATTCGCGGCGAGGCTGCGCAGCGCGAAACGTTGTTCGGCTACCACGGGCTTCCCGGCACCGACCGTTTCAAGGCGATGGTGCGCCAGGGCGACGTCAAGCTGATCTGGATGGCGAATGGCGACAGCGCGCTGCTGTTCAACGTCGCGGACGACCCGCAGGAGCTGAATCCGTTGCAGGACGAGCACCCGGAGCTGGTTGCGCGACTGCGCCAGGCGCTGCTCGAGCACCTTCGTGCGGAACGTGTGACCGCGGCGCTCGACGGAGACGAGCTGAAGACGTTCGAGTACCGCGTGCGGCCGCTCCAGCGCTTCATGCAGTTCGACCTCTCGCGCGGCGTCACCGGTTACCCGGACCAGCCCCGCAATGTGCACTTCGAGCCGGTCAGTTTCGACGCTGCGCGAGCGGCGTCGCGCGGCTCCTGAACGCTCGCCGAGACAGAAGCGCCCCGGGCCAGATGAGAACTGACCCGGGGCGCTCTTGCGTGCGTGCGCGTGCGGCGCGTTAGTTGTTCGCGAGCGCCGTCTCGAAGGCGCTGTCGAGCTTGGCGGCGCCTTCAGCCGGGCTGAGCGAGCCGTTCAGCAGACCTGTCGCCGCGTCGAAGTGCGCTTGCTGCACCGAGGCGTCCGGCCACAGCTGCTCCGGGAACGAGGTGGTGCGGTTGCGCTCGAGGAAGTCGACGAAGGTGACCAGCGCGTCCGGCGTCGCCGAGGTCGACTCGAACACCGGAATCGCGCTCAGCGCATCCGCGTACGCGGCGGTACCGGCCGGGCTGACCAGGAAGTTAATGAACTTCACGGCCTGCTCCGGGTAGTCGGTGCTGGCGTTGACCGCGTAGGTGCTGCCCGAGGCGCCCGGCATGTAGGTGTCGGCCGGGTCGTCGGTCGCCGGCAGGGCTTCCATCTTGAAGACAGTTCCCTCGGGGGCCGCCTGCTGCAGCGCCGCGACGTGCGCGTTCACCGAAACGATCGAGAGTGCGTCTCCGTTGGCAACGAGCTTTGCCGCCTCATCGAAGGTCGTTCCGACGGGCTTGTCCTGGAAGCAGCCCGCGTCGAGCATCTCCTGGTACTGCTCGAACGTCTGCACCCAGCCCGACGTGGCGAAGGTCACATCACCCGCCACCTGCTCGGCAGCGAAGTCGGGGTTGGGTCCGTAGGTGAGGGTCGCGTTCAGCGTGTGCGGGATGAGTTGCGTCGTCCACGCATCGGCGGCACCAATCGCGAAGGCCGACTTGCCGGCGGCGATGGCGTCGGTGCAGAGCTGCAACACGCCGCTCCAGGTATCCGGCGCGGTCAGACCGGCGGCCTCCATCGCGTCCATGTTGAAGATAGGTCCGATGGCGGTGAGGGTGACCGGGGCGACGACCGTCTTGCCGTCAGCCTGGGTGACCGCCTTCAAGCCGTCGGGGATCTTGGCGGCGAACTCCTGATCGGAAAGGTCAAGGAGGTAGCCCGCCTCGCCGAGGCGCACTGCCGACATGGCGCTGCCCGAGCCGGGGAAAGCGGCCAGAATGTCCGGGCCGGTGCCGCTGGAGAGCTGCGTCGTCAATGTCGTGCTGTAGGCGTCGACACCGAGCGAGGTCGACTCCACCTTGATGTCGGGGTTCTCAGACTCGAAGGCTTCGATGACGGCCGCGATTCCGGCGTCATCGCTGTTCACGTGGCCGAGCTGCAGTGTCACGACGCCGTCAGACGACGAGCCAGAGTCCGTCGAGCATGCGCTGACGCCGATCAACACGAATGCCGCGGCGGCGACGATGCCGACCTTGTTGGGTGTTTTCATTTCGGTTATCTCTTTCTTTTGGTGGGAAGGGGAGAGGTGCACAATCGGGGCGGCGGCCGGGCGTCAGCCCTTGAGTCCGCCAGAGAATCCGCGAATGACAAGCTTTTGCATCGCGAAGTAGAGAATCAGGACCGGCAGGATCGTGATGATCAGCCCGGCGAAGACGACGTTCCACTCGGAGACGTACTGCCCGACGAATTGGAAGAGCGCGACGGGGATCGTCTCGGTCTTCGAGCCGTAGAGGTACAGCAGCGGGGTGAGGAAGTCGTTCCACACCGCGACGACATTGAGGATGATCACGGTTCCGGTGATCGGCCGCAGCATCGGGAACAGCACGCGCACGAACGTCGAGAACTGGTTGGCCCCGTCGATCGCCGACGCCTCCTCGTATTCGATCGGGAGTTCGCGCAGGAATCCCGTGTACAACACGATCGAGAATGGCATCTGCGTGCCGAGATAGAAGAGCACCAGCGCCCAGGGGGTGCCGAGCAGAGAAAGGTCGCGCATCGTCTGATAAAGCGGCAGCATCGCGAGCTGGAACGGCAGGATGAGTCCGCCCGCGATGAGGATGTAAGTGATGCGCGACCAGGCGCGCGTGACGCGAGCCAAGGGGTAAGACGCGAGCGCCGAGAATGCGACGATGAGCGTCACGCTCACCAGCGTGACGATGAAGCTGTTGAGGATCGCGCCTCCCAGTTCGCCGCGAATCCAAGCGTCGGGGAAGTTGGCGAGCGTCGGTGTCGAGGGGAGTGCGAGTGCGTCGCCCGGGTCATTCGGCTGTTTCAGAGCCGTCGTAATGAGGATGTAGAACGGCATGCAATAGACCAGGGTCGCGAGCACCATGGTGACCTCGAGGATCCCTGTGCGCCACGTGTACTTATTCATCGGGATTCCTTCGTCTGCCAGGCGACCGCGCGGTTCTGCATGATCGCGAACGCGACGACGACCACGGTCAGCACCACCGCGATCGTCAGCCCGTACGACATCTGGCCGTACTGGAACGCGACACGGTAGAGAAGAGTCGACATCGTCTCGGTGGCGCCATTCGGGCCTCCGGCCGTCATCACCCACACTTGGTCGAACTGCTTCAGGCTGCCGATGATCGCGAGCATGATGTTGATCGCGAACGCAGGCGCCAGCTGAGGCCGGATAATGCTCCAGAATCGGCGAATCGGCCCGGCTCCGTCGATCGCAGCCGCCTCGGTCAGTTCGGCAGGCACTCCCTGGAGGTTGGCGAGGAAGATGACCATCGCGTATCCCGTGTACTGCCAGATGATCACCACGCAGACCATCCACAAGGCCAGATCGGAGTTGCCCAGCCACTCCTGCGTCCACGACTCCAGCCCGAGGTTTTCGAGGACGGTGTTGAGGGCGCCGGTCGAACCGAAGATGTTTTTGAAGAGGAAGCCGGTCGCGACCGGGGTGACGACCACCGGGGCGAACATGATCACGCGGATGACGTTCTTCGACTTGATGAGCGAGTTGGCGCCAAGGGCGAAGAGCAGCCCGAGGATCGTCTGCACCACGGTGATGACGAGCGCGAGCAGGATCGTGTTGCCAAGCGCTCCCCACATCCGGTCGTCGTTGAAGGCGCGCTCGAAGTTGTCGAGCCCGACGAATTCGCTGTCCGGACGAATACCGTTCCAGTCAGTGAATGAGAGCGTTGCGCCTTGGAGGCTGGGCCAGACGACGACAAACGAGTAGACGGCGACCGCGGGCATCATGAACAGCCAGATGCCGCGCCGACGGCTGAGACTGGATCCTCCGCGGCGTCGCGGGCTGCGTTCGCGGGCCGATGAGGCCTTGCCCGCGCGAGGAGGGATCGGCGGATTCTCCGTCCGCGACGCTTCAGTTATTGCAGACACGTTTCGACCTGTCGTTCGGCAGATGCAGCGTCGCTCGTGTGCAGGAGCGACGCTGCTCTCGGTGGGGGTTCTTGTTCGATGGCGTTGCCGCCACCAAATTTATACGTTCAAATTTTTGCACAGATCGGGCTATCGCGCTACCGCTGGCGAGTCACGACTGGATCACGCCGAGGCCGGCGAGGTGCTCGTCGTCACGTGATGACTCCCGGATCCCACCGCGTCAAGTACGAACGACTCGCCGTCGCCCGCGGTCGTGACGACCGCACCGTCGAGACGAATGCTTTTGGCTCCGAGACGCGGGACCCGCACGCGAGCGCTCACGCCGACGGGGATCGAGAAGTCGAGTGTCATCGTGTCGCTAGCTTCGGCGACGGACCAGTCGATGGTGAACTCGCCGGCGACGGTGGTGAGGCCACCTCGCGCCCAGCGCAGGTCGTGGGGGACGAATGGTGCGATCTCCGCCGTGCGGTAGCCGGGCGAGGTCGGCTTCAGCCCGAGCAGCGAGCGATGCAGCCATGCCTTCGCGTGACCCATCATCGCGTGGTTGAGGGAGCGTTCCATGTCCCAATACTCGGGGAGCGTTGTCATCCCGTTGCGCACGAAGTAGAGGTAGCTCGGCATGGTCTCGTTGGTGATCATTCTGTATACGGTGTCGTTCTGACCATGGTCCGCAAGCACCGAGAACACCTGCTTGAGACCGACCTCGCCGGAGGTGAGGTGGAAACCGTCAGAGGCGACCTTGTCAACGAGCCCCCGCACGGTATCGGCTACGCGACCTTCGTCGACGAGCCCGTTGAACAGAGCAAGCGCGAAGCTCGACTGGCTGCCGGAGTCGTAGATGCCGGTCTTCGTATCGTAGAAGCGGACGTGAATCTGCTCGCGGAGGCTGTTCGCCATGCGGCGGAACCGCTCGGCTTCGCTCGGTCGACCCGTGAGCTGGCAGATCTCGTTCATGATGATCAGCATTCGGTGATACGTCGCCGATGCGGTGAAGTCCTTGGTGGTGCTGGCATCGTAGCCGCCCCATTCGCCCATCTGCGCGTAGTTGAGCAGCAATCCATTGCCGTCGCACTGGCGGGAGAGGAAATCGACGTAGCGCACCATCTGCGGGAATAGGCGGTCCACCGTCTCGAGATCGCCGTACTCCAGATACTGGGCGTAGGGTGCAAAAATCAGCGCACCGCCCCAGTTGGGGTCGCGGCTCAAGAAGTTGACGTGCTGAAACGGTGGCGAGATCGGTGCCGCCTCGCCGCTGTCGTACTGCGCATCGGCGATGTCGCGGATGAGCTTGCGCGACCACGACTCGATGTCAAACGTCGAGGAGATCGAGTCGTGAAGGAGGTGAGTGCACTCCAGCCAGCCGGCCTTTTCAATATGTGGGCAATCGGTGAGTGTGCTGAACATGTTCGATTCGATCGATCGGGTGATGATCGTGTCGATGGCGTTGACGTCGGCGCTGGAGGTGGCGAGCGTACCGACCACCTCGTTGTCGGTGCGCAGCAACAGCGCGACGAAGTCCGCGGCCGACGGATTCCAGTCCGCGAGCTCGGCGCTCGTGCGCAGCTCCAGGTAGCGATAGCCGTAGTAGGTGAAGGTCGGCTGCCAGCTCTCCTGTCCCACACCGGCGATGGTGTAGGTGCTGAACATCTCGCCGAAGTCGAACTCCCCCGTCACGGAGGTCTGGTCGACTGAGCCGTCGGCGTGAAGGACTTCGGCAGGATAGATCCGGATCTGAGCACCAGCGAGCTCCGGTGTCGTCTTCAGCGTCATGCGTGGAAGGCCCGCACCGTTGCGTCCCATGTCGACGACAAGGCGGTTCTCGTCTAGCCGGGTGACCCGCGCGGCCGGGTAGCTCTCGAAGGCGCGGATCGGTTCGCACTCCCGAGCGGTGAGGACTCCCGGTGGGGCCTGCATGACCTGGGCTTCCTGCCAGCCCGCACGCGAATAGCCGGGGGTGTCCCACCCGTCGAGTCGACGACGTGCATCGAAATCCTCGCCAGAAAGCCAGTTCGAGAATGTGATCGGTCCATCGGTGTAGCGCCACGTGCCGTCGGACTGGACGACGTCGCGGGTGCCGTCGGCGTAGCGGATATCGAGTTGCGCAAGCAGCTTGATGCGCCCGTACAGCCCGCGCTCCCAGCCCGGCGCTGTCTGGATGCCATCCCACTTCACGTATCGGGTGACGCCGTTCACTACGTTGTCAACCTCGTCGTACATTCCATAGAACGCGTTTCCCAGCATCACCCCGAGGGTGTTGTCCCCGGCGGCCAGTTGCTCGGTGACGTCGTACGTCACGTAGTTGGTCGTCTTCCGATTGTCGCTCTCACCCGGCTCGAAGAAATGATCGGAGACCTTGGCGCCGTTGAGACGCGCTTCGAAGACTCCGAGACCGCTGAGATACAGGCGTGCGCGAGCCACCGGTGTGGATGTGCGCACTGCGAAGTCCTTGGCGAAGAACGGAACGCTCGAGCGGTTGCCATCGAAACGGTCGCCCTGGCCGATCCAGGAGCCTGTCCAATCCTCAGGGTTGAGCAGCCCCATCTCGAAACCCGCGACGTCGCTCCACGCCGAGACGACGCCGTCGGCATCCCAGGCGCGCACCTTCCACACGGCGCGCTGCCCTGACTTCAGCGCCGAACCCTGGTACACAATGCCCGATGTGCGGCTTTCGGCAACGACACCCGAGTCCCAGAGGTCGCCGATCCCCGTTGCGAGCAGCTCGCGCGTTGACGCGACCAGGAGCTGATACGCGCTCTGTGCCTGGTTCGAGGAGTTCGATCGAATCAGGAAGCTGAACGACGGGGCCGCGCTCTGCAACCCGAGGGGTTCGTGCAGCGCCTGCGTTCGCAATCGGGCGAGACGCCACTCATTGGTCGTGGTGTGCGGCTTGGTCTTGTTCGCCGGTGTGACAGAAGACGCCGGAGGCGCCGCCGCAGGCGGCGCGGAATGGGTGCTCATGGGTGTCTCCTTCGGCGGCGCCGGCGATGTCAACAAGGGGCGGAGGCAAAACGGCACGTACCGCGGCCAGCCCGACATCAGTGTAGCCAAGTATTTGTACGTTCAAATTCGGAGGCGTCGCCTGGAATGCGGATACCCTGGAGTCGACGAGCTGAGAACCGATCAAGGACGACGACGCTGAACGACACTGAGCCAGACGTACCGTCGACCGGGCGCAGAAGCCGCCGAGCGGCGGGGATGGCCGCCGTCGCGGAGGTCGCCGGCGTGTCTACCGGCACCGTTTCGAACGTTCTGAATTACCCGGAGCGCGTCTCCGAGCGCACTAAACAGGCGGTGCTCGACGCGATGAAGACCGTCGGATTCGTGCGCAACTCGCAGGCGGTGTCACTCGTGTCCGGGCGATCCGAGCTCATCGGATTCGTGCTCGCTGACCTCCGCAACTCCCTCTTCAACGACATGATCGAAGGCGCCCAGGAGATCACGACGAGCGTCGGGATGAAATTACTGCTCGCGAACTCCCTCGCCGACACCGCGCGACAGAACGAGTACATCACCGTCTTCCAAGAGATGCACACGGCGGGGCTTCTGCTCTCACCGATGGCGGGCACGCTTGACGATCTGCGAAGTGCTCACGCACTCGGTCGTCCGATCGTGCACCTGAACTTCCTCGCACGCGACATTTCGTGTTGCACCGTGTTGACGAACAACGAGAAGCATGGAGCCGTTGCGGCTGCTCATCTGATCAAGCAGGGATGCACTCGACTCGCGTATGTCGCGCACAGCTACGAGTTTCAGCCGGTCGCCGAGCGCTGGCGAGGCGCGCAGCAGACTGTAGCGGAGCATGCGGGGGTCTCGATCGTGCAGACCGACCCCGGTGGACATCTGTTTGCCGACGGATACGAGCTCGGCCACCGTCTCGCCGACGACACGCGGCGGCCTGACGGCATCATCGCCGTGACGGACGCCCTCGGGAACGGAATCCTCGAGGGGCTGACGTCGCACTCCGGCCTGCGCATCCCGGGCGACATTGCTGTGATCGGGTGTGAGGGCGATCGGAATTCGGAACGGAGCCGAATAGCGCTGTCGACCGTCGACCATGCGGGGGTCGAGATGGGTCGGCAGGCGATGCTGCGCCTGCACGACGAAATCCTGAACGCGGAGACGCACGTGCACAGCACGCTTCTCTTGGACCCGATTCTCAGTGTTCGTGAATCGACCGTCGGGCGAGCTGCGTCTTCCGCATCGTGACGCCGCCTGCGCGCGCCTTGTTGCGGTTCCGGCGCCGTGGTAGGCATGGTGAACACGCAGTGATTGCGCACTGTCTCTGAGGCGGAGGAGCAGCCCGTGAACGACTCAGCCGATCCGGTCATCGTCATCGAAGACCTGCACAAGTCCTACGGCAAGTCTCCGGCGCTCACCGGGCTCGATCTCACCGTGCGGCGCGGCGAGGTGATGGGGTTCCTCGGCCCGAACGGCGCGGGCAAGTCGACCACGATCCGCATCCTGCTCGGGCTGCTGAAGGCCGACTCGGGGCGGGTCGAACTGCTGGGCGGCGATCCGTGGCGCGACGTCGTCGAACTGCACCGTCGCCTTGCCTACGTGCCGGGTGACGTCTCGCTCTGGCCCGCGATGACCGGCGGTCAGGCGATCGACCTGCTCGGCAAGCTGCGCGGCGGGCTCGACGAGACCCGCCGGGCCGAACTGATCGAGCGCTTCGACCTCGACCCGAGCAAACGTGGCCGCCAGTACTCGAAGGGCAACCGGCAGAAGGTCGCCCTCATCGCCGCGCTCGCCTCCCGCGTCGAACTGCTCATCCTCGACGAGCCGACCAGCGGGCTCGACCCGCTGATGGAGGCGGTGTTCCAGGCCGAGATCAACCGCGAGCGCCAAAACGGGCGCAGCATCCTGCTCTCCAGCCACATTCTCAGCGAGGCCGAGGCGCTCGCCGACCGGATCAGCATCATCCGCGCCGGTGAGGTCGTCGAGGTCGGCACCATCGACGAGCTGCAGGCGCAGACCGCGTCGACCATCACCGCGACGCTCACGACCCTGCCCGACAGTCTCAGCGCGCTCGACTTCGTGCACGAACCGACCCTGAATGGTCACGTGTTCACCGCCCGCGTCGACCGGCACCAGCTGGCGCGCGCGCTCGAGCTGCTCACCCCGTTCGGCTTCAGCAACCTGACGGTCGCGCCGCCCTCGCTCGAGAGTCTGTTCCTCGAGAAGTACGAGGCCCGGCCGTGAGCAGCCCGGTCGCGGGGCTCCGCCCGCTGCTGGCCGCCTCGCTGCGGCAGGATGCGCGCAACTTCGCGCCGTGGATCGCCCTCATCTCGGTGCTGCCGGCCTCATCCATCGCCCTCTACATCTGGATCTTCCCCGAGCAGAGTGCCCGCGAAGAGTTATCGGTGGCGGTGGGGCTGAACCCCGCGCTCGCGCTCATCTTCGGCACCGCCGGCGACCTGCTCACCGACGAAGGATTCACCGCGTGGCGCTCGCTCGCGCTCGGCTGCTTCTTCGCTTCGCTGATGGCGATCTTCATCGTGGTGCGCAACAGTCGCGCCAGCGAGGATTCCGGTCAGGCCGAACTGTTCGCCTCCGGGGTGATGGGGCGCGAAGCGCGGCTCGCCACCGCTGTCGTGCTCGCCGTCATCGCCTCGCTCGGTCTCGGTGTCGTCTCGTTCTTGGCCACCATCGCCTTCGGCGCCGACCCGGCCGCGATCGCCGTGCTGAGCCTCACCTATACGGCCAGCGGGCTCATGTTCACCGGCGTCGCCGCGATCGCCGCGCAGCTCGCCTCGGAGGCGCGCACCGCCAACGCCATCGCCGTGACCGTGCTGGGCGTGCTGTTCGTGGCGCGCGGCTACATCGACGCCAGCGGCGCCCCCGACTGGGCCGACTGGGCGACGCCGATCGGCTGGATGCAGCAGACCGATCCCGCCACCGAGCGGAACTACGGGCCCTTCCTCATCGCGCTGGCCTTCACCGTCGTGACGCTGGCGATCGCGTTCGCGCTGCACGCGCACCGCGACTTCGGGGCGGGCCTGATCCCGCCGCGCCCCGGGCCCGCCCGCGGCGGCGCCTTCTCCACCGTGTGGGGGCTGGCGCTGCGCCTGAACCTCGGCGCGATCATCTCGTGGCTCATCGCGTTCCTCGCGCTCGGGTTCGTCTTCGGCTACCTCAGCATCTCGATCGCCGACCTGATCGAGACGGATGCGACGGTCGCGCAGCTGCTCGCCGTGGGCGCGGCGAGCGAAGACGAGCTGGTGTTCCGGTTCATGACGACGCTGCTCGCGCTCGCCGGCATCATCGCCGCCGTCAGCGGGGTCGGCGTCGTGATGCGCGGCTACGCCGAGGAGGTCGCCGGTCGGGTCGACCCGATCCTCGCCACCGGGGTCTCCCGGGCGCGCTATCTCGCCAGCAACGCGGTGCTCGCTTTCCTCACCTCGGGCCTCGCGCTGCTGCTCGGCACGATCGTGATCGGGGTGGTGTCGGCGGGGCTGACCGACCAGCTCGACGCGGGCGATGTGATCCGCCAAGGCCTGGCCACCATCCCGGCGATGTGGGTGCTGGTCGCACTGTCGATCGCCGTGGTGGGGGCCGAGCCGTCGCGGCGCATCGCCGGATGGATGGGCACCGTCGCCACCTTCGGCCTGACGATCCTCGGCCCGATCTTCAACCTGTGGGACTGGATCCTCGGGATCAGCCCGTTCTACCACGTGCCGATCGTGACCTCGGCGGAGGCCGACTTCACCGGCTGGTGGATCGTGATCGGCGTGGGGCTGCTCTTCACGACCGTCGGCTTCGTCGGCTTCCGCCGCCGCGACCTGGCCTAGCCGGCGCGCCCGCGCCGCACCGCACTCGCCCGCCGGCGGCGACGGCGAATGACGAGCTCGGCGACCGTGAGGTTGATCACCCACGCGGCCGTCATCCCGGCGGCGCGGCCGAGCTCGTGGTCGGAGCCGAGCGCGATCGCGAACGGCGTGAGGGTGAAGGTCTGGGTGCCCGCGGCGACGCCGAGCGCGTAGGCGCGCGTCATCCAGGCGCCGTGGTCGGCGAACCGGCGCCGACCGATCGCGCGCACCGCCAGCACGATGCTGACCAGCATGGCGCTGCCGGCGACTAGCCGGACCACCTGCAGCAGCGGGCCGTCGCCCGCGGGCAGCTCCGAGAACGCGGCCATCCACATGCCCGACAGGGCGACGAGGATGCCGGCGGGGATGAGGACGCGTCCGGCGCGTCGGTGCCAACTCGTGCGGCCGCGCTGAAGCGCGGGCACGAACTGGAACGCGCCGACCAGGCTGAACAGCGTGGCGGAGACGATGTGCACGACGACCGGCACCGGGAAGGAGTTGAAGCGCTCAGCGGCCGGCAGCACCTCCGGTCCGCCGCCGAGCTGCACGAGCCGCAGCATTCCCGAGAGGATCGAGATCAGGGTGAGCAGGATGAGGCCGGCCGGGACGAGCCAGGCGGCCGCGCTCGTGGGGCGGCGCACCGCGCGGGTGGTGGTGGTGAGAGACATGATCAGCCTTTCGAGGGGGAGCGGATGGGGTCGGTGTCGAGACGGAACGGCGGGTAGACGTCGGTCAGCAGCGCCACGTAGGCGAGCACGCGGAACATCCACCGATTGATGCCCAGCAGCAGCTCGAAGAGCGGCCGCGGGTAGCTGCTCGTGATGAGCAGGAAGAACCCGGCGATGACGACCAGGAGGTTCAGCACCGAGTAGCCGCCCATCCACTGCGGCGAGCCGAGCTCGTTGAGGGCGGCGATCGGATAGAGCATGATCGGCGCGAGCAGCAGTGCGACGACCACCAGGTGCGGCAGTGCGAGCAGCCACTTCGCGAGCACCAGTCCGCGGTTGAGCCGTTCCGGGTAGTCGACGTCGAGCGTCGCCGGGTAGTCGCGCACCCCCAGCGAGAACGGCGGGTACTGGTCGGTGGCGAGCGCGGCGTACACGTAGGCGCCCACCCGCCAGTTCCAGCGCAGCACGCCGACGTTGAAGTCGAACAGCCGACGCGGGTAGCGGCCCGTGATCAGCACCGCGACACCGGCAACCAGCGTGGTGAGAGCGAAGGCCGCCCAGAGTACGACCACGATGACGAAGTGCGGGATGGCGGCGAACATCTTGACCAGCCACCACCAGCGCGAGAGCTGCGGGTCGAGCGCCGCGTCGACCCGCACGGGGTGGCCGTTCACTGCTCCTCTGCCGTTCCCTGGGCGATGCGCGCGAGGCGCTCGCGGTGCACGAAATACCGGGCGAAGATCGCGTAGACGGTGCCCGCGATGATGATCGCGACCGGGACGGTCCAGGTGAATTCCATGGTGGTGTTCCTTTCGGATGAAGGGTCAGTTCAGGATCTGGACGACGACGCTTCCGCGCTTGCGTCCGGTGTCGGTGCGCGCATGCGCGACGCGGATCCGGTCGAAGGGGAAGACCTCGTCGATCGCCGGGCGCAGCAGGCCCTGCTCCGCGGCGGACATGACGAAGGCGAGATCGTCGGAGCGCCAGGCGCCCGGGCTGGTGACCACGGTGATGCCGTGACGTCGGGAGTCGCGTCGAGCCGACACGAGCGACCGGAGGTCGGCGGCGACGAGCAGTGCCGTTCCGCCCGCGTTGAGCACCGGGTGCAGCCGGCTCACCGGGGCGTTGCCCACGCAGTCGGCGATCACGTCGAAGCGGTCGGGGCCTGCCGCGAAGTCGGTCGTGGCGTAGTCGATCACGCGGTCGGCTCCGAGCGAGGTCACGAACTCGTGGTTCGCGCGGCTCGCCACCGCGGTGACGTGGGCGCCCTGGGCCTTCGCGAGCTGCACCATCGCGGCGCCGACGGCACCGGATGCGCCGTTGACCAGGATCGTGCTGCCGGCGCCGAGCGTGCTCTGGCGCAGGAACGCGCGGGCGGTGATCCCGCCGAACACGACGCTCGCCGCGTCGGTCCAGGTCATCGCGCGCGGTTTGCGGGCGATCGCATCCGAGGCGTTGGCGATCGCGAACTCGGCGTGGCCGCCGAAGCGGCTGCCCAGCATCGCGACGACCTCATCGCCGACGGCGATCTGCTCGACGCGCTCGCCGACGGCCACGACGCCGCCGGCGACGTCCATGCCGAGCACGCGGCGCTTCGGCCGCGTGAAGCCCAGCACGAGCGAGCTGGGCACAAGGAGCCCTCGGGGGATGTCGCGGGCGCGGGTCCGGTGATCCGCCGCGCTGACGGTGCTGGCGGCGACGCGGATCAGGATCTCGTCGGGCCGCGGCTCGGGTCGGGAGACGTCTTCGATCTCGACGACGTCGGGGCCGCCGAACTCGCGGTAGACGGCGGCTTTCATCAGGGGGTCGTTCATGAGGTGCTCCTGTCGGTGTCGACTCGGGTGAGAGAGATGAGTGGCAGCGCCGCGTCCCGCACGATCTGCAGGACTCCGTGCAGCGACGACTGGTCGGCGATGACGCCGCAGATGGTCGTGGTGCCGTCGTCGTGACGCGCGATGGTCGCGCCGTCGAAGCGCGCCGCCCAGCGGTCATCGAGGTGTCCGGCGATGCGGAGCTCGTAGACCTGCGGGTCGGCGTTCGGTGAAGCTGTCACGCTCGAAAGCTAGAAGCGGATGTGGTGACCCCGGATCACCACATCTGGTGATCTTTGGCGCTAGAGGCCCAGTTCGCCCGCCCGGCGCACGGCCTCACGACGCGATGTCGCCCCGAGCTTCGCGTAGATGCTCTTGGTGTGCGTGCGCACCGTGTTGAGCGACACCGAGAGGTGGCGCGCGATCTCCGGACCGGAGAGATCGCCGGTGAGCAGCCGCAGCACCTCGTGCTCGCGCGCGCTGAGCGGTTCGATGAGGCCGGGCGAACTCGCGGCACTCGGTGGCGCATCGCGGCTCTCCAGCGCGAGGCGTCGCACGAACGGCCGCGCCTCGCGGGTCGCGAGCTGTGTCAGCAGCCGCGACATCGGCGCACCGTGGTCGAGGAACACGCGAACGATGCGCTCGGGCTCGGCGAGCGCCACCGCGCGGCCGAGCGCCGCGAGAGCCCGGCGCGACTCGCCGGCCGACTCGAGCGCGACGGCCTCGAGCGCCAGCAGGTCGATCACGCTTCCGAGCCGATCGGCGGACTCCGCAGCCGCGCGGAGCCGCTCGACCAGCACGACCGCGTCGGCAGCGCGGCCCTCGGCGAGCAGCAGGCGCGCTCGCGTGGCGTGCTCGAACTCGGCGAGGTACGAGAGGTCAGCGTCCGCGGCCGCGTCGCAGCGCCGCAGCCAGTCGCTCGCCCGCTGCGGGTCGCCGGCGAGCAGAAGGGCGCGGGCTCGGAGTGCGGCGATCGGCCGCACGGCGGGGAAGAAGTCGGCGCGGTACACCGCCTCGGCCTCGTCGAGCAGACCGATCGCGCCGACCGCGTCGCCGTGGGCCATCGCGAGCAGGGCGGCGGCCACGCGGCGACGATGCCGGTTCTGCGGCATCCCGGCGTGCTCACCGAGCGCCGCCGCGGCATCCAGGTGGTGCTGCGCCCCGGCGAGGTCGTTGCGCTCACGGAGCACCTCGCTCAGCCCGACGTGCATGTCGGCCGCGCCGCGCAGCGGCGGGGCGGCGGTGCCAGCGAGCTGCAGTCCGCGCCGGTAGGTCTGCTCGGCCTCGCTGAGCTGCCCCTGCGCGCGCTGGATCTCGGCGAGCGCGAGGGAGCCGCCGAGCACATCGGAGTGGTGGCCCGCGGCGAGCAGGTGCTCCAGCGAGGACTCCCAGCTCTCCCGCGCCGCATCGAGTTCGCCGCGCGTCCAGCGGATGAGCCCGAGCACCCCGGCGGAGGCGCCGAGCAGGTGATGATCGCCCACGGCGGCCAACTGCGCGGCCTCGTGGGCGTGCTCACTCGCGATGTCGAGCTCGCCCGCGGTCAACGCGGCAGCGGCGCGATACAGGGCAACGCCGCCCCGGATCGTCCGGGTGTGTTCGGTGTCGCCGTCGGCCGCGGCGTCGGCACCGTCCAGCAGCGCGGTGACGTCGACGGGGCTCCCGCTTGACAGCGCCGCGCCGGCGAAGATCACGGCCACCGCGGGGTGCGCGGCGATGACCTCGGCGGGGAGAGCCTCGCACCACCGGACGAGCGTCGCCTCGCCGCGGGCCGCCCGCATCTCCGGCGCTGCGCGGGCGATCAGCTCGGCCGCGCGCTCGGCGTCGGCGGCGGAGAGGGCGTGTTCCACCGCGTCGGCGAGACGGCCGTTGCGCTCGAACCACTCGCTCGCGCGCCGGTGCAGCTCCAACATGCGGCCGGGGGATTCGTCGAGCAGACGCGTGCGGAGCATCTCGGCGAAGAGATGGTGGTAGCGATACCAGGTGCGGTGGTCGTCGAGGGGCACCACGAAGAGGTTGGCGCGTTCGAGTGCGATCAGCGTGGCGGCCGCGTCGGGCATCCCCGTGACGGCGGCGCAGACGTCGCCGGAGAGCGCGGTCAGAATCGAGGTGTCGACGAGGAACGAGCGCACCTCGGCGGTCTGCCGTTGCAGCACCTCGTCGACCAGGTAATCGACGACGTGACGATGGTCGCCCGCGAACCGTGCGATGAAGGCGGCCGCGTCGTCGCGTCCGGTGATCGACAGGGCGGCGAGCTGGAGCGCCGCGATCCAGCCCTCGGTGCGGTCGGCGAGCAGCTCGACGTCGGCGGGGGAGACCGAGAGCCCCATGGCGCGGAGGTACTCGGAGGCCTCCTCCGAAGTGAACCGCAGCTCGGCTGCCCGGAGCTCGACGAGGTCGCCGCGCGCTCGCCACCTCGCGAGCGGAAGCGCAGGATCGGTGCGGCTGGTGAGGATCAGCTGCACCGTGCTCGGCAGGTGGTCGATGAATAGGGCGAGGCCCTCCAGCGCGGGCGGTGCCGAGAGCACGTGGGCATCGTCGAGCACGAGGGCGAGCGGGGTGGCGCGGGCCGCGAGCTCGTCGATGAGCGCGGCGACGATCGCCTCCGCCGAGGGCCCGGCGGATTCCAGCAGGTCGAGAGCGACGTCGCCGACGCCGGGATCGGCGGAGTTCAGCGCGCTCGCCAGGTAGGTCCAGAAGCGCGCGGGGTCGTCATCGCGTTCGTCCAGAGACAGCCAGGCGACTCGTCGCGACGCGTCCTCGGCCGCGAGCCACTGCGCGACCGCGGTCGTCTTTCCGTAGCCCGCGGGGGCCGCCACGAGCACGAGCGGTGCCGAGGCCGCCCCGGCCAGCCGGTCGGAGATCCGCGTGCGCTCGACGCTCGTGCGACGTCGTGCGGGCACGCGCAGCTTGGTGGCGACGAGCGGGCCGACCATGATCACCTCCGGGCGCGATGCCAGCTGAGCATCAACCTAGCGCCCGGCAGGATCGGAGCGGCAGACCCTGGCGAGGGAGTTGTGCGGGCTGCTACGCCCGCAGCACCTTCTCCATCTTCTTGCCCTTCGCGACCTCATCGACGAGCTTGTCGAGGTAGCGGATCTTCTGCATCAGCGGATCCTCGATCTGCTCCACCCGCACCCCGCAGATCACGCCGGTGATCAGGCCGGCGTTCGGGTTCAGGTCGGCGTCGGCGAAGAACTCCGCGAACGAGGTCTCGGCGTCGAGGTGGCGGCGCAGCGCCGCCTCGTCGAAGCCGGTGAGCCAGTGGATCACCTCATCGAGCTCGGCCTGGGTGTGGCCCTTGCGCTCGAGCTTCGCGACGTACAGCGGGTACACCTTCGCGACGCTCATGTCGAAGATCCGATGCATGGCGCCAGGCTAACCCCGCTGCCCGGATCGCGCACGACAACCCACATCCGGCCCATGCCTGAGTCATAGAAAGCACATAGCGATCCCCGCTGTGATGGCTTCTGTCACCCACCGACAGGAGCACCCCGTGGACATCGTCACCATGATCGCGATCGACATCGCCGCGATCGCCGTACTCGTGTTCGGCCTGTACTTTCCGCGCCACCGGCGCAAGGATCTGGTCGTCGCCTTCCTCACCGTCAACGTGGGGGTGCTCGGCGTCGCCCTGGTGCTGAGCAACGCGAGCATCAGTCTCGGCGTCGGCTTGGGTCTGTTCGGGGTGCTGGCCATCATCCGCCTGCGCTCGGCCGTGATCCGTCAGCACGAGATCGCCTACTACTTCGCGGCGCTCGCGCTGGGTCTGCTCGCGGGCTTGGCGACCACTATCGACCCGCTGTTCATCGGCATGATGGGCCTCATCGTGTTCGCCCTGTTCGTCGGCGACCACCCGCGACTGTTCGCCAGCTACCGCATGCAGACCATGCGACTGGACTACGCCGAGACCGACGAGGCCGCGCTCACCGCGGCGCTCGCCGCGACGCTCGGCGCCCGCATCCACCGCGTGACGGTGCAGCACGTCGACTTCGCGAAGAAGTTCACCGACATCGAAGTGCGCTACTCGCTGAACGGCAGCCCCAGCGGCGCCGACCGTCACACCCCCGTCCGCACCCACGAAGGAGCCTGAGCCATGCGCACCAACAAATTCACCCTGACCGCCGCCACCAGCACCCTGCTGATCTCGGGTCTGCTGCTTGCCGGCTGCACGGCCGTCGCCGCAGAGACCGACACCGACAGCGCGGTGACCTCCACCGTCTCGAGTCTCGAGGCGGGCCTCGCCGCCACCGAGGTGCTGGAACAGAACGCCAACGCCACCACCGTGAACGATGACGAGTGGAGCATGACCGGCGCCGTCACGATCACCCTCGACGGCAGCACCGCCAGCGCCGACGGCGATGGCGTGACGATCGACGGCAGCACCGTGACGATCACCGCCGCGGGCACCTACGTGTTGAGCGGCGAACTCGACGGGCAGGTCATCGTCGCGGCAGGCGACGAGGACGTGGTCGCCCTCGTTCTCGACGGCGCCACGATCACCAGCTCCACCACCGCCGCGATCTCGGTCGAGACCGCCGACGACGTGGTCGTCTCGCTCACCGGCAGCAACACGCTCGCCTCCACCGGCGACGACGAGGAGGCCAACGCGACGCTGCACAGCGACTCCGACCTCACGATCACCGGCGACGGCTCGCTCACCGTGACCAGCGCCGCGAACGACGGCATCACGAGCACCGACGACCTGGTCGTGCTCGCTGGCACCATCACGGTGACCGCCTTCGATGACGGGCTGCGGGGCAAGGACTCGCTCTCGATCGAGGGCGGCGAGATCACCGTCGACGCCGGCGGCGACGCGCTCAAGTCCGACAACGAGGAGGAGGCCGACCGCGGCTACGTTCTCATCTCGGGCGGCACCCTCGACCTCACGGCGGGCGATGACGGCATCCAGGCGCAGACCGACCTCGTCATCACCGGCGGCACCACCGTGCTCGAGGCCGCCGACGACGGACTGAAGGCGGAGGCCTACCTGGTCGTCTCTGGCGGCGACACCACCGTCACCGGTTCCTACGAGGGCGTCGAGTCGTACTACATCACCGTCGAGGGCGGCGCGCTTGACGTGACCGCGAGCGACGACGGCATGAACGCCACCAGCGGCACCAGCACCACCACCGACGTCGGCGGTGTCGTGGAGGAGGACGACGGCGCGCTGATCCTGATCACCGGCGGCGAGATCACCGTCAACGCGGAAGGCGACGGTCTCGACTCGAACGGGTCGACCCTGATCACCGGCGGCGTCTCGACGATCTTCGGCGCCCAGACCGACCGCGAGGGCGCGCTGGATGCCAACGGCACCATCACCGTCGACGGCGGCACCGTGATCGCGGTCGGCATGCCCGGCATGGCGGAGACGCCCGAGGACAGCTCGGCGCAGGGCTGGTTCACGGCGACGCTCGACCAGACCTACGGCGCCGACCAGACCGTGCAGGTGCTCGACGCCAGCGGCACCGTCATCGTCGAATTCGAGTCGGTGAAGACCTTCCAGTCGGTCGTGCTCTCCGACGCCGCGCTCGAGGACGGCGCCACCTACACGGTGACCGTCGACGGCCAGACCGCGGCGACCGTCACCGAGGGCGTCGCCGCCGCGGGCACCAGCCAGGGCGGGGCGGTGCAGGGCGGCCGGCCGGGCCGACCGTAGTCATCCGGCCCTCCGCGGCCGCAGTGCCCGAGGCGCGGGCCGCCACCGATCTACCGGCTGACCGGTTCGGTGGCGGTCAGCGCCTCCAGCTCGTCGCGGCGCGGCAGGCCCTCCCAGTCGCCCGCCGCCAGGCAGGCGTAGGCGCCGGTGGCGACGGCGGTGCGCAGTCGGCCCTCCAGGTCGAGACCCGCGAGCGTCTCGGCCAGATACCCGGCGACGAAGGCATCCCCGGCGCCGACCGTGTCGACGACCGTCACGGGAACCGCGTCGTGGGCCGCGCTGGCGGACGCGGTCGCGGCGATCGCGCCCTCCGCGCCGAGCTTGATGACGGCCTCACCGGCGCCGAGCGCGAGCAGACGCGCGGCGAGCACGTGCGGGTCGTCGTGCTCGCCGACGACGATCGCCGCCTCGTCGCTGCCGGCGAACACCACGTCGCACAGCGGCACGATCTTCGCGTAGACCTTCTTCGCCTCCTTCTCCGACCACAGCCGGCTGCGGTAGTTGAGGTCGAACGAGACGCGGACGCCCGCCTCGCGGGCCGCCGCGATCGCGGCGAACACGGTCGCCCGCAGCGACTCCGAGAGCGCCGTGCTGATGCCGGTGACGTGCAGCAGCTCGGCCGAGCGGATCAGGTCGAGATCGAGATCGGCGGGCGCGAGCCGCGACCCGGCGTAGCGCTCGCGGTAGTACCAGACGCGGGTCTGCGTCGCGGTGCGGCGCTCCTTCACCATCAGTGCGGTCGCCGTCTCGGCGTCGCGCAGCGCGACCACCTCGAGCCCTTCGGCGCGCAGCTCCCGCTCCACCAGGTCGCCGAGCGAATCGTCGCCGATCTTGCCGATCCAGCGCACCGGAACGCCGAGCCGCCGCAGTCCGATCGCGACGTTGCTCTCGGCGCCGCCGATGCCGAGCGAGAGGCTCGCGTTGTGCTGCAGCGGGCCGAGCTTCTCGCTCGTCATGAGCGCCATCGTCTCGCCGAGCGTGACCACCCGGGCGCTCATCGGGCATCCTTCGCCGCGGCCACCGCGTCGCGCGCGCGGGCGATGCGCTCATCCAGCTCGCTGAGCGATCCGCCCTTCAGCGCGTCGCCGAGCAGCGGGCCGCCGAGGCTCACCGCGACGGCGCCCGCGCGGATCCAGGCGCCGATGTCGTCGAGCCCGACACCGCCGGAGGGCAGGAACTCGAGCTCCGGGAACGGGCCGCGCAGGTGGCCGCCGTACTGGGCGCCCACCGTCTCGGCGGGGAAGATCTTCACCGCGGTGGCGCCGGCGCTCCAGGCCCCGAACAGCTCGGTGGGGGTGAGGCCACCGCAGAAGATCGGGGTGCCGCTGGCGACGGCCACGCCGACGACGGCGGGGTCGAAATTGGGGGTCACCAGGTAGTGCGCCCCGGCGGCGATCGCTGCGTGCGCGAGGCCCGGGTTGGTGACCGTGCCCACGCCGATCTCCGCGTCTGCCCCGAAATTCGCGAGCAGCGCGGGCAGAGCGTCGAGGGTGCCGGGCGTGGTGAAGGTCAGCTCGATCGAGCGGACGCCGCCGCCGACGAGGCGCTCGACGACGGGCGCGTAGTCGCTGCCGTCGCGGGCGCGCAGCACGGCGACGATGCCGCTCTCGCGCAGCACGGCAGAGATCGCGGCGCGGGCGGGCGTCGGGTGATCGGTCATGAGGGGTCCCTTTCGGTCGGGCGGGAGACGGGGCGCGGTCCGAGCAGCCGGAACGCGACGGCGACGAGGATGCCCCAGCCGAGGAACACCCACCAGGGCGCCAGCGCGAGCGGGCCGCCCTTCTCGATCAGCGAGTACAGGGCGCCGCCGCCGGAGCTGCCGATGACCCCGCCGATCGCGTGCGCGAGGCCGAGCACCCCGAAGTAGGAGGCCACGGAGTTGTTGTGGGAGAAGTCGGCGACGACGGCGTTGGCGACCGGCTGGCTGAGCATCTGACCGACCGTGAAGACGCCCACCCCGGTGAGCAGCCCGGCGAGCGTCGGCCAGAGCCCCATGATGGCGATCCCGGAGCCCATGCAGAAGGCGCCGACGGCGAGGATCGAGCGCGGGGCAAGGGTGCGCGAGGCGAAGCCGGTGAGCGGCAGCATTGTCGAGACCATCAGCACGGCCGCCGCCGTGTACACGACGCCGACGCCGACCGAGCCCGACAGCACCTCGGCGGCCCGGATCGGCACCACGAGATAGAGCTGTGAGACGAGCACGCTGAGACCCGCGGCCAGCAGGCAGTAGCGCAGGAACGCGCCGTTGCGCAGCACCGCCCGGAATCCGAGCTGCTGCATCGAGCCGCCGGTCGACATGCCCGAGGGCAGGCCGATCACGGTGACGACGAACGCCGCGAGGAACAGCGCCGCCGACACCCAGCTGACCAGTCGGAAGTCGAGGCCGGCGAGCAGGCCGCCGAGCATCGGGCCGACGATGAAGCCGAGGTTCGAGACGAGCTCCCGCGTGGAGTACACCCGGATCGTGTCGCGCCCGGCCGCGAGCGCCGAATACGCGGCGTAGCTGGCCGGGTGGAACAGGGCGCCGCCGAGACCGGCGAGCACGGAGGCGGCGATCAGCAGCCCCACCGAGTCGACCGAGCCGAGCGCGGCGAAGCCGACGGCGCGGATGAGCACGCCGAGCGCGATCGCGCGCTTGTAGTCGATCCGGTCGGCGATCCAGCCGGCGATCGGCATCATGCCGTTCTGGGATGCGGTGCGCACCGCCGCGATCGCCCCGACCACGGCGATCGTCAGCCCCAGGTTCTGCAGGAAGTGGTAGGCCAGCAGCGGCACCAGCATGTAGAAGCCGACGGCCATCGTGAAGGTGTCGGTGTAGAGGATCCAGAGGGCGGGCGGGGTGCCCTCGAAGAACCGGGCGCGCGGCAGGCGGCTCACGGCTCGTCGGGGTCGTCGAGCGTCGTGGTCCAGGTGATGAGCGCGAAGTAGAGCGGAATCGAGTACCCGAAGAACGGCAGCACGGTCGGCAGCAGCAGGCACGTCGCGAGGAACACGATCGTCAGCACCAGCAGGAACAGCGACCGGAGGCCCTGCGCCGCAATGAGGTGCCCGGCGAACAGCATCCACTCGCGCATGCGCGCCTCCGGCATGCGCGCCGCCGCCGTCGGCACGGCGAGCAGCCCGAGCAGCAGCACCGCCGCGACCGGGATGGCGGCGGCTGCGAAGGCGACCGCCAGCGACTGCGCGTTCGTGGTCAGTTGGGCGAGCAGGAAGAGCGCATCGACGGTGAGCAGCATCAGGCTGAGACCCACCACGATCCCGAGCCCGATGCTGCGCCGCCACGTCCGTGCGAATTCACGGAACGTGTTCGTGAAGACGGCGTCGTCGCCGTCACGCCTCCAGGAGTGCAGAGCGCGTGCCAACGCGATGAGCGCCGGCAGCAGGGTCACGACACCGAGCCCGAGCAGGAACGCCGCGACGCCCCCGAGCGCGAGGTTCGCCGGGTAGCTGAGCGCGGTCAGGAGCTTCAGCTCCCAGCGGGGCGCGGGTCGTGCCGTCATGGTCACCTCGTTTCGCCTCCGATGCTGACACGTCGAGCGGCGAACCCGGTGCCGCGCACGTCTGCGTCGGCCAGATCGGGCGCCTCGGCGCCCAGGTTCACGGCGACGACCTCGTCGACGCCGTCGCGCGTGATCGTCACGGTGATCGTGTCGCCGGCGGTCTCGGCCGAGACCTCGGCCTCGCCGTGGTCGTTCCAGGCGCGCGGCTCCAGCACGGTGATGAAGCGCGCGGTGGTGGTCGGGGCGCTCGAGCGGGCGAGCGTGTACTGCACCTTCTCGATGGCGAGCGAGGGCGTCGACGAGGTGGGGTTGGCGAAGACCTCGGTGCGCAGCACCTCGCTCGTCTCGTGCTCGTCGAGCGCCGTGATCGGCATCGTGGCGCGACCCGCCTCGGCGACCCAGCGGCGGTCGCCGGTCGGCTGCGCGGGGTGCTGGGTCTGCAGCAGCACCGTCCAGGTGCGCTCGGTGCTCGCCTCCAGGTCGTCGACGACGACGAGCACGCCGCGCGGCGTCAAGGTCAGGTGTCGGCGCACCTTGGTGACGCCGAGCTCGCGGTCGTACATCTCGCTGGTCTCGCTGACCGCGTGCGTCCAGCCGTCCTCGAGGGTGGTGGTCAGGATGCGCGCCTGGTACTCGTGGTCGAGGTTCTCGAACACGTGGTAGCGGTCTTCGTTGACGAAGCCGTTGCCGTCGACGAGCACCGTGTTGTGGTGCCGCGTCATCTTGCGCGAGGAGTAGCCCTCATCGAGCGCGAGGTAGGAGTTCTCGCCGATCAGCACGAAGCTGCCGGCGTCGGGGTGGTGATGTCCCGCGTTGAGGGTCACCCATCCGGTCTCCGCCTTGATGCGGTGATGCTCCTCCCACGCCTTGTGGCCGCCGCCGGGGGAGGCCTTGAACGACACCAGGGTCGCGTCCTCGTCCCACGAGGTGCGTCCGACGACGAGGCCGAGGTCGGCGAAGTAGCGGTTCAGCGGCAGCTCCTCGGGGCCCCCGACGGGCGCGGTCGGGTCGAACCAGAGCAGCTCCTGGTAGGCCTCGGCGCGCACGCCGGGCTTCACGCCGCTCTCGTAGGCCTCGCGCCAGAAGAACTCGGTGGCGACCTTGTCAGCGAGCCACTGCGCCTGCGGGATGCGGTACTCGGCGGCGAGCTTGTAGTACATCGCAACCGGGTGACCGCTGCGCCGGTCGTGGCAGTCGCCGTGGTCGACGATGCGCTCGAAGTCGGGGGCCGACTGGTACAGCCGATACCAGAAGGTCTCGCGCAGGTAGTCGCTGGTCTCGAACCAGTTGATGCCCTCCGCGTGCTGCAGCACGTCGAGGTAGCTCACCAGCCACGGCACGCCGTAGCGCCAGTAGACGACGCCCTCGTTGTTGGAGCCGTCCTCCGGCAGCATCGCCAGCACGGTCTCGAAGTTGCCCTTAGCGCGCTCGGTCCACTCCCGTGCCGCCGGGTGCTCGGGGGTGAGCACGTAGCCGGCGGTGGCGAGGCCCGCGTAGCAGATCCAGTTGTGGTTCTGCCAGTACGACGACGACCACCAGCCGCCCTCCGTCTCGACCGCGAACTCGTAGAGTCGCTCGCCCTGCAGGATCAGCTTGTCGCGCAGCGCCTCCCGCTCGGCGGGCTCCAGGGCGTCGCCGGCCCAGGCGTAGGCGAGCGAGAAGCCGTGCAGGATCCAGCCCGCATCCAGGTCGTGGTCGGGCAGGTTCGCCTTGCCCCAGTGCGGGAACGACAGCGGCGGTGCGAGCCAGCGGCGCAGTTCGTCGAGATAGTGCTGCTGGCCGGTCAGCCGGTAGGCGAGCGCCAGGTTCGCGGCGGCCGGACCGAAGTAGGTGATCGAGGCGAGCGGGTGCTCCTGCGGCAGGGGGAGCTCGGTATACCGCTCGCACTCCTCGATGAGGCGGCGGAACTGCGCGGCGCGCGGGCCGGCGAGTTCGGCGCGCAGGGTCTCTTCGCGGCCATCGAGAAGAAGAAGGGGAGTGCTCATGCGGAGAATGCCTCGATCGTGTGGGTGGTGCCATCGGGAAGGGACAGGGTGACGACCGCCGGGCCGTCGTCGGGAATCGTGATCTCCGCGTCGGCGTCGCCGTCGAGGCGGTAGACCGAGACGAAGCAGGCGGAGGTGCCGCGGTGGTGCCATTCGGCTCCCGCGACGACGCGGGCCGGGTCGTCGGAGGGGGCCCGGGTCGCGACCAGCTCGAACGCGTTCGCACCGGATGCGGCGTGCAGTGCCGAGAGGGTGACCCCGGCGTCGTTCGACCAGGTGCTGCGCGCGCCCGCCTCGGTCGCGACGACCGTGAGCGAGTGCGCGGGGCGAAAGTTCAGGGCGAAGCGGTGCTCCTCGCCGTCGGCGGCGCTCGCCGTGACGATGTCGACCAGGTGCCCGGCGACGAGCGACACGTCGCGGCGGAACAGCACGCCGGGGATCGCGTCCACGGTGTGGGCCACGACGCGACCGGCGGCGGCATCCCACAGGTCGACCACGGCGGTGCCCTCGGCCTGGTCGCGCCCGTCGACCGCGAGCGTCGGATGCGCGGTCGTCGTCGCGTAGTACTCGCGGCGCAGCGCGCTGCCGTAGGGCGGAACCCCGGGCGCGGGCTGCCAGGGCGCGGTGCCGTAGAGGTACAGGCCGAGCTTGTCGAGGTGCCCGTGCGCGCCGCCGTGCGGGCCGACGTCGAGGATCGCGGTCAGCTGGTCGCTCTCGTCGCGCAGCACCGCGTAGCCGACCTGGTCGAAGATCACGGAGTCGCGCGACGGGGTCAGCGCGGGCAGCGCGGGACCTGCGAACCAGCCCGAAAGCAGCGACTCGAGGCCGTCGTCGTCGGCGCCGAGCTGCTGGTGCGCGAAGTTCGCGACCGCCTGCAGGCCCGTCTCGGCGAAGAGCTGGCCCGAGAGCGCGGCCACCTCGAGCACTTCGCGGTTCATCGGCGCGCGATCGTAGGGTCCGTCGTGCAGCGACGGCAGCTGGCCGGAGGGTGCCGCGAGCTCGGCCAGCACCGTCGTCATCGCGCCGAGCGTCGCGCGGATGTCGTCCGGCAGGCTCGCCGGCTCGGCTCCGGCGAGGCCCAGCAGATAGGCGCGCAGCACGAACAGGTGGTAGTAGGTGGAGCCCTCCCACTCCCAGCCGTCGCTCGCGATCGCGAGGCGGATGTGGGAGTAGGTGCGGGTGAGCCAGACCGCCTCGGCGGCCTCATCGCCCGCGCCGCAGGCGGTGAGCGCCCGCGACAGCAGGCGGCCCGCCGCGTTCAGCCAGGCGGTGTAGTTGCTCGACTCGTCGTCGCGCTCGTCGACGAGGATGACCCGTGCCGACTCGGTCGTCTCCAGCAGGCCGCGCAGCATCGCGGTGATCGCGGCGGCGTCGGCGGCCTGGCTCAGCTCGGCGCCGAGGGCGATCACCGCATCCGCGATCTGCACCGCCCACTGCGCCTCGGTGAGGGCCTGCGAGAACAGCTTGCCCTTGAGCATCCAGGCTTCGCTGCCGTCGTTCCAGCCCGCGCGAACGACCGTGTCGTAGAGCGCGGCGTAATCCTGCAGGATCACGAGCACCCGGTCGCGGTCGGCCGCCTCGCCGTGGGCGGCGAAGCGGCGCGCGCGCAACCGGGCCTCGCGGGCGAGCCCCTGGTGCTCGTACACCAGCCACGCGGCGGCGAACTTGCCGCCGCGGAACTCACAGCCGTAGCGACACGGGAACGTGTCGCCGCGGGCGGTGTCGAGCTCAACGCCGTGGGTGGGGCAGACGTAGTCGTGCCACCACCCACCGCGCTGCTGGGGAACGGAGCTCATCGGAAGTTCAGTCCGCCATTGATGTCGATGACCTGGCCGGTGACGTACGACGACAGGTCGGAGGCGAGGAAGGTCGTGACGCCCGCGACGTCCTCCACGGTGCCCGCGCGACCGAGCGGGATGCCCGCGACGATGCCGGTCTGCGCCGCCGCCGGGGTGAAGGTGTTGTGGAACGGGGTGTCGCCGATGAAGCCCGGCGCGAGCGCGTTGACCGTGACGCCGGTGGAGGCGAGCTCCTTGGCGAGGGCGCGCGTGAATCCGACCACGGCGGCCTTGCTGGCGGCGTAGGCCACCGACCCGGCACCGCCGCCGTTCTCGGCGGCGAGCGAGGCCATCATCACGAAGCGGCCGTGGGCCGACTGCGTGACGTGCGGGATCGCGGCGCGGGCGACGTAGAAGCCGCTCGCGGCGTTGACGTCCATCACCTGGTGCCAGTGCTCGTCGCTCATCTCGGCGATGGTCGAGCGGCCGACCAGGTGGCCGGCGTTGTTGACGACGATGTCGAGGCCGCCCAGGGCCTCCACCGCCGCGGCGACCACCGTGTTCGCCTGCGCGGAGTCGGTCAGGTCGCCCTGGATCGCCACCGAGGTGCGCCCGAGTCCGGTGATCTGCGACACGACCGCGTCGGCGGCCTCCGAGCTGTTGGCGTAGTGCACGGCGACATCGGCGCCTGCGTCGGCCAGGGCCACGGCGATCGCCGCCCCGATTCCCTGTCCGGCTCCGGTGACGAGCGCGCGGCGTCCGGTGAGGTCGATCTGCATGATTTCTCTTTCGTGTGTGGTTCGGTCGGTTTCGGGTGGAACTACTTGATGCCGGCGTTCGTGAAGCCCTGGATGAAGTACTTCTGGGCGAACACGAACAGCAGCACCATCGGAACGGTGGCCATCGTGGTGCCGGCCATCAGGTAGTTCCAGGAGGTGTTGTCGAGCTGCTGGAAGACCGCGAGGCCGACCTGGATGACGCGCAGCTCATCGCTCGAGGTGACGAGCAGAGGCCAGAGGAAGTTGTTCCAGCTCTCCTGGAAGGTCAGCAGGCCGACCGTCGCGATCGCGGGCTTGATCAGCGGGGTGTAGATCTGCGCGAAGATGCGGAACTCGCCGAGGCCGTCCAACCGCGCCGCCTCCTCCAGCTCCTTCGGGAGCGAGAGGTAGAACTGGCGGAACAGGAAGATCGAGGTGGCCGACAGGCCGCCGGGGATGATGAGCGCCCACCAGCTGTCGAGCCAGCCGATGCCGCCCTGGCCGAAGATGTCGTTGCCGCCGAACAGCGGCATGAACTTCACGATCAGGAACTGCGGCACGATCTTCGTGTAGGTGGGGATCATCAGCATCGCGACGAAGCCGAGGAAGACGATCTCGCGACCGCGGAACTGCACGCGAGCGAGCGCGTAGCCGGCCATCGATCCGAGCAGCAGGGTGATCGCCGTATGGCCCACCGAGATGAAGAGGCTGTTGCGGAAGTACAGGTCGAACGGAGCCGCCTCAAGGGCCTTCAGGTAGTTCTCCCAGTGCCACTCCTGCGGCAGGAACGTCGGCGGGAACTGCGCCAGCTCGGCGGGCGACTTCACCGAGGTGAAGACCATCCAGATGAACGGGACGATCATGGTGATCGCGCCGATGGACAGCAGCACGTTGAGGATGATGCGGTTGCGCAGCTTCGCCTTCGACATGCGCGTCGAGCGGCGGGGAGCTGCCTCGGCATCCCCCAGGTTCAGCGGGGTGAGCGTTGCGGTGGCCATCAGTGGTCCTCTCGGGTGGCACGGCGGCTGATGAGCGTCATGGCGAGCAGGAAGCCGAACAGCACGACCGACTGCGCCGACGCCATGCCCATCCGGAACTCCTGGAACGCCGAGCGGTAGACCTCGTAGGTCATCATCGTGGTCGCGTTGGCGGGCCCGCCGTCGGTGAGCACGTAGATCTGGTCGAAGACCTGGAACGCCCCGATGATCGAGATCACCAGCACGAAGAACGTGGCGGGCTTCAGCATCGGCACCGTGATCGCGAAGAACTTGCGGATCGTCGACGCGCCGTCGACCGAAGCGGCTTCGTAGAGGCTCTCGTCGACGTTCTGCAGCGCCGCGATGTAGATCAGCATCTTGATGCCGATGCCCTGCCAGGCGCCGACCAGGATGACCGACCACAGCGACCAGTCGGGGTCGACCAGCCAGGCCTGGCCGGGGATCCCGATGAAGGCCAGGACCGAGTTCAGCAGGCCCTGCTGGGGGTTGAAGATCCAGAGCCACACCATCGCGATCGCGACGGTGGCGGTGACCTGGGGGAGGAAGAAGGCGGTGCGGTACCACTTCTGCAGCTTGAGGCCCTGGTTCAGGGCCACCGCGATGACGAGCGCGATGCCCATCGACACCGGCACCGTCCAGAACGTGTAGACGACCGTGTTCCAGATCGACTGGAGGAAGACCGGGTCCCGTGCGATCTCGATGTAGTTGTCGAACCAGACCCACTCCGGGGCCGACAGGACGTTGTAGTCAGTGAAGCTGAGGGCGAAGGTGGCGAGGACGGGGATCAGACTCCACAAGCCGATGTGGATGACCGAGGGCGTCACCATGAGCCAGCCCGCACGGCGGACCTTGCGGTCGGAGAGACTCGGCTTGCGCCGGGTCGGGGTGAGTTTTGCGGCAGTCGTTGTCATGATCTCTCATCCAGAAGGGGGGCGTTCGGTGCCCGGAAAGCCACCACCGGGCACCGAACGGGTCCTTAGCGGGCGATGGCGTCCTTCACGAGCTGCTCGAGCGAGCTGAGCGCCTCTTCGGCGGTCTGGCTCTGCAGGAGCGCACCCTCGATGGCCGGCTTGAAGTCGCCACGGACCTCGAGCCAGGCGGCCGGGCCGCCCTCGCGCTTGGCGTAGCCGAGGTTCTCCATCGCGAACTGCACGAAGCGGTTGGACTGCACGTACTCGCTGTCCAGCAGCTCGGTCAGGGCGGGCACGTTGCCGCGCTGCTCGTTGGCGGCCAGGGCCGCCTCGGGGCCGGAGAGGAACTCCAGCAGCGCCTGCGCGGCGGCCGGGTTCTTCGAGCTCTTCGAGACGGTCGCGAGCGTGCCGCCGAAGAACATGCCCGGCTCGGCGCCGGTGATCAGGAACGGCTCGAGGTTGTCGAGCATCTCGGGCGCCGACTCGAGGCCCTGGGTCCACAGGTTGTTGTGCGCGATGCCCATCGCGGCGCGGCCGTTCAGCAGCGGGTTGACCGCCACATCGGAGGCCGAGAAGCCGATGTCCTCGACCTCGTACTTGTTGACCAGGTCGACCATGAGTTGAAGCGCCGCGACGCCTTCGGGCGAGTTGAAGGCGGGCTCGGTCGCGTCGGCGTTGAAGAGGTCGCCGCCGGCCGAGAAGAGCATGACCTCGTAGGCCTGGCGGGCATCCAGCGACATCATGTCGAAGCCGGCTCGCTCGAGCGTGCCGTTCGAGTCGCGCACGGTGAGCGCCTCCGCCATCTCGACGAGCTCCTCCCAGGAGCTCGGCGGGGCGTCGTAGCCAGCCTCGTTCAGGATCTCCATGTTGGCCACGCCGATGCGAGTGTCGAGCATGATCGGCACCGCGTACACGCCGCCGTCCCAGACGCCCGCGTCGATGATCGCCGGGTTGTAGCTCTCGGCGAGCTTCTCCTCGGTGAGGCCGGTCTCGCTGAGGTCGACCAGCAGGCCCTTGTCAGCGAAGCCCTCGATCCAGCCGACGCCCATGAGCATGACGTCCGGCAGCAGACCCGAGACGAGGCTTGTCGTGAGCTTCTCGTTGAGCTTGCCGTAGGTGGTGTAGTCGACCTTGACGGTGACGTCGGGGTACATCTCGTAGAACTGCGGCAGCAGCTCGTTCTCGAGCAGCTGCTGGCCGGGAGTTCCCTCGAAGATCGGGGTGAGGAGCGTGACCTCGCCGGAGATCTCTCCGTCGCTGCCGGTCGAGCCGTCGCTCGTGCTCGAGCAGGCGGCGAGGCTGGCGGCGAGCAGAACGGCCCCGCCGAGTGCTGCCCGGCGGCGCCAGGGGGAAGTGGATCGCATCAGGACTTCCTTCGCTTGGGTGGGGGCAGCTCTGCCTCCCACGATTGACTTCATCGTCGTCGCTGCAGTCGGAATCAGACACGGGGTGCAGATCGTGGCGATCCGGTGTAACGATGCACTGACACTAGGCCGGGGGGCGCGCGGCGTCAAGAAAAAAGATTCCTCGAACCCCGGAAACGGGCCGAGAGCCCCGTGATCGCAGGCGAGAAGTCCGGTGTATCAATCGGTGAACCGATGCACTAACATGGGGTCGTCGGCGGCCGATCCCGGGGCCGCACGCGAGGAAAGGGGCGATGGTGGCTCAGGTGACGATCCATCAGGTGGCGAAAGCCGCCGGGGTGTCGTCGAGCACGATCTCCAACTACCTCAACGGGCGCATGAACCGCATGGTGCCCGCCACGCGCGACCGCATCAGTGCCGCCATCGACGAGCTCGGCTATCGCCCGAACCGTGCCGCGCGTCAGCTGCGCACCGGTCAGACCCAGAGGGTCGGGCTCATCGTGCCCTCCGTCGCCAACCCCTTCTGGGGCGCGTTCGCGCGCGAGATCGAAGTTGCCGCGCTCGAGGTCGGCTGCAGCGTGCTGCTGTGCAACAGCGAGCGCGATCCCGAGCGCGAGCGCCGCTACGTGGAGGAGCTGTGGGACGACGGCGTGCGCGGCATCGTGCTGTGCACCTCGCTGCCCTCGCTCGATCACTTCGCCGACCTCATCGACCGCGGTCTGCGCCTGATCGCCTTCGACCGGCCGGCTCAGCCCAGTGATCCGTCGAGCGTCGTCAGCATCAGCATCGACAACAACGTGGGCGGCTACGTCGCCACCTCGCACCTGCTCTCGCTCGGCCACACCCGGATCGCCTTCGTCTCGCGCTCGCTCGGAGCGCTCAACCGCGCGGGTCGCTACGAGGGGTTCCGGCAGGCCATCGAGAAGGCGGGCCTGAACGTCGAGGACATGCCGGTATGGAGCGATGCCGACGACGCGGACGTGTTCGGCGATGTCGACGCCGCCGGCGTCGGTCGCGCGGCCGCGCACGCGCTGTTCGAGGGGGCCGAGAACCCGCCGACCGGTGTCGTCGCGATCAACGACATGACGGCCCTCGGGTTCTGCCGCGGGCTGCGCGACCTGGGCCTGACCGTCGGGCGCGACGTCTCGGTGATCGGCTTCGACGACATCGTGCTCGCCGACCTCTACGACCCGCCGCTGACGACCGTGCGCCAGCCCACCGCCGAACTCGCCAAACTCGCGATCGCCGAGGCGATCCGCACCGAGACCGACGACGCCCGCGGTCGGGCCGTGCTGCTGCGGCCCGAGCTGGTGGTGCGCAAGTCGACCGCGCCGCCGGCCGCCTGACGAAACCTCGCTCTGGGTGAGGAATCCGATGGGTCGGGCGACGCCGCACGAAATCGCGTGAGAAGCTAGCCCCATGGATGGTGCCGACGCCTCGACGCTGGGACGCCGACTGCCAGCGCGGATGTCGCTGGCGGACAGCGTCTACGACATCCTGCTCGCCCGCCTGATGGAGGGGTCGCCCGAGCCGGGGGAGCCGCTCAACATCGATGCGCTGGCCCGCGATCTCGAGGTGTCCCAGACGCCCATTCGTGAAGCGCTCGCGCGGCTGGAGTCGACCGGCCTGGTGACGCGCGCCGCGCTGAAGGGCTATCGGGTCGCCCCGCTGTTCACCGCTCGCGAGATCGACAACCTCATGGATGCCCGCGGCGTCATCGAGCCGGTCAACGCGTTTCTCGCCTCCGGCCGGATCACCTCCGGCGTCCTCAACGAGCTCGCCGAGTCGATCGACGAGCTCGTCGAAAGCCCGCGCGGTCCGGGCTTCTCCGAGATCCGCGACTACTGGGCCGCCGACGAGCGGTTCCACAACCTCATCGCCGAACAGGCTGACAACGTGTTCCTGCTCGGGGCCTACCAGTCGCTCGGCGGGCACGTTCAGCGGTTCCGGCTCTTCGGCGGTCTGGGCGTCACCGATGCGGACGCCGCGATCGCCGAGCACACGGTCATCCTCGAGGCGTTCCGTGCCGGCAACGCCGAGGCGGCGCGGGATGCGATGGCGGCCCACATCACGGCCGTGAAGACGCGCGCGCGGCACGACCGCGAGGCCCACCACTAGTTCGAACGGCATCCCGCGGGCGCCGCTGCCGCGTCTCGGGTGCGGTCGTCTCGCTGTGCCCGGCTGGCGTCGGGCCTCGTCGCGCCCGGTCGCGCCGCTGATTCGAGCTGTCGCGCGGCCCGGGGGGCGGGGAATTGACAACTCGCGTCCGATCATGTTTCCTATAGGACACAGGATCTACTAGGTCGGAGCTTCGGCTTCGCCCCTCACGACGGAGTGACATGACGAGCGACTTTGCGCGGCGACCGATCGCAGCGGGAATGGTGCAGGCCCCGACCCGCACGAGCGACGGAATCCCCATGCTCGAGGCGGCGCCCGAGGACTGGGCTCAGGTGTTCGGCGAGATCGCGGCGATCGGCTTCGACAACGTCGAGATCCACGACAACTGGCTTCCCTTCGCCCGCCTCGCCACCGCTCGCCGCCGCGAACTCGTCGAGGCGGCGCGCTCGGTCAGCCTCGGGGTTCCCTCGGTGACGGTCGCCCGGGCGAGCATCATCGATCCGGTCGACGGGGCCGACAACCTCGCCTACACGCACCGGGCGATCGACGCGGCCGCCGAGATGGGCGCCGACGTCATCTGCCTGGGTCTTCACCGCCCGCTGCTTCCCGCGCAGAAGGCCGCGCTCTGGTTCTGGACCGAGCAGGGCGCGATCGACCCCGACGACGCCGAGGTGTGGAACACGGCGGCTCGCGGCTTCCGCGAGCTCGGCCAGCACGCCGCCGAGGTGGGCGTGACCGTCTCGCTCGAGCTCTACGAGGACACCTACCTCGGCTCCGCCTCGTCGGCGGTGCGTCTCATCGAGTCGATCGGGCACGACAATGTCGGGCTCAACCCCGACCTCGGCAACCTGCTCCGACTGCACCGCCCCGTCGACCGCTGGGACGACATGCTGCGCGCGATGCTGCCGTACACGAACTACTGGCACGTCAAGAACTACCTGCGCGATGAGGACCCGGTCACCGGCCAGATCACGACCTCGCCGGTGTCGCTCGAGGCGGGCATCATCAACTACCGCGAGGCGATTCGCCTCGCCGCCGAGGCCGGCTACCCCGGCATGTTCACCTGCGAGCACTACGGCGGCGACAGCCTCGGCGTGAGTGCGCGCAACCGCGACTACCTGCGCACGCTGCTGGAGTCGACGGGCCGGCAGGTCCCGGCCTCGCAGTTCGACGCGGCGGTGCAGTCGTGACCAGCACCCGGACCTCCGCGGCCACGTTCACCGACGAGCTTCTCGACGGATTCGTGCGCGCTCACGCGGACCTCGTCCGTCCGGTCGACGGCGGCGTCGTCCGAGCGCGACCGATCGCCGAAGGCCAGGTCGCCGTCGTCGTCGGCGGCGGCTCGGGCCACTACCCCGGATTCGCGGGCGTCGTCGGCGACGGGCTCGCCGCGGGCGCGGCCTGCGGCAACATCTTCGCCTCGCCGTCGGCGGGTCAGGTGTTCCGCGTCGCGCAGGCCGCCCAGCGCGGGGGCGGAGTCCTGCTGACCTACGGCAACTACATGGGCGATGCGCTGAACTTCGGCCAGGCCGAGGAGCGGCTGCGCGCGGCGGGCATCGAGACCCGCACGGTGCGCGTCACCGACGACATCGCGAGCTCGGATGCGAGCACTCCCGAGCGGCGACGCGGCATCGCAGGCGACCTCGTCGTCTTCAAGATCGCGGGGGCCGCCGCCGAACGCGGCGCCACCCTCGAAGAGGTCGAGCGGCTCGCGCGCCGGGCGAACGATCGCACCCGCACCTTGGGTGTCGCCTTCTCCGGCTGCACGCTGCCCGGCGCCGCCGCACCGCTGTTCGAGGTGCCGATCGGGCGGATGGCGATCGGGCTGGGCATCCACGGCGAGCCGGGGCTCGACGAGGTCGACGTGCCGACGCCGCGCGAGCTCGCCGCGCTGCTGGTCTCGCGACTGATCGCCGAGACGCCCGCGGGGGCGTCCTCCCGCGTGGCCGTCGTGCTGAATGGCCTGGGATCGCTCAAGTACGAAGAGCTGTTCGTGATCTACGGTCACGTCGCGACCGAGCTGGCAGACGCCGGGCTCGACATCGTCGAACCCGAGGTGGGCGAATTCGTCACGAGCCTCGAGATGGACGGCGTCTCGTTGACGCTCGTCTGGCTCGATGACGACCTCGAAGAGCTCTGGGCGGCCCCCGCCTCGACGCCCGCGTTCCGCAAGCAGGCCCGCTCCTCGCGCGCCGACTCGGACGGCGCCGCCGACGCCTTCGGCTCGGCACCGCTCGCGCTGCGCGAGCCGGCCGCGTCGGCCGAGGTGGTGACCGTCGCGGCGCGAGCCGCTCGGGCCGTCGGCGACATGCTGACGCGCGACGAGGCCGAGCTCGGCGAGCTGGATGCCCTCGCGGGCGACGGCGACCACGGCATCGGGATGTCGCGCGGGTCCGCCGCGGCGGCAGAAGCGGCCGAGCGTGTCGCGGGTCGCGGCGACGGGATCGTCGCGCTGCTCGCCGAGTCGGGGGATGCCTGGGCCGAGCGTGCGGGCGGAACCAGCGGTGCCCTCTGGGGCATCGCCCTGACCGCCGCAGCCGCCTCGCTCTCACGCGAGGTGGAGCTCACAGCTGACTCCTCCGCCCGCGCGGCGCGTGCCGCGCTCGACGCGGTGATGCGACTCGGCGGCGCCGAACCGGGTGACAAGACCCTGGTCGACTCGGCGGTGCCCTTCGTCGCCGAGCTCGAGGCGCGACTGGCCGCGGGGGAGGGCCTCGCACCGTCGTGGGCCGCCGCAGCCGAAGCGGCACGTGTCGCCGCGCTTGCCACGGCCGAGCTCCAGCCGCGACTCGGTCGCGCGCGTTCGCACGTCGCACGCAGCGTCGGTCACCGGGATGCCGGAGCCGAGTCGCTGGCCCGCGTCGTGCGCACGATCGCCGCCAGTTTGGAAACCACGGGATAACCGTTCAGGCTTCGGGTGTACATCGCCACACGCACCCGTCGAGCGAACACACGTTCGCGACGCATCACCCCATTTGAGAGAAAGAGTGACGATGAAGTCTCACAGCAAGAAGTACCTGGTTCCGGCGGTCGCCGCGCTCGCAGCGGCGTCGCTCGCGGGCTGCTCCACCGCCGCCAGCGGCAGCGCGGACGGCGAGTTCACGCTCTCCGGTGACGTCCGCATGGTCGTGCCGTTCGGCGCGGGCGGCGGCAGCGACACCTCGGGTCGCGCGATCGCGGCGGCGCTGGAGGAGATCACCGGCGTCAACATCTCGACCGAGAACCGCGAAGGTGGCTCGGGCGCGGTGGGCTACAGCTACTTCCTCTCGCAGGAGGGCAACGACAACTACCTGCTCGCCTCCGAGACCGCGCTGCTCGCCCTGCCGCTGACGCAGGATGTGCAGTTCGACCACACCAGCTTCACGCCGATCATGAAGCTCGGCGACGACTTCACCCTGATCGTCGTCGACGCCGAGTCCTCGTTCGAGACCTGCGCCGAGGTGGTCGACACCGCCGCAACCGAGCGCGTCGTCGCCGCGGTGTCGGGCGCGACGAGCCTCGACCAGATCGTGTTCACGCTCATCGAGCAGGATCAGGGCGTCGAGTTCGACCGCGTGCCGTTCGAGAGCGGTGGCGAGGTCATCGCCGGGCTGCTCGGCGGCTCGGTCGACGTCGCGTCGCTCAACCCGAGCGAGGTGCTCGGCCAGCTCGAGTCCGGCGACCTGAAGGCGCTGTGCGCCGTGTCGGAGGAGCGCTACGACTTCCCTGAGCTCGCCGACCTGCCCACCGCCAAGGAGCAGGGCATCGATGTCGCGTACGCGCAGTTCCGCGGCTTCATCGCCCCGGGCGGCATCAGCGAGGAGGCGAAGGCGTACTGGATCGCGGCGGCGCAGGAGTTCGCCGAGACCGAGGCGTACCAGTCCTACCTCGACGACAACATGATGCAGGCGCAGGCACTCTACGGCGACGACTTCGCCGCGTACCTGGCGACCAACAGCGACGCACTGGCAAGCGTGATCGCACAGTGAACGCCATGACTCCTGGGCGGCTCGGACTTGTCGCCACCTCAGTCGTCACCCTGTTGGGCGTCGCGGCGGCTCTCGTCGGCGCCACCTACGGAGTCTTCGACGACGACGGGCGCATCGCCGCCGGCTTCCTGCCGGTGCTGGTCGCGACCATCGTCGCCGTGTGCGGCGCACTTGATGTCATCAACCGTCTGCGGGCACGTCAGCGTTCGGCTTCGGCCGGCGCTGCCGTGCCCGCGGGCGGCACCGCCGCCGCGCTCGCACCGGACACGGTCGTCGCCGCGGAGGCGGCATCGCACCACACCGTCGACGCCGACGATGACGACATCGACATCTTCGGTCGCACCGCGCGCCAGCGGACTCGGATGCTCTGGGCGGTGCTCGGCATCCTCACCGGTTCGCTCCTGCTCGTGCCGCTGGTCGGCTTCATGGTCGCGTTCGCGATCGTGCTCGTCGGCTGCTCGTTCGTCGTCGAACGTCGAGCGCTGCTGCCGACGCTGCTCATCAGCGGCGCCGCCCTCGGCGGCGCGTACCTCCTCTTCGGAGTGTTCCTTCGGGTTCCGCTCCCCACCGGCATCTTCGGAATCTAGGTAACCCCGTGTTCGACAATCTGCTCCTCGGTTTTCAGACCGCGCTCACTCTCGAAAATGTGCTCTGGTGCTTCGTCGGTGTGCTCGTCGGAACCGTCATCGGTCTGCTTCCCGGTCTCGGCTCGACCACCGGCGTCGCGATCCTCATCCCGCTCACGCTCACCATGGAGCCGGTCACCGCGCTCATCATGCTGGCCGGCATCTACTACGGCGCCCAGTACGGCGGCACCATCACCTCCGTCCTGATCTCGACCCCCGGTGAGGCGGCGAGCGTCGTCACGACGCTCGACGGCTACCAGATGGCCCGGAAGGGCAGAGCCGGGGCGGCGCTGTCGATCAGCGCGATCGGCTCGTTCGTCGCGGCGATCATCTCGCTCGCCCTGCTGATGTTCTTCGCCCCGATGTTCGCGGAGTTCGCGATCGAGTTCGGGCCGGTCGAGAACCTCGCCATCATGATCCTCGGTGTCGTCATCGTGATCACGTTCGGCGGCGGATCCTTCGTCCGCGGCCTGATGATGGCGGCGCTCGGCATCCTGATCTCGACGGTCGGCGTCGCCACCGGCTTCAGCGACGCGCGCTTCACCTTCAGCAACGTCAACCTGCTCGGCGGCATCCCGTTCGTTGAGGTGATGATCGGCCTCTTCGCGGTCGGCGAGGTGCTGCACCAGATCCGCGTCGGAGCCGCCGCACCGATCAAGGCGGGGTTCAAGGACCTGCTCATCACGAAGTCGGAGCTCAAGCGCAGCACCGCCCCGATCCTCCGCGGCAGCGGAATCGGGTTCCTCCTCGGCACGCTGCCCGGCGCCGGCTCGACGCTCGCGTCGTTCCTCGCCTACGGCATCGAGAAGCGCGTCTCCCCGCGCGGCAAGGAGTTCGGCACCGGAGCGATCGAGGGCGTCGCGTCGCCGGAGAGCGCCAACAATGCCGCGGCCAACGCCAACTTCGTGCCCACGCTGGCACTCGGCATCCCCGGTGGTGCCACGACGGCGGTGCTGCTCGGCGCGTTCACGATCTACGGCCTGCAGCCGGGACCGCTGCTGTTCGAGACGCAGCCCGCACTGGTGTGGGGTCTGCTCGTCTCCTTCTTCATCGGAAACGTGCTGCTGCTCATCCTCAACCTGCCGCTCGCCCCGGTGTTCGCGCAGATGCTGCGCATCCCGTACGGCTACCTGTACCCGCTGATCCTGCTCACCAGCTTCATCGGCGCCTACGCGGTCAGCAACAACATGTTCAGCGTCTGGCTGGTCTTCGTCTTCGGACTGGTCGGCTTCGTGTTCAAGGAGCTCGACTTCCCGCTCGCGCCGTTCGTGCTCGGCATCGTGCTCGGCCCGCTGCTCGAGAAGTCGATGGTGCAGACCTCGGCCATCGGGCAGGGCAGCTTCGCGGTGATGTTCGAGAGCCCGATCGCGATCGTGGTGCTCGCCTTCGCGGCGGTCATGGCGTTCGGGCCGTGGGTCGGCGGACGCATCCGCCGCACCGTGGCCGCGCGCCGCAGCTCCGTCGACCGCCCCTCCGTGCCGACCGACAGCAACGTCTGAGACCTCCAGAAACGAGAACAGTGATGAACGACACACTTCGGATCGTCGTCGGCAGCGACGACGCAGGATTCGACTACAAGGAACAGCTCAAGGCTGACCTGGCCGCCGACCCGCGGGTCGCCAGCGTCGTCGACGTCGGGGTGGATGCGAACTCGCACACCGCGTACCCGCACGTCGCCGTCGCGGCGGCGCGCATGGTCGCCGCGGGCGAGGCCGACCGGGCGCTGCTGGTCTGCGGCACCGGCCTCGGCGTCGCGATCGCGGCGAACAAGGTGCCCGGCATCCGCGCCGTCACCGCGCACGACAGCTTCTCGGTCGAGCGCGCGGTGCTGAGCAACAACGCGCAGGTCCTCACCATGGGCCAGCGCGTCATCGGGATCGAGCTGGCCCGGCGCCTGGTGCGCGAGTGGCTCGACTACCGCTTCGACCCGACTTCCGCATCCAACGACAAGGTCGAGGCGATCACCGCGTACGACACCGAACTTGAAAGGGCTTCCCAGCCATGAGCACCCTCGCACGCACCCGTCCCCGCCTCGCGCTGACCCTCGGCGACCCCGCGGGCGTCGGCCCCGAACTCGCCGCGCGCCTGCTCGCGCGCCCGGGAACGCTGGACGTCGCCGACGTCTTCGTGCTCGCGGATGCCTCCGAACTGGCCGAGGCGGCGGAGATCGCCGGCGTCGAGATCCCGCTGAGCGCCGAGCCGAAGCCCGGCTTCGCCGTGCTGCTCGACGACGACTCGCGTCCGAGCGAGCCGATCCCGGAGCGCGACGTCAGCGCCGCCGCCGGCGCGCGGGCGATGCACCAGCTGCAGCGCGCTCTCGCGATGGCCCGCGCCGACGAGATCGACGCGATCCTGTTCACACCGCTGAACAAGACCAGCCTCAAGCTCGCCGGGATGAACCACGAGGACGAGCTGCGCTGGTTCGCGCACGAGCTCGGCTACGACGGCCCGACCTCAGAGCTGAACATCCTCGAGGGCCTCATCACGGCCCGCGTGACCTCGCACATCGCGCTGTCCGAGGTGGCGCAGCACATCACGAGCGACGCGGTCACCTCGATCATCGGCCTGCTCGACGAGGTGCTGAAGGGCTCGGGGCTGGAGCGCCCGCGCATCGGCGTCTGCGCGCTCAACCCGCACGGCGGTGAGAACGGCAACTTCGGCCGTGAGGAGATCGACGAGATCGCCCCCGGCGTCGCCGCCGCGGTCGCGCGGGGCATCGACGCCCAGGGACCGTTCCCCTCCGACACGATCTTCGCCGCCAAGCGCGAGGAGTTCGACGGGATCGTCACGATGTACCACGACCAGGGCCAGATCGCGATGAAGCTCATCGGCTTCGACCGCGGCGTCACCGTTCAGGGCGGTCTGCCCGTGACGATCGCCACGCCCGCGCACGGCACCGCCTTCGACATCGTCGGCAAGGGCATCGCGAACCTCGGCGCGACCGAGCACGCCTTCGATCTGGCGGTCTCGATCGCGGCCCGTCGTCTCGACGCGGCGGACGCGGCGCGCGTGCAGTGAGCCCCATCCGGATCGGCGTCAGCACGAAGGCCTACTTCGGCTATCGGGCCTCGCTCGACTGGCTGGAGCAGGCGATCGCGGCGGCGGACGCCTGCCCGGCCGTGCGCGAGGGTCGCTTCGAGTTCTTCGTGGCGCCGAGCACGCCGCTGCTGGATGCGGCGGCGCGCCTGGCGCGCGGCACGCGCGTGGTGATCAGCGCCCAGGACTGCTCGGAGCACCCGGCCGGTGCCCACACCGGCGAGACGCCCGCCGCGCTGCTGGCCGAGCTGGGCGTCGGGATGGTCGAGCTGGGGCACGCCGAACGGCGGCGCAACCAGGGCGAGACGAACGTGGTCATCGGGCGCAAGGTGGGTCGTGCCGTCGCGGCCGGGCTCACGCCGCTGCTGTGCGTCGGGGAGACGGCGCGCCGGACCCCGGCCGAGGCGGCGCGCGAGTGCGCCCGTCAGGTGGCCGCGGTGCTCGATCCGTCGAGTCCTGCGGTCATCGCCTACGAGCCGATCTGGGCCATCGGAGCCGAGCGCCCCGCCGACCCCGAGTACGTGGTCGCCGTCGCGACGGAGCTGCGGACGCAGCTCGCTGCACCCTGGCCGATCGTCTACGGCGGCTCCGCCGGTCCCGGGCTCCTGCCGAGCCTGTGGCCCGCCGTCGACGGGCTGTTCCTCGGCCGCTTCGCGCACGACGTCGCCCAGCTGGGGCGTGTTCTCGACGAGGCGAGCGAGCTCGCCGGGGCGGCGGCGCGCGCTACTCCGTGAACGCGGGGATGATCGCTCCCGAGAACACCTGCCAGGCCAGGGCGGTCTTGGCCACCAGGCTCAGCGTGATGTAGACGCGCTCACCGTAGAGGTAGTCGCGCCACTTGCCGACCTGGCGGTACTGCAGCGCCTGGTTGATCGCGAAGGTGTTGAAGAACAGGAACAGCGAGATCACGATCCCGTAGACGAACGCCGGGGGTTCGGCGTCGCTCGCGGAGCCGGGGGAGAAGAAGTAGATCACGATCACGATCCACGGCACCGCTCCCACCATCGAGCCGAGGATGAACGGGGTGAAGTTGCCGCTGCCGGGCTTCTCGTACTTCTCCTGCAGAGCGCCGAAGCCGATCATGGCCGCGTTGACGGCGAAGATCGAGAACAGCGCGGCGATGTCGGAGATGCCTGTCGTCTGCGCGATCAGCCAAATCATGATCGACGAGCTGAGCGAGTACTCGACCCAACGGAAGTAGTTGCGGCTCTGCCGCAGGCCGGTGCTGTACCTGCCGAAGAACCACGGCGAGGCGACCAGGAAGTGGAAGAGCGCCGAGAGGGCGAGGAAGGCCACCACGCCGGCGCCGACGTTGATGCCGAACAGGTCGACGCGCTCGGGCGGGATCGGGAATCCGGGAGGGCCCGCGAGATAGTCGGCCGTCACCCCGAAGGTCACCTGGGTCGACAGCTGCGCCAGGATCACGGTGAAGACGATCGCCTGGACCAGATGCAGCACCCCCGCGACCACGTTGTACGGGCGGAGTCGGCGGATGTTGTCGTCGACGGTGCGGGCGGCGCGAGCCATGGCTACTCCTCGTTGAGCGATCCGAAAAGGCTAGTGACGCTCACGGTAGCAGGGCGCTCTATTCGGCGATCGGCCAGACGATCTGGGTGAGGGTGGCATCCGGGTTCGCCGGGTCCGGTTCGGTCAGGTAGACCTCCCACATCGTGGGCTGCATCGCCAGCTTCTGCTCCTCGATCCAGGCCATCAGTCGGTCGTACGTGTTCGTCAGGGTGTCGTAGCTGCCGACGTGCAGGAGCTGCACCGCGCGACCGCCCGGCAGCGTGTCGCCGGTGACGTCGTCGGAGGCCTCCACCAGGCGCTCGGTCGGGAACCCGCCGCCGAGGTCCGCCGTCTCGGTGGGCATCCCGTAGTAGACCGCAAGCGGGGGTCCGGCGAGGGCGATCGACTGCTGCTGGGCAACGGCCATCGTCTTCTCGAAGGCCCGGCCGAAGTACTCGGTCATCTCCGCCATCGGAACTGTCTCGCGGAGCACCGCCACGGGTGTCGGGTTGAGGGTGACGATCTCGGGTTCGGGTGTCGGCGTTGACATCGCGGCCTCCTTGCATCGCTTCCTCTCACGCTACGCCGAGGGTGCGGCCCCGACAACGACATGATACATTCCTAGTAATATAAATACGAGGAAGGTAAAAGCGTGACCATTGCGATCTTCGGTGACCTGGTTCGACTCGAGATCGAACTCTGGAACGCGATCGACGCGCGCCTGCGGGCCGAACTCGGCATTCCCCTGAGCGACGCCGAAGGCCTGCGGGTGGTCGCCGAGCGCGGACTCGGCCGGGTCAACGACCTCGCCGCGGACCTCCTCATCACGGTCGGGGGAGCGAGCAAGCTCGCCGACCGCCTCGAACGGGCCGGGCTCGCCACGCGGCGCTCGAACCCTGAGGACCGGCGCTCCTCCGTGCTCGAACTCAGCGACGCCGGGCGCAGCGCCCACGCACGCGCCACCGAACTGATGCGCGCAGAACTCGCCCGCCGCCTCGAGGCGCCCCTCACCGGCGACGAACTCCGCGCCTTCGGCGCGACGCTGCGCAAACTGCGCGCGCGCCCCGCCGATCTCACGCCCACCCCGAAAGGAACCATCTGATGCCCTGGGACCCGCAGCTGTTCTCCGCCCAACTCGTGCTCGAGCTCGCCCGAGCGCACGAGACCGAAACCGTGGAGGCGGTGCCGTACTTCGACGGTCTCCTCGCCGGTGATCCCGACGCGCTCGTCCGCTCCTTCGCCGGCGAGCCCGAGCTGCACCACCCGATCCAGGGTCGCGTGCGCGGTGCCGCCGCCTTCGAGCGCTACGTGCGCACGACCGCCGACGACCTGCGCGCACGCAACGCCGAGGTCGAGAACGTCGACCTGATCGTCACGGCGACCCGGACCGTCGAAGAGGTCATCCTCAGCTACGACGGTGACGAGGGCCGGGTGCGGCTCCCGATCGCGATCGTCGCCGACCGTCGACCCGAGGGACCCCTCGACGAGCTGCGGATCTACTTCAGCACCTGGCCGATCACCGGCGGCCACGCGATCCGCCCGCCGCTGCTGCAGGCCGACCCGACGCTCGAGGAGCCGCCGATCATCGCCGAGTACTTCCGCGCGCTCGCGGCGGGTGAGACGGACGCGCTGCTGGCGACGCTGGAGCCGGATGCCACCATTCGTGAACCGTCCGGCGACGCCTACGTGCACCGCGGTGCCGAGGAGCATCGCGCGATGTACGGGTTCTTCTTCTCCAACGGGGGCGGGGTGCACCTCGAGCACGGATCGTGCACAAGCGATGGACGCGCCACCGCGCTCGAGTACAACGTGGTGAAGTGGGGAACGACCGTCATGGCGCCGCAGGCCGGCATCGCGGTCTACGTTCTCGGTGACAGCGGCAAGATCGCCGCGGTGCGCATCTACGACGACGCGAACCCGCCGCTCAGCTACTGACGGCGCGACCGCGTCCAGGTGTGAATTCCCTCCACGTCTGCCGCAGAGGTTGAGACCGGAAGGGATTCTCGGAATCGTGGCTGGCTCGACGGAATCCCCGAAAGGACCCTTCATGCTGACTTTGACCGAGACCGCGAGCACCGTGATCAACACCATCGTCGCCCAGTCGCCGACGACCGAGACCGGAGGCCTGCGCATCCAGGGCACCGGAACCCCCGAGACCGAGTTCCAGGTGACCGTGGCGCCGTCGCCCGAGGCGACCGACGCGGTCGTCGAGAAGGACGGCGCACGCGTCTTCCTCGAGCCGAGCGCCGCGCAGGTCCTCGACGACAAGACCCTCGACGCGCAGGTCGCCGACGACGGCTCCGTGCGCTTCGCGATCAGCGGACCGACCGCGTAGGCGCGAACTTCCGACATCGAACGGCCCCGGGATCTTCGGATCGCGGGGCCGTTTCGCGTCTCTCAGCCGCGGTAGCGGGCAAGCGCGTCCGCGTCGCGCGCGTGCGTCTGCGCGCGACGTGCGGCATCGAGCGCCTCGACCGGGTCCGCCTCGTTCTCGGCGAGCAGCAGCTGACGCTCCGCCTCGGCGAGCCGGGTGCGGGCGCCCACCCCCGAGCGGCGGGAGCCGATCAGCTCCTGCGCCGCCGCGATCTGCGTGCGCGCCGACAGGAGCGCGCCGGCGAGGGCGCCGCGCGCTCCCTCGAGCCGCTGCTGCTGATTGCGGGCGGCGGCGACCGCGACGTCGAGAGCCGCGCTGGCGTCGACGAGTGCGTCGAGCGCGGCGACCGGATCCCGTCGCACGCCCTTCTTCTCGCGGGCCGCGGCGAGAGCCGCCTCGAGCACCGCGATGGCGCTTCCGACCGCGTCGCCGGAGTCGGGGTCCGGCGGTGCGTCACGCACGGCCCGCGCCGCGCGGAGGTCGTCGCCGATCTCGTCGCGCAGCGTCGCCAGGCCGGCGTCGGCCGCCGCGAGCTCGGTGCGCCGATGCTCGATTGCGGCGAGCAGGCTCGCGCTGCGGCCGAGCACCCCGCGGGCGTCGTGCAGAGCGTCGGCCACCGCGGTCACCGGCGACGACGCCACCGCCGTGCGCGCCGACTCGAGCTGCCGCGCGACGCTCGCCAGTTCGGACTCCGCCCGGTCCGGATTCTCGGAGATCGTCTCGACCAGCGCGGGCGCATACACGGCGCGCAGCGACGCGACCAGCTCTCGCGCGGACGGGAGCTCGTCGCGAAGCGCGTCGAGTCGTGTCTCCAGCTCGTCCGCGAGGGCAGCGGCCCCCGCCTCCGCATCGCGGCGGGCGATGAAGCGTCGGCGCTCGCTGTCGAGGGCCCGGCGGGTGCGGCCGGCGATCGCCGCGACCTCGCGCGTCCACTCCCGGCGACGAGCCTCGGTCGCAGCGTCCGGCCCGTCGAGGCGCTGATGCAGTTCGAATGCGCGGCGCAGCTCCTCCTCGGCGACCGCCACGCGCGCCGCGAAATCGCGCGTGGAATCGTCACCGAACTGGGCGCGGGCGAACTCCAGGTCGTCGCGCGCATCGCGCAGCGCATCGTCGGCGCGCAGCAGCTCCGCGCCCGCCTGGGTCCGACCGGGAAGGGCTCGAACGCCGTCGCGACGAGCGCGGCGCGACAGCAGAACCACGCCCACCACGGTGAGCGCGACGAACCCGGCCGACCCCACGCCGACCAGCACGCCGACCAGGGTCACCACGGCGTCGCTCATGACTCGAAAGTGTAGTTCGCGAAACCCGCGCCAGCTCCCGGGGATCGGGGGCATCCGGACGTATCGTGGCGGCGTGTGGTATGCGGATCGACGCGACGAGGAGCGTGACATGAGCGACTCCGATTCGCCGCGCGCGGAGCGCCAGATGACGGCTCCGCACGCGATCGCGGTGGCGGGCGAGGACTGGTCGACGGCGAACGTCGCCGACCCGCAGCGCACCGCCTGGCGTGCCGAGCTCGCCGAACTGGGCGGGCGATCGCCGCTGGTCCACTTCGACGACCACCCGTCGACCCGCATCGAGCTGAGCGCGACCCACCCCGGCGGACTGGCCCGCTTCATCACCGGCTCCAGCACGCTGCTGTCGCAGCTGATCCGCGACGATGTCGCCCTCCGCTCGGCACGACTCGCGGCCGACCGGATCGCGTCCCGCGGTCTGGAGCTCGCCACCACGCGTGGGATCGACGCCGTCCACCTCGGGATCGGGATCGCCCGCTGGCGCTGCGACGGCGAATCGTTCTGCGCGCCGATCCTGGTGCGCCCGCTCGCGATCCGCCGTCACGGGCGCGACTTCGAGGTGAAGCTGCGCGGCATGCCCGAGCTGAACCCCGGACTCGCCCGCGCGCTCGAGAATCAGTTCGGCATCGAGCTCGACCCGCGCGCGTTCGTCGCCCTCACCGATGCCGACGGCACCTTCAAGCCGAACGCCGTCATCGACCAGCTGCGCGCGCTGACCGGACACCTCGATGACTTCTCCGTCGAACCGCGCCTCGTCGTCTCCACCTTCGCCGAGGTCGCGCCGCAGCTGGTGGCCGATGCCGACGACCTCGAGCACCCGGTGCTCGACGCTCTCGCCGGCAACGCGACCGCCCGCTGGGCGATCGAGGAGGGCCACCGCGACGTCGCCGTGAGCGACCCCGACCGTCGCGATCCGCAGGCCGACCTCCTGGTGCTCGACGCCGACGCGGAGCAGGAGCACGTGGTGGCGCACATCGCCGCGGGCAACTCTCTGGTCGTCAAGACGCTTCCCGGCACCGGTGGCACGCAGACCGTCGTCAACGCGATCGGCGCCCTCGTCGCCCAGAACAAGCGCGTCCTCGTCGTGAGCGCGCGTCGGGCGAGCATCCGCTCGGTCACGCAGCGCCTGAACGACATCGGACTCGGCGGGATCGCCGTCACCCCGCGCAGCCTGCGTCGTGACATCGTGCGCAGCATCGCCCGCAACGAGAAGGTCGCCCAGCCGCACCTCGGTGACGTCGACGAAGCCCTCTCGCGCCTGCGCGGGGTGCTGCTCGACTACCGCGCCGCCCTCTCGCGGCCCGATCCCGTCCTCGGGGTGTCGGTGCTCGAGTGCGTGAGCGAGCTGTCCCGGCTCGCGCTGCTGCCGCATCCGCCGGCCACGACCGCGCGCTTGCCGCGGGAGACCGTCGAGAAGATCGCCGGCGACCGCGCCGCTGTCGCGGCCACCATGCTGGAGGCGGCCCGCCTCGGCGAGTTCCGCTACGGGCCCGCCGACTCGCCCTGGTACGGCGCCAAGTTCGACAGCGGCGAGCAGGCCGCTCGCGCCCACGACGTGGCCCGCCGCCTGCACGCGGAGGAGCTGCCGCGGCTGCTCGAGCTCGGCACGCGACTCATCGGATCGACGCGCATGCGCCCGTTCGAGACGATCGCCGAGCTCGGCGTCTACGTGCGGCTGCTCGCCGACATCCGCGACACCCTCGACCGCTTCGACCCGGCCGTCTTCGACCGCTCGCTCAGCGAGCTGATCGTGGCGACGGCGCCGCGCCGTGACCACCCGACGATGAGCTCGGGCAATCGCCGGCGGCTCAAGAAGCTCGCCAAGGAGTACGTCCGGCCCGGAATGCACGTGGGCGACATGCATGCGGCGCTGACCAAGATCCAGCAGCAGCGGATGCTCTGGCAGCGCTTCGTCGCCGCGGGCGTCACCCCCGAGGTTCCCGTCGGACTCTCCGATGTGCACGTCGCCTGGCAGCAGGTGTCGGCCGACCTGGACGGCCTCGACGGACCGCTCGGCCACGTCACGCGCGAGAACAAGCTCGCCAGCCTTCCGCTGTACCGGCTGACCGAGCTGATCGCCGCGCTCGCCGAGGACTCCGAGGTGCTGCACAACCTGCAGGAGCGCAGCGAGATCGTCGGACGCCTCCGCGAACTCGACCTCGGCGATCTCGTCACCGACCTCGCGGGACGCCACGTTCCTGAGTCTCGACTCGCGGCCGAGCTCGAGCTCGCCTGGTGGCGCTCGGCGCTCGATGCGCTGCTCGCCTCCGACCGCGCCCTGCTCGGAGCCCAGACTTCGGTGCTCGACCGGCTCGAGGCCGACTTCCGCCTCGTCGACGAGTCGCACACGGCGGGAAGCGCGCGCCTGCTCGCCTGGCAGCTGGCCGAGAACTGGAAGCTCGGACTGGTCGACTGGCCCGAGGAAGCCGAAGAGCTCAAGCGTCTGCTGCGACGCGAGCACGTCGAATCGGGTCGGCTCAACGCGGTCGCCCCGCACCTCGCCCGCACGATCGCCCCGGTCTGGGTCAGCTCCCCGTACGAGATCGACCGCATCTCGGACACGATCCGGTTCGACACGGTGCTGCTGCTGGATGCCGGCGCCACCACGCTCGCCGAGAACGTCGGTGCGATCCGGCGCGCGACGCAGGTCGTCGCCTTCGGCGACCCGGTCACCCAGACGCCGGCGCCGTTCGCGATCGGGCTCGAGCCCGGATCCGGGTTGGCCGCCGAAGATGCCGAGCTGGAGGCCGCCGAGCTCGATGCCCTGCACGAGCGGTCCGCCCTGGCCCGTCTCGGCGGACTGTTGCCCGAGCTCGCCCTCACCCGCAGCTACCGCGCGGGCGGCGAAGACCTCGCCGAACTGGTGAATCGGCGCTTCTACGGCGGTCGCATTGACGCCCTGCCGTGGGCCGGGACCTTCCTCGGCCACGGCAGCCTCGTGCTCGATTACGTCGACGGCACCGGGATGCCCGACCCCGACTCCGGAGCGGTGGAGAGCATCGACGCCGAGGTGCAGCGCGTGCTGGAGCTCGTCATCGACCACGCCGAGTCGAAGCCGCGCGAGTCCCTCATGGTGGTGACCGCGAGCGCGAAGCACGCCGTCCGTGTCATGCAGGCGGTGCTCGACGCGATGCCGTCACGGCCCGCCCTGAACGAGTTCGTGATGAGCGAGCGCGCCGAGCCCTTCGCCGTCTCCACGATCGAGAGCGCCGTCGCGCAGAGCCGAGACCGGGTGATCTTCTCGATCGGCTACGGCCGCACCCCGCACGGGCGGGTGCTCAGCGACTTCGGCGCCCTGGGCAAGCCGGGCGGTGCGCGACTGCTCGCCGTCGCGATGACCCGCGCGCGACGCTCCCTGGTGATCGTGAGCTGCTTCCGCCCGAGCGACGTCGACGACGATCGGATGGAGCACGGCGCGATCGCGCTCGCCGAGATCCTCGACGAGATCGAGGCGCGGCGCGCCGAGCCGCCGGTGCCGGACGACTCCGACCCGATGCTCGTCGACCTCGCGCGCCGGCTGGCGGCTCGCGGACTCCGCGTGGCGCTGGGCCACCGAGGCAAGCTCGGGCTGGTGGCCGCGCACGGCGGAACCTGCATCGTCGTCGAGACCGACGCCGTGCTGCAAGGGCGCTCGCTGCGCGACGCGCTGCGGCTGCGTCCCGAGGTGCTGCGGCGTCTCGGCTGGCACTACGCGCGGGTGCACGCCTTCGAGCTGTTCCGCGACCCCGACGCCGTCGCCGACCGCATCGCGAAGCTCGCGGGGCTGGCGGCGGGTCCCGTGACGGAAGACATCCCGATCGTTGCCGGTGCCCGACTCGACTGACGTCCCGCCCGAGGAGCCCGCGACCGAGCGGGGCGACGCGGGCGAGCCCGCGGCGCGCACGCGTCCGCGGCGCCGACGCCGGGTGACGACGTCTCCGCCGCCAGGCACGGACCCGACGCCCTCCGCCGAGCCCGAGCGGCATCGCGACGGCGAGAACGACGATCGCCTGCGCGGCGACAAGCCGCCGCACTACTAGAGCGGTCGCGGCGGACCGCCCCGGCTCAGGAGCCGGCTTGCGCCTTCAGCAGGTCGCGGATCTCGGTGAGCAGCTCCTGCTCGGTCGGCGGCACATCCTCGGCGACCGCCGGCTTGCCGGCCGCGGCGCGCTCTTCGGCGCGGCGGCGGAAGATGTTCATCGGCAGCACGACGCCGAAGTAGATGACCGCGGCCACCAGCAGGAACTGGATGAGCGCCGACAGCACGAGGCCCCAGCCGAGCACCACGGCCTCCTGATCGCCGCTCGCCTCCCGCAGGGTGATGCCGACGGTGGCGATCGCATCCGCGTTGAAGAGGATCGCGATGAGCGGGTTGAAGATGCCCGACACGAGCGCGTTGACGATCGCGGTGAACGCCGCGCCGATCACGACCGCGACCGCGAGGTCGATCACGTTGCCGCGGACGATGAACTCCTTGAAACCCTTGAGCACGGGATCTCCTTTCGAGGGGGTCTAGCTGGGGGAGGGGGCCGACGCCGCCGGGGTCGACGAGCTCGAGCCCGAGTCGGACTTGGCGCCGCTGCCGGAGCCGCCCGAGGAGGCGCGGCTGTCGGTGCGGTAGAAGCCCGAGCCGTTGAAGGTGACGCCGACCGCGTTGAACAGCTTGCGAAGCTTGCCCTGGCAGGTGGGGCACTCGGTGAGCGAGTCGTCGGTGAACGCCTGCTGGATGTCGAAAGCGGTGCCGCACTCGGTGCAGCGATACGAATAGGTGGGCATACGTCCTCAGTGGGTCCCGGTCCGGCTCAGTCGTGGGCGGAGAAGGTGACGATGCCGCGAGGCATCACCACCCCGTCGACAGGAACGTCGTGGCGCTCCCGCGGGACGTCGTCGACGAACTCCTCGTCAAAGATCACAGCATAAACGGGAGGGCAGCGCTCCATCGATCCGAGCGTCTTGTCGAAATAGCCCTGACCCCAGCCCATGCGCGTCCCGTCCGAGGCGACGCACGCCGCCGGGACCAGGATCAGGTCGACGTCGTTGATCGCGATCGGTCCGAGCAGCTCGCCACCGGAGGTCGGCATCCCGACCGCGTCGAGCTCCTCGTGCTCGTCGTCGAACGGCGCCCAGTCGAGCAGTCCGTCCTCGCGCGACACCGGCAGCAGCACCTGGATGCCCTCGCCGTCGGCCCAGCGCAAGAACTCGCGCGTTCCCGGTTCGTCGGGCAGCGAGAGGTAGGCGGAGAGCGAGCGTGCTCCGGTCTGCTCGACGAGCGTGCGCAACTGCGCGGTGAGGGCGGCTTCGGCGCTCTGCCGCTCCGTCGAGGTGCGAATGCGTCGTCGCTCGCGCAGTTCCGCGCGCAGGGCGCGCTTTTCGTCCGCTACCACGTCCGGCATCCTCCGAGTCTACGGGGCCGGGAGACAGATAACCTTGTCGGCATGACTTCACGGATCACCAAGGCCGTCATCCCCGCCGCCGGAATGGGCACGCGCTTCCTTCCCGCCACGAAAGCGATGCCGAAGGAGATGCTGCCGGTCGTGGATGCTCCGGCCATCCAGTACGTCGTGCAGGAGGCGGTCGCGGCCGGCCTCCACGATGTGCTGATGATCACCGGCCGCAACAAGAACGCGCTCGAGAACCACTTCGACCGCGTTGGCGAGCTCGAGCAGATCCTCATGGACAAGGGCGACACCGCCAAGCTTGCGAAGGTCAAGTACGCCACCGATCTCGCCGACGTGCACTACGTGCGCCAGGGAGACCCGAAGGGCCTGGGCCACGCGGTGCTGCGTGCCAAGATGCACGTCGGCCGCGAGCCGTTCGCCGTGCTGCTCGGCGATGACATCATCGACGACCGCGACGTGCTGCTCAGCCGCATGCTCGAGGTGCAGCAGGAGCGCAACACCTCCGTCGTCGCTCTTCTCGAGGTCGACCCGAGTGCCACCCACCTGTACGGCATCGCGACGGTGGAGGGCACCGACGAGGACGATGTGGTGCGCATCACCGGCATGGTCGAGAAGCCCCCGGCCGGTGAGGCGCCGTCGAACCTGGCGATCATCGGGCGCTACGTGCTGCGCCCGGAGGTCTTCGACGTGCTCGAGCACACGGCACCCGGCAAGGGCAATGAGATCCAGCTCACCGACGCGCTGCAGGAGATGGCGGCCGACACCGAGAACCTCGGCGGCGTCTACGGCGTCGTGTTCCGCGGGCGGCGCTACGACACCGGCGACAAGCTCGACTACCTGAAGGCGATCGTCCAGCTCGCGAGCGACCGCTCCGATCTGGGCCCCGACTTCCGACCCTGGCTCAAAGAGTTCGTCGCTACGCTGACCGAGTGAGCAGTATTCCGACGCTGCGTGAGGGCGAGGTCACGATCCGCCCGATTCGCGTGCGGGATTCGCGCGCCCTGGAGCGCGAACTGGTCGCCAATCGTCGCTGGCTGCGCCCCTGGGAGGCAACCAACCCGCACGGCCCGCTGTCGTTCGACACCCGCGCGGGGATCCGCTCGCTGCTGTCGAATGCGCGCGCCGGATCGGGTTTGCCGTTCGCGGTCGAGCTGGAGGGCGACTTCGTCGGGCAGCTGAACATCTCGGGGATCAGCTACGGGTCGCTGTCCTCGGCGACGATCGGCTACTGGGTGGCGGAGCGCGCGGCGGGTCGCAACGTGACGCCGACCGCGGTCGCCCTGGCGACCGATCACTGCTTCTTCGGCGTCGGCCTGCACCGGATGGAGATCTGCATCCGACCCGAGAACGCCGCCTCGCTGCGGGTGGTGGAGAAGCTCGGCTTCCGCTACGAGGGGCTGCGCCGCCGGTTCATCCACATCAACGGCGACTGGCGCGACCACTTCTGCTTCGCCCTCACCGTCGAAGAGGTGCCGCAAGGCGTGCTGCGCCGCTGGCTCGACGGCAAGGTGCCCGCCGGCGCCGGGCGGGTGCCCGACGTCGACCGGCATCTCGCGAAGGCGCCGCTGCGCTTCGGCTGAGTCCTACAGCGAGATGAACGGGATCGCGAGCGTCAGCCCGAGCGCGAGAAGGTAGATCGCGCCGCCGACCGCGATCAGCACGTACTGCATGCGACGCTGCGCCAGGACGGCGGCGACACCGAGCAGGAACAGCGTGATCGCCATGAGCACGGTGTTGAGCGTCAGGCGGTCGCTGAACGAGTTCGCCGCGTCGCCGTCGGCGAGATAGCTGGCGCTCTCGTCGTCGAGTTCGGCCCAGGCGCCGAAGAGCGCCGCCTCGTAGTCCTCGGAGTCGAAGGGACTCGTGTAGGTGTCCGGGTCGGCGTCGTTCTGCTCCTGCGACCAGAGGATCGCCGCGTCCAGGTCGTCGCCGACGGAGACGAAGTACAGCGTGTCGAACTTGGCGTCGGCCGCGGCGGCAGTTTCGGCATCCGAGCTGTCCATCTCAATGCTCAGCTCGGTCAGCCGGGCCCAGGTCTGCACGTCCTGGATGTACTGCTGGTTGGCTTCCAGGTACAGGGACTCGGCCTCGGTCTGCGCCGCCTGGCCCTTCGAGTAGTTGCCCGCCATGCTGCTGTCGTACAGCGCGGCCTGGAACGAGGCGTAGGCCGTCGTCACCGAGACGACGCCCAGCAGAACGACGATGACCAGTTCGACGTTGCCGAACAGCGAGGCGAGGCGCTTCGGGGCAGGCGCGGGGTCAGAGTTCGGGTCGGCCATGCCGATCTCCCATCAGTGATCGAGAATGCGGCAGGGGCCGTAGCTGGATCATATTGCCAGGCGAGTACCAGACTTCGTGCCGCGCGCCTTCAGGCTGTCGCGTGTCGCGCTCCGTACCCTCGTGGCATGGACCTCACCGGGGCAAGCACGACGGTCATGCTGGCCGCCGCCGCGCTGCTGTGGTTCTTCTACTTCGTTCCGAGCTGGATCCGCCGCCGCGAGTACCTCGCGACCGAGCGCACCGCGACCCGCCTGCAGCAGACGATGCGGGTGCTGGCCGAGACGGCCGAGGTGCCGGACACCGTGCGCGTCGAGGCGAGCATCCACGAGGCGGCGCGCCAGGAGCGCATCCGACTCGCCCTCGAACGCCAGGCCGCCCGCGCGGCGCTGCGCGAGGCCGAGGCGGCCGCTCGCGCTCAGCGCGAGATCGAGCAGGCGCGCACGCAGACCGACAAGCTCCGTGCGCGCACCGTCTCGGCACCGCGCGACGGCATGATCTCGCTGACTCAGCGGCTGCGTCGCACCCGTCGTGTTGCCGGCCTGCTGCTGCTCGTGTCGCTCGTGACCGCCGGAGTTCAGCTGGGGGTGAGTGCGACCGCAGGGTTCGCGCCCGGCGCGGTCGTGCTGCTCACCGGGTGCGCGGTCGCCGCGATGGCCTCGTTCCTCGTGCAGGCGCGGGTGCGCGTGCGGCTGGCGAGCGCACGGCACGTGGTGCCGAGCGCTCCGCGGGTGGCGCGGCCGGTCGACGTGCCCCTCGACGCCGCACCCGCCCCGCGCGCCTGGACGCCGGTGCCGCTGCCCAAGCCGATCTATGTCGAGCACCCGCATGCCGCGCGGGTGCGTCCGACGCTGGGGGCGCCGACGATGGACTCGGCCGCGCTGCTGCGCGCCGCTGCGGCCGAGGCGGAGCGCGCCCTGCGCGACGCCTCCGCCGAGCCCGAGGTCGTGCAGCTCTCCTCGCGGCCCGCCGCGACGACGGCGACACCGCCGAGCCGCTATGCGCGGATGGGGATCGTCGACGACGCTCCGGTGTCGGCCCCAGACCTCGATGAGGTGCTGCGCCGCCGCCGCAACGTCGGCTAGCGTCCCGCCGCCTCGCGCAGCTGTCGACGCAGCAGCCACTTGTCGACCTCGACCACGACCAGCACGCTCGTTCCGATCGCGGCCGCCGTCAGCCACATCGGCAGCGTGAGCGGCGCGAGGCCGAGCACGAGCCCTCCGAGCGGTGACATCACCGCGAGGACGTGCAGCGCCAGGGTGCCGAGCGCCGCCGTGAGGAGCAGCCGGTTTCCCCAGGGCGCCTGGCGGAACACGGAGCGGCTGGCGGACCGGGAGTTGAAGGTCTGGAACAGGTTGAGGAACGCGAACACCGTCAACGCGAAGGTGCGCGCCACCTCGAGCTCGGCTCCGCTGGCGAGCATGACCTGGAAGGAGGTGAGCACGAGTCCGCCCATCCAGACGGCCGTGATCGCGATGCGCGTCCACAGGCGCCGGGTCAGCAGCCCCGCGTCGGGGGCGCGCGGTGGCCGCTCCAGCTCGTCGCCTTCGCCGCGTTCGAAGGCCAGCCCGACATCCTGGATGCCGTTGGAAACGAGGTTGAACCAGATCATCTGAACCGGCAGGAACAGCAGCGGCGAATCGAACAGCAGGTTGCCCATGACCGCCACGAGGGCGGCGACGCCCGTCGAGATCAGGAAGAAGGTGGCCTTCTGCACGGCCGCGAAGGTCACGCGGCCCTCGCGCACCGCGGCCACGATCGTCGAGAAGTCGTCGTCGGTGAGCACCATGTCGGCGGCATCGCGCGCGACGTCGGTGCCCGAGCGCCCCATCGCGACGCCGAGCGACGCCGCCTTGAGCGCGGGGGCATCGTTGACGCCGTCGCCGGTCACCGCGACGATCTCGCCCGCCGCCTCGAGCGCTCGGACGATGCGCAGCTTGTCGCGCGGCGTGACGCGTGCCGCGATCCGTGCCGAGCGCAGACGCTCCACGAGCGCCGCATCGTCCAGTCCGTCGAGGTCAGCGCCGGTCACCGGCTTCGCGGTGTTGCCGAGGCCGAGACGCCGGCCGATCGCGGCCGCGGTGCTGGGGTGATCGCCGGTCACCATCATGACGAGCACACCCGCGCGTCGACATGCGGTGATCGCCTCGGCAACGCCCGGGCGCGGCGGGTCGCTCATGCCGAGCAGCCCCACGAACTCGAGGTCATCGAGCGAGGCGAGGGCGTCGTGCGCGGACTCCCCGGGCGCGAGTCGACGCTCCGCGACGGCGAGCACCCGCATGCCGTCCTCGGCCATCGCATCGTGGGCGGCCTGCACCCGTCCGACGTCGAGCGGCTCCCGGCCCTCCGGTCCGGTCATCCAGGTCGACAGCCCGAGCAGCAGGTCCGGTGCGCCCTTGACGAGCACGACGTGCTCGTCGCCGTCGGCGGTGACCGTCGTCGACCGGCGGTGCTCGGGCTCGTAGGGGAGGTGGGCGAGCGACGGAGCGTCGAAGCCGTCGACCGAGACGGCGCCGCGGGCGAGTGCCAGTTCGGCCAGCGCGACATCGACCGGATCGCCGATCACCTCGCCGGTCTCCGGATCACGCCGAGCATCGTTGCTCAGGGCGCCGACCTGCGCGACCCGCCGACAGCCGACCGGCAGCTGCGCATCGGGAAGGCTCAGGAGCCCGGCGTCGACCTCGTCACGCGCCGTCCAGACGCGCTCGACGGTCATCCGGTTGATGGTCATGGTGCCGGTCTTGTCGGAGGCGATCACCGTCGTCGACCCGAGCGCCTCGACGGCGGGCAGGGTGCGCACGAGCGCCCGGTGCCGCGCCATGCGCGACACTCCCAGGCTCAGCGCGATGGTCAGGACGACGGGGAGGCCTTCGGGGATCGCGGCGACGGCGAGGGCGACCGCCTGCAGGAACGAGTCGGCGAAGCTCAGCCCGGTGAGGAGGGATCCGCCGAGCGTGATGAGGGCGGCGAGTCCGACCGCGATGCCGAGCCGACCCTCGAAGCGGTGCATCAGGCGCTGCAGCGGGGTCGGGGTGTCGGAGGCGCGCACCATCTGATCGATCTCGCCGATGGCGGTGCGGGCACCGGTGGCGACCACGAGCCCGAGCGCGCGACCGGCCACGACCAGGGTGCCGCTCCACGCCATGTCGGACCGCTCGGCGAGCGGGGCGGCCCCGCTCAGTGCGGCGGTCGACTTGGCCACGGGAAGGGATTCGCCGGTCAGCAGCGACTCGTCGATGCGCAGCTGGTTGGCATCCAGCAGGCGCAGGTCGGCGGGGACGCGGTCGCCGGACTCCAGGACGACGAGATCGCCGGCCACCAGGGTGGAGGCGTTGATGACGCGGACGCCGCCCGCGCGGCGGACCCGACAGCGCAGTACGGAGAACTCGCGCAGGGCCGCGACGTCGCGGGCCGCCTTGCGCTCCTGGGTGTAGCCGAGGGTGATGTCGATGAGCACGGCGATGCCGATCGCGATCGCGTCGACCCAGCGCTGCAGGATCGCGGTGACGATCACCGAGGCCACCAGGAGCTGGATGATCAGGCTGCGGAACTGACGGGCGAGGGTCGTCGGCCAGCGCTCGATGTCGCTGGTGCGCAGTTCGTTGGCGCCGTCGCGCTCGAGGCGGGCGGCGGCCTCCGCCGGGCTGAGGCCGCGTGCGGAGGAGTCGAGGCGCTCGAGCGCGTCGGCGACGTCGAGTTCATGCCACGCGGTGTTCTCGTCGGGCGTCACCGGGGATGACTCCTTTCCGGGCGTCATCGACGTCCTGGTCGCGGTGTCAACGCTAGGCGTCGCCCGGTCGCGGGGCGAGAGTCGAAGGTCCCGGAGGGCGCGGTTCGAATCGTGGGTGCGCAAGTGGTATTCTGACGAGGTTGTTTTCGGGCCCTTGGCGCAGTTGGTAGCGCGCCTCGTTCGCATCGAGGAGGTCAGGAGTTCGAATCTCCTAGGGTCCACCACGGCAGAAAACCACCAGACTCGCCCCGCACGCGTGCGGGGCGAGTCTTTGTGTTCGTGGGCGCATCGCCTCCCGGCCGCGGGTCGCGCGCCCCGGCGGCGGCTCTCCGTCGCGCCTATCGTGGAACGGTGCGGTCCGATTCGCCGCGCGTGAACGGAGTCACATGAAGTTCGCCATCACCGCCGTCGGCGGTCAGCTCGGTTCTCAGATCGCGATGGAGCTGCTCACACTGGTCCCGCCGGCGGACGTGATCGGGCTGGCGCGCACGCCCGAGAAGGCCGCGCGCCTGGGAATCGAAGTCCGGCCCGGCGACTACGAGAAGCCCGCCGAGCTCGAGGCCTCGCTGCAGGGCATCGACGTGCTGCTGCTGGTCTCCGGCATGGATGCGCCCGATCGGCGCATCGGCCAGCACCGCAACGTGATCACGGCTGCCCGCAACGCGGGCGTGCGAAAGGTGGTCTACACGAGCGTGCAGGGAGCCGAGGAGGGCACGGCGTTCTCTCCTGTCATCCAGAGCAATCGGCAGACCGAGGAGGACGTTCGCACGAGCGGCCTGGAGTGGGTCATCGGACGCAACGGCATCTACATCGAGCCGGACGTCGAGTATCTCGACCGGTACGTCGAGGCGGGCGCCATCATCAACTGCGCCGCCGACGGCCGCTGCGGGTACACCACCCGCCCCGAGCTCGCCTACGCCTATGCCCGCATGCTTACTGAGGACCGTCATCACGGCCACACCTACAACCTGCACGGCGGATTGCTCACCCAGGCCGAGCTTGCGGCGTACCTCAATCGGGCGTTCGGGACGGAGCTGGCCTTCACCTCGATGACGGTGGAGGAGTACCGGGCTGATCGCGTCGCGGAACTCGGGGACTTCATCGGTGCCGTGATTGCGGGGATCTACGAGGGCATCCGCAACGGTGAGGCCGACCGACCGAGCGATTTCGCCGAGGCCGCGGGTCGCGAGCATCAGTCGTGGGACGACTACTTCGACGCGCTCGCGCGGGAGCACGCTGCATCCTGACGGCTAGGGCGATGCCGCGGCCCGCTCGAGCGCGTCGAGGATGATCTCGAGGCCGAACTCGAAGGTGCGGTCGAACTCGTTGGCGGGCTGGCCTCGCGGCAGCGTCGCCTCGAGCAGCGAGAAGCCTGCGATGAAGGCGTCGAGGGCGGCGCCTGCGTGCGCGACGAGTTCGAGCGGGAATCCGGCGGCCAGCCAGACCGCGAGAACGGACTCATGGTGCGCGAGGATCCCGGGGTGCGGCGTCCGTCGTGACTCCATCAGCGGAGCGGCCCAGGGGTGACGGCGCAGGGCGGCCCGGGCCGAGTGGGCACGGGCGCGGATCGCGTCCTTCCAGGGGGTCTCGAGTGAGGGCATGGCGATCTCGGCGAACACCTCGGCGACCATGCCGCCGATGACGTCGTCCTTGCCGCCGACGTAGTGGTAGATCGTCATCGGCCCGACGCCGAGGTGCTCGGCGAGTCCTCGCATGGTCAGGGCGTCGACCCCCATCTCGTCGGCGAGTTCGACGGCCGCGGCGATCACGTGTGCGCGGTCGAGTTCGCGACCGCTCCGGCGTGCTGACATCGGCTCTCCTCCATCGGAGTCTTGACTCTCGTACTTTGTACGGATATCGTATCGTCACGAACGTACTAAGTACGACATTCCCGACGCGGCCCCACCGCACGACCGAGATGAGGACGAGAGATGACTACGCAGCACGACACCGGCACCGACAGCGCCCTGGCAACCTCGACGATGACCGCCATCACCCAGCGGCGCTACGGCGGCCCGGAGGTGCTCGAGCTCGGCACGGTGCCCATGCCGACCCCGGGACCGGCCGAGGTGCTCGTCCAGGTGCACGCGGCCGGCCTCGACCGCGGCACCTGGCACCTCATGGCGGGTGAGCCGTTCGCCGTGCGGATGATGTTCGGCCTCGGCCGACCCCAGCAGCCCGTGCTCGGGCTCGACGTCGCCGGAGTCGTCGCGGCGGTGGGTGACGATGTGACCCGGTTCGCGGTCGGCGACGAGGTCTTCGGCATCGCCCGAGGCAGTTTCGCCGAGTACGCCGTCGCGACCGAGGCGAAGCTGGCGAAGAAGTCCGCCGGCGTCGGCTTCGAGCAGGCCGCGGTGACCTCCGTGTCGGGGCTCACCGCACTGCAGGCCGTCCACGACCGCGGCGGCGTCGCGCCGGGACAGCGCGTGCTCGTGATCGGCGCCTCCGGTGGGGTCGGCAGCTTCGCGGTGCAGCTCGCCGCCGCAGCCGGTGCCCACGTGACGGGCGTCGCGAGCGCGGCCAAGCATGACCTCGTGCGCGGCCTCGGCGCCGACGCGGTTCTCGACTACGCCGTCACCGACATCGCCTCGCTCTCGGAGCGCTTCGACCTGATCATCGACATCAACGGGCGAACCAAGGTCGGAGCGCTGCGGCGACTCCTCACCCCGCGCGGCACCGCGGTGCTGGTCGGCGGAGAGGGCGGTCGCGGGCCGCTCGGCGGTGCGCAGCGTCAGATGCTCTCTCCGCTGTACGGGCTGTTCCGCTCGCAGACGATCACGGGGATGCTCTCGACCGAAGACCAGGGCAGCATCGAGCGCCTCGGCGAGCTGCTCGCGGCGGGCACGATCACCCCGGCCCTGGGCGCGACCTACCCGCTCGCCGACGTGCCGCGGGCGATGGCCGACCTGATCGCCGGCCGGATCTCGGGCAAGGCGGGGATTCGCGTCGTGTAGCCGATTCCAGCCGCCGCGGCGCCCCGCGCGACATGATGGAGACATGATCTCCACCGCGCTCGCCGTCGAGCTTCGTGCCGCGGGCGTGGTGTGGGCTCCCGTCTCCGGCGACGCGTTCCAGATCGCGCGCGACGACTTCGAGGGCGACGTGTTCACGGTGAGCGACATGACGATCGAGGCGCACCACTATCCGAGCGGCACCATCCTCGGCTTCAACGGCACGACCGAGTGGGCGCTCGACTCCCTCGCGCTCGATGACGCGGTGTGGCTGCCGCGCGAGGATCAGCTGCGCGACCTGCTGCGCGGAGCGTTCGTGTCGCTGCGCCGGGAGGCATCCGAGGCGGGCGGGGCGACGCGGTATGTGGTCGAGGCGCGCCTCGGCGGGCGGGTGCAGAGCTTCGAGAGCGAGGATCCGGCGGAGTCGTACGGACGGGCGCTGCTGGCGCTCATCCGCGCGGCCGAGTGAGGGTCACTCCCAGTCGAAGTACCAGCCGTGCTCGGCGGCCGCGTGCAGACGCCGGGCCACCCCGAGCGCATTCTCGCGACCCGGCGCTTCGGCCGCCCAGTTCTCGATCCAGTGCGCCGTGGCGCGCGCGTCGTCGGGCGAGAGCAGCTTGTTGTCCCAGCCGTGGAAGAGCCGACTGAAGACGTCGTCGAAGTGCTTGGTGGAGGAGCCGAGGAACGGCGGCGCGCTGTCGCTCGCGTCGAGCGCGGCGATGATCTCGTTCGGAAGCGTGATCGGTGCGAACGGCGGCTCGACCACCTCACCGCGCCATCGTCGACTCGGACCCCACGGGAGATAGCGCATCCCCCGACGCTACCGGCTCTCGCGGGGCGCGGGTCACTCCGCCGACGGCGCCGAGCGACGTCGAAGGGCCTTCACCAGCACCACGATGCCGACCGCCAGCAGCCCGAGGAACACCAGCCACGGTGCGATCACGCCGAGCACCACGAGGGCGCCGGCCCAGAAGGCGACGAACGCATCCCACCCCGCGGCGAGCCCTTCGAGGAAGGTATCGGGGTCGGGGTCGGGCGCGGTCTGTTCGCTGCGCAGGTCGAGCGTCAACGTCGACATGCTCACCTGGTCGGCCAGGTAGCGCTGCTGACCTTCGAGGCTCTCCAACTGGCCCTGGCGCGAGCTGATCTCGGCCTCGAGGGCGATCAGATCCGCAATCTTGTCGGCGCGGGCCATCAGCGCGGTGAGTCGCTCGATCGAGGTGCGCAGCGCGTTGATGCGTGCGTCGAGATCCTGGCTCTCGACCGTGACGTCGGCGCTTGCGAGCGACACCGAGTCGGCCCGGCCGAGTTCGCGCAGGGCGTCGAGGGTCGGCGTCAGCTGGTCGGCCGGGATGCGCAGCACGAGGCTCGCGCTGCCGCCGCTGAACTCGGTGGGGGCGTACTCCTGGCGCGAGTCGACGCGGCCGCCGACGCGCTCGACGATGCGCACCGCCTCGCGCGCGGCATCCAGGGGATCCTCGACCGTGACGACCGCGTACCCGGTGACGATGATCGAGCGATCGACGCTCTGATCGGCGACCTCGCGGTCGGTCACGCCGCCGCTGGCGTCGTCGGCTTCGACCGGTCCCGCCACACCCTGGTCGGGCGCGAGCGAGTCCTCGCTCGCGTCGAGAGCGCTGCACCCGCCCAGGGTGAGCGCCGCCATCAGAACCAGTCCGCCGATCGCTGTTCGCCTCATGTGTCACACGCTAGGCATCCCGCGCCCCGAGCGGAACCCAACGTTCGTACCGTCTTGCTCGTCGCCGCATCACGATCAGGTGACGGCGACGCTGGAGGTGGCCTGAGTGGCGTGTCCGAATCGAGTGAGAGCACGGTCTGCGGCGGTGTGCAGCGCCGTAACGTCGGGACACGGCGGGCACGAAACGAGCCCCGTCGGAAATCCACTCACAAGGAGGATGACATGGGATTCATGGATGACGCCAAGGACGCCGCCGAGGCCACCGGTGAGAAGGTCGGCGACTGGGTCGACGAGCAGAAGGAGCGCGTCTCCGACAAGGTCGACGAGATGCAGGCCGAGGCCGAGGTGAAGAAGGCCGAGGCCCACCGCGACGAGGTGAAGGCCAAGAACGAGTACAAGGAAGACCTTCGCGACAGTTGAGCAGAGATCTAGGCTGAGGGGATGGGGTGGTTGCGTGAGCTGTTCGAACGACCGCCCCTTCTCCATGTCGCCATCGACGAGGGGGAGGGGCCGATCGTCGTGCTGCTGCACGGGATCGCCTCCTCCTCGGTCACCTTCGAGAACCTCGTCCCGCTGCTGACGCCGAGCCGCCGGGTGATCGCGATCGATCTGCTCGGCTTCGGCGAGTCGCCGGCGCCCGAGGACTCCGAGTTCACGGTCGAAGATCATGTCGCGGCCCTGCGCCGCACTCTGCGCCGCGTCATCGGGCGCGAGCCGTTCATGCTGGTCGGGCATTCGATGGGGTCGCTCATTGCGACGCGCTACGCGGCGCAGTACCCCACCCGCCTCGAACGGCTGGTGCTCGTGAGCCCGCCGATCTACCTGCCGCCGCAGAGCATCGGCACCCCGTGGGATCGCGCGGCGGTCGGCCTCTACCTCCGCGCCTACGAGTACCTGCGCGATCACAAGGAGTTCACGATGCGCAGCGCCGCGCGGCTGGCGGCGATCTCGCCGATCAAGAACGTGCTCGAGGTCTCGGAGCGCAACTGGCGGGCCTTCTCGCTCTCACTCAAGAACGCGATCGAGAGCCAGACCACGGTGAGCGACCTCGCGGCGGTGCGGGCGCCCATCGAGCTCGTCTACGGAACCCTTGACCCGTTCCTCGCCACCAGCGGGATCCGACTCGCCGAGCAGCTGCGCTCGGTGACGGTGCACCGCGTCGACGGCAACGACCACCTCGTGCGGCCGCGGCTGGCGCGTGTGGTGGCGACGGCGGTTCTGGCGCGCCCGCGTCGCTCGACGCACGACGCCGCGATGCCGGCCGGCGCCGCCTCCGCTGGTTAGGCTCGCGCTATGGACACACGCATTCTCGGCCGCACCGGCCGCGCCGTCTCGGCGATCGGCCTCGGCACCTGGCAGCTGGGCGCCGACTGGGGCGAGGTCTCGGAGGCGGAGTCGCTGCGCATCCTCGACGCCGCGTTCGAGGCGGGCGTCACCTTCTTCGATACCGCGGATGTCTACGGCGACGGCCGCAGCGAGCGGATGATCGCCGCCTGGCGACGCGCCAACCCGGAGGCGCCGGTGATGGTCGCCACGAAGATGGGGCGGCGCGTGGAGCAGCGCCGCGAGAACTACGTGCTCGATCATTTCCGCGCCTGGGCGGAGCGCTCGCGGCAGAACCTCGACGTCGACACGCTCGACTTGGTGCAGCTGCACTGCCCGCCCACCGACGTCTACGAGAGCGACGAGGTCTTCGACGCGCTCGACACCCTCGTCGACGAGAAGGCGATCGCCGCCTACGGCGTCAGCGTCGAAGAGACCTCGCAGGCCCTCACCGCGATCGCGCGGCCCAACGTGGCGAGCGTGCAGATCATCCTCAACGCGTTCCGGCTCAAGCCGCTCGACCGAGTGCTGCCCGCCGCCGGCGACGCGGGTGTCGGGATCATCGCCCGCGTTCCGCTCGCCAGCGGTCTGCTGAGCGGTCGCTACACGCGTGAGACCGCGTTCGCCGCGGATGACCACCGCAGCTACAACCGCGACGGCTCCGCCTTCGACGTGGGTGAGACCTTCTCCGGCGTCGACTTCGAGGAGGGCCTCGAGGCCGCCCGCGAGTTCGCCGAGCTCGCCGCCTCGCGCGGACTCGAACCCGCGGCGGCCGCGCTCGCCTGGGTTGCGCAGCAGCCGGGCGTCACCACCGTGATCCCGGGCGCCCGCACCGTCGACCAGGCCCGCGCCAACGCCGCCGCCGGCGAGGTTCCGCCGCTCGGGCCGGAGTTCATGGCCGCGGTGCGCGACCTCTACGACCGTCGCCTGCGCGCCTCCATCCACGGGCGGTGGTGAGCGAGGCGCCGGCGTCGACTCCGACGCGCCTCGGCCCGGAGTTCGCCAAGCTCTTCACCGCCAACCTGACCTCGAGTCTCGGCGACGGGATCGCGAAGATCGCGGCCCCGCTGCTCGCCGTGCAGCTGACAACCGACCCGGTGCTGATCTCCGGCATCGCCGCGCTCGCCATGCTGCCGTGGCTGCTGTTCGCGATCCCGGCCGGCATCCTGATCGATCGGGTCGATCGGCGCGTGGCGCTCGCCGCGGCGAACTCGGTGCGCGCGATCCTCGCCGCCGGACTGCTGATCCTGGCGGCGACCTCGTCGCTGACCATCGCCTGGCTGTACCTCCTCATCTTCCTCTACGGCGTCGGCGAGACGATCTACGACGGCTCGGTGCGGGCGGTCGTGCCGAGCATCGTGGCGAAGCCGCTGTTGCCGCGCGCCAACTCGCGCATCGAAGCGGGCGAGCTCATCGTGCAGAACTTCCTGTCGGGGCCGTTCACCTCGCTGCTGTTCGCGGTGTCGGTGCTGATCCCGCTCGGCACGAACGTCGCCGCCTTCGCCGTCGCCGCCGGACTCGCCCTTGCCCTGCCGCGCGCCGCATCCGGGCGCCAGTTCGCCGCGACCGCGCCGAGCACCGTGCCCTGGTATCGGCAGTTCGCCGATGGCTACCGCTTCATCTGGGGCAACCGGATGCTCGTGACGCTGTGGTTTCTGAGCAGTTTCGTGGGGCTGTGCTTCACCGCTGCGACCGCGACCTGGGTGCTGTTCGTCGTCGACCACCTGGGGCTCGATGAGTCGCTGTTCGGGGTGTTCATGCTCACCGGAGCCGCCGGAGGACTCGTCGGCAGCGCGCTCGCGCAGCCGCTCAAGGAGAGGCTCGGCGCCGGCCGCACGATGGGCTTCGCCACGATCGTCGCGAGCCTCTCGCTGGTGCTGCCGGGGCTGGTGCCGCAGCTGTGGGCGGCCGCGGTGAGCGGCTTCGTCTCGGCGATGGCGCTGCTGGTCTGGAACATCCTCGTGATGTCTCTGCGTCAGAGCATCATTCCGGGCCGCCTCCTCGGGCGGGTGCACGGAAGCTGGCGAACGCTGCTGTGGGGGATCATGCCCGTCGGCGCGGTGCTCGGGGGGCTGCTCGCGCGCATCGACATCACCCTGCCGCTGGTGGCGGGCGGGGCGGCGGCGACGCTCGCCGGCGTCCTGTTCTTCCGGTTCCTGTCGCGGCTGCCGAACCCGGAGGACGTCGACAACGGCGACGAGGCCGGACCGACGGATCCGCTCGTCCAGAGCTGAACCGGTCAGCTCGGCTGAATCGGGACCGGCTCCGTGTCGGGGATCGGACTCGCGTCACGGCCGCGCAGGTCGGGGTGGGCGCGATGGAACACCGTCGGCACGAGGAATCCGACGAGGGCGAAGGCGGCGCCGACCATGATTCCGCCGTCGGGGCCGATCGCGTCGATCACGAAGCCGGCGATGGCCGCTCCGGCTGCCGCCCCGATCAGCTGACCGGTGCCGATCCAGCCGTAGGCCTCGGCCGTGTCGCTGAACTTGACGCTCGCCGACACGATCGCGAACATCACCGCGAGGGCGGGGGCGATGCAGATCCCGGCGATCACGAGCAGCAGGGAGAGCGACCAGAACTCCCAGGCGAAGATCGCGAGCGTGGCGCCGACGAAGACGACGAACATCCGCCGGGCCAGCGCCCACGGGCCGACCGGGATGTGTCCGAAGGCGAGTCCGCCCGCGAACGACGAGATGGCCCAGATCGCGAGGACGAAGCCCGCCTCCGGTCCGTGGTCGCCGAAGGTCGCGACCACGCCCGTCTCGATGGCGGCGCAGGAGCCGATGAGCAGGAAGCCGGTGACGGTCGACAGCAGCACCGGGGGGCGGGCCAGCACGACGCCGAAGCGGCGCTTGCTGCGCGGGATGCGCACCTGCCCGACCTCGGGCGACAGGATGAACCACAGTCCGCCGCCGATCAGGAAGGCGACGGCGGTGAGGATCCCGGCGACCGTCGAGATCTGCGTGCCGATGAAGGTGACGACGACGGGACCGGCGACCCAGATGATCTCCTGCGCGGAGGCGTCGAGTGAGAACAGCGGCGTCAGCTGGCGCGAGTTGACCATCTTCGGGTAGATCGTGCGGACGGCGGGCTGGATCGGCGGGTTGCTGAGGCCCGCGACGAGACCGGCGACGATGTAGCCCCACAGCGGCATGGGGGCGAGGGCCACGGTGATCAGGGCGGCGGTGCTGACGCTCGTCGTGAGGATCAGCACGGGGCGCATGCCCCAGACCCCCATCCAGCGGCTGGTGAGCGGCCCCGACATCGCCTGTCCGGCGCTCGTCGCGGCGAGCACGAGACCGGCCGCACCGTACGAGTCGAAGATCGCCTCGAGGTGCAGCAGGAAGCCGAGGGAGATCATCCCGCCGGGGAATCGGGCCAGCAGCTGGGCGGTGATGATGCGAGCGACGCCGGGAGTGCGAAGGAGGTCGGCGTACGCGTTCATAGCCTTCCGAGCTTAGTCGCCGCGCGGGCCTCCGCGGCCTGTGGAAACTGTGCACAATTCGGCGAAGTTATGCACATTCTGTGGACGACACGCCCACAAGATCTTGTGACTGTCCCGTGTCGGTGGCCCGATATATAGTGATCGAACCGCTCAGCCGGGGGAGTGGCTGAAACACCGTTCGTGATCGCGAACGGACCGAGAAATTGCAGGTCCGCAAGACGAAAAGCTGGGTCTGCTGGGGAACGTGCGTGAGCCGCACGAGAGGAGTCCACACGTGTCGATCACGGTCGTGAAGCGCAACGGAGAGCGTGAGCCCTACGACGCCAACAAGATCAACCTCGCGATCGAGCACGCGAGCGCGGGCCTGGACGAGAACATCACCTGGGTCACGCAGATCGCGAGCGAGCTCGAGCTGACCCTCTTCGACGGCATCACGACGCAGCAGCTCGACGAGGCGGTCATCCAGGTCGCCCTGCAGAACGTCAAGGACGACCCGCAGTTCGACACCGTCGCCGCCCGACTCCTGCTCAAGACGATCTACAAGCGCGTGCTCGGCGACTACACGACCGCCGAGGAGCTGAAGTCGCTGCACGCGAGCCACTTCCGCGCGAGCGTCGAGCGCGGCGTCGCCGAGAACCTGCTCGACCCGCGCTTCCCCGAGCTGTTCGACCTCGACCTGCTCGCCACCAAGCTCGAGCCGAGCCGCGACGAGCTGCTCAAGTACATCGGCGTCGTCACCCTCAACAACCGCTACGGCATCAAGGCGCGCAACGGCGACCCGCTCGAGGTGCCGCAGTTCTTCTGGATGCGCATCGCGATGGGCCTCTCGCTCAACGAGGCCGACCCCACCAGCCACGCGATCGCGTTCTACGACAAGATGTCGAAGCTCGAGTACGTCGCCGCGGGCTCCACGCTCGTCAACGCCGGCACCAGCTACCCGCAGCTGTCGAACTGCTTCGTCATGGAGATGCAGGACGACATCGAGCACATCGCCAAGAGCGTGCGCGACGTCATGTGGCTGACCAAGGGCACCGGCGGCATCGGCCTCTCGGTCACCAAGCTCCGCTCGCAGGGCTCGCCCATCCGCTCCAACAACACGACCTCCACCGGGCCGATCCCGTTCATGCACACGATCGACTCGGTGCTGCGCGCGGTCAGCCGCGGCGGCAAGAAGTTCGGCGCGCTCTGCTTCTACATGGAGAACTGGCACCTCGACTTCCCCGAGTTCCTCGACCTGCGTCAGAACTCCGGCGACCCGTACCGCCGCACCCGCACCGCCAACACCGCGGTGTGGATCAGCGACGAGTTCATGAAGCGCGTCCAGAACGACGATGACTGGTACCTCTTCGACCCGCTCGAGGTGCCCGACCTCAACGAGCTGTACGGCGCCGAGTTCTCGGCCCGCTACGCCGAGTACGTCGCCAAGGCCGAGGCCGGCGAGATGCGCATGTTCAAGAAGATCGGCGCGCGCGAGCAGTTCAAGTCGATCCTCATCTCCCTCCAGACCACCAGCCACCCGTGGCTCACCTGGAAGGACACGATCAACAACCGTGCCCTCAACAACAACACCGGCACGATCCACCTCTCGAACCTCTGCACCGAGATCTGCCTGCCGCAGGACGTCGACAACGTCTCGGTCTGCAACCTGGCCTCGATCAACCTCTCGACCCACCTCGCGGTCGATGCCGAGGGCACCCTCGGCTTCGACTGGGCGAAGGTCGAGGAGAGCGCCCGCCTCGCGGTGCGTCAGCTCGACAACCTGATCGACATCACCGAGTCGAGCGTCGATGAGGCCGACTTCTCGAACCAGCAGAACCGCGCCATCGGTCTGGGCGTGATGGGCTTCACCGACGTCGTCGAGAAGCTCGGCATCAGCTACGAGAGCGAAGCCGCATACGACCTGATCGACGAGATCATGGAGCACGTCTCCTACGCGGCGATCGACGAGTCGGCCGATCTCGCGAAGGAGCGCGGCGCGTACACCAACTTCGCGGGCAGCCGCTGGGCGCAGGGCCTCGTTCCCTTCGACTCGATCGCGCTCACCGAGGAGAACCGCGGCGTGCCGATCAACGTCAACCGCACGACCCGCCTCGACTGGGATGCGCTGCGCGCAAAGGTCAAGGGCGGCATGCGCAACGCGACGCTCATGGCGATCGCGCCGACCGCCTCCATCGGTCTCGTCGCCGGCACCACGCCCGGTCTCGACCCGCAGTTCTCGCAGATCTTCAGCCGCGCCACCAGCAACGGCAAGTTCCTCGAGGTCAACCGCAACCTGGTCGAGGCGCTGCAGAGCGCGGGGCTGTGGGAGTCGACCAAGGAGCAGATCCTGCGCTCGCAGGGCGACATCCAGAACATCGCCGAGATCCCGGACGACATCAAGGCCGTCTTCAAGACGAGCTTCCAGCTCTCGCCGTACGCGTTCCTCGACGTCGCCGCGCGCGCCCAGAAGTGGATCGATCAGGCGATCAGCCGCAACATGTACCTCGAGACGCGTGACCTCGGCGACATGATGGACATCTACTTCGGGGCCTGGGAGCGCGGCGTGAAGACGACGTACTACCTGCACATGAAGCCGCGGCACACCGCCGAGCAGTCGACCGTCAAGGTCAACAAGTCGGTGCAGGTCGACGAGGGCGCCCCGGCCAAGCGCGGCTTCGGCGCCGCGGCCTCGACCCCGGCGGAGCCCGCGGCCGAGAAGCCGGCCGCCTCCACGGCGCGTCGTGGATTCGGAGGCCTGTGATGGGTCCCTTCGACGAAGTCGGCGGCTACGACGTTCCGGTCGACCCGATGGACGACCTGCAATGTGAGTCCTGCCAGTAGTTCCCCCCAATCCCCCCACCCGCGAAAGCGGCAGGCATGCCGGGTCCGGTCTCACCGTGACCCGGCATACTTGCCTCGCCACCCAAGCCAGAAGGACACACAGATGCCGATCCTCGGAACCGGAATCACGGAGGGCCTCCTCCTCAAGCCCGTCACCTACAAGTGGGCGATGGACCTCTACGACCAGGCGGTCGCCAACACCTGGTTCCCCAACGAGATCCAGCTCGGCGAGGACATCGCCGACTTCAAGAAGATGACCGACGAGGAGCGCCACGCGATCACGTTCCTCATGTCGTACTTCAACCCGAACGAGCTGCTCGTCAACAAGGCGCTCGCCTTCGGCGTCTACCCCTACATCAACGCTCCCGAGGCGCACCTCTACCTCGCGAAGCAGATGTGGGAGGAGGCCAACCACTGCATGAGCTTCGAGTACGTGCTCGAGACCTTCCCGATCAACCGCGACGAGGCCTACAACGCCCACGTCGACGTGCCCTCGATGGCGCGCAAGGAGGAGTTCGAGGTCAAGTTCATCAAGCGGATGACCGAGCAGACCCTCGACATCACGACGACCGAGGGCAAGCAGGACTTCATCCGCAACCTCGTCGCCTACAACGTGATCCTCGAGGGCATCTGGTTCTACTCGGGCTTCATGGTCGCGCTGAGCTTCCGCCAGCGGAACCTGCTGCGCAACTTCGGCAGCCTCATGGACTGGGTGGTGCGCGACGAGAGCCTGCACCTGAAGTTCGGCATCAACCTGATCCTCACGGTGCTCGACGAGAACCCGGACCTGCAGACGCCGGAGTTCGCCGCCGAGATCAAGCAGATGATCCTGGACGCTGTGGAGATGGAGGAGCAGTACAACCGCGACCTGCTTCCCGGCGGCATCCTCGGCCTCAACGCCAGCTACATCAACCAGTACGTCAAGTACCTCGCCGACCGTCGCCTCGAGGAGCTCGGCTTCGCGCCGGAGTACAAGGTCTCGAACCCGGCGAAGTGGATGGCGGCGGCGAACGACACGCTGCAGCTGGTCAACTTCTTCGAGTCGACCAACACCTCCTACGAGTCGAACGCGAGCGCCTCGGGCTCCAAGAAGTAGATTGTGGTCGAGCGGGTTGAGTAGCCGCGAAGCGGCGCGGGTGCGGGTTGAGTAGCCGCGAAGCGGCGCGGGTGCGGGTTGAGTAGCCGCGAAGCGGCGTATCGAAACCCCCTCGAGTTCGCCCAGGTCGCCTGGCTCGACCCCCGCGCCGTCGCGCTCCGCGCCGCAATGGATGCCGAGACCGGCGCCCTGTACGCCGACTTCGTGGCGCGCCTCGACCCTGAGGTCGCCGCGAGGTCGGCGCGCGCGCTCGCGATCGATCCGGCGAAGATCGCGGTGACCGTGCTCGCGCTCCTCGACGGCGTGCCGGTCGGGCATGCCGCACTGCGCCCCTTCGGTGCGGAGCTCGAGGTGAAGAAGCTGTTCGTCGCGCCCGACGCGCGGGGCAGCGGCGCGGCACCGGGGCTGATGGCGTGGCTCGAGGAGTTCGCACGGGAGCGGGGAGCGGCATCCCTGGTACTGCAGACCGGACCGCTTCAGACGGCCGCGATCGCGCTCTACGAACGTCTCGGCTATCGGGCGATTCCGCCCTACGGGCTCTACGGCGACATGGTCGACGCGGGCTGCTATCGCAAGCTGCTCGGCGCGGAGCCGCCTAGCCCGCGAGCGCCTTCGTGATGCGCTGAACGCTCACCGGGCCCTGGGCTCCCAGGTGCTGGGCGAAGAGCGACAGCCGCAGCTCTTCGAGCATCCAGCGGGCGGTGCGGATCCGCTCGGGCGCGGCGAGCGGCAGCGGCAGCTCGCCGCCCGCATCCCGGTAGTGCGCGGTGGCCTTCTCGACCTCGGTCTGCCACTGCCGGTCGCGGCCGAGGTTCTCGGCCATCTTCTCGGCGCGGTGCGCGATGCCGGCGAGGTACACCGGCACGCGGCGCAGCCGTTCGATCCCGGTCGCGCGCACGAAACCGGGGTAGACAAGACTGTCTAGTTGGGCGCGGGCGTCGGCGAGCGGCGACATCAGCGCCAGGCTCGACCGCGTCGAGATCGCCTTGTCGGCCAGGCGTGCGGCGTCGAGCACGCGGGCCGTCAACTGCACCGCCTCGAACGCCCCGTCGATGAGCCCCGCCGAGATCTCGGCGCGCAGGGCCTCGAACTCCGGCTGCGTGAACGGTGCGCGGGAGCCGGCCGCCTGGTCGATCACCGCCAGCAGGGCGTCATCCAGCAGCGCCGCCGTGGAGCGGTAGGGGCTCGCCGCCAGGTGCAGCTTCTCGGCGCCGGTGAGGTGCTCCTGCACGTAGCCGAGCGGGCTCGGCAAGCTCAGCGCGATCAGGCGTCGCACTCCGAACGGATGCGCCGCCGCCTGCTCGGCGGCCGTGCCGAAGACCCGAATCGCGACGCTCTGACCCTCGTCGACCAGGGCCGGGAACGCGCGCACCGTCGAGCCGCCCTGCTTCGCCTCGACCAGCTTCGGCAGCTCGCCGAGATCCCAGCTCGTGATGCCGGAGCGCTCCAGGTCGCGTCCCGGCGTGACGGTCTCGGCGACCTTCGCGACGGTGGAGCGCGCGCGCTCGGCGAAGCGCGCCTGCAGTTCGGCGAGACTCTTCGACAGCCCCACGCGGCGGCCTCGACCGTCGATCGCGGCGAACCCCATCCGCAGGTGCGCCGCGACCCGCTCGAGGTCGAAGTCGGTGGGGGAGACGACGGTGTGCGTCGCGCGCCGGATCTCCTGGGCGAGCAGCTCGGTCAGCGGCGTCTCGGCGTGCTGGGGCAGCTCACCGAGGAGCTTCCGCGCCCAGTCGGCGGCGGGCACCACGTTCTTGCGGATGTGCTTGGGCAGGCTCTTGATGAGCGCGGTCACAAGCTCTTCGCGCAGCCCCGGCACCAGCCAGTCGAAGCCGCGATCCTCCAGCCGCGGCAGCACCGCGAGCGGGATCTCGAGCGTCACCCCGTCATCCTCGGCGCCGGGCTCGAAGCGGTAGGCGAGCCGCAGCCGCTGCTCGCCCGCCTGCCAGTGCGCGGGGAAGCCCTGCTCGTCCCGCTCGGGCGCGGCCTCTTCCTCGCCGAGGAGAGCCTCGCGCGTCATCGTGAGCAGCTCGGGGGTTTTCGCGCGCGCGTCACGCCACCAGCGCTCGAAGCGACGGACGTCGGTGACGTCGGCCGGGATCCGCCGCTCGTAGAAGTCGACCACCGCCTCGTCGTCGACCAGGATGTCGCGGCGGCGGGTGCGCTCCTCGAGCTGTTCCAGTTCGCGGCGCAGTGCGCGGTTCTTGCGGTCGAAGTCGTAGAGGGCATTGCCGCGGATCTCGAACGGCCACTCGCCGGGCTTGCCGTCGACGCCGACGAGGGCGTGCCGGATGAACAGCTCGCGCGCCTGCTCGGCGTCGATGCGGGCGAGCTGGATGCGCCGCTTCGGCACGATCGGCACGCCGTAGAGGGTGACCTTCTCGTCGGCGACCGCCGAGCCCTGCCGCTTCTCCCAACGCGGCAGCCCGTAGCTGCGCTTCACCAGGTGCTCGGCCAGCGGCTCCGCCCACGCCGGGTCGATGCGCGCGACGGTGCGGGCGAACAGCCGACTGGTCTCCACCAGCTCGGCGGCCATCACCGCGGCCGGCGGCTTCTTGGCGAGCACCGAGCCGGGGAACACGGTGAAGCGCTGCTGGCGTGAGCCGAGGAACTCGGTGGGGCGGCGCCCCTTCTCGCCCGGCTTCGCGCGCACCCGCTCGTCGAGCAGCCCGATGCGGCTGAGCAGGCCCGAGAGCAGAGAGATGTGAATCGCGTCGGCATCGGTGCTGGCGGCACGGGCGACGATGCCGAGCGGCTTCGCGGCGCGCACCAGCTGTCGGTACAGCTCCTGCCACTCGCGCACCCGCAGGTAGTTGAGGAACTCCGCCTTGCAGAGCCGCCGGAACGCGCTGCTGGAGAGCTCGCGCTGCTGGTGCTCGAGGTGGTTCCAGAGGTTCAGCAGGCTGATGAAGTCGCTCGTCGGGTCGGTGAAGCGGGCGTGCGAGGCATCCGCCGTTCCGCGCTTCTCGAGCGGGCGCTCACGCGGGTCCTGGATGCTGAGCCCCGCCACGATCACCATCACCTCGCGCGCGACACCGCGGCGCTCGGCCTCGACGATCATGCGGCCGAAGCGCGGATCGACCGGCAGTTGGGCGAGGTCGCGACCGACCTTCGTGATGCGGGTGTGGCCGGTCGTCGCGTCGGCCGAGATCGCGCCGAGCTCCAGCAGCAGGTCGGTGCCGTCCTTGATGCCGCGCGCATCCGGCGGTTCGACGAAGGGGAACTCGGAGATGTCGCCGAGGCGCAGGTCGATCATCTGCAGGATCACCGCCGCGAGGCTGGTGCGCAGGATCTCCGGGTCGGTGAACTCGGGGCGGGAGTCGAAGTCCTCCTCCGAGTAGAGCCGGATCGCGATGCCGTCGCTCGTGCGCCCGGCGCGGCCCGAGCGCTGGTTGGCGCTCGCCTGGCTGATCGCCTCGATCGGCAGGCGCTGCACCTTCGAGCGGGCTGAGTAGCGGCTGATGCGGGCGGTGCCGGTGTCGATGACGTACTTGATGCCGGGCACCGTGAGGCTCGTCTCGGCGACGTTGGTGGCGAGCACGATGCGGCGGCGGATGCCCGGGCGGGCGCGCTCGAACACGCGGTGCTGCTCGGCGGAGCTCAGCCGACCGTAGAGCGGGAGCACCTCGGTGGTCTCGCCGGCCGCGCCGCGCGCGGTGAGGCGTCCGCGGATCGCGTCGGCGGCATCCCGGATCTCGTTCTCGCCGCTGAAGAAGACCAGCACGTCGCCGCTGCTCTCGCGCTCCAGCTCGTCAAGGCCATCCAGCACGCCCTGCACGATGTCCCGATCGTCGCGCGTCGCCCCGTCGTCGCTGTCGTCATCGCCGGACTCGGCGACGAGCGGACGGTAGCGGATCTCGACCGGGTAGCTGCGCCCGCTCACCTCGACGATGGGGGCGGGGGTGCCGTCGGGGCGGGCGAAGTGCTTCGCAAAGCGCTCCGGGTCGATCGTGGCGCTCGTGATGATCACCTTGAGCTCGGGGCGACGCGGCAGCAGACGGGTCAGATAGCCGAGCAGGAAGTCGATCGTGAGGCTGCGCTCGTGCGCCTCATCGATGATGATCGTGTCGTAGCGGCGCAGGTCACGGTCGCGGTTGATCTCAGCCAGCAGCACGCCGTCGGTCATCAGCTTGACCGCGGTCTCGCGCTTCGTGCGGTCATCGAACCGCACCTGATAGCCGACGAGGGTGCCGAGCTCCACGTCGAGCTCTTCGGCGATGCGCTCGGCGACGCTGCGCGCGGCGATGCGGCGGGGCTGGGTGTGCCCGATCTTCTCGCGCCCGAGCTCGAGCAGGATCTTCGGCAGCTGGGTCGTCTTGCCCGAGCCGGTGGCCCCCGCCACGATCACCACCTGATGCTCGGCGATGGTGCGCGCGAGCTCCTCCCGCGCGGCGCTGACGGGCAGCTCCGGCGGGTAGGTGATCGGCGGCAGGTCGAGGGGCATAGCCGTCCAGGCTAGCGCCCCTCGACCCGCTCGCGCGCTAGGCGGCCGGGGTGACGAGGCCCGAGTACTGCTCCAGGATCCAGGCGGCCGTCTCCTCGGAGGTCAGCAGCTCGTACAGGGTGGCGACACGCGGGTCGTCGGCGAGCTCGGCGCGGGTGGCGAGGATGTTGAAGTAGCTGCTCTCGGCGCCCTCGGCGAAGAGCTGCAGGTCGCTGGAGAGCCCGGCGGCGGCCGCGAAGCTGAAGTTCACGATCGCGGCGTCCTTCTCGTCGAGCGCCTGCGGCAGGCTCGCGGCGTCGATCTCACTGAACTCGAAACCGCGCGGGTTGGCGGTGATGTCGGCGACCGTGCTCGGAGCGTCGGTCGTCTCGATCAGACCGTGCGCGGCGAGCAGCAGCAGCGCGCGCGACTCGTTGCTTGCGTCGTTGGGCAGCGCGATGCTTGCGCCGTCCGGCAGGTCGGCGATGTCGTCGACGGTCTTCGAGTAGAGCGCGAGCGGCGGCAGGTAGACCTGGCCGACGGCGACCAGGTCGTCACCGGACTCCGAGTTGTACAGGTTCAGGTACGGCTCGTGCTGGAACAGGTTGGCGTCATTGGTGCCGTCGGAGAGCGCCTGGTTGGGGGTGACGTAGTCGGCGTACTCCTGGATGGTGATCGTGAGTCCCGCCTCCTCGGCCTGACCCGAGTCGATGACGAACTGCAGGATCTCGGCGGCCGGAACGGCGGTCGCGCCGACGCTCAGCGTCGACTCGTCGTCGGAGGCGGAGGCGGCGGCGCCGCAGGCGCTCAGCGCGAGGGTCGCGGCGAGGGCGGCGGTGGTGGCGAGCGCGGCGCGCGAGAAGCGGTGGGACATGAGGGGCCTTTCGGTGGTTCGGCGGTGTTTCAGCGGTGGGAGAGTCGGGTGGCGAGGCGGTTGCCGAGCCACTGCAGAAGGTGGACGAGCGCGACCAGCAGCGCGACCACGGCGAGGATGTGGATCACGCTGTAGCGCTGGTAGCCGTTCACGTAGGCGAAGGAGCCGAGGCCGTAGTTGCCGACCACGGTCACGATCGCCGAGTAGTTCACGATGGTGACGAGCGTGGTGGTGAAGCCGCGCAACAGCGCGGGCACCGCCTCCGGCACGAGCACCTTGACGAGCAGCTGCACCGGGGAGGCGCCCATCGCGGTGCCCGCCTCGACCAGGCCGGTCGGCACCTCGCGCAGCGCGATCTCGGCGATGCGGGCGAAGAACGGCACGGCGGCGACGCACAGCGGCACGATGGCGCCTTCCAGGCTGAAGGCGCTGCCGACGAGGAAGCGGGAGACCGGGATCAGCGCGACCATCAGGATGATGAACGGCACCGATCGCCCGATGTTGACGATCGTGCCGAGCACCAGGTTGATGCCGCGGCCGAGCGCGCGCGAGCCGAACGGAGCGGCGAGCACGCCGTCGGCATCCGTCGCCACCAGGATCACGCCGAGCGCGAGACCGCCGATGAGCGTGACCAGGCCGGTCACGACGAGCATGATGAGCGTCTCGCCGCTGGCGACGAGCAGGCCGTCGAACAGGCGCGGCCAGAACTCCGGATCGGTGGGGTCGATCATGCGGCACCTCCGCTCGCGGCGACGACGTCGACGACGTAGCCCTCGGCTCGCAGGCTCTCGATGGCGGCCGTCTTCGCGGTCTCGCTGCCGGGCAGCTCGAGGCGGATGCGCCCGGTCTGCTCGCCGGCGACCGTCTCGATCATCGCGCCGAGGATGCTGATGTCGAGTCCGTGGTCGCGTGCGAGGCGGGCGATGACCGGGCGGCTCGAGTCGAGACCGGTGAAGGTGACCTCGACGATCGTGTTGCCGCGCTCGGGCGCGTGCTCGCCGAGGGGGAAGAGCTGATGCGCGATGCGCGAGCCGGGGGTCTGCAGCAGGTCGTGGATGCGGCCCTGCTCGACGATGCGGCCGTGCTCGATCAGTGCGGCCGAGTGGCACACCTGCTTGATGACCTCCATCTCGTGCGTGATCAGCACGATGGTGAGGCCGAGCTCCCTGTTGAGCTTGGCCAGCAGGTCGAGGATCGACCGGGTCGTCGCCGGGTCGAGGGCGCTGGTCGCCTCGTCGGAGAGCAGCACGCGCGGGCGCGGGGCGAGGGCGCGGGCGATGCCGACCCGCTGCTTCTGGCCGCCGGAGAGCTGGGCCGGGTAGGCATCCGCTCGGTCGGTGAGCCCAACCAGGTCGAGGATCTCGTCGACGCGTGCGCGCCGTTCGCGGGCGGGGACCCCGAGCACTTCAAGGGGGAGCGCGACGTTCTCGCGCACGGTGCGGCGCGACAGCAGCTGGAACTGCTGAAAGATCATGCCGATCTGGTGGCGCTCGCGGCGCAGTGCGCGCTCGTCGAGTGCGGTGAGGGCGGTGCCGTCGAGGATCACGCTGCCGGAGTCGGGGCGCTCGAGCAGGTTGAGCAGCCGCACCAGGGTGCTCTTTCCGGCGCCGCTCTGCCCCACGATGCCGAAGATCTCGCCCTCGGCGATGCGCAGGCTGACATCATCGACCGCGTGCACGGGGCTCTGCGAGTCGGTGCTCGCGAAGGTCTTCACGAGCCGTTCGGCGACAATCACGCGCGTTCCTCTCTGCTGGTCGGGTTCGCGCGTCGTCGAGCGGGGGAGGCGTGGCCTCGGGACCTTCCGACCCTAAATCGCGTTCCCGCGCCCTCGAAATCGCGTGACGAAATGTTGCCGCGCCTCCTCCCCAGCCCCGCGCCCCACCCGCCCTCTCTCAGATGAGCTGCCAATTGAGCTTGGCGCCAAGCTGAATTGGCACCATGTTTTCGTGCATGTGTTCGAGGTGGTGGCGGAGCCGATCCGGCGGCGGCTCGTGGAGGTGCTGGCGTCTGGCTCGCACTACCTGGGCGATCTGGAGGACGTCATCCGGCACGAGTTCGGCGTGAGTCGCGCGGCCGTGCATCACCACCTGAAGGTCCTGCGTGAGCACGGCGCGGTGCTGCAGCACGACGACTGGCCGCGCAGTCTGTACGAACTCGACTCGGCGATTCTGGAGCAGCTCGCGAGCGAGCTCGATCATTGGGACTACCTGTTCGATCGCCGTATCGGTTGGCGCACCCCGCAGGACCTGCTCCCCGACGAGACATCGGGGCCGGCGAGCGCGCGCGGCTGGCGTGGGCACGGCCTGGACCCGGATGACCCGTGGCGGCGGCCGTCTCGCCGCGCGAGCAACGGACGGCGCGCCGACTGGGAGGCGGCGCCCGGCGAGCCGCCGCCGAGTCGTGCCAGCATAGGAGCATGACTGTTCCCACCATTGCGCTCAACGACGGCCACCAGATCCCGCAGCTCGGCTTCGGCGTGTTCAAGGTCGACCCGGTCGAAACCGAGCGCATCGTGCTCGACGCGCTCGAGGTGGGCTACCGCCACATCGACACGGCCGCCGTCTACGGCAACGAGGAGGGCGTCGGTCGCGCCCTCGCCGCCTCGGGCATCCCGCGCGAGGAGCTGTTCATCACCACCAAGCTCTGGAACTCGGACCACGTCGCCGGCGACGCGCCCGCGGCGATCGCGGCGAGCCTCGAGAAGCTCGGACTCGACTTCGTCGACCTGTACCTGATCCACTGGCCGCGTCCCGACGCCGACAAGTACGTGGAGGCCTGGAAGGCGCTCGAGCAGATCAACTCCGCCGGCCTCGCCCGTTCCATCGGCGTCAGCAACTTCCACGTGCCGCACCTGGAGCGTCTCGCGGCCGAGACCGGCACTGTTCCCGCGGTCAACCAGATCGAACTGCACCCGGGCCTGGCCCAGAAGGAGCTGCGCGCCTACGGCGCCGACCACGGCATCGTGACCGAGGCGTGGGGCCCGCTCGGGCAGGGCAAGTACCCGCTGCTCGAGATGGCGCCCATCGCGGGAGCCGCCGCCGCGCACGGGGTCACCCCGGCGCAGATCGTGCTGCGCTGGCACCTGCAGCAGGGCATCGTCGTGTTCCCGAAGACGACCAGCCGTGAGCGGATGGCCGAGAACTTCGACGTCTTCGGCTTCGAGCTGAGCGGTGACGAGATGGCGGCGATCGATCGCCTCGACGCCGGGCTGCGCCAGGGGGCGGACCCGGAGTCCGCCACCTTCTGATCCGCGCGTGCGGGGGTTGACGGCGGCGAGCTACCTCGCCGCGTCGGTGCCGCTGCGGCTGGCCACCTCAGGGGTGATGGTCGCGCTGCCGATTCTGGCGGCGACAGAATTCGGCGACCTCGCGCTCGGCGGGCAGCTCGTCGCGGCGACCCTCGGCCCGAGCGTGCTGGCGGCGCCGCTCGTCGGGGTGATTCTCGATCGGGCCCGCCGGCCGCGGCGCTGGATGCTTGCCGGCGCGGTGCTGACCTCCGTCTCGTTCGCGTTGGCCGCCGCCATCGGCACCGTTCCGATCCCAATCGTGATGGGGGCGCTGGTGCTGAGCGGGGTGGCCGCGCCGTTCTTCATGGGCGGTCTGTCGAGCTTCGTCGCCGACGAATTCGCGGATGCGCGCCGCGGCTACGCGCACGATGCGCTCTCCTACAACGTCGGGTCGGTCGGAGGCCCGGCCCTGGTCGCGGTGCTCGCGGTGGCGGGCTCGCCCCGCACGGCTCTGCTCGTGCTCGCGGCGATCTGCCTGCTGGGCTGCGTGGGCCTGTTCGCGCTGCGGCTGGCTCCGCGTCCCGCACCCGGCGTCGGGGCGCTGCGCACGATGGCGACGGGACTGCGCCACCTGGTGGCGCACCGGCCGATCGCGATCGTCACCCTGTCGGGAACCCTGAGCCAGCTGGGCGCTGGCGGGCTGGCGGTGGCGGCGGTCGCGGTCGCGATCGAGCGCTCCGGGAGTGCCGAGCGCGCGGCCTGGATCGTCACCGCTTTCGCCATCGGGGGGCTGCTCGGAGCGCTCGCCGCGGCGGCGCGGCGCTGGGGTTCCGCCCCGCCGGTGGTGGTCATGGGGGCAGGGTTCGCGGCGACCGGCGTGGCCACCATGGTGGCCGCGGTCGACCTCGGACTGGTCTGGACGGTTCTCGCGATCGGAGTGTCGGGGCTGTTCACCGCCTCCAGCGCGGCAGCCATGCTGCTGCTGCGCAAGGAGCAGAGCCCGCTCGCGGTGCGCTCGCAGGTGTTCACGGTCGGCTCCGGACTGCGCGCCTCGGCGGCGGCGGGTGGCGCCGCAGCCGCGGGAGCCCTCGCGCAGGCGAGCGGCGGGACGCTGCTGGCCGTGATCGGCGCTGTCTGGGTGCTCGCGGCGCTCGTGCTGCTGGCGTATCCGCGCGGTGCTGTGCCCCTGGCGACCGGGCCGATCCCTACCGGAGCTGCTTCTTCGAGCTGATCACCCCGGTGTCGAAGCCGAGCAGGTGCAGCCCGCCGTGGAAGCGGGCGTGCTCCACCTTGATGCAGCGATCCATCACGACGGTGAGGCCATGCTCTTCGCCGTAGCGCGCCGCCTCTTCGTTCCAGATGCCGAGCTGCACCCAGACGGTCGTCGCGCCGATGGCGAGCACGTCGTCGATCACCTGGGGGATATCGCTCGCGCGGCGGAAGACGTCGACGATGTCGGGTACGACCGGCAGGTCGGCGAGCGACCTGTAGACCGGGCGCCCGAGGATCTCGGTCGCGTTCGGGTTCACGAAGTACAGCTCGTAGTCGCTGGACTGCGACAGATAGGTGGCGACGAAATAGCTGGAGCGCGCCGGATTCGCCGAGGCTCCGACGATCGCGACCGACTTCGCGCGGCGCAGGATGCCGAGGCGCTCCTGCGCGCTGGGACCCACCCAGGTGCGCTGGCTGCGCATCAGCTTCGCGAGCGGTGAGCTCGCAGGCAGGCTGCAGCTCAGCCCATTCGTCAGCTGCACCGTCTCCACGTCAGTCACGTCGTCCGTGGTGCTCATGCCCGATTATCCCTCCACCGCGACCGACAGCGCTCGATCGAGGTCGTAGATGATGTCGTCGACCTCTTCGATGCCGACGCTGATGCGGATCAGGCCCGGCAGCACGCCGCCGTCGAGCAGCTGCTGCTCGGAGAGCTGCGCGTGGGTGGTCGAGGCCGGGTGGATGACGAGCGTCTTCGCGTCGCCGATGTTCGCCAGGTGGCTGGCGAGCTCGACGTTCTCGATGACGCGCTGGCCGATCTCACGGCTGCTCGCCGTGCCGGAGGCGCGCACCCCGAAGCTGAACACCGATCCGGGTCCGAGCGGCAGATACGCGTTCGCGCGCTCGTGGTGCGGATGCGAGGCGAGCCCCGCCCAGTTGACGAACTCGACGCGGGGGTCGGCCTCGAGGAACTCGGCGACCGCACGCGCGTTGCTCACGTGCGCCTGCATCCGGTAGGGGAGCGTCTCGACACCCTGCGCGAGCAGGAAGGCCGAGTGCGGGGCGAGGGTGGGACCCACGTCGCGCAGCTGCTCGGCGCGCAGGCGGGTGAGGAAGGCGTACTCGCCGAAGTTGCCGTGCCAGTTCAGCCCGCCGTAGTGGGCGGCATCCTCGCTGAACAGCGGGAAGCGCTCGCTCGCCCAGTCGAAGCGGCCCGACTCGACGACGACGCCGCCGAGGGTGGTGCCGTGCCCGCCGAGGAACTTGGTCGCGGAGTGGATGACGATGTCGGCACCCCACTCGATCGGCCGGTTCAGGTACGGGGTTGCGACGGTCGAGTCGATGATGAGCGGGATGCCGGCGGCGTGGGCGACGTCGGCGAGGCCCTCCAGGTCGGCGATCTCGCCCGAGGGGTTCGCGATCGTCTCGGCGAAGATCAGCTTCGTCGTGTCGGTGATCGCGGCCGCGTAGTCGGCCGGGTCGGTGCCCGGAACGAACGTCGTCTCGACGCCGAAGCGTCGCAGCGTCACATCGAGCTGCGTGACGGTGCCGCCGTAGAGGCTCTGTGCGGCGACGATGTGGTCGCCGGCGCCCGCGAGCGAGGCGAACGTGATGAACTCGGCGCTCAGCCCGGAGGCGGTGGCGACGGCACCGAGTCCGCCCTCGAGGGAGGCGATCCGCTCCTCGAAGCTGGCCACGGTCGGGTTCGAGACGCGCGAGTAGATGTTGCCGTACTTCTGCAGCGCGAAGCGGGCCGCGGCATCCTCGGTGGAGTCGAAGACGAACGCGCTGGTCTGGTGGATCGGGAGCGCGCGCGAGCCGTGCACCGCATCCGGGATGTTGCCCGCGTGGATGGCTCGGGTGCGGAACCCCCAGTTGCGGTCGGACGCGCGCGGGACGTCGGGCAGGGCGGAGTCTGGCATGCCGCCAGGCTACCGGCGCACCCGGCGCCTAGACCGTTGTGTTGCGTTCCGTTGCGTCGGCCTCGGCGCGCTCGCCGGCTCCCGCGCGCCAGGCGAAGTAGCCCCAGGCGGCGAAGGCGAGCGCGCCGAACACGGCGAGCACCACGTACCAGACGCCGACATCCGCCGGATCGGTCTCCTCCAGTGCGGTCGGCAGCACGATCAGGGAGAACGCGGTCGCGATCACCAGGAAGGTGCCGAACCACAGCGACTTGGAGGCCTCCCACAGGGTGCGGCCCTCGAGGAACGCGAGCGGCAGGATCGCGATCGCGACACCGGTGAGGCCCTCCGAGGTGATCGCGGCCAGGGTATCGACGGTGAGCGCTCCCCAGAAGTCCTGCGGGTCGCCGGCCACGGTCAGCGCCGAGTAGCCGAACCAGGCGGCGATGCTCAGCACGAAGACGCCCGCGAACTGGACGAGCGCTGCCCCGAGCTCGGCTCGACGCGAGGCGTTGAACATCTCGATGCCGATCACGACGCCGATGAAGATCCCGGGGGCGAAGCCGACCAGGCGCGAGAACACCACGCCGAGGATCGCGAACAGCACGATCGACGGCTGGATCGTGACCACGGAGGGCACCTTCCAGCCGCGTTCGACGATCAGTCCGGTCAGCCAGCTGACCCCGTAGAACAGGATGAAGAACGCGATCGCGAGCGAGAGGACAAGGCGGAGCGACACCAGGTCGAATCCGAAGGCCGGGTCGCTGAAGCCGAACACGATGCTCACCAGCACGACGAGCACCGCGGCGGCGGCTGCTCGGCTGCCGGTGACGGCGATGAACCAGTCACGCACCCGGTCGGTGGCGGCCTCGATGCGCGCGATCCCGCGGCCCATCCGGCCGGTATTCGACGACAGCGTCGCGGTGAGCAGCTCGGTGGGAATCGCGACCAGGAAGAGCAGCGCCAGGGCGAGACCGCCGGCCGCGGCGAGCAGGCCCGGGTTATCGAGGATCCGTGCGACGGTCACCAATGCCTCGGTGAGGACGCTCGGGGCGGCCGGCTCGGAGCGTGGCGCGACCTCGCCGCCCGCGGCGGAAGCGCCGCCGTCGTCGTCCACGACGGCGGTGGGGCCGGCTTCGTCGGGGGAGGCGTCGGGTGTTTCGGTCGGAAGGTCGATGACGATCGGCTGGGTCACGACCGAGAGCGCGCCGCTCTCGCCCATGACCATGATGACGAATTCGTGCTCTCCGGGCTCGACATCCTCGGGGATGGTGGCGACGATGCGGAAGTCGCCCTCGCTGTCGGCGGTCGTCTGCCCGAGCACGATCGGCGTCGAGTGGAGCTCCGCGGTCACGGGCGCGCCCGCGGGGGCGCCGCTGCCGCTGAAGGTCACGGTGTCACCCGGGAAGTAGGGCCCGGGCGTCACCGTGAAGCTCAACCCGGTCGTCGGCGTCGTGCCCGGGCGGGAGGCCGGGGGGGCGGTCACGGCGACGCTCGCCACGGTGGTCGCGCTCCACGCCGAGTACCCCTGGAAGGAGCTGCCGTACTCCTCGGGCGCGGGAAGGCTCTCGACGTCGATCTCAAAACCCTGGGAGCGCGAGATCGCGCGGTAGCTGTGCGTTCCCGCGCCGGGTGTGGCGCTGCACGTCCAGGTGCCGGATGCGGTGGCGGTGGTCGAGCACGCACCCGAGCCGTCCAGCGTGAACACGCTCACCCGGTCGCCGGCGCCGGCGCTCCCGCTGAACGTCACCGTGCCGGATGAGCTCACGGTGGATCCGAGGGTCGGGGTGCTCGGGATCATCACGTAGTCGTCGCGGTAGTGGGTCTCCGCAGACTCATCGCCGAAGAAGACCGCTGCCCACGAGTACACGTTCCAGATGCCCGGCTCAAGTCCGTCCAGACCGCACTCGATGCTCGAGGTGTCACCCTCCGTCGCGCCGTGCTCGCAGGATTCGACCGGGTACCCGTAGGAGTAGCCGCCCTCGCCGTCGCTGGTCACGCGGTAGAACTCGACGCCGGTCAGGCTTCCGGCGACGCCGGTGACCAGCACCTCGATGGCGGCGGCATCGAGGGTGAGCGAGCTCGCCGGGCGGAACGGGGCGACCTCCACCTCGACGGTCGCGGATCGCGGGGAGACTCCGTCGTGGTAGCCGTCGAGCACGCCGGCGACGTCCGGGTCGTCGGCGAAGCCGCGCGAGATCGCGTACGCGTCGACGGTCTGCAGGCCGCTCGGGGCGAGTCCCGTGCACTCCCAGGCCCCGCTCGGGTCGGTGTCGGCCTCGCAGATGTCGAATTCACTGACGAGTTCGACGACAACGGTGCTGCCCTCGTGGACGGTCGGAAACGCGCTGTCCCACGTCGGGTCGACCGTGCCGCGGAACGTGAGCGAGCCATCGGGGTTGGTGACGATCTCGCTGATGACCGGGACCTCGGGGATCCGCACGAGATCGCCGCGGTCGAAGGAGTGAGTGCCGTTGACGAAGTCGATGCTCGTGAGCAGATACACACCCGGGGTCGGCTCCGGCACGGCGCAGGAGACCTCGGGGCCGCCGTCGGGCCGGTCTTCGCCGTAGTCGCCGGACCAGCCGACGGGGCAGCGCCAGAATCCGGTGACCGACTCGCCGTCGAACTCGCGCCAGATCGCGCCGGCGTCGCCGCCGGAGGTCGCGGTGGTGAGCGACTGGAGCAGCCCCGGGCCGGCGGCGATCGCCACGTCGGGCTTGGGGGGATACACCTCGAGCCACTGCCATTCGCTCGCGTCGGGAGCGCCATCGATGCGCGTCGCGTCGATGCCGACGTTGTAGTAGCCCGGGTCGATCGCGTCGACGGTGCAGCTCCACGTGCCGTCGAGGGCGACCTCGACGTCGCACCACGACGTGACGACTTCGCCGTCCGAGTGGCCGAGGTTGACGCGTCCGAGCGCGGGGCCGGTGCCCGAGAAGCTCACACTGCCCGTTTCGAAGGCGGCGTCGGGGGCGGGGGAGTCGATCGTGGGCGATTGCGTTCCGCCGCGGGTGATCGTGATCTGGTCGGTGCCGCCGGTCTCCTCGTCGGCGAAGGTCTCGGCGGTGATGAGGTTGTCGCCGAGCAGCAGATCGACGTCGCAGCTCCACTCGGTCTCGTAGTACTCCAACCAGCCGGAGTCGCACGTGCCGACCACGACTCCGTCGTTGGTGGCCGTGACCTCGACGTAGCCGCCCGTGCCGCCCCAGTCGGCGACGCTGCCGCTGATCGTCGCCGTGTCGCTGGTCGTAACCGCGCCGTCGCTCGGCGCGACGATGACCGGCGCGTCGGGCGCGGCGAGGGCGGCGGGCGCCGCGCCGAACACGATGACCGCGATCGCGATCAGGGGCGCGGCGAAGCCGACGGCGCGACGATGCGGGGAGGGCACAGAACGGGAGGAGCGTGGAGCGAACATGGGGGACTCCAGCGGGGGACGCTGCTTCGGGCGCAGGGTGAGAACACTGTAGCGCCAACGATCACTGTGCGACAGAGCGAAGTTGAGGTTATATCCAGCTGGCGAACCAGTAGTGCGCGCGCAGGTACTCGATCGGGATCGGCTCCCCGATCCACAGCGGCCAGAAGAACACGCTGAGCGCGGCCACGGCGACCAGGAACACCGCGACCAGCCCGCGACCGACCACGTAGTGCCGCTCGGGGTCACCGGGTGGGCCGATCAGCAGTCCGATCGCCGCCACCAGTGCGAGCACCAGAAACGCCTCAAAGGCGATCGTGTAGAACTGGAACACCGTGCGGTGCAGGTAGAGCATCCACGGCAGGTAGCCGGCCGCCATCCCGGTGAGGATGAACGCCTCGGCGCGCGCATCCCGTCCGTGCCGCAGCAGCCAGCCGAAGCGCACCAGCACCGCGACAAGCGCGGCCGTGCCCGCCCACCAGATCAGCGGATTTCCGAGGTCGAGGATCTCGGCTGCCGTGCCGTCGCCGAAGTCCTCGTAGTACATGCTCGTCGGGCGCACCAGCAGCAGCCAGCCGAGCGGACTCGCCTGGTAGGAGTGGGGGGTGTTCTCGCCGACGTGGTAGCCGTACATCGACGCCTGGTAGTGCCACCAGTTCTGGACGTCGACCGGTACCCAGGAGAGAAGCCCCGACCAGGCTTCGCCGCCCTCTTCCACCCAGCGGCGGTAGTAGCCGCCGTCGGTGGCGAACCAGCCGGTCCAGCTGGCGACGTTGACGAGCAGGGCGAGAGGAACGAGCAGCACGGCGTTGACGGGCGCCTGGCGCAGCACGGCGCCGCTGGCCCAGAGATCGACGCCCGCGCGCCGGCGGTCGAGCGCATCCGCCACGACCGAGTAGATCCCGAACACCGCCAGGAAGTACAGCCCGCTCCACTTGACCGCCGAGGCCAGCCCGAAGGTGAGCGCCGCGGCGAGCAGCCACGGCCTCGCCCAGAAGACGGGGCCCCACTCCCGCACGGCCACCATGCCGTCGCCCGCGGCGAGCCAGGAGGCAAGCCGGACGCGCGCCTGCACCCGGTCGAGCAGCGTGAAGCACGCCCCGAGCAGGGCGAACAGGGCGAGGGCGCTGTCCAGCAGGGCGACGCGGCTGAGCACGATCGCGTTGCCATCGATCGCGATCAGCCCGCCGGCAATCGTCGTCAGCAGCGGGCGGTGGAACAGCAGGTGCGCGGCGAACATGGTGACGGCGACGAGCAGGATGCCGGTGACGGCGATCCCGATCCGCCAGCCCCAGCTCGACTCGGCCCCGAACGCCGCGAGCCCCGCGGCGATGATCCACTTGCCGAGCGGCGGGTGGGCGATGAACGACGGATTCGACGAGTAGACGTCCGGGTTGCCGCCCGCGAAGCTCTCGTTCGCCCCCTCGCCCCACGATCCCTCGTAGCCGAGATTCATCAGCGTGTAGGCGTCTTTGACGTAGTAGGTCTCGTCGAAGACGAGCTCGTGCGGGCGGTCGAGCGCCCACAACCGGGTCGCCGCGGCGACGGCCATGACGGCCGCCGGGCCCACCCAGGTCGGGAGTCGCGAGACGATCACCCGCTCATGCTAGGAGAATGGACGCGTGCTCATCCTCGCCGCGACGCCCATCGGCAATCTTGGCGACGCCTCCCGCCGGCTGATCGAGGCGCTGCAGAACGCCGAGACGATCGCCGCGGAGGACACCCGCACAGCGATCCAGTTGATGCGCGCCCTCGGCGTCGACAACCGTCCGCGCCTGGTGGCGCTGCACGAGCACAACGAGCGCGAGCGCGCCGCATCGCTGGCCGAGGAGGCACGGGAGGCCGACATCCTGGTGCTGACGGATGCCGGAATGCCGACCGTGAGCGACCCCGGCTTCGTGCTCGTGCAGACCGCGGTCGCCGCCGGGGTGACGGTGACCGCGATCCCCGGACCGAGTGCGGTGCTGACGGCGCTCGCGCTCAGCGGGCTGCCGACCGACCGGTTCGCCTTCGAGGGCTTCGTGCCGCGCAAGGGCCGGGTCGCGTCGTTCCGGGCGGTCGCCGCCGAGGCGCGCACGCTCGTGTTCTTCGAGAGCCCGCACCGCATCGGCGACGCCCTGCGAGATGCGGCGACGGCGTTCGGCGAGGATCGCCGCGCGGCCGTCTGCCGCGAACTCACCAAGCTGCACGAGGAGGTCGCGCGCGGCACGCTCGCCGAGCTGGCCGAGCGCTTCGCCGACGGAGCCCGCGGCGAGATCGTGCTCGTGGTGGCCGGGGCCGAACCGGTCGAGGCGTCGATCGACGAGGGGGTGGCCCGCGTCCTCACCCTCGTCGCCGAGGGCTCGCGCCTCAAGGAGGCGAGCGCCGAGGTGGCCGAGCTGACGGGACTCTCACGCAAGGAGCTCTACGACGCGGCGCTGCGCGCCCGCTGAGTTCGACCGGACCGGTAACACCTCCGCGCGCTCAGTAGACTGACCCTCATGCCTGCAGGCGCCTCCTTCTACATCGCGACGCCCATCTTCTATGTCAACGACGTGCCCCACATCGGCCACGCGTACACGGAGGTGGCCGCCGATGTTCTTGCGCGCTGGCACAGGCAGGCCGGTGACGACACCTGGCTGTTGACCGGCACCGACGAGCACGGCCAGAAGATCCTGCGCACCGCGGTCGCCAACGACACCACCCCGAAGGCGTGGGCCGACAAGCTCGTGGCGGAGGCGTGGCAGCCGCTGCTGTCGACGATCAACATCGCCAACGACGACTTCATTCGCACCACCGACGAGCGGCACGAGAAGGCCGTCGCGGTGTTCCTGCAGCAGCTCTACGACGACGGGCACATCTACGAGGGCTTCTATGAGGGCTTCTACTGCGTCGGCTGCGAGGAGTACAAGCAGCTCGATGACCTGATGGAGACCGAGACCGGCGACTTCGCCGGGCAGAAGCTGTGCAAGATCCACTCGCGCCCGGTGGAGATCCTGAAGGAGAAGAACTACTTCTTCCGGATGAGCGCCTTCGCCGACGACCTGATGAACCTCTACCAGTCGCAGCCGGACTTCATCCAGCCGGAGAGCGTGCGCAACGAGATCATGCAGTTCGTGCGGCAGGGCTTGTCGGATCTGTCGATCTCGCGCTCGAGCTTCGACTGGGGCATCAAGGTGCCGTGGGACGAGACGCACGTGGTCTACGTGTGGTTCGACGCGCTGCTGAACTACATCTCGGCGATCGGCTACGGCGTCGACGACGCGCAGTTCCGTCGCCGCTGGCCCGCCGTGCAGCTGGTCGGCAAGGACATCGCGCGCTTCCACGCCGTCATCTGGCCCGCCATGCTGCTGGCCGCCGGGCTCCCGGTGCCGACGCGCGTCTTCGGTCACGGCTGGCTGCTGGTCGGCGGCGAGAAGATGTCGAAGTCGAAGCTGACCGGCATCGCGCCGAGCCAGATCACCGACACCTTCGGCTCGGATGCGTTCCGCTACTACTTCATGAGTGCGATCACCTTCGGCCAGGACGGCTCGTTCTCGTGGGAGGACCTCTCGGCCCGCTACCACTCCGAGCTCGCCAACGGCTTCGGCAACCTCGCCTCGCGCGTGATCGCGATGCTGAGCAAGTACTTCGACGGTGTCGTGCCGGAGGCGGGACCGTCCGACGAGGCCGACCTCGCCATCCAGCGCACCGTGGCGGCCGCCGCCCTGAACGCGGATGCCGCGATCGATCGCCTCGCCATCAACGAGGCGATCGACGCCATCTGGACGATCGTCGACGAGCTTAACGGCTACATCACCGACCAGGAGCCGTGGGTGCTCGCGAAGGACCCGGCGACGCGCGAGCGACTCGGCACGGTGCTCTACACCGCCGCGGACGGTCTGCGCGCGCTCGCCGTGCTGCTGCACCCGGTCATCCCGGAGGCGACCGCGAAGCTCTGGGCGGCGCTCGGCGCGGAACCGGCACTCGGTGTGCTCGGCGATCAGCAGATCCGCGAAGCGGGAAGCTGGGGTCAGCTGCCCGCCGGAACGACCGTGTCGGCGCTGCAGGCGCTGTTCCCCCGCATCGAGGAGACCGCGGAGGTGGGCTCGGCGTGAGCGACTCCTTCCTCCGGGCGCGGGAGCACGCCGCCGCCGCGCGCGGCCGCGACTACCCGCCGCTGCCGGAGGCGCTCGTGGTTCCGGTCTACGACAACCACACGCACATGGAGATCGCCGACGGCGACGAGCCGCTCGACTACCGCGAGCAGCTCGACCGCGCCTCCAGCGTCGGCGTGCGCGGGGTCGTGCAGGTCGGCACGGATCTGGAGACCTCGCGCTGGAGCGCCGAGGTGGCCGCGCGCGAGCCGCGGGTGCTCGCCGCCGTCGCGATCCACCCGAATGAGGCGCCCGAGCTCGCCGAGCGCGGTGAGCTCGACGACCACCTCGCCGGCATCGCCGAACTGGCCGCGAAGCCGCGCGTGCGCGCGATCGGCGAGACCGGGCTGGACTACTTCCGCACCGAGAGCGAGGAGGGCAAGGCCGCCCAGGTGCGCGCCTTCGAGGCGCACATCGCGATCGCCAAAGAGCGCGGTCTCGCGCTGCAGATCCACGACCGCGACGCGCACCTCGACATCGTGCGCGTGCTCGACCGGGTCGGCGCCCCCGACCGCGTCGTCTTCCACTGCTTCAGCGGCGACGCAGCGTTCGCCGAGCTGGTCGCGCGCCGCGGCTGGTACCTCTCGTTCGCCGGCACGGTCACGTTCAAGAACGCGCAGAACCTGCGCGACGCCCTCGCCGCCGTGCCGCGGGCCAACCTGCTCGTCGAGACCGACGCCCCGTATCTGACGCCGACGCCGTTCCGCGGTCGGCCGAACTCCGCCTACCTGATGCCGCACACCGTGCGGGCGATGGCCGCTCACCTGGGCACGGATGCGTCGATGCTCGCCGCCCAGCTCAGCTCCAACACGGAGCTCGTCTACGGGCACTGGGACGACGCACCCGTCGACGCGCCGCCCGGACCGTTCGCGCCGCCGACGACGCCGATCGACCTTCCCCACCTGGGTCCGCGGTGAGCCTGCTCGGTCCCGCCGAGATCCGCGACCTCGCGACGCTGCTGGACGTTCAACCCACCAAGAAGCTCGGCCAGAACTTCGTCGTCGACGCCAACACGGTGCGGCGCATCGTCCGTCTGGCGAAGATCGAGTCCGGCGACGAGGTGCTCGAGGTCGGCCCGGGGCTCGGCTCGCTGACCCTCGGCATCCTGGAGGCCGGCGCTCGGCTGACGGCGGTCGAGATCGACTCCCGGCTCGCCGCGCAGCTGCCGACGACGGTCGAGACGCTCCAGCCCGGCGCCCCGCTCGTCGTCATCACCGCGGATGCGCTGCGCGTGACCGAGCTGCCCGCCGCACCGCGGCGCCTGGTCGCCAACCTGCCGTACAACGTGTCGGTTCCGGTGCTCCTGCACCTGCTCGAGACCTTCCCGAGCCTGGAGACCGCGCTCGTCATGGTGCAGGCGGAAGTCGGTCAGCGTCTCGCCGCCACCCCCGGGTCGAAGGTGTACGGCTCCCCGTCGGCGAAGGCCGCCTGGTACGGACGCTGGTTCACGCAGGGTCAGGTCAGTCGGCAGATCTTCTGGCCGGTGCCGAACGTCGACTCCATCCTCGTCGGCTTCGAGCGCGCCGAGCGCCCGGGCACGGAGGAGGAGCGCCGCGCGACGTTCCAGATCATCGACGCGGCGTTCGGCCAGCGCCGGAAGATGATGCGACAGGCTCTCGCGGAGCTGTTCGGCGGCTCGGCTGCGGCGAGCGCGCGGCTGGAGGCGGCCGGCGTCGAGCCGACCGTGCGGGGCGAGCAGCTGACCGTCGTCGACTTCCTGGCGATCGCCCGCGCGGGGACGCATCCACACGCGTGAAGGGGTGACGCGCGGCCCGACTAGGGTTGGGGCATGGTGTCTCGGGGGCAGCTGAGTCGGGTGCATGTTCGCGCACCCGGCAAGATCAACGTCTTTCTCAAGGTCGGCGCGCTGCAGGACGACGGCTATCACGACGTCGCGATCGCCTACCAGGCGGTGTCGCTCTCCGAAGACGTCATCGTGACGCCTGCCGACGACTTCTCGGTCTCCGTCTCCGGCAGCGTCGAGCTCGGCCGGGTGCCGCTCGACGGCTCCAACATCGCCATCACGGCCGCGCGGCTGCTCGCCGCCAAGACCGGCTACCGCGGTGGGGCGCACATCGCGATCGAGAAGCACGTGCCCGTCACGGGTGGCATGGGTGGCGGCTCCGCCGACGCCGCCGCGACGCTCGTCGCGTGTGACGCGCTGTGGGGAACCGAGCTGCCGCGCGACGAGATGTACGAGCTCGCCCGTCGGCTCGGCGCCGACGTGCCGTTCGCGCTGACCGGCGGCACGGCGATCGGCACGGGCCGCGGCGACGAGCTCTCACCCGCGCTGGCCTCGGGAAGCTTCCAGTGGGTGCTGGCGCTCGCCGACTTCGGGCTCTCGACGCCTGCCGTATATCAGGAGCTCGACGCGCACCGCGAACGGCACGCGCGCGACATCTCTCCGGCTGACCCGAGCCCGAGTGTCGACACCGACGTGCTGCAGGCGCTGCGCGCGGGCGATGCCCACATGCTCGCCGCCGCCATGCACAACGACCTGCAGGCCCCTGCGCTGCATCTGGAACCGGGCCTCGGCAGCGTGCTGGAGCTGGGGGAGCGCAACGGCGCCCTCGCCGGCATCGTCTCCGGCTCCGGTCCGACCGTCGCGTTCCTCGCCGCCGACCTCGACGCGGCGCTCGAGCTGCAGGTGGCGCTCTCGGCGGCGCAGGTGAACGCGGTGCGGGCCACCGGCCCGGTGCACGGCGCCCGCATCATCGCCGACTGAGCACGTCCCGCTCCGCGCCCCGGGCGCCCGGCGCCCGCGCGCAGTGTGACGTTTCTCCGGAGGTTTCGCGTCCGGTGAGCCGTCGAGCCCAACAAACACGGGCGTGCGGGTGCGCCGTGCACCGGATTCTCCGGAGAAACGTCACACTGCGGGTGCGGGTGCGGGTGCGGGTGCGGATGCGGAGCGGGGCGGGGCTCAGGCGGCGGGGCTCAGGCGGCGAGGCTCAGGCGGCGGCCGCGTGCACCCTGAGCATCGCGGGACCGAGCCTCAGGCTGCCGTCGGTGAGCGGTTCGGCGCGGATGCCGCCGCGGCGCAGCAGCGCCCGGTGCGCCCCCGGCGCGATCGCCTCGTTCATCCAGGCGCACGGGTTCGCCGGCCGGTGCGCGTGAAAGCGGATCGGCCCGGCGCCGGAGTCGAGCGTGAAGTCGGTGCCGACCAGGGCATCCACGTCGACGCCGCGCAGCAGGACGTTGCGCCGCGTCTCCGTGAGCCCTGGCACCGGCACGCCGAGCTCGCGCGCGACGTGCTCGAGCGCCTCGACGCTCTGCAGCGTCACGCTCGCCTGACGGTGCGCCGGATGCGCGAAGTGCCGATCTCCGACGACGCCCAGCCCGGCGCGCAGCTCGATCGAATCGCGCAGCTCGGAGCCGTCGATCGGCCGCGGCCCGTCGGCGGGCCGGCCCTCGTAGCGGTGCACCGGAGAGGCGAGCAGCTGCACGATCTCGACCTCGATGCGCGTGCCCGGGGATTTCGCCTCCATGCCGACACCTTAGGCTCGAAGGCATGGCACATCTGCTCGGCGCGGAGGAGCTCGCGCTCGAGTATCCGACCAAAGTCGTCTTCGAGAGCATCACCGTCGGCATCGAGGAGGGCGATCGGATCGGCGTCGTCGGCCGCAACGGCGACGGCAAGTCGACGCTGCTGCGCATCCTCGCCGGCCGTCAGGAGGCGGACTCGGGGCGGGTGACCCGCCGTGGCGGCGTGACGCTCGGCATGCTCGACCAGTCCGATCAGCTGCCCGACGATGAGCTCGTCTCGCGAGCCGTCGTCGGCGACCGCGCCGAGCACGAGTGGGCGGGGGATGCCCGTGCCCGCGACGTGATCGCGGGCCTCTTGCGCGACCTGCCGTGGGAGGCGCGCATCGGCGACCTCAGCGGCGGTCAGCGTCGCCGGGTGGCGCTCGCGGCGCTGCTCACCCGTGACTGGGACATCATCTTCCTCGACGAGCCCACCAACCACCTCGACGTGGAGGGGGTCGCCTGGCTCGCCCAGCACCTGAAGACCCGCTGGTCGCCGAAGCAGGGCGGACTCGTGGTGGTCACCCACGATCGCTGGTTCCTCGACGAGGTCTCGCTCGACACCTGGGAGGTGCACGACCGCATCCTGGAGCCCTTCGAGGGCGGCTACGCGGCGTACATCCTGCAGCGGGTCGAGCGCGACCGGATGGCGGCGGCGAGCGAGGCGAAGCGGCAGAACCTGCTGCGCAAGGAGCTCGCCTGGCTGCGCCGGGGCGCGCCCGCCCGGACGAGCAAGCCGAAGTTCCGCATCGACGCCGCCAACCAGCTGATCGAGAACGAGCCGCCCGTGCGCGACAGCATCAGCCTCTCGCAGCTCGCGGTCACCCGGCTCGGCAAGGACGTCGTCGACCTGCTCGACGTGGGCGTCCGCTACGGCGATGTCGAGGTGCTGAAAGACATCGAGTGGCGCATCGCACCGGGGGAGCGCACCGGCATCCTGGGCGTCAACGGGGCGGGCAAGTCGACCCTGCTCGGCCTGGTCGCGGGCACGGTCACCCCGACGAGCGGACGCGTCAAGCGCGGCAAGACGGTCAAGATCGCGGTGCTCGACCAGCGGCTCGACGAACTGGCCTCGATCGCCGAGGAGCGGGTCAGCGCGGTGATCGGTCGGCAGAAGGCCGAGTTCGTCAGCAACGGCGTCGCCCTGACGCCGGGGCAGCTGCTGGAGCGCCTCGGCTTCACGAGCGCGCAGCTCTCCACCCCGGTGAAGGACCTCAGCGGCGGGCAGAAGCGCCGGCTCCAGCTGCTGCTGATTCTGCTGGACGAGCCGAACGTGCTGATTCTCGACGAGCCCACCAACGACCTCGACACCGACATGCTCGCCGCGATGGAGGATCTGCTCGACTCGTGGCCTGGCACACTGCTCGTGGTGAGCCACGACCGGTACCTGCTGGAGCGCGTCACCGACCAGCAGTACGCGGTGCTCGGCGGTCATCTGCGGCACCTGCCGGGCGGCGTCGACGAGTACCTCGCCCTCCGAGCGAGTCACTTCTCCGGAGAATCCGCCTCCAGCGCGGCGCCGGCCCCGGAAACACAAGGTTCGGCCGCAGAATCTCCGGAGAAACGACTCACTGGGGCGGATCGGCGGGCGGCCGAGAAGGAGGTGTCGGCGATCGACCGGCGGCTCGCGAAGCTCGCCGCCGCGATCAAGGATGCCCACATCGCCTTCGCCGCCCACGACCAGTCGGACTACGTCGGCCTCGCCGCCGAGCAGGAGAAGCTCGCGGCGCTCGAGCGCGAGTCGGCCGAGCTCGAGGAGCGCTGGCTCGAGCTGTCGGAGACGCTCGAAGGCTGAGCGTTCGAAGGCTGACCGCTCGAAGGCTGAGCGCTCGAGTGCCGAGCTCGCGGCTAGATGCCGCCGCCGCCCCCGCCGCCGCCCCCACCGCCGGAGGACCCGCCGCCACCGGAGCCGCCGGATGACGAGGAGCTCGCCGAGCCGGAGTACGAGCTCGAGACGGTCGAGCTGAACGAGCCGACGCCCGCCGCGAACCCGGCGACGGTGAACGTGCTGTGTGAACTCGAGTACCAGTCCGGCGACTCGTCGGCGTAGTACTTCGAGAGCTCGGAAGCCCACTGCTTCTCGAGCCCGAACAGCACCGCGTAGGGCAGCAGACGCTCGTAGACCCGCACGACGCGCTCGCGGTCATCCGTGCCGAGGGCCCGTCCGTCGAGGCCGCGCCGTTCGGCGCCCGTGACGCTCTGCAGCATCTGCAGTCGGTCGGCCTCGGCCCAGCGGATGAACTCGGCAAGTCCCTCGAGGTGCTCCGTCAACTCGGAGCCGGCCTTCGTGCGCGGGTTGCGGCTGCCGAGAGCGGCGGAGGTGATGATCCCCACCCAGATCACCGCCATTGAGCTGAGCACTCCGAAGGCGACCGCGGGCTCGCTCTCGCCGGTCGACCCGGCCAGCAGGCAGAGCACGAAGGCGACCGCCGTCGCCAGCACGATGATCCAGACCGGTCCCCGCTTCGGCTTGCGCCGCAGACCCAGCTTCACCGCGAGGCTGCGCGCCGACTTCACCTCGCGGATCACCTTGCGTCCGAGCGCGGTGTCATTCTTGGTGAGCCACTTCACGCCGCTCTGCTGACGCGTGGAGAGCGCGGCGAGGATGCGGGCCTCCTCCGGCAGCAGCGTGTCGCCGGCGGGTGCCTCCAGCTCCTCGATGCCGAACTCGGTGCGTCCCCAGCTGGCGTCCCGCTCGCGGATGCGCACCCAGTGCCGCACCGCGAGGTCGAGGATCTCGGCGGGCATTGCTTTGCTCTTCTTGCCCAGAATCTCGGCCGCGAGGAACAGGCTGACCCCCTCCGGTGGCTCGTACTGCGCGATCACGGTGCCGCGCCCGGGCTCGTCGCGCCACTTCGCGAAACGCACCCACGCGGCGTAGATGAGCGAGAGCAGACTGATGGCGACGCCGACGATGCCGATCGCGGGGAACAGCGCGAACGGGTCCCACGGTGCCGCCGCGAAGGTGCCGGGGGCGAAGGCAATGACGACGGTGACGTTCTGATACGGGCCGAGGTCGGTGGCGCCGACGGTGACCGTCTCGCCCGACTCAGTGACCTCGCACGGGTCGGTGGAGCCCTCCCAGCCCTGGTAGCAGGCCGTCTCGGTCATGACGCGCGAGAGCCCCGGCGCGAGGTCGACGGTGGCGGAGACGCGGCCGAAGGGCTGCGCCCAGCCGGTGCCGTTGACGTCCCAGTAGAACTCGTCGTCGTTCGTGTCGGCGAAGTGCTTGGTGACGTCGCGCTGCGTGTACTCGATCACGTAGTGCTGCTCGCCGTAGACGAACTGGCCGCGCGGCACCGCGATGGTGACCGTGCGGAAGTCGCCGTCGGTGCCGAGCTCAAAGTCGCGCGGCGCCCCGGTCTCGTCGGTGACGGCGACGATCTCAAGCCGGGTCGAGTGGCCGTCGTAGAGGGTGGGGATCGCGCGGATCATGCCGCGGTTCTGGTCGTAGTCGGGGAACACGGCGACGAAGTGCTCCACGGTGCGCAGCGTCGAGCGGCCGTCGGCGTCGCGCCCGAGCTCGTACTCCACGTCGAGGCTCTCGAACACGAAGTCGTTGACGCCGCTGACCGCGTTCGGCCCGGTCACGACCGAGACCGGCTCGGGGGCCGCCGTGTCGCCGGTGGTCGCGGAGGCGGCGCTCGGGATGAGCGCGAGCGCGATCGTGGTGAGCAGCAGGGAGGCGGAAAGGCGTCGACGTGTCACGCCCGCGAGCGTATCGGGGTCGGTGGCGCGGCGCGAGGACGGCGCCGCGCCACCGACGAGGCCCGAGCGCTAGGCGGTGATGCCCGCGGCCTCGAGGTTCTTCAGGAAGGCGCGCATCCACACCCCGTTGTCGGGCCAGGCGCGCGCGCTGACGAGGTTGTTGTCGACGACGTCGCCGCCGCCCTCGAAGGTGGCGCCGGCGAGCTCGACGTCGATCGCGAGCTCCGGGTACGCCGAGGTGGTGCGGCCGTTCAGCACGCCCGCCGAGGCGAGCAGCAGCGGGCCGTGGCAGGTGGCGGCGACCGGCGACTGGCGGTCGAAGAACGCGCGCACGATGCGCTTGGCGTCCTCGTTGTTGCGGATGTATTCGGGGGCGCGTCCGCCGGGGATGACGGCCGCGACGTAGTCGTCGGGGTTGACGTCGGCGAAGGCGATGTCGGCATCCCAGCTGTGCCCGGGCTTCTCGGTGTAGGTGTCGTAGCCGTCGACGAAGTCGTGCACCACGAACTGCAGCTTCTTCTTCGTCGGGGCGGCGATGTCGACCTCGAAGCCGGCCTCCTGCAGGCGGTGGTAGGGGTAGAAGACCTCGAGCGTCTCAGCGGCGTCGCCGGTGAGGATGATGATGCGAGCCATGTGGCCAACCTCCTTGTCAGCGGGTGGCACGGTGCCTCCCGAGAGCATGGTGCGGGCGGCGGGCGGTGTCGAACAAGGCGCGTTCCCACGATGTGCGAATCTGTCGCCGATCCGGGGTCGTCTCGCTGGATGCGGTGCGCGCCGCGGTCGTAGCATGGCCACGTGAGCACTGCGATGGAGCAGGAGAGCGCGTCCGGCACTCAGGCGGCCGAGCGCCTCCTCGCGGTGCTCGAAATCGTGGGGTCGAGCGACGACGGCGCCGAGGTGGCGTCGATCGCCTCCGCCCTGGGGCTCAGCCTCTCGACCACCTACCGCCTGGTCGGCGTGCTGCAGAAGCAGGGCTACCTGCTGAAGCGCCACCACGAGCCGCGCTACGTGCTCGGGCGCACCGTCGCCCTGCTGGGGCTGGCGGTCAACCGGCAGGTGCTCGCCACCCCGGAGGTGCGCACGCTGCTGGAGGCGGCCCGCGACGAGCTGCGTGCCCCGGTGTACCTGACGGCGTTCCATGCAGACGAGATCGTCGTCGCGCATATCGCCGACTCTCCCGCGCATCCGCGCATCGGGCAGCTGCATGTCGGCTTCGCGGATTCGGCGCATGTGACGGCGTTCGGCAAGCTCATGCTCGCCGCGAAGAGCCGCGAAGAGCTGGACCGGCACCTGGAGGAGCGCTCGCTGCACGCGATCACCGGGCGCAGCACGACGGATGCGGCGGCCCTGCGCGAGCAGCTCGACACGGTGCGGCACGAGCGCATCGCCGTCGAGGTGGAGGAGTACATGCCGCGGCTGGCCTGCATCGCGGCGCCGGTGCGCTCGACGCACGGCCACACGATCGGCGCGGTCTCGGTCTCGGTGACCGCCGACGACTTCACCTCGCGCGCTGACGCGCTGGAGCGGGTGGTGCGGCGCACCGCGTGGACGGTCTCGTCGCGCCTGTCCTAGCCGGGCGCGGCTAGATGACGTAGATCGCCGGGTCGGAGTAGCGCTCGGTCGACTCCGCGCAGCGCGGCTTCGCGACGGCGGGCGAGCCGACCAGCACGGAGTGGGCGGGCGCATCCGAGACGACGACGGCGTTCGCGCCGATCACCGAGTGCGAGCCCACGGTGACGGCGCCGAGCACGGTCGCGCCCGCGCCGACGACGATGTCGTCGCCGAGCGTCGGGTGCCGCTTGCCATCTCCGAGGCTCGTGCCGCCCAAGGTGACACCGTGGTACATCAGCACGTCATCGCCGATCTCGGCGGTCTGGCCGATCACGACGCCCATGCCGTGGTCGATGAAGAACCGGCGACCGATCGTCGCGCCGGGGTGGATCTCGACGCCGGTGAGGAAGCGGGTGAACTGCGAGACGGCGCGCCCCGCGGTCTTCAGGTGGTGCGTCCACAGCCAGTGCGCGAACCGGTAGCCCCACACGGCGTGCAGTCCCGAGTAGGTCAGCCAGATCTCGAACGCCGACCGCGCGGCGGGGTCGCGCCGCCGCGCGGTGCGGATGTCCTCGAGCACTCTCAGTCGACCAGGTCTTCGTAGAGCACGGTCGACAGGTAGCGCTCGCCGAAGCTCGCGACGATGACGACGATGGTCTTGCCCGCGTTCTCGGGGCGGGCGGCCAGCTGCAGCGCCGCTTCGACGGTGGCGCCCGAGGAGATGCCAGCGAGGATGCCCTCCTCGACGGCGAGGCGGCGCGCCATCGCCACCGACTGGGCGATGTTGACGTCGATGACCTCGTCGTAGATCTCGCGGTCGAGGATCTCGGGCACGAAGTTCGCGCCGATGCCCTGGATCTTGTGCGGGCCGGGGGCGCCGCCGTTGAGGATCGGGGACTCCTCGGGCTCGACGGCGACGACCGTCAGCTCGGGCTTCTGCTGCTTGAGGTAGGCGCCCGTGCCGGAGACGGTGCCACCGGTGCCGACGCCCGCGACGAAGATGTCGACGGCGCCGTCGGTGTCGTTCCAGATCTCGGGGCCGGTGGTGGCGAAGTGGATGGCCGGGTTCGCCGCGTTGGCGAACTGCTTCGCGAGGATCGCGCCGGGCGTCTTCGCGACGAGCTCCTCGGCTGCCGAGACGGCGCCCTTCATCCCCTCGGAGCCGGGGGTCAGCACCAGTTCGGCGCCGAATGCCTTCAGCAGCGACTTGCGCTCCTGGCTCATCGTCTCCGGCATCGTCAGCACCGTCTTGTAGCCGCGTGCGGCCGCCACCATCGCGAGCGCGATGCCGGTGTTGCCGCTGGTGGCCTCGACGATGGTGCCGCCCGGCTTCAGGTCACCCGACTTCTCGGCCGCATCGACGATGGCGATGCCGAGTCGGTCCTTGACGCTCGCCGAGGGGTTGTAGAACTCGAGCTTGGCGAGCACGGTGGCGCCGAGGCCCTTCGTGACGGAGTTCAGCCGCACGAGCGGCGTGTTGCCGAAGGTCTCGGTGATGTCGTTGTGGATGCGGGCCATGAGGCGTCCTTCGATCGGGAGTGATCCCGTGGCGGCACGGGAGGGGGGATGCCGAAGCACCCCGGGGTCCAGTGTTACAGCGCGCGCGCCGCCGCGGAAATTCCCGGCTCGAGTGTTACGCCGCGGTGATGCGGGCCTCAGCGGAGACGGTTGCGGGCAGCGGGAACAGGCCGCGCACCAGGAAGATCGCGGCTGCCGCCCCGAGCAACTGCGCGGCGATGAACCAGGGGGCGGAGGAGGCGGCGATGCCCGCGAACGTGTCGCTGACCATGCGTCCGATCGTGATGGCGGGGTTGGCGAAGCTCGTCGAGCTGGTGAAGAAGTACGCTCCGCCGATGTAGGCGCCGACCGCCGGAGCTGCCAGGGCCCCGCGGCCGGTGCGGACGAGGGCGAAGATCACCAGCACGAGGCCCGCGGTGGCGACCGCCTCGGAGAGCAGCGTGCCGGGCGTCGCGCGCTCCGTCGTGCTCCAGCTGATCGCGGGCAGCTCGAACATGAGGTTGGCGATGACGGCGCCGGTGATGCAGCCGAGGATCTGGGTGGGAATGTAGCGGGCGGTCTCGGCCCAGCTGCGTCCCCCGAGCGCGGCATCGACGAGCGTGACGACGGGGTTGAAGTGGGCGCCGCTGATCGGCGCGAACACCATGATGAGCACCGCGAGCCCGAGTGCGGTCGCCCAGGCATTGCCGAGCAGCTGCAGGGCGACGTCGTCGGTCAGGCGCGAGGCCATCACGCCGGAGCCGAGCACGACGGTCGCGAGCCCGGCGCTCCCCAGGAACTCGGCGAGCAGGCGGGCGGCGGGGCGATCGATGTCAGGCACGAGAGTGATCATAGACTGACGTCTATGGATCGGACGTTCGACGACGCGACCCCGCTCGCACTGCTGGCCGATCCGACCCGCCGGCGGCTCGTGGCACTTGTGCTGGCGGCGCCCGAGGCGCGGGCGCTCGTCGGTCGGCTCGCCGAGTCGCTCGAGCTGACCCAGCCCACGGTGAGCCATCACGTTCGCGCGCTCGTCGAGGCCGGCATCCTGGTGGGCGAGCCGGAGGGCCGGCGCACCTGGTACTCGGTCTCGCCCGATCACCTCGATGCGGTGATCGACGCGGTGGGCGCGGTGCGCCCGGCTGCCGACTCCGACGAGGTGCTGGGGCGGGTCGCCGACGATCTCGCCCTCAGATTCGCGGGCACCTTCTCGCGAGAGACGGTTGAGCGCTACGTGCGGGAGAGCCGCGACCTGCTCGCCGAGCGCGCCTCCGATCGGCGCTACCTCGCCTCGCGGACGGCGCAGTTCGCCGCCGAGCGGCTGACGGCGCTCGCCGCGGCGGAGCACGCGCCGGGCGCCGCTCCCGAGGTGCTCTTCGTCTGCGTGCAGAACGCGGGACGCTCGCAGCTGGCGGCCGCGATCCTGCGACAGCTCGCGGGCGACCGGGTCGTGGTGCGGACCGCGGGGTCGAATCCGGCCGACGCCGTGCGGTCGTCGATCGCGACGGTGCTCGATGAGATCGGGGTGCCGCTCGGCGCGGCGTTCCCGAAGCCGCTCACCGACGAGGTGGTCCGTGCGGCCGATGTGGTGGTCACGATGGGCTGCGGCGATGCCTGCCCGGTGTATCCCGGGCGGCGTTACCTCGACTGGGAGCTCGAAGATCCGGTGGGGCAGTCGCTCGAGCGCGTGCGCGGGATCCGCGACGACATCGAGCGTCGGGTGCGCGAGCTGCTGGCCTCGCTCGACCTTTCATAGATCGTGATCTATGATTTGAGCATGGCTGAAACCCCCACCGTCTTGTTCGTCTGCGTTCACAATGCGGGTCGCTCGCAGATGGCCGCCGGATTCCTGTCGGCGCTCGCCGGCGACCGCATCCAGGTGCTCTCCGCCGGCTCCGAGCCGAAGGACCAGATCAACCCGATCGCGATCGAGGCGATGGCCGAAGAGGGCATCGACATCACCGGCAATGTGCCGAAGATCCTGACGACGGATGCGGTGAAGGCCTCCGATGTGGTCATCACGATGGGCTGCGGCGACACCTGCCCGATCTTCCCCGGCAAGCGTTACGAGGACTGGGAGCTGGAAGACCCGGCCGGCAAGGATCTCGAGACGGTGCGCCGCGTGCGCGACGACATCAAGGGCCGTATCGAGACGCTGATCTCGGAACTGCTGCCGGCCTAGTCGAAGTCGAGGCTGAGGCGGCGCAGCAGCCCGCTCAGCCGCTCGCGATCCGCCGAGCTCAGGTGGGCGAGAAGCTCGGCCTCGCCGGTGAGCAGGGTGCTGATCGCCGCATCCACGCGCTCGCGCCCCTCCGGCGTCATCGCGACGAGCACGCCGCGCCCGTCGTGCGGGTCGGTGTGCCGCAGCACGAGGCGGCGCTCGACCAGCCGATCGATGCGGTTCGTCATGGTGCCCGAACTCACGAGCGTCTGCTGCAGCAGCGCCTTCGGGCTGAGCGTGTAGGGCGAGCCGGCACGGCGCAGCGCCGCGAGCACGTCGAACTCCCACGGCTCCAGATTCGAGGCGGCGAAGGCCGCGCGCCGGGCGCGCTCCAGGTGGCGCGAGAGCCGGGCGACCCGGCTGAGCACCTGCAGGGGAGCGAAGTCGAGGTCCGGCCGCTCGCGCTGCCAGGCGTCGACGATGCGGTCGACTTCGTCGGCAGGAGGTTCGGCGGTCATCTGCTCATTATCGCGGCCCGGGGCCGACGGGCGCCGAGGCGCGACGTGGCACACTGGTTGGGCGCATTTGCGCGGTCCGCTGTGGTGTAACGGCAGCACGACAGCCTTTGGAGCTGTTAGGTCCAGGTTCGAATCCTGGCGGCGGAGCTTCGAGGGATTCTGGAAACTCATGCGTTCCAGAGTGGAAACTCCGCGACGGGCTCCCGGTGCTTCGTCCAGCGAATTCCGGGTTGGCGTCGCGCCGAAGTCGTGCAAAACTCAGTGAATCCGAGTGGGGCTGGCACCGTGGCGGCCATGTTCGCGTCGACCACCCAGCCTCAAGTTGAGAGACCCGGGAGCTGACATGAGCGATTCCGCATCGTCCACCGCATCCGCCGCCGCATCGCTGCGCGGCCTTCTCGACGGTCGTGTCCTGTTGCCTGGCGACGCGGGATTCGACGAGGCCCGCCAGGCTTGGAACACGGCGATCGACCAGCACCCCGCTGCCGTCGCGGTTCCGCGCTCCGCCCAGGAGGTGGCCGAGGTGGTTCGCGCCGCGGGTCGGGCAGGTCTGCGCATCGCGGTACAGGCCACCGGGCACGCGGCCGAGGCCCTGGCCGGGCGGCCGCTCGCCGATGTGCTGCTGATCAATCTGCGCGACCTCACCGGCGTCGAAATCGACGCCGCGACGCGTCGCGCTCGAGTCGCCGGCGGAACCACGTGGCGGGAGGTCGTCGAGGCCGCCGCGGCACACGGTCTCACCGCTTTGCACGGCTCGGCGGGCGATGTCTCGGCGGTGGGCTACAGCCTGCAGGGTGGACTCTCCTTCTACGCGCGTCGGCACGGGCTCGCGATCAACGCCGTCCGCGCCATCGAGGTTGTGCTGCCCGACGGATCCGTCCACCAGGCGAGCGCGGAGAGCGACCCGGAGCTCTGGTGGGCGCTGCGCGGCGGCGTCGACCGGCTGGGAGTTGTCACCGCGGTGGAGCTGGAGCTGCTTCCGCAGCCAGACGTGTTCGCCGGAATGCTGCTGTGGGATGCCGGACACGCCGCCGCTGTGGCGACCGCCTGGCGTGACTGGGCGGCGACGGCACCGGATACCGCGACGACATCGCTGCGCGTGATGCACTTCCCGCCGCTGCCGGAGCTCCCGCCGTTCCTCTCCGGTCGCTCGATCATCGTGATCGACGGAGCGATCCTGGACGACGACGACGTGGCGGCCCGGATTCTCGCGCCGCTGCGCGCGCTCGGTCCGGAGATCGACAGCTTCGCGCGCGTCCCCGCGGCGGCGGTTCTCGAGATCCACATGGATCCGCCGGTTCCGACTCCGAACGTGTCGGCGCATTCGATCCTCGGGGGGCTCACCGACGACGCCCTCGCGCGTTTCGTCGCGGCGTCGTCACGGGAGTCGGGGCTCATGTTCGCGGAGCTGCGTCATCTCGGCGGCGCGATCGCCGCGGCCCCCGACGGGGCCGGCGCGATCGGCGCGGTCGCTGGCGAGTTCGCGCTGTTCACGGTGGCGGTGACGCCGACCGCGGAGGCGATGGTCGCGGGGCGCCGCGCCGTCGAGGGACCGCTGAGCGCGCTGGAGTCGTGGACGATCGACGCCCGCCTGCTGAACTTCTGCGAAGGAAGCGAGGGTCGAAAGCTCGCGCTGGGCGACGCGACGGACCGACTGGCGAGTATCGCGCGCCAGGTCGACCCCGGCGAGCGGATGCTGAACCGAGCCGCGTCGAGCTGAGCGGTCACGGGCGCCCGCGGAGCGCTGAGGGCTGGCGGAGCCCCCCCGCGAGTCGCGCGAATCACGAGCCTCGCGTCGTGGCGGCCGTCAGCTCCTGTTCTGCTCCGGCACGGGGATCCGACATCCGCGCCCGGGCGAACACGGCCGCCGCCGCGATCCACAGCGCGAGGACGATCCACGGCGATGCGGGCGTCAGTGCCTCCGCGGCCGTGCCGAGCGGGGTGGCAACGCCCAGGCGATCCAGCAGCCAGCCGGTGGCCGCGACGGCGGTCAGCAGTGCTGCGCCGATCCGGATCGGGCGGAACGCCGCGGTCTGGGCGAGCACGATCAGCGGCGGCAGCACCGCGGCGACGACCGCGAGCTGCATGAGCTCCACGCCGAGGTTGAAACCGAACAGGCTGAGGACGAGCGGGCCGCCCGAGAGGTTCAGGTCGGCGAGCGCGGTCGAGAAGGCGGCCCCGTGGACGAGGCCGAACACCCCGGCGATGAGCGCCTCCCTGCCCGGGAAGATCGGACGGATCGCGTGGGCGGCGGCGATCAGAATGCTCACGGCAATCAGCACCTCGACGGGCTGGCGCGCGACCGGAATGGCCAGGGCGCCGAGCGCGAGCGTGATCGAGTGCCCCACCGTGAAGGCGAAGGTGACGGCGAGTGTTCGGCGCAGAGCGGTGCGTCGCGGCGCCGGTGCGCCCCAGCGCCCGGCCGAGAAGAGCACGGGGGCGGGCAGCAGCAGCGTCAGCAGGAAGAGCTGGTGGTCGGTGCCCTCCGCGATGTGCGAGATGCCGAGCGCAGCCATCCCGGTGAAGCCCTGCCACCAGCTGCCGTCATCGAGATCGACCACGAGAGGGTCGACCACGCCGGTCACCGTGTTCAGGCCGATCACGCCGATCTCGCGGGCCGACTCCAGCTCGCCGGCGGCCCAGTCGCTGCCCACGATGACGTAGATGTCGGCCGTCACCAGCTGGTGCACGACCGCGTCGTAGTCGAGCACGAACTGGCGCACGTCGCCGTCCGACGGCGGGGTGAGCAGCGCGGTCGCCGTGATCGCCGGAAACGTCCCGACGCTCTCCTGCTCCACCTCGGTGAGGGCGACCTCGTCGACCTCGACCGTCCACGTGCCCGCATCCGAGCTCACGCGGGTGTGCGCCTCCAGATACGCCGTGACCTGCTCGGCCTCGGCCGAGCTGACGTTGCCCGTCGGGTCGGCGAAGGTGATGCCGGCCGCAACCTGAAGGTCGGCCACCGGGATCGTGAGGTCGGCGGTGATGTGGTCTTCGGCGACGTCGAGCTCGATCGTGCTCGACGGCACGACGTGGGCCGACGCGGGGAGCGCCGGCCCCCACACCGCGGCGCCCGCCGCCAGAACGGCGACGAGCGCGACGCGGTGCCGGCTACGAAGTGAGGCCGCCATAGTCGTTGGTCTTGTCGCGCCACACCGCGTGCGGGTGCGCCTCGGGCAGCGTGACACCGGCCTGCATCGAGAACTCAATCCACACCGACGGTCCGTCGATGCGCACGTAGTCGCCCGCGGAGTCGACGGCGCTGGAGCCGGAGAAGGAGATGTAGGTCTCGTCGAGCTCCGCCTCGTACTCGGCCAGGATCACGGCCGCGTCGGCCTCCGCCAGGTCGCCCACGTAGGTGTTGATCGCGGCGAGCACGAGCGCCTTCTGCTCGTCGCTCAGCTCGGAACCGGGGATGCCGTCCGAGCTGGTCGGGAACGCCCAGTCGTCGCCCGGGCCGAGCAGCACGTCGCCGAAGGAGCTGCCGAGCTCCGCCGTCGCGAGCTGGTCAGCGTCGAACGAGGCCAGCATGGCGGCGAAGGCCGCCTGCTCCTGCTGCTCCGCCTCGATCGTCAGGCCGTCGTAGTCCTCGGTCGTGAACGGCTCGATGCCGCGGAACGACGGGGTCGCGCCGACGAGCTCGCCGTCGATGTAGGTGTTGGCCAGCGCGAGGTGGTGGCCGCCGAACTGGAGCTCCCAGGTGCCCGTGGTGCTCGGGGTGCCGAGGAAGGCGATGTAGAAGTTGCCGCGACCGTAGACCGGGTCGGTGCTGACGTCGTCGAGGTAGTCGTCGGCGGCGAGGTGCTGAAGGATCTCATCGAAGCCCTCGTTGTCGTCGGCGCCGGTCGCGGCGGCCAGCAGCTCCTCGAGGGCGGCCCACTGCTCGTCGGAGAGGCTCTCCGTCTTGAGCCCGGCACGGTCGCCGCCCGCGGGCAGGTTCGACCAGTTGGAGGCGTTGGCGAACGTGTAGTCGTCGTTCAGGTCGGCGCTCTGCGAGTCCGACAGCGTCGCGTCGAAGGCTTCCGCGAGGGCGACGACGGTCGAGTCGCTGGTCGTCTCCGTCGTGGTGGTGTCGGCGGTGCTGGTGTCCGTCGCGGTGTCGTCGACGGCGGCGCAGCTGGCGAGCGTCAGAGCGAGCGCGACAGCGGCTGCGCTGGCGACGAGCGGGGAGCGCGTCGCGATCTGGGTCAGAGGTTGATTGAGCATTCGACGAAAGTAGAGACACTTCCTATGGCGAACCTATGCGCGGATCGGCGCCCACGGGCCGACCGATAGCGTGGAGACCGCCGCTCGTCGGCACGACCCCGCACCCCGCAGCTGAAAGGCACCACGTGAAGAACGCACTCCTCCTCGGTGAGTCCTGGACCACCCACATGATCCACCAGAAGGGGTTCGACAGCTTCACGTCGACCGAGTACGTCGAGGGCGGGCAGGAGTTCCGCGCGGCGCTCGAGGCCGACGGCTGGAGCGTCACCCACCTGCCGGCGCACACCGTCGAGACGTCGTTCCCGGCGACTGCCGAGGCGCTCGCCGAGTACGACCTCGTCGTCATCAGCGATGTCGGCGCCAACACGTTCCTGCTGAGCCGCGCCGTGTTCGGGCGCAGCGCCTCCGAGCCGAACAAGCTGACCGCGATCCGCGACTACGTCCTCGCCGGCGGCGGCCTGCTGATGGTCGGCGGCTACCTCTCGTTCTCGGGCATCGACGCGAAGGCCAACTACGCCAACACCGAGCTCGCCGAGATCCTGCCGGTCGGAATGCTCACCACCGACGACCGTGCCGAGCGTCCCGAGGGCGCGCCGATCGAGGTGCTGGCGCCCGAGCACGCCGCGCTCGGCGGCGTCGGCACCGAGTGGCCGGCGCTGCTCGGCTACAACCGCACGACCCCGCGCGAGGGCGCGGAACTGCTGGCGACCGTCGCCGGCGACCCGCTGGTCGCGGTGACGACGGCCGGGGCCGGGCGCACCGGCGTCTTCACCTCCGACATGTCGCCGCACTGGGCGCCGCCGCCGTTCATGGAGTGGGACGGCTACGCGCCGCTCTGGCAGGCGCTCTCGACCTGGGTCGCACGCGACTGACCCGACAGCGCGGGCGAACGGGTGCGGTGCGCTCGTTCCCCCGCGCGGTCTCGGCCGGATAGGGAAGAATCACCCCATGACCGATTCCCGTCTTGCCGTGATCGTCTTGGCCGCCGGGGCTGGCACCCGCATGAAGTCGCGCCGACCCAAGGTGCTGCATCCGCTCGCCGGCGTGCCGCTCATCGGCCACGTGCTGGCCAGCGCCCGCGAGCTCTCGGCCGAGTTCGTGGTGACGGTGGTGCGGCACGAGCGCGACGCGGTCGCAAGCGCCATCCACGAGCTGCTGCCCGAGGCGATCCTCGTCGACCAGGACGACATCCCCGGCACCGGTCGCGCCGTCGAGCTGGGTCTTGCGGCGCTGCCCGACGACTTCGAGGGCGAGGTGGTCGTCGTCAGCGGCGACGTGCCGCTGCTGGACGTGGCGACCCTGTCCTCCCTGCTAGAGACGCACCGCGGCGAGGGCGCGGCGGCGACCGTGCTGAGTGCGATCGTGGATGACGCGACCGGCTACGGACGCATCATCCGCGACGCGGCGGGGGCGCTGGATCGCATCGTCGAGCAGCGCGACGCCGCCGACGACGAGCTCCAGATCACCGAGATCAACTCCGGCACCTACGTCTTCGCCGCCGCGGCCGTGCGCGAGCACCTCTCGCAGCTCGGCTCGCAGAACGATCAGGGCGAGCGCTACCTCACCGACGTCGTCGCGCTGCTTCGCCAGGCCGGTCACCCGGTGGCGGCCGTGCCCGCGCCGGATGCCTGGGTCGTCGAAGGCGTCAACGACCGCGTGCAGCTGGCTCGCACCGCCGCGCGCCTGAACGCGATGATCGTGCGCGGCTGGCAGCTGGCCGGGGTCACCGTGGTCGACCCGGCGACCACCTGGATCGACCTGCGCGCCACCCTCGCCGAAGACGTCGAACTGCTGCCGGGCACCCACATCGCCGGCTCCACTACGGTGGCGCGCGGCGCCCGGATCGGGCCGCAGACGACGCTGCTCGACTGCGAGGTCGGCGAGGACGCGGTCATCACCCGCACCGACGCCACGCTCGCCGTGATCGGCGAGCGCGCCACGGTCGGACCGTTCGCCTACCTGCGCCCGAACACGCAGCTCGGCGCCGACGGCAAGATCGGCACCTTCGTGGAGACCAAGAACTCGCAGATCGGTGCGGGCAGCAAGGTGCCGCACCTCAGCTACCTCGGCGACACCACCGTGGGTGAAGGCTCGAACATCGGCGCGGGCACCATCACCGCCAACTACGACGGCGTGAAGAAGCACCCGACGACGGTCGGCTCGCACGTGCGCACCGGCTCCCACAACGTGTTCGTGGCTCCCGTGACGATCGGCGACGGCGCCTACAGCGGGGCCGGCACGGTCATCCGCAAGGACGTGCCCGCGGGTGCGCTGGCGATTCTGCAGGCACCGCAGCGCAACGTCGAGCGCTGGGTCGCGGCCAACCGGCCGGGAACCGCGGCGGCGGACGCGGCGGCGCGAGCGCAGGCCGCGGAGCAGACGGCGAACCAGCCGGACGCCGGGTCGCTAGACTGACAGTCCAAGGGCGAAAGGCGGAGGCGTGGCGGCCATCAAAATCCAGGGTGAGAAACGTCTGGTCCTGGTATCGGGCCGAGCGCACATGCAGCTCGCGGAGGACATCGCGACCGAGCTCGACTCCGAACTCGTGCACACCGATGCCCGCACCTTCGCCAACGGCGAGATCTACGCGCGCTTCGACGAGAGCCTGCGCGGCACCGACGTCTTCGTGATCCAGTCGCACACCAGCCCGATCAACGAGTGGCTCATGGAGCAGCTCATCATGATCGACGCGGCCAAGCGCGCAAGCGCCAAGCGCATCACCGTCGTCGCCCCCTTCTACCCCTACGCGCGTCAAGACAAGAAGGGTCGCGGCCGCGAGCCGATCTCGGCCCGACTGGTCGCCGACCTGTTCAAGGCGGCTGGCGCCGACCGCATCATGAGCGTCGACCTGCACGCCGCGCAGATCCAGGGCTTCTTCGACGGCCCCGTCGACCACCTGTTCGCGATGCCGGTGCTGCTCGAGCACTTCCGCAAGAGCCTCAACCCCGAGACCCTCACCGTGGTCAGCCCCGACATGGGCCGCGTGCGCGTGGCGGATGTCTGGAGCGACAAGCTCGGCGCCCCGCTCGCGATCATCCACAAGCGTCGTGACCCGATGGTGCACAACCAGGTGACCGTGCACGAGATCGTCGGCGAGGTCGAGGGCCGGGTCTGCCTGCTCGTCGACGACCTGATCGACACCGGCCGCACGATCGTCCGCGCCGCCGAGGCCCTCAAGGATCACGGCGCGATCGGGGTTGTCGTCGCCGCCACCCACGCGGTCTTCTCCGACCCCGCGCCGGAGATCCTGCAGAGCTCGTTCATCGACCAGGTGGTCGTCACCGACACCCTGCCGGTGCCCGACGAGAAGCGTTGGGATCGCCTGCAGGTGCTGCCGATCGCGCCGCTCATCGCGCGCGCGATCCACGAGGTGTTCGACGACGGATCCGTCACGTCGATGTTCGACGGCGCCGCGTAGGCGACCTCCGGTCTAGGCGGGAACGCCCGGTTCCGGCAGGTCGCTGAGCCCCGGGATGAGCCCGAGGTAGCCGAGCACCGTCTCGGTGCCGTCGGTCTCGCGCGCCACGCAGTACCAGCCGGGTCCCGCGGGGGCGATCAGCTCCAGCTTGGCGACGGCGGTCACGCCGCGCAGCTGGTACGAGCTGACGATCGTGCGGCAGGCGAGCTCCGCCGTGCGGCTCTGCGTGGTGAATGCCGACAGCACGGACGGCAGGATGAGTGCGAGCACCCCGATCACGATGACGATGCGCAGCAGGCGCTGCACGAGCGGATGCCGCACCGGCCGCTCGTCGGGGGACGGCTGCGACAGTTCGGGGTGGGCGTCGTCGATCATCTTCCCGACAGTCTGTCACCCCGCCGGGTTGCGACGCCGAGTCGCGTGGCGCGCAGCGCCAGCCCGACGGCGATCACGACGGCGCCGCCGATGACGCCGACCAGCGGCAGCGTCGCGGCGAGCCCGAGGCATCCGATGAGGCCCACGACCGCGACCGCACGCGGGGAGCGGCGCTCGGCGGCGGGCTGGCGCAGCGCCGACAGGTTGGCGACCACGTAGTAGAGCAGCACCCCGAACGACGAGAACGCGATCGCCCCGCGCAGGTCGGCGATCAGCACGATGGCCGCGACGAGCACGCCCAGCCCGAGCTCCGCGACGTACGGGGTGCGAAAACGGGGATGGATGCGCGCCAGCACGCCGGGCAGCTCAGCGTCGCGTGCCATGGCGAGGCTCGTGCGTCCGATGCCGGCGATCATCGCCAGCAGAGCGCCGAGCGAGGCGAGCGCGGCTCCGACGCGCACGAGGGGCACCGCCGCCTGCCACCCCGCGGCGGTGACGACGTCGGCGAGCGGCTCGCGGCTGCCCGCGAGCGCCTCCGGGCCGAGAGCGGCGAGCGCGGCGGTCGCGACGAGGGCGTACACCAGAAGCGCGGTGGCGAGGGCGATGATGATCGAGCGGGGGATGATGCGGGCGGGGTCTCGCACCTCCTCGCCCATCGTCGCGATGCGCGCGTAGCCGGCGAAGGCGAAGAAGAGCAGACCGGCCGCCTGCAGAACCCCGAACGCGGATCCCGGCGCCAGGTCGAGCACGATCGACGGGGCGGACGCGGCGCTGAACCCGGCGGCCACGACGAGGGCGAGCACCGAGAGGGAGCCCACCACGAGCACCTTGGCGGCCAGGGCGGTGCGCGTCACCCCGAGCGTGTTGACGACGGCGAGCGCCAGCACCGCGGCGGCGGCCACCGGCTTCTGCCACTCGGGCGGCACGGCGTAGGCGGCGAAGGTCAGCGCCATCGCCGCGCAGCTGGCGGTCTTGCCGACGACGAAGCTCCACCCCGCGAGGTAGCCCCACCACGGGCCGAGCACCTCGCGCCCGTAGAGGTAGCTGCCGCCGGAGGCCGGATAGCGCGCGGCGAGCTGCGCCGACGACAGCGCATTGGCGATCGCGACCACGGCGGCGATGCCGAGCCCCAGCAGCAGGGCGGCGCCGGCCGCCTCGGCGGCGGGGGCGAGCGCGGCGAAGATGCCCGCGCCGATCATCGAGCCGAGACCGATCGCGACCGCGTCCGTCGTGCCGAGGCGGCGGGTCAGGCGGGCCGAGTTGCTCACGCCCGGATGCTAGCGGAGCAAGGTGGCCGGTCCACGTCGACGCGATCGGCTCTCGCTCGCGGCTCGGCTTCGGCGTAGCGTCACAGCATGAGCGACGACGCGGAAGACGGGATGCGGGGGCGCTTCGACGCGGCCCTCGACCTCCACCCCGGTGACGTCGAGATCGGCGGCGAGCCCCGACTGGCCTCGAGCTACCCGGTGTCGGCGCTCGCGACCGCCGCCATCACCTCCGCGGCGAACGCGGCGAGCGAGTTGATCGCCGAGTTCTCGGGCGCCCGCCCCGCGGTGCGCGTCGACCGGGCTCTCGCCGACGCCTGGTTCGGCACTGCCGTCTCACCGGTCGGCTGGAGCCTGCCGTCGCCGTGGGATTCGATCGCGGGTGACTACGCCACCGCCGACGGCTGGATTCGACTGCACACCAACGCGCCGCATCACCGCGCCGCGGCGCTCCGCGTGCTCGGGGTGGCGGGGGAGCGGGACGAGGTCGCTGCCGCGGTCGCGGTGTGGAGCGCACGCGAGCTTGAGACGGCGGTCGTGGAGGAGGGCGGCTGCGCCGCCGAGCTGCGCACGCCCGCCGAGTGGGCGGTGCATCCCCAGGGGCTCGCGGTCGCGAGCGAGCCGCTCGTGGCCTGGAGCGCCACCGGCGACGCGGGCGGGGCAGCGAGCCAGTGGGTGCCGCGCTCCGAGCGGCCGCTCGCCGGACTTCGCGTGCTCGACCTCACCCGGGTGCTCGCGGGACCGGTGGCGACGCGCCTGCTCGCCGGGCTCGGTGCGAACGTGCTGCGCATCGACCCGCCCGGCTGGGCGGAGCCCGCTCTCGAGCTCGACATGACCCTCGGCAAGCACTGCGCCCTCGTCGACGGCCGCGACCCCGCGGGGCGCGACCGGCTGCTCGAGCTGCTGAGCACCGCCGATGTGCTCGTGCACGGCTACCGGCCGGGCGCCCTCGACTCCTTCGGCTTCGGCGACGTGGTGCGCGCGGTCACACGCCCCGGGCTCATCGAGGTCTCGCTCGACGCCTACGGCCATACCGGCCCGTGGGCCGCGCGGAGGGGCTTCGACAGCCTGGTGCAGATGTCGAGCGGGATCGCGGCGGCGGGGCTGCTCGATGGCAGCGCCACGGCACCGACGCCGCTCCCGGTGCAGGCGCTCGACCACGCCACCGGATACCTGATGGCGGCCGCCGCGCTGGCCGGGCTCACCCGCCGGACCCGCACCGGAGAGGGATCACGGGCGCGGCTCTCGCTCGCGCGCACGGCTCTCGAGCTCGAGGCCGCGCCGCGCGGCGAGCGCGGTGCCGCCGTCGCCGCCGACCCCGGCGGTCTCACATCCCCCGGCGTCCGGATCGACTCGGCCTGGGGCCCCGCCGAGCTCAGTGAGTCGCCGTTCCGCATCGACGGCGCGCCGCTCGCCTGGGAGCGGTCGCCGCGCGCGCTCGGAAGCGATCCGTCTCGCTGGTGACTCCGTGCGTGCGGTGACCGTCCGTGGTCAGCGTGCGACCGGGTCTCCGCCATCCAGCAGACGGAGTTCGGTGCGTCGCGGGTAGCTCTCCCAATCCCCGGGACCGAGGCACGCGAACGCGCCCGTGCGCACGGCCGTGCGCAGACGGGTCTCCGGATCCTCGCCGGCGAGCAGCTCCGCCAGGTACCCGGCGACGAAGGCGTCGCCCGCACCGACCGTGTCGACCGGGGTGATGCGCACCGCGGGCATCTCGAAGTGGTGGCCGTCGATGAGTGCGAGGCAGCCCTCCGGTCCGAGCTTGATGAGGACGTGACTCGGGCCGAGTGCGGCGATGCGGGAGGCGAGCTCCGCGGGCGTCCCGTCGCCGACGAGCAGTGCGGCCTCGTCCTCGCCGGCGAACACGATCGTGGAAAGTGCGGCGAACTCGCGGTACACGGCGGCGGCGTCCTCGGCGGACCACAGCGTCGACCGGTGGTTGACGTCGAACGAGACCGGCACCCCGGCCGCGGTCGCGATGGCGATGGCGGCCCGCGCGGCGGCGGCGGCCGACTCCGACAGTGCCGGAGTGATGCCGCTCAGGTGGAGCACCCCGGCGCGCTCGATGACAGAGGGATCGAGATCCGCCGGTTCGAGCTGGCTGCCCGCGCTGCCGGCGCGGTAGTAGTTCACGCGGGTGGCGTCGGGGGTGCGGCGCTCTTTGATCATGAGCCCGGTGCGGGCCCCGGCGTCGACGATGGCGTGAACCTCCAGGCGCTCGGCGTTGAGCTCGCGTGTGACGCGCTCACCGAGCGGATCGTCGCCGACCCGGCCGATCCAGGCGGCGTGCCCGCCGAGACGGCGGACGCCGATCGCGACGTTGCTCTCCGCTCCGCCGATCGCCAGCGCGAAGTCATCGACGTGAGCGATCGAGCCGACCTCGGTCGCGCGGAAGAGAGCCATCGTCTCGCCCAGCGTGACCAGTCCGCCGGGGCGCGGGGACGCACTCATGCGCTCGGCAGCAGAGCGACGGCTTCACGGCTCAGTCGCTCGATCGTGGCGAAGTCGCCGGCTCGGATCAGGGCGCGTCCCACCATCCAGCTTCCGCTCACCGCCGGGACCGCCGGATGCGCGAAGTACTCGGCGATGTTGTCGGCCGAGACTCCGCCGCTCGGCACGAATCCCACGTCGCCGAACGGCGCCGCCAGCGCCGCGATCGTGCCGAGGCCGCCGAGTCGGTCGGCCGGAAAGAACTTGACGGTGTCGAGTCCCAGCTTGACGGCGCGCTGCACCTCGCTGCCGGTGGCCACGCCCGGCAGCACGCCGACGCCGTGCTCGCGCGCCCGGTCGACGAGTTCCTCGTCGAGGCCGGGGCTCACGATGAACTCGGCGCCGGCATCGAGCGCCCGGTCGAGATCGGCGCGGGAGAGCACCGTCCCGGCGCCGACCGAGAATCCCGCGGTGCCGGCGACGGCCGCGATCGCGGCGACGCCCGCGGCCGTGCGCAGCGTCACCTCGGCGCAGCGGATTCCGCCCGCAGCGAGCGCCGCGATGAGCTCTGGCGCGTGGGCGGCGTCGTCGATCACGACGACCGGCACGATCGGATGTTCGGCGGTCCATGCGCGCATGTCTGTCATCGTCCCAGCCAGCCCCCGTCGACGGGAAGGGTGATGCCCGACACGTAGTCGCTCGCGGGGGAGGCGAGGAAGACCGTGGCGCCGCCGAGATCGCTCGCGCGCCCCCATCGCCCGGCGGGAATCCGCTCGAGGATCGACCGCGAGCGGTCGGGGTCGTCCTGCAGGGCCTGCGTGTTGTCGGTCGCGATGTAGCCGGGAGCGATCGCGTTCACGGTGACACCGCGCGCGGTCCACTCGTTGGCGAGCGCCTTCACCAGCCCGGCCACTCCCGACTTCGCGGCCGTGTACCCGGGCACGTTGATGCCGCCCTGGAAGCTGAGCAGCGAGGCGGTGAAGATGATCTTGCCGTGACCGCGCTCGAGCATGGAGCGCCCGATCGCCTGGGTCAGTGCGAACTGGCTCGACAGGTTCACCTGCACGACGCGGTCCCACAGCTCCAGGGGGTGCTCCGCGGCGGGGGCGCGTTCGATGGTGCCCGCGTTGTTGACGAGGATGTCGACGTTGCGCGCCGCGAGGGTCTCGCCGAGCGCGGCGACCGCCTCGGGATCGGCGAAGTCGCACGAGAACGCCTCGAAGGCGCGACCGTGGGCGGTGACTGCGGCCTCGATCGCGCTGCCGGAGGACTCGAGGGAGGCGCTGACGCCGATGATGTCGGCGCCGGCCTCGGCGAGCGCGTCGGCCATCGCGAAGCCGATGCCGCGGCGGGCGCCGGTGACGACGGCGGTGGTGCCGGTGAGGTCGAACATCGCGCTCATTCCTGGCCCGCCACATCCACGAGGATCTTCATGGCGCGGCCCGCCTCCAGATCGGCGAAGGCCTCCTGCGTCTTCGACAGCGGCACGATCTTGCTGATCAGCAGCTCGGCCGGAATCGCGCCCTCGGCGAGCAGCTCGACGGCGCGCTCGAAGTCGGTGCGCTGGTAGACGCGCGCGCCGAGGATGCGCAGCTCGCGCCAGAAGACGCGCTGCAGGTTGATCTCGCGCGGCGTCGGATGGATGGCGACGACGACGAGCGTTCCCCGCACCTTGGCGAGGTCGGTCGCCCCGAGCACGGCCGCCGCGGCACCGGACACCTCGAACACGACGTCGGCGCCCGCGCCACCGGTCCACTCCTCGACCCAGGCGACCTGGTCGGTCTCGCGCGGGTCGAGCGTGGCGAAGCCGAGCCCTTCGATCTGCGCGCGACGCTGAGGGTCGAGTTCGATCACGACGACCTCGCCGCCGAACGCGCGAGCCACGGAGGCGATCAACACGCCGATTGGCCCGCCGCCGATGACGACGGCCTTCTGGCCGGGCTCGAGCTCGGCGCGGCGGACGTCGTGCACGGCCACAGCGGTCGGCTCGACGAGCGCGGCGTGGTCGAGGCGAAGCGCGTCGGGCAGCGCGACGAGCGTCTCGGCGGGCACGTTCCACAGCGCCTGCAGGGAGCCGGGGGAGTCGATGCCGATGAAGTTCAGGTTCTGGCAGATGTGCTCGTTGCCGGCGAGGCAGGCCGGGCAGGTGCCGTCCCAGTCGAGCGGCATTACGGTCACGGGATCGCCGGGGGCCCACCCCGTGACCCCGTCGCCGACGGCGGCGATGGTGCCGCTCATCTCGTGGCCGAAGATCAGCGGCGTGCTCACGCGGGCATCCATGTTGCCGTGGATGATGTGCAGGTCAGTGCCGCACAGGCCGGTGAACGCGACGGCGATCTGCACCTGCCCCGGGCCGGGCGGCGTGGATGAGCCGGTGGCCACCTCGATCGTGTGGTCGCCCACATAGCTTGCAGTCAGCACTGACGTCGCTCCTCAAAAGATCCGATGAATTGGTCGGTTTCATTGTGCACCCTCAGGTGGAATTTGTCGCCTTGCGCCTTCGCGACGAAGCCTCTACCATGAGCAAACGATTGATCATAACCATTTCGACGTCGAAGTGGCCGCTCCCGCTCCAAGACCTTCGCGAGAAAGCGACGTGCAGTTCCATGTCATCCACGAACATCAGACCCCTCGAAGGAATTCTCGTTCTCGACTTCAGTCAGTTCCTCGCGGGCCCCGTCGCCGCGATGCGGTTGGCCGACCTCGGTGCGCGCGTCATCAAGGTCGAGCGTCCGGGCGTCGGCGACATCGGTCGCACGCTCGCGTTCGCCGGGCGCATGGCCGACGGCGACACCGTGTCGTTCCACGCGATGAACCGCAACAAGGAGTCGATCACCGCCGACCTCAAGTCGCCCGAGGATCTCGCCTACGTCAAGCAGCTGGTGGCGCGGGCCGACGTGATCATCGAGAACTTCCGCCCCGGCGTCATGGAGCGCATCGGTCTCGACTTCGAGTCGGTGAAGAAGATCAACCCCGCGATCGTCTACGCCAGCGCCACCGGGTACGGCGAGGAAGGCCCGTGGAAGGATCGCCCGGGCCAGGACCTCTTGGCGCAGTCGATCTCGGGTCTGCCCTGGCTGAGCGGCTCGCGCGACGACGGTCCCGTGCCGGTCGGCCTCTCGATCGCCGACCATCTGATGAGCTGCCACATCGCGCAGGGCGTGACGGCGCTGCTGGTCCGGCGCTTTCGCACCGGCGAGGGCGGCCGCGCCCAGACGAGTCTGCTCGAGGCCATGCTCGACCTGCAGTTCGAGCTGCTCAGCACCAAGCTCACCGATGACTCGATCACGGTCCAGCGTCACGGCGAGCACTCGGCGAACGCGTTCCTGGCGGCGCCCTACGGCACCTACCCGACCCAGGACGGCTACCTCGCCCTCGCCATGAACCCGATCCCCAAGCTCGGCGCGCTCCTCGGTCTCACCGAGCTCGAGGAGCTGACCGACCCGCAGCAGGCGTGGGACGAGCAGGAGCGCATCGAAGCGATCCTGGCGGAGAAGTTCCAGACGGGGACGACGCAGCACTGGCTCGACATCCTCGACGTCGCGGACGTGTGGTGCGCCCCGGTTCTCACCCTCGACGAGCTGATCGAGTCGGAGGGCTTCGCGGCGATCGGGATGACCCAGGAGGTCGAGCGCCGCGGCACGACGGTCGGCACCACCCGCAGCCCGATCCGGATCGACGGCGAGATTCTGAGAAGCCGCAAGGCCGCGCCCACGCTCGGGGAGGACAACGAGCGCGTCAGAGCCGAGTTCCCGAGTGTGGAGGTGTCGGCATGACCACGATTCTGAAAGGGATGACCTGGGAGCACGCGCGCGGGTACGGCAGCGTTGTCGCCGCCGCCGAGGCGTACCGCCAGGTGGCGCCCGACGTCGAGGTGCGCTGGGAGTTCCGGTCCTTGCAGGCGTTCGCCGACCAGACGCTCGAAGAGCTGGTCGAGCAGTATGACCTTCTGGTGATCGACCACCCGCACATTCCCCAGGGTGCCGAGGAGGGCATGTTCGCGCAGCTCGATGGCACGGGCCACGATGAGCAGCTCGCGACCCTGGCCACCCAAACGGTCGGAGCGTCGCATGCGAGCTACTCGTTCGCCGGTCATCAGTGGGGCCTCGCGACGGATGCTGCGGCGCAGGTGGCCGCCTACCGGCCGGATCTGCTCCCCGAGCCGCCCCGCGACTGGGCGGGCGTTCTGGCGCTCGCCGAACAGGGGCGCGTGCTGTGGCCGTACAAGCCCGTCGACTCCTATTCGAGCCTGATCACGATCGCCGCCGGCAACGGCGAGGAGCCGATGCGCACTCCCGGCGTCTTCCTCTCGGCCGACGCGCTGGGCGAGGCGATGGAGCTGATGCGTCGCCTGGCGTCGCTCGTGCCCGAGGACAATCAGACCCAGAACCCGATCGAGGTCGCGGACACGCTGAGCACGAGCGACCGCTTCGCCTACTGCCCGCTCCTGTTCGGATACACCAACTACTCGCGCGCCGGCTTCCGTCCTCACCGCCTGAAGTACGTCGACATCCCGCTCTCGCGGCGCGGGGTGGCCGGATCGCTGCTCGGCGGCGCCGGGATCGTGGTGTCGGCCCGATCGGCGCATCGAGACGAGGCGATCGCGCACGCGTTCTGGCTCGACTCGGCCGAGGTGCAGGAGGGCGTGTACTACGACGGCGGCGGACAGCCGGGCAATGCGGTGGCGTGGGAGAGCGACCGCACGAACGCCGACAGCCTGGACTTCTTCCGCGGAACGCGCGCGACGCTCGAAGGGGCGTACCTTCGCCCGCGCTTCGCGCACTACATCGAGCTGCAGAACGAGATCTCGCCGTTGATCACCGAGGCGGTGCTCGGGCGGATCGGCGACGACGAGCTGCGGGAGCGGCTCGACGCCGGCGTTGCGAAGTGGCTGGTGAGCTGATGCGGACGATCGATCGCTGGTTCGAGGACTACGAGATCGGCGAGCGGCGCGAGAGCGTCGGCCGCACGATCACCGAGACCGACATCGTCATGCACGCGGGACAGACGGGCGACTTCTTCCCGCACCACATGGATGCGGAGTGGATGGCGACGCAGCCCGCGGGCCAGCGGATCGCCCACGGCACGCTCATCCTCTCGGTGGCGGTGGGCATGACCGCGGGGGACATCAACCCCCAGTCGATGAGCTACGGCTACGACAGGATCCGTTTCATTCGGCCCGTGTTCATCGGCGACACGATCACTGTCGCCGCGGAGATCACCGAGAAGGCGCCGCACGCGAAACGGCCGGACGAGTTCGGCTATCTGCACGAGGCGGTGACTGTGACGAACCAGCACGGTGAGACGGTCATGGTCCTGACTCACCTGTACCTGGTCAATCGTCGAACCACGGGGTGAGTTCGCCCCTACACTGGGGCGCATGTCCACGCTGAGTGATGTCGCCGCGCGCGCCGGGGTCTCGGTGTCGGCCGTCTCGCGAGTGCTCAGCGGATCGCCGACGGCTCGAGTCAGCCCCGATACGCGAGAGCGCATTCATGCCGCCGCGCGTGAGCTCGGCTATCGGCCGAACTTCGCGGCGCGCGCGCTCAAGTCCTCGCGGACGAACGTGGTCGGGCTCGTCGTTCCGGATCTCACGAACGCGATCTTCACCGAACTGATGCACGGCGTGGAGGAGGAGGCCCTCCGCCGCGGCTTCATGGTGCTCATCGCGCGCGCCGAGGGAATGCCCGAAGGGGAGGAGTCGATCCCGCGACTCGTCGGCGAGGGGCGTGTGGACGGCGTGCTCGTCCAGGTCGGTGACAACATGCGCGCCGAGGATCTGCAGTCGCTGCGCGAAGCCGATCTGCCGCTGATCTTCATCAACTCGGTCGACCCGGACCGCGTCGGCTCCGTGATCCTGGAGGACGAGAGCGCGGCGCGGGTCGCGACCGAGCACCTGATTGCGCTTGGGCACCGCCGCATCGGACTCATGGGCGGTCTGCCCGAGACCGATTCGGCTCGGCGGCGCGAGTCGGGATTCCGCGAGGCGATGAGCCGGGCAGGTCTCTCGGTCGAGCCCGAGCTGATCACCTCACTCGGCTACGGTCCGGCGCAGGGGCGGGAGGCGCTCGCGCAGTTCGCCCGTCTCGCCGAGCCGCCGACCGCCCTGGTCATCGCGAACGTCAACGCGGCGCACGGCGCGCTCCACGAGGCCCGATCGCACGGCATCCGGGTGCCGGGGCAGCTGTCGATCGTGGCGATTCACGACGCCTGGACCGCCGAGAACACCTGGCCGCCGTTGACGACCGTGCGGATGCCGCTGTACGAGATGGGGCAGGCCGCGGTCGTGGATCTCGCCGCGCGCATCGCCGGCGAGCCGAGCGTCGATCGCGTCGTGCGCGCACCTCGCCCGCAGCTCATCGAGCGCGAGTCGACGGCTCCGCCGGAGCACGCCTCGCGCCCATAGAGCAGATCTATTCACGCATCTCGCCCAGAAGTCGCGACAATTTCGAGGCTGATGGACTGATACATCCAATGTTTCCTCTAGACTGGGGGAGAACGTGAAGGGATGATCATGCGGACTCGCGCAACGGCGCGCGGCCTCCAGCTCACCGAGCTGGGCATGGGTGCTGCGCAGCTGGGGAACCTCTACCGCGAAACGACGGATGTCGAGGTCGAGGAGACGGTCGACGCTGCGTGGAGTGGGGGGATCCGCTATTTCGACACCGCGCCGCACTACGGCCTCGGCCTGTCGGAGCGCCGCCTCGGCGCGCAGCTGCGCTCGCGCCCGCGCGACGAGTACCTGCTGTCCACCAAGGTCGGCAAGATGCTCGTTCCGAGTCCCGAGCGCGCGCACCTGCGCGACGACGAAGGCTTCGATGTGCCCGCCGAGACGCGACGCGTCTTTGATTTCAGCCGCGACGCCATCCTGCGCTCGATCGAAGGCTCGCTCGAGCGTCTCGGGCTCGATCGCATCGACATCGCCTACCTTCATGACCCCGACGACCACTTCGAACAGGCGTCGACCGAGGGCATCAGCGCGCTGATCGAGCTGCGCGAGCAGGGCGTGCTGCGCGCCGTCGGCGCGGGAATGAACCATGCCGCCCCGCTGGCCGAGCTCATTCGTCGGGCCGACGTCGACCTGCTGATGTGCGCCGGCCGATTCACTCTGCTCGACGGCGACGCGCTCGACGACCTCCTGCCGCTCGCGCTCGAACGCGAGGTCGGCATCATCGTCGCCGGCGTCTACAACTCCGGACTGCTCGGTCGCGATCGGCCCAAGGCCGACGCCACCTTCGACTACGGCCCGGCGCCCGCCGAGCTGATCGAGCGAGCGAACCGGATCGCGGACGTGTGCGAGGCGCACGGCGTCTCGCTGCCCGCGGCGGCCATGAACTACGTCTTCCGGCACCCCGCCGTCCTCGCCGTGGTCGTCGGGGCGCGCGGCGGCACGCAGCTGCGCCAGAACATCGAGCGCTACGAGGCATCGATCCCGGATGCGGTGTGGCGCGACCTCGCCGCCGCCGGGCTCGTGCGAGAGATTCCGAACTTGGGAAAGGACCAAGCATGACCACGATTACCGCGGTGACCGCACACGATGTGCGCTTCCCCACCTCGCTCAGCATGGACGGCTCGGATGCGATGAACAAGGACGGCGACTACTCCGCCGCCTACGTCGTCATCCACACCGATGACCCCGAGCTGAAGGGCTACGGCTTCACCTTCACCATCGGGCGGGGCAACGACCTCTGCGTCGAGGCGGCGCGTCAGCGCGGGGTTCCGCTCATCGGGCGCTCGGTCGAGGAATCGGTCGCCGACCTGGGCGGCGTGTATCGCTACCTCTCGTCCGACTCGCAGCTGCGCTGGCTCGGCCCGGAGAAGGGCGTCGTGCACCTGGCGATGGCCGCCGTCATGAACGCGATGTGGGATCTCGCCGCACGCGTGGCGGGCAAGCCGCTGTGGCGCCTGCTCGCCGAGATGACGCCCGAGCAGCTCGTCGACGCGGCCGACCTGAAGTACCTCTCGGATGCGCTGACGCGCGAGGAGGCGCTCGAGATCCTGCGCTCCAAGGAGTCGACGCGCGCCGAGCGCATCGCCGATCTCGAGTCGCGCGGGGGCTACCCCTGCTACACGACGAGCGCGGGCTGGCTCGGCTACAGCGACGACAAGCTCCGGCGTCTGCTCCAGGAGGCGGTCGACGAGGGCTATCGCCACCTGAAGCTGAAGGTCGGCGGCAACGTCGAGGACGACATCCGTCGCCTCCGTATCGCGCGCGAGGTCATCGGCTGGGACGCCAACCTGATGATCGACGCCAACCAGGTGTGGGACGTGCCGGAGGCGATCGAGTGGGTGGGTCGCCTCGCCGAGTTCAAGCCGCTCTGGATCGAAGAGCCGACGAGCCCCGACGACGTGCTCGGCCACGCCGCGGTGCGCAAGGCGGTCGCGCCGATCGGCGTTGCCACGGGCGAGCACGGCATGAACCGCGTGCTGTTCAAGCAGATGTTCCAGGCCGAGGCGATCGACTTCTGCCAGCTCGACTCGGCGCGACTCGCGAGCGTCAACGAGATCCTCTCGGTCTACCTGATGGCGCAGAAGTTCGGCATTCCGGTCTGCCCGCACGCGGGCGGCGTCGGTCTGTGCGAGCTGGTGCAGCACCTGTCGATCTTCGACTACGTGTGCGTCTCGGGCTCGCTCGAGAACCGGGTGACCGAGTTTGTCGACCACCTGCACGAGCACTTCACCGACCCGTGCATCGTCGAGAACGGGCACTACACGCTGCCCGGGCTTCCCGGGTACAGCGCCGAGATGCACGACTCCTCGGTCGCCGAGTACAGCTTCCCGGACGGAAGCTACTGGGCGTCGCGCTGACGATGCGGGCCCGGTCGCGGTGTGCGGCGGCCGGGTCGCTCGGCTACGTGATCGGCTGCGCCTCGGGATCTTCGTCCGCGTGAGCGGCACTGAATTCCTCGACGCCGAGCAGGTGGACCTCCATCCGGATGCGCGCGCGCTCCGCGTCGCGATTCACGAGCTCGGTGAAGATCGCGCGGTGCTCGCGCTGGGTCTCGCGCACGGACCCACGGTGGCTGATGGCTCGCCAGAGCCTGGCGCGGAACGTGCGGCCGACGAGCGTGTCGATGATCGCGGCGAGCGGGCGGTTGCCGCTGGAGCGGGCGATGATCCGGTGGAACTCGGTGTCGGCGTTGATGAAGCCCTCGAGATCCATGTCGGGCTCGCTCTCGAGGATCTCGTCCACCCCCTGGAGCACGCGCTCGAGCTCCGCGAGCTCCTCGTCGGTGAGCCGAGTCGCCGCGAGCGCGACGCTCTCGGCTTCGAGCACGCGTCGGACGGCGAGAAGCTCCGCGGCGTGCGCGGGCTGCTGGAGGTCGGCGAGAAACCCGAGAGGGCTGAGCAGCGTTCGCGGATCGAGCGCGGTCACATAGGTGCCGTCGCCTTGGCGTGTCTCGAGGACGCCGAGCGTGGCGAGCGCACGCACCCCCTCGCGGAGCGAGCCGCGAGAGACGCCGAGCAGACCCGCGAGATCCTTTTCGATCGGGAGGCGCGACCCGGGGCTCAGTTCGCCGCGGGTGAGCATGTCCTTGATGCCCTGGATGACGACATCGGTCTGCGAGCGCGCGGGAGAGGCGGGATCCGAGCCGGACGCAGCTGTAGTCATGCAGCGATTCTAGAGTTTCGGAGTTGATCGGATGAATATCTTTTGGTTCAACGTTTGACCTGCTAGCGTGAGTGCCGTTCCCGTGATAAATCCGACCTAATGAGGATGCTCAACGATGAGTGACGTTGCCCCTGTGACCATCTCCGGACTGCGGGCGGTGCTGCTGTCTCACCGCTACGCCCCCGGTGACGAGCTGACCTGGGTCGGAGGCACGATCTTCTCCTGGGACGCGGCCCTCGTCGAGGTGACGCTCTCCGACGGCACGACCGGCGTCGGAGAGGCGGGCGCCGGCATCATGGCCGCGACGGCCGTCCCGGGAATCGTGGAGGCGTTCCGCCCCTACCTGATCGACCGCACGTTCACCTCTGCTCTGGATGTGGGAGATCACCTGCGCGCGTTCACGGCGTTCTGGTCGCGCGGCGGCATCCTCAGCGGCGTCGTGGGGGCGATCGAGACCGCGGTTGTCGACGCCGTCGGCAAGCGCGAGGGGATCCCCGCCTACGAGGTGCTCGGCGGTGCCCGGCGGCCCTGGATCGAGGCCTACGCGAGCGGAGGCCTGGGAACCACCTTCGACGAAGTCTCGGCGTGGGCGAGTGCCCAGGTCGAGGCCGGCTTCGGGACCGTGAAGTTCCGCGCCATGCGCGACCCCGAGACGACGATCGAACTGCTCGACCATGTGGTGCCGCGTCTTCCCGCGGGCACCCAGTTCGTGATCGACGCGGTGCAGGCCTGTGCGTCGGCGCCGTGGTCGGTCGACGACGCGATCCGCGTTGGACATCACGCGGCACGACTCGGAGCCCGATGGTACGAGGAGCCCTGCCAGGCCGACGATGTGGCGGGCTTCGCTGCCGTGCGGTCTGCGATCGGCGCGCCCGTCTCCGGTGTCGAGTCCAACGGCACGGTCCGCGAATTCGCCGAACTGATCACCGCGGGCGGCGTCGACATCGCTCAGCCCGATGTCACCTTCGTCGGAGGCCCGCGCGCGTTCGGCCGGGTATCCCAGCTCGCGCACGATGCCGGGATCGCCGCCGTGCCGCATGTCTGGGGCTCGGGTGTCACCTTCGCCGCGAACCTGCACACCGTGCTCGCCGACCCCTACGTCGAGCTGTTCGAGTTCTGCACGCTGCCGAACCCCCTCCGCGATGCGCTGCGCGTCGAGGAGATCGACTTCCGCGACGGCGGGATCGGCGCCCCGACCGCCCCGGGTCTCGGCATTCGGCTCACCCCGGAGCTCGAGGCGGAGTTCCCCTACACCGAAGGAGGCGGCCATGTCATCCGCTGAGTCCGGCTTCACCCCGCTGCCCGGAGACGAACGGCTGTCCACCGCGATTCTGAGCGACTCGTGCGATGCGGTGGGGCTGCGCCACCAGGTGCTGACCGAACGACTCGCCCCGGTCGTGCCCGGTTCGCGCGCGATCGGTCGCGCCCGAACCGTGCGGTTCGCCCCGGCGCTCGAGGATGACCCGAACGACCCCTACCGCGACGCGATCGACTTCATCGACGGCATCGGCGCGGGCGAGTTCGTCGTGATCGCCACCGCCGAGAGCAACGACAGCGGGTTCTGGGGCGAGCTCTTCAGCGCGGCCGCGCTCGGGCATCACGCCTCCGGCGTGATCACCGACGGCAACCTTCGCGATACCGATCGGATCGCCGCGCTCGGATTTCCCGCGTTCTCCCGGTCGCGCCGTCCGATCGACTACCGTGCCAGGATGCGCGTGATCGCCTCCGATGTCGTCGTCGAGCTGGGAGGCGTGCGGATCGCACCCGGTGACCTCCTCATGGCCGACGATGACGGTGCGGTGGTCATTCCACGAGAGCGTGAGGATGAGGTCCTCGCGCTCGCGCGGGACCGCGCCGCCCGCGAATCGACCGTGCTGGCCGAGCTTCTCGCGGGCGACTCGCTGCGGGCCGTCTGGGACCGCCACCGCGTGCTCTGATCAACGCCGATCACACCAACAGAAGGAGCAGACCATGACGTTCCCCGTCATCGATTCGCACCAGCACGTCTGGGATCCCCAGCGCGCGGAGTATGCCTGGCTGGGCCCGGAGCTCGCGCCGATCAACCGCGCCGTCGCCTTCGACGAGCTGCTGCCGGAGATGCGCGCCGTCGGCGTGGACTTCACCGTGCAGGTGCAGTCCGCGGACAATCCCGAGGACACCGCGCTGATGGTCGAGTCGGCGGACACCCATCCTGAGGTCGCGGCGATCGTCGGATACGCGCCGTTGGAACGGCCGCACGATGTCGCGGCGACGCTGGAGTCCTGGCGAGGAGATTCCCGGATGGTCGGCGTCCGCACGCTCATCCACAATCAGGCGGATCCCGACTGGCTGCTGCGTCCTGACGTCGATGAGGGCCTCGGGCTCCTCGAGAAGGCGGGGGTCGCATTCGACGTCGTCGCGGTGCTGCCGCGCCATCTCGAGCTGATTCCCCTCATCTCCGAGCGGCACCCCGAACTGCGTATGGTGATCGACCATCTGTCGAAGCCCCCGATCGGCCTTCCCGATCGCGAGCCCTGGTGGGGGCTCATGGCGGCGGCGGCGCAGAATCCGCTCGTGTACGGCAAGGTGAGCGGCCTCTACTCGGCGACCGAGGATCCGGCCGCCTGGACGACCGAGCAGATCCGCCCCTTCTTCGACCACGCCGTGGAGCTCTTCGGCGCGGAGCGGCTGATGTACGGCGGCGACTGGCCCGTCTCGATCCTCGCGGGCGGCTACACCCGGGTGTGGAACGGTCTGGTGCCGCTCTTCGACACGCTTTCGGATTCCGATCGCGAACGGGTGCTGGGGCGCACCGCAGCCGAGTTCTATCGGATCGATCCGGCCCGCCTCGCGCGCTGACGACACTGACGCGCGCAATCGTCCTTAGATTGGACGATTGCGCGCGTTTTCGTGCGTTATGGCAACTTGATCCCGGTGTGCGCGCCGGCACTAGCCAGATTCATCCGATCTCTTGTAGGGTGGGTGCTCGAGGGTTGTCCCGCTCAACACATGTGGTCAAACGTTTGCTTAATCGATCTGATCTGGCTAGCGTGTGACCGGGAGAGCGGCGGGAGGTCCCACAGCTCCACCCGACAGAATCACGATGGCGTGCTGTCAGCGCCACCTCACCCAAGGAGTGTCAAAGATGACCAAGAGGTTCCTCTCGGTGAGCACCGGAGTGGCGACTGTCGCCATTGCCGCGCTCGCCCTGTCCGGCTGCACGACGAGTGGCGAGTCCACCGTTGCCCAGACCGATTCCGGCGGAAAGATCACCGTCTGGGTCGACCCGCCCCGCGTGCCGGCTGCTGAAGCCTTCGTCGCGGCCTACCCCGACATCGAGATCGACGTCGTGCAGATCGACGGCACCGTCGGCGGCCAGACCGTCAAGCAGGCGTTCGCCAACTTCGACTCGGCCGGATCGGGCTGGCCGGACGCGATCTTCTTCCCGTCCAACGACGACATCGCCTGGGCGACCAACTCGACGAGCAACTACGCCGCCGACCTGACCGACCTCCTGCCCGAGGTCATCGAGGGCTACGACCCGGCCGTCCTGTCGTTCTGCGACTTCGATGGTCAGATCCGCTGCCTCCGCAACGACGCGGCGCCGGACGTGTTCTGGTACAACAAGGCGTTCTTCGACGAGAACGGCTACACGCTGCCGACCACGTGGGAAGAGTACGGCGAGCTCGCCGTGCAGATCGCCGCGGAGCACCCCGGCAAGATCAGCGGCTTCCTCGGTGACGCCTACGCGATCAACCGCTACATGCAGGCCGCGGACTGCCCGACCAACGACCGCGTGTCGGAGTCGGAGGCGCACATCAACCTCGACGACCCGAACTGTGTTCGGGCGACCGAGCTGCTCTCGACGATGTACGACGGCGGGGCGCTCACGACCCAGGGAATCTTCGATGGTGACGCGGCCGAGTCCGGCGTGAACCTCGTCATGAGCCCCGGTGCGGTGTGGTGGGGCAACTACCTGTTCCGCGACACGTGGCAGATCCCCGCGAACCAGATGAGCGCCGTTGCGCCGCTCACCTGGGAAGGCGAGTCGGCTCCGTCCGCGGGCAACGAGGGCGGTGGACTGTGGGGCGTCTCGTCGCACATCACCGGCAAGCAGCTCGAGAACGCGCTGACGTTCGCGACCTTCGTCGCCACCGACCCGCGTTGGCAGGTTGAGCTCTCGACCGGTCTTCCGGGCTATGGCCCGATCCAGGACGCCTGGCTCGAGAAGCTCGCGGAAGACGCCTACTTCGCCGATGTGCCGGCCGTGCAGGAGGCCTTCAAGGCCGCCGCCGGTGCGGTCGCTCCGTACTCGTACATGCTGTACGACACGGGTTCGGTGTGGACCGAGACGGTGAGCCCGACGCTGATCGGCGGGGGATCGGTCGAGGACGCGATCGGCGCCTTCGGAACCGAGCTCGTCAACCGCGCGAATTCGGTCGGCTACACGGTCATCGCCGAGTAGCGTCCGACGCGAGGGGGCGCCTGTCGGCGCGGCAGGCGCCCCCTTTCTTCCACCGTCTCACTTTCGACTCCACCACGAGGTATCCCCATGAGCTCAGCGACACTGCTGTCGAAGCCCGCTCGACCCGTCAAACGGCGGGCGCCGCACCGCGTCGAAGCGCGCAGCGCCTGGATTCTGCTCTCGCCCTACATCCTGCTGTTCCTGGTCGCCGCGGCGATCCCGATCGGATACGCGTTCTGGATCTCGATGCAGCGGGCCCCCACTCTGGTGGACCCCTCGTCGGGTTTCGGCGGGTTCGACTCCTTCGTCACGGCGTTCACCGACTACCGCTTCGCCGACACCTTCGTGAACATCTTCACGGTGATGGCCGTCTGGCTGCCGCTCATGCTCCTGGGCATCGTCGGGCTCGCGCTGCTCGTGCACGCCAGCCCCGGTCGCTTCGGCGGGGCGATGCGCTTCATCTACTACATCCCGGGCGCGCTCAGCGGAATCGCCAACTTCGTGCTCTGGGTGTACCTGCTGCACCCCACGCAGTCGCCGCTCGCGCCGCTGTGGCAAGGGCTTGAGCTCAACACCCTGAAGCAGGTGGTGACGACCGGGAACCTCCCCGCGATCCTCACCGCAATGCTTTTCTTCCAAGGCGTCGGCACCTGGATCGTGATCGTCAACGGCGGGCTCAACGGGATCCCCGATGAGATCTTCGAAGCCGCGCAGCTCGACGGCGCGAACGCCTGGCAGCTGGCGTGGCGGGTCAAGCTGCCGCTGATCAGGCCGTGGATCGGATACGCGGCGCTCATGAACCTCGCCTACGGGTTCCAGCTCTTCCTCGAGCCCTACCTCCTCCGGCAGATCTCCTCCGGGTCGATCGACGACACGTGGGCGCCCACTCAACTCGGCTATGCGTTCGCCTTCACCAACCGCAACTTCCCGGCGGCCGCGGCGATGTCGATCATCCTGCTGATCATCACGCTCGCGATCGGAATCATCATCGTCTTCCGAAGTGGACTCTTCGGTGAAGAAAAGGAGAGTGCGCGATGAGCGTCTCGTCCGCTGAACTGCACCGCGTCGTCGGCTCGCGCCGATGGAGCGTCGGCCGCATTGCGCGCGTCACCGTCATGGTGCTCGTCGCCGCAGCGTTCCTGCTGCCGATCCTCGGCTTCATCGCGATGGCCTTCCGCAGCCAGGAGAACGTCGCGGCAGGGTCCGACGGCTTCCTCGGGCTCCTCGGGCTCTCGTGGGACAACGTCGTCTACAGCTGGAGCCAGATCAACGGCTTCGGCCCCGGCGACGGCGGCCTGTTTCCGCGGTGGATCCTCAACTCGCTGATCGTCTCGGTCGTCGGCGGCGTTCTCGCCCTGACCGCAGCGCTGCCCGCGGGCTACGCGCTCGCGCGACTCCGATTCCGAGCCCGCCGCGCGTGGCTGTTCGCCACGCTGCTGGCGATGGTGATGCCGAACACCGTGCTCGTCATCCCGCTGTTCCTCGAGGTCAACGCGATCGGCGCGGTCGGCCAGCTCTGGCCGGTGGCGATCATCATGGGCTTCTTCCCGTTCGGGGTGTACCTCAGCTATATCCACTTCATGACGACCATGCCGCCGGAACTCGTCGAGGCCGCGCGCATCGACGGACTCGGTGAGATCGCGATCTTCTTCCAGGTGGGGCTGCCGATCTCGAAGCAGGTCGTGGCGCTCGTGGCCTTCTTCTCGTTCGTGGCGAACTGGACGAACTTCTTCCTCCCGCTCGCATTGCTGACGTCGAGCCAGGACAACAAGACGATCTCGATCGGAATCCAGGAGCTCATCGGCGCGAGCCCGCTGTTCAACGCGACCGTCGCGGCCGGGCTCGACGTCAAGCTGTACCTGCCGCAGCTGGCGCTTGCCACGGTCATCTCCATGCTGCCGCTGCTGATCGTGTTCCTGGGGGCCCAGCGCTTCCTGATCCGGGGGCAGACGGTCGGAGCGGTGAAGGGCTAGCGATGGTCGACTTCCCAGAGCGGCACCCGGCGGAGGCGTACACCCTCGCTCTGCCGAACGCGCCGCGTCCGATCGTGATCCTCGGGACCGGGGGCATCGTCCGCGACGCGCATCTGCCGGCCTACCGCAAGGCGGGGTTTCCCGTGTGGGGTCTCGTCAACCGCACCGTGGCGCGTGCCCAGGCGCTGGCCGACGAGTACGGGATCGAGCATGTCTTCGGCACCGTCGAAGAGGCGGTCGCCGCGGCACCCGCGGACGCGGTGTACGACATCGCGCTGATGCCCGAGCAGTACGTCGACACCCTGGAGGCGCTGCCGGACGGTGCCGCGGTGCTGATCCAGAAGCCCCTCGGCCACTCGCTCGCCGAGGGGCGGATCGTGCGCGACGTGTGTCACCGCAAGGGCTTGATCGCGGCCGTGAACACGCAGCTGCGGTTCGCGCCGTACGTGGCCGAGGCACGCCGACTCATCGCGGAGGGCGTGATCGGCGAGCTGTACGACCTGGAGATCCGCGTCGCGACCGAGACCCCGTGGGAGATCTTCCCGAACGTGCTCGGCATGGAACGACTCGAGCTCAACATGCACAGCGTGCACTACATGGACCTGGTGCGCTCGTTCCTCGGTGATCCGGACTCGGTGAGTGCGGTGACGGTGCGGCATCCGATGAAGGACCAGGTGTCGAACACGCGGTCGACGGTGCTCATGCGCTACCGCGACCGGCCTCTGCGCGTCACGGTGAGCACGAACCACGATCACGGCTTCGGCGCCGACTACGAGGAGAGCTTCATCAAGTGGGAGGGCACCCTCGGCGCGATCCGCGCGCAGATGGGCCTGATGCTGAACTACCCGACGGGTGGGCTCGATAAGCTCGAACTGGCGCTGGTCGCCGAACCGGAGCGGGGGTGGCAGCCGGTTCCCTTCGAGGGGTCCTGGTTCCCCGACGCGTTCATCGGATCGATGAGCTCCTTGCAGCGCTTCGTCGAGGGCTCGGTGCCGACTCTGCCGACGGCGGTCGATGACGTCCTGCACACCATGGCGGTCGTCGAAGCCGCCTATGAATCCCAAGACGACGAAGGCGTCGCGCTCGGTCTCAATCCATTCGAATGACAACCAGGAGTAGATCAACGTGAATTTCGCCCGACTCGGCCCCCTCGGCTCTGAGATCCCCGTCGTTCAGCGCGACGGCGCCAGCTACGACCTGCGGTCGATCACGACCGACATCGACGGCGCCTTCTTCGCACGCGACGGCGTGGCCGCGGCGCGGGCCGCGCTCGAGAGGGGCGAGCTTCCGCAGCTCGACGCGGACGGCCTGCGCGTCGGAGCACCGATCGCGCGTCCCGGCAAGATCGTCTGCATCGGCCTGAACTACCGCGACCACGCGGAGGAGACCGGGGCCGCGATCCCCGCCGAGCCGGTGATCTTCATGAAGGACCCGTCGACCATGATCGGCCCGTTCGACACCGTGCTCATTCCGCGCGCCTCGGTCAAGACCGACTGGGAGGTCGAGCTCGGCGTGGTGATCGGCCAGACCGCGCGCTACCTCGACTCGCCGGAGGACGCCGACGCGGTGATCGCCGGCTACGCGGTCTCACACGACGTCTCGGAGCGAGAGTTCCAGCTCGAGCGCGGCGGCCAGTGGGACAAGGGCAAGAGCTGCGAGACGTTCAACCCCTTCGGCCCCGCCCTCGTGCCCGCCGATGAGATCGCCGACCCGCAGGCCCTCGGCCTTCGGCTCTGGGTCAACGGGGTGGAGCGTCAGAACGGCACCACGGCGAACATGATCTTCGGCATCCGCCACATCATCTGGTACCTCTCGCAGTTCATGGTGCTGCACCCGGGCGACGTCGTGAACACCGGCACCCCGGCCGGCGTCGCGCTCGGCATCGACGGCAACCCGTACCTGCGCGCGGGCGACGTGGTCGAACTCGAGATCGACGGCCTCGGCCGCGCCCGACAGGAGATGGTGCAGGCATGACCAGCGAATTCGACGGCCTTGTGGCCGTGGTCACCGGCGGTGCCTCCGGCATCGGCCTGGCGACCGCGCTCGCCTTTGCCGATAAAGGCGCGCACGTCGCCGTGCTCGATCTGAAGCCCGAGACGCTGACCGATGACCGGCTCACCGGCTTCGTCGCGAACGTCGCCGACCGGGACTCGGTCAACGCGGCGATCGCGGCGGTCGTCGAGAAGTTCGGGGGCATCGACATCGTCGTGAACAACGCCGGCATCTCGGCGATCGGGACCGTCGAGGAGCTCGCCGACGAGGACTGGGCGCGCGTGCTCGACATCAACGTGACCGGCATGGCCCGGGTGAGCGCCGCCGCGCTGCCGCATCTGCGCGCCTCGCAGCACGCCGCGATCGTCAACCTCTGCTCGATCGGCGCGCTCAACGGCCTGCCGCAGCGGGCGCTGTACAACGCCTCCAAGGGTGCGGTGCTCTCGCTCACCTACGCGATGGCGACCGACCACGTGCGGGAGGGCGTCCGCGTCAACGCGGTCAGCCCGGGCACGGTCGCGACGCCGTTCGTCGAGAACTTCCTGACCCAGTTCGATGACCCGGTGAAGGAGCGCGCGGCGCTCGACGCCCGCCAGGCGACCGGTCGGATGGTGACCCCGGAGGAGGTCGCCGGAGCGATCCTGTACCTGGCGAGCCCGCTGTCGGGCTCGACGACCGGCACCGCCCTCGAGGTCGACGGCGGCGTCACGCACTTGAGAGTGAGGCAGCAATCGTGAAGCGCGTCGCCCAGGTCATCGGCCTGCCGCCCGAGAACCGCGCCGAGTACGAGCGGTATCACGCCGCCGTGTGGCCGGGCGTGCTGGAGCGCCTGGCGCTCAGCAACATCCACAACTACTCGATCTACCGCCACGGCGACCTGCTGTTCTCGTACTTCGAGTACACCGGTGACGACTACGAGGCCGACATGGCCGCGATCGCCGCGGACCCGGAGACGCAGCGCTGGTGGGCGGTGCAGGAGCCGCTGCAGCGTCCGCTCGACGACCGCGCCGAGGGCGAGTGGTGGAAGGAGCTTCCTGAGGTCTTCCACACCGACTGATCGGTGCGGAGGGGAAGAAACGCGAACGGGCGGCGCTGTGTGGTGGCAGCACCGCCCGTTCGGCGTTTCGAGACCGACTAGTGCGCGTCGGTGGCGCTGATCTCGCTGCGGTCGCCCGACCACAGCGTGTGGAAGGTGCCGTCCTTGTCGACGCGCTTGTAGGTGTGCGCGCCGAAGAAGTCGCGCTGACCCTGCACGAGCGCCGCCGGCAGGCGGTCGGCGCGCAGGCCGTCGTAGTACGACAGCGACGACGAGAACGCCGGCGACGGGATGCCCGCCTGCGCGGCCGCCACGACGACGCGACGCCAGGCCTCCTGTGCGCCGGTGAGCGCCTCACGGAAGTACGGCGCGGTGAGCAGCGCGACAAGGCCCGGGTTCTCGGCGTAGGCCTCGGTGATGCGGTTGAGGAACTGGGCGCGGATGATGCAGCCGCCGCGCCAGATCTTGGCGATCTCGCCCTTCTGGATGTCCCAGCCGTACTCCTCGGCACCGGCGATGATCTCGTCGAAGCCCTGCGAGTAGGCGACGATCTTCGAGGCATAGAGCGCGCGGCGCACGTCCTCGACGAAGGCGTCGGCATCCGTCACCGTCCACTCCTCGGCGGGGCCGGGGAGGTCGGAGGCGGCGGCGCGCTGCGCGGGCTTGGAGGAGAGCGAGCGGGCGAAGACGGCCTCGGCGATCCCCGACACGGGGATGCCCAGGTCGAGCGCCGACTGCACGGTCCAGGCGCCGGTGCCCTTGGCGCCGGCCTGATCGAGGATGACGTCGACGAGCGGGGCGCCGGTCTCGGCGTCCACCTGGCGCAGCACCTCGGCGGTGATCTCGATGAGGTAGCTCTCGAGCTCGCCGCGGTTCCACTCGGCGAAGATGTCGGCGATCTCGGACGGGCTCTTGCCGGTGCCGCGACGGATCAGGTCGTAGGCCTCGGCGATGAGCTGCATGTCGGCGTACTCGATGCCGTTGTGGATCATCTTGACGAAGTGACCGGCGCCGTCGGTGCCGACGTGGGTGACGCAGGGCTCGCCTTCGGCAACCGCGGCGATCGACTTGAGGATCGGGCCGAGGGTGACCCAGGCCTCGGCGGAGCCGCCGGGCATGATCGAGGGGCCGAGCAGGGCGCCCTCCTCGCCGCCGGAGATGCCGGCGCCGACGAAGTTGATGCCCGTGGCGCGGACGGCCTTCTCACGGCGGATGGTGTCGGTGAACAGCGCGTTGCCGCCGTCGACGATGATGTCGCCCGGTTCGAACACCTTGACCAGCTCGTCGATGACGGCGTCGGTGGCACGGCCGGCCTGCACCATGATGATGGCGGTGCGCGGGGTGCTGAGCGACTCGGCGAAGTCGGCGTAGGTCTTCGCCGGAACGAAGCCGGCTTCGGGGTGCTCGGTGATGAGCGTCTCGGTCTTCTCATACGACCGGTTGAACACCGCGACGGTGTTTCCTTCGCGACTGGCGAGGTTGCGGGCCAAGTTCGAGCCCATCACCGCCAATCCGATGACGCCGATGTTGGCCTTCGACTGCTCTGGCACGTCACTCCTTTTGTGATTCTGGGCCCGATGTGTCTCGGGAGGTCGGGGCTGCGGACAGCCGCTTCAGCCTAGCCCGCCTCGCGTGGGCGCTCCCCGCGAACGGGTGAGCTCACCTCGAGCGCGACGAGCGAGACATAGGTTCGCGCGCCCGCTTCGGCGGCGTGCGCATCGCCCGCCGAGATCGCGGCGGCAGTGGCGACGTGGTTCTCGAGGGTGCCTTCGGCGGGGATCGACGGCGTGAGCCCGAGAGCGGCTCGACCGCGCAGCACCTCTTCGACGGGGATGGCGAGCTGCGCCAGCATCACATTGCCGGAGGCCTCCAGGAGCAGCCGGTGGAAGGCGACGTCGACCTCGAGGTATTCGGGGCTGGCGCCGAGGCCGCGGCGGCCGAGGGTGTCCAGCTCGTCTCCGAGCCGGCGCAGTCGAGCCTTGTCGTCGAAGCTCGCGCGCACCGCGGCGAGCCGCGCCGCGGTCGGCTCGATGGCGCCGCGCAGCTCGGTGAGCATCGCGAGCTGCTCCTGCCGGCGCGGCCCGGCGAGGTTCCAGCGGATCACGGAGGCGTCGAACGCATCCCAGTCGTCGTGGGGGAGCACGGTGATGCCGACGCGGCGACGGGAGGTGAGCATGCCGCGCGATTCGAGCACGCGCACGGCCTCGCGGATCACGGTGCGGCTGGCGCCGTGCTCGGCCTCAAGCTCGGCGAGCGTGAGCACGCGGCCCTCGGAGAGCTCGCCGGTGGCGATGCCCCGGCCGAGGCTCTCGAGCACGTCGCTGTGCGAACCTCGCCCCTGTGCTGTCTTCGCCATGCACTCATTCTTCCGTCGTCGGTGACGTCGATACAAAAAATATGATCATCTAGTTGTAAAAGTATGATCATTGTGTCACAGTGGCTCCCACTGTTCGGGGACGACGCGCCAGCGACGGCGTCGACGGACCGAGCAGCACCCCCGGCGCGCAGCCTCGCCCGCCGATTCCATCAATTCAACGGAGAAGTCTCAATGGAAGATTGGACACAGACCCTCGAGGTTGGTCCCTTGCTCGGCATCGCTGCCGGCGCGATCGCCCTGATCCTGGTGCTCGTCATCGTGTTCCGGGTCCACGCGTTCTTGACCCTCGTCCTCGTCTCGCTGGCGACGGCGATCGTCGCCGGAATCCCGATCGGCCAGGTCGCCAACGTCCTGATCTCCGGGTTCGGCTCGACACTGGGTTCCGTCGCCCTGCTGGTCGGACTCGGTGCGATGCTCGGGCGACTGGTCGAGGCCAGCGGCGGCGCCCGCATCCTCGCCGACAAGATGGTCGACGTCTTCGGTGAGAAGCGCGCCCCCTTCGCCCTCGGCATCGCCTCGCTCGTCATGGGCTTCCCGATCTTCTTCGACGCGGGCCTGATCGTCATGCTCCCGATCGTGTTCGCGGTGGCGCGACGCCTCGGCGGCAAGAACATGCTGCTCTACGGCATCACGGCGGCCGCCGGCTTCTCGGTGATGCACATCTTCCTGCCCCCGCACCCGGGCCCCATCACCGCCACGGAGTACTACGGCGCCGACCTCGGCATCGTGCTCATCGTCGGACTGATCATCGCGTTCCCGCTCTGGTACCTCTCCGGCTACCTGTGGGCCAAGTTCATCAACAAGCGCATTCCGCTTCCCGTGCTGTCGCTGTTCGGCGGCCCCGAGGACGACGTCGAGCCCACCAACCCGCCGAAGGCCGGCACGGTCATCGCGCTGCTCGCCCTCCCGCTCGTGCTCATCCTGATGAACACCGGACTGAACTCGCTGCGCTCGGTCGGCGTCGTCGACGAGACCACCTGGTGGTACCAGGCCATGACGCTCATCGGCACCAGCTCCATCGCGCTGCTCATCTCGGTGTTCGTCGCCGCCTTCGTGCTCGGCCGCCGCCGGGGCGTGAACGGCACGGCGCTCGAGCGCATCCTGGACACGGCGCTCGGCCCGATCTGCTCGGTCGTGCTCATCACCGGCGCCGGTGGCATGTTCGGCGGCGTGCTGCGCACCTCCGGGATCGGCACCGCCCTCGCCGAGGTGCTCAGCGACATCGGTCTGCCGCTCATCGTCGCGGTCTACGTCGCCGCTGTCGTGCTGCGCGTCGCCCAGGGCTCGGCCACCGTCGCGCTCGTCACCGCGGCGGGCCTGTTCGCCCCGGCCGTCATCGCGGCGGGCTTCAACCCGCTGCAGCTCGCGGCCGTCGTCATCGCGACCGCGGCGGGATCGGTCTTCGCCGGTCACGTCAACGACTCCGGCTTCTGGCTGGTCGGTCGACTGATGGGCATGGACGTCAAGACCACCCTGAAGACCTGGACGGTGCAGCAGACCATCGAATCCCTCGCCGGATTCGTGGCCGCGCTGCTGGTCTTCGCCGTGGGCTCGATGGTCTAGCCCACACCCACCCTGTCGCGGCGGGAGCGTGCGATCACCACACGCACGCTCCCGCCGCACCCTCACTCGGCAACTCGGAGAAACACCATGACCACCTCGTTCGACCTCGGCGGCAAGCTCGCCCTCGTCACCGGATCCTCGCGCGGACTCGGGCGCGGCCTCGCGCTCGCCCTCGCGGACGCCGGAGCGCGCCTGGTCATCCACGGCCGCGACGCGAGCGCCCTGCAGGAGACCGCCGACGCCATCGAGCGCAGCCACGGCGCGCGCCCCGAGCTGGTGCTGTTCGACGTCACCGACGCGACCGCGGTCGAGGCCGGCATCGCCGAGCTCGTCGAGCGCGTCGGCGTGCCCGACATCCTCGTCAACAACGCCGGCCTCCAGCGCCGCGCCCCGTTCGCCGAGTTCCCGGTCGCCGACTGGGATGCCCTCGTCGCGGGCAACCTCTCCGGCGTCTTCTACGTCTCGCGCTTCGTCGCGCCCGGCATGGTCGAGCGCGGCTCCGGCAAGATCATCAACATCGCGTCGGTGCAGTCGCAGCTCGCGCGGCAGACGATCGCCCCCTACGGCGCCACCAAGGCCGGAGTCGCCCAGCTCAGTCGGGGCATGGCCGCCGATCTGGCCCGCCACAACATCCAGGTCAACACGCTCTCTCCCGGCTACTTCGCCACCGACATGAACAAGGCGCTCGTCGAGGACCCGGAGTTCACCGCCTGGCTCGAGAACCGCACGCCCGCTCGTCGCTGGGGCCAGGTCGAAGAGCTCGCCGGCACCCTGATCTACCTCGCCTCGCCGGCGAGCGACTTCGTCAGCGGGCAGAACATCTTCGTCGACGGCGGAATGACCTCGGTCGTCTGACCCGAACCCCGGGCGCCGAGCGGCGCTCCCGCACCACAACTCCAGGAGGATGCCGTGAAGGCGCTCTACATCGACGGCAAGCTCGACCTCGTCGAACGCGAGGTTCCGCTGCCCGAGCCCGGCGAGGGCCAGGTGCGCATCCGCGTCCACTTCGTCGGCATCTGCGGCTCCGACCTGCACTACTACTTCGAGGGCGCGAACGGCGCCTTCGTCGTGAAGGAGCCGCTGGCCCCCGGGCACGAGCTCTCCGGTCGCGTCGATCTCGACCCCAGCGGCACCTTCACTCCCGGCACCCCGGTGACCGTGCACCCGGCGCGCTTCGGGCAGAGCGAGCCGGGCATCGAGGATGCGCCGAACCTCTGGCCGGGCGGCTCGTACCTGGGCAGCGCCTCCACGACGCCGCACACGCAGGGCGGCATGAGCGAATACCTGATCGTCGACGCTCGCATGGTGCGGGTTCTGCCCGAGGAGCTGTCGCTCGAGGCCGCCGCGCTCGCCGAACCGCTCGCCGTCTCGCTGCACGGCGTGACGCGCGCCGGCGACGTGACCGGCAAGCGCGTGCTCGTCTCCGGCGCCGGCCCGATCGGCCTGCTCGCGGTGGCCGCCGCCAAGAGCCGCGGCGCCGCCGAGGTCACCATCACCGACCTGCTGCCCGAGCCTCTGGCCCGCGGGCGGGCCGTGGGGGCCGACCGGACGATCCAGATCGGCACCGAAGACATCCCCGAGAACGCCTTCGACGTGGTGCTGGAGTGCTCCGGTGCCGCGCCCGCCATCTCGCAGGCATTCCGCTCGGCGCGCCGCCGCGGCATCGTCGTGCAGATCGGCATGGTTCCCGACGAGGGGCGCCCGATCAACCTCGCCCCGGCGATCTCGAAAGAGCTCACCATCCACGGCGTCTTCCGCTTCGTCGACGAGATCGACGAGGCGATCCGCATCCTGGCGGCCGAGCCCGCCGTGGCCTCGGTGGTCACCCAGGTGATTCCGGCGGAGTCGGCGGCGGAGGCCTTCGACATCGCGCGCGATTCGAGCGCGAGCGGCAAGGTGCTCGTCTCGACCTGGCTCGACGACCCCGCCGCCTGAGAGGATTCGGAGATGACCGGCGCAGCCGCCGTGCGCGATGTCGTGATCGGCCTCGACCTCGGCACCACGAGCACGAAGGCGGTCGCCTTCACCCCGGACGGCAGCCAGCTGGCCCAGGCCTCGCACGGCTACGAGCTGCAGACCCCGCACCCCGGCTATGCCGTGCAGGATCCCGAGCAGATCCTCGCCGCCGCCTACCGTGCGGTGGCGGACGTCGCCCGTGAGGTGGGCGCCGACCGTGTGCGCGGCATCTCGTTCTCGTCGGCGATGCACAGCCTGATGGGCCTCGGCCCGCTCTATGAGCCGATGACCCCGGTCATCACCTGGGGCGACACGCGCGCCGCGCCGCAGGCCGAGCGGCTGCGGGGCGGGGTGAGCGGTCTCGCGCTGCATCGCCGAACCGGCACCCCCATCCATCCGATGTCGCCGCTCACGAAGCTGATCTGGTTCCGTGAGATGGAGCCGAAGCTGCACGAGTCGGTGGCGTTCTGGGTGGGCATCAAGGACTGGGTGCTCGTGCACATGTGCGGCGCGCTGGTGATCGACCACTCGCTCGCCTCGGGAACCGGGCTGATGGACATCCACCAGCTCGCCTGGGATGCGGAGGCGCTGGCACTGGCCGGGGTGTCGCCCGAGCAGCTTCCCGAGCTGGTCCGCACGCGGGACGTGCTGCCCGGACTCACGGCCGAGGCGGCCGAGGCGATGGGGCTTCCCGAGACGCTCGAGGTGGTGGTCGGCGCCGGGGACGGGCCGCTCGCGAACCTCGGCGTCGGGGCGGTGCGCCCGGGCGTCGCCGCGTGCTCGATCGGCACGAGCGGCGCGCTGCGCGTCGGCGTCGACCGGCCCGCGGTCGACCCGCAGGGCGGCGTGTTCTGCTACGCCCTCACCGAGGACCGCTGGGTCGTCGGCGGCGCCATCAACAACGGGGGAGCGACGCTCGGCTGGGCTCGCGGCATCTTCGCCCCCGAACTCGGCGAGGGCAGCGAGGCGGAGCTGCTCGAGCTCGCCGCTCGCGCCCAGCCCGGCTCCGGCGGGCTCATCATGCTTCCCTATCTGCTGTCGGAGCGGGCCCCGCACTGGAGCGCGTTGCCCACCGGGGCCTACCTGGGGCTCACCCGCGGGCATCGGCGCGAGCACCTGCTGCGCGCCTCGGTCGAAGGCGTCTGCCTGCAGCTCGCGCTCGTGCTGCAGTCGATGCGCGCCGCGGGCCTCGACGTGACGCACGTGCGAGCCACCGGCGGCGTGACCCGCAATGACCTCTGGCGGGGCGTCCTGGCCGCGGCGCTCGGAATGACGGTCGACTTCGCCGAGGGCCAGGAGGGCTCGAGCTTCGGCGCGGCGCTGCTCGGCATGGAGGCTCTCGGGCTGATCGACTCGATCGACATCGTCGACGAGCTGATCCCCGTCGAGGACTCTGTTCGGCCGGAGCCGCGCGCGCTCGCCGTCTACAGCCAGCTGCTGCCGGTGTTCGCCGAGCTCTACACGCACCTGGTTCCGACGTTCCAGAGTCTGCGTCGCCTCGCCCCGAACCTGCCGCTCGACCTCCTCGACGAGGACTAGGCGCGCGCCGGATCGGTACCCTGGGAGCACATGGACACCTCAGCTCGCCTTCGCGTCGTGGTCGCGACTCCTCTGTTCCCCGCCGACGCCGCGATGATCGTCGAGCGCGAGCCGCGCATCGACCTCGTGCACGCGCCCGAACTGCTCGCCGAGCCGAGCGTCGACTGGATGACCTGGTCGAAGCGGACCCCGGAAGACCAGGCGCGCTTCGAGCAGCTCGTCGACACGGCGGATGCGCTCTACGGGGTGCCCGACCACTCCGGCAAGGCGCTCGCGCGCACCGTGGCCGCGAACCCGAAGCTCCGCTGGGTGCACACGATCCCCGCGGGCGGCGGCCAGCAGGTGAAGGCCGCGAACCTCTCCGCGGAGGCGCTGGAGCGCATCGCGTTCTCCACCTCGGCCGGGGTGCATGCGGTCCCGCTCGCCGAGTTCGCGATCTTCGGCGTGCTCGCCGGGGCGAAGCAGCTGCCCTGGCTGCAGGCCACCCAGCGCCGTCATGAGTGGGCGCCGCGTCGAGCGCTCGGCCGCGCCGCCGACTCGACCGTCGCCGTCGTCGGCCTCGGCTCGATCGGCCGCCACACCGCCGAGAAGCTCGCGCAGCTCGGCTTCCGCGTGGTCGGGGTGCATCGCCGCCAGGTCGAGGCGCCCGGCGTCAGCGAGATCTTCCCGGTGGAGGAGCTCGCGCGCGTCGCGGGCGAGGTCGACGCGATCGTGCTGGCGCTGCCCGGCACGGCCGAGACCGAGAAGATGCTGAGCCGCGAGGTGCTCGCCGCCGCCAAGCCCGGCATCACGATCGTGAACGTGGGGCGCGGAACGACCGTTGACGAGCCGGCGCTCGTCGAGGCGCTCACCGACGGTCGGGTCGGTCTCGCGGTGCTCGACGTGACCTACGTCGAACCGCTGCCCGCCGACAGCCCGCTGTGGGAGCTGCCGAACGCGATCATCGCGCCGCACACCGCCGCGATCAGCACCGACGAGCCGCGCCTGATCGCGGAGCTGTTCGTCGAGAACGCGCGCCGCTTCCTCGACGGCGAGCCGCTCATCAACCGCGTCAACACGCGCGAGTTCTACTGAGTCGCACCCCGCAGCTCCCAGCTTCCGCCAGATCGCGCGTGAGGTAGAGTGTGCAGGTACTTCGGCGAGGGATGCGCACGCATCCGTAATCGACGCGGTGGGCTGGCCCCGGGAGTTGATCCCGTGTCGTCCTCACGCAGTCTGCGTTCGAGTTGACCAACACACGGGCCCTGGGCCCATTCAGGAGAGAACAATGTCTGACGACAACAACCTCGTTGCCGAGGTTCGCACCGAGTTCGGCAAGGGAGCGGCCCGCCGCATCCGTGCCGGGCACAAGATCCCCGCCGTGCTCTACGGCCACGGCACCGAGCCGCAGCACCTCACGCTGCCGGGCCACGAGACCGCGCTGATCCTGCGCAAGTCGAACGCGCTGCTCACGCTCGACATCGCCGGCACGCCCGCGCTCGCGCTCGTCAAGGATGTGCAGAAGGACCCGGTGCGCCAGATCATCGAGCACATCGACCTCATCGTCGTCCGCAAGGGCGAGAAGGTCACCGTCGACGTCTACGTGCACGTCGAGGGCGAGCCCGCCGTCGGCACGATCGTCGCGCTCGACGCCAACACGCTGTCGCTCGAGGTCGAGGCGACCCACATCCCCGAGAGCATCACGGTCTCGGTCGAGGGTCTCGAGGCCGGATCGCAGATCCACGCCTCCGACCTCACCCTGCCGGCCGGCGCGGCCCTGGTCAGCGACCCCGAGACGCTCGTCGTGAACATCACCGTGCCGGCGGTCGCCGACCTCGGTGAGACCGACGAGGCCGAGGGCGAGGACGCCGCTGAGGGCGACGCCGAGGGCGACGACGCCGAAGCCGCGGCCGACGCCGAGTAGTTCGGAGAGATCATCTCCGCCGATGTGTGGCTCGTAGTCGGGCTCGGGAACCCCGGGCCCGACTACGCCGCGCATCGCCACAACGTCGGCCAGATGGCGCTCGACGTGCTCGCGGAGCGCATCGGCGCGAGCTTCCGGCTGCACAAGGCGCGCGCGGTCGTCGCCGAAGGCAGGATTGCTCCGGGAGCCGCGAAGGTCATCCTCGCCAAACCGGCCAGCTTCATGAACCTCTCCGGCGGGCCCGTCGCGGCGCTGCTGAAGTTCTACTCGCTCGACGCCTCCCGTCTCGTCGTGCTGCACGATGAGCTCGACCTGCCGTTCGACACGGTCCGGCTGAAGCAGGGGGGCGGCCACGGCGGCCACAACGGCCTGCGCGACATCAGCGCCGCCGTCGGCCCCGACTACGCGCGCGTGCGCATCGGCATCGGGCGCCCGCCCGGCCGGCAGGACGCCGCCGATTTCGTGCTGAAGCCGTTCTCCTCCACCGAACGGGGCGCGCTGCCGAATCTGCTCGGCGACGCCGCCGACGCGACAGAGGACGTCGTGACCCGGGGGCTGCTCGACGCGCAGCAGAAGTGGCACGCCCCGCGCGCGTAGACTGCTCCGAATGGGCCTGAAACGGATTCTCCCGGCGCTCGCGCGCGCCCACAGCGTCGAAACCGCTCTGGAAGAGGCCCGGCACGACACCGACTTCGCGGTCGTCGAGGGCGTGCGGATTCCGCTGCTCGCCGAGCTGCTCGAACAGCGCGACGGACCGAGCGCGCTGCTCGTCATCACGGCGACCAGTCGCGAATCCGAGAGCGTGCAGGCCGCCCTCTCCAGCTATCTCCCCGAGGCGCACGTGCTCGGGTTTCCCGCCTGGGAGACGCTGCCGCACGAGCGCCTGAGTCCGAGCGCCGAGACGGTCGGCGCCCGCATCCGCACGCTGCGGCGGCTGCGCACCTGGAGCACCGAGCGCGACGCCCACCTGATCGTGGTCGCGAGCGTGCGCGCGGCGCTGCAGCCGATCGCGCCCGGGCTGGCGGAGGTGGCTCCGTTGGAGCTGCGCACTCGCGGCCGCGGCTACGTGCTCGACGAGATCGCCACCCGGCTCGTCGAGCTCGCCTACACCCGCGTCGACCTGGTGACCCGGCGCGGCGAGTTCGCGCTGCGCGGCGGCATCCTCGACGTGTTCCCGCCGGACGCCGAGCACCCGGTGCGCGCCGACTTCTTCGGTGACGAGCTCGAACAGCTGCGCGCCTTCTCGGTCGCCGACCAGCGCTCGCTGCCCGGCGATCTCGCCGGCGTCGAACTGCCGCCGAGCCGCGAGATGCTGTTGACCGAACCGGTGCGCCAGCGTGCCCGCGAGATGCAGTCCGAGTTCCCGACGCTGCAGCAGATGCTCGCCAAGATCGCCGAAGGCATCCCGGTGGAGGGCATGGAGTCGCTCGCCCCCGCCCTGCTGGAGCGGCTCGAGCCGCTGACCGCCGCCTTCCCGACGGATGCGGCCGTCGCCCTGATGTCGCCCGAGCGCATCGCGAACCGGGCTGTGAGCCTCGTCGAGACGAACCGCGAGTTCCTGTCGGCGGCCTGGAACGCGGCCACCGCGGGAGCGACCGCCCCGATCGACCTGGATGCGGGCGACTTCCTCACCGTCGCCGACCTGCGCGAGGCGGCGCGCCCGCGCACCTGGTGGACGTTCTCGCCCTTCGGTCTCGGCGCGGCCGACACCGACGACGACCTGGTGCGCATCGACGCGGATGCCGCCCCGACCTTCGCGGGCAAGTACGGCGGCGCCGTCGACCACGTCGCCGAGCGTCTCGGCGCCGGCTGGTCGGTCGTGATCGCGGCGCAGGGGCCGGGGCTGCTGGAGCGCGCGGCCCAGGTGCTCGGCGAGCAGGGCCTTGCCGCCCGCCCCGTCGACGAACTGCCGGACGCCCTCGACGCCGGGGTCGCCTACCTGGTGCAGGGCGCGGTCGAGGCCGGCTTCGAGTCGCCCGAGCTGCGCCTGGCGCTGCTGAGCGAGGCGGAGTTCTTCGGCCGCTCGGTCGGCGTCGACTCGCGCCAGGTGAAGAAGCTCGCCAGCCGGCGCAAGAACGTCGTCGACCCGCTGCAGCTGAAGGCCGGCGACGTCGTCGTGCATGCCACGCACGGCATCGGCCGGTTCGTCGAGCTGGTGCAGCGCGAGGTCGCGAGCGGCGAGCGACAGGCCCGCGGCCCGCTCGGCTCGAAGGCCGCGAAGGTGATGCGCGAGTACCTGGTGATCGAGTACGCGCCCTCGAAGCGCGGCATGCCGGGCGACCGACTGTTCGTGCCGACCGACCAGCTCGATCAGCTAAGCCGCTACGTCGGCGGCGAGTCGCCGACGCTCAGCAAGATGGGCGGCTCCGACTGGTCGGCCGCGAAGGGGCGCGCCCGCAAGGCGGTGCGCGACATCGCCGTCGAGCTGGTCAAGCTCTACAGCGCGCGGATGGCGTCGAAGGGGCACGCCTTCGGTCCGGACACCCCGTGGCAACGCGAGCTGGAGGAGGCGTTCCCGTTCGCCGAGACCCCCGACCAGCTGCAGACCATCGATGAGGTGAAGGCCGACATGGAGCGGCCGATCCCGATGGATCGCCTCATCTCGGGCGACGTCGGCTACGGCAAGACCGAGATCGCCGTGCGCGCCGCGTTCAAGGCGGTGCAGGACGGCAAGCAGGTCGCGATGCTGGTGCCGACGACGCTGCTGGTGCGTCAGCACATGGAGACCTTCGCCGAGCGCTTCGCCGGGTTCCCCGTGCACCTGCGCGCGCTCAGCCGCTTCCAGACCGAGAAGGAGTCGAAGGAGACGATCGACGGGCTCGCCCGCGGCGAGATCGACGTCGTCATCGGCACCCACCGCATCCTCAGCGAGTCGGTGAAGTTCAAGGATCTGGGGCTCGTCATCATCGACGAGGAGCAGCGCTTCGGGGTGGAGCACAAGGACGCGCTGAAGAAGCTTCGGACCAACGTCGACATCCTGGCGATGAGCGCGACGCCGATTCCGCGCACGCTTGAGATGGCGGTCACCGGCATCCGCGAGATGTCGACGCTGGCGACGCCGCCGGAGGATCGCCACCCGATCCTCAGCTATGTCGGGGCCTACAACGACCAGCAGGTGACCGCCGCGATCCGGCGCGAGCTGCTGCGCGAAGGCCAGGTGTTCTACGTGCACAACCGGGTCTCGAGCATCCAGAGCGTCGCCTCGCACATCGCCGAGCTGGTGCCGGAGGCGCGCGTCGCCGTCGCCCATGGGCAGATGAGCGAGAGCGCGCTCGAGCAGGTCATCGTCGACTTCTGGGAGCGCCGGGCCGACGTGCTGGTGACGACGACGATCATCGAGACCGGCATCGACATCGCGAACGCGAACACGCTCATCATCGACCGGGCCGACAAGTACGGCCTCAGCCAGCTGCACCAGATCCGCGGACGCGTGGGTCGCGGTCGCGAGCGCGCCTACGCCTACTTCCTCTACGACGCCGACAAGCCGCTCGGCGAGACCGCGCAGGACCGCCTCGAGACGATCGCGGCGAACAACGAGCTCGGCGGCGGCATGCAGATCGCGCTCAAGGACCTTGAGATCCGCGGCGCCGGCAACCTGCTCGGCGGCGAGCAGTCCGGTCATATCGCGGGGGTCGGCTTCGATCTCTATCTGCGCATGATCGGCGAGGCGGTGAGCGCGTTCCGCGGCGACGTCGCCGAAGGCCAGACGGAGCTGCGCCTGGAGCTTCCCGTCGACGCGCATGTGCCCGAGGAGTACATCGAGTCGGAGCGCCTCCGCCTCGAGGCCTACCAGAAGCTCTCCACGGCGACCTCGCCCTCCTCGCCGGACGACGCCCTCGACTCGGTGGTCGAGGAGCTCACCGATCGCTACGGCGAACCGCCCGAGCCGGTGCGCCACCTGGTGGCGGTCTCGCGGCTGCGTCGCCTGGCGCAGAAGGCGCTGCTCGGCGACGTCGTGGCGATGGGCGGCAACCTGCGGCTCGCGCCGGTGGAGCTTCCCGACTCGCGCACCGTGCGACTCCAGCGCCTCTACCCCGGGGCCCGCATCTTCGCGCAGGCCAAGGCGCTCAGCGTGCCGCTGCCGAAGGAGCTGGCGGATGCCGAGCTGATCGCCTGGGTGACGCAGCTGATCGAGGCGATCATTCCGATGCCGGAGCAGGCGGAGGCTCCGGCGACGTCGGCGGGGTGACCGGGGCGGGCGTCGGCCGCGGCTTCCAGGCCGAGCCGAGCACGACCGGGATCAGCACCAGCGAGCGCAGGTCGATCAGCGCATGCACCAGGATCGGCAGCGCGATCGAGCCGCTGACGAGGTAGAGCAGCGCGAAGCCGACGCCGAGCGCGCTCGCGGCGGCGATGCCGCTCGGGCCCTGGTAGAGGTGCAGCAGCCCGAACAGGACGGAGCTCACGGCGAACGCGAGCAGCGCATCGTCGGTGATGCCGAACAGCAGGGCGGGCAGTGCGAGCCGGAAGAGCAGCTCCTCGAAGATGCCGGCGCTCAGCGCGAGACCGAGACCGTAGGGCAGCTCGCCGCGTGTGCGGGGGAGCAGCGCCCGGATGTTGCCGACGGCGGGGATCTCCTCGATCGGGGTTCGGCGCAGCAGCACCACGGGAAGAACGAGGCCCAGCGCCGCACCGACGGCGAGACCGATCGCGACCCCGGAGCCGACCCCGCTGCCGAACCAGTCCCGCAGCTCGCCGATGCCGGGAAGCTCCTGCGCCTCCTGCAGCGCGGCCGCGACCCACGCTGAGCTTGCGAACAGCGTCACCGCGCTGAGTCCACCCATGACGACGAGCGACTCGATCAGCCACCGACGGTAGACCTTCTGCCGAGCGACGGTGCTGCGCAGGCGCCGGAACCGCGCGAACTCATTGCGCTCGCGGGTGACCGCGCGGCCGATCAGCAGCGCGACGATCAGCGCGAACAGGGCGATCAGCGGCGCGGAGTCCATCGGCCCATTCTCCGCCACCCAGCGAGGCGGTGCCGTCGTGGTCCAGGAGGAGAGATTGTGTCAATGAATGTGGGTCTGAGGTCGGAGCGCGGGCCCATTCTGCTCGCCATCATGGTGGCGACGGCCGTGGTCGCGATCGACACCACGGTGCTCTCGACGGCGGTGCCGACGATCGTCGCCGACATCGGCGGCTTCAGCTCCTTCCCGTGGCTGTTCTCGATCTATCTGCTCGCGCAGGCCGTCACCGTCCCCGTCTACTCCAAGCTCGCCGACACCATCGGTCGCAAGCCGGTCGTGCTCGTCGGCATCGCCCTCTTCCTCGTCGGCTCGGTCCTCTGCGGGGTGGCCTGGGACATGACCTCGCTGATCGTGTTTCGCGCCGTTCAGGGCCTCGGCGCCGGCGCGATCCTCCCGATCACGATCACCATCGTGGGCGACATCTACACGCTGGAGGAGCGCGCCAAGGTGCAGGGCTACATCGCCAGCGTGTGGGCGGTCGCCGCGGTGCTCGGCCCGACGCTCGGCGGCGTCTTCGCCCAGTTGGATGCCTGGCGCGGCATCTTCTGGATCAACATCCCGCTGTGCCTCGTCGCCGGCTGGCTGCTGATCAAGAACTACCTCGAGAAGCGCGAGGCACAGCGGCACCGGGTCGACTACGCGGGTGCGACGGTGCTGACGCTCGCGCTGGTGCTGCTGCTGCTCGGCGTGCTCGAAGGGGGCAACGCCTGGGCGTGGGACTCGCCGATCAGCATCGCCGTGCTGCTGACCGGCTCCGTGCTGCTCGTCGCCTTCGTCGCGATCGAGCGCCGAGCCGCCGAGCCGGTGCTCTCGCTGCCGCTGCTCGGTCGGCGCATCGTCTGGTCCACCTCGATCATGGGGCTCGCGATCGGCGCGGTCACGATCGGACTGACCGCCTTCATCCCCACCTATCTGGAGGGCACCATCGGCGTTGCACCGATCGTCGCCGGGCTGGCGCTGGCGACCCTCACGATCGGCTGGCCGATCGCGGCCTCGCTCGCGGGGCGCGCCTACCTGCGCTGGGGGTTCCGTCGCACGGCGATCGGAGGCGGTGTGCTCGTGCTCGTGTCGACCGTCGGTCTTGCGGTCGCCGTGGTGGCCTGGCCGCCGTCGCCCTGGGTGGTGGCCGTGTTCTGTCTGTTCGTCGGTCTCGGCATGGGCTTCACCGCGCTGCCGAGCCTCGTGGCGGTGCAATCCAGCGCGCCGTGGCACGAGCGCGGCGTGGTCACCGGGACCAACCTGTTCGCCCGCACCATCGGCCAGGCCGTCGGCGCGGCGGTGCTCGGCGCGATCGCCAACGCGGTGGTGACCAGCCGCGGGGGAGACGAGACGGACCCGGCCACGGTGCTCGAGGCATCCGGTGCGGTCTTCGTCGGGGTCGCGGTGATGGGCGTGGCGCTCGCCGCGCTGACCTGGGCGATGCCGCGCGACCGTGCCGGAGTCGCCCCGGCCGAGCCGGAGCCGACCGAGACCGGTCCGATCGCCACGGTCGGCTGATTCGCCGCGAGCCTCGCGCACGTGCGGAGTAAGTTCGAGGCATGCGCTACGAGCACGCGGGGCATGCCCCTCGCATCGATCCCACCGCCGTCGTGTCGCCGAGCGCCGTCATCAGCGGCGACGTCACGATCGGCCCGGACTGCCAGATCCTGCACGGCGCCGTCATCTCGGCCGAGGGCGGACCGATCCGCATCGGGGCGCACGTGATCGTGATGGAGAACGCCGTGCTGCGCGCCGCCGCGAGCGACCCGCTCACGATCGGCGATCACTGCCTGGTCGGCCCGCAGGCGTCGATCTCGGGGGCGACGATCGGCGACGAGGTGTTCATCGCGACCGGGGTCCGCGTCTTCAACGGGGCGGTCATCGGCGACCGCAGCGAGATCCGCATCAACGGCGTCGTCCACCTGCGCACCGAGCTGCCACCCGAGTCGGTAGTGCCGATCGCCTGGATCGCGGTCGGCTCTCCGCCGCGCATCCTCTCGCCGGATCGCCACGACGAGATCTGGGAGGTGCAGCAGGCGCTCGACTTCCCCGGCTACGTGTTCGGTCTCGACCGCGACACCCCCGACCTGATGGTGCAGCTCACCGAGCGCTACGCCCGGCATCTCGCGGCGCATGCCGACGACCGCGAGGTGGAGGCGTGACGGGGCCGAACCCGAAGCTCGACGAGCTGATCGCGACGGCGGCACGGCTGCGTGCGCCGGGCGGCTGCGCCTGGGACCGCGAGCAGACCCACGAGAGCCTCGTGCAGTACCTCGTCGAGGAGAGCTACGAGCTGATCGAGGCCATCGAGTCGGGCTCGCGCGAGGAGCTGATCGAGGAGCTCGGCGACGTGCTCTACCAGGTGCTCTTCCACGCCGACATCGAGGCCGAGGCCGGCAGCTTCACGCTCGAGGACGTCGCCGAGCACATGACGGCGAAGATGGTGTCGCGCCACCCGCACGTCTTCGGCGATGTCGTCGCCGACTCGGCCGATGCGGTCGTGGCGAACTGGGATGCGATCAAGGCGGTCGAGAAGGCGCACCGCACGAGCGTGCTCGACGGCATTCCCGAGGCGATGCCCGCGCTGGCGCTCGCCGACAAGGTGCTCGGCCGGGCGGCCAAGGTCGGAGTCGAGCGCGCGGCCGCACCGATTCCGGCGACGGAGGAGGAGCTCGGCGAGCAGCTGCTCGCCATGGTCGCCGCGGCCCGCGAGCAGGGGCTCGACGCCGAGCGCGCCCTGCGCGGCGCCCTGCGCTCGCTGCGTGACGACGTGCGCTCGGTGGAGACCGGCGGCACGCCCGACCTGGAAGAATGACCGGGTGGCAAGCTCCGTCAATCCTCCCCGCGGCATGCGGGACTTCCTTCCCGCCGACAAGGCGCAGCGCGAACGCGTGCTCGCCGTCATCCGTGAGCGGTACCGGCACCACGGCTTCGATGAGATCGAGACCCCGGTCGTCGAAGACAGCTCGCGCCTGAACGCCGGGCTCGGCGGAGACAACGAGAAGCTCGCCTTCGGGGTGCTCAAGCGCGGCCTCACCGTCGAGGAGCTCCACGTCGCCGAGTCGACGCTCGACCTCGTCGACCTCGGCCTGCGCTTCGATCTCACGGTTCCGCTCGCGCGCTTCTACGCCTCCCACCGTGCCGAGCTGCCGAGCGTCTTCCGGTCGATCCAGATCGCCCCGGTCTGGCGGGCCGAGCGCCCGCAGAAGGGGCGCTACCGCCAGTTCGTGCAGTGCGACATCGACATCATCGGCGAGCCCACGATCCGCGCCGAGGCCGAGCTGCTGCTGGCGACTCTCGACACCCTGGACGCGCTGGGACTTGAGGGCGGCACGATCCGCGTCAACGACCGGCGCCTGCTGATCGGCATGCTCACGAGCTTCGGCTTTCCCGAGGCCACCCACGAGTCGGTGCTGATCACGATCGACAAGCTCGACAAGCTCGGGCCCGACGGTGTCATCGCCGAGCTGCGCGGGCGCGACGTCGCCGGTCACGCGGTCGACGCCTTCGAGGTGTTCCTGCGTCGCCCGCACGACCCCGACGCGGGACCGTTCGGTGCGCCCGCGATCGCCGCGGCGCTGCCGGAGGGCGCCGACGCCTCCGTGATCGCGCAGCTGGCGGAGCTGGGGGAGGCCGTGGCGGCGGCGCGCGGGGAGGCCTCTGCGCTCGAGTTCGACCCGTTCCTGGTGCGCGGCATGGGCTACTACACGGGCCCGATCTTCGAGCTGGCGCACCCGAGCGTCGCCTACTCGCTCGGTGGCGGAGGTCGCTACGACGGGATGATCGGCCGGTTCCTCGGCAGCGATGTCCCGGCGACCGGCTTCTCGCTCGGCTTTGAGCGCCTGGTCGACCTGGTGAGCCTGAGCGATCAGGCCGAGGCGGATGCGATCGCGCTCGTGCACGACGCCGATGTTCCGCTCGACCGGCTGCTGTCGCTCAAGAGCGGGATGCTCGAGCAGGCGGGGCGCGTGCGGCTGGTCCAACGGACCAAGAACGTGAAGGTGCTGCTCGACGCGCTCGAGGCGGACGGTTTCACCCACTTCGCCTTCGTGTCGGCCGCGACGTCGATCGATGAGCTGGAGCTGCGCCCGCTGGGATAGTTGACTTTTGTCAACTCCGGCGTATGGTTGACCGTTGTCAACCAATGCCAGGAGTCTTTGTGAGTTCATCCCCGCGCGAAAGCGTGCCCGCCGCCATGTCACGTCGTGAGGTCCTCGAGGCCATCTCCGGCCTTCTCGCCGGCATGCTGGTCGCGATCCTCTCCACCACGGTCGTCTCCACCTCGCTGCCGGTCATCGTCACCGACCTCGGCGGCGACCAGGCGACCTTCACCTGGATCATCACCGCGACCCTGCTCGCCACCACCGTGAGCACGCCGATCTGGGGCAAGCTCGCCGACATGCTCGACCGCAAGCTGCTCGTGCAGCTCGCGCTCGCGATCTTCGTGGTGGCCTCGGTCGCCTCCGGCTTCGCGCAGGACCCGGGAACGCTGATCGCCTTCCGCGCCGTGCAGGGCATCGGCGCCGGCGGCCTGATGGCCCTGGTCCAGGTGATCTTCTCCGACATCGTCAGCCCCCGTGAGCGCGGACGCTACATGGGCATCCTCGGCGGCATCATGGCGCTCGGCATCGCCGGCGGCCCGCTGCTCGGCGGCGTCATCACCGACACGATCGGCTGGCGCTGGAACTTCTACGTCGCCGTTCCGATCGCGATCGTCGCCATCGTGCTCATCCAGCGCACCCTCCACCTGCCCAAGCACTCGCGCCGGGTCAAGATCGACCTCCTCGGTGCCGCGCTGATCGCGGGCGGCGTCTCGCTGCTGCTGATCTGGGTGACGCTCGGCGGCAGCCAGTTCGAGTGGAACTCGCTGACCTCCTGGCTGATGCTCGGCGGTGCGATTGTGCTCCTCGCGCTCGCCGTGCTCGTCGAGCTCAAGGTCGAGGAGCCGATCATTCCGCTCTCGCTGTTCCAGAACCGCACCTTCACGCTCACCACGATGGCGAGCCTCGCCGTCGGCGTCGGCATGTTCGGCACCTCCGTGTTCCTCAGCCAGTACCTGCAGCTCTCGCGCGGCATGACGCCGACCGAGTCGGGCATCTTCACGCTGCCGCAGGTCGCGGGCATGCTCGTCGCCTCCACCGTGGCCGGTGCCGTCATCAGCCGCACCGGCGCCTGGAAGCGCTGGATGGTGACCGGCGCGACGCTGCTCACCGTCGGGCTCGCGCTCATGTCGACGCTGCGCTACGACACCCCGTTCGGTCTGATGTTCCTCTACATGGCGGTGCTCGGCCTCGGGGTCGGCATGCTCATGCAGAACCTCGTCCTGGTGGTGCAGAACACGGTGGATGTGAGCGAGATCGGCGCCGCCAGCGCCGGCGTCGCGTTCTTCCGCACCCTCGGCGGCGCCGCCGGTGTGGCCGCGCTCGGCGCGGCGCTCGCCGCCCGCGTGCGCACCGAGGTCGAGTCGGGGCTCGTCGCCCTCGGCATCTCGGTCGACGACGCCTCCGCGGTCGGCTCCGGGTCGATTCCCGACCTGACCACGCTGCCCGAGCCGGTGCGCCTCGTCATCGAGCAGGCCTACGGGCTCGCGATCGGCGAGATCTTCCTCATCGCGGTGCCGCTCGGCGTGCTCACGATCGTGCTCGTCGCGCTGCTTCCCAACATCGCGCTCGGCACGAAGAACGGCATCCAGCAGCGCGCCGAGAAGGACTCGGCCGTCGAGGCCGCGACCCGAGACGAGATCCTTGCCGACACGCCCGCCGAGCTCCTCATCGAGGTGGCGACCGATGTCGGCGGCGGCGCGCCCGTGCTCGACGACGCCGAGCGCGGCCCGCAGGGCGACGACCGCGGCACGGCGCGGGACTGATCCGGGAAGACGGCACAATGGTGGCCATGACCAGCGGGGGAGCCGACGACGCGGCGCGCGAACGCGCCACGAGCGAGATCGAGGGCGCCGTCTCCGACCTGTTCCGCACCGTCAAGGGCTGGAACCGCGAACTCGCCCGACAGTTCGACCCGCCGCTCTCCCTCGTCGCGTTCGGCCTGCTGCGGTACGTGCGCCACCACGGCCCGGTGCGTGCGGGTGACCTCGCGGCCGCCTTCGACCTCGACAAGGCGTTCGTCAGCCGCAGCGTCAGCCAGCTCCGCGAGGCGGGACTGCTCGAGCAGACGCCCGACCCCGGGGACGGTCGGGCGACCCTGCTCGTGGCGACCCACGGCGCCTTCGAGCAGTTCGATCGCGTCCGCGCCGACGTGCGCCGCAACTACGAGAGCCTCCTCGACGACTGGGAGATCGACGAGCTCACGCGCTTCGCCGAGATGCTCACCCGGTTCCAGCGCGCCCTGCCCTGACCCGCCGTTCCGGCGAGGCGGCTAGGATTCCAGTCGGGCCAGCCCCCGAAATCGCTGGCACCCCCATCCACCACGCAAGGAGAACCCCGTGTCTGCAATCGAGGCCGTCGGCGCCCGTGAAATTCTCGACTCCCGAGGCAACCCGACCGTCGAGGTCGAGGTTCTCCTCGAAGACGGCACCGTCTCGCGTGCCGCCGTCCCCTCCGGCGCCTCCACCGGCGCGTTCGAGGCTTACGAGCTGCGCGACGGCGACAAGGACCGCTACCTCGGCAAGGGCGTGCAGAAGGCCGTCGACGCCGTGCTCGACGTGCTCGGCCCGGCCATCGAAGGATTCGACGCCGCCGACCAGCGCCTGGTCGACGCGGAGCTGATCGCCGCCGACGGCACCGAGAACAAGTCGAAGCTCGGCGCCAACGCCATCCTCGGCGTCTCGCTCGCCGTCGCCAAGGCCGCCGCCGACTCCTCCGACCTGCCGCTGTTCCGCTACCTCGGCGGACCGAACGCCCACACCCTGCCGGTGCCGCTGCTCAACGTCATCAACGGCGGCTCGCACGCCGACACCAACGTCGACATCCAGGAGTTCTTCCTCGTGCCGCTCGGCGCCGAGACCTTCTCCGAGTCGCTGCGCTGGGGCGTCGAGACCTACCACGGCCTCAAGGGCCTGCTGAAGGCCAAGGGCCTCGCGACCGGCCTCGGCGACGAGGGCGGCTTCGCCCCCGAGCTCGCCAGCAACCGCGCCGCGCTCGACTTCCTCATGGAGGCCATCGAGAAGGCCGGCTTCACCCCCGGCAAGGACATCGCCGTCGGCCTCGACGTCGCCTCGACCGAGTTCTTCCACGACGGCGCGTACCAGTTCGAGGGCACCGCGCGCAGCGCCGCCGAGATGACCGCGTACTTCGCCGACCTGGTCGCGAACTACCCGCTCATCACCATCGAGGACCCGCTCGCGGAGGACGACTGGCAGGGCTACGTCGACTTCACCGCCGAGCTCGGCGACAAGGTTCAGATCGTCGGCGACGACCTGTTCGTCACCAACCCGACGCGCCTCGCCGACGGCATCTCGAAGAAGGCCGCCAACTCGATCCTCGTGAAGGTGAACCAGATCGGCACCCTGACCGAGACGCTGGATGCGGTCACCATGGCGCAGCGCGCCGGCTTCACCGCGATCATCTCGCACCGCTCGGGCGAGACCGAGGACACCACGATCGCCGACCTCGCGGTGGCGACCGACGCCGGCCAGATCAAGACCGGCGCCCCGGCCCGCTCCGACCGTGTCGCCAAGTACAACCAGCTGCTGCGCATCGAGGAGGAGCTCGGCGAGGCTGCCACCTTCGCCGGACGCGGCGCCTTCCCGCGCGCCCAGGCGTAGCCCGCCTACCCTGGGGTCATGACCAGGTCGACGCGTGCTCCTCGGGGCCAGCGCATTCCCGTTGCGCTCCCCGAGGAGTCGCGCTCGACGGCATGGCTTCGCGAGTTCCGTCCGTCGGGTTTCGCCCTCGGCGTCCTGGCGCTGATCGTCGGCGCGCTCGTCGTGCTGGCGCCGAGCCTCAAGAACTTCGTGGAGCAGCGCCAGGAGATCGCCCGACTCGAGGAGGCGGTGCGTGAGGCGCAGGCCGACGTCGATGAGCTGGAGGCCGAGATCGCGCGCTGGGACGACCCGGCGTACATCGAGGCGCAGGCGCGCGACCGGCTGTACTACGTGTTCCCGGGCGACCGCAGCTACCTCGTCGTCGGCGACGACGGTCTCCTGGAATCCCGTGACGACCTGCCGATCAGCGACCAGATCCAGACGACCCGGGTCGACTGGCTGCGATCGCTGCTCGGCTCGGTGTACGAGGCGGGGCTCACCGAGCTCTCGCCCAGCGAATTGGACGAGTCGGGGCAACTCGACAGTCCCCGATTGAGGAGCGACGGATGACCCGTCCGCCATTCGAGGCACCCACCTCCGCCGAGGTCGACACGGTGACCGCACAGCTCGGGCGACCGGCGCGCGGTGTCATCGGGATCGCGGCGCGCTGCGTGTGCGGCAACCCCACCGTCGTCGCCACCCAGCCGCGGCTCGACGACGGGACGCCGTTCCCGACGCTGTACTACCTGACGCACCCCGCGGCGACCGCCGCGATCTCGACGCTCGAGGCGACCGGCGTCATGGCGGAGCTGTCGGCCGAGCTCGACGCCGACGCTGACCTCGCGGCCGCCTACGCCGCTGCGCACGAGTCCTACCTGGCCGACCGCGAGAGCATCCTCGTCGTCGATGAGGTCGCCGGGTTCTCGGCGGGCGGCATGCCGACCCGGGTGAAGTGCCTGCACGCCCTCGCCGGGCACTCCCTCGCGGCGGGGCCCGGCGTCAACCCGATCGGCGATCGGGCGCTCGCGCGGGCGACCTGGAGCCCCGAGCGCTGCGAGTGCGACGAGCCGGGTCGCGCTCTCGCGGCCGCGTAGACCCATGCGCCGCGCCGCGGTCGTGCTCGCGGGGCTTCTCCTCGCGCTCGCGCCCGGCTCGGCCTCCGCGGCACTGGCCGATGCGTCGGCCCCGCAGGCGGCAGGAGCCGCCGCCGACGGGGTGCGCGACGCGCAGTACTGGCTTGACGACCTCGGCATCCGCACCGCGTGGCAGACCACCCGCGGCGCCGGCCAGACGATCGCGGTCATCGACACCGGAATCGCCCGCGGCGTCGCCGAACTCGACGCGGCTGTCACCGGCGGGGCCGACTTCTCGGGCTCCGGGTCGAGCGACGGGCGCACCCCCGTCGGCGAGAGCTCCGAGCACGGCACCCTCGTCGCCTCGCTCGCCGCCGGTCGCGGAACGGGCGCGTCGAGCGGCGTGATCGGGGCGGCGCCCGAGGCCGACCTGCTGTCCATCTCGATCTCGTTCGGCAGCGCGTCCGACGACCAGATCGCCGAGGCCGTCGTCTGGGCGGTCGACAAGGGCGCGACGGTCATCAACATGTCACTCACCCGCAACACCCTCGACTGGCCCGCCTCGTGGGATGACGCGTTCCTCTACGCCGCCGACCACGATGTGGTCATCGTGGTGGCCGCGGGAAACCGCGGCAGCGGCACCGAGCGGGTCGGCGCCCCCGCCACCATTCCGGGGGTGCTCACCGTGGCCGGCGTCACCCGGGCGGGAGTGGCGAGCATCGATGCGAGTGCGCAGGGCATCACGCTCGGCGTCGCCGCGCCGAGCGAGTCGCTCGTCGGGGTCACTCCCACGGGCGGTTACGTGTCGTGGCAGGGCACCAGCGGGGCGACCCCGATCGTCGCCGGAATCGTCGCGCTGGTGCGGGCGGCGCATCCCGAGCTCGACGCCGCGAACGTGATCCAGCGGGTGCTCGCCACGGCGCGGGACGCGGGTCCCGCCGGGCCGGACGTGAGCTACGGCTACGGGATCGTGGATGCGGCCGCCGCGGTCAGCGCCGACGTCGCGGCGGTGGAGGCGAATCCGCTCGGTGACCTGCGCGAATGGATCGGGTTGCACCGCCACGTCGAGACGGCGACCGTCTTCCCGGGCGACCGCGCTGCCGCGCCGCCCGCGGCACCCGTCGCCGACCAGGCCGTTCCCGTTGCGCTGTCGCCCGCGTGGTGGCAGCTGACGCTGCTGCCGTGGCTGGCGACCGGCATCCTCGTGTACATCGCCGTCGGGTTCACGTGGGGGATGGCCCTGCATTTCAGGCGGGCCCGCGCAAGCGACTAGATTGGGACCGACTTTTCCAACAAGGAGACCCCCCAGTGCGCAAGATTCTCATCGTCGGTGGCGGCTACGCCGGCCTGTACACCGCGAAGAAGCTCGAGAAGTACCTCGCCCGTGGCGAGGCCGAGGTCACGATGGTTGACCCGCTTCCCTACATGACCTACCAGCCGTTCCTCCCCGAGGTCGCGGCCGGGTCGATCGAGCCGCGGCACGCGATCGTCGGCCACCGTCGTCACCTGAAGAAGACGCGGATCATCACCGCCAAGGTCACCGGCATCGACCACGCCGCCAAGACGGCCACGATCACGCCCGAGGTCGGCGAGCCGTGGACCGAGAGCTACGACACGATCGTCGTGACCGCGGGCGCCGTCTCGCGCACCTTCCCGATCCCGGGTGTCGCCGACGAGGCGATCGGCCTCAAGACGATCGAAGAGGCGACCGCGATCCGCGACCGCGTCACCGACAACTTCGCCAAGGCGGCCAACCTGCCCGCCGGCCCCGAGCGCGACCGACTGCTCACCTTCGTGGTGGTCGGCGGCGGCTTCGCCGGCATCGAGGTCTTCGGCGAGCTGCGCAGCTTCGCGAGTTCGCTCATCGGCCAGTACCCGCAGCTGAGCACCGATGACGTGCACTTCCACCTGATCGAGGCGATGGGCCGCATCATGCCCGAGGTGTCGCTCAAGACCAGCCAGTGGGTCATCAAGAACCTCGCGCAGCGCGACGCCGAGATCCACCTCGACACGCAGCTCGCGAGCGCCGTCGACGGCAAGATCGAGCTCTCGACCGGCGAGACCTTCGAGTCCGACCTCATCGTCTGGACCGCGGGCGTCATGGCCAGCCCGATGCTGCGCGGCACCGACCTGCCGCTCGAGCCGCGCGGCCGAGTGACCGTGAAGGCCGACCTCCGCGTCGTGGACGCCGAGGGCGAGATCGTCGCCGACGCCTGGGGCTGCGGTGACGCGGCCGCCGTGCCGGACATCTCCGGCGGCAGCCCCCTGCCCGACGGCTCGTGCGTGCCCAACGCGCAGCACGCGGTGCGCCAGGCCAAGCTGCTCGCCAAGAACCTCGTGGCCGATATCCGCGGCGAGAACCCGCGCGAGTACTTCCACAAGAATCTCGGTGCCGTCGCCGGTCTCGGCCTCTACATCGGCGTGTTCCAGAAGGGCGGCCTCGCGTTCAAGGGCTTCTTCGCCTGGCTGATGCACCGCGGCTACCACGGCTTCGCGATGCCGATGTGGGAGCGCAAGGCCCGCGTCTTCGGCAACTGGATCATCAACTTCCTGTGGCGCCGCGACCTCGTCGGCATCCCCGCGCGCGAGACGCCGCGCGAGGCCTTCGAGACCTTCGCCTCGCGCCCCAAGGCGTAGTCGACGACCTCACCGGCCGGCGCTCCGCGCCCGGCCCCACGATGCCCCGCCCGGTCTCCGGGCGGGGCATCGTCCGTCTCTCCCCTCCGCACCCCCCTCCGCATCCGCCCCTCCGGCCCACCCGCATCCTCCCCACCATCGACGAAATGCAGGAGATCCGGGCGCGGACGCGCATCCCTGCCCCGGAGTGGCGGGCAGTCATCCTCGTTCTTCCTGCATTTCGTCACGGGGCGGCGGGGCGGAGGGAGGCCGAGGCGCGGCAGAGGACGAGGAGGCGGGTCCGCGCGGGCCGTCGCGGTAACGTGAGCGGAGCGCTCCCGTAGCCCAATCGGCAGAGGCAGCCGACTTAAAATCGGCCGAGTCTGGGTTCGAGTCCCAGCGGGAGCACGGTTCGCGCGCACGGTCATTCCATAGGAAACCGCAAGTATCGCCCCCTATATTTGAGCCATGGAACTTCTCCTCGTGGTTGGTGTCATCGTCCTGCTCGCGGTCATCGTGGGCATCTACCTCTGGTCGACCTACAACGGCCTCGTGCGCCTCAATGTGCGCGTCGACGAGGCGTGGAGCGACATCACGGTGCAGCTCAAGCGCCGCGCCGACCTGATCCCGAACCTCATCGAGGCGGTCAAGGGCTACGCCGCGCACGAGAAGCAGGTCTTCGAGAACGTGACGAAGGCGCGGTCGGAGACGGTCAACGCCTCCACGCCGGCCGAGGCGGGCGTTGCGGAGAACCACTTCCAGTCGGCGCTGAAGAGCCTGTTCGCGGTGGCGGAGGCGTACCCGCAGCTGCAGGCCAACCAGAACTTCCTGCAGCTGCAGGGCGAGCTGGTCGACACCGAGGACAAGATCCAGGCCTCGCGCCGGTTCTACAACGGCGGCGTGCGCGAGCTCAACACCAAGATCAAGATCTTCCCCAACACGCTCTTCGTGCGGGGTCTCGGATTCACCGAGCGCGACTTCTTCGAGGTCGACGAGCCCTCGGCGATCGCCGAGCCGCCGCGCGTCCAGTTCTGACCCCGTTCGTGCGACTGAGTTCTTCGGGAGTGACGCGTGTATAGCGCGATTGCGCGCAATAAGCGCAACACCGTTTTCATCATCCTGATGTTCATCCTGATCATCGGAGCGCTCGCGACGATCGCGGCCTGGATGACCGAGGACTGGTCGATCGCGATCATCGCGGTGTCGATCGCGATCGTCTACGCGATCTTCCAGTACTACATGGCGACGCGGGAGACGCTCGCGATGGCGGGCGCCCAGCAGATCGAGAAGCGCGACAACCCGCGGCTGTACCGGATCGTCGAGAACCTGGCGATCACCGAGGGCATGCCGATGCCGAAGGTGTACATCATCAACGACCCGGCGCCGAACGCCTTCGCCACCGGCCGCGACCCGGAGCACGCCGTCGTCGCCGCCACGACGGGGCTGCTCGACATCATGACCGACTCGGAGCTCGAGGGCGTCATGGCGCACGAGATGGGGCACGTCAAGAACTACGACATCCGCGTCTCACTGATCGTCTTCGGACTCGTCATCGCCATCGGCCTGATCGCCGACATCCTGCTGCGCATGGTCTTCTTCGGCGGCCGCGGCCGGAACAACAACAACGGCGGCGGCATCATCCTGATCGTCGTCGGGCTCGCCGCGGCGATCCTCGCCCCGCTGGTGGCAGCGGCGGTGCAGGCGGCGGTCTCGCGTCAGCGCGAGTACCTGGCGGATGCGACGGGCGCGCTCACCACGCGCCACCCGGAGGCGCTCGCGAGCGCCCTGCTCAAGCTGCAGGAGTACGGCCGCCCGGTGCGGAAGACCAACACGAGCATGTCGCACCTGTGGATCAGCGACCCGAACAAGCCCGGCTTCTTCGCCAAGATGTTCGCCACGCACCCGCCCATCCCGGACCGGGTCGCGCGCCTGCGCAACAACGCGACGAAGTTCTAGCTCCCCGGGCGATCAGGTGAGGCTGATCGCGGCGACCAGGGCGCGCAGCGCGGCCTCGCGGTCGATCGACGGGTCTCCGCTGTACTCGGTGACCGCATACACCGTCACCTGGACCCAGTTGCCCTCGACGAGGACGTGCGCGTAGCAGTCCTCGTCGGCCGGACAGATGAGAGCGGCCGCATCCCAGCTCGCTCCGGCGAAGCCGAGGTCCTCCGGCGAGGCGAAGTCCGCGTCGACCAGCTGGCGCGCGAGCCATTCGCCCTGATTGAGCCAGGAGAGCGCTCCGAGCGCGGTCGCGGTGGTGTGCCAGTCGCAGCGCTCCAGGTCGCCGGCGAGCGACTGCGCCGACGCGAACTGGCTCCACCCGCCGCCGTAGCTGTCCGCGAGGAAGTCGCTTTCGGCGACGCCGAACGCGACCGCGGCCGCGCTCTGCGGGATGATGTTCTCGCACCGGGGTCCGATCGCGCTCCATCCAGGCTGCGCGGTCGCCGGGGCGGGAGCTCCGAACCCGTCGACGGAATCCCGCACCGAGGTGAGCAGCGCGGTCACCGCGGACGGGATCGTCGTGCCGCTGGTCGCGCTCGCGCGCACCGCATCCACGTTCACCCAGTAATCGCCGATCAGCAGGTCGGCGGTGCAGACGATGTCGTAGCAGGACACCACCTCGGTCGTGTCCGGCCCTGAGCCGTACAGCTGCGAGTAGCGGGTCCAATTGTCGCCCGGCTCGGCGAGGATCTTGATCGCGACTCCCACGTAGGCGGGGTCGGCCCCGACGACGGAGCTGTTGGATTCGCCGTTCGACCACTCGCACACCATGCCGCCGAGTGCCGCGATGCTCGCATCGCGCGGGATGCTCGGGATGGCGGCGTACTGCGTCTCGAGCAGGTCTCGCTCGACCACGTCGGCGCCGACAGCCGCCGTGATGGCGGCGCTCGGCGCGAGGTCGGCGCAGCCGTCGCCGAAGCGGACCTCGGGTGCCGTGAGGCCGGGCTCCGCGGTCGGCTCAGGACTCGCGCTCGGCAGTGCCGGGCTCGCCGTCGGAGTCGGTTCCGGCGGTGCGCAGCTGGCGAGGGCGACGATGGTGAGGGCGGACAGCGCGATGGCGGGAAGCTTCCTCATGGCGGGAAGCTAACACGACAGACGAGTGCGGTCCAGGGTATTGCTCATATTATTCCGAGGTGCCCAGCGCCCCAGCGAGATCGCGGGCGAGGTCGCCGCGATCCGCCACCGTGATCGACTCGAGACCCTGCCAGGCGGCCATCGCGCGCACCTCGGTGGCGATCCGCTGCTCGACGCCAGCGGGCGCGTGCGGCTCCCGCCAGGCCGACTGCACGCGCAGCACGCGGGCCTGCCGGTCGTTCTTCAGGTCGACGCGGCCGACGAGGCGATCGTCGACCAGCACCGGCAGCGTGTAGTACCCGTAGACGCGCTTCGGCGCCGGCGTGTAGATCTCGATCCGGTAGTGGAAGTCGAACAGCCGCAGCGCCCGATCGCGTTCCCAGACCACGGGATCGAAGGGGGAGAGCAGCGCGGTCGCCTCGATGCGGCGCGGGATGCGCGCCTCCGCGTGCAGGAACGCCGGCTGCGCCCAGCCCTCGACCGAGACCCGGCGCACGACGCCCGCGTCCTCGAGTTCGCGCAGCGCCCGCGTCGTGTCGGCGACGGAGAGCCGGTAGTAGTCGCCGAGGTCTTTGACGGTGCCGATGCCGTGGGCGCGTGCGGCGCGCGCGACGAGCTCGCGCTGCGCGTCCTCGCGGGAGACCTCGGTCTCGAGCACGTCGGCGGGCAGCACCTGCTCGGGCAGCGCGTAGACGCGCTCGAAGCCGCGGCGACCCGCCGTGGCGACGTCCCCGAAGAGAAACAGGTGCTCGAGCGCCTCCTTCACATCGCTCCAGCCCCACCACGGGCCCCGGCGAACGTTCGCGTCGTGCTCCATCTCGCTCGCGGCCATCGGGCCGTTCGCGGCGAGCTCGGCCCGCACCCACGCCAGCATGTCGCCGTGGGTGCTCGCCCAGCCGTCCGGATTGCGGGCGGCCCGGGCGCGCCAGTCGTCCATCCGCCAGCGCCACAGTGACCAGTCGGCGCGCGGCACGAACGTCGCCACATGAGCCCAGTACTCGAGATACCGTGCCTTCGGCCGAAGCGTCAGCCGGTCGAGCAGCTCCTTGTCGTAGCCGCCGAGCCGCGCGAAGACGGGCAGGTAGTGGCTGCGCTCGAGCACGTTGACGGAGTCGATCTGCAGGATGCCGAGGCGATCCAGCAGCAGGTTCAGCTGGCGGGTGCCGACCGTCGCCGGCTTCGGGGCTCCGAATCCCTGCGCGGCCAGGGCCACGCGGCGAGCCGCGGCGAGGGAGAGGGAGTCCGGCACACCTCGACCCTAGTGAGCGCGGCCGACACCGTCGGTGTGCTTTCGGCTCCGTTCGCGCCGAGCGCGCGTCCTAGACTGGGCCGGTGCCCACGAAAGCGTCGAACAGCCCCGAACCCGCGGCCACGCCCCGCGTCGGAGATGACGCGGTGAGTCCCGGCATGCGCACCGCGGCCGCCTGGTCGTGGCGCATTCTCGTCGTGGCGGCGCTCGCCGCCCTCGTCATCTTCCTCGTCATCCAGCTCCGGCTGATCGTCATTCCGCTCATGGTGGCGCTGCTGCTGGCGGCGCTGCTGGTGCCGTTCTCGAACTTCCTCCAGAAGCACGGCTGGCCGAAGTGGCTCGCGGTGGCGGTCAACGAGGTCGGGATCATCGCCGTCGTGGCGGGACTGATCACGATCGTGGTCTGGCAGGTTCGCGCGGGCTTCCCCTCGCTGCAGGAGCAGACGATCGCGAAGTTCATCGAGTTCGAGCAGTTCCTCGTCGAGCTTCCGCTCGGCCTGTCGGAAGCGGACATCACCGGATTCGTCGACGACGCCATCGCCACGATTCAAGACGACATCGGCACGATCGTCAGCGTCGCTCTGGGGCTCGGCGGCGATCTGGGCGAGATCCTCGCCGGGGCGCTCATCGCGCTGTTCGCGACGCTCTTCATCCTGATCGACGGTCGCGCGATCTGGGCCTGGATCGTTCGGCTGTTCCCCCGGCCGGCGCGCGTCGCCGTCTCGGGTGCGGGCGGCGCCGGGTGGATCACGCTCACCTCCTTCGTCAAGGTGCAGATCCTGGTCGCCGCCATCGACGCCGTCGGCATCGGGCTCGGCGCCTGGATCCTCGGGCTGTTCCTCGGCGGCTTCCCGCTGGTCATCCCGATCGCGATCGCCGTCTTCCTCGGCTCGTTCATCCCGATCGTCGGAGCGGTGCTCTCGGGCGCGCTCGCGGTGTTCATCGCGCTCATCTACCTGGGCCCGATCCCCGCCGTCATCATGCTCGGCATCGTGATCGGCGTTCAGCAGCTCGAAGGCAATGTGCTGCAGCCGTTCCTGATCGGCACCGCGGTCAAGGTGCACCCGCTTCCGGTGGTGCTCGCCGTGTCGACTGGCGGCTTCGTCGCGGGGATCGCGGGCGCGCTGTTCGCGGTGCCGGTGGTCGCGGTGGCGAACGTGATGATCGGCTACCTCGCCCGCGGCGAATGGCGAACCAACCCGAACCCCAGCGCGAGCGATCTGTTCCCGCCTTCCGAGACGCCGCCCCGTGCGCGACGCACCAAAGCGGCGACAGTCACGACGCCGAGCCCGACGACGGAGTCCGATTCATGACCGACCAACTGGCGCCCGACCTGACCACCCAGCCGCTGCCGGGACCGACCCTCGATGACATCCGCGCGGCTCGCGAGCGCGTCGCGCACGTGGTGAGCGTCACGCCGCTCGAGCACTCCAGCTATCTCTCGGGTCTGCTCGGCAGTCCCACCTGGTTCAAGGCGGAGAGCCTGCAGAAGACGGGCTCGTACAAGATCCGCGGAGCCTACAACCGGCTCGCGCGCCTCAGCGACGATGAGCGCGCGCGCGGTGTCGTGGCGGCCTCGGCCGGCAACCACGCCCAGGGCGTTGCGCTCGCCGCACGTGAGCTGGGCATCAAGGCCACGATCTTCATGCCCATCGGCGTCGCCCTGCCGAAGCTGCAGGCGACCCGCGGCTACGGCGCCGATGTCGTGCTGCACGGTCACGTCGTCGACGAGACCCTGCATGCGGCGGCCGAGTTCGCCGAGCGCACCGGTGCCGTGCTGATTCCGCCGTTCGATCACCCGGATGTGGTCGCCGGTCAGGGCACGATCGCCCTCGAGATCCTCGACCAGCTGCCCGACGTCGCCAACGTCATCGTTCCGATCGGCGGCGGGGGACTCGCCTCCGGGATCGCCTCCGCGTTCGCTCAGCTCGCTCCGAGCCTCGGGCGCCGGGTGCGCGTCGTGGGGGTTCAGGCGGCCAACGCGGCGTCCTATCCGGTCTCACTGGCGGCGGGCGAGATCGTCACCGTGGCGACCGCGCCGACGATCGCCGACGGCATCGCCGTCGCGCGGCCCGGTGCGCTGAACTTCGAGATCATCCGCCGCGCCGTCGACGGCGTCGTGACGGTCGAAGATGACGAGACCGCGAAGGCGCTCGTCATGCTGCTGGAGCGGGCGAAGCTCGTCGTCGAGCCTGCGGGTGCCGTCGGGGTCGCCGCGGTGCTCTCCGGCAAGATCCAGGTCGAGGGCCCGACCGTGATCGTGCTGAGCGGGGCGAACATCGACCCGATGGTGATGGAGCGCGTCATCAGCCGCGGTCTTGCCGCCTCGGCGCGATACCTGAAGGTCAACATCCCGCTGCCGGATCGTCCCGGTCAGCTGGCGCGCATCGCCGAGATCATCGCCGACGCGAACGCGAACGTGGTCGAGGTGCTGCACACGCGCCACGGCTACGGGCTGCAGATCAGCGAGGTCGAGATCGAGATCCACATGGAGACGCGCGGTGCCGAGCACGCCGATCTGGTGCTCGATCATCTGCGCGCCGCCGGCTACGAACCCCGCGTCGACGCGTAGGGCCGACTACGGCAGCTGCGCCGGGTCCATCCAGTGCACGTGCCAGATGTGGCCGTCGGGGTCGGTCATGCCGCGGGCGTACATAAAGCCGAGCTCCTGCGGCTCGCCGAGGGGCGCAGCGCCTGCGGAAAGGGCGCGGGTGATGAAGGCATCCACCTCCGCGCGCGACTCCAGCTGCAGCGCGTGGGAGGTCGACGGCGTGCCGGACGGCACCGCCATGCCGTTCTCGGCCGCGAACGCGGGGGAGAGCAGCATGATGACGACCTCGTCGCTCACGACCATCGCCGCCGCGCTCTCGTCAGTGAACCCGGCGTGGTTCTCGAAGCCGAGCGCCGAGTAGAACGCGATCGCGGCGCTCAGGTCGCTGACCGCGAGGTTCGGAAAGAACATTCGTGCCATGGGCTGAGCCAAGCACGATTCTCGCGCGACCGCGAGGGTTTTTCAGCCGCGGTACGTCTCGACCGCGACGACCTCGACGCTGATCTGCTTGCCGTTCGGCGCGGTGTAGCTCGTCGACTCGCCGACCTTCAGCCCCATGATCGCGGCACCGAGCGGGCTCGACGACGGGTAGACCTCGAGGTCCTCCTGGTCGGCGGCGATCTCACGGTTGCCGAGCAGGAACTTCGACTCCTCGCCGAAGATCTTCGCGGTGACGACGGTTCCCGTCTCGACCACGCCCGTCGACTCCGGCGGCTCGCCGACCGTCGCGGTGCGCAGCAGCAGGGTCAGCTGGCGGATGCGCGCCTCGATCTTGCCCTGCTCGTCCTTGGCGGCGTGGTAGCCGCCGTTCTCCTTGAGGTCGCCCTCCTCGCGCGCCGCTTCGATCTTCTTGGCGATCTCGACGCGGGCCGGGCCGCTGAGGTGCTCGAGCTCGGCGGAGAGTCGGTCGAATGACTCCTGCGTCAGCCACGTGGTTGCTGCGGTGTCGCTCATGCGGGTTCTCCTGGTGCGCGAATGGACGAAGACGCTCCCTCAACAAACGAGACCGGCCAGAGGCCGGTCCGGGTGCTGCGTGAGAGTTGATTCAGACTAGGTCAGGCGGCACTCGGAGATCAAGCCGAGCACGGCCGGCTCCGAAGTGATGACGCGCTCTTCGAAGACGCGCGTGTAGGTGTCTGAGACGGCCAGGTCGATCACCTTCCAGCCGACGATCGCGTGCTGCTCGTTCTGCGCCTCGACCGCGCAGCGCACCGTGGAGCCGGGCGCGACGGAGACCTCGAAGCGCAGCACGACCTCGTCATCGCCCACCAGTTCGAAGCCGATGTCGCGGCTTTCGAGCGTCGCCTCGGGCGAGAACAGTCCGGCCCAGATCACCCACGCGCCCACCACGACGGCGGCGCCGATCGCGGCGCCGATCGCGATGATGCGGCGCTGGCGGGCACGCGCCGGAGTTCTGCCGTATCGGGCATTCAGGTCGGTCGTCATAAGCTGGTCTCAGGCTATTCGGTTTTGGAAAGGCACGACGTGTTCTGGACTTTTTCTGCAGCGACGAGCGTGCCCGCTTCCCTCTCCGAGGTGGACGAGAACGCGGTCACCCCCGGCGTCATCGGCTTCGTCGTGACGTTCCTCTTCATCATCGCGGTGGTGCTGCTGCTGCTGGACATGGTTCGTCGCATGCGTCGCCTGCGCTACCGCACCGAGATCCGCGAGCGGCTCGAGGCGGAGGCCGCGGCGGAAGCTAGCTCGTCACCGGATTCAGCACGATGAGCAGGATCGCGGTCCAGTGGCACAGGAACGCGATCACCGTGCACGAGTGGAAGATCTCGTGGAAGCCGAAGACGCCCGGCACCGGGTTGGGGCGCTTGAGCGCGTAGAACACCGCACCCACCGTGTAGGACAGCCCGCCCACCACGACGAGCACCATCATGGCGATATTCGCGTTGAACAGATCGACGATGTAGAGCATCGCCGCCCAGCCGAGCGCGATGTACAGCGCCACGTAGAGGATGCGCGGCGCCTTCAGCCAGAAGATGCGGAAGGCGATCCCGAGCAGCGCGCCCGTCCAGATGATTGCGAGCAGGATGACGCTCTTCGGGTAGGGCAGAGCGTTGATGGCGAGCGGCGTATAGGTGCCGGCGATCAGCAGGAAGATGTTGGAGTGGTCGAGTCGCCGGAACACGGCCTTGACCTTGGGGCTCCAGTTGAACCGGTGGTAGACCGCCGAGATGCCGAACAGCAGCAGCGAGCTCGCCATGAACACGGCGGAGCTCCACTTGGCCGCGGCGCCGTCGGCGAGCACGATCAGCACGATGCCGGCCGCGATCGCGAGGGGGAAGGTGCCCGCGTGGATCCAGCCGCGCCAGGTGGGCTTCGCCTCCGACTGGTGCAGGTCGGTGGCGTCGTCGAGCAGGGGAATGTTCGGCAGATCGGTGCCGTCGCCGAGCGGCTTCGTCGCGGCCGAGAGCGCGTTCTCGGGGAGTTTCGGGGTTCGGGGTGCGCGGCTCATGCCGCGATCCTAGGACGTCGCACGAAGGTGAAGCTGGATGCCGGGCCGCTCCGGGCGGACTAACGTGGTGTCGTGACTGTGCGGCAGAGCAAGACCGGCCGGGGGTTCCTCTACGGCCTGTACATGCGGCGACTGCGCCGCCAGCTCGACGACGCCGCGCCGCCGCACCACGTCGGCATGATCATCGACGGGAACCGTCGTTGGGCGCGCGAGCGGGCGCTCGAGACGGCGGCGCACGGGCACCGCGCCGGCGCCGAGAAGATGCGCGAGTTCCTCAGCTGGTGCGACGAGGCCGGCATTCGCGTGGTGACGATCTATCTGCTGTCGACCGACAACCTGTCGGGGCGCCCGGACGACGAGCTGCACCAGCTCTTCGAGATCATCGGCGATCTCGCCAACGATCTCTCCCGCGCCGCCGACTGGCGCATCCAGCACGTCGGCACCAGTGAGGGCCTGCCGGAGCCGCTCGTCGCGACGCTGCGCGCCGCCGAGGACCGCACGGCGGGCAACGGCGGACTCCATGTGAATCTCGCGGTCGGCTACGGCGGCCGACGTGAGATCGCGGACGCGATGCGCAGCATCGTGCGCGCCCACGGCAAGAACGGCGGCAGCATCGACGACCTCGCCGAGCTGCTCACGCCGGAGCTGATCGGCGACCACCTCTACACGCAGGGCCAGCCCGACCCCGATCTGATCATCCGCACCTCGGGTGAGCAGCGCCTTTCGGACTTCCTGCTGTGGCAGAGCGCGCACAGCGAGTTCTACTTCGTCGAGGCCCTCGGGCCGGACATGCGCGAGGTCGACTTCCTGCGCGCTCTCCGCAACTTCGCCACCCGCGAGCGGCGTTTTGGGCAATGATGGAGGGTTCCCCGAGGAGGCCCCATGAATATCGACGACTACGTCGCCCGCTTTGATACCGAGCCGGGCTACCTCGATTTCGCGAACCTCGGCCCGATCGGCGCCGCCGTGCAGGAGGAGCTCGCCGCGCATCTCGGTCTGCTCTCGCATGCGCGCTTCGGCGCCTTCGAGGCGCTGCGCGCCCTCGATGGGCGCATGCGGGCCGCAGTCGCTGCGCTCGTCGGCGTCCCGGCGGAGCAGGTCTCCGATCAGCCGAACACCAGCCAGGGCCTCATGCATGCGATGTTCGGCGTCACCGGGGGCGTGGCGCTGTCACGTGCCGACTACCCGGGCCTCACCTTCGCCGCGCAGCGTGCGGCCGATGCGCTCGGGGTGCTCACCCCGCGCTGGATCGAGACGGATCATGGCCGCATCACCCCGGGGAATCTGCGGGAGCAGCTCGACGACTCGATCACCGCGGTGGCGCTGAGCCTGGTCGATTTCCGCACCGGCTACCTCGTCGATCTGGAGGGCATCCGCCAGGTCATCGGCGACCGGCTGCTGATCGTGGACGCGATGCAGGGGTTCGGGATCGTGGACGCGCCCTACGAGGTGGCCGATGTCGTGGTCGGCAGCGGACGCACCTGGGTGCGGGCGGGATGGGGCACCGGCTTCATGACGCTCAGCGAACGGGCCCTGGACCAGCTGACCCCCGTCTGGACGGGCTATGTCCCGAACGGCAACACCCTGGAGGAGCCGAACGAGGTGACACCGCCGGTGCGCGGCGCGCGTGCCTTCGGGGTGAGCGATCCCGACCCGCTCGCCCAGGCGCGTCTGTCGGCCGCCCTGGAGGAGATCGACCGGGTCGGCGTCGCGGCGATCGGCGCGAAGGTCGCTGAGAAGGTGTCGCGGCTGATCGACCTCGCCGACGAGTTCGCCCTCCCGGTGGTGTCGCCGCGCGCCGAGCACGAGCGCGCGGGCATCGTCGTGGTGGAGCCCGAACCCGAGCACCTCACGGTGCTGGCGGCCGCGCTGCACAACCACGGCGTCAGCGCGGCGGTCGGCGGCGGCCGGGTGCGCCTGAGCGCGCACGCGACGACGAACGACGAGACGCTCGCGATGGTGCGCTCGGCATTTCTGTCGTTCTCGACCGCCATCCCGGGCTGAGTCGCCCGTTCGAGACGCCACGGGTGGGCGGAGCGTTCACCCGTTCGTAACACTCCCCACGCGTGTCGAAACACGACCGTCTCACGAACAGGCATAGCGTCAGAGCATCAGACACGGCGTCTGATCGGAACGGCCACCTATAAGTTCGTTCCGCGAGTTTTGTGGCCGTTTCGCTCACAGGATCCAGGTGCCCACGGGCGCTTGGGGATGGAGTGGATGTGCCAGCGCTCGACAACCCCCAGCACCAGCAGTTCACCGCAGCGTCGCAGAAGCAGGGGGAGCGCACGTACGTGCTCGACACCTCCGTGCTGCTGAGTGACCCGAAGGCGATCTACCGCTTCGCGGAGCACGCCGTCGTCTTGCCGGTCGTCGTCGTCACCGAACTCGAGGCGAAACGCCACGATCCGGAGATCGGCTACTTCGCGAGGCAGGCCCTGCGGCTGCTGGATGAACTGCGCATCGAACACGAGCGCCTCGACTTCCCGATCGCCGTCGGCGACAACGGCGGCTCGGTGCGCGTCGAGCTCAACCACTCGAACATGTCCGTGCTGCCCTCGGGGCTGCAGTTGAACGACAACGACTCCCGCATCCTGGCCGTCGCCTCGAACCTGGCGGCGGAGGGGCTGCACGTGGTGGTGGTCTCCAAAGACCTGCCGCTGCGCGTCAAGGCGGCCTCGATCGGTCTCGCCGCCGAGGAGTACCGCGCCGAGCTCGCCGTCGACTCCGGCTGGACGGGCCTGGCCGAGATCGCCGTCTCGGGAGAGCAGATGGCCGACCTGTACGACGCCGACACGCTCACCACGAAGCTCGTGGCCGACATGCCGATCAACACCAGCCTCGTGATCACCTCGGAGCGCGGCTCGGCACTCGGCCGCGTCACCGGCGAGCGCGAGCTCAAGGTCGTGCGGGGCGACCAGGACGTGTTCGGCCTGCACGGCCGCAGCGCGGAGCAGCGTCTCGCGATCGATCTGCTGCTCGACCCGGAGGTCGGCATCATCTCGCTCGGCGGCAGCGCCGGAACCGGCAAGAGCGCCCTCGCCCTGTGCGCGGGCCTCGAGGCGGTGCTCGAGAAGCAGCAGCACCGCAAGATCATGGTGTTCCGTCCGCTGTACGCGGTCGGCGGCCAGGAGCTCGGCTACCTGCCCGGCGACAAGGACGAGAAGATGAACCCGTGGGGTCAGGCGGTGTTCGACACCCTGGGCGCGCTGGTGTCGGAGAATGTGCTCGAGGAGGTGGTCGAGCGCGGGATTCTCGAGGTGCTGCCGCTCACCCACATCCGCGGTCGCTCCCTGCACGACGCCTTCGTGATCGTCGACGAGGCGCAGTCGCTGGAGCGCAACGTGCTGCTCACGGTGCTCAGCCGGATCGGGCAGAACTCGCGCGTGGTGCTCACCCACGATGTTGCGCAGCGCGACAACCTCCGCGTCGGGCGGCACGACGGCGTCGCGAGCGTGATCGAGACGCTCAAGGGGCACCCGCTGTTCGCGCACATCACACTCACCCGCAGTGAGCGCAGCGCGATCGCCGCGCTCGTCACCGAGCTGCTGGAGGGCAGCCCGGTCGCCTGATCGGTCTTCGGCCTCAGCGGGCCGAGCGGAACCAGCTGTTCCCTCGGCCCCGAGGCTGGGGCCGGGCTGCCCGGATGACGTGCTGCTCGTTGCTTTCGGGCAGCTTCGCGGTCACCAGGATCGCCATGTGGTCCGAGGCGCCCTGCGGCAGAGTCGTGACGCTGTCGATCGAGAGCCGCGCGGAGGTGGCGAAGTCGAAGTGCCCGCGGAAGAACTTGTAGCGGGTGTAGGTGAGCGAGTCGCTCAGCGACAGGTCGTAGCCGGACTTGGCGATGCGGTTGCTCAGCGAGTTCTTGAACAGCGGGTAGTTGTAGTCGCCCACCATCAGGTGCGGCAGCTCCGGACCGAGCTCCTCGATTTGCGCGTGCGCGGCGGCGATCTGCGCGCGCCGCAGCGAGTTGAGCGCGGTGAGCGGGGCCGCATGGAACGACGCGACAATGAACTCACGACCGGAGTCGGTGTCGAGCATGCGGCTGGCCAGCAGCCGTTCGGCAGCGGGGCGGGCGACACGGTCGTGCAGCGACTTCTTCAGCGCGAAGGCCTGGGAGGTCTGGGCCTCGAACCGATCCTTGCGGTGGTAGATCGCGAGCCCCAGCCGATTGCGCTGGGTGGCATCCGCCAGATGCATCGGTCCCAGCTCATCGGGCAGCGCGAGGGTGTCGGCCTCCTGCAGGCACAGGAAGTCGAGGTCGAGTTTCTCGGCAAGCTCGACGAGCTCACCGCTCGCCTTGTGCTTTTCGAGGTTGTAACTGAGAGTCCTCACTCGCTAACGGTAATCGCCCGCGCGCTTTCTCGCGGCAACATGAAGCCGTCTTTCAGATCCCATTCCCCAGATTGACCGCTAAATCTATATAGGTAGAGTTACGGGATGGAGCCCCTCAGCAGAGTCACGACCGCCACCATCGATGTTCTTTCAGCGCTTCTGGGGGAGTCGACCGCGACCTGGGGCCTCAGGATCGTCGCCGAGAGCGGCCGGCCGGCCGGCACGGTCTACCCAATTCTGGAACGTCTGGAGCGCCTGGGCTGGGTCGCTTCGGAGTGGGAGGCCGAGACGGAACGATCGGGCCCGCGACGACGCCTGTATTCCTTCACGGCGGACGGCGCCGCGGCGGCGCAGAGCGCCGTAGCGTCACACCGGCGCCGCGCGACGGGACCGAGCGTTCGTGGAGCGCTCGCATGAGCGCGGCCGAGCGCCTCGTGCGGGGTGTCGCCGCCACGCTGCCCGCCGCGATCCGCGAACGGTACCGCGAGGAGTGGCTCGCGGACCTCGTTGGTGCGAGCGAAGCGGGAATCGCGCGCAGCGACGTGGTGTGGGGTGCCGTGGCGTTCGCCCTCACCGTGTCACGCAGCGACCCCGCCGTGAGCGGAATGACGCGGCCCGCGCTCGCGGCGCGGCGTGCGCACTGGGGACTCGTCGTCCTCGGGCTGGGGACGATTCCCGCGCTCGGACTGTTCGTCGTCGGTGCCTTCGACACTCGTGGCGACACCTCGCCCGCCGTCCTGCTCGCAACGGCGATCGTTGCTGCTCTGGTCGCCGTCGGTCTGCTGACCTTGGTGGTGGCCGCGGCGACAGCGCTCCCGCTTCCCCCGATACTCGCGTTCGCGGTGGCGGTGGCGGTCATGGTGGTGGCCGTCGGGGTGGGGCTTGCCGCGTTCGCCGCCTTTGCCCTGCTGGTGCTCGGGTTTCCGATCCTTCTCGTCGGCACCCTCGTTCTCGCGTTCGCGCTGGTGCCGGCGAGGGGCACAGCGGTCACCGCGGTGGCGCGTTGGGGGGTGGGAGCGGGAACCGTCCTCGCGGTTGCGCTCATCGTCGCCCTGGGGGTGCTGCACGTGCTGGTGTGGAACCCGCTCGCCAAACTGCCGGGTTTGACGCTCGACGAGATCTACGCCGGGCTCGCCGCGGCGAACGAGACCCCGAGCCCCGTGATTCTCATCGCGTGGGGCGCGTCGGCCGCGCTCGCGGCGCTCGCCGTGGTGGCGTTCGCGGTCGTGCCCGCACCCGCACTGCGGCGCGGGCGCTCGAGGCGTCGCCTCGTGCTGCTGGCGCTGGTCACGATCTCGGTGACGTCGTTCTCGGTGTGGGTCGCCGGATTCGCCATGGGGATGGGCATCGCCGACACGTTCGCCACCGACGGTGGCGATGCCGGGGTCGCGGGGAGGCTGCTGATGCTTCTGGGCGTTCTGGTCGGCATGGGCGCCGTGCTCCTGGCAGCTCCGACGGCACCGCGGCAGGCGGGAGCGAACGCCGCGTTGACGACGTGAGGCCGAAGGGCAGGCGGGGGTGATTACCCGGGCTGGGTCATGCTCAGCACATCGAGCGCCGCGTCGAGCTGCTCGAGGGTGAGCTCGCCGCGCTCGACGAAGCCGAGGTCGAGCGTCGCCTCGCGCACCGTGATGCCCTGCTTGACCGCGTGCTTGGCGATCTTGGCCGCGTTCTCGTAGCCGATGAACTTGTTGAGCGGGGTCACGATCGACGGCGACATGCCGGCCAGCGCGGCCGCGCGGTCGAGGTTCGCCTCGAGTCCGTCGATGGTCTTGTCGGCGAGGGCGCGCATCGAGTTGGCGAGCAGGCGGTTCGACTCGAGCAGCGCCGTGCCCATGACGGGGATGGCGACGTTGAGCTCGAAGCTGCCGGAGGCTCCCGCCCAGGCGATCGTCGCGTCGTTGCCGATGACGCGCGCCGCGACCATGAGCACCGCCTCCGGGATGACCGGGTTGACCTTGCCGGGCATGATCGACGAGCCGGGCTGCAGGTCGGGGATCGCCAGCTCACCGAGACCGGTGTTGGGGCCCGAGCCCATCCAGCGCAGGTCGTTGCAGATCTTGGTGAGGCTGACCGCGATGACGCGCAGCGCGCCGGAGGCCTCCACCAGACCGTCGCGGGCGCCCTGCGCCTCGAAGTGGTCGAGGGCTTCGGTGATCGGCAGGCCGCTCGAGCTCGCGAGCTCGGCGATGACCTTCTGCGAGAAGCCCGCGGGGGAGTTGATGCCCGTTCCCGTGGCGGTGCCGCCGAGCGGAACCTCGGCGACGCGCGGAAGTGCCGACTGCACGCGCTCGATGCCGAGCCGGATCTGGCGGGCGTAGCCGCCGAACTCCTGGCCGAGGGTGACCGGGGTGGCATCCATCAGGTGGGTGCGGCCCGGCTTCACGGCCGTCTTCCACAGCTCCGCCTTCGCCTCCAGTGCCACCGCCAGGTGCTCGAGCGCGGGGATGAGCTCACCGAGCAGCGCGCCCGTGACGGCGAGGTGCACCGAGGTGGGGAACACGTCGTTGGAGGACTGCGACATGTTGACGTGGTCGTTGGGGTGCACGGGCGAGCCGAGCTTGGCGGTCGCGAGCGTGGCGAGCACCTCGTTCATGTTCATGTTCGAGCTGGTGCCGGAGCCGGTCTGGTAGGTGTCGACCGGGAAGTGCTCGTGGTGCTGGCCGGCGATGATCTCGTCGGCGGCCGCGACGATCGCGCCCGAGATGCCCTCGTCGAGGTTGCCGAGCTGGTGGTTCACGATCGCGGCGGCACGCTTGATGCGCGCGAGTGCGACGATCTGTGCGGGCTCCAGGCCCGAGCCCGAGATGGGGAAGTTCTCGACGGCGCGCTGCGTCTGCGCGCGGTAGAGGGCCGACGCGGGAACCCGCACCTCGCCCATCGTGTCGTGCTCGATGCGGAACTCTTCGTGGGTCACGGCGGTGTGCTGCCTTTCGGGCTCGCGGATTCGGTCTGCGGTGGCGTCTAGGCGGGATCGATGGATCCCACGACGAAGGCCGCGTCGACGCGGCCCTCATCGAGTCGGTAGTTCGCTCCGACCACGGCCAGCGTACCCGCGGCGATCGCGTCGGAGATCAGCTCGGACTCGGCCACCAGTCCGGCGACCGTGTTGTTGAGGTGCTCGCGCCCGACCGACTCCGCGTCGCGCGACTCGATCGCGCGGACCGCACGCCGGATTGGCGCGATGTGGCCGGCGATGTGCGGCGGAATCGGACCCATCTCGGGGTTGTCGAGGTCGATCGCCGCCTGCACGGCGCCGCACGCGTCGTGCGCGAGCACGACGATGAGAGACACCCCGAGCACGGCGACGGCGTATTCGAGCGAGGCGATCGCCGAGGCGGAGACGACCTGCCCCGCGTTGCGCACCACGAAGAGGTCGCCGAGGCCCTTGTCGAAGATGATCTCGGCGGCGAGACGCGAGTCGCTGCAGCCGAACAGCGCGGCGTTCGGTGCCTGGCCTCCGGCCAGCTCGTTGCGGTGCTCGGCATCCTGACGCGGATGCAGGGGCGTGCCGGCGACGAAGCGCTCGTTACCGCGCGCCATCTCGCGCCAGACCTGGGCCGGGGTGCGTCGTTCATTCGTCACGAGAGGACCTCCTTGCCGATGGCTTCCGCCAGCATTGCGAATTCGGTGTCGTCGGCGGTGCCGCTGATCACCACGGTCGAGCCGTCGATCTCGGTCACAAGTGCGAACTCCACGTTGCCCGGATCGTCGACGTCGCGACGGTCGTAGCTCACCCAGTCGAGGCCGCCGAGGCGCACGGTCGGGCCAGCGGCGGCATCGAGAACCTGCTCCGCCACCCAGGACGGGTTCGCGTCGATGCCCTGCGTGATCGCGAGGTACTGGGTCTTCGCGGTCACGAATCCGAGCTCCCAGCGCACGACGTCGTCGGCGGTCTCGGTCGCGAGCCGGGCGCGGTTGGCGTACCACTCGGCGGGGATGACGGGCGCGACCAGCGTCTCCTCCACGGCGGGCTGCGCGTCGGCGGCCGCCGCGAGGTAGTCGACGGGCTGCTGGGTCGGCCCGGCATCCGGTCGCACGACCACGAGCACGAGGAACGCGACGATGCCGAACGAGGCGAGCAGCGCGAAGATCAGGCTGAAGACGGAGCGGTTGCCGCGGTGCCGCGCGGTCGCGGCGGCCTTGCGCGCCGCCGTCTCTTCCGGCGTCTCGGCGCGACCGAGCTCGGCGACGATGGGCCGGCCCTGCTCGTCGTGGGTGGGGTACTTGCTCACGAGGCGGTGTCCTCGGCCGCGGCACGGGCCTGGTCGAGCCGTGCCTTCGCGCCGAGCAGCCACTCCTCGCAGCGGCGCGCGAGCGCTTCGCCGCGTTCCCACAGGGCGAGCGACTCTTCGAGCGTCGCGGAGCCCTGCTCCAACTCGGTCACGACACGGACGAGTTCGTCGCGCGCCTGCTCGTAGCTCAGCGCGGCGACGTCCGGGAGAGAAGTGTCGGCCACGACTCCCACTCTAATCGCGGCTGGCGCCCTCGTCCGCCGCCTCATCGACCGTCGTGGAGACGCGGCCGTCGGCCAGGGTCAGCACGAGACGATCGCCCGCGGTTGCCTGCTCGGCGGTGCGCAGGATCGCACCATCCGCGCGCTGCGCGATCGCGTAGCCGCGCTCGAGCGTTCGCTTCGGCGACAGGGCGCGCAGCTGCCCGACCAGTTCGGCGGTGCGCAGCTGGGCGCGCTCGATCCGGTAGTCCATCAGCTCCGCCCCGCGCGCGACCCAGCGCGTCAGCTCCTCGGCGCGCGAGTCGACGAGGGTGCGCGGGTCGGCGAGCACCGGGCGGGAGCGCAGCTGGCCGATGCGATCGATCTCGTGCGTGATCAGCCCGGTCACCCGCATCGCGATGCGCGCGCGGGCCTGCTGCACCCGCGCGAGCTCTTCGGCGACATCGGGCACGACGCGCTTCGCGGCATCGGTCGGCGTCGAGGCGCGCAGGTCGGCGACCTCGTCGAGCAGGGGGCGGTCGGCCTCGTGGCCGATCGCGCTCACGAGCGGCGTCACGCACTCCGCGGCGGTGCGCACCAGCTGCTCGTCGCTGAACACCAGCAGGTTCTGGAAGTCGCCGCCGCCGCGCGCGACGATGATCACGTCGACGTCGGGATCGGCATCCAGCGTGCGGATCGCGGCCGACACCTCGCCGGCGGCCCGATCGCCCTGCACGGCCGCGTGCACGACCCGGAAGCGCACCTCCGGCCAGCGCAGCTGGGCATTGCGCAGCACGTCCTTCTCGGCGTCGGAATCCTTGCCGGTGACCAGGCCGATGCACTGCGGCAGGAACGGCAGGCGCACCTTGCGGTCCGCGGCGAACAGGCCCTCCTCCGCGAGCTTGCGCCGCAGCTTCTCGAGGCGCTCCAGCAGATCGCCGAGCCCGACGTGGCGCAGCTCGTAGACCTGCATGGTCAAGGTGCCGCCCTTGACCCAGAAGTTCGGCTTGACGAGCGCGATGACGCGGTCGCCCTGGGCGAAGTCGGAGGTGAGCTTGGCCCGCGTCGACGACCACACCGTGAAGCTGACGGTGGCGTCCATGCCGAGGTCTTTGAGCTTGCCATAGACGTTGCCGCCGGAGACGCCCCACTGTGTGATCTCGCCCTCGACCCACACGGTGCCGAGGCGGTCGATGTAGCCCTTGAGCTCGTGCGAGAGTCGCGCGACGGGCCAGGGCGCTTCGGCGGTGGCGGGAGCGGTCGGATCGGTCATTGCCGTCAGGGTACCGCTCGCGGCGGACCGTGGCCGGGGTCTCCCCAGGCGCGGGGCAACTCGCCCCCGTAGAATCGGGGCGTGTCCTCCATCACGAACGGCGCGCTCGGCGTCACCCTCGAGCCTCCCCGCGAACGCGTTCGCCGCGAACCGCTGCCCAACCTGAGCGTCGAGGGCACCAAGCGCGTTCTGCTCGCAGCTCCCCGCGGCTACTGCGCCGGGGTCGACCGCGCCGTGATCGCGGTGGAGAAGGCCCTGGACCACTACGGCGCCCCCGTCTACGTGCGCAAGCAGATCGTGCACAACGTGCATGTGGTGAGCGAGCTCGAGCAGCGCGGCGCGATCTTCGTCGACGAGGTCGACGAGGTCCCGCCCGGCTCGCACCTCGTCTTCAGCGCCCACGGCGTCTCGCCGATGGTCGTTCAGGCGGCCGCCGATCGCGAACTGCAGGCGATCGATGCCACCTGCCCGCTCGTCACGAAGGTGCACCGCGAGGCGACGCGCTTCGCCGGCCAGAACAAGCAGATCCTGCTGATCGGCCACGCCGGTCACGAAGAGGTCGAGGGCACGATGGGTCACGCCCCCGAGCGCACGATCCTGGTCGGCACCCCCGAGGATGCGGACACCATCCAGGTGGATGACCCCGACAACCTGGTCTGGATCTCGCAGACCACGCTGAGTGTCGACGAGACCATGGAGACGGTGCGCCGCCTCCGCGTGCGCTTCCCGAATCTGCAGGATCCGCCGAGCGACGACATCTGCTACGCCACCCAGAACCGTCAGGTCGCGATCAAGAAGGTCGCGCCCGGCGCCGACCTCGTGATCATCGTCGGCAGCGCCAACAGCTCCAACTCGGTGCGACTCGTCGAGGTCGCCCTCGAGCACGGCGCGAAGGCCGCCTACCGCATCGACTACGCCGACGAGATGCGCCCCGAGTGGTTCGAGGGCGTCGCCTCGGTCGGCGTCTCGAGCGGCGCCAGCGTGCCCGAGGTGCTCGTGGCCGAGGTGCTCGAAGACCTCGCCGAAGCCGGCTTCGACACGGTCGAGGAGGTGCGCACCGCCGAGGAGGACCTCATGTTCTCGCTGCCGAAGGAGCTGCGCACCGCGCCGAGCGGCGAGAAGGACGCGCGGGGCCTCGGCGGTCGCGCGCGCACCACCTGATGAGCGACACTTCCGACACGCCCGACTCGCGGCCCGCGCCGCAATACGGCGAGTACGCGACGCCGGAAGAGGTCGCGCGGATCACCGGGCGTCCGGTGCCGGGCAGCGAGCCCGCGCCGCCGCCCGTCCCTCCTGCCTCGCCCGCCGAGCGCTCGAGCGGCTGGCCGAGCGACGAGCAGCCCGCGCGCCCCCCGCTGCGCTGGGATCCGCCGGTGACGATCGCCCTGCTGATGGTCGGACTCTGGAATGTCATCTCGGCGATTCCCGCGTTCTGGAACCTGGACCGCGAGCTCGCCGCATCCTTCGCCGCGATGCCTTCCGACCTCGGCGTCGATCTCAGCGACGTGCAGCTGGGTGAGCCGACCCTGATCGGCGGTCGCATTCTGCTCGGCGTCTGGATCGTGCTGTTCCTCGTCGCGCTGGGGGTCTCGGTCACCCGGCTGCGCGCTCGCCGCCGAGCGTTCTGGGTTCCGCTCGTCGCGGGAGTCGTCGCGATCCTGGCCGTGGTCGTCGCGATCACGGCAATCATGCTGATCGATCCGGGTCTGGCCCCGCTGCTCACGACCGCCGGGGCTTAACGACAACGGGCGACCCGAAGGCCGCCCGTTGTGGTGTTCGTGCTGAGGTCTAGCGCGTGATCGCGTTGCCGACCGAGCCGAGCTGGCGGGTCGCCTCGACGACGCGCGCGGCCATGGCCGACTCAGCGAGCTTGCCCCAGGCGCGCGGGTCGTAGACCTTCTTGTTGCCGACCTCGCCGTCGACCTTGAGCACGCCGTCGTAGTTCTTGAACATGGTGTCGGCGATCGACCGGGTGAACGCGTACTGCGTGTCGGTGTCGATGTTCATCTTGATGACGCCGTTGGCGACCGCCTCGGCGATCTCCGCATCCGTCGAGCCGGATCCGCCGTGGAAGACCAGGTCGAGCGGCTTCGGGCCGGTGCCGTACTTGGCGGCGATGCCGGCCTGGATCTCGCCGAGCAGCTCGGGGCGCAGCTTCACGCCGCCCGGCTTGTACACGCCGTGCACGTTGCCGAAGGTGAGAGCGGCGATGTAGCGGCCCTGCTCGCCGAGGCCGAGCGCCTCGACCGCGGCGGTCACGTCGCCGAGCGTCGTGTAGAGGGCCTCGTTGCTGCCCTCGTGCTGCACGCCGTCCTCTTCGCCGCCGACGACGCCGATCTCGACCTCGAGGATCGAGTTGATGGCCTTCATGCGGGGGAGGAGGTCCTGCGCGATCTTGAGGTTCTCGTCGAGCGGCACCGCGGATCCGTCCCACATGTGGCTCTGGAAGATCGGGTTGCCGCCCGCCTTCACCTGCTCCTCGGAGGCCGCGATGAGCGGCTCGACGAATCCGCCGAGCGCGTCCTTCGGGCAGTGGTCGGTGTGCAGGGCGACCGTGATCGGGTAGTTCTTGGCGACCTCGGTCGCGAACGCGGCGAACGCGAGCGCGCCCGAGGCGCGGGCCTTCACGCTCTGGCCGGCGAAGTAGTCGGCGCCACCGGTGGTGACCTGGATGATGCCGTCGGATCCGGCTTCGGTGAGTCCCTGGAGGACGGAGTTGATGGTCGAGGACGACGACACGTTGATCGCGGGGAAGGCGAAGCCCTTCGCCTTGGCGGTGTCGAGCATCTCGGCGTACTGTTCCGGCGTTGCGACGGGCATGGTGGATTCTCCTCGTGCGGGCCGGCGTTGGTGGGTTCCGGCTCGCCCTGAGTCTATTGACCGTGGCTGGGCGCGCGCGAACCCGGGCTCCGCTCGCGGGCGTCGGGCGGGGCGGGGCGACTCAGTCGGGGAAGATGACGCCCTTGTGCAGGATCATGCAGCCCCAGGGGCGCGGGTCGAGGGTGTGCACGACGGCGTAGGCGTCGCGTGCCCGACGGTAGAAGTCGAGGCGCGGAATGACGCCCCACTCGAGGTCGTTCGGGTGCGAGGAGCGAGCCGTGGCGAGCACCTGGTCATGGGCGGGCGTGGTGGTGGCGGGGTTCCCGTCGACCTCCATGCGTTCGAGCGGATGCGTCAGGAAGCTGTCCAGCGGGAACACCTGAAGAATCGTGGCGATCGCCTCGTCCACCCCGACCTTGCCGAGTCGATGCACTGGGCGTCCGGTCGCCGCCGCCGGGTAGTTGGAGTCCACGACGACAAGCTGGTCGCCGTGGCCCATCTGGTCGAGCGTGCGCAGCAGCTCTCCATCGAGCAGCGGATCGATTCCTTTGAGCATCAGTGCTCCTCTCCTGAGCTGAGTCGGGTTCGGGCCCAGCCCCATGATTCCAGTTCGAGAGTCGTCGTCGTCGAGTCGACGGTGATCGAGACGCGTCGCGACCGGGGGGAGAGGTTCGCCGCGAGCGCGACGAGGCCGGTGGGCGTTCGCGCGGCGACGAGGAAGCAGTCGGCCGGCGCGGAGACGACCTCGAGAGCGGGGTGTCCGGCGAGCTCGGTAAGTGCGCTGACAGCCTCGGCGGCTGGCGTCGGAACCCCGCGCGAGCTGACCAGACCGCGCGCTCCGACCCGTTCGCCGAGGCAGATGCTGCGCACGCCGTCGACGCGTGCGATGCTGGCGAACACGGCGATCAGCCAGGTCGCCATGGCGGGGGACGCCTGCCGGGGATCCGTGGCGCCGACGACGCGCTCGGGACCGTAGCCACTCGTGACGTCGCTCGGCTCCTCCGGGGGCGGAGTGCTCGCCACGGCGTTGACTCGCGGGGCGAGCGTGATCGGCCCGACGTGGACTCCGGGACCGCCTGCGCCCCCCGCATGCTCGACCGCATCGCGCGCGATCAGCTGCATCATGGCCACCGATTCGACCAGCTGGTGCCGACCCGTCGCGTGCATCTGCGGGGTGACGCTGAACACGAGCGGGAGATCGCGCGCCAGTCGATCGCGAGTGCGATTGAGCTCGGTGTAGTGGGTGCGGGCTCCGGCGAGCTGAGCCGGTTCGCCGCCGCGGCCCTCGAGGTGGGCGCGCAGCGCGGCGTCGAGTGCGGGTTCGGTGACGTGCGTTCTCGGATCGAAGGCCGCGATCCGGGCGAGTGGCGCATCTCCGACGCGGGTGAGGACCTGCTCAAGCGCGGCGGCGTCGGGGGCGATGATCCGCACATCGAGCTGCGCGTCGCCGGCCTCGGCGCGCGCACGGTCGAGGGCGGCGGGCCAGTTCGCCGTGCGGGCGTCCAGCTCCACGAGCAGCACGGGCGCGGACGGTGCGCTGACCCCGAGCACCGGGTCTGGCCCGGTGCTGGCCTGAAGCGCGAGGTCGGGCAGTGCGCGTTCGCGCGCTCGAAGCGATGCGGTCTCGCTCGCGGATGACGCCGCAGCGCGTGCCGTGCGCGTCGCCGTGACCTCGACCGCTTGGTGAAGGCGCTCTCCGACCGCGACGCGCACGGGGAACGGAATCGCCAGCGGAGTCGAGTAGGTCTTGAAGGAGGCATCCGCCCAGTTGCGCTGGTCCTCCATCTCGAACACGTCGCCGTCGAAGGCGAGTTCGGAGCGCACGCCGTCGAGCGTCCAGTCCAGCCCTGCGATGTCGAAGGCGGGTTGGTGCGGGGCGATCCGCTGCGGGAACTGCGTCGCTGTGGCGCTGCCGTCGGGGTGGCGAATGGTCAGAGGTGTGCCCGCCACCTCCGGCGGGTGGAGCGCCACCAGACCGATCCGGGCGCGCCAGAACTCGGTGTGCGACTCGACGTCGAAGTCGACGCGGAGTCGGGAGCCGGAGATGCGGACGGTGATGTGGCCGCGCAGGTCGGCGCCGAGCCCCTGCATGGTCAGCGCGAGGCGGAGCCCGTCGCTCATGGGTGCGACCTCGGCGACCGTCGGGACGGTGTTCCAGTCGCGGTCACGAGCAACCGCACGGAGCGAGCGGAGCACCAGGCTGCCGTCGTAACGCAGGTCGGCGATCTCGTCTCCGCGCAGCTCGAACTCCCAGGCGCCGAAGCGCTGCGGCTGCGGCAGGGGGTCGCGGTCGAGCCACGCCTCCGCGGAGAGCTCGTCGCCGGTCACAGCGTCGTCATTCCGCCGTCCACCGGGAACACGGCGCCGGTGGCGAATGCGGATTCGTCGCTGGCCAGGAACACCATGATTCCTTCGAGATCCGCCGGGCTTCCGGCGCGCCCCATGGGGATGCGCCCGATGATCGCCGCACGCGCCTCGGGGTCGTCGCGAATCGTGGAGACGAGTCCCGTCTCGGTGTACGCCGGGCCGACGGTGTTGACGCGGATGCCGCGCGTGGCGTACGCCGCCGCCACGGTGCGACCGAGGCCGTGCATGCCCGCTTTCGAGGTGCTGTATGCGGTGAAGTCGGAGCCTTCGCCGCGCACCGCGGTCGGGCTGCCGGTGAAGATGAGGGAACCGCCGCCCAGCTTCAGCATTCCGCGCACCGCGTACTTGGTGGTGAGGAACGCGCCCGTCAGGTTGACGTTGAGGGTGCGCTGCCAGACCTCGAGGTCGAGGTCGGCGACTTCGGCGTCGTGGCCGAACAGCTGAACTCCGGCATTCACCACGACCACGTCCGGAGTCCATCCGTCGCGGTCGAGCTGCTCGAATCCGGCGGCGACGCTCGACTCGTCTCCGACATCCATCGTCACCGCTCGACCGAGTTCGCCCGCGGCGGCGGCGGCGTCGCGCGCGCCGTCAGCATCGCGGTCGGCGAAGACGACGCGGGCGCCTTCGCGCACGAAACGATCGGCGACCGTGCGGCCGATGCCGACGGCGGCGCCCGTGACCAATGCGGTCTTTCCGACAAGTCGTTCGGCCATCGCGGCTCCTCTTCGAGAATCGTGGCCGCACAGGATCGCGCGGTGGCGTCGAGTGTATCTGAAAACGCAGATCCATCAACCGGTTGACCTGTCGCGATTGCTATGCGACGATGACTCAGCTGATTCCCGAATCGACCGGCGTGATCGCCGGAGCAGTGCACAAAGGAGTCCTACGACGATGACGTCTTCCGATCGACCGAGGCGGATCCGCCCCTGGATGGTTGCCCTTGCCCTTGCGGCGGGGCTTGTCGTCGCGGCGGGCTTCAGCACCACGGTCATCTCGACGGAGCAGGCCGATGCCGGCGATGCGGACGCCTTCGATCCGGCGACATTCGCCCGCGACGAGTTCGATGACATCGCCAACGGCATCGCCGCCGACGCGGTTCCGCTGGCCGATCTGCTGGCGGCGCTGGACGCGGGCGCCGACGAGGCGGACTTCGGCAACACCTCGGGCGCCAGCAGTGCGTTCGCGTTTCCGGTCACCTTCGAGGGGCTGGCGGGCGAGCTCGTCGCCCCGGTTCTGCCTGTCGCTGTCGACGGGGTCGACTCGGCGGTGACCGTCCAGGTGCAGGTGGGCCCGGCCATCACGGGAACGGCACTGCGCGATGTCTCGGGCACCATCTCGTTCAACCAGTTCACCAATCAGCTCGAGTACCAAGAGGTCTCGACCGAGTTGAACTCGATCGTGCGCGACGAAGTGCTGGCGGCGTTCGACGCGGCAGCGGCGGAGGGCAAGACGGTCCGGGTGACGGGCGCCTACCTGCGTGTGAACCCGGCTCTCGTCTCGGTCGTTCCGGTGTCGATCGAGGTGCTTCCGTGACCGCAGGCACGCCGCCCGTCGTTGACGCGGGTGGTCGCGTCGTGATGCGCGCGGCCGACATCACCAAGCGCTACGGAGCCACGCACGCGCTCAAGGGAGTCGACTTCGACGTCCGGGCGGGATCGGTGACGGTGCTGTTCGGCGAGAACGGGGCCGGCAAGTCGACTCTGATGAAGATCCTGAGCGGCGTCGAGCAGCCGACCTCGGGGCGGCTGGAGCTGGATGGCCAGCCGGTGACGCTCAAGAACTCGGTCGACGCGGCGGCGCGCGGCATCTCGATCATCCACCAGGAGCTCAGCCTCGCGCCGAACCTGAGCGTGCGCGACAACATCTTCATGGGTCGCGAGGAGCGGCGCGCCGGCGGACTGATGGTGGATGATCGCGCGCAGACGGCGGCGACCCGCGTGCTGCTGGAGCGCCTCGAAGAGCAGCTGGACCCGCGCACTCTCGTCGCCGACCTGCGGCTGGGTCAGCAGCAGGTGGTGGAGATCGCGCGCGCTCTCGCCGGCGAGGCGCGGGTGCTGATCATGGACGAACCGACCTCCGCCCTCTCTGGCAGCGAGGTCGATGTTCTCTTCAAGGTGATCCGCGAACTCACGGCGCACGACGTCGCCATCGTCTACATCTCCCATCATCTCGAGGAGGCGCTTGAGATCGCGGACCACGCCGTGGTGTTCCGCGACGGCGAGCTGGTCGCGCGAGGCGAGCGCGCCGACATCGACATCGACTGGGTGATCTCGAACATGGTCGGGCGGGCCGCCGACGACCTCGCCCCCGAGCTGCGCGACGAGTTCGGAGAGGTGGCGCTGGAGCTCCGCGGTGTCAGTGTCGGCGATCCGAGCAACTCGGCGCGCCTGAGCGTCGACCGACTCGATCTGGACGTCCGCGCCGGGGAGGTCGTCTGCCTGTACGGCCTCATGGGAGCGGGCCGAACGGAGCTGCTCGAGGCGCTCGCCGGCCGTCTGCCGATCATCGCGGGCGAGGTGCGGCTCCAGGGTCAGCCGATCGCACGGCAGTCGATCGCGCAGCGGATCGGACTCGGGCTCGCGCTGGTCCCCGAAGACCGGCAGCGCGACGGACTCGTGCAGACGATGTCGGTCGGGCAGAACCTGTCGTTGGCAGCACTGCTCCGATTCGTTCGTGGGCTCATCGTCTCTCGGCCCCAGGAGCGCGCGGCCGTCGACGAGGGCGTCCGCGACGTTCGCGTGAAGACGGCCGGCCCCTCCGCGTCGATCACCTCGCTCTCGGGCGGCAACCAGCAGAAGGTCGTCATCGGCAAGGTGCTGATGACGACACCGGAGGTGCTCCTGCTCGACGAGCCGACGCGCGGCATCGACGTCGGCGCGAAGGCGGAGATCTTCGCCCTCATGGCGCGCGAAGCACGTCGGGGGCTCGCCGTGCTCTACGCGACCAGCGAGATCGGCGAGGCGCTCGGCGCGAGCAACCGGATCCTCGTGATGTCCAAAGGACGCATCGTCCGCGAATTCGACCCCCGTACAGCCGCTCGAGACGACGTGATGCTCGCCAGCGGCGAGACCCAGCAGAAAGGACGAGCGTGATGAGCGCCAGCTCCACCACTTCCCGCCGACCGATCGACATCGGCGGAATCCTCTTGGAGGGCCGCGCCTTCATCGCGCTCATCGTGCTGATCGTCATCTTCTCGTTCCTGTCAGATGCGTTTCTCACGATCCCCAACCTGATCACGATGACCAAGCACGTCGCGATGAACGCGATCCTCGCGCTCGGCATGCTCTTCGTGATCCTGAAGGGCGGCATCGACCTCTCCGTCGGGTCGATCGTGGGGTTGTCCGGCGTCGTCGCGGGCGTGCTGCTCGAAGGCGTGCGACTGGACTCGCTTGAGGTCGTGCTGTATCCGCAGGTGTGGGTGGTCGTCGTCATCTCGCTGCTCGTCGGCACCGGCGTGGGGCTGCTGAACGGCATCCTCGTCACGCGGTTCAACGTGGCGCCCTTCATCGCAACCCTCGGCACGCTCTACGTGGCGCGCGGTGCGGCGCTGCTGATCTCCGACGGATCCACCTACCCGCGACTGGCGGGAGATCCGGAGCTCGGCAACACCGGATTCCTGCTCATCGGCGGCGGGCGCCCGCTCGGCATCCCGATGGCGATCTGGATCCTCATCGCTTTCGTGATCGTGGCCGCCTTTGTGCTGCGCGTCACGCCGTTCGGGCGCTGGATCTACGCGACGGGCGGCAACGAGCGAGCCGCCGAGCTGGCCGGTGTGCCCGTGCGCCGCGTGAAGATCTGGGCGTACATGGCAAGCGGCTTCTGCGCCGCGACGGCCGGGCTCATCATCTCCTCCGAGCTGACAGCGGCGGCGCCGCAGACCGGCGAGACCTTCGAGCTGAACGCGATCGCCGCGGTGGTGATCGGCGGGGCGGCACTGACCGGCGGCCGGGGCACCGTGCGCGGCACCCTGCTCGGCGCCTTCGTCATCGGATTCCTGAGCGACGGACTCGTGATCATCGGCGTGTCGACCTTCTGGCAGATCGCGATCAAGGGCGCCGTCATCATCCTTGCGGTCATGCTCGACCAGGCACAGCAGCGCATCAAGCGCAGCCAGAACGCCGCCCTCGCCGCCGCCGGCAAGGGCGCACCCGACGCCGAGGCGTCGGCCCAGACGTCGGATCAGCCACCCGCACGGGTGGGCTGATCGGCGGTCGATCGGCAACGACGTCGATCGGCACCAGGAGACACACGAAGGGATCCACCACATGTTGAAGCGGAAGATCATTGCCGCCGTCGCCACGGCGGCACTCGCGGGCGTCGCGCTCGTCGGGTGCGCCGCTGGCGACTCCGGCGAGGGCACCGACGGCGGACTGATCGCCATCATCACGCCGTCGCAGGAGAACCCGTTCTTCAAGGCGGAGGCCGACGCAGCGCAGGCCGAAGCAGAGAAGCTCGGCTACAGCACCTCCGTCGCCTCGCACGATGACGACCCCAACAAGCAGAGTGAGCTCATCGACGCGGCCATCAGCCAGGGCGCGAAGGCGATCATTCTCGACAACGCCGGAGCCGACGCCTCGATCGGACCGGTGCAGAAGGCCGAAGACGCGGGCATCCCCGTGTTCCTCATCGACCGCGAGATCAACGAGACCGGCATCGCGCACGCACAGATCGTGGCCAACAACGCGCAGGGCGCGGCGGCGGTCGCCGAGGAGTTCGTGGCGGCGCTGCCCGATGGCGGCAACTACATCGAGCTGACCGGCAAGGAGTCGGACACCAACGCCGGTGTTCGCTCGGAGGCGTACGCCAGCGTGATCTCGCAGTACCCGAACCTCGTGCGCGTGGCGCAGGAGACGGCGAACTGGAGTCAGGATGAGGCCTTCACCAAGGTGGAGACGCTGCTCCAGCGCGACTCCAACGTGCAGGGCATCATCGCGGGCAACGACACGATGGCACTCGGCGCCCTGGCGGCGGTCGAGGCGGCAGGCCTCCTCGACCAGATCAAGATCGTCGGTTTCGACGGCAGCCCCGACGCGGTCGCCGCGATCAAGGCGGGCAAGCTCGTCGCCACCGGCCTTCAGCCGGCGGTGCTGATTGCTCAGCTCGCGGTGCAGCAGGCGGACTCGTACCTGACGACCGGTGACACCGGCGCTGAGGAGAAGCAGTCGATCGACTGCGTCGTCATCAACGCCGCGAACGCCGACAAGTACACGCTGTTCGGCCTGGAGGACTAGCAGTGCGGCCCCGATCGGGTGCGGCGCCCGCGTGCGCTCACTCGGTCGGGGTCCCCGGCCCCATCGACTGGGCGAGCCGGTTTCCGGCCGTCAGCATGTGGGCCGCCATCGCCGACGCGGCGCGATCGCCGTCGCGGTCCGCGATCGCCTCGTAGACAGCCGTGTGCTCCTCGATCGCCGCGCGGGCGTGCGTGCGGTCGGTGACCGCACGATCCACCCACACCCGCAGGAGCGATCGGATGATCTGCAGCAGGTCGAGCAGCACCGTGTTGCCGGTGGCGGATGCGAGTTCATGGTGGAACTGAAGATCGGCCTCGACGAACGCGCCGAGATCGGTGTCGACGGCCGCTCGCATCTTCGCGAGATGGTGCCCCAGCTGCTCGACCGACTCGTCGGTGAGGCGCTCGGCGGCGAGCCGCGCGGCGTAGATCTCGAGGGCACCGCGCACCTCGATGAGTTCGGTGGTGCTGCGCTCGCCGATCATCATTCCCCAGCCGAGGCTCTGCGGAAGCAGCTCGCTCGTGCTGCCGTGCAGATAGGTGCCGGAGCCCGGGCGCACGTCGACGACGCCCAGGATCTCCAGGGCGGCGAGCGCCTCGCGGACGGCCGAGCGTCCCACACCGAGGCTGGCGGCGAGCTGGCGCTCCGGGGGAAGGCGCGTGCCTGCGGGGATGTCACCGCTCGTGAACAGCTCCATGAGCCGCGTGGCGACACCCGAGACGGGGGTCCCCGCCGGGAGTCCCGCGAGTCGTGCGGAGATCTCCGTCGCGTCGTCAGCAAAGGCAGGCATGCGGCGAGCATAGCGACGGATCGGATGAATTCCGGGGTGGCGCGCAGACTGGTCAACCGGTTGATATGCTGGGGATGCACCACCCGGCCGGACTTGCACCGAATGAGCACCGTCAACGCCGACACCGCCTCGAGGAGAACCACATGACCCGCCTGTTCAACGACCCGGCGGCATTCGCGGACGAGATGATCGAAGGATTCGTCGCCGCGAACGGCCGTCACGTGCGTGCCGTGCCCGGCGGCGTGATTCGTGCCACGCGAAGCGAGCCGGGCACCGTCGCCGTCGTCATCGGCGGCGGCTCCGGCCACTACCCGGCGTTCGGCGGACTCGTCGGGCCGGGGCTCGCGAGCGGTGCCGCGATGGGAAATCTCTTCGCCTCGCCGTCCGCCCAGCAGGTGCACTCGGTGGCGGCTGCCGCCCACCGCGGCGGCGGCGTGCTGCTCAGCTACGGCAACTACGCCGGCGACGTGCTCCATTTCGATCAGGCGCAGGAGCGCCTGCGCGCCGACGGCATCGACACGCGCACCGTCGTCGTCACCGACGACATCTCGAGCGCGCCGCGCACCGAACGGCACAAGCGCCGCGGCATCGCCGGGGATCTGACCGTCTTCAAGGTCGCCTCGGCGGCCGCCGACGCGGGCGCCTCACTCGACGAGGTCGCCCGCCTCGCCGCGCACACCAACGACCGAACCCGCAGCTTCGGCGTCGCGTTCAGCGGATGCACGCTGCCGGGCGCTGGCGAACCGCTGTTCACCGTGCCCGAGGGGCGCATGGCGGTCGGGCTCGGCATCCACGGGGAACCGGGCATCGACGAGACCGACGTGCCGACCGCCGACGAGCTCGCCGCCCTCTACGTCGAGACGCTTCTCGGCGAGCTGCCCGAGGGCATCACGTCGCCGCGCGGCGCCCGCGTCGTGCCCATCCTCAACGGTCTCGGATCAGTCAAGTACGAAGAGCTCTTCGTGGTCTATCGACGGATCGCCGCACTGCTGGACGACGCCGGCATCGTCGTCGTCGACCCGCAGGTCGGCGAGTTCTGCACGAGCTTCGACATGGCGGGCGCCTCCCTCACGCTGCTCTGGCTCGACGACGAGCTCGAGCCGCTCTGGCTCGCCGCGTGCGAGAGCCCCGCGTTCCGCACCGGATCCGTCGGCGCGATCGAACTGATCGACGAGGCGGAGGTCGTGGCCGCCACGGCCGTCGAGATCCCCGAGTCCACCGCCGAATCCCGAGAGGTGTCGGCACGCGTCGTCGATGCCCTGCGAGCGCTGGAGCGCGTCGTCGACGACAACGCGGCCGAGCTCGGTCGCATCGATGCGGTCGCCGGTGACGGCGACCACGGCATCGGCATGCAGCGCGGAGCGCACGCCGCCCGCGCGGCGGCCGAGGCGGCGCTCGCCGCGCAGGCGGGTGCGCAGACGGCGCTCGAGCGCGCGGCCGACGCCTGGGCCAACCGGGCCGGCGGAACCTCGGGTGCGCTGTGGGGGGTGGCGCTGCGGGCCGTCGCCGCGGAGCTGGGCGACCGGGCCGTTCCCGGCGCTGCCGACGTGGCGCGTGGTGTCGCCGCCGCACGCGACGGCATCATGCGCTTCGGCAAGGCCGAGGTGGGCGACAAGACCATGGTCGACGCGCTCGTGCCGTTCGCGACGACGCTGTCGCAGCAGGTCGAGGCGGGCCTCGGGCTCGCCGCCGCGTGGCGCGAGGCCGCGGAGGTGTCGACGGCGGCGGCCGCAGCCACCGCCGACCTGCTGCCCCGCATGGGTCGAGCGCGGCCCCACGCCGAGAAGAGCCTCGGGACCCCGGATGCCGGAGCCCACTCCTTCGCCCTCATCGCGACCGCGATCGCCGGCGTCCTCACCGATCGAAAGGATTCCCATGCCTGAGCCCCTGCGCATCGTCGTCGGCTGCGACGACGCCGGATACGAGTACAAGGAGATCCTCAAGAAGGATCTTCAGGCCAGCGAGCTGGTGGCCTCCGTCGTGGACGTCGGAGTCGATGCCGAGGGGCACACGGCCTACCCGAAGGTCGCGATCGAGGCCGCCGAGATGGTTCGACGGGGGGAGGCGGACCGCGCGCTCCTGGTGTGCGGAACCGGGCTCGGCGTGGCGATCAGCGCGAACAAGGTGCCCGGCATCCGCGCCGTCACGGCGCACGACTCGTTCAGCGTCGAGCGCTCGGTGCTCAGCAACAACGCGCAGGTGCTGTGCTTCGGTCAGCGCGTCGTCGGCATCGAGCTGGCACGCCGGCTCGCCCGCGAGTGGCTGACCTACCGCTTCGACACGAGCAGCGCGAGCGCCGAGAAGGTCGCCCTGATCGGGGAGTACGAGAGCACCGGGTCCTGCTGATGATTGTTCCTGTCACGGTCGCCGTCAGCCTGAAGGCGTACTTCGGCCACCGCGAGGCGCGCGACTGGCTGGCGCATGTCGCCGACATCGCCGCCGCGCACCCGGCCGTGGCATCGAACGCGGTCGAGCTGATCGTGGTGCCCTCCTACCTCGCGGCGCTGCCCGCGCTGGAGGCGCTCTCCGGCACGCGCGCCCGAGTCGGAGTGCAGGATGTCTCCGCCGAGGAGGCGGGGCCGTTCACCGGTGAAGTGACCGCGGCCGAGCTCGCCGAGGTGGGGATCGCGGTCGCCGAGATCGGCCACGCCGAGCGTCGGCGCCTCTATCGCGAAGACGATGCGCTCGTCGCCCGCAAGTGCGCCGCTGCTCTCCGTCACGGTCTCGTGCCGCTCGTCTGCGTCGGCGAGGAGGCGCACGGGTCCGCGGCCGAGGCTGCGGCAGAGGCCGTGCGTCAGCTCTCCGTGGCCTTGGATGACGCGCCCGCGGGGCGCGTGCTCATCGCCTACGAGCCGGTCTGGGCGATCGGGGCTCCCGAGCCCGCGCCGGTCGAGCACATTCGCGCGGTGACGGCGGCGCTCGGTGCGGCGCTCGCCGCGCGGGCGGGCCGGGCGGGCAGCGCCGTGATCTACGGCGGCAGTGCCGGGCCCGGGCTGCTGGCCCGGCTCGACGGCGACGCCGACGGACTGTTCCTCGGGCGCTTCGCCCACGACCCCGCGGCGCTCACCGCCGTTCTCGACGAGGCCGCCGAGCTCGCGGAGGCGCGATCATGATCGGACTCGGCACCTACGCCTTCTTCTGGCACCACCAGAGCACGCTTCCCGATGGGTCGTCCGGTGATCCGATCGACCTTGCCGAGATGCTGCGGCGCACCCGCGCGCTCGAGGTCGACGTGTTCCAGATCTGCGACTACCTCCCGCTGCTCGGATTCTCGGCCGCCGAGCTGCGCACGCTGAAGGCCACGGCCGATGACCTCGGCATCCGCCTCGAGCTCGGAACCAAGGGGGTCGCGCCCGATCACCTGGTGACATTCCTGAATCTCGCCGACGCTCTCGGGGTCGAGGTCGTGCGCAGCATGCTGTTCGCCCCCGACTCGCGCCCGACGATCGCGGAGGCTGAGCGGATGCTGCGCCTCGCGCTCCCGGCCTTCGAGGACGCCGGGGTCGACCTCGCCCTCGAGACCTACGAGCAGGTGCCCAGCGCCGACCTCGTGTCGCTGGTCGAGACGGTGGCGAGCCCGCGTCTCGGAATCTGCCTCGATCCGGGCAACGGCGTCGCCGCGCTCGAGAACCCGCGCGACATCGTCGAGCGCTGCGCCCCGCACGTCAAGAACCTGCACGTCAAGGACTTCGCGTTCCAACGGCAGCCCGGCTGGGTCGGGTTCACCTTCGCGGGTGCCCTGCTCGGCGAAGGACTGCTCGACTACGACCACCTCATGACGACCGTCGACCCGGAGTCGCGCGGCGTCAACCGCATCGTGGAGCACTGGCTGCCCTACACCGGCTCGCTCGGCGAGACACTCACCCTCGAAGACGCGTGGACCGCCCACAGCGTTGCCTACCTCAAGGAGCACTCATGACCAGCACCGTCGAGAACGTCAAGATCGCCGTGATCGGCGCCGGGGGGAAGATGGGGATGCGCGTCTCCAACAACCTCGTGAAGACCGCCCACCCCGTGACCTACAGCGAGGTGTCGCCGGCCGGTCAGGAGCGCGTGACCGGCGCCGGCCGCACGCTGACCGAGGGCAGTGAGGCGGTGCGCGACGCCGATGTTGTCGTGTTCGCTGTTCCCGACCTCGCCCTCAAGGCGGTGACGGCGGAGCTGGTTCCGCTGATGAAGTCGGGCGCGATCGCCCTCACGCTCGACCCGGCGGCCGCCTACGCGGGCCTGCTCACCACGCGGGACGACATCATCCAGGGGGTGACGCACCCGTGCCACCCGTCCGTGTTCGTCGAGCGCTACACCCCTGAGGAGTACGCCGACACCTTCGGCGGCATCGCGGCCAAGCAGGATGCGATCGCGGCCATCGAGTCGGATGACCCGGCCAAGCGGGACATGCTCGAGACCGTCGTGCGGGTGATCTTCGCGCCCGTCGTCGACGTGCACTGGGTGACCGTCAAGCAGCTCGCTCAGCTCGAGCCGACCCTCGTTGAGACCATTGCCTGCATGGTGGGCGCGCTGCTCAAGGAGTCCCTCGACGAAGCCGTCAACACGATGGGCGTTCCGGAGCCCGCAGCGCGAGCGATCCTGCTCGGACACACCCAGGTCGCCCTCGCCAACACGCTCAAGGGCGACAACCCGTTCAGCGACGCCTGCCTGATCGCGATGGACTACGGCAAGGAGGCGATCATCAAGGAGGATTGGAAGAAGGTGTTCAGCGACGAGGAGCTCGACAAGAACCTCGCGCGCATGCTGCATCTCGACCACATCGAGCGCTAGATACACTGGGCGCGATTCGATCGGCGCGCGGGAGGTGGCAGGCAGTGGCACGGAAATCGCTCGTAAGCGTGGTCGCGGATGCGCTGCTGGACCAGATCGTCAGCGGCGAGCTCGCCGTCGATGACGCGCTGCCGACGGAGGCGGTGCTCTGTGAGACCTACGACGTCAGCCGGATGACGGTGCGCGAGGCACTGAAGACCCTGCAGGCGCAGAACGTCGTGCGGGTGGTTCCCGGGCGCGGCACCTACGTGACTCCCGTCTCGCAGTGGACCGACGTCGCGCCGGTGCTGCGGATAGCGTCGCACGGCGCGGACAAGGGTGAGACGTCGCTGCAGCTGGTCGAGGTGCGCCGCATGATCGAGACCGGCTCGGCGGCACTGGCCGCGACGCGGCGCACCGAGGCGGATCTGGCCGCCCTCGACGGTCACCTCGCCGAGATGCGCCGGGCGCATGAGGCGAACGACCTCGAGGCGTTCGTCGCGGCCGACATCGCCTTCCACGAGGTCATCTTCCATGCCACGGGCAATGTCTTCGTCGGGGTGATCTTCGACCCTCTCGCGCGCGTGATGCGGGAGAAGCGCGAGCAGACCTCGGCGGTGCCCCAGATCCAGGCCAACGCGATCGCCCAGCACACCGCCGTGCTGGAGGCGGTGACGTCGGGGGACGCCGAGCGCGCGCGCATCGCGATGGATGCGCACATGACGCAGACCTCGGATGATCTGCGCCACTACGTGCTCGCCAACTCCTAGCCGGTCTGCGCGCACGGGCCGCGCCCGCCGCATCCGCCCGCTCGGATGCCGGGCTTGACTTCGTCATGCTTCGCAATAAGATGTCTGACATCAGACTACAAGGGAGTATGTGATGGTCACCGAGCACGACCTCCTCGCCGGGTATCCCCGCGAGACGGAGATCGATCCGCAGCAGGTCGCCGACCAGGCCGTGGCCGCCGCCTCCGTTCTCGTCGTCCTCGACGACGACCCCACCGGCACCCAGTCCGTTGCCGGACTCCCGGTGCTGACCGCGTGGGAGCCGGACGATTTCGCCTGGGCCTTCCGCCAGAGCGCCCCCGCCGTCTACGTGCTCACCAACACGCGCAGCCTGGCCGAGGACACCGCGGCCGAGCGCAACCAGCAGATCGTCGTGAACGCGCTGGCCGCCGCCGAGCGCAGCGGCGTGTCGGTCTCGTTCGCGAGCCGCAGCGACTCGACGCTGCGTGGGCACTACCCGCTCGAGACGGATGTGCTCGCCGCCACCGCGTTCGATGTCACCGGTCGCGCCGTCGACGCCGTCATCATCGTTCCCGCGTTCCCCGATGCCGGGCGCATCACCATCGACTCCGTCCACTACATGCGCACCGCCGACGGCCTCACTCCGGTCGCCGAGACGGAGTTCGCGCGAGACGCCACCTTCGGCTTCGCCCACTCCGACCTGCGCGCCTACGTCGAAGAGAAGTCGGCCGGTCGCTGGAAGGCCGACGGCGTCACCGCCCTCACCCTCGACATCGTGCGCGGTGGAGCCGAAGGCATCGCCGACGTGCTGGCCGGGCTCAGCGACTCCGCTCCCGTCGTGGTCGACATCGTGACGGAGAACGATCTGCGCGCCCTCGCGCTCGGTCTCGCCGCCGCCGAGGCTGCGGGCAAGAACCTGCTCTACCGGGTCGGCCCGCCGTTCGTGCGGGCCCGTGTCGGCCAGGCACCGCACGCGCCGCTGACCGCGACCGACGTCTACGGCGATGCCGGCTCGGACGCCGTCGGAGGCCTCATCGTGGTGGGCTCGCATGTGGGGCTCACGACCCGCCAGCTCGACCGGCTCACCGCTCGTCAGCCGCTCGCGCGCATCGCCGAGATCGATGTCGAGCGCGTCCTCGATGAGAACGCCGCCGAAGGCCACATCGCGGGCCTCGTCGCCGACATCGTCTCGAGCCTCGGCGAGGGCGACGTGGTCGTCCACACCAGCCGACTGCTGCGCCGCACCGACAATGCGGACGAGAGCCTCGAGATCTCACGCCGAGTCTCGGCGGCCGTCGTCGACCTCGTGCAGCGCGTGCTCGCGGCTCGCCCGCCGCGCTTCGTGATCGCGAAGGGCGGGATCACCTCCAGCGACGTCGCCGCACACGGCCTGAGCATCCGCCACGCGATCGTGCGCGGCCCCATGCTTCCCGGGCTGGTGTCGCTGTGGGAGCCGGTCGACGGCCCCGCCAAGGGCATTCCGTACATCGTGTTCGCCGGCAACGTCGGCGATGACGAGTCGCTCGCCGACGTCGTCCGCATCCTGTCCCACACCTCCGTGCCCGTCGCGGCCTGAACCTCACGAGAAGAGAAACCATGTCAACGTCGACCCCCTACACCGTCGCCGCGCTCGGACTCGGCGCCATGGGACTGCCCATGGCGACGCGCCTGGCCAGCCAGCTCAGCGTCAACGGCTTCGACATCGCCCCCGCGCGACTCGAACTCGCCGAAGCCGCAGGCATCACGCCGCACACCAGCGCCGCGAGCGCGGTGAGCGGGGCGGATGCGGTGCTGCTGGCGGTCCGCAACGGCGAGCAGCTGCGAGAGGTGCTCTTCGGCTCGGCCGGGATCGCCGCGTCGCTCAGTGCCGGCGCCGTCGTGATCATGACGAGCACGGTCGGAATCGACGACGTCATCGACGTCGCCGCGCGGCTTGCCGACCTCGGAATCCAGCTCGTCGACGCGCCGCTGTCCGGAGGACCGGCTCGCGCGGGCCAGGGCGATCTGCTCATCGTCGTCGGCGCCGAGCCGAGCGCGCGGGAGCGGGCGATGCCGGTGCTCGAGCGCCTCGCCTCGACCCTGACGATCATCGGCGACAAGCCGGGCGACGGCCAGGCCTTCAAGACCGTCAACCAGCTGCTCTGCGGCGTTCACATCGCCGCCGCGGCGGAGGCGCTCGCACTCGCCGACCGGCTCGGACTCGACACCGAGAAGACTCTGGAGACGCTCGCGGCCGGCGCCGCCGGCTCGTTCATGCTCGCCAACCGCGGGCCGCGCATGCTCGAGGCCTACCGCGATGGCGGAGCCGAGGTGCTCAGCCGCCTCGACATCTTCGTCAAGGACATGGGCATCGTCACCAGTGCCGCACGCACCGCGGGCCTTCCGACGCCGGTGGCGTCGGCCGCGGAGCAGCTCTACCTTCTCGGCGCCGCTCAGGGCTCGGCGGCGCTCGATGACTCGGCCGTGATCACCGTGATCGCGCCCACCACGACCTGATCCGACAGCACCACCCTTCATCAACCGAAAGTCAAAGGAGACACCCCGCATGGATACCCCTGTCCTTCTCGGCATTGCGGCAGCAGGAATCGCCCTGCTGCTGGTGCTGATCATCAAGTTCAAGGTGCAGGCCTTCGTGGCGCTGCTGCTCGTGAGCCTGCTCGTCGGCCTTGCCGCGGGCATTCCGCTCACCACGGTCGCGGCGACGGAGGACACCCCCGAGCGGCTCGGCATCATTCAGGCGATCGTCGCCGGCATGGGCGGCACGCTCGGCTCGGTCGCGATCCTCGTGGCGCTCGGCGCCATGCTGGGCCGCCTGATCGAAGTCTCCGGCGGCGCCTCCAGCCTCGCCGGCCGCTTCACCTCGCTGCTCGGACCGAAGCGCGTCTCGGCCGCGCTGACCGCCGCGGCCCTCGTGCTGGCGATCCCGGTCTTCTTCGACGTCGGCTTCATCATCCTGGTGCCGATCATCTACGGCTTCTGCAAGGCGGCCGGCGTCAACCCGGTGAAGTTCGGGCTGCCCGTCGCAGGCATCATGCTCGCCGTCCACGTGGCCGTGCCGCCGCACCCGGGCATCGTCGGCGGTGCCGCGCTGCTGGGCGCGGACCTCGGCTGGGTGACGATCATCGGCCTCGCGGTCGCGATTCCGCTCGGTGTGCTCGCGCACTACGTCGCGAAGTTCCTGAACCGTCGCGAGTTCACGATGCTTCCGGCGACCGCCGCGCAGTTCGCCGCCTTCGGCTCGGAGTCGACGGAGCCGACCGGCGGTTCCGGCTCGGGACGCACGGGCACGCTCACCAAGACCGAGGCGCCGCCGACCGCGGGCACCATCCTCACGCTCATCCTCGTGCCGCTCGCGCTCATCATGCTCGGCACCGTGGCGACCACGGTGCTGCCCGCTGGCGACGCGATGCGTCCGTTCTTCGCCTTCATCGGCTCGCCGGTGTTCGCGCTGCTTGTCGCGCTCGTGCTCGCGTTCTTCCTGCTGACGGTGCGCCGCGGCTGGTCGCTGGCGCACACGGGACAGGTCATGGAGGCGGCGCTGCCGCCCGCCGCGATCGTCATCCTCGTCACCGGTGCCGGCGGCGCGTTCGCGCGCATCCTCACCGAGAGCGGTGTCGGCAAGGCTCTCGCCGACACGATGGCCTCGACCGGCCTGCCGATCCTCGTGCTCGGCTTCCTCGTCGCGCTCGTGCTGCGCGCCTCGCAGGGCTCGGCGACGGTCGCGATCCTCACCACGGGAGGCCTGCTGGCCGCGACGGTGGCCGACGGGGAGTTCTCGGTCGTGCAGGTCGCGCTCATCGCCATGGCGATCGCGTTCGGCGCGCTCGGCCTCTCGCACGTCAACGACTCCGGCTTCTGGGTGGTCACGCGCTACCTCGGGCTGAGCGTCGCCGACGGACTGCGCACCTGGACCGTGCTCACCACCGTTCTCGGCGTCGCGGGCTTCCTGCTCGTGAGCCTGCTCTGGGCCGTGGTGAGTGCCGCGGGGCTCTGACCCGCATCACCCCTGAGGGGGTGCGTCGGCCACCACCGGCGCACCCTCTCGCTCGTGCCCGGCCCGCAGCCCGATAGGCTGGAGGAGCGCGTTCGCCACCATCGCGCATCCCCGCCCTTTCACGACGACGAAAACGGATGCCCCATGGTGACCACCGAAACCGGAACTCTGTTCCTCCACCCCGACCGCAACCTCGCGATGGAGCTGGTGCGCGCGACCGAGGCCGCCGCCATCCGCGCGACCCCGTTCATCGGTCACGGCGACAAGCTGGGCGCCGATGGTGCGGCGGTGGATGCGATGCGCAAGTTCCTCGGCACGGTCAACTTCGCCGGCACCGTCGTCATCGGCGAGGGAGAGAAGGACAAGGCACCGATGCTGTTCAACGGCGAGGTCGTCGGCAACGGCCGCGGCCCGGCCTGCGACATCGCGGTGGACCCGATCGACGGCACCTCGCTCACCGCCTCCGGTCGACGCAACGCGATCTCGATGATCGCCGCAGCCGACCGCGGCTCGATGCTCGACGCGTCGAGTGTGTTCTACATGGACAAGATCGTGGGCGGACCCGAGGCGATCGGCGTCGTCGACATCCGACAGTCGGTCGCCGAGAACGTGCGCGCGATCGCGAAGGCGAAGGGCAAGAGCGTCGCCGAGATCCAGGTCGGCGTGCTCGACCGGCCGCGCCACGAGGGGCTGATCGCCGAGATCCGTGCCGCGGGCGCGGGCACGCGACTGCTGCTCGATGGCGATGTCGCCGGCGGCATCGACGCGGCCAGCTACGACGGACGCCTCGACCTCTGCATCGGCACCGGCGGCAGCCCGGAGGGCGTCGCGACGGCGTGCGCGATCAAGGCGCTCGGCGGACTGATCCAGACGCGCATGGCGCCGCTGGACGACGACGAGAAGCAGCGCGGCCTCGACGCGGGGCTCAAGTTCGACCACGTCTACGAGGCCGACGAGCTCGTCAAGGGCGACAACACCTTCTTCGTCGCGACCGGGGTCACCGACGGCAACCTGGTGGCGGGCGTTCGCCGCAAGGGCCCGATCATCCGCACCGAGTCGATCGTGCTGCGCGCCCGCTCCGGCACGATCCGTCGCATCACGGCCGACCACCTGGTCGAGAAGTGGCTCGACGAGAACTGAGTCTCAGGCCTCGTCGCGCTCGGTGTCGTCGCCCGCTGCGTCGCCGTCGAGCAGTTCGTCGACCAGTTCGACCGCGCTGAGCTGCTTCGGTCGGTCTTCGACGAGCTTCGGCTCGCCGAGCACCTTCGACTCGTCGAGCGCGTCGAGCTTGCGCGCCGTCACCAGCACGCGTGATTCGAGCGAGGACGCGAAGTTGTTGTAGCTCGTCACCGTCGAATCGATCGAGCGGCGCAGCTTCTCGGCGTGCTCGGCGAGGGTCGCCAGCCGGCCGTAGAGCTCGCGGCTCAGGTCGAACAGGCGCTTGGCGTCTTCGGTGAGCACATCCTGCTGCCAGGTGAAGGCGACCGTTTTGAGCACCGCCCAGAAGCTCACCGGGCTCGCCAGGGCGATCCGCTTGCCGAAGGCGTACTCGAGCAGGGTCGGGTCGGCGTCGAGGGCGGTCGAGAGCAGCGACTCGTTGGGGATGAACGCGATCGTGAACTCGGGGCTCGATTCCAGCCCCGACCAGTACGTCTTGGCCGAGAGGGCGTCGACGTGGCTCTTGACCTGCTTGGCGTGCTGGGTGAGCAGGTCGCGGCGCCGCGCCTCCTGCTCGGGGCCGCCGGTGGCGGGGATCGCGGCCGACTCGATGTAGGCGTTGTAGGGCACCTTCGAATCGACGGCGATCGACTTGCCGCCCGGCAGGTTCAGCACCATGTCGGGGCGGCGGGCGCCGGACTCCGAGGTGATGCTCGCCTGGGTCGTGAAGTCGACGCGGTTCAGCAGCCCGGCGGATTCGACCAGCGTGCGCAGCTGCGTCTCGCCCCACACCCCGCGGGTGGCGTTGTTGCGCAGGGCGCTCGCCAGCTGCTCGGCGGTGGCGCGCAGCCGCTCCTCCGATTCGGCGGCGGTCTTCAGCTGCTGGCTCAGCTCGCCGTGCTGCTGTGAGCGCTGCGTCTCGAGCTCGGTCACCTTGGCCTGCATCGTGCGCAGCGTCTCCTGCACCGGGGTGAGAGCCTGCAGCACCTTGCTCTCGGCCTTCGCGTGCTCCTCGCGCTCGCGGCGCTCCACCTCGGTGCGGGTGACGAACTCGCGGTATTGCTCCTGCTGGGCGGCGACCTGCTCGCGCAGGCCCGCTGCGGTCGCCTGCACGCGCGCCAGCTCGGAGCCGAGCTCGGCGCGAAGCGAGGCCTCCTGGGTGCGCAGGTCCGCGAGCGCGGCCTGATGCCGCGCTTCGACCACGCCGCGCGCCTCGCGCGCGGCCGTGGCTCGAGCACGCGTCACGAGCACCCCGATGAGCACACCGACCGCGACACCGAGCAGCAGGCCGACAAGCAGAGCGATGATCGGATCCATGCGCCCATGGTCGCACCCGGTGCCGACACCGCGGCTCGCCGCGGCGGCGCGGGAGCAGCCCGGACGAAACCTGGGAGATAAATGTTCGGGAAATGTTCCGGGCGTAGGCTCACGTCATGACCACGAACATCCTCGATCACTGGGTCGCGGGCGCCGCATTCACCGGCGAATCGACGCGCACCGCCCCCGTCTACAACCCCGCGCGCGGCGTCGTCCAGAAGGACGTGCGTCTCGCCTCCACGGCTGACGTCGATGTCGCCGTCCAGACCGCCAAGGCGGCCCTCCCGGCCTGGGCCGAGGCCAGCTGGGCGAAGCGCCAGCAGGTGCTCTTCGCGTTCCGTGAGATCGTCAACGCGCGCAAGGGCGACCTCGCCGCGATCCTGACCAGCGAGCACGGCAAGGTCACCTCCGACGCGCTCGGCGAGATCGCGCGCGGACTCGAGGTCATCGAGTTCGCCTGCGGCATCCCGCACCTGGCGAAGGGCGAGTTCAGCCAGAACGTCTCCACCGGGGTCGACGTCTACTCGGTGCACGAGCCGGTCGGCGTCGTCGGCATCATCAGCCCCTTCAACTTCCCGGCGATGGTGCCGATGTGGTTCTTCCCGATCGCGATCGCGCTCGGCAACACGGTCGTGCTGAAGCCGAGCGAGAAGGACCCGTCGGCGGCGATCTGGATGGCCGAGGCGCTCAAGGAGGCCGGTCTCCCGGATGGCGTCTTCAACGTGATGCACGGCGACAAGGAGAGCGTGGATGCCCTGCTCACCCACCCCGACATCGCCGCGATCAGCTTCGTCGGCTCGACCCCCATCGCGAAGTACATCTACGAGACGGCCTCGGCCAACGGCAAGCGCGTCCAGGCGCTCGGCGGTGCGAAGAACCACATGCTGGTGCTGCCCGACGCCGACCTCGACCTGGTCGCCGACTCGGCGGTCAACGCGGGCTTCGGCTCGGCAGGTGAGCGCTGCATGGCGATCTCCGTCGTCGTCGCGGTCGAGCCCGTCGCCGACGAGCTGATCGCGAAGGTCACCGAGCGCATGTCGACCCTGAAGGTCGGCGACGGCACCCGCGGCTGCGACATGGGGCCGCTGATCACGAAGGAGCACCGCGACAAGGTCGCGGGCTACCTCGACGTGGCGACGGCCGACGGCGCCGAGATCGTCGTGGATGGCCGCGGCATCGAGGTGGACGGCGAGGCGGACGGCTTCTGGCTCGGCCCGACCCTGGTCGACAAGGTGCCGACGAGCTCCAAGGTCTACACCGACGAGATCTTCGGCCCGGTGCTGAGTGTCGTGCGCGTCGCCTCCTACGAGGAGGGTCTCGCGCTCATCAACTCGAGCCGCTACGGCAACGGCACGGCGATCTTCACCAACGATGGCGGTGCTGCGCGCCGCTTCCAGCGCGAGGTGACGGTCGGCATGGTCGGCATCAACGTGCCGATTCCGGTGCCCGTGGGTTACTTCTCGTTCGGCGGCTGGAAGGACTCGCTGTTCGGCGACACCAAGGCGTACGGGCCGGACGCGATCCACTTCTTCACCCGGCAGAAGGCGATCACCAGCCGCTGGCTCGACCCGAGCCACGGTGGCATCAACCTGGGCTTCCCGCAGAACTGACGTCGTGGATGCGGTGCGCGCCGCGGTCGCGCGCCTCGCCGCCGCGGGCGCAAGTTCGGAGCTCCGGGTCGACCTGGTTCGCGGACGGGGGCTTCGGCGCGGCTCGTGGCGGATGGTGCCGCGCGGAGAGGTCTGGCGGGTGGGCGCCCTCTGTCTCGATGAGACGGGGACGATGTACGCGACGGGCCAGGTGCTGGTCGTGACGCCGCCGACGCATCCCAACTTCCGGTCGAATTCGGCGCTCGAACGCAACGAGCTGCGGCGTCTCGCCGCGCGCGCGGGGATCGCTCCGGGACAGACCATCGTCGTCGGCGCGCGCCCCCTCGACCTGGCGGCCGAGGTGCTCGAGCCTCCGCTCGCGGCGACCGCGGAGGGGGTCGGCGTGGTGTGGGCGGCAGGCGCGACGCCGACGCCGCTCGCGCCGTACCTCGAGGAGCGGGTCGGCCTGCTGCTGGATCCGCCGGGCGCCGACTGACCCGCTCAGCCTGGCGCCGGTCCGCTAGCGTGGCCCACGGGCGACGTCGCGGTCGCCAGGAGGAGGTCGCATGGTCGAGCAGGTCGAGCAGCTGGCGCAACCCTGGGCAGGCCGCAGCGCCGTCGTCACGGGCGGCGGCACCGGAGTCGGAGCCGAGGTGTGCCGCGGGCTGGTCGCGCGCGGTTCGACGCGGATTGCGATCGTCTACTCACGCTCGTCGACGGAGGCGGAGGCGCTCGCCGCGGAGCTCAGCAGCGACACGGTCGAGGCCATCGCGATCAAGGCCGATGTGCGCGACGAGACGGCCGTCCGCTCGCTGTTCGCCGACATCACCGAGCGCTGGGGCGAACTCGACTTCCTGGTCAACAACGCGGGCACCACGCGACTGATCCCTTTCGACGACCTCGACGCCGTCACGGATGACGACTGGGCGAGCGTCGTCGACGTCAACATCAAGGGAGCCTTCTACTGCGCCCGTGCTGCGGCCCCGCTCCTGAAGGTGCGATCCGGCGCCATTGTGAACGTCGCCTCGGTCGCCGGGCACTTCGGCGTCGGCTCGTCGATCCCGTACGGCGTGAGCAAGGCGGGGCTCCTTCAGCTGACGCGAGGCCTGTCGCGTGCTCTCGCTCCCGAGGTTCGCGTGAACTCGGTGTCGCCGGGGTCGATTCGCTCGCGCTGGATGGAGGGGCTGGTCGGCGCCGACACGGCGCAGGCGTCGTGGGAGCGTGAGGCGGCAGAGATTCCTCTGGGCCACGTCGCGACCGCAGCCGACGTCGCGGACGCGGTGCTCGCGCTGCTCGCCGCACGATTCGTCACCGGCGAGGATCTCATCGTCGACGGCGGCAAGCACACCCGGTACTGAGCCGCGGGGTCGGCTAGGAGACGCTGGCCGCCGCGGCTGGCGCCATCACGCCGAGGCGAGCCCCCGAGAGCTCGGCGAGCTGGTCGAGGCTGGCGGCGCCGTGGCGCGCGGCCGCGTGGACCATGATCGCCGCGCACGCTTCCGCATCGGCGAGCGCCTCGTGGTGCGAGAAGTCGTCGAAGCCGGCGGCCAGGGCGACGCTCGGCAGTCGGTACGACTCGAGGTGGTAGGTGCGTCGCGCGACCTGGAGACTGCACAGGTAGCGCAGCTGGGGGATCGCGAGTCCGGTCGCTTCGCAGCCGCCGCGGATCACGCCGATGTCGAAGCCCGCGTTGTGGGCCACCAGGTCGTCGCCGTCGGTGAAGGCGAGCAGGTCATCCAGCTGCTCCGCCCAGCCGGCGGCTCCCGTGACCATGTCGGCGGTGATGCCGTGGATCGTGATGTTCCAGGGGGCGAACTCGTCGTGGCCTGCGGGCGGACGGATCAGCCAGCCGGTCTTGTCGACCACCCGACCGTCGCGCACCTTGACGAGACCGACCGAACAGGCACTGGCGCGTGAACCGTTGGCGGTCTCGAAGTCGATTGCGGTGAAGTCCAGCGGCACGTTCCGACTCTCGCACGCACCGCCGACCTCGGCCGGTGAGCGCGCCGAGAAGGGACGACAATGGAGACGATGGCCTTCTTCCGCAAGCGCGCGCCGCGCAGGATCATCGGGCGCTACCGAGCACCCGCGCCTTCGCCGCGCCCGCCGCTGGCGACGCTGGTGGATGAGGCACGCATGGTCGCGCATGCGGCCGTGCGGATGGCGGTCAAGAATCGCATCATCGTGGTGGCGGCGGGGGAGCGGCGGAGCTTCGATCCGGTGCAGCTGCGGGCGTTCGCGCGCGAGACGCTCGAGCAGCTCGCGCAGCAGCAGCGCGCGGCGGCCGAGTACGAGCGCGCGGGTCAGCACTCCGTCCGCCGTGGCCCGGTGCTCACGGGGCTCGCCGCGGCGCTCGAAGCCGATGCCGTGGATCGCGAGTTCCTGGAGCGAATCGTCGAGCAGGCGCGCGACGCCGCGTGGTCCGAGCTGGCGTCGTCGTTGAGCACCCGACTGGCAGAGGATGCCGCGACGCATCGGCCGGGCCCGAACTATCACGTGGGGCGCGACGAGCGCATCGCCGCGTTCGTGGCGCTCGACCTGCTCGACCTCGCGTACGACCGCGGTGTGACGCTTGAGTGAGCGCCGGTAGGCTCGACCCTCGTGGCTCTCACTATCGGCATCGTCGGACTGCCCAACGTCGGCAAGTCAACGCTCTTCAACGCGCTCACCAAGAACTCCGTGCTCGCGGCGAACTACCCGTTCGCCACGATCGAGCCGAACGTCGGCGTGGTGAACCTGCCCGACCCGCGGCTCGCGAAGCTCGCCGAGATCTTCGGCAGCGAGCGCATCCTGCCGGCTGCCGTGTCGTTCGTTGACATCGCCGGCATCGTGAAGGGCGCCAGTGAGGGGGAGGGGCTTGGCAACCAATTCCTTGCCAACATCCGCGAGGCCGACGCGATCGCCCAGGTGGTGCGCGGATTCGCCGACGACGACGTCGTGCACGTCGCCGGACGGGTGGACCCCGCCTCCGACCTCGAGGTGATCACCACCGAGCTCGCGCTCGCTGACCTGCAGACTCTCGAGAAGGCGATCGCGCGTCTCGAGAAGGAGGTCAAGGGCAAGAAAGCCGACCCGGCGGTGCTGGAGGCGGCGCTCGCCGCGCAGAAGGCGCTCGACGCTGGCACGCCGCTGTCGCGCGCCACCGGTGTCGACCTTGACCTGATCAAGGAGCTCGGGCTGATGACGGCCAAGCCGATCATCTACGTCTTCAACGTCGACGAGGCGGTGCTGACCGACGACGCCAAGAAGGCGGAGCTCGCCGCCGTCGTCGCGCCCGCGCAGGCGGTGTTCCTCGACGCGAAGATCGAGTCCGAGCTGATCGACCTCGACCCGGAGGATGCGGCCGAGCTGCTCGCTTCGACCGGGCAGGAGGAGTCGGGGCTCGACCAGCTGGCGCGCATCGGCTTCGACACCTTGGGCCTTCAGACCTACCTCACGGCGGGCCCGAAGGAGGCGCGCGCCTGGACCATCGGCAAGGGCTGGAAGGCACCGCAGGCGGCGGGCGTCATCCACACCGACTTCGAGAAGGGCTTCATCAAGGCCGAGATCGTCTCCTTCGACGATCTGGTCGCGACCGGGTCGATCGCTGAGGCTCGCGCCAAGGGCAAGGCCCGAATCGAGGGCAAGGACTACGTCATGCAGGACGGCGACGTGGTCGAGTTCCGCTTCAATGTCTGAGGCACTGCCGGCCTGCCCGGCGTGTGCCGAGAGCTACACGTACGAGTCGGGGTCGCTGCTGGTGTGCCCGATGTGCGCTCACGAGTGGATGCTCAGCGCCGAGTCGGGCGATGAAGACGACCCGGCCGAGGCTCCCGCGATCACGGATGCGGTCGGCAACGTCCTCGAAGACGGCGACACCGTCACGATCATCAAAGACCTCAAGGTCAAGGGTGCGGGCGGGGGAGTCGTGAAGGTCGGCACGAAGGTCCGCGGCATCCGCTTGATCTCCGACGGCGTCGGCGATCACGACATCGACGCGAAGGTGCCTGGCTTCGGTCAGATGCAGCTCAAGTCGAGCGTCGTCAAGAAGTCCGCGTAGTCACAGCCCCTCGCGAACTCGCGGGCTCACGCACGCCCGCGCTCGTCGACCGGGCGCTCCCGGTAGCGCCGCCAGGCGTGCAGCAGCTCCTCGCGGGTTCCCGTGGGGTTGGCCGCGTGCCAGGCGCGGGTGAACCGGTTGTACTCGAATTGGGCATCGATCGTCTGGGGGTCGCGCCCGCGCGTTGCCCCGTAGTGGTCGAGCGCGTCTTGCAGGGTCTGCGTGCCGTCGGAGCCCGCGAAGAAGGCGCGCATCTCGGCATCGAACCCGAAGGATGCTCCCACCTGCTCGACGAACCAGGCGCGGACGACCTGACTGCAGCGTTGGCCCTTCGGGATCACCGTCTCGGGCGTCAGCGGGCCGTCCAGTTGTGCGCGGGCCGTGCGCTGGGCCGGTTGCGGCTCCTCGAAAGAAATGCCGTCGAGCTTCGCGGCGATTCGCTGGGCCAGGATCTCCTTGCCGCCGGTGGTCCGGACGCCGAGCCGACGCGCGAAGTCCATCAACTCGTCCTTGAGCCAGTACCAGCGGAGCAGTTCAGCGCCGGTCAGCTGCGGTGACAGCGGTGGGCGTTTCTCGTCGGTCATCGCCGCTCAGGGTACCGGGCACGTCTCACCAAAGTGAGGCATGTTCGCGCGACGTCGCCAATCCGCGATCGCGGAACCTCGACTGTCACGGTCGCGCCGCCGTCCCCGGGCTCCGGGGTCATGGGCGCGACAAGCCGCCCCGCTTGCCAGGAGCGAGCGGCACTCAACTAGGCTGGGTGCGCTCTGAAAAGTACTTGTGCGTGCGCGTTGCTTCAGGAGTGAGGTCGAACGATGGATCTTCTCCACGGTTGAGCGGCAGTGCGCCCTCCCGTATGGCGACCCCATTTCAGACGCACACACCTCTCGAGACAGGAGCGAACAGTGGGACTCATCCAGGCAGCGATCGGCGCACTCGGCGGAACACTCGCGGATCAGTGGAAGGACTTCTACACCGTTCCGACCGGCCTCGCGCCGACTGCGGCACTCGTCGCGGCGGTCCCACAGGGTCAGAACGCTGGTCGCGGTTCGAACACCAAGGCCTCCGACAGCATCATCTCGAACGGCAGCAAGATCCTCGTCCCCGAGGGCTACGGGCTGATCCTCATGCAGGACGGCGCCATCACCGGTTTCGCGGCTGAGGCGGGAGCGTATGAGTGGAGCAGCGAGGCGCAGGACTCGCAGTCCATCTTCGCCGGCAACGGCATCGTCAGCCCCCTGATCACGACCTCGTGGGAGCGGTTCAAGTTCGGCGGGCGGCCGGGATCGCAGCAGCGCGCCTACTTCGTGGCACTCAAGGAGCTTCCGAACAACCGCTTCGGCACGCAGTCGGAGATCTACTGGGACGACGCGTACATGAACGCCCAGGTCGGCGCGATCACGCGCGGCACCTACACGATGAAGATCGTCGACCCGATCCTGTTCGTGAAGGCGTTCGTCCCCGCCAAGTATCTCGAGCCCGGTCAGGTCTTCGACTTCACCGACATCGAGAACGACGCCGCATCGCAGCTGTTCAACGAGGTCGTCGGGTCGCTCGCGCCCGCCTTCTCGATGTACACGAACGACCCGTCCAAGGGCAACCGCATCACCAAGATCCAGCAGGACTCAATCGGATTCGCCCACAGCCTGTCGGCGGCCGTTGAAGAGAACTACCAGTGGTCCTCGGCGCGAGGCCTGGAGATCGCGTCGACGGCGATCATCGCGATCGAGTACGACGAGAACACGCGCGAGCTGCTGCGCAACGTGCAGCGCGCCGACGCGCTCTCGGGCGCTCGCGGCAACTCGAACCTGCAGGCCTCGGTGGCGGCAGGCTTCGAGTCGGCCGGTGAGACGGGAGGCGCCGCCGGCATCTTCGGCATGGGCATGGCAGCCGGAGCCACCGGCCTCGGCGGCCTCCAGCAGCCCGTTCCCGGAGTGGGCGCGCAGAGCACCCCTGCGGCGGCACCCGCAGCACCGGCGGCAGCCGCAGCTCCCGCCGCGAACGACCCGATGGCTCAGCTCGCGAAGTTCAAGGAGATGCTCGACGCGGGGCTCATCACGCAGGAGGATTACGACGCCGCGAAGGCCAAGGCGCTCGGCCTCTAGGCGCGCGGGGTAGTCGAGATGTCGAGTTCACTGCCAGCCGAACTGCCGGATTCGCAACACCCCGAGAAGCCCGAGGAGTTCAGCACTCAGAACACCGACCTGGCCGACGGCGTGAATCGGTGCCCGCGGTGCGGGTCCACCGACATCCAGCTGCGTCCGTCGGCGGGGAAGCTGATCTGCCTGTTCTGTCGTCACGAGTGGGCCGAGAGCCTGCTCGAGGAGGCGTCGAACGACGACGACCTCACCCAGCTGTCCGGCACGGTCGTCGGGTCGGGGGCGGCAGACATCGACGACTCGGTCGACGCCGTCCTGACCCTCAAGTGCGCGGGCTGCGGGGCCGAGGTCGTCATCAACACGAGTGAGCAGCTGACCTCGCGCTGTCACTGGTGTCGTCATGTGCTGTCCGTCAACGAGCAGATTCCGAACGGGGCGGTGCCGGACGCGGTCCTGCCGTTCAGCCTGTCTCACGACGAGGCGGTCGCACGGATCAGCGCGTTCGCCAAGAAGCGGCGGATGTTCGCGCATGCGCGGTTCAAGAGCGAGTTCACGCCCGGGAACGTCGTGCCCGTCTACATGCCGTACATGGTGGTGGACGGCAACGTGAGCGCGGAAGTGTGGGGCGTTGGCGAGATCAAGACCCGGCAGTACACGCGCGGCTCGGGAAACAACCAGAAGACGTACTACGACGCCGACGTCTACCGGGTGCAGCGCCGAGTCGACTTCACGGTGGATGACCTCACCCTCGAGTCGTCGGAGAACCGTGCGAACTTCGACACGACGCAGAACACGAACAACATCATCAACACGATCCTGCCGTTCGACACCAAGAACGCCGTGCGGTGGAACGCGAGCTACCTCAACGGGATCACCTCGGAGAAGCGCGACCAGGACGTGGAGCACCTCCAACCGGCGCTGGAGAACCAGCTGCTGTCGATCGGGCGCTCCGAGGTGTCGAGTTCGGTATCGGCGTACGACCGCGGTGTTCGGTGGGAGCAGGAACGGCTCGACGTGCACGGCACCAAATGGGTGTCGATGTACTTGCCAGTCTGGCTGTACTCGTTCCATCACGTCGAGAGAGGCAAGAGCATGGTGCACTACATCGCCGTCAACGGCCGCACCGGCGAGACGATGGGCAGCGTGCCGGTCTCGCACGGACGGCTCCTCCTCGCCGCGCTCACCGCGGGCACCTTCGTCGAATCCCTGGTGATCGCGTTCCTGGTGGTGAGCTCATGATGGAGACGATGTTCGGGGCGTTCGAGCTGGCGACGGGGCTCCTGGCCTCCGTGCCCCACCTTCGCCAGGCGACCGAATCCTCAGACGGCGGTGCGAGCTGGCTGCTCGTCGCCGGACCCCTGTCGGGGGCGGCTCTCTACGCCGCGCTCTATCGCTACTACCGCAACACCGACAAGTCGCACCAGTTCGAGAAGGAGACCGCGATCTCCTCGCAGCCGGTCACCGGGAGCGACGCCAAGATCGACGAGGTGCGCGGCACATCACGCAAGACGGTGCAGGGCGACAACGTGCGCAGCCACCGGACGCGTGTGCAGCGTGTGACCGCGAACTGAACTGACCCAACCTTCAGTTTGCGGTGTCAGGATGGTGACATGACCGATTTCGAAGACCTCCCGCTGTCGGCGCCCGCGCGGCGCGCTCTCGAGGCCGAGGGGCTCACCAGCCTGGAGATCCTCGCCACCAAGACGCGCGACGAGGTCGCCGAGGTGCGCGGGATCGCACCGGGCACGGTGGCGATCCTGGAAGATGCACTGCAGGAGCGCGGGCTGAGCTTCGCCGAGGCCGGGGCGACCGCCGCCGACGCGACCGCGGTCGAGGTCCCGCAGGTCGTGGCACCGGTCGAGCCGGTCGTCGCGAGCGCACCGGCGTCGTCCGCGCTGCCCACCTACAACGTGTTCGCGATCGTCGCCCTCGCCTCGTCGTTCGTGATCCCGATCATCGGCGTCATCTTCGGCCACCTGGCGCTGCGCGAGCTGAAGACGACCGGTCAGCAGGGTCGCGAGATGGCGATCGCCGGCCTCGTGATCGGATACGCGCTCAGTGCCGCGTACCTGCTGGTGATCTTCGTGACGATCGCGTTCAGCTTCATGATGATGCTCGTTCCGTTCGCGCTCATCCCGATCTCGATGATGGGCTCTTAGGGTCTGTCGACTCGGACCGGCGGACGAGCTTGCTAGGCTGAGCCCACAATCGAAGATCGGGCCGCACGCGATGCGGGAGAGCCTCCGCACGGAGGCACCGAAGGAGCAAGCCTCCCCGCCAATCTCTCAGGTACGAGTACCGCATCGACAGGCCGCTCTGGAAAGAGCTTCGCAGCGTGAAGCTGGTCGAGTAGCCGACATCGTCGGCGTATCGAGACCGGTTCCGCGCAGACGCAGCCGCCCACGGTGAAAGCGCCGCCCCTGGCCGGGCGTCGTGAAACTCTCAGGCACCGGTACAGAGGGGGAGTTCCACCCGCAGCCCGCCGTGCTCAGGAGAACTCCGTGACCGATCGACTCTCGCCCCTCGATGCGACGCATCGCGCTCTCGGCGCGAGCTTCACCGACTTCGCCGGGTGGCAGATGCCCGTGCGCTACAGCTCCGACCTGGCCGAGCATCACGCGGTGCGCGGCGCGGCGGGCATCTTCGACATCTCGCACATGGCCGAGTTCATGGTGGCCGGGCCGCAGGCCGCCGCCTTCCTCGACGCGGCGCTGTGCGTCGACGCCAGCGCGATCCCGCTCTCGCGCGCCAAGTACACCATGATCCTGGCCGAGGACGGCGGGATCCTCGACGACCTGATCGTCTACCAGAACGCCCCCGGCGAGTACCTCGTGGTCGCGAATGCGGGCAACCACGACGTCGTCGCGGCGGCGCTCGCCGAGCGCATCCAAGGCTTCGAGGCGGTCGTGACCGACCTGACGGAGGCGCTCGCCCTGATCGCCGTGCAGGGTCCGAACTCGCGCGCCATCCTCGAGGCGACCGCGGGGCTTGAGCACCGCGAGGAGTGGGCCATGGGTCACACGCTCGACGAGCTGCCCTACTACGCCTGCATGGGCATGTCGTTCCAGGGGTCCGCGGTGCTGGTGGCGCGCACCGGCTACACCGGTGAGGACGGCTTCGAGCTGTACGTCGAGGCGGCCCGGGCGGCGACGCTCTGGGATGCGCTGAGCGCGGCCGGCGCCGAGCACGGCCTGGTGCCGTGCGGTCTCGCCGCGCGCGACACGCTGCGGCTCGAGGCCGGCATGCCGCTCTACGGCCACGAGCTGGGCACCGAGATCCGGCCCGCGCAGGCGGGCCTGGCGCGCGTCGGGCTGCCGAAGACCAAGACCGCCGACTTCGTCGGCCGCGCCGCGCTCGAGGCCGGTGCGCCCGAGGGCGCCCGCGTCCTGGTCGGCCTCACCGCCGAGGGCAAGCGCGCCGCGCGTGCGGGCTATGCCGTGCTGCACGGCGACGCGCCGGTCGGCGAGGTGACGAGCGGGGCGCTGTCGCCGACGCTCGGCCACCCGATCGCGATGGCGTACGTCGACCCCGCCGCCTCGGCCGTCGGCACCGAACTTGAACTCGATGTCCGCGGCAGTCGCATTCCCGCGACCGTCGTCGCCCTGCCCTTCTACCGGAGAGAGTCACGATCATGAGCGAACTGCAGTACACCGCCGAGCACGAGTGGATCTCGGTCGACGGCGACGTCGCGACCGTGGGGATCACGCCGTACGCCGCCGACAAGCTCGGCGACGTCGTCTACGTCGACCTGCCCGCGGCGGGCGCGAGCGTGGCGGCGGGCACCGTCGTCGGCGAGATCGAGTCGACCAAGTCGGTGGGGGAGCTGTTCGCCCCGGTCGACGGCGAGGTCGTCGAGTCGAACCAGGCCGTCGTCGACGACCCGTCGCTCGTCAATGCCGATGCGCTCGGCGCGTGGCTGATCAAGGTGCGCTTCACGGCGCTGCCGACCCTGCTCAGTGCGGACGAGTACGCCGCGCTCACGAACGAATAGGACACCATGCGGGAGCTCTTCGCCGATCGTCACATCGGCACCGATTCGGCTGCTCAGAAGACCATGCTCGGGGCGGTCGGCTTCGACTCGGTCGAGGCGCTGATGGATGCGGCGGTGCCCTCCGCCATCCGGGTGGCCGAGCACGGACCGGGCTCGGGCGACGTGCGCGCGAGCTCCCTGCCCGTCGCCGCGACCGAGCGCGAGGCGCTCGCCGAGCTGCGGGTGCTGGCTGGCCGCAACCGGGTGCGGCGCTCGATGATCGGGCTCGGCTACGTCGACACGATCACACCCGCGGTGATCCAGCGCAACGTGCTCGAGAACCCCAGCTGGTACACCGCGTACACGCCGTATCAGCCGGAGATCTCGCAGGGGCGCCTCGAGGCGCTCATCAACTTCCAGACGATGGTCGCCGACCTGACCGGTCTCGCCACCGCGAACGCGTCGATGCTCGATGAGGCGACGGCGGTCGTCGAGGGCATGCTGCTCGCGCGCCGTGCCTCCGGCTCCAGCTCGAACGTGTTCGTCGTCGACGCGGATGCGCTGCCGCAGACGCGTGCGTTGCTGGCGCACCGTGCCGAGGCCGTCGGCATCGAGCTCGTCACCCTCGACCTGAGCCGGTCGAGCAGCCCGCACACCCCGAGCCGGTCGAGTAGCCCGCAGGGCGTATCGAGACCAGCCCCCGTCGACCTCCCCGACTGCTTCGGCGTCTTCGTGCAGTACCCGGGTGCCTCGGGCCTGATCTGGGACCCGACCGAGCTCGCCGCCGCCGCCCACGAGCGCGGGGCCCTCGTCGTCGCCGCGACCGACCTGCTTGCCCTCACCCTGGTGACCGCCCCCGGAGAGTTCGGCGCCGATGTCGCGGTCGGCTCCAGCCAGCGCTTCGGCGTGCCGATGGGCTTCGGCGGCCCGCACGCCGGCTTCATGGCCGTGCGCGCAGGCCTCGAGCGCCAGCTGCCGGGCCGCCTCGTCGGCGTCTCGCAGGACGCGGCCGGGTACCCCGCCTACCGCCTGTCGCTGCAGACGCGCGAGCAGCACATCCGCCGCGAGAAGGCGACCTCGAACATCTGCACCGCCCAGGTGCTGCTGGCGGTGATGGCCTCGATGTACGCCGTCTACCACGGGCCCGGCGGGCTCAAGCGGATCGCCCACGAGACGAACCGCCAGGCGAACCTGCTCGCCGACGCGCTGCTCGCGGGCGGTGCCGAGCTGGTGCACGACTCCTTCTTCGACACCGTGCGCGTGCGCCTGCCCGGTCGCGCCGCCGAGGTGGTCGCGGCCGCCGCCGAGCGCGACGTGCTGCTCTGGCAGGTCGATGGCGACATCGTGCACGTCACCTGCGACGAGACGACGACGCCCGACGACCTGGATGCGGTGCTCGCCGCCATCCTCGGCGACGCCGCCCCGACGGTCGGCTTCAAGCCGGTGCACCGCAGCATTCAGCCGGAGCTGCACCGGCAGTCGGAGTATCTGACGCATCCGGTCTTCCACACGCACCGCTCGGAGACGGGCATGATGCGCTACCTCAAGTATCTGGCCGACAAGGACTACGCGCTCGACCGCGGCATGATCCCGCTCGGCTCGTGCACGATGAAGCTCAACGCAGCGACCGAGATGGCGGCGGTCACCTGGCCCGAGTTCGCCGGGCTGCACCCCTTCGCGCCCGAGTCGGATGTGCTCGGCTACCTGGAGCTGATCGAGCAGCTGCAGGACTGGCTGGCCGAGGTGACCGGCTACGACGCGGTGTCGCTGCAGCCGAACGCCGGCTCGCAGGGTGAGCTGGCCGGGCTGCTGGCGATCCGCGGCTATCACCGCTCGCGCGGTGAGGCGCAGCGCGCCGTCTGCCTGATCCCGTCGAGCGCGCACGGCACGAACGCGGCGAGCGCGGTGCTCGCGGGCATGCGCGTCGTCGTGGTCGCCTGCGACGCGCTCGGCAACGTCGACCTCGACGATCTGCGGGCCAAGGTGACCGAGCACGCGAACGACCTCGCCGCGCTCATGATCACGTACCCGTCGACGCACGGCGTCTACGAGCACGACATCCGCGAGATCACCTCCGCCGTGCATGCGGCGGGCGGCCAGGTCTACATCGACGGGGCCAACCTCAACGCGCTGCTCGGCTACGCGCGCTTCGGCGACCTCGGCGGCGATGTGAGCCACCTCAACCTGCACAAGACGTTCTGCATCCCGCACGGTGGCGGCGGACCGGGCGTGGGGCCGGTCGCGGCGAAGGCGCACCTGGCCGAGTTCCTGCCGTCGCATCCGATGCAGCAGCGCGACGTGGTCGCCGGGCGCGACGGCGCCGCACTGCCCGAGCACGCGAACATCGTGAGCGCGGCGCCCTACGGCAGCCCGAGCATCCTGCCGATCTCGTGGGCGTACGTGCGCATGATGGGCGCCGACGGCCTGCAGCGGGCCACCGGTGCCGCGGTGCTCGCCGCCAACTACGTGGCCGCGCGCCTGCGCGAGCACTTCCCGGTGCTCTACGCGGGCGAGCACGGCCTGGTGGCGCACGAGTGCATCCTCGACCTGCGGCCGCTGCGCGAGGCGACCGGGGTGACGGTGGACGACGTGGCCAAGCGCCTGATCGACTACGGCTTCCACGCGCCGACGATGTCGTTCCCGGTGGCAGGCACCCTCATGGTGGAGCCGACGGAGAGCGAGGACCTGGCCGAGCTGGACCGCTTCGTCGACGCGATGATCCAGATCAAGGCGGAGGCGGATGCCGTTGCGGCCGGGGACTGGCCGCGCGACGATAACCCGCTGGTGCGCGCGCCGCACACCGCCCACGCGGTGATCGCGGGGGAGTGGGAGCGGCCGTACAGTCGCGAGCAGGCCGTGTACCCGGTGCCCGAGCTCGTGCACCGCAAGTACTGGCCGCCGGTGCGGCGCATCGACCAGGCCTACGGCGACCGCAACCTGGTGTGCGCGTGCCCGCCCGTGGAGGCGTTCGCCTAGCCGGGCAGGCCGAACAGCTCGGGGAATGCGGCGGCCGCCCACGGGTAGCCGACGAAGATCGCGGCGTCGAGCAGCAGGTGCGCGACGATGAACGGCACGACGCGGCGGGTGCGCGAGTAGATCCAGCCGAACAGGATGCCCATCGCCACGTTCCCGAGGAAGGCACCGATGCCCTGGTAGAGGTGGTAGCTGCCGCGCAGGAGGGCGGCGCTGACGATGATGGTCCAGCGTCGCCAGGCCAGATCGCCGAGCCGGGCGAACAGGTAGCCGAGCACGATGACCTCCTCCTGCAGCGCGGCGCGCAGCGCCGACAGCAGCAGCACGGGGATCGTCCACCAGTAGGCGTTGAGGCCGCTCGGGTCGACCGCGACGCTCAGCCCGAGCGCGCGCCCGGCGAGATAGACGCCGATGCCGGGAATCCCGATGCCGAGCGCGAGAGCGGCGCCCCACAGCACGTCGCGGGCCGGCCGCGTCCCGTCGATCCCGAGCCGGCCGAGGTGCGGCCGCTGCGAGCTCCACAGCAGGAATCCGACGAGGACGACCGGCACCAGGGCGAAGCCGATCGACAGCAGCTGGTAGATCAGGTCGAAGATCTCACGGGTGCTGCGCGAGGGGTTGAGGGTCGCCGTCTGCTCCGCGAGCGGCACCTCGAGGGTGAGCCGGTTGAGAATCGCGACGATGGAGTAGACGGCCGACTGCCCGAGGGAGAGGCCGAGCACGATGGCGATCTCCCAGCGGATCCGCGCGCGGCCGGGTTCGCTGACCCTGCCACCGCGGAGGGCAGCCTCAGTCACGCGGCATCGCGCACGCCGGGGTGCCGCCGGGCAGGACGTGGCGGAATCGGGCGACGAAGGCGTAGCCGGCGGCGGCCAGCCACGACCACGGCGGCGTGGCGATCAGCCAGCCGAGGAGTCGCAGTCCGAACCGCGGCTGGCGCCGCAGCAGCGCCGACAGGGCGAGGTGTCCCGCGTACTGGCGACGCGGCGTCACGTACCAGGCGTACCGCGCAACATCGTCGTCGCTGAGCGCGTACGCAGACAGATCGGTCCACTGCGAGGGCTGCGCCTCGGGAAATGCCGGCAGCCAGTCGCGGAGGCGGTTGACCCACAGCGTGCAGAAGGCGCAGTCCCCGTCGAAAATGAGCAGGTCGTGCTGCGCGGCTGTCGATGGCGTGCCCGAGTTCATCAGCCCCATGCTAAGCGGCTCCGGCGAGGATTTCTGGGCGTCCTCCCGGGTAGCGGACAACTATCGTGCACCTGGCGGGAGTTCTATGCGGATTTCTGCATTGAACGCAAAGAATCATCGTTTCCGTTTCCGCTATGTAACGATTCCTCCCAAAGATTTTGCGCCGCTCACTCCACGTCCATAGGGTCGGTAGTTATCTGGGCGCGGCGCGGGGGGTCCTCCTGCGTCACGCCGTCACATTGCCAGGAGGATATGCATGAATATTCGGAAGACAGCCGCCATCGGCGCTGTCGTTGCGGCGGGTGCGCTCGTACTGAGCGGCTGCACCAACCCGTATACGTCGGAGGTCATCGAGGGCACCTCGATCACCGTCGCGTACAACGACAACTTCTTCAACTACAACGACGACAGCTCCGCGGGCAACAACACCGCGAACGGCAACGTCCGGTACATGACCAGCTCGGACTTCGCGTACTACGACGCGACTCCGGAGCTCGTCCGCAACACCGACTTCGGCTCCTTCGAGAAGATCAGCGATGACCCGCTGACCGTCGAGTACACGATCAACAGCAACGTGAAGTGGTCCGACGGCACCGACGTCGACGAGGCCGACATGCTCCTCCAGTGGGCGGCGCTCTCGGGCAACGTGACCGACTTCGCTCCCGCCTCGACCGCCGGGCTCTCGCTCGTAACGGCGACGCCGGAGATCGACGACCACAAGATGACGCTCGTCTACGATGACGCGTACGTCGACTGGGAGCTCGCGTTCGGCATGGGCGTCTCGGCTCACGGCACCGTGATGCTCGCCTACCCCGACGAGTACCCCGCGGGTGAAGAGGACGCGGCCAAGGCGGACCTCATCACGGCGATCCAGGAGGGCGACACCGAGTGGCTCGCCCCCGTCGTCGAGGTGTGGAACAACGGCTACGGCTACACCACGATGCCCGACAACGAGCTGCTCTACCTGTCGAGCGGCCCGTACATCGTCTCGGACATCGCCGAGAACGAGTTCATCACTCTGACGGCCAACCCCGAGTTCAGCTGGGGCCCGTCGCCGCACTACGAGACGATCACGATCCGCACGATCAGTGACTCGACCGCGGCGCTGCAGGCCCTCGAGAACGGCGACATCCAGATCTGGACCGGCCAGCCGACCGCCGACATCCTCGAGCTCGCTCAGGGTCTCGACGGCGTCAACGTCGAGTCCGGCGTCCAGGCTGCGTACGAGCACATCGACCTCACCTTCAACAACGGCGGCCCGTTCGACGCGGCGACCTACGGTGGAGACGAGGAGACCGCGAAGCTGGTGCGCCAGGCGTTCCTGCTGACCCTCCCGCGTGACGAGATCGTCGAGAAGATCATCTCGCCGCTCAACCCCGACGCGTCGGTTCGCAACTCGCAGCTCGTCATCCCCGGCGCCCCGTCGTACGACGGAATCGTCGCCGAGAACGGCTCGGACTTCTACGCGGCGACCGACATCGACGCGGCCAAGGCTCTCCTCGAGCAGGCCGGTGTCGACACCCCGATCGACGTCAACTTCTGGTACCCCGAGGGCAACGTCCGTCGTGGCCAGGAGTTCGAGCTCGCGCAGGCCTCCGCGGCCCTCGCCGGCTTCAACGTGATCGACACGAGCGAGCCCGACTGGGCGTTCACCGACCCCGAGGCGTTCCCCGTGAACCCGCACGACGTGGTCGTCTTCGCCTGGGCCTCGACGAGCCTCGCGATCTCTGGTTCCGACCAGATCTTCGCGTGCTACGACGAGCCGCTCAACAAGGCCGGTAACTACAACGGCTACTGCAACCCGACGGTGGACGAGCTCCTCGCGACGCTCGAGGTCACCTCGGACCCCGACACTCAGGCCGACCTGCAGCTGCAGATCGAGCAGGAGCTGTGGGGCGACGCCTACGGCGCCACGCTCTACCAGTTCCCGGGTCTCTGGGTCTCGAGCGACACCGTCACCGGTGTCAAGGGCAACCCGCTCAGCCCGGACTACTTCTGGAACTTCTGGGAGTGGGCTCCGGCCGACGCGTAGGGATCATCCCTAGCCGGTGGGAAGGCGGCCACGCCGTCTTCCCACCGGTGTTGACCGAATCCGTGTGCGCGCGTTGAGGCGTCAGCCCCGACGCGCGCACACGTCCGGAACTCCGGTCGCGTCGTGCGCGACACGACCGGACCTTGACACAAAGAACCAGAAGATATGACTCCCCAGATCATGGTCGGCGCATGCTGACCTTCGTGCTCCGGCGCACGCTCGCGACGTTCCTCGTCCTTCTCGCCGCCTCCTTCGTCGTCTACCTGCTGACGGCCTACTCGGGCAACCCGCTCGCCGATCTCATCGGCTCGCGCGACCCCAACCGCGAAGAGCTCATCGCCGAGCGCATTCGCGAGCTGAATCTTGAGACTCCGGTCCCGCTGCGCTACTTCAGCTGGCTGGCCGGGGTCGGCGGCTGCTTCATCGGTCAGTGCGACCTCGGGCAGTCCTACGTGACCAACCAGGAGGTCACCGCGGCTCTCGCGGCGGCCGTCCCGGCGACGCTGTCGCTGGTCACCGCCGCGACCTTCATCGCGATCATCCTCGGCATCGCCGTCGGCATGGTCTCGGCGCTGCGTCAGTACAGCGGCTTCGACTACACGATCACCTTCATCACCTTCGTGCTCTACTCGCTTCCCGTCTTCTGGGTCGCGGTGCTGCTCAAGGAGTGGGGCGCGATCCGGGTCAACCAGTTCATGTCCGACCCCGCGGTCCCCATCCTCGGCGTGATCGCGTTCGGCGCCGTCGGCGGGCTCATCTGGCAGGCCGTCATCGGCGGAGCGGTGCGGCGTCGCGCGACGACGTTTGTCGTCGCGGGCCTCGTGTCGGGCGGGATCTTCGGCATCCTGCTGGCCACCGGATGGTTCTCGCAGCCGTCGATCGGCATCATCGGACTCGTCATCCTCGGCGTGGGCACCGCCGCGATCGTGCTGCTGGCCGCGGGCGGTCTCCGCCAGCGCCCCTACCTGATCGCCGTGTTCGGCACCGTCGCCGTGCTGATCGGCCTCTGGTACCCGCTGCAGTTCCTGTTCTTCAGCATGCGCGAGGTCGTCTGGATCATCCCGATCACGCTGCTGGCGAGCATCGCGATCGGCATTGCGTTCGGCCTTGTGTTCGGTGGCGAGAACCGGGCCACGCTCGCACGCTGGGCTGGCATCACCGGTGGCGTCGTCGGACTCGTGCTGATCCTCGACCGGATCCTGCTGGTCTTCGACGAGTACAGCAACAAGATCCCGCTGTCCAACGGCATCATTCCCACGATCGGGGCCACCACCCCGAACCTGAAGGGCGACATTTGGATCGACGCGCTCGACCTGATCGCCCACCTCGTCCTGCCGACCCTGGCGCTGACGCTCATCTCGTTCGCCGGCTACACGCGCTACGCACGCGCGAGCCTGCTCGAGGTGATGAACCAGGACTACGTGCGCACCGCGCGGGCCAAGGGCCTCAGCGAGCGCGTGGTCGTGCTGCGGCACGCCTTCCGCAACGCGCTGATCCCGATCACGACGATCGTCGTGCTCGACTTCGGTTCGCTCATCGGCGGCGCCGTCATCACCGAGCGGATCTTCGGCTGGCAGGCGATGGGAACCCTCTTCATCAACGGACTGACGCACACGGATGTGAACCTGGTGATGGGCTTCTTCCTCATCACCGGAATCCTGGTGGTGGTCGCGAACATCCTCGCCGACCTCGTGTACTCGGCCCTTGACCCCCGGATTCGAGTGAGCTGATCATGACGAACACGAACCCCACCGCGGACGCCGCGGCGAACGAGATGACGATCGAGCAGCGCGAAACCGCGGGGCTCAGTCAGGGCACGATCGTTCGCCGGCGGTTCCTGCACCACCGCGGCGCCGTCATCTCGCTCGGCGTGCTGATCTTCATCACCCTCTTCGCCTTCAGTTCGGTCGGCACCGTCGTCGGCGGCTCGGGTCGACTGATCGTCGACCCGGATACCGGCCGGCAGGTCGTCGACGGCGTTCGACTCGCGGGCTGGTGGTGGGCCGATTGGTACACCAACTACCCGATCGTCAACGGCGGCAGCCCGACGCTCACGCTCTTCCCGTTCCACATCGGCGAGCACCCGTTCGGCCAGGACACGCTCGGCAAGGACGTCTTCGCTCGCGTGATGCGCGGCACCCAGCAGTCGCTGACGGTCACCGTCATCGTCGGTCTGCTCTCGACGATCATCGGCATCCTGGTTGGGGCGATCTCGGGCTACTTCCGCCGCTGGGCCGACCAGCTCCTGATGCGCTTCACCGACGTCATCATCATCATTCCGCTGCTCGTGCTCGGCGCCGTTCTCGGCCGCACGATCGGCGGCAACGCGATCCTGCTGGCGATCCTGCTCGGCCTGATCGCCTGGCCGGGCCTGGCGCGACTGGTTCGCGCCGAGTTCCTGTCGCTCCGCGAGCGCGAGTTCGTGGACGCGGCGCGCGTCGCCGGGGCATCGGATGCGCGGATCATCTTCCGCCACATCCTGCCGAACGCGGTCGGCGTCATCATCGTCAACACGACGCTGCTGATGAGCGCTGCGATCCTGCTCGAGACCTCGCTCAGCTACCTCGGCTTCGGCATCAAGTCGCCCGACGTGTCGCTGGGGCAGATCATCACCGAGTACCAGGAGGCGTTCAAGACGCGCCCGTGGCTGTTCTGGTGGCCGGGCCTGATCATCGTGGCGATCGCGCTCACGATCAACTTCATCGGCGACGGTCTGCGCGACGCCTTCGACCCGCGCCAGAAGCGCGCGCTCACGCGCAAGGCGCGGGCGCTCGCCTCGTCGACGGCCGTGCGCACGGCCGCCGTCGGCGGCGGCACGGCTGGCGGGGCCGGCATCGGCGACTCCGGTGAGGAGCTGCGCTCGGAGGCCGAGGAACGCGACCGACGGAACCCGCCGCGGGACGACTCGTGACCGCGCTACGTGAGCGTCGTCGCGACGAACGCCGCGACGCCGAGGGCCGCGAACGCCGCGATCGTTCCCAGGTGCCAGCGGCGCTCGACGCGCGCGCCCTCCGCGGGCAGGCCGAGTTCGGCGCGCCGCGCCAGTTCCGTGCGAACCAGGTAGGCGGCGGCTCCCGAGTCGCTGCCGGCGCTGTCGCCGGGGCGCGCCATGCCGTCGACGTGCGTTCCCTCGGGCAGATGCCTCAGGTCCTCGCGTCCCACCCGCATCGCGGCGAGTCGGCCCGGAGCGGGCGCCGCCCAGGCGACGATGCGAACGCCGTCGGCCACGAGAGTGAACGCGAAGCGCGTCTCGACCTGGTCGATCGCGCTCCACGGCACGGTGAAGGTGCGCAGCACGTTGCGCACGGTGACGCCGCTGTCGTCGATGCGCACGAGGGGGCGCCAGTAGATCGCCCACGTCGCCAGCGCGATGAGCCCCAGCGTCGGCGCGAGACGCGCCGCATCGACGGGCGCCGGTCCGAGCGCGATGCTGACCAGCGACAGTGCGGCGAGGGCCGCAATGACCACGGTCAGGACCTTGCCCCACACCGGGGCGATGACGTGAGTCGACACACCCCCATGATTCCATCTCGCACCAGCACAGAGAGCCGAGCACGACTGTGAGCACGACAGCGACCGATCCGGCCGCCCCCATCCTCGAGGTCTCCGGACTCGGCGTCGACTTCTGGGTCGACGGCGAGTGGGTGTCCGCCGCGCGCGACATGGACTACTCGCTCAGCCCCGGAGAGGTGCTCGCCATCGTCGGCGAGTCCGGCTCCGGCAAGAGCACCAGCTCGATGGCGATCCTCGGGCTGCTGCCCGACAACGGGCGCGCGCTCGGCAGCGCCAAGCTCGCCGGGCAGGAGCTCATCGGGGCCGACCTGCAGACCCTGCGCAAGGTGCGCGGCAACCGCATCGCGGTGATCTTCCAGGAGCCGATGACGGCTTTGAACCCCGTCTACACGATCGGGTTCCAGATCATCGAGGCGCTGCAGGTGCACACCAACCTCTCGAAGGCGCAGGCGCGCGAGCGCGCCCTGGAGCTGCTGGAGATGGTGGAGCTGCCGGACCCGCAGAAGGCCTTCGACTCCTACCCGCATCAGCTCTCCGGCGGCCAGCGCCAGCGCGCGATGATCGCGCAGTCGATCTCGTGCGACCCGCTGCTGCTCATCGCCGACGAGCCGACCACGGCTCTCGACGTGACGGTGCAGGCCGAGATCCTCGACCTGCTCCGCAACCTGCACACGCGGCTCAACTCGGCGATCATCCTGATCACGCACGACATGGGTGTGGTGGCCGACCTCGCCGACAAGATGATCGTGATGAAGGACGGCGAGGTCGTCGAGTCCGGCACCGCGATGCAGGTCTTCCGCGACCCGCAGGTCGAATACACGCAGGAGCTTCTCGCCGCCGTTCCGAAGCTCGCCGCCGAGGGCCCCGCCGTCAGCGTCGCGCAGCGCGACGCCTCGGTGAAGCCGGTGCTGTCGATGCGCGACCTGGTGATCGAGTACCCGAAGCGCGGCCGCGTGCCCGCGTTCCGCGCCGTCGAAGGCGCCACGCTCGACATCTACCCGGGTGAGGTTCTCGCCCTCGTCGGCGAATCCGGGTCGGGCAAGACCACCATCGGCCGCGCCGTCGTGGGCCTCGTGCCCTCGCACTCGGGTGAGCTGTCGGTGGACGGCCACAACATGGTCGGCATCTCGCGGAACGACCTGCGCGAGGTGCGTCGCAGCCTCGGCATCGTGTTCCAGGATCCCGGATCGTCGCTCAACCCGCGCTGGCCCATCGGCCAGTCGATCGGCGAGCCGCTGGTGCTGGCGGGGGAGAAGGACCAGAAGGTCGTCGACAAGCGCGTCGAGGACCTGCTGGAGCTCGTGCACCTGCCCCGGAACTACCGCAACCGCTTCCCGCACGAGCTCTCCGGCGGCCAGCGTCAGCGCGTCGGCATCGCCCGCGCGCTCGCCCTGAAGCCGCGCGTGCTCGTCGCCGACGAGCCGACCAGTGCGCTCGACGTCTCGGTGCAGGCCCGCGTGCTCGAGCTGCTGCAGGAGATCCAGCGCGAGCAGCAGTTCGCGACGCTCTTCATCAGCCACGACCTCGGCGTCGTCGACCTGCTCGCCGACCGCATCGCGGTGATGCACCGCGGGCGCATCGTCGAGGTCGGGACGAGCTCCGAGGTGCTCCGCAGTCCGAAGGACCCGTACACGCAGCGCCTGATCTCGGCGGTGCCGCTGCCGGATCCGGAGGCGCAGCGCGAGCGACGCGAGCAGCGTCTGCAAGGCTGACCTCCTCTCATCTCGCCTGGCTATGCTGGGCGGGATGCGAGCACGGGTGAGGGCGGCGGCCACGATCACGACGGCGTTCGCCGTGCTCGTGGCGACCGCGGCGTGCGGTCCGGCCAGCCTGCCGGGCGAGGCGGACCCCGACAGCGTGGTCTCGATCGCGGTCAGCGAGCCGGGATCGCCCATCACGCCCGAGTACGCGACGGATCCGGCGGTGCAGCGGATCCTTCCCGCCATCGCCTCCGGGCTGGTGCGGTTGGAGGCGAACGGGGCGCCGGTGCTGGAGCTCGCCGAATCGATCGAGAGCTCCGACAACATGCACTTCGTCGTGACGCTCGACCCGGGGGCGCGGTTCAGCAACGGCGAGCCGCTGACCGCCGCCTCGTTCGTGGAGGCGTGGCGCGAGCGGGCGCGGTCCGGCGACGCGCTCTCCGAGCCGACCGGGTTCGCCGACTTCGCGGGCGTCGCCGGCTTCGTGAGCAGCATCGGCTCGGAGGAGGCGGACGACGTCGAGGAGACGCAGCTGGACCTCGTCGAGTCGGGCGCGCTCGAGATCCTCGACGACGCGACCTTCGCGGTGACCCTGGAGGAACCGGACGCCGCCTTCGCGCGCCGACTCGCGCAGCCGCTGTTCCTGCCGTTGCCCGACACGGCGTTCCAGGACCCCGCCGGCTTCGAGTCGGCGCCGGCCGGGGCAGGTCCGTACATGCTGGCCGACGCCGACGCCTGGGTGCCGGGCGATCGACTCGACCTGATCCTGAATCCGCACTACAGCGGCACCCGCACCGTGGAGAACTCCGGCGTCTCGTTCCGGTTCTATCGCACCTCCACGATCGCGTTCGCCGAGCTGCTCGCCGGCGAGATCGATGTCGTCGATGAGCTTCCCGACCGCACCGACGGGTCGCTCTCCTCGCTCCTGCAGGGGCGGGTCAGCGAGGCGGCCCTCCCGACCCTCGTCTCGCTGGTGCCGCCGCGCTCGGCCGGCAACCTCGCCGGCGAGGAGGGCATCCTGCGGCGGGCCGCCCTCTCCCACACCATCGACCGCGCGATCCTGGTGCGCGACCTGACGGCCGGGGCCGCCGAACCGGCGCTCAGCTTCGTGCCGGTCGGCTTCGGCATGGGCGGCGGCGCGGAAGCGTGGACCGATCGCGCCAACGACGAGCTGGCTCGCTCGCTGTGGCGTCAGGCCAACGACTACTCGGACTGGGAGGGCGCGCTGACGATCGCGGTCGTGGCGGGGACGCCGGACGTCCGGCTCGCCACCGAGATCGGGGAGCGGTTCGACGCCGTGCTCAACCTCGACATCCAGATCGTCGTGTTCGAGAGCTCGGAGGAGCTCGCCGCGGCGCTCGGCGACTCGGATGAGCCGCTCACCGCGTTCACGCTGCGCACCACCACCGTCGACACCGGCTCCCTGGGGGCTGCCCTGTCCGCCGTGCTCCCCCGATCGTTGACCTCGGCGAGCATCCGACAGCGGATCGCGCAGGCGGCGACCGCGAGCGATGACGAGCGGGCCACCGTGTTCGCGGTCGCGGCCCTGGACGAGCTGTGGGAGACGGTGCCGATCATGCCGATCTGGTCGCCGACGGTCCGCAGCGGATACGCCCCCGGTGTCACCGGGGTCGAGCACGAGTGGGGCGCGGTGCTCGACTACACGGCCATCGTCGCCGCCCCGTGACGGCTGAGTAGGCTGACGCCGGTGACGATCCGACGATGGATTGCGGCGGCGACCTGCCTCGCCGCGGCGCTGGCGCTCTCGGCCTGCACCCCGTCACGGCTGGTCGGCGGCAGCGAGGTGACGATCGCGGTCTCGGAGCCGCTGACCTCGCTCAACGCGGCGAGCACGGCGGGTCGCGCCTCGAGCACCAGCGCCGAAGTCGCCGAACTCACCGGGACCGGGTTCGGCTATCGCGATGCGCGCGGCGAACTCGTGCTCGACGAGTCGTTCGGCACCGCCGAGATCTTCGCGCTCGATCCGCTGACCGTGCAGTACACGATCGCAGCCGGCGTGCGGTGGTCGGACGGTGTCGCCGTGGATGCGGTCGATCTGCTGCTGTCCTGGGCGGCCACCTCGGGTGCGCTCGACGACCCGGAGGCGGGCGACGACCGGGAGGGCGACGCCGAGCAGACCGCTCGCGTCGACTTCGACAGTGCCGACTTCGACAGTGCCGCGACGGGCGGCATCCGGTTCGCGACGCAGACACCGCAGCTCGGCAGCGAACAGGTGCTGTTCGTCCACTTCGATCGGTATCTGCCCGAATGGCAGACCGTGCTCGCGCCAGGTGTGGCCGCGCACGCGCTCGCGCGCGTCGCGCTCGACCTGGACGCGGAGGCGAGCGCGGCCGAGGCCAAGGCGGCGGTCTCTGACGCGATCCTGACGCGCGACCGCCGCGCGCTTGCGGCCCTTGCCGAGGCCTGGAGCACCGCGCTCGATGTCGAGGTCGGCAGCGACGACGCGACGCTGCCTGCGGCGTCCCTGTGGCTGGCCAGCGGGCCGTACGTCGTCGACGCGATCGCCGAGGACGCGGTCGCGCTGCGGGTGAACCCCGAATACGACGGCAACCGGCGCCCGGCCTTCGAGACGGTGCGACTGCGAGTGGTGGCCGATCCGGCCGAGGCGATCGACCTGGTGCGCTCGGGGGAGCTCGACGTCGCCCAGGCGCGACTGGGTGACACCGCCGAGGCGCTCGCCGACCTCGACGGTGTGCGCGTCGTGCACGGCGTCGAGACCCGAGTCGAGCATCTCGACCTGCAGTTCGACGACGCGCGCAACGCGGTCTTCGACGACCCGCTCGTGCGCGAGGCGTTCCTGCTGACGATCCCGCGCGAGGCGATCATCTCCGAGATGCTCGGCGAGTTCGCGCCCGAGGCGGCCCCGCTGCAGTCGTTCGTGATCGGAGAGACCGCTCCCGCCTACGTCGAGGTCGTGGCGGGCAACGGCTCGACCCGCTTCGCCGAACCGGATCTGGAGGAGGCGAAGCGGCTGCTCGCCGAGGCCGGGCAGCCGGATCCGCGGGTGTGCATCCTCTTCGACGCGAACGACGCGCGGCGCGAGCTCGCCGTCGGCCTGATCGCCGAGAGCGCCGCCGGCGCCGGGTTCCGCGTGAGCGACTGCTCGCGCGCCGACTGGCAGAGCGCCCTCGGTGCCGCCGGTTCCTACGACGCCGCGCTGTTCGCGTGGGACACGCAGGCGCTCGGCGCGGATGCGCTCGGCACGGTGTACCGCAGCGACTCCGCGATCGCCAACCTCAACCGCTACGCGAACGACGAGGTGGATCGCCTGATCGACCTCCTCGGCACCCCGCTGACGGCCGAGGAGCGGGCCGCCGCGCTCGCCGGGATCGACGCCGAACTCTGGTCGGACGCCTACGGTCTTCCGCTGTTCAGCTACCCGACCGTGACTCTCGTGCGCGACACCGTGGAGTCGGTTTCGCCCTCGCCGTTCACCCGTGGTATTGCCGGGAACGCGTGGGAGTGGCGTCCAGCCCCCTAAACTGGACGCTGGCCACTTTCTGCGCCGCATCCCCACATTCTTTTTTGAGGTATTTCCATGGCTTCCGTTCGCCGCTCCGATCTGCGCAACGTGGCGATCGTCGCCCACGTCGACCACGGCAAGACGACGCTCGTCGACGCCATGCTGCGTCAGACCAACTCCTTCAGCGCGCACGAGCATCTCGAAGACCGCGCCATGGACTCGAACGATCTCGAGCGCGAAAAGGGCATCACGATCCTCGCCAAGAACACCGCCGTCAGCTACGACGGCAAGTTCGCGACCGACGGTCCGATCACGATCAACGTGATCGACACCCCCGGCCACGCCGACTTCGGCGGTGAGGTCGAGCGCGGTCTCAGCATGGTCGACGGCGTCGTCCTGCTGGTGGACGCCTCCGAGGGCCCGCTGCCGCAGACCCGCTTCGTGCTGCGCAAGGCGCTCGCTGCCAAGCTCCCCGTCATCCTCGCCGTCAACAAGACCGACCGCCCGGATGCGCGCATCGACGAGGTCGTCGAGGAGAGCCACGACCTGCTGCTCGGCCTCGCGAGCGACCTCGCCGACGAGGTGCCCGACCTCGACCTCGACGCGATCCTCGAGGTTCCCGTCGTCTACGCCTCCGGCCGCGCCGGTGCCGCCAGCCACAACAAGCCCGAGAACGGCACCCTGCCCGACAACGACGACCTCGAGCCGCTGTTCGAGGCGATCCTGGAGCACGTGCCGGCGCCCGAGTACGACGACGAGCACCCGCTGCAGGCCCACGTCACCAACCTCGACGCGAGCCCGTTCCTCGGCCGCATCGCCCTGCTGCGCGTGTTCAACGGCACCCTCAAGAAGGGCCAGACGGTCGCCTGGGTCAAGCACGACGGCAGCCACCAGAACGTGCGCATCACCGAGCTGCTGAAGACCCGCGCGCTCGAGCGCTACCCCGCGGAGGAAGCCCACGCGGGCGACATCGTCGCCGTCGCCGGCATCGAAGACATCACGATCGGCGAGACGATCGCCGACCCCGACGACATCCGCCCGCTTCCCGCGATCACGGTCGACGACCCCGCGATCTCGATGACGATCGGCACCAACACCTCGCCGTTCGTCGGCAAGGTCAAGGGACACAAGCTCACGGCGCGCATGGTCAAGGACCGCCTCGACCGCGAGCTGATCGGTAACGTCTCCATCCGCGTGCTCGACATCGGCAAGCCGGATGCCTGGGAGGTGCAGGGGCGCGGCGAGCTCGCGCTCGCGATCCTCGTCGAGAACATGCGCCGCGAGGGCTTCGAGCTCACCGTCGGCAAGCCCCAGGTCGTCACCCGCGAGATCGACGGCAAGAAGCACGAGCCGTTCGAGCACCTCACGATCGACACCCCGGAAGAGCACCTCGGTGCGATCACGCAGCTGCTCGCGGCGCGCAAGGGCCGCATGGAGTCGATGTCCAACCACGGCACCGGCTGGGTGCGCATGGAGTTCATCGTTCCCTCGCGCGGACTCATCGGGTTCCGCACCGAGTTCCTCACCATCACGCGCGGCACCGGCATCGCCAACGCGATCTCGCACGGCTACGAGCCGTGGGCCGGGCAGATCAACACCCGCACCAACGGTTCGATCGTGGCCGACCGCTCGGGTGTCGCGACGCCGTTCGCGATGATCGCCCTGCAGGAGCGCATGAGCTTCTTCGTCGAGCCGACGCAGGAGGTCTACGAGGGCATGGTCGTCGGCGAGAACTCGCGCGCCGACGACATGGACGTCAACATCACGAAGGAGAAGCAGCTCACGAACATGCGTTCGTCGACCTCGGACTCCTTCGAGAAGCTCACCCCCTCGCGCAAGCTGACGCTCGAGGAGTGCCTCGAGTTCGCCCGTGAGGACGAGTGCGTCGAGGTCACCCCCGAGGTGGTTCGCATCCGCAAGGTCGAGCTCGACGCCACGCAGCGCGCGCGCAACCTCTCGCGCTCCAAGAAGCAGTAGCGCCGGTCGCGGCGGGGAACGAGACCGCCGGGTCGCGTCATCGGGTTCAGTCGTACACTGAAGGCGGAATCCGAGAGAGTGAGACCCCCATGTCGAATCACCGTTCCTCGCGCACCGTCACGTTCCTGCTGGCCGCAGCCCTCGTCACCGCGACGCCGATGCTGCTGTCCGGCTGCGGACTCATCCCGAACCCCGTGGAGGGCGTCATCGAAGGCGTCACCGGGGGAGACATCGACCTGCCCGGCGGCAGCGTGCCCGACGACTTCCCGAGCGACGTGCCGCTCGTCGACGGCGAGGTGATCTTCGGCACCGGCTTCGGCAGCGACACCGAGAAGATCTGGAACGTCACGATCAAGGTCGGCAGCAACGCCACGGAGCAGATCGCCGCCGAGCTGGAGGCCGCCGGCTTCACGTCGAGCGGCGAGGCCCAGATCGCGGGCGACGCGGGAACGCTGCTGTACCAGAAGGGCGACCTCAACGTGCTGGTCGTCGTCGCCGAAGACACCGAATCGAACGGCTACGTCGCCAACTACACCGTGACCCGCGGGACCGGCGAGTGACCGCAGCGCACCCGCCGCAGCGCGCCCTCCACATGGTGGCGATCGCGCTCGATGTGCTCGGCGTCGCCTTCGCCGGAGGGATCGGCTTCGCCGTCGGCGCGATTCTCACCTTCACGCATCGGCTCTCCGCGCCCTGGGGTCTCGTGCTCGCGTTCGCCATCGTGCTGGCCCTCATCGCGGGCTTCCGGCTCGCGATGGGCGGTCGGCTGCATGCCGCCGCGGCGGCCCTCGGGGTCGTGCTCGCCACCGCGCTCCTGGCCCTGCCGGGGGCGGGCGGCTCAGTGCTGATCGTCGACGACGCACTCGGCTACGGCTGGGCGCTCGCGCCCGCGCTCATGTCGGCCATCGTCATCGCCTGGCCCAAGCCCCGGCCGCGCCGCATCGTGCACGCGACAGAAGGTGCGGCGCCGCGACCCTAGAATGGTCGGGTGACCTACGTGATTGCCCTCCCGTGTGTCGATGTCAAAGACCGTGCCTGCATCGACGAGTGTCCTGTCGACTGCATCTACGAGGGCGACCGGATGCTGTACATCCACCCCGACGAGTGCGTCGACTGCGGCGCCTGCGAGCCGGTCTGCCCCGTCGAGGCGATCTACTACGAAGACGACCTGCCCGAGAAGTGGTCGGACTACTACACGGCCAACGTCGAGTTCTTCCAGGAGGTCGGCTCGCCCGGAGGCGCCGCCAAGGTCGGTGTGATCGCCGGCGACCACCCGGTCGTGTCGGCGCTGCCGCCGCAGGCCCACTGAGCGCCCATGGCGCTGTCTCTTCCCGACTTCCCGTGGAACTCCCTCGCGCCGGCCGCCGAGCGGGCGCGCGCGCATCCCGACGGCATCGTTGATCTGTCGGTCGGGTCGCCCGTCGACCCGACGCCCGAGGTGATCCGCGACGCGCTGCGCGACGCCACCGATGCGCACGCCTACCCGCAGACGGCGGGCACCCCGGCGCTGCGCGAGGCGATCGTCGACTGGTACGCGCGCCGCCGCGGCGTCGACGTCGAGGTCGCCAACGTCATGCCGACCATCGGGTCGAAAGAGCTCGTCGCCCTGCTTCCCACACTGCTCGGTCTCGGCGAGGGCGACGTCGTCGTGCACCCGACGATCGCCTACCCGACCTACGCCGTGGGGGCGCTCATCGCCGGGGCAACGCCGTTCGCGTCCGACGACCCCGACGAGTGGCCCGCCGAGACCCGACTGGTCTGGCTGAACAGCCCCGGCAACCCGGACGGCCACATCGACGGGATCGACGTCCTGCGCCGCGCGGTCGAACGCGCCCGCGAGCTCGGCGCCGTCATCGCCAACGACGAGTGCTACGCGGAGCTCAACTGGGACGGCTCCGAGCCGACGCCGTGCATCCTCGACCGTCGGGTGATCGGCGACTCGCGCCGGCTCACGCTCTCCGTCTACTCGCTCAGCAAGCAGTCCAACCTCGCCGGGTACCGCGCCGCGTTCGTCGCCGGCTGCAGCGACCTGATCGGGGAGCTGCTCGAGGCCCGCAAGCATGCGGGACTCATGCCGCCGGCGCCCGTGCAGGCGGCGATGATCGCCGCGCTCGGCGATGAGGCGCACGTCGCCGAGCAGCGCGAGCGCTACCGCGCGCGCCGCGCCCGCCTGCTGCCGGCACTCGAGGCCGCCGGGTTCCGCATCGACAGGAGCGACGCGGGGCTCTACCTCTGGGCGACACGCGGTGAGCACGGTCGAGCCAGCGTCGATGCGCTCGCCGCACAGGGCATCCTCGTCACCCCCGGCGACTTCTACGGCCCCGCCGGAGACGAGTTTGTGCGGATCTCGTTGACCGCGACCGACGAGCGGATCGACGCCGCGGTCGCGCGTTTGGCGGGACTCGCCAAGTAATCCCGGGCAGAGCGTTGGAGGGTCCCTCCAACACATGACGCCTGCTTCTGGCAAGAGGCGAGCTACCGCCGGAACCCCCTAGGCTGTAAGAGTGAATGACGTCACTAGGGGCCCCGACAAGATCTCGCTCACGTTTGGTGACATCAACGCCGAACTTCCCGTGATGCGTGCCGTGGACGGACGCGACGCCGTCGACTGGTCGAGCTTCACGAAGCAGACCGGACTGACCTCGCTCGACCAGGGCTTCGTCAACACCGCGTCGACGAAGAGCTCGATCACCTACATTGATGGTGACGAGGGCATCCTGCGCTATCGCGGCTACGCGATCGAAGACCTCGCGGCGAACTCGACCTTCCTCGAGGTGGCCTGGCTGCTCATCTACGGCGAGCTTCCGACGGCCGTCGAGCTGGACAACTTCACCGAGCGGATCCGTCGCCACACGCTGCTCCACGAAGACCTCAAGCACTTCTTCTCGGCGCTGCCGCACACCGCGCACCCGATGTCGGTGCTGTCCTCCGCGGTGTCGGCGCTCTCGACCTACTACGAGGACTCGCTCGACCCGCACGACCCCGAGATGGTCGAGCTCAACATCGTTCGACTGCTGGCGAAGCTGCCGGTGATCGCCGCCTACGCACACAAGAAGAGCCTCGGCCAGGCGTTCCTCTACCCCGACAACTCGCTGAGCTTCGTCGACAACTTCCTCAAGCTCAACTTCGGCAACCTCGCCGAGCCGTACGAGATCAACCCGGTGCTCTCGAAGGCGCTCGACCGCCTGCTGATCCTGCACGAAGACCACGAGCAGAACGCCTCCACCTCGACGGTGCGGCTCGTCGGCTCGACCGAAGCCAACATCTTCGCCTCGGTGTCTGCCGGCATCAACGCGCTGTACGGGCCGCTGCACGGCGGAGCGAACGAGGCCGTGCTCACGATGCTCGCGCAGATCCGCGACTCCGGCGACGGTGCGCGCCGCTTCGTCGAGCGCGTCAAGAACAAGGAGGACGGCGTCCGCCTGATGGGCTTCGGACACCGCGTCTACAAGAACTACGACCCCCGCGCGAAGCTCGTCAAGGAGAGCGCGGATGCGGTGCTCGCCGACCTCGGCGTCAAGGATCCGCTGCTCGACATCGCCAAGGAACTGGAGCAGATCGCCCTCGAGGACTCCTACTTCCAGGAGCGTCGTCTCTACCCCAACGTCGACTTCTACACCGGCGTCATCTACAAGGCGATGGGCTTCCCGACGCGGATGTTCACGGTGCTGTTCGCGATCGGCCGCCTCCCCGGCTGGATCGCCCACTGGCGCGAGGCGAACAACGACCCGGCGACCAAGATCGGCCGCCCGCAGCAGCTCTACGTCGGCCCCCCGGCTCGCCCCTGGCCCACCGGCCGCTAGCCCCGGCCGCCGGCGCCCGCCGGCGCCCGCCCGCCCGCGGCACCCCGCCGCCGGGACTCCTCCCGCCCGTGGCCCCAGGCCCGCCCGCGGGACCCCTCCCGCGTTGACGAAATGCAGGAGATCCTGCGGTCGAGCGGATGCCACGCCCCGCGAACACGCCGCCGTGACGAAAAATCTCCTGCATTTCGTCGCGGGAGCGGCGGGAGCGGCGGGAGCGGCGGCAGCGACGGGAGCGGCGGGAGCGGGAGCGCGGGAGCGGCGGGGCGTGAGTCCGCGCACGACTACTGGCCAGGCAACGGCTCGCTCGCGGGGAGCCAGCCGACCGGGACTCCTCAGACCGTGGCCGCCACGGCAGCCGCGATCGCACCGTGCACTTCAGCCCAGTTCCGCATCACGGCGCGGTAGCTGAAGCGCAGGACGCGATAGCCGAGGGCCGCGAGCAGGGCATCCCGCCGTCGATCGTTCTCGAAGGCCTCGCGGCTTCGATGATGCTCCCAGCCGTCGAGCTCGATCACGACCCGCCCGATCACGAGGTCGACCCGGCCCACCCCGGGAATCTCGACCTGCGGCAGCGGGTCGTACCCGAGTCGCCGAAGTCGAAACCGCGTGATCGACTCGATGATCGACTCCGTACGCGGGTCGACGTCCTCGAGCAGCGTCCGCAGCCGCTCCGGTGCGCACGTGACGAGACGCTCCCACTCGCGACTCGTCAGGAGTCCGGCGCGGAGCGCGCTCTCGGCCGCGGCGACGGTGCGCTCGGGGCGCTGGCAGCGGATCATGTCGGTCAGCGCGTCGGGCGCGTTGAGGCGAAACCGGGTGCCGCTGCCGCGCGCACCCCAATGCCCGCAGACGCTCGGGTCGCCCGGCGCGAGGCGCTGGCGGGCGTTGTCCGGTTCGCGCAGGCGCGCGTCGTGCGCGGGGATGCGGACGTGCACCGCAGGTGTGTCGAGCACCCAGAGCCCGAGGTCGCGCGCCGCCGTGACGCACGTCGCGCGTCCGCCGACTCGCACGGCCGATTGCAGCGCCGGCGGCGTGGTCGGGAGCGCGTACCACCCCTGTCGGATGCGGATCAGCAAACCGGCGTCGACCGCCGCCCGCAGCGAGTGCGCCGTGGCTCCGGCGCGAAGGAGCTCGTGCGTGGCGGCGAGTCCGCCGCGCAGTGCAACTTCGCGCACGAGGTTCATGCCGCCAGGCTCGCGCCCGCAGGCGGCACACTGGGCGGAGGCGCGACGCATCCGTGAACAGCGTGGCGCAGGCCAGCCTGCGGAGGAGCCGCCCGCCCCCGTCGAGCGACGAAATGCAGGAGAAGACGTCGGCCGGAGAGATGTCTCTCCCGAAGACACCGCACGTCCCCGAAGAATCTCCTGCATTTCGTCAACCGGGGGGCCGGATGCGGCGCGCGGCGTGGCGCGCGGCGGCGCGGAGGGGAGGCGCGCTAGGCGTGCAGCTGCTCGTTGAGGGTGACGCCGAAGCCGGTGCGGGGGAGCACCTCGACGGCGCCGGTGACCGAGTTGCGGCGGAAGAGGAGCCCGGGCTGACCGGAGAGCTCGACGGCCTTCGCCACGCGCGGCTCCTCGCCCGCGACGAGCACCGTGACCTTGGTGCCCGCGGTGACATAGAGGCCCGCCTCGACGACGGAGTCGTCGCCGATCGAGATGCCGATGCCGGAGTTCGCGCCGAGCAGCGCACGCTCGCCGATCGCGACGCGCTGCGTGCCGCCGCCCGAGAGCGTGCCCATGATCGAGGCGCCGCCGCCGATGTCGGAGCCGTCGCCGACGACGACACCCTGCGAGACGCGTCCCTCGACCATCGAGGAGCCGAGCGTGCCGGCGTTGAAGTTCACGAATCCTTCGTGCATGACGGTCGTGCCGGGCGCGAGGTGCGCTCCGAGGCGGACGCGGGAGGCATCCGCGATGCGCACGCGATCCGGGACGACGTAGTCGACCAGGCGCGGGAACTTGTCGATGCCGTGCAGCGAGATGCCCGCGCGCTGCAGCAGCGGGCGACGTCGCGCGTACTCGCTCGGCAGCATCGGGCCGGCGGTCGTCCAGGCGACGATGGGGAGGTGTCCGAAGATCCCGTCGAGGTTCAGCGAGTTCGGCGTCACCAGCAGGTGCGAGAGCAGGTGCAGGCGCAGGTAGGCATCCGGGGTGGAGGCCGGGGCCTCGTCGAGGTCGACCGACGTGGCGACGTAGTCGAGGCGCACGCCGCGGCGCGCGTCCTCCCCGATCCAGTCCTCGAACTCGGCCGGGGCGATGTACGGATCGAGCCCGGCCGGTGCGGCGCCGAGGTGCGGCGCGGCGTACCAGGTGTCCAGAATCGTCCCGTCGGCGGTGATGGTGGCGAGTCCGTGACCCCATGCTGTGCTCATGCCTCCAGGGTATCGGGCGCGGCTCGGTAGGCTGGTGCGGTGACCGACGCCCCCGCCCTCGACCTTGCGGCCGGCAGCGTCGCCGTCACCCGAGCCCTCGTCGACCTCGAGTCGGTGTCGGGCAATGAGACCGCGATTGCGGATGCGATCGAGTCGGCGCTGCGGGCGCTGCCCCACCTCGAGGTGATCCGCGACGGCGATGCGATCGTCGCCCGCACAAACGGCGGACGGGCGCAGCGCGCCGTGATCGCCGGCCACATCGACACGGTGCCGGTCAACGGCAACCTGCCGAGCCGCCTCGACGACGACGGCACGCTGTGGGGTCGCGGCACCGTCGACATGAAGGGCGGATGCGCGATCGCGCTCGTCCTCGCCGCCGAGCTGACCGACCCGAGTGTCGACGTGACCTGGGTCTGGTACGACCACGAGGAGGTCGAGGCAGAGCTGAACGGTCTCGCTCGCCTCGCCCGCACGCATCCGGAGCTGCTGGCGGCCGACTTCGCGATCCTCGGCGAACCCTCCAACGGCGAGGTGGAGGGCGGATGCAACGGCACCCTCCGCGTCGACGTCACCACCCGCGGCCGCCGCGCCCATTCGGCGCGAGCCTGGATGGGCGAGAACGCCATCCACGCGGCCGCCCCGATCCTCGCTCGCCTCGCCGCCTTCGAGCCCGAGACGGTCACGGTGGACGGTCTCGACTACCGCGAGGGCATGAACGCGGTGAAGATCGCCGGCGGGGTGGCGGGCAACGTGATCCCCGACGAGTGCACCGTGCACGTCAACTACCGCTTCGCGCCGAGTCGCACCGGCGCCGAGGCGGTCGAGCGCGTGCGCTCCCTGTTCGACGGCTTCGAGGTGACCGTGGCCGACCTGGCCGAGGGCGCGCGTCCCGGCCTCGATGCCCCGCTCGCGCAGGGCTTCCTCGCGGCCGTCGGCGGCGAGGCGCGGCCCAAGTACGGCTGGACCGATGTCGCCCGGTTCTCGGCGCTCGGCATCCCTGCCGTGAACTACGGTCCCGGCGACCCGAGCCTTGCGCACGCCGACGACGAGCGGGTTCCGGTCGAGCAGATCGAGCGCTGCGAGCGCGGACTGCGGGCATGGCTGACGGCGCGCGACTGAGTCTGCCGATGCGGCTCGCCGCTGTGCCGTGGTGGGCCCAGGTGCTGGCGGTCTTCGCCGCATCCCGCGTGGTGACGACCACGATTCTGCTGGTGTTCGCGGCGCTGCAGCCCGCGAATCCGTGGACGGATGCCGCCCCCGACTACCTGAGCTTCGCCAAGATCTGGGACGGTCACTGGTACTACATCATCGCGGTGGTGGGCTACCCCACGGAGCTTCCGCTGGATGCCGCCGGCTTCGTGGAGGAGAACGCCTGGGCGTTCCTGCCGGCCTATCCGGGCGTGGTGCGGCTGCTGATGCTTCTCACCGGACTGCCGTTCGAGTTGCTGGCGGTTGTCGTGTCGGTCGCGTTCGCGGCGGGGGCGGCGCTCGTGTTCAACCGGCTGATGCACCGGGTGATCCCGGAGAGCGCGCTGTTCGCGACCGTGCTGTTCTGCGTGGCGCCGCTCAGCCCAATCCTGCAAGTGGCGTACGCCGAGTCGATGCAGCTCTTCCTGCTCTTCGCGGCGCTCCTGCTGCTGCTCGAGCGCCGCTACCTGCTCACGATTCCCGTGATCGCGACGCTCGCGCTCACCCGGCCGGGCGCGCTGGCGTTCGCGATGCTGCTGGGGCTGCACGCGATCCATCGCTTCGTGACCCGGGCGCGGGACCCCTTCCCGGTGCGGGAGCGCGTCCGCCTGGTCGTCGCGGGGCTCGCGAGCGCTGTGCTCGGCTTCGCCTGGCTGGGGATCGCGGCGCTCGTGACCGGCTCGCCGACCGCGTACCTGGACACCGAACTGGCCTGGCGCGTCGTCTACGTGGGGCGCGACCATCTCATCCCCTTTCAGCCCTGGTTCCAGGCGGCCGACTGGTGGCTGCGCTGGAACGGGGTCCCCGGCAGCGCCGCCGGCTGGCTCGGCGCGATCCTGCTGCTGGTGCTGATCGCCGCGTTCGCGATCTTCCTGCTGACGCCGGCGGCACGGCGTCTGGGGGTGGACCTGCGACTCTGGCTGGTGAGCTACGCCGCGTACCTGCTGGCGGTGTTCTTCCCGCAGTCGAGCGTGTTCCGACTGCTCATGCCTCTGGCGCCGGGGCTCGGCGCGCTCGCGCTGCCGCGCTCGCGGGTGTACCGCATCCTGCTCGTTCTCGTCTTCATCGCGCTGCAGGTGGGCTGGACCTACATCGGCTGGTGGGTCGACGGGGCGGATTGGACCCCGCCGTAGGCGCCGTGTTAACCGTGTGTCCCTCGAATACGAGATAATGGGAGAACGCCATCGAAAGGGGACTACTCATGGCAGCCATGAAGCCGAGGACCGGTGACGGCCCGATGGAGGCTGTGAAGGAGGGACGCCTCATCATTGTGCGCGTTCCGCTCGAGGGTGGCGGGCGACTCGTCGTCTCAGTCAACGACGATGAGGCCAAGGAGCTGCGTGACGCTCTGGTCGGAGCCGTCGGCGAGGCCTAGACGCCGCCGACTCGAAGCGCGGTTCAGCCCGCGCGGGTAACCAGCTGAAGAAGCCCATCGCCTGAGGTGGAGAGCGCGACCGTGTGCGTCTCGCTCTCCCCGATGGCGCCCAGGAGCGCCCGGAACTCGGCGACCGGCTCGTCACGCTGCACGGGATCGGCGACCTTTCCACGCCAGAGTGCGTGCGGCACGAGCACGAGTCCGCCGGCGCGCGCAATGCGCAGGGCGTGCTCGACATACGCCAGCAGCGAGGTCGTGTCCGCGTCGACGAGGACGAGGTCGTAGGCGCCGTCGTTCATGCGCGGCAGGACGTCGAGCGCGCGGCCGGCGATCAGCCGAAGCTGGTTGGCCGGGATGCTGGCGCCGAGCAGACTCGCGCGGGCGCTCTGCTGATGGTCGGGCTCCACGTCGATCGTGGTGAGCGTCGCGTCGGGGGCGCCTTCGAGCAGCGCAAGCCCCGAGACCCCCGCCCCGGTGCCGATCTCGAGGATGGTGCGGGCGCCGCTCGCGGCGGCGAGCACACGCAGCTGGGCGGCGACGCCGGGGCTGACCGCCTCGATCCCGAGTTCATGCGAGTGCTGGCGCGCGAGCGTCATCGCGGGGGATTCGGGAACGAACTCCTCCGCGAACTTCCAGCTCAGTTCGTGGTTCACGTGACTCCTTCGGCCCCACCCTATCGACCGAGGGCCGCATAGGATGAGCGCATGTCGTTCGGGCTGACATTTGACAAACTGCTGATCATTCTGGTGATCGCGGTCTTCGTCATCGGACCGGATCGGCTTCCCGGCTATGCGGCGCAGCTTGCCCGGCTGGTGCGCTCGCTGCGCGATCTCGCCAACGGGGCGAAGGACCGGATGCGCGAGGAGATGGGCCCGGAGTTCGATGAGGTCGACTGGACCAAGCTCGACCCGCGTCAATACGACCCGCGCCGCATCATTCGCGATGCGCTGCTGGACGATCCGGCACCCGTGAAGCCCGCGACCGCGACGATGGCGGCGGCTCCGCGCCGCCGCGGCAGCCGGGAGTCGGCGTACGAGCAGCGGCAGCGGAAGCTCGGCAACGGCAAGCCCGCCCCGTTCGACTCCGAGGCGACCTGAGGCGCAGCGTCCCGCGGCTCAGGCGCGCCGGATGGCCCGCAGCGCCCGCAGTGCGAGCAGCATGACGCCGACGAGCCGCGCGTGCTCGACGCCGGTGCGCGGAAGCGGCACGAGGCCGGTGGCGCGCGCGATCTGCACCGTGTCGGTGTAGCGCAGGATGCCGTCGGGTCCGTTGCGTCGCCCCAGCCCCGAGAGCTTGACGCCGCCGGACGGCGCGGCGACCGCGGAGAAGCTCGCGCGGTAGCCCTCGTTGATGTTGACGGTGCCCGCCTGCAGCTGCTCGGCCACGCGCCGCGCGCGCCGGGCGGAGCCGGAGAACACGGAGGCGTTCAGGCCGAAGCGGGTGTCGTTCGCGGCCGCGATGGCGGCGGCGTCGTCCTCGACGATGACGACGCTGGCGACGGGTCCGAAGGTCTCGTCGCGCGCGCACGCCATCTGGTCGGTGACGCCGGTCAGCAGCGTCGGCTCGTAGAAGTAGGGCCCGAGGTCGGGGCGCTGGCGCCCGCCCGCCAGCACCGTGGCGCCGCGGGCGACGGCGTCGTCGACGTGGGCGCGCACCCGCTCGAGCTGTGCGGCGGTGGTGAGCGAGCCGAAGTCGGCCGAGAAGTCGAGCGCGGAGCCGAGTCGAATGCTCGCAACCGCCTCGGTCAGCGCGGGAATGAAGCGGTCGGCGATCCCGCGGTGCACGAGGATGCGCTCCGCCGAGACGCACAGCTGCCCCGCCGCGGCGAAGCAGGCGTGCACCACGGACAGGGCGACCCGCTCCACGTCGACATCGTCGAGCACGATCACCGGGTTCTTGCCGCCGAGTTCGAGCGACACAGGGGTGAGCGTCGCGGCGGCCTGCGTTGCCACGGTGATGCCGGTGGCCGTCGAGCCGGTGAACGCGACGACGTCGGACGCGGCGACGAGGGCCGATCCGACCTCGGTGCCGGGGCCCGCGACGACAGCCCAGAGGTCGGCGGGGACGCCGGCGTCGATGAAGGCGCGACGGGTGGCGAGGATGCTCAGCGCGCCCTGGTCATCCGCCTTCTGCAGGATGGCGTTGCCCGCGGCGAGCGCCGGGGCGATGTCCATCGCGGTGAGGCTCGGCGGGTAGTTCCACGGGGTGACGACGCCGACCAGGCCTTTGGGGCGGTGGCTGACGCGCGAGGTCATGACGAGGGGGATGCCGGCCGGCGCCCGGCGGGACGCGAGGACGCGCGGTGCGGCGACGGCGGCGTAGCGCGTGGCCGCGGCGGCGTTGAACAGCTCCTCGAACGCTTGCGAGCGGGACTTGCCGGTCTCGAGCTGGATGGCGTCGAGCACGAGCTCGCGCCGTGCGAGCAGCAGGTCGTGGGCGCGCAGCAGCACTCGGCGCCGGTGGGCGATGCTCGTGCGCGCCCAGGCGCGCTGTGCGGCGCGCGCGGTCGCCGCCGCCTGCTCCACATCCGCCGCCGTGTTGTGCGGCAGCTGGTGCAGCGTCTCGCCCGTGAACGGGGCGACGATCTCGATGCGACCGGCCGAGGCCGGGACGAGTCCCGCGACGAGGTCGTCGACGACCTCAGCCGTCAGAAACTCGGAGGCGCTGCGCGCCGTGCGATGTGACCGATCGGCGGTGATTCCGGACATGCGCGCAGTCTACGTCGCGGCCGGAGGCGTGATGTGCCCGCCCCGCACGGTGGGTAGCATCGGTTCATGGATTCCTCTCTGCGCACCGGGGGTCGGCGCACCGAAGGGCTGCGAGCTGGCATTGTCGCTCGTTACGCACTTGGTTCGGTCGGAACCGGCGGCTTCGGCACACTTCCCGGACTCGTTCTCGTCTACTACCTGACGGACACGCTCGGGGTGACGGCCCTGCTCGCGGGAATCCTCGTGACACTGGCGAAGGTGTGGGACGTGATGATCGACCCGATCATCGGTGCCCGCAGCGACCGGCAGATCGCCGCCACCGGCTACCGTCGCCGGTTCATGGTGATCGGCGCCGTGTTCCTGCCGATCTTCTTCGTGCTCACCTTCGCCGTGCCGGCGGGGCTGCCCGCGTGGGCCTCGGCGATCTGGGTGTTCCTGGCCTTCGTGCTGGCGGCGACGGCGTTCAGCCTGTTCCAGGTGCCGTACATCGCGCTTCCGGCCGAACTCGTCTCCGACTACAACGCGCGCACCCGGCTGCTGTCGGCGCGCGTCGTCGTGCTCACGTTCGCGATTCTGCTGTTCGGGGCCGGGGGACCGGCGCTGCGCTCGCTCGGCGGGGACGACTCGCACCTCGGGTACCTGATCATGGCGGGCGTCGCCGGACTCGTGCTCGGCGGATCGTTCCTCGTCACCTCGACCGTGGAGAAGGCGGCGCGCGTCGGCGGGGCCCCGCGGCCCCCGGTGTCGGAGCCGGTGAGCGGCCTCGCCGCCCCGCGCGAGACCCTCGGCGAGCACTACCGTCGCGGTGTGCGGACGCTGCGCACCAGCCAGCCGTTCCGCGCCCTGCTCATCACTTTCGTGCTGCAGGCCCTGGCGACCGGCATCATGCTCGCCGGCGCGCAGTACGTCGCACGCTACGTGCTGCACGACGAGGATGCGGTGACCTTCATCTTCCTCGCGCTCATCGCGCCAGCGCTCGTCTTCGCGCCGATCTGGGGCACGGTCGCGAACCGCATCGGCAAGGAGCGCGCCTTCGCCGTGGCCTCGACGATGTACGGCATCGCCGCGCTCGCGATGGTGGCGCTGGTGTGGTTCCCCGGCTCCTGGGTCTACGGGCCGGTCGCGCTCGCGGGTGCCGCCTACGCGGGGATGCAGTCGCTGCCGCTCGCGATGCTCCCCGACGTCGTCGCGGTCGACGCGCGCCGTCACGGCCCGGGCCGCGCCGGAACCTTCAGCGGCGTCTGGACGGCCGGAGAGACCACGGGCATGGCGCTCGGCACCACCGTGCTGGCGATCATCCTGACGGTCACCGGCTACCTGGAGTCGACGGCGAGCGTTGACGTCGAGCAGTCGGCCTCGGCGGTGCTCGGCATCGTCGTGAGCTTCAGCGCGGTTCCCGCGGTGCTCATCCTGGTGAGCCTGATCACGCTGCGGCGCTACCCGCTGCGCAAGGTCGACGTCGACGAGGCGGCGGTGACTCCGGTCGTGCCGGGCGCGGCCCCGGCCAGCGAGGGGACCAGCTGATGCGCTTCGCCGAATCGAGCGAGTCGATCCTGACGCGGCTCGGCGCACTGCGCGACGCCGACGCTCCCACTCACGGCGGCCACGTGCTGAGCTACGTCTACGACACGGGTGTCGCCGAACTGGATGCGCTCGCCGCCGAGGCGGTGCGCATGATGCAACCGGTCAACGGCCTCGATCCGACGACGTTCGGGTCGGTCGCGGTGCTCGAGCGCGAGCTCATCGGCTTCACCCGCGAGCTGCTGAACGGTGACGATGAGGTCGTCGGCACCGTGACGAGCGGCGGCACCGAGAGCTGCCTGCTCGCCGTCAAGACGGCTCGGGATGCCTGGCTCGCGGCACGCGGTGCCGAACCGGGCACGGCACGGCCGCGCCTGGTGGCCCCGGTGACCGTGCACGCGGCCTTCCAGAAGGCGGCGCACTACTTCGGCCTCGAACTGGATCTGGCCCCCGTGATGCCGACCGGCGTCGTCGCGGCCGCCGAGATCACGGCGCGGCTCGGCGACGATGTCGCGCTGGTCGTCGTCTCGGCTCCGTCCTACCCGCACGCGGGGCTCGACCCGGTCGTCGAGGTGGCGGCCGCGGCCGCGGCGCAGGGCATCCCGGTGCATGTCGATGCCTGCATCGGCGGTCTGGCGCTGCCGTTCTGGCCGGACCTGCCCGACTGGGACTTCCGCGTGCCGGGCGTCACGAGCATCAGCGCCGACCTGCACAAGTACGGCTACGCGCCCAAGGGCGCCTCGGTGCTGCTGCAGCGCGGGCGCGACCGCCAGCGCCTGCAGTACTTCGCCACGGCGCGCTGGCCCGGGTATCCGGTCGTGAACTCGACCCTGCTCGGGTCGAAGTCGGGCGGGCCGCTCGCGGCCGCCTGGGCGATCGTGCACGCGCTCGGACGCGAGGGCTTTGCGGAGCTCGCGGCGCAGACGCGGGCGGCGACGCTTGCGCTGCTCGAGACGATCGACGGCATCGAGGGGCTGCGGGTGGTCGGCGAGCCGACCGGTCCGCTGTTCGCGGCGGCGAGCGACGACACCGTGCCCGCCGAGCGTCGGGTCGACCCGCACGTCTGGGCCGACGCGGCCAAGGCCGAGGGCTGGATCCTGCAGACCCAGCCGGGTCTCGTCCGGGCCGACGGATCGCAGCTGCCGCACACGACGCACCTGACGGTGACGCCGGTCACGGCCTCCGTGCTCGACGAGCTGCAGCCGGCGCTGGTGCGCGCGGCGGATGCCGTGCGCGGCACGCCCCGACCGGACATCAGCGGTCTGCTCGGCGCGCTGCCGCCGCTTCAGGGGATGCCCGACTCGGACACCGCGGCGGCCCTGCTCGGCAGCTTCGGCATCGGCGGCTCCGGCGCGCTGCCCGACGAGTTCGCGCCGCTCATCGCGGCGATCGAGGCGCTGCCGGCGCCGCTTGCCGAGCGCCTGCTCGTCGAGCTGCTCGCGCGCCTCGTCGAGCCCCGCTAGCCCGCGCGCCACCCCGCGCGCCCTCACCCGCGCGCCCACCCCCGCATCCCCACGCCCCCGCAGTGTGACGTTTCTCCGGAGGTTTCTGCCCGCCCGCCCGTCGTTGCGGGGGCTCAACCCCAAGCCGGGCCACATTCTCCGGAGAAACGACACACTAGGAGCGGGCGGCGACGAAGGCGGCGGCCTCCGCGCGGAGGGCGTCCACGACGAGCCGCACCGAGGGGCGCACGGCGGTGTCGGGCCGCATGAGCGCCCAGATGACGCGCTCGGAGCGCATCCCGCGCAGCGGCCTCGTGACGAGCCCGTTGCCGTGGTCGCGCGTCGTATAGCGCGGCAGGATGGCGAGCCCGTGGCCGGCGGCGACGAGCTCCTCGACGATCCCGTTGTCGCCGATGCGCTGCACCACATCGGCGGGCCGACCGGTGAGCGATTCGAGGCTGGTCAGGATGCGGTCGAACGGGAAGTCGACGGGAACCCCGATCCACGGCTCGCTGATGACGTCGTCGGGGGAGAGGGAGGCGCGTGCGGCGAGCGGATGCGCCTCCGGCAGCGCGACATCGAGCGGCTCCCGCATCAGCTCGACCGTCTCCAACTGGCGTTCGCGCCAGCTCGCCGTGACACCGCCCGAATCGGCGAGCACGACGTCGTAGCTCGCGGTCAGCGCGGCGAAGTCGGGCTGGTTGGGATCCTGGTCGGTGACGACAAGCCGCAGGCCGGGGGTGTCGGCGAGGCGAGTCAGGAGCCCGGGCAGCAGCATCATGCCGCCGGTCGGGAAGGTCGAGATCGAGACCTCGCCGCGCGGGGAGTCGCGGTACTCCGCCCAGCTGGATTCGACCCGCTGCAGCGCGACGGCGACGTCGATGGCGCGCTCCGCGAGCACGCGTCCGGCGGGGGTGAGGGCGAGGCCGCGCCCGGAGCGCTCGGTGAGGGGCAGTCCCGCCTCGCGCTCGAGGATCTTGAGCTGCTGCGAGACGGCCGAGGGGGTGAGGGCGAGGGCCTGGGCGACGGCGGTGACGGTGCCGCGCTCGGCGAGCTCTCGAAGCACCTCGAGGCGGTGGATGTCCATGTAGTGATGCTAAATGATCAGTAAAGAAAGATTCGATTGTGCTTCAATGAAATCGGCGGTCGAATAGAGCCATGACCTTCCTGATCTTCGTCGCCGCGCTCGCTGTCGCCGCGATCGCCGCCACGCTCACCACCACCGCTCGGGACGGCTACCGTCACCAGCCCACCCGCCGCGCCTGAGCGCGCCGCGGGGTCGTCAAAGGGCCGTCGGAGCCGCCGCTAGCGCGAGCTGACGGGAAGCTTGCGGCCGGAGAGCCCGCGTCCGCGTCGGGCCAGCTGCTCGGCCAGCGCCGAGATCGCCCGGGCTGCCGGATCATCCGGATGCGCGAGCACCGTCGGCTCGCCCGCGTCGCCGTCGCGGCGAAGCTCGACGCTCAGCGGGATGCTCGCCAGCACGGGGACATCGAGCCGCGCCGCGAGGTCCGCGCCCCCGCCGCTGCCGAACACGTCGAGCACGGTGCCGTCCGGCTGCACGAGCCCTGCCATGTTCTCGACCACGCCGATGACCGTCTGGCCGGTCTGCCGGGCCACCAGTCCGCTGCGCTCGGCGACCTCCGCCGCGGCCGGCTGCGGCGTCGTCACGACGAGCACCTCGGCGTGCGGCAGCAGCTGACCGAGCGAGATCGCCACATCGCCCGTACCGGGCGGCAGATCGAGCACCAGCACGTCCAGATCGCCGAAGTACACGTCGGTGAGGAACTGCTGGATCGTGCGGTGCAGCAGCGGTCCGCGCCACGACACGGCGGTCGACGGCTCCACGAACATGCCGATCGAGATCACCTTCACCCCGTGCGCGACCGGCGGCAGGATCATGTTGCCCACCTGGGTCGGCTTCGCGCCCGCGATGCCGAGGATGCCCGGGATCGAGAACCCGAACACGTCGGCATCGACCAGCCCGACCCGCAGCCCCCGCGCCGCGAGCGCGACCGCGAGGTTGGCGGTGAGCGTCGACTTGCCGACGCCGCCTTTGCCGCTGGAGACGGCGATGATGCGGGTGAGCGAATCGGGGCCGAATGGCATCGCCCGCGAGCCGCGCAGCCGGGTCGTGAGCGCCTCGCGCTCGGCCGGCGTCATGACGCCGAGCTCGAGCTCGATCGACTCCACGCCCTCCACGGCGAGCACGGCCGCGCGCACGTCGCGCTCGATCGTGTCGGCGGCCGGGCATCCGACGATCGTCAGGCGCACCTCGACGTGCGCGACCGTGCCCTCGACGCGCACCTCGCGCACCATGTCGAGTTCGGTGATCGGGCGACGGATCTCCGGGTCCTGCACGCGCGCGAGCGCGCGCCGAACCGCGTCGGCGAGCTCAGCGCTCACGCGGCCCCTCACGATCGGCGTCGAGCTCGTCCAGCAGCGAGCGCAGCTCGGCGCGGATGAAGTCCTTCGTGGCCATGTCCTTGATCGCCAGCCGCAGGGCGACGACCTCGCGGGCGAGGTACTCGGTGTCGGCGAGATTGCGCTCGGCGCGCTGACGGTCCTGCTCGATCTGGACACGGTCGCGGTCATCCTGGCGGTTCTGGGCCAGCAGGATGAGCGGGGCGGCATACGAGGCCTGCAGCGACAGGATCAGGGTCAGGACGGTGAAACCGAGCGCCTGCGAGTCGAAGCGCCACCAGTCGTTCGACTCGGCGATCGAGTTGTACGACATCCAGGCCGCGACGAAGACCGAGAGGACGAGCAGGAACCAGGGCGTTCCCATGCCGCGAGCGATCGCCTCGGTGAAGCGGCCGAAACGGTCGCGCCCCTGCCAGCGCGCCACGAACGGGGTGCGCAGGCCCTTGGGGGCGTCGAGTCGGGCGCCATCGCGGCGGTCAGCGCGAGCCATGCGGCGTCCTCCTTGCTCGGGTCGCGATCGTGGCGGTGGGGGTGGCGGAGTCGGTCACCGGGGGGCGGTCGTCGTCCGAACTTCGCCAGTCGTCGGGCAGCAGGTAGTCGAGGACGTCGTCAATGGTCACCACCCCGACGAGTCGGTGCTTGTCGTCGACCACCGGGAGCGAGACCAGGTCGTAGCTCGCGAGACGACGCGACACCTCGGCCGCGCTCGTCTCCGGCGTGACGGGCTCGAGCCCCTGGTCGAGGATCGTGCCGAGGCGCTCGTGCGGCGGGTAGCGCAGCATCCGCTGGAAGTGCACCATGCCGAGGAACCGACCCGTGGGAGGCTCATACGGCGGCAGCGTCACGCAGATCGCGGCGCCGAGCGCGGGCGCGAGCTCGTGGCGACGGATGAGGGCGAGGCCCTCGGCGACGGTCGCGTCGGCGGAGACGATGATCGGCTCGGTCGTCATCAGGCCGCCCGCGGTCTCCGGGTCGTAGGAGAGCAGGAAGCGGACATCCTCGGCCTCCTCCGGCTGCATCAGCTGCAGCAGGGCTTCGCCCTTCTCGGCGGAGAGCTGGGCGATCAGGTCGGCCGCGTCGTCGGGCTCCATCTGGTCGAGCACCTCGGCGGCGCGTTCGTCGTCGAGTCGGCTGATGAGCTCAACCTGCTCCTGCTCGGGCATCTCCTCGAGGGCGTCGGCGAGCCGCTCATCGGGCAGCTCTTCGGCGACCTCGAGCCGGCGCTCCTCCGGCAGGTCGAGCAGCGTGTTGGCGAGGTCCGCCGGGCGAAGGTCGGAGTAGGTGGCGATGAGCTGCTCCGCGGACTGCGACTCGCCGGGGGCGTTCTTCTCGCGCACCTGATCCCAGGTCGCGAACACGGTTGCGCCCTTGCCGAACGGCGTCGTCGCGGGGCGGCGCAGGAACAGGTCGCCGACGGACCACTCGGCCGGGGCGCTCTCCTCGATCGCGACGTCTTCGATGGTCGCCTCGCCCGAGCCGTCGCGGAACACCATGCGGCGGCCGAGCAGCTCGGCGATCACGCGCACCTCGCCGCCGCGCTGCTCGAAGCGGCGCAGGTTGATGAGGCCGGTCGTGATGATCTGGCCGGAGCCGATGCTGGTCACGCGGCCGATCGAGAGGAACACGCGGCGCTTGCCGGGGATCTCGACGAGCAGGCCGACGACGGACGGCGCATCCGATTTCCGGTACACGACGATGACGTCGCGGACCTTGCCGACGCGGTCGCCCGCGGGGTCGAAAACGGAGCACCCGGCCAATCGGGCGACGAAGACTCTCGTGGCGCTCACGGTCAAACCCTACTCGCCGTATGGGAGAATTCCGTGGTGACCAACACCGGACCGTTCCGACGTCGCACCGTCGACGTCTCCGTGCCGCACGGGGAGGTCGTGGGCAGCTACGCCACCTACGCCGAGGCGCAGCGCACCGTGGACCACCTCGCCAAGGCGGACTTCCCCGTCGCGAAGCTCGCGATCGTCGGCAACGACCTGAAGACGGTCGAGCGGGTCACCCGCAAGCTCTCGTGGAACCGCGCGGCCCTCGAGGGCGCGCTGAGCGGCGCCTGGTTCGGCCTGTTCCTCGGGCTGCTGTTCACCTTCGTCCAGCCCACCATCAACTGGGGGCTGTTCGCCGCCGCTGTGCTGATCGGTGCCGCGTTCGGCATGTTCTTCCGCCTGGCCGGCTACGCGGTGTCGCGCCGCAGCCGCGACTTCCAGTCGACCTCGCAGGTGCTCGCCGAGAGCTACGACGTGATCGTCGACCCGACGCTCATCCTCAAGGCGCGCGACGTGCTCGCCCGGCCCGTCGAGGACTAGTCCTCCGACGCATCCGCGGCTAGCGCCGCCTCGAGCAGGGCGGCGTACCGCTCGCGCCCCATCGCCCGATAGGCGAGCGCCCAGTCGCTTGCCCGGGCCATCGAGAGCTCTCGCCAGATGTGACCCGCTCGCGCCGGGACCGCGAGCACGCCGGTGTCGGTACGGATGCGAAACCGCACGATGACATCGATCTCGTGATCGCCCGCGTCGACCGTGAACAGCGCATCCGAGGCGTACGGCTCGGGAGCGGGCTCCGGGGCGCGTCGAACCGGTCGCCCGAGCGCCGCGAGGCTCCGGGCGACCGTGTCAGGATCGGCGTCGACCAGCACATCCCAGTCGTGCACCTCATCGATGTCGAGATCGAGCGAGGCGAGCAGCGCCGAGCCGCCGATCACGGGGGAGAGCCCCGTGCCGCGCAGCGCCGACTGCACCGCGAGCACCGCCCCGAGGGCCGGGGTGAGGGTCACCGGCCGGCGAGCCACGCCTCCACCTCGGCGACCGTGCGCGGGATGCCCGCCGACAGGCTCTCGCAGCCGGACTCGGTCACCAGCACGTCGTCCTCGATGCGCACGCCGATGCCGCGGAACTCCTCCGGCACGGTCAGGTCGTCGGGCTGGAAGTACAGCCCCGGCTCGATCGTGAACACCATGCCCGGCTCCAGGACGCCATCCAGGTAGAGCTCGCGGCGCGCCTGCGCGCAGTCGTGCACGTCGAGGCCCAGATGGTGCGAAGTGCCGTGCACCATGTAGCGCCGGTGGTACTGCGCGTCCGGCTCGAGGGACTCCTCGGCGCTCACCGGCAGGAAGCCCCACTCGGCGGTCTTGCGGGCGATCACCTGCATCGCCGCGGCGTGCACCTCGCGGAAGCGGATGCCCGGCCGCACGATGGCGAACGCCGCGTCGGCCGCCTCGAGCACCGCCTCGTAGACCTGGCGCTGCACGTCGCTGAAGGTTCCGCTCACCGGCAGCGTGCGGGTGATGTCGGCGGTGTACAGGGAGTCGAGCTCGATGCCCGCGTCGATGAGGATCAGATCGCCCGGCTCCACGGCGCCGTCGTTGCGGGTCCAGTGCAGGATGCACGCGTGCGGCCCGCTCGCGGCGATCGTGTCGTAGCCGACCGTGTTGCCCTCGGCGCGCGCACGGCGGTTGAAGGTGCCCTCGACGAGGCGCTCGCCGCGGCGGTGGGCGATCACCTGCGGCAGGTCGGCGATGACGTCGTCGAAGCCGAGCTTGGTCGCGCTGACGGCGTCGCGCAGCTGCCGGATCTCCCAGGCATCCTTCACCAGGCGGAGCTCGCTGAGCGCACGGGCGAACTCGGCGTCGGGGTCGGTCTCGACCTCGAGCAGGTCGGTGGAGGCGGCCAGCAGGCGGCGGCCGTCGAGCTGGTCGGTGAGCGCGTCGTCGGCGTCGCGCACGATCAGGGTCGACGCGTCGCCGGTCTCGAGCACCGCCGAGAAGTCCGCCAGGGCGCGGGTGGCGAGCCCGAGGTCGGCGGCGACGTCGGTGAGCGAGGGGCGCGGACCCGTCCAGAACTCGCCGATTGCGGCGTTCGCGTAGAACTCGGTGGAGTCGCGGCCCGCCGTGGGGCGGAAGTACAGCACCGCGTCGTGGCCGGCGTCGGTGGGCTCGAGCACGAGCACGCTGTCGGGCACGGCGTCGCTGCCCCAGCCGGTGAGGTGCGAGAAGGCGCTGTGGGCGCGGTAGGGGTAGTCGGTGTCGTTCGAGCGGACGCGCGCCGGGCCGGCGGGGACGATGAGCCGCTGGCCGGGGAACTGCGCCGAGATGCGTGCGCGCCGGGCGGCGGCGAACGGCGCGGCCTCACGCGGGGCGACCGGCTCCGCCGGACGCTCGGCCCAGCCGCCGGAGATGTAGTCCTGGAACTTCTCCGAGCCGGGCGTGGTGGAGCGGTTCGCGGTCTTCGGCGTGGGCTGGGCGGTCGACTTGCTCATGCGCCCATTCTCGCACCGGGCGAGGATTTCGGCTCAGCCGACGGGGCGAACCTGCGCGAGCACGGCGCGATGGTCGCTGCCGAGGCCGTCGAGCGCACCCACGACGCGGAATCCGACGAACTCCCACTCGGCGGTCGCCATCACGTGGTCGATGGGGGCGCCGAGCAGCTCCGGCAGCTGGGACGGCCAGGTGCCGAGCCCGGCGTTGCCGGTCTCCTTCGCTCCGTCGAAGCAGGTGCCGAGCGCGGCGTCGTCGTCGGCGAGCCCCTGGTAGTGGTCGAGCGTGGAGTTCAGGTCGCCGGCGAGGATGACATTCCCGCCGCGGCATGACTCGGCCAGCCATTCGAGGCCCGGCTCCCAGTCGTCGATGTAGCCGGGAATCGGGGCCACCGGATGCGCGGCGATGATCGTCGGCCCGCTGCCGTCCACCGGCACGGCGGTCACACTCGGCAGATACGGAGTGCTTCCCGCGCTCTCATCGATGCGGTACCCGCCGAGGGCCTCGCTCACCAGCAGCGCGGTCGAGCGCGACTTCAGCTCGTCGAGGGCGACCACCATGACCTGCATCGGCACGCCCGCCTGGCCCATCAGCGCGGCGATCTCCTCGGCGGCCTCGCGACTGGTCTCCGGCAGCGTGAGGATGTCGACGTCGTGCTCGAGCGCGAACTCGGCGATCACGCTCGCGCCGGGCGCATCCCCGAGCGTGTTCCAGCTGAACACCGTCAGATCGGCGGGCGCCTTCTCCTGGAACGACGGATCACCGAAGCCGCGGGTCGAGAGCACCGCCAGGTTGAGGGCGACGACCGCGAACAGCACGAGGGCGAGCAGGGCGCTCAGCCGACGCAGCGCCTGCGAGAGCAGGGCGACGACGATCAGGAAGAGGATCGCGACCAGTGCGACCGCGACCATGAGGCCGCGCATGGCCGTCAGCTCGGCGAAGATCAGCGTGCGATGCACGCCGAACAGCTGCGGCCAGCTGCCGACCAGCAGGAAGACGGCGAGGGCCACCGCGAGCAGGGTGGCGAGGGCACGGCGAATCATGGCTCGGCAAGCCTACGATGTGAGGATGTCCGGGCCGATCGATCTGCATGCGCACTCGCGCGTGTCGGACGGCACCGAGTCTCCGGCTGAGCTGGTGGAGGCGGCGGTCGCCGCCGGCCTCGACATTGTGGCGCTCACCGACCACGATTCCACGGCGGGGTGGGACGAGGCGCGGCGCGCCGTCGTCGGCACCCGGCTCACGGTGCTGCCGGGGATGGAGTTCTCCACGCGCCTGGAGTGGCGCTCCGTGCACGTGCTCGCCTACCTGGTCGACCCGGACGACGCCGCGCTGCTGCGCGAGACGACGCGCATCCGTGACGACCGGGTGACGCGCGCCGAGCGCATCGTCGAGCGCATCGCGCGCGACTACGACCTCTCGTGGGATGACGTGCTCGAGCACTCGGCGGCCGGCGCCACGATCGGGCGACCCCACATCGCCGACGCGCTGGTCGCGCGCGGTCACGTCGCCGACCGCACGGAGGCGTTCGGCGGCATCCTGCATCCGCGCTCCGGCTACAGCGAGCCGCACTACGCGCCGACGCCGCTGGAGGGCGTGCGTCTGATCCGGGCGGCGGGCGGTGTCCCGGTGCTGGCGCACCCGGCGACCCGGGGGCGCGATGGGGTGCTCCCGGAGCGGGCGCTCGCCGAGCTCGTCGACGCCGGTCTCGCCGGGCTCGAGATCGAGCACCGCGAGAACACCGACGACGGCAAGCAGCGGCTGCGCGAGCTCGCCGAGCGCTACGACCTGTTCATGACCGGGTCGAGCGACTACCACGGCGAGGGCAAGCCGAATCGGCTCGCCGAGAACACGACCGCGCTCGAGGTGTACGAGCGCATCGTGGCGGCCGGGCGCGGCAGCGCCCCCTTCGGCGGTTAGGCCGCCGGGCGCCGCCTTCGGCGGCGAGGCCGCCGGGCGCGCTACGCCGTGGGAGGCGTCGGGGCGCCGCCCTGGCCGCCGCTCGGGCGACGACGACGGGTGCGCTTGCGGCGCGCCGGCGTGGCGCCGTCGTGGGTTCCGCTGCCCTCGGCGTGCGCCTCGTGCGGCGTGCTCGACGGACCGGTGCCCGCGCCTCCCGAACCGCCGGAGCGGGTGCGCTGACGCGACCGTCCGCCGTCGCGGGATGCCGGGGGCTTCTCGCGGTGCGGTGCGGCGGGGGAGGGCTTGAGGCGCCCCTTCGAGCCTTCCGGGATGTTCAGGTCGCTGAACAGGTGCGGGCTCGACGAGTAGGTCTCGGTCGGCTCGGGCTGGCCGAACTCGAGGGCGCGGTTGATGAGCGCCCACTTGTGCAGGTCATCCCAGTCGACGAAGGTGACGGCGATGCCGGTCTTGCCGGCGCGGCCGGTGCGGCCCGCGCGGTGCAGATAGGTCTTGTCGTCGTCGGGGATCGTGTGGTTGATGACGTGGGTCACGTCGTCGACGTCGATGCCGCGGGCGGCGACGTCGGTCGCGATGAGCACGTCCTTCTTGCCGGCCTTGAACGCGGCCATCGAGCGCTCGCGCGCCTCCTGGCTCATGTCGCCGTGCACCGCACCCGCGTTGAAGCCGCGGTCGTTGAGCTCTTCGACGAGCTTGGCGGCGGCGCGCTTGGTGCGCGTGAAGACGACCGTCTTGCCGCGGCCCTCGGCCTGCAGGATGCGGGCGATGACCTCGTCCTTGTCGAGCGAGTGCGCCCGGTAGATGACGTGCTTGATGTTCGCCTGGATCTGGCCCTCGTCGGGGTCCGTGGCGCGGATGTGGATCGGGCGGTTCATGAAGCGGCGCGCAAGCGTCACGACGGGACCCGGCATGGTGGCCGAGAACAGCATCGTGTGGCGCGTCGGCGAGGTCTGCGCGAACAGCTTCTCGACATCCGGAAGGAAGCCCAGGTCGAGCATCTTGTCGGCCTCGTCCAGCACCATCACCTTGACGTTTGCCAGGCTCAGCAGGCGCTGCCCGGCGAGGTCGAGGAGGCGGCCGGGGGTGCCGACGACGATCTGCGCGCCGGCCTTGATCTGCTCGATCTGGCCCTCGTAGGCCTTGCCGCCGTAGATGGCGACGACCTTGGTGTCGCGCTTCGAGGTGGCGAGCTCGAGGTCTTCGGCCACCTGCACGCACAGTTCGCGCGTGGGGACGACGACGAGCGCCTGAACGCCGGGCTCGGGGCTGGTGCCGAGCGCCTGGATGAGCGGAAGGCCGAAGCCGAAGGTCTTGCCGGTGCCGGTCTTGGCCTGACCGATGATGTCCTGGCCGGTGAGGGCGAGCGGAATCGTCTGCGTCTGGATGGGGAAGGGCTCAAGGATGCCCTTCTCGGCGAGTGCGTCGACCATGTCCTGGTCGATCGAGAGATCGGAGAAAGTCAAGGAATACCCGTCTGAGTGGTGAATTGTCCCCCAGTCTACCGGGCGACGAGACGCGAGTAGTCTGGACGTCGTGTTGCGCTGGTTTCGACGATCAAGGCCGCGTCCCCACGTGTTGCCGCTCGGCTCGCGCACGGAGGCGGTCCAGGTCGCGCGCGTCGAACTCGCCGCGCTGACTCCCGAGCCGGTGGTCTACCTCGGCCGCCTCGGATACCTGACCCTCGTGCTGTTCGAGAACCTGGGGCGTGCCGTCATGGCGACCCCGACCACGGAGGGCAAGAGCGAGCTGACGCGCGCCGCGGGCGAGATGGGCGATGCCCACGAGGCCGTGGTGAACGAGCTGCGCGCGCTCGGCCACGACCCGGTCGCCGCGATGGAGCCGTACCGTCTCGAACTGGATGACTTCCAGCGCCGCACGCAGGGCGCCGACTGGCACGAGATCCTGGTGACCTGCTACCTGACGCAGGGATTCCTGACCGACTTCTCGGCCGGACTCGCGGGCGGTCTCCCGCGCGACCTGCAGGCACGGGTGTCGGAGATCCTGGCGCGCGTCACCGTCGGCGAGGCGGTGCTCGTCGAGCTGCTGCGCGCGGGCGTCGACGCGAGTCCGCGTCTCGCCTCGCGGCTCGCCATGTGGGGCCGTCGCCTCGTCGGCGACACCATGCTGGTGGCGCGCGAGGCGCTCGAGATCGACGGCGTCATGCCGGGCGAGGAGCGCATCGAGCCGGTCTTCACCGAGCTGGTCGCCTCGCACACCCGCCGCATGGACGCCCTCGGCCTCACCGCCTGACCCCCGCCCCCCCCCGCATCCTGCGACGCCGAGCGCTACCCAAACACACGAGCGCGCCCGTAGGACTGGTAGCGCTCGTGAGTTTCGGTAGCGCTCGCCGGTGGGGCGGGACGCTAGGCGCGGCCGCCGGAGAGGTCGTGGAGCAGCTGCGCATCGGCGCGAGCGCGCGCGGGCGGCAGCATGAGGGCGGCGGCGATCGCCGCGAGCGGGCCAGCGACCAGCGAGACGGCCCAGATCCAGCCGCCGTCGAAAGTCCAGCCGAGCCAGAGCAGGCCCACCCAGACCGTCGCGGTGACGGCGGTGGAGACCGCCGGCAGCAGCGCTGCGCCGTAGGAGTCCCGTCCCGGAATCGTGTAGCGCACGATGGCTCCGAGGCTGGCGGCGATGACGACGACGAAGACGAATTCCATGACGCGGCCTAGGCGACGAAGCCGACGCGGCGGCTCTCCGCGGGGCCGAGCTCGAGATAGCTGAAGGCGGTGCTGGGCACGATGTAGACCTTGCCCTTGTCGTCGGTCAGCTTGATGAACTTCGCCTCCGACTCGAGAGCGTCGGCGACGAGCTTCTCGACCTCGGCGGGGCTCTGCGAGGTCTCGAAGCTGAGCTCGCGGGCAGTGTTGGCGATACCGATGCGAATGTCCACGGAGTCAGCGTATTCGATGCCCGGCCCCCGGGTGCGCGAGGTTCTCTGTCGGCAGAACGGATGTCCGCCGCTCCCGCTACCGTGAGGGCGTGGGCCTCGAGCTGGATGAATCGCAGCGGGCCGTGCTCGAGCTCCCCGAGGGGGCGAGCGCGGTCGTCATCGGTGCGCCCGGATCGGGCAAGACCGCGACGCTGGTGGCGCTCGCCGCCGACCGCGTGCATTCGCGCGGCTACGACGCGGCGGAGCTGCTCGTGATCACTGGCAGCCGCCACTCGGCCACCGACCTCCGGGATCGGCTGGCGCGCGAGCTCGCCGTCGTGACCACGGGTCCGCTCGCGCGCACCGCCAGCTCGGTCGCCTTCGAGCTGGCCACCGCGCAGGCGCGCGCGCACGACGCCGCGCCGCCGCGGCTGCTGTCGGGGGCCGACCAGGATCTCGTGATCCGCGAGCTCCTCGAGGGGCACCTCGACGATGCGGCCGGGCCGGCGTGGCCGGAGGACCTCGATGCGGCCGTGCGCCGACTGCCGGCCTTCCGGGTCGAACTGCGGGAGCTCCTCATGCGCGCGACCGAGTTCGGGATCTCGCCCGAGCAGCTGCGCCGCCTCGCCGTCGCCGAGCAGCGGCCAGAGTGGCGTGCGGCCGCCGACTTCGCGGTGGAATACCAGACCGTGCTGGCGAGCGCACGCGGCGAGATGCTCGACCCGGCGGAGCTGGGCGCGGCGGCCGTTCATGCGATCGAGGCCGGGCACCTCGGCGAGCGCCTCGCCGCGGTGCGGCTGATCCTCGTCGACGAACTGCACCAGGCGACCGAGGCGACGATGCGGATGCTGCGCGCCTTCGTCGACCGCGGCGTCGCGGTGGTCGGCTTCGGCGATCCCGATATCGCCAGCAACAGCTTCCGCGGCGGCGAGGTCAACGCGGTCGGAGCCTTCGCGACGCGGGTGGGCGTGCCGGACGCGCCGCGACTCGTGCTCGGTACCGTGCATCGCCACGGCCCGACGATCCGGCGCGTGGTCGCCGAGATCACGGCGCGGATCGGCGCGGCCGGGGAGGGCACCCAGCGCGCGGCCTCGTCGGCGGTGCCCGACGCGGAGGATCGGCCGCTGCTGGCGATCCGTGAGGCGAGCCCTGCCGCGGAGGCCGACGCTATCGCGCGGGTCCTGCGCGAACGGCACCTGCTCGACGGCGTGCCCTGGAACGAGCTGGCGGTGATCACGCGCACGGCGCGCGCGATCCCGGGGCTCGCTCGCGCACTCGCTCTTGCGCACGTTCCCACCCGAACGCACGCGGGCGGTGCGGCGCTGCGCGACGACCTGGCCGCGGGCGCCCTGCTGCGAGTCGTCGAGGTGGCGATCGGCCGCAGCGAGCTCTCGGCGGCCAGCGCCGAAGAACTCCTGCTCGGACCCTACGGGGGCCTTGAGGCGCTCGGACTGCGACGCCTCCGGCTCGCGCTGCGGGCGGAGGAGCTCGCCGGGGGCGGCACCCGGCACGGGGGAGAGCTGCTTGCCGACGCGCTGCGAGCACCCGGCCGGCTCGCCACGATCGATCACGCCGTCGGTCGACGTGCCGCCCGCCTGGCCGGGATCCTGGCGAAGCTGCGCGAGCAGCACGACGCGGGCGCCTCCGCCGAGGAGCTGCTCTGGACGGCCTGGGAGGGCTCGGGCGTCGCGGCGAGCTGGGAGCAGCGCGCCCGCGGCGCGGGTCTCGCCGCTGAGGAGGCGAATCGCGCCCTCGACGGCGTGGTGGCGCTGTTCGCGTCGGCGCGGCGCTTCGCCGAGCGTGCCCCGCAGTCGAGCGCCGCGGCCTTCCTGGCGGAGGTGCTCGACGCGGAGGTCCCCGAAGACACGCTGGCGCCGCACACGCTGGCCGACACGGTGCTGGTGGCGACCCCCGCCGGTGCGAGTGCGTTCGACTTCGACACCGTGGTCGTCTCGGGTCTGCAGGACGGGCAGTGGCCGAACCTGCGCCTGCGCGGGTCGCTGCTCGGCGCGGGCGACCTCGTCGCGGTTCTCGACGGGCGCGGTGCCGGGGCAGCGGTCGTCGATGAGCGGCGCGCCGTTCTCGCCGATGAGCTGCGCATCTTCGCCCTCGCGGCCTCCCGGGCCCGGTCGCGACTGGTGGTCTCGGCGGTCGACAGCGACGACGAGGCGGCGAGTCCGCTCTTCGAGCTGGTCGCCGACCCGTCACTTGGCGGCGCCGCGCTCGTCGGCTCCGGGCGCAGCCCGCTCGGTCTGCGCCCGCTGGTGGCCCGGCTGCGCCGCGAGCTGACGACCGAGCCGGCGAGCGGCGAGCCGGAGCGCGCGTCACGGCGTTCCGCCGCGACCGCGGCGCTCGTCGCCCTGGCCCTCGAGGGGGTCCCCGGGGCGCACCCCGACTCCTGGCGGGGACTGTCGGGCCCGTCGACGACCGCGCCGCTCGTCGACCTCAACGACCCGGACGCGCGCGTCTCGGTGTCGCCGTCCGGCATCGAGGCGATCGAGCGCAGCCCGATGGAGGCCTTCGTCGAGAAGATGGGCGGCGGCAGCACGAGCGCCGCGCTCGGCATGGGGACCCTCATTCATGACGTCCTCGAGCACGCCGCGAGCCGCGACGCGGATGAGCTCTGGGCCGCGCTGGAGGAGCGCTGGGGCGAGCTGCACTTCGAGTCGCCGTGGGACGCCGAGCGTCAGCGGGCGGTCGCCCGGGCCGCGATCGACGCGCTCGCCGACTACCTTGCCGCGGTGGAGGCCCGCGGTGGAGAGCTCGTGTCGGCCGAGGGGTCGTTCCGACTCGACATCCCGCCCGCCCAGCTCAACGGCAAGATCGACCGCGTCGAGCGCTACGACGAGGGACTCGTGATCATGGATCTGAAGACGGGCTCGCACATCGCGACCGCGTCCGAGGCCGCCGAGCACCCGCAGCTGGGCGCGTACCAGCTGGCCCACGCCGACGGCGCGCTCGAGCAGGGCGGCGAGGTGCCGCTGCACGAGGCGCGTCTCGTCTTCACCTCCTCGACGACGAAGGCGCGCTTCACGGTGCGCGAGCAGAAGGCCTTCGACGAGGAGGCGCGGGAGGCGTTCCGCGAACGGGTTCGCGCGGCCGCGCGCGAGATGGCCGGGCCGAGCTTCGCCGCGATCCTCACCGACGACGCGTTCGCGCACGGCTCCGACGTGCGCGCCGTGCAGCTTCCCCCGGAGGTGTCCAGTGGCTGAGTCGCTGGCCGTGGTCTCGGCCGGTGAGATCGCCGAGGCCCTGAAGCTGCCGACGCCCACCGATCAGCAGCGGGCGGTCATCGAGTCCCCGCTGGTGGCGGCGCTCGTCGTCGCGGGCGCCGGAAGCGGCAAGACGGAGACGATGGCGTTCCGCGCCCTCTGGCTCGTGGCCAACGGGCTCGTGCGCCCCTCGGAGATTCTCGGCCTCACCTTCACCCGCAAGGCGGCCGGTGAGCTGGGGGAGCGGATGCGCGACCGCATCGCCGCGCTGCGGGCCGAGGGCATGGTGCGCGAGCCGGTCTCGGACCGGGCCGAGTCGCCGGCCGACGCGCCGGCCGAGTCCGACCTGGGGGCGGAGCTGCTCGACGCCCCCAAGATCGCCACCTACAACTCGTTCGCGAGCACACTGTTTCGCGATCACGCGGCCCGCGTCGGCTTCGACGGCGACGCCGTGGTGCTCGGCGAAGCGGCCGCCTGGCTGCTCGCCCGGGAGGTCGTGGTCGGTCTCGACGACCCGCGGCTGGCCGAGTCGGGCAAGAGCATCGACCAGGTCACGACCGCCGTCGTGCGGCTCGCCTCCTCGCTCGCCGAGCATCTCGCCGATCCCGAGGCCGTCGAGAAGATGGCCGCCGACTATGCGGCCCTCGGCGACATCCCGCAGGTGGGCGCCGCCTACGCCGCCGACATGGAGTCGATCGTCACCCCCGTGCGATCCCTCCCCGCGCTGCTCGACGCCGCGCGCGAGTTCCAGCGGGTCAAGGGGGAGCGCGGCTACCTGCAGTACAGCGACCAGGTGCAGATCGCGCTGCGGGTGGCGGAGCGCGCGCCGGGGGTCGCCAGCGAGCTCCGCGAGCGGTTCAAGGTGGTCATCCTCGACGAGTATCAGGACACCAGCGTCGGGCAGACGCGGCTGCTCGCGGCACTGTTCGCCGGGCATCCGGTGATGGCGGTCGGCGACCCGCATCAGGCGATCTACGGCTGGCGCGGCGCGAGCGCGGCCAACCTGGGCGAGTTCTCGCGCTGGTTCGGGGCCGAGCACCGTTTCGATCTGTCGACCAGCTGGCGCAACGGCGAGCGCATTCTGGATGCGGCGAACACCATCCTGGAGCCGCTCGCCGCGACCAGCCCGGTCGCCGTCGAGAGGCTGGCGCCGCGCCCGCACGCGGACGCGATCCCCGTCGAGGTGCGGTTCGAGCAGACGGTCGTCGACGAGGCGCGCGCCGTCGCGGCGTGGTTCCGTGATCGTCTCGCCGATCGCCGCAACTGGAGCGTCCCGAAGGGCGGCACCGAGGCGGTCCCGCCGAGCGCGGCGCTGCTGCTGCGCGCGCGGCGCACCCTGGAGCACTTCACGGGGGCGCTGACCGATGCCGGGGTGCCGTATCACGTGCTCGGCGTCGGAGGACTGCTGGCTCAACCGCTCGTGGCCGATCTGGTGGCGGCGCTCCGGGTGGTCGACGACCCGACAGCGGGCAACGAGCTGATCCGGCTCCTGGTCGGGTCGCGGTGGCGCATCGGCGCGGCCGACATCGCGGCGCTCCACGAGCTCGCGCGCTGGCTCGAGAGGCGCGACCTGCGGCAGCGCGCACTCGACGAGGCGGTGCGCGAACGACTGCGCGCCTCGGTGATCGACGAGGAGTCGGCGTCGATCATCGACGCGCTGGACTTCCTCGCCACGCAGCGCGGAGATCATGGCGCCGTGCGCGACTTCAGCGAGGAGGGCCTCCGGCGGCTGCGCGAGGCCGGCGCCCTGTTCGCGGGGCTGCGTCAGCGCACGCGGCTCGAACTCGTCGACTTCGTCACCGTCGTGCTGCAGGAGCTCGATCTCGACATCGAGGCCGCGGCCAACGAGTCGCGACCCGGCAGCGGCCGGGTGCTCGAGGCGTTCTTCGACGCGCTCGCCCAGTTCGAGCAGCTCGGACGCAGCGGATCGCTGCGCTCGTTCCTCGGCTGGCTGCATGAGGCTGCGTCGCGCGACCGGCTGAGCCCGCGCACGGATCCGCCCGAGGCCGGCTGCGTGCAGATCCTCACCATCCACGGCGCGAAGGGCCTCGAATGGGATCTGGTCGCCGTGCCGCGACTGGTCGAGGACGAGCTGCCCGCCAAGCCGCGGGACACCGGCGCCTGGGTCGGGTTCGGCGAACTGCCCTACGAGTTCCGGGGCGACTCGGCCGCGCTGCCGGTGTTCGCCTGGCGGACCGCGACGGCACGGGTCGAGCTGCGTGATCGCTTCAAGGAGTTCAAGGCGCAGGTCGCCGAAGGTCAGCGTGCGGAGGATCGTCGGCTCGGATACGTCGCGATCACGCGGGCCCGTCACGAGCTGCTCCTGACAGGCTCCTTCTGGTCGTCGCAGTCGCGCTGGCGCAAGCCGAGCGCCTTCCTCCGCGAACTGGAGGAGGCGGGTGTCGTCGGTGCGCTGCCGAGCGAGCCGGCCGAAACCGAGACGAACCCGCTGCTGGGGGATCCGGCGCGCGAGACCTGGCCCCGGGATCCGCTGCGCGGTCGCCGTGAGCGCGTCGAACGGGCCGCCGCCGAGGTGCGTGCGGCGCTCGACGACGCCGAACTCGAGACGGCGGTCGAGGCGGCGGGTGCCTGGACTCGCGATCTGCGACTGCTGCTGGCCGAGCGTCGGCAGCAGCTGGCGGGCCCACCGGGGGTCGCGCCGCCCGCGCGCATTCCCGCCTCGCGCTTCCACGAGTACGTCACCGATCCGGAGCGGGTCGCGGCGGAGCTGCGGCGGCCGATGCCGGAGCGCCCGTACCGTGCCACCCGGCTCGGCACCCTGTTCCACGCCTGGGTCGAGCATCGCGCCGACCCGGACGGGCTCGAGGAGGAGCTGGATGCGCGTTTCTCCGAGCTCGACATCGACGCCGACACGGAGCTGGTGGCGGTCGACGCCGACCGGTTCGCCGAGCTGAAGGCGACGTTCGAGCGGTCGCCGTGGGCCGAGCTCAAGCCGGTGGAGGTCGAGCGCGAGATCCACCTTCCCTTCGACGGGCGCACCATCGTCTGCAAGATCGATGCCGTCTATGAGCGCGACGGCCGATTCGAGATCGTCGACTGGAAGACCGGCAAGGCGCCGAAGGACGCCGACGATCTCGAACGCAAGCAGCTCCAGCTCGCGCTCTACCGGCTGGCCTACGCGCGCTGGGCGGGCATCGATCCCGCACTCGTCGATGCGGCGTTCTACTTCGTCGCCGAGGATCGCATCATCCGCCCCGAGCACGTCTCGAGCGAGGACGAGCTGCGGGAGCGCTGGCGCGCGGCGCTCGGCTGAGCGCGGCGGGCGCCGCAGTGCTCAGACGTCGAGCCGCGAACGGCTGACGATCGCCGAGGCGAGGGCGTCGATCGGGCCGCGGTCGGCCTGCGGGTTGTCGAGCAGTGCGAACTCGACCTCGTCGAGCAGCGGCAGGCCGAAGGTGTTGGTGACCGGCACCAGATCTCCGGGGATCATGCTCTGCGGGAACGCCGCGATTCCGATGCCGGCGCGCACCGCGGCCAGCACCCCGTTGATCTCGCGGGTGTTGCAGGTGATGCGCCAGGTGCGTCCGGCCGCCTCGAGCGCGTCGATCGCCGCCTGGCGAGAGAGGCTGGGCGCCTGATAGACGATCAGCGGCACGGGCTGCTCCGGGTCGAGAGTCACGGCGCGGTGCGCCGCCCAGACGAGTCGCTCGCGCCGCACCACCCGGCCGATGCCGGCGTCCGCCGGCTGCCGCACGAACACCAGATCCAGTTGTCCCGCGCGCAGGCGCCGGTTCAGGAACGGGCTCTGGCCGACGGTCAGCTCCAGGTTGATCTGCGGATACAGCTGGCGGAAGTCGCGCAGGATCTGCGGCAGCTGCGTCAAGGCCAGGTCGTCGGCGGAGCCGAAGCGCAGCCGGCCTCGCATCGCGGAGCCGGTGAAGTAGGCCGCGGCCTCGTCGTGGGCGGAGAGGATGGTGCGCGCGAAGCCGAGCAGGGCGTCCCCGTTGTCGGTGAGCGCCACCTGCCGTGTGTCGCGGGCGACCAGGATCCGGCCGGCGGCCGCCTCCAGCTTTCGGATCTGCTGACTCACGGTGGGTTGGCTGAGACCCAGCTGCGCGGCCGCGCGCGTGAAGCTCAGCGTCTCGGCGAGGGTCACGAAGGTGCGGAGCAGGACCGGGTCGAACATCGGGTTCCATTCGAAAAGGCAATATGACTTATAGCCAGCATTCCACAATGTAATGGCGCGGCCGCACGTACCTTGGAAGCGACATGACATCCGTATCCGGCATCGAGGCCGAAAATCTCACCGCTCCCATCCCCGTGGTCGACGGGCGCCCTCGGTGGCGCGACACCGCGATCGCGCTCCGTTCGTACAACTACCGCATGTACGTCATCGGCCAGCTCTTCGCCAACACCGGCGGCTGGATGGCGCGCATCGCGATCGACTGGCTGGTGCTCGAACTCACCGGCAATGTGGCGCTCGTCGGCATCGTCGTCGCGCTCCAGTTCGCCCCCACGATCCTCCTCGGCGCCTGGGCGGGGGTGCTCTCCGACCGGGCCAACCGGCACCGCGTGCTGATCGCCACCCAGACCGTGGGCCTGGCCTCCAATGCGCTGCTGGCCCTGCTCGTGCTGCTCGGAGCGGTTGAGGTCTGGCACGTCTTCCTGGTGGCGACCACCACCGGTATCGCGATGGCGATCGATGGTCCGTCGCGCTCGGCCTTCGTCAGCGAGATGGTCGGCACCGCGCGGCTGCGCAACGCCATCAGCGTCAACGCGATGATCTTCCACCTCGGCGGACTCCTCGGGCCGGCGATCTCGGGCGTGCTCATCGTCGCCGTCGGCTCCGGCTGGTCGATCGCGATCAACGCCGCCACGGCCTCGGTCGCGCTGGCGATGCTCCTGGTGATGCGGGTGCACGAGCTTCATCGCGCCCCGCGCCAGGCTCGCGGCGGCGGACAGATCCGCGAGGCACTCGCCTACGCGCGGCGCAAGCCCACGATCCTCTGGCCGATCGTGCTGCTGGGATTCGTTGCCGTCTTCGGCATGAACCTCCCGGTGCTCTTCACCGCGGCGGCGACGTCGTTCGGAACGGGGGCCGCCGGCTACGGGCTCTACAGTTCGCTCGCCGCGGTCGGCGCGCTCGTCGGTGCCGTGCTGTCGGCACAGCGGCGGTCGCTGCGGCTGCGCGCGATCGTGATGGCCACGATCGGCTACGGGCTCGTCACCGTGCTCGCTGGCGTCGCGCTCTGGTACCCGCTGTTCCTCGGCGCGCTCGTCGGCATCGGGATCACGCGACTGCTGTTCGCGACGGGGGCGGAGTCGATGACGCAGCTCTCGACCAATCCGGGGATCCGCGGCCGCATCATGTCGTTCTACTTCATGGTCGTCGTGGGCGGTCAGGCGCTCGGCGGCGTGATCATGGGGTTCATCGCGGAGCACTTCGGGCCGCACGTTGCGTTCACGGTCGCCGGAGGTGTCCCGGCGCTCGCGGGGATCACGATCGCGATCGTGCTGGCGCGCCGGCACCAGCTGCGCATCCGGGTGAGCCTGCGCACGCCGCGGCGGCTGGTGCGGATCGTGCCGCGCGGGCAGTCGATCCTCGAGAGCTGAGGGGCCTACCGCGCGGTGGCGGTGCGCGAGAGCAGCTCTTCGACCTCATCGACGTCGAGCGTCGACTCGGGGCGGCGGATCGAGACGGTGTCGTTCTGCGAGATCGTGTCGACGAGCCCCGACATGAGCTCCACGGCGTCGTCGACGATCTCGGTCGACTTCGTCGCCGTGCCGTGCAGCAGCCACTTGGCGAGCTCGAGCTCGTTGAGCAGGCGAGCGCGTTCGGTCAGCTGGCGATCGACGGAGCCGCGAACCCGGGCATAGGCGCCGAAGGCGGTCTCGGCGATGCCGTCGCCGGGGGCGCGCAGCAGCCAGTGCAGGTCGACCGCCGGGTCGCCCACGTGAAGCGACTGCCAGCCCAGCAGGCCGGTGACGACGCCGTCGGAGGAGAGGAACGACTCCGCTTCGAGCGCTCCGTTGACCACGGCCGGGGCGAACTGCCAGAGCGTCGGGTCGCCGATCGCGCGCTCCCAGCGCTGCTGCAGCACGGCCGGGACGACGCGGGTCGCGATCGCGCGGTCGAGCAGCTTGGCGGCGTCGCGGGCCGCCTCGATGCCGGTGCGGCTCGGCAGTCCCGAGTCGGCGACGAAGCTGGTCGGCAGGGCGTGAATCGCCGCGATCGCCTCGCCGATCGAGGTGGCGAGGTCGTGGTCGAGGCTGGCGAGCTCGGCCTTGGCGCCGTAGACGAATTCGTAGACGACCGCGCGCGTGTCGCCCGCGGGCGCCTGACCGGCGAAGGTGGTCACGGCGAAGGGCAGTCGCGCGCGCACACCCGCGCTGAGCGCGCGGAGCGCGACCAGGTCGGCCGACTGCGCGGCCTCGGCGCTCTCGCTGCGCGGCACGCGAACGATCCAGTGCCGACCGTCCCGTCCGGTGAGCAGCGCGGCGTCGAAATCGCCGCCGGGAGAGCCGATGGGGGTCGCGCCCGCGATGTCCAGACCGTCCACGGCCGACGTCGCGAGCGCGGCTAGAGTGAAGTGCGACCTGGCCATGGTGACAGGGTAGGTCGCCCCATGTGCGTCGGCCTCGTACGCCACGCCCTTCGTCCGTTCCCGAGAGGTGCCTGTGCGCAGCGATTTCGGTACGCGACTTCCGCTCTCCCGGGCGGCGCTCGATCGCGACCACCTGCGGCGAGCCCGCGAGCCCGAGGCGCTGCTCGCCGAGCCGGGCGCACGCGTCCTCGTCCTCCACGAGGGACGCGTGCCGCTGCGCGCCGATGTTGAGCCGCGCGTCCTTCTTCCCGCCGCGCCGCCGTTCGCGGCGCTCCCGCCCGAGACGCTCGTGCTCTTTCTCGGCACGGTGCTGCCCGGCGATGACGAGCTGGCGGTCGGCACCCCCGTGCTCGCACTCGTCGTCGATGACGCCGGCGTCGACACGCTCACCGCGCAGGGCGTTCTGCCGCGCGACGTCGGCTGGGGCGACCTGCGACGGCTGGGCGCGCGCTGGGGGGCGCGCGATGCGGGCCTGGTGACGCAGGCGCTCGCGCTGGCCAACTGGCATCGCAGTGCCGCCTTCTCACCCCGCACCGGTCGCGTCACCGAGTCGGTGCTCTCGGGCTGGGTGCGCCGCGATCCGACCGACGGCTCCGAGTACTTCCCGCGCACCGACGCGGCCATCATCGTCGGCGTGACGGATGCCGACGACCGGCTGCTGCTCGGCTCGAACGCGGTCTGGGAGTCCAATCGCTTCTCGCTGCTGGCCGGCTTCGTCGAGCCGGGCGAGAGCTTCGAGGCGGCCGTCGAGCGAGAGATCTTCGAGGAGTCGGGGCTGCGGGTCGTCGAACCGGTCTATCTGGGTTCGCAGCCGTGGCCGTTCCCGGCCTCGCTGATGGTCGGCTTCCGCGCCCGGCTCGCCGAGGGGGAGGACCCCACCGGGCGACCCGACGGCGAGGAGATCCTGGAGCTGCGCTGGTTCAGCCGGTCGGAGCTTCAGGATGCGCTGGGCGAGATCCTGCTGCCCGGCCCGACCTCGATCGCCCGCCGGATCATCGAGGACTGGATCGGCGCCGAGATCGACGACGGGCAGCGCACGCCGTGAACGCCGAGAAGATTCTCGAAGGACTCGACGAGCAGCAGCGCGAGGCCGCGGAGGCGCTCCTCGGGCCGGTGTGCATTCTCGCGGGTGCGGGCACGGGCAAGACCCGGGCCCTGACGCACCGCATCGCCTACGGGGTCGCGACCGGAGCCTTCGACCCCGAGCGCATGATGGCGCTCACCTTCACCACCCGCGCGGCGGGGGAGCTGCGCACCCGGCTGCGAGCTCTCGGCGCCGGCGGCGTGAGCGCGCGCACCTTCCACGCGGCGGCGCTCGCCCAGCTGAACTTCTTCTGGCCGCGCGTCATCGGCGGCTCCACCCCGCGCATCCTCGCCGCGAAAGGCCCGGCGATCGCGCATGCGGCCGAGTCGGTGCGGATGAAGCTCGACACCGCGGTGCTGCGTGACGTCGCGGCCGAGATCGAGTGGCGCAAGGTCTCGCAGCTGACCCTCGAGCAGTACGCCCGGGCGGCGGCCTCGCGCCCGATGCCGAACGACATCTCGATCGACACGATGGTGGCACTGCAGGAGGGCTACGAGCGGATCAAGGACGAGCGCCGCCAGATCGATTTCGAGGATGTGCTGCTGGCGACGGCGGGCATGCTCGAGGATGAGCCGTGGGTGGCCGAGCAGGTGCGCGCGCAGTACCGCTTCTTCGTGGTCGATGAGTACCAGGACGTCTCGCCGCTGCAGCAGTCGCTGCTCGATCTGTGGCTGGGCCCGCGCCGCGAGCTGTGCGTCGTCGGCGACGCGAGCCAGACGATCTACTCGTTCACGGGGGCCACGAGCGACTATCTCCTGGGGTTCGCCTCGCGCTACCCGGGCGCGCGCGTCGTCCGGCTCGAGAGCAACTATCGCTCCGTCCGGCCCGTGCTCGACCTGGCGAACCGGCTGATGCGCGGTCGCGCCGGTGCGCTGGAGCTGACACCGGCGGTGGCCTCGACGCCGCGAGCCGAGGTGCCCGCGCCGGTCGCCTACGACACCGACGCCGACGAGGCGCGCGCCGTCGCCGCCTCCATCGCGGAGGAGATCGCGGCGGGCACGCGTCCCGAGCAGATCGCGGTGCTGTACCGCGTCAACGCGCAAGGCCCGCACCTGCAGACGGCGATCGCCGAGGCCGGGGTGAGCGTGCGTGAGCTCGGCGGCACCAAGTTCTTCGACCTCGATGTCGTGAAGCGGGCGATCCTCGAGCTCGGCAGCGTGGCGCGCGAGCAGCGGGCGACGCCGGAGCCTCCGCTGTTCCAGTCGGTCAGCGACGTGCTGCGCGCGAACGGCTGGTCGACGGAGGCGCCGGAGGGGGCCGGGGCGGTGCGCGAGCGCTGGGAGGCGCTCAACGCGATCATCGAGCTCGCCGACCAGGCGCCCGAGGGGACGAGCCTGGCGGCCTTCGTGGCGGAGCTGCGCGACCGGCAGTCGGCGCAGCACGAGCCGACGCTGTCGTCCGTCGTGTTGTCGACCCTGCACAGCGCCAAGGGCCTCGAGTGGGATTCGGTCTATCTCGTGGGGCTCAGCGAGGGTCTGGTGCCGGTGAGCCACGCGCGTGGCCTCGCGGGCATCGACGAGGAGCGCCGGCTGCTCTACGTCGGCATCACGCGGGCACGGCGACGGCTGTCTCTGTCGTGGTCGCGGGCGGGGCTTCGGGGGCAGCGTCGAGAGCCGAGCCGTTTTCTGGCAGAGCTCGGCACGAGCACTCGGGATGCGGGGCAACGCGCCCCTCGGTGAGTCGCCCGCCGCGCGGGTCGATGCTCCACACCCGCCCGAACCGGTCGGGTTTGTCGCGACTGCGGCGCACCGCGAACGCGCTCGCCTCGGCGATCGCCGTGCGCGAGAGCGCGGCGGGCGCGCGCCGTGCCAACTGGGTGGCGAGGGCGGGCCAGGCCGGGTCGGCCTCGTAGCGTGTCAGGTGCACGCAGTAGAGGCACGCGCCGGTGCCGGGCACGACGAACGGGCCGACCTCGACGCACTCCTCGCTCACGATGATCGGCAGGTGCGGCACGTCTCGGCGCAGCCATCGGCCGTGGTCGTCGGGCTGGAGGACGTGGTCGGCCACGACGATGACGAGGTCGGGACGGGCCTCGGTGGAGACGCGCGAGTGCTCCTCATCGAGCTGTCGAGCGATCTCTTTCGCGAGGTCGCTGTCGCCGGTCACGGCGATGCGGGCGCGGCGCGGTTCAGCGCGCAGCAGCACGGGAGCAAGACGCTCGAGCAGCGCCTCCGCGTCGATTCCGTGCGCGATCATGCGCAGACCCGACTCCGAGATGCCCGCGACCAGGGCGGTGATGGCGCGTTCGGTCGGCGGGTCGACCGGGTCGAGCACCACGCCGGGATGGACGCCGATCTGCAGGGCAGAGGGGGAGCGCCACACGACCGGGAACCGGGGATCAAGTCGGAGGACCATCACTCCATGGTCCGCGCCTGCGGCGCGCGCCGCCGGAGCTCTCCACACCTGCGCGGGCCGGGACTACTCCTCGCGCGGGCGGTCGCCGGTCTCGTCGCCGAGCAGGTCGGCGATCGCGCGGTCGACGTCGTCTTCCGTCGGCTCGGTCGCCGTCAGTCGTGCGATGAGCGCCGTGGGGTCGTCGATGTCCTCCGCCGTCGGCAGCACGTCGGGGTGCGCCCAGAGCGCATCCCGTGCATCTGCCCCGACCGCGTCGCTGACCTGCTGCCACATGGCGGCGGCCTCCCGCAGTCGCCGCGGCCGAAGCTCGAGGCCGACCAGGGTGGCGAAGGCCGACTCGGCGGGGCCCCCGGAGGCGCGGCGACGGCGCACCGTCTCGGCGATCGCGCCGCTCTTGGGCAGTCGCGTCGTCGCGCTCGCCGTGACCACATCGACCCAGCCTTCGATGAGGGCGAGCTGCGTCTCGAGCCGGGCGAGTGCGGCCAGCTGCTCTTCGCTCTTCGGCGGAATCAGCGCGCCGCTGGTCACGGCATCGCGCAGCTCGTCCGGATTGCTCGGGTCGAACTGGGCCGCCAGGTTCTCGATCTGCTCGGTGTCGACGTGGATGCCGTGCGCGAAGTCGGTGATCTGCGAGATCAGCTGCAGGCGCAGCCATTTGGCGTGGCGGAACAGTCGGGCATGCGCCAGCTCGCGCACCGACAGGTAGATCCGCACCTCGTCGAGAGGGATGTCGAGGCCGGCTCCGAACGCGTCCACGTTCTGCGGGACGATGACCGCCTGGCGCTGGTCTCCGTCGCTGAGCGGAATGCCGATGTCGCCACCGGAGACCACCTCGGCGGCGAGCTGCCCGACCACCTGGCCGAGCTGCATCGCGAAGAGCGTGCCGCCGACGTTGCGCAGCAGCTTGGCGGGGTCGGCGCCGAGCATGTTGGTCGCATCGTCGGGGAGGCTCTCGTCGAGCACCTCGGTGAGCGCATCGGCGATCGACGTCGCCACCGGCTCGGCGAGCTGCGTCCAGACCGGCATCGTGGACTCGGCCCAGCCGGAGCGATTCAGCAGCACGGGCTCCTGGGTGAGCCCGGCGATGTCGGTGGCCTCGTCGAGCCACAGGGCGGCGACGTGGAGCGCCGACTCGAAGGATGCGCGCTCCTCGGAGGTCGAGGGAACGGCGCCGCGCGCGGCGAGAGTCGTCGCCTGCTCGAGCGCGAGATCCCAGTTGACGCCGTCGGTGGTGTTGCTGAGGGCATCCTGGAGCTGCCCGATCAGCCGGGCGATGAGCGCCGGATCGGAGGGCAGTCCTGCGGCGCTCGCGAGCTTCGCGGGGTCCATGTCTCCCTCGCCGGAGAGGAACTCGCGCAGCATGTCGCGGAAGTCGTCGTTGTCGGCCGCTTCCGGCTCATCCCGCGGATCATCAGGCATGCCAACTACGCTAACCGGTGGCCCGTGGCACCGCCCGGGTTTTCGCCGTGACGGGGGCGACTGGCCTTGCGCCGGGAGCGAACAGTGCCGCGGTGCCGAGCCCGCACTCTGAAGGATCCCGTGAGCGACATCTTCCCTCCCACGCCCTCGAACCGTCCGAGCCTCGAGGAACGAGAGGCTCTGCACCGCGAGCAGCGCCGGACGACGATCGCACGCGGCCTCGGCTGGGTGCTCCTCTCGGCGGCCGTCGTGGGGGCCCTGCTGCTCGGCAGCGCACCCGCGCCCTACGTGATCGAGAAGCCGGGCCCGGTATACGACACGCTCGGCGAGGTGCTGATCGACGGTGAGGCGGTGCCGCTCATCGACATCGACGGGGCGGAGACGTACCCGACGAGCGGTGAGCTCGACCTGCTCACGGTGCGCATCCAGGGCAACCGCACGAGCCAGCCCAGCTGGATCGACATCGCCACCGCGTGGTTCGAGCCGAGCAGCGCGGTCGTGCCGATCGAGGCGATCTACCCCGAGGGGCAGAGCACCGAGGATGCGCAGGAGCAGTCGGCGATCGAGATGCAGAACTCGCAGCAGGAGGCCATCGCCGCCGCGCTCAACGAACTCGACATCGAGTACACCGGCGTCGTCGACGTCGCCTCCGTGCAGGAGGGCTCGCCCGCGGAGGGAGTCCTCGAGGCGGGCGACCAGATTCTGGCCGCCGGGGGAGCGCTGACCCCGGATGTGTCGGCCCTGCGAGCCGTCATCAGCGATAACGGCGTCGAGTCGCCGATGTCGTTCCTCATCCGGCGCGACGGGGTCGAGCAAGAGGTCAGCGTCACCCCGATGCTCGCCGATGACGGAGCGACGCCGGTCATCGGCGTGCTGGTGAGCGGCACCTACGACTTCCCGATCGATGTCTCGATTCAGCTCTCCAGCGTCGGCGGTCCGAGCGCCGGCATGATGTTCGCGCTCGGCATCTTCGACAAGCTCACCCCGGGCGAGCTGACCGGCGGCGAGCACATCGCCGGCACCGGGACGATCGCCGCGGACGGCACGGTCGGCGCGATCGGCGGCATCCAGCAGAAGATGTACGGCGCGCTCGAGGCCGGCGCGGAATGGTTCCTGGCACCCGCCGACAACTGCGACGCGGTGGTCGGGAACATCCCCGACGGGCTCGAGGTGTTCAAGGTGGTCACGCTCGACGACGCCCTCGCGGTGGTCGAGGCCGTCGGAACCGGGAGCGACACGAGCGACCTCGCGCGCTGCGAACCGTAGCCAACACCCAGCGGCCCGTGGGCGGGTGCCACGTAGGATATGAGGGATCCGTCTGTGCCGACGGAAGACCTGACAGGAGCCACCCGTGACTTCGCCCACCAACCGGACCGAACAGCAGCGCCCCGCGCGCAGCTCGACCCGAGTTGCCCTTGCCGTGACCGCCGCGATCATCGGTGTGATCGTGATCGGCTTCATCACCTTCTCCGGCTTCTACGCCGACATCCTCTGGTTCGACCAGCTGGGCTACCTGGAGGTGCTGACCACCCAGTGGTTCGCCTTCGGCGCCCTGTTCGCGATCGGCTTCATCGCGATGGCGCTCGTCGTCTGGGTGAGCATCACGATCGCGTTCCGCACGCGGCCGGTCTACGCCAAGCTCAGCGCGCAGCTGGACCGCTACCAGCAGGTGATCGAGCCGCTGCGTCGCCTGGCGATCTACGGAATCCCGCTCGTGCTCGGGCTCTTCATGGGGGTCTCGACCGCGACGCGCTGGCCCACCGTGCTGCAGTTCCTGAACCGCACGGAGTTCGGCAGCCTTGACCCGCAGTTCGGTCTCGACGTGTCGTTCTTCGTCTACGAGCTGCCGTTCTACCGCGGGCTCCTCGCCTACGCCTCGGCCGTCATCCTCGTGGCCGGCCTCGCGGCGCTCGCCACCAACTACCTCTACGGCGGCATCCGCGTCTCGGGTCGCGAGGTGCGCGTCACGCGCCCCGCGCGCATCCACCTGGCGATCATGGCGACGGTCTACCTGGCGCTGCAGGCGGTCAGCATCTGGTTCGACCAGTACGCGACCGTGCTCGGTGAGGGCTCGCTCATCACCGGTGCCTCCTATACCGACGTGAATGCGGTGATCCCCGGCCGCGCGATCCTCGCGCTCGCCGCGGGACTGGTCGCGCTGCTGGCGCTGCTGACCGCGATCATCGGCCGCTGGCGGCTGCCGCTGCTCGGCACGGCCGCGCTGCTGGTCGCCTCGCTCGTGATCGGCTCGATCTACCCGGCGCTCGTGCAGCGCTTCCAGGTGGAGCCGAGCGAGCAGACCCTCGAGGCGCCGTACATTCAGCGCAACATCGACGCGACGCGGACCGCCTACGGCCTGGACGACGTCAGCGTCGTGCCGTACAACGCGGTCACGGATGCCGAGCCCGGCGCTCTGCGCGCCGACGCCGAGACCACCGCGAACATCCGCATCCTCGACCCGGCGCTCGTCGGCGACACGTTCGCCCAGCTGGAGCAGGTGCGCCAGTACTACCAGTTCCCGAATCTCGACGTGGATCGCTACGTGATCGATGGCAAGTCCACCGACACGGTGATCGCGCTGCGTGAGCTGAACCAGGGCGGCCAGACCAGCACCACCTGGTACTCGAACACCCTCGTCTACACGCACGGCTTCGGTGTCGTGGCGGCGTACGGAAACCAGCGCGAGGTCGACGGCCAGCCGCGCTTCCTCGAGTCGGGCATCCCGAACTCGGGTGCGCTCGGCGAGTTCGAGCCGCGCGTCTACTTCGGTGAGGAGAGCCCCGAGTACTCCATCGTGGGCGGCACCGACAACGGCTCGCCGATCGAGCTCGACTTCCCGGCCGGCGGCGAGGACAGCACCGGCAACGCCTTCACCACCTATGAGGCCGAGGGCGGCCCGGCGCTGGACAACCTGTTCAAGCAGCTGGTGTACGCGGTCAAGTTCCAGAGCGAGCAGATCATCCTCTCGGACGGCATCGACGAGAACTCGCAGATCCTCTACGACCGCACCCCGATGGAGCGCGTGCAGAAGGTGGCCCCCTACCTGACGCTCGACTCCGACCCGTACCCGGCCGTGGTCGACGGCGGCATCGTCTGGATCGTGGATGCGTACACGACGACGGCGAGCTACCCGTACTCGAAGATCGAGCAGCTCTCGAGCGCGATCGCCGACACCTACACGCCGGCGCCCGCGTATGCGCTCGACGACATCAACTACATCCGCAACTCGGTGAAGGCCACGGTCGACGCCTACACGGGTGAGGTCGTGCTGTACGTGTGGGACGAGGATGACCCGATTCTGCAGACCTGGCAGAAGGTCTTCCCCGCGACGCTCGTGCCGGCCGACGAGATGAGCGAGGACCTCCAGGCGCACGTGCGCTACCCGGCGGACCTGTTCAAGGTGCAGCGCTCGATCCTCGAGACCTACCACGTGACGCAGGCCGGCTCGTGGTACTCCGGTGACGACGCCTGGTCGACCCCGGCCGACCCGACGCAGACCTCCGGGGTCGCGCAGCCGCCGTACTACCTGACGATGCAGGTGCCCGGCACGGAGGCGCCCGCGTTCACGCTGTACTCGACCTACATCCCGCAGCAGGGTGCCGGCGACGCGAGTCGCTCGGTGCTCACCGGCTACCTCGCTGTCAACGCGGATGCGGGCGAGGACTACGGCAAGCTGACGCTCCTCGAGCTTCCGAAGCAGGACACCACGCCCGGCCCCGGTCAGGTGCAGAACTCCTTCAACTCGGACACCGAGGTGGCGACCGAGCTGAACCTGCTCGAGCAGCAGGGCACCAGCGTGAGCCGCGGAAACCTGCTGACCGTGCCGGTCGGCGGCGGACTGCTCTACGTGCAGCCGGTCTACGTGCAGTCGACGGGTGAGACCAGCTACCCGCTGCTCCGGAAGATCCTGGTCGCCTTCGGTGACAAGGTCGCGTTCGAGGACACGCTCACCGAGGCTCTCGATGTGCTCTTCGGCGGCGACGCGGGAGCAAGCGCGGGCGACGGTGACGTCGAGGTTCCGACCGAGCCGACGGACCCGACCGACCCGACCGACCCTGGCACGGAGACGCCGGACACGACCGACAATGCCGCGCTCGAGGCGGCGCTGCGCGACTACCAGGCGGCCCTCACCGACCGCAACCAGGCCTACGCGGACGGCGACCTGGTCGCTGCCGCGGAGGCCGACGAGCGGATGCAGGCGGCCGTCGAACGGGCGATCGCCGCGCTGGAGTAGCGCCCCGATTCGTGTCCACCCCGCGGCCGTGGTAAAGTCAATCCTTGTGCCGCGGGGTGGAGCAGTTCGGTAGCTCGCTGGGCTCATAACCCAGAGGTCGTAGGTTCAAATCCTGCCCCCGCAACCAGATGAAGGCCCGGTCTTGTGACCGGGCCTTCTGCTTTAAGCCGCCTCGAACGAGGCGAGCAGATGGCGGTGCAGCGTCTCCGCCCGCGCCGCGTCGAGCGGCCCGGGCAGGCGCAGCAGGTCGGCGAGTCGCTCCGGTGGGGTGACCCCGACGCCCTCGACGAGGTAGCCGTTCAGCACCTCCCACTCGGCTCCGATGAAGCACAGGATGCCGCGCACCGGCACCGTGGCGTCGGCCAGCACTGCGTCCACCACGCGGGTCTGCCACTGCACGCTCTGCACCAGGTGGTGGCGGTCGTCGCGGCCGATGAAGAGGCGCTTCGCGGTCGCCTCGCCCGCGCCGGAGGTCTCGACGCGCGGGCGCCCCGCGTAGTTCTTGGCGTCGATCACGTAGACGCCGGTCGGCGCGATCGCAAGGTGATCGAGGTTGCTGGTGCCGCCCGGCACGCGGCGATCGTGCAGCACGCGCACCCCGTGGTCGGCGAGCTCGGTGAGCGTGCGGCCCACGACCGACTCGCCGGCCGCGCCCTTCTCCCAGGCCCGGATCTCGCGCGAGCGGCGGCCCGCATCCCGCAGCAGCTCCTGGATGCTCTCGGGCGCCGCATCCGCCGACGCCTCTCGCTCGCGTCGCAGTCGGGCGTGCTCGCGGTGGGCGGAGGCGCCCGCGAAATCGCGGTCCCAGGTCATGCCGCACACGCTACTCCGGCCCGCCGACGCCATTGACCTGCCGTGGTCAGGGGCGTACGGTGTCGGGCACCGGACACCCGAATGCGCGCGCCGGTGACTGCAGCTGGCGCTCGCCTGACCGGACGGAGCAGCCGATGCCTGCCGACCCGAACGCCCCCGTGCCCACCGATGCGCCGATCTACGCGTCACCTCCCGATTTGCGGGTCTCCACCGCAGACGGGTTCACGCACAGCCCGAAGCATCCGAACGAGAAGATCTGGCTCTCGGATTCGATGCAGGCCGACGAAGCCGGCAACGAAGTATTCCGCTGGGCGTATTTCAATCGCTTCGAGGTTGAGCCGCTCGAGGTCAGCCACACGGAGTGGCGGGTGACCGCGACGGCCAAGTCCGAGTTCCGGGTGGTTCCGGTCGGGGGCGGCATGTGCCAGCAGGAGCAGGCGGTGGTCGAGGAGGAGTACAGCTACAAGTTCGCGCTGCTCAAGCAGTACTACGAGCAGTGGGTCACCGACACGCTGCTGAAGGACTACTACGACACCTTCCTGAGCCCGACCGCGGGCGCCACCGGCGGGGGGCTCGGCGTCGCCGGACTGTTCGGCGACCTCGCCTACGGCACCGTCACTGCGGGGATCGCCGAGGGCACCATCGCGACCACCACCGGCACCCTCGGCGGGGCCGGGGCCACCGGCGCGGTCGCGAGCGCGGGCGGCCTTGCCGCCGTCGGCGCCGCGTTCGTGGGGGCCTTTCTCGGCACCACCGCCGCGATGAGCCAGATCCTCAAAGACACCGATGTGCGCTCGAGCGGCTGGGCCGTGATCGGCAAATGGAAGTACGACGAGACGCCGACCGGAAACACGCGCACCACCTGGAAGAAGATCGGCGCCCCGTTCCCGTGCCCGCCGCGCCCCGAGACCGGGGGAGCCGCCGGCGCCGCGACCAAGGTCGGTGCCGGCGAGGTGCGCGAGACCGCACCCGCACCGGAGCGGCCGATCTGGAAGCGCTGGTGGTTCCTGCTGCTGCTGGCCCTGTTCGTCGTGCTGCTGATCATCGCGCTTGTGCTGTTCCTGCTGCCGCGGTCCGCCGTGACTCCGGGTGCGGTGGTCGACCCGACCGATGAGCCGACCTCGACCTCGTCGGCCGAGAACGCCTCCTTCGCTCCGGCGTCCTGCTCCGCGGTCGGGCACTCGCCGTATCCGTACTTCACCGGCAGCCCGTCGTGGTATCTGCTTGTGCTCCTGGTGATCGTCGCGGCGGGGTCCGCCGACGGGACCGCTTTCGAGGTGGACACCCCCGGCGCCGACGTCGACTCCGTCTCGGGCATCGTCGCGCCGGATGGTGTGATCGCCGCGGTCGTTCCGGTCTCTAGCTACGCCGACTACGCGGTCGGAGAGGTGACCCTGCGCGGTGCTGACGGCACGACGACGACGGTGCCCGCCGACGCCACCGTGGTCGCGGTCACCGCCGAGGAGCGCTCCCTCGACTGCGAGGGCGAACCCGGTGCGGTGGCGGCGATGCGGGATGCCATGGCCGCCAGCAGCACCGGCGAGCAGGAGGCGAGCGAGTTCGTCTCCGCGTTCGAAGGCTGGCACGCCACTGGCGACGTGGATGCGCTGGCGGCGAGCCAGCATCCGGCCGTGCTGCACCGCTACGGAGCGGAGCAGTGCGAGGCCTACCTCGACACCGTCGTCGGCTCGATCTCGGAGATCGAGATCGTCGACCAGCGCTCCGAGCCGTGGAACTACCCGACCGACGACCGCACGACCCAGATCCTCAACTCGCAGACCGTCGCCGCCGATGCGAATCTCGGCGGACAGGTCGAACGCGTCGAGCTGCACGTCGCCGAGTACGCGGGCGCCGTGCGCTGGTTCACCGATTGCGGGGACCCGCAGACCTAGGCTGAGAGCATGGCCACATCTGAGAACTCCACCGCAGCGGTGGCGGTGGCACAGTTCGCGCCCGGTGACGACCCGGCCGCGAACCTCGCCGAGATCACACGACTGGCGGAAACCGCCGTCGCGCGCGGCGCGCGGCTCGTCGTCTTCCCCGAGTACTCGTCGTACTTCACGGCCGCGATGGGCGCCGACGTGGTGCCCTTCGCGCAGGAGCTCGACGGCGAGTTCGCGGGGGCGCTCGGCGCGCTCGCCAGCCGGTTGGGCATCCATATCGTCGCGGGGATGATCGAGGCGGCGCCCGGCGACGCGCAGCGGGTGCACAACACCCTCATCGCCGTCGACGCGTCCGGTGCGGTGGTGGCCAGCTACCGCAAGATGCACCTCTACGACGCCTTCGGCCAGAAGGAGAGCGACTGGGTGGTGGCAGGCGCCCTCGACCAGACGCCGCTGTTCCCGTGGGAGGGCTTCACGGTCGGGCTGCAGACCTGCTACGACGTGCGCTTCCCCGAGGTGACGAGGCGGCTTGTGGATGCGGGCGCCGACCTGGTGCTGCTTCCCGCGGAGTGGGTGCGCGGTCCGCTGAAGGAGCACCACTGGCGCACGCTGGTGACCGCGCGCGCCCTCGAGAACACGATCTTCGTGGCGGCCGCCGACCACGCCCCGCCGGTCGGTGCGGGCAACAGCATGGTGGTCGACCCGATGGGGGTCGAGCTCGTCACCGTGGGGGAGTCGGTCGAGGTCGGAGTTGCCTGGATCTCGCCGGCGCGCGTCGCGGAGGTGCGGCGGGTGAATCCGGCGCTGGCTCTGCGGCGGTTCGGGGTCGGCCCGCGGTAGCGGGGTTGCCGGGCTGGGCCGGGCCGGGATGGGCTGGGCTGGCTCGTCTCCTCCACTGCCCGCAGGTGTGTGACTTCTCCACCAGTATGTGAGGAACGCTAGAAAATACGTTCGAGTCTTGGGACAATTGACTCATGTCAGAATCGAACGCATCTCTCATATCGCTCGCCGATGTGTCGGTGCCGTTCGCGCCGCCCGCCGTGCTCGGGGCGGCCGACTCCGAGCTGCTCGGTCTGCAGCGAGAATTGGGCGAGATCGCGCGTCGGGTGGCATCCGCGTCGGCGGTGGTCGCGGCCGAGATCGCGCACCGTTCGCGTCCGGACCTCGGCTATGAGGGCCTCGCTCAGCGCTTGGGCACCCGAACCCCGCAGCACCTCGTCCAGAGGCTCACGGGCGGCACCTCGCGCGACGCCGCCGCGCTCGTGCGGATCGGGTCGCTGATCCCCGTCGCCGAGGGCCCGGGCTCGTCGGGCGGCGACGCTGACTCTGAGCCGGGTCGCCCCGCGATCGCGGAGCCTTGGCTCCGCGGCGTCGGCGCCGCCTGCGCCGAGGGGCGATTGTCGGTGGCTGCGGCCGACGTGATTCGCGCCGGGCTCGGTGTGCCCAACGCGGCCGTCAGCGAAGCCTCGCTTGCGGCGGCCGCCGACAGTCTCGTCGCGCGGGCGCCCGGCCTCACCCCCGAACGGCTCGCGGTTGCGGCGCGCAACGCCCGCGCCGAACTCGATGCGGCGGCCGACGCGGAGCTGGTCGCGGATCGCGAGCGAGCACTGCGCGAGCGCCGCTACCTGCACCTCTTTCGCCAGGAGGACGGCATGACCCGCATCTCGGGCCTGCTCGACCCCGAGTCGGCCGCGCTGGTCGTGTCGGCGGTCGATGGGGTGACTTCACCGCGTCGTGGGGGTCCCCGCTTCGCCGACGCTGCCCGAGCGGATGCCGCCGCCGAACTGGTGCGCGACCCGCGCACCACCGAGCAGATCGCGTTGGACGCCCTCGTCGACTTCATCCGCGTCGGGTCGACCGTCGCCCCCGATGCCGTGCACGCGGGCCGTGGCGCCGCCGTGCGGGTGCTGGTGACCGCGCGCGACCTGGAGTCGGGTCGCGGCATCGCTCGAATCGAGGGGCAGTCGGAGCCGATCAGCATCGCCACCGCCGAACGCCACCGTTGCGCGTCGGGGTCGGTGGCGGTGATGTTCGACGACACCGGTCATCCACTCAACCTCGGCCGCGAACGCCGGCTGTTCAGCCGCCACCAGCGCATCGCGATCGCCGCCCGCGACGGAGGCTGCCGCTTTCCCGGCTGCGACCGACCACCCTCTTGGACCGAGGCGCATCACATCGTGCCCTGGCAGGAGGGCGGAAAAACGGACGCGGTCGACGGAGTCTTGCTCTGCCGTCACCATCACCTACTCGTGCACGACAACGGGTGGCGGGTCGCGCGCACCGGGGGCGACTACTTTGTGGTGCCACCGCGCTCGCTCGACCCGGAGCAACGGCCCATCCCGGCCCCGAGCAAGAGCGCGGTGCTGGAGCGGCTGCTCGCCCAGCGCGCGGGGTAGAAGTGTGTGCTGGTGCTGGTGCCTGTGCGCGTGCCTGTTGCCGAGCTCTAGGACCGCAGGGAGGCGAGCTGCACGGCCGCGCGCTCGAGCACGTCGTGCCGCTTGCAGAACGCGAAGCGCACCAGCGTGCGGTAGTCGGCGCGGTTCTCCGGGCGGATGAACGCGGTCAACGGGATGGCGACGACGCCCGCGCGGGCGGGCAGCGCCCGGCAGAACTCGTCGGCATCGGTCGCGCCGAGCGGGGCGGCACCCGCGATCACGAAGTAGCCGCCCGCCGGGCGCGAGACGGTGAAACCCGCGGCGACAAGGCCCGCCGAGAGCAGGTCGCGCTTGGCGGCGAGAGCAGCGGCGGCTCCGGTGAAGTAGTCGTCCGGCAGGTCGAGACCGGCCGCGATCGCCGGCTGGAACGGGGCGCCGTTCACGTAGGTGAGGAACTGCTTCACCGCCTGGATCGGGGCGATCAGCGCGGGCGGGGCGGTGATCCAGCCGATCTTCCAGCCGGTCGTGTTGAACGTCTTGCCGCCGCTGCCGATGCTGACGGTGCGCTCGCGTGCCCCCGGCAGGGTCGCGATCGGGGTGTGCCGGGTGCCGTCCACCGGGTCATCGAAGACCAGGTGCTCGTAGACCTCGTCGCTGACGATCCAGGCGTCGTGGCGGTGCGCGAGCTCCACGATCAGCTCCAGGGCCTCGCGATCCAGCACCATGCCGGTCGGGTTGTGCGGGGAGTTGATCAGGATGACGCGGGTGCGGTCGGTGACCGCGGCGCGCAGGGCATCCAGGTCGGGGCGGAAATCGGGGGCGCGCAGCGGCACCGTCACATGGCGCGCGCCAGCGAGGCCGATCATGGCCGCGTAGGAGTCGTAGAACGGCTCGAAGGTGACGACCTCGTCGCCCGTGTCGAGCAGGGCGAGCAGGGACGCGGCGATCGCCTCCGTCGCGCCAGCGGTGACGAGCACCTCCCGGTCGGGGTCGATGCGCAGGTCGTAGAAGCGCTCGTGGTGGCGCGCGATCGCGTCGCGCAGCACCGGCATGCCGAGCGCCGGCGGGTACTGGTTGAGCCCCTCGTCGATCGCGCGCTTGGCGGCGTCGAGCACCTCGCGCGGACCGTCCTCGTCGGGGAAGCCCTGGCCGAGGTTGATCGCGCCGGTGCTCGCCGCGAGCGCCGACATCTCGCCGAAGATGGTGGGCCGCAGGGCGCCGTCCTCGCCGAGGAGCATCGCTCCGCGCGCGGCTCGCTCCCACGCGCCCGGAACACTCATGGACTCCAACCTACTGCCGCTCTGTGGATGACTCGTCCACGCGCCGAGCGGATCACCTACCGTCGTCGCATGCGGATCGCCTCACCGGGCCCGGCCGTCGCGCTCGCCGCCGCCGTCGCGCTCAGTCTCAGCTTCGGCCTCACCGCCTGCCTGCCGGAGGCCGCGCCGATCACCCCGCCCCCGCAGCCGAGCACCACGCCCCTCTTCGCCTCCGAAGAGGAGGCGCTCGCCGCCGCGGAGGAGGTCTACGTTGCCTACTGGCTGGCCGCCGATTCAGTCGGGCACGACGGCTGGCAGTCACTCGAGCCGCTTCAGGCAGTCGTCACGCCGAGCAAGTTGGCAGCCGAGTCCGAATCGGCACAGGAACTGAGCGACGCCAGTTACCGGCTGGTCGGCAACACGGTTGCTCGCCTCGCACAACTCCAGTCTTTGAAGACAGACAGTGATCACGTGACCGTGGTGGCCTATGGGTGCATCGACATCTCGGCTACGAAACTCGTCGACGAGTCGGGTGCCGATGCAACGCCTTCCGACCGTGATGAGGTGCTCGCACTCGAAGTGACGTTTGTGTCCGATGCTGATGGTGCTCTCAAGGTTGACGGGAGTGAGAGATGGCCGGACTCGAGCTTCTGTTAGCTGCTTTACTCGCCGCGGCCCCAGTTCTTGCGCCCGCAAGTAGCGAATGCAGTTCAGGGTCGGTGTTCGCGGGCGGCTGCGGGGTCACCGGCGAGATCACCGACGACGATGTCGAGCTGACCGGCAACGACGGCTCACCGGGTTCGGGCGGGGGATCTGGGGGCGCGGGGTCCGGCGACGGGCGTGCGGCGGCGCCCCTGCCGCCGTGCGAGACGGCGCTGGTCACCTACGCCAACGGCGTGCCCACCTGCACGGCCGAGATCGAGCGCGACGGCTGGGATGTCGTCGCGCCGGTGACGCTGGTCGACATCGCCAGCTTCCGGCCGGCGTCCGCGACTCACCACATGCAGCCGAACGGCTGGACGATCGCCGGCCTTCCGACAAACTTCTACGCGCGAACGGGCACCCAGATCGTTCCCGGCACGCTCCTCGGGCGCACCGCCGAGGTGCGGTTCACCCCGGTGCAGTACTTCTGGAACTACGGCGACGGCAGCAGCGCCACCCGCTCGGTGCGCGGTGACACTTGGGCCGCGCTCGGCGTCTCAGAATTCGACGTCACGCCGACCAGCCACGTCTACGCGACGGCGGGGCCCTACGTCATCCGTCTCTCGGTCGGCTACGCCGCCGAGTACCGCTACGCGGGCTCGACCTGGGTTCCGATCGCCGGGCAGCTCGTTCTTCCCGCGAACGATCTCGCGATCACCGTCGGCGGCGCCACGACGGTTCTCGTCGCCGACGACTGCCGTGTGAATCCGGCCGGCCCGGGCTGCTGACCGCGCGCGTCCCGTGCTCCGGCGCCGTGCGCGGGCAGCCACCTGTCGCGACCCAGCCCGGCGCCGAATGCTCCAGTAGGCTCCCATCGCCGACATAACTGACACACAGGTTCTGGCGTGATGCTGGCCACGCTGGAAGGAGCACTCATGACAGACCCCACCGCGACGCCGGGCGAACCGCAGCCCGCCGACGACTCCGCCGCTGTTCCGACGCCCGCCGACGAGAGCGTCCCCGAGACGCCCGCCACGGACCAGGCCTCCACCCCCGCGGCGCCCGCTGCGGGCGGCGACGACGCGCCGCCGCTCGGTGTTCCCGAGACTCCTGCCGGACCGCCGTCGGCTCCGGAGGCCCCGCCGGCCCCGCAGCCGCTGGACGACTCCGCAGCCGCATCGGTTGCCGCCGCATCCGTCGACGCCGCATCCGTCGAGGCCGACGCACCCGCTTCCACCTCGCGCCGCACCGCGGGGCTTCCCGTGGTCGCCGCGCTCGCCGTCGGTGCCCTCATCGGCGGTGCCGCCGGGGCGGGAGTCGCCGCCTGGGCGGTCGGCTCCTCGACCTCGACCTCGCAGACCACGCAGTCAGCGCCGAGCACGATCACCGTCAACAACCCGGACGAGGTCACCGAGGTGACCGCGATCGCCGCGAAGGCAGCCGCGTCGGTCGTCACGATCAGTGCCTCGGGCGGCTCAGTCGCCGGCTCCGGCTCGGGCGTCATCCTCACCGAGGACGGCTACATCCTCACCAACAACCACGTGGTGACGCTCGACGGCGCGACCGCGACCGCCGAACTCGAGGTGACCACCTCGGACGGCCACATCTACAGCGCCACGATCGTCGGCACCGATGCGATCACCGACCTCGCTGTCATCAAGCTCGATGACGCCAGCGGCCTCACGCCGATCGACACCGCCAGCTCCTCCGAGCTGAACGTCGGCGACCGCACCGTCGTGATCGGCGCCCCGCTGGGCCTCTCGAACTCGGTCAGCGACGGCATCGTGAGCGCCCTCAACCGCAGCATCAGCGTCGCCTCCTCGGCGGTGCCGGATGACAGCACCGGGGACACCGAGGGATCCGAGGGGCCGCAGTTCAACTTCGACTTCCCGGGAAGCACCGGCACCACGTCGTCGTCGATCTCGATCCCGGTCATCCAGACCGATGCCGCCGTCAACCCGGGCAACTCGGGTGGCGCGCTGCTGAACGACGAGGGCGAGCTGATCGGCATCATCGTCGCGATCGCCAGCACCGGCAGCGACTCGAGCTCGACCTCCGGCTCGATCGGCGTCGGCTTCGCCATCCCGTCCGACCTCGCGCTGCGCGTCGCGGAGGACCTGATGACCGACGGCACCGCCTCGCACGGCCTGCTGGGTGTCACCGTCGGCGACGCCAGCAGCGACACCGGCTCGACGCTCGGCGCTGTGGTCGGCGAGGTGACGCCCGGATCCGGAGCGGATGCCGCGGGCCTCCAGTCCGGCGACGTGATCACCTACTTCAACGAGCTGCCGATCACCAGCGCCACCGACATCACCGCCCAGGTGCGCGCCCTCGCGGCCGGCACCTCGACGACGATCACGGTGGTGCGCGACGAGCAGGTGCTCACCTTCGACGTGACCCTCGGGTCGCTCGAGTAGCACCCGGCTCGCACCGACCGCGTTCCTCCCGCGGGCGTGCGCGCCCCCGGCACCGGCGGGCCCGACTGATAGCATCGGTCGGGCCCGCCGGGCGTCGTGGGTACCGCAGTTCGGGAGCGTGGCAGTGGAGCAGACCAGCGCGTCGGGCGTCTCGTACGTCATGCCTGTCCTCAATGAGGCCGGCTATCTCGAGGCCGCGGTGGCCAGCATCCTCGCGCAGGACTACCCCGGCGAGGTCGAGGTCGTCCTCGCGCTCGGCCCGTCGACCGACGGCACCGACGCGATCGTGGAACGACTGATCGCCGCCGACGCGCGCATCCGCTCGGTGCCGAATCCGGGTATGGACATCCCGATCGGTCTGAACCGTGCGATCGCCGCGAGCCGGTTCCCGATCGTGATCCGCGTCGATGCCCACACCGAGCTGGCACCCGGCTACACGCAGCGCGGCGTCGAGACCCTCGAACGCACGGGGGCCGCCAGCCTCGGCGGTGTGATGATCGCGACCGGGCGCCCCGGATTCCAGGCGGCCGTCGCGCGCGCCTACAACAGCCCCTTCGGGCTGGGCGGTGGCGCCTATCACGGCGATCGCGCGGTGGAGGGTCCGGCCGAGTCGGCCTACATGGGCATCTTCCGCCGCGAGCTGTTCGACCAGGTGGGCGGTTTCGACGAGTCGTTGCGGCGCGGCGAGGACTGGGAGCTGAACTTCCGGCTTCGCCAGGCGGGGCTGCTCGTCTGGCTCGACCCGAAGCTGCGCGTCAGCTACTGGCCGCGCAGCACCTGGGCTCGCCTGGTGCGGCAGTTCTACGCGACGGGGGTGTGGCGCGGTGAGCTGGTGCGCCGCCTCGGCGGCCGCAACCCGCTGCGCTTCTTCGCGCCGCCGGTGCTGCTGATCGCGCTCGTCGTCACCGTGGTGCTCGCGCCGTTCGCGGCGTTCGGGCTGCTGCCGGCGTGGCTGCTCGTGATCACCGGACTGGCGGCTCTCGGGCCGCTCGCCTACCTCGCGCTGCTGGTCGCCGCGGGGGTCACCGACACCGGCTCGCTCGCCGACCGCCTGCGCTTCGTCGCCGTCGTCGCGACGATGCACCTCAGCTGGGGCGCGGGATTCCTGGTCGGCGTCGTGCGCGGGGCGCGGGACGCGGTGGACACCTCACGCACCGAGTCCTAGCCGGGCGCGGATCGCGGTCAGTCGAACCAGCCGGCGTCGATCATTCGCTGCACGACGCGCTCGCCGGCCCGGCCGTCCTCGAACGGGGTGAACTTCTCCCGCCACGCCGCGCGGCGCTCGGCGAACTCGGGAAGGCTGTCGTCGGCGCTCAGCACGGCCGCGCGCACCGCATCCGCGGTCTCGACCACCGGTCCGGGAGCCTCGGCGACGAAGTCGAAGTAGAACCCGCGCAGCTCGGTCGAATAGTGGGCCAGGTCGGGGGTGAAGAACACGATCGGCTTATCGGTGGTCATCCAGTCGAACATGGTCGACGAGTAGTCGGTGACGAGCACGTCGGCCACGAGCAGCAGCTCGCCGACATCCGGATAGCTCGTCACATCGACGAGGTTCGGACCGCGGAAGTCGCGTCCGAAGCCCAGCGTGCGGGAGTGCCCGCGCACCAGCACGATCCATTCCTCGCCGAGCTCGGCGGCGAAGTTCTCGACATCGAGGAAGTCGATCACCTCGGTGCGGTCGTCGCGCCAGGTGGGGGCGTACAGCGCGATGCGCGGGCCGTCGCCGGGTGATTCGGCGATGCCGAGACGCTCGCGGATGCGCGTCGCCCGCGCCTCCGGGTCGGGATCGTGGAGCACGTCGTCGCGCGGGTAGCCCTCGACCCAGATCGGGCCTTCCATGGCGTACGCCGAACGGAAGATCTCGGCGCTGTACGGGTTCTGCGCCAGCAGCACGTCCCACCGCGCCTGCTCGCGCTTCGTCGCGATCGCGGTGCGCGACGAGGAGATCCGGCCGAGGAGGCCGGGGTGGCCGATCCGGTCGAGAGCGAGGCGCTTCACCATCGTGCCGTGCCAGGTCTGCAGCACGTGCTGGTAGCGGCGGCGCCGATAGCGCTTGCGCAGCCAGTCGTTGACGACGAGCACCCGCGCCGCCGCGCGCACGCGCCACCATTCGCGGCTTCCCTCGATGATCGGGATCGCCCCCGCGGGCACGTCGATGGAGCGGTCGACGACGCTCCAGTAGCGCCGCGTCTGCGGGCGCGCCCGGGCGAGTGCCCGATCGATGCCGAGCGGGTTGTCGGCGACGGTGCGGCTGTAGAAGCTCTCGAAGTACACGGCATCCTCGCGGATGCCGCGGGACGCCCGGTACAGCGCCTCCAGCTCGACCTGGGCGCGGGGTCCGCGCTCATCGGGCGCGAGCGGTGCCGCCACCGTGACCCGGAAGCCGCCCGCATCGGCGCGCGCGGTCGCGTGGAACAGCTCGTGGGCGAGCACCAGCGCGCGCGGGCGCCGGATGTCGAGGCGCGTCGAGTCGACCTCGCCGCGCAGGATGAGCTCGTAGTCGCCGCTGGGCAGCGCGAGCGGGTCGCTGCCCCACCGTGCGACGAGCAGCGGAATCCGCACGATGACTCGGTCGGGCGTGCGCTCAAGGGTCGCCGCGACGCGGGCCCGCCCACCCGCGAGCTCGATGGCGGTGACGTCGTCGTCGAGGCCGGCCAGTTCGACCTCGAGGTGCGGAAGCCCGGTCGCGCTGGCCTCGGCATCGATCAGCTCGGCTTCGAGAATCCGCGGGCGCGCGAGGCGTGCCGGCGAGTCGAAGCGCGGTGCGGGCTCGGCCGGCGAGACGGAGGGCGTCGGCGCGAGCCGACGCACGATCTCGGTGAACACGCGCTCGGTGGCACCCGCGTCGGGCAGGTCGAAGTGCTCCTCGCGCAGCCATCGGGTGTGGAGCCGGGCGCGCGCGGTCTCGGGCGAGTCGGGGCGCCGCAGCGCCTCCAGCTCGGTGAGCACCCCGCCCCACGAGCGGTGCTGTCGGCCGTGGGTCACGTCGCGGTAGTCGCTGTAGAGGCCGCGCCGCTTCGCGTACTCCTCGACGTCGGGGGCGAGGAAGACGATCGGGCGGTCCAGCAGTGCGAAATCGAAGGCCGCCGAGGAGTAGTCGGTGATCAGCACGTCGATCGCCGGAAGCGCCGGGGTGAGCTCGTTCAGGTCGCGCGGGGGCAGCATCCGGATCCGTGCGCTCCGGGCGGGCCCGTCCGCATAGTCGCCGAGCCCGAGCGGATGCGTGCGCACCAGCAGCGTGCTGTCGGTGCGCTCGGCCCAGGCCACCAGCTGGTCCCACTCGGCCGGGCTCGGAGCGGACGGGTCGGGTCGGCCGTCGCGCCAGGTCGGTGCATAGAGCACGAGCGACCCGGTGGCGGGCAGCGGCCCGATCGCCGCCTCGATGCGCTCGCGCGCCTCGGCACGCGCGGCGGCGGGGTCGCCGTGCAGAACATCGTCGCGCGGATCGCCGGTGGCGACGACGCGCTGCGGCGCGATCCCGAAGGCGCTCACGATGCGCGCCGCCACCAACTCGGAGGCGACCGGGAAGAGCCCGATCGAGCGCCCCGCCCGTCGGTAGGCGCTCGCGATCAGCGCGCGAACGCGCGGGTGGTCGGGAAGCCCGCGGATGCGCAGCGCGGTGGGGGAGTCCAGGTGCAGGCGCTTCAGGGGAATGCCGTGCCAGAGCTGAACGACGAAGGCACCGCGCGAGCCGTAGCGGTTCGCGTCGCCGAAGCCGTGCGTGACGATGACGACGCGAGCACGCAGCGTCGCCCAGAGCCCGCGGGCGCTGTCGCGTGCCACCGCCTCGAAGCCGTCGTTGCGCGCGCGGTCGAGTTCGGCATCCGATCCCGCGAGCCAGATGACCCGGTGCGTGGCGCCGAGTCGCTGGCGCGCCAGTCGGGCCAGGGGAACGGCGCCTTCGCCGAAGCCGATGCCCGAGCCGACGACCCAGATGCGGTCGCTGCGTGGCACGAGCCACGCGGCAACGGCTCCGAGCCCGTAGAGCGGGAGCCGGAGCAGTTTGCCGGCGTTCCCGGCCGCGAAGGTGAAGCGGGCCATAATCGTCACGATTCTGGCACGGTCAGCCCTCCCGGCGGGAGAGGCCCGAGCGGTCTGGCACGATGAACGTATGGTGAATCCGGAGTTCCGTCGTGCCGCTGCTGCGTGATTTCCGGGCCGTCCGGCGGATGTTCCGCAACGCGCTGCGCTCCCGCCGGAATCGCCGCGAGATCGCCGAGCGGCTGGAGAGCGGCGGATTCCCGGACCTCTCCGAGAGCGGCATCGAGATCGCAGTCTACTTCGCCGACACCCGCGTGAATCTGTACCAGATCCGTCAGTGGTACGCGCCCTTGGCGGAGCTGGCGCGCACCCATCCGGTGGCGGTCATCACCCGAAGCCCCGGAACCTCGCTCACCCTGCTCGACGAGGCCCCGGTTCCGGTCGCGTACTGCCGTGCGGTGACCGACCTCGAGGCTTTCGTCGAGAGTCACGACATCAAGATCGTCCTGTACGTCAACCAGAACATGAAGAACTTCCAGATGTTCCGGTACGGCCGCATGTGGCACGTGTTCATCAACCACGGCGAGTCGGACAAGATGTACATGACGACGAATCAGTTCAAGGCCTACGACTTCTCGCTGATCGCCGGTCAGGCGGCGCGGGACCGGCTGTCGCGGAAGCTCTGGAATTTCGATCTGGATCGCAAGACCATCGAGATCGGCCGGCCGCAGGCGGATCACTTCGCCGGCGAGGTGCCCTACCCGCAGGACGATCGCGTCACCGTGCTCTACGCCCCCACCTGGGAGGGCGACCGTCCCGCGGCGAGCTACGGCTCGATCGCCAGCCACGGTGTCGCGCTGACCCAGGCGGTGCTCGCCTCACCGCGGCATCGGCTGATCTATCGCCCGCACCCGCGCAGCGGGGTTGCCGACCGGGAGTACCGTGCGGCGAACCGGGCGATCATCGAGGCGATCCGGGTGGCGAACGAGGCCGATCCCACGGTGCACCATGTGTTCGACGACGGGCCCAGCCTCGGCTGGCAGCTGGCCGCCGCCGACGTGGCGATCACCGACATCTCGGCCATGGTCTACGACCGTCTCGCGACCGGCAAGCCGGTGATCGTGACGCGTCCGCTCGCGCCGGAGGCCGACGTGGACGAGTCCGGCTTCCTCGGCGACTGCGAGTGGCTGACGGCCGCGGGAGCGCCGTCGGTGCTGGCGGCGGTGGATCGCGTGCTCACCGACGCGACGGCGATCGCGCGGGCCGACCACTGGTCGACCCATCACTTCGGCGACACGACGCCGGGCGCCGCGACGGCGCGCTTCCACGCGGCGATCGAGACGATGATCGCGGAGTGGGAGCAGCACGCGGCACGGCATGCGAGTGATCCGCGCACCCACGAGCATGATCCTCTCGACGACGAGGTGGACGACGAGGGCATGCCCTCCGAAGTCCAGGACGACTAGTCCTCGACGGCGTCGCGCGCGGCCTTCCGGCGGGTGAGCGCGCGACGCAGACCGCCCACGTCGGGCGTGATCGGCAGCCGCTGGGCGATCTCGACGGCGCTCCAGCGTGCGCGCGGGGCGGCATCCACGGTCTCGAGGCTCTCCGGGAACTCGGCGGGGGCGGGGCCGAACGCGCTCCGCGACGAGCGGACGACGGCGCGGCCCAGCAGATGGTTGCCGGTGCCGCCGATGACAGCGCCGATGCCGAACGGGACGGCCCGGCCGATGACCGACCCTCCCTGGGTGACCGCGAACCGGCGGACGAACGCGTGCTTGACCTTGTCGGCGACGAGCCCGACCGCCGGGCCCGGAAGGTTCTGCATGATCAGCTCGCCCCAGTAGACGTTGCGTGACGTGCCGCGCCCGGACGCCTGCACCGCGAACTGGGTCAGCAGCTCCTGGCCGCCGTTGCCGAGGATCATCGTCATGACGAGGGTGCGCGCGCGGTCCGGGTCGACGACGGGGATCCCGTGGATCTCGGTGATCGACTGGGCGAACAGCGCGCTCGCCTCCAGGAATCCGGCGGTCTCGGCCCCGGAGAGCATGAGCGAGGTCCCGACTCCGACCGCAGGGATCGCCGCGCTCGCGCCGACGAGTGCGCCGCCGCTGGTGACCGCGGTGAGGTAGCGGCGCTCGAGAATGCGGCAGAGCTCCTCCGGCGTGGCTCCCGGGCGCGAACGCCGGATCGAGCGGATGTGCGCGAGCACGACCGGCCGCTGGATCGACAGCAGCTTGTCGATGCCGTGAGCGACCCGCGGGTGCAGTCCGTCGGCCGTCGCGACGGCGGGCAGTCGGCTGCTCATCTAGACGCCGTACTCGGCGTTGTAGCGCGCCACCACGTCTTTGATCGAGCCGTCCATGACGAGCGCGCCCTTGTCGAGGTACAGACCCCGCGTGCAGAAGCGCAGCAGGTCTCGCTCGCTGTGCGAGACGAAGAACAGGGTGCGCCCGCCGGCGAGCAGTTCCTCGATGCGCGCGTAGCACTTCTCGCGGAAGGCCTTGTCGCCGACGGCCAGCACCTCGTCGACGAGGATGATCGGCTCCTCCAGCCGTGAGATGACGGCGAACGCGAGGCGCACCTTCATTCCGCTGGAGAGGTGCTTGTAGGGGGTGTCCACCGATTCGTGCAGCTCGGCGAAGTCGATGATCTCGTCGTAGCGGGCGTCGATCTCGCGGCGCGGCATGCCGTGCAGCCCCGCGGTCAGGTAGACGTTGTCGCGCACCGTCAGGTCGTTGACGAATCCGCCGGTGATCTCGATGAGGGGGGCCACGCCGCCGGCGACGGTGACGCCGCCCTCGTCGGGCAGCATGACGCCCGCGACGAGCTTCAGCAGCGTCGACTTGCCCTGGCCGTTGCGGCCGACGACCCCGATCGCCTCGCCGGGCGTCACGGTGAACGAGACGTTGCGAAGCGCCCAGAACTCGCCCGGCCGGGTGCGACGGGTGCGTCCGGCGAACAGGTCCTTGAAGTTGCGGCGCGAGCTGCGGCTGCGCTTGAAGCGCACGCCGAGACCCTCGACGACGATCGTTCCCTCGACCGCGGTGGTCGTCTGCGTGGCCGCCATCAGATCTCCTTCAGCACGGGTCGGATCGTGCGGCGGAAGACGAGGATGCCGACCGCGAGAACCACGAGCGTGATGGCACCGCTGACGCCGACCGCGAACCAGTCGAGCTGCTCGGGGAAGAACGCCGCGCGGTAGATGCCGAAGATCCCGCTCAGCGGGTTGAGTGCGGCCCAGCCCTGGAGCCCGAGCGGGGCGAGATCGGGGAGTCCGTAGATGATCGGGGAGGCGTAGAACATGAAGCGCAGCACGAGCTTCGTTGCCCGCTCCAGGTCGCGGAAGAACACGACGAGCGGCGCGACGGTGAGGCCGATTCCGAAGATCAGCGTGGCCTGCATGACGATGGCCAGCGGGAACAGCGCGGCCTCGGGCTGCAGGCTGATCGGCAGGCCGAGCAGCGCCGCGCCGATCGCGAAGCCGGCGAGCACGGGCAGGCTGAAGGCGAACTCGATGCCCTTGGAGAGCACGAGACGCGCCACCCAGATGGTGCGCGGAATCGTCGTCGACCGGATCAGCTTCGCCTCGCGCGCGAAGGCCACCGTGCTGTCGGAGATCGCGCCGGTGAACCACATCCACGGAAGCAGCCCGGACAGCAGGAAGACGATGTAGGGGTCATCGCCGACGCTGCGCTGGAAGACCAGCGTGAAGACGAAGAAGTAGATGCCCGCCATGACGAGCGGATCGAGCACCGACCACACGTAGCCGAGGAACGACGTCGAGTAGCGGACCTTCAGGTCACGCGTCGTCAGGAGCCACAGCGACCGGGCGTAGCGGCGCACGCCGGTGCGCGGGCGCGCGAACGCGTCAGTGTCGGAGCTCACGCCAACAATCTAGTGGCGCGATGTCGCGAGAGCCTGATCAGACGAACAGGTTGGCGCGCTCGAGGTCTTCGGCGAAGTCGATCTCGACCGCGTAGAGGTCGCTGATGTCGACCGGCTCGATGAGGACGCCGTCGTGCTCGATCGCGAGCTCGATGCCGCGCTCGAAGTAGTCCTGGTCGTCGACGCGGCGCAGGTGGTGCATGAGCGCCGCCTTGTCGCTGCTCGAGATGTAGTTGATGCCGACCGCCTCGCCGAGGCCGCCGCGGACCTGCTTCGAGAGCTTCTGGATGAATCCCTCGGCGTCGGTCGTGTACTTGACCTCTTCGTCCGACACCTTGGCCGTGTTGACGCTGACGAAGCTGCGGTCGGCCGCGACGAGCGACCGCGAGCGCTTCAGCGCCTCGGGGTCGAACACGACGTCACCGTTCATCCAGAGCACGCCGCCGTCCTTCGTGGACTTGAGGGCGCGCAGCAGGCTCTTCGAGGTGTTGGTCTGGTCGTACTGCTCGTTGTAGACGAAGTCGGCCTGCGGGAAGGCCTCGACGATGTGCTCGAGCTTGTAGCCGACGACGATCGTGACGCGGGCCGAGGGGCCGTAGGCGGCGTGGATGTTGTCGAACTGCTGCTGCATGATCGTGCGGCCGTCGCTCAGCTCGGTGAGCGGCTTCGGGAGGGAGCGTCCGAGTCGGCTTCCCATGCCAGCGGCCAGGATGACGATGTGCGGCGCGGTCGTGTGCGCAGAGGTCTTCGGCACGGTGGTCCCTTCGTAGTGGTTGCAGGTCGGCGAACGCGGAAGTTCACGCGCTGTTCACCGACTGAAGCTGATTCAGGACACCTCGTTGTGCTGAAAGTTATGGTAAGGGCCGCTGTGTGTGCGCACGGAGCGAATTCGGGCTTCGTTCTCGGATCGTGATTTTGTGAGAGTGCTGAGAGTCACTCGACTGTGGGGTCTTGATACCGTTGCGTCGTGCCCGCATCTCGCAAGAAGCCGCGCGCCCAGCCGAAGGCGCCCGCGCGCCGTCCGTCGACGCCGCGCGCCGGTGCCGCGCGCCGCCCCGGCACCTCGCCGGCGGGGCGTGCCGTGGCCGACCTTCCGGCGATTCCGGTCGAGGAATCGACCGTTGAGACGGCGCCGGTGCCGGTCGCCGAGCCGGCCACCGAATCGGCAACCGAGCCGGCCACCGAATCGGCAACCGAGCCGGCCACCGAGCCGGCAGCCGAGCCGACGCCGGAGCCCGCCGCCGAGCCCGCTCCCGCCTCGACGGCGAAGCGCCCCGGCAAGAGCCGTCCGGCCGGAAGCGGTGGTCCCCGCCGCGGCACCCGCGTTACGAAGTCGGGAGCGCCCCTCTTCGACGGGGTGAGCCATCGCGTGGAGTCGGCGATCGAGGTCGAGTCGCTCACCAAGCGCTTCGGCGGCATCGCCGCGGTCGATGACGTGCATCTCGCGATCCCGAGCGGATCCTTCGCCGGGTTCGTCGGTCCCAACGGGGCGGGCAAGACCACCACTCTTGCCATGATCACCGGCATGCTCCGGCCCGACCTCGGCAAGGTCTCGCTCTACGGCGTCGACGTGTGGCACAACCCCACGGTCGCCAAGAAGAACCTCGGGGTGCTCCCCGACCGGCTGCGCCTCTTCGATCGGCTCACCGGCGTCGAGTTCCTGCACCATGCGGGCGCGCTGCGCGGACTCGACCGCGAGACGATCGTCAACCGGACCGCCGATCTCGCGATCGCGTTCGGAATCGAGCACTCGCTCGACCGATTCGTCTCGGACTACTCCGCGGGCATGGTCAAGAAGGTCGCGATCGCGGCCGCCATGATCCACTCGCCGCGCGTGCTCGTGCTCGACGAGCCGTTCGAGTCGGTCGACCCGGTCTCGGCCGCGGTCATCATCGAGATTCTCCAGCGCTATGTCGCAGCGGGCGGAACGGTGGTGCTGTCGAGCCACAGCATGGATCTGATCGAACGCGTCTGCGACTCGGTCACCATCATCGTCGAGGGCAAGATCCTCGCGAGCGGCTCGATGGCCGACGTGATCGGCGAGGAGACCCTCGAGGCGCGGTTCGTCGAACTCGCGGGCGGCGCCAACGCGGTGGAGGGCATGGAGTGGTTGCAGAGCTTCTCCGACTGAACCTGCGGCTCACGGCCAACAGCCTGAGCCGGTCACCGCGGCGGATCGCGCGCGCGGCGCTCGAGGCGCTGGCGATTCTCGCGGCGGTGGTGGCGCTCTTCGTCGGCGCCGTGCTCCTCGGCGGCATGGATCAGGCGTTCGCGCGTCGCGTCGTGATCGTCGCCGGGTCGATCGTGAGCGTGGCCGCGATCGCCGTTCCCGCCTTCGCGGCGCGGATCGAGCCTCTCGACCGCCGAGCGCTGCGCGGCTACGGCCTGCGACCCTGGCGCGTGTCGCTCACGCTGGTGCTGATCTCGTTCATGGGTCCCGCGGCGCTGTTCGTCGTACCGCTCGGCTTCCTGCCGCTGCTCGTCTGGCACGACCCGGATTCCGTCGCGCGACTCCTCGGCGTCGGGGCGCTGCTGGCGCTCCAACTCGTCATCTCGTGGCGGCTGGGCCGCGCCATCGGCTCGATGCTGAACCCGCGACCGCGGGCGCGGCTGGTCGTTCGACTCGTGCTGGTCGTCGCTGCCGCCGCCGCGGCCGCGCTGCTCGCGCTCACCCTTCTGCCGCGCGCCATCACCCGCGTACCCGCCGCGCAGTTCGACGCGGCCCTGCGGCTGTTGAGCCAGACCGGCGAGCAGGGATACGGATCGATCATCGACACCCTCGCGGTCACGCCGCTCGGCGCGCTGTGGGCCGCCACGATCCCGGCTCAGCTGGGGATCCCGTCGGTGTGGGGCCGAGCCCTGCCGATCGGCGTCGTGACGCTCGTCGTCCTCGCGCTGATCTGGCACATCGTCGTCCGGTCGGCGTTCCGCGCGACCTGGCGCACCCAGGCGGTGCGGCGTCGTGGTGTGCCCGGCTGGTTCCGCGGCTTCCCGGCGACCCCGATCGGCGCGGCCACCGCGCGCAGCCTCACCTACTGGGTGCGCGATCCGCGCTACCGCACCGTCATCGTCTTCCTCCCGCTGATCCCGATCGTCACGCTGCTCGCATTCTGGGTCAGCGGCATGCCGCTGCAGTGGGGGGTGCTCATCCCGCTGCCCCTCATGCTGCTGCTCGTCGGCTGGTCGACCCTCCACAACGATGTCGCCTATGACTCGACGGCCGTCTGGACGCTCCTGGCCGCCCAGCTGCGCGGCCGCGCCGACCGGATCGGCCGTGCCGTGCCGGTGCTGGTGATCGGCGCGGCGCTGCTGGCGATCGGCACGCCCCTGACCGCCTGGGCCTACGGCGACGCGGATGTCATCCCGATCGTTCTCGGCGTCGGCGTGGCGACCCTGTTCGGCGCCGTCGGCGTCTCGAGCGCCGAGTCGGCGCGATCTCCGTACCCGGCACCCCGCCCGGGCGATGCCGCCTTCCAGCAGCCCGAGCTCGTCGGGCGCACGGGGGCCTCGGCCCAGGTCGGCTCGCTCCTGCTGTCGGTGCTGGTCGCCTCGCCCGCGGTGGCGTGCGCGGTGATGTGGATGCTCGAGGCGCCCGGACTCTGGAACTGGGCGTCACTCGCGGTCGGCGCGGTCGTCGGGGTTGCGGTGCTCGCGCTGGGGATCCGCGTGGGCGGACGTGCCTTCGATGAGGCCGGGCCGGAACTCCTGGCCTTCACCATGAGAAACTAGAGCCATGAGCGACACGCTTCCCGGTGAGCCCGGACAGGGCGGCGGCACCGATGTGCTCGATCGCGAACTCGAGAAGCTCCTCAACGAGGAGCTCACCGAGGACGGCGACCACGACCGCTATGCCCACTACGTCAAGAAGGACAAGATCGTCGAGTCGGCCGTGACCGGCAAGCCGGTGCGAGCGCTGTGCGGCAAGAAGTGGACGCCCGGCCGCAACCCGGACAAGTTCCCGGTGTGCCCGGACTGCCTCAAGGTCTACGAGCGGATGCGCGACGAGTAGCAGCCGAGCGTCCCGCGCCGGCCGGGGCTAGAGGTAGCGCGTCGGAATCGCAGGTTCGCCGTGGGCGAGCGCGAGCGCGGCATCCGGCAGCTCGCCGATCACGCGGGCGTGATGCGCGCGCGCGCGGCGCAGGCCGTCGGCGCCGAGGTGCTCCGCGACCGGTGCTCCGGCGATCACGAGCTCGGTCATGAGCTCGCGCAGCTCGGCGCCCGCGGCCACCGGAGGATCGTCGACGTAGATGTCCTCGCTCGTCGCGACGCCCGCCCGCAGCGCGCGGAACGCCTGCTTGCGTCCGCCGATGGTGGCCTTGGCCTCGGAGGTCTTGCCGACGGAGCGCCAGCCGGACTCGCCGTCGACCGCGACCAGCTTGTAGACCATCCCGGAGGCCGGGGCGCCGGACCCGGTCACCACGGCCGTGCCGACGCCATAGGAGTCGACCGGTGCCGCACGCAGGGCCGCGATCGCGAACTCGTCGAGGTCGTTCGTCACGGTGATGCGGGTGCCGGTGGCCCCGAGCGAGTCGAGCTGAGCCCGGACCGCAGCCACCACGGTGCGCAGTTCGCCGGAGTCGATGCGCACCGCGCCGAGCTCCGGTCCCGCGACGCGCACCGCGGTCTCGACCCCGCGCGGGGTGTCGAAAGTGTCGACCAGCAGCGTCGTTCCGCTGCCGAGCGCGTCGAGCTGGGCGCGGAAGGCATCGGTCTCGGAGTCGTGCAGGAGCGTGAAGGAGTGCGCCGCGGTGCCCATCGTCGGCACGCCCCAGCTGCGCCCCGCCTCGAGGTTGCTGGAAGCGGCGAAGCCCGCCAGATAGGCGGCGCGCGCCGCGGCGACGGCGGAGTGCTCGCCGGTGCGGCGCGACCCCATCTCCGCGAGCGGGCGGCCGTCGGCGGCCGCGACCATGCGCGCGGCGGCCGAGGCGACCGCGGAGTCGTAGTTGAAGATGCTCAGCGCCAGCGTCTCGAGCACGACGGCCTCGGCGAAGGTGCCCTCCACCACGAGGATCGGGGAGCCGGGGAAGTACAGCTCGCCCTCGCGGTAGCCGCGCATCGTGCCGGAGAAGCGGAAGTCGGCGAGCCACGCCAAGGTCTCGTCCGAGACGATGCGCTCGGCGCGGAGCCACTCCAGCTCGTCGGCACCGAAGCGGAAGTCGCGCAGCAGCTCCAGCAGTCGCCCGGTGCCGGCCACGACCCCGAACCGGCGTCCGTCGGGCAGACGCCGCGCGAACAGCTCGAACACCGTGCGCCGATGCGCGGTGCCGGCGCGCAGGGCCGCGTCGATCATGGTCAGCTCGTACCGGTCGGTGAAGAGCGCACTCGTCATGCTCCGAGCCTAGGACCGGGTCGCCGCCTAGACTGAGGGGGATGAGCTTCGAGCCGCGGTCGGTGACCGCATTCCGTTACGCGGCGGCGCGTTTCGATGCCGCGACGGCGGTCGCCGAGTTCGACTTCGAGCTGGTGGGGACCGGCGAGCCGCTGCGCTTCACCGAGTCGATCACGTTCACGACCGGTCCGGCCGCACCGGTGATGTCCCACGACGATGCCGAGCGCCTGCAGCGCGTCCTGGCGCTGCTGGGTGCCGTGCTGGGGCTCAGCTACTTCAAGGCGGCCGCACCGCCGCGCGTCGAGCTCGCGGTGCCGGGACTGACGGCCGAGGCGGTCGAGTACCTGCGCCAGGTGCTGCGCAACGGCCTCGCCGAGTTCGCCTACCGTGCGGGGCTCCCGTCGCTGCTGGATCCCGAGATCCTCGCCGCCGAGCTCGCGCCCGCGCTGCCGGTCCGCGATGCCGAAGGAGCGCCGCTCGTGCCGATCGGCGGCGGCAAGGACTCCGTCGTCTCGGTCGAGTCGCTGCGCGCCGTCGGCCTGGAGCCGGTGCAGTTCGCCGTCAACCCGAACGCGATCATCACGCGGGTCGCCGAGGCGAGCGAGCTGCCGCTGATCGCCGCCCGCCGCCGGCTCGATCCCGCGCTGCTCGACCTCAACGCGCGCGGCGCGCTCAACGGACATGTGCCGGTCACGGCGATGAACACGCTCACCGCCGTGGCGCAGTCGCTGCTGCTGGGTCTCGGGCCCGTGGTGATGTCGAACGAGAGCTCCGCCTCCGACCCGACGCTCGAGTGGAACGGGCAGAGCGTCAACCACCAGTGGTCGAAGAGCCTCGAGGCCGAGCGGCTCCTGTCGACGGTGCTCGAAGCGCAGGCAGGGCTGCGCGGCGCATCCTTCTCACTGCTGCGTCCGTTCAGCGAGCTGCGCATCGCGCGTGGCTTCGCTGCGACGACGCGCTACGACGCGGCGATCGTCAGCTGCAACCGCGCCTTCCGGCTCGCTGGGGCGACGCCGACCTGGTGCGGCGAGTGCGACAAGTGCCGCTTCGTCTTTCTCGCGCTGGCCCCGCACCTCGCACCGGATCGCCTGCTCGGGATCATCGGCCACGACCTCTTCGCCGACGAGGCGCAGCTGCCCGGCTTCCGTGCGCTGCTCGGGCTCGGCGACCACAAGCCGTTCGAGTGCGTCGGCGAAGAGGCCGAGAGCTCGGTCGCGGTCACACTCGTCTCCCGCATTCCACGCTGGGCCGACGCGCCGGTGATTCGCGCCCTGCTGGCCGAAGCACCCGAACTGGCTGCCGGCGATGCGACGCTCGAGGAGCGGATCCTGGGCGAATCGGAGGCACTGGCGATCTCCGACATCTACGAGAGGGCTCGCCGTGCGCTGGTCTGACCTCGCGGGGCGGCGGACCGTCATCCTCGGCACCGGGCGCGAAGGCGTCGCGCTCGCGGAGCACCTTCTCGGCTCTGGTGTGAAGGGGCTGTACGCCGCCGACGAACGCGACGGCGACTCGGCGTCGGCCTGGCGCGGGCGCTTCGGTGCGGCCGTGCCGCTGCTGATCGCCCCGAGCGCCGCGACGCTGCGCCGCAAGCGCATCCAGGTGGCGATCGCCTCGCCCGGGATCCCGCCGCACAGTGCGCTGCGTCGCGCCGTCGATCAGGCGAAGCTGCGTCTCACCTCCGCGACCGACCTGTGGCTCGGCGACAACGCGGCCCGCACGACCGCCGTCACCGGGAGCAAAGGCAAGTCGACGACTGCCGCCCTCGTCCAGGCGATCTCGGTTGCGCACGGCGTGCGGTGCGAGCTCGGCGGCAACATCGGCGTCCCGCTGCTGAACCTCCCTGACGCCGAGCGCTACGCCGCCGAGCTGTCGAGCTATCAGTCCTCGTCGGTGACGACCTCACCCGATGTCGTCGTGCTCACGGCGCTGTTCCCTGAGCATCTGGACTGGCACGGCAGCGAGGAACGGTACTACGCCGACAAGCTCAACCTGATCGCGCACGGTCCGCGCCGGGTCATCGTCAACGGCGAAGACCCGCGGCTGGCGGCCGCGCTGGAGCGCTTCCACCCCGACGTCGAGGTGGAGCGGGTCGGGAGCGCCGAGAGTCGGTGGAGCGTCGCGGGGCGCGCCGGGGCGCGGGAGATCCTGCGCGACGGCAGCCGCTTCGTCGACGCCAGCACGCTGCAGCTCGTCGGGCGACACAACCTGCGCAACGCGGCTCTCGCGCTCGCCGCGGTCGAGGCCGCCGGCACCGAGCTCGACCCCAAGGCCGCGCTCGCCGCGCTCGCCGGGTTCCGCCCGCTCGAGCATCGGTTGGAGCGGGTCGCCGACCCGAGCGGACTGGTCTTCATCGACGACTCGCTCTCGACGAGCCCGTTCGCCGCGGTGGCGGCTCTCGAAGCTCTCGACACTCGCGATCTGGTGCTCATCGTCGGCGGTCAGGACCGCGGCGTCGACTACGCGCCGCTCGCCGAGTATCTGCAGCAGCATCCCGTCGCCGCGGTGATCGGGCTGCCCGACAGCGGGCCCCGCATCCTCAAGACGCTCGCGCCCACCGGCATCCTCACGGTGCCGGTCGACGGGATGGATGCCGCGATCCGCACCGCGCGCAAGGTCATCGACGACGGCATCGTCTTGCTCTCGCCCGCGGCGCCCAGCTACGGTCGCTACCGCGACTACGCGGACCGCGCCGCCGACTTCCGCCGGGCGATCGCCGCCACGGCGTCTGCATGACCTCAACAGAACGGACACCCATGCCTCGCTCCGACGGACGCGCCGCCGACCAGCTTCGACCCGTGACGATCGAGCGCGGATGGAGCGAGCAGGCCGAAGGCAGCGCGCTCATCTCGTTCGGCAAGACCAAGGTGCTGTGCACCGCGAGCTTCACCAACGGCGTGCCTCGCTGGAAGATGGGCTCCGGCAGCGGCTGGGTGACGGCGGAATACGGCATGCTGCCGCGCTCCACCAATGAGCGCATGGGGCGCGAGTCCGTCAAGGGACGCGTCGGAGGACGCACACACGAGATCTCGCGCCTGATCGGCCGCAGCCTTCGTCCGATCATCGACCTGAAGGCGCTCGGCGAGAACACCATCCAGATCGACTGCGACGTGCTGCAGGCCGACGGCGGCACCCGCACTGCGGCGATCACCGGCGCCTACGTCGCCCTGTTCGACGCGGTCGAGTGGGGCCGCGCCAACAACTTCATCGGCAAGAACGCGAAGGCGCTCATCGACTCCGTCTCGGCGATCAGCGTCGGCATCGTCGACGGCGAGCCGGTGCTCGACCTGCCCTACGTCGAGGACTCGGCCGCCGAGACCGACATGAACGTCGTCGTCACCGGGCGCGGGCTGTTCGTCGAGGTGCAGGGCACCGCCGAGGGCGCCCCGTTCGACAAGCGCGAACTCGATGCCCTGCTCGAGCTCGCCCTCTCCGGAACCGCCGAGCTCGCCCAGATCCAGGCCGCAGCCCTCGGCGTGACGGCGCCCCAGGTCTTCACCGGGAGCTGAGATGACCACCTTCGTGCTCGCCACCCACAACGCCCACAAGGTGGTCGAGCTGCGGGCGATCCTCGGCGACCGGCTCGGTCCGCATGAGATCGTCGGCTACGACGGCCCCGAGCCGATCGAGGACGGCGACAGCTTCGCGGCGAACGCGCTCATCAAGGCGCGCGCGGCGGCGGCGCACTCCGGCCTCCCGGCGATCGCCGATGATTCGGGCATCGCCGTCCGGGCCCTCGGCGGCGAGCCGGGCATCCACTCGGCGCGGTACGCGGGCACGCGCAACGACCGCGACAACCTCGAGCTTCTGCTCTCGAATCTGGATGGCGTCTCCGACCGCGCCGCGAGCTTCTGGTGCGCCGCGGCGCTCGTCGACGGCGACCGGGAGATCGTCGAGGTGGGGGAGTGGCCTGGCGAGGTGCTGACGGCGGCGGCGGGTGAGGGCGGCTTCGGCTACGACCCGATCTTCCGTCCCGAAGGCCTGGAGGTCAGCTCCGCCGAGCTGACGGCCGAGGAGAAGAACGCGATCTCGCACCGCGCGCGGGCGTTCGGCGCGCTCGTCGTGCGGATGCGCGAGCTGTACGGCTGAGCGCGCGCGACTGAGAATCGTCATCGTTCCCGACAGGACGAAAGCCGGGCCGCGGGTTCGTCGCCCTGCCTAGGCTGGTGGGCATGAGCCATGACCACGCGCACGGAACGGCGAATCGTCGCCGCCTGGCGATCGCGCTCGCGATCGTGGGGGTGTTCCTCGTGGTCGAGGTGGTGGGGGCGATCCTGTCGGGCTCGCTCGCGCTGCTCGCCGATGCCGGGCACATGGTCAGCGACGTCATCGGGCTGACCGTCGCGCTGGTCGCGAGCGTCATCGCCGCGCGGCCGGCGACCGACCGGCACACCTTCGGCTTCCAGCGGGCTGAGGTCCTGGGCGCCCTGGCGAACGGCGTGCTGCTGACGGTGGTCGCCGTCTCCGTGGCCGTGGAGGGCGTGCGGCGGCTCCTGGATCCGGCCGAGGCCGAGGTCATCGGCGTTCCCATGCTGCTGGTCGCCGCCGCCGGGCTCGTCGCGAACGTCGCGGCTCTGCTGGTGCTGCGCGGCGGGGAGCGCGAGTCCCTCGGAATGCGCGGCGCCGCCCTCGAGGTGCTGGGCGATCTGATCGGATCGATCGTGGCGATCGCGGCGGCGGTCGTGATCCTCGTCACCGGCTTCATTCCGGCGGATGCGATCGCGTCGCTCGTGATCGCCGCCCTCATCGTGCCGCGCGCGCTGGTGCTGCTGCGCGATGTGGTGCGCGTGCTCACCGAGTCGGCGCCCCGCGAGACCAGCGTGGCCGAGATCCGCGAGCACCTCGAGTCGACGGAGGGCGTGATCGCCGTGCACGACGTGCACGTCTGGGCGATCACCTCGGGGTCACCGGTGTTCAGCGCGCACGTCGTGGTCGACGCCGAGCTGTTCGCCTCGGGCGACACCGGTGCGCTGCTGGAGCGGCTGGGCGCCTGCCTCACCGAGCACTTCGACGTCGCGCACTCGACCTTCCAGCTCGAACCCGCCGACCACGCGGAGCGCGAGCCGCACACGCACCGCTAGTCGGCGACCTCGATCGCGGCGAGTCGCTCCGCGATGGCCTGCACAGCCTCGCGGAACTCGAGCTCGGACGACTGCCAGGCCGACATGGTGACGCGAACGACGACGTTGCCGCGCTGCAGATCGTAGGCGTAGTAGCGGCTGCCGGCCTCGTCCTCGCGCCAGCCGACCGCGGCGACCTCGTCGGGAAGGTCGAGGGCGGGTGCGGGGGTCACCAGCGGCGACCAGGCGGAGAGCCCGGAGCCCATCGTGTACTGATCACAGCCCGCCAGCAGCGCATCCACGGTCTCCATGTGCTCGACCGCGGCAGCGGAGTCGGAGAACACTCGCGCGTACTGGGTGGCCGACTGCCAGTAGTCGGCATCGCCGAAGCTGCCGACGAAGTGCACCGTGCTGCCGTCGTAGCGGGGGCGCTCATCGACGCCGAAGGCGATCGGGGCGGCCGAGGTGGTGACGAAGCACTCGTCCGGCTCGGCTTTCTCCCCGCGCCAGACGCGCTCGGACGCGCTGTGCTCGGCGCCGGGCGTGGTCTCGGGGTAGTCGCCGAAGACGCCCCAGTTCTCGGGCAGTTCGAGGGCGTCGCGCTCCTCCTCGGTGAGCACGACGGCGGGGAGGTCGAGTCCCGTGATGCAGCGGTCGGTGCAGTTCAGCGGAGCCGCGGCGTGCGGTTCACCCGGGTCGCCGCGAAGCAGCGGCTCCGTAGCCGAGTAGTCGCCGTCCAGCTCGGTGAGCGAGTTCGTCACCGTGGTCACGACCGCGACGAGGACGGCCACGATGCCGCCGATGATCAGCAGTCCGAGAGTGATCGAGCCGATCCAGATCGCCGCCTTGGCGCCGGTGCTGAGCCCGCGCCGCTCGGGCGAGGCAGCCGCAGGTGCCGGCGCGGGGACGGGACCGCTCGCGGCTGCCTCTGCGGCGGCTGCCGGCTCCGTGCCGGTGGGCGGCTTCGGCGTCGCCGGGGTGCCGCCGGGGCTCACCCAGCCGCCGCTGTCGCGCTGCTCGTCCACGTCGCTGCCCCCGTTCGCGGCCGCCTCACCTCGAGGCGACGATCGCTCACAATCTAGTGCCTCGGCGTGACGTCCCGGAACGCGTCAGGCGACGCCGACGCGGCGCTCCCGCTACAGTGACGTCACTGCCCGTGACCCGTGGAGGATCTGCCCGTGACCGCACCGCGACCGACCCTCCGCGAACGCCTCCGGTACTCCTTCGACAACTGGATGTCGCGCGGAACCGGCGCCATCATGGCGCTGTTGGGTCTGGCGACCGCGGTGTTCGTGCTCGCCCTCGGACTTCTCGCCTGGGTGGCCCTCCGGGTCTGGCCGGACGGCAAGAACGAACCGGGCGCGGATCCGAGCGATCTGCTCTGGAACAGCCTGATGCGCACCCTCGACCCGGGAACCATGGGCGGCGACGAGGGCTGGATGTTCCGGGTGCTCATGCTGCTCGTGACGATCGGCGGGCTGATCATCGTCGCGAGCCTGATCGGCATCGTCTCGGGGGCATTCGACGCGAAGATCGACGATCTGCGGAAGGGCCGCTCGCGCGTCATCGAAGACGATCACGTGCTCATTCTCGGCTGGAGCCCGAAGGTCTTCACCGTCATCTCCGAGCTCGTCCTCGCCAATGCCTCCGAACGGCGCAGCACGATCGTGGTGCTCGCGGACGAGGACAAGGTCGAGATGGAGCAGGCGATTCGCGACGAGGTCGGGTCCACCGGGCGCACGCGCGTCATCTGCCGCTCCGGTGATCCGATGAGCCTGGTCGACCTGGAGATCGGCAGCCCGCACAGCGCACGGAGCATCGTCGTCCTCGCCCCGGAGGGCGATGACGACCCCGACTCGACCGTCATTCGCACGGCGCTCGCCCTCACGAACAACCCCCACCGTCGCGCCGAGCCGTATCACCTGGTCGGCGAGCTTCGTGACGCGACCAACCTCGAGGCTGCCCGGCTGGTGGGCCGCGATGAGGCGCACTGGGTGCTCGCGAGCGAGCTGATCGCCCGGGTGACGGTGCAGACCTGTCGCCAGAGCGGTCTGAGCGTCGTCTACACCGACCTGCTCGACTTCGGCGGCGACGAGATCTACTTCACCCGGCAGCCGAGCCTCGACGGTCGCAGCTACGCCGAGATCCAGGCGGCCTTCCCGGATGCCGCCGTCCTCGGCTTCGTCACGCGGGACGCGGTGATCCTGAACCCGACCGCCGACTCGCGCTACGACGCGGCTGATGAGATCGTCGTGATCGCCGAGGACGACAGCACGATCGCGCTCGGGGCGGCCGGGGAGGTCGATGAGCGGGTCATCGCCGCGCGCGACACCGAGGCTCTGGCACCCGAGCGCACGATCGTGCTCGGCGTCAGTGCGGGGCTCACGGGGATGTTGGTGGAGCTCAACGAGTACGTGGCGCCCGGATCCACGGTGCTGATCGTGTCGACCCATCCGGCGCCGGAGATGCCGGCGCTGGCCAATCTGGGCGTCGAGTATCAGTTCGGAGACCCGACGAGCCGGGCGCTGCTGGACTCGCTCTCGGTGGGGGAGGCCGACCACATCGTCGTCAACGCGGAGCGCGAGCAGACGACACCAGGGCGCGCCGACGCGCGCACGCTGATCACGCTGCTGCACTTGCGCGACATCGCCGACCGGCTCGGCGTCCACCTGAACGTGGTCACCGAGATGCTCGACGATCGCAACCGGGAACTCGCCGAGGTGACGAACGCCGACGACTACATCGTGAGCGAGAAGCTGGTCAGCCTGATGATGAGCCAGCTGGCCGAGAACCGCCGGCTCGCCGAGGTCTTCGATCAGGTGTTCTCGAGTCAGGGGAACGAGATCTACCTGCGGCCCGCCTCGCACTACATCGCCGCGGGCGAGAGCGCGAACTTCTACACGGTGCTCGCCGCCGCGCGCCGCCACGGCGAGACGGCGATCGGCTATCGGGTTGCGAGCGAGGCGCGCGACCCCCAGCGCGACTACGGCGTGCACCTCAACCCGCACAAGGCCGACCTTGTTCGCTTCGCGCCCGACGACCGAGTGATCGTCATCGCCGAGCACTAGGCGGGCGGCCGCGCCCGCTACGCTCGCAGTCATGGGCTTGTTCGGACGGCGCGATGAGGACACGACGTTTCCCAAGGAGGACCGCGGAGCGGGCGACTTCGGTCAGTACGACTACGCGCTGAGGGCGCGTCGCAAGGGCACCGTGATCCGGCTGGCGGGGAGCGATCCGCACCAGGAGGAGCTGCGCGCCGTCGTCGAGGCGGGCGACGCCTCGATCGAGACGGCGATGTCGCCGCGGACGATGCAGCAGGAGGGCGTGGACGCGCCGATCGAGGTCCGGCTGTTCACCGGCCGCCGGGTGAGCGGCGTCGTCGGTCAGGTGCCGCGCGGGCTGGAGTCGATCGTCGATGACACGCTTCGCCGCCTCGAGGACTCGGGGCTGAAGCCGCGCATCCCCGTGCGGATCGTCGAGAAGCGCGGGGCGCTCCGCGTCGAACTGCTGATGGGTGCGGTGCGCTGACCGCGGACTAGGCCGTGAGGCCGGGGAAGTTCGCGACGCCGAACGCGATCGGCAGGATGATCGCGAGGTGGGAGACCACCACGCCGAGCGACAGCACGAGCCCGAACACCGCCGGGAGCCGGCCGTGGTCGATGATCAGCGCGATGATCGCGAGGATGAGCGCGATCCCGGCGAGGACGAGCCCGCCCACGAGGGCGATCGCCCCGACGCCCAGGAACACCGCGAGAAGTCCGAACCCGCTCGTCAGATCCTGGTCGAACGAGGCGATCGAGGTGATCGCCACCACGATCGTGATCAGGTCGCCGACGACCGCGAGGATCGCCAGGACGAGCGAGGTGATGCCGAGGCCGCGGCGCTTGCGGGCCGGGGCCTCGGTGGCCGGAACAACGGATTCGGTCGAGTCGGTCATGCGCACACTCTAGCCAGGCGCAGCGCCTCGACGGCCGCGCTCAGGCGGGGGCGTCGCCCGACTGCTGCGCGGCCACCTGGGCGCGCACCTCGTCCATGTTGAGCGCGCGCACCTGCTCGACGAGCGAGTCCAGGGCGGGCCGCGGCAGGGCGCCGGCCTGCTGGAAGACGCCGATGCCGTCGCGGAAGATCATGAGGGTCGGGATGGACTGGATGCCGAGGGCGCTCGACAGGCCCTGGTGCGCATCCGTGTCGACCTTCCCGAACGTGATGTCGGAGTTGTCGTTGGAGACCTCTTCGTAGACGGGGCCGAACGCCTTGCACGGTCCGCACCACTCGGCCCAGAAGTCGACGAGCACGATGCCCTCGCCCAGGACGGTGTCTTCGAAGGTCTGCTCGGTCAGCTCTACTGTCGCCATGGTTCCAGGGTAGGCAATCCGCGCCGCCGCCGCAGGCTGCGCCGTCCGCCGGGCTTTCGCTGCTCGGGGAACCGGGGCGGGAATAGACCGGGCGTCGGCGAGGTTGACTCCACCGTATCCATGCGAACGCATGGAAAAGGACCGGAGAGAAAGCAGACCCACGATGGACGCCATGCAGTTCGGAGTCTTCACCGTCAGCGATGTGACGCCCGACCCCACCACGGGGCAGACGCCGAGCGAGAACCGTCGCATCAAGGACATCCTGACGATCGCCAAGCACACCGAAGAGGTCGGTCTCGACGTCTTCGCGCTCGGCGAGCACCACAACCCGCCGTTCTTCTCGTCGAGCCCGACCACCACGCTCGGCTACATCGCCGCCACCACCGAGCGGCTGCTGCTCTCGACCGCCACCACGCTCATCACCACGAACGACCCGGTGAAGATCGCCGAGGACTTCGCGATGCTGCAGCACGTCGCCGACGGTCGCGTCGACCTCATGCTCGGGCGCGGCAACACCGGTCCCGTGTATCCCTGGTTCGGGCAGGACATCCGCGAGGGCATTCCGCTCGCCATCGAGAACTACGCGCTGCTGAACCGGCTCTGGCGCGAGGACTTCGTCGACTGGCAGGGCAAGTACCGCACGCCGCTGCAGGGATTCCAGTCGACCCCGCGTCCGCTCGACGGCGTCGCGCCGTTCGTGTGGCACGGCTCGATCCGCAGCCCCGAGATCGCCGAGCAGGCCGCGTACTACGGCGACGGCTTCTTCGCCAACAACATCTTCTGGCCCAAGGAGCACTACCAGCAGCTCATCGGCTACTACCGGCAGCGCTTCGAGCACTACGGCCACGGCACGCCTGACCAGGCGATCGTGGGTCTCGGCGGGCAGGTCTTCATGCGGGCCAACTCGCAGGATGCCGTCGCCGAGTTCCGCCCGTACTTCGACAACGCGCCGGTCTACGGGCACGGCCCGAGCCTCGAGGACTTCAGCGAGATGACGCCGCTCACGGTCGGCAGTCCGCAGCAGGTCATCGACCGCTACGCGGCGATGCGCGACTACTACGGCGACTACCAGCGCCAGCTGTTCCTGATCGACCACGCCGGGCTCCCGTTGAAGTCGGTGCTCGAGCAGCTCGACATCCTCGGCAGCGAGGTGGTGCCCGTGCTCCGCAAGGAGCTCGCCCAGAACCGCCCCGCGAACGTGCCGGATGCGCCGACCCACGCCAACCGTCTCGCCGCGCGCGAGGCGTCGGCCGCGACGTCTGCCGATGCCGCGCCCGAGCTGACCGCGACGGAGGCCTGAGATGACTGCCGCACCGAACCGCCGGATCGCCGTCATCGCGGCTGGTCTCAGCCAGCCCAGTTCCACTCGGCTGCTCGCCGACCGCGTGGTCGAGGCGACCCGCCGTCGCCTTGCCGATGAGGGAGTCGAGGCGGAGGTCAGCGTGCTCGAGCTTCGAGACGTCGCCACCGACATCACCAACAACATGCTCACCGGGTTCGCGAGCCCGAAGCTGGAGGCCGAGATCGAGAAGATCGTGGGCGCGGACGCGCTCATCGCGGTCACCCCGATCTTCACGACCAGCTACTCGGGGCTGTTCAAGTCGTTCATCGACATCCTGCAGCCGGACTCGCTCACCGGGATGCCCGTGCTGATCGGCGCGACCGGCGGCACCGAGCGGCACTCGCTCGCGCTCGACTACACGCTGCGACCGCTGTTCACCTACCTGCACAGCGTCGTCGTGCCGACCGCGGTGTACGCCGCGTCGAGCGACTGGGGGAGCGCGGGCGACGCCTCCTCGGGCGGGCTGCCCGAGCGGATCGACCGGGCGGCGCGGGAGCTGGCCGCGCTTGCGATCGCGAGTGACCGCTCGCAGCGGGTGCGCGACCCCTTCGCACTGCCCGCGGGCTTCAGCCCGACCGGGGTCGGCGGGTTCCAGGAGACGTAGCTCGCACGGCGCGAGGCGGGGCGGCATCGGATTCGGTGCCGCCCCGTTCGGCGTCTAGCCGCTCTTGCGGCGGAACTCGCGCTTCAGATCGGCCTTGGCGTGGACGCCGCGGACGGCGGACTCCCCGCCCGTGTGGCCGGTGGGGTTGCTGTGCCCCTGCTTCTTGCGCTCCAGCGCTTCGCGGAACTTGCGCTTGGTCTCGTCGGCGGGTGAGCCCTCCGGTGTGTTCTCGTTCATGGGCTGAGCCTAGTCACGCGACGGCGCGCGGGAACCGCTCGGCGAGCAGGTCGAAGAAGGCCCGCGTCGCCCTGCTCAGCTCGGAGCGCCCGATGACGGTGAGACGCCACTCGATGTCGTCGTCGAGCGGGCGGGTGACGCATCCCGGGGTGTCGACGTAGGTGATCTGCGGAATCGCGGCCACTCCGAGGTGCTCGGCGACGAAGCGCGGGACTTCGCCGAGATCCGGCACTTCGGCGGCGACGTGCCGCGCCAATCCGCGCGTGGTCAGCGCGGCGTCGAACGTGACGCGGTTGCCGAAGCCGGCTCCGACATCGACGAAGCGCTCCGTCACCAGCTCGCGGAGGGGCACCGTGGTCCACTCGGCCAAACGGTGCGATGCCGGGAGCACCGCGACGAAGGAGGAGACCGCGAGGCGCTGGGCATACAGGCCGTCCGGCACGGTCGGCAGACCGAGGAACGCCGCGTCGACACGGCCGGTGCGCACATCGTCGGCGAACCCGGTCGAGCCGGTCGGCGACGCGCCCAGCTGCACCTCCACCTCGGGATGTCGCCGGTGGTATTCCCCCATCAGGCTCGGCAGGTCGACGACGTGCACATTGCTGAAGACGCCGACGCGCAGGCGGCCGCGGATCACTCCGTCGTCGTGCGCGCGCACATGCACGGCCTCCAGTGCGTGGAGGGCGCGGCGGGCATCCGGCAGCAGCGCGTCGCCGGCGGGCGTCAGACGCACCTGGCGCGGGGTGCGCTCGAACAGCGCCAGGTCGAGCTCGCGCTCGAGCGCGCGGATCCCCGCCGAGACGGTCGACTGGGCGGCGAACACCCGGTCGGCGGCGCGCGTGAAGTTGAGCTCCTCCGCAACGGCGACGAAGTACTCGAGCTGACGGGAGTCCATGAGCCAATCGTAGATATCGATTGCTCTGATCCAAAGCATTCGTTTTGATCGATGCGTCCGCGCGCGCATGATGGTCGAGTGACCACCACCGACTCGATCCCCGTCATCCGGCCGTCTGCGCGCACCGCACCCGGGAGGCTGCGCCACGGCAGCGGGTTCTGGGTCATCGCGGTGGCGTTCCTGCTGATCCTCGCCTTCTCCACGGTGCCGACCCCGCTCTACGCGATCTACCAGAGCCGCGACGGATTCCCGACCTGGGTCATCACCGTCATCTTCGGAACCTACGCGGTCGGGGTGATCGCGAGCCTCTTCCTCATCGGGCACCTCAGCGACTGGTTCGGCCGCCGCCGCATGGTGCTGATCTCGGCGGCGCTCGCGGTCGTCTCCGCGGTGATGTTCCTCGCCTGGCAGGACGTCGCCGGCCTCCTCATCGCGCGCTTCGTCTCCGGCGTCGGGGTGGGTGCCCTGACCGCCTCGGCGACCGCGCACTTGAGCGAGCTGCGGGCCGTGGCCCGCCCCGGCGAGGGCCCGCGCTGGGCGAACACCGTCGCCACGGTGGTGAACACCGGGGGGCTGGCGCTCGGCACGCTCGTCTCGGGGGTCCTCGCCGAGTTCGCGCCCGATCCGCTCCACGTGCCCTACGTGGTCTTCCTCGTCGTCCTCGTCGCGATCACGCTCGCCGTGGCGCTCGTTCCCGAGACGGTGGAGCATCGCGAAGAGCGACCGGCGTACCGGCCGCAGCGGGCGGCGGTCCCGCGCACCGGGCGCAGCGCCTTCGTCGCCGCGGGCGTGGCCGCCTTCACCGGCTTCGCGGTGTTCGGGCTCTTCACCTCGCTCGCGCCGACCGTGCTCGCGGTGACACTGCATGAGCCTTCGCGGCTCGCCGCCGGCGGTGTGACCTTCGCGGTGTTCGCCTCCGCGGCCGCAGCCCAGATCGCCTTCACGGCGGTCGCCCGCGCGCGCCAGCGGCGCGTGGCGGTGGTGGCGCTGCTGCTCGGGCTCGGTCTTCTCGTCGCGAGTGTCGCGCTCGCCTCGGTTCCCGTGTTCGTCGCCTCCGGCATCGTCGCGGGCGGCGGAGTCGGACTGCTCTTCCGCGACGCGATCGCCACCGCGGCCGGTCTCGCCGATGCCGAACGCCGGGGAGAAGTCCTCGCCGCGATCTATCTGATCGCCTACCTCGGGCTGACGGTGCCGGTGGTGCTGGTCGGCATCGCCGTGAGCATGTTCCCCATCACGCCCGTCATCGTGACGTTCGCCCTCATCGTGGCGGCTCTGGTGCTGGCGGCGAATCGCCGGCTCGCGCGCGGCTGAGCCGTCCGATCAGCAGATCGACGGTGACGCCGACCGCGATGGCCACCGCGACCGAGCAAACGATCGCCAGCAGCGGCTCGTCGCGCAGGATCGCCCCGAATCCGGCGCCGATCGCGACGTTGTAGATCGCCCAGCCCAGTCCCGCGGCGGCCGAGAGCGGCAGGAACCGGCGGAGCGGAATCCCCGAGGCGCCCGCCGTGAGGTTGACGGCGATCCGGGCGAAGGGCACGTAGCGTGCCGTGAACACCAGCACCGCGGTGCGGCGTTCGATCGTGGTGCGCGCCCGTGCGAGCGCCCCCGCGAGCCGGCCGCGGCGCTGCCACCCCCAGCGCTCCAGGCCCACCCTGCGTCCGATCAGGAAGCACAGCAGGTCGCCGGTCGTTGCGCCGACGGCTGCGACCGGGACCAGCACGACGAGCCACGGCGTTCCGGTCGCGCCGGCGAGCGCGCCGAGCGCGACCACGACCGTCTCGCTCGGGAGCACCACCAGAAAGGCGTCGCCGACCACGAGCGCGAACACGAGCGGGTAGAGCCACGGCGAGGCCGCCAGTTCGAGCGGCCACGGATCGGTTGTCACCCCGGCGTTCTACGCGCCCCGGGTGAACATCCGGTGTCGGTCAGTCCTCGAGGACGAACGTCACCTCGAGCGTCACCTGCCAGGCGGTGATCGCGCCGCCCTCGACGGAGACCTGCTGCTCCTTGACCCAGGCGCCCGTGATCCCGCGGATCGTGGTGCTCGCACGTTCGATTCCCGATCGGGTGGCGTCCTCGAAGCTGGTCTCGGAGCGCGCGGTAATGGTGGTGACTCGAGCCACAGTGGCCATGATTCCTCCTTGAATCAGGCGGGCGCGGATCGCGACCCGCGTTCTCATTCAACGCCTCACCGGGGCAAACTGCTAGCATCAAACTGATCGCCACTCGGCGATTGCCCGCGCGCGGAGACAACGCCGTGGGAACATCACGGAGCAGGCCGGCACGAAGCTGGTCACCGGTGGTGGTCTTCCGAAGGTCGCGAGGTCGCGAGTCGGAGCGCTTCTACTGTTGACCAGAGCAGAATCCCGGCGGCATTCGCCGGTTCCCTTCCTGCCTACTCCTGCTCCTTCGCGAGAAACGCCATGCCGGATGCATGGCAGCTAAGGAGAGGCCCATGGAGGGTCCCGAAATCAAGTTCGCCGAAACCGTTCTCGACAACGGCAAGTTCGGCACGCGCACCGTCCGGTTCGAAACCGGTCGCCTCGCGCAGCAGGCCCAGGGCGCGGTCGCCGCGTACCTCGACGAGGACACCATGATCCTCAGCGCCACCAGCGCGGGCAAGCACCCGCGCGACGGCTTCGACTTCTTCCCCCTCACGGTGGATGTCGAAGAGCGCTCCTACGCGGCCGGCAAGATCCCCGGTTCGTTCTTCCGTCGCGAGGGTCGCCCCTCGACCGAGGCGATCCTGGTCTGCCGTCTGATCGACCGTCCGCTGCGCCCGACCTTCGTCGAGGGTCTGCGCAACGAGGTCCAGATCGTCATCACGGTGCTCAGCATCGCGCCCGACGAGTTCTACGACGCCCTCGCCATCAACGCCGCGAGCGCCTCGACCCAGATCTCGGGCCTGCCGTTCTACGGACCGGTCGCCGGCATCCGCATGGCGCTCATCGGCGACCAGTGGGTCGCCTTCCCGAAGCACAGCCAGCTCGCCGAGGCCGTCTTCGACCTCACCGTCGCCGGCCGCCTCGTCACCGACGAGAACGGCAACGAGGACGTCGCGATCATGATGGTCGAGGCCGAGGCCACCGAGGGAAGCTGGGAGCTCATCCGCGGCGGCGCGACCAAGCCCGACGAGGCCGTCGTCGCCCAGGGCCTCGAGGCCGCCAAGCCGTTCCTGCGTCAGCTCGCGAAGGCTCAGGCCGAGCTCGCCGCGCAGTCGGCCAAGGAGATCCAGGACTACCCGCTGTTCCCGCCCTACTCGGACGAGGCCTACAACGCGGTCGCCGAGATCGCCTACGACGACCTCAAGACGGTCTACCAGATCGCCGACAAGCAGGAGCGTCAGAAGGCCGACGACGAGCTCAAGGAGCGCGTCAAGACCGCGATCAACGAGAAGGTCGACGCCGGTCAGCTCAGCGGCGACGTGCCGCCGATGGTCAGCGCCGCCTACAAGTCGGTCAGCAAGAAGGTCATGCGCACCCGCGTGCTGACCGAGGGCATCCGCATCGACGGCCGCGGCCTGACCGACATCCGGGCGCTCGACGCCGAGGTGCAGGTCATCCCGCGCGTTCACGGCTCGGCGATCTTCCAGCGCGGCGAGACCCAGATCCTGGGTGTCACCACGCTGAACATGCTCAAGATGGAGCAGCAGATCGACTCGCTGAACCCCGTCACCAAGAAGCGCTACCTGCACCACTACAACTTCCCGCCCTACTCGACCGGTGAGACCGGCCGTGTGGGAAGCCCGAAGCGTCGCGAGATCGGGCACGGCTTCCTCGCCGAGCGCGCCCTCGTGCCGGTGCTGCCGCCGCGTGAGGAGTTCCCCTACGCGATCCGTCAGGTGTCCGAGGCTCTCGGCTCCAACGGCTCGACGTCGATGGGCTCGGTGTGCGCCTCGACCCTGTCGCTGCTGAACGCCGGTGTGCCGCTCAAGGCCCCCGTCGCCGGTATCGCGATGGGCCTCATCTCGGACGAGGTCGACGGCGAGACCCGCTACGCGGCCCTCACCGACATCCTCGGTGCCGAAGACGCGCTCGGCGACATGGACTTCAAGGTCGCCGGCACGAGCGAGTTCGTCACGGCGATCCAGCTCGACACCAAGCTCGCGGGTCTGCCCTCGAGCGTGCTCGACGGTGCGCTCAAGCAGGCCAAGGAGGCCCGCACGGCCATCCTCGCGGTCATCAACCAGGCGATCGACGCCCCCGACGAGATGGCGCCGACCGCGCCGCGCGTCATCAGCGTCAACATCCCGGTCGACAAGATCGGCGAGCTGATCGGCCCCAAGGGCAAGACGATCAACGCGATCCAGGACGAGACCGGCGCCGACATCTCGATCGAGGAAGACGGCACCGTGTACATCGGCGCCGTCGACGGTCCCTCGGCCGAGGCGGCCCGCGCGCAGGTCCTCGCGATCGGCAACCCGCTGCAGCCCGAGGTCGGCGAGCGCTACCTGGGAACGGTCGTCAAGATCGCGACCTTCGGTGCCTTCGTGTCGCTGACCCCCGGCAAGGACGGCCTGCTGCACATCAGCGAGGTGCGCAAGCTCGCCGGCGGCAAGCGCGTCGAGAACGTCGAAGACGTGCTCGGCGTCGGCCAGAAGATCCAGGTGGAGATCACCAAGATCGACGACCGCGGAAAGCTCTCGCTCGCCCCGGTGGTCGACGAGGCCGCGGGTGACGACAGCGCCGCTGCTGAGAGCCCGGAGGCTCCGGTCGAGGGCTGATCCTTCGTCTCACGGCAAGGCCCGTTCCGCTTCGGCGGGGCGGGCCTTGTTCCGTTTCCGCGGACGGCGCTCAGCCGATCGAGGCGATCAGGCCGGTCGCGAAGACGATGACGCCCGCCGCGTTGGCCGCGACGAGCAGCGGCAGTCGCATTCCGCCGCGCACGAACGCGGCGACCAGCACGATGGCCGCGAGCACGGTCATCAAGGCGACGGCGCTCGCCATGGCTGTCACGCTGGAGACCCCGGAGACGCACCCACGCTCGATGGCGTCGGCCACGCAGCTCGTCCATCGTGGGCGCAGGTGCCAGAGCGTCGCGATCGCGCCCGCCGTGCCGACCGTCGAGAGAGCCACCCACGCGGCGACGGCGGCACCCCGGCGGGAGCGCGACGCGGTGCGCGTGGATTCGGTCATCACGCATCCACGGTGCCACCTGCGACGCCGGGGCGGCGCATTCGCAGGCACAGGCACAGGGAACTCAAGGCGCGATTCAAGCCGCCAGCGAGCGCCGCGCCGTAACGATTCGGCCACTTGGCGCCGCGGATGCGGTCGTGAGAGTTACTCTGAGCGCATTGCGTCGCTCGAGGCCCCCCGACGTGGCGCGTCGCGAACCACACCGTGCCTCGAGTTCGAGGAGGTGCCGGGAGTGAAGCGACACGAGCAGACCAGCACGGTCTCTCCGGCTCCGACCCTGGGCACGAACGAGACCGCGGTCGTCGTCGACGGGGTCGTCTCGGTGCGTCGGGCGATCGCGAGTTCCGGCCTCCGCGTCTTTCCGGTCGCCCTCGGCGGCAACGTCTTCGGCTGGACGGCGGACGCCGAGGAGACGGAGCGCATCCTCGACCGCTACACGCACTTCGGCGGCAACTTCATCGACACCGCGGACTCGTATGCGGGTGGACGCAGCGAGATCATGATCGGCAACTGGATGCGGTTCCGTCGCAACCGCGATGATCTGGTGGTCGCCACCAAGGTCGGCAAGGGGGCGGATCATCCCGGGGTCACGGCGCGGGCGATCTCGGCCGCCGTCGAGGACTCGCTGCGGCGGCTGCGCACCGACCGCATCGACCTGCTCTACCTGCACATCGATGACCCGGAGGTTCCGTTCGAGCAGACGCTGCTGGCCGTCGACGAGCTCATTCGAGCCGGCAAGGTGCAGGCGTTCGGCGCCTCCGATCATGCCGGGAACCGCTTGGTGGAGGCGCGCATCGCCTCGGCGCAACTGGGCGTCGCCCGCATGGTCGCGGTGCAGAACCAGTACAACCTGATGCACCGCCGACAGCACGAGCAGGAGGTCGCCCGCGTCGCGCGTGATCTCGAGCTCGCGGTGATGCCGCGATTCGCGCTCGCGAGCGGGTTCCTCACCGGCAAGTACCGGTCGCGGGCCGATGTGGCTCGCTCGGACCGTCGCGGCGAGGTCGCCGAGTACCTCACCCGGACGGGTCTGCGCGTGCTGGCGGCGCTCGACAAGGTCGCGGGCGAGCAGGAGTCCACGCCCGCGGCGGTGTCACTCGCCTGGCTGCTGAGCAAGCCGAACGTGGTCGCGCCGGTCGTCTCGGCGAGTCGCGCCGAGCACGTGGATGACTTCGCGGCGGCGTCGAGGCTTCGCCTCAGTCGCCATCAGCTCCTCGACCTCGATCGGGCGAGCTCGTAGCTCCGGGTCGGGACCGCGTCAGACGGGAACGGCCGCCGAGGTCAACACGCATTGGAAGATCCGCTGCAGGGCACCGCGCGCACTCGCGGGGTCGCCCGCGTAGCCGCCGAGCAGGGCGCCGTCGCGCGCGAGCATCAGGTCTTCCGCACCGTTGCGCGGCTCGGGGTGGCCCAGCTGTGTCAGCAGCGACTCGAAAAGGTCGTGGAGCCAGGCGCGGTGGACGCCGACACTGACTCGGACCGGGTGCTCGCTCTCCGGGTACTCGACGGCGGCGGACAGGAATGCACACCCGCGCAGAGCCGGGTTGCCGACGTCCGCGGCGGTCCAATCGCGCAGCGCGTTCAGCGCGTCGGCGGGATCGGAGATCGCGCTCAGGCGCAGCGCGACGTCGAGTGCGATTCGGCGGTGCCGATCGGCGAGGTAATCCAGGACGAGGCGGTCCTTCGCCCGGAAGTGCTTGTAGAACGTCGCCTTGGTGACGTGCGACTCTTCGATGAGCCAGTCGACCCCGACGGCGCGAATCCCCTCGCGGGTGAACAGCACGTCGGCGGTCTCGAGAATGCGCTGCTTGGCCGGGGCCAGCGGGCGCTGATCGAGTTTTTCGGGTACGGGAACGAACATGACAGCGACTCCTCGGGCGGGTTCTGTCGGGACGCCGTTGTCGTCGTCGACGCCGGTGTCCGGGCGGTGGATGGTCTGGGTCAGACCTCGGGTTGATGCAGGTGCTATTCAGTTGTCAGGGATGAGGGTGCATCCCGAGGCATGGCGGTAGGGCGCCGCCTGTCTCTGAATTCGAGCGTACGCCTGGTTTCGCGAAAGGGCCAGGCATTTGTGGAATTCTCAGGTCAGCGTGTCGCGGGGCGTCATCGTCTCGAACGGATGACGTAGGCTCGCGGTGATGAATGGCGCAGTGCGGCTCCCGCTGGAAACTCCCGAACTCGAGATCCTCGCCTCCGGGTCGACCCGGGTCCGCCGCACCCTCCTTCCGAACGGCGCGCGCATCCTCAGCGAGCAGGTCCCCGGAGCGCAGAGCGCCACCGTCGGATTCTGGGTCGCGGTCGGATCTCGCGACGAGGAGCCCGTCACCTACGGTGCCACCCACTTCCTCGAGCACCTGCTCTTCAAAGGCACCCCGACGCGCTCCGCTCTCGACATCGCGGTCGCCTTCGACTCGGTCGGCGGCGAGCACAACGCCCTCACCGCGAAGGAGCACACCTGCTACTACGCGAAGGTGCGCGACGTCGATGTGCCGATGGCGATCGACGTCTTGGCCGACATGTTCACCTCCTCGGTGCTCGAGTCCGGGGAGTTCGAGAGCGAGCGCGGCGTGATTCTCGAAGAGCTCGCGATGGCCGATGACGACCCGGGCGACGTCGCCGGCGAGAGGATCTTCGAAGCGGTCTTCGGCGACCATCCCCTCGGTCGACCGATCGGCGGCAACCCGGCGTCGATCGGGGCCGTCAGCCGCGACGCGGTGTGGGCGCACTACCAGCGGAACTACCGTCCGCAGGACCTGGTCGTGACGGTGGCCGGTGCCATCGACCACGACGAACTGGTGAGTGCGACCATCGCAGCGCTGGACCGCGCCGGCTGGTCGAGCGATGCGCCGGCCGCGCCGGTGCCTCGGCGCAGCGACGTCGCTCACCCGGCGGCGCCCCTGGATTCGGGCGTCGGCGGGGTGAGCCGCCTCGTCATCCGACCGCTCGAACAGGTCAACCTGATGCTCGGCGTTCCCGGAATCTCCGCGGTCGATGCGCGGCGCCCTGCCCTGGCGATCCTGAATTCCGTGCTCGGTGGCGGCATGTCGTCACGCCTGTTCCAGGAGATCCGCGAGGAGCGCGGCCTGGCCTACTCCGTCTACTCCTTCTCCTCCGGCTACTCCGACGGCGGGCTTTTCGGCCTGTACGCCGGGTGCTCGCCCGCCCGCGCCGGCGAGGTCGCCGAGCTCATGCTCGCCGAGTTCCGCAAGCTCGCCGACGAGGGCATCAGCGAGGACGAGCTGCGGCGCGCCCGCGGCCAGCTCGGCGGAGCCTCCGCACTCGCGCTCGAGGACTCCGACGCGCGCATGTCGCGCCTGGGCCGCAGCGAGCTGACGCTGGGGGAGTTCGCGGACCTCGACGAGACGCTCGTGCGACTCGGCGCGGTCACCCGCGACGAGGTGCGCGACCTGGCTGCCGAGCTGGTCGCCGGCCCGCTCTCCATCGCCGCCGTCGGCGCGGTGCAGCCTGACACGTTCACGAAGCTCGACGTCGAGCCGACTGCTGCCTGATCCGGGGGATCCTTCGATGTCGCGATATCTGTACCTGGTGCGCCACGGCGAACAGCTGGACGCCGAGCACGGTCTGCCCGACGGCCCGCTGAGCCCCCGCGGGGTTCGCCAGGCCGAGGCGATCGCCGATCGGCTGAGCGGGGTGCCGTTCGACGCGGCCTGGACCTCGCCGCTCGAGCGTGCGCAGGAGACGGCCCAGATCATCGGCTCCCGCATGCCCGCCGTGCAGATCCAGCCGCACATGCTCCTGATGGACTGCATTCCGTCCGGGCCGACACCGGACCTTCCCCACGGCTTCGAGGCCTTCTTCGGCGGCGTCACGGACGAGCAGATCGCCGCCGGCGAGGCGCAGATGACCGACGCCACCGCCGAGTGGATCGCGCCCGCCCGGGAGGACCGCCACGAGCTGCTCATCACGCACAACTTCGTCATCGGCTGGTTCGTGCGCGAGACCTTCGGTGCGGCACCGTGGCGCTGGCTTGGAGTGAACCAGGCCAACTGCGGGCTCACGATCATTCGGGTGCGCTCCGCTAAGCCTGCGGTGCTGGTCACGCACAACGATCTCGGACACCTTCCGCCCGAGCTGCGCACCGGTCTCTCGGTCGAACAGCCCTACTGAGTCCGCCGCGGCGGGCAGCTACAGCGGCTTCGCGAACCAGTGGGTCGCGTTGGGGTTGTCGTTGTACGGCGCCGTCTCGAGGTAGCCCGCCGAGCGGTACAGCTGCTGCGCGGCGGTCAGACTCTGGTTCGTGTCCAGCACCGCGGTGCGGGCGCCGAGTTCGCGCCCGGCCTCCTCGAGGGCGAGCAGGAGGGAACGGCCCGCGCCGAGGCCGCGCGCATGCTCGCGGATCCACAGATGCTTGATCTCGGCTCGCTCGGCGTCGAGCAGCCGGATGCCGCCGCAGCCGAGCACACGCGGCTCAGCCTCCGTCGACGTCTCGGTCACCACGAAGAACACGCCGGCCGGCGGCAGGAACGCAGCGGTGTCGGGGAACACGACCCGGTACCCCTCGGGGCGGGAGATGAAACCCAGCTGACGACTCGTGAAGTACTCGGTGAGCAGCTCGCGAGCGAGCGGGTCATCGGTTCGGGTGGGCACGAACTGCAGCACCTGCACAGGCTACGCCGACGAGCCCGACCGCCGCGGGTCGCTACCATGACCTCATGGTCACACGTGTCGCGATCGTCGGAGCCTCGGGTCGCATGGGAAGGCTCACGACACGACTCGTCGAGCAGGAGCCCGAGTTCGAGGTGCACGCGCTCGTCGGATCGCGCGACCCGATCGAGCTCATCGACGGCGCCGATCTCGTCGTCGACCTGACGATTCCCTCAGTCTCGGCGAGCGTGGTGGATGCCGCGCTCGAGCGGGGCATCCCCGTCCTGGTGGGCACCTCGGGCTGGAGCGCGGACCGCATCGACGCGCTTCGCGCCAAGCTGCGCACGCTGCCCGAGGCGGCCGTCGTGATCGTGCCCAACTTCTCGCTCGGCTCCGCCGTCGCGACCTGGCTCGCGACGCTCGCGGCCCCGCACTTCGACTCGATCGAGATCGTCGAGAGCCATCACGCCGAAAAGGTCGATTCGCCCTCCGGCACCGCCGTCCGCACGGCCGAGCTGATCGGGGTGGCGCGCGCGGACTGCGGTCCGGTGCTGGCGCCCCACAACGATCAGCGCGCGCGGGGCCAGCAGGTCGCGAGTGTGCCCATCCACAGCCTCCGCATGGACGGCGTCCTCGCCGAGCAGGAGGTGCGCTTCGGCGGCACCGGCGAGACGGTGCGGATCAGCCACCAGACGCTCTCCGACTCCTCCTATGAGGCGGGCATTCTGGTCAGCCTGCGCGCGGCGCGCGAGCACACCGGTCTGACCGTCGGACTCGACAAGCTGCTCGGCCTCGGCGCGCCGCGGCGGAGGAGCTGAGCCGATGACGACCCGCATCGGCGTCGTCGTGATGGGGGCGCTGCTCGCCCTCTACCTGGTCTTCGCCATCCGCTACGGCGTGCTCATGATCGGCCTCGACGGCATTGTTCCGGTCGCGATCGGCATCGCCCTGCTCGTGCTTCCGCTGCTGGCGGCGGGCACCATCGTGGCCGAGGTGGTGTTCGGCGTGCGCGCCGAACGGCTCGCCCGACGACTCGAGGCGGAGGGCGGTCTGCCGAGCGACGCACTTCCGGTCGCGGCGAGCGGGCGCGTCGATCGCTCCGCCGCCCAGGCGGTCTTCCCGACCTACCAGCAGGCGGTCGAGGCGGAGCCGAGCGACTGGCGCGCCTGGTACCGGCTCGCGCTCGCCTACGACGCGAGCGGCGACCGCCGCCGCGCGCGCTGGGCGACGCGCACCGCGATCAGGCTCGAGCGCGACGCTCGCTGAACGCGGCGGCGACCGCGTCCTCGATGCGCGGATGCGTCCACTCGAAGCCGTCGGCGGCGAGCCGCTCCGGAATCACCTTCGCGCTATCGAGCAGCAGATGCTGACCGGCTTCGCCGAGCAGCAGCCGGATCGCCCACTCCGGGGCGCGGAGCAAGTACCAGCGATGCGCCTCGCGGGCGATCGTCGCCGCCACCCGATCGAAGGTCGCGGGCACCGGGCCGACGAGGTTGACGGGCCCGTCAAGCGGTGAGCGCAGCAGGTGGATGAGCGCCGCCGCCTCGTCGTGGCGGCTGATCCAGCTCCAGTGCTGGCCTCCGGTGCCGAATCGGGTGGCGAGTCCCAGCCGCGTGAACAGCGCCAGCGGGGTGAGGGCCCCGCCGCCGGCCCCGACTACGGCGGCGCTGCGCGCCTGCACCACCCGCGTGGCCTTCGGGGCGAGGGTGGCGGCCTGCTCCCATTCGGCGACCAGGTCGCAGAGGAACCCCTCGCCGGCGCTCGAGGTCTCCGTCAGGCGTTCGCCGGGGCGATCCCCGTAGTAGCCGACCGCCGAGGCGCTGATGAAGACGCGCGGGGGAGTGCGGGCCATGCTCATCGCCTCGGTGAGGGTGCGCGTGGTGTCGATGCGCGACTGCCGCAGCACTTTGCGGTATCCCGGAGTCCAGGGGATGCGGCTGATCGAGGCGCCCGAGAGGTTGATGACCGCATCCACCTCGTCCATCACGCGATAGTCGATGGTGCGCGAGGCGGGCGCCCAGTTCACCTCGTCGTCGGCGCGCGGCTGACGTCGCACCAGTCGCCGCACCTCGTGGCCCTCGGCGCGCAGCTGACGGACGAGCTCGGTGCCGATGAACCCCGAGGCTCCCGAGACGAGGACGCGCAGAGGCGCTGACGCGCTCAGGCGAGACTCGCTTCGAGCGTGATCGGGATCCCGGTCAGGGCCTGCGAGACGGGGCAGTTCTGCTTGGCGCTCTCGGCGATCGCCTCGAACTGCTCCTCGCCGATGCCGGGGATCTTGGCGCTCACCAGCAGGTGCGAGCCGGTGATGCCCTCGCCGGGCTGGAAGGTGACCGCCGCGGTCACCTGGAGGCTCTCGGGAGGGAAGCCCGCCTTGGTGAGCTCGTTCGAGAAGGCCATCGAGAAGCAGGCCGAATGGGCCGCGCCCAGGAGCTCCTCGGGGTTGGTCTGCCCGGCGACGCCCTCGGAGCGGGCAGCCCAGGTCACCGGGAACTCGGCCGCGTCGGAGGAGTCCAGCGAGGTGGTCCCCGAGCCGCTCGTCAGATCGCCGAACCACAGGGTCGTGGCTTCGCTTGTCACCGTCATCGCATCCTCCTCGATCGGAAATCACTCTACGTCGGTTAGCATCGCACTCGATGAGCGCGATTCCGACACCCTATGAGGACCTTCTCCGCGAGACCCTGGAGTCGGGTGTTCACAAGTCCGATCGCACCGGGACGGGAACCCGCAGCGTCTTCGGGCGCCAGCTGCGGTTCGACCTTGCGGAAGGCTTCCCGCTCATCACGACGAAGCGTGTGCACTTCAAGTCGATCGCGGTCGAGCTGCTCTGGTTCCTCCGTGGCGAGTCCAACATCGCCTGGCTTCACGAGCACGGCGTCACCATCTGGGACGAGTGGGCCGACGAGGCCGGCGAGCTCGGTCCGGTCTACGGGGTGCAGTGGCGCTCTTGGCCCACCCCGAGCGGCGAGCAGATCGACCAGATCAGCGACGTGATCGAGCAGATCCGGGTCAACCCGGACTCGCGGCGCCTGATTGTCACCGCCTGGAACCCGGCCGACATCCCCACCATGGCGCTGGCGCCATGCCACGCGCTGTTCCAGTTCTACGTCGCCGAGGGCAAGCTCTCCTGCCAGCTCTACCAGCGCAGCGCCGACCTGTTCCTCGGCGTGCCGTTCAACATCGCGAGCTACGCGCTGCTGACCCATCTGGTGGCGGCGCAGACCGGGCTCGAGCTGGGCGACTTCGTCTGGACCGGCGGCGACTGCCACATCTACGACAACCACGTCGAGCAGGTCACCGAGCAGCTGAGCCGTGACCCGTTCCCGCTGCCGCGCCTGGAGCTCTCCACGCCGCGCGACAGCATCTTCGACTACCGCTTCGAGGACTTCACGGTGCACGACTACCAGCACCACCCGGCGATCCGGGCCGCCGTCGCCGTATGACCGCCACCGAGCTCGGGCTCATCTGGGCGCAGGCGCGCGGCGGCGTGATCGGGGCGGACGGGGGGATGCCCTGGCACCTCCCGGAGGATATGGCGCGCTTCAAGGCGCTCACCCTCGGCCACGCGGTCGTCATGGGGCGCAGGACCTGGGAGTCGATCCCGCCGCGGTTCCGTCCCCTCGTCGATCGGCGCAACATCGTGGTGACCCGCGACGAGACCTTCGTCGCTCCGGGCGCCGAGGTGGCGCACTCGGTCGAGGCCGCGCTGGCGCTCGCCGGCCCCGGCGCCTGGGTGATGGGCGGCGCGCAGCTCTACGCCGCCACGATCGCGCTCGCCGACCGGCTCGAGGTGACCGAGATCGACGTCGAGGTCGACGGCGACGCGCATGCGCCCGAGCTCGGACCGGAGTGGGCAGCGGTCGCCACCGCGCCCGAGGGCCCCGACGAATGGTGGGAATCGCTCACCGGGCTGCGCTACCGCTTTGTGAGCTACCGCCGCGCGGCCCGATAGCCTGTACTACGTGTCGACGCTTGAGAACCCCTTCGGTCAGGTGCTCGTCGCGCTCGTGACTCCGTTCACGGCCGACGGCGAAGTGCACTGGGACGACGTCGAGAAGCACATCGATTCGCTCATCTCGCAGGGCGCCGACGGCATCGTGGTCACCGGCACTACGGGGGAGACCAGCACGCTGACCGACCCCGAGAAGGTGCGCCTGGTCGAGGTCGCCAAGTCGGTGGCGGCCGGTCGCGCCAAGATCATCACGGGCGGCGGCTCGAACGAGACCGCGCATGCGATCGAGCTGTACAAGCACAGCGAGAAGGTCGGCGCCGACGGCATCATGATCGTCACGCCGTACTACAACAAGCCCACGCAAGCGGGCATCCTCACCCATTTCCGCATGGTCGCCGATGCCACCGATCTGCCGGTGATCCTCTACGACATCCCGGGTCGCACGGGCGTCGAGATCAAGTACGAGACGATCCTGCGCGCCGCCAAGCACCCGAACATCATGGCGATCAAGGATGCCAAGGGCGACTTCAGCGAGGTCAGCCGCGTGCTCAACCAGACCGACCTCCTCTACTTCTCCGGTGACGACGCCAACGTGCTGCCGCACCTGTCGATCGGCGCCGTGGGACTCATCGGCGTCACTGCCAACATCGCCCCGGCGTCGTACCGGACGATCGTCGATGCCGTCAACGGCAACGACCTGCGCACCGCGACCGAGGCGCATCGCGCCCTGGAGCCGCTCGTGCGCGCGACGATGACGCATGTGCCCGGCACCGTCGCAGCGAAGTACATCCTGCATGGCCTCGGCCGCATCTCGAGCCCGCGCGTGCGCCTGCCGCTCGTCGGACCCGAAGAGCACGAGGCAGCTCTCATCGAAGACGAGCTGGCGCTCGTCACCGGCATCGCGGGCGTCGACCCGTCCCGCTTCCGCCCCGACCGCAATGCGGCCGCGGGGGGAGCGTTGCCGAAAGTCGCGGGCACGACCCGCTAAACGCCGGGCTTCGGCCCGCAAGGAGAACAGTGAACCAGGTCTTCGACCCGCCGGCGCTTGAGCCCGGCACCCTTCGCGTCGTCCCGCTCGGCGGCCTCGGCGAGATCGGCCGCAACATGACGGTCTACGAGCTCGACGGCAAGCTGCTCATCGTCGACGCCGGCGTGCTCTTCCCCGAGGAGCACCAGCCCGGCGTCGACCTGATCCTTCCCGACTTCACCCCGATCCGGGACCGGCTCGACGACATCCTCGCGGTCGTGCTGACCCACGGTCACGAAGATCACATCGGCGCCGTGCCGTATCTGCTCAAGATGCGCAAGGACGTCCCCATCGTCGGCTCGCAGCTGACGCTGGCGCTCATCGAGGCGAAGCTCAAGGAGCACCGCATCGCGCCGTTCACGATGGCCGTCAAGGAGGGGCAGACCGAGAAGCTCGGTCCCTTCGAGCTCGAGTTCATCGCCGTCAACCACTCGATTCCGGATGCGCTCGCGATCGCGATCCGCACGAGCGCCGGGCTGGTGCTCCACACGGGCGACTTCAAGATGGATCAGCTGCCGCTGGACCGGCGCATCACCGACCTGCGCGCCTTCGCGCGGCTCGGCGAGGAGGGCGTCGACCTGTTCCTGCCCGACTCGACCAACGCGGACGTTCCCGGCTTCACGGCGCGTGAGCGCGACATCGGCCCGGTGCTCGAGAGCGTCATCTCGCGCGCCACGCGCCGCGTCATCGTCGCCAGCTTCTCCAGCCACGTGCACCGCGTGCAGCAGGTGCTCGACGCCGCCGCGCGCAGCGGTCGCCAGGTGGCCCTGGTCGGCCGCTCGATGGTGCGCAACATGGGGATCGCCGCCGAACTCGGCTACCTCAACGTGCCCGACAACGTGCTGATCGACCTGAAGAAGGCGCTCAACCTGCCCGACGACAAGGTCGTCTACATGAGCACCGGCTCGCAGGGCGAGCCGATGGCGGTGCTGGCGCGCATGGCGAGCCAGGATCACCGCATCGAGGTCGGCGAGGGCGACACCGTCATCCTCGCCTCGAGCCTCATCCCCGGCAACGAGAACGCCGTCTACCGGGTCATCAACGGCCTAATGAAGCTCGGCGCCAACGTCGTGCACAAGGGCAACGCCAAGGTGCACGTCTCGGGGCACGCCTCCGCGGGCGAGCTGACCTACTGCTACAACATCCTGACGCCGAAGAACGTGCTGCCGGTGCACGGCGAGACCCGCCACCTGCACGCCAATGCCGAGCTCGCGATCGAGTCCGGCGTCGAGCGGAAGAACACGGTGATCGGCGAGAACGGCATCGTCGTCGACCTGCGCGACGGCGAGATGACCGTCGTCGGCCAACTCGACCTCGGCTATGTCTACGTGGACGGGTCGACCGTCGGCGAGATCACCGACGCCGACCTCAAGGACCGTCGCATCCTCGCCGAGGAGGGCTTCATCTCGATCTTCGTCGCGATCGACGCCCAGACCGGGCAGGTCATCGTCGGGCCGGAGATCCAGGCGCGCGGCTTCGCCGAAGACGAGACCGTCTTCGACGACGTGCGACCGCAGATCATCAAGGCGCTCACCGAGGCCTCCGACAACGGGATGCGCGACGCGCACGGCTACAGCCAGGTGGTGCGGCGCACCGTCGGGCGCTGGGTGAACACGCAGCACCGCCGTCGCCCGATGATCGTTCCGGTCGTTATCGAAGCGTGAGCGACGGAGCGCCTCGGCGTGTTGGTGAGGGTGACTCGGGCGGGTTACCTTAAGCCATGCCTACCTCGCGCCGCCGCGCCGTCGTCCTGTCCTTCGCCGTCATCGGCGCCGTCCTGCTGTCCGGATGCGCGCCGGAGACCCCTGCCCCCGAGCCGACCGAGACGGTGATCGATGCCGCTCCGGTGGCGACCCCGACGCCGACCGAGACGCGGCCGATCGCGCCCGAAGACCTCGCGATCGGGCCCGACGGCATGAACGATCTGGTGCTCGGCCAGCCGGTCGACGACGACGCCGAGCTGGGGCTCGTGCACCTCGACCCGGCCGCCTGCACCGACGCCGAGACGGGCTTCGACGCCGGCATCGACCTCGGCGACCCGCTTGCGGCACTCTGGATCGCCAATGACCTGTATCGCGACGCGAGCGACTCGGCCTACTTCGGCGTCAACGTGCAGCCCGGCGGCGTCATCACGCGCATCGACCTGTTCACGTACCTGATCCCCACGACGAAGGGGGTGCGCATCGGCGACCCCGACACCGTGGTCTTCGCGGCCTACCCCGACGCGACGGTGATCGAGGGAGATCTGACCGATCTGGTGGTCGTCGAAGGCGAGGCCGGCAAGCTTCAGCTCGAGATCGCGCGTGAGAACGGCCTGTTCGATACCCCCTACTGGAACCCGGGCGAGGCCGACACGGTGCGCTACATCAATGCCTCCTACGGAAGCCAGACGTTCACCGTGGTGGCGAGCGGCAACATCGCCGGGGTCTGCCCGTTCTGACCTGACGACGAGATCGCGCGCAACGTTGGGTGTTGTGCGGACTGATCTCGTGGTGTGATGAGTTCTGTCCTGTGAGGGATCCTCGACGCGCGCGCGCCGAGGTGACGGCGGAGCAAGGAGCTACCGGTGGGGATCGCACGAACCTGGGTCTTTCCGATTCTGCGGCTGATCGTCCTGGTGGCGATCGGCGCGGCGCTGGTCAAGCTGGCGTTCTTCGCGGACACCGAGAGCGCCTCGGCTCCCGAGTTCCCGACCGGCGAGATCGTCGAACCGCAGATCCCGGTGTCGATCGGCACGATCAGCAACGACATCGTGCTCGACGGATCGATCGCCCCGGCGCCCGCGGTCTCGGTGGTGCCGAGCCTCTCCGGCGAAGTGCGCTCGGTGTCGGTGAAGGACGGTGACACGGTCAAGAAGGGGCAGGAGCTCGCGCAGGTGCGCGCTCTGGTCGTCAACTCGGACGGCAGCGACGGCGGCACGCGGTGGCTGGTGCTGAAGGCGGACGCGGCGGGGGTCGTCTCGGGATCGAGCCTGTTCTTCGGGGAGAGCGTCGCCGCGGGGGCGTCGGTGGCCAAGATCACCCCCGCCACCTTCGAGGTGAGCGCCACGATCCCGCCGGAGCAGCTGTACCGCCTGGTCGAGCAGCCGACTGAGGCGAGCGTCGCGATCAACGGCGGACCGGCCCCATTCGTGTGCCCGAAGCTGCGGATTCTGACCCCCACCGCCGATGACGCGGAGGGGGCGAGCGGATCCGCGACCACGGTGCGCTGCACCGTCCCGAAGGACGTGCGCGTCTTCGCGGGCCTGACCGCCCAGGTGACGATCGCCGGGGGCGTCGCCGAGAACGTGCTGACCCTGCCGATGACCGCCGTGCTCGGCGCCGCCGAAGCGGGACTGGTCTACGTCGTGCTCCCGGACGGGACGACCGAGGAGCGCGCGGTGACGCTCGGGCTCAACGACGGGATCTCGGTCGAGATCGTCGACGGTCTCGTCGAAGGGGAGATGGTGCTCCAGTTCATTCCCGGCGCGTCCGGGGGCGACGGCATCCCCATCGACGGCGGTGGGGTCATCATCGACGGTGACTGCCGCCCGGTCATCGATCCCGACAGCGGCGAGGTCATCGGCGAGGACTGCTGATGCCGCTGCTGCGACTCCGCGGCGTCACCCGCACGGTCACGCTGCCCGACGGGCCTCCGCTCGAAATTCTGCGCGGCGTCGACCTCGACATCGAGGTCGGCGACCACGTGAGCATCGTCGGCCGCTCCGGAAGCGGCAAGTCGACGCTGCTCAACATCCTCGGCCTGATCGACTCGCCGACCAGCGGCCTCGTCGAGGTCGATGACACCCCGCTGGAGCGATTGAGCTCCGGAGCGCGCGATCGACGTCGCGGCCGCGACATCGGCTTCATCTTCCAGCAGTTCAATCTGCTCCCGGGGCGGACCGCGCTCGAGAACGTGATGACGCCGCTGCTGTACGCGACGGGGCGCCAGTTCTGGCAGCGGCAGCGGCTCGCCACCGAGATGCTCGACCGCGTCGGGCTGGCCGCGCGCCTCGCCTCCACCCCCGACCAGCTCTCCGGCGGGGAGCAGCAGCGCGTCGCGATCGCGCGCGCCCTGGTTCGCGGTCCGCGGGTCATCCTCGCCGACGAGCCGACCGGCGCGCTCGACGTCGAGACGGGAGCGGCGGTGATGGAGCTTCTCGACTCGGTGGCCGAGTCGTCGGGAGCGGCCCTCATCACGATCACGCACGATCCCCACGTCGCGGCCCTCGCGCGTCGGCACTACCGGCTCGACCAGGGCGTGCTGGCCCCCGTCGACGCGGATCGGGTGGCGGCGCTCGCCGCCGGGGGTGTCACGCTGTGACGCGGTGGTGGACGGGCCTCGTCGGCTCGGTGGTCGAGGCCTGGTCGGAGCTGCGCATCCATCGCACGCGGGTGCTGATGAGCCTGATCGGCGTCGGGGTCGCGGTCGCCGCCCTGACCACCGTCGTCGCCGGCGGTGCGATCGTCGAGCAGTCGCAGATCGAGCAGTACGAGCGCTCGAGCGGGCGTCCGGCGCTCGTGACGGTGACGGCGTACGACCCGGAATCCGGCGGAGCCCCCGACGCGGAAGCGCTTGGCGCGGCCTTCTCGACGGCATCACAGCGGTACTCGATCGACTGGACCAGCCGCGTCTACAACTCGGGCACGCGCGTGCAGACGCTCTACGGAGTGGTCGACAGCAGCCTGATCCTGGTGGACGCCGACTACGGCACGATGCACCGCGTCGCCCTCGCCGAGGGGGACTGGTTCACCGAGCGCGACGAGCTGCGACTCGCTCCCGCGGTGATCATCAACGAGTACCTCTGGAACCAGCTGGGCGCGCCGCCGCTGGCAACCCATCCGACCATCGAGCTGCTCTCGGGCGAGCAGCCCACCGTCGGTGTCGTGGTCGGGATCACGCCGTCGTCGATCTACGACACCTGGCCGATGGTCACCGCGCTGTACTCATCGGTCGATCTGCTGGTGCCGAACTCGGAGCGGCAGTACGCCAGCCCGAGTCTCGAGATGTGGGTTCCGCCCGAGCTCGCCGAGCCGCTGCAGGAGGCGGTCCGGCGCGACATCGCCGGCGCACTCGGCGAGGGCGTCCAGGTGGACGCGTACCGCCAGGACTACCAGACCTGGGGAGATGGCCAGGATCCGTTCCTCATGCTCAAGCTGATGATCGGCGGAGTCGCGGTGCTGATCCTGCTGCTCGGCGCGCTCGGCCTGCTGAACATCGCCCTCGTCACCGTCAAGCACCGGATCCGCGAGATCGGCATCCGGCGCAGCTTCGGCGCCACGGCGGGTCGCGTGTTCTTCTCGGTGATGATGGAATCCGTCGTCGCGACGACCGTGGCCGGCATCGCCGGGGTCGCGTTGAGCATTCTGGTGCTGAAGAACCCGCTCACCGCCGAGTACGTCTTCGCCTACGTCGAAGACGTGCCGCCGTTCCCGGTGGACGCGGCGCTGATCGGCCTGGCGACCGCGGTCGGGGTCGGCGCGCTCGCCGGGTTGTTCCCCGCGCTGGTCGCCGTGCGGGTGAAGGTGATCGACGCGATCCGGTACTGAGCGGGGCCCGCACGACAGCTCCGGCGAGGGACACGCGCCCCGCCTCCGCGGCCCCGTCGGTCGCCGCGGGTACCGTGACGACATGGCCACGAGCACCAGGTCGACGAGTTCGCGCGCCCGTTCCGGGTCGCGCTCCTCTGGCGCGCGCTCGCAGTCGACGCGGGCTCAGCCGACCAAGAAGCTCCCCGCGAACAAGCGCCCGACGACGACCGCCGACGAACCGGGCTTCGCGACCACCGCCTACCTCGCCGTCGCGCACACGGTCGGCGGCGCCGCGCGGCTGTTCGGCAAAGAGAGCCTCGCGAAGGACGAGCGCCGCGACGGTGTGCCGTTCTTCCTGGTGCTGCTGGCCGCCGCCGGCGCGGTCGTCGAATGGTTCAACCCCACGCACGAGGTCGCGATCGCGCTCGACGCCTACACCTTCGGCGGCCTGCTCGGGCGGGTCGCGTTCGCGCTGCCCGTGATCATGACGGTGTTCGCCGTGTGGCTGTTCCGGCATCCGTCGAGCGTTCACGACAACACCCGCATCGGAATCGGTCTCGGATTCCTGTTGGCGAGCATCAGCGCGCTCTGCCACCTCTTCGCCGGGGCGCCGCAGCCGAGCGACGGCGCCGTGGCGCTCGCCCGGGGCGGCGGGATCCTCGGCTGGGTCGTCGGTCAGGTGTTCGTGCAGCTCGGGGTCGCCTGGCTCGGCGTGATCGTCGCCAGCGCCCTGCTCGTGCTCTCGCTGCTCATCATGACCAAGACGCCCCCGAATCGCATCGGGGCGCGGCTGCGCGAGCTCTACGCCTACCTCTTCGGGGCGCAGCTTCCGGAGCCTGCGGCACCCGCCGCCGCGACGCCGACGGCGACCACGGAGTTTGGGTCGCTCACCGATCTCGGACTCGAGGTCGACGACCCCAACTCGATGCCGTGGTGGCGCCGCAACAAGCATCGCGGCGAGGCGGCCTTCGACAGCCCCGTGATCGGGCGCGACGAGAAGACCGAGGTCGTCGCACCGGTGGCGCTGTCGGCGACGCCCGAAGAGCCGAGCGACTTCAACATCGACCTGCTCGACGAGCTCGTGAAGGCCGAAGACGCCGTCAAGCGCTTCACCGGCGAGGTCGCCCCGGCGGCGACCGAGATCCGCGAGGACTTCGCCGATCTCCTGCCCGGCTTCTCCGACTCGACGAGCGAGCGCGGCGCCGCGGGCGACTTCGAGGACGGCGACACCGTCGTGGTTCCGAAGGTCGACCCCCCGGCTCGTGCCGCCAGCCCGCGGCGTCCCTACCGGCTGCCTCCCGCCTCGGTGCTCGCTCCCGGCACGCCGCCCAAGGCGCGCACGTCGGCGAACGATGAGATCATCGCCGCGATCACCGGCGTGCTCGGCCAGTTCCAGGTCGACGCGAAGGTCACCGGCTTCAGTCGCGGGCCGAGCGTCACGCGCTACGAGATCGAACTCGGGCACGGGGTGAAGGTCGAGCGCGTCACGGCGCTCGCCAAGAACCTCTCCTACGCCGTCGCCTCCAACGAGGTGCAGATCCTGTCGCCGATCCCGGGCAAGAGCGCCATCGGCATCGAGATCCCGAACCGCGACCGCGAGATCGTGTCGCTCGGCGACGTGCTCCGCTCCGGCGCGGCGACGAAGACGGCGCACCCCCTGACGATCGGGCTCGGCAAGGACGTGGAGGGCGGCTTCGTGATCGCCAACCTCGCCAAGATGCCGCACCTGCTGGTCGCCGGTGCGACCGGCTCCGGAAAGTCGAGCTTCATCAACTCGATGATCACGAGCGTTCTGATGCGCGCCAAGCCCGCCGAGGTGCGGCTCGTGCTCGTCGATCCCAAGCGCGTTGAGCTGGCCGCCTACCAGGGCGTTCCGCACCTGATCACGCCCATCATCACGAACCCGAAGAAGGCGGCCGAGGCGCTGCAGTGGGTCGTGAAAGAGATGGACATGCGCTACGACGACCTGGCGTCGTTCGGCTTCCGTCACATCGACGACTTCAACCGCGCGGTGCTCGCCGACGAGATCAAGCTGCCCGAAGGCAGCGAGCGCGTCCTGCAGCCGTACCCGTACCTGCTCGTCGTCGTCGACGAGCTCGCCGACCTGATGATGGTCGCCCCGCGCGACGTCGAGGACTCGATCGTGCGGATCACCCAGCTGGCGCGAGCCAGCGGCATCCACCTGGTGCTCGCGACGCAGCGTCCGAGCGTTGACGTCGTCACCGGTCTCATCAAGGCGAACGTGCCGTCGCGGCTCGCCTTCGCGGTGTCGAGCATGACCGACTCCCGCGTCATCCTCGACCAGCCCGGCGCCGACAAGCTCATCGGCCAGGGCGACGGGCTGTTCCTGCCGATGGGCGCCTCGAAGGCGATCCGCGTGCAGGGCGCCTGGGTCACCGAGGACGAGATCGATGCCGTCGTGAAGCACGTCACCGAGCAGGCTCGCCCGGAGTACCGCGACGACGTCGCCGCGGTCACCGAGAAGCGCGAGATCGACGCCGATATCGGCGACGACCTGGACGTGCTGCTGCAGGCCGCCGAGCTGGTCGTCAACACCCAGTTCGGATCCACCTCGATGCTGCAGCGCAAGCTCCGGGTCGGCTTCGCGAAGGCGGGCCGCCTGATGGATCTGCTCGAGTCGCGCGAGATCGTCGGCCCGAGCGAGGGCTCCAAGGCGCGCGACGTGCTGGTGACGCCCGAGCAGCTTCCCGAGGTGCTCGCGCAGCTCCGCGGTGACGGGCCGGCGGCCGCGCCCGCGCGGGCCGCATCCGCCCCTGCCGCGGGGTCGCCCGCCGCCCCCGTCGACCCGATCGAGGCCATGACGAGTGGGTATCCTGAGGAGGAGGGCCCCTCGGACGAGGACGCCTGGAATCTGACCGGCAGGGAGTGATCCGGGTGGCTGAAACCCCGACCGGCGCCGAGGGCACCGAGTCGCCCGCGAAGCGACCCAACCCGATGCGCGGCCGAGTCGCCCGCCACGGCGACACCCCCGCGAGCATGGGCAACCTCGCCAACATCATCACCGTCGTGCGCATCCTGCTCACCCCGGTGTTCCTCTGGCTGCTCTTCCTCGACGGCGGCGAGCACGGCCAATGGCGCCTGATCGCGGGCATCATGTTCGTCGTGCTGATCGCGACCGACTCGGTCGACGGCATGCTCGCGCGACGTCAGAACCTCGTCACCGACTTCGGCAAGCTCGTCGACCCGATCGCCGACAAGGGGCTCGTGTTGAGCGGACTCGTCGCGCTGTCGCTGCTGGGCGAGCTCTGGTGGTGGGTCACCATCGTGATCCTGGTGCGCGAGCTCGGCATCACCGCGATGCGCTTCGCGCTGCTGAAAGACCGGGTGATCGCGGCCGGCTTCCTGGGCAAGTTGAAGACGGTGATCCAGGCGGTCGCCATCTCGTTCGCGCTGGTGCCGCTCTGGGAGTGGCTGGGCGACTGGGTGCTCTGGGTCAACTGGACTCTCATGGCTGCGGCGCTCGTGCTCACCGTCGTCAGCGGCGTCCAGTACATCTGGCAGGCGATTCGCGTCGCCCGCACGCACGGCTGACCCGTCGATGCGCACGCTCGCCGTGGAGATCGTCGAGACGCTGACGCGGCGGGGCGAGACGATCGCGGTGGCGGAGTCGTTGACCGGCGGGCTCCTCGTGGCGGAGCTGATCACGGTTCCCGGTGCCTCGCTCGTGGTGCGCGGCGGCGTCGTCGCCTACGCGACCGACCTCAAGGCGCGACTGCTCGGCGTCGAGCCGGAGCTCTTGGAGCGGGTCGGCGCGGTCGATGCCGACGTCGCCGCCCAGATGGCGCGCGGCGCGCGCGCCCGGCTCGGCCCCGGTGAGGAACCGGCGACCTTCGGCCTGGCGACCACCGGCGTCGCCGGTCCGGATCCGCAGGACGGCCACGCGCCGGGCACCGCCTTCATCGCCGTGGCGACGGCGGCGGGGGAGTCGGTGCGGGCGCTGCGACTGGACGGCGATCGGGAGGCAATCCGCCGGGCCGTCGTCTCCGAATCCCTGATGCTGCTGATCGAGAAGATCGCGGAATAGCGGGCGTTTCGATCACGTTACATCTGCTGCCGTCCCAGCAATCCCGCAGGCGGAAGAGATTAGAGTTTTCGGTATTCGATGGGGTAGCGTGAGCAACCCCGCGGAACTGAGTGAGGAGGACACCATGGTTCTGGTCCGTCAGGAAATCGGCGATGTTCTCCGTGACTACCGTCTGCAGAAGGCGATGACGCTGCGACAGGTGGCCGGCCGCGCGAGCGTGGCCCTGGGTTACCTCAGCGAGGTTGAGCGCGGTCAGAAAGAGGCCAGCTCTGAGATCCTCGCGTCGGTCGCCGAGGCGCTCGAGACGCCGATCTCCGTCATCATGCGCGAGGTGGGCGACCGCCTGGCCGTGATCGAGGGCGTCGAGGCCGACTCGGTGGTGCCCGACACGCTCCCCGACGACCTGGTCGCCGAATTCGACGCGGATCTCGCGGTCCGGTAGTCGTCCCCAAGACATGCGAAGCCCCGACCTCGGTCGGGGCTTCGTCGTTCCCGCCGCCCGGCGGCATCCTCGAGGAGGGTCATGAAGCTCAGCGAGTTCGAGCGCGCGCTCGAGGGTGAGTTCGGTGCGTTCGGTCGCGTGCTCTTGCGCGACACGACCCTGGTGGAGTTGGGCAACCGCACCGGTGCCGAGGCGCTGGCGCGCGGGGTGGCGCCGCGTGAGGTGTGGATCGCGCTGTGCCGCGAGCAGGAGGTTCCGATCGACCGCTGGCACGGGGCCGGGCGCCCCGCCCCGCCGCGGGGCTGACGGCCTCGCGACAGCGCGGTCGGCGTCGACGACACGCCGTCGCGCCGCGTGTCGAACATTCATTCGATTCGGGATAGTCTCCTCACCAGAGTCGTTCGAAGACGAGTTGTTCACGTTGAGCGCCGTGCCTGACCGCCAATGTCGGTGCCGGAGCGTAGCGTCAACCTCGTCGGAGAGCACACTCTGACAGCCCTGTCGGAAGCGCGGAGTCCTGGCACCATCGGACCCCGCAGGAACGACAGTCGATGGGCGCATCACCCCGCGACACCGTCAGACGGCGTCGCCGAACCGAAGGAGAACCGATCATGCCCTCACCCGCAGACCGCGAGAAGGCCCTCGAGACCGCACTCGCACAAATCGACCGTCAGTTCGGCAAGGGAACGGTGATGCGTCTGGGCAGCGACGAGCGTGCCCCTGTCGCCGTCATCCCGACCGGGTCCATCGCCCTCGACGTCGCGCTCGGCGTCGGCGGGCTTCCGCGCGGCCGCATCGTCGAGATCTACGGACCGGAGTCCTCCGGAAAGACGACGCTGACGCTCCACGCGATCGCCAACGCGCAGCGCAACGGCGGCATCGCCGCCTTCATCGACGCGGAGCACGCGCTCGATCCCGAGTACGCCGCGAAGCTCGGTGTCGACATCGATGCGCTGCTCGTCTCGCAGCCCGACACCGGTGAGCAGGCGCTCGAGATCGCCGACATGCTGGTGCGCTCCGGCTCGATCGACCTGATCGTGGTCGACTCGGTGGCCGCACTCGTGCCGCGGGCCGAGATCGAGGGCGAGATGGGCGACAGCCACGTCGGACTCCAGGCACGACTCATGTCGCAGGCGCTCCGCAAGCTCACCGGTGGTCTCAACCAGACGCAGACCACGATGATCTTCATCAACCAGCTGCGCGAGAAGATCGGTGTCTTCTTCGGAAGCCCCGAGACGACAGCCGGCGGCAAGGCGCTCAAGTTCTACGCCTCCGTGCGACTCGACATCCGTCGCATCGAGACCCTCAAGGACGGCACCGATGCGGTTGGAAACCGCACCCGCGTCAAGGTCGTCAAGAACAAGATGGCGCCGCCCTTCAAGCAGGCCGAGTTCGACATCCTCTACGGGGTCGGCATCTCTCGCGAGGGGAGCCTGATCGACTACGGGGTCGAGCACTCGATCGTGCGCAAGTCCGGTGCCTGGTACACCTACGACGGCGATCAGCTCGGGCAGGGCAAGGAGAACGCCCGCAACTTCCTGATCCAGAACCCCGAGATGGCGAACGAGATCGAGACGAAGATCCTCAGCAAGCTCGGAATCGGGGCACTCGGCAAGGCCGCGGCCGCTGCGGCTCTCGCCGACGAGGCGGCGGCGGCCGAGGCCGCCGCGGCCAAGACGGGCAAGGCGGGTGCCGCGGCTCCCGCGGAGAAGGCCGAACCGGCCCCGCTCGCGAAGGTGGCGAACGCGTAATCGTCCTCAGACGACGACGCAGACGGAGAAGCTGATGACGAATCCCGAAGAGCGGCTCGCCCCGGTCACCTACCTGCCCGGGGCGCGGCCGCCGGAGGGTCCGCCGGTTGCGGCTGCCGAGTTCCAGTCCGCCGAGCTCCGGTCCGCCGAGTTCCAGTCCGCCGAGGGCGAGCACGATGAACCGGTCACGCTGCGTCAGGTCGTCGACGACGCGGTCGAGCGCGATACCGAGCGCGCCCGGAAGCGCGCCGAGAACGTCGCCCTCCACGCGCTCACCCGGCGAGGGATGTCCCGGCGTGAGGTCGAGCGCACGCTCCGCGCGCGGGAGCTCGACGAGGAGACGATCGAGTCCGAGCTCGAGCGGCTCGAAGGAGTCGGGCTGATCGACGACACCGCTCTGGCCCAAGACCTTGTCGGGCGTCTGCAGGAGCGCAAGGGGCTCGGGCGCCAGGGGGTCGCCGCCGAGCTCACCCGTCGGCTGCTCTCGCCCGCCGCGATCGAGTACGCGCTCGAACTCGTCGAGAGCAGCGACGAACTCGCTCGGGCCAAAGAGCTCGCCGAGGCGCGGGCCCGCCAGCTGCGCAGCTACGACCGCGAAACCGCGGTGCGGCGGCTCAGCGGGTATCTGGCTCGGCGTGGCTACGACGGCAGCACCGTGCGCGCGGCGGTCGCGCACGCGCTCCCCGAGCGCTCCGCGAGTTCCGTCCGGTTCCGCTGAGCAAGGCGGCGCAAGGCCCGGCGTAAACTGGGGCGATCATGACTCTTCTTGATGCGCAGCCCACCGACGCCTCGACGGCGGCCCGCACCTACGAGGTGCGCACCTTCGGCTGCCAGATGAACGTTCACGACTCGGAGCGGTTGAGCGGATCGCTCGAAGCCGCCGGCTACGTGCGCGCCGACGGCGCCCCGGCGGACGTCGTCGTGATCAACACCTGCGCCGTGCGCGAGAACGCCGACAACAAGCTCTACGGCACCCTCGGCCACCTCGCGTCGACGAAGCGCGAGCGCGAGGGGATGCAGATCGCCGTCGGCGGCTGCCTCGCCCAGAAGGACAAGAACGTCATCCTCGAGAAGGCGCCCTGGGTCGATGTGGTGTTCGGCACGCACAACATGGGGTCGCTGCCCACCCTGCTCGAGCGCGCGCGCCACAACGGTGAGGCGCAGCTCGAGATTCTCGAATCCCTCGAGGTGTTCCCCTCGACTCTGCCGACCCGACGCGACTCGGTGTCGAGCGGATGGGTGTCGATCTCGGTCGGCTGCAACAACACCTGCACGTTCTGCATCGTGCCGAGCCTGCGCGGCAAGGAGAAGGACCGCCGTCCCGGCGACATCCTCTCCGAGATCCAGCTGCTCGTCGACGACGGGGCGATCGAGGTCACCCTGCTCGGGCAGAACGTGAACTCTTACGGCGTCGAGTTCGGCGACCGGCAGGCCTTCTCCAAGCTCCTGCGCGCCGCGGGCGAGATCGAGGGGCTGGAGCGCATCCGCTTCACCAGCCCGCACCCAGCGGCGTTCACCGACGACGTCATCGACGCGATGGCAGAGACGCCGACCGTGATGCCGCAGCTGCACATGCCGTTGCAGTCCGGTTCGGATCGCATCCTCAAGGCGATGCGTCGCTCCTACCGCTCCGAGCGCTTCCTGGGCATCCTCGACCGCGTGCGCGAGCGCATCCCGCACGCTGCGATCACCACCGACATCATCGTCGGCTTCCCCGGCGAGACCGAAGAGGACTTCGCCGAGACGCTGCGCGTGGTCGAGGCGTCGCGATTCGCGAGCGCCTTCACCTTCCAGTACTCGATCCGTCCCGGCACGCCCGCGGCCACGATGCCCGACCAGGTGCCGAAGGCGGTCGTCCAGGAGCGCTACGAGCGGCTGGTGGCCCTGCAGGAGCGCATCTCGGGCGAAGAGAACCAGGCGCTCGTCGGGCGGGAGCTCGAGGTGCTCGTGGCGGCCGGCGAAGGCCGCCGCGATGCCGAGCGCGAGCGCCTCTCCGGACGGGCCGAAGACAACCGGCTCGTGCACTTCGACGTGCCCGAGGGCAGCGACATCCCGCGCCCCGGCGACGTCGTCCGGGTGACCGTCACGCGCAGCTCGCCGCACTTCCTCATCGCCGCCCCTGCGGGGGAGCGCCTCGAGGTGCGCCGCACCCGCGCCGGCGACGCGTGGGACCGCTCGGAGGCGGAGAGCTGCGCCGTTCCCGCGCCGAGCGACGGCGTCGTCGGGGCCGAGCGCACCGTCAACCTCGGGCTGCCGAGCCTCCGGATCGGTCCGGGAACCGACCTCCGGTGACCCGGCGACGTCGCGCATGATCGTCGCCATCGTCGGTCCCACGGGGACCGGCAAGTCCCAGCTGTCGCTCGACCTCGTCGAGCGGCTGGATTCCGTCGGCATTCCCGCCGAGATCATCAACGCGGATGCCATGCAGCTCTACCGCGGCATGGACATCGGCACCGCCAAGCTCGGCCCGGTGGCGCGCCGGGGCATTCCGCACCACCTGCTCGATGTGCTCGAGCCGCGCGAGGAGGCGAGCGTCGCCCGCTACCAGGTGGAGGCGCGTGCGCTCGTCGACGACATCGTCGGCCGTGGGGCGGTCCCCGTCCTCGTCGGCGGAAGCGGGCTGTACGTCTCGAGCGTCATCTACGACTTCCAGTTCCCCGGCACGGATCCCGAGGTGCGCGCGCGACTCGAGGCCGAGCTCGAGGCCGAGGGCCCGGGGCTGCTGCACCGTCGGCTCCGCGAGGTGGATCCGGCCGCGGCCGAGGCGATCGGCCCGCACAACGGCCGGCGCCTGGTGCGGGCGCTGGAGGTCATCGAGATCACCGGGGGACCGTTCGGGGCGGGGCTTCCGAGCGAGACGCAGCTGTGGCACCCCACCACGACGATCGGACTTCGCGACGAGCGCGCCGCCCTCGTGGAGCGCCTCGACCGGCGCGTCACCGGCATGTGGACCGGCGGTCTGGTCGACGAGGTGAAGAAGCTGCGCCCCGCGGGACTCGGCACGACCGCGAGCCGCGCGATCGGCTACGCGCAGGCCCTCGCCCAGCTCGACGGTGCGATCACCGCCGAGGAAGCGATGGAGCAGACGGCCGCGCTGACCCGCCGCTACGCGCGGCGACAGGTGAGCTGGTTCGGCCGATACCGTGACACGCACTGGTTCGAGGCTCGCGACCCGGGCCGGGCCGGCGCGGCGACCGACGTGGTGCGCACGGCGCTGTCGACGGCGCGCGGATAGGCTCGAAGCATGAGCACTCTCGCCTTCACCAAGGGGCACGGCACCGGCAACGACTTCGTCCTCTTCGCCGACCCCGACGGCGAGCGCACGCTCGATGAGCACGCCCTCGCCGCAATCTCGGATCGCCACTTCGGGGTGGGCGCCGACGGCGTGATCCGCGCGGTCCGCTCGGCACGGCTTCCGGAGGGAGCCGCGACGCTCGACGAGGATCCCACCGCCGAGTGGTTCATGGACTACCACAACGCCGACGGCAGTCCCGCGGAGATGTGCGGCAACGGCATCCGCGTCTACGGCGCCTTCCTGCTGGATCGGGGCCTCATCGATCTTGAGGTCGGCGAGACGGTCGCGATCGGGACGCGGGGCGGTGTTCGCCACCTCACCCGGACGGCCGAGGGCTTCGAGGTGGATCTCGGCGCGTGGTTCGTCGCCGACGGTGAAGTGCGCGTCGACGCCGACGGGCTCGACGTGCCGCGGCCGGGACTCGCGATCGGTGTCGGCAACCCGCACGTCGTCGTGGCGCTGAGCGACGCCGCAGAGCTTGACGGGCTGGAGCTCACGAGCGCCCCCGAACTGCTTCCCGCCGCGCCCAACGGCGCGAACGTCGAATTCGTGGTGCCCGCCGACCCGCTCGTCGAGGCCGGTGTCGGGCACATCCGCATGCGCGTCCACGAGCGCGGCAGCGGCGAGACCCTCTCCTGCGGCACGGGCGCCGCGGCGGCGGCCCTTGCGACCCGGCACTGGGCCGGCGAGGGCGCACCGGACGTCTGGAGCGTCACGGTTCCCGGCGGTGTCGTCGGGGTGCGCGTGTTCGAGGTCGACGGACAGTCGCACGTGGCGCTCAGCGGCCCCGCGGCGCTCGTCTTCGACGGCGCGCTGGAGCTCTAGTTCGCGTCGGGGATGACCGAGATCGGTTCGGTGAGTCCCGAGCCGGAGCGGCGTCGCGCCCGCAGCACTCGATAGCCCTTGTTGGTGGCGGCGCGCGTGACCGTGAGGTCGTCGGGGAACTCTGCCTGCAGCCACCGGTGCAGCGAGTCGGAGCCGAGGTTTCGCTGCACCACGAGCCAGGCATCCGTCCCGACTTCGAGGCGTGGCAGCCAGTTGGAGAGCATCGAGTGCAGTTCGCTCTTGCCGACGCGAATCGGAGGATTCGACCAGATCGTCATGAACCGCACATCTGTGGGAACATTGTCAGGTGTACAGGCAGTGATGTTGTCGAGACCCAGACGCGCGGCGTTCTGGCGCACGAGGTCGAGCGCCCGCTGATTGACGTCGACAGCCCACACGGTGGCGTGGGGCGACTCGAGCGCGAGCGACAGAGCGATGGGTCCCCAGCCGCAGCCGAGGTCGAGCAGGTTTCCCCCTGGCGGCGGCGCTGGCACATTCGACAGCAAGACGTTCGTGCCGACATCCAGGCGCTCCGGGCTGAAGACCCCGGGCGCGGAGGTGAGGACACGGTCCTCGCCCGCGAGACGGACCGTGATCTCTCGCGGCACGTATCCACTTCCGGGCTCCGACGAGAAGTAATGATCGGGCGGGGCCATGCAGAGAATCTACCGAACTACCGCACCAGAGGGTGAGAGTCCATGACTGAAGAAGACGACCGGATGCTGGACCGCGTCCTGGGGCGCGAGGACGCGCGCGCCGACAAGATCTCCGTATTCGGACGCGGCCGCGCGGCCGCCCTGCACGAGACCTCCGACGAGTCCGAGCTCGATGGCGAGCAGTTCGACCGCGAGGAGCGCGCCGCGCTGCGCCGCGTCGCCGGTCTCTCGACCGAGCTCGAGGATGTCACCGAGGTCGAGTACCGCCAGCTGCGGCTCGAGAACGTCGTGCTGATCGGCGTGTACTCGAGCTCGGGCAATGCGGCACGCGCCCTCGAAGACGCCGAGAACTCGCTGCGCGAGCTCGCCGCGCTGGCCGAGACGGCGGGCGCCGTCGTGCTCGACGGGCTGCTGCAGCGCCGACCGCACCCCGACGCCTCGACCTACCTGGGCCGCGGCAAGGTGGAGGAGCTGCGCTCGATCGTGGCTCACCTGGGCGCCGACACCGTGATCGCCGACACCGAGCTCTCGCCCAGCCAGCGTCGCGCCCTGGAGGATCGGGTCAAGGTGAAGGTGATCGACCGCACCGCGGTCATCCTCGACATCTTCAGCCAGCACGCCAAGAGCCGCGAGGGCAAGGCCCAGGTCGAACTGGCGCAGCTCGAGTACCTGCTCCCGCGGCTGCGCGGCTGGGGTGAATCGATGTCCCGTCAGGCCGGTGGCCAGGTTGGCGGCGCGGGTGCCGGAATGGGAAGCCGCGGACCGGGTGAGACGAAGATCGAGCTCGACCGGCGACGCATCCACACCCGCATGGCGAAGCTTCGCCGCCAGATCAAGGGCTTCGCTCCCGCGCGGGAGGCGAAGCGGGCGAACCGCGACCGGTTCGAGGTGCCGAGCGTCGCGATCGCGGGCTACACCAACGCGGGCAAGTCGAGTCTGCTGAACCGCCTCACGCGCGCGGGCGTGCTCGTCGAGAACGCGCTGTTCGCGACGCTGGACCCCACGGTGCGGCGCAGCCAGACGCCGGACGGGCGCCAGTTCACCCTGGCCGACACGGTCGGCTTCGTGCGCCACCTGCCTCACCAGCTCGTCGAGGCGTTCCGCTCGACGCTCGAGGAGGTCGGCAACTCCGACGTCATCGTGCACGTGGTGGACGCCTCGCATCCCGACCCGGCGGCGCAGCTCGCGACGGTGCGCGACGTGATCGGCGATGTGGGGGCGCGCGACCTTCCCGAGATCGTCGCCTTCAACAAGGCGGATCTGGTCGACGAGAACGACCGCATCCTGCTGCGCGGGCTGGAGCCGGGCGCCGTCTTCGTCTCGGCCCGCACCGGGGAGGGCATCGACGAGCTGCGCGCGCGGATCGCCGAACTGCTGCCGCACCCCGATGTCGAGCTCGACATCCTGGTGCCGTACGATCGCGGCGATCTGGTGTCGCTCGCGCACCAGCGGGCGCGCGTCGTCGACACCGCGTACGAGGAGGCCGGCACGCGCCTGTCGCTGCTGGCCACCGCGCGGGTGGCGGAGCAGCTGCGCGCGGCGGTGGGGGCGAGCGACGCGGCGGAGGCCGTCGAGACCGACTAGACGGAGCGGAGCACCGCGACGACCTTGCCGAGCACCTCGGCTTCGTCGCCGAGGATCGGCTCGAAGGCGGAGTTGCGCGGCAGCAGCCAGGTGTGGCCGTCCCGCTGACGGAAGACCTTCACGGTGGCCTCGCCGTCGAGCATGGCGGCGACGATCTCGCCGTTCTGCGCCTCGCGCTGCTGGCGCACGACCACCCAGTCGCCGTCGCAGATCGCGGCGTCGATCATCGACTCGCCGACGACCTTGAGCATGAACAGGTCGCCCTTGCCGACGAGTTGGCGGGGGAGCGGGAAGACCTCATCCACCTGCTGATCGGCGGTGATCGGGATTCCGGCGGCGATTCGGCCGACCAGCGGCACCATGGCGGCATCGCCGACCGGGATGGCGGTCTCGGCCTCGTCGGTTCCGGGCAGATCGATGAGGACCTCGAGGGCGCGCGGGCGGTTGGGGTCACGGCGCAGGTAGCCGCTCAGCTCGAGCTGCCCCAGCTGGTGCGTCACGCTCGACAGCGAGGCGAGGCCGACGGCGTCGCCGATCTCGCGCATGCTCGGCGGGTAGCCCCGCGAGGCGACCGAGCGCTGCACGAATTCCAGAATGGCGCGCTGCTTGTCGCTCAGGCTGGTGCGCCGGCGGGTTCCCGGGCGACCGTTCTCGGTCGAATCGATCTCGCTCATCGCATCCTCCTGAAGGCGTTGTATGTCGAGGTGAGCCCAATGTCGGTGGCCTCTGGTCGAATCTCCTCAACGATCGAAACTGTATCCGTTCCGACTCGCCCGAGCAAACAAATGTTCGAGTGTGTCGCACATCGGCTGCGAGAAACTCCCGATCAGTACTTGAACATATGTTCGATCGAAGATATGTTCGGAACACAGCTTCGGATCCGGTCGCCCGGCCGTGACCGGATCCGAGCTGTCCAACGACTCGAGAGCGAGGAACGACAGATGAGCACCATGGTGATGAATCCGACCGTCGTCGCACTGCCGCGTCTGCGGCTCACCCCGCGCGGTCGTGCCGTCTTCGGCACGCTGGCCGCCATCCCGCTCGTGCTGCTGGCGCTCGCGCTCGGCGTGGGCGCGCCCAGCGCCGATGCGGGCGCCACGGCCTCCCTCGACACCTTCAGCTATGTCTCGGTCGCGCCGGGGCAGTCGCTCTGGCAGGTCGCCGAGACGCTCGCCCCCGGGGCCGACCCGCGCGAGGTCATCGCCGACATCATGGCGCTGAACCAGCTGGCGTCGAGCGCGGTGGAGCCGGGGCAGAAGCTCGCCATTCCGACCGCCTACGCTCCCTGATCGGTGAGGCTGCGTCGGGCAGCGCTCGCGGGCCCGACTGAGCTCCGCGACCCTCAGTAGACTCGGCGAGTGGTATCGCTCTCCGACCTCCCGATTCGTGACGACCTCCGCGGTCAGACCCCTTACGGGGCACCGCAGCTGCACGTGCGCTACGCGCTCAACGTCAACGAGAACACGCACCCGATCCCCGAAGACACGGCGCGGCACATCGTGGAGTCGCTCGCGCGGGCGGTGCTGCAGATCAACCGCTACCCCGACCGCGAGTTCACCGCGCTGCGGGAGGCCCTCGCGGCCTACCTCGGTCACGACCTGAACCCCGAGAACATCTGGGCCGGGAACGGCTCCAACGAGATCATCCAGCAGACGCTGCAGGCCTTCGGCGGCCCCGGCCGCAAGGTGCTGGCCTTCCCGCCGACCTACTCGATGCACGCGATCATCGCGCACGGCTCCGGCACCGAGTGGGTCGAGGCGACGCGCGACGCCGACTTCGAGATCTCGGCGGCGACCGCGGTCGCCGCGATCGAGCGCGAGCAGCCCGATCTGGTGTTCTTCTGCGCGCCCAACAACCCGACCGGCACCCCCGTGCCGCTGGAGACCATCGAGGCGGCCTACGCCGCGACCGACGGGATCGTCTTCGTCGACGAGGCCTACGCCGAGTTCATGCCCGACGGGGCTCCGAGCGCGCTCACGCTGCTCGCGGGCCGCGAGCGCCTGCTCGTCTCGCGCACGATGAGCAAGGCCTTCGCGTTCGCCGGGGCGCGGCTGGGCTACCTCGCCGCGGAGCCGGCCGTGGTCGACGCCTTCCGGCTGGTGCGGCTGCCGTACCACCTGTCCGCGCTCACGCAGGCAGCTGCCGTCGCGGCGCTCGAGCACGCCCCCGCGATGCTGGCGATGGTCGACGACATCCGCGGTCAGCGCGACCGGCTGCTCGTCGAGCTCCCGAAGCTCGGATACCGCCCGTTCGAGAGCTGGGCGAACTTCGTGCTCTTCGAGGGCCTCGAATCGCCCAAGGCCACCTTCGAGGCGCTTCTCGAGCGAGACATCCTGGTGCGCGACGTCGGCATCCCCGGGTCGCTGCGCGTCACCGCCGGCACCCGAAGCGAGACGAGCGCGTTCCTTGCGGCCCTCGCCGAGCTGGGGCCGGGCGGCGCTCGATAGACTCCCAGGCATGAGCACATCCCGCGTCTCGAGCCTGCGCCGTCAGACGAGCGAGTCGAGCATCGAACTCGAACTCAACCTCGACGGCAGCGGCATCGCCGACATCTCCACGACGGTTCCGTTCTTCGATCACCTGCTCACCGCGTTCACCAAGCACTCGCTCATCGACCTCACGGTGCGCGCCCACGGTGACACCGAGATCGATGTGCACCACACCGTCGAAGACACCGGCATCGTGCTGGGCCAGGCGATCAAGCAGGCGCTCGGCGACAAGTCGGGAATCGGTCGCTACGGCGACGCTCACGTGCCGCTCGACGAGGCGCTCGCGCGCGCGGTCGTGGATGTCTCCGGGCGTCCGTACCTGGTGCACTCCGGCGAGCCCGAGGGCTTCGAATTCCACCTGATCGGCGGCCACTTCACCGGTTCGATGGTGCGCCACGTGCTCGAGGCGATCACCTTCCACGCCGGCATCACGGTGCACCTCACGGTGCTCGGCGGTCGCGACCCGCACCACATCGCCGAGGCCGAGTTCAAGGCGCTCGCGCGCGCCTTCCGTCGCGCCGTCGAACCCGACGCGCGCGTCAGCGGCGTGCCGTCGACGAAGGGCTCGCTGTGACCGAGGGGCGTCGCTCGTGACGGCATCCCCGTCGGTCGTCGTCCTGGACTACGGATCCGGCAACGTCCACTCCGCCGCCAAGGCCCTGGAGCTGGCCGGCGCGCGCGTCGAGCTCACGGCCGACCGCGACCGGGTGGCGGCGGCCGACGGGCTGCTGGTGCCCGGAGTCGGCGCGTTCGCGGCGGTCATGGCCGGGCTGGAGAGCGTTCGCGGCGGTGAGCTGATCGAGCGCCGGCTCGCCGGCGGGCGCCCGGTGCTGGGCATCTGCGTCGGCATGCAGGTGATGTTCGAACGCGGCATCGAGCGCGGCAGCGATGTCGAGGGCCTGGGCGAGTGGCCCGGCACGATCGAGGAGCTGCACGCGCCCGTGCTGCCGCACATCGGCTGGAACACGGTCGACGCGCCCGAGGACTCCCGGCTGTTCGCGGGCATCCGCGACGAGCGGTTCTACTTCGTTCACTCCTACGCGGCACGCGAGTGGAGTCTGGAGGCGACCGGCGCATTCCCGGCGCCGAGGGTCACCTGGGCCGAGCACGGGGAGCGCTTCGTCGCCGCTGTCGAGAACGGTCCGCTCGCCGCCACGCAGTTCCACCCGGAGAAATCCGGCGCCGCGGGCATCGCGCTGCTGAAGAACTGGCTGCGCGGACTCTGAGCGCGCGGCCGCGGCCGCGGTCACGGCGTCCACGAAACCGCGCTACGATCTGAATCTTGTTTGCGGGTTGTGAACTCCCCGCGGGAAGACCGAGATGAGCGAATTCAATATCGCCCCTGCCCTGACCCTGTTGCCCGCCGTCGACGTCGCGGGCGGCAAGGCCGTTCGACTGACGCAGGGCGAGGCCGGCTCCGAGACCAGCTACGGCGATCCGGTTGACGCGGCGCACCAGTGGGCCGATGAGGGCGCCGAGTGGATCCACCTCGTGGACCTGGATGCGGCGTTCGGTCGCGGAAACAACCGCGCGGTGATCAAGAAGGTCATCAAGAACACACCCAAGCACGTCAACATCGAGCTCTCCGGCGGCATCCGCGACGACGAGACGCTGGAGGCGGCGCTCGCGACCGGCGCCAAGCGCATCAACCTCGGCACCGCCGCGCTGGAGAACCCCGAGTGGGCCTCCTATGTGATCGGCGCCTACGGCGAGGCGATCGCGGTCGGTCTGGACGTGCGCGGCACGACGCTCGCCGCGCGCGGATGGACGCAGGAGGGCGGCGATCTCTGGACCGTCATGGAGCGCCTCGAGGCCGCCGGCTGCGCCCGCTACGTCGTGACCGACGTCACCAAGGACGGCACCCTCAAGGGCCCGAACATCGAGCTGCTGCGTCAGGTCATGGAGAAGACGCACAAGCCCGTCATCGCCTCCGGCGGCATCGCCAACCTCGACGACATCGCGGCGCTGCGCGAGCTCGTGCCGCTCGGGCTCGAGGGCGCGATCATCGGCAAGGCGCTGTACTCGGGGGCGTTCACGCTGCCCGAGGCGCTCGACGTCGCCGGCGGCTGATCCGAGCCGTGACCGGCGCCACCGACTCCGCCGGCGTCCCGTGGGCGGGGCGCTCGTTTCCGGAGACCGCCCCCAGCAGCGATGACGGTTCGCCCGATCCGCGGCTGAGCGACGCGGTGGCGGCGTTCCGCACGGGAGACCTCGACCTGCCTCGGCTGATCGCGGTGCTTCACGAGGTGCGCCTCCTCATCCCGCTGATCGCGGTCCGCGGCGACGAGGGCGTGGGCGCTCACGGCCAGCTGGTCGACAAGACGCAGGAGCTCTCCATCGTCACGGTCGAAGGGCCGGACGGGCGCGCGGTGCTCCCCGCGTTCAGCGGTGTCGAGTCGATGCGCCGTTGGAACCCGGAGGCGCGACCGATTCCGATCCAGGCCCCGCGGGTCGCGATCGCCGCCGCCACCGAAGGCACGGAGCTGATCGCCATCGATCCCGCGAGCGAGAACGGCTTCGTGCTGCGGCGACCCGCCTTCCGCGCCCTGGCGCTGGGGGAGAGCTGGACGCCGTCCTACGCCGACGCGGAGGTCCGCGCCGTGCTGCAGCGCGCGATCGAGGGGGAGCCAGCCGTGTCCGAGCTGGATACCCTCGCCGGAGATCCCGAGGCGCGGCTCGCGGGCCCGGAGCTTCAGATCCGGCTGACGGTCGAACCGGGACTCGATGCGACGGCGCTCGAAGAGCTCGTGGCGCGCCTCGCGGAACGCTGGGCGAACGAGCCGATCATCGCCGAGCGGGTCGACTCGCTCGGGGTGGGGATCCGTCCGGCTAGTTGACCGGCCCGGTCCACTTCTCGCCCGGACCCTTGCCGATCTCGTCGGGGAACGCGGACGCCTCGCGGAAGGCCAGCTGCACCGAACGCAGACCGTCGCGCAGCGCACGCGCGTGGTGGTCGCCGAGGTGCGGGGCCGACGCCGTCACGAGGCCGGCGAGCGCGTCGATGAGCTTGCGCGCCTCGTCGAGGTCGGTCGCCATGTCGGGGTCGTCCGCGAGCCCGGTCTTGACGGCCGCCGCGCTCAGCAGGTGCACCGCGACGGTGTTGATCACCTCGACCGCCGGCACGTCCGCGATGTCGCGAATCTCGTCGTCGTAACCCTGCTCTTCGCTCACGCGCTGTCCTCTGCTATTCTGATGCGGGCTCCGGGGCCAGATCCCCGGACACGAAAGTGGAGAAATCCCACCCGCCGACCGCTTCCAACAGGTTATCGGGTCAGTTGCACTCCGCCGCTCACGCGGTAGCCAGGGTGCATTGATGAAGGGCGTCGACTCGACGCGCGACAGGGAATTCGTCTTCGTTCGTGCCTGGCAGCAGGGCTACGCACACACACGAAGGAGTTCCGCATCAGCGATCCCAGAACGAACGACCGGATCCGTGTCCCCGAGGTCCGCCTCGTCGGACCCAACGGAGAGCAGGTCGGCGTCGTCCGCATCGAGGACGCCCTGCGCCTGGCGCAGGAGGCCGACCTGGACCTGGTCGAGGTCTCCCCGACCTCGAAGCCGCCCGTGGTGAAGATCATGGACTACGGCAAGTTCAAGTACGAGCAGGCCCAGAAGCAGAAGGAAGCTCGGCGCAACCAGGCGAACACGATCCTCAAGGAGGTTCGCTTCCGTCTGAAGATCGACAAGCACGACTACGAGACCAAGCGCAAGCGCGCGGAGGGCTTCCTCCAGGCGGGCGACAAGGTGAAGGCCATGATCCTCTTCCGAGGCCGTGAGCAGTCCCGACCCGAGCAGGGTGTTCGTCTGCTGCAGCGCTTCGCCGAAGATGTTGCCGAGTTCGGCACCGTGGAATCCACGCCGACCATCGACGGTCGCAACATGGTCATGGTGATCGGACCGCACAAGAACAAGGCCGAGGCGAAAGCCGAAGCCCAGGCCAAGAAGGCCGAGACCAAGGCACGGACCCAGTCCGGTGCCCAGAGCGAGGCGCAGGAAGTCGCGGCGCCCACCACCGCAGGAGAGAAGAATGCCTAAGCAGAAGTCGCACTCGGGTGCCAAGAAGCGTTTCCGGGTCACCGGCAGCGGCAAGGTCGTGAAGCAGGGCGCGGGCATGCGTCACAACCTCGAGCGCAAGTCCTCGAAGCTCACGCGTCGCCTCAACAACGACGTCGTCCTCGCTCCGCAGGACGCCAAGGTCATCAAGAAGCTCCTGGGCAAGTAAGCCCGGATCCCGAAAAGGAACGAAACTCATGGCACGTGTAAAGAGGGCGGTCAACGCCGCCAAGAAGCGCCGCACTACGCTCGAGCGCGCAGAGGGCTACCGCGGTCAGCGGTCGCGCCTCTACCGCAAGGCGAAGGAGCAGGTCACCCACTCCCTCGTCTACTCCTACCGCGACCGTCGCGCGAAGAAGGGCGAGTTCCGTCGCCTCTGGATTCAGCGCATCAACGCCGCGGCGCGTGCGAACGGCCTGACCTACAACCGTCTGATCCAGGGTCTGGGTCTCGCGGGCGTCGAGGTCGACCGTCGCATCCTCGCCGAGCTCGCGGTCAACGAGCCGGCCACGTTCGCCGGCCTCGTCGAGGTCGCGAAGAAGGCTCTGCCGACCGACGTGAACCAGCCCGCCTCGGCGGCCTGATCACCCAGGTCGAGCAGCGGGCGAAGCCCGCAGCGCTTGCTGGTCGAGTAGCGGGCGAAGCCCGCAGCGTTTGCTGGTCGAGCAGCGGGCAAATCCCGCACTGCTTGCTGGTCGAGTAGCGGGCGAAGCCCGCGTATCGAGACCGCTCACGAAGGCGCGCATCCCTCAGGATGCGCGCCTTCGTCGTTTCATCGCCGTCCGATCATCTCCGCTCAGTAGCATGCGGACATGATCGACAATCCGCGCTCGCCGCGAGTGCGCGCGGTTCACAAGCTCGCCAAGCGCGCGGCCCGCACCTCCACCGGCCTGTTCCTGGTCGAAGGGCCGCAGTCCGTGCGCGAGGTGCTGGCCTATCGGCCGGAGCTGCTCGTCGAACTGTTCATGACCGAGGCGACTCGCGACCGGTCGGCCGACCTGGTCCAGGCCGCTCAGCGAACCGGCGTCGCGGTCGAGCTCGTCTCCGAGCAGGTGCTCGCCGCGATGGCCGACACCGTGACCCCGCAGGGCGTGATCGCGGTCTGCCGCACGCTGGTGATGTCGGTCGACGACATCATGGCCAGCGGCCCTCGCCTGGTGGCGATCCTGCACGAGGTGCGCGATCCCGGCAATGCCGGCACGATCATCCGCGCTGCGGATGCCGCGGGCGCCGACGCCGTGATCTTCACCGGCAGCACCGTCGATGCCTACAACCCGAAGGTGGTGCGCTCGACCACGGGTTCGCTCTTCCACGTGCCGATCGTGCAGAACGGCACGCTCGACGACGCCCTCACGACGGTGCGCGCCGCGGGTCTGCAGGTTCTGGCCGCCGATATCAAGGGCGACGATCTGCCCGCCGTGCGCGACCTGCTCACCGCGCCGACGGCGTGGCTGTTCGGCAACGAGGCGCGCGGGCTCACCGACGAGGAGCTGGCGCGAGCCGACCGTCCCGTGCGCTTGCCGATCTACGGACGCGCCGAGTCGCTCAATCTCGCCACGGCCGCCTCCGTGTGCCTGTACGAGTCGGCGTTCGCCCAGCGCTCCTGAGTCGCCCGCGCCTGCGCGGGCCGAGGTTGCACTCGGGTCACGTTTCCCTGCGGACCGTTGACCCCCGAGCGGGGGTCATGTTTTGCTGGGGTGATGGAGCCGCTCGTCATCCTCGACCACGTCAACAAGCACTTCGGTGCGCTGCACGTGCTCAACGACATCAACACGACCATCGGTCGCGGCGAGGTCGTCGTCGTCATCGGGCCCTCGGGCTCGGGCAAGTCGACGCTGTGCCGGGCGATCAACCGACTCGAGACGATCGACGACGGCACCATCACGATCGACGGCACCCCGCTGCCGAGTGAGGGTCGCGGGCTCGCGAAGCTCCGTGCCGACGTGGGCATGGTGTTCCAGTCCTTCAACCTGTTCGCGCACAAGACGGTGCTGCAGAACGTCACGATCGGCCAGGTCAAGGTGCGCAAGCGCTCCAAGGCCGAGGCCGAGACGCGCGCGATGGAGCTGCTGGAGCGCGTCGGCGTCGCCAACCAGGCGCAGAAGATGCCCTCGCAGCTCTCCGGCGGTCAGCAGCAGCGCGTCGCGATCGCCCGTGCACTGGCGATGGATCCGAAGATCATGCTCTTCGACGAGCCGACCAGCGCGCTCGACCCCGAGATGATCAACGAAGTGCTCGACGTGATGGTGCAGCTCGCCTCCGAGGGGATGACGATGGTCGTCGTCACCCACGAGATGGGCTTCGCCCGCAAGGCGGCCGACCGCGTCCTGTTCATGGCCGACGGCGAGATCGTCGAAGAAGCTACCCCTGAGGCGTTCTTCACGAACCCACAGACTTCGAGAGCGAAGGACTTCCTCTCGAAGGTGCTCACCCACTAACCGGTGGGAGAGCCACACAGCAAGGAGAGGGAATCCATGAGACTCCGCACACCACTGACGGCTGTCGCGATCGCCGCGAGCGCCGTGCTTGCTCTGAGCGCGTGCACGACGACGGGCGACACCACCGTCCCGGATGACGTGACGTTCGAGGCCGGCACGACCATGGCCGAGCTCAACGAGGCCGGAACGATCACGATCGGCACCAAGTTCGACCAGCCGCTGTTCGGCCTCCAGGGCCTCGACGGCAACCCGGAGGGCTTCGACGTCGAGATCGGCAAGATCATCGCGAGCGAGCTCGGCATCTCGGAGGACAACATCGAGTGGGTCGAGACCGTGTCGGCCAACCGTGAGCCCTTCATCGAGAACGGCACGGTCGACATCGTCGTGGCGACCTACACGATCAACGACACCCGCAAGGAAGTCATCTCGTTCGCGGGACCGTACTACCTCGCCGGTCAGGACATCCTCGTGCTCGCGGGCAACCCGGAGGGCATCACCGGCCCCGAGGACCTCGAGGGCAAGGACGTCTGCAGTGTCGCCGGATCGACCTCCGAAGCGAACATCGCCGAGTACGGTGTCAACCTCATCACCACCGACACCTACTCCAACTGCCTGGAGCCGCTGCGCAACGGCAACGTCATCGCGGTCACGACCGACAACGTGATCCTCGCGGGACTCGCCGACCAGAACCCGGGTGAGTTCGAGGTCGTCAACAACCCCTTCACGTCGGAGCCCTACGGCATCGGCCTCGCGAAGGATGACGACGTCTTCCGTTCCTTCATCAACGATGTGCTCGAAGAGTCCTACGCCGACGGTCGTTGGGCCGACGCGTGGAACTCCACCGCGGGCACCGTGCTCGACCTGCCGGAGCCCCCGGCGGTCGACCGCTACTAGGTATCAGGGGCGGACCCGCTCGCCGCGTGCGGGCGGGTCCGCGCTGATGCCCCACGACAGCTGACAGGCACGAGGAAGGAGACGCGGTGGACGCCGTCATCGATGTCACCCCGCTGTATTTCGAGGGGTTCCTGCAGACCCTCGCGCTGCTCCTGCTCGCCGGCTCGGGCGCATTCGTTCTCGGCGTGCTGGTCGCTGCGCTGCGCATCTCGCCGGTGCCGGTGCTGCGGGGTTTCGCCACCGCGTACACCGAACTGCTGCGCAACGTCCCGCTCCTGCTCGTCCTGTTCTTCTGCGCGTTCGTGCTTCCGCTGCTGGGCGTGCAGCTCGACTACTTCGTGCTCGCGGTCATCGGACTGACCGCGTACACCTCGCCCTTCGTCGCGGAGGCGGTGCGCTCGGGCATCAACGGCGTGCACATCGGCCAGGCCGAGGCGGCGCGCAGCCTCGGGTTCGCCTTCGGGCAGACGATCTCGCTCATCGTGCTGCCGCAGGCCGCGCGCATGGTGGTGCCGCCGCTGATCAACGTCTTCATCGCGCTCACCAAGAACACCTCGGTCGCGGGGGCATTCTTCGTCTTCGAGCTCTTCGGCGCGACGACGCGCGGCACACGTGATCATGGCGACCAGGTGATCCTGATGCTGCTGTACGCCGCCGTGCTCTACCTCGTCATCACCGTGCCGCTCGGGCTGATCGCCGGGGCCATCGAGAAGAAGGTGCGGGTGCTGCGATGAGCGGATCGGTTCTCTACGACGCCCCCGGCCCGAAGACGCGGCGCCGCTCGGCGATCGCCTCGGTCGTCTCCGCCCTCGCGCTGGTCGCGGCCGGCGCCTGGATCATCGCGACGCTCGCCGCGCCGCGCGTCGCCGCCAACGGCGCCGAGACCCCCGGCATGTTCGACGGGTCGCGCTGGGACATCGCCCTGAACCCGCTGCTCTGGGAGAACTTCGGCCGCGGCGTGCTCGCGACGCTCGCGATGGCCGCCGTCGCCGCCGTGCTCGCCGTGCTGCTCGGCATCCTGCTGTCATTCGCTCGCACCGCCCGCAGCATGTGGGTGCGCGTGCCGACCGCGGCGCTGCTCGAGTTCGTGCGCGGGATGCCCGTGCTGCTGATGATCTTCTTCATCTTCCTGGTGTTCTCGACCGGGGCGTACTGGGCCGGGGTGCTCGGGCTGGCCGTGTACAACGGGGCGATCATCGGCGAGGCGCTGCGCGCCGGCATCGTGTCGCTGCCCAAGGGGCAGGGCGAGGCCGGCTATTCGATCGGACTGACACCGCTGCAGACGCGGCTGTCGATCGAGTTCCCGCAGGCGTTCCGGCAGATGCTGCCGATCATCATCGCCCAGCTCGTCGTGCTGCTGAAGGACACCTCGCTCGCCTACGTCGTCGGCTACAACGAGCTCGCCCGCACCATCAAGAACCTGCAGAACGCGCTCGGCAACCGCTACCTCTTCACGCTCTTCATCATCGGACTCCTGATCTACCTGATCATGAACCTGACGCTCTCGTGGCTCGCGCGCGTGATCGCGAAGCGCAGCGGGCCGAAGCTCGGCAAGGTGACGCCGGACGACGTGCCGCCGGTCGGCTCGCAGGGCACGCAGGCGATCACGATGGTGCGGCCGAACCGCGGGAAACCGCCCAGCTAGCCGCGGCCGTGACGGAGCCGGCGACCGAGCCCGCGAAGTGCGGGGCGTCGCCCGACTAGACTCGACGCTCGTGTCCGACTCCCCGCAGATCACCGAACAGACGGTCAACGCCGCGGTCGACGCGGCGCTCGCCGCCATCGCCGACGCGACCGACTCCGCAGCCCTGAAGGCGGCGCGATCCGCCCACGCCGGAGAGGCGTCGCCGCTGGCCAAGCTCAACGCCGCCATGCGCGACGTGCCCGCCGACCAGAAGGCCGCCGCGGGCAAGCTCGTCGGCCAGGCGCGCGGTCGCGTGAACCAGGCGCTCGCCGCCCAGGAGGCGGTCGTGCTCGCCGCCGAGGAGCAGGCGCGCCTCGTGAGCGAGACGGTCGATGTGACCGCGCTGCCGTCGCGCTGGCGGGCCGGGGCCCGGCATCCGCTGTCCCTCCTCATGGAGGAGATGAGCGACGTCTTCGTGGCGATGGGCTGGGAGGTGGCCGAAGGCCCCGAGCTCGAGCACGAATGGTTCAACTTCGACGCGCTCAACATGGACGAGGACCACCCGGCGCGCAGCGACCAGGACACCTTCTTCGTTGCGCCGCAGGACCGCCACCTGGTGCTGCGCACCCAGACCAGCCCGGTGCAGATCCGCTCGCTGCTGGAGCGCGACCTGCCGGTGTACGTGGTGAGCCCGGGCAAGGTGTTCCGCAAGGACGAGCTCGACGCGACCCACACGCCGGTGTTCCACCAGATCGAGGGCATCGCCATCGACCGGGGCCTCACCATGGCGCACCTGCGCGGAACGCTCGAGCACCTCGCGCGCGCCATGTTCGGGCATGAGGCGCAGATCCGACTGCGTCCCAACTTCTTCCCCTTCACCGAGCCGAGCGCCGAGATGGATGTCTGGCAGCCGAACGCCAAGGGCGGCGCGCGCTGGGTCGAGTGGGGCGGCTGCGGCATGGTCAACCCGAACGTGCTGCGCAGCGCCGGCATCGATCCGGACGAGTACCAGGGCTTCGCCTTCGGCATGGGGATCGAGCGCACCCTGCAGTTCCGCAACGAGATGAATGACATGCGCGACATGGTCGAGGGCGACGTTCGCTTCTCCCGGCAGTTCGGAATGGTGGTCTGATGCGCGTCCCGCTGAGTTGGTTGGGGGAGTGGGTCACGCTTCCCGAGGACGTCACGCTCGAGCAGGTGCACGAGGCGCTCGTCAAGGTCGGCTTCGAGGAGGAGGACGTTCACACCTCCGACATCACCGGCCCGGTCGTCGTGGGGCGCGTGATCTCGGCCGAGCCCGAGCCGCAGTCCAACGGAAAGACGATCAACTGGTGCCAGGTCGACGTCGGCGACGCCGAACCGCGCGGCATCGTCTGCGGGGCGCACAACTTCGCGCCCGGTGACAAGGTCGTGGTCTCGCTTCCCGGCGCCGTACTGCCGGGGCCGTTCCCGATCTCGGCCCGCAAGACCTACGGCCACATCTCCGACGGGATGATCGCCAGCGCCCGTGAGCTCGGGCTCGGCGACGAGCACGACGGCATCCTGCGCCTCATCGAGCTGGGTCTCGACCCCGAGCCCGGCACCGACGCGATCGAACTGCTGGGCCTCGCGGATGCGGCGGTCGAGATCAACGTCACGCCGGACCGCGGCTACGCCTTCTCGATCCGTGGGGTGGCGCGCGAGTACTCGCACGCGACCGGCGCGCACTTCCGCGACCCGGTCGACGCGGTCGCGGTCGCCGCGCCGAGCGAGACCTTCCCGGTGACGATCGCCGACGACGCCCCGATCCGCGGCCGCGTCGGCTGCTCGGCCTTCGCGACGCGCGTGGTGCGCGGGATCGACGCGACCCGACCCACTCCGCCGTGGATGGCGTCGCGGCTGCGGCTGGCGGGCATCCGCTCGATCTCGCTCGCGGTCGACATCACCAACTACGTCATGCTCGAGTTCGGCCAGCCGCTGCACGGCTACGACCTCGCCACGCTCGCCGGCGGCATCACGGTGCGCCGGGCGCGCGCGGGCGAGACCCTCGAGACGCTCGACGGGGTGGTGCGCAAGCTCGACGTCGAAGACCTGCTCATCACCGACGAGTCCGGCCCGATCGGCATGGCCGGTGTGATGGGCGGGGCGAGCACCGAGATCTCGGATACGACGGCCGACGTGCTGATCGAGGCGGCGAACTTCGACCCGGTCTCGATCGCGCGCGCCGTGCGCCGCCACAAGCTGCCGAGCGAGGCGGCGAAGCGCTTCGAGCGCTCCGTCGACCCGCGCATCGCACGAGCGGCCGCGACGCGCGCCGCCGCGCTGCTGGTGGAGTTCGCCGGCGGCACGCTCGACGTGCTCGGCACCGACCTCGACGACTCGGTCGAGTCCGCGCCGATCACGCTGGCGCTGTCGCGCCCGCAGGCCCTGATCGGGGTCGCCTACACGCAGGCCGAGGTCATCGAGGCGCTCGAGCGCATCGGCGCGACCGTGGACGTCTCGGGCGAGACGGCGACCGTCACCCCGCCGAGCTGGCGCCCCGACCTGACCGACGAGGCGGCGCTGATCGAAGAGGTGGCGCGCATCACCGGCTACGACCGGGTCGGCTCCGAGCTGCCGGTCGCGCCTCCCGGACGCGGGCTCAGCCGCAGCCAGCGCGCCCGTCGTCGCGTGGCGCAGACGCTCGCCGCGGCCGGCGCCACCGAGGTGCTGGCCTATCCGTTCCTCACGGCGGCCGCGATCGACCGCTTCGAGCCGGGGGCTCCCGCGGTGAAGCTCGAGAACGCGCTCGATGCGCAGGCGCCGTTCCTGCGCCGCAGCCTGCTGCCGGGCCTGCTCGACATCGCCCGCCGCAACCTGTCGCGCGGTCTCACCGATCTGGCGCTGTTCGAGATCGGCGGGGTATTCCGTCCGGAGCCCGGCGTCGAGTACGGCACCGCGGCCAACCCGAGCGGCGGCGTGCTGCCGAGCGCGAGCGAGCTCGCCGAGCTCGAGGCGGCCCTTCCGGCGCAGCCGTGGCGCGTCGGCGGGCTGCTGCTCGGCGATGTGACCCCGAAGCAGCCGGGCGCGGTCGCCGCTCCGAGCGGCGTCGCCGATGCCCTCGACCTGGCACGTCAGGTCGGGCTGGCGCTCGGTGTCGAGCTGACCGCGGTGACGGGCGCGCATCCGGCGCTGCACCCGGGTCGCACCGCCGAGGTCCGCGTCGGCGAGACCGTGGTCGGCGTGGCGGGCGAACTGCTCCCGGCGATCGCCGACGAGCTGGACCTGCCGCGCGTGGTGGCGCTGCTCGAGCTCGACCTGGATGCGCTGCTCGCCGCGGCGCCGGAGCAGGTGACGGCGCAGCCGATCGGCACGCTGCCGGCGGCGACGCAGGACCTGTCGCTCGTGGTCGCGGCCGAGATCCCCGCCGGGGATGTGCTCGCCGCGGTGCGCGAGGGCGCGGGCGACCTGTTGGAGCACATCCAGCTGGTCGATGACTACCGCGGCCAGGGCCTGCCCGAGGGCGCGAAGTCCTTGACCTTCGCCCTGCGCTTCCGAGCCCCCGACCGCACCCTCACCGCCGCCGAGGCCACCGACGCCAAGCTCGCCGGCGCCGCCCTAGCAACGTCACGCCACGCCGCCGCCCTCCGCGAATAGCCCCGCGGGGATGCATCCCTGACCCTCCCGCGTGCCGCGCGCGGCACTCGCTTGCGTCAGGGATGCATCCCGCGCGCCCAGAAGGGGTAGGGTCGGGGCATGGATCACGTGCAGAGTGCGCTCGGGGGGCTTTCCTCCCGCCGTCTGCGTCGCGCGCGCCGAATCTCGGCGACGCCGCGCCGCTGATCCCACCCCTTCCGGTTCAGCCAGGCTCGACGTCGCCGCTCCGATTCCGTTCCGTCGAACCCTAAGGTTGAAGTCATGCCCTATTCCGTTGCCGTCGCTGGCGCGAGCGGCTATGCGGGCGGCGAGCTGCTGCGGCTGCTCGCCGGTCACCCCGATTTCGAGATCCGCACCGTCACCGCGCACAGCAACGCCGGTCAGCCGCTCATCGCGGCCCAGCCGCACCTGCGCTCCCTCGCACATCTGACGCTCGTCGAGACGACCCCCGAGACCCTCGCCGGCCACGACGTCGTCTTCCTCGCCCTCCCGCACGGCGCCTCCGGCGCGATCACCGCGCAGCTGCCCGCCGACACCCTCGTCATCGACTGCGGAGCGGATCACCGCCTCGAGTCGGAGACGGACTGGGCGGCCTTCTACGGCGGCGATTTCTTCGGCGCCTGGGAGTACGGCGTGCCCGAGCTGCCCCGCCACGAGGGCCCGAGCCAGCGCGAACGGCTCGCCGCCGCCCGTCGGATCGCCGCCCCCGGCTGCAACGCCAGCACCGTCGCGCTCTCCCTCGCTCCCGGCATCGCGGCCGGGGTGATCGAGGCGACCGACCTGGTGAGCGTGCTCGCCGTCGGGCCTTCGGGTGCCGGCAAGAGCCTGAAGACGAACCTGCTCGCGAGCGAGATCCTCGGCTCGGCGAACCCGTACGCCGTGGGCGGCACCCACCGCCACATCCCCGAGATCCAGCAGGCGCTGCGCTGGGCGGGCGCCTCCGAAGTGACGCTCTCGTTCACCCCGGTGCTGGTGCCGATGTCGCGCGGCATCCTCGCCACCTCCACCGCGCGGCTCGCTCCCGGTGTCGACGCCGCCTCGGTGCGCGCCGCCTGGGAGACCGCCTACGCGGGCGAGCCCTTCGTGCAGCTGCTGCCCGAGGGTGTCTTCCCGCGCACCGCCGACGTGCTCGGCGCGAACACCGCGCTTCTCGGCCTCGCGGTCGATGAGGCGGCCGCTCGGGTCGTCGTCGTCGCGGCGGTCGACAATCTCGTCAAAGGCACCGCCGGTGCCGCCATCCAGTCGGCCAATCTGGCGCTCGGTCTCGACGAGCACCGCGCCCTGCCCGTGAACGGAGTCGCCCCGTGACCGTCACCGCCCCCACCGGATTCCTGGCTGCCGGCATCGCCATCGGCCTGAAGTCGAACGGCAACCCCGACCTCGCTCTTGTCGTCAATCGCGGCCCGCTGCACAGCGCCGCCGCCGTGTTCACCAGCAACCGCGCGCAGGCCAACCCGATCATCTGGTCGAAGCAGGTTATCGCCGACGGCGAGGTGAGCGCGATCGTGCTCAACTCGGGCGGCGCCAACTGCTTCACCGGCGCCGAAGGGTTCCAGACCACCCACGCGACCGCCGAGGCGGTCGCCGAGTCCCTGCAGCGCCTCGACGCCGACGTCTCGGCCGGCGACGTGCTCGTCTGCTCGACCGGCCTGATCGGCCTGCAGTTGGACCGCGAAAAGCTGCTGCCCGGCGTCGCGACGGCCGCGAATGCGCTTCGCGCCGACGGCGGGGCCGCCGCCGCCCGCGCGATCATGACCACGGATTCCCACCCCAAGACCGCGATCCGCGCCCGGAACGGCTGGACGATCGGCGGCATGGCGAAGGGCGCGGGCATGCTCGCCCCGGGCCTGGCGACGATGCTCGTGGTCATCACGACCGACGTCGACCTGTCGAGCGCCGAGCTCGACACGGCGCTTCGCGCCGCCACCCGGGTCAGCTTCGACCGCCTCGACTCCGACGGCTGCATGTCGACCAACGACCAGGTGACGCTGATGGCGAGCGGCGCCTCCGGCATCCGCCCCGACCTGGCACTGTTCACCGAGATGCTGACCGAGCTCTGCCTCGACCTGGCGACGCAGCTTCAGGCGGATGCCGAGGGCGCCAGCCACGACATCACGATCGAGATCGTGAACGCCGCGAGCGAGGATGACGCCGTCGAGGTGGGCCGCTCGATCGCCCGCAACAACCTGTTCAAGGCGGCCGTGTTCGGCAACGATCCGAACTGGGGCCGCGTGCTGGCGGCGATCGGCACGACGAGCGCCGAGTTCGACCCGTACGCGGTCGATGTCAGCATGAACGGCGTCCGCGTCTGCTCGAACGGCGGCCCGGACCGTCCGCGCGAGGAGGTCGACCTGAGCCCGCGCGCGACGCACGTGCTCGTCGACCTGAAGTCGGGCGAGCAGACCGCGACGATCTTCACCAACGACCTGACCCACGACTACGTGCACGAGAACAGCGCCTACAGCTCATGACCGACAACGAATTGGAATCCCTCGATCCGCGCGCCGCCCAGGCGGAGCTGAAGGCGGCGACGCTGATCGAGTCGCTGCCCTGGCTGAAGCGCTTCTCGGGCGAGATCGTCGTGATCAAGTTCGGCGGCAACGCCATGGTCGACGACGAGCTGAAGCGCGCCTTCGCCCAGGACATGGTTTACCTGCGCTACCTCGGCCTGAAGCCGGTGGTGGTGCACGGCGGCGGTCCGCAGATCTCGTCGATGCTCGACCGGCTCGGCATTCCGAGCGAGTTCGTCGGCGGCTACCGGGTGACGACGCCGGAGGCGATGGAGATCGTGCGCATGGTGCTCACCGGTCAGGTGAGCCGCGAGATCGTCAGCCTGATCAATGAGCACGGCCCGCTCGCCTCGGCGATCTCCGGCGAGGATGCGGGACTGTTCAAGGGTCGCCGCCGGGGCGCCGTGGTGAACGGCGAGACCGTCGACATCGGCCAGGTCGGCGATGTGGTCGAGGTCGACCCGGCCGCGGTGCTGGCCGAGATCGCGGCGGGGCGCATCCCCGTCGTCTCCTCGATCGCCCCCGACGTGGATGCGGCCGGCCAGTCGCTGAACGTGAACGCCGACTCGGCCGCCGCCTCGCTCGCGGTCGCGCTGGGCGCCGCGAAGCTCGTGGTGCTGACGGATGTCGCGGGCCTGTACCGCAATTGGCCGGATCGCGATTCGCTCATCTCGATGATCGATGCGACGGAGCTGACGGCCCTGCTGCCGAGTCTGGAGAGCGGAATGATCCCGAAGATGTCGGCGTGCCTGGAGGCGGTGAACGGCGGGGTCGCCAAGGCGGCGATCATCGACGGCCGTCGCCCGCACTCGATCCTGCTGGAGATCTTCACCGACGCCGGCATCGGCACCGAGGTGGTGCCCGCATGAGCGCGCGGACCCCGGAGATCGTGGCGCGGTTCACCGATGTCATGATGCGCACCAATCCGCGCCCGTTCGCGATCCTCGACCACGGCGAGGGCGCGCGGGTGTGGGATGTCGACGGCAACGAGTACCTGGACTTCCTGGCCGGGATCGCGGTGAACGCGCTGGGGCACGCGCATCCGGTCGTCGTGGAGTCGATCCACGCGCAGGCCTCGCGTCTGGTGCACATCTCGAACTACTTCGCGAGTGAACCGCAGCTGGCGCTCGCCGAACGGCTGGTGCGGCTGAGCGGCGGCGACCGCGTGTACTTCGCGAACTCGGGGGCGGAGGCTATCGAGTCGGCGATCAAGCTGGCCCGGCTGACCGGGCGCACCCGCATCGTCGCGCTCGAGGCCTCGTTCCACGGACGCACGATGGGCTCGCTCTCGCTCACCGGCAAGCCGGCGCTGCGGGCCCCGTTCGAACCGCTCGTGCCGGGGGCGGCGCACATCGCCCCGACGATGGAGGCGCTGGAGGCGGAGTTCGCCGAGCACGGCGACGAGCTGTCGGCGATCGTGATCGAGCCGATCCAGGGCGAGGCGGGGGTCGTCGAGCTGCCGGAGGGCTTCCTGCGCCGCGCCCGCGAACTGACCACCCAGCACGGCGCGCTGCTGATCCTGGACGAGATCCAGACCGGCGCCGGCCGCACGGGGGAGTGGTTCGCGTTCCAGCGCGAGGGCATCGTCCCGGACGCGATCACCTTGGCGAAGGGCATCGGCGGCGGAGTGCCGATCGGCGCCTTGGTCACCTTCGGGGCGACCAGCGACCTGTTCCAGCCCGGTCAGCACCTGTCGACCTTCGGCGGCAACCCGCTCGCCACGGCGACGGCGGATGCCGTGCTGGCCGAGATCGAGCGCGCCGGCCTGGTCGAGAACGCGGCCCGCCGCGGCGTCGAGCTGCGTGCGGCGGTCGAGGGTCTCGCCTCGCCGCTGGTGCGCGAGGTGACCGGCGCCGGTCTGCTGATCGGCATCGTGCTCACCCAGCCGGTCGCGGCGGCACTGGTCGCGGCCGCGCACCAGCGCGGGCTGATCATCAACGCGACGACCGATTCGCGCATCCGTCTCGCCCCGCCGCTCACGATCGGCGAGGCCGAGATCGCCGAGTTCGCGGAGAAGTTCGCCGCCGCCCTGTCCGACGTCCAGACCCCTGCAGGAGACACCCCATGACCCGCCACTTCCTTCGCGATGACGACCTGAGCGCCGCCGAGCAGTCCGAGATCCTCGACCTCGCCGCCGAGATGAAGGCGGATCGCTGGGGCCGTCGCCCGCTGGAGGGCCCGCAGACCGTCGCCGTCATCTTCGACAAGTCGTCGACGCGCACCCGGGTGAGCTTCGCGGTCGGCATCGCCGACCTCGGCGGCAGCCCGCTGATCATCTCAACCGCGTCGAGCCAGCTCGGCGGCAAGGAGACCCCCTCCGACACGGCGCGCGTGCTGGAGCGCATGGTCAGCGCGATCGTCTGGCGCACCTACGCGCAGGCGGGCCTGGAGGAGATGGCGGCGGGCACCCGCGTGCCGGTCGTGAACGCGCTGAGCGACGACTTCCACCCCTGCCAGCTGCTCGCCGACCTGCTCACGATTCGCGAGCACAAGGGCGAGCTGGCGGGCCTCACGGTGACGTTCCTGGGCGACGGCGCGAGCAACATGGCGCACAGCTACCTGTTGGCCGGCGCGACCGCGGGCATGCACGTGCGCGTAGCCGCCCCCGAGGAGTTCGCCCCGGCGGAGAGCGTGGTGGCGGATGCTGACCGCCGCGCCGCCGAGACGGGCGGCTCGGTGACGATCTACACCGACGCCCTCGAAGCGGTCGCCGGCTCCGACGTCGTGGTCACCGACACCTGGGTGTCGATGGGCAAGGAGGAGGAGAAGGCGCACCGCGTGGCGACGTTCGGCGGCTACCAGGTGACGCGCGAGCTGATGACGCTCGCGAAGCCCGACGCGATCTTCCTGCACTGCCTGCCGGCCGACCGCGGCTACGAGGTCGAGGCCGAGGTCATCGACGGCGCGCAGAGCGTCATCTGGGATGAGGCGGAGAACCGCCTGCACGCCCAGAAGGCACTGCTCGCCTGGCTGCTCGAGCGCGCCTGAGCGCGCAGGTCAGGCGCCGGAGGCGACCATCGCGCCCGCGAACGTCGCCCAGAAGATGATCGCGGCGATGATCCCCGCCGTCAGCGGAACCCAGAACGCGATCGTGCGGCGCACGAGCAGAATGATCGACACGGTGGCCGCGGCGGCGTAGAGCACCAGGTGGCTGATGATGATCACGGCCTGGTCGCCCGCGATCAGGTCCGGGTCGGCGAATCCGCCGGAGTCTTCGATGGTGAGCGGGAGAACCGCCGCCATCAGGAGTCCCAGGAGCATGCCGAACAGGCCCAGGGCGAGCAGCACGATCGTCAGCACGACATCCCAGGTGCGTCGACCCGCGCTCGTGGGCGGCGGTGCACCGTAGGTGGCGGTCGCATACGGGTTCGTCGCGTACGGGTTCGCCGCGTACGGGTTCGGCGCCGCGGGGGCCGCGGCGGCGGGACTCGCGGCCGGAGGGGTCACCGCGGCGGGCGACGCCGGGGGAGCAGCGGCCGGTTCGGCGATCGGCGGCGGCACGGATCCGTTCGACGGTGCGGGCGGGATCGGCGGCACGGCGGCGTCGTCACTCATGGCTCCACGTTACTGCGGCCTCCTTCGCCGCGCGCCCTAGACTGAACGACGATGTCCGAGGAGAAGCACGCCATGACCGTTCCCGAGCTCGTTGCCTGCACCGCGGGACGGTTCCGCTCGTGAGCGCGAGTGGCGACGGCGCGGCGCTGTGGGGCGGCCGCTTCGCGGACGGCCCCTCTCCCGAGCTCGAGGCGCTGAGTCGCTCGACCCATTTCGACTGGGAGCTCGCGCCCTATGACCTGCGCGGCTCGCGCGCCCACGCGCGCGCGCTCGCCGCGGCCGGCTTCCTGACCGCCGACGAGCTCGAGCGGATGCTCGCGGGCATCGACGCGATCGACGCGGGTGTGGCCGACGGCTCGATCCGTCCGCGCGACTCGGATGAGGACGTGCACTTCGCGCTGGAGCGCGAACTCGTGGCAGCCCTTGGCCCGGAGCTCGGCGGCAAGCTGCGCGCCGGCCGCAGCCGCAACGACCAGATCGCAACCCTGGTGCGGCTGTACCTGCTCGACCACGCCGCGACGATCACGGCGCAGGTCTCTCAGCTGATCGGCGTCATCGCCGATCGCGCCGCGGAGCATCCGACCGCGGTGATGCCGGGGCGCACGCACCTTCAGCACGCCCAGCCGATCCTCCTGGCCCACCACCTGATGGCACACGCGTGGCCGCTCGTGCGTGATTTGGAGCGCCTGCGCGACTGGCGCGCCCGAGCGACCGGCTCGCCGTACGGCGCGGGCGCTCTCGCCGGCGGTGCGCTCGGGCTCGACCCGCGGGCGATCGCCGCAGAGCTCGGCCTCGGCGACCCGCTGCCGAACTCGATCGACGCGACGAGCGCACGCGACGTGGTGGCCGAGTTCGCCTACATCGCCGCGCAGCTCGGTATCGACCTGTCTCGCTTCTCGGAGGACATCATCCTCTGGGTGACGCGCGAGGTCGGGTTCGCGCGGCTGCACGACGCGTACTCGACCGGCTCGTCGATCATGCCGCAGAAGAAGAACCCCGACATCGCGGAGCTCGCGCGAGGCAAGTCGGGGCGGCTGGTCGGCAACCTCACCGGGCTGCTGACCACCCTCAAGGGGCTGCCGCTCGCCTACAACCGCGACCTGCAGGAGGACAAGGAGCCGGTCTTCGATTCGGTGCGCACCCTCGAGGTGCTGCTGCCGGCCTTCACCGGCATGGTGGCGACCCTCGCGTTCGATGAGGAGCGGATGGCGGAGCTCGCTCCGCAAGGGTTCTCGCTCGCGACCGATGTGGCCGACCATCTGGTGCGTCAGGGGGTGCCGTTCCGCGAGGCGCACGAGATCTCGGGCGCACTGGTGCGGCTGTGCGAGGAGCGCGGCCTCGAGCTGCACGAGCCGAGCGACGCGGACTACGCCGCGATCGACCCGCGGCTGACGGGCGACGTGCGCGATGTCCTGACCGTCGAGGGCTCGCTCGCGAGCCGCGCGGGCGTCGGCGGCACGGCTCCGGCGCGCGTCGCCGAGCAGCTCGCCGAGCTCCGTGCTCGCGTGGCGAGCCTGTCCGCTCCGGCCGCCGACTAGAGCGCGACGAGCAGGGCGCAGGCCCCCGCCCAGACGAAGCTCACGAGCGTGCCGATGATGAATCGCTCGCGCGACTCGGCGCGGTCCAGCTCCGAGTAGCGTCCGAGACCTTTGATCGCGACGACGACCGCGACGATCTCGAAGCGGCCGAGCAGGATGCCTCCGACGATCGCGGTGCGCTCCAGGTAGCCGATGGTGGAGCCTCCGCGCATCACCTCGCGCGCGGGTGAGTCGCCGGACTCGGCGACGAGGATGCCGCCGTGGGCGCCGGGCAGCGAGGAGCCGCGGTTCGCGAGCTGCAGCACGAAGCTGGCGAGCGGTCCGCCGGCGACCACCCCGAGGAGCACGAAGCCGATGCCGAGCAGCGTCTGGAAGGCGGGCTCAGGGGCGGGCAGCTCGGCGTCGAAGGCGATCAGTGCACCGGCGACACCCACCGGCAGGAGCGCGACGAGCGAGAGCGCGGGCTGTCGCAGGGGCAGGGCGAGTGCGGAGACGACGAGCGCGCCCGCGATCAGCAGGAGCCCGCCGATCCAGGCGAAGAGCAGAGCGACGATCATGAGTGGTCCTTCCCGTCTCCAGTCTGGTCGGCCCGGGCGAGCATCGCGGTCAGCGCCGCGCGCGCCGCGGTCTCGACCCGCAGGTGGGCGCTCTGGCCGCGCAGACTGGCCGCCTGCGGGCTGATGCCGAGCCGCTCGGCGGCCGCGCGCTGCGTCATTCCGGTGTCCAGCAGCTCCGCGAGCTCCCAGCCTTCGGGGGTCCGTCGTGCGCGCAGCAGCAGCAGCAGATCGAGGAGCGGTTCCAGCTCCGTCGCGGCGGGTTCCACCGCGGGGTCGGCGCGCAGCGCGAAGCGGGTGGGGCGCTTCTTCGCCGCCTCGACCGCGTCGCGGGCGTGGATGAAGGCGCTTCCGCTCATGGCGCGAGTGGTGGCGGCCAGGGGGCGTCGCACCGTGCCGATGCCGATGCCGACGCTCCACTCGTCGCGTCGGGTGAGGGCGAGCAGCGCGGCGAGTGCGGCGTCGGCATCGGCGGTCGCCAGCTGGATCTCGTCGCCCGCGGTGCGTTCGGCGGGTCGCGCGAGCCGCGGGCCGACGAGCTCGTCGAGGTGCAGGAGGGTCGGCTCGGCGAGGTCGCGCTGGTGCCGACTGTCGATCTGATCCGCGGTGAGAACAATCATGTCTTGTCCCTTGATTCCGGAGAAATAAAGCATAGGGGCTTGATTCACCGAAATCAAGCATCCAAACTTGACGCATGTCGACCGGGGAAGCCGGATGCCCGCTGGTAGTCTTTCCCGGTGTCCGCCGCCTCGACGCTTCCTGAACAGCGCAATGACCCTCGTTTCGACGACATCTGGGACGAGCTGCTCTGGCGCGGGCTGGTCCACGTCTCGACCGATCCGGCGGAGCTGAAGGCACTTCTCTCCGGCCCGCCCATCGTGTTCTACTGCGGCTTCGACCCCACCGCCCCGAGCCTCCATCTCGGAAACCTCGTGCAGCTGCTCACGATGCGTCGCCTGCAGCTCGCCGGACACCGGCCGCTCGGGCTCGTCGGGGGATCGACGGGGCTCATCGGCGATCCGCGACCGACGGCCGAGCGCACGCTCAACACGCGGGAGACCGTGGCCGAGTGGGTCGGCTACCTGCAGAGCCAGATCGAGCGCTTCCTCGACTTCGAGGGCGAGAGCGCGGCCCGCATCGTCAACAACCTCGACTGGACGGCGCCGCTGAGCGCGATCGACTTCCTCCGCGAGGTCGGCAAGCACTTCCGCGTCGGCACGATGCTGAAGAAGGATGCGGTGTCGGCGCGTCTCAACAGCGAGGCCGGGATCAGCTACACCGAGTTCAGCTACCAGATCCTGCAGGGCATGGACTTCCTCGAGCTGTACCGAAGCTACGGCTGCGTGCTGCAGACCGGGGGCAGCGACCAATGGGGCAACCTCACGAGCGGCACCGACCTCGTGCACCGGGCCGAAGGGGTGAGCGTGCACGCGATCGGCACCCCGCTCATCACCAACTCCGACGGCACCAAGTTCGGCAAGAGCGAGGGCAACGCCATCTGGCTCGACCCCGCGATGACGAGCCCCTACGCGTTCAGCCAGTTCTGGCTCAACACCGACGACGCCGACGTGATCGCGCGGCTGAAGGTGTTCACGTTCCTCGACCGTGACGAGATCGAACGCCTCGAGCGCGCGGTCGCCGACGAGCCGTTCCGGCGCGAGGCGCAACGGGTCCTGGCGCGCGAGGTCACGCGCCTCGTACACGGCGACGACGCCACGAGTGCCGCCTTCGCCGCAGCCGAGGCGCTCTTCGGCAACGGGGATCTGACCGCGCTCGACGCCGATACGCTGCGCGCGGCGGTCGCCGAGCTGCCGTCCGCGCCCGCTTCCGCCGAGTCGACGATCGAACAGCTGCTGGTCGACACGACTCTCACCAAGAGCCTGAGCGAGTCGCGGCGAGCGATCTCGCAGGGCGGCGTGTATCTCAACAACGCGCGCGTCGAGGACCCGTCGACGGTGGTCGGCGATCAGGTTCTCGCAGGTGGGGTCGCTATTCTTCGGCGAGGCAAGAAGACTCTCGCGGGTGTTGTGATCGGATGAGACACCGCGTCGTCCGGGGGAGCTTCGCCGTCGCGCGGAACATCTGGCGGGCTGAGGCCGCCGCTATCGGAGGACAACCATGAACTGGACGCCCGGGGGCGACCCGAATAACGGCGAGACGCCCGTACCCGGCGAGATGTCGCGGCGTGCGCGCCGTCTCGCGGAGCAAGGGCAGGCTCCCGAGTTCGTGGGCGCCGACGAGCTGGCGGCCGCGCCGGAGTCCGCCGCGCCGAGCCCGTGGTCGGACAGCGACTACGTCGCCCCTTCGCTCGACGGCTTCGCGGCCGACGTGCCGCCGGTGACGCCGCTCGCCGACGCTCCTCCGACTGCCGCACCGAGCTGGGGCGCGCCGACCGCGCCCGCGGCGCCGACCGCTCCGGAGTGGGGCCCCCCGACGGCGTCGCCGCCCGCGGCCGCCCCGAGCTGGGATGCGCCCACGCAGGCGGCGCCCCCGCCGAGCTGGGACCAGCCGGCCGCCGCACCGTCGTGGGAGCCGCCGGCCCCTGAGCCGCAGCACACGAATTGGGAGCCGCCGGCCCCTGAGCCGCAGCACACGAATTGGGAGCCGCCGGCCCCCGAGCCGCAGGCCACCAATTGGGAGGCGCCGGCCCCCGAGGCGCAGGCGCCGAGCTGGGAGCCTCCCGCACCGGCCGCCGCCCCGAGTTGGGAGCAGGCCGCGCCGCCCGCCGCCGCGCCGAGTTGGGAGCAGGCCGCGCCGCCGGCTGCCGCGCCGAGCTGGGAGCAGGCCGCGCCGCCGGCTGCCGCGCCGAGCTGGGAGCAGCCCGCGCCGCCCGCCGAGAATCCGAGCTGGGAGCCGCCGACCACGGTCGCCCCCGCCCCGCCTCTCGTCGGCGAGGCGGAGCCGTCGACGCCGGCCCCGCCGCCGAGCTGGGAGGGCGCCGCCGCGCCCGACGGCGTCGCGGCACCTGACTGGGCGCCGCCCGCGCCGCTCGCCGCCGCGCCGACTACGCCGCCCGTGGAGCCCGCGGCCGACGCCTGGGTGCCGGAGCCGCCGGTCGCAGAGCAGCCGACCCTGCCGCGGCCCGAGCCCGAGGCGCCGCCGGCGATCGCCGTGACCGGATGGCCGAGCGCCCCGAGCGCCGAACCGCGTCCCGCCGAGTCCGACGGAGCGACGGACGGCGGGTTCGAGGCGCTGGGGCTTGCGGGCCCCGATCTGGACGACGTCGACCCCGTCGACTCCGCCTCGCCGTACTTCTCGGCCGAGCCGCCCCGCCTCGAGCCGCCGGCGGCCGAGCCGGTGTCCGCGCGGTCGGACGCCACCGCGCACCTGGCGGTGCGCGCCGACACCGGCGTCGTCGATGGCTCGGGCGCGCTGCCGCCCGGCGACGACCCGGTGGATCCGGCGGTGGTCGGGTCCGGGTCGCCCTTGGTTGACTTCGGCGATCTGGCGAAGCCGCGGCCGGCCGAATGGATCGCCTTCGCGCTGGCGTTCGTGCTTCCGCCGGTCGGGTTCGTCGCGGGAATCGTGACCGCAGCGCTGAGCGCGCGGCGTCGGGGCTGGACGATCGCACTCGACAAGGCCACGATCGTGATCGGGCTGATCATGACGGGCGTGGCCGCCGTGGCAGGCGTGGTCGCCTACGGGGCGTGGACCGACGCCCGCGAGTTCGAAGCGACCGTCGCGGCCAGCGCGGAGTTCTGCGCGCAGGTTCAGGCGGATCCGACGTACCTCGAGCCGCCGATCTACAGCTGGCCGCAGCGCGGCTTCTCCATCGAGTCGTCCCTCGACGAAATGCAGGTGTGGGTCGATCGCTGGACGGCGGCCGCGGAGGTCGCTCCGACGGAGATCCAGGCCGGCGTCGCCACCCTGGCCGAGACCGGCCAGGGGATCGTCGACAACGTCGACATCGCGCGTCAGATCGACAACGACCAGAACGTGGAGATCATCACCGCTGCGGTGTCGGCCTCGGGGATCGACGAATGGGTCGAGACCTACTGCGTGCCGGCCGGCTGAAGCCCGGAAAATGGGGCGACACGCCCGGGATGCGCCTAGATTTGGCACGACCCCCGGTCACCCGTAAAGTAATCACTCGTCACCCCAAAGGTGCGGGAAGCGGAAGAGCTTCCCGGCCTCAAGCGGGACCATCCTCCTAGAGATTTGAACAGCACCTTGATGGTGTGAGATTCGATGTCTAGGATGGGAAACCCACTCCGAATCCAGGGCCTCGAGTCCTGAAGAGTTGAAGCGGCCAGGCCGTGAAAAACTTGTGGCGGGGTGTGGTAAGTTAGGACAGTTGCCCTGAAAACCTTCCGGAAACGGAAAGTCTTCTTGAGCGCCCGATCCTTGAGAACTCAACAGCGTGCACTATGTCAAATGCCAAATAACCTCGGCAACCGGTCTGACCGGTTGTAGAGATTCCTTTGGATTGATTGATTGTCAGTAGACGATCTAACAGTCAGATCAAACTCGTCGCAGCCCACCGGTTTTCCCCGGCAGCTGTGACAACAGATGTGCGCAGCGGTTTCGACCGCTGTTGCAATCAAACATTTACGGAGAGTTTGATCCTGGCTCAGGACGAACGCTGGCGGCGTGCTTAACACATGCAAGTCGAACGATGAAGCCGGAGCTTGCTCCGGTGGATTAGTGGCGAACGGGTGAGTAACACGTGAGTAACCTGCCCTTGACTCTGGGATAAGCGTTGGAAACGACGTCTAATACCGGATACGAGCTTCAGCCGCATGGCTAGGAGCTGGAAAGAATTTCGGTCAAGGATGGACTCGCGGCCTATCAGGTAGTTGGTGAGGTAACGGCTCACCAAGCCGACGACGGGTAGCCGGCCTGAGAGGGTGACCGGCCACACTGGGACTGAGACACGGCCCAGACTCCTACGGGAGGCAGCAGTGGGGAATATTGCACAATGGGCGCAAGCCTGATGCAGCAACGCCGCGTGAGGGATGACGGCCTTCGGGTTGTAAACCTCTTTTAGTAGGGAAGAAGCGAAAGTGACGGTACCTGCAGAAAAAGCACCGGCTAACTACGTGCCAGCAGCCGCGGTAATACGTAGGGTGCAAGCGTTGTCCGGAATTATTGGGCGTAAAGAGCTCGTAGGCGGTTTGTCGCGTCTGCTGTGAAAACTGGAGGCTCAACCTCCAGCCTGCAGTGGGTACGGGCAAACTAGAGTGCGGTAGGGGAGATTGGAATTCCTGGTGTAGCGGTGGAATGCGCAGATATCAGGAGGAACACCGATGGCGAAGGCAGATCTCTGGGCCGTAACTGACGCTGAGGAGCGAAAGCATGGGGAGCGAACAGGATTAGATACCCTGGTAGTCCATGCCGTAAACGTTGGGAACTAGATGTGGGGTCCATTCCACGGATTCCGTGTCGCAGCTAACGCATTAAGTTCCCCGCCTGGGGAGTACGGCCGCAAGGCTAAAACTCAAAGGAATTGACGGGGGCCCGCACAAGCGGCGGAGCATGCGGATTAATTCGATGCAACGCGAAGAACCTTACCAAGGCTTGACATATACGAGAACGCTGCAGAAATGTAGAACTCTTTGGACACTCGTATACAGGTGGTGCATGGTTGTCGTCAGCTCGTGTCGTGAGATGTTGGGTTAAGTCCCGCAACGAGCGCAACCCTCGTTCTATGTTGCCAGCACGTAATGGTGGGAACTCATAGGAGACTGCCGGGGTCAACTCGGAGGAAGGTGGGGATGACGTCAAATCATCATGCCCCTTATGTCTTGGGCTTCACGCATGCTACAATGGCCGGTACAAAGGGCTGCAATACCGCAAGGTGGAGCGAATCCCAAAAAGCCGGTCTCAGTTCGGATTGAGGTCTGCAACTCGACCTCATGAAGTCGGAGTCGCTAGTAATCGTGGATCAGCAACGCCACGGTGAATACGTTCCCGGGCCTTGTACACACCGCCCGTCAAGTCATGAAAGTCGGTAACACCCGAAGCCGGTGGCCCAACCTTTTGGAGGGAGCCGTCGAAGGTGGGATCGGTGATTAGGACTAAGTCGTAACAAGGTAGCCGTACCGGAAGGTGCGGCTGGATCACCTCCTTTCTAAGGAGCACTGCAGATCTTCGGATCTGACAGAGCCGGATCCGAGACACATGTTCTCGGCCGGAGCTCATGGGTGGAACATTGACATAGGCCTCGAGCAGAACCTCGAGATTCCAGTACGTCGGCTTGCCGGCAGGAACGAATCGACAGGGAACGCACGAGGCATGCACGCTGTTGGGTCCTGAGGGACCGGGCCGGCTGCTTCAGCAGCCGAAACCATCCTCTGGACTTCGACTGGCTCGGATCTGAGATCCGAAACAGACGGAGTACCGCCCGTAAATTGAGAACTACACAGTGGACGCGAGCATCTTAGATTCGCGAAAGTACGGAACGACTTCGGTCGAGCCGGAAATCGCTGATCTACAAATAGTGGTCTGATTTCGATCAGACACACTGGTCATTTCGCGCTCGGTTGCCTTTGGCAGCTGAGCTCGAAGCGATTCAAAACTCATGTAGTCAAGTTTCTAAGAGCAGACGGTGGATGCCTTGGCATCTGGAGCCGAAGAAGGACGTAGCAATCTGCGATAAGCCTCGGGGAGTCGATAAGCAGACTTTGATCCGAGGATTTCCGAATGGGGAAACCCCGTCAGGCGTACTTGTGCGACCTGATGACTCCCGCCTGAATATATAGGGCGGGTAGAGGGAACGTGGGGAAGTGAAACATCTCAGTACCCACAGGAAGAGAAAACAACAGTGATTCCGTTAGTAGTGGCGAGCGAAACCGGAACAGGCCAAACCGATCATGTGTGATAGCCGGCAGGCGTTGCATGGTCGGGGTTGTGGGACCTTCACGTACTTCTGCCGAAGTACACGTCGACGTGCGCGATATAGGTGAACGGCATTGAAAGGCCGACCATAGTGGGTGCCAGTCCCGTAACCGAAATGTCGTGCAGAGGCGGAAGGGATCCCAAGTATCACGGGGCCCGAGAAATCCCGTGTGAATCTGCCAGGACCACCTGGTAAGCCTAAATACTCCCAGATGACCGATAGCGGACAAGTACCGTGAGGGAAAGGTGAAAAGTACCCCGGGAGGGGAGTGAAATAGTACCTGAAACCGTCTGCTTACAAACCGTTGGAGGAGCCCTAGCAGCTCTGACAGCGTGCCTTTTGAAGAATGAGCCTGCGAGTTAGTGGTATGTGGCGAGGTTAACCCGTGAGGGGAATCCGTAGCGAAAGCGAGTTCGAATAGAGCGATTCAGTCGCATGCCCTAGACCCGAAGCGAAGTGATCTATCCATGGCCAGGTTGAAGCGACGGTAAGACGTCGTGGAGGACCGAACCCACTTGGGTTGAAAACCGAGGGGATGAGCTGTGGATAGGGGTGAAAGGCCAATCAAACTTCGTGATAGCTGGTTCTCTCCGAAATGCATTTAGGTGCAGCGTTGCGTGTTTCTTGCCGGAGGTAGAGCTACTGGATGGCCGATGGGCCCTACAAGGTTACTGACGTCAGCCAAACTCCGAATGCCGGTAAGTGAGAGCGCAGCAGTGAGACGGTGGGGGATAAGCTTCATCGTCGAGAGGGAAACAACCCAGACTACCGACTAAGGCCCCTAAGCGTGTGCTAAGTGGGAAAGGATGTGGAGTTGCAGAGACAACCAGGAGGTTGGCTTAGAAGCAGCCACCCTTGAAAGAGTGCGTAATAGCTCACTGGTCAAGTGATTCCGCGCCGACAATGTAACGGGGCTCAAGCACACCGCCGAAGTCGTAGGATTCGCATTATAGGTAGGCCTTCGTGGTCCAGCCGTGCGGATCGGTAGGAGAGCGTCGTGTGGCGAGTGAAGCGGCGGGGTGACCCAGCCGTGGACGCCACACGAGTGAGAATGCAGGCATGAGTAGCGAAAGACATGTGAGAAACATGTCCTCCGAAAGACCAAGGGTTCCAGGGTCAAGCTAATCTTCCCTGGGTAAGTCGGGACCTAAGGCGAGGCCGACAGGCGTAGTCGATGGACAACGGGTTGATATTCCCGTACCGGCGAAGAACCGCCCAAGCTAATCCAGTAGTGCTAAGAGTCCTAATCCGGCAGATGGATCCCTTCGGGGTGAAGCAGCCGGCCTAACGCTCGACCCCATGCTGGTGCGGCTAGCGTATTAACAGGTGTGACGCAGGAAGGTAGCCCAAGCCGGGCGATGGTTGTCCCGGTGCAAGTGCGTAGGCTGAGAGATAGGCAAATCCGTCTCTCGTGACGGCCGAGACACGATGCGGACCCGAAAGGGATAGTGGGTGATCCTAAGCTGCCAAGAAAAGCATCGACGCGAGGTTCCAGCCGCCCGTACCCCAAACCGACTCAGGTGGTCAGGTAGAGAATACCAAGGAGATCGAGAGAATCGTGGTTAAGGAACTCGGCAAAATGCCCCCGTAACTTCGGGAGAAGGGGGGCCGGATTGGTGACGGGATTTACTCCCTGAGCCTTGAAGGCCGCAGAGACCAGTGGGAAGCGACTGTTTACTAAAAACACAGGTCCGTGCTAAGTCGCAAGACGATGTATACGGACTGACGCCTGCCCGGTGCTGGAAGGTTAAGAGGAGCGGTTAGCGTAAGCGAAGCTGCGAATTTAAGCCCCAGTAAACGGCGGTGGTAACTATAACCATCCTAAGGTAGCGAAATTCCTTGTCGGGTAAGTTCCGACCTGCACGAATGGCGTAACGACTTCCCAGCTGTCTCAACCGCGAACTCGGCGAAATTGCACTACGAGTAAAGATGCTCGTTACGCGCAGCAGGACGGAAAGACCCCGTGACCTTTACTACAGTTTGGTATTGGTGTTCGGTGTGGCTTGTGTAGGATAGGTGGGAGACTTTGAAGCGGGCACGCCAGTGTTCGTGGAGTCATTGTTGAAATACCACTCTGGTCACTCTGGATGTCTAACTTAGAACCGTAATCCGGTTCAGGGACAGTGCCTGATGGGTAGTTTAACTGGGGCGGTTGCCTCCCAAAAAGTAACGGAGGCGCCCAAAGGTTCCCTCAACCTGGTTGGCAATCAGGTGTCGAGTGTAAGTGCACAAGGGAGCTTGACTGTGAGAGTGACGGCTCGAGCAGGGACGAAAGTCGGGACTAGTGATCCGGCAGTGGCTTGTGGAAGCGCTGTCGCTCAACGGATAAAAGGTACCTCGGGGATAACAGGCTGATCTTGCCCAAGAGTCCATATCGACGGCATGGTTTGGCACCTCGATGTCGGCTCGTCGCATCCTGGGGCTGGAGTAGGTCCCAAGGGTTGGGCTGTTCGCCCATTAAAGCGGTACGCGAGCTGGGTTTAGAACGTCGTGAGACAGTTCGGTCCCTATCCGCTGCGCGCGTAGGAAATTTGAGAAGATCTATCCCTAGTACGAGAGGACCGGGATGGACGAACCTCTGGTGTGTCAGTTGTTCCGCCAGGAGCACCGCTGATTAGCTACGTTCGGAATGGATAACCGCTGAAAGCATCTAAGCGGGAAGCCAGCTTCAAGATGAGATTTCCATCCCTTAGGGGGAGAGGCTCGCAGCTAGACTACTGCGTTGATAGGCCGGATGTGGAAGCGTGGCAACACGTGCAGCTGACCGGTACTAATAAGCCGATAACTTGACAACATCATGTTTTTTGATGATTCTCGCGTCCACTTTGTGGTTCCCGATCTACGGTCGGGAATCTCGACAAGCTCTGTCACTGATGAAGTGAGAGCTATGTCGCGAAGACTGTAAATCAATAGTGTTTCGGCGGCCATAGCAAGAGGGAAACGCCCGGTTACATTCCGAACCCGGAAGCTAAGACTCTTTGCGCCGATGGTACTGCAGGGGGGACCCTGTGGGAGAGTAGGACACCGCCGGACTTCTTTCGAGAGAGGCCACCCAACATGTTTGGGTGGCCTTTCTTGGTTTCAGGGCACGATTGCCCCAGGAGGAGATCCAGATGAGCGCATCAGACGAGACGCCGAACGACAAGCCCGAGCGCAAGAAGCCGGCTCGCGACTCGGATCGTCGACCTCCGCGTGACGGCCGGGCGCCGGCACGCCGCGACGGCGATGCTCGACCCCGTCGCGATGGTGACTCGCGTCCCCGTCGTGACGGTGATGCACGCCCGCGCCGTGAGGGCGACGCGCGTCCCCGCCGTGACGGCGATTCGCGTCCCCGTCGTGATGGCGATTCGCGTCCGCGCCGTGAGGGCGACGCACGTCCGCGTCGCGATGGCGATGCACGCCCGCAGCGTTCGGGTGACGCACGTCCTCGCCGCGACGGCGACCAGCGTCCTCGCCGCGAGGGCGATGAGCGTCCGAAGTGGTCGAGCGATTCGCGTCCGCGCCGCGACGGAGATTCCCGTCCTCGCCGCGATGGCGACGCACGACCCCGCCGCGACGGCGACTCGCGTCCACGTCGCGACGGCGACTCGCGTCCGCGTCGCGACGGTGCCCCCTCGGGTGCGCGCCCGCCGCGCAGCTTCGACAAGGATCGGGCGCCGCGTGACGACCGCTTCGAGTCCGACTCGGGCCCGCGGCACGACGACCCGCACATCCCCGATGCGGTCGTGCCCGCCGATCTCGACCGGGTCGCCCGCAACCAGCTCAAGACGCTCTCCAAGGAGAACGCCGAGTGGGTCGCCAAGCACCTTGTGATGGCATCGCGCCTGATCGAGGAGGACCCGGCGCTCGCGCACCGGCACGCTCTCGCGGCCGCGCGTCGCGCCGGCCGCATCGCCGTCGTGCGCGAGACTCTCGCGATCACGGCCTACGCGACCGAGGACTTCGCGCTGGCTCTGCGTGAGCTGCGCACCTATCGCCGGATCTCCGGCAACAACGATCAGCTGCCGCTCATGGTCGACAGCGAACGCGGTGTCGGGCGCCCCGAGAAGGCGCTCGAGCTCGGCCGCTCGGTGCCGAAGTCGGAGCTCGACGTCGAGGTGCAGGTGGCGCTCGCGATCGCGATGTCCGGCGCGCGCCTCGACCTCGGCCAGCCCGAGCTCGCCCTCACCGAGCTGCAGATCCCGCAGCTCGACCCCGAGCGCGCCTTCGCCTGGAGCCCCGCGCTGTTCGATGCCTACGCCACGGTGCTCGAAGACCTCGGTCACACCGAGGAAGCCGAGCAGTGGTGGCAGCGCTCCGATCGCGCCACGATCGCGCTCGAGAACGCCGCGATCCCCGAGGGCGAGGTCACCGTTGAGGTGATCGAGGAGCTGCTCGAGGTCGACGAGGCCTCGGGCGAGAGCGCCCCCGACGCTCCGGCCGGCGACGAAAGCGCTGAGTCCGAGGCGACCGACGACGTGCCCGCACCGGACGAGTCCGCCGAGCAGGCCGAGACGCCCGAGTCCGAGACGCCGGCGGCGTCAGCGGAGGAGAGCGCGCGCGATGAGTAGGGCGCGCGTCGTGTCGACGCCGCTCACCGGAGTCGATCTGCTGCTCGCTGACCTCGACGGCGTCGTGTACGCGGGAGCGAACGCGATTCCATATGCCGTCGACGGCATCAACCGTGCTCAGGCCTCGTGTCGCGTCGGCTACATCACCAACAACGCCTCGCGCACCGCCGACTCGGTGGCCGCGCATCTGCGCGAATTCGGTCTCAACGTCACGGCCGATGAGGTCGTGACCTCGCCGCAGGCGGCTGTCGTGCTGCTCGCCGACCTGGTGCCCGCCGGATCGACGATTCTGGTGGTCGGCGGAGAGGGCCTCACGAGCGTCGTCGAGGCTGCCGGCTTCCGCGTGACCCGCTCGGCGGAGGATGAGCCCGCCGCCGTGGTGCAGGGCTTCGCCCCGAGCGTCGGCTGGGCCGACCTCGCCGAGGCGGCGTACGCACTCCACTCCGTCGAAGGGCGCGAGGACCGGCCGTGGGTGGCGACGAACACCGACTGGACGATCCCTCAGGCGCGGGGAATCGCGCCGGGCAACGGCACGCTCGTCTCGGCGGTGCACACCGCGATCGGACGACTGCCGATCGTGGCGGGCAAGCCCGAGACGGCGATCTTCACCGCCGCGCTCACGCGTTTCGGGGGCGAAAAGGCCCTGATGCTCGGCGACCGGCTCGACACCGACATCCTCGGGGCGAACCGCGCCGGCATCGCGTCCGCGCACGTGCTGACCGGCATCGATCAGCCCAAACAGCTGCTGGCGGCACCCGCCGAGCAGCGCCCGACCTTCATCCTCGACGACCTGCGCCAGCTCGACGCTCCGTACCCCGAGATCGAGCAGTCGGTCGCGCGCGACGGTTCGCGCGAGTTCCGCTCGGGCGATGCGCGCGTGCGGCTGCGCGGGCCGAAGGTCGAGCTGCGCACGCCGAAGGCGAGCCGCATCGACATCATCCGCGCGGGCTGCGCCGCGGTGTGGGGCTCGGGGCTCGCGATCTACGCGCTCGACGTGGATGCGCGGCTATATTCGGACGCATGAGCCAGCACGAGGACGCAGCGCCGCAGCAGGACTCCGCCGACGCGCACCGCTCCGGTGCCGGACGGCACGGCGATGACGAGCTGGTGTCGCGACTGCGGGTGATCGAGGATCAGCCGCTCGCCTCACGGGCCGAGGCGCTCGCGCACCTGCACGACGAGCTGCGCGCGCAGCTCGAGGCGGGCGACGGCCCGCGCGCGCATGCCTGATCCGGCATCCACTGCTCGGCTCGATGCCGAACTCGTGCGTCGGGGCCTCGCGCGTTCCCGCGCGCAGGCGGCGCGATCGATCGAGGAGGGACGCGTCCGGATCGACGGCGTCGCCACGGTCAAGCCGGCGACGCGGGTCACGCCGGACGCCGAGCTCACCGTCGAGGGCGCCGATCACTATGTGGCGCGTTCGGCGCACAAGCTCATCGCCGCCCTCGACGCCTTCGAGATCGACCCCGCCCAGCGGCTCGCCCTCGACGTCGGGGCCTCCACCGGCGGATTCACACAGGTGCTGCTCGAGCGGGGCGCGCGTCGCGTGATCGCGCTCGATGTCGGGCACGGCCAGTTGGTGCCGGAGCTGCGCGACGACGACCGGGTCGTCGTGGTCGAGGGGGAGAACGCCCGCGAGCTCAGCGCGGAACGGCTGGCCGCGCTGTCCGGCTCGCCCGAGCAGCCCACGCTGGTCGTCGTCGATGTCTCGTTCATCTCGCTGACGACCGTGCTGCCCGCACTGGCGGCGAGCATCCCCGCTGACGCCGACCTCGTGGTGCTCATCAAGCCGCAGTTCGAGGTCGGGCGCGGGGGCGCGCGGGAGGGCATCGTGCGCGACCGCGCCGCGCGCCTCGAGGCCGTCAGCACCGTGCTCTGGACGGCTTGGGATCTGGGACTCGGAACCGCGGGCGTGATCTCGTCCCCGGTGCTCGGCAGCAACGGAAATCAGGAGTACCTCGCCTGGCTGCAGCGCGAGTGTGGGAGCAATCCGACAGAATGGGGGAGGGCGATCGATGCCCTCGCCTGACGGCCTCCGCCCTTCGGGGCGCACGGCCCGCGGGGCGGACGACATTGAGGCAGGGAAGGGGCCGCGCATGGCCGAGGAGCGCCACCTGCTTGTCGTCGCGCACACCGGCCGCGACGACTCTCTCGCCGCCGGCATCGAGGTCTGCCGTCAGCTGATCGCGGCGGGCCTGACCCCCGTCGTCTCCGACGACGAGCACGCCGACCTGATGCGGGCGGCCCCCGAACTCGCACCGATCGCGCTGCTCGGCCGCGACGTCGCCACGAGCGAACTCGAACTCGTCATCGTCCTGGGCGGCGACGGCACGATCCTGCGCGCCGCCGAGCTCGCGCGCGGCTGCCCCGCCCCGCTGCTCGGAGTGAACCTTGGGCACGTCGGCTTCCTCGCCGAGGCGGAGCGCGAGGACCTGACCTCGACCGTCGAGCGCGCGCTGGCGCGCGACTACGAGGTCGAGGAGCGCATGACGCTCTCGGTCCGGGTGAAGACCGGCACCGAGGTCGTCTACGAGACCTGGGCCCTGAACGAGGCGTCGATCGAGAAGGCCAGCCGCGAGCGCTCGCTCGAGGTGGCTGTCGAGGTCGACGTGCGACCGCTCTCCACGTTCGGCTGCGACGGTGTCGTCATCTCGACCCCGACCGGATCCACCGCCTACTCGTTCTCGGCCGGCGGTCCGGTCGTCTGGCCGAGCGTCGACGCGCTGCTGATGGTGCCGCTCTCCGCCCACGCGCTGTTCGCCCGTCCGCTGGTGGTCGGCCCCGAATCCGCACTCGCGGTGGAGCTGCTCGAGCGCTCCGACGGTCGCGGCGTGCTGTGGTGCGACGGCCGCCGCACCTTCGACCTGCCGCCGGGCTCGCGCGTCGTCGCGCGACGCTCCTCGATTCCGGTGCGCCTCGCGCGACTGAGCCCGGGCCCGTTCACCGACCGGCTGGTCAACAAGTTCCGGCTTCCCGTGGCGGGCTGGCGCGGGCCGCAGGACGGCGACAACGGAGCGACCGAGGGGGCGCCGGCGTGATCGACGAGATCTCGATTCGCGACCTGGGCGTCATCGGCGAGGCGCGGCTTCCGCTCGGGCCGGGATTCACGGCGCTGACCGGTGAGACCGGTGCGGGCAAGACGATGGTCGTGACGGCGCTCGGGCTGCTGCTGGGTGAGCGCGCCGACAGCGGCGCGATCCGCTCCGGCCGCGGCCAGTCGGTCGTCGAGGGCAGCTGGGAGGTCGACGCCGAGGGCCCCGTCGCCGAGCGCGTGCGCGACGCCGGCGGCGACCTCGACGTCACCGAGGGCGGACGGGCGCACCTGATCCTGGGGCGCTCCATCTCGAACGAGGGCCGCTCGCGCGCCGTTGTCGGCGGCCGCAGCGCCCCGGTCGGCGTGCTGAACGAGATCGGCCAGCAGCTCGTCGTCGTGCACGGCCAGTCGGACCAGATCCGGCTGCGCTCCGCGGCCGCGCAGCGCGAGGCCCTCGACCGCTTCGCCGGCCCCGGCTTCAGCGCCGTGCTGGCCGACTACCAGGACGTGTTCCGCCGCTGGCAGACCGCGCAATCCGAACTCGATGTGCTCGTCGCCGAGCGCGACCGTCGTGAGCGCGAGGCCGAAGAGCTGCGCAACGCGATGGACGAGATCGAGGCGGCGGCGCCGCGACGCGGCGAGGATGCCGAGCTCGCGGAGCGTGCCGAGAGGCTGAGCAATCTCGAAGATCTGCGCCTCGCGGCGGTCGAGGCGCAGGAGGCGATCTCGGCGCAGCTGAGCGACGACGCGCGCGACGCCACGGTGCTCGTCGAGTCGGCGCGGCGTGCGCTCGACCGCGTCTCGGGGCACGACGCGGAGCTTTCGCCCGTGATCGAATCGCTCGCCGCGGCCCGCTTCGCGCTGGAGGACAGCTCGGCGAAGATCTCGAGCTACCTCGCGGCGCTCGACACCGACGGCGGTCGCGAGCTGGAGACGATCCAGGAGCGCCGCGCGACCCTGGCAGCCCTGGCGCGCCGCTTCGGCCCGAGCATCGACGAGATGATCGACTTCTACGAGTCCGGCAGCACCCGACTGCTGGAGCTCGACGGCGACTCGGATCGCATCGACGCGCTACGTGCCGCGGTCGCTCAGGACTTCGCCCGCGTCGAGCAGCTCGCCGAGCAGCTGAGCGTGCGCCGCCGCGAGGCCGCCGAGCGGCTGTCGGCCGCGGTCACCCGCGAACTCGACGCCCTCGCGATGCCCGACGCTCGCCTCTCGATCGAGGTCGCGCCGCGCGACCTCGGCCTCACCGGCCGCGACCAGGTCGCGATCCGCCTGCAGCCGCACCCCGGGGCCGAACCGCGCCCGCTGAGTCGCGGCGCCTCGGGCGGTGAGCTCTCGCGCGTCATGCTGGCGATCGAGGTCGTGCTGGCCGGAAGCGATCCCGTTCCGACTTTCGTCTTCGACGAGGTGGATGCCGGGGTCGGCGGTGCGAGCGCCATCGAGGTCGGGCGGCGCCTGGCGCGCCTCGCCGAAACCGCGCAGGTGATCGTCGTCACCCACCTGGCGCAGGTCGCGGCCTTCGCCACCAACCACCTGACCGTGGTGAAGGGCAGCGACGGCACGATCACCGCGTCGAGCGTGCACCGGCTCGAGGGGGAGGAGCGCGCGGCCGAGATGGCGCGGCTGCTGAGCGGGCTTCCCGACTCCGAGACCGGTCTCGAGCACGCCCGCGAACTGCTCGGCATGGCGCGCGCGAGCTGATCACGGCAACTCGCCCGGCGCGTTCCGCGCGACCTGGGGCAGCTCACGGTTTTGTGAGATACGCTGAAACCCCGTGGCGGACATCTCGGGAAGCGTAGTTACCAAGCACATCTTCGTGACCGGAGGTGTCGTCTCCTCCCTCGGGAAGGGCCTGACCGCCGCGAGTCTCGGAAACCTTCTCACCGCGCGCGGTCTGCGCGTCGTGATGCAGAAGCTGGATCCGTATCTGAACGTCGATCCCGGAACGATGAACCCGTTCCAGCACGGCGAGGTGTTCGTCACCGACGACGGCGCCGAGACCGACCTCGACATCGGGCACTACGAGCGCTTCCTCGACATCAACCTCGACCAGGCCGCCAACGTCACGACCGGGCAGATCTACTCGAACGTGATCGCCAAGGAGCGCCGCGGCGAGTACCTCGGCGACACCGTGCAGGTCATCCCGCACATCACCGACGAGATCAAGCGCCGGATGCGCCTGCAGGCGCAGGGCCCGTTCGACGACGAGAACCCGCAGCCCGACGTCATCATCACCGAGATCGGCGGCACCGTCGGCGACATCGAGTCGCAGCCGTTCATCGAGTCGGCCCGCCAGGTGCGCCACGAGCTCGGCCGTCGCAACGTGTTCTTCGTGCACGTCTCGCTCGTGCCGTTCATGGGCGCCTCGGGCGAGCAGAAGACGAAGCCCACCCAGCACTCGGTGGCGACGCTGCGCTCGATCGGCATCCAGCCGGATGCCCTGGTGCTGCGCAGCGACCGCGTCGTCTCGGAGGCCAACAAGCGCAAGATCGCGCTCATGTGCGACGTCGCCGAGGAGGCCGTCGTCAACGCGGTCGATGTGCCGTCGATCTACGACATTCCCACGGTGCTGCACGAGCAGGGTCTCGACTCGTACATCATGAACGAGCTCGACCTCGAGGCGGGCCCCGTCGTCTGGGACGGCTGGCGCACGGTGCTGAAGGCCGTGCACGAGCCCAAGCACGAGGTCACCATCGGTCTCGTCGGCAAGTACATCGACCTGCCCGACGCCTACCTCTCGGTCACCGAGGCGCTGCGTGCCGGCGGCTTCGCGCACGAGAGCAAGGTCAAGCTGCGCTGGATCCCCTCGGACGAGTGCGAGACGCACGACGGCGCCGCGAAGGCCCTCGGCGACCTCGACGGCATCTGCGTGCCCGGCGGCTTCGGCATCCGCGGCATCGAGGGCAAGCTCGGCGCGCTGAAGTTCGCGCGCGAGAACGGCATCCCGACGCTGGGGCTGTGCCTCGGCCTGCAGTGCATGGTGATCGAGTACGCCCGCGACGTCGTCGGGCTGGCGGGCGCCTCGAGCTCGGAGTTCGACCCCGACACCGAGTTCCCGGTGATCGCGACGATGGCCGAGCAGGTCGACATCCTCGCCGGCGGCGACCTCGGCGGCACGATGCGCCTGGGCCTCTACGAGGCGGCGCTTGCGCCCGGCTCGATCGTCGAGGAGCTGTACGGCTCGCCGGTCGCCCACGAGCGCCACCGTCACCGCTACGAGGTCAACAACCACTTCACCGAGCGGATCGCCGCCGCCGGGCTGCGCTTCTCGGGCACCAACCCGGAGCACGGTCTGGTCGAGTTCGTCGAGCTGCCGCGCGAGGTGCACCCGTTCTACGTGGGCACGCAGGCGCACCCGGAGCTGCGCTCGCGCCCGAACCGCGCGCACCCGCTGTTCCGTGGTCTGATCGGCGCCGCGATCGAGCGCCAGAAGGCGTCGCGCCTGTTCGAGGTTCCCGAGAACGACGAGGCCGACGAGGCACGCGGCGAGCGGGTCGAGGCCTAGGTGACCGTGGACCGCGCGCGCTTCGAGTCCGGTCCCGTCGTCGACGTCTCTGACCCCGCCGAGGTGGTGGAGTCGACCACCGTCTTCGACGGCCACATCTGGGATGTGCGTCGCGAGTCGTTCCGCTTCGGCGAGGCCGAGCTGACTCGCGACTTCATTGATCACCCGGGTGCCGTCGCGGTGCTCGCGATCGACGACGAGGATCGCGTGCTGCTGATCAACCAGTATCGGCATCCGGTGCGCGAGCGCGAGTGGGAGCTGCCCGCGGGGCTGCTCGATGTGGTCGGCGAGCCGCCGCTCGAGGCCGCCCAGCGCGAGCTCGCGGAGGAGGCCGACCTGCAGGCCGCCGAGTGGAGCGAGCTCGTCACCTTCCACACCAGCCCCGGCGGCAGCAACGAGATCCTGCACGTCTTCGAGGCGCGCGGCCTGAGCGATTCGCCCGAGCCGTTCGCCCGCATGGACGAGGAGGCCGAGCTGGTGCCGCGTTGGATCCCGTTCGCCGAGCTCGTGTCGGCCGTGCTCGAGGGGCGAGTGCGCAACTCGATCCTGATCGTCGCGGTGCTGACCGCCCATGCCCGCCGCACCGTCTGACGCGCGCGCGCAACTGGAGCGCTTCCTGCGCCACCTGGCGATCGAGCGCGGACGCTCGGCGCACACGGTCGCGGCCTATCGGCGTGACTTGGAGGCGCTGCTGGCCGACCTCGCCGAGGCGGAGGGCGCCGTCCCGGTCTCGACGCTGACGCCCGAGACACTGGCCGCGCACACGACCGCGCTGCGCGAGCGCGCCGAGCCGGTCGCCGCGGCGACGCTGGCGCGCAAGGTCTCGGCGATCCGCGGGTTCACCGGCTTCCTGCTCGAGGAGGGGGTGCTCGAGGCCGACCCGGCCGCGAAGCTGGTCGCGCCCAAGCTGCCGATGCGTCTGCCGAAGGCGCTCACCCTCGACCAGGTCGAGAAGCTGCTGGCCGCCTGCGCGGGCGAGGAGCTGAGCCGGGTGCGGGATGCCGCGCTGCTCGAACTGCTCTACGCGACAGGCGCGCGCGTCTCGGAGGTGGTGGCCTTGAACGTCGACGATCTGGTGGGCGAGGAGGGCACCGCCGAGCACGTGCGGGTGCTCGGCAAGGGCGGCAAGCAGCGCATCGTGCCGGTGGGCAGCTTCGCGCGCGCGGCGCTCGACACCTACCTCGTGCGGGTGCGCCCCGAGCTCTCGAAACGCGGTCGCGCGACGCCCGCGCTGTTCCTGGGGATGCGCGGCGCAAGGCTGTCGCGCCAGAGCGCGTGGCTGGTCATCCGGGCCGCCGCCGAACGGGCCGAACTCGGCGTCGAGGTGTCGCCGCACAGCCTGCGGCACTCCTTCGCCACGCACCTGCTGGAGGGCGGCGCCGACGTGCGCGTCGTGCAGGAGCTGCTCGGTCACGCGAGCGTCGCGACGACCCAGATCTACACGCGGGTGACGGCGGATGCGCTGCGCGAGGTGTATCTGACCTCGCATCCGCGCGCCCGTTAACCTTCAACCTCTGCTTCAGGTGAACCGCGCGCAACGGGCGCGTGGCAACCGGGAGGCGGGGGACACCGACTTAGACTCGACACCATGCCAGCGCCACGCGAGGATGTCACCGAATTGCCGGGCTTCTCCGGCGATCTCGGCAACGCCACGCTCGGCCCCACGGGTCGACCGGTGACGGATTTCAAGGTCCCGAAGAAGCTGCCCTCGCACGGCCCGGCGCGGATCATCGCGCTGTGCAACCAGAAGGGCGGCGTCGGCAAGACCACGACGACGATCAACCTGGGCGCCGCGCTCGCCGAATACGGCCGCCGCGTGCTCGCGATCGACTTCGACCCGCAGGGCGCCCTGAGCGCGGGCCTCGGCGTGCCGACCCACGACGTGACGACGATCTACGATCTGCTGCTCGGCCGCTCGAAAGACACCAAGGCCGCGATCATCGAGACGTCGACGCCAGATCTGCACGTGATCCCGGCGAACATCGACCTCTCGGCCGCGGAGGTGCACCTCGTCAACGAGGTGGCGCGCGAGCAGATCCTGGCTCGGGTGCTGCGTCAGGTGGCCGACGACTACGACGTCATCCTGATCGACTGCCAGCCCTCGCTCGGCCTGCTCACCGTGAACGCGCTCACCGCCGCGCACGGCGTGCTGATCCCGCTGGAGTGCGAGTACTTCGCGCTGCGCGGCGTGGCGCTGCTGATCGAGACCATCGACAAGATCCGCGACCGTCTGAACCCGGCGATCCGCCTCGACGGCATCGTGGCGACGATGTACGACCCGCGCACGCTGCACAGCCGGGAGGTGCTGGAGCGCGTGGTCGAGACCTTCGGCGACGCCGCCCTGGAGACCGTGATCGGCCGCACGGTGAAGTTCCCGGATGCGACGGTCGCCGCCGAGCCGATCACCAGCTTCGCCCCGACGCATGCGGCCTCGGACGCCTACCGTCAGCTCGCGAGAGAACTGGTTGCGCGTGGCGCCGTCGCCTGAGGCGATGCCGACCACGGAACTGCTGTCGCCCGCGGGTGAAGGCGCCGAGTCCAACGGCTTCCGTCTGACGCTGTCGAACTTCGACGGCCCCTTCGACCTGCTCGTGCAGCTGATCAGCAAGCACGAGCTCGACATCACCGAGATCGCGCTGAGCGCGGTGACCGACGAGTTCCTCTCCTACCTGCGCGCGCTCGACTCGGAGGATGATCTCGATCAGGCGAGCGAGTTCCTGGTGGTGGCGGCGACCCTGCTCGATCTGAAGATCGCGGGGCTGCTGCCGCAGGGCGAGCTCGTCGACGCCGAGGATGTGGCGCTGCTGGAGGCGCGCGACCTGCTGTTCGCCCGGCTGCTGCAGTACCGGGCCTTCAAGGAGGCGGCCGCGTGGTTCGGCCAGCATCTCGACGCCGAGTCGACCCGGCACGTGCGCAACGTGCGCCTCGAGGACCGGTTCCGACGGCAGACGCCGGAGCTGGTGTGGAACCTCACGGCCGACGACTTCGCGGCCCTCGCGCTGCTGGCGTTCACCCCGCGCGAGATCCCGGTGGTCGGGCTCGACCACCTGCACGCGCCGCTGATCAGCATCCGCGAGCAGGCCGCGCACGTCGTGGCGATGCTGCGGCAGGGGGAGCCACTGAGCTTCCGCCAGCTGGTCGCGGGCGCCGAGCTGAAGGGCGTCGTGGTGGCGCGCTTCCTCGCTGTGCTCGAGCTGTACCGCCACGCCGCGATCTCTTTCGAACAACTCGAACCGCTGGGCGAGCTGACGCTGCGCTGGACAGCGCAGCACTGGTCGGATGACCAGCTCGCCCACCTGGGAGCCGACTATGACAACTGATCCGAACCTCGACCTCGACCGCCGCCTCGAGGCGATCCTCATGGTGGTGGACGAGCCGCAGCCGGTGATCGCGCTCGCGACGGCGCTCGGCGCGCCCGTGCCCGCCGTCCGGCAGACGATCGAGCGGCTCGTCGCCGACTTCGACGGCACGGCCCCCGGCTCGGTGCGACGCGGCTTCGAGCTGCGCGAGGTGGGCGGCGGCTGGCGCATCTACGTGCGCGCCGAGCACGACGAGGTGGTGCGCGACTTCGTGCTTACCCAGAGCCCCACCAAGCTGTCGCAGGCAGCGCTCGAGACGCTCGCGGTGATCGCCTACAAGCAGCCGATCTCGCGCGGATCGATCGCCTCGATCCGCGCCGTCAACGTCGACTCGGTGGTGCGCACGCTGCTCGGCCGCGGGCTCATCACCGAGGCGTTCACCGACTCCGAGACCGGCGCGATCCACTACGAGACGACGCCGCTGCTGCTCACCCAGCTCGGCATCAACTCGATCGAGGAGCTGCCCGCGATCTCGCCGCTGCTGCCGGACGGCGCCGACGGCTTCGAGGATGCGGCGGCCCTGCGATGAGCGGCGACAGCACCGACGCCAGCACCGACGCCAGCGCCGAGGGGGAGCGCCTGCAGAAGGTGCTCGCCGCCGCCGGGGTCGCCTCGCGCCGGGTGAGCGAGCAGTACATCGTCGCCGGCCGGGTGTCGGTGAACGGCCGGGTGGTCACCGAGCTGGGGCGCCGCGTCGACCCGCTCGTCGACGAGGTCGCGGTGGACGGCACGGCGGTGCAGCTGGACAGCTCGCGCCGCTACCTCATCCTCAACAAGCCGACCGGCGTCGTCAGCACCATGAACGACGAGCACGGTCGACCGGACCTCCGGCAGTTCCTGCCGGACGACGGCGAACGGCTGTTCAACGTGGGCCGGCTCGACGCCGACACGAGCGGCCTGCTGGTGCTCACCAATGACGGGGCGATCGCGCACGTGCTCGCGCATCCGTCGTTCGGGGTGACGAAGACCTACATCGCGACCGTGCGCGGCGAGGTGACGCCCGCCACGATGCGCACGCTCGAGAAGGGCATCGAGCTCGACGACGGCCCGATCCAGGCCGATCGCGCCCGCATCGTGGGCGAGGCCTCCCGCGGCAAGACGATCGTCGAGATCACGCTGCACTCGGGACGCAACCGCATCGTGCGCCGCATGCTCGCCGCCGTCGGGCACCCCGTGCTGGAGCTGGTGCGACGCCAGTTCGGGCCGCTGCACCTCGGCACGCTGCCGATGGGGCGCACCCGCGAGATCACTAGGGTGGAACTCGGCGAACTGCTGACGATCGCGCGGAAGAGCGACGTCGGCACCGAGCGCCCGAGTGAGGATTCCGGAGAATGAGCGACCGTCGCGTGACCGATCAGGTCCGCATCGTCGGCAGCGGGCTGCTGGGCGCGAGCATCGGTCTCGCGCTGGGCGCGAAGGGCGTCGACGTGATCGTCGACGACGCCTCGCCGGCCGCGCGCCGCCTCGCGATCGACTACGGCGCGGGCCGGGCCCCGGCCGAGGGCGATGCGCCGGGCGTGATCGTCGTCGCCGTGCCGCCGGATGTGACCGCCGAAGTGGTGGCGGCCGAGCTGGCGCGCTTCCCCGACGCGCTCGTCACCGACGTCGCGAGCGTCAAGCTGGCTCCGCTCGCTGAACTGCGCGAGCGCGGCGCCGACCTCTCGCGCTACCTCGGCTCGCACCCGATGGCCGGGCGGGAGCGCGGCGGCACGATCTCGGCGCGCGCCGACCTGTTCGAGGGGCGACCCTGGATCCTCGCCGGGCACGACGGCATCAGCTACGGCCGCGCCCGTCCGCTCGAAGACCTCGTGCTCGATCTCGGGGCCGTGCTCATCGAGATGGACGCCGTCGAGCACGACCGGGCGGTCGCCCTCGTCTCGCACGCCCCGCAGCTGGTCGCCTCGATGCTCGCGGCGCGGCTCGACGCCGGCACCGATCCTGCCCTGCGGCTCGCCGGGCAGGGGGTGCGCGACACGACGCGCATCGCCGCGAGCGACCCGGCGCTGTGGGTGCAGATCCTCGGCGCGAACGCGGCCGCTGTCGCCGACGTGCTGCGGCCGCTGCGCGACGACCTCGACGCGGTGCTGTCGGCGCTGGAGGCGCCGGAGGCATCCGGATCGCGTCGCACGATCGCCGAGGTGATGGCCGCCGGCAACGCGGGCGTCGCCCGACTGCCCGGCAAGCACGGCCAGGCGAAGCGCTTCGCGACGCTCGTGGTCAAGATCGACGACAAGCCGGGCGAGCTGGCGCGTCTGCTCACCGAGATCGGCGAAGAGGGCGTCAACATGGAGGACCTGCGCCTGGAGCACTCGCCGGGCGCTCAGCTGGGCTTTGCCGAGATCTCGGTGGTTCCGGAGTCGGCACACGCACTCGCCGCCGCGCTGGAGAAGCGCGGCTGGGCACTGGGAGAAGAAGACCGATGAGCACCCCGATCGTCGTCGCCGTGGATGGGCCGGCCGGCAGCGGCAAGTCGAGCGTGAGCCGTGCGGCCGCCACGCGCCTCGGCTACGCCTTCCTCGACACCGGGGCCGCCTACCGCGCCCTCACCTGGCTCGCGCTCGAGCGCGGCATCGACCTCGACGACTCCGGCGCGATCGTCGCCGAGCTGGCCGACTTCCCGTACCGCACCGAGGCGCGGCCCGAGGGCTCGCACGTGCGGGTCGGCGACGTCGACGTGACGATCGCGATCCGCGAGCCGCGGATCAGCGCCGTCGTCAGCCAGATCGCCCGGGTTCCGGAGGTGCGCGAGGCGCTCACCGAGGCGTTCCGGCGCATCATCGCCGAGACCCGTGCGCCCGGCATCGTGGTCGAAGGCCGCGACATCACCACGGTGGTCGCACCGGATGCTCAGGTGCGAATCCTCTTAACTGCCGATGAGACGGTTAGAATTGCGCGACGGTCCGCTGAACTCGCCTCCGCCGACGCCGATACGGCCCGGCAGCTGCGCGAGCGGGACCGCAAAGACGCCCAGGTGGTCGATTTTCTGACCGCCGCCGAGGGCGTGACCACGATCGATTCGACGGAACTCGACTTCGAGCAGACCGTCGACGCGGTGATCGAGCATGTGCGGCGAACCGCCGAGGCCAGCACCGCCCACCAGAACTGAGGAACCATGACCGAGCGTGACCCGGAGCTCGCGTCGTCGACGCCCCCCGAGGCTGACAGCGAATTCGACGAGCTCGGAAACGAGGAGGGCGCCGTCGAGGCGCTCGCCGAACGACTCGCCGACCTGGACGACGAGGCGGCGGAGAATCGCGCCGCGAGCCTGCGTGCGGGTCTGTCGGACTACGACCTCGACGACGAGGACCTGGAGCTGCTGGATGCGGCCTCCGCCGGTCCCGACGGCATCACCTACCTGCCGGCGCTTCCCGTGCTCGCGATCGTGGGCCGCCCGAACGTCGGCAAGAGCGCGCTCGTCAACCGCATCCTGGGCCGCCGCGAAGCGGTCGTCGAGGATGTGCCCGGCGTCACTCGCGACCGCGTCAGCTACAAGGCCGAGTGGCTGGGCCGTCGTTTCACCCTCGTCGACACCGGCGGCTGGGAGCCCGACGCGCAGGGCATCAACGCCTCCGTCGCGGCGCAGGCCGAGGTCGCCGTCGACCTGGCGGATGCCGTGCTGTTCGTCGTCGACATCAACGTCGGCGCCACGGCGACCGACGAGCACGTCGTGCGCATGCTGCGCGCCTCGCACAAGCCGGTGATCCTGGTCGCCAACAAGTCGGACGACACCGTCAAGGACCCGCTCGCCGCGGAGCTGTGGAGCCTCGGGCTCGGCGAGCCGTGGCCGCTGTCGGCGCTGCACGGCCGCGGCGTGGCCGACCTGCTCGACCACGTCATGGAGGTGCTGCCGGAGGTCTCCACGGTCGCCAAGCAGGAGATCGGCGGCCCGCGCCGGGTCGCGATCCTGGGGCGCCCGAACGTCGGCAAGTCGAGCCTGCTCAACAAGGCCGCCGGTGAAGAGCGCGTCGTCGTCAACGAGATGGCGGGCACCACCCGCGACCCGGTCGACGAGCAGGTCGAGCTCGGCGGTCGCATCTGGACCTTCGTCGACACCGCCGGCATCCGCAAGCGGGTGCACCTGCAGCAGGGCGCCGACTTCTACGCGAGCCTGCGCACCAGTGCCGCGCTCGAGAAGGCCGAGGTCGCCGTTGTCGTGCTCGACGTCACCCAGCCGATCTCGGTGCAGGACATGCGCATCATCGACTTGGTGCTCGAGTCGGGCCGCGCCCTCGTCGTCGCCTACAACAAGTGGGACCTGCTGGACGACGAGCGTCGCCGCTACTTGGAGCGTGAGATCGAGCAGGATCTCGCCCACATCACCTGGGCGCCGCGCGTCAACATCTCCGCCCGCACCGGCCGTCACCTGGAGAAGCTGGTGCCCGCGCTCGAGCTCGCGCTCGACAGCTGGGACACCCGCATTCCGACCGGCAAGCTGAACGCGCTGATCGCGGAGCTGACGGCGGAGCACCCGCACCCGGTTCGCGGCGGAAAGCAGCCGCGCATCCTGTTCGGCACCCAGGTGTCGACGCGCCCGCCGACCTTCGTGCTGTTCACGACCGGATTCCTCGATCCCGGCTACCGCCGCTTCATCACGCGCCGCCTGCGCGAGATCTACGGCTTCGAGGGCACCCCGATCAACGTCAACATGCGCGTTCGAGAAAAGAGGAAGCGCTAGCTTCCAGCGGAGTCCATTTCTGGGCTCCGCCTCGAACGCGCCGAGCCCCGTCTCGGGGCTCGGGCAGGGAGAAGCGCAAGCGCACGTAGGACCTTCGGCCCTGGGAAGGTGAGCAGGTCTCCGAGAAGCTGAGTCACATCAACCGATTCAGCATCATCAAGGGGACACCATGACTTCCACCACCACGCCCGCCGAGACCACCGGATCTGACCGCGTCGTCGTCGAGTTCACTCGCGGCACCGCCCGCTTCGTTCGACTGTTCGGAGTGCTCGCGCTCATCGCCGGCATCGGCATGGTGCTCGCCGGAGGTGTCGTCTGGGGCATGGTGAGCAGCGAGCTCGCCGCCGAGAAGATCGTCGTCTCGGAGGACTCGGCGCTGCTTCCGGGTGCCGCCGTCACGGGACCGCTCACCGCCTACGCCGAGGCCGAGGTCATCAGCCACCACGCTCTCGAGGCCAGCGGTGGTCTCACCTACGCCGAGCTGGACCGTGAGGACCCGGTGCGCACCACCATGATGAACGCCTCGTTCCTGCGCGCCTCGCTCTTCACCTCCGTCGTCTCGTTCGGCGTCGCCGCCTTCGCGATGGGCATGGGACTGTTCGTGGCCGCGACCGGCTGGGTGCTGACGCGGATCGCGCCCAAGCAGGCGGCAAGCTAAGAACCACCACACGGCGCGGGTCGCGCCTCCCGAGTAGGCTCGGGAGGCGTGACCCGCTCCGTTTTCAACCCGGTCGCGGCGCGCGCCGACTTTCCGATTCTCGACCGCACCGTGAACGGCAAGCCGCTCAACTACCTCGACGCCGCGGCGACGAGTCAGAAGCCGCGCGTCGTGCTCGACGCCGAGCGCCGCTACTACGAGACGGCGAACGCGGCCGTCAACCGAGGTGCCCACACGCTCGCCGGTGAAGCCACCGATCTGTTCGAGGATGCCCGCGCCCGCGTGGCCGGCTTCCTCGGCGCGGGGGAGCGCGAACTGGTGTGGACGGCGAACGCGACCGAGGCGATCAACCTGGTCGCCTACGCCATCGGCAACGCCACGCTGGGGCGCGGGGGAGCCGCGGCCGAGCGCTTCCGGCTGGCCGAGGGCGACGAGATCGTCGTCACCGAGGCCGAGCACCACGCGAACCTGATCCCGTGGCAGGAGCTCGCCGCGCGCACCGGCGCGGTGCTGCGCCCGATCCGGGTGCACGACGACGGGCGAATCGACCTCGACCACGCCGCCGAGGTGATCGGGGCGCGCACCCGCCTCGTGGCCTTCGCGCATGTCTCGAACGTGCTCGGCATCGTCAACCCGGTCGAGCACCTCACGCGCCTGGCGCACGACGCGGGCGCCCTCGTGGTGCTCGACGCCTGCCAGTCGGCGCCCAACCTGCCCGTCGACCTGCGCGCGCTCGACGTCGACTTCGCCGCCGTCTCGGGCCACAAGATGCTCGCCCCGACCGGCATCGGCGCCCTCTACGGCAAGGCGGACCTGCTGGATGCGCTGCCGCCGTTTCTGACCGGCGGCTCGATGATCACCCGCGTCACCCTCGAATCGGCCGAGTACCTGCCGGCGCCGCAGCGCTTCGAGCCGGGCACCCAGCGCATCGCGCAGGCGATCGGCTGGGCGGCGGCGTGCGACTGGATGGAGGCGCACGGGCGCGCCGAGATCGCCGAATGGGAACGCGGGCTCGGACAGCGGATGCTGCTGGGGCTCGCGCAGATCCCGGGCATCCGCGTTCTCGGCGTCGGTGACGGCACCGTGGAGCGGGTCGGTCTCGCGGCCTTCGACGTCGAGGGGGTGCACGCGCACGATTCGGGGCAGTTCCTCGACGACCGCGGCATCGCCGTGCGGGTCGGCCACCATTGCGCGCAGCCGCTGCACCGCCGTTTCGGGCTGACCGCGACCACGCGAGCGAGCGTGTCGCCCTTCACCACCGCCGCCGAGATCGACGAGCTGCTCGAGGCGGTGGCGGGCATCCGACCGTTCTTTGGAGTGAGCGCATGAGCGGGCTTGAGGCGCTGTACCAGCAGCTGATTCTGGACCACTCGAAGACCCCGCACGGGCAGGGCTTCGTGGCCGTGAAGGCGCCCGGCGAGGGCGAGTCGCACCAGTACAACCCGGTGTGCGGCGACGAGGTGACCGTGCGCGTCACCCTCGACGAGGCGGGCACCCACCTGACCGGCCTGCGCTGGGAGGGGCACGGCTGCACCATCTCGCAGGCCTCCGCCTCGATGTTCGCGGCCCTGATCGACGAGGATGCGCCCGTCGAGCTCGGCGCGCTGCAGGCCCGGATCGACAGATTCCGTGAGGTGCTGCGCTCGCGCGGCACGCTCGCACTCGACGAGGAGGAGTTCGGCGACGTCGCCGCGCTCTCCGGCGTCTCGAAGTACTCGCAGCGGGTGAAGTGCGCGATGCTCGCCTGGGTGGCGACCGAGGCGGCGGTGGCCGAGGCCTCCGGCACGGCGACCGCGCACGAATCGCACTGAGCCATGTCTCGGTCGTCGGCCCCGACCCCGGCGTCGGCGCGCGCGCAGCTCGAGCAGCTGGTGGCCTCGGCGCCGGAGTGGTCGATCGACGGCCGCTTCCAGTTCCCGGATCCGGATCGTGCCCGCCGCGCCGCGGTGCTGATCCTGTTCGGCGTGCTCGACGCGACGCCCGCGACCGCCGCCGACGGGGTCGCGCCGGAGCTCGACGTGCTGCTGCAGCGACGCGCCGACCGGATGCGTCACCACGCCGGGCAGGTCGCCTTTCCGGGCGGCGGCATCGATCCCGGCGATGCGAGCCCCGCGGCGGCGGCGCTGCGCGAGGCCGTGGAGGAGACGGGGCTCGACCCGACCGGTGTCGACGTGCTGGGGGAGCTGCCGGAGGTGCCGCTCGTGGTGAGCAACAACCTGGTGACCCCGGTGCTCGGCTGGTGGTCGACCCCGTCGCGCATCGCGGCGGCGGATCGGCGCGAGACGGTGGACGTGTTCCGGGTGCCGGTCGCCGACCTGCTGGCGCCCGAGAACCGCGCGAGCGTCGTCTCGATTCGCGGCCAGCGGCGGCCGCCGAGCCCCGCCTTCACGGTCGGCGAGGTGTTCGTGTGGGGGTTCACCGCGATCGTGCTCGACCGCCTCTTCGACGAGCTCGGCTGGACCCACCCCTGGGACCGAACCCGCGCCCTAGAAATCTGACCCCAGCGGGTTGAGTAGCCGCGAAGCGGCGTATCGAAACCGCAAGGCTCTGCGGGTTGAGTAGCCGCGAAGCGGCGTATCGAAACCGCAAGGCTCTGCGGGTTGAGTAGCCGCGAAGCGGCGTATCGAAACCGCAAGGTCCTGCGGGTTGAGTAGCCGCGAAGCGGCGTATCGAAACCCCGGACCTAACCCCCGACATACTCCTTCAAGTGTCGCCCGGTGAGCGTCGACGCGTCGGCAACGAGCTCGGCGGGCGTTCCCTCGAACACGATCTGCCCGCCGTCGTTTCCCGCCCCGGGCCCAAGATCGATGATCCAGTCGGCGTGCGCCATGACGGCCTGATGGTGTTCGATGACGATGACGGACTTGCCGGAGTCGACAAGCCGGTCGAGCAGTGCCAGCAGATTGTCGACATCCGCGAGGTGCAGACCCGTCGTCGGCTCGTCGAGAACGTACGTGCCGCCCTTCTCGGCCATGTGGATGGCGAGCTTCAGGCGCTGGCGTTCGCCGCCCGAGAGCGTCGTAAGCGGCTGGCCGAGAGCCACATACCCCAGGCCGACGTCGGACATCCGGGTCAGAATCGCGGCCGCCGCGGGCACCTTCGACTCGGGTTCGGCGAAGTACTCGCGCGCTTGATCGACCGGCATCTCAAGCACCTCGGCGATGTTGGCGCGGCCGAGGCGGTACTCCAGCACCGACGCCTGGAATCGGCGCCCGGCACACTCCTCGCAGACGCTGGCGACGCCGGCCATCATGGCGAGGTCGGTGTAGATCACGCCCGCGCCCTTGCAGTTGGGGCAGGCGCCCTCCGAGTTCGCGCTGAAGAGCGCGGGCTTGACGCCATTCGCTTTCGCGAACGCCGTCCGCACCGGGTCGAGCAGACCCGTGTACGTTGCCGGATTGCTGCGCCGCGACCCCCGGATCGCGGACTGATCGACGACCACGACGTCGGCGCTTGCCGGAATGGAGTCCTGAATAAGCGAGCTCTTGCCCGAGCCAGCCACCCCGGTGACGACCGTCAGGATGCCGAGCGGCACGTCGACATCGACGTTCTTCAGATTGTGTCGGCGCGCGCCGCGAATCTCGAGCACACCCGTCCGCGCGCGCACCTGATCCTTGACTCGTACCCGGTCTTCCAGATGGCGACCGGTCAGGGTGGCGCTCGCGCGGAGCCCGGCGACGTCGCCCGCGAACTGCAGCTCTCCGCCGTGCGTTCCGGCGCCCGGGCCGAGGTCGACGACGAAGTCGGCGATCTGAATCGTCTCCGGCTTGTGCTCGACGACGAGGACGGTGTTGCCCTTGTCGCGAAGCCTCTCGAGGAGGGTGTTCATGCGCGCGATGTCGTGCGGATGAAGCCCGACGGTCGGTTCGTCGAACACGTACGTGACGTCGGTGAGGGCCGATCCGAGGTGTCGGATCATCTTGGTGCGCTGCGCTTCACCGCCCGACAATGTTCCGGTGGGGCGGTCCAGCGTCAGGTACCCGAGACCGATCTCGACGAATGAGTCGAGGGTCTGCTGCAGTGTCGCGAGCAGGGGGGCAACCTGCGGGTCGTCGAGCTGGCTCACCCAGGTGGCGAGGTCGGAGATCTGCATGCTGCAGGCGTCGGCGATGTTGATGTTCAGGATGCGGGAGGAGCGTGCGGCTTCGTTCAGGCGAGTGCCGTTGCACTCGGGGCAGGCGGTGAAGGTGACGGCCCGTTCGACGAACGCGCGGATGTGCGGTTGCAGCGCCTCCTTGTCTTTGGACAGGAACGACTTCTGCACGCGAGGCACGAGGCCTTCGTACGTCATGTTGATGCCCGCGATCTTGACTTTGGTCGCGTCTTTGTACAGAAAGACCTCGCGTTCGGCCGCGCTGTAGTCACGGATCGGCTTCGTCGGATCGAGGAGGCCTGATTCGGTGAAGATGCGCACCTGCCACCCGGTCGCGTTGTAGCCCGGAATCGTCAATGCACCATCGGCGAGGGACTTCTCGGCGTCGAAGAGCTGGGTGAGGTCGATCTCGGTGGTGGTGCCCATGCCTTCGCAGGTGGGGCAGGCCCCCGCGGGGTCGTTGAAGCCGTAGTGGAATGCGGGGCCCGCGCTCGGTTTACCCAGGCGGCTGAAGATCACGCGCAGCATCGCGTTCGCGTCGGTCGCGGTGCCGACGGTCGAGCGCGAGTTGGCGCCCATCCGCTCTTGGTCGACGATGATCGCGGTCGTGAGCCCTTCGAGGAGGTCGACGTCGGGGCGCGCCAGGCTCGGCATGAACCCTTGAACGAATGCGCTGTACGTCTCGTTGATCAACCGCTGGGATTCGGCGGCGATCGTGTCGAAGACGAGACTGGACTTGCCCGAGCCTGAGACGCCGGTGAAGACCGTGAGGGCGCGTTTGGGGATGTCGACGTCGATGTTCTTGAGGTTGTTTTCGCGAGCACCGCGCACGCGGATCGCGTCGTGAGGATCAGCACTGGCCACGCGGTCAGCCTAACGAGCGGCTGACCGGCTCGACACTGAATTCGTATGGAGAGACTCACACGTCGGGCAGTCATACCCCCTGGGGTATAGTGGGTGTCATGCCGGTGACTGGGACGACTCGCGCGACCGCTCGTGCCGCCGAGCTGCGTCGACTCTTCGCGCCGCTCGCGCGCGCCGACCGCGCGGCCGTCGCTGCGGTCGCTTCGATCGTCACCCTCGGCGTGCTCGTGAGTTCGACCGGGGAGGTCGTGTTCGCCGGTGACGCGTCGGCGCTCGGAGTCACAGCACCCGCGGCGATTGCGCTCGTCTCGGGCAGCCTGCTGGCCGGTGCCACCTTCGCGACCTTCCGCCGCCCGCCGCTCGGCGCCGAGGCGACCGTCTGCGACCTGCGCGGCCCGCTCATCGGCGGCCTGCTGCTGGGGCTCGGAACCGACGCCGGCGAGGCGAGCCTCGTCAGCGGCGTCGCCCAGCCGGTGCTCGCCGCTGCGGGGCTGATCGTGCTCGCGGTAGGCCTTGTCGACCGGCTGCGGCGCGAACGCGCCGCCGTGCGTCACGCCGAACGTCGGCAGGCCGCCGTGCTCGCCGGGCTCGTCGATGCGGCAGAGCCGGGCGAGGTGTGTCTCGACTGCCGTCCGTTGTTCACCCCCTTCCGATCGACCCCGAAAGCGACCCCATGAAGAAGCTCCTCGCCCTGCTCACGCTCGGACTCGCCCTGACCCTCACCGGCTGCACGCCCGCCGAGCCGATCGAGGTCACCGCCGACACGATCATCATCGACGTGCGCACCCCCGACGAGTTCGCGACCGGCCACCTGGAGGGCGCCCTGCTGCTCGACGTGCAGTCGGCCGAGTTCGACGCGCTCGCCGCGGAGCTCGACCCGGATGCCTCGTACATCGTCTACTGCCGCTCGGGCAACCGTGCGGGCACGGCGATCGAGCGTCTGGCGGCGCTCGGCATCACGGATGCGGTCAACGCCGGTTCGGTGCAGGAGGCATCCGACGCGACCGGCATCCCGATCGTCACCGAGTAGCGCTCGCCGCCGGCTCCCCGACTCCCGCTACCCTCGTGGCATGGGACGCCTCCTCGCCGCCTGCGTTGTCGCCTCGCTGCACCCGGATTCGGGCTCGGTTGGCACGACCGCGATCGACAAGCGCGCCGTCGACGGGCCGGTGAAGGTGGGGCCGCGCGGCCTCTACGCCGACCTGCAGGCCGACCGCAAGCACCACGGCGGCGACGAGAAGGCGGTCTACGCCTACGCCGTCGAGGACGCCGAGTGGTGGGAGGAGCAGCTCGGCCGCGAGATCACGCCGGGCCTGTTCGGCGAGAACATCCGCGTCGAGGGGCTCGAGGTCTCGAACGCCGTCGTCGGAACCCGCTGGCGCATCGGCACGGGGGAGGACGCCGTCGAGCTGGAGGTGACCGGCCCGCGCACGCCGTGCATGACCTTCGCCCGCTGGATGGGCGAGGAGAGCCGCGGCTGGGTGAAGCGCTTCTCGGATGCCCGCCGCCTCGGCGCCTACCTCAAGGTCACCCGCTCCGGCCGCATCCACTCCGGCGACGAGATCGCCGTCGTGCACATCCCCGACAACGCGCCCACCATCCTCGACCTCTACCGCGGCCCGTAACCCGTCAGCGGGTTGAGTAGCCGCAAAGCGGCGTATCGAAACCGCAAGGCTCTGCGGGTTGAGTAGCCGCGAAGCGGCGTATCGAAACCGCGCTGCAGCGGGTTGAGTAGCCGCGTCAGCGGCGTATCGAAACCCCATCGAAACGAACACAGTCCAAACTGTCCTTCATGACCCCACCCCTCACGATCCGCCCGCTGACTCTCGGCGAGGTCCGCATCCGTCCGAACAACATCGCCGGCACCGGCACGCCGATGCTGTGGTGGACGTTCACCTCGCGCACCTGGTCGCCGTGGCTGCCGGTGTTCGGGTTCCTGGTGGAGCACGAGCGCGGCACCGTGCTGTTCGATACCGGCCAGTCGGCGGCGTCGATCGACGACCCCGACTACTACCCGGGCGGCCTGGTGGGGCTCGTGTTCCGGCGTCAGGCGGAGTTCCGGGTGAGCGTCGAGCAGAGCCTGTCGGCGCAGCTGACCGCCGCGGGTGCCTCGGTCGACGACATCGATGTGGTGGCGATCTCGCACCTGCACCAGGATCACGCGGGCAACGTCGCCGAGCTCACCGGCAAGAAATTCCTGGTGAGCGCCGACGAGCTGGCGCTTCTGGATGAGAAGGCGCCCGAGATGCACGGCGTGCTGGCCGAGCACGTGAAGGTCGACGGGGTCGAGTTCTCCCCGGTCGTGTTCGAGCCGAACGATGACCCGGCGCTCGCCGCCTTCGGCGCGAGCTTCGACATCTTCGGCGACGGAACCCTGCTGCTGCTGCCGACCCCCGGGCATTCGGCGGGCTCGATGAGCCTGCTGGTGCGCCGCGAGGGCGCGGCGCCGGTGCTGCTCGTGGGCGATGTCACCTACAACCCGGACCTGCTCGCGAAGGGTGTCGTGCCCGACACGGGGGCGCGCGAGGTGCAGCTGCAGACGGCTCGCAAGATCGTGGCGCTCACCGAGGCGCTGCCGGGACTCGCCGTGGTGGCGGCCCACGACCCGCGCGTGCCGGAGCGTCTCGCGGCGGTGTCGTGACCGCACCCGAGCCGGAGGCGTGCCCCTGCGGTTCGGGGCGCGCGTATGAGCGGTGCTGCGGCCCGCTGCATGCGGGCGGCGCGGCCGAGACGGCGGAGCAGCTGATGCGCTCGCGGTTCAGCGCGTTCGCTCGGGGGCTGGATGCCTACCTGCTGGCGAGCTGGCATCCGTCGACCAGGCCGGCGACGCTCGAGCTGGAGGAGGGGGTGCTGTGGCGCCGCCTGCAGATCGTGGATGCGGTGGCCGGGGCGGCCGGTGACGCCGAGGGTGTGGTCGAGTTCCGTGCCTCGTACCGCGACCCGGACGGCGCCGCGGGCCTGCTGCACGAGCGCAGCCGTTTCGTGCGCGACAGTGCCGGCCGATGGTCGTACCTGGACGGCGAGACACGGTAGAGTTGTCCATCGTGCTGTTCCGCTTGGCGGGCGCACAAGCCACGGGCTGTGGCGCAGCTTGGTAGCGCACTTGACTGGGGGTCAAGGGGTCGCAGGTTCAAATCCTGTCAGCCCGACCAAATGAGAAGAGCCGTCCTTCGGGGCGGCTCTTCTCGTTTGTGCTGGCGTGGTGGTTCGCACCTGCGAGCAGGTGGGCCCCCGCTGGCGAGGGCCCCGGACGCGCGGAGCGCGTTCGGGGGAGCCAGTAGGGGACAAATCCTGTCAGCCCGACAAATGCGCAGGGCAACCGCACCTCCTACACCGATACCCATCACGGTGTCGGCACGCTCGAGGTCGACTACTGTTACGACACCGCTGACCGGTTGACCGGTACCGACATTGTTGATGCGCATGACAGTGTGGATGCGCCGCCGCTGTTCGCCGCGGATCTGGTGTTGGGTTCGAGCCTGCAGTATGACGCCCGAGGCAACACGACGCGGTTCGCCGATCAGCAGCTCGCTTATGACGTGGCGGATCGTCATGTGCAGATCGTGATCGATGATGACCCGGCCACGGTCGGGGTGGATGAGTCGGTGTCGATCACCTATTTGCGGGATGCGTCGGGTCGGATCGTTCAGCGCACGGTCGATGCGGCCGGCACGGCGGGTGACAGCACGCTGAGGTTCACGTTCACGGGTGGCGGTGACGCGGCGTGGGCAACACTCGACGACTCCAACGCGGTCGTGCAGCGGACGATCGGTTTGCCGGGCGGGGTGGCGATCGTCATCGACGGTGGCGGGTTGTCGGAGGCGTCGTGGTCGTATCCGAATCTGCATGGTGATGTGATCATCACGGCCGGTGCGGATGGTGTGCGTGAGGGCGTGCGGGCACGGTTTGATCCGTTCGGGCAGCCGGTTGATCCGGTGACCGGTGCGATCGGGACGGCCCCGGCCGATGATGCGGTGGTCGACACGATCGAGGGCGAAGACGTCGACTACGCGTTCGTCGGCCAGCACCAAAAGTTGTATGAGCACCACGGGTCGATTGCGACGATCCAGATGGGGGCACGGTTGTATGTTCCCGGGCTGGGCAGGTTCTTGGAGGTTGACCCGATCGAGGGCGGGGTGACGAACGCGTACGACTACCCAGCGGACCCGGTCAACAAACTCGACTTGAGCGGCATGCTGAGCATCGATGCAGCGGAACGGTGGGCGAAGAGCACAGGCAAGTCGGTGAGGACTGAGTGGACGGCGAACCGCCCGGTGGCTGCGCCGCAAGTTCCGCGAGCGCGCGGCACCGTCGAGCGGGGCAACTCTCCGCACCCGTTTCTTCCGGACGACGTGGTTGATGTTCTCAAAGACGCAAGCGCCGGTTTTGCGTACGCATCGATCGGCCTGACCGTGATTTCTCTGGCTGCTGACAACCTGTCATTCTTGGGGGGGCAATCCAATCAATATTGCCTTGATCGAAGCGGGTGGGCAGCTGGCCGAGAGCATGGCCATCGGCTTAGGTTTTGTGAGCGTTGGCTTGGACTGTATCGCGTACATGATGGACACTCGTTGTATCGCGAACACGACCATATGGGGTGCGACATCAATCGTGGGGTACATCTCACCTCAAGGCAGCTTAAGCGCAGTCGGGTGGGCCGCAATCGGTGTCGCCTCAAGTGCGATACCGCGATGACTAAAAGGCTTGGTCAATTGAACTGGACAATGCGACTGCGGTTGTTCCTCGGAGCGCTCTTGTTCCCACCCTTTGGCGCGCTCCTGATCGTGGCGAGGGAGGGCACCTTCGGATCGTTGCTTCGTCGCGACTTTTCGGAAGCGCGGTCCCAGTTCTTGGAGGTGCAACCATTCGCGACCGGGCTGGCGGTCATCGGGGTTGTCGCAATCATTGCGCTGGTGGCCCTGCCCGCGATCTCGAACCGGATCGCTGCCCGAAAGAGCGCGAAGGCACTCGGCGCCTCGACGTACGGGCTGGCAACCGAGATCGGTCTGCCGCGATCGCTGTGGGTGCCCTTCGAGCGGTGGGCGACAGAGTCCGACCAGTCGACGTGGACGTATGCGGTTACGGCGGAAGGACTCCGGCTGCAGCGACGCGGCTGGGGCCCGAAGGTCTCGGTCGATGTCTCGCACGCGCACATTGCGCACCAGGAGCTCGTCGGCCATGGGCTCATCCGACTCACGCTGCCGGGCACTCGTGGCGTGGTTTCCTTCGCACCGTGTCGTTTCCCGTTCGGCCGGCCGGTCACGAGACGTTCGATGGCCGCGCTGGTTGACGAGCTTCGGGCTGCTGTCGGCTCTGGCGCATCCTGATGTGCGGTGAGTGCACCGCTGGCAGAGCGCTGATCATGCCGACAGGGCTTCGTCGTTTCTGGATGTGGTCACTCGCTGGCCCACTCGCTCGATCTTCTCGAGCCTTCCGCGTGGCTACACCGTGTCGGCCAAACGTGCGGCAGTTCCTCAAGGCGAACGGGGCGTTGACGGAAGGAATCGGTCTGTCATTGGTACGTACGTCGCCGGCCCATGTTTGGGTAAGGTTCCGGTGCGTGCAGGAGTCCTCGCCAAAGTCGTCCTCAAGTGCGGGGCGACGTCATATACGCTACGCGCGTTGGTGCTGCATGCGGACCCACCGACCGTCGAACGGCAGGGAGCGAGTACTTACATCATGAGTTCTCGTTTTGTTCTCGCGGAGAAGGAAACGCTGCGCATTTTCGACGAAGTGGATATCAAGACAGTCGTTGACACCAGGCTTTCGGTTGATGGCCCGATGTACGGCGGTGTCACTTCCTATTGTCTGGGCGACCAAGGGCCCTGCCCCGAGTGGGTCAACATGGCACCTTCGCTGTGATGGACATGCTTCGACTGCAGGCCTTGAGGACAGACTTGATCTGGGCGCTTCATGAAGCGGAAGCCGCCGATGAGTGCCCGCTTGTGGAGGAGGTTTCTTTTGTTGGGAACTCTGCTCACCTCCGTGCTGGCACGAACGAGTTCGAAGTTGAACTCACCCGAGATCTGAAGACGCAGATCGCGGAACTGGCCAATCATTCGCGTGACTGGCTCGGTACTCGAGGTTTGCCTTCGCCTCAAGCCGCCAATAACTGGATCGAACTGCACTATGACTTGGGAACGCACGGCGCGAGCCTCCAGGAGTTCGAGCTCGCGTTCTCGCACCTCGTCTGGGAAGGCCGGTCGGCAGTGATCAGCACGACGGACGGTTCGCAGGAGTACCGCGTGCGGATCGACCTCATGGACACTCCGCCAGTCGGTGTGCCGTTCGACATTCGCTCAGACTTTCCCATTTCCCGGGACCGCTAGTGATGCTGCAATCGGATCAGCGATCAGTCGATTGAGGGCCGAAAGCGTGTGAAGCGACTCAAGCGCCGTGTTTCGGTGGCCGGGCGTTGCGATGAAGCAGTTTCCGTCTTGGGAGTAGCCTGAACCTCAACTCACCCAGAATCGAGGATCCGTGGAGACGGGCACGTTGTTCGCCGTTCTAGGGTTTGCGTTGATGGCAGCCGGAGTGCTTGCAGCGGTGTTCAGGCGTCCCGTTGCGCGCGGCATCGCCGCAGGCATGCGCGCAATGTTCGGCCGGGCTGTCGGTGAGTTCATCACTGCCGGTGGCGCGACCTCGTCGTATCTCGTCGTGCTCGGAGTGTTCGCGACCCTCCTTGGTGCGTTCTTTGCTTTCGCGGGGTTGTTGCTTGTTGACGGCTAGCAGTGGGATGACCGGCAATCACGTCACTCGAGCAGCCGACGGCACGCGCATCGCCTTGTGTGCGCGCCCAAGCCAATGCGGTGCGGCAGGCTACGCGCCCAGTGCGCAGCTCGGCTATGGTGCGACTGCCGCGTGGAGTTGGACGATCGTAGGGTGGAGGCGCTGTGATGCCGCAGGACTGGTCGGGAGCTCTTCTCTACTTGGGCGCCGTTCTCCTGGTTGTGTCGGCGATCCAATATGCGATGACGGATCAGATGGGCAAGCGCACCGCGGACAACTTGCGCGCGTTGGGCTTTCGTCGCTGGGCTAAAACGTGGACGACGGAGCGGGCGGAACTGCTGTCCAAGGTTGGCGCCTTCGTTTTCGCCTTGCTGGGGGTCTGCCTGTTGATCACCGGGGCGGTTGTTTACCTGGTCTGATGAGCAACCGGCGCGGGTGCGCTCGCACGCGTCGGCGCGGTCGGTTGGGCTCCAACGCGCATCAGCGTCCAGCGAGTGCTTTCGGCAGTTTTGGGCTGTTTGGAAAGAAGTGTGTTTGTGTCTGGGGACAGCACGCACTCAAGTGGTTGAAACGCCACTACTGCGCTCGCTGACGTCGAGCTTGGCGATCCAAGGACAGCTCATTCGGCTTGGTGAGTTGAACACGGGTTCGGGGCTTTCCCATAGCGCTGGCTCATATCGGGTGCGAATCGGGTTTCTTCGACGGACCGATTGCTGTTCGCGCTGCCGACGCCAATCCGTGCCGTGACCTGTGGGTTGATTGCCTCGCGCACGACCTGATGTTCTTCGGAGTCGTTCTGCTCGCGGGCGCGGTGGTGCTGGTGGTGCTTTCTCGTGGGCGCCGGGCAGCCACACCGGGTGTACTGTGACCGTCGCGTGGTCGTTGACGATAGCTGGACTGGGAGATCTCTGATGCCTGAAGGCTTGCCCGACGTCCTGTTGGGGCTGGGCGCGATCTTCGCGATGGGTGCGATGGCGCAGTGGGCGCTGACCGGACAGGTCGGAGATCGATGGAGCCACAACCTGCGAATGATGGGACTTCGACGCGAGGCCGAGAAGTGGTCTCGCGCACGCGCAGAGCGTTTCTCCCGTATGGCGGCGTTGGGGTTTGCGATCTTGGCGGGGTGCCTGGTGCTTGTGGGAGCACTCCTGTCGGTCGTGCGCGCGTACGGCTAGAGCGCGTTCGCTCATCGAGCGCGCGCGACGCGAGCCGGCTTGAGCCGCCTGCGGTATATCCGGGATAGCTCACGCAAGAGCCGTCCAGATGGTTGTCCCGAAGACTTCGCGCTGTTGGCCGATTGGATGTCGTTGTCCGGCCGAGTGGGCTCGGAGATCACCATGGTGTCGATGATGCGGCAGTATCGTTGCCACATCGTTGGCGGTCTGTTGGAGCGGGGTGCGTACGATCTCGAATTGAGCCGACTGCCGAAGTAGCTGTGGCCGTCGCATGCGCTCGCTGAAGTGCTGATGCCGGGTCAGAATCGAGCATGCAATTGGTGAAAACTAGTTCTCCAGTGACGCTGTCGTCTCTTGTACTCAGCATCGCCGTTCCTGCGGCGTTGTACTTCTTGGTGCTCCCCGCGTCTGCCGACACGAGTTTCTCCGAAGTCGTCGAGGTGGCCCCCGGCACCACGATCTACTCAACTCTGAAGTTCTCGGGGCTCTGGCTGTTTCCTTTGCTCATCGTGTTCGTCGTGACCTCGGTCCTTTCGTCATCTTCGCGAGTTGTGGTGTTGGCGACCGCGGGCACAACCCTGGTAATGAGTTGGCCGCTGCATCGTGCGATCGCGTGGTGGACGACCGACGTCGCCCCTGGGCGCGGACTTTGGGTTGACTACGTCGCCTACGCGCTGTGTTTCGTCGGAATCGCCTTGCTCGTGATGGCGGTCATCTCGGGCCTGCGCGCTCGGCAGCGCCGCACGCAGCGGGTGTGGCCGGAGGCGCACATCGACCGTCGGTGAGCACGTCCGCGCCACGACCATGCCTCGATGCGGGCCAAGCTTGGCGCAGGGGAATCTGCGTCGCGGCGGTTCCTCGGGTTCGCGACGTCTCTCGTGTCCAACGGCGTACACCCGGGTGGCTGGAGTCCGATAAGTGGGGGCGCGGCTGTTTGAGTTCGACCGAACAGCACGCGGGCGCGGTCGCCGGCTACGGCCATTGCGGGCGACCCTGGTGGGCTTCTCGCGATTCGCGCGTGTGAAAGCTCGATGGAGGTTGCGGTGTGCCGGGATCTCGTCCTCGACGAGGTGTTCATCGAACACAAGTTGCATGAAGACGACCGGCACTGGTGTTCGGTGATCGACGCTCGCGATATGGGACTTGTTCTCGTCGTGGGTGACGCGATCGTGATTGGCCCGGCGCCGTCTTCGCTGCCGAGTGTCGGGAGCCGGATGCCGCGCCTAGGCCCGGGGGATGTCGTGCGGGTGGGGTTCTCGCGCGTGCCAAAGGACGGTGAGGTCATTGACGGGGAAGTCGCGCAGTTCGAGATACCTGCATCGGGTTTGCGGGGCGACGGGTGGCTTCAGCCCGGCGGCGACGTGGCCGCGCAAGCTTGTCCCTCCGCTCAGGCTCTTTCGTAGCTTCGCGTTGCCGACCGCTCGATCACGCGATCACTCTTGCCGACGCGGCCTTTTCGAGGCTGCGGGAGCAGCCGTCTCACGCACGGCGGCGTGGCCGGGGACCGACACCCTCGGCACCGCCGAGGTGACCAGGTACGTTGCGCCGCTCACCCCCGCGTTGATGTCGGCGATCCGTGACGCAGCTGCGACATCCCGTGCTTAGGATGCTCCGGCGATGCCGTCGGATCTGCATTTCCTGCGCTCGAGGGCCTGACCCGGGATGAGTATCGCGAGCGGACCCGAAAGGCTCGCGCGGACTGGTGACGCGCCGGGTCGTTCCGCGGGCGGGTCTGAGCGGCGTGGAACTTCACCGTTGATGCGGCACGCGGTGCCTTCGTGGTGGGGCTCCTGTGGGAAGCTGTGCAGAACGACGAGCAATCCTCTCGGGAGTCTGGAGCCGTGCCGGATGAAGTTCGCACAATCGCGGCTCGCCCTCGCTGCCGTGGCCATAGCCGCGGCCTTCGGCATTGTGGCCGTCGTCGCGTTCGTGGTGCGCAATGGCGTCGCGGAGGTGTCGAGCATCGTCCTGTTGGGGTTGCTGCCTGTGGGGATCGCCGCCGTCCTCGCCTGGGCGTTCGGGCAGAGGAACCGTCGCCGCACGGAAGCGTTGGCGGCTCAGACTGCCGGAGTCGCGCTCGATGTCGAGAAGGGCGACCAGACCGTCGCGGCGTTGCTGCGAATCGGTTTCACTGACGAAACCGGGGCGACACCCGCGAGAAGCCTGCCGGTGAGCTTGTCGTTGTGTATCGACGAGAGCGGTGCGAGGGTGTTCGGCGGGTCGGCATCCGCCCCCAGGCTGTATCTCGACGTGCCGTGGGTGCGACTCGCGGATGTGACCATCGATGGCACGGTGCCCGTCGGGGCTCGTCAACGGCCGGCGATCGCTCTCGCCGTCGTGCACGATGGCGAAACTGTCCGAATCCCGTTCGGTCTCGTGACTGCTGGCACTGGCGTCGTGCCGATCTCCGCGCAAACGATCGCAAGGATCCAGGCTCGAATCGGCGAGACTGAGCGAGATCGAGCGCCGAGAACCACTCGCAACGCGGCCGAATGGCGGCGAGCGCACGCACAGCTTGAGACGTGGTTGACCGTACACCCGCAGGCCGCAACTCTGTCGCCGCACGATCTCAACTGGTTCATCGACGACGTCATCTCTGCCGTTGCGGAAGGCCGCCGAGTTCGTCTGCGCGAGCTGCTCGCAACCACGTTCGGCGCCCGAACCACCGAATCAGCGCTCGAAGAGCTGTCGACGCGACTTGACGCGGCGCCTCGTCGCTCGAGCGAGTCTGACGTCTGAGTTCGGCTTCGTGCGCCGCGATCCTCGTGGCCGCGCATGTGAGACGTTCTCCCCGATGGTGTTAAGCAAGTATTGCTCCGAATGCGGACTCGCGGGATGTGTGGCAATTCAGGAAGGGGCGGAGGGCCAATGCGCAACATGTCGGATCGCCGCGCAGCAGGTGTGTCCGCGTCGCGGCCGACGTTCAGTCTCCGGCCGTTGCGCTTCGTCTCGCCGCTTTCGAAGGCGGGCTTCGTCGGCGTCTGGCTCGTTGAGGGGCTCGTTGGGAATGCCGTCCTTTCGGCGATTGTCGGCGACGCAGCCGCATATATCCACGGGCCCGCGTCAACGTTGGTCTTCCTGATTGTGGCGACAGTCTGCTTTCGCGGGCGAGGTGAGGCTGTTGAGCCGCCGCGTGCGTGGTGGAAGGCGACGAACCGCATGATGTCCAGCGTGATCCTGGCCCTTGTGCTCGTGGCGCTCGCGGCTGCGGAGACGTGGCGGGTGCTCGGCCTCGACCCGGCCGTGGCCGAAGTGACGGAGCTGAACTGGTCGACGCTGGTCTTCGCCGCCGTCGGCAGCGTGCGCTACGCGGTCTCGGTGCTCGGGCACGCAACCCGCAGGGTCAGAATTCGTCTTGTGGCGAGCCAATCGTGAGTGCTCAGGGTGCGGAGCGGAGCTGACGATTGGCCCTGCCGGGTCTCGTGCTCGGCAGCTCAGGAGCTCCTGGGGTCTTCCCTTCGGCTCTGAGCTCCAGGGGACGGGCATCGACGGGCGTGAATCGAGTGCGCGCGCGGTCGATCTAATGTTGACTTGCGGTCACGTTCATCGGCGCACCAGTTGGGGGAGTTTTGAACGCTCGAGCACTTGTGGCGGTTGGAGTTCTCGCAGCGAGCGCACCGTCCCTTGCTGGCTGCGCGATGAGTTCGAGTGCCGACGTGGACATCCGAAGCTCGAATCCCGGCGTTGCGATGGCGTGTGTGGGCTTGGCCGGCGACGCGACGTTGCGGGACGGCGACGCGATCCCGAGCCATGTGTCGATCGTCGTCGACTGGGTGGAGCATGGGAGCACTATCGACGAGTACGACGTGACCGGTTGGACGACCGCCGACGACACAGGCGAGGACGTGACATACGACTGGGCGTGCTCCGTCAGCTTTCAACACGACGATCGAGCCATGACAGCGCGCCTCGACTCGTTCGAACCCCGCCGACGGGACGACTGACCACGGACCCAGGCAGGCGCTGATCCGCAAAGCCGACCGTGTCGTCGGATGCCGCGTTTGTCCACGGCGACACGGCTCCCAGAGACTAGGGCAGCCCCATGCTCCGGAGCGGCGCGCATCACCATTCGGCAGCTGGGTCTGAAAGCGCTCCGCCAACTGGGAAAAGGCGTGATCGGGTCTGGGAAAAACGAGCGGCCGAGGGCGCGCACTGCACGGTGGTTCGGGGTTATCTGGACGACCCACCAAATGAGAAGAGCCGTCCTTCGGGGCGGCTCTTCTCGTTTGTGCTGGCGTGGTGGTTCGCACCTGCGAGCAGGTGGGCCCGCGCTGGTGAGGGGCCCCGGGCGCGCGGAGCGCGTTCGGGGGCGCCAGTAGGGGACAAATCCTGTCATCCCGGCCGCTGGGTCGTGCTCTCAGCTAGAACGCGTTCTGCAGCTCGCACACCACGTCGGCGTCCAGCGTCGTGCCGTCGTCGAGCACACCGGCGAACCGCACCTCGACGATGTCGCGGCTGCCGTCCGGCGTCCTCGGTCCGAGCTCGGTCAGCGACGTGATGACGCCCTTCGCGGAGGGGCCGCCCACGCCTGCGGCTCCGGTGACGTCGCGGAACGTGAAGCTCTCCTCGTTGAGCGCCACGTAGTTCATGGCTTCGTCTTCGTGAGCCTTGACGTTGTCGATGCCGATGATGGTGACGATGTCGCCGTCGTTCAGGTCGCCCACGTCGAACTTGCCGTTCTCGCGGCTGATCTCGCAGTCGCCGGTGAAGTCCGGGAACTCGACGCCGTCGACACGGAGGGTCGCGTTGCCGACATCGTCGGAGGTGAAGCCGCCCGCATCCGACTCGCTCGTGCCGTCGTCGGTCGTGGTCTCGTCCGTCGTCTCGGAGGCCTCCGACACGGCGCTCGTCGGCGCCTCGTCGCTCGACGGCGCGCACGCCGCGAGCGTGGCCGTGACGGCGAGAGCACCTGCGGCGACCCAGGCCGTGCGCGCACAAGGGCGCAGTGCGGATGCGGCAAACGGGCGCAGCGAAGTCATGAGATCGAGGGTGCCCGGTGGTAGCCAGCGGGGGCAATGGGCCTTTCGACGTAGGCGCGCCGGTAGGGTTGCTCGCCATGGGGCTGAGCGATGCGGATGCACAGGCGGTCCTGCGCGTCGCCGGGCGGCTCACGGCGCATCCGCCTCTCGGATTTCCGGCAGTTCTCGACGCCGTGCGCGAGGTCATCGACTGCGACAGCGCGTCCTTCAACGACATGGTGCTGGCCACACGTGACTTCCGCTACGTGATGGCGCCCGAGGGCGAGATCGCTCGCGCGACTCGGCTCAAGCCGCAGTACGACAAGTACTTCCACCAGCATCCGCTGATCGCGGCGGCGACCTCGACGCCTGGGCTGGGTGCGCTCCGGTTCTGCGATGTGGCGGGCGGCGCCCACATCACCGCCACCGAGCTCTATCGCCACTTCTACCACCCGTTCAACGTGCGCTTTCAGCTGGTGCTGGAGCTTCCGTCGCCGCCGGATGTGGTGGTCGGCTACGCCCTCAACCGCAGCGAAGCGGCGGGGGAGTTCAGCGATCGCGACGTCGCCGTGATGAACGCGCTGAGCGGGCATCTGGCCATGCACCACCGCTCGGCGCTCGACGGCGAGCGCACCCGGGTGGTGAACGCGGAGCTGGATCGTTCCGCGTGGGCGGTCGTGTCGGTGCGATCCGACGGGGTGGTGGAGGCGTCATCGTCGACCGTGCTGGAGGCGGGCGGGCGAGTTCCCGACAGCCTTGCGTCGGTCATCGCCGTCACCGCGGCGCCGGGAGACGAAACCCGACACGAGGTGATGATCAGCGGGCAGCTCTGGCACTGCATCGTGCATCCGGTGCCGCTCGGGCCGACGGTACTGCTGCTGCGCCGGCAGAACGACGTCGCCGCGGACGCCGACGCCCTGAGAGCCGCGGGCCTCACACCCAGGCAAGCCGACGTCGTGCTCGCCCTCGCGCGCACGGGAGGCTCGAACGGCGAGCTCGCGGTGGAGCTCGGCATGTCGGAGTCGACCGTGAAGAAGCACCTCGAAGCGGTCTTCCGCGTGCTGCAGATCACCAGTCGCGCCGCCGCGGTGCTGCGGATGCGCGAGCTGACGGGGGCGGGTGGGGGCTCGACGGGTGCGCGGCGCTGAGCTCGTGCGCGACCAGCTGCCTCGGCCAGCTTCAGAGCCGATGCCGCCCCGAGATCACGGAGTAGACGAGGTCTCGATCCCTGCCGCCGCTTCGAGCTGCGCGAGCCGCGCCGCGGGACTCCCGGTGACCTCCACCACCCGGGCGGCCCCCGTCAGATCGGGGTCGTCGGCGAGCTCGAGCAGTGCGTCGTTCATGGCGGTGCGCAGTTCGACGTCCTCCTCCTCGGGTGCCTCGATCCGGTCGCTCGCGGTCAACGGCAGCAGCACGAACAGGTCGACATGCTGCATCGCCTCGACGGTGGGGGCAACGCCGCGGCGGAACAGCTCACCCGAGCGGGTGGGGCGCCCCAGCGCATCCAGGGCCTCGAGGTAGGCGAGGAAGTCGAGCGGTCCGCGCTCCGCGATCACGTGCGCCCCCGGCGGCACATCGGCCAGCCGGGCGGCCGCCAGCTGCAGCTGCGCCAACATGAGGCCCGCATCCGCATCGGCGGGGGCGTCGTCGAGCAACTCGTACGGGTCCGGGAACACCTCGAACTCGGGGTGGCGGCTCGCGAAATCCGCGACCAGGGTGCTCTTGCCGCTCGCGTGGGTGCCCGAGATCACGATGCGCATGCCGGGACTCTAGGGGATGCACGCGATCGCGCGGCGAAGACCGACCAGCGTTGCGCCGCGGCCGACTAGCGTGGCTCGCCCTCGTCCCACGGGTCGTGCTCGAGCACCGTCTCGGGAACCACGGCCTCGTCATCGGTGAGCGGGGCGATGCCGAGACGCCGCGCCTTGCGCGCCTTCAGCGCACCGCGGATGTAGTGGTACACGGTCGGGATGACCGCGAGCGAGATCGCGCCGAGCAGGATCAGGTCGATGTAGTGCGTGACGAAGTCGGCGATCGGCGGGATGAAGCCGAGCAGGAAGCCGAAGAACGTCAGCCCCGCACCCCAGATGAGCGCGCCGACGGCGTTGTAGAGCGAGTACTTGCGGTAGTTCATGTGACCGACGCCGGCGGCGACCGGCGCGAAGGTGCGCACGATCGGCACGAAGCGGGCGAGCACGATCGCCAGCGCCCCGAAGCGCTCGAAGAAGTGGTTGGTGCGCACCACGTTCTCCCGGCTGAACAGCCCCGACTCCTTGCGCTCGAAGATGCGCGGGCCGGCCTTGTGTCCGATCAGATAGCCGACCTCGCCGCCCAGAAACGCCGCCACCGCGATACTGAGGCACACCAGCCAGATCGGGATGAGGATCCCGGCCTCTGAGGCGGTCATCGTGCCGGTGAAGGTGAGCAGGCCGGTGATGACCAGCAGGGTGTCGCCCGGCAGGATGAAGCCGACCAGCAGCCCCGTCTCGCTGAACACGATCAGGCACACCACCAGCAGCGCCCACGGGCCTGCGGTCTGGATGATCGCCACCGGATCAAGCCACGGAATCAGCGCCGTGGGCACGGCAACCGAGGCGAGAGCGGCGAGCGAACTGGCGGTCATTGCGGAGAGGCTCCTGTCGTCGGCGGGCCGTCGTGGCCGGTCGGCGGTCGTGTTGTACGTAGCGTAGTGGCCGTGGCCGAGTGAAACGTGAGCGAATTCCGACGTCCATGTCGGGGCCCGCCCGGGGGTTTCGGGTGCTGCATCTGATGCGGGTGGTGCGGAAGGTGGGACTTGAACCCACACGCCTTGCGGCACAGGAACCTAAATCCTGCGCGTCTGCCAATTTCGCCACTCCCGCGCGGTGTTCAGTCTAGATCCGCGCCCGCGCCCGCCCGGCCGACCCCTCTGCGAGCGGTGCGAAACTGCGGGTGTTGCGCTCCGGGATCGCGCTTTTGGCACCGCTCGCGGGGTGGTGGGTGTGCGAGTGCGCGTGCAGCTTGCGGGGTGTGCGCGCATCCGCTCGGCCGTCGCCCGCTCAGACGCACGCATTCCCTCGTGCGCCCGGCACCCCGCCCCCTCGCGAGCGGTGCGAAACTGCGGGTGTTACGCCCCGGGATCGTACTTTTGGCACCGCTCGCGGGGTAGTGGGGTGCGCGAGTGCGCGTGCAGCTCGCGGGGTGCGCGGGGCGCCCGCGAGACACCCGGGTGTGGATGGATGCGGGCGCGAGTCCGCGCATCCGTCCAGAATCGCGGCGTGGAATCCGCGATCGCGTCGATCACCGAACGCGTGCGTCTGCGGGTGCGGGGCGACGGGCTCGACCTGACCGCCGAGCAGGGCCTCGCGCTGCGGCTCGCGCGCGAGGAGGTGCAGCGCTACAGCGAGCGGGCGCTCGGCGGCTCGGTGCCGCTGCTGCCCGACGAGGTGGCGGCGGTGCGCGAGGTGGTCGCCTCGCTCGTCGGCTTCGGTCCGCTGCAGCCGCTGCTCGACGACGACTCGATCGAAGAGATCTGGATCAACTCGCCGCACGACGTGTTCGTCGCCCGTGACGGCGTGAGCGAGCGCATCGCCCTGACGCTCACCGAGTCGGAGGTGCGCGACCTGGTCGAGCGGATGCTGCAGTCCACCGGGCGCCGTGTCGACCTCTCCTCGCCGTTCGTCGATGCCTCGCTGCCCGACGGGTCGCGCCTCCACGTCGTGATCCCCGACATCACGCGGTCGCACTGGGCAGTCAACATCCGCAAATTCCGGGCCGGGATGCGCGGGCTCGAAGACCTGGTGCGGCTCGACTCGCTGCCCGCCGAGGCGGCGGGATTCCTGCACCTCGCGGTGCGCAGCGGCCTGAACGTGATCGTTTCGGGCGGCACGCAGGCGGGCAAGACGACGTTGCTCTGCGCGCTGCTGGGCTCGACACGGCCGGAGGAGCGAATCGTCACCGCGGAGGAGACGTTCGAGCTCTCGCTGTCGGCCGCCGACTGGGTCGCGCTGCAGTGCCGCCAGCCGAGCCTCGAGGGCACCGGCGAGGTGTCGCTGCGGCGACTGGTGAAGGAGGCGCTGCGGATGCGCCCCGACCGTCTGGTGGTCGGCGAGGTGCGCGAGGCCGAGAGCCTCGACCTGCTGGTGGCGCTGAACGCGGGCATCCCGGGCATGTGCTCGATCCACGCGAACGGTGCGCGCGAGGCGCTCGTGAAGCTGTCGACGCTGCCGCTGCTTGCGGGTCGCAACATCGACGCGGGCTTCGTGGTGCCGACGGTCGCCTCCTGCGTCGACCTGATCGTGCACGCCGAACTGCACCGAGGCCGCCGTCGGGTCGCCGAGATCCTCGCCCCGACGGGACGCGTCACGGCGGACGGCGAGATCGAGGCGGTGACGTTGTTCGAAAGCAGCCGTGACGGTCTGCGCGCCACCGGCGAGGTGCCGCCGCGGATGATCAAGTTCGAGCGCGCGGGCGCCGACCCGATCCCGATTCTGCGCGGAGCCGCCGCGTGACCTCCTGGCTTCTGGGACTGCTGTTCGGGGCTGGCGTCGTGCTGGTGGCCTCGCCGTGGCTGTGGCCGCGCGAGGCGCGCGCCGCCGCTACGGGCACACGCTGGAGCGCCGCGATCGCGCAGCGGCTCGCGCAGGCGGGCCTGGCGCGGGTGCGCCCCGAGCTGTTCCTGGCGACGAGCGCGCTGCTCGGCGTTGCGGCGGCGGCGATTGCGGCGGGGCTGTCGGGCATCCCGGCTCTGGGGCTCGCGGCGGGCGCCGCCGTGGCGAGTGTTCCGTGGCTGGTCGTGGCGTCGCGGGCGAGGCACCGACGCCGGCTGGCGCGCGCCGCCTGGCCCGACCTCATCGACCACCTGGTCGCCGGCATGCGGTCGGGCCTGTCGCTGGCGGAGAGCGTCGGATCGCTGGCGAACCAGGGCATCCCGGAGTTCCGCGAGGCGTTCGCCGCCTTCGACCGCGAACTGCGTGCGCGGGGCACGCTCGGACCGGCGCTTGACGAGCTGAAAGCGCGGCTGGCCGATCCGGTCGCCGACCGGGTGGTCGAGACGCTGCGCCTGGCTCGTGAAGTCGGTGGCACCGAACTGCCGGGGCTGCTGCGCGGTCTCGCCTCGGCGCTGCGCCGCGAGCAGGCCGCCCGCGCCGAGGCGGAGGCGCGCCAGTCGTGGGTCGTGTCGGCCGCGCGGCTGGGGGTCGCGGCCCCGTGGATCGTGCTGTTCGTGCTGGCGAGCCGGCCGGAGGCGGTCGCCGTGTACGCGAGCCCCGGCGGCACGGCGCTGCTGCTCATCGGGTTCGTCGTGACGATCGTCGCCTACCGGCTGATGGTGGCGCTGGGGCGCCTGCCCGAAGAGCGGCGGTGGTTCGCGTGACGCCGACCGTGCTGCTGGCGGTGCCGCTCGGCATCGCCTTCGGGGTGGGCGTCTGGACGCTGCTCGCCCTGGTGCCGCAGTTCGGGGCGCCGCGGCTCTCCCGGCGGCTCGCCCCGTATCTGGTGGATGTCTCTCCGCACGCCCGCGAGCTCGTCGCCGAGCGGGCGGGCGAGCCGACGAGCGTGCTGCTCGAGCTCATCGAGCCGGGGCTCGCGCGGCTGCGGCGGGCGCTCGCCAGCCTGCTCGGCGGCGACGAGTCGATCGAGCGTCGCGCGCGCCAGGCCGGTGTGCCGATCGCGGTGGAGCGCTTCCGCTCGCGTCAGCTGCTCGCCGCCCTCGGCGGGCTCGCGGTCGGGGTGCTGATCGTCGCCGTCTGGTCGCGCACCAACTCTGTTCCGGGGGTCGCCTCGGTCGCGCTCGTGCTGGTGTGCGGAACGCTGGGGCTGTTCGCCCCCGAGCAGCTCTTGGTGCGGGCGGCGCGCCGCCGCCAGGCGCGCATCGCCGACGAACTGCCGACCGTGCTCGAGTTCCTCAGCCTCGCCCTGTCGGCGGGGGAGAACGTGGTGGATGCGCTGCGCCGCGTCGCGCGCACCGGCCACGGCGAGCTGGCCCGCGAGTTCGCCCGGGTCGTCGCCGACATCCACGCGGGCGCGGCGGTGCCGGATGCGCTCACCCGCTGCGCCGACGCGATCGATCTGCCCGCGTTCACCCGCACCACCGATCAGCTGGTCGGCGCGCTCGGCCGCGGAACGCCGCTCGCCGAGGTGCTGCGCGCGCAGGCCGCCGACGTGCGGGTCGAGGCGACGCGCCAGCTCATGGAGTCCGCCGGGCGCAAGGAGGTGGCGATGCTCGTGCCGCTCGTGTTCCTGATCCTCCCGGTGACGATCGCCTTCGCTCTGGCGCCCGCGGTGCTGGTGCTGCAGCTCGGGCTCTGACGCGCGCACACTGTTGTTCGCCCGCACCCGAGCGATAGCCTCGCCGGGTGAGCCAGAGCGAGCCCCGACCCGAAGTGTTCATCTCCATCGACGTCGAGACGGCGGGCAGCGTGCCGAGCCGGTTCGCCCTGTTGTCGATCGGCGCCTGCCTGGCCGAGACGCCGACCACGACGTTCTACGTCGAGCTGAAGCCCGATCGCGAGGAGGTCAACGAGCAGGCGCTGGCAATCAGCGGACTCGACCCCGCATCCCTCGCCGAGACCGGCGTCGACCCGGCGGTCGCGATGCAGCGCTTCGCCGACTGGGTGGCCGATGTGGTGCCCGAGGGGCACGTGCCGGTGTTCACCGCGTTCAATGCCCCCTTTGACTGGATGTTCGTCGATGACTACTTCCAGCGCTATCTCGGTCGCAACCCATTCGGGCACTCCGCTTTCGACATCAAGTCGTACGCGATGGCGGTCGCCGACGGCACCTGGGCCGAGACGAGCATGCGGGTGCTTTCACCGAAGTACTTGACCGGGCGGCCCCTCGCGCACAATGCTCTGAATGACGCCCAAGATCAGGCGGAGCTGTTCCGGGCCCTGCGTGCGGACGCGAAGGCTCGCCCACGACGGGAGTGACGATGCCCCAGGAACCCGAGTTCGATGTCACGCTGATCGTCGAGTCCGCGGTGCGGCTCGGCATCGAGCTCGACGAAGCGGAGACGCAGCGCTGGCTGCAGGCGCTCGCCGACACCGAGGCCGACGAGATCACGGTGGATGCCGAGAGCGGCACCTTCGGACATCGCGTCACCATGCTCGACTTCTCGCCCCGCGACCTGGAGCGCTTCCGGCGCATCGGCGCGATCGTCGAGGTGACGGGGCCGCCGGAGGTCGCCGAGAGCGCGCTGGCGCTGTCGGGCAGCGCGGCGCAGTCGAAGATCCAGTCGTTCCCGGGCGACGCCGACTACTTCCAGCGGCTGAACCTCAAGGCCCCCACCCGCGAGGACGCCTGCATGCTGATGGCGCGCCTGCTGCACGACCACGCGATGAGCCACGCGCGCGGTGCCGGGTATCAGTTCCTGGAGGCGAAGCTCGGCTCGTATCCGGCGAGTGGCACCCACGCCGGCAGGCCCGTCTCGAAGGGCAGCCCGATCTCGTGGACGGCCGAGGAGGTGGAGGCCGGGGCGCTCAAGTTCGAGTCGGACGAGCACGGCTCGACCACGATCCTCTGGGAGCAGGCGGCGCTCGACCCGGGCTGGGTGAAGCTCGACTGGGTGGTCGCCGACCCGGATCGCGGGCAGCTCTCGAACGCCAGCAACGTGATCGACGTCACGTGGGAGGGCCCCGACGGCGAGATCGTGTCGCTCGACGGTTACCTGGATGCCTACTTCCAGGAGGTGTATCTCGACGCCGACGCGGTGCCCACCTTCGCCAAGCTGGCGCGCTTCGTCTCGGACGACGCCCTCGACGACTACGTGGACCGGCTGGAGGGGGAGGTGCGCAAGTACCTCACCAAGAGCCTCAACTACGGCAAGGCCGCCAAGCGGATGTACAACATCTTCCGGCTCTCTGGCCGGCACCTGGATGCCGCGTTCGTGCGCGAGCTCTTCGACGAGCCGGCGACCCTGCTCTACCAGGTGTGGTCGCTCATCTCGACGCTCGACAACGCCACCCAGCCCGGCAGCTCGATCCCGATCGACGCCGTGCGAGCGCAGGCCGACGAGCTGGTGCTGAGCGTGATCGACACGCTGGAGGGCGCCGAGGAGACCGAGATCGTGAAGGCGCTGCTGCAGCTGCGGCGCACCCTCGAGGATCAGGATGCGGGAGAGCGGCGCACCGTCGAGGTGGAGGCAGCCCAGGCGAACGTCGTCAATCAGGTGAACACGTTCTTCCGGGACAAGCTTGAGGCCGTGCCGACGATTCGCGAGTACATGCGCGAAATGCAGGCCGAGAAGAAGTAGCTGCGGTCAGCTTGCGGCGAGCCCGGCGTAGTACGCGCTCATCGCCGGGAAGTAGTGCTCCCAGTCGACGCTGGCCACATCGCCGCCGCCGAGGCTCACGGCGAGCCGGTCGAGGTAGTACTCCCAGCCCGGGCCCACGCTCGCCAGGTCCGAGTCGTCGGCGCGCTGCGCGAACTGCAGCGTGGTCACGCCTTCGTCGTGGTCGAGCGTGACGGCGAGATGCCAGATCTCGTCGCCCACCTCCGTCTCGACGGCGTAATGCTCGGGCGGCGTGCACTCGGTGATCGTGGCGCGCTCGCCCGGCGCCTCCGCGCCCTCCGCCGTCATGAAGAAGGTGACGGACCCGTGGCGCGGGTCGCCCTCGAAACGCCCGATCCAGGCCTCGAGACGGTCGGACTCGGTGAGTGCCGCCCACACCTCGTCGATGTCGTGGCGGATGCGCCGGGTCAGTCTCAGCTCGGGCCCGTGATGGCCGGGCGCGATGATTCCGGTGGGGTTCGGCGTGGTCATGGCCAACTCCTCTCGCGCGACCCGCAACGGTGCGGGTCCGGTTTCGAGCCTACGCTCGCGTCCCGGCAATGGCGCCCCCGTTTCGAAGACCCGCGCGTACGCTGAGCCCATGCCGACGATGGATCGCGCGCGTGCCGCGTCGCTGCTCGGTGTCTCGGTCGATGCGGGCCGCGCCGAGGTGACGGCGGCGTTCGCGCGCCGCGCGCGCACCGCGCATCCGGATGTCGAGGGCGGCGACCCGGAGACGTTCCGCCTGCTGGTCGAGGCGCGTGACCGGATGCTGGAAGGCGGGCCCGCGCCGGACGGCGCGATGCCGCTCCGCGTGGTGGTGCGCGAGAACGCGCCGAGGCCGCACGGGCCGCTGCTGCTCGGCGCGTGGGTCGGCATCCTGCTCGTGGCGGCGTTCCTGTCGGTGTTCCGGGTCGAGCACCCGTGGGCGCCGTGGGAGCCGCTGCTGCGCTGGGGCCTGCTCATCGCCGCCGCATGGGGGTTCGGCGTCACCGGGCGCCGCGCGCTGCTCGTGGCGATGTCGCTCCTGTTCGTCGCCAGCGTCGTGACGACGCTCGTCCTCACGACGTGGGGCGGGCTCGTGGGCCTGCTGCTGGCGATCCCCGCGCTCTACGGCCTCGCGCTCTCCGGCGAGGCGCGCCGCCGGCTCGCCCGCGACGTTAACCGCGGGTAGTCCGGCTCATCCGGGGCTGGCGGGGGCCGGCCCGCCGTGGCTACGCTGATCTCGCTCCACTCCGGAGCATCCACGAACAACGCAGGAGTGCCGTCGACCCTCGGGTTGAAACCCCGGATCGCCTACGCGATCCGGTCGCACCGTCAATCGGTCGCGCCCTCCTGCCTCGCTTCGCCACATTCGGCGATGCTCGAGTGTTCGTGCGCGGCCCCTCTTCAGGAGAACCGCATGAATCACCGCACCAACAGCCCCACCTCGTATCCGCTGGTGACGCTCATCCCGGCGACCGTTGCGCATCTCGAAGCGTTCGCGCGCGACCCGCAGGAGTTCGCGACGCTGATCGGATCCGCGATCCCCGCCGGGTGGCCCGAGTTCCCGGAGTCGATCGAGTTCACGCGCGCCCGGCTGGCCGAACACCCGGAGGAGGCCGCGTGGTGGATGCACTTCTTCGTCGACGCCACCACCGGCGCGCTCGTCGGCTCGGGTGGCTTCGCCGGGCCGCCGCAAGATCGCACCGTCGAGCTCGGCTACGAGATCGCGCCCGAGTTCCGCGGACGCGGCGTCGCGACCGGCGCGGCTGCGGCACTGCGCGACCGCGCGATCGCGACCGGCGAGGTCGACGGGGTGATCGCCCACACTCTGGCCGCGGAGAGCGCCTCGACGGGCGTGCTGCGGCGGCTGGGGTTCGCCCACACCGCCGACGTCCCCGGCGACGACGACGGCGAGACGGTGTGGGAATGGTCCTGGTCGGCGTCGTCGTCGCCGCAAAGCTGAGCTGCCGCCGTCGCTCGCGTTGTGGACAACCCGCAACGCGGGCAACGGCGACGCATCACCCTGGAGGCATGACACGCCTTCACGACCTGTGGATGCGGGCCCGCGACGACCGCGGTGACGTGCCCGGCTGGGTGCTGATCACGCTCATGACCGCGGGGCTCGTGATCGTGATCTGGGGGCTCGCCGGTCCCGCGCTCGCCGAGATCTTCGAGAACGCGATCTCGCGGGTCGCCGGGATCTGATCGGGCGCACCGGTGGCGCGGCGATGACTCTCGCGAGACGTCTCGCCGATGACCGCGGTTCGGCCCCCGCCGAGTTCGCGCTCGTCGGGGCGCTGCTCACGATGCTCACCGTGGCGGTGCTGCAGCTCGGGCTCGCCCTGCACGTGCGCAACAGCGTGCTCGACGCGGCCGCCGAGGGCGCGCGCTACGGCGCGCTCGCCGACCGCGGCCCCGCCCACGCGGCGGAGCGCACCGCCGAGCTGATCACGATCGCGGTCGGTGCCGACTATGCGCGCGAGATCACGGTCGAGACGGGGGAATGGCACGGGCAACCGGCTCTCACCGTGACGGTGCGCGCGACGCTGCCGCTGATCGGGCTGCTGGGGGCCGACCGCGCCTTGGAGGTGACCGGCCATGCGGCGATCGAGAGCCTCGACTGAGCGCTCCCGCGCGCTCGCCGACGAGGCGGGATCGGCATCGATCGAGTTCATCGGTGTGGGCGTGCTGATGCTCGTGCCGATGGTCTACCTCGTGCTGGCGCTCGCGCAGCTGCAGGCCGCCGCGTTCGCGGTCGAGGGCGCCGCGCGGCAGGCCACCCGGGTCTACGTGCAGGCCGAGACGGTCGCCGAGGCGAACGCGGCGGCGGAGCGCGCGATCGAGGTGGCGCTCGCCGACTTCGGGGTCGAAGAGGCGCCCCGGCGGGTCGAGACCTCCTGCCAGCCAGAGCCCCGCGACTGCCTCACCCGGCGCGGGTTCGTCAGCATTCGGGTGACGGTCGACGTGGCGCTGCCGCTCGTGCCGCCGATCTTCACGCTGGGGGTGCCGGCGAGCGTCCCGATGAGCTCGACCGCCACCGAGCAGGTGTCGCGCTTCGCGGGCGGCACCGGATGAGGGCGCGACGCGACTGGCGGGACGACACCGGGTCGACGCTGCCGCTCGTGCTGTTCTACGCGTCCCTCGCGGTCGGGCTCATCCTCGTGGTGGTCGCGGCGAGCTCCCTCTATCTGGAGCGCAAGCAGCTCTTCACCCTCGCCGACGGGGCGGCGCTCGTCGGCGCCGAATCCTTCGACCTTGACGACGTCAGCATCACCGCCGCGGGGGAGCTGCGGCCCACGCTGCGCGCCGAGGAGGTTGCTGCCGCGGTGAGCGACTATCTGGCCCGCATCCCGACACCGTCGCTGGAGGGCCTCCGCGTCGTCGAGGCGACCACGCACGACGGGGCCAGTGCGACCGTGACGCTCGAAGCGATGTGGCGGCCGCCGGTCGTGACCGCGCTGGTGCCCGAAGGCATCCGCATCGAGGTCAGCGCGAGCGCTCGAGCCGTGTTCTACTGACGTAGCGCGGAAGGCTCACCCGCCAGACGACCGCGCCCACGAGACCGACCCCGGCCACCACGGCGGCCGCGACCGGCAGTGAGGCGGCGGCCGTGATTCCGGCGATCACGAGCGGCGCCGCCGCCGACCCCGCATCGTTCGTGAAGCGCCAGGCGCCCAAGAACAGTGCGGGTCGGCGCGGATCGGCGAGGTCGGCCCCGAGCGTCATCAGGATTCCGGAGCTCAGCCCGTTGGCGAGCGCCAGGGCGAGCGCCAGGATGACGAACCAGGTGCCGTTCGCCGGCGAATCGTGTGTGAAGGCGAGAGCGAGATGTGCGAGCGAGAGCCCGGTGAGGCACGGCACGGCGACCCAGAACCGCCCGAACCGGTCCATCAGCCAGCCGCCGCCGTAGAACAGAGCGAAGTCGAGGCCACCCGCGACGCCGATGACGAGCGACGCCGTGGTGCCGTCGAGGCCGATGCTCACCGCCCAGAGCGGCAGGATCACCAGGCGCGACGCGCGCAGCGCCGACATGATCGCGCTGCCCACCCCCACCGTCGCCAGCACGCGGCGCCGCGCCCACAGCGTGCGGAACAATCCGTGCGCCTCGTCGGCGACGAACTGCTCTCCGGTGCTCGGCGCGGTGTTGCGGTGCTGCGCCCCGAACATCGACTCGGGATCGCGCAGCAGCACCAGCACGAGGGCGGCGGTGAGGCATCCGACCGCCAGCACCGCGAACGACACCGCGGGAAGACCGGTGAGCTCGAGCGCGATGGCGGTCAGAAAGGGCCCGACGAACAGTCCGAGCCGGTGCGTGCCGCCGAGAGTCGAGAGCGCGCGGGCCCGGTATCCGACGGGAACGAAGCTGGTCAAGAAGGCGTGCCGGGCGAGGGCGAACACGGCCCCGCCGAGCCCGATCACGAACACCGCGACGGCGAGGACGGCCGGTGTCGGCGCCAGCCACGCGGCCGCGGCGCCGATCATCGCGAGTGCGGCCGCGCCGATCATCGCCGCGCGCTCACCCGTCCGGGCGATGATGACGCCGCTCGGGATGTCGCCGAGCAGCGTGCCGAGCATGAGCATCGCGGCGATCAGGCCCGCGGTCGCCAGATCGGCGCCCAGCTCGCCGGCGACGAGGGGGAGGGCGGGAAGGATGGCTCCCTCGCCCACCGAGAACAGGAACGTCGGCAGCAGGGTGGTCACGAGGACGGCGCGCCAGCGCGGGGCCGGGGTCGAAGTGCTCATCGTGAACGCTAGGTTACGCCCGCCGGTAGGCTGGGGTACGCCATGATCGACCTCGACCTCAGCGACCAGATCGCCGCCCTCCGCTCCACCTTCGCCGACATCACCTCGGTGGTCGACGTCGAACGACTCCAGCGCACCATCGCCGAGCTCAGCGAGCAGGCCGGAGCCCCGGACCTCTGGGACGACACCGAGAAGGCGCAGAAGGTCACCAGCGCGCTGAGCCACCGCCAGTCGGAGCTCGCCCGCATCACCGAGATCCAGAACCGCCTCGACGACCTCGACGTGCTCGTCGAGATGGCGATCGAAGGCGACGACGTCGAGAGCGCCGAGGAAGCCAAAGCCGAGCTCGCCAGCCTGCAGAAGACCCTCGGCGATCTCGAGGTGCAGACCCTGCTCGACGGCGAGTACGACGACCGCGGCGCGGTCGTCACCATCCGCTCCGGCGCGGGCGGCGACGACGCCACCGACTTCGCCGAGATGCTCATGCGCATGTACCTGCGCTGGGCCGAGCGCCACAAGTACCCGGTCAAGGTGCTCGACACCTCCTACGCGGAAGGCGCCGGCATCAAGTCGGCCACCTTCGAGGTGGATGCCCCCTACGCCTTCGGCACGCTGAGCGTCGAGGCGGGCACCCACCGGCTCGCCCGCATCAGCCCGTTCGGCTCCGCCGACAAGCGGCAGACCAGCTTCGCCGCGGTCGAGGTCATTCCGGTGATGGAGGAGGCGCAGGCCGTCGAGATCCCCGAGAACGACATCCGCGTCGACGTGTTCCGCTCCTCCGGCCCCGGCGGGCAGAGCGTCAACACGACCGACTCGGCGGTGCGGATCACCCACATCCCGACCGGCATCGTCGTCTCGATGCAGAACGAGAAGTCGCAGATCCAGAACCGTGCGGTCGCGATGCGCGTGCTGCAGACCCGTCTGCTGCTGCTCAAGCGCGAAGAGGAGGCGGCGAAGAAGAAAGAACTCGCCGGCACCATCACCGCGAGCTGGGGCGACCAGATGCGCTCCTACTTCCTCTACGGTCAGCAGCTCGTGAAGGATCTGCGCACCGGCCACGAGGTCGGCAACCCGGCGACCGTCTTCGATGGCGACCTCGACGGGTTCATCGCGGCGGGCATCCGCTGGCGCAAGCGCGACCAGGAGGACTGACCGCGGCGGAGGCGTTTCGCCTCAGCCGAGCAGCGCTCCGACCAGGTCTCGTCGGCTGCGATGCCCCGACTTCTCGAACACCGCCTTCAGGTGATCCTGCACGGTGTACGGCGAGAGCGAGAGCCGCCCGGCGATCTCGCGCGTCGACGCGCCCTCGAGCACCAGATCGACCACTTCGCGCTCCCGCCGGGTGAGCCCTAGCGTGCCGAGGTGCAGGGCGGCGGCATCCCGGCCGCGCACCGGCTCGATGTCGACCACCACGGCGGGCGGGGCCGTGCCGTCGCGCTCCATCACGGTGGCGCGCACGCGCACCCAGCCCGCCACGGTCGAGGGGATGCGCAGCTCGCCCACGCCGTGCGTGCGGGCCGCCGTCACCGCCGTCACCACCGGAACCGGGACGGGGCGCGTGCCGCTCGGATCCAGCGCCGCAAGCCAGGCGCGGGCCTCGGCCGACCGTGCCACGAGACGATTCGCCGCATCGACGATCACGATGGCGTGCGCCGCCTGGATGCCCGCCGACGTGCGGGGCCCGGCGCACAGTCCGCGGGTGAGCAAGGGCGCGATCTGGCGCGCGAACTCGGCGACCGACTCGTCGAAGTCGCGCGCTCCGACGGTGCGGAACAGCGACAGTCCGCCGACCAGGCGCTCGCCGTCGACGGCCGCCACCCGGATTTCGTGCGCGATCGACAGCCGCGGCGCCAAGAACTCGTCGAAGCGCGGATTGCGGCGGGGGTCGCCGTGCGTCTCCTCGCCGAGCACCGCGACCGGGTCGGCGCGGCGCGCCAGCTCGGCGAAGGTGCCCGGCGCCGGGGTGACGTACTCGTAGCGGGCGAAATCCGGGTAGCTGTCGTCCGGCAGCTCGCGCTTCACCGAGCCGGAGATCAGCCCCGTGTCGCGGTCCATCGGGGCGATCACGGCCGCATCGAAGCCGACACCGCGGCCGAGCGTCTCGAGCGCCTCCTCGGCGAAGGCATCCCAGGGCAGGTGAGCGCGCGAGAGCCGGTCGAGCCGGTCTCGTGTCGCCGTGGCCGCAGTGCTCCGCATGAGCACCAGTATGGAACGTAATCGGCGTGTTAACGACGAAAATTCGCCACTGTCCCGGGCTGCCGCGCTCCGTAGCGTCACGCTCATGACTGCACGTTTTTCCGTTGAGACCGAGGCGCAGACCTCGGCACTGTCCCGCGGCCGGCGCTCGCCGGTGCGCACCCGCTCGCGCGCCTCGCGCGCGGTGGCCCTCGTCGCGATTCCCGCGACGCTCACCCTCTCCTCCTGTCTTCCGATCTCCCTCGGAGGGACCCACGATGACGGCACGGTCGATTTCGACGGCGTGCAGTCAGCCACCATCCAGATCGAGGCCGTCGGAACGTTCGTTGATCCCTCCGAGGGGGGCTACGAGGCCGCAGGTCGCGGCTCGGGCTTTGTCATCGACGAGTCCGGCATCGCCGTCACCAACAACCACGTCGTAGTCGGCGCGGGCACCCTCAAGGTGTGGCTCGGCGGCGACACCGGAACGACGCTCAACGCCAAGGTGCTGGGCTCGTCCGAATGCCTCGATCTGGCGGTGATCGACCTCCAGGACGCCGGATACCCCTACATGGGCTGGCGCAGCGAAGAGATCTCGACCGCCATCGACGTCTACGCTGCCGGCTTCCCGCTCGGCGACCCGACGTTCACCATGACGCGGGGCATCGTCTCGAAGGCCGAGACGGCCGGCGAGACCCCGTGGGCGAGTCTCGACCGCGTCATCGAGCACGACGCGCGCATCCGCGGCGGCAACTCCGGGGGCCCGCTCGTCGACCAGAACGGTCGCGTGGTCGGCGTCAACTATGCGGGCAACGACCAGCACGACCTCAACCTGGCCATCCACCGCGACGAGGTGCTGTCGGTGCTCGACCAGCTCGCCGCCGGCGAAGACGTGCTGAGCCTCGGCATCAACGCCACGGCGCTCATGGGTGAGGACGGCACCGGTCTCGGTGTCTGGGTCAGCTCGGTCAAGTCGGGGTCTGCGGCCGACGCCGCGGGCATCCTGCCCGGCGACCTGCTGACCCGCATGGAGGGTGTCACGCTCGCCGCCGACGGCACGCTCAGCGACTACTGCGATGTGCTGCGCACCCACGGTCAGGATGCCACGCTCACCATCGAGCTGTACCGGCCGAGCGAGGGCATCTACTACCGAGGCAAGGTCAACGACGACTCCGAAGTGACCGCCGTGACGGTGCTCGGCAACGACGGCGGCACCGGGGGCGGCGCGGCGAGCGGAGAGTACATCTCGGTCGTCGACGACACCCAGTCGCTCATCGTCGAGGTGCCCGCGAGCTGGAGCCAGTCCGACGGTTCGGTGTGGACCGACGGCAACGGCTTCCGTTACGCGCACATCGAGGCGAGCCCGGATCTGGCCGCCTACGCGACCACCTGGAACGTGCCCGGGGTCTCGATGTACGCCTCCGCGGAGGCGTACGGCAAGGTGACGCCGAAAGACCTCATGAAGGTGATGTCGGACGCGCTGCCCGGCGAGGGCTGCGAGCTCCTGGAGTCGGACAGCTACGAGGACGGCTGGCACACCGGCGGCTACACCTACTGGGACGGCTGCGGCGGCAAGGCCGCCGCGCTGGTCGTCACCGCGGATGCCCCGGAGGGCGGGTACGTGATCATGGTCGCCGTCCAGGCGAACACGGAGGCGGACCTCGCGGCGATCGACCGCATCCTGGGAAGCTTCTACGCACAGTTCTGAGCTGCGAGAGGCCGTCGGGCGCGAGCGCATGGGGACGCTCGCGCCCGACGTGTGCGCCCAAGATCCCAGGAATCTGGGAGTGACCTTCCGTGTTTCTCGTCTTAAGGTTCGAGCGTGTCTGACCCGACTGTGCCGCGCGCGACGATCTCGTTCCTTCCGGAGCTGACGATCGTCGTCGGGGGGCGCCGAGAGCTGATTCGCGGAGAGATCCCGCGCGCGATCGCGGCGCGGCTCGCGCTGACCCCCGGCGTCACCGTGACGACTGACGGGCTCATCGCCGCGCTCTGGGAGTCCCCGCCGGAGACCGCCGCGGTGTCGGTGCGGGTGGGGATCTCGAAGCTGCGCAGCACCCCGCTCGGCGCGGTGCTGACCGGCGGCCGCGGCGGCTATCGGCTCGAGCTCGCGCCCGACGAGGTCGACCTGGTGCGCTGCGAGCGAGCCCTGGCCGAGCGCTCCGGCGGCGACCGCCTCGACGCGCTGGAAGAGTTCGCGCGGTGCGCCGATGCGGACCTGCTGGAGGGCCTTGCCGACCGGCCGTTCGCCGTCGACGCGCGCGCGAACTGGGCACGGCTGAGGCGCTCCGCGCTCGAAGAGCTCGCCGACGTGCGCGTGCAGGGTGCGCGATTCGACGAGGCGCTCGCCGTGCTCGATCGGCTCTGCGCCGAGTTCCCGCTCGATGAGCGACCCACCGAGCTGCGGGCGCGCGCGCTCGCCGGCTCCGGGCGCGTGGCCGACGCACTCGAAGCCCTGGACGGACTTCGCTCCCGGATGCGCGAGCACCTGGGCCTCGAGCCCTCGGCCGCGATCAGCGAACTGCGCGAGAGCATCATTCGACAGCTCCCCAACGTGGTCGCCCCGGCCGAGCCCGCCCAGGAGGTGGAGCGGCACGGGGTGCCGACACCCTTGACGCAGTTCATCGGGCGGGAGGCCGAGCTGCGCGCCATCGACGAGGCGCGGGAGGAATCCCGAGTGATCACGATCGTCGGGCCCGGCGGCGTCGGAAAGACCCGCCTGGCGATCGAGAGCGCGCGTCGGGCCACCACCTCGATCGACCGGGCGCAGTGGATGGTCGACCTCGCCGCCCTCGGTGCCGGCGACTCCCCGGTGCGCGCGATCGCCGAACGCCTCGCGGTCACCGAGTCGACGACCGAGGCGATCGCGCGACGGCTCGACGGACGCCGCGTGATGCTCGTGCTCGACAACGCCGAGCACCTGCTCGCCGAGGTGCGCCCGCTGGTGCGCGAACTCGTCGAATCCACGACCGGGCTCCGCCTGGTTGTCACCAGTCGCGAAGCGCTCAAGATCCCCGGCGAACGGGTCGTCACGGTCGCGCCGATGCTCGATGACCGGCTGGGGGACGCGATCCGGCTGTTCCGCGCCCGAGCGCGCGACGTGCGACCCGACCTCGACTGGGACGCGCAGCAGGACGAGATCGAGAGGTTGTGCACCGTGCTCGACGGCGTGCCGCTCGCCCTCGAGCTCGCGGCCGCCCAGCTCGATGTGCTCGACCTCGACGAGGTGGCCCGTGCGGTGGTCGACGGCGCCGAAGCGCCCGGGCTGCCGGCCCGGCACGCCAACCTCACCGACACCATTCGGGCCAGCGTCGACCTGCTGTCGCCGCCGGAGCGCTCGATGCTGGCGCAGCTGGCGCGGTTCGCGGGCACGTTCCGGCTCGACGACGCCGTCGGCGTGTGCCAGCTCGACGACGGCGCCGAGGGCGCGGTGGCGCGCCGCCTGGTGCAGAAGTCCCTGCTCTCACCCGCCGATCACGCGCTCGTGGGTCGCCGCTACCGCGTGCTCGAATCGGTGAAGGCCTACGCCCGAGCGCAGGTCGACGGCGGGAGCGCCGCGGCCTGGTCGGCCCGGCACCGCGCCTGGTTCGCCGAGTTCGCCGAGTCGCTGGCGCCCCTGCTTCGCAGCCACGAAGCACGCAGCGCCCGCGCCGCGCTGGACCTCGCGACGCCGGACCTCCGCCTCGCGCTCGACGGCGCGATCGAGGCAGGCGACCGCGAGAGCGCACTGCGCATCGCCGGAGCGCAGACCCACTACTGGATGGCTCGCGGGATGCTGCGCGACGGCTATGCCGCGCTGGAGCGCGCGCGAGCGGTGAGCGGGAGCGCGGCACCCGCGGTCGAGGCGATCGCCGTCACCGGGGTCGCCCTGCTGGCCTATCAGGCGGGCGACCCGGTGGCCGCGACCCGGTACCTGCAGGAGGGCCTGCCGATCCTGGAGGATGCCGGCGATCTCAGTCGGCTCGCGATCCTCCGCGCCTACGGCGCCTACGCCGCCAGCCTGTTCGGCGACCCTGGGGACGTCGCGCCGATGATGGACGGCGCGCTCGCGCTGCTGCCCGAGGTCGAGCCGTGGGCGGTCGCCGAGGTCACGCTGTGCCAGGGGCAGACCCTCCGGACCCTCGGTCAGCCCGCCCTCGCGCTCGAGCGGCTCGCCGAGGCGCGCGAACGCGCGATGCTGATCGGCTACGCGTGGGCGGCGATGAGCGCACGCTACGTCGCCGGCAAGGTGCTCGTCGACGTGCGCCGCGGCCGGGACGCGGTCGAACTGCTGGTGCCCGGTGCGCGACGAGCGCTCGCCGACGAGGATCCGACCAGCGTGCTCGCGCTGATGCATCTCGTCGGCGGGGCGAGCGCGCTCCTCGATCGACAGCGCGACGGCGCCGTGATCTTCGGCGCCGTCGACGCGCTCGGCCAGCGCTTCGGCTACCACCCGGTGCGCACGGAAGGCCCCGACACTCAGGCTCACCGCGACCGCGTCCAGGCGGCGCTCACCCCGGCCGAGTGGCGCGCGGCGCTGAGAGAAGGATCCCGGCTCGACTTCGACGGGCTGTTCGCGGTCGGCGAGAGCCTGCTTTCCGCTCGATCGCGCTCGGCCGCGTAAACCGAACGTAAGCGGTGCCGCCAGGCTCGAAACCGGCCCCCTGCTCGGTTCGAAGATCTCCCCATGACTGTCTCTTCGAACTCCCGCGCCCTCGCGCGCGTTGCGGGCGCGCTCGCGCTCGGAATCCCCCTGTCCTGTGTTGCCGCCACCGGCGCCCTCGCCGAGGTCGACGCCGAGCCCGACACCCAGCCCCCCGTCACCACGTTCAACCGGGCGACCCCGCCGCCGAGCGGCTGGTATCGAACCGCGACGCAGGTGCGGCTGTACGCCACCGATGCCGGAGGCTCCGGCGTCGCCTGGATCTCCTACCAGAAGAACGACGGCGCGATCATCCAGGCCGAGACCCACGACCTCACGGTGACCGTCGCCGAGGACGGCGTCACCGTCTACACCGTCTGGGCCATCGACCGCGCTGGCAACGTCGAAGAACGCAGCAGCTACACCATGCGCGTCGACCGGGTGCTGCCCGAGATCCGCATCGACGCTCCGACCACGGTGCGCCAGGGCTCCCTCGCCCTGTTCAAGGTCAGCTGCGACGACGCGCACTCGGGTATCGCCGCCTGCGACTCGAACATCGCCGACGGCACCCCGCTGCCGACGAACGACGTGGGCGTGCACACGGTGACCGTCTCCGCCGTCGACGTGGCCGGCAACACCCGCACGATCGACTTCGAGTACGAGGTGCTCGCCGACGTCGAGGCGCCCGCGATGTCGCTCTACATCTCGGAGCCTCGGCCCAGCGGCTGGTACACCTCCGCCGTGGACGCGATCGTGCGCGCGAGCGACGAGAGCGGCATCGCGTCGGTGCACTGGGCGAAGAGCGGCGCCGACAACGGCAGCGGCGGGGTCGCCGGGGTGGACGCGACGCCGCTGCAGGTGAATGGCGACGGCGTGACCACCGTCACGTACTGGGCGTACGACGCCTTCGGCAACCGCAGCGCCGACGCCGAAACGGTCATCCGGATCGACACCGTCGCACCGCAGATCGATCCGGGTGCGCTCGGACTGGCCGCGGGCATCCCCGAGTTCGAACGCGGCGCGCGCGTCGAACTTGCCGGGATGTGCAGCGACGCCACCTCGGGCATCGCCGAGTGCGGAATCGACGGCGGCTCGCACACCCACCTCGACACGGATCGCGTCGGCGAGCACCACGTCCTGCTGGTGGCGACCGACGTCGCCGGGCTCCGCACCGAGCTCGAGTACAGCTACGTCGTGACGGCGGAGCCGGTCGAGAACCCGGGCGGCACGCCGACCGGGAAGCCGACGACACCGGCGCTGGCGGCCACCGGCGTCGACCCGGCGGGCGCTCTCCTCGTCGGCGGGCTGCTCGCCGGCGCGGGCCTCGCCCTCGGGGAGGCGCGCCGACGACTGCGGGGCTGACCCGGGAGGGGAAGGTGCGGGGCCGAAGGCTGTGAGTCCGGCCCCGCACCGTGTCGTTCGCGGCATCCGTTCGCCCCGTCCTTAGGCTCAAGACGCCATGATCCGATTTGACCAGGTCACCAAGTCGTACTCCGGTACCGCCAGGCCCGCCCTCAACAACCTGAGCCTCGAAGTGCAGGGCGGGGAGTTCGTCTTCCTGGTCGGAGCATCGGGCTCCGGCAAGTCCAGCTTCCTGCGCCTCGTGCTGAAAGAGGAGCGGCCCACCAAGGGCAACATCTACGTGCTCGGGCAGCACCTCAACACGCTCGCCAGCCGCAAGGTGCCGTTCTTCCGGCGCAACCTCGGCGTCGTGTTCCAGGACTTCCGCCTCCTGCCGCAGAAGACGGTGTTCGACAACGTCGCCTTCAGCCTGCAGGTGATCGGCAAGAGCAAGGGGTTCATCCAGGAGGCCGTGCCGGATGTGCTCAGGCTGGTCGGCCTCGCCGGCAAGCAGGGCCGCTACCCGCATGAGCTCTCCGGCGGTGAGCAGCAGCGCGTCGCCATCGCCCGCGCGATCGTGAACAAGCCGTCGATCCTGCTCGCCGACGAGCCGACCGGAAACCTCGACCCGGCCACCAGCGCCGGAATCATGAGCCTGCTGTCGACGATCAACGCCAACGGCACCACCGTCCTGATGGCCACTCACGACGTCGGCATCGTCGACCAGATGCGCCGCCGCGTGATCGAGCTGGTCGGAGGCCAGGTCGTGCGCGACGAGCGCTCCGGCGGCTACCAGACGCAGGCGACGCCGGTCGCGCGCGCGGCCGCTGCGACTCCCTCCGCGTCGGCCGCGGCCGCGACCCCGGCCGCCTCGCGTCCCGCCGCCCCGCCCGCCGCCCCGCCCGCCTCGCGTCCCGCCACCGTGCCCGCCACCTCCGGCCCGGCCACCCCCGCCGCCGCGCCCGCCACGCCCGCCACCGCGCCCGCCGCGTCCGGCCCGGCCACCCCGCCCCGCGACGAAATGCAGGAAAAGCGGGGGGCGGCCCCCGCATCCGCGGGTCAGGGGAACGCGAAACCGGCCGGATCTCCTGCATTTGGTGACGGAGCGACGGGGGAGCGGGACCGTGAGGACGGGGCGGATGCGGCTCCGGCCTCGCGCGCACCGGAGGAGGCCGATCCGCTGCGATCCGCGCCGCCGTTGATTCCCTCGCCGCCGCCGAGCGACCCCGGCGGACCGCCGCCGCTGAATGAGCCGGAGGTCCGTCGGTGAACTTCGGACTGATCATGTCGGAGGTCGGCCAGGGCTTCCGGCGGAACCTCTCGATGGTGGTGTCGGTGATCCTGGTCACCTTCATCTCGCTGACCTTCTTTGGGGCCGCGATCCTGCTGCAGATGCAGATCGGCGAGCTCAAGGGGTACTGGTACGACCGCGCCGAGGTGGCCGTGTACCTCTGCACCGAGATCTCTCCGGTGCCCGGCTGCAACGCGAGCGACGCCAGCCCCGAACAGGTTGAGGCGGTGCGCGCCGAGCTGGAGGGCGCAACGCTCGCGCCGTACATCGAGCGCGTCGAGTTCGAGACCAAGCAGCAGGCCTACGACAACTTCGTCGCGCAGTGGGAGGGCACCGCCTTCGCCGACATCGCCGACCCCGAGTTCTTCGGCGAGACGTTCTACGTCAACATGGTCGACCCCGACCAGGCCGAGATCATCGTCGACCAGCTGAGCGGCACGCCCGGCGTCGAGAACGTCGAAGACCAGCGCGCCGTGCTGGAGCCGATCTTCGCGATGATGAACGCCGCCTCCTACACCGCGATCGGAATCGCTGCGCTCATGCTCGTCGCCGCGGTGCTCCTGATCGCGACCACGATCCGGCTGAGCGCCTTCTCGCGCCGCCGAGAGCTCGGCATCATGCGGCTGGTCGGCGCCTCCAACCGGTTCATCGAGACCCCGTTCGTGCTGGAAGGCGTGCTCGCCGCCGCGATCGGCGCGGTGCTCGCCGGCGGGGCCATCACCGCGATCGTGCACTTCTTCGTCGGCGGATACCTCGCCGCCTCGTTCCCGACGACCAGCTTCGTCGGGATCGAGGATGCGCTGCTGGTCGCTCCCATCCTGCTGGCGGTCGGCGGCCTGCTCGCCGCGATGTCGGCCAGCTTCGCGATTCGCCGCTACCTCAAGATCTGATCCGCTGGTCCGAGGAACCGTTCGGGGGCGCATCCGCTCGGGTATGCTGAACGGCTGGCCGGTGCGCGTGCGCCGGTCGACGCCGATCCGCGAGAGGAGTGACGATCATGGCGAAGGAACGCGGTAGCAAGGTCGTCGCGACCAACCGCAAGGCGCGGCACGACTACCTCATCGAAGACACCTATGAGGCGGGCCTGGTGCTCACCGGCACCGAGGTGAAGTCGCTGCGCGAGGGGCGAGCGAGCCTCGTGGACGGCTACGCCTTCATCGAGAAGGGGGAGGCCTGGCTCGACGCCGTGCACATCCCCGAGTACACCGAGGGCACCTGGAACAACCACTCGCCGCGGCGCAAGCGCAAGCTGCTGCTGCACAAGGCGCAGATCATCAAGATCTCGCACAAGACCAAAGAGGGCGGCTACACGCTCGTTCCGCTGCAGATCTACTTCAGCGACGGTCGGGCCAAGGTCGAGATCGCGGTCGCGAAGGGCAAGCGCGAGTACGACAAGCGTCAGACGCTGCGCGAACGGCAGGACAAGCGCGAGGCCGACCGTGCCATCTCGAGCCGGCGGCACCTCGGCGAGTAGGCCGGCTGCCCGCTAGGCGCGCGCGACGAAACGCGCGTCGACCGCGGCGCTCAGCTCGATGTCGCGCGGGGTGAAGGCGAGTTCGCCCCCGGCATCCTTCATCGCGCGCAGAGATGCCACCTCGATCATGCTGTCGGCGGCGCCCCCGGGCTGATCGCCGAGCATGCCCGGGTCGGCGAGTGCCACCGGGGCGAGGTTGCCGAGTCCGAGTGCCGCCGCGAAGGCCTGCGCGCGCTCGAGCGCGTCGGCGACGGCACCGCGGCGCACCTCGACGAGGGCGGCCCTCTCGCGCGCCTCCGAGAGTCCCCAGGTGATGCCGTCGACGTTCACCCCGTCGGTCGTGGCGAGGTGCTCGACCCAGCGCGCGAGCACTTCGTTGTCGACGAAGGTCGCGCTGACCTGCAGCTGCGCGTGGAACACGGCGGGCAGCTGGCGGCCCTGCTCGTTCCACGGGCGCTGCGACCACACTCGCGCGCGCTCGGCAGACCACCGGGTGACCGGGCCCTGCGCGGCGTCGTGCAGGTCGGCCAGTCGGCTCTCGAGCAGCGACGCCGCCGCGCTCGCGCGGGCGAAGACCTGGTCTCGGTCGCGGCCATCGAAGGCCACCGTGGCGGCGACGATTGCATGCTCGGGGCTGAACTCGGCGGTGTGCTCGCCTCGCACCGTGATGATGGTCTCGCTCATGGCGTCATCTTCGCACCTGCGACCGATAATCTGGCCTGCCAGGAGCCTAAGGAGCACCATGTCATCGTCGCGTCAGCTGTTCTCGTCGGGGTCGGTCTGGGAGCCGATCGCGGGCTACTCGCGCGCGGTGCGGGTCGGTCAGCAGGTCTTCATCTCCGGCACGACGGCGAGCTCACCCGAGGGTGCGGTGGGGAAGACCGCGGGGGAGCAGGCGCGCGAGATCCTGACCCGACTCACCGCGGTGCTCGAGCAGGCCGGAGCGCGCCTGGATCACGTGGTGCGCACCCGCATGTACCTCACCTCGGCCGCGGACTTCGATGCGGTCACGCGCGTGCACGGTGAGTTCTTCGGCGACATCCGGCCGGCCTCGACCGCGCTGGTCGTGTCGGCGCTGATTGAGCCGGATCTGCTGGTCGAGATCGAGCTGGACGCGGTCATCCACGACTGATCCGCCGCCCGGTCCTGCGGCATCCCGCGCGCCCCGGGCATGGCGGGGCGCACCGGGGTGTTGTATTCTGGTGTGCTGCGTCGGATTCCGGCGCGGCTTGGCAACTCCACAGCGCGCGACAACGACCCGCCCTCGATGATCGAGGGCGCAGTATGGGGATGATCGGTTTCGACATCGTCTGTGAAGCTGCGAGAAGCGGGCCGAGGATGCGGGGTTATCTCGTTAACGCCCTCCGCAAACCATAGGTGCCAATTCCAAGCGCACCGACTTCGCTCTCGCCGCCTAAGGCAGAGTAAGGAAGTCCGTCAGACCGGGTTCGCCTTCGCCCCGGACCCTGGCGTCATCTAGAGGGCTTGCTGCGTGATTGCGTTTCAGGGTCACGCGGGACTTGCACTGAGACTGGGCTCGTCGATCTAGGTGTCTGTGACAAAGATCGGAGCCGAGCAGAACGTCTCCACAGACTGCGCCCGGAGAAGGCGCAGGTCCTCAGCGATGGACGGGGGTTCAATTCCCCCCATCTCCACCATCGGTTGCTGTCGCGCGCTGTGGGCTTGCTGCCCTCCTCGTCACGGTGTCGTCGCGCGCGAACTCCCAGCCGGTTCCGAGTCCTCCGGCGTACCGTCGGTCTCACTGCGAGGCCCCGACCTCGAGTCACGAGTCACGACTCTCAGCCCCACCCGCGCTCTCGCCGCCGCGTCTCGCACCGATCGAGCGAGAAAAGGATGTGGAGCAATGCTGACTCACCTGCATACGGTTCTGCCCGCGAGCGACCTGTCGCGAGCGCGCGCCTACTATCACGACAAGCTCGGGCTCGACCCGGCGGAAGAGAATGAGGGAATGCTCTCCTACCGCATGGGCGACTCCGCCTTCGACGTGTACGAGACGCCCAACGCGGGCACCGCCCAGAACACCCAGATGTGCTGGGAGACCGAGGATCTGGCCGCCGACATGCGCGAGATGCGCGAGCACGGGGTCATGTTCGAGGACTACGACGCCCCCGGAATGCAAACCGTGAACGGGGTCGCCACGATGGATGACGGAACCATGACGGCCTGGTTCCGCGACAGTGAGGGAAACTTCCTCTGCCTCACGCAGACCGCCTGAGGATCCGGTCCGGGGCGCCGACGATGCCACGCCCCGGCCCGTGACGGGCCGGCTTCCCGAGATTCGGCGGGGAGCCGGTTCCCTGCCCGGGCTCGCGCCGTGAGGCTCATTGCCACAGAGAACAACATTGATCTGTTGTTTTGTGTGGAAACGTGTTGTAATCTGTGGGAACCACGGAGGTCAACATGTACGCAATGGAGCGAAGAGACGCGATCGAGCGCATCCTGCTCACGCACGGTCGTGTGGCCGTCGTCGATCTTGCCGAGCAGTTCGGCGTCGCGACCGAGACCGTTCGACGTGACCTCGACGCGATGGAACGCGACGGCCTCCTGAGCCGTGTGCACGGCGGCGCCGTGAGCAAAGAGCGGTCCGACGTGACCGAGCTGCCCGTCACCGAACGCTCCGAGCAGCACAGTGAAGCCAAGCTGGCGATCGCAGCGCGGGCCCTCGAAGCCCTCCCGGCCGGATTCCGTGGTTCGATCTTTCTCGACGCCGGGACGACCACCGCGGCGATCGCCTCCCTGCTCTCCGCGCGACTCGCGTCGCAGAACTCGACCGCCGAGGTCGTCACACACTCGGTGCTGCTCGCTCCCGTTCTTGCGGGAGCCAGCGGCATCACGCTGACCGTGATCGGCGGACGGATTCGGGGGATCACCGCGGCCGCCGTCGGCGCCTCGACCGTCCAGGCGATCTCCGCCCTCCGCCCCGATGTCGCGTTCGTCGGGGCGAACGGGCTCTCCGCCGAATTCGGACTGAGCACCCCCGACCCCGACGAGGCGGCCGTGAAGGCGGCGATCGTGCGCGCTGCGCGCCGCGTCGTCGTCGTCGCCGACTCCAGCAAGCTCGGCCAAGAGCTGCTGGTGCGTTTCGCCGACCTCGCCGACATCGACGTGCTGGTGACCGATGCGCCGGTCGCCGCGCACCTCGGCGAGGCCCTCGAAAGCGCCGATGTCGAGGTGTGGACGCCGTGATCGTCACCGTCACCGCGAATCCCTCGCTCGATCGCGAGTTTCGACTCGACGCGCCGCTCGTTCCCGGTGCCGTCCAGTCCGCGACCCCCGCGCGCGAAGATGCGGGGGGCAAAGGAATCAACGTCGCGCGCGTCATCGCGGCGGCGGGCGAGGACGTGCTCGCGGTTCTCCCGCTCGCCGTCGACGACCCGTTCGCCTCCGCGCTGGCCGCGACTGGCCTGCGCACTCTCACGGTTCCGGTGCGCGGTCACGCCCGCGCGAACCTGACCGTCACCGACCCGGCGGGCGAGACCACGAAGCTGAACCTTCCCGGCGCGGCGCTGTCGCGCGACGAGCTCACCGCGCTGCTCGACGCCATCGTCGCCGCCGCCGCGGGAGCGACCTGGCTGGTGCTGGCCGGTTCGCTGCCGCCGGGCGCCCCCGACGATTTCTACGTCGACGTGATCCGCGCCGTGCGCGAACGCGGGGGCTCGACCGCCCCGCGGATCGCCGTCGACACCTCGGGTGATGCCCTCGCCGCCGCCGTCGCCGACGGTCACCCCGACCTGATCAAGCCCAACGAGCACGAACTGGCAGAGCTCGTCGGCGCCGAGGCTCCTACCGACGAGCTGGTGGCGGCGGTCGTCCCGATCGCGCGCCGGGTCGTGCCCGCGCGCGTCGCCGCCGCGCTGGTGACGTTGGGCGGCGACGGCGCCGTGCTGGTCGACGGCGACGGGGCCTGGTCGGCCGTGCCGCCGCCGACGCGCGTGGCCAGCACCGTCGGTGCCGGCGACAGCTCGCTCGCGGGCTACCTGCTGGCCGACGTTCGCGGCGCCACGGCGCCGGAGCGCCTCGCGAGCGCGATCCGCTACGGATCTGCGGCGGCCGCGCTGCCCGGAACCCAGCCCCCGAGTCCCGAAGACCTCTCGCCGCACGACATCGCCGTGGCGCCCCTGACCTGACTTGACCTGACCTGCACCACTCACGACACAACCATTGGAGGACACCGTGTCACACACCATCACCCCGGAGCTCGTCACACTCGACGTGCCCCTCGGAGACGACAATGCCGCCGTCATCCGTGCTCTCGCCGCCCGCGTCGTCGCGCAAGGTCGCGCGACCGACGCCGAGGCGCTCTTCGCGGATGCCTGGGCGCGCGAGCAGAAGGACGCCACCGGACTGCCGGGCGGCATCGCCATTCCGCACGCCAAGAGCGCGGCGGTAACCGAACCCTCGCTCGCCTTCGCCCGGCTGACCCCCGGAGTCGACTTCGGCGCCGCCGACGGTCCCGCCGACCTGGTCTTCCTGATCGCGGCACCCGAGGGAGCCGCCGAGACGCACCTCGCGGTGCTCTCGCAGCTCGCTCGGAGTCTCATCCAGGACGAGTTCACCGCAGGCCTGCGCGCCGCCAAGACCGACGACGACGTCGTCGCGCTCGTTCGCGCCGCGATCGGCGAGGACGCCGCGGCACCCGCCGCTGCCGCTCCGGCGAGTGCCGCATCAGCCGCGGCCGGGGAGAACCCGGTTCGCATCGTCGCGGTCACCGCCTGCGCGACCGGAATCGCGCACACCTTCATGGCCGCGGACTCGCTGGTCGCCGCCGGCGAGAAGGCGGGCATCGAGATCTCGGTCGAGCCGCAGGGCTCCAGCGGGTACCAGGCGCTGCCGGCCGACGTGATCGAGAACGCCGACGCGGTGATCTTCGCCGTCGACGTGGATGTGCGCGAACCGCAGCGTTTCGCGGGCAAGCCCGTGATTCGGGCCGGCGTGAAGCGCGGCATCGAGCAGCCGGAGCAGCTCATCGCCGATGCCGTCGCGGCGGCATCGAACCCGTCCGCTCCGCGCGTGAGCGGGGCCGCCTCGACCGAGTCCGGCCCGAGCTCGAACTCCGCGTCGGTGTCCTGGGGGGCACGCATCCAGCGCATCCTGTTGACCGGTGTCAGCTACATGATTCCGTTCGTCGCCGGTGGCGGTCTGCTGATCGCGCTCGGCTTCGCGCTCGGCGGCTACGACGTCACCGACAATGCGGCGAGCGTCATCATCGCGAACTCGCTGTGGGAGCTGCCCGCGGGCGGCCTCGGTCAGTACCTCGGATCCGTGGCGTTCATGATCGGGGCGACCTCGATGGGCTTCCTCGTCTCGGCGCTCGCCGGGTACATCGCCTTCGCGATCGCGGACCGACCGGGGATCGCTCCCGGCTTCGTCGCCGGCGCGGTCGCCGTGCTGATGAACGCCGGCTTCATCGGCGGCATCATCGGCGGTCTGCTCGCCGGGTTCATCGCCTGGTGGATCGGCCGCTTCGACGCGCCTCGCTGGCTGCGCGGTCTCATGCCCGTCGTGATCATCCCGCTGCTGGCCTCGATCGCGGCCTCCGGTCTCATGGTGCTCTTCCTGGGCCGCCCGATCGCGACGTTCATGACCTTCCTCACGGACGGCCTCACGACGCTCGCCGGCACCTCCGGCATCGTCGTCGTCGGCGTCATCCTCGGACTGATGATGGCCTTCGACCTCGGTGGTCCGGTCAACAAGGTGGCCTACGCCTTCGCGACCGCCGGGCTTGCCACCGCCTCCACGAGCGACATCCAGGCTGTTCCGTTCCTGATCATGGCCGCCGTCATGTCGGCGGGCATGGTGCCGCCGCTCGCGATGGCGCTCGCGTCGACGATCCTGGCGCGCACCTCGTTCACCCCCGTCGAGCGCGAGAACGGCAAGGCCGCCTGGCTGCTGGGCGCCTCCTTCATCAGTGAGGGAGCGATTCCGTTCGCGGCGGCCGACCCGCTGCGCGTGATCCCCGCGTCGATGGTCGGCGGAGCCGTCACCGGCGGCCTCAGCATGGCGTTCGGCGTCTCGTCGCTCGCACCGCACGGCGGAATCTTCGTCTGGTTCGCGATCAACCCGTTCTGGGGCTTCCTGGCCTCGATCGCGGTCGGAACGGTGATCGCCGCGCTGCTGGTCCTCGCCCTCAAGAAGTGGGCCCGTCGGGCGCCGCAGACCGAGACCGAGACCGAGCCCGCGCCGCCCGTCGGCGTCGCCGCCTGATCCGCCACCCATCCCGTTCAAGGAGTCATCATGGCTGAACGCCACGCCACCATCGCCAGCGCCTCGGGCCTGCACGCCCGCCCCGCGAAGATCTTCGTCGAGGCCGTGCTGGCGCAGCCGGTCCCCGTCACGATCGCCGTGGAAGGGGGCAAAGACCTCAACGCGGGCAGCATCCTCTCGCTCATGAGCCTGGGCGCAGGCGCCGGAACCGTCGTCGTCCTGAAAGCCGACGGCGACGGGGCCGACGCCGCGCTCGACGCGCTGGTCACCCTGTTGGAAACGGATCTCGACGCCGAATAGCGCGCTCGAGTCAGGCACGGATGCTGCGGCCCCACGAGGGGGACGGTCGCGGCATCCGTCAGCCGCGCGCCGCGTCGCTGGTGGCTTGCGACGCGGCGCGTGTCGTTCCGCGCACCACCAGGCGCGTCGCGAGTTCGATGCGGTCGAACGAGGTCAGCGTGCCGCTCCGGAGCTCGCCGAGCACGTCGACCGCGCGCGCGGTCATCGCCTCCACCGGCTGGTGGATCGTGGTGAGCGCGGGGTCGTGACGCGCGGCGGCGGGGGAGTCGTCGAAGCCCACAACGCCGAGCTCCTCGGGGATCGCGATCCCGAGCTGCCGGGCGGCAGCGCACGCGGCGAACGCGATCTCGTCGTTGCACGCGAACAGGCCAACCGGATCGGCCCTGCTCGGTGTGAGGCGCGTGAGCTCTCGGGTCAGATCGCCTCCCCACCAGAGGGTTTCGATCCGGACCACCTCGGCGCCCGGCATCCGCGCCTGGATCGCCTCCCGGAATCCCTGTTCGCGCGCGCGTCCGAAGCGATACTGCGGCACACCGGTGGCGACGACGAACCGCCGGGCGCCGGTGGTCGCCAGATGCATTGCCGCCTGGGCGCCGCCCTGCCGATCCGTCGTGCCGACGCTCGGGAGTTCGCCGCGCGGATCCGACCGCGGGTCCAGCAGCACGACCGGGATGTTGAGCCCTCGGATCTCGTCGAGCTGGCGCTGCGTGGGCCGGAACAGCCCCAGAATCGCGCCGGCCGGACGGCGTGCCGCGAGTCGAGTCGGCCAGTCGTCGGCGGGGTCTTCGCGCTCGTGGGTGAGCACGAGATCGAAGCCCCCGCGGAACGCGGCCTGATGCGCGCTCGCGATGACGCGATCGGTCCATGAGTCGGTGAAGCTTCCGAGCACGAGTTCGATCAACCGCGGGTCGAGTCGCGGCGGGCGACCCCGGTTCGTCGCCGCGCGCTGGTAGCCGAGTTCATCGGCCGCCTGCAGCACCCGCTCTCGCGTGCCGCGGGCCAGGTCGCCGCGCCCGGCCAGCACGCGCGACACGGTCGCGATCGACACCCCGGCGGCGGTCGCGATCCTCGCCATCGTGGCCGGGTGCTCCCGCTTCTGCGTCATTCGGGCCTCCCTCCCCGTTATTTTTGCGCAACAACTGGGTGCGGCGCGACCACTCGTGGCAGGGTCGTCCTTGCCAACGATGGAGGAGGACGCAGATGACGTCGGCACCGCTGGGAATCGCGCTCATCGGCACGGCGTTCATGGGCCGGGCGCACTCGCAGGCCTGGCGCACCGCCGCTCGGTTCTTCGACCTCCCGGTGGAGCCTCGACTCGACCTGCTCGTCGGCCACGACCCGCAGCGCACCGCCGAGCGCGCCCGCCAGCTGGGCTGGAGCCGTGCCGCCACGGACTGGCGGGCCGCGATCGACGACCCCCGGATTCAGGTCATCGACATCTGCACGCCGGGCGACACCCACGCCGAGATCGCGATCGCCGCGCTCGAGGCCGGCAAGCACGTGCTGTGCGAGAAGCCGCTCGCCAACTCGGTGGCCGAAGCCGAACTGATGCTCGAGGCCGCGACGCGCTCCGCGGGCGTCGCCATGTGCGGCTTCAGCTACCGCCGCACGCCCGCGCTCGCCCTGGCGCGCCAGTACGTGGCCGAGGGGCGACTCGGCGAGATCCGGCACGTGCGCGCGCAGTACCTCCAGGACTGGCTCCGTGACGCCGAGGCCCCCCTCACCTGGCGGCTCGACAAGGCGAAGGCCGGCTCCGGGGCGCTCGGCGACATCGGCGCTCACAGCATCGACACCGCGCAGTGGCTCACGGGGGAGCGCATTCTGAACGTCTCGGCGACGCTCCGGACGTTCGTCACCGAGAGACCGGAGCGCAGCGAGACCGTGGGGCTCGGCGGGGCCGCCCAGGCGGGGGCCGCGCGCGGCCCGGTCACCGTCGACGACGCGGCGGCGTTCACCGGATCGTTCTCCAACGGTGCGCTCGGCGTGTTCGAGGCCACCCGGATGGCGACCGGGCGTCGCAACGCCAACCGGATCGAGATCAACGGCGAACTCGGCTCGATCTCGTTCGACTTCGAGCGGCTGAACGAACTCGAGTACTTCGACGGGCGAGGGACGGACACTGTCGCGGAGGGCTTCCGCCGCATCCAGGTGACCGACGCCGTGCACCCGTACATGGCCAACTGGTGGCCGGCCGGCCACGGGATCGGCTATGAGCACCTGTTCACGCATCAGGTCGTCGACTTCGTGCGGGCGCTGACCGGCGACGGAGCCGCGTCGCCGGACTTCGCCGAGGCGCTCGACGTGCAGCGCGTGCTCGCGGCCGTCGAATCCAGTGCCGCGCGCGACTCGATCTCCACCCCGGTCGAAAGGACCCCCGCACGATGACGCGCAACGCCCTGGTCGTTCGCGGTGGCTGGGAAGGCCACCACCCGGTCGAGAGCACGGAGCTCTTCATTCCGTTCCTGGAGGCGGAAGGCTTCGCCGTGCGCGTGGAGGAGACGACCGCGGTCTACGCCGACGCCGACGCGCTCGCGCGCATCGACCTGATCGTGCAATCGGTCACGATGTCCGAGATCGCGGCCGAGGAGGTCGCCGGACTTCGGGCCGCCGTCGCGGCCGGCACCGGCCTCACCGGGTGGCACGGCGGCATCGCGGACTCGTTCCGCGCCTCGTCCGACTACCTTCAGCTGATCGGCGGGCAGTTCGCGACGCACCCGAGCAAGCACCCCGCGGAGCTCGTCGACGGCGAGCAGTCCAACAACTACCTGCCGTACACGGTCGAGTTCACCGAGTTGGGGCGCCGGCACCCGGTCACGGAGGGGATCGCTGACTTCGAGCTGGTGACCGAGCAGTACTGGGTGCTGCACGACGACCTCAACGACGTGCTGGCGACGACGACGCATCCGGCCCCGGAGTGGCACCCGTGGCACCGGCCGATCGTCTCGCCGGCGGTCTGGACGCGACTCTGGGGCGCGGGCCGCATCGTCGTGACGACGCCCGGACACAGTCTTGACGTGCTGGAGAACCCGCACGTGCGCACCATCATCGAACGGGGAATGCTGTGGGCGACTCGCACCGCATCGGAATCGTAGGACTCGGCAACATCTCGCGGGCGTACCTCGAGACGCTGAGCGAGGTCGAATCGCTGACGATCACGGCGGTGGCCGATCTGGATGCGACCCGTTCCGCCGAGGTGGCTCGGGAACTGCCCGCGGCGCGTGCACTCAGCGTCGCCGACCTCGTGAGCGACGCCGAGGTCGACACCGTGCTGAATCTCACCATCCCGGCAGCGCACGCCGAGGTGGCACTCGCCGCGATCGGCGCGGGCAAGCAGGTGTACGGCGAGAAGCCGCTCGCAGCGAGCTTCGCCGACGGCCAGGCGATGCTGCGCGCCGCTGAGGCCGCCGGAGTCCGGATCGGCGGGGCGCCCGACACCGTGCTCGGCACCGGCACCCAGACGGCGCGCGCCGCGATCGATGACGGGCTCATCGGGACCCCGCACGCCGCGACCGCGGTGATGATCACGCCCGGTCACGAGCGCTGGCACCCGAACCCGGACTTCTACTACCTCCCGGGCGGCGGCCCGCTGCTCGACATGGGCGTGTACTACATCTCGTCCCTGATCCACCTGCTCGGTCCTGTGCAGTCCGTCGTCGGCGCGGCGGCTCGCAGTCGGGGCACCCGCACCATCGGCAGCGGTCCGCGGGCGGGTGAGGTGATCCCCGTCGAGATCGACACGCACGTCACCGGGGTGCTGGAGCACGTGAGCGGCGCCCTGTCGACGCTCACGACGAGCTTCGACGGCACCGCGACCACCGCGGCCCCGATCGAGGTGCACGGCGAGCTCGGCAGCCTCGTGGTGCCCGACCCCAACCAGTTCTCGGGCGCCGTGCGCCTGCAGTTGACGGCCGAGCAGGGCGACTGGCGCGAACTGGAGGCGTCAGCCGGCTACGTCGACTCGGCGCGCGGCGTCGGGCTGCTCGACTTCGTGCGCGCCACGCCGGCGCGACCCGCGCGAGCGAGCGGCGAAATGGCGCTGCACACGCTCGAGGTCATGATGGCGCTGCTCGACTCGGCCGATCAGGGCCGGCGCGTCGAACTCACGACCACGGCCGCTCGGCCGCTCGCGCTCGAACTCGTGCCGCGTTCGGAGTGGATCCGGTAGCAGCCTGACTCAGGCAGGCCAGCCCGACTCGGCCACCAGCCGGGGGAGCGCCTCGTGCACCTTGGCGCTGGCCTCGGCGGCGAGCGGGTTCGTCGACACGCCCTCGGCGCTCGCGAGCCTGCCGCCGGTGTAGACCGCCTTCAGGTTGCGGGTCGTCATCGACAGCACGTAGTTGTCGATCGGGTGCCACAGCGGCCCGATGTCGGGCGAGCGCGGGTCGACGACGAGGAAGTCGGCGAACTTGCCAGGCTCGAGCGACCCCACGCGGTCGGCGATGCCGAGCACCTCGGCCGAGCCGCGCGTGTGCAGGCGCAGCATCTCGGCGGGCATCATGCTGCGCGGGTCGCCAGTGGCGGCGCGCTGCTGGAAGATGCCGATCCGCATGTTCTGCCACGGGTCGCTGACGTCGGTGCAGGCCTGGTCGTCGAGGCCGACGCCGATCGTCATGCCCTGCTCGCGCATCCGCCCGAGGTCGGCGATGCCGCTCGCCAGTCGGCCGTTGGAGGCGGGCTGCCAGCTCATGCCGGAGCCGGCTGCGGCGGCGCGGTCGATGATCTCGGGGGTGGTCTGGATGAAGTGGCCGAAGATCAGGTCGGGGCCGAGCGCGTTCGCCTCGGCGTACCACTCGAACTTGGAGCGCTGCAGCTCGACCTCGGCACGCGTCTCCAGGAAGTGCGCCTGGTTGATCAGCCCGAAGCGGCGCATCGCCTCCACCTCGAGCTCGGCGGCGTCGCGGCGCGGCGACCACTGCACGGCGCCGAAGACGGCGCTGCCGAGGCGGAGGGCCGGGTCGAGGGTGTCGTCGTGGGCGATGACCTCAGCGAGGCGCTCGAAGATCTCGTCGTCGGAGCCGACGGTGACATCCATGCCGACGGCGTTGACGAAGCGGATGCCCGCATCCGCCTTGGCGTCGGCCTGCCGGGTCAGGTACGCGGTGGGTCGCAGCTCGCCGGCGCCGCTGCGGGCGCCCTCGATCATCGGCTCCCAGGGCAGTCGGGGGTCGCAGAAGTCGAAGGCGGTCGTGACGCCGTTGCTGAGGAAGTCGAGCGAGCCGTGCAGCGTGCACCAGTACATGAGCTCGGCGGGCACCTTGCTGAAGAAGCCGAGCATCGAATCGCACCAGCCGTAGAGGGTCTGGTCGACGCCCAGCCCGCGGGTGGGGCCGGTGAACAGGTGCGAGTGCGCCGAGACGAAGCCGGGCGCGACGAAGGCGCCCGCGACGTCGAGGGTCTCCGTGCCGGCGGGAACGGCGGGCGGGGTGCCGGTTCCGATCGAGTCGATGCGGCCGTCGTCGCCGACGAGCATCCACCCGTCGTCGAGCACATCGGGGCCGCTGGCGGCGACGGGAATCAGGCGGGCATGGATGACGAGGAGCACCGCCTCAGTATCCTCGCGCGCCGCGTCCACCACGTTGCGCCCACATTTCCACCACGTTGCGCCGCCCCGCCCCGCCCCATCCATCCCGAGCGCTACCGAAACTCACGAACGCTACCGAAGTTCCGGTAGCGCTCGCCCGTTTCGGTAGCGCTCGGCGGAGGGGGAGGGGGGAGGGGGAGGGGGTTAGGCGGGGAGGGGGGCGGGGGCGAAGAGGTTGTCGAAGACAGCGGTGCGGTCGAACTGGAGCGCGTGGGCGCGGGCGGCCGCGGCGCTGGAGGCGAGCGCCTCCGCGTCGAGGGCGAGCGCGGCGCTCAGCGCTTCCGCGATCGCACCCGGATCCTCGACCGGCACGATCATCGCGTGGTCGCCGACCGCCTCGCCGATGCCGCCCGCGAGCGTCGTGATCACCGGGCCGCCACCGGCGAGCATCTTCTCGGCGAGGGCGATGCCGAAGGTCTCGACGAAGTCGGGGCTGGGCTTGCTCGGCAGCGCGTACACGGCGCAGGCCTCCATCAGGTGCGGCTTCTCGGCGTCGCCGACGTCATCGAGGAAGCGGATGCGGTCCGCCAGCGGCGAGGCCGCCGCCAGGCCGTGCAGGCGCTCGGCATCGGGCCCGCGGCCGGCGATGATCAGCTCGATGTCGTCGTCGAGGCCCGCGCGTTCGAAGCCCTCGATGAGGTCGTCGACGCCCTTGGCGGCCTGCAGTCGCGACAAGAACAGCACGTAGCGGTTGCGGCGCAGCCCGCGACGCGCGAGCACCTCGTCGGTCTCAGCCGGGTCGAGGTCGAGGTAGGCGGAGGCGTCGATCGCGGGGTAGGAGATGGTGATGCGCTCACGGCACTGCTCGGCGAAGCGCGTCCCGTGGCGCACGTCGAGCTCGGCGGCCGCCTCGACGATCATCTCGCGCGTGTACTCCGACACGGCGACGCACCGATCCTGGTTGAGGTAGGCGCTGAAGATCTGCGCGGCGGCCCCGTAGGCGTCCTGGTCGAGGCTGGAGCGCACGACGTTGGTGATGTCGCTGCCCACCGCCTCCGCGATGGTGGTCACATCCACGGGAAGGCCGGTCGCCTGCGCGATGCGCACGGCGTCCGAGACGGCGAGGGTGTGCGGGCTGAGGTACAGCGAGAGGGCGGTGGTCGGCACCCCGTCGGTGAACAGTTCGACCAGCCGGCCGGTGATGCCGGCCAGGTACCGGCCGTCCGGCACCTTGTAGTCGCCGACGGGGTCGGGCCGTTCGACATGGATGCCGGGGCTGTAGGGCAGCACGCTGTCGAGCGGCTTCAGCGGCAGGCCGCTGGTCTCGAGCCGGTCGAGCGGCCAGGTGACGATGCGCACCTCGTCGAATCCGCGCTCCAGGGCCGCTTCGGCGAGGTTGCGGCCCTCCACGGAGTGGCCGCAGATGACCGGGTCGGCCCGGTTGACGATGACGAGGCGGTTGCGAGGTTTCGTAGTCATGAGTGGATCCTTCGGTGCGTATGGATGCGAGCGCGTCGTGTCGGAGGTCAGGCCAGCGGGTGGGAGGGGGGCCGATGCAGGCGCCCCCAGTCGGTCGGTTCGGCGCCGAGGCGAAGAAGCAGCTCGCCGCCGCCGTGGAACTCGTCGCCGCTGATCCAGCTGCGCTCGAGCGGATGCCCGTTGAGGGTGGCCGATTGCACGTACTGCACCGGTCCGCCCGCCTCGGGCTCGATGAACCCTTCGGTCTCGATCAGGAAGCGGCCGCCGACCACCGCGATCTCGGCGCGGCGGAAGGAGGGCGCGTTGACGAAGAACAGGTTCTGGCCGGCCGCCGGGAACACGCCGAGGCTCGCCCAGACGTACCACGAGCTCAGGCCGCCGGAGTCGTCGTTGCCGGGCAGACCGCCGCGGCCGACGCCGAACTGCTGCTGCACGATGTGATGGACGATCTCGGCGGTGCGGTCGGGGCGCCCGGCGTAGTGGTAGGTCCAGGGCGCTTCCATGTCGGGCTCGTTGTTGAGCCCTTCGAAGCGGCCGAGCGCGTAGCCGGCCTCCAGCTCCGCCGGCCCGGGCGCGACGCCCGGTTGGGTGACCGGCTCGGCGCCGTAGCCGAAGAACGCATCCGCGAGGGCGAGGTAGCCGTCGTCGCCCCCGGCCAGCGCGATGCGCGCCGCCATGTCGTGCTGCACCCGGAACGAGTAGTTGTGCTTGCTGCCCTCATAGAAGGTCGAGTCGCGCAGCAGCCCGCTCTCGGCGTCGTAGGCGTTCACCCACCGCTCGGCGAGGCGCGTGAACTCCTCGACGAGTGCGGTGTCGCCGACGACGTGCGCCACCTTCGCGGTGCACCAGTAGGCGAAGGCGATGTCGAGCGTGTGGCTGATCGGATGCGCCTCGCCGCGCAGCAGGAAGTCTTCGCCGTAGGTGCGCCGCAGGTCGTTGTGCATGTGGACGAGCGCCCACTCCCAGTCGATCCCGGTCACCCCGCGCTGGCACAGGTCGGCCAGGAAGGTGTGCGCCAGCGCGCTGCCCTGGCGCGAGAAGCGGTCGCTGCCGACCGCCATCCGGTAGCCGATCGGGAAGTTGCCCTCCTCCTCGGCGATCGTCAGCAGCGCGTTCGCGAGTTCGACGGCGCGCTCGGGATACAGCGCTCCGAGCAGCGGCAGCTGGGTGCGGTAGATGTCCCACATCGTGCTGATGTCGAAGACGAAGGGGCCCTCGCTCGGCCAGAACGGGCTCTCGCCGGGGGCGAGGCAGGGCTTGATGAGCGAGTGGTAGAGGGCGGTCGAGAACACCGTCTCGCGCTCGGCGCTGGGTGTCTCGATGGTGATCGCGTCGAGGTGCCGGCGCCACGCCTCCTGGGTGCGCTCGCGCCGCGAGTCGAAGCGGCGCGAGCTCGTGCCGCAGTCGGTGTGCAGGTTGCGCTTGGCCTGTTCGACGCCGCGCAGCGAGAACCCGATCCGCAGTTCGACGGTGTGATCCTCACTGCTCGCCCCCGCCCACATGAGTCCGAACGGACGGAGCGTCGTGGGGCGGATGTGGTCGAAGTCGAGCCGGGTGCCGCCGGGCATCAGGCGGCGGTCGTACCAGAGCATCTGGCGCCAGCTGTCGGCGTCGCACTCGACGTAGATCGACAGCGGGGCGCCCTCGACCACGATGGTGCCCTGCGCGACGCCGGGGCTGACGAGCTCCAGGTGCGCGCGCAGCGGCGTCGTGGCCGAGTGCGGGATCGCGAGCCCGCCGAGCGAGAAGTCGACGACGAGACGTGCGTTCGCGTGCTTCGGGAAGCGGTAGCGGTGCACGGCACTCTTGGGGCCGACGGTCAGCTCGGCGCGAATCCCCGAGTCGAGGGTGGCTGCGTAGAAGCCGGGGGCCGCCTCCTCGTCGCTGAGATTCCAGTGCCGCCCGAGCACGTCGAGCGGCTCCAGCATCGGGGTGACGCGGAAGTAGTTGTAGTACTTGCGGATCGCGCCGGTGCCGGACTGCTGGAAGTGGGTGAAGCCGGAGGCGACGGCGTCGTCGTGGATCGTCGTCGGCACGCCCTCGGTGTTGAGGTCGTAGCGCCCGTAGCCGGTGGGGTAGGCCCCCGAGTAGGCGCAGGTCGACACCATGCCGAGGGGATAGGTGGCGCCCGGGTGGGTGTTTCCGACCTGCGGCTTCGGCCACCACCAGGTCGCGGCGAGTCCGCTCTGGGCGGGAAGCGCCGTTACCTCGGTTCCGATGAACGGATCGACACGATCGATCATGTCCTGACGCTAAGCGGCGATTGTCTCGGGCGGATTACGGGAGTGTGACGATGCGGACAACCCCTCCGCGCGCTCGCGCGCACGAAAAGCGCTGGGAGCCTCCGTCGGGAGGCTCCCAGCGCCGCAGAGTTCGGGTGAACGCCCTAGCGCTGCGCGCCCTCGAGCGACCCGGTCACCTGACCGGCCGGGTCGTAGATGATGCAGAGGATCTCGCGATCGCCGCCGGCCCAGCTCTCGGCGGTCGGCGAGTAGTAGGTGGCGTCGAGCACCGACTCCTCGTAGGCGACTCCGACGAAGCTGTCGAAGGCGGTCACGCACGCGAAGCCCGCCTCGTCGGCGATGGCGTCATCGCCGGGGTAGTCGCCGTCGGCGACGATGTAGCTGTAGTAGGCCTCACTGTCGTGCGGCTCATCGCAGGAGACGATCGGCACCGTCTGGACCTCGCCGCTCACGTCGGCGTCGTTCAGGCAGTCGCCGACCGCGATCGAGAAGACGTCGGCGTTGTCGTTGCCCTGGGTGACGTTGCCGTCGTCGTCACGCTCCACTCCGCCGGTGAGCGTGTTGAGGATGCTGCAGCCGCTGAGCGCGAGGCCCGCGGCGAGGATCGTGGCTCCGGCGAGGGCGCGGAGCACGCGGGACTTCGTGGTGTTCATGGGGGACCTCACGTCCGATTCGGGGAACGGAGGTCGTCTCAGCTGCCTCCGACGCGCCCAGCCTAGCGAGTTGCGAGAATGTTGAGGAGATCCTCGTGAATCAGGCCGTTGGAGGCCAGCAGGCTGCCCGCGTCGAGTTCGCTGCCGCCCTCCATCGTGCTGACGGTGCCGCCGGCTTCGCGGACGATCGGGAACATCGGGGCGACATCCCACGGCTTCACGTCGAACTCGCCCGCCGCGTCGACCGCGCCCTCGGCCACGAGCATGTACGACCACAGGTCGCCGTAGGCGCGCGTGCGGTCGACGGCGCGACTCGCCGCGACGAGCTGATCGAGGCGACCCGCGTCGTCCCAGCCCTTCAGGCTGTTGTAGCTGAGGCTGGCCGCGGACAGGTCGTCGATGCCGCTGACGCGGATGCGTCGCGCCGGGCCGCCGTCCTCCTGCATCCAGGCGCCGTGGCCGGTGGCGGCCCACCAGCGCCGGCCGAGGGCGGGGGCGCTCACGACGCCGACCTCGGGAACCCCGTCGATGACGAGGGCGAGCAGGAGTCCCCAGTTGGGCACCCCGCGCACGAAGTTGGAGGTGCCGTCGATCGGATCCACGATCCAGGTGCGGCTGCCGCTGCCGCTGCGGCCGAACTCCTCGCCGAGTATGGCGTCGTCGGGCCGGGCCGCGTCGATGTGCTCGCGCACCATCTGCTCGACGCGCTTGTCGGCATCGGTGACCTGGCTGCGGTCGGGCTTCAGCTGGATGTCGAGATCCTGGGCACGGTAGCGATCCAGCGCGATGAGATCGGCCTCGCCCGCGAGGGTGAGGGCGAGCGCGAGGTCGTCGGCGAGCGAGTAGTCGGTCACGAACTCAGCGTAGCGAGGAGTCGCCGCAGCGAGTCGACTCGGGGGGCGCTCGCGGTGCCCGCCTCGATGGCCTCATCGAGGGCGCAGTCGGGGGCATCGTCGAGGTGGGTGCACCCGCGCGGGCACCCGGCGACGATCGGGGCGAGGTCGGCGAAGGAGCGGGCGATGTTGTCGGGGTTGACGTGGCCGAGGCCGAACGACCGCACGCCGGGGGTGTCGATGATCCAACCGCCGGTCGGCACGTGCAGCGACACGGTCGAGCTCGAGGTGTGCCGGCCGCGACCGGTGACGGCGTTGACGACGCCGGTGGCGCGGTCGGTGCCCGGCACCAGTGCGTTGACGAGCGTCGACTTGCCGACCCCGGAGTGTCCGACGGCGACGGTGCGGTGCCCGGCGAGCACGGGCGCCAGCTCGTCGAGCGGGAAGGCACCTTCGGCGCTGCGGAAAACGGGGATGCCGAGCCCCTCGAACAGCGCCAGGAACGGCTCCGGGTCGGCGAGGTCGGTCTTGGTGATGACCATCAGCGGGGCGATGCCCGCGTCGTAGGCGGCGACCAGATAGCGGTCGACGAGACGCGGACGCGGCTCCGGGTTGGCGGCCGCGACCACGATCAGCAGCTGGTCGGCGTTGGCGACGATGACCCGCTCGACCGCGTCGGTGTCGTCGGCGCTGCGGCGCAGCAGGGTCGCGCGCTCGCGGATCCGGACGATGCGGGCGAGGGTGCCCTCGTCGCCGGAGGTGTCGCCGACGACGTCGACGAGATCCCCGGTCACGATCGCCTGGTCGCGCAGCTCGCGCGCGCGGGTGGCGATCACTACGCGGTCGTCGCTGGTCTCCTCGTCGACGAGCACGGTGTAGCGTCCGCGGTCGACCGAGAGCACGCGGGCGACGACGGCGTCGTCATGGTCGGGGCGCGTCTTGGTGCGCGGCCGGTTCGCCTTCGGGTTCGGCCTGGCGCGGAAGGCGTGCTCGTCCCAGTCGTCGTCATCGTCGTCGTCCGGGGGCAGCCAGCTCATGCCGACGGGCTCCCTGCGCTGGCGACGAGCTTCGACCACAGCTCGGGGAACTCCGGCAGCGTCTTCGCGGTCGAGCCGATGTCGTCGACCTCCACGCCGTCGATGACGAGACCGAGCAGGGCTCCCGTCGTCGCCATGCGATGGTCGGCGAAGGCGCGCCAGGGTCCCGCGTGCATCCGTTGCGGGGTGATGCGCAGGCCGTCGTCGAGCACGGTCGCGGCGCCGCCGAGGGCGGCGAGGTCGTCGGCGAGGGCGGCGAGACGGTCGGTCTCGTGGCCACGCAGGTGCCCGATCCCGCTCAGCTCCATCGCGCCGTCGGCGACGGCCGCCAGCCCGGCGATCGTGGGAGCCAGTTCGCCGCCGATGGTGAGATCCAGGTCGTGCGCCGCCAGGGCGGCGCCCCCGCGCACCCCCACGCCGCCGTCGACGACGACCGTGTCGGTGTCGGTGCCGTGATCGTGCTCGCGCGTGACGGTGGCGCCGAACCCGGCGAGCAGGCGCGGCAGCTCGTCGCCGACCTGCGTCGTCTGGCGCGGCCAGCCCGAGATCGCAACGCGTCCGCCGGCGACGAGCGCGGCGGCGAGGAACGGTCCCGCGTTCGAGAGGTCCGGCTCGATGGTCACATCGCGGGCCGCGATCGGGCCCGGCGGCACGACCCAGACGCCGGCCTCGGGGGAGTCGACGACGACGCCGCGCTCCGCGAGCGTGTGGATCGTCATCTCGATGTGCGGCACGCTCGGCAGTCGGTCACCGGTGTGGCGCAGCGTGAGTCCGGCCTCGAAGCGCGGCGCGGCGAGGAGGAGTCCGGAGACGAACTGGCTGGAGGCGGAGGCGTCGATCGACAGTTCGCCGCCGGCGACGCGGCCGGTGGCGTGGATCGTGAACGGCAGGGCGCCGCGACCGTCGTCGCTGACCTCGATCCCGAGGTCGCGCAGGGCCTGGATCGTCGTGCGCATCGGACGGGCGCGGGCGTGCGGGTCGCCGTCGAGCGACACCGGTCCGAGGGCGAGAGCAGCCAGCGGCGGCACGAACCGCATCACGGTGCCGGCGAGGCCGCAGTCGATCGCGATCGCGCCGCGCAGCTCGGCCGGGGTGACGAGCAGGTCGGGACCGAACTCGCCATCGCCCGGGGTGTCCTCGATGCCCACGCCGAGCTGACGCAGCGCCTCGATCATGAGCGCCGAGTCGCGTGAGTGCAGCGGACGGCGCAGCAGCGACGGGCCGTCGGCGAGGGCCGCGAGCACCAGTTCGCGGTTGGTGAGGCTCTTCGAGCCCGGCAGGGTGAGGGTGACGTCGAGCGGACCCGAGGCGAGCGGTGCGAGCCACGGTCCGGGGGCGGAGTCCGTCACCGGGGCGAGTTGTTCGTTCCGGCCGGAATAGCTGATGAATCCCATTGGTTGTCAAGAGTATCGCTCGCGAGCAGAACGGAGGCGGCGGTGCAGGTTCTCGAAGCCCCCTCGGATGTGTCGACCGTAGACTCAGCAACGATGAGTGACGACGACACGTCTGCCGAACTGCGATCCCAGTTCGAAGAGCAGGCCATTCCGTTCATGGATCAGCTCTACGCGGCCGCGCTGCGCATGACGCGGAACCCCGCGGATGCCAGCGATCTGGTGCAGGAGACCTTCGTGAAGGCGTTCTCGGCGTTCGCGCGCTTCGAGCAGGGCACGAACCTCAAGGCGTGGCTGTACCGCATCCTCACCAACACGTTCATCAACAGCTACCGCAAGAACCAGCGCGCGCCGTACCAGGGCACCATCGACGAGCTCGAGGACTGGCAGCTGGGCTCGGCGGAGTCGCTCACGCAGGGCCGGATCACGCGCTCGGCCGAAGCGGAGGCGATCGATCATCTGCCCGACAGCGACGTCAAGGAGGCTCTCAACTCGATTCCCGAGGACTTCCGGCTCGCCGTCTATCTCGCCGATGTCGAAGGGTTCTCCTACCAGGAGATCGCCGACATCATGAAGACCCCGGTGGGGACCGTCATGAGCCGACTGCATCGCGGCCGCCGGCTCCTGCGCGAGCGCCTCGCCGACTACGCCGCCGAGCGCGGCTACACCACCACGAATACCGGGAGCACCTCATGACCGATTGCGGCTGCGACAAGGCCAAGGCCGAGCTGGAGGAGTACCTGCATCGCGAGTTGAGCGATGAGGACTTCCGCGACGTGTCGGAGCATCTCGAGAACTGCCCCGACTGCAACGGCGAGCACCTCGTCGGGTTGACGCTGCTGCAGAAGCTGCAGCGCTCCTGCCAGGAGAAGGCGCCCGACGAGCTGCGCCGGGCGATCTTGGATCGGCTGGACGGCGCCGCGACGCACTAGGCGCCGCGGCGGCGCCGATCAGCCGAGCTGGAGTGCGGCCGCGATGAGGTCGGCCTGCTCCTGGTTGCTGCGCTTCGTGGACCCGGTCGCGGGCGACGCGGAGGCCGGGCGCGAGGAGACGAGCAGCGAGCGCGCACCGAGGTGGCGTCCCAGCTCGATGCTGAGGAACGGCCAGGCACCCTGGTTCGCCGGCTCCTCCTGAACCCACATGAGCTCGGCGTTCGGGTAGCGCTCGAACACCGCATCCAGCTGCGCGGTCGGCAGCGGGTGGTACTGCTCCAGCCGGACGAGGGCGAAGGACGAGGAGTCCTCCCGCTTGTCGAGCTCGTTCTTCAGGTCGTAGTGCAGCTTGCCCGCGTGCAGCAGCACCCGCTTGACCGTCGACGGGTCGGTGATGCGGGCGTCGTCGAGCACCGGCTCGAACTTGCCGTTCGTGAAGTCGGCGACCTCGCTCGTGGCGCCGCGCAGTCGCAGCATCGACTTCGGGGTGAAGACGATGAGCGGTCGGCGCGGGCGCGCGTAGGCCTGGCGACGCAGCAGGTGGAAGTACGACGCGGGCGTCGACGGGCGCGCGATCGTCATGTTGTCTTCCGCGGCGAGCTGAAGGAAGCGCTCGATGCGCGCCGAGGAGTGGTCCGGGCCCTGGCCCTCGTAGCCGTGCGGCAGCAGCATGACGACGCTCGAGCGCTGACCCCACTTCTGCTCGGCGCTCGAGATGAACTCGTCGATGACGGTCTGCGCGCCGTTGGCGAAGTCGCCGAACTGGGCCTCCCAGAGCACGAGCGCGTCCGGTCGCTCGACCGAGTAGCCGTACTCGAAGGCGAGCGCGGCGTACTCCGACAGCAGCGAGTCGAAGATCTGGAACCGTGCCTGCGAGTCGGAGAGGTTCGCCAGCGGCAGCCACTCCTGACCGTTCTCACGGTCGTGGAACACGGCGTGGCGCGAGACGAAGGTGCCGCGGCGCGCATCCTGGCCGACGACGCGCACGGGCGTGCCCTCGACCAGCAGCGAGCCGAGCGCGATCAGCTCTCCGAAGCCCCAGTCGATCGAGCCCTTGCGGCTCATCTCGACGCGCTTCTTCAGCAGCTGCTGCAGCTTCGGGTGGACGGTGAACCCCTCGGGGGTGTTCTCGTGCGCGTCGCCGACGAGCGTGACGACGCTCTCGGCGACCGCGGTCGACTCCGGCTCGCCCGCGCTCGCCTCGCGCTGGGAGTCGGGGCGCTCCAGATCGGTGGCCGAGGTCGCGTCGCCCTTGACGACCGGCACGGTGCCGGTCTGTGCGGCGTGCGTCTCGGCGAAGGCCCGCTCCAGGCGCTCCTGGAAGTCGCGCTGCGCCGCCTCGAACTCCTCCGGCGTGATGTCGCCGCGACCGACGAGGGCCTCGGTGTAGAGCGTGCGAACGCTGCGCTTGGCCTCGATCAGGTTGTACATCAGCGGCTGGGTCATCGACGGGTCGTCGCCCTCGTTGTGGCCGCGGCGGCGGTAGCAGACGAGGTCGATGACGACATCCGACTTGAACTTCTGGCGGTACGCGAAGGCGTGCTGCGCGACGCGGACGACCGCCTCGGGGTCGTCGCCGTTGACGTGGAAGATCGGCGCCTGGATCGTCTTGGCGACGTCGGTCGAGTACACCGACGTGCGGGCCTCGCTCGGCGGCGTCGTGAAGCCGACCTGGTTGTTGATCACGACGTGGATCGTGCCGCCGGTCTTGTAGGCGCGCAGCTGAGACATCTGCAGGGTCTCGACCACGACGCCCTGACCGGCCATCGACGCATCGCCGTGCAGCAGGATCGGGAGGGTCGAGAACAGGCCGTCGCCGGTGCGATCCTGCTTCGCGCGGGTGATGCCCTCCAGGACGCCGTTGACGGCCTCCAGGTGCGAGGGGTTCGCCGCGAGATAGACCGGGACCTCCTTGCCGGAGGCACTCGTGAAGGTGCCCTCGGTGCCGAGGTGGTACTTGACGTCGCCGGAGCCCTGCACGGTGCGCGGGTCCTGGGTTCCCTCGAACTCGCGGAAGATCTGTCCGTAGGTCTTGCCGGCGATGTTGGTCAGCACGTTGAGGCGACCGCGGTGCGCCATGCCGATGGCGACCTCCGAGAGCTCCTCCTCGGCTGCACCCTGCAGGATCTCGTCGAGCAGCGCGATGACGGACTCGCCACCCTCGAGGCTGAAGCGCTTCTGGCCGACGTACTTGGTCTGCAGGAAGGTCTCGAACGCCTCGGCCTCGTTGAGCTTCTCCATGATGCGCAGCTGCTCATCGTGCGTCGGCTTCTCGTAGGGGCGCTCGAGGCGCTCCTGGAACCAGGCGCGCTGGGTCGGGTCCTGGATGTGCATGTACTCGACGCCGACGGTGCGGCAGTACGAGTCGCGCAGCACGCCGAGCACCTCGCGCAGCAGCGCGGCGCGCTTGCCGGCGAATCCGCCGAGCACGAACTCGCGGTCGAGATCCCAGAAGGTGAGCCCGTGGCTGGAGAGGTCGAGGTCCGGGTGCGAGCGCTGCACGTACTCGAGCGGGTCGACGTCGGCCATCAGATGCCCGCGCACGCGGAACGCGTTGATGAGCTCCTGCACGCGCGAGGTCTTGCTGATGCGCTCGGACAGGTCGACGTTGATGTCCTCGGCCCAGTGGATCGGGTCGTAGGGGATGCGCAGCGCGGCGAAGATGCCCTCGTAGAAGCCGCGCTCGCCGATCAGCAGCTCGTGGACCTTCTTGAGGAACTCGCCCGAGCCGGCGCCCTGGATGACGCGGTGGTCGTAGGTGCTGGTGAGCGTGATCGTCTTGCCGATGCCGAGCTCGTGGAGCGTTCGCGGCGACGAGCCCTGGAAGGCGGCCGGGTACTCGAGCGCTCCCGCGCCGATGATGGATCCCTGGCCGCGCATCAGGCGGGGAACCGAGTGCTCGGTGCCGATGCCGCCGGGGTTGGTGAGCGAGATCGTGGTGCCGGCGAAGTCCTCGGCGGTGAGCTTGTTGCCGCGCGCGCGGGCCACGATGTCCTCGTAGGCCGCCAGGTACTCGGCGAAGGTCATGGTGTCGACGCGCTTGATGTTCGGCACCAGCAGCGAGCGCGAGCCGTCGGGCTTGGGCAGGTCGATGGCGATGCCGAGGTTGACGTGCGCGTGGGCGATGAGGCTCGGCTTGCCGTCGATCTCCGCGTAGGAGACGTTCTGGCTCGGGAACTCCTTGAGCGTCTGCACGAGCGCCCAGCCGATGAGGTGCGTGAACGAGACCTTGCCACCGCGGGCGCGCCGCATGTGGTTGTTGATCACGATGCGGTTGTCGATCATGAGCTTCGCCGGAACGGTGCGCACGCTGGTCGCGGTCGGCACCGTGAGGCTCTGGTCCATGTTGGTCGCGAGGGCCTTGCTCATTCCGCGCAGCGGGGTGACCACGTCCTCCTGCGGCTCCGCGTCGGCACCGCCGACGACGGGCAGGCTGGCGGTCGTGGGCGCCTCGGCGGGAATCGGCTGCGGCTTGGCGGGAACACCGGTGGTGCGGGCGACCGGGGTCGTGCCGTTGCCCGCGGCAGGCGCCGACGCAGCCGGCGCGGCGGGAGCGGCCGGAGCGGCGGCAGCCGGGGCCTCGGCAGCGGGGGCCTCAGCAACGGGGGCAGCGGGGGCAGCGGCATCCGCGGCGGGCGCGGCCGGTTCCGTGGCGACGGGAGCGCTCGCGCCGGGCTGGTAGTTCTCGAGGATCGGCCACCAGCTCTTGTCGACCGAGTGCTTGTCGAGGCGATACCGCTCGTACATCTCGTCGACGAGCCATTCATTGGCTCCGAACTCGCCCGAGGCAAAGCCCTCGGGAGTCACTCCGGTCACGGGGCTTGACACGGCCGACCGCCCACTCTCGCTCAAGTATTCGTACGCACGACATCCTCGGCCGCGCGCATCCAATCTTAAGTGGTTCGGCGTCGAGATACCGACCCTTCCGGCCGATCTGACTCGGAAAAACCTGGGGGAATCGTCGTAGCGTTGCCTCATGCGATTCCTGGGCGCGCTTCCGAGCCACGACCTCACCTACTCCGACGTGTTCCTCGTGCCGAGCCGTTCGGCGGTGACCAGTCGCCTCGACGTCGACCTCGCGCCGACCGACGGCACCGGCGCGACGCTGCCGCTGGTGGCGGCGAACATGAATTCGGTCACCGGGCCGCGGCTCGCCGCGACGCTCGCGCGACGCGGCGGTCTGGGGGTGCTGCCGCAAGACCTTCCGCTTCAGGAGCTCGCCGATGCGGTGCGGCAGGTCAAGTCGCAGCCGGTCATCTGGGACGCACCGCTCGAGCTGTCGGCCGACGCGACCGCCGCCGAGGCGCTCCGGCTCACTCCCGCGCTGCCGGGGCACGGGATCGTGCTGCGCGACGCCGACGGCTCCGAGGCGGGCTGCCTTCTGGCGACGAGGCTCGCGCATGCGCTGCCCGACGCGCGTCTCGGCGATCTGGTGCACGAGACGATCACCTCGATCGACGCGGACGACGTCGACGGTCCGCGCGGCGCCTTCGATGTGCTCGTGGATGCGGACCTCGACTTCGCGCTCGTGCGGCATCACGGCCACCTCGTCGGCACCGTCAGCCGCAAGAGCGCCCTGCGCGGAACGCTGTACTCGCCCGCCCTGGACAGCGAGGGGCGGCTGCGCGTCGCCGCCGCCGTCGGGATCAACGGCGACACCGCCGCGAAGGCGAAGGCGCTCGCCGAGGCCGGCGTCGACGTGCTCGTGCTCGACACCGCGCACGGCCACCAGGAGGGCATGCTCGAGGCGCTGCGCACGGTCGCGGGACTCCAGCTGGGCATTCCGCTCGTCGCCGGCAACATCGTCACCCCCGACGGCGTTCGGGACCTGGTCGAGGCGGGCGCCGACATCCTCAAGGTCGGGGTCGGCCCCGGGGCGATGTGCACGACGCGCATGATGACCGCCGTCGGGCGGCCGCAGTTCTCCGCCGTGCTCGAGACGGCGCAGGCGGCGCGCGAGATCGGCGCCTCGGTATGGGCGGACGGCGGGGTGCGCTACCCGCGGGACGTCGCGCTGGCGCTCGCCGCCGGCGCCTCCTCCGTAATGATCGGCTCCTGGTTCGCCGGAACCCTGGAGGCTCCGGGCGAACTCGAGACCGACGACCGCGGACGGCTGTTCAAGCAGAGCTGGGGGATGGCCTCCACCAAGGCGGTCCACGCGCGCTTCGGGCGCATGGACGCCTACGAGCTCGCGCGCAAGGAGCTGTTCGCCGAGGGCATCTCGAGCTCGTCGATCTACCTCGACCCGCTGCGTCCCTCCGTCGAGGACCTGATCGACATGATCACGGCGGGCGTGCGCAGCTCGTTCACCTACGCGGGGGCGAGCGACCTCGCCGGGTTCCGCGAGCGGGCCGTGGTGGGGCTGCAGAGCGCGGCCGGCTACGAGGAGGGAAAGGCGCTCCCGGTCAGCTGGTGACAGACAGCATGTGCGTCGCCGAGCCGGGTTATACTCATCCGACCATGGATGACCCTCCGTCGTGCACTCCCGCGTCGCCCACCGACTCGGAGCCTTCTCATAGACCCTCGCCGGTGACCGGTTTCCGAGGCGGTGAGACAGGGTGAGCCAAGAGCTCCTGTTCCTTCTCATCGGCCTCGTGCTGACGATCGGCACCGGCCTCTTCGTGGCCAGCGAGTTCGCACTCGTCAACCTCGATCGAGCCGAGCTCGAGGCGCGCCAAGGGCGCGGCGAGACCATGCTCGGTCCCACGATCCGCGCGCTCAAGATCACGTCGACGCATCTGTCCAGCGCGCAGCTGGGCATCACGCTCACGACGCTGCTCGCCGGCTTCACGCTCGAGCCCGCGCTCAGCACCTACCTGTCGCCGGGTCTGGTCGCGATCGGACTGCCGGAGGCGGCCATCTCGGTCGTGGCGACCATCGCGGCGATCGTCATCGCGACGCTCGTCTCGATGATCATCGGCGAGCTCGTGCCCAAGAACTTCGCGCTCGCGCTGCCGCGTCAGACCGCGAAGATCGTGATCCCGTTCCAGCTCGGATTCACCGCCGTCTTCCGACCGTTCATCGGCGTTCTCAACGGCACCGCCAACGCGATCCTGCGCAGCGTCGGCGTCGAGCCGAAGGAGGAGATCAGCTCGGCCCGCACCGCGGAGGAGCTGCGGAGCCTGGTGCGCCGGTCGGCGAGCGAAGGCTCCCTCGACCATGACACCGCGACGCTGCTGGCGCGCACGCTCGCCTTCGCGGACCGCGACGCCACCGAGGTCATGACGCCGCGGCCGCGCGTCGCCGCTATCTCGCGCAGCGAGAGCTCGAGCGCCGTCATCACCCTCGCGCGCGCCACCGGCTTCTCGCGCTTCCCCGTCATCGGCGACGACCTCGACGACATCGTCGGCGTCGTGCACGTCAAGCAGGCGGTCGCGGTTCCCCGCGAGCGGCGCGCCGACGTGCCGGTGTCGGCGATCCAGACGGAGGCGCTGCGTGTGCCCGAGACGATGCACCTCGACGTGCTGCTGGGGGAGCTGCGCGCCCGCGGCTACCAGATGGCGGTGATCGTCGATGAGTACGGCGGCACCGCCGGGGTCGCCACCCTCGAGGACCTCGTCGAGGAGATCGTCGGCGAGGTCACCGACGAGCACGACCGCTCGCGCGCCGACGTCGTGCGCAGCCGCGACTGGGTCACCTTCCCCGGCGCGCTCCGCCCTGATGAGCTGCACGAGCGCGCCGCGGTCGTCGTGCCCACCGACGGCCCGTATGAGACCGTCGCGGGCTGGTTCCTCAGCGTGCGCGGCTCGCTCGCGCACGTCGGAGACACCGTCGAGACGGAGGCGGGCGTGTTTCGCGTCGAGCGGATGGACGGCCGGCGCATCGACCGCATCCGCTTCACCCCGACCCCCCAGACCGAGGAGGTCGAGCGATGAGTTCCGACTGGTGGGGCATCGTCTGGCTTGTCGTGCTCCTGGTGGTCAACGCCTTCTTCGTCGGGGCCGAGTTCGCCGTGATCTCGGCGCGGCGCTCGCAGATCGAACCGCGCGCCGAGGCCGGATCGCGGGCGGCCAAGACCGCGCTCTGGGCGATGGAGCACGCCACGCTCATGCTCGCGACCAGCCAGCTGGGCATCACGGTCTGCTCGCTGCTGATCCTGAACGTCTCCGAGCCGTCGATCCACCACCTGCTGGAGGTGCCGCTGGCACTCACCGGCTGGTCGGAGGAGATCGTCTATGCCGTCGCGTTCGGGGTCGCTCTGGTCGTCGTCTCGTTCCTGCACGTCGTGCTGGGCGAGATGGTGCCGAAGAACATCTCCTTCTCGCTGCCCGACCGCGCGGTGCTGATCCTCGCCCCGCCGCTCGTCGCCGTCGCCACGGTCTTCCGGCCGGTGATCGTCGCGCTGAACGCGGTCGCGAACGGGGTGCTGCGCCTGTTCGGGGTGGAGCCGAAGAACGAGGCGACGAGCGCGTTCACGCTCGAAGAGGTGCAGACCATCATCCGCACCTCGACGAGGGAAGGACTGCTCGCCGACACCACCGGAACGCTCGGCAACACGTTCGAGTTCACCGAGAAGCGGGTGCGCGACGTCGCGATCCCGATGTCGGGTCTCGTGACGCTGCCCGAGGATGCCTCCGCCGACGACCTGGAGCGCGCGGTCTCGCAGCACGGCTTCAGCCGCTACGTGCTGCTGGACGACTCGGGGCAGCCGACCGGCTACCTGCACCTGAAGGACGTGATCGACCTCGATGAGGACGAGCGCGCCGACCCGGTGCCGCCGAAGCGCATCCGTCAGCTCATCTCCGTGTTCCGCGACAGCGAGCTCGAGGACGCCCTCGCCATGATGCGACGCTCGGGCGTGCACCTGGCGCGCTCGTTCGACGAGACCGGGGAGATCTCGGGCGTGCTGTTCCTCGAGGACATCATCGAGGTGCTCGTCGGCGAGGTCCGCGACGCCACGCGCCGCGCCTAGTCCGCGTCGCCGGCCGACTGACCGGGGAGTGCCCGGGAGCCGGCCGTGCGCGGGCTACGGCTTGGCGCGCTCGTAGGGCGCGGGCCAGTAGTCCACGTCGACGCCGAGCTCGTGCGCGGCACGGAGCGGGAAGTGCGGATCGCGCAGCAGCTCCCGGCCGAGCATCACGACATCGGCCTGACCGCTCTCCACGATCTCGGCCGCCTGGGCGGGCTCGGTGATGAGCCCGACCGCCGAGGTCGGGATGCCCGTCGAGCGCCGAACGCGCTCGGCGAACGGAACCTGGTAGCCGGGGCCGATCGGCATCGAGACACCGGAGACGAGACCGCCGCTGGAGACGTCGACGAAGTCGGCGCCCGCGCTCGCCGCCCATTCGGCGACGGTCACGGTCTGCTCGACGTCCCAGCCGCCCTCGGCGTAGTCGGTGGCCGAGAAGCGCACCAGCAGCGGGCGGTCGCCGATCGCCTCGCGCACGGCACGGATCACCTCGAGGGTGAGGCGGGCGCGGTTCTCGAGTGAGCCGCCGTACTCGTCGTCGCGCTCGTTGGAGAGCGGGGAGAGGAACTGGTGCAGCAGGTAGCCGTGCGCGGCGTGCACCTCCACCAGATCGAAGCCGGCCGCGATGGCGCGCGCCGCGCCGTCGGCGAAGGCCTGCACGATGGCGGGAATCTCGGCGGCCTCGAGCGCGCGCGGTGTCGCGTAGCCGCTGAACGCGATCGCCGAGGGGGCGACCGTCTCCCAGCCGCCATCCTCGATCGGCACGGAGCCGCGCTCGGCGTCGAACGGCCGGAAGGTCGAGGACTTGCGACCCGCGTGCGCCAGCTGGATGCCCGACAGGGCGCCCTGGGAGCGCATGAAGTCGGTGACGCGTGTCCACGCGGCGACCTGCTCGTCGTTCCAGATCCCGGCATCGCCGGGGGTGATCCGACCCTCCGGCACGACCGCCGACGCCTCCGCGATCACGACACCGGCGCCGCCGCGGGCGAGTGCTCCCAGGTGCACCAGGTGCCAGTCGTTCGGCAGACCGTCCTCGGCGGAGTACTGGCACATCGGGGTGACCCAGATGCGGTTGCGGGCGGTGAGACCTCTCAGCGAGATCGGGTCGAACAGCGCGGACATGAAGGCCTTTCGGATCGGATAACGGGGACAACGCGTCGCGGGCGGCGATGATTCCGACCCGCGGCGAATCGGCCCGCTAGCGTGGAGGGGTGACCGACGAGCTCTTTGGCGTGACCGAAGCCGCATCCTGGATCGCGGTGCCCGGGGAGGGCGACGACAAGTACTCGCGCGGGGTGGTCGGCTTCGTCACCGGATCACCACGCTACCCCGGCGCGGCCGTGCTCGGCGTCGAGGCGGCGCTGCGCACGGGCGTCGGCATGGTCCGCTACGTCGGGTCGGACTCGGTGGCCGGTCTCGTCCTGGCCCGGCGTCCCGAGGCGGTGGCCGCTCCCGGTCGGGTGCAGGCCTGGGTGCTCGGCTCCGGCCAGGATGCCTCGGCCCGCGAGGAGGCGGAGGCGACTCGGCTCCAGGACGCCCTCTCCGAGGGGCTCCCGACCGTGCTCGACGGCGGCGCGCTCGACCTGCACGCCAGCGCGAGCGGACCCCTCGTGCTCACCCCGCACGCGCGAGAACTGGCGCGGCTGACCGGGGAGAGCGTCGAGGCGATCACTGCCGACCCTGCCGCCGCGGCGCTGTCGGCGGCGGACCGGTTCGGTGCCGTGGTGCTGCTCAAGGGGCACACCACCCACCTCGCGGATCCCGGCGGGGCGCTGCTCCGGGTGCGCTCCGCGCCCGCCTGGCTCGCGACCGCCGGAGCCGGCGATGCCCTCGCCGGGGTGCTCGGCGCGCTCATCGCGACGCATCACGAGCGGCTCGCCTCGGACGCGCGCGCCCTGCTGCCGCTCGCGGCGACCGCGGCCGTCATCCACGGTCTCGCCGCCGAGCGGGCGAGCGCTGGCGGACCGTTCACCATCCTCGACCTCTGCGCCGAGCTCCCGCACGTGGTGCGGGCGCTGCTGGTCTACGGGTAGCCGCGCTGCCGCGCGGCGTGCACGACTAGGGCGCCAGGCGGGCGAGGAACTCGCGCGTGCGCGGCTCGCGCGGCGCGCCGAAGACCTGGGCGGGCGGGCCCTCCTCGACGACGATGCCCCCGTCGAGGAACAGCACGCGGTCGGCGACCTCGCGGGCGAAGGCCATCTCGTGGGTCGCCATCAGGATCGTGGCGCCGTCGCGTCCCAGCTCGCGCACCAGCTCGAGCACCTCGCCGACCAGTTCGGGGTCGAGCGCGCTGGTGATCTCGTCGAGCAGCAGCACCTCGGGGTCGGTCGCGAGCGCGCGCGCGATCGCGGCGCGCTGCTGCTGCCCGCCGGAGAGCCGGTCGGGGTGCGCGCGCGCCTTCTCGGCGAGCCCGATCCGCTCGAGCAGCCGCATGCCGGTCGCCTCCGCCTCGGCGCGGCTCGTGCCGTGAACGTGGCGCGCGGCGAGCGTGACATTGTCGAGCACCGACAGATGCGGGAACAGGTTGTAGCTCTGGAAGACGACGCCGAACCGGGCGCGCACCGCGTCAGGCCGGATGCGGGGGTCGCTGATGTCGGTGTCGCCGAGCCAGATCTGCCCATCGTCGACCCGCTCCAGCAGGTTGAGGCAGCGCAGCAGGGTCGACTTGCCCGAGCCGCTCGGCCCGATGAGGGCGACCACCTCGTGCTCGGCGAGGTCGAGGTCGATGCCGCGCAGCACGGGGGCGGTGTCGAAGGACTTGTGCAGGTCGCGCGCCCGCAGCACGATGCTCATACGATCGCTCCCGCTTGCTCGCGCTGGCGCACGCGGGCTGTGTACCAGTCGGTGAGTCGGATCATCGGCAGGGCGAGCAGCACGAACAGCACCCCGGCGACCACGTAGGGCGTGAAGTCGAAGGCCTTCGCCGTCTCGATCTGGGCGGCCCGCACCGCATCCACCGCGCCGAGCACCGAGATCAGGCCGACATCCTTCTGCATGGCGACGAAGTCATTCATGAGCGCGGGGGTCACCTTGCGGAAGGCCTGCGGCAGCACCACCAGTCGCATCGTGCGGGCGTTCGAGAGGCCGAGCGCCCGCGCGGCGAGACGCTGCGAGGGATGCACCGCCTCGATGCCGGCGCGGATCACCTCGGAGACGTAGGCCGAGTAGGTGAGGGTGAGCGCGACCGTGCCGAGCACCTCGGCGGGAATGCGCTCCGAGGTCATCCCCAGCCCCGGAACGCCGAAGCCGACCAGGTACAGCACGATGATGAGCGGCAGGCCGCGGAACACGTCGGTGTAGCCGGCGGCGAGCGCTCGCAGCGGGAAGAACACCGGGCCGCGCAGCGTGCGAATCGCCGCGATCGCAGTGCCGAGGATCGCGACGGCGATCGTGGCGACGGCGAGCACACGCAGGTTGAGCAGGAACCCCTCGAAGACGCGCGGCCAGGCCGCGACCCAGCTGCCGGGATCGAAGAAGCTCTGCTGCACGACCGACCAGCCGGGCGTGTTGATGATGGTCAGCCACACCACCACCGCGAACACGATGGTGGAGATCGCCGCGATCAGCACCGAGCGCACCGACTGCTGACGACGGAAGGCCCGGCGCTCCAGCTCGATCGAGCTGGGCTGCCGGGCCTCCATGTCAGTCACGACGAAAGACTACGGGAGCGATTCGCCTCTCTCGTTCCCGCTACTGCAGGACGGGAGCACCCGCGCTCTCGCCGAGCCAGGTCGCCGCGATCTCGTCGAGGGTTCCCGCCTCGCGCAGCGCGTCTACGGCCGCGGTGACCTCGGCGGTCAGCGCGCTGTCCTTCGGCAGCACCAGACCCCATTCGTCGCTCACACCCTCGTCGGCGGGGAGCTGACCGAGCAGCACGCCGCCCTCGAGCACGACGCCGACGAGGTAGAACGCGGTCGGCAGGTCCACGACGAGCGCGTCGATCTGGCCAGTCTGCAGGGCCAGCACGGCGTCGTCGTTGCTGTTGAACACCTGCACCCCCGCGGTCGGCGCGATGCCGCTCTCGGCCGCGGTGAGGCTCGTCGACCCGGATGCCGCCCCCACGAGGGCACCGGCGAGCTCGGCGACCGTCGTCGCACCCGCGACCCCCGTGCTGTCGACGGTGATGACCGCCTGCGGCGTCGCGTAGTACGGCGAGGAGAAGTCGACGCTCGCGGCGCGCTCCTCGGTGATCGTGTACTGCTGCAGGTTGAAGTCGAAGCTCTTCGGGCCGGGGGCGATCGCCTCCTCGAACGTGGTGCGCACCCACACGACATCGGCGGCGTCGAAGCCGAGTTCGGCGGCGACGGCGTAGGCGATGGCCGCCTCGAAGCCCTCGCCCGACTCCGGGGCGTCGTCGATCACGTAGGGGTAGTAGGCGGGCTCGCCGGTGCCGATCGTGAGCTTGCCCTCGGTGACGTAGTCCGAGGTGGCCTCGGTGGTCTGGCAGGCGGCGAGGCCGGCGGTGAGCGAGGCGGCGGCGAGGAGCGCGACCGCGCGAGCAGCAGTGCGGTGACGGGCGGAACGGGGCATCGAGGACCTCCGGGTCGTAGCGGATGTGGGAAACCGTGGTGCGGTGGTTCCATTCTGGGGTGCGCGGGGGAGGACCGGCGTGCGGTGTTGCGAAACGTGACGCGCCCGCGCGATTACGCTGGGCGCATGCCGCCTGCCGCGCGTGGCCGTCGCGGCCGCCGGATCCTTCACGCCGCCTCGCATCCGATCGCGCTGTGGCTCGCCCTGGTGCTCGCGCACCTCTGGCTCGGAATGCTCGGTCTCTACGCGCCGGGGAATCCGCTGGGCGATGTGGGCTTCGTCTACCGGTTCTGGATGGAGCACGGCCAGACGACCGGGCAGTGGGTCGGCATCGACACGGTCTGGGTGTATCCGATCGTCGCGATCGTGCCGATGCTCGCCGCGACAGTGCTCGGCCTCGACCTCTACGTCAGCACCTGGCTGAGTCTGATGATGCTCATCAACGCGGCGGCCTTCGCCGTGCTGCTGGCGCTCGGCGCACGGGCGGGCGGGGCACGCCGGGTCGCTCCGGTCGCCTGGTGGTGGATCGGGTTCCTCGTGCTGCTGGGTCCGGTGGCTCTCGGCCGCATCGACACCGTAACGGTGGCGGTCGCGCTCGCCGGCGTGGTGGTGCTCGCGGCCGCCCCGCGCGTCGCCGGGGTGCTGCTGACCCTCGCCGCGTGGATCAAGGTGTGGCCCGCGGCGCTCGTCGCGGCGATCGTGCTGGTCGACCGCTCGCGACTCCGCGTGGTGATCGCGGCCGCGGCAACGACCGTCGCGGTGCTGGCGGTCGCGCTCGCGGCCGGGGCGGGCGGAACGGTCTTCAGCTTCATCACCGAGCAGACCGGGCGCGGGCTGCAGGTCGAGGCGATCAGCGCGACCGTGTGGATGTGGGATGCCTTCCTGCACCCCTCGGGTGCGAGCGCCGTGTACTACGACACCTCGATTCTGACCTTCCAGCTGCGCGGCGACGGCGTCGCCGACGCGGCCGCGATCGCCACGCCGCTGCTCGCGGCGGCGGTCGCGCTGCTGCTGATTCTCGCGGCGGTCGCGATGCGCCGCGGGGCCGCCAGCGGGGAACTGCTTCCGGTGCTCGCCCTGGCGGTCACGACGGCCCTCATCGTGTTCAACAAGGTCGGATCGCCGCAGTTCGTCTCCTGGCTCGCGGTGCCCGTGGTCTGGGGGCTTGTCACGGCGATTCGCGGCGACGGGCCCAGCTTCCGGGTGCCGGCGGTGCTCGCGCTCCTGATCGCGGCGCTGACGCAGGCGATCTATCCGTTCCTGTACGACGACCTGATCGCGCTCAACATCGTGCCGCTCGTGATCCTCACCGCGCGCAACCTGCTCTACCTGGTGCTGTTCGTCTGGGCGGTCTGGACACTCGCGGGGCTGGTCGCGGGCGCCAGATCCGGGCGTGCCGACGCGGCGGCGGCGGACACGGCAGGATGGTCGTCATGATCGTCGCCTTCTCTGTTGCCCCGAGCGGCGGCGCCCCCGCCGGCGCCGAAGCCGATTCCGTGCACGATGCTGTCGCCGCGGCCGTTCGCGTGGTGCGCGAATCGGGACTTCCGAACCGCACCAGCTCGATGTTCACCGAGATCGAGGGCGAGTGGGACGAGGTCTTCGACGTCGTCAAGCGCGCCACCGAGGCGGTCGCCGCGTACGGCTCGCGCGTCTCGCTCGTGCTCAAGGCCGACATCCGCCCGGGCCGCACGGGCGAGCTGACCGGCAAGGTCGAGCGCCTCGAGGCGGCCCTGGAGCGCGCCGAGCGCGAGTCGCCGACGTCGCTCTAGGCTGAATGCGGCTCAACGGCGAGTCGATTCGAAGTTCTCTCTCCAGATTGGTCGTTCGCCATGCCTCAGCTTTCTCGCGCTCGCACGAACCTCGCGCTGCTGGCGCTGGCTCTCGGCGGGTTCGGAATCGGCGCGACTGAGTTCGTGGCGATGGGCCTCCTGCCCGACCTCGCGCGGGATCTGCTGCCGTCGCTCTACTCGACCTCGCCGGAAGACGCGATCGGCCGTGCCGGGATCCTGATCTCCGCGTACGCGGCGGGTGTGGTGGTCGGTGCCCCGACGATCGCCGTCTTCGCCGCGCGGCTGCCGCGCCGCGGGCTGCTCGTCGCGCTCGCCACGGCGTTCACCCTCGGCACCTTCGCCTCCGCGTTCGCGCCGACGTTCGAACTCGTCGTCGCGGCGCGGTTCCTGGCCGCACTGCCGCACGGCGCCTACTTCGGGGTCGCCGCGCTCGTGGCGGCATCCCTGATGGGCCCGGGCAACCGGGGGCGAGGTGTCGCGATCGTGCTGTCCGGTCTGACGATCTCGAACGTCGTCGGCGTGCCGCTCATCACGGCACTCGGGCAGGCGGCGGGCTGGCGCATCGCCTACGTCGCCGTCTCCGTGATCTTCGCCGTCACCGTGGTCGCCATCCGTCTGGTGGTGCCGGCCCAGGCCGGTGACCCGCACGCGACGGTGCGTCGTGAGCTGTCGGGCTTCGCCCGTGGCCGGGTCTGGCTCGCCCTGCTCACCGGTGCGATCGGCTTCGGCGGCTTCTTCGCGGTGTACAGCTACGTGGCGCCACTGTCGACCGAGGTCACCCGGCTGGACGCATCGATGGTGCCCTGGGTGCTCGTCGTCGCCGGTCTCGGGATGACCATCGGCAACCTCGCCGGCGGCCGGCTCGCCGATCACGGACCGCTGCGTGCCGTGTTCTGGTGCTTCGGGGCATTCGCGGTGTCGCTCGTGCTGCTGGCCCTCACCGCCGCGAGCCCGCTCGGCCTGTTCGGCGGGATGTTCCTGGTGACGGCCGCGGCGGCGGCGCTGTCGCCCGCGATCCAGACCCGGCTGATGGACGTCGCCGGGGAGAGCCAGACGCTTGCCGCCGCCGGCAACCACGCCTCACTGAACCTCGGCAACAGCCTGGGGGCGGCGCTCGGCGGCGCCGTCATCGCCGCACAGTGGGGCTATATCGCCCCGGTCTGGGTCGGGCTGGCGCTGTGCGTGCCCGGCGTCGCGTTCGCGCTCGCGGGCCTCGCAGCGGACCGCCGACCGGGCGCGCGCCCGATCAGCGGTCACAGCCCGCAGCGGTCAGAGGCTTCCGGCCGGCCCGTCCTGGATGAGGATTCCGTCCTGGATGGCGCGACGACGTAGCGCCACCTTGGTGCCGACGTCGATGCCGGCGACGCGGTACTTCTCACGGATCCGCTTGAGGTAGCTCTTCGCGGTCTCCTCCGAGATGCCGAGCTCGTACGCGACGCTCTTGACCGGTTCGCCGCCGCCGTAGAGCGCCATGACGCGCCGCTCCTGCGCCGAGAGCTTGGGAGCCCCGCCGATGTCGGAGGCATTGAGCGCGAGATCGAGCTCGGCCGAGATGAAGCTCTCGCCCTTCGACGCGGCACGGATGGCCTCGACGATCATCTCGGCGTCCTCGCTCTTGACGAGATAGCCCAGCGCGCCCGAGGCGAGCGCTTCGCGCACCACGTTCGGCTCGGAGTAGGTGCTCATCAGCACGACGCGGACGCCGGCCGAGCGCAGGGTGTTGATCTTGAGGGCGACCGGGATGTTGTCCTTCAGGTCAAGGTCGAGCAGCACGACGTCGACCGGAAACTCGGGGTGCAGCGTGAGCTCGGGCCACGAGGCGACCGCCGCGACCATGGCGATGTCGTCGGCGGCATTGCGGATCCATTCGGTGAGTGCTCCGAGCAGCATCCGGTGGTCATCGACGAGGGCGAGGCGGATCGGGGAAGACGTCACCTGCACGCTCCTTTCTGGGGTGGGTGTGAGAGATCGGGCTGAGGTGTCATGAGTCGGCCGGGTTGTCGACGAGACACTCGATGTCGATGCGCAGGCTGGAATCCTGTGTGGTGTCGGTGTACTTGCCGACGCGCTCGATTGCATCCCAGACCGCCGGGTCGACGCGGTTGCGCGGAGCGCCCGTGGTGGTGATCGAGATCGGAACGAGGATCTTGCGGTCGGGAACACCCGTGGCGGTCGGGTCGAGGGGGCCGACCTGGAGCGTCATCGAGCGGTGCGCGTTCGCCTTCGCGGTGTCGCTCAGCAGCAGCCAGGCCGTGGCGAGGAGGCCGTCGCGCTGTGTCGGATCGAGCAGGCCGGCGAGGCTCGACTTGTCGATGAGCGTCACCGAGCGGCCGAGCATCTCGGACTCGCTCACGGCGTGATACAGCCACGTCTCACGCCGGCCCTCGATGAGGTGCAGTCGCAGCTCGGTCGCCAGCGACGCGGCCACCGAGGCGGTCTTGGGTGTGAGCGGCAGGGGAGTCGTGCCGGTCGCGATCGAGTCGAGGAGCTCCTCCGCAGCGAAGTCGAGCCGGGCCAGCTCCTCCGAGGCGAGCATGCCGACGGCGAAGCGCGGCGCGGAGACGGTGCTCTGCACGAGAACGCGGTCGAGCTCCACCTGCACGAGGCGGCGGAAGGCCTCGACGATGACCACGCCGATGACGGCCGGAAGCACCAGCAGGGCGATCGCGGTCAGCTGCGCGGCCACCCAGCGCGGGTCGAGTTCGGTCCCGGGCTCGATGTTCAAGAACACGAGGACGGTGAACGCGGCACCCAGGACTCCGGCCGCGCCGAGCACCTCCCACTTGTCGCGGAAGGTCACCACGACCAGGAGCGCCATGCCGGTGACGAGGGCGGCCGTCGCGTTCCGCCCGAGGTCGTGCAGCTCCCACACGGCATACACGTCGAGGGCGACCGTGCCCGCGATGCCGAGAAGGAAGATGACGAACATCCAATCGTGCAGGCGATCGCCGGCGACGCGGGCGCTCAGGATGGTGGCGGCGAGCGACGCGGCGAGCAGGATCCACGCGATGAGACTCACGACCGCGAGCGGGTAGGTGTTCCAGAGCGCGACGAACCAGCTGAACCCGTAGACGGCGCGGAGGCCGACGATGATCGCGGCGCCGAGCCCGAGGAACGCCGTTCCGAGGCTGGCGTGGTGGGCGGCGTTCGCGCGCCCGATCCAGCGCGCCGTCGAGGAGGCGGCCCGCTTGGCGTGCCCGACGATGACGCCGAGAGTGTTCTCTTCAAGTTGCAGGAAGCTCACCGCGGGACCTCCAATGCGACGGTCGTGCCGGCGCCGGGGGCGGAGAACAGGCGGGCGTTGCCGCCGACATCGCGCAGGCGTGCGACCACGGACTCGGCGAACCCGAGCTTGGCCTCATCGATGTCGGCGATGTCGAAGCCGACCCCGGAGTCGGTCACCAGGGCCCGCACCGTCGTGGTGTCCTCGGTGATCGTGACGTGGGCCTGGGTGACCCCGGAGTGGCGCCGCACGTTCTCCAGGCACTCCGCGAGGGCGAGCAGGAAGGCGTCGAGGACGTCGCTCGGAAGCAGCACCTGGCCGGTGCCGTGCCAGCTCACCTCGAGCCCGATCCGCCCGAATCGCTGCTTGACCGACTCGAGCGTCGTGCCGAGCACCGTCTCGTCGGTCGCGACGGGCGAGCTGGTCTCCTCGGCGGTGCCGCCGACGGTGCCCAGTCGCAGCTGTCGCAGCAGCCGGGCATCGTCCCCGGCCTGCGCGCGCAAGGCGTCCGTGCTGACGCCGACGCCGGAGTGCGCCAAGAGGGTGAGGGTCGCCAGGACCGTGTCGTGGAGCAGACGCGCCGACTGGCGGCGCTGCGCCTCAAGCTCGCTCGCCTGGCGTTCGGCGCGGTGGGCGCGGCCGATGCTGGCGATGCGCTTGGCGACCTGCGGGATGCTGGCGCCGATCCACACGCCGATGATCGCCGCGAGAATCCAGCCCAGCAGCAGCACGATCGCCGTGCGCAGTGGCTCCTGGTAGGTCGCGGTCAGGAGCACGGTCGTCGCGGTGATCAGCAGGAAGGCGACGACGAGCAGCGCGATGCGATGCGGTGACCGGGTGAGCACCAGTCCGACGGAGGCGAGGGAGGCGGCGCTGATGTGCAGCAGGGCGGGAAGGGCCGCGGCGCCCGTCTCGGAGTCCAGCGTGACGACGACGACGAGGATCGCGGCTCCCGCCACGAGGGACAGCAGCACCCAGCCGATCGCGTCGGAGGCGCCCATCCGCCACTGTGCGAGGGCGAGCAGCAGGTACAGCGGCGCGGCCCAGAGCAGCGTGGTCGACGAGACGACGCCCGGAACCAGCAGGCACAGCGCCGAGACGATCGTGAAGCTCAGTCCGTAAACCCGGGCGGCGCGTTGCAGCAGCCGATCGCGATCGCGAGTGATGAGTTCCATGGGCGTGCGGACTTTCCGTGGTGAGGGAGTGCTCGCACAGATCGTGGCACAAGGTGACACGTGAACTGGGGGTGCCACGCGGGGGGACGTATCGGCGAATCGGGGTACAGTCATGCATACAGAGGGGTCGGCGGGTGACCGCCATAGCCACAATTTCCGTCGAGACGGCCGCGCGAGCAGCCGATCACGGGGTGCTCGCGCTCAACGCGATCACCGCTCTCGGGCGCAGCCCGACAGCGACCGGGGGGTCGAGGGGGCCGTGACAACATCACGGCCCCTTCCCATTTCCCCACCCGTCCGGTCCGGCCCGCGCGCGATCAGAATCCGCAGGCGTCGGCCACGAAGTCGATGATCCGGCTGCGGATCGAGTCCGGAGCGGCCACGACGAGCCGTCCCTCCGTGCCGTCGTCGCGGCGCACGGTGAGAGGAATGAGCGTGCCCTGCTTGTCCTCGAGCACGGCGTGCGGATCGCAGCGCGTCGGCACGATGGCCAGCGTCCACGAGTCCGCGTGCGCGGCGACGTGCCAGGCGAGCGGAGCTTCGTCGCGACCGACGCCGTCAACGGCGGGCGAGACGAGTGTCGTGCTTCGTGCCCCGGTGACGGTGTAGCCGCCCTCGCCCGCGGGGCCGACCTCGAAGACGAGGTGGGCGGCGGCGCCCGGCTCGGCGGGCGGCTCCAGTGCCGTGATCCGCAGCTCGGCGAGCGACGCCGCGAAGCAGCCCTCCTCCTGGAGGCGCTCGACCTGTCCGAACGGGTCGCTCGGGGTGCGGGTCACGGTGTGCTCGCGTCCCTCGTGCACGACCGTGAGCTCGACGATTGCACGCTGTGCGGAGCGGTCAGCGCAGGAGATGTCGCCGAGCGGCACGGGGAGGTCGAGTCGATGCCCCGCGTGGACCGTGGAGCCGTCTCCCTGCCAGACGAGCGCGTCGCGGAACTCGGGACCGCGATAGCTCGCGCCGGTCACCACCAGCGGTTCCGTGCCGTCGTTGATCACTTGGATCTCGAGAAGCCCCGCCGCCACGTCGGACCGCGTCTGGTACAGCGCGACCGAGATCCCGTCCGGTTCGAGGGGGGCGACCGTCGGCGCGCAGCCGGTCAGGGCCGCGCAGCCGAGGGCAGCCAGGGCGAGCAGACCGCGGGGCGGGTGAGGGCGACACCGCGACCTGGCTGCGCCCCGGGGCACTACGCCTCCGTGCCCGATCCCGCGGCGGGTGCCGTCACGGCGATCCGGCTCGGCGTCGACAGCAGCCGGCGCAGCTGCGCGTCGACCAGGGCGTCCTCGATCAGGAACGCGTCGTGACCGTAGGGCGAGGAGATGATGTGCGGGCGGTCGCCGTCGATGTTGTTCGGCAGGTGTCGAGCGATCAGCTCCTGCCCGGAGACCGGGAACAGCCGATCGCTCTCGATGCCGAGCACGAGTGCCGTGGCGTGAATGCGGCCGAGCGCCGCCGCGATGCCGCCGCGATCACGGCCCACGTCGTGCGAGCTCATTGCATCGATGAGCACGAGGTAGCTGTTGGCGTCGAATCGCCGGGTGAACTTGTTGCCGTGGAAGCCCAGGTAGCTCTCGACCGCGAAGACGCCGCCGCCGCCGAGCGGACTGAGCCCGCTCTGCCAGCTTCGCTCGAACCGCTCGTCCAACTCGGTGGGGGAGCGGTAGTTCAGCAGTGCGATGCGACGCGCCAGGGCGAGGCCGCGGTGCGGCCCCTCGCCGTCGGGCGCGTCGTAGTAGTCGCCTCCCGCGAACGCCGGATCCATGCGGATCGCCTCGCTCTGCACCGAGTTGAGTGCGATCTGGTCGGCGGTGGCGGCGGGAGGGGCGGCGAGCACCGCGATGCGCTCGACGCGGTCCGGGAACATCGCTCCCCATTCGAGGGCGTGCATGCCGCCCATCGATCCGCCGACGACCGCCGCGAAGCGCCCGATGCCGAGTTCATCGGCGAGCCGCGCCTGCGCCGTCGCCTGGTCGCGGATCGTCAGGTAGGGGAACCGCGCCCCCCACTCGACGCCGTCGGGCGCGAAAGAGGCCGGACCGGTGCTGCCCTGGCAGCCGCCGATCAGATTCGGGGCGACGATGAACCAGTCGGCCGGGTCGAGGGCCTTCCCGCTGCCGAGCAGCCCCGACCACCAGCCGGCCGTCGCGTGTCCGGGGCCGGCGTGCCCGATGACATGGCTGTCGCCGGTGAGCGCGTGCAGCACCAGAACCGCGTTGCTGGCGTCGGCGTTGAGCTCGCCCCAGGTCTCGTAGGCGACCACGGTGGAGGGCAGGACGCCGCCGCGCTCGAGGGTGAGATCCCCGATCGCCGCAAATCGGCGGTGCCCGGGGTCGTCGCCGACCCTCCAGGCTCCCGAGGCGGGAGGCTTCGCCGACAAGGCACGTCGGTGGGACTCGGTGACGAACGCCGACGGCACCGCATCTTCCGGTGTCTGCCAGTCCATCGAGACCCATTGTTCCGTACACGACGAAGCCCGGTGGCCGTGTTACGCCACCGGGCCCCGTCGTGCGCGGGAAATGCGGGTTACGCGCTGGCCGCCGCGTTGACCTTGCGCGCGGCCGCGAAGCCGAGCTCGAGGTCTGCGATGAGGTCGTCGATGTTCTCGAGGCCCACGGAGAGGCGCACGAGGCCGGGCGTGACGCCCGTCGTCAGCTGCTGCTCGGGCGTGAGCTGCGAGTGCGTCGTCGAGGCCGGGTGGATGATGAGGCTGCGCACGTCGCCGATGTTCGCGAGGTGGCTGAACAGCGCCACGTTCTCCACGAGCGCGCGGCCCGCGTCGACGCCGCCCTTCAGCTCGAAGCTCAGCACGGCTCCGACGCCGAGCGGGGCGTACTTCTGCGCGGCGGCGTACCACGGGCTCGAGGCGAGGCCCGCGTAGCTGACGCTCGCCACGTCCGGGTGCGCCTCCAGCCACTCGGCGATCTTCTGCGCGTTCTCGACGTGGCGCTCGATGCGCAGCGACAGCGTCTCGATGCCCTGGATGATCGCGAAGGCGGTGTCGGGGGCGATCGCGGCGCCGGTGTCGCGCAGCAGGGTCACCCGCGCCTTGATGATGTAGGCGATGGCGTCTCCGAGCACGCCGGTGTAGCTCGCTCCGTGGTACGAGGGGTCCGGCTCGGTGAGGCCCGGGAACTTGTCGACGTGCTGGCTCCACGGGAACTTCCCGCCGTCCACGATCGCGCCGGCGACGACGGTGCCGTGGCCGCCGAGGAACTTCGTGGCCGAGTGCACGACGATGTCGGCGCCGTGCTCGAAGGGACGGATGAGGTACGGCGTCGCGATCGTGTTGTCGACGATGAGCGGCAGCGCGTTCTCGTGCGCGACATCGGCGACCAGCTCGATGTCGAGCACGTTGATCCGCGGGTTGCCGACGGTCTCGGCGAAGAGCGCCTTCGTGTTCGGGCGGATGGCGGCGCGCCACTCCTCGGCGTCGTCCTGGTTCTCGACGAAGGTCACCTCGATGCCGAGCTTGGCCAGCGTGTACTTGAACAGGTTGTAGGTGCCGCCGTAGATCGACGAGCTGGAGACGATGTGGTCTCCCGAGTTCGCGAGGTTGAGCACCGCGTAGGTGATCGCACTCATGCCGGACGCGGTGGCCAGGGCCGCGGTGCCGCCCTCGAGCGCCGCGATGCGCTCTTCGACGACCGCCTGGGTCGGGTTCATGATGCGGGTGTAGATGTTGCCGAACTCGGCGAGCGCGAACAGGTTCTTGGCGTGGTCCGCGTTGTTGAAGACGTAGGCCGTCGTCTTGTAGATCGGCGTGGCGCGCGCGTTGGTGACCGGGTCGGGGGCCGCACCGGAGTGGATCTGCTTGGTCTCGAACTTCCAGTCCGACATGAGGGCTCCTTCTGTGACATCTGCGGGCGGCGACAATTCGGCCGCTCGCGACGACAGTAGGCGCGCGCGCGGAATGCCTCAACCCGGGGCGCAATGCGGCGTAACGCGGCGCGCGAGCGGGGCTCAGACCCGCGGTGGCGTGCTCGGCGCAGGCTCGGCATCGCGGAACAGCCAGCGCGCGCGCGGCTGGACGAGCGGCCGGAACAGGCGCTGCACCCACGAGCTCGACAGCACGAGGGTGATCAGCAGCGAGACGGCGATCATCGCGAGCAGCCAGGTCGCCGACGAGTGCTCGTCGCGGAGGATTCCGGATTCGCGGATCGGGTAGAGCACGAAGCTGTGCAGCAGGTACACGTAGATCGTCGCCTTGCCCAGGTGCGAGAACACCGTCTCGCGCCGCGGAACGAGCACCAGGAACGCCGCCGTCAACACGATGGCCAATGCCATGATCGCCAGCCGCAGCAGCGCCGCCTGCGGTCCCGAGGTGTCGAGCTCGCGGTACGACTCGTCGTAGAAGAACCAGAGCCGCAGATCCATGTCGCGGAACAGCTGGATGTTGAGCGCGACGACCGTGATCCAGGCACCCCAGACGGCGACGGACGCCGCCCGCGCACCCACCACCACCGCGCGCGAGGCGTGGCGCCAGCGCTCGACCAGGTCCGTCTGGGCGAGCATCCAGCCGAGCAGGAAGAACGGCAGGATGCCCATCGTGCGCGAGAGCGAGAAGGTCGAGTCGACATTGCCCCAGTAGCCGACCGCGACGGACCCGGCGATCGCCCACACCAGCGGCCAGCGGACGAGCGCCAGGTAGGGCAGCGCAACCCGGAAGATGGCGAGCGTGAGCAGGAACCACAGGGTCCACTTGGGGGCGGTCGGGTTGAAGGAGTCGGCCCCCTCGACGAGCCACTGCACGACGGTCCAGATGGTCTGGAAGATCAGATACGGGACGATCAGATCGGCGACGATGCCGCGCATCCGTCGCGTGTCCAGCGGCGTCGAGCGGGAGAAGTATCCGCTCACGAGCATGAACGCGGGCATGTGGAAGGCGTAGATCGCCAAATACACGCCGAGGGCGTTGTTGGAATCGTAGGTCTGGCGCTGGATCGCGTGTCCAATCACCACGAGCGCGATGATCGCGACCCGGGCGTTGTCCCAGAGAGGAACTCGTGTCATCGGGATGAAATCTAATCCGGCAATACTGGGGGAATGGTGAAGCGCGTTGTGGTGACAGGGGCCAGCTCGGGAATCGGGGAGGCGACCGCCCGGCGGTTCGCCGCGCACGGCTGGAAGGTGGTCGGAATCGCCCGGCGCGCCGACCGGCTCGCGGCGCTCGCCGCCGAGACCGGGGCCGACGTGATCGCCGCCGACCTGACGCGCGCCGAGGACATCGAGCGGGTGCGCGACGAGCTCGCGGCGCTCGGCCCGATCCACGCGCTGGTCAACAACGCCGGCGGGGCCTTCGACATGGCCACCGTCGAAGAGGGCGACCCGGCCGACTGGCGCGCCATGTTCGAGATCAACGTGATCGCGGTGCAGCAGATGATCCAGAAGCTGCTGCCGCTGCTGCGCGACGGGGCGCGCGAGACCGGGGTCGCCGACATCCTGACGATCACCTCGATCGCCGGGCACAACGTTTACGAGCGCGGCGCAGGCTACAACGCGGCCAAGTTCGCCGCGCACGCCCTGATGGCGGTGCTGCGTCTCGAGCTCGCGGGCGAGCCGCTCCGGGTGCTCGAGGTCGCGCCCGGCATGGTGCGCACCGAAGAGTTCTCGCTGGTGCGGTTCAAGGGCGACGAGTCGAAGGCGGACGCCGTCTACGAGAACGTCGCGGCGCCGCTGGTCGCCGACGACATCGCCGAGGCGATCGTGCACGCGATCGAGCTTCCCGGCCACGTCAACCTGGACCTGGTGACCATCAAGCCGGTCGCCCAGGCAGCCCCGCACAAGGTGATCCGCGGCGAGCTGCAGCCCAAGCCCTAGGGGCTCGTCGGCGTCTCCAGCTCGGAGTCGTCGGCGCCCGGAACCAGGATCTCGTCGATCTCGGCGGGAGCGTCGCCGAAGGCGGACTTGGGCACCATGAACAGGGTGAGGCCCGCGATGAGCGCGCCACCGCCGCAGATCGCCCACACCGTCATGTAGCCGCTCAGGCTCGCGGCGGTTCCGACGGCGCTCGTCACACCGGTCAACAGCACCACGCCGAAGACCGCGGAGGCGAAGGAGCCGCCGATCGTCTTCGTGGTGTTGGTGAGGCCGGCGGCGATGCCCGTCTGGCCGCGCGGGGCGGCTGCCGCAGCCGCGGCGGGCAGGGCAGCGACGAGAGCGCCCGAGCCGAGGCCTGCGATCACCATGTTGGTCATCACCTGCCAGGTCTCCAGGTGGAACGGCAGGAAGAGCAGGTATCCGAGGGCGACGACGAACGCGGCCGTGATGAGTGAGATCCGCGGGGTCGTGCGCCGTGCCAGCAGCGGGAAGAGCAGCGCGCCGACGATCATCGCGATGAGGTACACGCCGATCAGGATCGAGCGCATGCCGGCGGCGAGTCCGAGGCCGTAGCCGAGGGACGGGTCGGTGCCCGCGTAGGTCGACAGCGGCGCCTGCGCGCCGAGGACCGCGATCCCGAAGAGCCCCGCCGTGAGCAGGACCGGCCAGAGCTCGGGCCGGCTCATGACGCGCAGGTCGATGGCCGGGTCCTTCTGGCGCAGTTCGAAGCGGGCGAACGGGATGAAGGTCAGCACACCGGCCGCGAGCAGCGCCCAGACCCACCAGGTCTCGGGGCCGTTGATGCGCAGGAAGGTCAGGCTCGAGGTGATCAGCAGCAGGCCGACCGCGAGGAGCGTGAAGCCCATCAGGTCGAGGGAGCGGTTCGGCAGCGGCTCCGACTCGGGAACGCCGAACAGGATGACGAAGAACACGGCGGTGACGCAGACCGCGGGCACCATGAGGGTGAGGGTGACGTTCTCGCCGAGTGCCGAGAAGAACAGGCTCGAGCTGAGGGCTCCGATGATCGCGCCCGCCTCGAGGCCGACGACGAGGAGACCGGCGGCGCGGCGCGTCTGTGAGGCGCCCGTGTTCGTGCGGCGGCCGCGGTCGAAGATCAGCGCGACCTCGAGCGGGAGCCAGACGACGTAGAAGCCCTGCAGCGCCCACGCGATCAGGAAGCTCGTGAAGTCGCCCGCGAACGCGAGCCACCAGCTCGCGCCGGCGGTCAGGATCGTCGAGATCAGCAGGATCTTCTTGTGGCCGACCATGTCGCCGAGCTTCGCCAGCAGCGGCACCGCGAGCGCCGACAGCATCAGCTGTGCGGCCTCGAACCAGTTGAAGTCCGCATCCCGGATTCCGAGGTGCACCACGAGGTCGGAGATCAGCGGGATGTAGAACCCCTGCAGGATTCCGCTCGTGATCTCCACCATGAACAAGAAGCCCACGAGGGACACGGTGATCGCTCCGAACGAGCGGGCGGTGCCGGGGGTCTGCGCTGCGGTCATCACCGCATGCTAGCGCTCGGGGGAGTCGACGGATGATGGCGCGGCGAACGACTACGTTATGTACGTGACCGAGACCGATGAGCGCGAGATCCTCAGCTATGAATTGTTCGGAGTGGCGGCCCGTGAGCTCGCCCAGACGATCGCGGACGACGGGTTCCGACCCGACGCGATTGTCGGCATCGCCCGCGGCGGACTGACTCTCGCCGGGGCGCTCGGCTACGCGCTCGACGTGAAGATGCTCGGCTCGCTGAACGTCGAGTTCTACACCGGGGTCGGCACCACGCTCGACACCCCGGTCGTGCTGCCCCCGACTCTCGACCAGGAGTCGCTGCAGGGCAAGAGCATCCTGCTCGTCGACGACGTCGCCGACTCGGGCCGCACCCTCGCGCTCGTGGTGCGGCTGCTCAAGGCCGGCGGCGGCGAGGTGCGCACGGTGTGCCTCTACGCCAAGCCCGGCACGGTCGAGGAGCCGTATTACACCTGGCGCCACACCGACAAGTGGATCATGTTCCCCTGGAGCTCCGAAGGTCCGGTCAGCTACCCCGAGGCATGACCGCGGCGTCGCTGCGAGGTCTCGTCGAGCCCGGCTGGGCGAAGGCCCTCGAACCGGTCGCCGGCGAGGTGCTCCGACTGCTCGAGGTCGCGCGCGCGGAGACCGCGGCAGGGCGACGGTGCCTTCCTGAGGCGCCGAATATTCTGCGAGCGTTTCAGACTCCGTTCGACACGGTGCGCGTGCTCATCGTCGGTCAGGATCCGTACCCGACGCCGGGGCATGCCGTCGGGCTCGCGTTCTCGACGGATGCTGCGGTGCGACCGCTGCCGCGAAGCCTCCAGAACATCGCGCGGGAGCTCGCCGACGATGTCGGCGCGGGCCTGCCGAGCGGCGACCTCACGGGTTGGGCCGACCGCGGCGTGCTGCTGCTGAATCGGGTGCTCACCGTGCAGGCGGGGACGCCCGGTTCCCATCGCGGTTGGGGCTGGGAAGCGGTCACCGAGCAGGCGATCCGCGCGCTCGCCGCCCGCCGCGCGCCCCTGGTGGCGATTCTGTGGGGGCGCGATGCGGCGACGGTGCGCCCGTTTCTGGGCAGCTCGGCGGTCATCGAGTCGGCGCACCCGAGCCCGCTCTCCGCGCGGCGCGGGTTCTTCGGGTCCCGGCCGTTCAGCCGCGCGAACGCGCTTCTGGTCGCCGCGGGGGCCGCCCCGATCGAGTGGGATCTGACAAGGTCGCATGACCCGGCGTAGGATCGGCGCGATGATTCCCGAGGAGTACAACCCGCGCGAGGCGCTTCGTCGGGCAAAGAGACGTCGGGAGGCCCCGGTGGCCGAGTTCGCCTTCGCGCTCCGCGATGCGACCGAGGCGGACATCCCCTACCTGCTCGAGATCTACAACCACTACGTTGCGAATTCGACGGTCACCTTCGATGAGGACCCGCAGACCCTCAAGGAGATGCGCGCCAAGTTCAGGACCGTGTCGAAGCTCGGCTTCCCGTGGATCGTGGCCGAGAGCCCGCGCGGGGAGATCCTCGGCTATGCGACCGTGTCGCCGTGGAAGGCGAAGGCCGCCTATCGGTTCACCGTCGAGAACTCGATCTACCTCGGCCCGGCCTCGACCGGCAAAGGGCTCGGGTCGGCGCTGATGGCGGAGCTGCTGACGCGCGCCAAGGCGGCGGGCATCAAGGAGATCGTGGCGGTGATCGCCGACCGCGGTGCCGAGGCCTCGATCCGCCTCCACGAGGCCTACGGCTTCAAGACGATCGGCCACATGGGCAAGGTTGGCTTCAAGTTCGGACGCTGGCTCGGCACCGTCTTGATGCAGAAGAGCCTCAAGTAGCATCCCAGCGCGTGCACGCCGACTCGCTCTAGGCTCCGGGCATGACTGTTGCGCAGCTTCGCCTGGTGTTGGAGACCGAGGATCTGGACGCCGCCCTCGCGTTCTATCGCGACGTCGTCGGACTGCCGGTGCAGGAGGCCTACGAGGCCGAGGGCGGTGCGCGGGTGGTGATTCTGGGCGTTCCGACGGCGACATTGGAGCTCGCGAATCCCGCCCAGGTGCGCTACATCGATGAGGTCGAGGTCGGTCGCGACGTCGCGCATCCGTACCCGCTCACGGTGCGCGTCGCGTTCGAGGTGCCGGACGCGCGCGAGGCCGCCGATCGCCTCGTGGCGGGCGGGGCGGAGCCCGTGGCGCCGCCCACGCCGACGCCGTGGAACTCTCTGAACGCGCGGGTGGAGGCGCCCGGCGGCATGCAGGTGACCGTGTTCGAGGAGCTCGCGGGGGATCAGGAGCGGCCGTAGACCGCGCGTGCCACCTCGTCGGCGAGCGTCACCACCCGGTCGAACACCGACTCGCCGCCCCGCGCGTCGATGATCGAGATCCAACTGTCCTCGCGCAGCACGTTGAGCACCGCCGGAGAGCTCACGGTGTCACCGAGCTGTCCGAAACGCAGCAGATCGTCGAGGGCCTGCTCGTTGAGGCCCTGGGCGCGCAGGTCGGCGATGACGGCGGCGCGCGTCTCGGATCCGAGCGGCGCCACCGAGATGGTGATCGTCGTCGCGGGGACGGCCTCGTCGCCCCAGATGCAGGTGATTCCGCCGGCCTGCTCCTCGGGGGTCTCGTCGATCAGGAACTCGCCGCCGTAGCGTCCGCCCGGGCCGCCGAGGAGGTCGCGGCCGCTCTGCTCGAACTCGGACAGCCGGTGCGCGGGGAGCATCGCGCGGCAGTCCTCCGGTTGCGCGAAGCCTGGGGGACGCGGCGGAGAGGTGGTGAGCATCGGAGCGGGGGTCACCGCAGCGACGGGCGGCGGGGGCGCCGCCACGGGTGCCGGTGCCGCGGCGCATCCGGCCAGAGCGGCCAGCAGAGCAGCGGGAATCGCGGTGCGGAGTGCTCGAGCTGCCGACATGGTCCCCCCCTCCGCGTGCGCCTCTATCGAGGATAACTCACACAATGCCGCTCGGGGTGGGGCCTCCCGCCGGTCCGCTCGGCGGGAGGCTCCATGTCACCCGCGCGGCGTGGCCCCGCGCAGCAGTCCGAAGCCCGCGATCGCGGAGATCAGCGTCGGGATGAGCAGGAGCGCGTAGGAGCCGGCGAATCCGAGGGAGCTGAGCGTCTCGACGATCAGTCCGCCGCTGTCGGTCAGCACGATCAGGGCGACCGCGCCGACGACCGCGAAGGCCATGACGACGAAGTAGCTGATCAGGCCGTACTGCCGCCACCGCACATAGAGTGCTGCGACCGCGCTTCCGGTGAAGAAGAAGAACAGCAGCAGGACGAAGAAGATCCAGGTGCGCTCGAGCGTCCCGCCGTCGCCGAAGATGGCGCTGCGGAACATGGTTCCGCCGAGCCCCCAGCCGTTCGTGACCTCTTCGAGGAGCCCGAGCGCGCCGAGCAGCAGGGCCCATCCGGCCGAGAGCGCCACGAAGGCCAGGGCGCTGCCCAGGTAGAAGTCGCGGCGGGTCGCGCCGTAGCCGAGCGCGAGTGGGAAGGTCGCATTCATCGCCTGGACGGCGACGACGAGCATGTAGACGAACACGAAGGAGACGGCGCCGCTCCACTCGGTCCCATCACCGGCGGCGAGCCCGCCGCCGGCGGGCAGGGTGGCGGTCAGCAGCAGCCAGATCAGCCAGTTCAGCACGAAGATCGTCGCCAGGATCAGCAGCGGCGTCACGATCACGGTGGCCGGGTTCGCGACGTGGAGCTGGGCCACGTTGAGCAGACGGCGCGCCGGAGTCGGCGCCAGCGGGCGTGAGGTGTCGAGGGTGGTCATGATGCGAGGTACTCCTTGTCGCTCGAGTTGGTGAGACGGACGACGAGCTGCTGCAGCGAGACGGGGGCCAGCTCAAGACCCGCCGCGCGGGCTTCGGCGCGTTCCGCGTCCGTCAGTCGTCCGACGGTCACGGAGGCCAGTCCGCCGAGGCCGTCGCGATGGATCACATCGCGACCGGCGATGAACCGGTCGACCACCGAGGCGGCGCCGACGAGCGTGGTGGCGGAGCCGCGCAGCTCCTCCGCGCTCTCGTCGATGAGGAGGCGTCCCTGGTCGATGACGAGAACGTGCTCGAGGAGGTTGCTCACCTCGTCGATCAGGTGGGTCGAGAGCACGACGGTGCGAGGGTGCTCGGCGACGTCGGCGAGCAGGCGGTCGTAGAACAGCTGCCGGGCGACGGCATCGAGGCCGAGGTAGGGCTCGTCGAAGAAGGTCAGCGGCGCGCGCGAGGCGAGCCCCACGATCACGCCGACGGCGGAGAGCTGGCCTCGGGAGAGCTTCTTGATCCTGCGGTCGACGGGCAGTCGGAAATCGGCGACCAGCTCCCGGGCGTACTCGGCGTCCCAGTTGGTGAAGAACCACGGAGCGGTGCGCAGGATGTGCTTCACCTTGAAGTCGTCGGGGTAGCGCTGGCTCTCCTTGATGAACGAGATGTGCTCGAGCACGCGCGCGTTCTCGACGGGGGAGGCGCCGTAGAGCTCGATGGTGCCGGAGCTCGCGAACTCCTGGCCCGTGAGCAGGGACATCAGGGTCGTCTTGCCGGCGCCGTTGCGGCCGAGCAGGCCGTAGATCTTCCCCTCCTCGAGGGTGAAGCTCACGCCGTCGACCGCCGTGACGTGGCGGAAGCGCTTGGTGACGTCGGTCACCCGGGCGATGGTGGTCATAGTCGTGTGTCCTTTGTGCTGATCAGGGGGCGGGGGGAGTCGTGCGGATCATGCCCGCGAGCTGCTCGGCGGAGATGTCGAGCTTGGCGGCCTCGGCCAGCAGGGGCACGAGGTACTGATCGCGGAACTGCTCGCGTCGTGCGGCGACGAGGCGGTCGCGCGCGCCGGAGGCGACAAACATGCCGATGCCTCGTTTCTTGTAGAGGATCCCGGCGTCGACGAGCAGGTTGACGCCCTTGCCGGCGGTTGCTGGGTTGATGCGCAAGAACGCGGCGAGCTCGTTCGTCGACGGGACCTGGGATTCTTCGGGGAGCGTCCCGGCGATGATGTCGTTCTCGAGCTGCTCTGCGATCTGCAGGAAGATCGGCCGGTTCTCATCCATGGGCGCCCTCCTGGCGGGGGGATCCGTCTCGCGCGAGCTCCACGGGTTCATTAGTCATGTAACTAACCAATCAGGCTTTCGGGCGCATGTCAAGTGCTGCACCGCTCGGCCGCCGGGCGATCCGCGACCTAGGCTCGAGGCGTGTTCGAATTGCATCACCTCAGCGCGAGCGAGCAGCTCGACGGCATGCGCCGCGGCGACTGGACGCCGCGGGAGCTCACGGAGCACTACCTCGAGCGGATCGCGCGCCTCGATCCCGAGCTGGGTGCCTTCGCGGAGGTGACGGCGGAGGGCGCGCTCGCGCGCGCGGCATTCCTCGAGAACGCCGATTCGTCGGTCTCGCGGGCCTCGGCACTGTGGGGGCTGCCGTTCGCCGACAAGGACCTCGTCGCCCGCACCGGCGTTCCGACCCGTTACGGCTCGCGGGCGATGGCCGACGTCGTGCCCGATGCCTCGGACGACATCGCGCTCGCCTTCGATGTCGCCGGTGCCGTGAGCCTCGGCAAGACCGCGACCCCGGAGTTCGGTCTCGCCGGCTACACGGAGCCGCTCGCCGGTCGCCCCGTCCGGAACCCCTACGACCGCACGCTCGGTGTCGGCGGATCCAGCGGCGGTGCCGCCGCGGCGGTCGCCGCCGGCTTGCTGCCCTTCGCTCCCGGTTCCGATGGCGGCGGGTCCATCCGCATCCCGGCCGCCGCCACGGGTCTCGTCGGGCTGAAGCCCTCGCGCGGTCGCATCCCGAGCGCCGCCGGGTTCGCCTCGCTCGGGGGACTCGTGACGCACGGTCCGCTGACTCGGACCGTCGCCGATGCGGCGCTCGTCCTCGACGCCCTGGTCGGCGCGGCCCCGTATCGTCATGCGACGGCCGCCCCGAGCTGGGCGGGGGGCGCGTTCCTCAACGCGGCGGTGCGCGGGGAGGGGCGGTTCCAGGTGGGAGTCACGACCGACTCGCCGTGGGCGGGCGACTTCGAAGTCGGGCTCGAACCCGAGGCGCGCGTCGCGCTCGAGCGTGCGACGGCCGAGCTGGCGGCCATCGGCCACGGAGTCGAGGAGTTCGGACTCGAGCCGGAGCCGGACTATCCGCGGATGTTCTCGAGACTGTGGCAGGCGGCGGCGGCCGGAGTTCCGCTCGAGGGGGACGCTCTCGCGCGCACTGAGCCCCTGACTCGCTGGTTGATCGCCCAGGGGCGCGCGATGGCGGCGCGCGAACTGGGCGAGGCGCTGCAGTTCGCCGCCGCGTTCGAGCGTCGGCTGATCACCCGCTTCGCAAGCTTCGATGCCGTGCTGACGCCCGTGCTCGCGGTCACGCCGCCGGCGCTCGGCTGGTACGACGCCGAGGATGCCGAGCGCAACTTCGCGCAGCAGGTGCGCGTGAGCCCGTACACGAGCATGGTCAACGTGGCGGGGCTTCCCGCGCTCGCACTCCCGGTCGCGCGCACGGCGGAGGGCATCCCGATGGGGGTGCAGCTGATCGGGCGGCCGGGCGGGGAGGACGTGCTGCTGGCGATCGGCGCGCAGCTGGAACGACGCCTGCGCTGGGACCGCCACCACCCGCCGCAGTGGTAGCGCGGTCGGGCAGCGCCATGCTCACGGTCAGGTGAGTTAGCCAAGCCTTACCTATACTGAGCGTGATGCTGCTCTCCGACCTGCTGCCCGCGACGATCTCCTGGAACCCCGGTTCCGGCGACGTCGTGCTGCTCGCCGCGCGAGAAGGCGACCTCGAGCTGGTCGAGACGGTGCTCCAGACGCTGCCGCCGCGCACCCGCGGCCAGGTCTTCCTCGAGTCGCGCGGGGGAGTTGCACCGCGCGAGCTCCGCGCCCCGGGTCGGGTCTGCGTGACCTGGCTCGACGCCGACCGGGGGCAGTCCTCCGCGCGCGCCGCCGAGGCGTGGCTCGCCGAGATGCTGCCGACCGACGCCGCGCGCACGCACCGCGTCTACGCCTGGTTCGCCGGCGACCGCGCCGCCCGCGCGCTCACGAGCGACTGACGCGCCGCGGCAGGTAGCCGCCGCGCTCCAGCCCCGCCTCGATCTCGAAGCGATTGCGCGTCGCCTCGCGGCCCGCCACCAGATAGAGCGGGATGAACGCGAGGCCGTAGCGGCGCCACTGCTCCACGTGCACGCGCTCGTGCGCGAGCACCGCTTCGCTCGTGTTCGTGCGCGTCAGATAGATCGCCCCGATCGTGGTGCCGCCGCGCCCGAACGCCCAGCGCGGCAGGTGCTCGAAGAAGTGCACGCCACAGCGGTGCTGGTAGTGGCCGAGCCACAGACAGCCCCAGAGGAACGCGCACACCGTCGCGAACGCGAACCCGGTGCGGGCGACCGGCGGCCAGCACGCGACGGCACGGGCAAAGCCGCGGATGCGGCCGTCAGAGACCATAGGTCTCGAGGAAGCGCAGCCAGACCTCGCTGACCGTCGGGTAGGCGGGCACCGCGTGCCACAGCCGGTCGAGCGGCACCTCGGCCGCGATCGCGATCGTCGCCGCGTGCAGCATCTCGCCCACCTCCGGGCCGACGAACGTGACCCCGACGAGGACGTGCCGATCCTCATCGACCACCGCGCGCGCCTGCCCCCGGTAGTCGTCCGACTGCGCCGTCGCACCGCCGACCCAGGCCAGGTCGTAGTCGATGACCCGGGTCCGGATGCCGGCCTTTTCGGCGGCCGCCGCCGTCAGTCCGACCGAGGCGACCTCCGGGTCGGTGAACGTCACCTGGGGCACGACGCGGGCGTCCGCGGTGGCCACGTGGCGACCCCACGGGGCGTCGTCGACCGCGGCGCCGGTGGCGCGCGCAACGATGACATCTCCGGCGGCGCGCGCCTGATATTTGCCCTGGTGCGTCAGCAGGGCGCGGTGGTTCACGTCGCCGACGCCGTACAGCCAGTCGACGCCGCGTACGCGGAGCGTGTCGTCGACGTCGAGCCATGCGCCGGGGGTGAGGCCCGCCGTCTCGACTCCGAGATCCTCGGTGCGCGGAGTCCGACCCGTGGCGACGATGAGCTCATCGGCGTCGAGGCGAGAGCCGTCGCTCAGCAGCAGGTGCGCGCCACTGCCGTCGCGCGAGACCGAGGTCGGCTCGACGCCGGTGAGGATCCTCGCGCCGCGAGCCCGCAGCGCCTCGGCCACCGCCTCGCCGGCGAACGGCTCCTGATCTGCCAGCAGCGTGCTGCGCACCAGGAGGGTGACCTGCGCGCCGAGATCGACATAGGCGCTCGCCATCTCGGCGGCGACGACGCCTCCGCCGATGATCGCGAGCCGCTCGGGCACGGTCTTGGCGCTCGTCGCCTCGCGACTCGTCCACGGCGCCGAATCGGCGAGGCCGGGGATCCCCGGCAGCAGCGCGGCGCTTCCGGTGCTGAGCACGACGGCGTGCCGGGCGCGGAGCTCGGTCACGGTGCCGTCGGCCGCCGTCACCTCGACCGCGCGCTCGCCGGTCAGCCGGCCGTGGCCGCGAACCAGGTCGATCCCGGCGCTGTCGAGCCAGGACACCTGGGAGTCGTCGTTCCACTCGTGCACGATGCGGTCGCGGCGAGCCAGTGCCGCCCGCGGATCGAGTTCGCCGGTCACCGCGGCGCTCGCCCCCTCGACGGCCCGCGCGGCGCGCAGCACCGTTCCCGCCCGGAGCAGGGCTTTCGAGGGCATGCACGCCCAATAGGAGCATTCGCCGCCGACGAGCTCCGCCTCCACGATCGCGGTGCGCAGACCGCCCTGCACGGTGCGGTCCGCGACGTTCTCGCCGACCGCGCCGGCTCCGATCACGATGACGTCGTATTCGCGTGCTGTCATCCGTCGAGGCTAGCCTTCGGCTCCGTCACGGGGCTGGCTCGCGCGCGAGGTGAGCGCGGCGAGAATGCGCAGCACGGTCGCGAGATCGCCCGCCGTGGATTCGGGGTCACGCGGCGAGAATCCGGCGATCGTCGCCCCGGCAAGCGGGTAGCGCTCGCGCAGCTCGCGCAGCGCCGCGAGAAGGCTGTCGAGACTGGCACCGAAGGGCTCCGCCCACGCGGTGGAGGAGATTTCGGACGGGTCGAGGACATCCAGATCGATGTGCAGATACAGGCGCGAGGCTCCGGTCGCCGTCACCGCGTCCAGCACCGGGCCGGCCGCGCCGATGGCGTCGGCAGCGATCGCGCGAACACCTGCCTCGGCGACCCAGCTCCGCTCGGCGTCGTCCCAGGCGCGCGTCCCGGCGAGCACGATCTGCGAAGCCGCCACGATGCCGTCGTCCGCCAGCGCCCGGACGGCCATTCCGGCGAACGCGCCCGAGGACGAGGTCTCCACCGAGTTGGAGTCGCCGTGGGCGTCGAACCAGACGAGAGCAAGGTCGCCGGCGGTGCCCTGCGCGGCCGCGTGGCGCACCGCCGGGTAGCTGACCGCGCAGTCGCCGCCGATCGTGATCACCGGCGAGTGCTCATCGTGCAGCGCGCGGGCCACACGCTGCTGAACCAGTCGCAGCGAGCTGTGCCGGTGGATGCCGGTGCCCTCCGCGTCGCCCGCCTCCAGCGGCACCTCGAGGGTCGTCGTCACCGACGCCGGCAGGTCGCTGGCGATGGCGCGGGCGCCGTCGATGAGCGTCATCGCTCGATCCGACGGCGACCCTTGCCACTGCGGCACGACGAGATAGCGCACGCTCACCCCGCCACTCTACGTCGGCGACCCGACGGGGCACAGCGGATGTGCGCAGTCATCGCGCTCTACGACTCCAGCGCGCCGCCGGACTTGAGCGCCGCGAGCCGAGCTTCGATCTCGACCTGCTTGTCGAGGTCTTCGAGGCTCTCGAACTGCGCATCCAGGCTCGAGGCGGCGAGCTCCTGCTGGCCGAGGACCTTGGCCTCTTCGCGGCGCACCTTCTCCTCGAAGCGACCGAGTTCGCTCGTCGGGTCGAGCACGTCGATGCTCTTGATGGCGTCGTGAACCTGGCTCTGCGCGGCCGCCGTCTTCGAACGCGCCACCAGCTCGTTGCGCTTGGCGGTCAGCTCGCCGAGGCGCGAGCGCATGCCGTCGAGGCCATCCTTCAGCTTGGCGACGACCTCGTTCTGCGAGGCGATGGTCGGTTCGGCCGATCGGGCCTCGTTCTCGGCCGCGAGCTGCTTGCCGAGCGCGATCTTCGCGAGCTTGTCGAACTTGTCGGCATCCGCGGTGTCGCCCGCGGAGCGCAGCTCGTCGGCCTTGGAGCTCGCGGCGAGCGCCTTGCGGCCCCAGTCGGTGGCGGCGGCGACGTCCTCGGCGTGGTCCTGCTCCATCAGACGGAGGTTGCCGATCGTCTGCGCGACCGCGCTCTCCGCCTCCGCGATGGAGTTGGTGTAGTCGCGGACCAACTGGTCGAGCATGAGCTCGGGGTCCTCGGCCTGGTCCAGCAGCGCGTGGATGTTCGCGCGCATGAGCTGCGAGATGCGGCCCAGAATCGATTGCTTTGCCATGGTGTGCCTTCCTGAGTGGATGGATGGAGTCTAGAAGCGTCCGCCGCCTCCGCGACGAGACGAACGGCGGGCGCGGGGGGCCGACCGGCGTGCGGACGTGGGGGACGAGCGCCGGGACGCGCCGCCGAATCCGCCGCGGGAGCTGCCGGAGCGCCCGCCGCGGGACGGGCCGACGAGGCTTCCGCCGAGCAGTCCGCCGAGCAGGGCGGCGCCGAGGTCCGGTGTCGTCGACGAGCGGCCCGCACTCGCGTGGCCGGCGACGTCGCTGCGCGCCAGACGGAGCGCCTCGCGGGCGTTCTCTGCCGCGAGGCGTGCCTCAGCGAGTGCCGCCTCAGCGTCGGCGGCTTCCAGAGCCGCGGCGCGCTCCAGGTGGCGCTCGGCCTCCGCGAGGCGCGTGCGGGCACCGGCGCCGATTCCGCCGCGTCGGGTCGAGATGAACGAGTGCGCGCTCGAGATCTGGTCGAGCGCGGTTTCCCGCGTGCGCGCCAGTTGCTGCTGCGCCCGGGCCTGGCGCTCCTGCCGCTCCCGCGCGGCGGCGAGGCTCGTCGCGAGCGCGGCATCCGCAGCATCGAGCAACGCCAGTGCGCTGCCGGGGTCCTGGGTGCCGAGGGCAGCCAGGGCGGACTCGGCTGTCGCGATCGCGGCCGCGAGGGCGGGGGCGTCGACCGCGCCGGTGGCGTTCGCGCTGAGGGACCGGGCCTCCCCGAGATCGGCGCGGAGGTCAGCGGCCGCGGCGTCGCGCCGCTCCACCATCCGGGGCAGCTCGGTGTTGAGCGTCTCGATGCTCAGCGCGAGCTGCTCGATCTGCGCGATCGACTGCTGCGCGGCGCGGACCGAGATCGCGGCCTCGCTCGAGGCGCCGGCGGCGAGCTGATCGCGCGCGGCACCGAGGGAGGTCGCCGCGAACGACTCCAGCTCGCGTGCCTGTTCGACGGCGCCCGCGATCGACGCGACGGCGTCGTCGCCGTAGCGCTCGCGGAGCCGGTCGCGCGTCGTCTCGGCCGTCGCGATCCGGCCGGGCAGCGCGGCGTGGGCCGTGGTCAGGTCGGCGAGCATCGCGCCGGCGTTCGCCTCGAGGTCGCGCAGCTGCTCGAAGGCGTCGGCGTGGGCGTCGAGGGAGGCGTCCGCGGCGGTGCACAGCTCGATCAGCTCACGGGTCAGCGCACGACGCTCCTCCGGGGTCTCGACCTCGGCGTCGTCGAGACGCTGGCGGATCGCGAAGGCCTGCCGCACCTGGTCGCGGGCCGACGCCAGCGCGGCACGGAACTCGGCGGTCGCCGCGGCTCCGAACTGGGCCTCGGCGAAGCCCAGCTCCTCGTCGCTTTCGCGCAGGGCATCGTCGAGCTGCACCAGCAGGCTTCCCGCCGTGCGATCCAGCTGCGCCTGGCTCTGCTCACCCGGCGCGAGCTCCGCGCCGCGGCGTCGCCGCCGCACCGCGACGATGACGGCCGTGCCGACGCCCAGCACGGCGACGCCGCCGAGAACCGGCAGCAGCAGCGACGGGCCGCCGCTCATCGACTCGGACAGTCCATCGGCGAAGCCGATGATGCCGGCAGACCAGCGGTCTTGCCGCAGCTCCGGCACGAGCCGCTCCTGCGCGATCTCGTTGAGGGTGTCGTCGCTGAGTGGATACGACTCGCTGACGGACCAGCGGTAGGTGCGATCGTCGACGGCGATCGCCAGCAGGGCGTCGGCCTCGCCGAGTCCGCTCAGCTGGGCGCTCGTGTCGACCCACGACTGGTCGTCGGCGGCGCCGGTGAACCGGTCGACGACGATCACGAAGAGCTGCGACCGGGTGCTCTCGTACAGCTCATCGAGCGCCGCCGTCACGTCGGCGCTGTCAGTTCCCACGACGCCCGTGGAGTCGAACAGGTAGGCACCGCCGAGATCGACCGGGTCGGTCAACGGGGAAGCGGATGCGGCGACCGGGCTCGCGAGGACGATACCGGCGGCGGCAACGGCGGCGGCGGTCCGGCTGAGCATTCGTGCTCCTCCCGATGGCGTGCAGTGGGAGGAATCCTAGCGAGAACGGGTGGGATTTCGACCAGAGCGCAAAGGCCCGCACGCAGCGGGACGGGCAGTCAGTCGACGCGGATCGGCGCCGAGGGACCCCCGACCAGGATCGGTCCCTCGCCGTCGCCGAGGTCGATCTCAAGCAGAGCGGTCAGGGTGTACTCGCCCGCCGGCAGGGCCGGCAGATCGGGCCGGAACCCGGACCCCTCGTCGTCCGCGATCTCGCAGCGCACCAGTTCGAGGTGCGCCTCGAAGCTCGTCGACTCTCCGGGCTGCAGCACGAACGGCCGCTGCTCGCCGGTGTCGGGGCCGTTGCTGTGCCAGACCACGATGCCCTCGTCGCTGACGGTGAGGACCGGATCCCCGAGGACGGTCCCGCGGATCTCCGCATCGCTCGTGTTGGCGAGCGTGACATCGAGCACGATCGGGCCGGCCGCGGCGGTCGCCGCCAGCGTCGGCACCGCGAGCGCGAGACCGCTGTCAGTCGTGTCGACCTGGGCGAGGGCGCCTTCGCACAGGTTGAGACGCGAGGCGGGGGCACGCTCGATCGTCGCGTCGGAGTCGGTGAGGCTCGCGTCGGCAGAAGACTCGGCCGTGCCCCCCGCGAGGGTGGCGTCGGGGCCCGCCGGCGCAAGCGATCCGATGCCGACGAGCGTCAACGGCACGACGATGGCGACCGCGGCCAGGGTCGACGCGCTCGCCGCGGCGATCACGCGGGGCCGTCGTCGAGCGCGAGCGCGGCGCACCACGGAGTCGACATCGATCGTGCCCGCGGGCGTCTCCGGGTCACGGAAGCGGTGGCGCAGGTCGGTCTCACTTGCCACGGAGTCCTCCACGGTCGGTCAGGGAACGGGATGCGGGCGGCATCGCTCCGCCGGGGCCGAGCCGATCGGCGCGAGTGCCATCGTCGGCGAGGGTGATCGCCATCTTGGCGAGTCCGTCGCTCAGGTAGCGCTTGACGGTTCCGGCGCTGATGCCGAGCTCGGCGGCGATGTCGTCGACCTTGAGATCGTCGTAGTAGCGCAGCACGATGCAGGCGCGCTCGCGCGGGCTGAGCTTGCGCAGCTCATCGTGAAGATCGAGGCGCGTCTCGCTGGCCAGCGAATCGGGCTCGTGCTCGTCGGGTCGGTACTCGAGCGGAGCGATGCGCCGCCACCGGGTGCGCCGGCGGGTGCGGTCGACCGCACCATTCAGGATCGCGCGGCGAACGTAGGACTCGGCGCTCTCGATCGAGAAGCCGTTGCGGAGGCGTCCGAAGGTGCGCACGAGAGCGTCCTGCACGAGATCGGCGGCGTCTTCGCGGTCGCCGCACAGCAGCTGCGCGTAGCGCAGCAGCGCGTCGCCGCGCTCGTCCACGAGTCGCGCGACCGTCTGCTCCCATTCCGGAACCCGGCGCACACCCACCTCCCGTTTCTTGCCTTCACCCTGTCAGACGACGAGGTGCGGGGAAACGTTGGGGTGTGGCCGGGTTCCGCGAGACGGCTGGTCAGGAGGCGGCGTGCAGCCGACTGCGGAGCTCGGCGAGCTGGGCTCGCACCGCCGCCGGCACACGGTCGCCGAAACCGTAGAGGAACGACTCGGTGTCGTCAGCTTCGGCCAGCCACGCCTCCGGATCGATGTCGAACAGCGCCGCCCAGTCGTCGTCGCTGACCCCGGCGGCGCGGTAGTCGATCGCGCCGGGGGCCGGAATCCAGCCGGCAGGACTGGCGACCGCGGGAGCGCTGCCGTCGACGCGGTCGAGAATCCACGCCAGGACGCGGCTGTTCTCGGAGAACCCGGGCCAGAGCCAGCGGCCGTTCTCGTCCTTGCGGAACCAGTTCACCTGGAACACCCGCGGAACCGAGCCGGTGCGGCGCAGCTGCGCCCCGACGTCGAGCCAGTGCTGCCAGTAGTCGGCCATGTGGTAGCCGCAGAACGGCAGCATCGCGAACGGATCGCGGCGCAGTTCGCCGACGGTTCCTTCGGCGGCCGCCGTCCGCTCGGAGGCGAGAGTGGCGCCCACGAAGACGCCGTGCTCCCAGTCCCGTGCCTCCGCCACCAGAGGCACATTTGTGGCTCGGCGGCCGCCGAAGATCAGTGCGTCGATGACGACGCCTCGTGGGTCCTGCCAGTCGTCCGAGATGTTCGGGCACTGCTCGGCGGCCACGGTGAATCGGGAGTTGGCGTGCGCGGCGGGGCGACCCGAGTCGGGCGTCCAGTCCTGTCCCTGCCAGTCGGTGAGATGGGCGGGCGGTGTCGTGGTGAGCCCCTCCCACCACACATCGCCGTCGTCGGTGCGCGCCACGTTGGTGAAGACGGTGTTTCCCCACAGGGTGTCGATCGCCGTCTTGTTCGTGTCGACGCCGGTGCCCGGCGCGACCCCGAAGAAGCCGGCCTCCGGGTTGATCGCGCGCAGCTTTCCGTCGTCGCCCGGGGCGAGCCACGCGATGTCGTCGCCGATCGTCTCGACGGTCCAGCCCGGGATGCTGGGGTTGAGCATGGCGAAGTTCGTCTTGCCGCACGCGCTCGGGAACGCCGCCGCGACGTGGAACACGCGACCGCGCGGGTTGGTCACCTTGAGCAGCAGCATGTGCTCGGCGAGCCAGCCCTCGTCGCGGGCGATCGCCGAGGCGATGCGCAGCGCGAACGACTTCTTGGCGAGGATCGCATTGCCCCCGTAGGCCGAGCCGTAGGACCAGATCTCGCGCGTCTCGGGGAAGTGGCTGATGTACTTCTCGGCGTTGCACGGCCAGGCGACGTCGGTCTCGCCCGGCTCGAGGGGCGCCCCGACGGAGTGCATCGCCGGCACCCACGCGCTGCCCGCCGTCATCCGCTCGAGCGCAGCGGAACCCATGCGGGTCATCGTGCCCATGCTGACGACGACGTAGGGCGAATCGGTGAGCTGCACGCCGTAGCGCGACAGCGGGCTTCCGATGGGGCCCATCGAGAAGGGCACGACGTACATCGTGCGGCCGCGCATCGCGCCTGCGAACTTCTCGGCGAGGGTGATGCGCATCTCGTCCGGATCGACCCAGTGGTTCGTCGGGCCGGCGTCCTGTTCGCGCTCGGAGCAGATGAAGGTGCGGGACTCGACGCGGGCGACGTCGCTCGGGTCGCTGCGCGCGAGGAAGCTGTAGGGCCGCAGCTCGGCGTTGAGGCGCTCGATCGTTCCGTTGTCGACCAGGGTGCGCAACAGCTGGTCCCGCTCGGCGCGGGATCCATCGCACCAGACGACGCGGTCGGGCCGGGCCAGACCGGCCATGTCGTCCACCCATGCGACGATCTGCGGGTTCGTTCCGGCGGGTGCGGGGGAGGCGGCCGGCGCGGCCGCGTCGACGGGGCGGAGCGCGGCGGCCGGCGTCGGACGGCTGCCGGCGACGGGGGCGGTGGGGCGGTCGATAACGGTCATCGTTACTCCGAGGTGTCGTGATCCGGTGGCAAGATCTCTTCTTGTCTCCACTTTCCGCAGTTTTTGCGGGCCATGTGCCAGATCACTGCGAAAAGTTCTCCTGTTCTTTCGGTATTGTGGAGACATGAAGGATCTTGCGACCCTCGGTCAGCGCATGCGGCACTTCCGCACCGAGGCGGGGCTGACCCTCGATCAGCTCGGCGCTGCGGTCGGAGTCGCCGCCAGCCAGCTCTCGCTGATGGAGAACGGTCGACGCGAGCCGCGCCTGTCGCTGCTCTCGGCGGTCGCCGACGAGCTCGGGATCCCCGTGGGCACCCTCCTCGAGGCGGAGCCGCCGAGCGAGCGAGCGGCCCTCGAGATCGAACTGGAGCGCGCCCAGTCCGCGTCGACGTACCGCGAGCTCGGGCTGCCGCCGCTGCGCGCCTCCAAGGCGATGACCGATGACGTGCTTCGTGCTCTCGTCGGGCTGCATCGGGAGATCGAGCGGAGGGCGCGCGAAGCGGTCGCGACCCCCGAGGAGGCGCGGCGCGCCAACACGGAGCTGCGCGCCCTGATGCGCACCCGCAACAACTACCTGCCCGACATCGAGGTGCTCGCCGAGGAGGCGCTCGCCGCGGTCGGCCACACGACCGGCGCACTCACTCACCGATCCGTGAGCCGGATGGCCGAACGCCTCGGCTTCGAACTCGTCCACGTCGACGATCTGCCGCACTCGGCGCGATCGGTGACCGATCTGGAGAACGGCCGCATCTATCTGCCGCCCGCCTCGATCCCGGGCGGTCACGGCCTGCGCTCGATGGCCCTGCAGGCGATGGCTCACCGGCTGCTCGGCCACGCGGCGCCCACCAGCTACGCCGAATTCCTGCGCCAGCGGCTGGAGATCAACTACTACGCGGCAGCCTGCCTGATGCCGCTCACGCAGTCGCTGGAGTTCCTGCGGCAGGCCAAAGACGACCGCAATATCGCGATCGAGGACTTCCGGGACGCCTTCGGCGTCACGCACGAGGCGGCGGCGCTGCGCTTCACCAACCTCGCGACCGAGCATCTCGGCATCACGCTGCACTTCCTGCGCGTCGGCGGCGACGGTTCGATCTCGAAGGCTTACGAGAACGACGATCTTCCGCTCCCGGTCGACGCCACCGGCTCGATCGAAGGCGAGATCGTGTGCCGGCACTGGAGCGCCCGGGAGGCCTTCGAGCGCACCAACCGGACGACCGAGTACTACCAGTACACCGACACCCCGGCGGGCACCTATTTCGAGTCGACGCAGACCGGGTCCGGGGCGACCGACGAGTTCTCGATCACCCTGGGCGTGCCGTTCGCCGAGTCCAAGTGGTTCCGCGGGCGCGAGACGAAGGTGCGCTACCGCTCCACCTGCCCCGAGCTCAGCTGCTGCAAGCGGCCGGCGGCCGAGCTCTCCGAGCGCTGGTCGGGACGCGCCTGGTCGAGCGCCAAGGTGCACGCGCACATCTTCTCGCCGCTGCCAGCCGGGACCTTCCCCGGCGTCGACGATCGCGAGCTGTACGAGTTTCTCGAGGCGCACGCGCGCGAGTGAGGCGGCGTCAGATCATGGTGCCCTCGACACGATTCGAACGTGCGACTTCTTCCTCCGGAGGGAAGCGCTCTATCCACTGAGCTACGAGGGCGGATGCGCAACTAGGTTAGCAGTATGGCTTCGTTCGACTCTGACCGCGTCGTTCGCGCCGAATTCGCCGCCACCGTGGTGGCGCACACCGAATTCGTGCTCTCCGTGGCGGTTTCGGCCACCCACTCCGAGGTCGCCGAGACTCTCGCCGTGACCCTCGACGGTGCTGAGCTCCCCGTGCGTGAGCTCGCCGGTCCGCACGGAACCCGGCTGCACGTCGGTGCGGCCGAGGCGGGTGTGCTGCGCGTCGCCTACGAGGCGCGGGTCGGGCGAGCTCCGACCGCGCCCGTGGATCCGCTCGACGTCATCGCCTATGCGCGCCCCAGCCGCTACGTCGAGGCCGACGTGCTGACGCCGTTCGCGCGCTCGCAGTTCGCGGGCCTGGCGGGGGTCGACCTGCTGCTGGCGGTCGAGCGGTGGGTGCACGAGCGCCTGCGCTACGCGTCGACCGACCAGGCTTGGCGCGGCGGGGCCGAGGCGACGCTCGCCTCCGGCGTCGGCGTGTGCCGCGACTTCGCCCACGTCGTGCTGGCGCTGCTGCGGGCGCTGGATGTGCCCGCGCGACTGGTCGCGGTGTACGCCCCGGGGCTGGTCCCGATGGACTTCCACGCCGTGGTCGAAGCACTCATCGACGATCGCTGGCTGCTGGTGGATGCGACGCGGCTGGCGCCCCGGCGGGCGATGGTGCGCATCGCCACGGGACGTGACGCCGCCGACACCGCGTTCCTCACCAACACGCTGGCCGACGTCGACCTCACCGAGCTGCGGGTGTCGGCCCAGGCGTCTGAGCTCGAGCCCGACGACCCGAACGAGCTCGTCGAACTCAGTTGAGCGCGTCGAGCGCCGACTCCACGAGCACCGTCGCGTCGCCCGCCTCGCCGAAGTAGACGCTGGAGAGCACCAGCCGGGCGGAGCCGGAGAAGACCACGAGCGTCCCGCGCTCGTTCGCATCGCTCGAGAAGTAGGCCTCGTCGCCGAACGCGGCCGGGCTTCCGGTTGCAGCGTCGATCGCGGCCGCGAGCGCCGCTTCGCCGAGACGCGACGCGGCGAGGTCGACGCTCGCGCCGCCGGACTCCCGCACCCAGCGGCAGGCGACGCCGTCCGCGGCGAGCGCGGCGGCCCCGGGGGTGCCCGCCTCGGGCGTCCACTCGGACAGGGCGGCGAAGTTCGGGTTGAAGGCGAACATCGTGTCCGCCGAGATCAGGTCGGCGCACCCCAGCTCCAGCGGGATCGAGGCCTCGACCTCGGGGGTCGGCGAGGCGTCGGGGGTCGCAATCGTCGACACCGTCGGCGTCGGCTCGCTCGAGGCACTGGCGCCCGGCAGCGGCGCCGGCGCGACCGCGCAGGCGGACAGCAGGAGGAGGAGGCCACCGGCGACGGTGGCCGCGATGGTGACTCCGGCAGGACGACGAACGACTCGATTCAGCACCCGACCATTGTGCGGCGGTCGACGAGTGCCCGTGCACGCCACGCCCGGCAGATAGGATCGTCCCTCGTGAATCCCGCCGAACTGACTGCCGTTGTCCTCCACGCCGCTCGCGAGGTCGCGGGGGAGCGCGCGGGCGAGATCTCCGACGCCGATGTGACGCTCGAGCGTCCCCGCAATCGCGAGCACGGCGACTGGGCCTCCAACGTCGCGATGAAGCTGGGCAAGCGCCTCGGCCGGGTTCCCCGAGAGTTCGCGGCCGAGCTGGTGACCGCGCTCGCCCGGGTCGACGGCATCGCGGAGGCCTCGGTGGCCGGGCCCGGCTTCGTCAACATCACACTCGACGCCGCCGCGGCGGGCGTTGTCGCCGCGCGCATCGTCGACGCGGGCGAGTCCTACGGTCACGGTGACCTGTACGCGGGCGTCACGATCAACCTCGAGTTCGTCTCGGCCAACCCCACCGGCCCGATCCACATCGGCGGCACGCGCTGGGCCGCGGTCGGCGACTCGCTGGCCCGTGTCTTCCAGGCCGAGGGCGGCCTGGTCACGCGCGAGTACTACTTCAACGACCACGGGGCGCAGATCGATCGCTTCGCCCGCTCGCTGGTCGCGTCGTACCTCGGCGAACCCGCCCCGGAGGACGGCTACGGCGGCCAGTACATCCACGACATCGCCGCGCGCGTCGTCGCCGCCAGCGAGGTCGACATCGCCGCGCTCGATCGCGCGGCGCAGACCGAGCACTTCCGGGCGCACGGGGTCGAGCTGATGTTCGGCGAGATCCGGCAGAGCCTGCACGACTTCGGGGTGGATTTCGACGTCTACTTCCACGAGGACTCGCTGCACGAGTCCGGCGCCGTCGAGCACGCGGTCGAGCGCCTGCGGGAGCTCGGGCACATCTTCGAGTCCGAGGGCGCGACCTGGCTGCGGACGACCGAGTTCGGCGATGACAAGGACCGCGTCGTCATCAAGAGCGACGGGGAGGGCGCCTACATCTCCGGCGACCTCGCCTATTACCTCAACAAGCGCGAGCGCGGCTTCGAGCGGAACCTGATCCTGCTCGGCGCCGACCACCATGGCTACGTCAAGCGGCTGATGGCGATGACCGCCGCGTTCGGCGACGAGCCCTACGTCAACCTCGAGATCCTCATCGGACAGCTCGTGAATCTGGTTCGCAACGGCGAGCCGGTCCGGATGTCCAAGCGGGCCGGCACGGTGGTGACGATGGAGGATCTCGTCGAGGCGGTCGGCGTCGACGCGGCGCGTTACGCCCTCGTGCGCAGCTCGGCGGACAGCCAGCTGGACATCGATCTCGACCTGCTGACCAAGAAGACGAACGACAACCCGGTCTTCTACGTGCAGTACGCCCACGCCCGCACCTGCGCCGTCGCGCGCAACGCGGCGGAGGCCGGGGTGACCACCGACGCCTTCGACGCCTCGACCCTCGTCCACGAGACCGAGAGCGCGCTGCTCGGGCAGCTCGCGGAGTTCCCGCGGATCGTGCGTCAGGCCGCGGAGCTGCGCGAGCCGCACCGCATCGCGCGGTACCTCGAGGAGCTCGCCGGGGCGTACCACACCTGGTACGCCGCGTGCCGCGTGATCCCGCTCGGCGACGCGCCGATCGAGCCGGTGCACGCCTCCCGCCTGATGGTGAACAAGGCCACCAGCCAGGTGCTGCGCAACGGGCTCTCCTTGCTCGGGGTCGGCGCACCCGAAAAGATGTAGAGGTGAACCCGGCGCCCGAGACCCCCCACCCGCGCTCCACGGAGACGATGGTCGTGGCGCCGACCGCGATCACCCGGGTGCCCCGACGTCGTCGACGCTGGCCGTGGGTGCTCGGCGGCGTCATCGTGCTGGTGCTCGCCGTCGCGGTCGTCCTGGCGGAGGGCGTGGCGCGCGGCTACGTCGCCGACACCATCGCCGCGCGCGTCGCCGCCGAGTTCGAGCTCGAGTCGGCCGACGACGTCGAGGTGACCCTCGGGAGCTCGCCCGTCATCCCGCAGCTCATCGCCGGCCGCCTCGACTCGATCGACATCGAGATCTCGGAGTTCACGCTGGGGGAGCTCACCGGAGCGCTCGAACTGCACGCCGAGTCGGTGCCGCTGGACGAGACGGCGACGACGGACCTGGTGACGGGACGGTTCACGATCGATGCCGGCGCGCTGCTCGCGGTGGCGGCTCAGCTCAGCGGGCTGGACCCGGAGAGCATCACCCTCGACGCGCCGGAGATCGTCGTCACGGCCACCCTGGAGCTGTTCGGCTTCGAGTTCACCGTCGGGCTCGGGGTGGAGCCCGGCATCGACGAGGGGGCGCTCGTGTTCACTCCGACGAGCTTCCGGCTGGGGGACGAGGCGCTCACGGCGGAGGAGCTCACCAGCAACCCCGTGTTCGAGAGCCTCGCCCGGATGTTCCTGCAGCAGGAGCCGATCTGTCTGGCGGACATGCTTCCCGCGGCGATCGTCCTCGACGACGTCGAGGTGGTCGGCGATCAGCTGGTGGTGACCTTCACCGCGAGCGACATCGCCGTGGGCTCGCCGGGGGAGCGCGGAAGCTGCGCTGACTGACCGGTCACCAGACGTCGTGGTCAGGGCAGCTAGCGCTCCTTGAGGAAGGCGAAGTGCGCTGCCGCGTGCTCGGAGGCTGACGGCTTCGGATGATGTCGCTTGGCCGCCGCGATCGCACGGTCGAAGCACTCCAGGTACTCGTCCGTGGCACCGATGCTCACGATCTGGCGAACCTCGGGGAAGTAGATCTCACCGCGGCCCACGTGGAAGTGCTCCTTGCCGGCCTCGAGCGATCTGATCCCGTCGGCAGTGACCGCGAAGTAGGGCTCCACGCGCTCCCACACGGGGACGCGTGGCGCCCAACTGCGTCGCGACGCTGCCCGGCTCCCGCGACCTGATCGATGTGATGGTGCCCTCGACGGCATCGGCGACCTTGCGCCGAGATATCGTGCGCTCAGGCGACAGCACCACGAACACGGGTGGGAGCTCCGCTCGGTGCACGGCGCAGCAGGCGACCGGACGGAACGGCTTGATCAGACCCTGTGTCTGCTTGGTGGGCTCCTCGCCGTGAGCGTCGGCGGTGGGCATGAGCCGGAACGTGACACGCGCACGCCGAAGAGCCTCGATCGCGGGGCTCGTGATGGCCATGATGCAACCCTATTCGTCGCGCCCCCGCTGATCTCGGAACGGAGATTCGAGCCAGGCCCGCGCCCCGGTAGACTGTCTGGCGGCTTCAGGGACCAATCCGGGTTCGCTCGCCTCACCCTTCGTTCCGACGTCCTCGTGAGGCAGGTTGTGACTTCAAATCCGCTGGCACCCGAGTGGCTCAGCCCACCGGTCGATGCGAACGCGCTCGCTCCCGCGGTCTGGCCTGCGCACGCCGACCGCGGCGAGACCGGCGAGCTTCGAATCGCGGGCGTGAGCGCCTCGGCGCTCGCCGCGGAGTTCGGCACGCCGCTCTACGTCTTCGACGAGCAGGACGCTCGGGACCGCGCGATGCGCGTGCGAGACGCGTTCACGACGGCACTCGCGCCGCTCGGAGCGGCAGTCCACGTCTACTACGCCGGCAAGGCGTTCCTGTCGACCGAGGTCGCCCGTTGGATGACGGAGGCGGGTCTGCGGATCGACGTCGCCAGCGGCGGAGAGCTCGCGGTCGCGCTCGCCGCCGGGGTCGACTCCGCCGAGCTCGGCTTTCACGGCAACAACAAGAGCCTCGCCGAGATCGACCGCGCCGTCGGCGTCGGCGTCGGCACGATCATCGTCGACAGCCTGGTCGAGATCGACCGGGTCGCGGCGGCGGCGCACGCCGCCGGGCGCGTGCAGCCGGTGCGGCTGCGCATCAACTCGGGCGTGCACGCCTCGACGCACGAGTACCTGGCGACGGCGCGCGAGGACCAGAAGTTCGGCATCCCGCTCGCGGAGGCGGTCGACACGGTCGCCCGCATCCGCCAGCACGCGAGTCTCGCGTTCCTCGGCCTGCACTCGCACATCGGCTCGCAGATCTTCGAGTCCGACGGCTTCGCCGAGGCCGCGCGGCGGCTGCTGGCCGTGCACGCCGAGCTTCTCGAGACGGGCCCGGTTCCCGAGCTCAACCTCGGCGGCGGCTTCGGCATCGCCTACACGAGCGTCGATCGCGTCACCCCGATCGAGGAGATCGCGGCCGACTTCGCGCGCGTCATCGCGGCGGAGTGCGCGGCGCGCGGCATCCCCGTCCCGGACCTGGCCATCGAGCCCGGCCGCGCCATCATCGGCACCCCCGGCATCACGCTCTACGAGGTCGGCACCACGAAGCCCGTCGAGGTCACCCTCGATGACGGGGGGAGCGCGACCCGTCTGTATGTGAGCGTCGACGGCGGGATGAGCGACAACGCGCGCCCCGCGCTGTACGAGGCCGACTACACGGTGCGGATCGCCAATCGCGCCTCATCGGCGGAGCCCGCGCTGGTGCGCGTGGCCGGCAAGCACTGCGAGTCCGGCGACATCGTGGTGCGCGCCGACTACCTTCCCGGTGACGTCGCCCCGGAGGATCTGCTCGCCGTCCCGGCGACCGGCGCCTACTGCTTCTCTCTCGCGAGCAACTACAACTACCTCACCCGACCCGCGGTCGTCGCGGTGCGCGACGGGCGTGCGCGCCTGCTCGTGCGTCGCGAGACCGAGGACGACCTTCTCCGCCGTGATCTCGGCGCGCAACCCCAGGGAGCAGTCCGCGCATGATGGAATACCGCAACCTTCGAATCGCCCTCCTCGGCGCCGGCTCGGTCGGCTCCCAGGTCGCGAGTCTTCTGCTGGAGCATGGTGACGAGCTCGCGGCCCGCGTCGGTGCCGGCCTCGAGCTGGTCGGCGTCGCCGTGCGCGACCTCGATGCGCCGCGCGACATCGACATCCCGCGCCACCTCCTCACCACGGACGCTCATTCGCTGATCCTCGGCGCCGACATCGTCGTCGAGCTGATCGGCGGGCTCGAACCCGCCCGCGAGTACCTGACGCTCGCACTCACCTCGGGTGCCGACGTCATCACCGCGAACAAGGCGCTCCTGGCCACGCACGGTCCCGAGCTGTTCGAGCTGGCCAGCCAGGTCGGCGCCCAGCTGTACTACGAGGCCGCGGTCGGCGGAGCGATCCCGATCATCCGTCCGCTGCGCGACAGCCTCGCCGGTGACCGCGTGCACCGCATCCTCGGCATCGTCAACGGCACCACCAACTACATCCTCGACCGCATGGACACCGAGGGGTCGAGCCTCGACGAGGCGCTCACCACGGCGCAGGAGCTCGGCTACGCGGAGGCGGACCCCACGGCGGACGTCGAAGGCTACGACGCCGCGCAGAAGGCCGCGATCCTGGCGAGCCTCGCCTTCCACACCACCGTCCCGCTGGACGCCGTGCACCGCGAGGGCATTCTCGGCGTCACACGCGATCAGGTGGTGGCTGCGAAGAAGTCCGGGTTCGTCGTGAAGCTGCTCGCGGTGTGCGAGCGGCTCGTCGACCCCGAGACCGGCGTCGAGGGCGTGAGCGCTCGCGTGCATCCCGCGCTCATCCCCGCCACGCACCCGCTCGCGGCCGTGCACGGCGCGAACAACGCGGTCTTTCTCGAAGCCGAGGCCGCCGGCAGCCTGATGTTCTACGGCGCCGGCGCCGGCGGCATCCAGACCGCCTCGGCCGTCCTCGGTGACGTCGTCTCGGCGGCCCGTCGCCACGTCATCGGCGGCCCCGGGGTGGCCGAGTCGACGCACGCCAACCTGGCCGTGCTGCCGATCGCCAGCGTCACGACCCGCTACCAGATCACGCTGCAGGTGCTCGACCGCCCGGGCGTGCTCGCCGAGATCGCCACGGTGTTCAGCACGCACGAGGTCTCGGTCGAGGCCGTGCAGCAGTCGGTCGCCACCGAGCCCGAGCACGGTCACGAGGCTGGCGAGGAGGCCCCGGCGCCGACCGCTACCCTGGTCATCGGGACGCACGAGGCCACCGAGGCCGCACTGGCCGACACCGTCGCCGCTCTGGAGGCGAGCGAGGTCGTCGCCGAGGTGACGAGCGTTCTGCGAGTAGAGGGACTGTAAAGACATGGCACAGTGGCGCGGAGTGCTGCACGAGTACCGCGATCGTCTCGATGTGACGGACGCGACGCCGATCATCACGCTCGGTGAGGGCGGAACCCCGCTCATCCCGGCCCCCGCGCTGTCGGCGCGCACCGGCGCGCGCGTCTGGGTCAAGTTCGAGGGCATGAACCCCACCGGGTCGTTCAAGGACCGCGGGATGACCATGGCGGTGTCGAAGGCCGTCGAGCACGGTGCGAAGGCCGTCATCTGCGCCTCGACCGGCAACACCTCGGCCTCGGCCGCGGCGTTCGCGACCCACGCGGGCATCACCGCCGCCGTGCTCGTGCCCGAAGGCAAGATCGCGATGGGCAAGCTCGCTCAGGCGATCGCGCACGGCGCCGAGCTGCTGCAGGTGCAGGGCAACTTCGACGACTGCCTCGACATCGCCCGCGAACTGGCCGCCAACTACCCGGTGCACCTCGTGAACTCGGTCAACAACGACCGCATCGAAGGCCAGAAGACGGCCGCGTTCGAGGTCGTCGAGGTGCTCGGCGACGCACCCGACTTCCACTTCATCCCGGTCGGCAACGCCGGCAACTACACCGCGTACACGCGCGGCTACCGCGAAGAGGTCGAGCGCGGCGCCACGACGAAGCTACCGCGGATGTTCGGCTTCCAGGCCGCTGGCAGCGCCCCGATCGTGCGCGGCGAGGTCGTCAAGCACCCCGAGACGATCGCGAGCGCGATCCGCATCGGCAACCCGGCGTCGTGGGAGCTTGCGCTCGAGGCGCGCGATCTGACGAACGGCTACTTCGGGGCGATCGACGACGACACGATCCTCGAAGCCCACCGCATCCTGTCGGCCGAGGTCGGCGTCTTCGTCGAGCCCGCCTCGGCGATCAGCGTCGCCGGCCTTCTGGAGCGCGCCGCGGCCGGCGCCGTGCCGAAGGACGCGACCGTCGTGCTGACGGTCACCGGACACGGCCTGAAGGACCCGCAGTGGGCCCTGCGCACGCCGGACGGCGCCGAGATCCAGCCGACGAGCGTCCCGGTCGACACCGCGAGCATCGCCGAGGTGCTCGGCCTGGCCAAGAACTCCACCGATACGGCGTCATCGTGACCGCGGCCCCGGCCTCGCTCGTCGGGCGGACCGTCACGGTGAAGGTTCCGGCGACCACCGCGAACCTCGGACCCGGCTTCGACACCCTGGGGCTCGCCCTGTCGGTGTACGACGAGCTCGAGGTGACCGCGAGCGCCGAACCCGGTGCGCGCGTGCGCGTCGAGGGCGTGGGCGCCGGCGAGGTTCCGACCGACGAGTCGAACCTCGTCGTCCGGTCGATCGCGCACGCCTTCGCCTCCGTCGGGCAGAAGCTGCCCGGCCTCGACCTGGTGGCGCGCAACGCGATCCCGCACGGTCGGGGGATGGGCTCCAGCGGGGCCGCGATCGTCTCCGGGATCATGGCGGCCAAGGGGCTGCTCGAGGGCGTCGTCGAGTTCGACTCGCAGCAGCTGCTGGCGCTCGCGACCGAGCTCGAAGGTCACCCCGACAACGTCGCCCCCGCGCTGTTCGGCGGTCTCACGATCGCCTGGATGACCCCGGAGGGCCCGCGGCACAAGAAGCTCATCGTGCACCGCGGCGTCTCGCCGCTGGTGGCGGTGCCCAACGAGACGACGATGTCGACGGCGCTCGCGCGCAGTCTTCAGCCCGTCTCGGTGCCGCACGAGGACGCGATCTTCAACGTCTCGCGCTCCGCTCTGCTGATCGCAGCGCTCATCCAGAGCCCCGAGCTGCTGCTCGAGGCGACGGAGGACAAGCTGCACCAGAGCTACCGGGCGAGCGCCATGCCCGAGACGGATGCCCTCATCCGCATGCTGCGGGCCGAAGGCCTCGCCGCGGTCGTCTCCGGTGCGGGCCCGTCGATCCTGGTGCTCGGCAGCGATCCCGCCCAGCGCCTGCTGGCCACGGAGCTCATCGAGAAGAACGCCACGACGGCCTGGGACTGCCTGGTGCTCGCGGTCGACTTCCGTGGTGCTACAGTGGTCTCGCACCCGATCGAAGCTGTGGCCTAGAGCTCAGCGACGCGAACCCGCGACAGGGTGCGATCTCACCGGCACTCGCCGACCGCGGTTTCCGCATTATTCGTGCATCCGACTCCGCAGCCGACGGCGCTGAACCCCGGGATGTTCTGTGCCCGGGCCGAAAGGAACCCTGCACTGTGACTGACGTCAACGCCTCCGCCCCTGCCGCGGATGCCCGCGCTGAGCTCGCGCTCAAGCGCCTCCCCGAACTCCAGGCTCTCGCGGCCGAACGGGGGATCACCGGTGCGGCCAAGCTCCGAAAGGGAGAACTCGTGGACATCCTCGCTGACAACCAGGACGGCACCGCCGCCGAGACCGGCGCTGCGGCGCCCGCCGCCTCGGACGCCGCTCCGGCCACCGCCGACGCGGCTGCTCCGGCCGTCGCGCCGAGCGACGAGGCCGCTCCGGCCGCCGACGCTCCGGCAGCCAAGACCGCGCCCGCACGCCGCGGGTCGCGTCGCGCCTCCGCGTCGAGCGCCGAGGCTGCCAGCCTCGCCGCCGAGCTCGCGCCGAAGGCCTCGACCGAGCCGGTGCGCGCCACCGGTGGCCACGTCGCGGCCGCTGAGCTCGGTGTCGAGCTCGAGAAGCTCCTGCCCGAGAAGACCTACGGCAGCGCCGAGAAGAACGGAGCCCGCCGCGCCTCGTCGAAGGGGGCCTCCGCCAAGCAGTCCGCCGACTCCGCCGAATCGGACGACGCGAAGACCGCCGGCTCCGCCGACAAGGAGTCGGGATCGACCGAGTCCGCCGACAACGGCGAGAGCGGTTCGTCCAACCGCGGCCGCGGTCGGGGCCGCAACCGCTCCGGCGGCAACCGCCAGGGTGGCGACAACGCCTCCGAGGGCGGCAGCAGCGACTCGAACGAGGGCGGCAAGGGCGGCCAGCAGGGCAACCAGGGCAACCAGGGCGGCGCGCAGGCCGACGGCGAAGGCCGTGGCCGGGGCCGCTACCGCGACCGCAAGCGCGGGCGCGGCGGTCAGAACGACATCGACGAGCCCGAGATCAGCGACGATGACGTGCTCATCCCGGTCGCCGGCATCCTCGACGTGCTCGACAACTACGCCTTCGTCCGCACGACCGGCTACCTGCCCGGCCCGAACGACGTCTACGTCTCGCTCGGCCAGGTCAAGAAGTACAACCTGCGCAAGGGCGACGCCGTGGTCGGCGCCATCCGCCAGCCGCGCGAAGGCGACCAGCAGGGCGGGCGCCAGAAGTACAACGCGATCGTCAAGATCGACTCGATCAACGGCCTCACCGTCGACTCCGCGGGCGACCGCGTCGAGTTCGGCAAGCTGACGCCGATCTACCCGAACGAGCGCCTGCGCCTCGAGACCACGCCCGAGAAGCTCTCGACGCGGATCATCGACCTGATCGCGCCGATCGGCAAGGGCCAGCGCGGTCTCATCGTGGCTCCGCCGAAGGCGGGCAAGACGCTGATCCTGCAGGCGATCGCCAAGGCCATCGCGGTGAACAACCCCGAGGTGCACATCATGGTCGTGCTCGTCGACGAGCGCCCCGAAGAGGTCACCGACATGCAGCGCTCGGTCAAGGGCGAGGTCATCGCCTCGACCTTCGACCGCCCCGCGGAGGACCACACCACCGTCGCCGAGCTCGCCATCGAGCGCGCCAAGCGCCTGGTGGAGCTCGGCAACGACGTGGTCGTGCTGCTCGATTCGATCACGCGACTCGGCCGCGCCTACAACCTGGCCGCGCCGGCCTCCGGACGCATCCTCTCCGGTGGCGTCGACGCGAGCGCGCTCTACCCGCCGAAGCGCTTCTTCGGCGCGGCGCGCAACATCGAGGGCGGCGGCTCGCTCACCATCCTCGCGACGGCGCTCGTCGAGACCGGATCCAAGATGGACGAGGTGATCTTCGAGGAGTTCAAGGGCACCGGAAACATGGAGCTGCGCCTCTCGCGTCAGCTCGCCGACAAGCGCATCTTCCCGGCGGTCGACATCTACGCGTCGAGCACCCGCCGCGAAGAGGAGCTGCTCTCGGCCGAAGAGGTCAAGATCACCTGGCGTCTGCGCCGCGCGCTGGCCGGTCTCGAACTGCAGCAGCAGCTCGAAGTCGTGCTGGGCAAGCTCAAGGAGACGCAGTCGAACACCGAGTTCCTCGTGCAGATCCAGAAGTCGCTGCCGAACGGCACCAACGGCCACAAGGAGTAAGCGGTGTTCGAGTCCGTCGCCGGGCTCCTCGCCGAGCACGAGGACCTGCAGCAGCAGCTCTCCGACCCCGCGCTGCACGCCGATCCGGCGCGCTCCAAGAAGGTCAACCGGCGCTACGCCGAGCTGAGCCGGATCGTCGCGGCGCACTCGGAGTGGCAGAAGCTGAGCGACGACCTCGATGCCGCGCGGGAGCTCGCGGCGGAGGACGCGACGTTCGCCGAGGAGATCCCGGCGCTCGAAGAGGCGCTCCCGGTCGCGGCCGAGAAGCTGCGTCGACTGCTGATCCCGCGCGACCCCGACGACGGGCGCGACGTGATCATGGAGATCAAGGGCGGCGAGGGCGGCGAGGAGTCGGCCCTGTTCGCGGCGGACCTGGTGCGCATGTATGTGCACTACGCCGAGAGCAAGGGGTGGAAGACGGAGCTGCTGGAGCGCACCGAGTCCGATCTCGGTGGCTACAAGGATGTGCAGCTCGCGATCAAGGGCAGCTCGAGCGACCCGGCCCAGGGCGTCTGGGCGCACCTCAAGTACGAGGGCGGCGTGCACCGCGTTCAGCGGGTGCCGGCGACCGAGTCGCAGGGGCGCATCCACACCTCGACCACCGGTGTGCTCGTCTTCCCCGAGGTCGACGAGCCCGAAGAGGTCGAGATCAACCCCAACGACCTCAAGATCGACGTGTTCCGCTCGTCCGGCCCCGGCGGCCAGAGCGTCAACACGACCGACTCGGCGGTGCGCATCACGCACGTGCCGACCGGCATCGTCGTGAGCATGCAGAACGAGAAGAGCCAGCTGCAGAACCGCGAAGCGGGCATGCGCGTGCTGCGCGCACGGCTGCTGGCGAAGCAGCAGGAGGAGCTCGACGCGATCGCGAGCGACGCGCGCCGCAGCCAGATCCGCGGTATGGATCGCTCCGAGCGCATCCGCACCTACAACTTCCCCGAGAACCGGATCGCCGATCACCGCACCGGCTACAAGGCCTACAACCTCGACGCCGTGCTCAACGGGGCTCTCGAGCCGGTGATCGAGTCGTGCATCCGCGCCGACGAGGAGGCCCGACTGGCCGCCCTCGGCGACGAGTCCTGATCGTGTCGATCCCGGCGATGACCGATCCCGCGACGACCTCGGAGGCGGCGCCGGCGCGCCGCGTGGCTGCCGTGCGCGAATGGGCGGTCGGCACGCTCGCCGCCGCCGGAATCGCCCACCCCGAGGTCGACGCCGAGCTGCTCATCGGGCACGTCATGGGGATCTCGCGCGGTCAGGTCCAGGCGCGCGCGATCGGCGGTTCCGAACTGGGACTCGATGACTATCTGGCGGTCGCGACGGCGGTGGAGCGCCGGGCCGCCCGGGAGCCGCTGCAGCACATCACCGGTCGCGCCCCGTTCCGACACCTCGAGCTCGCCGTCGGGCCGGGTGTCTTCGTGCCGCGGCCGGAGACCGAGCTCGCGGCGCAGCTCGCGATCGACGCGCTTCTCGAGGTGCCGCATCCCGAGCCTCGCGCTCTGGATCTCGGGACGGGCAGCGGAGCGATCGCGATCTCCCTGGCGACCGAGGTCTCGCACGCCGGCGTCGTCGCCGTGGAGGCCTCGCCCGCTGCGTTCATCTGGGCGAAGCAGAATGCTCGCGAGCTGGCGGGTGAGAACCTGCGGCTGATCTTCGGCGACCTCGCCGATGTGCTCCCCGATGCCGGGGAGGCGTTCGACGTCGTCGTCTCGAACCCGCCGTACATCCCGCAGGGGGCGATCCCGCGCGACCCCGAGGTGCGCCTGCACGATCCGGAGATGGCGCTGTTCGGGGGAGCGGACGGGCTCGACCTGGTGCGGATCATCTCGCGCCGTGCGCTCCGGTGGCTTCGCCCCGGCGGCAGCCTCGTGCTCGAGCACGCCGAGCAGCAGGGCGCGGCCGTGCGTGCGCTGCTGGAGGCCGACGGCTGGCGCATGGCGATGACGCACCGCGACCTGCTCGGCCGCGATCGCGCGACCACCGCCACCCGCTAGCGCGGAAAGGTTCAGCCGCGCGACGCGGCGAAGTCCTCGATGGCCGCGCGCAGCCCGGCGGGATCCGTGAAGCGGTGCGCCGTGATGCCGAGGCCCGCCGCGCTCGCGACATTCTCGGGCAGATCGTCGGCGAAGAACACGTCGGCAGGGTCGGCTCGGTAGCTGTCGAGCATCCGCTCGAAGACCAGCGGGTCGGGCTTGCGTGCGCCGTAGAAGCTCGAGGTGCGCAGGTCCTCCGGCTCGAACAGCTCGACGAGCTCGTGCGCCAGCGTGGCGAGGTGCGCGTGCACGAGCGGCCCGTTGTTGGTGAGCAGGCTCACCGCGCCCAGTTCGCGCGCTCGCGCCACGGCGGCGAAGGAGTCGGGGAACGGGGTCATCGCGCGTCGGCGGTTCGTGATCCAGTCCTCGACGCTGACCTCGGCGCCGAAGGCCGCGAGGGCGGCGCGATGGTAGCTGTCGGCATCGGGGAAGGCCCCGGCCTCGGCCGCGAACTCGCCCTCGTCGTGCCACCAGCGTCGACGCAGCTCCGCGAAGGGCACGCCCGTCAGCTCGACGAGACCCTCCATTCGGCGTCGCCAGTCGTAGTCGTAGAGGACGTCGTCCATGTCGAAGACAAAGAGAAGGGTCATGGCTCTTCCATCCTCTCGCACCTCGCCTTCGGTCGCGCGCCGATAACATGGACCCGACATGGCGCGCTACGACACTTCGGTCCCGTCCGAACTGCTCACGGGGATGCGGCTTTCTCGGGCAGCGCTCGGGCGAGGCGAACTCGTCGTCATCCCCACTGACACCGTCTATGGGGTGGCGGCGAACGCCTTCTCGCCGGACGCCGTCGACGCACTGCTGGAGGCGAAGGGGCGCGGTCGCACGTCCCCGCCGCCCGTGCTCGTGCCGGGGATCCCGACCCTTGACGCGCTGGCCGAGGTCGTGCCGCCCGAGGTCCGCCGACTCGTCGAGGAGTTCTGGCCCGGGGGACTCACCGTGATCCTTCGCGCGCGCGCGAGCCTTGACTGGGATCTGGGAGAGACGCGCGGAACCGTCGCGCTGCGTCAGCCCGCCGACCCGATCGCCCTCGAACTGCTGTCGGAGACGGGTCCGCTCGCGGTGTCCAGCGCCAACCTGACCGGCGAGCCGGCCGCCACCACCGCCGAGGAGGCGGAGCGCATGCTGGGGGACCGCGTCGCCGTCTACCTCGACGCCGGACCGGTCGGCTCCAGCTATCCGAGCGCCGACCCGCGCTCCGGGTCGACGATCGTCGACGCGACGGCGCTCGAGCACCCTGACGGCAAGCTGCGCATCGTCCGCCATGGGGTCATCCCCGACGCCGAGATCATTCGGGTGGTCGGGGCCGAACGATGCGCATGATCTTCTACGTCGCGGTCGCCCTGATCGCGGCGATCGTCACGTTCGTGCTCGCCATCGTCATCTATCGACTGAGCCTCAAGCATCGGCTGTATCCGAAGGTGCGCGAGCGCGACGTGCACACGAGGCCGACCCCGCGACTCGGCGGCATCGCGATGTTCGCGGGCGTCGTGATCGCGTTCGGAATCGGCGCGCTGCTGCCGCCCCTCTCGCTCGTCTACGACGAGCCGGGCAAGATCCTCGCGGTGATCGGGGCAGCCTCGATCATCGTGCTGCTCGGCGTCGCCGACGACGTCTGGGATCTCGACTGGCTGACCAAGCTCGCCGGGCAGTTCATCGCCGCCTTCGTGCTCGCCTGGCAGGGAGTCCAGCTCGGCGCGATCCCGATCCCCGGCGGAACGCTCGCGCTCATCTCGCCGACGATGTCGCTGGTGATCAGCGTCTTCACCGTGGTGCTGGTGATGAACGCGGTCAACTTCGTCGACGGTCTCGACGGACTCGTCGCGGGTGTGGCGATCATCGCCAACGGCGTCTTCTTCATCTACACCTACGTGATCACCTACGGGCCCACCGAGCAGAGCGACTACTTCAACCTCGCCTCGCTCGTCAGCGCCGTGCTGATCGGCGCGTGCGTGGGGTTCCTGCCGCTGAACTGGCACCCGGCGAAGATGTTCATGGGCGACGCCGGCTCAATGCTCGTGGGCCTGCTGATGGCCACCTCGGCGCTCGCGGTGACCGGCACGATCGACCCGGCGCGGATCACCGGTCAGGGCGCCGTCGACAGCAACCAGCTGCTCGGCGCGAGCGGGCTGCTGCCGGCCTTCATCCCGATCCTTCTGCCGTTCGCCGTCCTGGTGATCCCGCTGCTCGACTTCGGTCTTGCCGTGATCCGGCGGCTCCGCGCCGGCAAGTCGCCCTTCTCGGCTGATCGCCAGCACCTGCATCACCGTCTGCTCGACATGGGGCACTCGCACTTCCACGCCGTGCTGATCCTGTACGGCTGGACCGCCGCCGCCTCGGTCGGCTGCTTCCTGTTCCTGGTGATCGCCGACTGGTGGTGGCCGCTGGCCTTCACCCTCGCGGCCCTGGCGATCTGCACGATCGTCACGCTCGCGCCGCTCAGTCGCCGCAAGCGCCTGGAGGCCGCGGCGCAGCTGGCGGAGGACGGACCCGATACCGACCCCCTCGACCGTTTCGACCCGCTGGATGCGGCGTCCGACGATGCACCCGAGGACCCGGCCGACGACCCCGAGGCGCTCGACGCCTATCGTCGGCTCCACCGAGAGGACTCCTGATGAGTGTTGCCCCGATTCTGACTCGTGCCCTGCGCTATGGCGCCATCCTGGCGATCGCCGTCGCGGTCGTCGGCGGTGTCGTCGGCTACCTCGTCTTCGGCATGCCGGGGCTGTGGGGCGGAATCCTCGGCGCCGCGCTGGCGGCGCTCTTCATGGGCGTCACGGCGGCGAGCATCCTGCTTGCCGCGCGCCTGACGACGGGGGATCCGGGGAGCCCGCTCTTCTTCGGCGTGGTCCTCGGCGCCTGGGTTCTCAAGCTCGTCGTGTTCCTGATCGCCGCGATCTGGCTCCGCACCCAGGACTGGCTGGACCCGTACGTGTTCTTCGGCAGCGTCATCGTCGCCGTGCTCGGCTCGCTCGTCGTCGACGTGCTCGCGTTCCAGCGCTCGCGCGTTCCGTACGTGAGCGACATCGATCTGCCCGACGAGCGTCCCTGACCACCCGAAAATGTTGATAGGGTGAAGCGAACCTTCCCCCTAATTCGCCCGCGTCACCGCACGCCCCGAAGCAGGAGAAAGCACTGCTAGCTTCCGCCCTCGCCTCCCTCCTCCCGTTCGCCACAGATGACGAAACGGGTGACGGTGGTTTCCACGGTCCCACCCTCGCGGATTTCTTCCCCGATGCGGTTCTCTTCGCCGGTACTCCTTTCGAGCTGAACCGGATCATGATCATCCGGCTGCTCGTCGTGGCCGTGCTGATGCTGCTCTTCTGGCTCGGCACCCGCAAGATGAGCGTCGTGCCCGGTCGCGGCCAGGTCGTCACCGAGATGGCGATCGGCTTCGTGCGCCAGAACATCGTGATCGAGACGCTCGGCGAGAAGGACGGCAAGCGCTTCATGCCGATCCTGATGGCGATGTTCTTCCTCATCCTCGGACTGAACCTCACCGGCATCATCCCCGGACTCAACATCGCCGGATCCTCGGTCATCGGCCTGCCGCTGGTGCTCGCGGTGATCGCCTACGTGATGTTCATCTACGCCGGCATCAAGAAGCACGGGCTCAACTTCTTCAAGAGCGCGCTGTTCCCCGCGGGCGTTCCCGCGATCGTGCTGCCGCTCGTGGCGATCATGGAGTTCCTCTCGACCTTCATCCTCCGCCCGGTCACGCTCACCCTGCGTCTCCTGATGAACATGGTCGCCGGCCACATGCTGCTGGTGCTCTGCTTCTCGGCGACGCACTTCTTCTTCTTCACCGTTCTGGCCGAAGGAAACCTGCTCGGCTTCCTCGGCATCGGCACCCTCGCGTTCGGCTTCATCTTCACGCTGTTCGAGATCCTCGTCGCCGTCCTCCAGGCCTACGTCTTCACCTTCCTCGCCGCCGTCTACATCCAGCTCTCGCTGGCCGACGAGCACTAATCGTTCCGGCGCCCGCCGCGAACACTCTCCACCGAAAGGAAAAACCGTGAACCTCGCTGAAGTCACTGGTCACATCGCCCCGCTCGCCTTCGGCGTCGCGACCATCGGCCCGGCCATCGGCGTCGGCATCGTCGTCGGCAAGACCGTCGAGTCGGTTGCGCGTCAGCCCGAGCTTCAGGGCCGTCTGACCGGTCTGATGTTCCTCGGCATCGCGTTCACCGAGGCGCTCGCCTTCGTCGCGATCGCCGTCGGCTTCATCCCGTTCCCGTAGTCACCCCGAAACCTAAGGAGGCGGAATGCTGAACGCATTCCTGGCCGCCGAAGAGGAAACCGAGACCGAGTTCTCGCTCCTCTTCCCGGAGTTCTACGACGTCTTCTGGTCGCTCGTCGTCTTCGTTGTCCTGCTCGCATTCTTCTTCTGGAAGGTGCTGCCGGCAGTCAACAAGACGCTCGACGAGCGCAAGGACGCGATCGAGGGCGGCATCAAGCGCGCCGAGGAGGCCCAGGCCAGCGCCTCGGCCGCGCTCGACGAGTACAACGCTCAGCTCGCCGAGGCGCGTGCCGAGGCCGCGCAGATCCGCGACAAGGCGCGTGCCGAAGGCGCGCAGATCCTCGCCGAGCTCAAGGAGCAGGCCAGCGCCGAAGCCGCGCGCATCACCGCGAACGCGCAGGTGCAGATCGAGGCCGAGCGCCAGGCGGCTCTCGTCTCGCTGCGGGCCGAGGTCGGCTCGCTCGCGCTGGACCTCGCGTCCGGCGTGATCGGCGAGAACCTCAGCGACGACAAGAAGTCGGCCGGCGTCGTCGACCGCTTCCTGGCTGACCTCGAGAAGGCGAGCAAGTAATGGGCTCGGCGACTCGGACCGCCCTCGCGGCGGCGAAGCAGGACCTCGCCGCGCGCAAGGGCGTCACCCTCGCGAGCGGAGAGCAGCTGCTCTCCGCCGGTCGGGCGATCGAAGGCTCCGCGCAGCTGCGCGCGGTCCTCGCCGACCCGGCGATCGAGGCGTCCGAGAAGTCGGCCCTGATCACGTCGATCTTCGGAGCTCTCGACGCCACCGCGTCGGCGCTCCTGTCGGACCTGGCGAGCGCGCGGTGGTCGACCCGCGGCGAGTTCCTGGACGGCATCGAAGAGATCGGCATCCGGGCGATCGCCCAGTCGGCGGGCGTCAAGGCCCAGATCGAGCGCGAGCTCTTCGAGGTCGAGCGTGCCGTCGCGAGCGACGCCGAGCTCGAGCTCGCGATCGGCAGCACGCTCGGCGACACCGCGCAGAAGGCGGCGCTCGTCGACCGGCTGCTCGGTTCGTCGATCAGCGCCGCCACCGCCGCGATCGTGCGTCACCTCGTGCAGAGCCCGCGTGGTCGCCGCATCGGCGAACTGCTGCGCTCGGCCGCCGACCTCGTCGCCGATGCGAACGGTCGCATCGTCGCCACGGTCACGTCGGCCGCACCGCTCAGCGCGACGCACGAGAAGAAGCTCGTGCAGACCCTCACGGCTCGCTACGAGCGCACGCCGATCCTCAACGTCGTTATCGACGACCGCATCCTCGGCGGACTCCGCGTGCAGGTCGGCGACGAAGTCGTCGACGGCACCATCGCGTCCCGCCTCGCGGACCTCCGACTCCAGCTTGCCGGCTGACCCGGCCCAGATACAGCGGCACTAGCCCACTCACACGAATAGGCATTCACATGGCAGACATCACCATCAGCCCCGATGAGATCCGCGACGCGCTCAAAGATTTCGTCGCGGGATACCAGCCGACCGCATCGGCCACGACCGAGGTCGGAACGGTCATCGACGCGGGCGATGGCATCGCGCACGTCGAGGGCCTTCCCGGCGCGATGGCGAACGAGCTCCTCCGCTTCGCGGACGGCACGCTCGGCCTCGCGCTGAACCTCGACGAGAGCGAGATCGGTGTCATCGTGCTCGGTGAGTTCACCGGCATCGTCGAGGGCATGGAGGTCACCCGCACGGGTGAGGTCCTCTCGGTGCCCGTCGGTGACGCGTTCCTCGGTCGCGTCGTCGACCCGCTCGGCGCCCCGATCGACGGCCTCGGCGACATCAAGGCCGAGGGTCGCCGCGCCCTCGAGCTGCAGGCGCCCGGCGTCATGCAGCGCAAGAGCGTTCACGAGCCGATGCAGACCGGCATCAAGGCGATCGACGCCATGATCCCGATCGGCCGCGGCCAGCGTCAGCTCATCATCGGCGACCGCCAGACCGGCAAGACGGCGATCGCGATCGACACGATCATCAACCAGAAGGCCAACTGGGAGTCGGGCGACGTCAACAAGCAGGTCCGCTGCATCTACGTCGCCATCGGCCAGAAGGGCTCCACGATCGCCGCCGTCAAGGGCGCGCTCGAGGACGCCGGTGCCATGGAGTACACCACGATCGTCGCGGCTCCGGCCTCCGACGCCGCGGGCTTCAAGTACCTCGCCCCCTACACCGGCTCGGCCATCGGCCAGCACTGGATGTACGGCGGCAAGCACGTCCTGATCATCTTCGATGACCTGTCGAAGCAGGCCGAGGCCTACCGTGCCGTGTCGCTGCTGCTGCGTCGTCCGCCGGGGCGTGAGGCCTACCCGGGTGACGTCTTCTACCTGCACTCGCGTCTGCTCGAGCGCTGCGCGAAGCTCTCGGACGAGCTCGGCGCCGGCTCGATGACGGGTCTGCCGATCATCGAGACCAAGGCCAACGACGTCTCGGCGTACATCCCGACCAACGTGATCTCGATCACCGACGGCCAGATCTTCCTGCAGTCGGACCTGTTCAACTCGAACCAGCGCCCGGCGGTCGACGTCGGCATCTCGGTCTCGCGAGTCGGCGGTGACGCCCAGGTGAAGAGCATCAAGAAGGTCTCGGGAACGCTGAAGCTCGAGCTCGCCCAGTACCGCTCGCTCGAGGCGTTCGCGATGTTCGCCTCCGACCTGGACGCGGCCAGCCGTCGTCAGCTCGACCGCGGCGCGCGCCTGACCGAGCTGCTGCGTCAGCCGCAGTACTCGCCGTACCCGGTGGAGGAGCAGGTCGTCTCGATCTGGGCGGGCACCAACGGCAAGCTCGACAAGGTTCCGGTCGAGGACGTGCTCCGCTTCGAGAGCGAGCTGCTCGACCACCTCAAGCGCAACACCAAGGTGCTCGACACGCTCCGTGAGACGAACGTGCTCGACGACGACACCCTGGCCACCCTCGAGAAGGAGGTCGACGCGTTCTCGCTCGGCTTCCAGACCGGTGACGGCCGCACGCTGAGCTCGCCCGGTCACGAGGAGTTCGAGGCGACCGAGGTCGAGGACGTCAACCAGGAGAAGATCGTCAAGTCGAAGCGCTGAGCTTTGGCCGACGAGATTCGCACGATCATCACTGACGAGTAGGAAGTAACGACATGGGAGCCCAACTTCGGGTCTACCGGCAGAAGATCCGCTCTGCCCAGACGACCAAGAAGATCACCCGTGCCATGGAGCTGATTGCGGCCAGCCGCATTCAGAAGGCGCAGCAGCGGGTGGCCGCCTCGGCACCGTACGCGCGCGCCGTGACGCGCGCCGTGTCGGCCGTGGCGACCTACTCGAACGTCGACCACGTCCTCACGACCGAGCCGGAGAAGATCGAGCGCGCCGCCATCGTCGTGTTCGCCTCCGACCGCGGACTGGCGGGCGCGTTCAACGCGAACGTGCTCCGCGAGGCCGAGGAGCTCACCACGCTCCTGCGCGAGCAGGGCAAGGAGGTCGTCTACTACGTCGTCGGCCGCCGCGCGGTGGGCTACTTCAAGTTCCGCAAGCGCGCCTTCGAGCGCGAGTGGATCGGCGACACGGACAGCCCGACGTTCGCGACCGCGCAGGAGATCGGCGCCGCGATCGTGGAGAAGTTCGTGCAGCCGTCCTCCGAGGGTGGCGTGGACGAGATTCACATCGTGTACAACCGCTTCGTCTCGATGCTGACCCAGACGCCGGAGGTCGTGCGTCTGCTTCCGCTCGAGGTCGTCGAAGGCGTCGAAGAGCCCGAGACCGAGGTGCTCCCGCTCTACGAGTTCGAGCCCGAGGCCGACACCGTCCTGGACGCGCTGCTGCCCGTCTACATCGAGAGCCGCATCTTCAACGCGCTCCTGCAATCCGCTGCCAGCAAGCACGCGGCGACGCAGAAGGCGATGAAGTCCGCATCCGACAATGCGGACAAGCTCATCCGCGACTACACCCGGCTGGCGAACAACGCGCGTCAGGCCGAGATCACCCAACAGATCTCCGAGATCGTCGGCGGCGCCGACGCACTGAGCTCGGCGAAGTAATTCCCCACGAGAGAAGACAGAAGAGATGACTCCTCCCACTGCAACCGCCAAGAAGTCCAGCGCAAAGGCTGCCGCACCCGCCGGTGTCGGTCGCGTCGCGCGAGTGACGGGTCCGGTCGTTGACATTGAGTTCCCGCACGACGCGATCCCGGGGATCTACAACGCACTGAAGACGGAGATCACCATCGATGGTGTGACCACGGTGCTGAACCTCGAGGTCGCCCAGCACCTCGGCGACGACCTGGTGCGCGCGATCGCGCTCAAGCCGACCGATGGTGTTGTTCGCGGCCAGGCCGTGACCGACACCGGATCGCCGATCTCGGTGCCCGTCGGCGACGTCACCAAGGGCAAGGTCTTCAACGTCATGGGTGAGGTGCTGAACGCCGAGCCCGGCGAGAAGCTCGAGATCACCGAGCGCTGGCCGATCCACCGCAAGCCCCCGGCATTCGACCAGCTCGAGTCGAAGACGCAGCTCTTCGAGACCGGCATCAAGGTCATCGACCTCCTCACCCCGTACGTGCAGGGTGGCAAGATCGGTCTCTTCGGCGGTGCCGGTGTCGGCAAGACCGTCCTCATCCAGGAGATGATCCAGCGCGTCGCGCAGGACCACGGTGGTGTGTCGGTGTTCGCCGGTGTCGGTGAGCGCACCCGTGAGGGCAACGACCTCATCCACGAGATGGAAGAGGCGGGCGTCTTCGACAAGACGGCGCTTGTCTTCGGTCAGATGGACGAGCCGCCGGGAACGCGTCTTCGCGTCGCCCTGTCGGCGCTGACGATGGCGGAGTACTTCCGCGACGTTCAGAAGCAGGACGTGCTCCTCTTCATCGACAACATCTTCCGCTTCACGCAGGCCGGTTCCGAGGTCTCGACGCTGCTCGGCCGCATGCCGAGCGCGGTCGGCTACCAGCCGAACCTCGCCGACGAGATGGGTATCCTCCAGGAGCGCATCACCTCGACGCGTGGTCACTCGATCACCTCGCTGCAGGCGATCTACGTTCCCGCCGACGACTACACCGACCCGGCTCCGGCCACGACCTTCGCGCACCTTGACGCGACGACCGAGCTCAGCCGTGAGATCGCGTCGAAGGGTCTGTACCCGGCCGTCGACCCGCTGTCGTCGTCCAGCCGCATCATGGACCCGCGCTACTTGGGCGAGGACCACTACCGCGTCGCGACGAGCGTGAAGGCGATCCTGCAGAAGAACAAGGAGCTCCAGGAGATCATCGCGATCCTCGGTGTCGACGAGCTCAGCGAAGAAGACAAGATCACTGTCTCGCGCGCCCGCCGCATCCAGCAGTTCCTCTCGCAGAACACCTACATGGCGAAGAAGTTCACCGGTGTCGAGGGGTCGACCGTTCCGCTCAAGGAGACGATCGAGTCGTTCGACGCGATCGTGCGCGGTGACTTCGACCATGTCGCCGAGCAGGCCTTCTTCAACGTCGGCGGCATCTCCGACGTCGAGGCCAACTGGGCGAAGATCCAGAAGGAGAACGGCTAACATGCCGCTCAACGTCAGCGTCGTTTCGGCCGATCGCGCCCTCTGGACGGGTGAGGCGACCCAGATCATCGCCCGCACCACCGAGGGCGAGATCGGCGTCCTCGCCGGGCACGAGCCGATTCTGGCCGTGCTCGCCGAGGGCGACGTGCGTGTCACGACGACCGAGGGGGCGACGATCACGGCGCGAGCTGCTGACGGCTTCCTGTCGGTTCAGAACGACACGGTCACGATCGTCGCCGGCGCCGCCGAGCTCGTCTAGGGCCTCGGAGCGCCGGATGCGCCGTTCCGGACGGCAGTGACATGTTCATCGTGATGGCGGGGCTTCCCGGAACCGGGAAGTCGACCATCGCCGAGCAGCTGGGGCGCCAATTGGGGCTCGCGGTGGTGTCGGTCGATCCGATCGAGTCCGCGATCCTGTCGGCCGGAATCGACGCCGGCCAGCCGACGGGCCTTGCGGCCTACCTGGTCGCCGAGAAGATCGCCGACTCGGTGCTGAGCTCTCCCGCGGCGGGGGTCATCATCGACGCCGTCAATGCGGTCGAGCCGGCGCGCCTGCAGTGGGTGCGGCTGGCCGAGCGGCACGGCGAGCGGCGCACGCGCTTCATCGAGGTGTACTGCTCGGATCCCGAGGTGCACCGCGAGCGCCTGGAGACGCGCAGCCGCGAGCTCGCCCATCTGGCCGAGCCGAGCTGGCACGCTGTCGAGCAGAGCCTCGACGAGTGGGAGCCCTGGGTCGGCCCGAGCGCCGAGGTGCCGCGACTGCGCCTCGACTCGGTGCGCCCGGTGGACGAGAACGTCGCCGAGGCGCTGCGCTTCGCCGTGGGCTGATCGACGTGCTGCTTCTGCTGCCGCCGTCCGAGACCAAGCGCCCGGGGGGAACTCCGGGGACGCGTCTCAACCTCGACCTGTTGAGCTTCTCGAGCCTCACGGGCGCGCGCCGGGAGAGCCTTGCGGCGCTGCGCTCGCTCTGTGAGGACCCGGAGGCGGCGCGCCGAGCGCTGAAGCTGGGCGCCACGCAGGGCGCGCTCATCGAGCTCAATCGCGAGGTCGAGGACTCGGCGACGATGCCCGCCCTCGACCGCTTCGACGGCGTGCTCTTCGATGCGCTCGACGCGGCGACGCTGCCGGGCGAGGCCCGCGTGCGCGCCGGGAAGAGCGTCGCCATCGCCTCGGCGCTGTTCGGTCTGGTCGGGGCGCTCGATGCGATCCCCGCGTACCGGCTGTCGGCGGATTCGCGTCTCCCCGGTCTCACGCTTCGGCGGCATTGGGCGGGGGTCGCCGGTGCGGCGCTCCAGGAGCGCGCGGCGGGCGGATTCGTGCTGGACGCCCGCTCCGAGGCGTACGCGGCGCTCGGCCCGGCGCCGGCGGGTTCGCGCTTTCTGCGCGTGGTCACCGAGGATGGCGAGGGTCGCCGTCGCGCCCTCAACCACTTCAACAAAGCGGGAAAGGGCGAATTCGCCCGCGCCCTGCTGACCAGCCCGGCGTGGCCGCAGGATGAGTCCGATCTGATGGACTGGGCGCGCGATGCGGGCGTGCGGCTCGACTCCGGCAACCCGGGCGAGCTGGTGCTCATTGCCGAGCACCGCGCGGCGGCCTAGCCCGCCAGGGAGCCGTTCGCGGAACGCCAGCAGCCGTCGACGTGATCGTCGACGAGGCCTGCCGACTGCATGAGGGCGTAGAGCGTGGTCGGCCCGACGAAGCGGAGTCCGAGCTTCTTCAGCGCGCGGCTCGCCGCGATGGACTCCGGGGTCGTCGCGGGAACATCGGCGAGCGTGAGGCGTCGCGGTGACGTCGCCGGCGCGTAGCTCCAGATCAGCCGGTCGAGAGCGCCGGGGTCGTGCTCGGTGAGCTCGGCGACGATCCGGGCGTTGGAGATGGTCGCCTCGACCTTGGCGCGGTTGCGGATGATGCCCGGATCGGCCATCAGCCGCTCCACATCGTCGACGTCGAAGGCCGCGACGGTCGGGATGTCGAAGCCTCCGAACGCGGCACGGAACGTCGGGCGCCGACGCAGGATCGTGATCCAGGACAGCCCCGCCTGGAACCCTTCGAGGCTCAGCTTCTCGAACAGCGGACGGTCGCCGTGCAGCGCGACGCCCCATTCCTCGTCGTGATACCGGATGTATTCGGTGTCGGTGCCGACCCAGGCGCAGCGCGACCGGCCGTCCGCCCCCGCGACGAGGCTCGTCACGCGGCACCGCTGCGCGGCAGCGAGTGCGGGATGCCCTCGTGCTCGAGCAGCCATGCCTTGGTGGGCACGCCCTCGCCGCCGCTGTAGCCGGTGATGCGCCCGTTCTCACCGAGCACTCGATGGCACGGAACGATGATCGGCACCGGGTTGGCGCCGACCGCCCCGCCGACAGCGCGACCCGCGGTGGCCCGCCCGGTCGCGCGGCCGAGCTCGCCGTAGGAGACGACCTCGCCCCAGTCGAGAGCGACCAGTTGCTCCCACACGGCGCGCTGGAACGCCGTGCCGGAGAGCGATACCGGGACGTCGAACGAGCGGCGCGCACCGGTGAAGTACTCGGCGAGCTGCGCCGCCGCGCGATCGAGGACGGCGTCGCTCGACTCGGGAAGCTCATCGTGGGGGAGGGCGCCGTCGCGCTCGATCGCGAGCGAGGTGACGGCGGTGCCGTCGCCGATCAGTTCGATTCGGCCGATCGGCGAGGCGAGGCGACGCAGCGACTGCGGGCGGGCTTCCGTGGTGGGCATGCCTCGAGCGTAACGAGGCGGCGACAGGCGGACGAGCGGAAATCGGACACGGTGTGAACGACGACGCGGGGCCGCTCGGGGAGGAGACGTGACCGTAGGCTTTCCCCATGGAATCGCGTCAACTCGGAACCAACGGCCCCCTCGTCTCCGCGATCGGCCTGGGCTGCAACAACCTCGGACGTGCGGGAACTCGCACGGCGACCGTCGAGGGGGTGCGCGAGGTCATCGATGCCGCGATCGACGCGGGCGTCACGCTGTTCGACACCGCCGACATCTACGGTGCCGAGTTCGGGCTCAGCGAGACGCTGCTCGGACGGGTGCTCGCCGGACGGGAAGCCGAGCTGGTGATCGCCACCAAGTTCGGCCATGCAACGTTCGCGCCCGCGCTCGCGGGCGAGAGCGCGCCGGGGTCGCGTCCCTACATCCGTGCCGCCGTCGAGGGATCGCTGACGCGGCTGGGCATCGAGCGCATCGACCTCTACCAGCAGCACACGCCCGACCCGCTGACGCCCATCGACGAGACGATCGCGGCTCTCGATGAGCTGGTCGTCGAGGGCAAGATCGCGGCGTACGGGCACTCGAACTTCGACGGTGCTCAGATCCGCGCAGCCGCGGCCGCATCGGACCGACTCGGCGTCGCCCCGTTCGTCAGCGCCCAGAACGAGTACAACCTGCTCGCCCGCGCCGTCGAGGGCGGGGTGCTGCCCGCCTGCGACGAGGTGGGGATCGGATTCCTGCCGTTCTTCCCTCTGGCGAACGGCTTGTTCACGGGCAAGTTCTCGCGCACCGAGCGACCCGCGGACACCCGGATCTCCCGCCAGCGACCGCACATCGCCGACGAGGCGCCGTGGGATGCGATCGAGGCGTTCGAGGCGTTCGCGGCCGAACGCGGGATCTCGATGCTGGAGGCGACCTTCGGCTGGTTCCTCGGGCGGTCGGTCGTGTCGAGCGTGATCGCGGGTGCGACGACCCCCGAGCAGATCCGCGGCAACGCGGCCGCCGGCTCGGGCTGGCGGGCGACCGGAGCCGAGCTCGCCGAGATCGGTGCGCTCTTTCCGCTCGCGGAGGCCGACGACTAGGAGTTCAGGGCCGCGAGGCCCGCGTTGAGCGTCGTCGCATAGAGCGCCCACAGGGCATAGGGCACCAGGAGCGCCGCCGCGAGCCGCGACAGCCGCGCGAAGCGGATGATCGTCGCGATGACGAGCACATCGAGCGCGACGATGATCACGAGGGCGATCCACAGCGCGGGTGCGCCGAGGAATGGCTCGAGCCCGAAGAACACCGGCGTCCAGACGGCGTTGACGGCCAGCTGCGCGACGTAGAGGCCGAGGGCTCGACGTCGCGCCGCGGAGTCGGGCGTGCGCCAGATGAGCCAGGCAGCGATCGACATCAGCGTGTACAGGGTCGTCCAGACGGGACCGAAGACGACGTTCGGCGGGGTCCACGCGGGCTGCTCGGCGGCCGCGTACCAGCCGTCGACGTTGCCCGCGGTGGAGAGCCCGCCGAAGGCGGCGACCGCGAACGCGATCGCCAGGAACGCCAGCAGGGCCAGCGCCGATCGGGTGCGGGACGGCGTGTGCGAATCGGGCGTGGAGATCGAAGCCATGCTTCACGCTAGCGCCGACGAGCGCCCGTCGGGGGTGAACTCTCAGCGGATGCAGGGGCGAGGGCGGACCTCGCCCCTGCGGCGGTCACGGCTGCAGGACGACCTGCAGCTCGATCGCCAGCGCGACCTCGTCACCGAGCGTGAATCCGCCGGCCTCGAGGGCCGCGTTCCAGCTCACTCCGAAGTCGTGGCGGTTGATCTTGGTCGTGGCGCTCGCGCCCGCCTTGGTCTGTCCGTAGCCGTCAGTCATGACGCCGCCGAACTCGCCCGTCAGCACGACCTGCTTCGTCACGCCGCGCAGGGTCAGGTTCCCCGTCAGCGTGAAGTTGTCGCCGTTGGTCTTGAGCGACGTGGAGACGAACGTCGCCGTCGGGTGCTCCGAGACCAGGAAGAAGTCGCTCGACTGCAGGTGCGCGTCGCGCTGCGCCTGGCCGGTGTTGACCGAGGCGATGTCGATGGTCGCCTCCACCCGCGCGTCGCGCGGATCGTCGGTCGTCGTGATCGTGACGTCGAAGCGGTCGAATGTGCCGCGCACCTTGCTGATGGCGAGGTGGGCGACGGTGAATCCGATCGTCGAGTGCGCGGGGTCGAGCGTCCAGGTTCCGGTGCGGTACTGGGGATGAGCGTCAAGAGTGGTTGTCATGTCAACTAAAACCGCACCCGCGCGCGGATATTCCCGCCGGCGCCAAGAATCTCAGTGCCCGACGAGCGGGCCCATCGCGCGGGCGATGAGCGACGGGCGCCGGGTGATCCGCTCCTCGACGTCCGCCGCCTGCATCGCGAGCAGTCCCGCGTTCGCGCCCACAAAGCGCCACGGCTCCGGCTCCCAGTCTCGAGCGGGGTGGCTCACCCAGGGGAGCCGGGTGAGCTCAGAGTCGCGCCCCGTGAGCAGGTCGGCGAGGGTGCGGCCGGCCAGGTTGGTCGTCGACAGGCCGTCTCCGACGTAGCCGCCGGCGCTCGCGAGGCCGGTCGCGGGAGAGAACTCCACGCGCGCGTGCCAGTCGCGCGGCACCCCGAGCGGTCCGCCCCAGCGGTGCGTGATCCGCGTGTCGTGGAGCACCGGGAACAGGTCGACGAGCGCGCGACGCAGATGCTCGAAGACGCGCGGGACCCGGTCGTACTCGGGGCGAATCGCGCTGCCGAAGTGATAGCGGGCCCCGCGGCCGCCGAAGGCGATCCGGTCGTCCGCCGTGCGCTGCCCGTAGATCAGCAGATGGCGGTAGTCGGTGAAGGTCTGGCCGTGCGCCAGGCCGATCTCGTCCCACACCGAGGCGCCGAGCGGCTCGGTGGCGATCATCAGCGAGTACAGCGGGAGGATCCGGCGGCGGGTGGCCGCCATCGTCGCGCCGTAGCCCTCCGTCGCCTGCACGACGCGTTCGGCCCGCACCGTGCCGCGCGCGGTCGTGACGCGGCCCGGCGCGATCTCGAGGGCCTCGGTCCGCTCGGCGATGAGCGCACCGCGGCTCTCCACGGCGCGGGCGAGCCCGCGCGAGAGCTTCGCCGGCTGCAGTCGCGCGCAGGCGGGATCGAACGCCGCCGCCAGCGCTCCGGCCGCGCGCACGCGCGAGGAGTCCCACAGCTCGAGGTCGTCGACGCCGTAGGCGCGTGCCTCGTCGACCTCGCCACGCGCGGCCTCCAGCTGCACGGCCGAGCGCGCGAACGCCACGGTGCCGCCGCGCCGGAAGTCGCAGTCGATCCCCGCCCGCTCCGTGACCTCGCCGACCTCGTCGACCGTGTCGATCATCGCGCGGCGCATCGCGAGCGCCGCCTCGCGCCCGTGGGTGCGCTCCAGTGACGCCGTCGAACGCGGGAACAGCGCACTGCACCAGCCGCCGTTGCGCCCGCTCGCGCCGAATCCCGCGATCTCCTTCTCCAGGAGCGCGATGCGCAGCGACGGGTCGCGCTCCTGCAGATACCAGGCCGTCCAGAGGCCGGTGAGTCCGGCGCCGACGATCGCGACGTCGACCTCCGTGTCACCGGCCAGTGGCGCGCGCGGAGTCAGGGTGTCGTCATCGAGCGAGTCGTGCCAGAACGACACCGCACGGTAGGCGGTCACCACGGCGCGGCGGTCTACAGGTGCGCGGTGGCTTCGGTCAGCACCGAGCGCAGGATCTGCTCGATCTCGTCGAACTCGGCCGGGCCGATCGTCAGCGGCGGCGCGAGCTGGATCACGGGGTCGCCACGGTCGTCGGCGCGGCAGTACAGACCGGCCTCGAACAGCGCCTTCGAGAGGAAGCCGCGCAGGAGCCGCTCCGACTCGGCGTCGTTGAAGGTCTCGCGCGTCGCCTTGTCCTTCACCAGTTCGATGCCGAAGAAGTAGCCGTCGCCGCGGACATCGCCCACGAGCGGCAGGTCGAGCAGCTTCTCGAGGGTGGCGCGGAACACGGGGGAGTTCTCGCGCACGTTCTCGACGAGCTTCTCCTCCTCGAAGATGGCCAGATTCTCGAGGGCGACAGCCGCCGAGACCGGATGTCCGCCGAAGGTGTAGCCGTGGTAGAACGCGGTCGTGCCGTGGCGGAAGGGCTCGTACAGGCGGTCGGAGACGATCGTCGCGCCGATCGGCGAGTAGCCGCTGGTCATGCCCTTCGCGCACGTGATCATGTCGGGCTGGAATCCGTAGTGGGTGGACGCGAACATCGATCCGATGCGGCCGAAGCCGGTGATCACCTCGTCGGCGACGAGCAGCACGTCATAGCGGTCGCAGATCTCGCGGACGCGCTGGAAGTATCCGGGCGGCGGGGGGAAGCATCCGCCGGAGTTCTGCACCGGCTCGAGGAAGACGGCGGCAACCGTCTCGGGCCCCTCGAACTGGATCATCTCCTCGATGCGGTCGGCGGCCCAGATGCCGAAGGCCTCGAGGTCGTCGGCGGGAGCGCCCATCTCAGCGGCGCGGTAGAAGTTCGTGTTGGGCACCCGGAAGCCCCCGGGCGTCACGGGTTCGAACATCTCCTTCATCGCCGGGATGCCGGTGATCGCGAGCGCGCCCTGCGGGGTGCCGTGGTACGCCACCGCGCGCGAGATGACCTTGTGCTTGGTGGGGCGGCCCTGCAGCTTCCAGTAGTACTTGGCGAGCTTGAACGCGGTCTCGACCGCTTCGCCGCCGCCGGTCGAGAAGAACACCCGGTTGAGGTCGCCGGGGGCGTAGTCGGCGAGACGGTCGGCGAGTTCGATCGCCGCCGGGTGCGCATAGGACCAGATCGGGAAGAACGCCAGCTCCTCGGCCTGGCGGGCGGCCGTCTCGGCGAGGCGCCGACGTCCGTGGCCCGCGTTGACCACGAAGAGCCCCGACAGCCCGTCGAAGTAGCGGCGGCCGTGGCTGTCGAAGATGTGGTGGCCCTCGCCCTTCACGATGATGGGGGCGCCGTGCTCCTCGAGCACCGACTGGCGCGAGAAGTGCATCCAGAGGTGGTCTTTCGCCTTCTGCTGCAGCGCCGCATCATCGATCGCGGTGGGGGTGGGAATGGTGGTGCTCATGAGAGCCTCTTTCTAGCGGGTGCCCCAGTTGTAGTGCTGCTTGTGCAGCTTGAGGTAGACGAAGGTTTCGGTCGACAGCACCCCGGGGATGTTGCGGATGCGCTGGTTCAGGAGCGTGATCAGCGTGTCGTCGTCTTCGCAGACGAGTTCGGCGAGCACGTCGAAGCTGCCGGCGGTGAGCACGACGTAGTCGATCTCCGGGATCTCGCCGAGTGCGTCGGCGACGACGGTGGTGTCGCCGGTGACCCGCACGCCGATCATCGCCTGCCGAGCGAAGCCGAGCTGCATCGGGTCGGTCACCGCGACGACCTGCATCACGCCGGCGTCGGTGAGCTTCTGCACGCGCTGGCGCACGGCGGCTTCGCTGAGCCCGACGGCCTTGCCGATCTCGGCGTAGGAGCGTCGACCGTCCTCCTGGAGCTGCTCGATGATGCCTTTCGAGACGGCGTCGAGCGACGGGGGCTTCTGACGAGCGGACATGCATCGATTCTCTCAGTGCAGACCGACCTTCACAAGCGAATCCGTAGATATGAACCAGCGAAAGTGCCGAAATCCGCAGTATCGAATGGATGCGACTCGAAGTAAGGTGTGGTCATGGCTGAGCGCACTCTGAAGAATTTCATCAACGGTGACTACGTCGACGCGACCGCCGACAGCGCGTTCGACGTGATCGACCCGGCGACCGGCGAGGGCTACGCGCATTCGCCCGTCTCCGACGCCGCGGCCGTCGACACCGCCTTCGCGGCGGCGGCGACCGCCTTCGAGGAGTGGGGCGAGGCGACGCCCGCCGAGCGCCAGCTCGCGCTGTTCCGCATCGCCGACGCGATGGAGCAGCGTGCCGAGGAGTTCGCCGACCTCGAGAGCCAGGACACCGGCAAGCCGCGCGCGAGTCTCGTCGAGGACGAGATCCTGCTCTCGGTCGACCAGCTCCGCTTCTTCGCCGGCGCAGCGCGCAACCTCGAGGGCCGCGCGAGCGCCGAGTACATGAAGGACCACACCAGCTGGATCCGCCGTGAGCCGATCGGTGTCATCGGCCAGGTCACGCCCTGGAACTACCCGCTGAACATGGCGGTCTGGAAGGTCGCGCCCGCCATCGCCGCGGGAAACACGACGGTGCTGAAGCCCTCCGACACCACTCCTCAGTCGACGCTCCTGTTCGCCGAGGTCGCGGCGGAGTTCCTGCCGGCGGGCGTCTTCAACGTCATCACCGGTGACCGCACGACGGGTGCGCGCATGATCGAGCACCCGACGCCGCAAATGGTGTCGATCACCGGATCGGTGCGCGCCGGCATGGAGGTCGCCAAGGCCGCGTCCTCGGATCTCAAGCGCGTGCACCTGGAGCTCGGCGGCAAGGCGCCGGTGATCGTCTTCGATGACGCCGACATCGACAAGGCGGTCGAGGGGATCGCGATCGCCGGGTACTTCAACGCCGGTCAGGACTGCACCGCGGCGACGCGCGTCCTCGTGCACGAGAAGGTGCACGACGCCTTCGTGGCGGCCATGGTCGCCTACGTCAAGGAGAACGTCGCCACCGGCATGCCCTCGGACGCCTCCACCTTCTACGGCCCCGTCAACAATGCGACCCAGCTGGAGCGCGTGATGGGGATGATCGAGGCCTTGCCCTCGCACGCGCAGCTGGAGACCGGGGGAACGCGCCAGGAGTCGTCGGGCTACTTCATCGAGCCGACGGTGGTGTCGAACCTCCAGCAGAAGGACGACGTCATTCAGACCGAGATCTTCGGCCCGGTGATCACGGTGCAGAAGTTCACCGACGAGGCGCAGGCTCTCGGCTGGGCCAATGACGTCAAGTACGGGCTCGCCTCGAGCGTCTGGACGCGCGATCACGCGCGCGCGATGCGCTTCGCCAAGCACCTCGACTTCGGCTGCGTCTGGATCAACACCCACATCCCGCTGGTCGCGGAGATGCCGCACGGCGGCTTCAAGCACTCCGGATATGGCAAGGATCTCTCGATGTACGGGTTCGAGGACTACACGCGCATCAAGCACGTGATGTCCTTCATCGGCGAGTAGCGCCGACGCGCCGCGCGGCGTCAGCGCGGGTGTCGGAACGCGAGACAATGGAGGCGTGACCTCCGACTCGCTTGACGACACCGTTGCGGTGCCGCCGCGCGAGCTGACCCCCGCGGAGCTGTCCGAGCGCGACCGCCTCGAAGACACCGTCGCGGTCTCGGGGCTGGCCGGCCCCGAGATCGGCACGGCGTGGGGCGGGCTGAGCGCCGAGCTCGCTCGCGAGGTCAGCCGCGACCGCGATCCGCTCGCCGCGGCGGTTCTGCACCTGGTGCTCCCCACCGGGGCGGAGCTCGCGCTCACGACGACGGTCATCGTGGGGCGGCAGCCGAGCACGCCGCGCGTCTCCGTGGGGCCGGTGCCGCGGCTGGTCGCCCTGCACTCGCCGACCCGCGAGGTGTCGGCGACGCACCTCGAGTTCCGCCGCGTCGGCAGCACCGTCGTCGTCACCGATCTGCGCTCGACCAACGGCACGACGGTCGCCCTGCCGGGGGCAGCACCCCAGGTGCTGCTCGGCGGCGACTCGGCCGTCGTCGTGCCGGGCGCCATCATCGACGTCGGCGACGGGAACCTGCTGCGCATCACGGCCGGACCCCGCGCCGACACCGGGCACGCGACGAGCGGAACGAGTTCATGATCCAGCGCGGAGAGGACGCCGTCGAGCGCCGCTTCACCGTTCCCGGCCAGCGGGGCAAGCAGTTCGTGCTCTCGTGGGCGGCCCGCACCGACATCGGGCACCGGCGACAGCTCAACGAGGACTCGGTGCTCGCCGAGCCGCCCGTCTTCGCGGTGGCGGACGGCATGGGCGGCCACTCGGCCGGCGACCGCGCGAGTGCGGCGGCGGTCGCACGCCTCGCCGAGGCGACGCCGAACCCGTTCCTCGAGGTGGCAGAGCTGGATGCCGCGCTCCGTCTCGCGGTTGCCGACATCGACTCGATCGCCGAGGAGTACACCGCCGGTGCCGGCACGACCATCACCGGTGTCGCGCTCGCCCTGTTCGAGCAGACTCCCGGACTGCTCGTGTTCAACATCGGCGACAGTCGCGTCTATGCCTACGCGGACGACCGGATGGAGCGCATCACGGTCGATCACAGCGTCGTTCAGGAGCTCGTCGATGCGGGGCTGATCGACGCCGCGGCCGCCGAGAGCCATCCCGAGAGCAACGTCATCACCCGCGCCCTCGGGTTTCACGAGACCCCGAGGCCGGACCTCTGGGGCGTGCCGCTGCGCGACGGCCTGCGCATCCTGATCTGCTCCGATGGGCTGACCCGCGAAGTCGACGACGAACGCCTCGCCCAGACGCTGTCGGAGCGGATGTCACCCGCCGAGACGGCCGAGATCCTCATCGCCCTCGCCCTCCAGGCGGGCGGTCGCGACAACGTCACGGTCGTCGTCGTGGACGTGGTGAAGAGCCCCGCGAAGGGCCGCCATCAGGCTCGCGGCCCCCGGAATGCATCGCGCCCCAGTTCGGGGGCTGAACAGGGGTGATGAACCGAGGGCAACCCTAGAATGAACCGACCGTGCGACAGCTGAGGGGGTGACCGTGGCTCGACGACTGCCTTCACCGCCCCCGATCCTGCCCGGATTCTCCTATCTTCACGTGCTCGGATCCGGCGGCTTCGCCGATGTGTTCCTCTATGAGCAGAATATGCCGCGTCGACAGGTCGCGGTCAAGGTCATGCTGCGCGAGATCGTCAACGATCAGGTGCGGCAGATGTTCCAGGCCGAGGCGAACCTGATGGCGCGCCTCAGTGCGCACCCCGCTATCTTGACGGTCTACGAGGCGAGCGTCTCCGCCGACGGCCGACCGTACCTCGTGATGGAGCTCTGCTCGCCGAGCCTCGCGGCCCGCTATCGCACCGAGAGCATTCCCGTCGCCGAGGTGCTCCGGGTCGCCATTAAGATCGGCAGCGCGATCGAGACCGCCCATCGTGCGGGCGTGCTGCACCGCGACATCAAGCCGTCCAACATCCTGACGACGGCGTACGGGCACCCCGTGCTGTCGGACTTCGGCATCGCCTCCACGCTCGTCGGCGCGCGCCAGGAGGAGTCGGTCGGACTCTCGATCCCGTGGTCGGCACCGGAGGTGCTGCTCGACGAAGTTCCCGGTTCGGTCGCGTCCGAGGTCTGGTCGCTGGGCGCCACCGTCTACTCGCTGCTCGCCGGACGCTCGCCGTTCGAGGTCGAGGGCGCCGACAACAGCGCGAGCGAGCTCATGTCGCGCATCACGCGGGCGAAGCCGCAGTCGATCGGTCGGCCGGACGTGCCCGCCTCGCTCGAGAAAGTTCTGCGACGCGCGATGTCGCGCGACCCGGCGCTGCGGCAGGCGAGCGTGCTCGAACTGGTGCGCGAGCTCCAGGTCGTCGAGAGCGAACTCGGCGTGCCGCAGACGACGGTCGAACTGGCTCGCGATGACTGGGCGCTGGGCACCATCTCCGATTTCGAGGAGCGCACCCAGCTGCGGCCGGTCGCCAGCGCGCTTCCGATGTCGCGCAGCCAGCGCCGGCGGCGAGGACAGGGAACCGCGGTGAGCGAGGCTCCTGCGTCGCGCCCCGCCTCGTCCGGCGCCTCCGACGTGCGCAACGCGCCGCCGCAGCAGCCCCGCTCGCTCACCTGGCTGCTCGTCACGAGCGCCGGGCTCGCGATCGCGCTCGGCGTGGCCGCGCTCGCGGTGCTGCTGAGCGCGCTCGGCGACAGCGACATCCCGACGGTGCGCGACGTGCAGGCGAGCCAGTCCGCCGGGACGGTGGAGTTCAGCTGGGCGGATCCGGGCATCGAGCCGCAGGATCGGTACCAGATCCAGGTGCGCGACGGCAGCGAGAGCTTCCAGACCGCCACCCAGTTCGTCATCGCCGCGTCGCCCGGAGAGACCGTGTGCATCACCGTGCGCGTCTACCGCCAGGGAGCGACCGGACCGTCGAGCGCTGAGAAGTGCGTCGACGTCGTGGACGGGTGATGCTCGTGCTGGGCGAATGGATCAAGAAGAACCGCGCGGCGTTCGCGGCAGGAGTCAGCGGCACCGTGATCGCGGCCGTCGTCGTCACCGTCGCGATCATCTCGCCGGGCTACGCGACCCAGCGCGTCTCACTGAATGACGGCGCGGTATGGGTCACCAACCTCGACTCCCAGGCGCTCGGGCGCGCGAATCCGGAGGTGCTCGAGCTCAACACCGTCATCGAGACCGATGTCGCCTCGGGCGAGGTCGTCCAGGCGGGGGAGTCGGTGTTCCTCGTCGACTCCGTCAACTCCACTCTCGACCTCATCGATCCCGGCACTGCCCTCATCACGGAGCGCGTCGCGCTGCCATCCGAGGAGCCGCGCGTGCTGATCGCCGGCGACCGTGTCGTCATCCACTCCGCCGGCACGGGCGAGGTGTGGCTCACGCCGCTGGCGGAGCTCGGCAGCTTCGACCCGGCGAGCCCCTCCGTGCTGTCGCTCGGAGAGCAGTCGTTCCTGAGCGTCGACGACGACGGAGCCGTCTTCGCGGCCTCTCCCGAGCTAGGCGAGGTCTATCTTCTCGACCTCGCCCAGGGGGCACGGGCGAGCGCGAGCTGGACCTTCGAAGCCGACGACACGGCCGCGGACTACCAGCTGACCTCCGTCGGCGGTCGCTGGGTGATGCTCGACCCGACCGGCGGACGCCTGATCTCAGAGGCGGGAACCGTCTCGCTCGGCGGCGCGATCGAGCTGGGTGACGAGCCGATCCTGCAGACCCCGAGCACCAGCGGTGATGCCGTGTACCTCGCGACCGACACCGGGTTGTCGCGCGTGTCGCTGACGACGGGCGCGATCGAGACGGTGGTCAGCGGCACGGTCGGCAGCGCGGCGGCTCCCGTGCTCAGTGGCGGCTGCGTCTTCGCCGCCTGGACGGGCGGCCTCGGCTGGCGCGACTGCGTCGGTGCGGAGCCGGTCGAGCTGGCGCTGGCCGAGATGCCGATCGACGCGAGCCTCGCCTTCGCCCGGAACGCCGACCAGGTCGTGCTCAACGACAGCCGCGGCGGCGCGAGCTGGGCGATCGACGACCTCGGACAGCTCATCAACAACTGGGATGAGCTCATCACGGCCGATCAGCAGCAGGAGCAGGTCGTCAACGATCTGGACACGCCGCCCGAGATCGACCCGCAGCAGCAGCCTCCTGTCGCGGTCGACGACGAGTTCGGCGCCCGGCCCGGTCGAGCGACGGTGCTGCCGGTGCTGCTGAACGACTACGACGCGAACGCCGACGTGCTCGTGATCAGCGAGGTCGACCAGCTCGACGAGTCGATCGGTCGGGTGGATCTCGTCTCCCGCAACCAGCAGCTTCAACTCACACTGGACTCGGACGCGCGCGGCAGCTTCAGCCTGCGCTACACGATCACGGACGGACGCGGCGGCACCGCGAGCGCCGTTGTCACGGTCGAGGTGCGCAGCGACCAGGAGAACTCGCCGCCGCAGCAGGTGCGCTACTCGACCGCGACGGTCGCCTCCGGAGAGCGCGTCTCGACCTCGGTGCTCGGTGACTGGTACGACCCCGATGGGGACCCGTTCTACCTGGAGGACGCCAGCACCGCGGATCCGAACACGGTGAGTGCGAAGCCGGACGGCGTGGTCGTCTTCGCGGATGCGGGGGAGACGACCGGTCGCTCGGTCGTCGGTGTGACGATGACCGACGGACGCGAGGCGTCGTCGGGCACCCTCGAAGTCGACGTTCAAGCCCGGGGCGAGGTGCCGATCGTCGTCGAGCCGTGGGTCGTCGTCGCGACGGCGGGCGAGCAGGTGACCGTGAATCCGTTGACGCACGTGCGCGGCGGAACCGGCACCATCCGGCTGACGGCCGTGCCGGAGAAGACCGACGTGACCATCACGCCGAACTTCGAGGCGGGGACCTTCACGCTGTCGACCACGCGGGTGGGCACCCAGTACCTCAGCTTCACCGTCACGGACGGAGACCAGACGGCCACCGGTCTGGTGCGCATCGACGTGTCCGCGCCGCTGGACGCCGGAACCAAGCCGATCACCGTGCCGCAGACGGTATTCGTGCGCACTCTCGCGAGTGCGACCGTGGATCCGACCCTCACCGATATCGACCCGGCCGGCGGCGTGCTCGTCGTCACCGGGGTCACCGACATCCCCGAGGGCTCAGGGCTGACCGCCGAGATCCTCGACCAGCGCGAGGTGCGGATCACCCTGCGCTCGCCCCTCGACGACGGACCCGTCACGCTGCACTATCGGATCAGCAACGGCGTTGCCGATGCCGAGGGAACGATCACGGTCGTCGAGATCCCCGAGCCCAGCCGGGTCCAGGCACCGATCGCGACCGACGACGCCGTGACCGTGCGGGTCGGCGACGTGGTCGACATCCCGGTGCTCGACAACGACGAGCAGCCCGACGGGCAGGAATTCGAGCTCATGTCGGCGCTCGCCGAAGACCTCCCGGAGAACTCCGGTCTGCTGTTCGCCTCGGGCGACGAGCTGCGCTACCTTGCACCCGAAGTCGCCGGCAACTACTCGGCCGTCTACGCGATCCGCGGTGAGGACGGGCAGATCGCCCAGGCGAGCGTGCGGATCTCGGTTCGCGAGGTCGATGAGGAGACCAACAGCGCTCCGATTCCGCGCACCGTGACCGCGCGCGTCATCGCGGGCGAGAGCGTTCAGATCGACATTCCGCTGAGCGCGGTCGACCCCGATGGCGACGCGGTGCAGCTGATCGGCGTGGCCACCAACCCGGAGAAGGGCTCGGTCGTCTCGACCGCCGGCGGCTCGATCATCTACGAGGCGGGCGAGTACTCGAGCGGAACGGACGAGTTCCGCTACACGGTCGTCGACGGTCTCGGCGCGCGCGCCGAGGGCACCATCCGGATCGGCATCAGCCCGCGACTCGAGGGCGCGCGGAACCCTGTCGCCAACGAGGACATCGTCTCGATCCGGCCCGGCCGCACCGTGTCGGTGCGGGTGCTCGACAACGACTCCGATCCGGACGGATCGCCCCTGCGCGTCGTGGCCGCGGTGCCGAACGCCGAGGAGTCCGAGGTCGTCGTCGAGGTCGTCGACGAGTCGATCGTGCGCATCACGCCCCCCGAGGCGGCGGGGCGCTACTCGGTCGTGTACACGATCGAGAACCAGTACGGCGGCACCAGCACCAACTTCGTCACGGTGACGGTGGATCCCGACGCCCCGCTCGCGGTGCCGGTCGCGTCGGACACCGTGCTGACGGTGGCGGAGGTGCTCGATCGCTCGACGATCGATGTCGACGTGCTCGGCAACGTGTTCTTCGCGGACGGCGACGTGAGCGAGCTCGCGCTGAGTCTGGTCCCCGGCTATTCGAGCTCCGCACAGGTGCTGCCGGACGGCACCATCCGCGTCTCGATGGAGGGCGCGTCGCAGATCATCCCGTTCTCGGTGGCGCACCCCGAGGATGCGGAGGTGCGCGCCTTCGCGTTCCTCTGGGTGCCCGGCTACGACGACGCCCTGCCGCAGCTCGATCCGACCGCTCCCGAACTCGTGGTCGAGAGCGAGCAGACGCTGCAGATCGCGCTCAACGACTACATCGTCGCGCTCGGCGGACAGAGTGTGCGTCTCGTCGACGCCAGCACCGTGCGCGCCACGCACAGCGACGGCAGCGAACTGGTCGTGGACGACCAGAATCTGGTCTTCGTCTCGGCGGATCGCTACTTCGGCCCGGCCTCGATCACCGTGGAGGTGACCGATGGCACGAGCGCCGACGATCCCGACGGGCGTCGCGCGGTGCTCACCCTGTCGATCACGGTCGAGCCCCGCGAGAACCAGCCCCCGATCTTCGTCGGCGCCGACGTCAACTTCGAACCCGGCCAGTCGCGCGAGTTCGATCTCATCCGCCTGACGAACTACCCCTACGACGACATCGATGAGCTCGCCTACACGGCACTCGACCCGCTGCCCGAGGGATTCACGGTCGAGGTCAACGGCCAGCGGATGGTGATCACGGCGGCGCTCTCGACGCCCGCGGGCACGAGCGCCGTTGCGCGCATCGGCGTGCGCGACGCGATCAACGAGGGCGAGCCCGGCTCGATCCGGCTCTCGGTCGTCCAGTCGACGGCACCGCTGGCGCAGCCGGTCGCCGACAGCGCGGTGGCGCTGCGCGGCGAGACGACCGTGCTCGACGTGCTGGCGAACGACCAGGTCAACAACCCGTTCCCGAGCAGCCCGCTCACCGTGGTCGCGATCCGCGGGCTGGGTGGCGCAGATCTTCCCGCGGGGCTCACCATCACCCCGAGCGCCGACCGGTCCCGCGTGACCGTCCAGGTGTCTGCGACGGCCGAGCCGGTCGAGGTGAACTTCCAGTACCAGGTGGCCGACGCCACGAACAACCCCAGCCGCTACGTCTGGGGCAATGCCACGGTGTCGGTGCAGGACGTCCCCGACCCGGTCACCAACTTCCGCGTCACCGAGTTCGGCGACCGCGTGCTCAAGCTCTCGTGGACGCCCGGGGCGGCCAACAACTCGCCGATCACCGGTTACGAGATCCGCACCACGCTCGCGTCGAGCGGCAGCCTGTACTCGACCACCACCTGCACGACGAACGTCAACTGCGCGATCACCACGCCCGGCAACGGGCCGACCAACGCGGTCAGGTTCTCGATCACGGCGATCAACGAGATCGGCTCCTCGACCGCGGTCTCGAACGCCGCGGGAACCATCTGGAGCGACATCATTCCGCCCCCGCCCGTCTCACTCAGCTCGGCATCGCTCGACAAGGGCCTCAGCGTCTCGTGGCGGAAGCCCGAGAGCTCGGGAACCGCCAGCCCGATCGAGCGTTACGTGGTCACCGTCGCGGGCGTCTCGCGCGAGATCACGGTGAGCACGAGCGATGCGGTCGGCACGCTCTACAGCCTCGACGTCGCGCCGATCGCCGGCGTCGTGAACGGCAGCTCGGTGCAGTACAGCGTCAGCGCGCGCAACAGCGCGCCCAACACGCTGGCGACCTGGAACCAGGCGAGCTCGACCGGCACGCCCGCATGGACGCCGCTCGTGGTGGGAACTCCGACGGCATCCGGCGTCTCGTCATCGTCGGGCACGACCGTGTCGGCGCAGTGGGCGGACGTCTTCAACAACAACGGCCGCGCGATCACCGAGTACCGGGTCGCGATCACGCAGGGAAGCAACGCGCCCTCCTGCTCGTCGGCCTCCTCCGTCGGCACCGCGACCAGCACCGAGTTCACCGGCCTCTCGCCCAACCGCGACTACATGGTGGTCGTCTACGCCAAGAACGGCCTCGGCGACTGCAGCGAGGCGGCGACGAGCGCGCGCGTCATCACCCGAGCGACCCCGGGTGTCGTGACCTCGATCACGACGAGCAACGCGACCTCGCCGGGTGACAATGGGCGCTGGGACTTCCGTCTCACCAAGATCACCAACGAGTCCGCGTCGGCCGACTACGTCAAGTACCGCCTCATCGGCGACGGCGTCGACGGCACTGTCAGCGACCTCGTCCCGGTGGGCAGCGCGTACCTCATCACGCAGAACGGAAGCCACTACGGCACGGCGATCAGCGCCGAGTTCCTCGCCTGCAAGGTCTGGCCCGAGGTGACCCTCTGCGGCAGCGAGTGGTCGACCGCCTTTGCGATCGGGACCCCGGTCGCGAACGTCGCCCCGCCCGGGCTGAGCGCGACGGTGACCTCGACGGGTGTCGGCGTCGAGGGGGAGTGGCGCTGGAGCGCCCCCACGGCCGGCACCTACGAGCTGATCCAGTACCGGTGCGGCACTGCCGCCTGGACCACGATGCCGGCCAGCGGCGGCGGCGTCTGCACCGCGAGCGGCGCGGTTCAGCCCGACGACCTCGACATTCGCATCACCGCCAATGGCGGATCGACCTACCAGAGAACCTACAACTGGGAAGACTTCGACTGACGTCGAGCAACTCCACCCGAGAGGACCCGAACCATGAGCATCACCCCGGAACAGGCGAGCATGTTCCAAGACGCCTTCGGGCGGCTCGTCGCCAACGTCGAGAACGTCCTCGTCGGCAAGACCTTCGTGATCAGGCTCGGCTTCGTCGCGCTGCTCAGCGAGGGGCACCTGCTGCTGGAGGACTACCCGGGAACCGGCAAGACCTCGTTCGCGCGCGCGATCGCGCAGAGCGTGCAGGGCTCCGTGTCGCGGATCCAGTTCACCCCCGACCTGCTGCCGGGCGACATCACGGGCGTCAGCGTGTTCGACCAGCGCCGCGGCGAGTTCTCCTTCCACGGCGGGCCGGTGTTCTCCAACATCGTCCTCGCCGACGAGATCAACCGCGCCAGCCCGAAGACGCAGGCGGCGCTGCTCGAGGTGATGGAGGAGCACCGGGTCACCGTCGACGGGGTCGCACATCCGGTGCCGTCTCCGTTCATGGTGGTGGCGACGCAGAACCCGATCGAGCAGGCGGGCACGTATCGGCTTCCCGAGGCTCAGCTCGACCGGTTCATGCTCAAGGCGTCGATCGGCTACCCCGACCGCGCCGCCACGCTCCGGATCCTGGACGGTGCCGGCGTGAGCGCTCACGACACGGTGCTGTCGCCGGTGCTGACGGAAGAGGCGGTGCGCGAACTCATCGGGTACGCCCGCGAGGTCCACGTCGACCCGAGCGTCAACGACTACGTGTCTCGGCTTGTGGAGGCGACCCGCACCGCCCGCGAGGTCCGTCTCGGTGCCAGCGTGCGCGGAGCGCTGGCCCTCGTGCGTGCCGCCAAGACGCTCGCCGCGGCGAGCGGGCGGCACTACGTGATCCCGGACGACGTGAAGTCGCTCGCCGAGCCCGTGCTGGCGCACCGCCTGGTGCTCGACCCCGAGGCGGAGTTCGACGGAGTCACCGCGACGAGCATCATCTCGCAGCTGCTGCTCGAGATCGCACCGCCGAGCGATCGGCTCGCCGTGTGACCATCTCCTCAGAGTCCCGGGGGTCGCCGCACACCAGCGACACGAACACCCTGCACAACACCCGCGCGCGGATCGTCGGATCCCGGACGGGTGTCCTTGCCGACTCCGTGGTGTTCGCCGTCCGCGTCTTCGGCACGGTGCGGGGGGCGGCCGGGCGCTGGCTCGGTCACGCCGCGTCCGTGGTGACCCCACTGGGGTGGGGGCTGCTGCTCGGAGCGCCGATCGTGCTGGTTCTCGGCTACGCCCTGGGATGGGTGGAGTTCGTCGCCGTCGGGTGGGCCACCATCGCGCTCGCCGTGGTCGCGGTCATCTACCTGATCGGGAGGCCGCGCATCCAGATCGAGCTCGATCTGCCGCATCACCGCGTCGTCGCAGGCCAGCCCGCCGTGCTGAGCGTGACCGCGCGCAATCCGCGCGGTCAGCGCAGCCTGCCGACCTCCGTCGAGGTTCCGGTCGCGCACGGACTCGTTGAGCTCGCCATCCCGGGTCTGCGCGGCGGCGCCGACTACACGCACGAGGTTCCGCTGCCGACCAGCCGACGCGGAGTGATCCCCTTGGGTCCCGTGCGCACGGTGCGTGCCGACCCGGTCGGAATGGTGCGGCGCGAGCTCGTCTGGAGTGACGAGGAGACCCTCATCGTGCACCCGGTGACGATCGCCGCGCCGAGCACGAGCACGGGGCTCATTCACGACCTGGAGGGCGTGACCACGCGAGACCTCTCCTCGAACGACCTCGCCTTCCACGCGCTCCGCGAGTACCAGCCGGGTGATGAGCGTCGCTACATTCACTGGAAGTCGACGGCGAAGACCGGCACGTACATGGTGCGTCAGTTCGAGCAGACGCGGCGCAGCCACCTCGCCGTCGCACTCAGCCTCGCCCCGAGCGACTTCGCCAACGATGACGAGTTCGAGCTCGCGGTGAGCGTGGCGGGGAGCCTCGGCGTGCGCGCCATCCGCGACGGGCGAAGCCTCTCCGTCGTCGTCTCGACGATCACCCCGGAGTTCGCGAAGCGTCCGAGCTACGGCGTCCGGGCGCTCGCGACCCATCGCGCCGAGCGTCTGCTCGATGATCTCGCCGTGGTGGATCTCGCCGGGGGCGCGATCGGGATCCGCGACGTCGCCCATGCGGTCGCCGACCAGGTCGGGCAGGTTTCGCTCGCGTTCCTCATCTGCGGGTCGACCACGACTCCCGCGCAGCTGCGCTCCGCGGCCTCGGCGTTCCCGGTCGACGTCGCCGTCATCGCCGTCGTCTGCGACCCTGAGGCGCTGCCTGGCCTTCGCCGAGTCGCCGGCATCGACATTCTCTCGGTCGGCCTTCTCGACGATCTGAAGCACGCCCTGGCGAGAACGGCGGCCACGCGATGACCCCGCGCATCTCCGCCGTCACGCTGCTGCTGACCGTCGTCTTCGCGAGCATCGCCACCGCGATCGCCGCAGCCGTGTGGTGGCCGATCTACGAGCATCCGCAGTTCATCGCTGTCGTCGTGCAGGGCATCCTGATCGCCGCGATTCTCTCGGCAACGGCCGTGACGCTGCGCTGGCCGGGCTGGGTGTTCGCCCTCGTCGCGTTCGTCGTGTTCGTGCTCGCCGGCGTTCCGCTTGCGGTGCCGTCGCGCGCCATCAACGGCGTGCTGCCCAGTCTCGAGGGCATCGGCGATCTCCTGAGCGGCATCGCCCTCGGCTGGAAGCAGCTGCTCACGATCACGATCCCGGTGGGCGACTACCAGGCGCTCCTGGTGCCGATCTATCTCCTCGTCATGGTGTCGGTGTTCGCGGGAGTCTGGATCGGCGCACGCGAGCGCGGAGGCGAGTGGGGCATGATCGGCCCGGTCGTGATCGCCATCACCGGCATCGCCTTCGGCCCGGCGAACCCGGCATGGCCGGTTCCGATCGCACTGTCGCTGCTGGCCGTGGGTCTCGCCTGGCATGTCTGGCGGCGGATCCGTCGGCGCCGTGCCGCGCTGCGCGCGCTCAGCGGTCCGATGCAGTCGCGTCGTGCGCGCTCCGCGGTGAAGTCCGGTGGCGCCCGCGCCTTCGTCGCCGCGGGAGCCGTCCTCGCCATCGCCGCCGGTGTCGCCGTGGTCGCGACCGAGGCGCTGCCGCCGGTGGCCGAGCGCGACGTGCTGCGAGAGACGATCGAGCGTCCGTTCGACCCTCGCGAGTACGCGAGCCCGCTGGCGTCGTTCCGCCGCTATCTGCAGGCCGACAAGGTCGACGAGGTCCAGTTCCTGGTGACGGGGCTGGATGCCGGGGAGCGGATCCGCATCGCCACGCTCGACCAGTACGACGGCGTGGTCTACTCGGTCGGCAGCGCGGCCGAGGGGGGCAGCTCGGCGGACTTCGTCCGTGTTCCCGCGGCGATCGATCGCAGTGCGCTCGGACTGCCGAGCCGGCAGCTCGAGGTGGAGATCGTCGAGTACGAGGGCGTCTGGCTTCCGAGTCTCGGTCGCATCGAGACGGTCGACTTCGCGGGGGACGACGCGGCGACCCTCAGCGACGACCTCGTGATCAACCTCGACACCGACACCGCTGCGGTCATCGGCGGGGTCGACTCGGGCGACGCGTACCGCATCACGTCGGTCGCGACGACGACGCTGAGTCTGAGCGCGCTCCTGACGCTCACCCCGGGATCGAGCGATCTCCCGCGGCTCGACGTCGTGCCGGACGGACTCTCGGCGCTGCTGGACTCCTGGGTGCGCGGCGTCACCCAGCCCGGAGAACGGCTGACTCGCACCTTCGACCAGCTCGCAGAGCTCGGCTACATCAGCCACGGCCTCAGCGCCGATGAGCCGCCGAGCAGGTCAGGCCACGGCGCCGACCGGATCAGCGAGCTGCTGACGGCGCCGCGGATGATCGGAGATGCCGAGCAGTACGCGGTGGCGGCCGCTCTGATGGCGCGCCAGCTGGGTTTCCCGGCGCGCGTGGTGTTCGGCTTCGCGCCCGAATCCGACGGCGCCACCGAGACCACCGAGGTGCTCGGTGCCGACGTCTCGGCGTGGATCGAGATCGAGACGGCCGAATACGGCTGGGTCGCCGTTGACCCGGTGCCCGCGGTTCGACCGATTCCCGAAGACGACCTCGACCAGGTCGAGGAGATCGCCCGCCCCCAATCGCTGGTGCCTCCGCCGGCCGACGCCGTCAACGATCACGAGGAGCAGACCCCTCCGGAGAGCTCTCGGGAGGACCCCGAGGCGATCGATCCGGTGCTGGCAGCGCTGCTCGCGGTGATCCAGGGACTGGGCACGCTGCTCGTGATCGCCGCGGTGCTGCTGGCCCCGTTCATGCTGGTGATCGCGGCGAAGTTGCGCCGCCGACGGCTGCGTCGGAGGGCCACGACGCCGCTCGATCGGATTCAGGGCGGCTGGGATGAGTTCGCTGACACCGCGCTCGATCACGGGATCACCCCGCCCGCCGCGGCCACGCGCGCCGAGTTCGCCAATCAGGTGGGCTCGCTGCCGTCGAGGGTGCTCGCCGCGGTCGTCGACCGCTCCATCTTCGCGCCCGAGACGGCCGACGCGGAGGACGCGGAGCACGTGTGGAGCGCAGTCGACGAGCTGCGTGCGAGTCTCGACCAGTCGACGACGCGCTGGGGGCGCATCCGCGCCAAGATCTCGGTTCGATCGCTGGGCGCTGCGCGCTGGCTGGAGCGACGCGCCGGAAAGGAGACGGGCTCGTGAACTGTCGATTCTGCGGCTCCTCGCTTCGGGCCGGAGCGCTCTTCTGCGGGGAGTGCGGCCGTTCGGTGAACGGCGAGCGGAGCCTGCGCGGTCCGTCCGAGACGGTCGGGGCGACGGAGGAGGTCACTCCGATTCCGATCGAGGAGCCGGGGGTGGAGTTCTCGGTCGTGCGCTCGACGTCGCTGTCGCGGTGCCCGCAGTGCAGCGCCGTCGCGCTGACCACGGATGTGTTCTGCCGGGAGTGCGGCTTCGTCGTCGGCGCCGTGGAGGTTCCGACCGCGCGCGACACGGTCGCGCTGGACGAGGAACTGGTGTTCCCGGACTCATCGGCCGAGCCCGAGCCCGAGCCCGAGCCCGAGCCCGAGCAGGAGCCCGAGCCGGAGCCGGAGCAGGAGCAAAAGCAGGAGCAGGAGCAGGAGCAGGAGCCGGAGCAGGAGCAAGAGCAGGAGCCGGTGCCCGACGTTGAACCGGAGCCGTTGACGGAGCCGGGGGACGAACCGCACGAGGCGTCCGGCCCGCCCGTCGACCGGGCCGACGAGAGCGAACCGGTGGCCGACGCGGAGCCGGATGCGCCGGCGGGCCTGGATCTCGCCCCGCGACGTGATGCCGCGGCCTCCGGAACGGGCGAGCGCTTCGTCTTGCAGTTCAGCACCGGCGAGTCGGTCACCGTCGCCGGTTCGGGCCTCATCGGCCGGAACCCGGTCGCGCAGCCCGGCGAGTTCGTCGACCAGCTGATCGTGGTGGCCGACCCGGCGAAGACCGTGTCGAAGACGCATCTCGAGTTCGGTCAGGACGGGGGCGTCTTCTGGGTGAGCGACCGCTATGCGACGAACGGCTCCGTGGTGCGTCCCCCCGATCGGGACCCGTGGCGGTGCGAGCCGGGTCGGCGCTACCGGATCGAGCGCGGCTCGCGCGTCGACATCGGCGACCAGTTCTTCGTCGTGAGCTGACGAGCGGCACGCCTCCTCCGCCGCGCCCGCCCGGGAGCGGACTCCACGAGCTCGAACGCGTGCGCTCGAGCGCGTGCCGCCGGGGTGCTCGAATGGCCGCATGGTCGTCGACACCCGCTCCGCAGCGTCGACGCGGCGTCCGTTGCCGACGCCGCCGAGCGCGCCACCTCGACCGTCGTTCCCTGTCGCTATGGCGGTTATCCCGGTGGCGCTGTCGATCACGATGTGGTTGGTGACCGGCTCGGCGCTCGTGCTCGTGTTCGCCGCCCTCGGGCCCCTCGCGGCGGTCGCGAATCTGGCCGACGGATGGCGACAGCGTCGTCGCACCGCGCGGCGCGACGCGGAGGCGTTTCGACGTGCACTGGCGACGTGGCGCGCGGAGATCGACGAGCAGCACGAGGTCACGCGGGCGCGGCTGGCACGGTCGCGGCCCGGCACCCACGGCGCGCAGCAGGAGCTCACCGTGGTGAGCGACTGGCATGCCGAGGCGGATGAGCTGTCGATCGTCGTCGGCCTGGCAGAGCTGCCGGGTCTCGACATCGCAGAGGAGGCCTGGAGCGTCGACGTCGACGGCGCGAGCCGCGCCGAACTGGAGGCGGGGCGTGCCCATGCCGGGCGCCTTCGCCACGCCAGCGTCGTCATCGACGCGCGAGGCGGGGTCGGCATCGTCGGTCCCCGTGCGCTCGCCCGGGCCCATGCGCGTGAGCTGGCCACGCAGCTTGCCGCCCGGCTCTCGCCCGTGCGCTGGCGGCTGATCGCGCCCGACGACGAGGGCTGGGTGGGCGAGCTGCCGCATGAGCACCGCACCGCCGGCGACGCGGCGTTCTGCTTCGAGGAGGGCGACCGAGGCGCGGTGGTCGTCGTGCGGTGGGGAGGGGAGGCCGTCCCGCCCGGCGACGCCGCGCCGTTCGGCGATCTGGCGTGCGTCGTGCGGATCGATGAGGGCGGCGCTGCGGAACTGCTGCGCGGCGGTCCCGAGACGCATGGCCTGCGCGTCGATGCGCTCACGGGGCCCGAGGCCCGGCGTCGTGCGCGCCGGCTGGCGGAGCTCGCGGGGCGGCACGGCCTGGGGCCGCGCTCCGCGCTGCTGCCCGAGACGCTCGCGTTCGCGGAACTGGCGTCGGCGCAGCGCGATGCGGCGGGCGCTCGGGGGATGGCCGCGGTCTTCGCGGTCAGCGAGTCCGGGCCTGTCGCGATCGACCTCGACCAGGAAGGTCCGCACGCGCTGATCGCGGGCACGACCGGTTCGGGCAAGAGCGAGGCTCTCGTGTCGTGGGTGCTCGCACTGTGCGCGACGCACACGGCCGAGGAGCTCGCGCTGGTGCTGATCGACTTCAAGGGCGGCGCGACGTTCGGGCAGCTTGCCGGGCTGCCGCACGTGGCCGGAATCGTGACCGATCTCGATGCCCGCCGTGCCGCTCGGGCGATGCAGGGGCTGCGTGCCGAGCTGCGGCGACGCGAGCGGATCGTCGCCGAGGCCGGGGTGCGGAGCCTCGTCGAGCTCCCGGCGGGACGTCTCGCGCGGCTCATCGTGGTGGTCGATGAGTACGCCACCGTGGTGACCGACCATCCCGAGCTGCACGCCGTGTTCATCGACCTGGCCGCGCGGGGCCGCTCGCTCGGCGTGCACCTGATCCTGTGCACGCAGCGCCCGACCGGTGTCGTGCGCGAGGGGATCCTCGCCAACGTCACACTGAAGCTCGCGCTGCGCGTCACCGACCGCGCGGAGTCGGCTGCGGTGCTCGGAACCGAGACCGCGGCGCGGCTCTCCTCCGCGCCGCGCGGCCGCGCCATCCTCAAGGACGCGCGAGGCGAGCGTGAGATCCAGCTCGCGCTCTCGAACCGTGACGACATCGAGGCGGTCCGACGCGGAGCACAGCCTCGCCCGCGAGAGCTGCAGCCGTGGAGCGATCCGCTCCCCGCGTCGGTCCCGCGGCACGAGCTTCAGCGCGCGCCGGGTGCCCCGCGAGACGGATTCGAGCTCGCGCTCGGTCTCTTGGATCGCGTCGAGCAGGCGACGCACGAGTGTGCGAGGTACCGCCCCGCCGACCATGGCGCGCTGCTGGTCATCGGGGCGCCGCGCTCGGGCCGCACGACGGCTCTCGCGACGCTGGCCGAGGAGGCCGAGCGCTCGACGCCGGGCGGGGTCGTCGTCGTGCCCGCCGAGCCCGCGGAGGCGTGGGCGTGCCTGGATGTCGTCGAGTCGGAGCCGACCCGGTCGGGCCGTCTGATCCTGATCGACGATCTGGATGCCCTGCTCGAGTGCTTTCCGGCCGACCAGGCGGTCGAATTCCTTGCCCGCGTGACCCGGCTCGCACGCGACGCCGCCCGCACCGAGACGGGGGTAGTTCTCTCGGTGTCGCGTCTCACCGGCGCTCTCCACGCGCTGGCGGGTGCGATCACCGCGCGCCTCACCCTGCGGCAGGCGGCGAGAGAAGACCACCTGCTCGCGGGGCTGCCCGCCGCCACCTTCGACCCCGCGTCGCCGCCGGGCTCCGGCTGGCGGGACGGTGTCGCGATTCAAGTCGCGCGGCCCGACGCCGATGCCGAGCAGCTCCTCGCCGAGCTGGCGCGTCGCGCGCGTCGCGAACCGGAGACCCTCCGACTTCCCGACCACCGCGCCATTGCCGTGATCACGCCGCGGGTCCGTGCGCGCGTGCTCGCCTGGCGGGGCCGCGGGTGGGCGGTGCGCGAGGTCTCCGAGCTCTCGGCGACGCCGGACCTCGCTCTCCAGGTGCGCGACGGGGGAGCGGTGCTCGTCGGCGACGCCGACGACTGGAACGCATCGTGGGCTCTGCTGGCTCTCGCGCGCCGAGAGCTGCGGTTCCTCGTCGACCGAAGCGTCGCGGTGTCGGAGCTTCGCCACCTCACCCGGATCCGCTCGGTGCCGCCGCCGCTCGCGTCACCGGGGCTCGCCGACGACGCCGAGGAGTGGTGGCTCGTCGACGGCGGCGAGGTGCGCCGGGTGCGGCTAGGCGAGAACTGACGCCAGCGGGGTCGACGGCAGCCCGTGCGCGACGGCGACCGGTTCGGTGACCAGGCTGCCCGCGTGCACGTTGAGCCCGAGCGCGAGCGCCGGGTCGCGCCGCAGCGCCTCGCGCCAGCCGAGGTTCGCGAGCGTCGCCGCGTACGGCATCGTCGCGTTCGTGAGGGCGTAGGTCGAGGTGTGCGCGACGGCACCGGGCATGTTGGCGACGCAGTAGAACAGCGACTCGTGCACCCGGAACGTGGGATCGGCGTGCGTCGTCGGGTGGCTGTCCTCGAAGCAGCCGCCCTGATCCACGGCGATGTCGACAAGAACGCTGCCGGGCTTCATGCGCGAGACAAGCTCGTTGCTCACCAGCTTCGGCGCCTTGGCGCCGGGAACGAGCACCGAGCCGATCACGAGGTTGGCTTCGCTGACGGCGAGCTCGATCTCGAACCGGTTGGAGACCGTGGTGCGAACTCGGCCCGCGTAGAGCGCGTCGAGCTCCCGCAGTCGCTGGATGTTGGTGTCGAGAATCGTGACCCGGGCGCCGAGTCCGACGCTCACCGCCGCCGCGTTGGTGCCGGCGACGCCGCCGCCGAGGATGACCACCTCGGCGGAACGCGTGCCGGGGACACCGGGAACCAGGATCCCCGGTCCGCCCTGCGGGCTCATCATGGCGTTGGCGCCGACGATCGGAGCAAGACGGCCCGCCACCTCGCTCATCGGGGCGAGCAGCGGGAGCGCGCGGTTCGGCAGCTGCACGGTCTCGTAGGCGATCGCGGTGATGCCGCTGGCCATGAGCGCCTCGGTGAGCTCGCGCTCGGCGGCGAGATGCAGGTAGGCGAAGAGCGTCAGGTCGGGCCGGAAGTAGCCGTACTCCGACTCGATCGGCTCCTTCACCTTGAGGATGAGCTCGGATTCGTTCCACACGGTTGCCGCATCCTCGGCGATGCGCGCCCCCGCGCCGCGGAAGTCGTCGTCGGTGATGGACGAGCCGAGGCCCGCACCGCTCTGCACGGTGACCTCATGACCGTGACTGGTGAGTTCATGGACGCCCGCGGGGGTGATGGCCACGCGGAACTCATTGTTCTTGATCTCGCTCGGAACCCCGACCTTCATGGCATCAGCGTAGCCCGGCGGCGCCACGGATTCCGCAATTTTTTTCGGAGCAGAGCGCGGATTTCGTGAAATGTATGTTTCGTAATGGAGGTTTTGCGCGATTTACGTTCCCTCACGGAACCCGCTGTGCAAGTATCGAGGCACGGCGCCAGCGCCGACGATATTCGCGTGATTTGTGAGGAGATCCCCGTCATGACTCGGCAGCTTCCCGAAGACCCGATCATCCGCCAACTGGTTGCGCAGGCGCGCCGCTCGCAGCTGAGCCGCCGCGCCGTCCTCGCGGGCGCCGGAGCCGGAGCCACCGCCCTCGCGCTCGCCGCGTGCACACCGTCCGGCACCGAGGCGCCGACCGCAGCGACCGACAACTCCGCGAACGACCCGACCCTCAACTGGGCGAACTGGCCCGCCTACCTCGACGAGGACGACGACGGCAACAACCCCACCCTCGACGCGTTCATCGCCGAGACCGGGATCGCCGTCAACTACCTGGTCGACATCGACGACAACAACACCTACTACGCGAAGGTGCGCGACCAGCTGGTGCTGGGCCGCGACATCGGCGCCGACCTGGTCTGCCTCACCGACTGGATGTGCAACCGCTGGATCCGCCTCGGCTACACGCAGACGCTCAACGACGCCAACATCCCGAACAAGGCCAACCTGAACCCGAGCCTCGTCGACGTGAGCTTCGACCCGGGTCGCACCAACTCCCTGCCGTGGCAGGGCGGGTTCGCCGGCATCGCCTGGAACAAGGAGCGCGTGCCGGAGGGCATCCGCACCGTCTCCGACCTCTGGAAGCCGGAGTTCAAGGGCCGCGTCGGCGTGCTCAGCGAGATGCGCGACACGATCGGCGTCATCATGAGCGAGCAGGGCGTCGACATCTCGAGCGACTTCACCGAGGACCAGTTCCAGAGCGCGCTCGACGTGTTCCGCGAGCAGATCACGAACGGGCAGATCCGCAACGTGGCCGGCAACTCCTACCTGGATGACCTCGTGAACGAGGACACGCTCGTCGCGATCTGCTGGTCGGGCGACATCACGGTGATCAACTACGAGGCCGGCGACAAGTGGGAGTTCATGATCCCCGAGGGTGGCGGAACTCTCTGGAACGACAACTACATGATCCCGATCGGCTCGACCCGCAAGACCAACGCCGAGACGCTGATCAACTACTACTACGAGCCCGAGGTCGCGGCGGAGGTCGCCGCGTGGGTGAACTACATCACCCCGGTCGAGGGTGCGCAGGAGGCCATGCTCGCGATCGACCCGGAGCTCGCCGAGGACCAGCTGATCTTCCCGAACGCCGAGACGCTCTCGCAGGTCAAGGTGTTCCGGGGCCTGACGTCCGCCGAGGAGCAGTCGTTCGACAGCGCCTTCCAGGCCGTCCTGCTGGGCGCCTAGGCCGAGGGCGGGCGCGAGACGACCATGGCGAGCACCTTCGCCGAATCGGGCGCCGATCTCGAACTGGTCGGCGTCAGCAAGCGGTTCCCCGGATTCACGGCGATCGAAGAGCTCGATCTGATGATCCCGGCAGGGTCGTTCTTCGCCCTGCTCGGCCCATCCGGCTGCGGCAAGACGACGACCCTGCGCCTCATCGCGGGGCTCGAGGAGCCGACCTCGGGGCAGATCCTGATCGGCGGCAACGACGTGACGAACGTCAAGACCTACCGCCGCCCCGTGAACACCGTGTTCCAGAGCTACGCGCTCTTCCCGCACATGTCGATCATCGAGAACGTGGCCTTCGGTTTGAAGCGCCGCAGGATCGAGAACGCGATGGGGCTCGCCCACGAGGCCCTGCGCCTGGTCGAGCTCGATCACCTCGCGCAGCGCCGACCGGCCTCGCTCTCGGGCGGTCAGCAGCAGCGCGTGGCGCTGGCCCGTGCGGTCGTGAACCGTCCCGCCCTGCTGCTGCTCGACGAGCCGCTCGGCGCGCTCGACCTGAAGCTGCGTCGGCAGATGCAGATCGAGTTGAA